>NZ_CP015749.1:0-2515420 GCF_001742145.1 Pectobacterium parmentieri | reverse complement strand
GGCGATGACGCTCTGGCTGCTGATTTCCTCAGTAGCGATCGGTGGACTGATGGCACTGCCGCTGGCGATTGCCCGCGTGTCGCCGCGGCGCCGGTTCAGCTTCCCGGTTTGGCTCTTTACCTATGTATTCCGAGGTACGCCGCTCTACGTGCAACTCCTGGTGTTCTATTCCGGCGTGTATAGCCTGGAAATCGTGCGCGGCACCGATCTGCTGAACGCTTTTTTTCGCAGCGGGCTGAACTGCGCCATTTTAGCGCTGGCGCTCAATACCTGTGCGTATACTACAGAGATTTTCGCGGGTGCAATCCGCTCTGTACCGCATGGGGAAATTGAAGCCGCCAGAGCATACGGTTTCTCTCGTTTTAAGCAGTATCGCTGCATTATTTTGCCGAGTGCGCTGCGTATTGCACTGCCAGCCTACAGTAACGAAGTGATTCTGATGCTGCATTCGACGGCGCTGGCTTTTACCGTGACGGTGCCGGATATTCTGAAAATCGCACGCGATATTAATGCTGCTACCTACCAGCCGTTTTATGCGTTTGGCATCGCAGCGGTGATCTATCTGGCGATCTCATTTGTATTAATCGGGCTGTTCAGAAGGGCAGAGCGACGCTGGTTACGTCATCTTTATACCCGTTCATCTCATTAAGCGCAGGAAAAAACATGTCGAATAACAAATTGATGGTGACGGAACTGCGTAAACGTTATGGCCAGCATGAGGTACTTAAAGGGATCTCATTGCAGGCGAAAGCGGGGGACGTTATTTCGATTATCGGGTCGTCTGGGTCGGGGAAAAGTACCTTACTGCGCTGCATTAATTTTCTGGAAAAGCCCTGTGAAGGGGCGATTTACGTCAGCAATCAGGAAATCCGCATGGTACGTGATACTGACGGACAACTGAAGGTCTTTGATAAAAAGCAGCTTCAGATGCTGCGGACGCGCCTGACGATGGTGTTTCAGCACTTCAACCTGTGGAGCTTCATGACCGCGTTGGAGAACGTGATGGAAGCGCCGATCCAGGTATTAGGGCTTAGTAAAGCGGAAGCGCGTGAGCGGGCAGTGTTCTACCTGAATAAGGTTGGGATCACGGATTCTGCCCAACAGAAATACCCGTCGGATCTCTCCGGGGGCCAGCAGCAGCGCGTATCTATTGCGCGAGCGCTGGCGATGGAGCCAGAAGTTCTGCTATTTGATGAACCGACGTCGGCGCTCGACCCTGAACTGGTGGGTGAGGTACTGCGCATCATGCAGCAGTTGGCGGAGGAGGGGAAAACGATGGTGGTGGTGACGCATGAGATGGAGTTTGCCCGTCATGTCTCCAGCCACGTTATCTTCCTGCACCAAGGGGTGATCGAAGAGGAAGGGCCGCCTGAGCAACTCTTCGGTAGCCCGAAAAGTGCGCGGTTGCAGCAGTTTTTATCAGGTGCATTGAAGTAGGTTTTGGGGCTGATGGTTATCAGCCTCTAGCAGTTAACATGTACTCATGCTCTAGCATTTTCATAATTCTATGTCGGATAGTGTAAAAGTTTCGTGCGTGTTAACCACCGAGTATTCTTATACTTTATCTACACGCCCGACAAGGAGCGCTCAGTTGCCGCTGCTCCTTGACCACTGGCTTTTGGGCGAGAATTGTGCCGCTGCGCGGTGCCTTCAGCGTTCCTGACCGCTATTCGGGCCGCCAGTGACGCGTTCCCGACGCGGCACTGACTTTCGCCGCGTCCGTGCGGCTCACCCGACGGTCACGCCCACTTCAGCACAATTTTTACGCCAGAAGTGCAGAATATTTGGGCATTTTATCAAACTTCAGCCCGGTTTTTTGATGACGTCCTGTAAGGCTTCTTCCAGCTCAAGGAAGCGGAAATTAAAGCCAGCGGCCTCTAACCGCTGTGGGATGGCGCGCTGTCCGCCCAGTACCAGCGTTGAGGCTTCGCCCATCAGCAGTTTGATGGCAAAAGCGGGGGCTCGCAGAAAGCCGGGGCGATCCAATACGTGTGCCAGCATGGCGGAAAATTGTTCATTATGAACCGGATAGGGTGCAACCATATTGAAGGGGCCGCGCAATATCGGCTGGTCCAACAGATAGATAATGCCGTTAACCATGTCATCAATATGAATCCACGGCATATATTGCTTGCCGGAACCCATTGGCCCGCCGAGTCCGCAGCGGAAAATCGGCAGCATTTTTGCCAGCGCACCGCCCTGTGGCGAAAGAACGATACCGGTACGCAGCAGGCAGACGCGCGTGTTATCGCTTTCTGCAGACTGCGCCAGCGCTTCCCAGCGGGCGCACAGGTGATGTGTGAATTCATCAACCGGGGATTCCTCTTCCGTGACCAGCGCTTCTCCCTGATCGCCATAGTATCCGACGGCAGATCCCGAGATAAAAACGGCGGGGGGATCACTGCTGTCCTTAATCAGCGTGGCAAGCTGTTCGGTGATGCTCCAGCGACTCTGTGCCAGACGCTGCTTTTGCTGTGGCGTCCAGCGTTTATCGGCAATAGGTTCGCCGGCTAGATTGATGACGCCATCAAAATCGTTCAGCGAGGTGATATTACTCAGCGTTGGCCAATATTCCACCTGATTGCCGAGAACACCTCGTGCGCGCTCAGGATCGCGTGTCAGTACCGTGATGTGATGGGAAAGCAGTTGTAATCGTTGGATGAGATGGCGACCAATAAGGCCGGTTCCGCCTGTTATGAGTAATTGCATCGCACGCTCCCATATACCCGTCATACTTCAAGTTTCATGTGTGTTGGCTACGATACTCGGCACACTGGCGTGAGCCTCGCCCCGTTGGGGCCGCTGCAAGCAGCGTTCAAATCTGCCTCTGGCAGATTTGTCACTCACCCGAATCACTTACTGGAGTAAGTGATTCGGAATTCCTTCCCTTGCCGCCTGCCTGAAATTCGAATTATTTAGAGTATATTATTTTGTGTCTTGTGATAATGCAGGGTCATGGAAACCGAGTCGGCGTATCGCAGGGCAAACGGCTTATCTATTTCTACTTCAGCATAGGTTATCCATTCGTGATCGCTGGCGATGTTGAGTACATCCTGCGTTAATTTTTCCAGCAAAGCGAAGCGGTTATCTTCTACGTGGCGAATAATATGTTTGGTGATAGTACGGTAGTTCAACGCATCAGCGATATTCTCGCTGTTACGTGCCTGCTCTGCTGGGTAGTGAATCACAACGTTGATGATTACATCCTGCTTATTCGTGATTTCTTCGTCTTTAATGCCGATGAAGGTGCGTAGCCGCAGATTTTTTATACGAATAATGGCGTCGGAAGGGGGATGTGGCATTGCTCGGCCCTCTGTTGCTTCTGTTGCTGCGAGTCAATCGCAGCGTCAGGGGTATTGTTAACAATAATATGTTGATTACCATAGCAGAAGATACCCAAAGGCCGAATGAGATACGCCAAAATTTTACTGCTCTGCTCGCTGGTAAGCTCGCTGTGTTGCCGGACGTTCTCTGATACGGGTATACCACGCCTTCACCGCTGGGTAATCATCAAGGTCGATGCGCTGACGCGCATAAGAAACAACCCAAGGGTAGGTCGCAATATCGGCAATACTGTAATGTTCCCCCGCTAGCCAAGGGCTGTCTTGCAGATGTTTATCCAGCACGCGATACAGGCGCTGCGTTTCTTGCTGATAGCGATCAATGGCATAAGGCACCGGCTGAGGTGCATAGTGGTTAAAATGATGATTCTGCCCCAGCATCGGTCCGAAACCAGCGACCTGCCAGAACAGCCACTGTAGTGTGGCCGTGCGTTCACGTAATGATGAACCCAAGAGCACGTCGTGTTTTTCCGCCAGATAGAGCAGGATCGCACCGGATTCAAAGAGGCTGATTGGCGTGTCGCCTTCAGATGGTTGCGTGTCGACAATCGCAGGAATTTTGTTGTTAGGCGAGATAGCTAAAAACTCCGGCTTGAACTGTTCGCCTTTGCTGATATTCACGCGGTGGAGTTGGTAGGGGAGATTAGCTTCTTCCAAAAACAGGGTGATCTTGTGCCCGTTAGGGGTTGGTGCGTAATACAGGTCAATCATGAATCACGTCTCCGTTTTAATTCAGAAAAACATCATGGAACTGTATGGCAGGTGATCGCTTCAGAAAGCGAGGCGCTGTCAGAATAGCGTAGTGGGGAACAGGTTATTACCCTACCACTTCTGCGAGCGAAAAATAAGCGATGGCGCACGCTGTTGCACGATCTTTACCGGAAGCACACTGCCAACTTTGGTAGACTACGTCCTATAGCTGGGTGAGCGTATTGTGGCTATAACATGGTTGGTATAAACGCGGTGGAGATAAGCGATGAAGTTGATGTTTGCGTCCGATATACACGGTTCTCTTAGTGCAGTAGAACGTGTGCTGACGATTTTTGAGCAAAGTCATGCCGACTGGCTTATTTTACTGGGCGATTTTCTTAATCACGGCCCGCGTAACCCGTTGCCGGAAAAGTATCAGCCTGCAGAAGTGGCTGCTCGATTGAACGCTTATGCGTCACGCATTATTGCCGTGCGGGGAAATTGCGACAGTGAGGTTGATCAGATGCTGTTGACTTTTCCAATCACGGCACCGTGGCAACATGTGCTATTGCCGCAGAATCGTCTTTTCCTGACGCACGGTCATCTTTATCATCCAGAGAATCTACCGCCGTTACACTCGGGGGATGTGCTGGTATACGGCCATACCCATATCCCCGTTGCTGAGCAGCGCGGTGAATATTATTTTTTTAATCCCGGTTCAGTGAGCTTGCCAAAAGGGGGGTACCCCGCGAGCTACGGTTTGCTTGAGCAAGACGAGCTGCAGGTTCTGCCGCTACACGGCGGTGAGCCTATTGCACAGGTCGCGATTAGGCACTAATTTAGCGTATACCCTGTTTTTGACCTTGAATAATGGCAGAGTAGTAGGGAAGATTCACAGCAAAGATCGATCATTTAAAACAGATGCGCGTAGCAACGCGCCAATACTAAAGGGTTTCAGAGGATGGCGGAACAAAGTCAGGCAGCAGGCACAGAGTGGGTTGATATCGTCAATGAAAATAACGAGGTAATTGCTCAGTCAAGTCGTCAGCAGATGCGTGCTCAGAGTCTTCGTCATCGCGCCACTTACATTGTTGTACATGATGGCATGGGTAAGATCTTGGTGCAGCGCCGGACGAAAATCAAAGATTTCTATCCCGGTTGGCTGGATGCGACGGCTGGCGGCGTGGTGCAAAGCGGTGAGCAGATGTTGGAATCTGCGCGCCGTGAAGCGGAAGAGGAGCTGGGCATTGCTGGTGTACCGTTCGCGGAACACGGCTTGTTTTATTACGAAGGCGAAAATTGCCGAGTGTGGGGCGGGTTATTTAGCTGTGTCACTCACGGGCCGTTCGCGCTACAGGAAGAAGAAGTTGATGAGGTCAGTTGGCTGACGCCGCAAGAAATAACCGCACGCTGCGATGAGTTTACGCCGGATTCACTGAAAGCCCTGTCGCTGTGGCTGACGCGCTATAGCGATCAGGAATATGGCAAACCGATTTCACGTCAATTGATCGAGGCGGTAGAAGCCTCTGCGACGTCTGTTGTTTATGATGAAAGTACTCATGACGAAAACCACAGTAACGCAGAGTCATCGGAAAACGATTCGCAGAAATAGTCCAACGTCAGCCAAATTCCTGCCCCGCCGCTGCTTTTTTTTCTCTCCGCAGCGGCGTCTATTTTCCGAGTGATGGCACGCCGTTCATCATTCAGGAACATGAATACTCTTTTTGATGTTCTTCAGGTAAATCACGATGGTGAACGTCATGATCACCAGCAAAGCCCATGAACTCCATTTCCCTACGTGAACCATCGACCAAGCGCCAAGTTGTTCTGGGTAATTCCAGATACTGAAAAACGTACTGATATTTTCAGCCAGCCAGATGAAAAAACCGATCAGAATAAAAGCCAACGACAGCGGCATTCGTCGTTCCCGATCGTAAGGTGTGAAAATGACGGTGGTTCGCGCGTAGAGCCCGACGGCTAGTGCGGCGATATACCAGCGGTAGTCGCCGATGTAGTGGTGGGTGAAGAAATTGGCGTAAATGAGGATCGCAACCAGCGTCGCCAGCCAGTAGGGCGGGTGATGGCGAATTTTAAGATCGAATAGTCGCCAGGACTGAATGATATAGCTACCCACAGAGGCGTACATGAATCCGGCGAACAGCGGTACACCGAATACTTTGGTATAGGCGAAATCAGGATAAGACCAGGAACGAATTCCCGATGAGGTTTTAAAAACCTCAAGCGCAAAACCCACGAAGTGAAATAGCGTAACGGCTTTTAGCTCGTCCCAGGTTTCCAATTTACTGGCGACCATCCATCCCTGAATCAGAATGGCGAATATCAGCAGCAAATCATAGCGCGGGATAGAAAACCAGCCAGCTTTCGGCACGCTGAAAACCGCAAGAAAGAACAAACCAACGAAGATACAGGCACGGGCTTCTTTGACGCCGAAATAGAGAAATTCAATCAAAAAACGGGCTAACCCTTGTGGTGATGAGGGTGTGATCCCTTTTTCTAATTGCTGCTGAAAGTGTTGATCCAATAATCGTATTACAGTCATCCATCGACCCTGTTTTATGGTTATTTTTGTGTCTGCGCGGTGTGGTTTTGCGTGTGGATAGCAATAAAAAATGCCAGCGCTAAGGCTGGCATAGAAGATAACAGAATTAATCTGAATATATCCGTCATACTTCAAGCTGATTGTGCGTTGGCTCCTTTACTCACCCCAGTCACTTACTTGAGTAAGCTCCTGGGGATTCGCGCAGTTGCCGCCTTCAAGCAACTCGAATTATTTAGGATATAGATTAGAGCTGTGTAGCCTGAATTGCGGTCAGAGCGACGGTGTAAACGATATCGTCTACCAGCGCGCCACGAGACAGGTCGTTAACCGGTTTACGCATGCCTTGCAGCATTGGCCCGATGGAGATCAGGTCGGCAGAACGCTGTACCGCTTTGTACGTGGTGTTACCGGTGTTCAGGTCAGGGAAGATGAACACGGTAGCTTTACCCGCAACAGGTGAGTTTGGTGCTTTAGACTGTGCAACGTCTGCCATGATAGCGGCGTCATATTGCAACGGACCATCGATGACCAGATCAGGGCGTTTTTCTTGCGCCAGACGGGTCGCTTCACGCACTTTCTCAACATCGCTACCCGCGCCGGAGTTACCGGTAGAGTAGGAGATCATCGCAACGCGTGGATCGATACCGAATGCAGTCGCTGAGTCAGCAGACTGGATAGCGATTTCAGCCAATTGCTCTGCGGTCGGATCAGGGTTGATGGCGCAGTCGCCGTAAACCAGAACCTGCTCAGGCAGCAGCATGAAGAACACGGAAGACACCAGTGAACTGCCCGGTGCAGTTTTGATCAACTGTAACGGAGGACGGATGGTGTTAGCGGTGGTATGGACGGCACCAGAAACCAGACCATCAACTTCGCCCTGTTCCAGCATCAACGTACCCAGAACGACGTTATCTTCGAGCTGTTCGCGCGCAACCACTTCGGTCATGCCCTTGCTCTTACGTAGCTCAACCAGACGCGCAACATAGCGCTCACGCACGACAATCGGATCGACGATTTCGATGCCTTTGCCCAGTTCTACGCCCTGAGCGGCGGCAACGCGTTGAATCTCTTCCGGGTTACCGATCAGCACACAGTGTGCAATGCCACGCTCTGCACAGATTGCAGCGGCTTTAACGGTACGTGGCTCATCACCTTCTGGCAGAACGATACGTTTGCCCGCTTTGCGTGCCAGTTCAGTAAGCTGATAACGGAATGCTGGCGGAGACAGACGGCGTGAACGCTCAGATTCAGCGCTCAGAGAGTCGATCCACTGGGTATCGATGTGGCGTGCAACATATTCCTGCACTTTCTCGACACGCTGACGGTCATCAGCCGGTACTTCAAGGTTGAAGCTTTGCAGGCTGAGTGAGGTCTGCCAGGTGTTGGTATCGACCATAAATACTGGCAGGCCAGTCTGGAAGGCACGCTCGCACAGCTTGGCAATGCTTGGATCCATTTCGTAGCCGCCAGTCAGCAGCAAGGCACCGATTTCCACGCCGTTCATGGCAGCCAGGCAAGCCGCGACCAGAACATCAGGACGGTCAGCAGAGGTCACCAGCAGTGAACCTGGACGGAAATGCTCCAGCATATGAGGAATGCTGCGTGCGCAGAAAGTCACAGATTTAACGCGACGCGTCTGAATGTCACCTTCATTGACGATACGGGCATTCAGGTGCTTCGCCATATCGATGGCGCGCGTGGCAATCAGGTCGAAGCTCCACGGGATGCAGCCCAGAACCGGCAGTGGGCTGTTAGCGAACAGTTGCTTAGGATCGATGTTGGCAACGCTGGCTTTCGTGGAGTCATCAAAGATTTCAGACAGGTCAGGGCGAGTACGGCCCTGATCATCTACCGGCGCATTCAGTTTGTTGATGATCACGCCAGTGATGTTTTTGTTTTTGCTGCCGCCGAAGCTAGAGCGTGCCAGTTCGATGCGGTCTTTCAGTTGTGCCGGAGAATCGTTACCCAGCGCCAGTACGAAGACGATCTCTGCGTTCAGCGTTTTGGCGATTTCATAGTTCAACGCGTTAGCAAACTGGTGCTTACGGGTAGGAACCAGACCTTCAACCAACACGACTTCAGCATCTTTGGTATTTTCGTGGTAGCGCGCGATGATTTCTTCCATCAGCACGTCTTGCTGGTTGGAGCTCAGCAGCGCTTCAACACGGCTCATTGCCAGTGGCTCAGCAGCGTTGATAGCGGAATTAGCACGAATAATAGTGGTCGTCTGATCTGGCGTATTATCGCCGCTGCGCGGCTGGGCGATAGGTTTGAACACGCTCAGGCGGACGCCTTTCTGTTCCATGGAACGAATGACACCCAGGCTGACGCTTGTCAGACCGACGCTGGTGCCAGTTGGGATCAACATGATTATACGGGACACGGCCGAACCTCTTTACGGTTGCTCGTTAGTCAAAAACAACACCGTCAGCCTTGGCTGACGGTGTTGGGAGTTACGTGTTTCACGCAGTCAGACGGTAAGCGTCTTCGGCGATGACCAATTCTTCATTGGTCGGGATAACCAGCGCCGGGCGGGTGCCATCTTTAGCGATGTTGCCACCTTTACCAAAGCGTGCCGCCAGGTTACGTTCGTGATCGACGTCAAAGCCCAGCAGACCCAGTTTTTTCAGCGACAGTTCGCGAACCATTGCTGCGTTTTCACCGATACCACCGGTGAAGATGACGGCATCCAGACGACCTTCCATCAGTGCCGCGTAAGAGCCGATGTACTTAGCCAGACGGTGGCAGTAAACGTCCATCGCACGTCTAGCATCTGCTTTCGTTTCGTAGTTATCTTCAACGTAGCGGCAGTCGCTGGTCACTTCAGTCAGACCCAACAGACCAGACTCTTTGGTCATCAGAGTGTTGATGCGCTCGATGTCCATGCCCAGTGCGTCGTGCAGGTGGAAAATCACAGCCGGGTCGATATCGCCACAGCGTGTACCCATCACCAGACCTTCCAGCGGGGTCAGCCCCATAGAGGTGTCAACGCATTCACCGTTACGGATTGCAGTAACGGAACCACCGTTGCCCAGGTGGCAAGTAATGACGTTCAGTTCTTCTACTGGTTTGTTCAGCACTTTAGCGGCTTCACGAGAAACAAAGTAGTGGCTGGTGCCGTGGAAGCCGTAGCGGCGGATATGGTTTTCTTTATACAGTTTGTACGGCAGTGCATAAAGGTAGGATTCTTCCGGCATGGTCTGGTGGAACGCGGTGTCAAAGACAGCGACGTTTTTATCAGCCAGGTGCGGGAAAGATTTTAGTGCTTCATCGATACCGATCAGATGCGCCGGGTTGTGCAGAGGTGCAAAAGGTACGGAATCTTTGATACCCTGAAGAACATCATCAGTGATGATCGCGGATTGGGTGAACTTCTCACCGCCGTGAACGATACGGTGACCGATAGCAACCAACTGAGCAGACAGCTCTGGCTTCTGAGACAGAATGGTATTGACGATGAAGTTCAGCGCTTCGCTGTGAGCTGCACCGGCACCCAGTTCGGCGTCGTGTTTACCGCCGTCCATTTTCCATTTGATGCGGGCTTCAGGCAGGTTGAAACATTCGGCTAAACCAGACAGGTACTCTTCTCCGTTAATCGCATCGATGATGGCGAATTTCAGGGATGAGCTACCGCAGTTAAGAACCAGTACTAACTTACTCGACATGGAAGTACCTACTTGTTATACATGGTTAAAAAAATGTCATACAGGGCATAGCGTATCGCATGCCGCTGCTGGCATTTATGATTAACATCATGCCTTGGTGTGATACACCAGACACGATGATGAATAAGGGTCGATACTATGATGCATGTTATACCGGATAATCGGTACACCATAATCTCTACAACAAGGTGATTTCGACCTGATGTAAACCGCAGCTTTTAAAGCGATGATAACCGCGTTATGACCGTTGGCTGCGCTTGTATCGCGAAGGGAATTATACTCCTTGCGAGTAGTCTACTACTTTAGGTTATACAGCGGCCAAAAGGCCGGTTTAGGATACCGATTGCGTAGGGTAAATACAAAATATATTTTAACCTTATCAACTTGAGTTGTTGATTTGTGCAAAAGTTTTATTTTTTATCTGTAAAGTTGAGGTGTGGCTATGGCGACGAAACCAGACAGTAGAATTAGTTGGCTACAGTTACTCCAACGTGGGCAGCATTACATGAAGACGTGGCCAGCAGAAAAGCAGTTGGCACCGATATTTCCAGAGAACCGCGTGACGCGAGCGACGCGGTTCGGTATTCGCATCATGCCGCCACTGGCGGTGTTTACCTTAACGTGGCAGATTGCGCTTGGTGGCCAACTCGGCCCGGCTATCGCTACCGCGCTTTTTGCCTGTAGCCTGCCGTTGCAGGGCTTGTGGTGGCTTGGCCGCCGTTCCGTTACGCCTTTACCACCGACGTTGGCACAGTGGTTCCATGACATTCGCCACAAGCTCGTGGAGTCGGGACAAGCCTTAGCCCCGTTAGAAGAAGCGCCAACTTACCAAGCGCTGGCGGATGTGCTGAAACGTGCATTTAACCAGCTTGATAAAACCTTCCTTGACGATTTGTGATCGGCGTCAGGCTGTGTGCGGGTTGATGGCTATTTTGTTCTTTCCCCTGTTTCAAATCAAAGAAGCGGTAGCTACTGCTACCGTGACACGATTCAGTATGCGATTCTGCAGGTAATACCTATTTAGTGACATTGGCCTACACCAAAGAGGGTTCAGGAGAGCAACATGGAAATGACGAATGCCCAGAGATTGATCCTTTCAAACCAATACAAAATGATGACGATGCTCGATCCAGATAACGCCGAGCGCTATCGTCGGCTACAAACGATCATTGAGCGTGGTTACGGTTTGCAGATGCGTGAATTGGACCGTGAGTTTGGTGAGCTGACGGAAGAGGTTTGCCGCACCATTATTAACGTCATGGAAATGCACCATGCTTTGCAGGTGTCGTGGACCAATTTGAAAGATAAGCAGGATTTGGATGAACGACGTCTGACCTTCCTGGGCTTTGACGCAGCAACGGAAGCTCGCTACCTGGGCTTTGTACGCTTCATGGTACATGTTGAAGGCCGTTACCCTCACTTTGATGCGGGCACGCATGGTTTTAACGCCCAGACGAAAATGTGGGAAAAATATAACAGAATGCTGGCTGTCTGGCAGTCCTGCCCGCGTCAGTATCACTTGAGTGCGGTTGAGATCGCACAGATTATCAACGCCTGATTAATGAAAAAGGGGCTTTCTGTGGAGTGTAAAGGTTTTCTGTTCGACCTCGATGGTACGCTGGTTGATTCACTGCCTGCTGTAGAACGTGCGTGGATTAACTGGGCAAAAGATCACGATATTGAACCACAGGAAGTGCTGGATTTTATTCACGGCAAACAGGCCATCACGTCGCTGCGCCACTTTCTTCAAGGGCAGAGCGAAGAAACGATTCAACAGGAGTTCGATGCGCTGGAGCAAACGGAAGCCTCTGACACGCAAGGTATTGTTGCTATGCCAGGGGCGAAGGCGCTGTTGGAACGGTTGGATGCTCTGGATATTCCCTGGGCAATTGTGACATCCGGCACCGTACCGATTGCCAGCGCGCGTCATCACCGTGGAGAACTCCCTGCTCCTCGCGCTTTTATTACGGCGGAACAGGTTGCCAAAGGTAAACCTAACCCTGATGCCTATTTACTTGGCGCACAGCAGTTAGGGCTGAAACCGCAAGAGTGTGTGGTTGTTGAAGATGCACCCGCGGGGGTGCTATCGGGTCTGGCGGCTGGCTGCAAGGTTATTGCGGTGAAAGCACCAACGGATACGCCGAAGTTGGATCAGGTCGATCTGATTCTTGATTCGTTGGAACAGATAAAGGTAGAGAAGTCACAAGGTGGCGTTAAGGTGCTTCTGTGCCAATAGCTCGTCTGTAATATAATGACAGAACTGTGACTAAATATGATCAAACCTCGCATCCGTGAGGTTTTTTTTATGGCAGACTATATCTGTTGTATTTCAAGCTGCATGGGTGCTAGCTTCCTTTCTTGTGGCAGGCTGAACCTACACCTCTCACTCTGTATTTTCCGTCAGGGGAACCGTTTTGAATAGCGAACTTCTCTGGGTTTTATCCCTGTTGCTGATCGCCATTGTGTTGTTTACCACCAATAAATTACGCATGGACGTCGTCGCGCTGTTGGTCATCATCGCGTTTGTACTGAGCGGCACGCTGACGCTATCTGAAGCGCTAGTGGGGTTCAGCGATCCTAATGTGATATTGATTGCTGCCCTGTTTGTGATTGGTGAAGGGTTGGTTCGTACCGGTGTTGCTTATCAGGTTGGTGACTGGCTGGTGCGCGTTGCGGGCAGCAGTGAAATGAAGATGCTGATCTTGCTTATGGTCACCGTTGCGCTGTTGGGGGCTTTCATGAGTTCCACTGGCGTTGTCGCAATTTTCATTCCCGTAGTACTGAGTGTTTCCGCGCGGATGAAAATTTCTCCCGGAAGGCTGATGATGCCGCTGAGTTTCGCTGGGCTGATTAGCGGCATGATGACGCTGGTGGCGACGCCGCCGAATATGGTAGTGAGCAGCGAACTGATGCGTGAGGGTGTTGCGGGTTTTGGGTTCTTCAGCGTGACGCCGATAGGGATGGTAGTCCTGTTGCTGGGCGTGGCGTATATGATGGTGGCACGTTACTGGCTTGGCGACGCTGAGACGGCAACAGCAAAAGAAATGTGGAAGAGAAGAACGTTTCGCGATCTGATTCGCGATTACCGACTGACGGGCAGGGCGCGTCGGTTGGCTATTCGCCCAGGCTCGCCTTTTATTGGTCACCGTCTGGATGATTTACGCCTGCGTCAGCGCTTTGGTGCGAATGTGGTTGGGATTGAACGCTGGCGTAAATTTCGCCGCGTGATGATCAGTGTGGCTGGCAATACCGAACTTCGTCTGAATGATGTACTGCTGATCGACATGTCGGCATCTGAGGTGGATTTACGCGAATTTTGCACCTCACAGCGGCTTGAGCCGATGGTACTACGCGGTGAGTATTTCTCTGAGCAAGCGCGCGATGTGGGGATGGCAGAAGTTTCTTTAATCCCCGATTCTGAGCTGTTGGGAAAAACGCTCTACGACGTCGGATTTCGCAGTCGCTATGGCCTGAGCGTCGTGGGGATCCGCCGAGCGGGTGAAGCATTGGACGGTATCCTCGCTGATGAGCCGCTCCAGCTCGGTGATATTCTGCTGGTGATGGGTGACTGGCGCATGATTCGGCAACTGCACATGCAGAAAAATGACTTCCTGTTGCTTAATCTTCCTGCTGAAGTTGATGATGTTGCACCTGCGGTGAGTCAGGCTCCACACGCGCTGTTTTGTCTGGCGCTGATGGTAGCGATGATGCTGACGGATGAAATACCGAATGCGGTTGCCGCGCTGATCGCCTGTTTGTTGATGGGCAAGTTCCGCTGTATTGATATGGAAAGCGCCTACCGAGCCATTCACTGGCCAAGTATTATTCTCATCGTCGGGATGATGCCATTTGCGCTGGCGTTGCAGCAAACGGGCGGCGTCGCGTTGATTGTTAAAGGCCTGATGGATGTTGCCGGGAATGCCGGGCCGCATGTGATGCTGGTATGTTTGTTCGTGTTGTGTGCCATCATTGGCCTGTTTATTTCCAACACGGCGACGGCGGTGTTGATGGCACCCATTGCGATTGCCGCGGCGAAGCAAATGGGTGTGTCACCTTATCCCTTTGCGATGATTATCGCCGTTGCGGCATCTGCCGCGTTTATGACGCCTGTATCGTCACCGGTGAATACGCTGGTGTTGGGGCCGGGCGGTTATAAATTCGGGGACTTTGTGCGCATGGGTGTCCCCTTCACCGTACTGGTGATGCTTGTCAGCGTGGTGATGGTGCCGTGGCTGTATCCGTTCTAAGGGGTCCAGCTCGTTATAGCGGATGTTCGCTATAACGGAGAGTCTTGACTAATTTCGTCGAGCGACAGGCTGAAACTGGGAACGAACACTGTCATGAAATAGTCCATTTCCGGACTGTGGCGCAACTGCAATGTTTTTTCCAGCCGCGCTTTAGCAAGCGTGAATTCCGCGTTGCCCGCGGATAATTCTTCCAAACATTTCAGGTAGGCGCAGAGTGCGTCTGCCTGCTTAACGATGGCGCGCTCTTCTTCGCTGGTGTAGTTGTCATCCAGCAACATCCGATAATCCTGCTGCAACTCTTCCGGCAGCATTTCGATCAGCTTCTGCTGGGCAATTTTCTCTATCTTCTTATACTCATGCGCGATCTGCGCATTGTAGTACTTGATCGGCGTCGGCATGTCGCCAGTTAGCACCTCGCTGGCATCATGATACATCGCCAGTAGCGCGATGCGTTCTGCGTTCAGCTTCCCCTCGAATTTACGGTTTTTGATTACCGCCAGCGCGTGAGCGACAAAGGCAACCTGAAGACTGTGCTCGGAGACGTTTTCCGTGCGCACGTTGCGCATCAGTGGCCAACGGCTGATGAGTTTCAGACGGGATAAGTGGGCGAAAAAGTGGCTCTGATTCATGGCGATCTCTCAGACAACAGCGCGGTGAAATATCGATATCGTGGGCGTCTATTGTGAGCACTTGCCAAAAATTATGCAAACGAAGGTCTGGTTTTCGCCGGGCGACGATTGCCCGGCGATGGCAAATTCGCTTACTGCTGGGTTATTGATGATAATGCCCCAGGAAACGCCCTAATTTGTGGATTGCCATGTCCAGCTCATCAATACGCGGTAGCGTGACGATGCGTACATGGTCTGGGTAAGGCCAGTTAAACGCTGTGCCCTGAACCAGTAGCACTTTTTCCTGCAACAGCAGATCCAGTACCAGTTTTTGGTCGTCATGGATATTAAAGCGCTTGGCATCAATGCGTGGGAACATATAGAGCGCCCCTCGTGGTTTTACGCACGATACGCCGGGGATTTGATTGATCAATTCCCAGGAGCGGTTACGCTGTTCATACAGGCGCCCACCGGGTTGAATAAATTCGCTGATGCTTTGATATCCCCCCAACGCGGTCTGAATCGCATGCTGCATCGGCACGTTGGCACACAAACGCATTGAAGCCAGCATTTCGAGTCCTTCAATATAGCCTTTTGCGTGTTTTTTCGGGCCGTTCAGTACCATCCAGCCTTGACGGAAACCTGCCACACGGTATGTCTTGGACAGCCCGTTGAACGTGACTGTCAGCAGGTCCGGTGCCAGAGCGGCAATCGAGTGGTGTTGCGCATCGTCATACAGAATTTTGTCGTAAATTTCGTCGGCGAAAATAATCAGGTTATGTTCACGCGCGATAGACACGATATCCAGCAACAGTTCTTTGCTGTAGACCGCACCCGTCGGGTTGTTCGGGTTGATGATGACAATACCGCGAGTGTTAGCAGTGATCTTTTTGCGGATATCATCCAGATCGGGGAACCAATCGGAGGACTCATCGCAGAGATAGTGAACGGCATTGCCGTTAGACAGGGAAACCGCCGCGGTCCAGAGAGGGTAATCCGGTGCGGGAACCAGCATTTCATCGCCCGGATTGAGCAGCGCCTGCATGGATTGTACAATGAGTTCGGAAACACCGTTGCCAATATAGACGTCTTCAACCGTCATATCGCGCATATCCCGCGCCTGATAGTGCTGAACGATGGCTTTACGGGCGGAATAGAGCCCTTTGGAATCACAGTAGCCCTGTGCTGTTGGCAGGTTACGGATGACATCGACCAGAATTTCGTCCGGTGCCTCAAAGCCGAAAGGCGCAGGGTTGCCAATATTCAGTTTAAGGACCTTATTACCTTCTTCTTCAAGCCGCTTGGCTTCCTTTAGAACTGGGCCACGGATGTCATAGCATACGTTCTCCAGTTTCTTGGATTTTTCAATCGGAGACATAAATAGTACGAACCTTTTGCAGAGAGCGCATATTCCCATACGGAATAGCATAACCTGCTTAATGTACTCCTCCTAAAGTACCTTTTGAAGAATGATTATCGCTTTCGCTGCAAATGATTGCGCATCTGCACTATATGGTTGTGTACTCGTCGAATGGTGCGATATTGTAGGGGGCGGATAACCGTTCAGGCCGCACTTTTTAGCGCCAGAATTGGGTGACAGGGATAGCGTGTTTATTTACGCGTGGAGCGTATTTATTTCGCAGGATGAAATAAAAAGAACGTGTCGTTGTTATTGAATAAAGGATTAAGGCAGGTGAGCCATTTAATTATGTGATGTCTTACCAATGGAAAGGCGATAGGGGTAACGAAATATAAGTATTTTTTTGCCCTTATCGTGCGTCTGCGATAGTGTCTTTAAATGTATCGGTCATTACCTGTACATGTAATAAAACACCAGGAATATTTTGTTAAAATTAAAATAGATAAGTGAAAAATCGTATGACCAGTGCAAATCGACCAGTACTTAATCTCGATCTTGATTTACTGAGGACGTTTGTTGCCGTTGCAGATTTAAATACATTTGCGGCGGCGGCGGCGGCAGTCAATCGGACTCAATCGGCTGTCAGCCAGCAGATGCAGCGGCTGGAGCAACTCATCGGAAAGGAGCTTTTTGCCCGGCACGGGCGTAATAAATTGCTGACCGAACATGGTATACAATTCCTAGGTTATGCCAGAAAAATATTACAATTCAATGATGAAGCCTGTATTTCATTAATGTACAGTGATATCCAAGGCACGCTAACCATTGGGGCGTCTGACGATACGGCAGACACCATCCTTCCTTATATCTTACATCGGGTAGCATCCGTATTTCCTAAACTCTCCGTCAACGTCAGTATAAAACGTAGTGCTGAAATGATGGATATGCTGAATCAGGGGAAAATAGATCTGGTCATTACCACAATGAGCGATGTGCTGTTTCCTCATGTGCTATTGCGTAGTTCCCCGACGTTATGGTATTGCGCGGCGGATTATCAGTTCCGGGCGCAAGAACCTGTGCCTTTGGTTGTGCTGGATGAGCCAAGCCCTTTCCGTTCGTTGGCCACGCAGCAACTGACGGCCGCAGGGATCCCTTGGCGAATCGCCTATGTGGCTTCAACGCTCTCTGCTGTGCGTGCCGCCGTGAAGGCAGGCATGGGTATCACTGTGCGTTCGGTCGAAATGATGAGTCCAGAACTACGGGTGTTGGGCGAAGAGGAAGGGTTGCCGAGATTGCCTGAAACTCGTTATTTTCTTTGCCAGAATTCTAACCAGGAGAATGAACTGGCGACGGCAATCTTCAATGTGATTGAATCAGGGAAGCCTTCTCACATTACGCCTGTCAGTATGTTGGCAAATAGCGTGAATGGAAAGTTGTCTTCTGATTCGTCGCTGAAGGGCGCGATCTAATCGTAATGGGTAGTTAACTATCATTCGGGGAGGGTAGGGACGCACCCCGAATGATGATGATTTATGACTAATGTGTTAAACCCGGTAGGCAGCGTCTTATTGAGCTAATTTCTCCAGTTTTCTCCCGCTTTGCATTTTCCATTTGGTATCAATAGTCTAGGTGTAGGGAAATAAGACGCCATTTCTTGTTATAAAACAGCGGTTCTATTTTTTTAAAATTATGTTATGGAAAATGACATCCCTCCTTGTCCTGAATCTGTGTGATTTTTTTACTAACTAAATTGGTAAAAATGTGTGCTGGATCAAAAAATACCCCTAATAACCACATGGGGGAACAGGCATTTTCTGTGGAAATGGTATAGTGACGCTGCAAACTTGCTTTTTATGCCGCTGCGCTCTGGTTAACTGAGGAAGGCACTGACTCGATTTAGCTACGGGTGAGAACACAAAATGTTAACAAAACAGCGTGCATGTAAAGTAATGTACTGTTATTTTTAGTAAGGTTGAAAAAAAGGTTACAAATTTAGGGGCTCAACCATACCAAGCAAGGCTTACCTGATACGTTTCCGTGCTTTTTTGTGGTTATTAATCCTTCCTTTTAATCGATGTGGCGCATTAACTGCCGATAACAGAGCAGAGATATTACTCGCCACTTTTGATGAGTAAGCAAAGAGAATGTCAACAACTACTGAAATCCTCGCCCATCATTGGGCGTTTGCGCTATTCCTTATCATCGCCATAGGCCTTTGCGTCTTCATGCTGACCGGCGGATTCTTGCTGGGTGGGAGAGCAAAAGGCAGAGCCAAAAACGTACCTTATGAATCCGGGATCGATTCCGTGGGTTCAGCGCGGTTACGTCTGTCTGCTAAATTTTATCTTGTCGCTATGTTCTTCGTTATCTTCGACGTTGAAGCCCTCTATCTCTACGCTTGGGCGGTGTCTATCAAAGAAAGCGGCTGGATTGGCTTCATTGAAGCAACCATTTTCATTTTGGTGCTGTTGGCTGGTTTGGTTTATCTGGTTCGCGTTGGGGCACTTGACTGGACCCCGGTTCGTTCCAAGAGACAAGTCGTCAAATCAGACATCATCAACACTACCAACACTCATCCGCAGTAACAGCGAGGCATTTTAAGATGGACTATACGCTCACCCGCATAGAGCCGGACGGTGAGAATGACCGTTATCCCCTGCAACGTCAGGAGACCGTTTCCGACCCTCTGGAGCAACATGTTCACCGCAGTGTCTACATGGGCAAACTGGAACATGCATTGCACGATACGGTGAACTGGGGTCGTCAGAACTCCCTGTGGCCGTATAACTTTGGCCTTTCCTGTTGCTATGTAGAAATGGTGACGTCATTTACCGCCGTTCATGACGTTGCACGCTTTGGTGCCGAGGTTCTGCGTGCGTCGCCACGTCAGGCTGACTTCATGGTCGTAGCAGGAACCTGTTTTACCAAAATGGCTCCTGTTATTCAGCGTCTGTACGAGCAGATGCTTGAGCCTAAATGGGTTATCTCTATGGGCGCGTGCGCTAACTCTGGCGGTATGTACGATATCTATTCCGTTGTCCAAGGTGTAGATAAATTCCTGCCCGTTGATGTGTATATTCCGGGCTGCCCTCCGCGTCCAGAAGCCTACATGCAAGCGCTGCTGCTGCTGAAAGAATCCATCGGTAAAGAACGCCGTCCTCTGTCATGGGTGGTAGGTGAACAGGGCGTTTACCGCGCCAATATGCAATCTGAGCGTGAGCGCAAACGCGGCGAGAGAATCGCAGTGACCAACCTGCGTTCGCCTGATGAGATTTGACCTGTAGCTGATAAATCCGGTGGCCGTGTAATACCCCGATAATAGTGTGCGGTCATTATCAGATACAGAAATAGCACATTTAATGTGGTGACATATTTATGACAGATTTAACGACACACGATCTCGCTCAGCCAGGCTGGCAAACTCGCGATCATCTTAATGATCCGGTCGTTGGCGAACTGTGTAACCGTTTTGGACCAGATTCATTTACTGTACAGGCAACCCGCACGGGTATTCCCGTTGTGTGGGTTAAACGTGAGCAATTACTCGATGTTGTCACATTCCTGAAAAAACAGCCAAAGCCTTATGTCATGCTGTTTGACCTGCACGGTATGGATGAGCGTCTGCGTACCCATCGTGAAGGTTTACCTGCTGCCGACTACTCCGTTTTTTATCACTTAATTTCTATCGAGCGTAACCGCGACATCATGCTAAAAGTCGCGTTGGCCGAGAGTGATCTGCATTTGCCGACCGTGACCAAACTGTTTCCGAATGCCAACTGGTATGAGCGGGAAACGTGGGAGATGTTCGGCATGACCTTCGATGGTCACCCAAATCTGACGCGCATCATGATGCCGCAGACGTGGGAAGGGCATCCACTGCGTAAAGATTATCCGGCGCGTGCGACCGAATTCGATCCTTTCGAGCTGACCAAGCAGAAAGAAGATCTGGAAATGGAGTCGCTGACGTTCAAACCAGAAGAATGGGGCATGAAGCGCGGCACGGAGAATGAGGATTTCATGTTCCTCAACCTCGGTCCCAACCACCCCTCTTCACACGGTGCCTTCCGTATTATCCTGCAATTGGATGGTGAAGAAATCGTCGACTGCGTGCCTGATGTGGGTTACCACCATCGTGGCGCAGAGAAAATGGGCGAGCGTCAATCCTGGCATAGCTACATTCCTTACACTGACCGTATTGAATACCTTGGCGGCTGCGTTAACGAAATGCCGTATGTGCTGGCCGTTGAGAAACTGGCGGGTATTGAGGTACCGGATCGCGTCAAAACGATTCGTGTGATGCTGTCCGAACTGTTCCGTATTAATAGCCATCTGCTGTACATCAGTACCTATATTCAGGACGTCGGCGCAATGACACCGGTGTTTTTTGCATTTACGGACCGCCAGAAAATTTACGATTTGGTTGAAGCGATTACCGGTTTCCGTATGCACCCAGCCTGGTTCCGTATTGGCGGTGTGGCGCACGATCTGCCACGCGGCTGGGAACGTCTGCTGCGCGAATTCCTTGATTGGATGCCGGCCCGCCTTGATACCTATGTCAAATCCGCGTTACAGAACACCATTCTGAAAGGACGTACTCAGGGTGTGGCTGCCTACAATGCGAAAGAAGCATTGGAATGGGGCGTAACGGGGGCGGGTTTGCGCGCCACCGGCATCGGTTTCGACGTGCGTAAATGGCGTCCCTATTCCGGCTATGAAAACTTTGACTTTGAAGTGCCAGTAGGCGACGGCATCAGCGATTGCTATAGCCGCGTTATGCTGAAAGTTGAAGAGCTGCGTCAGAGCCTGCGGATTCTGGATCAGTGCCTC
The DNA here is from genome assembly GCF_001742145.1 of Pectobacterium parmentieri. NCBI lineage: Bacteria > Pseudomonadati > Pseudomonadota > Gammaproteobacteria > Enterobacterales > Pectobacteriaceae > Pectobacterium > Pectobacterium parmentieri. The sequence goes on along the minus strand of NZ_CP015749.1, from coordinate 2,494,122 downwards.
AAGAACATGCCGGAAGGGCCGTTCAAAGCGGATCACCCGCTGACGACGCCGCCACCAAAAGAGCGCACGTTGCAGCATATTGATACGCTGATTAACCACTTCCTCCAGGTTTCCTGGGGACCGGTGATGCCTGCCAATGAATCATTCCAGATGGTTGAGGCAACAAAAGGTATCAACAGCTATTACCTGACCAGTGACGGCGGCACGATGAGCTACCGTACCCGTATTCGCACGCCGAGCTATGCGCATCTGCAACAGATTCCTTCTGTAATTCGCGGGTGTTTGGTATCCGATCTGATCGTTTACCTCGGCAGTATTGATTTCGTAATGTCAGATGTGGACCGCTAACTATGCATGATCACAACAATCACGATCATATTGACGCTCTGGGACAACCGGCTGCCGATTCGCTGACAAAAGAAAGTACTTTTGTATTGAGTGACGCTGAACGTGACGCCATTGAGCACGAAAAACATCACTATGAAGATGCACGTGCCGCATCAATTGAAGCACTGAAAATTGTGCAAAAAGAACGCGGTTGGGTGCCGGATGGGGCTATCCACGCGATTGCCGACTTGCTGGGTATCCCGGCCAGTGATGTGGAAGGCGTGGCTACGTTCTACAGCCAGATTTATCGCCAGCCTGTCGGACGTCACATTATTCGCTATTGCGACAGCGTCGTGTGCCACATCAATGGCTACCAGGGCGTTCAGGCTGCGCTGGAGCGTAAGCTCAGCATCAAACCGGGACAGACAACGTTCGATGGACGTTTCACGCTGTTGCCGACCTGCTGCCTGGGGAACTGTGATAAAGGGCCATCAATGATGATTGATGACGATACCCACAGCCATGTGACGCCGGAAGGTATTGAAACGTTATTGGAGCAGTATCAATGAGTAAAGACATTGTTCTGACGGCTGAGCAGCATCCTCTGACCTGGCGTTTACGCGCAGACAAACAGCCGGTGTGGCTGGATGACTATCGCAGCAAAAACGGTTATGTCGCCGCGCAAAAAGCGTTAACGGGCATGGCACAGGATGAAGTGGTCTCACTGGTTAAAGACGCTGGCCTGAAAGGGCGTGGCGGTGCGGGCTTTTCAACAGGCCTGAAGTGGAGCCTGATGCCGAAAGACGAAAGCATGAACATCCGCTACCTGCTATGTAACGCAGATGAGATGGAGCCGGGTACTTATAAAGACCGCCTGCTGATGGAGCAAGAGCCTCATCTGCTGGTTGAAGGCATGCTAATCAGCGCGTTTGCGCTGAAAGCCTACCGCGGCTACATCTTCCTGCGTGGTGAATACATCGAAGCTGCAGTTAACCTGCGCCGCGCAATTGAAGAAGCAAAAGCCGCTGGTCTGCTGGGCAAGAATATTCTGGGCAGCGGGTTCGATTTCGAGCTGTTCGTGCATACGGGGGCGGGGCGTTATATCTGCGGTGAAGAAACTGCATTGATTAACTCGCTGGAAGGCCGTCGTGCCAATCCGCGTTCCAAGCCGCCGTTCCCGGCGTCTGCGGGCGTTTGGGGTAAGCCGACCTGCGTCAACAACGTGGAAACGCTGTGTAACGTACCGGCGATTATCGAGCACGGTGCGGCGTGGTATCAGGGGCTGTCTGCCGGTAAAAGTAAAGATGCCGGCACGAAACTGATGGGCTTCTCTGGCCGCGTCAAGAATCCGGGCCTGTGGGAACTGCCTTTCGGCACCACCGCGCGCGAGATTCTGGAAGACTACGCGGGCGGCATGCGCGATGGTCTGAAGCTGAAAGCCTGGCAGCCGGGCGGTGCAGGTACGGATTTCCTGACGGAAAGCCATCTCGATCTGCCGATGGATTTTGAGCACATTGCAAAAGCAGGTAGCCGTATGGGCACTGCGCTGGCGATGGCTGTCGATCACGAAATCAATATGGTCTCGTTAACGCGTAACCTCGAAGAGTTCTTCGCTCGTGAATCCTGTGGCTGGTGTACGCCGTGCCGTGATGGTTTGCCGTGGAGCGTGAAGATTCTGCGTGCGCTGGAGAATGGCGAAGGCCAGCCTGGCGATATTGAAACGCTGGAGCAGCTTTGCCGTTTCCTCGGGCCGGGTAACACCTTCTGTGCGCATGCGCCAGGTGCGGTCGAACCGTTGCAAAGTGCCATCAAGTATTTCCGGGAAGAATTCGAAGCGGGTATCTCTAAACAGTATTTAGGCAATCTTAAAGCGATTGGCGGTATCCAGCCTAACCTGTTGAAAGAGCGCTGGTAAGCTATCGCTCAACATGTGCGAGATGCAGTGAATGTATCCGCAGGGTGGCGCAAATAAGCCACCCTCATAAACCCAATAGATTTCAAGGCGCAGGTAGCCAACGCATTTGCGATTTGAAAGATGAGGGTATACAGAATTTTTGATTAGCGCTCGTGGCAACACGGGCCATTATGGAAGCATGCTGACTATGGCTACTATTCATGTAGACGGCAAAGAGTATGAAGTAAACGGAGCAGACAACCTTCTGGAAGCTTGCCTGACTCTGGGACTTGATATTCCTTACTTTTGCTGGCACCCCGCGCTCGGGAGCGTCGGATCTTGCCGCCTCTGTGCGGTAAAACAGTATCAAAACGCGGAAGACACCCGCGGTCGTCTGGTGATGTCTTGTATGACACCAGCAACCGATGGGGCGTTCATCGCGATCGAAGATGAAGAAGCGAAGCTATTCCGTAAGACGATAGTTGAGTTTCTGATGACCAACCACCCGCACGATTGTCCGGTGTGTGAGGAAGGCGGTAACTGTCATTTGCAGGATATGACGGTTATGACGGGGCAAAACTTCCGTCGCTATCGCTTCACCAAACGTACCCACCGCAATCAGGATCTCGGGCCGTTTATTTCTCATGAAATGAACCGCTGTATTGCTTGCTATCGCTGCGTGCGTTACTACAAAGACTATGCGGATGGCAAAGATCTCGGCGTTTACGGTGCGCACGACAACGTTTATTTCGGTCGCCCGGAAGATGGCACGCTGGAAAGTGAATTCTCCGGTAACCTGGTTGAAGTGTGTCCTACTGGCGTATTCACCGACAAAACGCACTCCGAGCGCTATAACCGTAAATGGGATATGCAGTTTGCACCGAGCGTCTGCCAACAGTGCAGCGTCGGCTGTAATACCAGCCCCGGTGAACGCTATGGTGAACTGCGTCGTATTGAAAACCGTTTCAACGGTAGCGTAAACCACTATTTCCTGTGTGACCGCGGCCGTTTTGGTTACGGTTATGTCAACCAGAAAGACCGTCCGAACCAGCCGCTGCAACGTCGTGGTAATGACTGGATCGCACTGAATGCCGATCAGGCACTGCAAGGTGCGGCGGATGTGCTGCGTCAGGCGAAGAAAACGATCGGTATCGGCTCGCCGCGTGCCAGTATTGAAAGCAACTTCGCATTGCGTGAGCTGGTAGGCGCAGAGAACTTCTACACTGGTATCGCGCAGGAAGAACAAAATCGCCTGCAACTGATTCTGAAAGTGCTACGCGAAAGCGGTGTGAGAACGCCAGCACTGCGTGAAATCGAAGGCTACGATGCCGTTCTGATTCTGGGTGAAGACCTAACGCAAACCGGTGCGCGTATCGCGTTGGCCGTTCGTCAAGCCGTTAAAGGCAAAGCCCGCGAAATGGCAGCAGCGCAGAAAGTAGCTGACTGGCAGATTGCGGCGATCATGAACATTGGTCAGCATGCCAAGCACCCGCTGTTTGTCACCAACGTAGACAGCACCCGTCTGGACGACATTGCGGCATGGAACTATCGTGCACCGGTTGCCGATCAGGCGCGCCTTGGTTTTGCCATTGCGCACGGTCTGGACAGCAGCGCGCCGGCAGTTGCCGATCTGGCTGCGGGTCTTGACCAGAAAGTCGATATTATCGTACAGGCTCTGGCCGGTGCGAAAAAACCGCTCATCATCTCTGGCACCAATGCCGGCAGCGAAGAGGTTATCTCTGCTGCGGCAAACGTTGCTAAAGCGCTGAAAAGTCGCGGCTCTGACGTCGGCATTACCTTTGTTGCACCTGCTGCAAACAGCATCGGGTTGTCAATCATGGGCGGCGGTTCGCTGGATGACGCGCTGGTGCAGTTGGAAAACGGTGAAGCCGACAGCGTGGTGGTTCTGGAGAACGATCTCTACCGTCATGCACCAGTCGCTCGCGTTGATGCGGCCCTGGAAAAAGCTGAGAACCTGATTGTGGTCGATCATCAGCGTACTCGCATCATGGACAAAGCCAGCATCATTTTGTCTGCCGCCAGCTTCGCTGAAAGCGACGGTACGCTGGTGAATCAGGAAGGCCGCGCTCAGCGTTTCTTCCAGGTTTATGACCCAACGTACTACAACGACAAAATTGTGATGCTGGAAAGCTGGCGCTGGCTGCACTCGCTGTATATCACCTATAACAGCCGTCAGGTTGACTGGACGCAACTGGACAACGTGATTGACGCCTGTGTTACGGCATTACCGCAGTTAGCGGCGATTAAAGATGCTGCGCCGGACGCTTCGTTCCGTATTCGTGGGCAGAAATTGTCGCGTTCACCGATTCGCTCCAGCGGCCGTACTGCGATGCGTGCCAATATCAGCGTGCATGAACCGCGTCAGCCTGTCGACAAAGACACCATGTTTGCCTTCTCAATGGAAGGGAACAACAGTCCGACAGCTAACCGTCAGCAAATTCCGTTTGCCTGGGCGCCAGGTTGGAACTCACCGCAAGCCTGGAACAAATTCCAGGATGAAGTGGGCGGACATTTGCGTCATGGCGATCCTGGTGTGCGTATGATCGAAGCCGGAGAAGGTTCGCTGGCGTACTTCGACAACATTCCTGCGGCTTTCGTCCCACAAGCGGGTCAATGGCGTGTTGCGCCGTATTATCACCTGTTTGGTAGCGATGAAATGTCACAGCGTTCTGACGTGATTCAGCAGCGTATGCCAGAGCCTTACGTGATGGTGAACCCGGCTGATGCAGCGACGCTCGGTGTAAACGCCGGTACGTTGCTGGAATTGACCTGTGCAGGGCAAACGCTACGTCTGCCACTGCGCTTAAGTGCGGCATTGAGTCAGGGACAGGTTGGTTTACCGCTGGGCTTACCGGGTATTGCGCCGGTGCTGGCGGGTGCAACCGTTGAAAATCTGCGGGAGGCCGCACAATGAGTTGGTTAACGCCGGAATTAATCGAGATTCTGATCACCGTCGGAAAAGCGGTCGTGATTCTGCTGGTTGTGGTGACCTGTGGCGCATTCATGAGTATGGGTGAACGTCGGCTGCTTGGCCTCTTCCAGGGACGTTATGGACCAAACCGGGTAGGTTGGGGTGGTTCATTACAGCTTGTTGCTGACATGATCAAAATGTTCTTCAAAGAAGACTGGGTGCCGAATTTTACCGATAAGGTGATCTTCACGTTGGCACCGATGATCGCGTTTACGTCAATGCTGATTGCCTTCGCGATTGTGCCGATCACACCAACCTGGGGTGTCGCCGATCTGAACATCGGTATCTTGTTCTTCCTGATGATGGCGGGTCTGGCCGTTTACGCGGTGCTGTTTGCCGGTTGGGCGAGTAATAATAAATACTCGCTGCTCGGTGCGGTACGTGCTTCCGCTCAGACCGTGAGCTACGAAGTGTTTATCGGCCTGTCGCTGATGGGCGTTGTCGCACAGGCAGGTTCGTTCAACATGCGTGATATCGTCGATTCTCAGGAACATCTGTGGAACGTTATCCCGCAGTTCTTCGGCTTTATTACATTTGCCATCGCAGGCGTGGCGGTGTGTCACCGTCACCCGTTTGACCAACCTGAAGCTGAACAGGAACTGGCAGATGGTTACCACATTGAATATTCCGGTATGAAATTCGGTCTGTTCTTCGTGGGCGAATATATCGGGATCGTGACTGTTTCCGCGCTGATGGTGACCTTATTCTTCGGTGGCTGGCATGGTCCGTTCTTGCCTCCGTTTGTCTGGTTTGCGCTGAAAACAGGCTTTTTCATGATGATGTTCATCCTGATCCGTGCTTCGTTACCCCGTCCACGTTATGACCAGGTGATGGCTTTCGGTTGGAAAGTCTGTCTGCCGATAACGCTTTTGAATCTGCTGGCGACAGCCGCCGTCATTTTGTACAACGCTTAAGAAGGGGTGAATAAACCATGACATTGAAAGAGTTAGTGGTTGGTTTCGGCACCCAGATACGCAGTATCTGTATGGTGGGATCGAATGCTTTCAAGAAGCGCGAAACCAGGATGTACCCAGAAGAGCCTGTGAATCCACCGCCGCGCTACCGTGGCCGTATCGTGCTGACGCGCGATCCCGATGGTGAAGAGCGCTGCGTTGCCTGCAACCTGTGTGCGGTGGCCTGTCCGGTTGGCTGTATCTCATTGCAGAAAGCAGAAACCAAAGATGGCCGCTGGTATCCAGAGTTCTTCCGCGTCAACTTCTCGCGCTGCATTTTCTGTGGCTTCTGTGAAGAGGCATGTCCGACAACCGCGATCCAACTGACGCCGGATTTCGAGATGGGCGATTACAAACGTCAAGATCTGGTGTACGAGAAAGAAGATCTGCTGATATCGGGGCCGGGTAAATATCCGGAATACAATTTCTACCGGATGGCTGGTATGGCAATCGATGGGAAAGACAAAGGCGAAGCTGAAAACGAAGCCAAACCTATTGATGTCAAAGGCCTGTTGCCCTAAGGAGCTAGCATGGAATTCGCTTTTTATACCACAGGTTTGATTGCGATACTGGCGACACTGCGCGTCATTACGCATACCAATCCTGTGCATGCATTGTTGTATATGGTCACCTCGCTTATGGCGATTGCGGGCGTCTTTTTCTCGCTGGGGGCTAATTTTGCTGGCGCGCTGAGCATCATCGTCTATGCCGGCGCCATCATGGTGCTGTTTGTGTTCGTGGTTATGATGCTCAACCTCGGTAATTCCGTAGAAGAACAAGAGCGGAATTGGCTGAAGCCCAGCGTCTGGATTGGACCAAGCATTTTGTCACTGGCGTTACTGGTGATTGTGGTTAACGCCATCCTTAGCCTGAAAGAGCAGGGCATCACTGGCACGCCTGTTGAGGCGAAAGCCGTGGGTATCAGCCTGTTTGGTCCTTATGTTCTGGCGGTTGAATTAGCGTCAATGCTACTGCTGGCGGGATTGGTTGTCGCTTTCCACATTGGTCGTGAAGATAAACGTGGTGACGTTGTCAATAAAGAAGGCGCAAACCAGGATGTTGAGAAAAAAATAACGGGGGAACGCGCATGATTCCGTTACAACATGGATTGATTTTAGCCGCTATCTTGTTTGTTCTGGGGCTGACCGGTCTGTTAATTCGTCGTAACCTGCTGTTTATGTTGATCAGCCTGGAAATTATGATCAACGCTGCCGCGCTGGCTTTTGTCGTCGCAGGCAGTTACTGGCAGCAGCCGGATGGTCAGGTGATGTACATTCTGGCGATTACGCTGGCGGCGGCTGAGGCGAGTATTGGTCTGGCGCTGTTGTTGCAGATGTATCGTCGTCGTCAAACCCTGAATATTGATACAGTCAGTGAGATGCGCGGATGAACTTACTCTATTTAACAATACTCTTCCCGCTGCTCGGCTTTCTGCTGCTGGCATTTTCCCGTGGTCGCTGGTCTGAGAACACGTCCGCGACGGTCGGTGTTGGCTCGATTGGTTTGGCAGCGTTAGTTACCGCTTGGGCTGTGGTCGATTTCATGGGCCAGCAGCACAGTGGCGGCGTCACCTTCTTTAATCAGCATCTGTGGACATGGATGACCGTGGGTAATTTCGACATTAGCGTAACGCTGGTGCTCGATGGTCTCTCGGTGACGATGCTGTCCGTGGTGACGGGGGTCGGCTTCTTTATTCACCTATTTGCTTCTTGGTATATGCGTGGGGAAGAGGGATATTCTCGCTTCTTCGCTTACACCAACCTGTTTATCGCAAGTATGGTCGTTCTGGTACTGGCTGATAACCTGTTGCTGATGTATCTCGGTTGGGAAGGGGTAGGGCTGTGCAGTTATCTGCTGATCGGTTTCTACTACACCAATCCGAAGAACGGCGCGGCAGCGATGAAGGCTTTTATCGTTACGCGTGTCGGTGACGTCTTTTTGGCCTTTGCGCTGTTCATCCTCTACAAAGAGTTGGGTACGCTCAACTTCCGCGAGTTGATGGTCCTGGCACCGCAGAAACTGGCTGAAGGTTCACCTGAAATCACCTGGGCTACGCTGATGTTGCTGGGTGGTGCGGTGGGTAAATCAGCACAGTTGCCGTTGCAAACCTGGCTGGCAGATGCGATGGCCGGTCCAACGCCGGTGTCTGCATTAATCCACGCCGCAACGATGGTTACCGCAGGTGTTTACCTGATTGCGCGTACCAACGGTTTGTTCCTGATGGCACCGGATGTGTTGCATCTGGTGGGTATTGTCGGTGCTGTGACGCTAGTGCTGGCGGGTTTTGCTGCCTTGGTGCAAACCGACATCAAACGCGTGCTGGCCTATTCCACCATGAGCCAGATTGGTTACATGTTCCTGGCGCTGGGCGTGCAGGCATGGGATGCCGCCATTTTCCATCTGATGACGCACGCATTCTTTAAAGCGCTGCTGTTCCTCTCTTCTGGTTCGGTGATTTTGGCCTGCCACCACGAGCAGAATATCTTCAAGATGGGTGGCCTGCGCAAAACGATTCCGCTGGTTTATGTTTGCTTCCTGGTCGGGGGCGCAGCGCTGGCTGCACTGCCGCTGGTTACCGCGGGCTTCTTCAGTAAAGACGAGATTCTGGCTGGCGCATGGGCAAATGGTCACATCAATCTGATGGTGGCTGGATTGGCTGGTGCCTTCATGACCTCGCTGTATACGTTCCGTATGATTTTCATCGTGTTCCACGGTGAAGAGAAAACCAAGGCGCATGCAGGAAAAGGCATTTCTCACCACTTACCGCTGGTTGTGCTGATGGTTCTGTCCACCTTTATTGGTGCGATGATTGTTCCTCCGTTACATGGCGTATTGCCGGCAACGACAGTGCTTGAACACGGCCAGTTGCTGACATTGGAAATTACCTCTGGCGTGGTGGCGATTGCCGGTATTCTGCTTGCCGCTGTGCTGTGGCTGGGTAAACGTCAGGCGGTGAATAGCATCGCGAAGAGTGCCCCGGGTCGTTTCTTCTCGACCTGGTGGTTCCATGCGTGGGGCTTCGACTGGTTGTATGACCACGTCTTTGTTAAACCGTATCTGGCTATCGCGAAGCTGTTGCAGCGTGATCCGTTAAATGCATTGATGACCCTGCCTGCCATCGTTACCCGTTGGGGTAATCGTGGGCTGGCACTCAGTGCGAATGGTCAGTTGCGCTGGTACGTTGCCTCTATGGGCTTTGGTGCCGTGCTGGTGCTGGGCTTGTTACTGCTGGTGTAAGGCAGTATCCGGTAACGTATGAAAGGCAGGGCATTCCACATAAAGGAATGCCTGCCACGGCAAGTTTTCAGATTTCTTTAATTTAGGGACACAAAACGCCATGCTACTACCTTGGCTAATTCTTCTCCCCTTTATCGGCGGTCTGCTGTGTTGGCAGTTAGAGCGTTTTGGTACGAAAGTACCGCGCTGGATAGCGTTGATTGCAATGGGGCTGACACTCGCACTGTCTCTGCAACTGTGGTTGCAAGGCGGTTATTCACTCGTCGCACCGAAAGGCGCCCCAGACTGGCAGGTTGAATACTTTGTGCCGTGGATACCACGCTTTGGCATCGGTATCCACCTCGCACTGGACGGCCTGTCACTGTTGATGGTCGTGCTGACGGGGTTGCTGGGTGTGTTGGCAATTCTCTGTTCCTGGAATGAAATTCAGCGCTATCAGGGGTTCTTCCACCTGAACCTGCTGTGGATCCTGGGCGGTGTTATTGGTGTGTTCCTTGCCATTGACCTGTTCCTGTTCTTCTTTTTCTGGGAAATGATGCTGGTACCAATGTACTTCCTGATTGCACTGTGGGGGCATAAAGGCTCTGACGGTAAAACCAGAATTACGGCGGCGACCAAGTTCTTTATTTATACCCAGGCAAGCGGCTTGATCATGTTGATCGCGATCCTGGCGCTGGTCTTTGTGCATCACAATGCTACCGGCGTTTGGACGTTCGACTACGAAGACCTGCTGAAGACACCGATGTCATACGGTGTCGAATACCTGCTGATGCTCGGCTTCTTCATCGCGTTTGCCGTAAAAATGCCGGTTGTGCCGTTGCATGGTTGGCTACCGGATGCACACAGTCAGGCACCGACCGCAGGTTCTGTTGACCTGGCCGGTATTCTGTTGAAAACCGCGGCCTATGGTCTGCTGCGTTTCAGCCTACCGCTGTTCCCGAATGCCTCCCATGCCTTTGCACCGATTGCGATGTGGCTGGGTGTGATTGGTATCTTCTACGGTGCGTGGCTGGCGTTCAAACAGACGGATATCAAGCGTCTGATTGCTTACACCTCGGTGTCGCATATGGGCTTCGTGATGATTGCCATCTATTCCGGTAATCAACTGGCTTATCAGGGCGCAGTGATTCAGATGATTGCGCACGGCCTGTCTGCTGCGGGTCTGTTTATTCTGTGTGGTCAACTGTACGAGCGTCTGCATACTCGTGACATGCGTGAAATGGGCGGTCTGTGGTCGCGGCTGAAGTTCCTGCCTGCGCTGTCTCTGTTCTTTGCTGTGGCGACACTCGGGATGCCGGGAACGGGCAACTTTGTTGGCGAATTCATGATTCTGTTCGGCAGCTATCAGGTTGTGCCAGTTATTACGGTGATCTCAACCTTCGGTCTGGTATTTGCATCGGTCTACTCACTGATCATGATCCAGCGTGCTTATTACGGTACGCCTAAATCTGATGAGCCATTGAAGGGTATGTCGATCCGCGAATTGTCTATCGTGCTGCTGTTGGTGGTGTTACTGGTGTTGTTAGGGGTTTACCCGCAACCGATTCTGGATACCTCCGGTGCCGCGATGTCAAATATCCAGCAGTGGTTTATGTCGTCTGCTCCAGATTCAATTATTTCAACAACAAGGCCGTAATTCGCCATGACAATAACTCTTCAACAACTAATTGCGCTATCGCCGCTGTTGATCGTCGGATTGACGGTAGTGGTTGTGATGCTGTGCATTGCGTGGCGACGCAACCATTTTGTCAACGCAACCATGACGGTTATCGGCCTGAATATTGCGTTGCTGTCACTGTACTTTGTTGGTCAGGCTGGCCCGACAGACGTGACACCGTTGCTGCGTGTTGATGGCTTCTCGATGTTTTATACCGGACTGGTTCTACTTGCCAGTCTGGCAACCAGTACGTTTGCCTATCCGTGGCTGCAAGGCTACCCAGACAACCGTGATGAGTTCTACCTGCTGGTTCTGATTGCTGCGTTAGGTGGGATCCTGCTGTCGAGCGCCAATCATCTGGCTTCGTTGTTCATCGGTATTGAACTGCTTTCACTTCCGCTGTTTGGTCTGGTCGGCTATGCCTTCCGTCTGAAACGTTCGCTGGAAGCCAGTATTAAATACATGTTGCTGTCGGCGGCGGCGTCTTCCTTCCTGCTGTTTGGTATGGCGCTGATTTATGCTGAATCGGGCGATATGAGCTTTGCCAGCCTCGGTAAGAGCCTGAGCGATCACCAAATCCATGAGCCGCTGTTGCTGGCTGGTCTGGGGCTGATGATTGTCGGTCTGGGCTTTAAACTGTCTCTGGTTCCGTTCCAACTGTGGACACCTGATGTGTATCAGGGGGCACCAGCACCCGTGTCTACGTTTCTGGCGACGGCAGGTAAGATTGCGGTTTTCGGTGCGGTCATGCGTTTATTCCTGTACGCACCGATGGCTGACAGTGAATCCGTCAGAATCGTGCTGGGCGTTATCGCGTTCGCGTCGATCCTGTTCGGTAACGTAATGGCTGTGTCGCAAACTAACATCAAGCGTCTGCTCGGCTACTCTTCCATTGCGCATCTGGGCTATTTGCTGGTTGCCCTGATCGCGGTTCAGAGCCATCAGTTGGCGCTGGAAACCGTTGGCGTTTATCTGGTGGGTTATCTGTTCAGCAGTCTGGGGGCGTTCGGTGTGGTTAGCCTGATGTCCAGCCCGTATCGTGGCCCGGATGCCGATTCACTGTTCTCTTACCGTGGCTTGTTCTGGCATAAACCGATTCTGTCTGCGGTCATGACGGTGATGATGCTGTCTCTGGCGGGTATCCCGATGACGCTGGGCTTCTTCGGTAAGTTCTACGTGTTGGCTGTCGGCGTGAATGCTGAACTGTGGTGGTTGACCGGTGCCGTCGTGCTGGGTAGCGCTATTGGTTTGTACTACTACCTGCGTGTGATGGTCAGTTTGTTCCTGAATGCACCTCAACAGCTACAGCGTGATACACCAAATAACTGGGCCTTAACGGCTGGCGGTGTGGTCGTATTGATCTCCTCCATTGCTGTGCTGTTCCTTGGTTTGTACCCGCAACCGCTTATCTCTCTGGTGCAGTTGGCGCAGCCAATGATGTAACCACTGGCGAGTGTCAGGTTGAATAATGAAGCGCCGTTGATGAGAGTCAACGGCGTTTTTTTGTCAGCAAAATTACCGCCACTTAGGGAGGTGGTGAGAGTAAGCAAAGTTCGTTTTAGGAATGATCTGGTCTGTTGAAGCCGTAGAAGGCAGGAAAAATTGTCTATAGTTAAGAAGACAACGATTTATAACTCATGGTTTTTCATAACCAATGACTTCTCATAACAGAAGGAAGCACTCTATGGCGGCAACCAAAAAACAGCCTGAAGAAATTCGTGTCGATGATGATTTAAAACTTCTGTCCGAGACGTTAGATGAGGTGCTGCGCTATACGGGCGATCAGGCAGACCAAGCCTATCTTGATTTGAAGAAGGGGGCGGAAAAAGCACTACTTGAAGTTAAAGCCCGCATTGGTGTGACCGACAGCTATTATGCCCGCGCAAAGCAGGTGGCCGACAAAGCCGATGTTTATGTGCATGATAAACCCTGGCATGGTATTGGCATCGGCGCCACTGTTGGTCTGGTGTTGGGGCTACTGTTAGCTAAACGCTAATTTTTCCACACTGAGTTGGAATGTCCCTGAGAGCGAATCTCTCTGAGAACATTGCTCTATTCAACAATGGCGGGCAATGCCAGTCATCGTTTATGTCAGATAATTGGCAATGTAGCGGGATGGCCCGCTACATCTCACCGGATACTCGATCCCCTAGATCTTGTCCTCTTTCTCCTGCATCCCTTGTATCCAATATATGGCCTCAAATGGGCGTAGTGCCAGAGTAGCGGGTTGGGGCTGTGCATCAGAATAATTGCTGAATAACAGCCGCCAGCGGTGGTCATGGGTATCCGTTGGCGGCTGCCAGCGCTGAGGCAGTTTGCTGAGATTTGCCAAAACCAGCAGTCGCTGTCCTTCCCAGATACGTTGATAGCACCAGACCGTGGGATGGTCAGGGAGCAAATCCTGATAGCTCCCGTGCGTTAACAGCGGAAGGGCTTTACGCATAGCGATAAGCTGTTGGTAGGTATAGAAGACGGACGCTTTATCTGCCAGCGCCTGCTCTGCGTTGATGTGGGGGAAATTTTGGCATGGCGTTATCCACGGCGTGCCAGTCGTGAATCCAGCATGATTGCTGGTATCCCATTGCATTGGCGTGCGGCCGTTATCGCGTGATTTGCTGGCGAGGATCGCTAAGATTTTGTCATCTGCCTGACCGCGATCGCGCTGTTCGGCAAATTGATTCAGGCTTTCAATATCGCGATATTGTTCAATTTGCGTATAGCCGGGATTCGTCATGCCCAGTTCTTCACCCTGATAGACATAGGGCGTGCCTTGCATACCGTGAAGTACCATTGCCAGCATCTTGGCGGATTGCACACGGAATTCACCTTCATCACCAAAACGCGATACGATGCGCGGCTGATCGTGATTACACCAGAACAAGGCATTCCAGGCGTGGTTGTGCATCCCCTGCTGCCAGTGATTAAAAATTTGCTTGAGCTGAATAAAATCAGGTTCCGCCAGCGTCCATTTTTCCTCATTCGGATAATCAACTTTCAGGTGGTGGAAATTAAACGTCATGGAGAGTTCGCTGCCGTCTAGTGCCGCGTAGCGGCGACAATGATCCAACGAGGTCGATGACAGCTCGCCGACGGTCATCAAGCCGCGAGGCCGAAAAACATCCTGACTAAACTCCTGCAAGTATTCATGAATAAGGGGACCATCGGTATAGAAACGGCGTCCATCGCCCTGTGTATCTGACGGGAAGTCCTGCTGCTTGGAAACCAGATTGATCACATCCAGTCGCAGCCCATCCACGCCTTTATCCGCCCAAAATTCACAGACCTGTTTTAGTTCATCCCGCACACGCGGATGCTCCCAATTCAGGTCAGCCTGTTCGGTGGCGAACAGATGTAGATAGTACTGTTTGCTTTCCGCGTGCCACTGCCAGGCTGGGCCACCAAATTTTGAACGCCAGTTATTGGGCGGTGTGCCGTCATTACCGTCACGCCAGATATAAAAATGGCGATAGGGGCTACGGCGATCTTGCGCGTTCTGGAACCAGTTGTGTTGCGTTGAAGTATGATTGAACACCATATCCATAACGATATAGATATGGCGTCGATGTGCTTCGGCGATCAACGTTTCCATATCGGCCATCGTGCCGTAGGTGGGATCGATGGCGTAGTAGTCGGCGACGTCATAGCCGTTATCAACCTGAGGAGAGAGGTAAACCGGAGTCAGCCAGATCGCATCGACGCCCAACTGTTGCAGGTAATCGAGTCGGGAAGTGATACCGGCGATATCGCCAATCCCATTTCCGGTACTGTCCTGAAAGCTCTTCGGGTAGATTTGGTAAATTACGCCGTTTTGCCACCAAGGGAGTGATGCACTCATGAAAAATCCTCCTGTAGCGATAGCCACGGCTCAACAGACGTGACTGAATAAATATTGGGACAGTTATACAGGATCTAGCGTGCCATTGCGGAGCTTACGCTTATAGACCAGCGGCGTTAGCACTATCGGAATGGTGGCGGCAACCAACATGGCAAGGGCAAAGATTCCCCAAAACTGTGGTTTGATGGAGAGAATGCCCGGTAGTCCTCCCACACCGATGCCATTCGCGGTTACGCTGTATAGACCGCAAATAAGCGCGGCGGTAGCGGAGCCGATCATGGCGCATAGCATTGGAAAGCGGTATTTCAGGTTAATCCCGTACATGGCCGGTTCGGTTACGCCAAGAAAGGCGGAAATTGCCGCAGGGACAGAAATCTCACGTTCGTTGGCTTTCCGGCTAACCAGTATTATTCCGACGACGGCAGAAGCCTGCGCAATATTGGACAGCGCAATAAGCGGCCAGACAGGCGTGCCCCCCATACTCTGAATCATCTGCATATCAATCGCCAGCGTGGTTTGGTGCACGCCAGTGATGACTAGCGGCGCATACAGGAACCCAAACAGCGCCGCACCAACGGGGGCGAAGCTACCCGTCATGACTGCTTTAACGGCCCAGGCGACGCCATCGCCTATCATACGGCCAAACGGACCAATTAAGGTGTGTGCCAGGAAAACGGCCAGAATGAGCGATGTTACAGGCACAACCACCAGATAGAGGTAATCCGGCACGATTTTTTTCAGCCGAGTTTCGATCAGCGCCAACGCCATCCCGGCTAATACGGAAGGGATAACCTGTGCCTGATAGCCTATCTTCTCAATCGTGAACCAGCCAAAATTCCACACCTCCGGCGTTTGTTGGCCGATGAGGTAGGCGTTCATTAACTGCGGCGACACCAGCGTGATACCCAGAACAATACCGAGGATGGGCGTGCCACCCATTTTACGCACGGTTGACCAGCAGACGGCGACAGGAAGATAGAAGAAGATGGCTTCGCCTAATAGCCAGAGGAAATCATAGACGGTTTGCCAGGTTGGATAGAGCTGTACCAGCGTTTGCCCGTCGCGCATCGGGATGTCGCCGATAACGTTACGTGCCCCGAGGATCAAACCTCCGCTGATGAGCGCAGGGAGCAGTGGGAAAAAGATCTCAGCAAAATGTGAAATGCTGCGTTCAAACCAGCTCATATTCTGGCGGGCGGCGACTTTGGCTTCTTCTTTATTAATCTCACCGTTGCCCGTGGTGGCGAGCAGCACCTTGTAATACTCGTCTACGTCAGTGCCGATCACGACCTGAAATTGTCCGGCATTCGTGAAGCACCCCTTCACCATTCGCATTTCTTCAATGTTTTTAGGATGTGCTTTGGAAGCATCATGCAAAACGAAGCGGAGACGAGTGATGCAGTGCGTGACCGCTGCGATGTTCTCACGTCCACCGACCAATTCGATCAGACGGTCAATATCCTGTTGTTTCACTTTACTCATGGCGATGTCCTTCTTACTTTAGGTTAAAGAAGTCTAATCAAGCAGCAATGATTGAGTAGCGACATCTTTTGATTGCGGCTGGCTTCCCGAGAGAAGTAGGCGATCGGGAAATATCTTGCCTCTAAAAGCCAGGGGCTAAATACCTCCAGAAAATTCGGAAGGCTCAGATACCAGTTTAAATTATAGTCCGTGGCCTGCAATTGTAATGTAGTCGGTATAGATTTGTGGCGCGCCGGAGAACGAGGCAAGTGCTCGCCATTCGTCATACATGCATTCTGTGTCGGCATGTTCGCGTACAAAAGTCAGCGCTTTCTCTGTCGAAACATCGAGTTCTGGATGAAAAGAATTGAGGGATGCCAGACTTTCGATTTCCAGCATTACGACGTATTGATCGAGACGGTTACCTCCCTCGCCTTTTAACATATGGAATTTCCAACCTGGGTAGTCCTCCACACGATGAATATTGTCGTTAATGAATTTTTCAAAGGTTTCTGGTGCTACGCCTGATCGCAATGCCAGATTATGGATACCTACCACGCGTGCAATGTTTTCCTGGCCAGATGTGGTCTGGTAGTTTGGCCCTTCGGGTAATGAACTGTGAGTATTTTCTGCGATCAGTGAGAAGTACGAGAAGATGGTCGGGGGCTCAGGGAATGTGGCGAATGTTTTCCATTCGTCAATCAGCCTAAGCGCTTCGGGGTGTTGTTGCCAGAATGCACTCGCTTCATCGCTCTGCTCACCATGGCTATCGATATAACGTGCGTACTGCACTGCATCAGGCGCTTCATACAGCATCATGTACTGATTCTCTCTTTCCCCGCGCAGTCCTTTAAGTAACGACCAGCGCCACCCCGGATACGCAGGGATCTTTACGCCATGTTGGCGGGCAAAATGTTCGAAATGCTGGGCTGTAATGCCTTTTTTCAAATTGAGGCCTATGTAGTATAGGCTAAAAACTGGATTGGCTAATTGAGACATGCATAGCTCCATGTAATGAATAAATAACGTTGGGAAAAATTACAATTCTTGAGTCATCAACGAGTGGTAAGAAAAAAGCCGAAGAACCTTAACGTGTAATCGTGCGGGCAAAAATGCCGATCAGTAGCAGGATCACAACCCCTGCACTAAATGCCACCGTCAGGCTGAAGTGGTGAGAAATCCCCCCGATCAGCGCTGGCCCGCTTAATAATCCCGAATACCCGACAAACGTCACGGTTGGAATGGCCACGTGAGTGGGCACATTGGGTTGATTTCCCGCAGAGGTAAATAGGAGGGGGATAATGTTGGACAGGCCGATGCCTGCCAACATAAACCCAGCGAAAGAAAAAAACGTGACATCCGTGGAGACAATGATCACAAGTCCGATGGCCGCGGATAGACACCCCAGAACCAGTATGCGAAGCCTGCCAACGATATTGATGAGGCGATCGCCGTACAATCGGCCCAGCGCTACGGCGATCGAATAAAATGTATAACCAAAACCCGCCATGCTTTTTTCCATACCGCGTTCCGTATGTAGAAAAACCGCTGACCAGTCGAGCATGGCTCCTTCGATTAAAAAGATGAAGAAACAGATGATCGCAATAACTAGCAGTTTGGGGTGTGAAAGCGCCTGTAGCGTGGCATAGGATGACGACACTCTCTGGGGTAATTTCGCCAACAAATGCGCCGATGTTGTGACGATGATAAGAATAATAAACAATACAATCAGCCAAATAGACTGCTTTGGTGTCGCGCCGAACCATAACAGTAGGCTCATACACCCTGCGCCAGCGATGCTGCCAATGCTGTAAAAACCGTGGAAGCCAGACATTTTTGCCTGCTGGCTTTCTCGCTCAACAATGACGGCTTGTGCATTCATTGTTACATCAAGCAGGCCATTTACCGCACCAAAAACGAGCAACGCCGCTCCCATTCCCATGAGCGTGGTGGCGGATACGATGACTGGAAGCACTATGCAAAAAACAATTGCGGAGGTGATAATTAACGCCTTACAGCCAAATTTTACGATTAAGCGGCCGGTAAATGGCATGACCGCCATTGACCCTGCGGCGATGCAAAACAACAGTAGCCCCAGTGTACTGTCATCAATATTGAGATGAGATTTGGCAAAAGGAATTAGCGGAGCCCATGCTGACATCCCCAGACCCGCCATAAAAAAGATCCCACGGGTTGAATGCTGCGCCTGGATATTTGATTTTGTCTGGGGACGGGATAAATCCGCATTCACAATGGTGTTCCTTTTTTCATGATTAACTCCATTTGCCTTTTCTCGTTATTAAGCGGTTGTTATGTGAGCGCCCGTAAAATGAAATGTAAAGTTCAATACATCGCGCTACCGTAGGCTTTGCGCGATGGCCAGATAATCGGTATAAACCTGTGGCGAACCTGAGAAGGACGCGAGCTGTTTCCACTCTTCATACATTTGTTTAGTATCCTGATGTGCTTTGGCAAACATGGCCGCTTCTTTGGTTGCGATATCCGCCTCGGGATAGAAGGTATTGAGCGCGTCCAGACTTGTAATCTCCATTAACACCACATATTGATCCAGACGGTTCCCACGTTCGCCTTTCAGCAGGCGGAATTTCCAATCGGGGTAATCGACAATGCGATGGTGGTTCTGGGCGATAAAGGTTTCGAACGTCTCGGCTTGAACATTGGGACGTAATGCAAGGTTATGGATACCGATAACTCGCGCGATAGGGGGGCTCCCAGAGACGTCCTGATAACGTGGCCCATAGGGCACGGTGCTGTCTTTGTTTTCTGCCAGTAGGCGATAATCGGTATATAACGTTGGCAGTTCGCTAAACGTGCCGAATTTTCGCCATTCACGAATGATATCCAACGCATCTGCATTCTCTTGCCAAAACTGACGTGCCAGCCCAGTCTGGTTGCCATCTGCGGACAGATAGCGATCGCGTTGCGCCGCGCTGTCGATTTCAAACAACATCATATATTGCCCGGTTCGTTCGCCACGCAAACCGCGCAGCAGCGTCCAGTTCCAACCGGGATAACAGGGAATATGTACGCCTTTCTGGCGCACAAATGCTTCAAATTTTTCCGGTAATACGCCAGCCTCAGTATCGAGCGCGATGTAGTACAGACTAAAAACGGGAGTGTGTGGGGGGGAAGAGTGCATCATTAGGCCTACTCCTTCGCTGAAGAGTGAACGAACTGCGTGTTAATTATCGCTTCTACCAGCGTTACGCCATTGGCCGTCAAGGTGATGACACCAGCATCAATGGTGACCAATTCCTTCTGAACCAGTATGTTGAGTGTTCGATTGATAATGACGTTATCGAAAAAGCTACGTCCTGCAAAACGCTGTTTGAAGATGTTGTCATCGACGGGAATGAGCGTTGATAGCGCCATCTTGAAAGCATTCACTTCCCGTTGCAGTGGGGTGAATCCTCGGCTTTCATCAATGGGCAGTCGGTTCTGATCCAACGCGTCCTTATATTTTTTGTATCCCGTGATGTTGACCGCTTCTGCCCGGGCACACTTCGAACTGCCGCCAAGACCTATCGCCACTTCTGGGTACTGCTGGGTGAGATCGGTGATTAATCCCTTCCATTTTTCTGGTGGCTGGTTGACCTGATGAAAATACATGGTGGGGTGCTCGAGATAGTGGGGAGTGAGGTATTTTTCGACCACTTCGCGCATTTGATATTGCATCCCTAACCCAGGGAAGCTCATGCTATTAATGTCGATAAGCCCTTTCTTTTGCCACAGACTTTCGCGTTCTCCCGAAACGCCAGTCCGCGTTTTCATGAATTCTTCCATGTGTAGCTTGGTACAAACGACATGCGAAAGTGCTAATTCCAGCGCTTTTTCCATGTCGTATTTCACATCATCAACGCGTTGCCCCAGCATGCCATAGATCAGATCCATACTGACCCAATTAAAGCCGACATCTCTGGCGTTGTAGAGCGTCTCTATACACTCTTGTGCGGAATGCTGACGACCACAGGCATGGATAATTTGGTCATTGAAAGATTGTGCACCGAAGCTGATTTTGGAAAAACCAAGCTCTTTTAATAACTGCAGATAATTTTTAGTCAGCGTGCCAGGTTCACCTTCGAAACGCATCGACGCCGCCGAAAAATTAAAATGGCTTTGGTAAAAATCCATCAAGCGACGCAGTTCTGGTGCAGGAAGTAGCGAAGGGGTACCGCCGAAAATATTGAATTCACCCACTTCTGCTTGTGCAAGGCTGGGAATATTCTGCAGCCACATGGTTGCTTCTTTAATATTGTAATCAACGATATCGCGGAACACAGCTTCTGCCGATGCTGCCTTCGGGTTAAGCAAAACGGTAGGAAATTGGCAGAAATGGCAGCGGTAACGGCAAGTGGGGATATAGGCCCACAAATGGATCTGTTTAGCCTGCTTTATTTCAATTTCCATATCATGGAAAAAAGTATCAAGAGGATGATCGGTTATGTCGCCGGGGAAAATGTGACAACCAAAAGGATCTTTAAACACATAATCTAGAAAATCGCTATTCTCTGCTCGAGAGAGAAAATCATACACGCGCGGTATCGGATAGTTCGGATCTATTTCGTTTAAGGATGCTAAGGCGGCATGATTCATCAGAACACCCCCCCGTTGGCGAAATAGTTATGCGCTTCTCCGGATTCGCGATCCTCACAGAAGTAGTAAACAAATCGTTCAAAGTCTTCGGGCGCAATGGCGTCGAAACTCGCGGGGAGTGGTGGTGGAAAGCCGATATCCTCGCCAACCGCATGGCGCATGGCGCTGAAAATATCTTCCCGGAATTCGAAGTAAAGTCGGTAGGCGGGTGTTTTGTAAGAATGAATGGGTTTGAAATCGATAATACGGCTGTCATGTTTGATTTCATGAATCCTCTGGTAGAGGCGATCTGCTACCGACTCGGTAAAAAATTCACGTACTGCGCGGTTGTCCAGTAATATCGTTGGGTTTAGCAACGCGGGCAGTACGATATTTTTAGGAACATAATCTTTAATCGAGTAGTTCCAGGCTTGTTGCGATTGTTGGGGGGTGGTATCTCTCAGAATAGCCTTTTGCTTTTCTGTCTCTGGTCGCACGTCTTTCATGACGATGATGCCATCCTGTCCGTAGGCAACACCGGTGATCACATCCTCGAGAATGGTATCCACGCGGCGGCTGTTAATTTCAACTTTGGAATCTCTGGCGTAAACCGGCTTTCCACCCCAAGCGATGACGCGGATCCCAAAGTCCCAGTCATCGGAAAGGTGTTCCACAAATCGCCCATTATCGAGCTGATAAAAAATCTCTATCCCGCCTACGTTGTCATAGAGTGTGCGTTCGACCGCGAAGCCTTTGCCGTCAGGAAAGCCGCCAAACAGCGAGAACGACATATCACGACAGCGTAATGTTTTTTGTATTTCTCGTAAGAGATTCGGGCGGTTGAGGAAAGTGTCCTCGTTGTAATAGTAATTACACGTTCCTAAATCCCCATTTTCTTGCACCATTTTTTCTATTAATGCATGCAGCCAGTAAGGATCTACGATGCAATCGGCGTCAGCCGAAGCAATATAGTGCTTCTTGTTCACGCCTAAACGGGCATCTCTGACTTTTGAGCGTAGAGAGGCGTAGTCCATGCCTCGTTTTCTGGCAGATGAAACACCCTGAATCGTTTCCTTGATGACATGAATATCAATGTATGGGTGGCGCACTTTAAAATCATTAATTTTATTAATGGAATCGTCTGTGGAATTGTTGTCAACAATGATTAACTCATAGGTGTCATGCGTAATCAGGTTGTTATGTGTTTTTTGATAGAGTAGTGAAAGAAGGACCTGATCAATACGATCACTTTCGTTATAAACTGGGAGTACAACGGAAACAAAAATATCATTACGCATATGTCTCTCCGGAGAAATCTAAGTCAAAAATGTCAATAACATTGTTAGTGAGTACTTTTTTTCCAATGTCATAATTGTGGTTGGCTATCTCTGTCATTAACGATTTATTAATGAGGAGGTTATAGACTTCATCAATAAATGTATCATCGGGTAAATTGTCTTGCTGCTCTGATATGTTGAGCACGGGGGCAATAAAACCGTATTGCCCGTAAACCTCTTGGTAATATTCGTAGTCGGTAGTGATGTAACAGCGCTGGCAGCTAATAGCCTCGCCAATCGGGTTGCCATAACTGTCATAATCCCAAGAGGTAAGGAAAGAAACCAAATCGCAGGAGTAGTATAAATCCTCTATGGTGTACGCTTGTTTTTTGCTTGAAAGGCATCGATGTTGCAGCAAACCGATAAATTTAATGGCTGACTTTATCGCTAATTTTTCAGATAAGTTGAGTAACGCCTGATAATAATCTCGATTTTCGCTAGGTTCTCCAGAAATAACGAGGTAGATTTTACGATCGATATTGTTCTCGGCGAACCTCTGGTTTAAAGCATGTACTAGATGAAAATCTCTATCTATACGTTTTTGCGGAATAATTCGAGTTGTCCGAACGATAAGAATATCATCGTCACGTATGGATAAGTGTTCTCTTATGTTTGTATAACTTATCTGATCATTGAACTCGTAGGTGTTTCTTTTAACGTTGACTTCGATTGCGTTGTCGCACCAGGCTTCGAGGTTTTTTTTCAGATTGTTATTGAGTGTAACATAGGTGATATGGGGGGATTTAACTGGTTTGACTGCGTTGGGGTAAGGTGGGCAACCATACTTCATTGTGGTTTTTTCACTGTTCCACATAAGGTCATGATCGCGCCAGATAGCAAACATGCCCAGTTGGTGGCGCTTTCCGTAACCTTCAATAGCTTGATATAGCGCTTTGGTATAAATGATATTTTCCGGTAAGGTGCCATTCTCAACGATTACATAACCTATATTCAGGTTTTCCCACTGCTGAATGATTTTTTCAGCCAGTCGTTGAGACATTTCATCGATAGTGCATAAAATTCTTTTTTCTTCTGTTGGGGAAATAGTGGTTTTTTGGTTGATAAGAACACGGTGTGAGTATTCGATAAAATCGGATGTGTAATTAGGAATACTCTTAATATCATCCAGGCGAACAAGAGTCACATTATTGTCATAAATTTCTTTTTCCCAACTGTATGGCTTATTCATCATCCCTTTGTCTATTTTTATATCATAGCCTAGGTCAAGGTAAGCGTTTAGTCCTTTCTGAGAGAGAAGCTTAGCTATCTTAAGTGCTTCAACGGTAATTCCTGATACGGCAACCGCATCGAATGATATAAATATAGCTCCGGTGTTTGTATTCATCCGTATGTCCATTTTTATCAAAAGTTGATTAAAATAATTTTTTCAGTAACTTAATAAATTCACAGGCTATCTTTCTGCTTTTATCACTTCTGCGACAGGCGATAAAATTTTTGTAATAGGGCAGATAAAACTATCTGCGGTGGGGCGATAAAACTACCGCAGAGATGATAAGTTGTGGGGCTGTGTATTAATGTGTTCGGTTGCTGCTACTTCGATATACTTTAAGTGTCAGGTTCAGCTACGGTAAATAGGTGCACAGGCGTAGTCACATAAATCTCTTGTCCTGTTCTATATAGCTTCAGCCCAATCCGTGGGTTGTCTTTTCTGTAAGCGCTCAGTTCGCAATGCATCAGCGAATTTACTTGAATTTTTAATTATTCAGTTGCGTTACTTGTTTTTAAGTTATGCATAAATTAATTCTGAGATAAAGTTTTTCAGAGGATAGTTTGTGTTTATGTGATTATAATCACGAAAATAAATGAATTACCCTCAATTTGTTAACCTAATCAATCAATATTGATAGCATTTTTTGATTTTTATTATTTTGTGCTTTCTGTTAAGGAAATGTAACGTTAGCGTTTTTGTACATTAAAGCCGTAACACCTGATGGTATCGGTTGATGTGTCAGTCAGCGGTTACGCTGTTGCTGGAATGAGTAGATTTGAATTTGCGCTAAAGTGAGAAGGGGATGAAAGCGAGGCTAAAAGGAAAAACAAAAGCCGCCTGATAGAAGGCGGCTTTAGAGATTGTTTACATCACAATCAGAATGGGCTGATGATTGATCCAATACGTTCACAGTAGCTAACATAAACATCTCCCACTCTTTTGAAGAATTTGCTGATTTTACGAAACATAGTCATTTTCAGACTCCTCTGACGGGTTAATTAAGTGTGATGTTCATCACGTTTTTAATAGTAGCGGAGATGAAATTGGATTTCAACATTTTTGTGATGTTGGTCACAAAAATATAACGAATTGGCAAATGGCCTGTACCGTAGTGCAAAAAGAACCTGATGCGCGCCCGATAGAGCAGCGGATCAGGTGAGGGAATATAATTCGGGGGTGTCAGGCGGAATAGTGATAAATATTGTGATCGAACCACTGCTCGCCAATCTGCTCGGCATTTTTTGCCGTGTGATGAAAACGGAAGCCAAGTCGTTGGGCGACGGCATTACTACGCGTGTTGACGGTTGAGGCTTTGATCACGCAGTGCTCAACGAGCTTTGCGTCGGTATAAGCGGCTATCAGCGTACTGACGGCCTGAGAAACAATGCCTTTCCCTTCGAATTCTTCGGCGATCCAATAGCCGATGACGCCTTCTTTATCCTGAATCGTATTGAAGGAAACGATGCCAGCCAGCGCGTCGTCCCAGCGAATGACGTACACGGCGGCCGTTTTGGCGAAGAATTCCTGTCTATTACCGCGAATAGTTTCACGCGTGTCATCGACGCTCTTGACGGAATCCGGCCAGGGTAGCGTTCGGCGTAGGCGTGGCTTTTCCTGTTGAATCAGAGTAAAGAGCGCATCGGCGTCGCTCTCTTCCTGTACCGTTAGGCGCAGGTGGGGCTGATGGCGTAGTTCATACAATTTATCTGCAAATAGCGTTTCCATAAGCGAGATCTCCTATTTTTTAACGTAGCAACGTACCGTCAATGATTGTGACGCTGTGTCCGCCGATCCAAGGTTCATTGTTCAGGTAAGTCACGGTAATACGACCATCGCAGTGCAGCATCGTACCTTGTCGTGCAAGATAACTGAGTGGTGCGGTAACATTATTCGTGGAATGCTGCTGGCGAAGCAGCACAGCCAGACAGGCATTGGCGCTGCCGGTAACCGGATCTTCTTTGAGAAGGCCACATTCAATGTATAACGTGCGAACTTCATAATCGACAGGCGTTGCGCTGTCGTGTGGGCCGTAGATAGCAATGCCATTGGTCTGGCTGAGGTTTTGCACGGCGGTGAGCGCTTCTGCATCCGGTATGATGTTCAGACAGGAATCAGCGCTGTCTACACGAACCACGAGCCAGCGAATGCCCATATATACGGCGGCAGGCGGATAGCGCTTATTGATGTGAGCACTACCAAGACCGGTGATGCCAAGCGCTTTTTCCAGCAGCGGCGTGTGTTCATCATCGAACGGCACGATGGTAGCCTGCGGTGCGTGAAAAGCTAGACTGCCATCATCATGAATATTGATCGGGACTAAGCCAACGCCGCATTGTTGCACCAATTGGCCCGGGGATTTAGGGCGTAACCCGTCTTCCAGCAGGGCATGTGCAGTGCCTAGCGTGGGGTGTCCGGCAAAGGGCATCTCCGCTTCTGGCGTAAAAATACGGACATGATAATCTGCCATGGGATCGGTAGCGGGCAGAACAAACGTGGTTTCCGACAGGTTTGTCCAACGCGCGATATCCTGCATTTGCGCATCGGTTAACCCACTCGCCTCCATAATCACGGCAAGTGGATTGCCCTTGAAAGGCTGCTGGGTGAAAACGTCGACCTGTTTGAAACGACGTACTATAGGCATCGCATTTCTCTCCTGTATGCGTTATCGCTTAAATATTACTCAAAACTAACCGCGATCCTGGCGCGCGCTTGTGGCATAATGCGCGCCAAATCACATTCCGACTCGAGTATAAGTGCTGTGCTAAGTACCAACAATATCACCATGCAGTTCGGCAGCAAGCCGTTGTTTGAAAACATCTCCGTTAAATTTGGCGGCGGCAACCGTTACGGTTTGATCGGCGCGAATGGTTGCGGTAAATCTACCTTTATGAAGATTCTCGGCGGCGACCTGGTGCCGAGTGGCGGTAACGTCTTCCTCGATCCTAATGAACGTCTGGGTAAACTGCGTCAGGATCAGTTCGCGTTTGAAAAATACAGCGTGCTGGATACCGTTATCATGGGCCACGGTGAGCTGTGGGCGGTAAAAGAAGAGCGCGACCGTATCTACTCATTGGCTGAAATGAGCGAAGCCGACGGCTATAAAGTGGCCGATCTGGAAGTGGAATACGGTGAGATGGATGGCTACAGCGCAGAATCACGCGCTGGCGAACTGTTGCTGGGCGTGGGTATTCCTGTTGATCAGCACTATGGCTTGATGAGTGAAATTGCTCCCGGTTGGAAACTGCGTGTCTTGTTGGCACAGGCACTGTTTGCCGATCCTGAAATCCTGCTGCTCGACGAACCGACCAACAACCTGGATATCGATACTATCCGCTGGTTGGAGCAGGTGCTGAACGAGCGTAACAGCACCATGATCATTATTTCGCATGACCGTCACTTCCTGAATATGGTCTGTACGCACATGGCGGATCTGGACTACGGCGAGCTACGTGTTTATCCGGGTAACTATGATGAATACATGACGGCCGCGACGCAGGCACGCGAACGTTTACTGTCCGATAACGCGAAGAAGAAAGCACAGATTTCCGAACTGCAATCGTTCGTCAGTCGCTTTAGCGCCAACGCCTCTAAATCCAAGCAGGCGACATCGCGCGCGCGCCAGATCGATAAAATCCAACTGGATGAAGTGAAAGCCTCTAGTCGTCAAAACCCGTTTATCCGTTTTGATCAGGATAAGAAACTGTTCCGTAATGCGCTGGAAGTGGAAGCGTTGACCAAAGGTTTTGATAACGGCCCGCTGTTTAGCAAGCTGGGTCTTATGATCGAAGTGGGTGAAAAAGTCGCCATTTTGGGTCCTAACGGTGTGGGTAAATCGACATTGCTGAAAACGCTGGTCGGTGATTTCAAACCCGATAGCGGCACCGTTAAGTGGTCGGAAAATACTCAAATTGGTTACTACGCACAGGATCACGAATACGAATTCGATGAGACGCTGACGGTGTTTGACTGGATGAGCCAGTGGAAACAAGAAAAAGACGATGAACAGGCGGTACGTAGCGTGCTTGGTCGTTTGCTGTTCAGTCAGGATGATATCAAGAAGAAAGTGAAGGTGTTATCCGGTGGTGAAAAGGGGCGTATGCTGTTCGGTAAGCTGATGATGCAGCGTCCGAATATTCTGGTAATGGATGAACCGACCAACCACCTTGATATGGAATCCATTGAATCGCTGAATATGGCGCTGGAAATGTATGAAGGGACGCTGCTGTTCGTTTCCCATGACCGTGAATTTGTTAGCTCGTTGGCAACCCGTATTTTGGAAATGACGCCAAACAAAGTGAACGACTTCACCGGCAACTATGAAGATTACCTGCGCAGCCAGGGCATTCAGTAAGCATATTATACGGCCTCATAATTGAGGCCGTTGTCATTTTTGGGGTACGCTAACGTGGGTGAACATCACGATTAGGTGCCCCTGTCATCATACACCTCAGAATGAGAACGCCGCGCCAATCGCGGTGCTGAAACCGGATGCCGGAATGCTTTCGTGCGCGGTGGTGTAACGTTTATCCAGCAGGTTGTTCAATGCCAGCGTGACTTGATACTGATTCTCGCTGCCGAAGGTACTGGTGAATTCCAGATTGGCCGTTGCCCAACCGCTATGCTGGACGGCGGTATCTGCTGTTTCATCCTTCGCTCGTGAGACTGCCCGGAAGTAGAGATCTGATTCCAGCTCCATTCGCTCGAACAACGTGATGTTTTTGACCCCGATCTTGCCAGTAAAGGTGGGTTCACCGGTGCGATAGGTGCTGCGAGTCGGCAGTTCCAGCTCACGGCGGATGATGTTACCGTTAACGTAAGGAGACAGCGTCCAGCCGAGGTATTCCGCATACATTTCCATCCCGTATGTGGTCGCACGATTGGCATTAGCGTAGTAACGGCTACCTTCAGCCGTACTGCCGGAACAGATGGCGTTACCCGCGCAGTTAAGCGTGGTGATGTAATCTTTAGCGCGTGAATGATAAACGGCGCTATCTAGCAGCCAGTTCTCATCTTTATAGCGCATGCCGACCTCATAATTATCCGACGTTTCCGCTTGTAGAGCGGCGTTACCATAAGTGGTATTCCCGCCCGCCGCCGTGTCGTAAAATTTATGCGTCAGGGTCGGGTAGACATAACCTTGGGCAAAGGAGGCGCGCAGTTGGATATTGTCAAAGCCGGAATAGCGCAAACTGCTGGCGGTGACTAAGGTACTGTCATTTTCCTTCTTCGTGGCGAACGTGCTGTTGTTCGGCATCACCATACCGTTCATTCTTATTGTGCCTGTCTTTTGTCCGCCGTATGAGAGTGACTCAACCCAATACTGGCGCGCGCCTAGCGTCCACGTCCAGTCTGGCGTTATTTTCCATGCATCCTGTGCGAACAGTGCCCAGCTATTTTGCCGCCAGTGGCTGTTGGATACCGAACTGGGGTTAACCGAGATAGGGAAAGGTGCGACAGGAGAGAGAAAACCGTCTGCATGAACATCGGAGAAGGCGTTTTGCTTCACCACATCGGAGAGCCACTGTCCCCCTGCAATCAGCGTATGATCGGCTAATGGCGTGATATCCGCCTGTAAGGTCAACCCTCGACTGGTCTGCTTGTCGTCGGTTCCTGTACTCATCGCCATTTTGCCCTGATAAAGCGACATGCCGTTATAACGCAGCGGGTTACCGCTCTGCGATAAATCGTTACGGAACTCACGCTTAATATTTTGCTGGTAGGCGTCCAGATGCAGATTTTTCAGCACTTCGCCGCCGAGCTGCCAGTCATAAAATAGGCCGACCTTCTTTCTTTCCAATTCAGGAATTCGCACGCTAAAACTGTCGTATTCATCCGAATCGGTATAGGTCTGCGTACTGAGTTTGAAGCTGTCCAGCGACAGGCCGAACTTATGATCGCCCAGACGATAGCCGAGCCAAGCTGACTGGCCGCTGTTACGAAAATGGGTATCCGGCAGACGGCCATCCGGCGTGCTGCGGTTGCCTTGGTCGCTATAGCTGCCGCTGAGGCGGTAGTCAAAGTTGCCGATGGACCCGTAGGCTAAGCCGGATTCCTGCCAGCCAGCGGTGGCGCTGTCGTAAACGGCTTTGATTTTGCCACTCAGCGGCTTGTCTCCGCCTTTGCGGGTTATAAAGTTAATGACGCCGCCGATAGCCTGTGAACCATATAATACCGAATGCGGGCCTTTTACCACTTCGATGCGCTCGATATAAGAAGGATCAATTAATAATCCGAGGCTGTAATTGGGCCCCGCACGTTGATAAGTGACTTCCTGTCCGTCAATTAACACTAATACGCGTGAGGCTTCTTCCCCGCGAATACGTATTTGTTTACGACCCGCTAATGCGGTATCAGTAATATCGACGCCGGGAATATCACGTAGCGCTTCGGCAATAGAATCGCTGGTATATTTACTCAGCTTTTCATTATCGACAACCTGCATAGTGACGGGACTTTCCCATAAATTCTGTTCCGTTCTCCCTGCGCTAATAACGGTTATTTCATCACTGTTTGTCGTTGAATGGCTGGTGGATGAATGTGTTATGGATAAATCGTTTGTGGCTGCATTAATTGCACCGCTATAAATAGCAGGCAGCATAAAGAGTGCCCAGCGTGTGGCCTTTTTATTCATGGCTTCTTCTCTGAAGGTTAATGATTCTCATTAACGTTATCATTTGGGCGTAAGTGGCGATAATTAAATTTAAATGAATATCTAAAAATGTGACTGTCGTCTCACTTGTTATTAAATAAGAACTTGCAATATTTTATTGCTTGTTAAGTTAACGAACTTTAATGTAGTGGCTTTTTTTTTCATTTATTTAACATTTAAAAATGATGTAGTGGATTAATACTATGAAAATAATGAGAAATAACCGTGTTTGTTCACGGAGTAAATTTTAAGGAAAATAAGCAAATCGGTTAATTTAAAGAGAAAATGACGCAGAAACAATAATCGGTCTCCCTTCTGCCTGTCGGGCTGGTTGCTAAATAAAAATAATTATCATTTAATTTATTTTATTGATTATTTGGGGGCCGTTAATGAACATCGATTTGACGCCGTATTATGCCGAGCCCGGTGAGCAGCCTTTTGGCGCCCGACGTATGGCAATGCCTTGGCGCAACCATGTGCCACTTTCACCAGAACAAATTCCGGCCGGTTGGCAGGCGTTGAAGCAGCAGATCGTGCCTGCACGTAAGCGTCTGCTCTACCTGCATATCCCTTTTTGCGCCACGCACTGCACGTTCTGCGGTTTTTACCAAAATAAACTGCGTGATGACAGCACCGCGACCTATACCCGTTATCTATTACAGGAATTGGCGATGGAAGCGGAGAGTCCGCTGCATCAGTCTGCACCCATTCATGCGGTTTACTTTGGCGGTGGTACGCCAACGGCGCTGGCGGCCGATGAACTGTCGCAGATTATTCGGGCGATCCGCACCTCTCTGCCGCTGGCACCGGACTGTGAAATCACAGTAGAAGGGCGGGCGATGGATTTTGACGATGAACGGATCGACGCCTGTCTGGATGCAGGAGCGAACCGCTTCTCTATCGGGATTCAGACGTTTGATACCCGTATTCGTCAGCGTATGGCGCGCACCTCGGATAAACAGCAGTCAATTCGCTTCCTTGAGCGGTTGTGTGAGCGCGATAGGGCTGCGGTCGTATGCGATCTGATGTTTGGTCTACCGGAGCAAACGCCGGAAATCTGGCGCGAAGATTTGGCCATCGTCAGCGATTTACCGCTAGACGGCGTCGATCTGTATGCGCTGAATCTGTTACCGACGACGCCGCTGGCGAAAGCAGCCGAAAACCAGCGTGTTGCGCTGCCTGATGTGGTCGCCCGACGTGATTTTTACCGGACTGGCGCGGCATTTTTGGCCGATGCGGGCTGGCACCAGCTTAGCAACAGCCACTGGGCGCGCACCACGCGTGAACGCAATCTGTACAACCTGCTGATTAAACAAGGTGCGGACTGCTTCGCCATGGGCAGCGGTGCGGGTGGCAATATCAACGGGCAAGCCTACATGATGGAGCGCAGTCTGGAGCGCTATTATCAGCAGATCGATCAGGGGCAAAAGCCGATCATGATGATGACGCCAGCTAGCCCGACCGGGCCGTGGCAGCATCAGCTTCAGGCGGGCATTGAGGTCGGTCGCATCAAGCTGCCTCAGCTTACCCAACATGCCCGTGAACTTCAGCCTTTGCTAAGTCAGTGGCATCAGGCAGGGTTAACCTGTGACGATTCCACCTGCCTGCGCTTGACTAACGATGGCCGCTTCTGGGCGAATAACCTGATGCAGGCATTACAACAAATTATCCCTCAACTTAATGCCGAAGAGCATGCGCACTAACCGGAGACGCAACCATGACCATGACACTGAATGAATTACTGGCAACCAACCCTGATGGCACATTGGAAGAGATTGCTGGAAAATACAATACCTCGCTGTTTGCTGTCGTTGAGGCGTTGCCTGCGGCTCAGCGTACTCTGGTGACGGGCGATCGTTTCGATCAGGTGTGGGACACGATTGCGACCTGGGGTGAAGTGACGCTGATTAGCCACACGGCAGATGCGATTCTGGAATTTAAGAGCGAGCTACCAACCGGTACGCATCGTCACGGTTATTTCAATTTGCGTGGCAAAAATGGCCTGAGCGGACATATCCGTGCGACGAGCTGTCAGCACATTGCGTTTATTGAACGCAAGTTCATGGGGATGGACACAGCCTCCGTGGTGTTCTTTAATGCCAGTGGTGCGGCGATGTTTAAAATCTTCCTTGGACGAGACAGCCACCGCCAACTGCTGAGCGCTCAGGTTGAGGCGTTCCATGCGCTGGCGAGTGAATTACAACCGGAGCAGGTATGACATGGTTACTTTTTGGCGCAGGCAATGGGGTCGGCGCCTGCTTATTACAGCGAGCTATTGAGTGCGAGCAGGCGGTAGTACTGGTATTACGCAACCCTGAGCAGGCTAAACACTGGCGTGAACAGGGGATGACCGTGGTGGAAGGTGATGCCTGTGACCCGGAAACGGTAGCAGAAGCCTGTCGCATTGCTGGCCCCTCGGCCATTGTGGTGTCGACGATGGGCGGCGGTACGGTAAATTATCAAGGGCACCGGACGGTGATCGACGGTGCAGAACAGGCGGGCATCAAGCGTATGTTGCTGGTGACTTCGCTGGGCTGTGGCGATAGTTGGCCACAGTTGTCGGCACGCGCCAGAGCCGCGTTTGGTTTCGCAGTACGTGAGAAATCACTGGCAGAAAGTTGGTTGCAAAGCAGTACATTGGATCACTGTATTGTTCGTCCCGGTGGTCTGCTGGATGTGGTTGCGACGCACAATGCGCAGCTGACACAAGGTGCTGCGACGCTGGGATTAGTCTCTCGCTGGGATGTGGCGCTGGCGGTTGATCAACTGCTGCAACAGCCTGTGTTCGGTAATCACATTTACAATCTGATCGATCCCGATCTCACGATGCCTGCCATTCCATAATTCTCGTGATGTCGTCATCCATGTTGCCGGGATCGTTCATCCCGGCATCAGACGAACTGTTATAGTCAATCTGTCGAAAACTGTATCTGTTATCTCTGGTATGGCTATGTTCTAATCAACGCCAGCCGTGTTGTGTTTTTGTTAAAGCATGACAGTTTTTATATGCATGATGGTGATGACGATGGATGAAGTAAAACGCCTTCTGACTGAAGAGATTGAACGTATTAATCGGGAAGAAAAACGCGATAATAAAATACGTTTTAGCCGCAAATTCATGCAGTCACATCCCTATCTGTTTGGCGCGATGCTGGTGAGTTACGTGCCGGTCGCGATGATCCTGTTTTACGCCCCTTATTTTGGTTTGCCATACCTGATTGGCTTTACCGTCTTCCTGTTGGTGATGTCGCTGGCACTCTCGATGGACATTAATCCGACCTATCGCTTTGAAGACATTGATACGTTGGATTTACGCGTTTGTTACAATGGAGAGTGGTTTACGATCCGTCATGTATCGCAGGACACGCTGGATAAACTGATACGTAATGAACTGGTGCCGTCCGCCGTGAAAGCGGGGATAGAGAAGATTCAACGCACGAAAGGTGATGTTGATTTCTACGACATTTTCTCGCTGGCCTACCGGCAACAACCCTCTGCATAAGCCCAGATCTCCCCTCCGGTTATCCACTTTCCTAATGACCAGATGATCCCGTCGTTTTCACCATGCTGAGGTTTGCATGGTGTTTGGTTTGCTCAGGGATTCGTTTTCATAAGGACTGGTTTTCATAAAGACAGAGTGCTACGTTCGTTGTAAGCGACGAATGTCGCATTTTTTTTGATTTTCCAGACTGATGGTTTTTCGAATACAGGTAGAACAGGACGATGAGCGAAAAGGTATTGCTGGTAATTCAGTTGGGTCAACCGCCGGAAGGTATTGCCTCTCAGGTTGGGCAACAGGGGAAATGGTTTAGTGATGCGGTACAGGGTAATACGCAGCCAGTGCAGGTGGTGCGTCCCGATCTTGGGGAATCACTACCGCCGTTTGACGCGCTGGCCGCCGTGATTATCTCCGGTTCGTGGTCGATGGTCACGGATCGGCTGGATTGGAGTGAATACACCGCTGGCTGGCTGCGCGAGGCGTATTACGCGGATGTCCCGCTGCTGGGCGTGTGTTATGGGCATCAGTTGCTGGCCGATGCGCTGGGCGGCAAAGTAGGCGATAACCCGAACGGTAAGGAAGTTGGCGTTCAGGTGGTAACAATCCTCGATGCCGCGGCACAAGATCCCTTACTGCGTGATTATCCGCCGCAGTTTGGCGCTTACCTGACTCACCAACAATCCGTGCTGGAAGCGCCGGAAGGTGCGCAAGTGCTGGCGAGTTCAGAGATGGATGGATGTCAGATAATCCGCTACAGCGAGAAAGTCTTAACGGTACAATTTCACCCGGAATTCAGTACCGACATCATGTTGACGTGCCTGCGCCATAATGAAACGGCGCTGCGACAGGGCGGTTGGGATGTGGATCGGATGATGGACATTCCGCAAGAGCCGGTCTGGGCGCGTAAGATCCTGTTGGATTTTGTCGCGTGCTACGCGGCGAAATAGCCTTCGCTCGAAGCGTGTTTTGCGGTAACTCGTCCTGCTCGATCGTCATCTGTCGGTGATGATCGACCCCAAAATAATGACATATTCACCCAGCGAAACCGTAGTGTTATGGCAAAGTTTGAACAGCTTGCTCACCAGATCCGTGAGCAGCTTCAGGAAGGTATCTGGCAGCCGGGCGACAAACTGCCCTCGCTGCGGGAAAAATCACTGCATTCTGGCATGAGTCTGATGACGGTGCTGCATGCGTATCAACTGCTGGAAAATCAGGGGTTGATTGTGTCGCGCCCGCAGTCTGGTTACTACGCGGCCCCGCAGTTATCACCCACGCTAACAGATAGCCCACACTCGCCAGTCGGGCCGAGTCGCGTTCAGATTACCGAAGATGTGGACGTTAACGCGTTCATTTTTGACGTGCTTCAGGCCAGCAAAGATCCGGCGGTGATGCCGTTTGGATCGGCATTTCCCGATCCACAACTCTTTCCGCAGCGCCAGTTAACGCGTTCGCTGGCCTCGGTTGCTCGCCACATGCAGCCACAAAGTGCGTTGGATAATTTACCGCCGGGTAACGAGAATCTGAGGAAGAACATTGCTCAGCGTTATGCGTTGCAGGGGATTGCCGTCACGCCCGATGAAATTGTGATTACGGCAGGGGCGATGGAGTCCCTCAATCTCAGCCTTCAGGTATTGACGGAGCCGGGTGATTACGTGGTGATCGAGTCTCCGGCTTTTTACGGTGCGCTACAGGCGATTGAACGCCTTAAGCTCAAGGCCATTGCGATTGCGACCGATCCGCAACAGGGCATCGATCTTGATGCGTTGCAGCAGGCGTTGAATGACTACCCGATCAAAGCCTGCTGGCTGATGACCAATTTCCATAATCCGCTTGGCTACACGTTGTCCTGGGAGAAGAAGCAGCGGCTGGTGGCGATGCTGGAAAAACACGACGTCGGGCTGGTCGAGGACGATGTCTATAGCGAGCTATACACGGGCCTGCAACGTCCGCTACCCGCTAAGGCGTTGGATAAAAAAGGGACGGTCCTACACTGTTCCTCATTTTCTAAAAATCTGGTGGCAGGATTTCGTATCGGCTGGGTGGCCGCGGGGCGCTATGCGGGAAACCTTCAGCGTTTACAGTTAATGAGTACATTATCAACCAGCGCACCGATGCAACTGGCGATTGCGGACTATCTGGCGACCAGCAGCTATGACAGCCACCTGCGTCGTCTGAGGCGTGCGCTGGAGCAGCGTAAACAGGCGGCGTTACAGTCGCTACGTCGGCATGTTCCGGGGGAAGTTCGCATTCATCATTCGCAAGGCGGCTATTTTCTCTGGCTGGAATTGCCTGAGAGCGTCAGCAGCACTGCGCTCTACCGTCGTGCGCTGGAGCGGGGCATCAGCATTGCGCCGGGGAAAATGTTCACGACCGGTGACCAATTCGATCGCTATTTCCGTTTCAACGCCTCCTACGAATGGGACGACCGCTGTGAACAAAGCGTGATCGTATTAGCGGCGTTGATTCGGGCGCAGATAAACGAACGTCTGACGCGAACACCTCTTTAGAGGTGTGGAGAGGTTTACCGCTTTTCTGCTACTGTTCCCGTTATGGCGGAAAGTGGGAAGGCCGCTGCATTGATGGCTAAAAACAGGCATAACCTTGCCGGAAATCAGGAAGTCGATCTGCGCGATGGGTATAATTCCTATCAAAGGTGAGCGATACCCGCTATCTTTCGGACCGTGCTGGCAGCCTTCCTGCCCCCCGAAATCTATCGGATAGACAACGTAAACAACAGGAAAAATCCCCCTGATGAGTATTCGTATTGTTCCTCAGGAACAGTTAGAACAGAATGAAAAATCGATGCCGGAAGGAAATATCCCTCCGCTGCTTTTCGCTAATCTGAAAAGCCTGTACAGCAGCCGTGCGGAGCGTCTGCGTCAGCTAGCTGAAGATCACCCGCTGGGGGATTATCTCACCTTTGCCGCAGGCGTAGTTGAGGCTCAGCAGAAAGTGTTGCACGATCATCCGTTGCAACTTGATCTGAGCGACGTGCTGAAACAGTCCGGCGAACGTCCGCCGCTCGACATCGCCGTGTTCCCGCGTGATGCACACTGGCATACGCTACTGCGTGCGCTGATTGAAGAATTAAAACCGGATGCCAGCGGACAGGTGTTAGCCACGCTGGAGAACCTGGAAAAGGCTTCTGAGCAGGAGTTGGAAGAACAGGCAACGGCGCTGCTGCAACACGAATTTCGTGCCGAAAGCAACGATAAGGCTCCGTTCATCTGGGCGGCGCTGTCGCTGTTCTGGGCGCAGATGGCAGGCCTGCTGCCCGGCAAAGCACGTGCTGTACCCGGTGAACATCGTCAGTTCTGCCCGGTGTGCGGCAGTATTCCGGTATCGGGCATGGTGCAGTTAGGCACGTCCAGCGGACTGCGTTATCTGCACTGTAATCTGTGCGAAAGTGAATGGCACATGGTGCGGGTGAAATGCAGCAACTGCGAAGAATCGAGCGAGCTTAATTACTGGTCGCTGGATAGTGAAAACTCCGCAATCAAAGCGGAAAGCTGTGGTCACTGCGGAACGTACCTGAAGCTGTTATATCAGGAAAAAGATCACCGCGTTGAAGCCGTCGCCGACGATCTGGCGTCGCTGGTGCTGGATGTGAAGATGGAGGAAGAAGGTTTTTCTCGCAGTAGTATCAACCCGTTCCTGTTCCCGGAAAGTTCGATCGAATAGCCTGCCTAATCGGTGAAGCGCATTTGGGCTTCACCGTCTTTCTTTCAGAAAACCTATCCTTGCCACACGCCGCTGAAATGCAGTAATAACATCAGCGCGGTGATCGCTATTGATGCTGATGTTAGCGCGATCAGCCCGTGGCTGGCGCGTGACAGCACCGATTGGCAACTGGCATTAAAACGATAACGCGCAATCGCCAGCATCGACATTAGCGCGGAAACGCATAAGAGCAGTATGGCGCAGGCAAACACCGCGCGGCTGTCGTCTACCATGCTCAAGCGAAAGCACAACAGGCTGTTTATCAGCATTACAAACAGCGTGCGGGACCAGGCCATGCCGGTTCGCTGTGGCTGCAATCCCGGATCGCGAGGGGTTTCCATGCGCTACCCGAACAGGATCATGGCGGCAAGCGCGAGAGCAATGAGGGTGATAAACAGCGTCACGATTAGCAGCATCGGCGTGTACGGCATATCATTTTCCTGCCGCATGGCTTTTTCATTGCTGACCCAGCGGCGATAGGCCAAACCGCCAAGCAGCGCCGCGCAGACGACCAACAACAGAGCCAATCCCTGACGCACCAGTGGATCGATGTGCACGGTAAATTGATCGATACCGACCGCACCCGCAAGAAACGCCAGCGCAGTACGAATCCACGCCAGAAAGGTGCGCTCATTCGCTAATGAAAAACGGTAGTCCGGGGTTTTCCCCTGACTCCACCACGGGGTCTTTTCCTGTCTGGGCGTTGTCATGTCGTCGTCTGATTTCAGGTTGAATGTTGTTTAATGCGTTCTTTAATTAACAGCGCTTTGATTGAGATGCTCTGGCTGGAAAAGTCTTTAAAGTTCTGCTTGGTGAGCTCGGTACAGAGAAACTCGATCATGAAAAGCTGCGAAACACGGGTGCCAATCGAATCTCCCTGATAGCGTTCACTTTCGCCACAGGTTAACAGCACATAATTTCCTAAACTCGTGAGCGGCGAGTGCGTGCTGTGGGTAATCGCAAGCCGCGTGGCACCTGCTTTTTCTGCGAGTTTAAAAGCATTCACCACTTCCGGCGTTTCACCAGAGTGCGAAAACGCGACGACGAGATCGTCAGGCTTCAAATTCGCCAGTTTTAACGTCATTGAGAAACGATCGGTAAAGGCGTCGGAATCAATACCGATACGGTTCATCTTGTCACGTGCCTCCAGAGCCGCGAGGCCAGATGCACCGAAGCCGATAAACATAACGCGACGTGCTGAGATAAACAGACTGACTATCTGATTGATCGTCTGCATATCAATCAGATCGATGGTTTCTTTGACGGCTCGGTCTACCGTGAGAGCAATTTTCTGTGCGACATCGTGGCGCGTATCATTCATCAGAATATCGGGGGTGACGGGTAACGACAGATCGCTGTCATCAAACAGTTCACGGTTCAGCGCGCTTTTCAGCTCCAGCAGCCCAGCATAGCCGATGTGTTTGCAGAACCGGACGATGGTCGCTTCACTCACACCGATCTCCACTGCGAGCTTTTTGACCGGCAATTGGGCAACCATACTGGGGTTTTGTAGCACGTAATTAGCAATAGTCTGGTTCGTGTCGCTGAGGCCATGCAAGATATTCGCGATATACGTTCGAACTTTTTCTTTATTGATGCTCATGGGGGATTCCTGCGTCGCCATCGTACACAGGGCGTGCTGATTTTGAATCAGGCCTGTCGTACCGCTGCTGAATATTCCCTGCATTTTACCTTGCTCTTCCTTTTTCGTCTGCGTTGACGGTGAAGTTAAAGCCACATTCAAAGTTTTCTCCCGATGCTAGCGATAAAATTCCCCGCTTGTGCCGTAGCTCTCCTGAGAAATCAGGTGCATCTGTCGTCCCGAACAGCGGTTCAATACAGAGCAAATCGGACCCCGGTTCTGACCAGAGTGCGAGCCAAGGATGCATATCGGTACAGAATCGAATCAGGCTCATTCCTGCGGGCGAAATGACGTCGATCGTCTGCTGCTCCGCATGACTGAAATAAAGTGCGCCATTGGCAAATGTCTCGGACGTTAACGTCAGCGTCCCGGCAATCGGGGCAGGGTCAACTTCATTCACGATCAATGTCCTATTCTGGGTGCGCCACGGCCCCCGGCAGCGTGTGGATGAAAAGCGAACCTGCCAACCGGGTTCTTGGCTAATAGGAAGAGCAAATCCGGGATGCGAACCCAGTGAAAACCACAGCGTGCTGTCGTCCATGTTGATTAAGCGATAGCGAACCGCGACGCGTCTGTCGTGCAGCACATAATGGACATCAAGTTGCCAGCGAAACGGCCACATCGCGAGCGTTTCTGGTGTGTTGTGGCAGCGAAGGTGCAGCGCTTCCTGACGCTGCTCTATCACCGTAAACCGCTGGTGCCGTAAAAAACCATGAGCAGGCAACGGCCAGAGTTGGCCGTGATGATAAACCCCTTGATGAATGAGTTGCCCGACAACCGGAAAAAGCAGCGGGGCGGTACTCTGCCAACCCGTATCGCCGGGCTGCCAGAGCCATTCCCGCTGAGCATCCGTCAGGCTGCGCATTTCCGCGCCGTTGGGATGCACTTGCAGCGTCAACTGCGAATTACTCAGCGTTAATGTGTTCATCATTTCCCCGTTAATCAATTCGCAGGAGAAGGCGTGCCTGATACACCAATTCCGGCTGTGCTGCTGGGGAAAACGCCGTCGCAATCATCAGGAAAATATCGCTTTCGCGTAGCATGGACGTTTGAGGGATCGTTTGCAGCATCGCGGTGAGCGAGAGCTTGGCCACTTTTCCTGCATTAATCAGCAAACGCAATGCTTCATAAACGCCACGGTGCTCGCAACTAACACCCAGCCCAGACAGTTCAGGATAGTGCTGATAGCGAGCCAGATCTTTCTGCTCCTGTTCGGCGTTCAGTGTGTCGAGGCTGAAACGGGAATAGAGCTCTGGCGGCGCGTCATTGTCCCTGAACAATTCGGCAATCTGCTGGGCATAGGCCATCGCCCGTTGCGGATCCTGCAAAGCCTCTTTCTGCCGTGGGTCGTCAGCGACATGGAACAGCTTGTCGCCATAGCGATAGGCATTAAGGTAGCCAAAGGTCGCTGGAATCTTCATGACCTGCGCACCCTGGGTGAAATCAAATCCGGGGTGCAATGTCATATGCTGAAAATCACCGAGCGCAAACGGGCTGTCGATGCGCGTGGGCATTAAGGTGTATTCAAACAGATCCGTCTTGTCATTTTGCCGTGGTCCGCGCATGTAGACGTATTCGCCGTCGGTGATATTCACGTGGCCGCCAAAATACCCGTACAGCGCGCTCTTGCGAATGGGCTTATCGTTTTCAATCGCCGGTCGCAGCGGTCTGCCGTGCATCGTTGGTGGCAGCGGTACGTTAAAATAGTCGAGCAGCGTGGCAGGAATATCGATGGTTTGCGCCAACGCCTGCCGCCGCTCTCCCTGAATCCCGCTACGCGGATCGCGAATGAAGAAAGGCGTGTTGGCGATTTCGTTATACACCGGCATGATATTTTTGCCCCACCATTGGTGCTCGCCGAGCAAAAAACCGTGGTCAGTACACACGATAAATAGGGTATCGTCCCACAACCCGTTCGCCTTGAGGTTGTCCATCACTTTGCCGAGATAATCATCACACATCGTGACCAGCGCTTGATAAAACTTCTTCACCTTCTCGGCATGCTCAGGGCTTTCCGTCGCGCAGTAGTAGGGCGTCCAACCGTTGAAGTCTTCCGCCTTGCAACCGTACATGTCCAGATATTTTTCAGGCACGAAGAAGGGTTCATGGGGATCGAAGCATTCAATCTGCAAGAACCAGTTATCGTCGTCTTTATTACTGTTGATAAAGTCCAGTCCGGCCTGAATTGTGCGCTCGGTATAGTGCTCTTTTTGCGTCGGCATCGCAGCGCGGTTGATGAAATCTTGCGTGATGCGCTTGGTTCGCCGCTGGCGCGTGTTTTCATCCTCCATGCCTTGATAGTGGATGGCAGGCTTGGCAACTTTGCCTTGCCAACAGTCGCCTTCTTGCCCGCGAATAAATTCAAAGGTGGAGTAGCGGGTATGGTAGGTTGCCCCACCATCGCGCCAATAGTGTTTGTGGTCGGTCACCATATGGGTATGGATACCGTGCTTATCCAGCGCCCGCGGCATGGAGAAATCAAACGGTTCCAGCGGTCCCCAACTGCGGTGCAGAAAATTATACCTGCCGGTATGGAGTTCGCGCCGTGCCGGCATGCAGGGCATGCTGCCGACATAAAAGTTATCGAACTGTACTGACTCCTGTGCCAAACGGGCAAAGTTAGGCGTAATCGCGTCGCCACCATAGGGTGAGAGGTGGTTACGGGTCAGCGTATCGAACATCAACATAACAGCTTTCATTTTCTTATCCTTGCTAACCGTTAGACGGCCATTAATTCTTCAACTTCGTTCTTAATCAGCGTGACATGCGGGCCATAAACCACCTGAACGCCTTGCCCGCGAACAAATGCCCCACGGCTGCCCAAGGCTTTAAAATCGTCGGTTTTTACCTTTGCGGGATCGCTAACGGTAATACGCAGTCGAGTCGCGCAGCAGTCCACATCAATGATGTTGTCTTTCCCGCCCAGTGCGGCAATGATGCCCTGAGCGCGCTCGGTTCCCGTGATTGTTGGCGCTTCGTTATCGCTGGTGGATTCATCTTCACGACCGGGCGTTTTCAACTGGCGTAACTGAATCAGGAAGCGGAACGAGCAGTAGTAAAGGGTGAACATCACGGCGCCCAGCGGCAGCATCAACACCCAGTTGGTCTTGGCATTACCCTGCAAGACGCCGAACAGCAGGAAGTCGATCAGCCCGCCGGAGAAGGTTTGCCCGACAGTGATTTCGAGGACGTGCGCCAGCATGAAAGCCACACCGGTCAAGACGATATGCACCAGATACAGCAGCGGTGCGCAGAACATAAAGGCAAATTCTAGCGGTTCGGTAATACCGGTAACGAATGCAGTCAGTGCGGCGGAAAGTAGCAGTCCAGCGACTTTGCCACGGTTTTCGGGCTTGGCACAGTGATAGATCGCCAGTGCGGCACCGGGTAAACCAAACATAAAGTCGGCAAAGCGGCCAGCCATGAAGCGGGAAACACCGATGTAATATTGTGTCACGCTAGGATCGGCTAACTGCGCAAAGAAGATTTTCTGCGTTCCCTGTACCAGCGTACCGTTCACCATTTGCTCTCCGCCGATGCTGGTCAGCCAGAACGGTAAATAGAAAATATGGTGCAGGCCGAACGGGATAAGACATTTAAGGATCATGCCGTAGAACAGCGTGCCGATATAACCGGTCTTTTCTACCAGCCCACCCAGATGGGAAATACCGCTCTGAATCGGGGGCCAAACGTAAAAGAGCAATACGCCAAGAAACAGCGCCGCAAATGACGCCACAATCGGCACGAAGCGCGAACCACTGAAAAACGCCAACAGTTCCGGCAGTGCGATTTTGTTATAGCGGCCGTGTAACCAGGCGGTGAGCAGGCCGCTAAGTATACCGCCGAGGACGCCGGTCTGAAGTGTCGTAATACCAAGAATCACGGCTTGTCCATGCGCGGCGAGATTATCTGTCGCCAGCGTATGTGTGATCACCAACATGGCGTTAATGGCCTTGTTCATCACCAAAAAGGACAATACGGAAGCGAGCCCGGCGGTTCCTCTGTCGGTGTTGGTCATCCCGACCGCAATCCCGACGGCAAACAGTAGGGGCAGGTTATCAAACACGGCGCTGCCGCACAGTTTCATCAACGTGAAAATGGCCTGCAAAACGGCGTTATCGAGGAAAGCGTAGGTTTCAATGGTAATCGGGTTGGAAAAGACGCCGCCAATACCCAGCAGCAACCCTGCGGCGGGTAAAACAGCAATGGGTAACATAAACGATTTACCCAATTTTTGTGCGCCGGAGAAAAGACTGTTCATGAGAGAACCCCTGGTGTTGTGATGCAGTTAAGGAAATAATAATTTCATTTATTTGTGTTTTTATTGAAATTATTATTTCCATTGTTTTATGACACTGTCAATATCAAATATCCAGAGAGTGATCATGGTCACTTTTCACGTGAACGGATAACCGATGATCACCGACATACGACAATCCCAGTGGGAGGTAAGATGAAACGACCTTTTCACCTGATGGCAAAACCCACCAGCTATCAGTGTAATCTTGCCTGTGACTATTGCTTCTATCTTGAGAAAGAGCAGGGAACGCTGAAAGCCACACAATCGAAGCGGCACATGGACGATGACATCTTGCGCCAGTACGTGCGGCAGTACATTGAGGCAAACCCCGCTGGTAAAATTGAATTTACCTGGCAGGGCGGTGAGCCCACGATGGCTGGCATCGATTTCTACCGCCGCGCGTTGGCCTATCAGCGACAATATGCGCAGGGAAAGGTCATCCGCAACAGCATGCAAACCAACGGTGTATTGCTTGATGAGGAGTGGGCTGCGTTTCTAGCAGAGAATCAGTTTCTGATTGGACTGTCGATAGACGGGCCAAAGTGGTTACACGATCGCTACCGTGTCACACACAGTGGAAAATCGGTTTTTGATCGGGTAATCAATGCGGTGGCGGTGCTGAAACAACACCAGGTTGATTTCAATCTGTTAACCGTCGTGAATAATGAAACGGCGCAGGCCCCGTTAGAGATCT
Organism: Pectobacterium parmentieri; assembly: GCF_001742145.1. Classification (NCBI taxonomy): domain Bacteria; kingdom Pseudomonadati; phylum Pseudomonadota; class Gammaproteobacteria; order Enterobacterales; family Pectobacteriaceae; genus Pectobacterium; species Pectobacterium parmentieri. The sequence goes on along the minus strand of NZ_CP015749.1, from coordinate 2,450,101 downwards.
ATCGATTTCTGACGCAGGAACTGGGGGCGCAGCACGTTCAATTCATTCCCGCCGTTGAACAACGTTCAGTCGATAGCCGCTATGGTGAGCTAATTCATCCACAGACGTTGGAGAACACGCAGGTGACGCCGTGGTCAGTCAGTGGTGAAGCGTACGGCCATTTCATGAACACCATTTTTGATTACTGGGTGCGCCACGATGTTGGGCGGGTATTTGTACAACTGTTCGATAATGCATTGGCCGCATGGGCGGGAGACAAGCCTAGCCTCTGCGTCATGCAGTCGACCTGTGGCACAGGGCTGGTGGTTGAGATGAATGGTGACATTTACAGTTGCGATCATTTTGTTTACCCGGCGCATCGGCTGGGTAACCTGACCTCTGACCGTTTGGATAAGTTGGTTAATAGCAAGCAGCAACGCCAGTTTGGCATGCAGAAAGCCAACCTATCGCCAGAATGCGTGCGTTGCGAATACCGTTTTGCTTGCCACGGGGGTTGCCCAAAGCATCGTATTCATCGTGTTGACAAGCATTGGCATAACCATCTTTGTGCAGGCTATAAGGCCATTTTTTCCCATATCGATCCCTACATGCGTTATATGGCGCAGCAGTTGCAGCGGCATCAGCCACCCGCCAATGTGATGAATGTGGCGGCCTTTATTGCGGCGGAGCAGGCATAGCCTAAGAGTGAGTGACGACAGGCCATTAATCTCGTAGAGAAAAAGGCCTGTCAAAAGCGAGAGGGTGTCAACACGATGTTTTAGCTACGCGTCTTTCCCCGCTTCATGATTCTCTACGGCTAATGCGGTGACCAGTGCGAACGCGCAGGCCAGCAGCGTGCCGAGTATCCAGGCGAAATACCACATCTTCTTTCTCCTCAAAATCGTTAGTAAACGGAATGCTTATTTTCTTCGATGTAGCGTGCGTCGATCCGGCCAAACATTTTGTAATAACACCAACTGGTATAAATCAGGATGGTGGGGACAAAAATGCAGGCCAAAATCGTCATCACCTGAAGCGTAAGTTGGCTGGAGGTGGCATCCCAGAGGGTCAGGCTGACGTTGGGATCAAAGCTGGAAGGCATCACAAATGGGAACAGCGTAATCCCGGCTGTCAGAATCACGCAGACAACGGTCAGTGACGACGTCAGAAAGCCCCAACCGCAGCGATTCATGCGTGAGAAGAGACTCGTGAACCACGGCAAAACCACACCCAATACAGGGATCGTCCATAGCACGGGGTACGCAGTAAAGTTGGTTAACCAGGCTCCGGCCTGTTGGACCACTTCTTTTTTCAACGGATTGGACGGTGCCGCTTTATCCAGCGCGGAAATAATCACGTAGCCGTCGATGCCGGTTAATACCCAGGCGCCGGCCAGTAAGAAGGTCAGGCTCATCAGTGTGCTGGCGATCAGTACGGTTTTTTGCGCGCGACGCTGAAGTGCATCGGTGGTGCGCATTTGCAGGTAAATCGCGCCGTGGGTGACGATCATGGCGACACTCACTAATCCCGCTAGCAACCCGAACGGATTCAACAGGCCAAAGAATCCGCCGTGGTAAGTGAGGCGCAAATACATATCGACGCTCAGCGGCACGCCCTGCAACAGATTCCCGAGTGCGATGCCAAACACCAGCGTGGGGACGACGCTGCCGATGAAAATGCCCCAGTCCCACATATTACGCCAGCGGCGGTTTTCCAGCTTGGAGCGGTAATCAAAGCCAACCGGGCGGAAAAAAAGAGCCGCCAGCACCAAAATCATTGCGAAATAAAACCCGGAAAAAGCAGCGGCGTAAACCATCGGCCAGGCGGCAAACAGCGCGCCCGCCGCAGTGATCAGCCAGACCTGATTACCGTCCCAGTGCGGGGCAATCACATTAATCATCACCCGCCGTTCGGTGTCGCTCTTTCCCAACAGACGCAGCAGAATGCCCACGCCCATATCAAAGCCATCAGTGATAGCGAAACCAATGAACAGCAGGCCAATCAACCCCCACCAAATCAGACGTAATGTTTCATAATCCAGCATTATTGTAGCTCCCATTAAGGTTTCGCAGGTGCGGCGCGTGGCGGTGTTGTCGGCTGTTCAAAGTGGTAGCGGCCGGTTTTCAGGCTACTTGGCCCCAGTCGAGCAAATTTGAACATCAGATACAGTTCCGCGACCAGAAATAGCGTATACAGCCCACAAATCAGCCCCATCGACAGCAGAATATCGTGTGCTTCCAGAGACGAATTGGCGATAGCGGTAGGCAGAACTTCGGCGACGGCCCAGGGTTGACGACCGTATTCAGCGATAAACCAGCCGGATTCAATGGCGATCCAGGGCAGGGGAATTCCGTACAGCGCCACGCGGTGCAGCCATTTACGTTGCCCCATGTGGCCGCGAATCACGCTCCAGAACGACAGGGCAAAAATAGCGAGCATCAGCACGCCACAACCCACCATCAGGCGAAACGCGATATACAGCGGTGCGACGCGAGGAATCGAATCCTTTGTTGCCTGCTGAATCTGATTTTCACTGGCGTTGGCAACGTCATCGGTATAGCGCTTAAGCAGCATGCCGTAGCCAAGATCGTGCTTGGCAGCTTCAAAACGTGCGCGAACGGTGGGATCGCTGTTGCCTGAGCGCAGTTCCTCCAGCAGGTCATAGGCTGCCATACCGTTACGAATACGTATCTCATGCTGCGCCATCAAGTCTTTAATACCGACGACGGGTTTGTCGAGCGAACGGGTGGCAATCAACCCCAACAGGTAAGGAATATGGACGGCGTAATCGTTCTGCATCGTCTCCTGATTAGGAATAGAGAACAGCGTGAAAGCGGCAGGTGCGGGCTGCGTTTCCCACTCGGCTTCGATCGCTGCCAGCTTGGTTTTTTGCACATCGCCCATCACATAACCGGATTCATCACCCAGTACGATGACGGACAGCACCGAGGCCAAACCGAAACTAGCGGCAATGGCGAACGAACGCTTGGCAAACGCGATATCTCTGCCCCTCAACAAATAGTAAGAACTGATACCCAGCACGAACATTGCACCGGCGGTGTAGCCTGCTGCCACGGTATGTACGAATTTCACTTGTGCGACGGGGTTCAGCACCAGTTCGGCGAAGCTCAACATTTCCATACGCATGGTTTCGTAATTGAATTCGGCGGCAATCGGATTTTGCATCCAGCCGTTGGCGACCAAAATCCACAGGGCGGAGAAGTTGGAGCCCAGCGCAACGAACCAGGTCACCAGCATATGCTGGACTTTGGTCAGGCGATCCCAGCCGAAAAAGAACAGACCAACCAGCGTGGATTCCAGGAAGAACGCCATCAGCCCTTCCATCGCCAGCGGCGCGCCAAAAATATCGCCCACATAGTGAGAATAGTAAGACCAGTTAGTACCGAACTGGAATTCCAGCGTCAGGCCGGTTGCCACACCCAGTGCAAAATTGATAGCGAACAGCTTGCCCCAGAATTTGGTCATATCTTTGTAGATTTGCTTGCCGGTTAACACGTATGTGGTGTTCATAATGGCCAGCAGGAAAGACAATCCCAGCGTCAGCGGGACGAAAAGAAAGTGGTACATGGCAGTCAGGGCAAATTGCAGCCGCGACAGCTCGACGACATCAAACATGTTACGCTCCTAGCTTCAGGCAGGAAAATGCAGTTATTCCGATGCTTGTCGGAATAAATAGTGATGAATGAAATTCGAATAAATTACTGCCGACGGCATTTGCATTCGCCAGAAATTAACTTCACTGATTGAAGTGAGATAAGAATAAATAGTGAGTGAAACGTGCGGGGATTATAGCGGAAAAAAATAACGAATAAATAGTGCAGTTTTTCGATTCGTGGTTTTTAGCTTTAATGTTGGATTTTTGGTTTTATATTTTAATTTTTAAAATTTAAAGGTATTTAATTCCAATTTAAATAATACATTGGTTTTTTATTTTGATGTTAATTCGATATTAAAGTGAGGCGTAAGTTTAATTAGTACAGATTTGAAATTGATAAATATAACAGTTTCATTTTTTATTAAATTTTACATTTGTTGATGAGTAATAATGGGGAATTATCAGAACATCCTGTCTAAAGAGATTGAAATGATGTAAGTGTGCCGTATGCTCAATACAGCACACTTCATTTATGTAATGAATTGCTGGTGTTGCCGATTAGACGGAAGGCGCTTCTGGCCACACAACAGATACGGCGGTGAGATCAATGCGGCTCAGCGCGACCAGATAAATTTTCCACTGGGTGAGCTGTTCTTGCTCTTCATCCGTGGCAATGGCTAGGTCCACTGCGTAGCTCAATTCGGTAATCCGGCTATTTGCTGTCGCGCGTCGTGCCGCCAGTTCCTGCTGTAGGTTTTTGGTCGCGGCAAGCTGTTGTGCCTCGACGTTTGTCACCCAGGTCGTCCCATCCCACTGATCAAATTCGGTTGCAGGAGCCAGAAACGTCATGTTTTCAGGCAATTCACCGAATTGCATCACCGCCTGCGACTGGCGGGTTTCCGTGCTGTAAACTGTCTGGCCTCGATAGTCCGGCACCTGTTCCCACGATGTGCCATTAGCGGAACGGCGCAGAGCGTGTCCAACCGGCGGCAATTGCGGTTCATCGGCATAGCTATCGGCAGGAAGACCAACACCCTGCATCACATATTCATAGCTGGCGCTCTGATATTCACGCGTAGCCGGATTAACGTGATAAACCGTGATCCAGCCTGCGTTGATGGCTAAGCCGTGTTCGTTCAGTTCTGCGTTTTTAATTTGTGTTGAATAGTTGCTCATATAATTGCTCATTATGCTGCTCTCACGATGTAGTTAAAGGCGATATTGCGGGGACGGTTTTCGTTTGCTGTTGGGACGATTTTTGACGCATCAAATGTGACAATTCTGCCTCCGTTTCCGCCAGCCAATCCTGCATGCGCCCCAGTGTATTTATTAGCATCAAAAACTCCGGCTGTTTCTGTTGTGTTAACGCGGTCGTTTAGCTGACCGATTGTCCCAACAATATTCCTAATTGCATCTCCTTGTGCTGACAACAACGCACGCCCGGCATCAGCGCCGCGCCCATCATCCCAGCCGCGCACGAATTCGCCGCGCAGGTCTGGTAATACACCGGATGGGTAGAGGGATGCCAAAATCGGATACAGTGATTTATCAAATGCCTGGCCATTGCATTTCAACCAGCCTGCGGGGGCGACAGCGCCGGGGAACGGAAGTGGGATGCCAGCCAGTTCGCTTATTGACATAGCGCCAATCGTGGTAGGGGTTAAGTTCCCTGCGTGATATGCGGGATGCCATGGGCCCCAGTCAGTGCGAATATATAGATTGTCTTTGGTATTAATAACCATTGAACTAATAGGGTTACCAACGACAACCGTATCATCACTTGCTAATGACAACATCTGTCTGTAGCTATCTCCGGGCAATACTCCAACAACAGCATCATTAATTGGGAGATCTAAATTCCCCCCTTTTAATCTAATCCCTCCCGATAGCACGCCTCCTGTGATTGGAAGCGCGCCAATGTCCGTTGCAGTTGGTTTGTTGTCTATCCCATCCAGCATTACGTTCCAGCCCAGAGAGTAGCTAACGCCATCCCAGTTTTGACGCGTTGCGATAGGTCCCCTATGAGGTAAATATGTCTGACTAATGACCCCCGAGATTTCTTCAACAAATAAAAAACCATATGAATACAGAATATCTCCCCGAATATTTGTGGGCATATCTGTAACTGAGAGTCCGTCACTAATCGCTACCAGATAAATACCATTCTTGTTACACGCCGCGAATGTTTCACCATTGGCTAATCTGCCACGGTACTTGAGACTTGACAGAAAACTCGCTTTATCTGGAATATCCGCCCCGTTCTGGTCTTTTGCCAGCTTCCCAGCCAGTGCATTCAGTACGGTTGTGCTGAAGTTTGGATCATTTCCCAACGCATTCGCTAGTTCTTGCAGCGTATCGAGCGCCGCAGGTGAACCATTGACCAACGCCGTCACTGCCGCTTTCACAAAGGCTGTGGTTGCCAGTTGTGTGTCATTCGCACCGGGTGCTGCTGTCGGGGCGGTTGGCTTTCCTGTGAATGCTGGACTCGCTTTTGGGGCATATTGAGGGTGCGCATCGAGGATGGAAGCATGAGCATTCAGCCTATTGGTCGCGTCTGTTTTCACCTCCGCAATTGCACTTAGCACCGTTGTGCTGAAGCTTGGATCATTGCCCAACGCTTTAGCCAGCTCTTGCAGCGTATCCAATGCTGCTGGAGAACCATTAACCAATGCAGCAATGGCCGATTTCACAAAGGCCGTAGTGGCAATCTGTGTGTTATTTGCCGTTTGCGCTGTGGTTGGCGCGGTGGGCGTTCCCGTTAGCGCTGGGCTATTTTTGGGGGCGTATTGCGAATGCGGATCGCTGGCCGCGAGATGCTTTTGCAAATTATCGCCCGTCGTTTCCTGCATTTTTTTCAGGTAAGCCGTGCGGCTGGCCAACTGCTCAGCCTGACGGTTGGAAATTCCCCCTGGGCCCGCGACAACCGGGTCCGATGTTTCAAGCTGATAAATCCCATCAATCCAGCTTTCTTGTTCAGATAAATTCGCCATGTTCATGCGCTCCTGTGGGCTGTGGCATAGCTACGATGTGACTTTTACTGCGGTTCTTTCTGTTTCCGGGTAAGCGTCAGTATCTTGGCTATAAAACCGTTTTAGTAACGGTGAGGAGAGTACCTTTTGGGATCGGGAAGGTTTAGCAACGGAGTTTAAAAATTAAGGTGAAAAGTGCACGAAAGCGGCTGCCACAGTGAGTACAACTGGCTCTTGCCGCTTGCCTGCCGTGGGCTGATGTAACTGGCGCACTAATTGCATATTCCTAAAGGTGGTTTTTTCAGGAGAGACAGCGATGGTAGCGGAGCCTTCAACAACAATTCGATTTTTACTTGCCTCGCGCCAGTGTGAGCTAAACAGTCTGCGCTACCTGCTGCAAAGCGGTGAGCTGGTAGGGAAAATCAGCCAGCTTGTGCATCTATTGCAGCGTGAGCGAGGAACGGCCAACCTGTTTCTTTGCTCCGATGGACGGTTCTTCGCCGACGAGCTGGTGCTACGTGAAAAAGACGTGCGGGCAGCGCAGGCGCATTTGATGGCGCATCTGACCGGGTTGGAAAAAATGACGGCGGAATTGTCGCAGGCGAGTCGCCTATTCAGCCGTGTTGCCAGCGTGGTTTATGCGCTGAGTCTGCTGCCCGCATTGCGCCAGCAGATTCGCCAGCGTTTGCTGCCCCAGCCGCAAGCGATGACGTTTTTCAACGACATTATCCGTAACCTATTGGCGCTGGTTTTTGAGGTGTCGGACACGGCGGCCGATCCGGGGATTTCCCGTGCGTTGATTGCCATGTTTAGCTTTATGCAGGGTAAAGAACTGGCGGGGCAGGAGCGTGCTGTCGGTGCGGCGGCCTATGCGAGGGGTAGAGTCGATGAAGATACCCGGCAAAAGCTGCTGGATTTAATTGAACGGCAGGAGCGCTGTTTTGATACCTTCCTGAATTTTAGTGACGAAGAAAGCCAGCAGCGCTGGTGCACCATCGCGGTGGACAGCGAGTTTGAACGTCTGCGCCGCATTGTGTGTACTCGCAGCCCGATAGAAAAACTATCGGAAGCGGATAGCCTGCACTGGTTTTCGATTGCCACGCGACGCATCGATGAAATGAAGCAGATGGAAGATGAGCTGGAAAACACGCTGATGCAGCGTTGCCGTACTCGTATTGCGGCGGCGGAGAAGGCGTGCAGCGATCAGCAGGCGGATTTTGAAGCGTTGATGGCACAGCAGGAAAGCGATGATTCAGGTTATTCGATATTTATTGCAGGGCATGACGTGGAAGGGCAAAACGCGCAGCCTGGCTGGCTACATAGCGATGGCGTCAGCCCACAGTTGGGGCGATCGCTGCTGTCGCTGGTGCAGCAACAGTCGCGGCGCTTGCAGGAGCAGGATCACGAATTGGCCGCGCTGCGTGCCACGTTGAATGAAAGAAAACAGATCGATCGTGCGAAGGGCTTGCTGATGCAACACCGTGGATTAAGCGAAGAAGAGGCTTACAAAACCCTGCGCCGCATGGCGATGAGCCAGAATAAAAAACTGATTGAAATCGCCACAGCGATGCTCGCGGTGGCAGATGTATTCGAGGATACCCCTTAAGAGGTATATGCACATGAACTGTGCGTGTTCTGCTTGCTGGCGGTGCAAGACGCCGTCTTGTGAAGAGGAAATCGTGCAGTCAATGGTTGTGGGTGGTGGCTTCGTGCGCCAATGATATTGGTTGGCTCTCACTGTTGTTGTGCTGTGATGAGCGTAAATAACGCTGAAGGAAAAACAGGCTTAGGATGAGCGGCATGGAAGCCGCGAAAGCCGTTGCCGCGTCGGACAAAAACGTTAAAGACGTTTTTGAACAGCACGTGTGCTGGCCCGTAGGGCGAGTTCCGTTTATGGGACGAGTATTCGCGTCAACGACGGTCCGTTAAGAGACTGTTTTTTCTGAAGGTATCGCGTAGCGACGTTATTTCTCGCGAAAAAGCCACGGGTCACGGGGCGGCGGCGGCTGAGCGCCCCGTGTCGGGCGCGTGCTACGACGTAGCATAGAAATGGCAATATTCTGGCGCACGAAATAATAACCTTAAATTACATATTGTTATCGAAATTTCAATTCACCTCTCGATTAAACAATCCCTCTCGTGAATACGTAAAAGTGTGATAGCTGGCACAAACCTTGCTTTAACTCATTAGCAACAACCAAACATTCATAATGCGTTTCGGGCCAACGGCGGTGCGGAAGGTGTTAATCGGACAACGGCGTCCATAAGCGTGCAGATCCTGCATGGGCTTGTGGACGCCGTTTTTGTTTTTACCGCCTGAAAGGGTGTTTTGCGTAAGGGTGTCGTTGATGAGTGATTCCAAAACCAAAAGCATGACCGTCTCTCGCCGCCAATTTCTGTTGGGGAGCGCCGCACTGGGAGGCAGCCTGATGCTGCCAGGATTAATGAGTAGCGCCTGGGCTGCGGGTTCCGATGCGCCGGAGAAAAAGGAAATTCGGGTTGGGTTCATTCCGTTAACGGACTGCGCCTCGGTCGTGATGGCGGCAGTGAAAGGTTTCGATAAGAAATACGGTATCACTATCGTTCCCAGCAAAGAAGCCAGTTGGGCAGCGGTACGCGACAAGCTGGTATCGGGCGAATTGGATGCTGCGCACATTCTGTATGGTCAACTGTACGGCCTGCAAATGGGGCTATCCGGGTCGCAGAGCAACATGGCGGCACTGATGACGCTCAACCAGAACGGACAAGGGATTACGCTGGCGAACCAACTGCGCGCAGCCAACGTCACCGATCTTGCTGCACTGCAAAAGTATGTTGCTGCCAGCCCGGCGGGCACCTACACCTTCGCGCAAACCTTCCCGACCGGCACGCACGCGATGTGGCTCTACTACTGGCTGGCATCCGCCGGAATTCATCCGTTGAACGATGTGCGCACCGTAGTGGTGCCGCCGCCGCAGATGGTGATGAACATGAAGATTGGCAACATGGTCGGCTATTGCGTCGGCGAACCGTGGAACCAGCGTGCCATCAGCGAAAAAATCGGCTTTACCGCCGCCACCTCGCAAGACATTTGGCCGGATCACCCGGAAAAAGTGCTGGGTACCCGTGCCGACTGGGTAAACGGCAACCCGAATAGTGCTCGTGCGCTGACCGCCGCAATTCTTGATGCCTCGCGCTGGATTGATGCTTCTGACGACAACCGCCGTGAGACAGCCGGTGTGATCGCCGGACGCGCCTACATCAATGCCAAAGAAGAAACCATCGTTGGGCGCATGCTGGGTCAGTACGAAAACGGATTAGGCAAAAGCTGGAAAGACGAACACGCGATGCGTTTCTACCACGATGGTTCGGTGAACTACCCGTATCTGTCCGATGGGATGTGGTTCCTCACCCAGCATAAACGCTGGGGCTTGCTCACCGAAGATCCGGACTACCTGGCCGTCGCGAAGCAGGTTAACCGTGTTGATATCTACAAACAGGCGGCCGAAGCCGTGGGAAATGTGTCGTTGCCCGGTAGCGATATGCGCAGCAGCGTGCTCATCGATGGTCGTCGCTGGGATGGTAGCGATCCGGCGGGTTATGCCAACAGTTTTAGCGTGAAGAAATAAGTGAGGTTGATGATGAAAAACCAGGCCCAGGTCATTCCAATTACCGCGGATAACGCCCCTAAAACCGTACACAGCGCCGAAATTACGCCGCTGCCAACCAAACCAGTGACGCCTGAGAAAGCGTCAGCGACTCCCGTTTTCGCCTACCGCCCGCTGCTGCGTAAGCTGTTTCAACAGCTTTTCCCGGCGGTACTGGGGCTGGGGCTGTTGGTTGCCGTCTGGCAGATTGCTGCGCTCAACAGCGAGAACTTCCCGACGCCGTGGACGACCTGGCTTGCGGCGCTCAGCCTCTTCGCCGATCCGTTTTACATCGCAGGGCCGAACGATCAGGGCATCGGTTGGAACGTATTAGCCTCGCTGCAACGCGTGGGTATCGGTTTCGGATTGGCGGCGCTGGTGGGTATTCCCGCTGGCTTCCTGATTGGCCGTTTTACCTTTCTGGCCAACATGCTCAACCCGATCATTTCGCTGCTGCGTCCGGTTAGCCCGCTGGCGTGGTTGCCGATTGGCCTGCTGTTGTTCCAGCGTGCGGAACCGGCATCCAGTTGGACCATTTTTATCTGCTCCATCTGGCCGATGATCCTCAATACTGCCGAAGGCGTGCGACGTATCCCACAGGATTATCTGAACGTAGCGCGCGTCCTGAAGCTCTCCGAATTCACCATCATGCACAAAATTCTGTTGCCTGCGGTGCTGCCTAACGTGTTAACGGGCGTGCGCCTGTCGATTGGCGTCGCTTGGCTGGTGATTGTAGCGGCAGAAATGCTGACTGGCGGTGTGGGCATCGGCTTCTGGATTTGGAACGAATGGAACAACCTGAATGTAGAAAACATCATCATCGCCATCGTGGTCATTGGCGTTATTGGTCTGCTGCTTGAGCAGGGACTGGTGTGGATTGCTAACCGTTTCAGCTATGACAACCGCTAAGGAGTCGACGATGCGTACAACACCGATTATTCAAGTGCAAAAGGTGAGCCAGCGTTTCAATACCGCTAGCGGTGAATTTCTGGCGCTGGATCAGGTGAGTTTTGATATTCACACCGGAGAGACGATCAGCCTGATAGGTCACTCCGGATGCGGCAAATCTACGTTATTGAACCTGATTGCCGGTCTGACGCTGCCGAGCAGCGGCGGCCTACTGTGCGACAACCGCGAAATCGACGGACCGGGACCGGAGCGCGGCGTGGTTTTTCAGAACCATTCTCTGCTGCCGTGGTTGACCACCTACGAAAACGTCGCGCTAGCGGTACGGCAGGTGTTTCGTGGGCAGATGAACAAGCATGAGATGCACGAATGGATTGCCCACAATCTGGAGCTGGTACACATGGGGCATGCGTTGAACAAGCGGCCGAATGAGATTTCCGGCGGGATGAAGCAGCGTGTGGGTATCGCCCGCGCGCTGGCCATGAAGCCGAAAGTGCTGCTGATGGATGAACCGTTTGGCGCGTTGGATGCGCTGACCCGTGCGCATCTTCAGGATGCGGTGATGGAGATTCAGCAGCGTTTGCAGACCACGATTGTACTGATTACGCACGACGTAGACGAAGCGGTGCTGCTGTCGGATCGCGTGCTGATGATGACCAACGGCCCGGCGGCGACGGTGGGTGAGATTATGACGGTCGAACTGGAACGTCCACGTTCACGCGTTGCGCTGGCCGACGACCCTCGCTACCACCACTACCGTCAGCAGGTGCTGCATTTCCTCTATGAAAAACAGCCTAAAGCAGCCTGATAGCGAGGCCATAACGATGATGAAACCGCATCTGATAGTGATTGGTAACGGGATGGCGAGCGCGCGATTTGTCGATGTGCTGCGGCAACTGGCCGCGACGCGCTACCGAATCACCGTGATTGGTGATGAACCGCGCGCCAGCTATAACCGCATCCTGCTGTCGCCGGTGTTGAGCGGCGAAAAAGCGTTTACGGATACGCTGCTGACGCCGGCGGCTATCGACGATGATGCGGCGCTGCCGGTGAGTTATCTGTTGGGTGAACGGGTCACCCATATCGATCGCCAGGCGCGTGAGGTGACAACGACGCAACGGCAGATGCATTACGATCATTTGGTGCTGGCGACCGGTTCTACGCCGTTTATGCCACCGATGCCGGGTATCGATCTGGCTGGCGTGTGCGGTTTCCGCTCGCTGGATGATGTTGAACTGATGCTGGCGACGATTCGCCAGTCCGTTCCTGCGGTAGTGATTGGTGGTGGTCTGCTCGGTATTGAGGCGGCTGCGGCGCTAAGACTGCGTGGTGCTGACGTTACGTTACTGCATCGCATTCCCATTTTAATGGAGCGCCAACTGGATGCCACGGCGAGCGACTTGCTGTGCGACAACTTGCGCGCACGCGGTATTGCCTGTGAGACGGATGTGCAGGTTGCTGCGCTGCACGGTGATGCACACGGCGTAACGGCGGTCGCGCTGGCGGATGGCCGCACGATCCCCGCCGGACTGGTGGTGGTGACCGCTGGCGTGACCCCTGCCAGCCAGTTGGCTCGTGAGTGTGGCTTGCCCTGCAATCGTGGTGTGCTGGTGGACGGACAACTGCAAACTGCCGATCCCTATATCAGTGCGATCGGTGAATGCTGTGAGCTCAATGGCGAAATCGTCGGGCTGGTTGCCCCGTGCTTCGCCCATGCCACGCTGGTGGCTGAGCGCCTTGCTGGACATACACCGCAAGACTATCAGCGTGAACAGGCGACGACGCGGCTGAAAGTCACAGGAATTGGTGTAGTCAGCGGCGGTGATATTAACGTTGCACCGAATGATGAGGTGTACACCACTTTTGATCCGCAGACGCAGCACTATCGTCGTCTGCTCCTGCGCGACGGTCGGCTGTGCGGTGTCCTGCTGTATGGCGACACTGACGACAGCTCACGTTTGCTAGCTGCGATGGAGAGCACCACTGAAGGCGAGATGATACCGCCTGCCTCGCTGCTTTTCGGTCTTTCTTCCCCTGATTCTGACTCACAGCCTCAAGCTGTAAGGATCCCTGTCATGAGCAAACCTATTTTGGTGGTCGTAGGCCACGGTATGGTCGGCCACTATTTTCTTGAACAACTGGTTGAACGTGACCTGCACCAGCATTACCACATCGTCGTCTTTGGCGAAGAACGCCATGAAGCCTACGATCGCGTTCATCTCTCCGAGTATTTTTCTGGGCGCAGCGCCGCCTCGCTGTCGCTGGTAAAGGACGGTTTTTTTGCCGAGAGCGGCATTGAGCTGCGCAGCGCCAGCGAGATCGTGGCTATCGATCGTGAACGTCAGTGCGTATGCGATGCGTTGGGCCGAGAAACCGCCTACGACAAACTGGTGTTGGCAACGGGTTCTTACGCGTTTGTTCCACCGATCCCCGGCAATACGCGCCCCGGTTGTCTGGTTTATCGCACGCTGGACGATCTGGACGCGATTGCGGCGCAGGCGAAAAAGGCTACATCCGGCGTGGTGATTGGTGGCGGTTTACTGGGGCTGGAAGCCGCCAACGCCCTGCGCCAGTTGGGGCTGGACACCCATGTGGTGGAGTTTGCACCACGCCTGATGGCGGTGCAGTTGGATGACGGCGGTGCCTCGATGCTGCGGCGCAAGATCGAGGCGCTGGGCGTACAGATTCACATCAGCAAAGAAACGCGTGAAATTACCGACGGCGAACAGGCGCTGCATCGTCTCTGCTTTGCCGACGGCAGCGTGTTGGAAACCGATCTGGTGCTGTTTTCCGCGGGCATTCGCCCACGCGATAAGCTGGCGGATAGCTGCGATTTAGAGAAAGGCCCACGCGGTGGCATTGTGATTGACGATCGTTGCCAAACTTCCGACGACGCGATTTTCGCTATCGGCGAATGCGCGCTGTGGAAAGGTCAGATTTTCGGGCTGGTAGCACCGGGCTACCAAATGGCTCGTAGCGTGGCGGATACGCTGGCTCAGCGTGATACGCCATTCACTGGCGCAGATATGAGTACCAAATTGAAGCTGCTGGGCGTGGAAGTCGCGTCGATTGGCGATGCGCACGGGCGCACCGCGGGGAGCCAAAGCTACCAGTGGACGGATGGCCCGAACGAAGTCTACAAGAAAATCGTGGTGTCTGCCGACGGTAAGCATTTACTGGGGGCGGTACTGATTGGCGACAGCAGTGATTACAGTACGCTGTTGCAAATGATGCTTAACGATATGCCGTTGCCTGCACAGCCGGAAGGACTGATTTTACCTGCACGTTCTGGTGATGCACCGAAAGGGCTGGGCGTGGCGGCTTTACCCGCCAGCGCACAGATCTGTTCCTGCCACAACGTCAGCAAAAGCGATATCTCCACTGCGGTAGCGGGCGGCTGCGGCGAGCTGGGTGCGCTGAAAACCTGCACCAAAGCGGGGACCGGTTGCGGCGGCTGTGTACCGCTGCTTAAACAGGTGATGGAGTACGAACTGACACAACTGGGTGTCGAAGTGAAGAAGGACATTTGCGAGCACTTTGCCTATTCGCGTCAGGAACTGTATCACCTGATCCGCGTGCATGAGATCCGCTCGTTCGACAGCCTGCTTGAACGTTACGGTCATGGTTTAGGCTGTGAAGTGTGTAAACCACTGGTAGGGTCGATGCTGGCCTCCTGCTGGAATGACTATCTGCTGCAACCGCAGCATCTGCCGTTGCAGGATACCAACGATCGTTTCTTTGCCAACATCCAAAAAGATGGCACCTATTCGGTGGTGCCGCGCGTGCCGGCAGGGGAAATCACCCCGGCAGGGCTGATCGCCATCGGTCAAGTGGCGCAGCGCTATAACCTGTACACCAAGATCACTGGCGGCCAGCGGGTGGATTTATTTGGTGCACGATTGGAACAGCTTCCGGCGATCTGGCGTGAACTGATCGATGCTGGGTTTGAAACCGGCCATGCCTACGGTAAATCGCTGCGTACCGTGAAATCTTGCGTGGGATCGACCTGGTGTCGCTACGGCGTGCAGGACTCCACCGGGCTGGCAATCCAATTGGAGCACCGTTACAAGGGGCTGCGCTCGCCGCATAAAGTCAAAATGGCGGTATCTGGCTGTACCCGCGAATGTGCGGAGGCACAAAGCAAAGATATCGGCGTGATTGCTACCGATAAAGGCTGGAACCTCTACGTCTGCGGCAACGGTGGGATGAAACCGCGCCATGCGGACCTCTTTGCCAGCGATCTGGATACCGAAACCCTGCTGCGTACTATCGATCGGGTGTTGATGTTCTATATCCGCACCGGCGATCGCCTCCAGCGTACCAGCACCTGGATGGATAATCTGGAAGGCGGTATCGACTATCTGCGTCAGGTGATTCTGGAAGACAGTCTGAATATCGGCGAAGAGTTAGATAAAGAGATGCAGCGCGTAGTAGAGGCCTACCAGTGCGAATGGCAAACCACGCTGGAAAGCCCGGAGCGTCTGGCGTTGTTCCGTGGCTTCCTGAACAGTGACAGCCCGGATGAAGCGGTGGTGATGGTACCGGAACGCGGGCAGATCCGTCCGGCGCACGATGAGGAGAAAGTGATATCGCCAGCCCCCGTTGTCCTGAAACCTGCCGTGCACGAAGCGGAATGGGTACAGGTCGCGACGCTGGGTGATATTCCGCGTCATGCCGGCATGGCGGCTCGCCTTGGGCAGCAGCAGATCGCACTGTTCCATTTGCCGGACAGCGAGCAGCAGGTGTACGCGTTGGAAAACCATGAGCCGGGTAGCGGGGCGAATGTGTTGTCGCGTGGGTTGATCGGTGACGTGGCGGGCGAACCGGTGGTGATTTCTCCGCTGTACAAAAAACGCTTCAAGCTACGAGATGGCGTAAGCACGGATGACAGTGCGTTGTATGTTCGCGCCTGGCCGGTGCGCGTGGAAAACGACGAGATCTGGGTATGCCGTCAACCCTTGGCCGTGCCTGACAGTGTCGCTCTGGCAGACAATGATATGGCGAAAGCATCATGAATGCGCGCGTCTGTCGGACAACCTGCCCGTATTGTGGCGTCGGCTGTGGTGTGCTGGCAGAACTCGATGGGCAAGGTGCGGTAAAGATCAGTGGTGATCCGGTACATCCGGCCAATTTTGGGCGTTTGTGCGTCAAAGGTTCCGCGCTGGGAGAGACGCTGGATTTGAAAGGCAGATTGCTGTGGCCGCTGGTGGAAGGTCGTCGCGTTAGCTGGGAGCAGGCGCTCGATACGGTAGCCGAACGACTGCTGGCGACCATGCAGCAGCACGGCCCGCAGTCGGTGGCGTTTTACGGTTCAGGTCAGTTGTTGACGGAGGATTATTACGTTGCCAACAAGCTGATGAAGGGCTTTATTGGCGTCGCTAATATGGACACCAACTCACGCCTGTGTATGGCGTCGGCGGTGATTGGCTACAAGCGCGGATTGGGGGCGGATGCCGTTCCCTGTAACTATGAAGATATCGAACAGGCAGATGTCGTGGTGTTGGTGGGCTCGAATACCGCCTGGGCGCATCCGGTGGTGTATCAGCGGTTGGTACAGGCGAAACGGCAGCGGCCGCAGATGCAGGTGGTGGTGATCGATCCGCGACGCACCGCAACCTGCGATATCGCCGATTTGCATTTACCGCTCCAGCCTGGCAGCGATGCCGGGCTGTTTAACGGCCTGCTGCATTGGATTGCACAGGACTCGCGTATCGATCTCGTCGCATTGGCTGAGCGCTTTTCTGGCGTGGAGGAAGCACTACAGTCAGCGCAGGCATGGTCGGTGGCGCAGGTGGCGAATTTCTGTCAATTGGATGAAGCCGATATCGCGTGTTTCTACCACTTGTTCAGCACCAGCGAGAAGGTGGTCACGCTCTACTCGCAGGGTGTTAATCAGTCGTCTTCCGGCAGCGATAAATGTAATGCGATTATCAATGCTCATCTGCTGAGCGGGAAAATTGGTTTACCCGGCAGTGGTCCCTTTTCGATAACCGGACAGCCAAATGCCATGGGCGGTCGGGAAGTCGGCGGACTGGCTAATCAGCTTGCCAGTCATATGGGATTTACGCCGCAGGATATCGAGCGCGTGGGGCGCTTTTGGCAGAGCGATAACGTAGCGACACAGCCCGGCTTGAATGCGGTGGACCTGTTCCGCGCGGTTGAACGTGGCGACATTAAAGCCGTGTGGATTATGGGCACCAATCCGGTGGTATCGATGCCGGATGCCGATCGCGTGAAACAGGCGCTGGAGCGCTGCCCGCTGGTGATCGTCTCCGAGGTAATGCGCCATACCGATACCGCAGAAACCGCCGATATCTTGCTCCCTGCGTTAGGCTGGGGGGAAAAAGACGGTACGGTGACCAATTCCGAACGCCGGTTGTCTCGTCAACGTGCCTTTCTGCCTGCGCCGGGGGAGGCCAAAGCCGACTGGTGGATGTTAAGTCAGGTTGCACAGCGCATGGGATTTGCCGACGCGTTCGCTTATCAGCATCCCGCAGAGATTTTCCGCGAACATGCGGCGCTGTCGGGATTTGAGAATAACGGTAGTCGTGCATTTGATATCAGCGGGCTGGCAACGCTCAGCAATCAGCGGTGGCAGCAGTTGGAACCGATACAGTGGCCGGTGAATACGGCATTTCCGCACGGGCGTGTGCGACTGGGTGACGATGGTCGATTCTGGCATGTGGATGGCAAGGCATGTCTGGTGGCGGTAGCACCTGTGCTACCGCAAAGTCCGTGGAACGCGGCGTATCCGCTGGTGCTGAACACCGGACGCATTCGCGATCAGTGGCACACCATGACGCGTACCGGTAAAGCCACCCGTCTGATGCGTCATATCAGCGAACCTTACTGCGAGCTGCACCCACAGGATGCACAGACTCATGCTATTCAGGCCGGTGATTTGGTACGTTTGTCATCGGTTCATGGCTGGATGTTGGCGCGGGCACGCCTCGACTCCGGGCAGGCGCGCGGTAGCGTGTTCGTGCCGATGCACTGGAATCAACAGTTCAGCGCTCAGGCGCGGGCCGACAGTTTAGTTGCCCCGATTACCGATCCTTATTCCGGCCAGCCGGAAAGCAAGCACAGTCGGGTGCGTATCCAACCCTGGCATAC
This sequence comes from Pectobacterium parmentieri, assembly GCF_001742145.1. Classification (NCBI taxonomy): domain Bacteria; kingdom Pseudomonadati; phylum Pseudomonadota; class Gammaproteobacteria; order Enterobacterales; family Pectobacteriaceae; genus Pectobacterium; species Pectobacterium parmentieri. Next base: position 2,431,892 of record NZ_CP015749.1, on the reverse strand, counting down.
CGCCTGGCAGGCCACGCTATTTTTTGCCGACGAACCGGCTTCAGCGTCGTTAACACCACCCGCAGAGCATGATGTTTTGCCGCCGCCTGCGACGTATTGGAGCAAAGTGCCTCATGAGGGCGTGACGCAGTATCTGTTTGCCGACTACGCACCGGTAAACGACTGGCAGGCATGGCTGACTGAGCATTATGGATTGGAAGATATGCAATGTCAGATTGCGCAGGGCAACGGCGTATTTCATCTGATTGGTTGGCGCGAGGGTCACGTGGTTCTTGCCTGCTACGTCAGTACACAGGTGCTGTGTATCGACAGCGATGCGGTGCGTCAGGCGTTTATCACGCCACCGAAACTACCGCACGAGCGTCAGGCGCTGCTAGCCGGTCAGGCACCGCAAGGGCAAGTGAAGCAAGGTGCAACGATTTGCAGTTGCTATAGCGTTGGCGAAGCGATCATTGTTGGCGCGATTCGTAAAGGGTGCCACAGCGTGGCGGAATTAGGCGGCACGCTGAAATGCGGCACTAACTGTGGTTCCTGTATCCCCGAACTGAAGGCGTTATTGAGTCTGCATGTACCGATAACGGCCAATGAATTGAAAAAAGCAGGTTGAGCGCCACGGCGTAATGAGGTGTGACATGATGACAACACAATCAATATTGGCGCAGGGGCAGCGGTGTCAGCCCGTACTCGGTGGTGAAATCTGGCTGGTGGGTGCTGGGCCGGGTGATGCGGAACTGCTGACGCTGAAGGCGCTGCGGGCAATCCAGCAGGCGGATGTGGTGGTTTACGATCGACTGGTGTCGGCAGAGATTATGGATCTGGTACCAGAACAGGCGCTGTGCATCGACGTGGGTAAAACGCGGGGCTGTCATCGACTGTCACAGGAAAAAATCAATCAACTGTTAGTCGAGTTGGCACAAGCTGGACAGCGGGTGATCCGTCTCAAGGGCGGCGATCCGTTCATCTTTGGGCGCGGCGGTGAAGAGATGAACTATGCCCAGCAGGCGGGAATTGTCTGCCATGTGGTGCCGGGTATTACCGCCGCGACAGGCTGTGCAGCGGCAGTGGGACTACCGCTAACGCACCGTGCCTGCGCACAGTCGGTGCGTTTCGTCACCGGTCATTCGCGCGACGGCGAACCACAACTGGATTGGCCGACGTTGGCAGACAGCCAGCAAACGTTGGTGTTTTATATGGGGTTGAGCCATAGCAGTCGGCTGTGCCAGCGCTTGATTGAACACGGGCTGTCAGCACAGACACCAGTTGCGATTATTGAACGCGGTACCCAGCCCGATCAGCGGTTGTTGACCGCTACGCTAGCGACTCTACCAGCATTACTGGCGCGCTATCAGCCACAGTCGCCCAGTCTGCTGGTGGTTGGTGATGTCGTCCGCTTCTGTCGCCATCCAGCGCTGGGTGTTGACGCGATTCCCGCACGGCTGACGATGGAAAAAGATGAAGCCGCCTGACGGAAACGGCCTCCTGTTTACAGTCAGCGCCTCGAAATAAACAGGCTTTTCTTCGAGGCGCTTTCCACTTTCTACGCTCTTTTCTGCTTTATTATCGTGTTCCCGTTACCCTCTCGACTGAATTTTTAGCCAACGTCTGACAGGGAAGGGGGGCGAGATGCCATCGCATGATGCGATCTTCAAACAGTTTTTCAGCGATATCGCGGTCGCACGGGATTTTCTGACTATCCATCTACCGGATAGCATCCGTGAGCGATGTGATTTCAACACGCTGCAACTAGAGTCTGCGTCGTTTATCGATGAAAAACTGCGTGCGCGGATATCGGACGTGTTGTACTCACTGCACACCTCGGTGGGTAAAGGATACATTTACTGTGTGATCGAACACCAAAGTCGCCCAGAAAAGCAGATGGCTTTCCGGCTGCTGCGCTATTGCCTGGCTGCCATGCAGCAGCATCTGGATCAGGGACACGATCGCTTACCGTTGGTGGTGCCGCTACTGTTTTACCACGGCAGATCGCGGCCTTACCCTTATAGTCTACGGTGGTTGGACAGTTTTGCCGATCCTGTACTGGCACAAACGCTGTATGAACAGCCCTTTCCGCTGGTCGATTTAACCGTCATGCCGGACGATGAGATTCGCACGCATCGACGTATGGCGTTACTGGAACTGGTACAGAAGCACATTCGTACCCGTGATATGCTGGAGTTGGCGCGTGAGATTGGGTTACTATTTGAACGCTGGGCGGTGCCGCTGACGCAGCGTCGGGCGCTGTTATTTTATATTGCACAAGTGGGAAACACATCCAAACCCGCAGATTTCATTGACGCACTGGCAGCACCGCTATCAATCGGTCAGGAGGACATTATGACGATTGCAGAACAATTGAAAAAAATGGGATTCGATGAAGGAATCCAGCGCGGTATTCAGCAAGGGTTAGCACAAGGATTGGAGCAGGGTATTGAACAAGGGATGAAAAACAGTGCCAGACAGATTGCCCGTCATTTATTGTTAACAGGAATGGATAAGAACAGCGTGCAGCAGGCAACTCAGCTTGAGACAGAAGAGTTGGAGCAACTGGTCACAGCGATCCAGCATGACACACAGCATTGATGTGTGGCGCTAAAAATTGAGCGTTGTGACTGCCTTTTACGGGAAAGGTCAGAAAGGCAACGCCCACCTTTTTTCGTTAACGCAGCGCTTTTAGCCTTTGACCCGTGCAGTCAGCCCTTTCAAAAAGTAGCGGATCACCTGATCGCCGCAGGTGCGGTAGTTTTTGTGGTCAGGGGCGCGCATCATCGCGGTGACTTCCGGCACTGAAATACGAAAATTTTGTGCCATGAGGATCGCCTGAATATCATCCGTTTTTAGTGAAAAGGCGACGCGCAGCTTTTTCAGGATAATGTTATTCGTCATCTTGCGTTCAAACTGTGGTGCAGGTTGGTTCTCATCTTGACCGCGCTTTTGCAGAATCAACCCATTCAGGAAATAACTCATCACGATGTCCGGGCAAGGCTGGTAGCCTTCCTCCCCCTCTTTTCTGACGTAGCTCGCCAACTGCTGGGGAGGGACGGTCATCTCCACCAGCGCCAGGATCTTCAGCAGGTGGTCATTATTGAAATTCAGCATATAGCGCACGCTGCGCAGGACATCGTTGTTCATCATTACTGATAGGGTCTCGCCGTTCGTCTTGGAACAAAACGCACAGTATAAAGGGAACGGCGGAGAAATGCAGAAACGATCGTGGAATTAGTGAAACGTCTCCCGTCCGGTAAAGTGCCCAACCCAGCCTTCTGGATTGGTAAAAATGCGGATCGCGACAAAATCAGGAAATTCACCACAGTCAAACCAGTGCGGCGTGTTGGCAGGGACGCGTAAGAGATCGCCTGCTTCACAGGTCAGTTGGAAAACCTGCTCGCCAATCGGCACGAAAAACGCGCCGCTACCATGCACAAAAAAGCGCACTTCATCTTCGCTATGGGTATGTTCCTGAAGAAACTTTTCCCGTAGCGCCTTTCTCTCTGCGTGGTCTGGCGTCAGGCTAATCACGTCGGCTGAGGTGTAGCCTTCTTGCTGCTTAAGACGTTCAATATCGGCATGATACTGCGTCAAAATGGTTTCGCTGCTGGCACCGAACGGAGGCGCTTCGGTCTGCCAGTGTTCTAGCTGAATTCCAGCGCTAGCAAGCAGTGCGGCGATGTCATTAAACGCGGTGAGTTGCTGAACGGGCTGTGTGATGTGTGGACGGTGGTAAATCGCGAGTGTTGTCATGTCTGCTTTTCCCTTAGGTATAAAAGAACCTTAACCATTCATTTTATAGGGATAAAAAGCAAGATGCTTTTTTTATAACTTATTCCGCCGCTTGAGACAGAATGGCGTCGAGCAGACCAGGGAAGCGCTGTTGCATTTCGCTGCGGCGCAGTCGGTTGATGTGCGTAGTGCCGCTGTTGCTGGTATGCAGCAGACCCGAATCGCGCAATACGCGAAAATGGTGCGACACGCTAGATTTTGGGCGGCCGCCATCGAGTTCGCTACACGTCGCTTCCTCTTGAACGGATAAACAGCGCACGATGGCCAGGCGCAGCGGATCGCTCAAGGCATACAGGACGCGCTCAAGAGTAAATTCTTCAGGGGATGGATGCTTAAAAGGTCTCATAGTTGAATTATAGCGATAGGGTTGTCTAAAATCCATTGTTCGATTAATATCGAAATATCGAAGTAACCAAACAAGGTAGAAAATGTTATGTCCGCACTGTTTCAACCCTTCAAACTGAAAGACATTACGCTACGTAACCGCATCGCCGTTCCACCAATGTGTACCTATTCCGCGAATGATGGCCTGATCAATGAATGGCATCAGGTGCATTATGCATCGCTGGCACGCGGTGGAGCGGGGTTGGTTATCGTGGAAGCGACGGCTGTGGCGCCAGAAGGCCGTATTTCTCCGCGCTGTACCGGAATTTGGAATGATGAGCAGGCGCAGGCGTTTGCCAAGGTCGCCAAATCTATTAAGGATGCGGGCTCCGTGCCGGGTATCCAGATTGCGCACGCTGGACGTAAAGCCAGCGCTAACGTTCCCTGGGAAGGCGATGACCATATTCCCGCAGGCGATTCGCGCGGTTGGCAGACGATTGCCCCTTCTGCCGCGCCGTTCGGTGCGAATTTACCCAAGCAGCCGCAGGAAATGACGCTGGAAGATATCGCTCGCGTTCGTGATGACTTTGTCGCTGCCGCTCGCCGTGCGTTGGAGGCTGGGTTTGAATGGCTGGAGTTGCACTTTGCGCACGGCTATCTGGCACAGAGTTTCTTCTCCGTTCACTCTAACAAACGCAACGATCAGTACGGTGGCAGTTTTGACAACCGTAGCCGTTTCCTGCTGGAAACGCTGGCTGCCGTTCGCGATGTATGGCCACAGCACCTGCCGCTGACCGCCCGTTTCGGCGTGATTGAATTTGACGGTCGCGATGAAGAAACGCTGCAAGAATCTATCGAACTGACGCGTCGTTTCAAAGCTGCAGGGTTGGATATGCTGAGCGTCAGCATCGGTTTCTCCACGCCGGAAGCGACTATTCCGTGGGCACCTGCTTTTATGGGACCGATTGCTCAGCAGGTGCGTGAACAGGCCGATCTTCCTGTGTCCTCCGCTTGGGGCTTTGGGACGCCGGAACTGGCTGAGCAAGCGGTGGCATCAGGCCAGTTGGATCTGGTGATGGTAGGGAAAGCGCATTTGGCGAATCCGCACTGGAGCTATCTGGCTGCACGCGAACTGGGCATCGATCGTGCCTCGTGGACGCTGCCAACGCCTTACGCTCACTGGCTGGAACGTTATTAATCACCGCGCAATATCTCTGTGACAGGTAGCGTCAATACAAGGGCTCATCGGGTGTCGTGCGTGATAAACAGAACCATTTTTCTGTAGTATGGATGTCACGCCCGACTGAGGGGGCCCAATCGCTGACCCCCTCAGCACTCTTTTTCTGACGGGAATACGTTTTTTGACGGGAATTCCCCCACTAACGTGACACACCTTCGGTGCCTAACGTCTTTTCGAGCCGTCAATGATGCGTTCCCTCTGTGTGTCAGCTCAGCTCTGAGCTGACTCTTTTCACTGTTCAGAATCATTCCTCATCCCACAGACCGTTTTGTGCCAAAAATGGACGCTTCCAGCTCAGGTTCTATTCGCAAATGGGATCCGTCCGTTATCGTACGCGGACTGCATTTTTTCATTTTTTGAAAATTCTTTTTGAGATACCTATTGACTGAGTAGAACGATCGTTCTACTTTTATCGCATAAACACGAAGCCAGCCATTACCAGAGAAAGAACCTTAACTACCGTTGAGCAACTTATCTATCACCCCGTCACAGGTGATAGGCGATGGCAGCGCCGCCGACACCGCAAGGGACATTGCGAACCTTTTGCTGGAACGGGTCTCTCCTTAAGGCCTGAGTATTAAAAAGACGGTTTCTACTGATATATCCAAATTTACAGGAGGCTTTACCATGTCTGATACACACATTCGCCCGCCACTTCCTCCTTTCACTCGCGAATCGGCGATTGAGAAAGTACGGCTCGCTGAAGATGGTTGGAACAGCCGCGATGCCGAAAAAGTATCGCTGGCGTACTCGCTGGATACTCAATGGCGTAACCGTGCTGAGTTCGCAAATAATCGTGAAGAAGCCAAAGGGTTCCTTGCTCGTAAGTGGAAAAAAGAACTTGAGTATCGTCTCATTAAAGAATTATGGGCGTTTGACGGCAACCGCATCGCGGTCCGATATGCTTATGAATGGCATGATGATTCCGGTAACTGGTTTCGCTCTTACGGAAACGAGAACTGGGAATTTGAAGCTGATGGCCTGATGTACCGTCGCTACGCGTGTATCAACGACATGCCTATCAAGGAAGGTGAACGTAAGTTCTACTGGCCACTGGGGCGTCGTCCTGATGATCATCCAGGTCTGTCAGAACTGGGTCTGTAAATTAGTCGGTTATCTCGCAAGAAGCCCACGACGACTGTCTTAGCCGGTGTTTTCTCAACCAGAACGTCACGTTCAGCAGTTCTGAACAGCAGTGGAGGGAAGCCCATTGAGCAGTTGCCTCCACAGGACGCGCGCCAGGTGCAGAAGCGTATCCGACCTACCGCTGGATCCATACCGCTCTGGAATCCTTCGAACGCGTACAGCACGAACTGGCACTAGCGCCGCACAGCATCGACGTTATTCGCGTTAAAGGTCGCCAGAGGCTGGCCGCTGACTTTATGGATACCCGGCCGCAAAATGCGACGGATATGCAGTTCAGCCTGCAATTTGCACTGGCCTGTCTTGCCTACCGTATTCCACGCCATCGCTGGAGTGCGGGCGATACCTTAACCAATCCGGCACTTTTGGCGCTGGCCGATAAGGTTCACGTTGAGGTGTCTCCCGAGCTTGACCAGCTTATGGCGCAGGCGCGCCGTCCGGTGTTGCAGGTTGAAGTCATCACTCGGGGGGAAATTGTGGTGGGTGAGCGCATTGCTTTTCCGCTGGGGTGTGCGGAGCATCCGTTAGAGGAAAGCGGCATCATGGCGAAATTGTCGGAAAATCTATCATCACGCTTTGCCCCTGCTGATATTACGCAGGTAACAGCGGCGTTATATCAGATTGAGCAATGTCGCGCTGTTATAGGACAGGGCATCGACACAGCCAGCATAGAATGCGGCTACGCCCTCATGGGTAATTGACGAACGGCATGCTGATTTGGCAGGTCGTGGCGCTATCAGTGACGGATCACGACCTGTCTACGCGCTCTTACTGATCGACGACGGAACCGTCGATGTGCAGTCGGGTTTTCAGGCCGCGACGGCGGTAGGGGAAGCGGTTTTCCAGATCGTCCGCCAGCTCAATGCCGATGCCGGACTGTGTCGGTATCTCCATAAATCCATCTACGCATTTGAACGTGTTCTTCACGACGTCTTTTTTCCGCACGCCGTTCTCTACACCCGTCGCACCAAATTTTTCTGACAGTGCAGGTTGATCATCCCCCGGATACTCCAGCAGCGCAAAGTTCGGGATGCTGACGGCAATCTGTAAACAGGCAGCGGTTGAGACGGGGCTAAGCGGGTTATGCGGTACCACCATCAAATCATTGGCCTCTGCCAATGCTGCTACTTTTTTCGCGCCGGTAATCCCGCCGCACATGCAGACATCAGGACGCACATAGGCGACCGCATTACGGCGAATCAGCATCGCGAACTCCTGCGGATTATTCAGGCGTTCACCCGTGGCAATAGGAATATTGATTTTGTCGGCCACTTCCGCCATGGAATCGAAGTTATCCGCGCCGATAGGGTCTTCAATAAAATAGGGATAAAACGGCTCAATGCCGCGTGCGAACACCACAGCATCGGCGGGCTTTAGGCGACGGTGGACTTCGATACAGAGGTCGACATCGTTACCGACCGCTTCCCGGTAGAGGCCGATGCGCTCGATGGCTTCGCCGATCTCTTTGGCGTGGGTGGTGAAATAGGGCGTATCACGCGATTCATCCAGAAAAGGTGTCAGATGACCAATTGCGGTAAAACCGTCAGCTTTGGCTTTTTTCAGATTGGCGATGGTTTCTTCGGTGGTGCGTCCTCCCGCATGCGCATAAACACGCGCCTTGTCACGGCAGCGCCCGCCCAGCAGGTTATAAACCGGCGTATCGTAATACTTGCCCGCGATGTCCCACAGGGCGATATCGATGGCGCTGATAGCGCCCATGATGGCGGCACCGCGAAAATGCCAGCAGCGGTACATATACTGCCAGTGGTGCTCAATGCGTAGCGGATCTTGCCCGATCAGGTAAGTGCGCAATGCCTCCACTGCACCTTTGGACGCATCGAGAAAGCCCCATGCACCGGATTCGCCAATGCCCGTCAGCCCCTCATCGGTGGTGACTTCAACAAACATATAGCGATTCGCTAAAATTACGCGCACATCGGTAATTTTCATCAACGCTTTCCTTAAGTTAGCTGGCTTAGCATTGAATCTACTCACAGAGATGAGCGGGTTGTCAACGATGATGTCACAATGGTTGCCACCTTCTAACGCCGAGTGACTCAGAGATGCCCTGACAGGCGCTGGTGGATTTTGCTACTGTGGTTATCCAGCCCGACGATCGCGACTTTCGCCTCGTAACGGTGATAGCGGGTTTCGATCGCGTCGAGCGCCGCCACGCTGGAGGCATCCCAGATTTGGGCGTGCGTCAGGTCGATAGTGACGTTCTGTGGGTCCTGCGCATACAGGAAGTGCTCGAAGAGATCGTTGCTGCTGCCGAAGAATAGCGGCCCGCGTACCGTGTAGTGCACCGACTGCCCGTCTTCGCTCACGCGACGTTCCGCATGAATGACGTGCGCCACGCGGCGTGCAAACAGCAGGATGGCAAAGATAACGCCACCCGCCACGCCGATAGCCAGATTCCCCGTTGAGACGGTGGCGATAACCGTTACCACGACCACCAGCGTTTCCGATAGCGGCATCCGTTTTAGCGTGGTGGGGTGCAGGCTATGCCAGTTCATCGTTTTCAGCGCGACAATCATCATAATTCCTGCCAGCACGACCATCGGAATCTTAGCCATGATTTCGCTCAGACCTGTTACCAGTAGCAACAGCACCAGTGCGGCGGCGAGAGTAGAGATACGTGTTCGCGCTTTCCCTAACTCCACATTGACCACGGTTTGCCCGATCATCGCACACCCGGCAATGCCGCCGTAGAATCCGGCAAAGATATTTGAAACTCCCAGCCCCCAGCATTCGCGGCGCTTGCTGGACGGGGTATCCGTGATGTCGTCGACCAGTTTTGCGGTTAGCAGCGATTCCATCAGCCCGACGAAGGCAATGCTGAGCGCGGTCGGCCAGATGATGCGTAGCGTTTCAAAATTGAATGGCACCAGCCATTGAGTGAAACTTGGCAATCCGGGCTGCATAGGGCCAGCATCGCCGACGTTAGGCACCGTGATGCCAGTAAACATGGCAATCGCTGTCACGGCCACAATCGCCACCAGCGGTGCAGGAATACTTTTCACCACATAAGGTAGCAGCAAGACAATCGCTACCGTTAACGCAAACAGTAACCAGACCAGCGAAGATTGCCCGTAAACATGCGGCACCTGTGCGGCGAAAATCAGGATGCCTAGCGCATTCACGAAACCGATCATCACCGAGCGGGGGATGTAGCGCATCATTCTCGCCAACCCAGCCAGCCCAAACAGAATCTGGATAAGTCCCGCCATAATCACCGCGGGCAGAATATAGGCCACGCCGTGCGCGTGCACCATCGGGCCAATAACCAGCGCCACTGCACCTGCCGCCGCGGTAACCATCGCCGGTCTGCCACCGAGAAAGGACATGGTGAAACACAACACGATAGAGGCGATCAGGCTGACTTTGGGGTCTACGCCCGCGATGATAGAAAATGAAATCACCTCTGGAATAAGCGCTAGCGCGGTGATAGTGCCTGCCAAAATTTCTCGCATCAGCAGCGAGGGCGAGCGTAAGGCCGCAAGCGTTGACGTGGTTGATTGAACCAACGTCGGCGTTGCATTGGAGGATGGAATCATAGGTGCAGGCTCTTACTTTTTCTTATTTATAGGTCAATGACGAAAGGCGGGAGAGGATAAATTATCGGCAATATAAAAGATACTGTCCTGTGCTGGCGGACAAAGAGACATTTTCTGGAGGATGAAGGAGCGGATAGCGCTTTCGCCATACCCGCCACCGTTGTGTGATTTCACTCTTCTGAGATTGAACACAAACGCATGGGCTGCGTTTTATACACCCATCACGCGGGCCATGATGGCCTGATGTAACCAGCGTGGAGTGGCCCAGGTCAGCAATGTAATTGCCTTATTTCCCATCCCCGGAACAACGCTCATTCGTCCGGCCTGAAGCGCTCGGATGCCAGCCTGTACAACAGGTTTAGGCTGCATCATTACCCCTTTTAATAGAGGGGTTACTTTCTGTTTGGCGACGGTAGCAAAGCCGGTGTCAGACATGCCCGGGCAAAGCGCGGTGACGGTGATGCCGTCGCTTTTAAGCTCACGATGCAGAGCATCGGAGAATCGGAGCACATATGCTTTCGCTGCTGAGTAAACGGCAAAATTCTTTACGCCCTGATAGGACAACAGGCTGGCGACCATCAAAATATGTCCTTTACGTCTGAGGCGCATATCTTCTGCAAAGATCCGGGTCATTGCTGTCAAACTTGCGATATCCAGATTGATCATGTCCAGCGCGTCATCCAGCGGTTGATCCAAAAAGCTGCCCTGCAAACCATGGCCAGCATTATTAATTAATATATCAACCACAATATTTTGTTCCTGTAGTCGACTGTGCAGATCGCTGATTGCGGTAATCACAGAAAGATCGGCTTGTTCAACCATGACATCGATGTGAAAACGCTCGCGTAGTTCCTTTGCGAGTATTTCAAGCTTATTGAGCCGACGTGCCACCAGGATGAGCGATCTTCCTTGGGCGGCATATTGCCTCGCGAACTCTTCGCCAAATCCGCCTGAAGCTCCTGTGATGAGCACCCATGCATTGTTTTTTACTGTCATGTTAATAATTCCGGTTGTTTATTGTGAATGGTGCAGGTGACTGTTGGTGGCATGTTTGCGCTCAGGTCGCAGATGTTTTAGGGCATCCTCTTGGTGGCTTCTGGAGGCTGCCAGCCGCCGCCGAGAGCTTTGAATGCGGCGACAGTTGCGCGTGCAGATTCCGTCTGGGCCTGCGCTCTGGCGTCGGAAATCTGCAACAGGGTTTCATCGTTGTGCAGGACGTCAATCAGACTGGCTGTCCCTTTCTGGTAAGCGATGAAAGATGACTGGCGTGCGCTAGCCAACGCAGTTTCGCCTGCGGTTAATGTTGTTGTCTGCGTCTCGCGATTGAGCAGTGCCGAGAACGCGTTCTCAACGTCTTCGGTCGCGCTTAATACTGACAGGCGGTAAGCTGCCAATGCTTCGGCTTCTTGCCCCTTAGCCTGATCGATCTGAGCGTTAATACGGCCGAAATCGAATAGCCGCCAGCGTAACCCCAATACACCCGCCGATTGGCTAGCGCCGTTGGAGAACAGATTGCCGCTCGATACTGACGTTGTACTACCGAGTAATGCGCTGAGTGAGAATTTAGGATAATACTCGCTGATGGCGACCCCGATACGTGCGTTGGATGCCGCGAGATGGCGTTCGGCTACGATAATGTCAGGTCTGCGACGTAGCAGATCGGCAGGTGTACCCGTTGGTATGAACTGTGGGGGCTGTGGAATGGCACCCGGAGAAGCCAACTGAGTGCGATGGGTTCCGGGAGGCGTGCCGAGCATGACGTCCAGCGCGTTCATCGCGCTATCTATCCCGGTCTGAAGAACCGGCACGGTTGCCTGAACCTGTGAAAGCGTGCCCTCGGCCTGACGGACTTGATACTCTGCGGCGAGCCCTTTGCTGTGGAGTAGCTGTACTTTGTCCCGCAGTTCTTGCTGGGTATTGACCTGTCTATTGGCGATCTCCAGGCGAGCTTGTAATCCGCGCAGAGTAATATAGATATCGGCAGTCTGCGCGGCGACGGCTAGACGAGTGGCCGTGACGCCAGCCTCTGAAGCCTGATAGTCAGCCAGTGCCGCCTGACGATCGCGCCTCAGACCACCGAATATATCAAGCTCCCAGCTTGCGTTAAGGTCGGTTTCATAGGCATTCCCGTAGCGATTATAGCCAGGAGTCGAGTTGAGTAGCCGACCTTGTGGCGTTTCAACAGACTGATAGGCGCGGGCACCTTGTCCGCTGATGCTGCCCGATGGCAGCAGAGCCGCAGTTGCCGCACCAAGCCCGGCGCGTGACTGGATCACCCGCGCAGACGCCTGGGCTAAATCAAGATTCTGTGCGAGTGCGCTTGAAACTAGCTCACTCAGTAAGGGATCATTGAAGCCCTCCCACCAGACCGCAATGTTGGTCGACTGGATTGCGTTTCCTTGTTTTTCGATGGATTGTTGCGCAGCAGATTGTTTTGCGACAGATTGCGCCTGATAACGATCCGACAGCGGAGCGTCCGGGCGATGATAATCCGGTCCAACCGCACAACCCGCCATTAAGCTAGCGGCTACAACCAAGGCAAGGGGATGGAGGGATGACATAGTAATTCCTTGAGCCAAAAATGATGTGACCATATTACGTATTGGTCACTCGTTGTCAATCAAGACCCGATGAGCTAAGCTGGAAACATGACTACACATATGAATACACATTCCCCACGCGGCCCGTCGGACCATAGCGTCCGCGATCAGATTGTTGACGCTGCCACTGAGCACTTCGGACATTTTGGATATGAAAAGACAGCCGTGTCCGATCTGGCCAAAGCGATTGGTTTTTCTAAGGCATATATCTACAAATTTTTTGATTCCAAACAGGCTATCGGCGAGGTGATCTGCGCTAACCGGCTGGCGATGATTATGGATATTGTCAATTCAGCGATCGTGGATGCGCCAACCGCTTCAGAAAAGCTGAGACGCCTGTTCAGAGCCTTGACAGAAGCGTGTAGCGACTTATTTTTTCATGACCGCAAGATTTATGATATTGCCGCGGTATCCTCTCGCGACCGGTGGCCTTCAGCCGCGGCATATGAAGAAAAGCTACGCCAGCTTATTCAGCAAATTCTTCTTGAGGGACGACAATCTGGGGAGTTTGAACGCAAGACGCCGTTAGATGAGACGGCGAATGCGATCTATCTGGTTATGCTCCCTTATATCAGCCCTGTTCAATTGCAATACAACCTGGATACGGCAGCATCAGCGGCGGTATTACTGTCGTCGTTGATATTACGTAGTCTGGCACCTTAAAGATGTGACCATTGACAATATTGGTCACTGGTTGGAGAATGCGGTTTCTGTCCTGTTAATGTAATAAGGGAACCCATGCTTCGGCTCAAATCTACCACTATCGCTGTTTGCCTGTTGCCTCTCGCCCTGGTGGCGTGCGGTGACGCTTCTGACGTCGACGATCCCCGCAATCTGCCTCCTCTGGTGAGAGCGGCGACCGTGGTAAGCGCCGCTGAGATTGCTCGCTCGTTTACTGGCGTCGTCGTCGCCCGAATTCAAAGCGATCTGGGTTTTCGGGTGCAAGGCAAAATTCTTGAACGTCTGGTGGACACCGGCCAGACCGTGAAACGCGGTCAGCCTTTGATGCGTTTGGACCCCGTCGATCTCAGCTTGCAGTCACAAGCCCAGCAGCAGGCCGTTACTGCTGCCCGGGCCCGGGCCAAGCAGGCGATCGATGACGAAGCGCGTTATCGTGGCCTGGTCGTTGCAGGTGCTATATCCGCTTCAGCCTACGATCAGATAAAGGCTGCTGCTGAGACAGCGAAAGCGGATCTGAGCGCTGCGCAGGCTCAGGCCGATGTGGCGCGTAATGCTACGGGATATACCGTACTGCTGGCCGATGCAGACGGCGTGGTGGTAGAAACGCTGGCTGAACCAGGGCAGGTGGTTAGTGCAGGGCAACCTGTTGTCCGACTGGCGCGAGCGGGGCAGCGGGAAGCTACCGTGCAATTACCCGAGACGCTGCGTCCGGCTGTTGGAAGCGAAGCTCAGGCAACGCTGTACGGTATCGATAAACAGTCAGTTCCAGCGAAACTGCGCCTCCTCTCCGATGCGGCAGACCCTGTGACACGCACCTTCGAGGCGAGGTATGTCCTTGAGGACGCGTTGGCTAGCGCACCGCTTGGCTCCACCGTCACACTCAATATTACTGAAGGTAAGTTACCTGATCAGGTTCTTCAGGTGCCTATCGCTGCGATTTATGACGCGGGTAAAGGGCCGGGTGTCTGGGGGATTTCAGGCAAACCCGCCAACGTGTCGTGGAGGCCCGTACAAGTAATTGGATTGGGTGATGACTCGGCGAGGGTGATTAGCAGCCTACAGCCCGGCGAACAGATTGTGGCTTTAGGCGCACATCTGTTGCATGACGGTGAAGCAGTCCGAACGATTGCACAGAGCGATGTCAGTGTCGCCGGGAGCCAGCCATGAGCGAGGGGCGATTCAATCTTTCAGCGCTTGCCGTGCGTGAGCGTTCAATCACACTGTTCCTTATTATCCTGATTACGGTAGCCGGTATTCTTTCGTTCTTCGAACTAGGGCGAGCTGAAGATCCGCCCTTTACGGTCAAGCAGATGACGATTATTTCTGCCTGGCCGGGTGCTACCGCGCAGGAAATGCAGGATCAGGTAGCCGAACCGCTTGAAAAGCGTATGCAAGAGCTCAAGTGGTATGACCGTAGTGAAACTTACACTCGGCCTGGGCTGGCTTTCACCATGCTGTCATTGCAGGACGGTACACCGCCTTCACAGGTGCAGGAAGAATTTTATCAGGCACGTAAGAAGCTCGGCGATGAGGCGAAGAATCTGCCGGCCGGTGTGATCGGACCGATGGTTAACGACGAATTCTCCGATGTCACCTTTTCGCTCTTTGCGCTGAAGGCGAAAGGAGAGCCACCGCGACTGCTGGTCCGCGATGCGGAATTGTTGCGTCAGCGTCTGCTTCATGTACCCGGGGTCAAGAAGGTCAATATTATCGGCGAGCAGGCTGAACGTATCTTTGTCTCGTTCTCTCATGACCGACTGGCAACGCTCGGTATTGCTCCGCAGGATATTTTCTCCGTTCTCAACAGTCAGAACGTATTGACGCCCGCCGGCTCGATTGAGACCAACGGACCGCAGGTTTTTATTCGCCTTGATGGTGCCTTCGACAAACTGGAAAAGATCCGCGAAACACCAATCGTCGTACAGGGCAGGACATTGCAGCTTGCGGATGTGGCAACCGTTGAACGTGGCTACGAAGATCCAGCGACCTTCTTGGTCCGCAACCAGAGCGAACCTGCACTGTTGCTGGGTATCATTATGCGTGAGGGTTGGAACGGTCTGGATTTGGGTAAGGCACTGGATATCGAGACGACCAAAATCAACGAAAGTATGCCGCTTGGCATGACGTTAACGAAAGTTACCGATCAGTCAGTGAATATTAGTTCGTCCGTCGACGAATTCATGATCAAATTTTTCGTCGCGCTGCTTGTCGTGATGGTGGTCTGCTTTGTCAGTATGGGCTGGCGCGTGGGAGTGGTGGTCGCTGCGGCCGTGCCGTTGACGTTGGCTATTGTCTTCGTGGTGATGGAGGCTTCCGGCAAAAATTTCGACCGTATTACGCTGGGTTCATTGATTCTTGCACTGGGTTTGTTGGTTGACGATGCCATCATCGCCATCGAAATGATGGTGGTGAAAATGGAAGAGGGCTATGACCGCGTTAAAGCCTCGGCCTATGCCTGGAGTCACACGGCGGCACCGATGCTGGCTGGCACGCTGGTGACGGCTGTCGGTTTTATGCCCAACGGGTTTGCGCAGTCCACTGCCGGTGAATACACCAGCAACATGTTCTGGATTGTGGGTATCGCCCTGATTGCTTCGTGGGTGGTAGCGGTGGTCTTTACACCTTATCTGGGCGTGAAAATGCTGCCGGATATCAAAGCGGTGCAGGGTGGGCATGCAGCCATTTACGACACTCGCCATTACAACCGTTTTCGCCGGGTGCTGACCCGCGTTATCGCGCGAAAATGGATAGTGGCAGGTACTGTTATTGCCGCCTTTACTGTCGCTATTCTCGGTATGGGACTGGTTAAAAAACAATTCTTCCCGACCTCCGATCGCCCGGAGGTGCTGGTAGAAGTCCAGATGCCCTATGGCACTGCTATTGAGCAGACCAGCGCCACAACGGCGAAAATCGAGGATTGGCTGAGAACGCAGAAAGAGGCAAAAATCGTGACGTCCTATATTGGGCAGGGATCACCCCGTTTCTTCCTGGCCATGGCACCAGAGTTGCCCGATCCGTCTTTTGCGAAGATTGTTGTGCGGACGGATAATCCAGAAGCGCGTGAGGCGCTGAAGTTCCGACTTCGTGAAGTGGTGGCCGATGGGCTAGCGCCTGAGGCGCGTGTCCGTGTGACCCAACTGGTGTTTGGTCCGTATTCACCTTATCCGGTGGCTTACCGTGTCATGGGGCCTGATCCGGCACAACTGCGTGAGATTGCCGCTAAGGTAGAAAAGGTGATGCTGGGTAGCCCAATGATGAGAACCGTCAACACCGATTGGGGCCCGCAAGTGCCGGCATTGCATTTTTCACTCAATCAGGACCGCCTGCAGGCGGTGGGGTTGACATCGAATGCTGTCGCGCAGCAACTGCAGTTCCTGCTCTCGGGCGTTCCGATCACGTCTGTGCGTGAAGACATTCGTTCAGTACAAGTCATGGCGCGCGCGGCGGGGAATATCCGGCTTGATCCTGAGAAAATAGCCGGTTTTACCCTGGTGGGGTCTGCCGGTCAGCGTATTCCTTTGTCACAGATAGGAGATGTTGTTGTGCAGATGGAAGACCCTATTCTGCGCCGCCGCGATCGTACCCCGACGATCACCGTGCGTGGTGATATCGCTGAAAATTTGCAACCGCCGGATGTCTCGACGGCGATCCTGAAACAGTTACAGCCCGTCATCGATACCCTTCCTGCCGGATATCGTATTGAGCAGGCGGGGCCAATTGAAGAATCGGCAAAAGCCACCGGGGCGATGGCTCCGCTATTCCCTATCATGATTGCCATGACGCTGTTGATCATCATCCTACAGGTGCGTTCGATGTCGGCGATGGTGATGGTCTTTCTCACCGCACCTCTGGGGCTGATTGGGGTAGTGCCAACGCTGCTGATCTTCAACCAGCCCTTTGGTATCAACGCACTTGTGGGACTGATTGCGCTATCGGGGATCCTGATGCGTAACACCTTGATCCTGATAGGGCAGATCCACCACAACGAGCAGGAGGGGCTCGCGCCGTTCCACGCGGTGGTTGAAGCGACAATACAGCGAGCCCGGCCGGTGTTGCTTACGGCGATGGCCGCCATTCTGGCATTTATCCCGCTGACGCACTCGGTATTCTGGGGAACGCTGGCTTATACCCTGATTGGCGGGACATTTGGCGGCACCATCATCACGCTGGTGTTCCTGCCTGCAATGTATGCCATTTGGTTCAAAATACGCCCTGACCATCAGTTGCAGAACGAATTGGTGTAAGCCTAATTGGGGTGAGAATGGCTGAATAATGTTTTTACTGATGATTTCTACAGGCTAAAAGTGAACGGCCTTTCTATTGATACGATAGTTGAGATACCAGAGACGTGAACCGCCTGGATTAACTAAAAGGTACAGACCGTGAGAATCGGAAACTTTGAAGGATTTTGCTGATGGTTTTAATTTGCGGATTTTTGAGTCGTTAAGAGACATTTGGGGATCACACCGTCATCGAACCAACTTGACCCCAAATCTGACCACCAAATTCTCCCGATGCAGAGGGAAAACTGAAAATGCATCGGGAAGATATTTTAATCTAACTCATTGAATAATATGTAAAATAGCAAAAATCCCGCTTAAGTTTCCTTAAGCGGGATTTTCTAAATTGGCTCTGGCTGGACTCGAACTTCATCTGTATGTCCTTTTATTAGTGACTTTGTTTGTCTAAGTGTTATTTATACCAACAATTCTACCAACATTATTTAATGCATATAGATAAAATGTCAATTAAAACAATTTGTTATAACAACATTTTGTTGTCAATTGCTATCCAATGACATTATCGAGTTCAATATCATGTTGTCATCATTACTATGATTTTAATGCAATAAAAACATCTTATTGTGAAGTTATAAGTCGATTTTTTACTTTGTTCATAGTTTACAATCTATAGTTCAGGAGGTGTAGATACTATGAGTAAGGACCTCCATCTAGTTAATTAGTACAAGC
Organism: Pectobacterium parmentieri; assembly: GCF_001742145.1. Lineage (NCBI taxonomy): Bacteria > Pseudomonadati > Pseudomonadota > Gammaproteobacteria > Enterobacterales > Pectobacteriaceae > Pectobacterium > Pectobacterium parmentieri. Next base: position 2,413,600 of record NZ_CP015749.1, on the reverse strand, counting down.
AAAATCAAAATCCGAAGTATCTACAGGCTATGTGATAGGCTGCTTGGAGCGAAAATCGGAATTTTTAGCGTATTTAAACCAGTATTGGCTATCCCAGATTGAGTTTTATCAGTGTTAAGTTCTGAATTCCTGCTTCTGGGAAATCAGGCAGACTCATCTGTAATTTATAGCCCTGCTTTTCATAAAAGGGCTGAGCCTGAAAACTGAACGTTTCAACCAGTGCATGTCGGCAGCCAGTTCGTATCCCTTCCTGTTCAGCCAAGTTGAGCAATTTGCTTCCAAGCCCCGAGCCTCTGGCATCATCATTTACCCACAAGTAATCTATGCAAAGCCACAGGCCTTTCGTGGTGCCAATAAGACCTCCAGTCATTACTCCTGAATCACTTCTGCAAAAAACGCCAAGATCCCCCCATGATTTGGTTTTTACGTACCGATGGTTAAATCCTCGTAACCCTTCCAATAGCTCGGCCTTAGCCATTTCGGTAATTTGTTCACAAATTTCGATATTCAAGTTGCATTTTCCGTTGAATTGCGAATGTTGAGAATGATTATACATATTGAGTTTAAATCTGTACTTCCTTTCGACTTGGTGAGTCGGTTATCGACGGATCTGTACTTTCTCCCCCTATTATCGCCCGTTGCTGGCACTCAATGGAAGAACAGCTTAAGCCATAGATAAACTTCTTAAAGGTATGCGGGAGCAAGTGATTTGCGAAAATCGGTCAAGTAATGATCAATTAAAATCAATTCTTCAATGCCCCTATCTTGGGATGCCTGACATCTTTTTCACTTTCTCTATGTTGTTGAATAAGATAGCTTTATCACAACTCAAAACCAACATTTATAGAGAAAACAATGACAAAAAAAGATGTCTAAAGCGGAGATCGTCGAAGCATTAAGCGAATGGTTTGATGTAAGTCGCTATGATGTGCTGAAAGATTTAACGCTAGAACAAATTTATGCCGAGTTGGAAAGGCGGATCTTTGCTTATAAAGCAAGGTAACAGTGGGAAACCGCAGGTGAAGAGAACCAAATGCTGGCGATATACCATGATGCCATGATTCGTTCTGGTAAGGTTATACATGAGGCTAAATGGGTCTCTGACAGCCATATTCTGGCACACAGTTATGCTGTCAGGCCAATGACAAGGACTTCGTTTGAGTTTTTAAACAATGATAATTATTTCAAATCGTTGAATGATTTTTTCATAAAAAATATGCTTATAAAGAGTTCGAATATTATTGAAGTCATAGGCATGAATGACAAACCTGAAGACAAAAAGAAAACAAGGGATGTTCGCTAAGCCTGAACGTCCCCGGCATTCACCCCTCATAAAAATCCCCGAAATTCACTGGTCCTGAACTTCCCTTCTATTCAGGGTTGGTGAACCAACCTCGTTTTTTACAAGCGTTATCCATACAATTATTTCCATCAACTAACACAGGAGATAAATATGGTTCAAATCGTAGCAAATAAAAAACACCGCCTTATTCGTTTACCAGAGGTGATTAGAAGAACAGGGTTCGGAAAGACGTGGGTTTATGAGCTTATTAAGGCTGGACGGTTTCCTTCGCAGGTTAAAACGGGATTAAGGTCTATTGCTTTTATAGAAAGTGAGATTGATGAGTGGATTGAGAAAATAATTTCTGATTCACGCCCTGTATTTGAATAAAAATATTAATAACAACAAGAGGAAATAAAATAAATAATCTAGAAATGAAAAATATCAAAAATTCATCCACAAAAACTTTTTATGCTATGGCAAAGTATTTTTATGTGACAGGAATTCTGATATATAAAGAGCAAAGAGATCATGAGTTAGTCGCATCTATTATGTTAGATAATAATAGAACGGAATCGTATCTTTCACATGTTAAAGATTATCTGGCTAAGCGTTTTGATGGACATATGGAAGAGGCTGGTAAAAGAGAAAGACTGATTTATGTTGATATGGATAAAGTTATATTGGAAATGAAAAGTGCCCATATCAAGGCATTACTTTTTAGCATGAGCTAACAGCAGAGTATTCGGCCCCGAAAGGGGCTAATGAAAAACACAATGAATTAAATAAGCATTTAACTATGAGGGTATAAATATGTTTAAAGAAATAATAGGTGTTAATAAATCAACCGAACTGTTCTATGACCTTGCCTGTAGAACGTATTCCGCAAGCTGGAATATGTTCATGGAAGTCGATGGTGATGGTGACGTCAATGATTATTTAGATGACCCGGGTTTTTATGAGTCTATTTATTATCCATGTGATTAACCATATTCAGAACAACTTTGAACTGGTCGCTGCCATGTTAGTAGGGTATTCAGAAGGTTTTAGAAAGTAAGAACTAATCTTGCCCCGTAAGGGGCTAACCAAAAATATAAGAGGGAGATATAAATGACTAATAAAATATCAGTAGTAGTCAGCATGTTGTGCGACGGAACGCCAGAAGTAATGAATACCATTCAAGAGCGGTTTGAAATATTTATTGCCATTACTGGGTATTCAGTTGAAGAAATCATGTGTGATAGAAACTTACTTGATGAGTTAAATCGATTTATTAATAACGAACTAGTCGATGATTTAGGGCTGGAGTATGGCTGTGTCATCATCAATATCGTTTATAATAACTAATGTTTTACTAATTATTTACTGAAAAATAAGGATGAGGAAATGAAAGAGATTGTATTAAACAGTCATGATAAAACAACAAATGAGTTTGTCGCTAATATACTACAAGGATTCTGCGATGAGATATACAACATTTATGAAAAAGATCCTGAAACAGCAATCTATATTTTTAGTTGGGGGAAGATTTCAGAAGTTACTTATGATTTGTTGATAACTCGTGAAATAATGAAATGCTCTATCAAAAATAATATATCTGGTATCAATAAAAATGATTTGAAGGAAGAGGTTTTTCATTGGCATCTGGAGCATATCATTGAACTCGTGTTTAAAAATATAAATCAAGATGAAAATCAAGATTCTGTTTATTGGAAGATGAAAATGACAGTTGTTTGAACTTTAGATGTAATGACTATTCCCTCGAAAGAGGGAAATAACATGAATGATAAAAATAAGGGATATAATATGATTGATGAATTCCATGTTATGTATATGTATAGAGAAATCCAAGCTGAAGCGGCTACAACTGATTTAAAAACCTTGAATCAACTGTTGAAGAAGTTCCGTAAGGTAGTAGCGGAGCGCCGTGAAGAATACTATCAGGAGATTGGTGAGAAAAAGGCTCAGAAATTGAGGGCTAAGAGATTACAACAGTTATTTGAGAAAATGAGGCGTGGCTGTGTATCACCGGAAGACCTTTATCACTGACACTACCACAGATGCTATTGATGATGACATTCATATTTCGCTCTCTGTCGAAGTGTTCAGCACTGAAAACGGTACAGTCATACCCGTGTCTAATACATAGAGGGTAGGAATGTGATCGCAGTGCTTTTTGAAGCAAATGTTGTTGACGCACAGCAAGAGCGTTATCTCCAACTTGCTGCTGAATTGAAACCGCTATTAGCCGATATTGATGGTTTCATTTCTATCGAGCGTTTTCAGAACCTGACAACATCGGGAAAGATACTGTCATTGTCTTGGTGGCGGGATGAAGAAGCCGTATTGTTATGGAAACAAAACGTTCTGCATAAGGCGGCTCAGGCAGAGGGACGTCAATCTATCTTCTCTTTTTATCGCATCCGTATTACCCATGTGCTCAGAGACTATTCATCAGAAACCAGAGGTCAGGCCGATGTATGACATCCATGTTGTTTTAAATAATGCGCCGGGCGAACTGGCGGCACTGGGGACGGTATTAGGTCAAAACGATATTGGGCTTGAGGGTGGTGGCGTATTTACCGTCGCAGACAAAGCACATGCGCATTTTCTTGTTGAGAAGGGGGATGCTGCCAAGGCCGTGCTGGAAAACGCAGGATTTCAGGTTGAAAGCGTATGCAGGCCATTGATCCGAAAACTTAAGCAAGAACGCCCCGGCGAGTTAGGCGAAATTGCGGCAACACTGGCTGAGAAGGGAATTAATATTCTGTGCCAATATAGCGACCATGCAAACCAGCTGATCCTTGTGACCGATAATGATAGGGTTGCCAGTAAAGCAACGGAGAAATGGGCTGTCGTGCCTGAGTAACATGTTAAAACACGCTAATTCAACAGATAGCGGTGATGAACTGGAACATTCAATGGCGGCCTTAGCTGCTGCCATGTCTGATCCGTCCCGCATAAAAATGCTGTGCGCCTTGATGGATGGACGTGCATGGACAGCGACAGAGTTAGGTGCGGTCGCTGATATCGCAGCGTCAACAGCCAGTGCACATCTGTCCCGGCTGGTTAGTGAGGGACTGATTACCTGCCTTTCGCAGGGGCGTCATCGCTATTACCGTCTGGCTGGAACAGATATTGCCGGGCTGATTGAAAATCTGATGGGCGTATCATGGTGCTCAACATCATCAACTAAAATCAGCACACCTCCCTCATTACGGGTTGCCCGGACGTGTTATGACCATTTAGCAGGTGAGATCGCGGTTCATATCTATGATTTTATGGTTGCTGAAGGTTGGGTTACGTCAGATGGCGTGTCAGTGACGCCATCAGGACAAGAACAGTTCCGGGAGTTAGGTATTATGTCCAAGCCAAAGACACGACGTAAAACGTGCTGTGGCTGCCTTGACTGGAGTGAACGGCGATTTCATCTTGGTGGTGAGGCTGGTGCTGCCTTTTTTGCGCATTGTGAGCAAAAAGGGTGGTTAACCAGAATACCGGGGTTCAGAGAAGTAACTATTACCACCAGTGGTAAGCTGGCATTTAAAAAATTATTCGGGCTGTATACGTAATTTATATAACGCGATAACTGTAAGATAGCAGGGAAAGGAGAATGTATAAATATGCGACAATTAACGATTGTTCCTTATGATGAATAGTGGCCCGGTTTATTTGAAGCTGAAAGCGTGCTTTTACAGATAACACTTGGGCAGGTTATCTCACAGATTCACCATGTTGGAAGTACAGCGGTACCGGGATTGGCGGCAAAACCCGCAATCGACATATTGTTAGAGGTCATTGATTTGAATGAACTGGACCAATTAAACGATGCAATGGAATATGCTGGATACACTGCGCGTGGTGAAAATGGTATTCCAAATCGCCGATATTTTACTAAAGGTGGGGATCAACGTACTCACCATGTCCATGCTTTCGTCGTAGGTGATACGCAAATAGTAAAGCATGTGGCTTTCCGTGATTATCTGATAAAAAACAAGAAATCAGCCAAACAATATGCCGAAATAAAATGGGCAGCAGTGCGGGAAAGTGAAAACGATACACATCGCTATAGCGCCCTTAAGACGGACTTTATTAAACATCATCTGCGGTTGGCTCTCATTGAGGTAGCACGATAGGAAGAATTTTTAACGCCCTGTAAGGATGCCACCAGAATAGCATCCTTTAAAGAGCGATTTTGAAAGTAAACTGTATTAGCCGCGACTAGATCTGGTACATGGTTTTGAAAAACTGACTAAAGATTATATTTTTCTGGTAAATCCTGATCGCCAATATCTCCATTAATCATACGGGTTAGTTCTTCACAGCGGATAATTTTTCCTGACGATAACGTGAAACGTGCTAATACCTCAAATCCGCTCTTTTCACCCTGACGTTCTTCCAAATCTACAAAGTGGTGTGTAAAAACAGTATTACCTTCAGAAATGACTGAATTGACGGTGATATTTATTATCGTTGTTAGCGATTTGAGAGTATCCATGTGTCTAATGAAGTCCTTGTATCCAAGTTGATGACCATCAACTACCTGTTGGTAATTCGGGGAAAAATACATGGCGATTTGGCTCTCATCATGCGCTGAACTGCAGACAACCTTTTCTAATGCATCGATTACTATCTTGCTTGCGTTTTTCATTTGTTTCTCCTGTTTTAAAAGAAACACTCTACGGAAAAACCAATGTAGGGTAATATCCGTATAAAGACATTTTTTACGGTGAATCGGCCAATTTAATGAAAATTCAGCAATTTGAATATGGGGCACAGCACTCAACGCCATGGCATAAACATTCATCTGGGCAGTTATACTGGCTTAGAGAGGGGATCATCGTTATTGAGACTGTCCTTGCGCAGTGGACTGTTACGCCCGGTTCCGTAGGATGGTTTCCACCAGATTTGAATCACAGAGCTTGGGTACCCGGAAATGTAATAGGCAATAACCTTTATCTTGACCCTGTGTCCAGTAATCATTTTCCTTATCATGCAGGTATTTATGGTGCTGATCATTTTATTATTGCTTTGCTGGAACGGTGTAATAATAGTCACATTAAGCACTCTGAAGAGTATGAGAACCTCATTTCGAACCTGCTAGGTTATGAAATAAGACAATGTTCTGAGTTGCCACTTGAGTTAAAATTACCAACAGATCGTCGGGCTAGAAATGTAGCCAGTGAATTATTAAAAAATCCGGGGTGTATTCTTGATCAAAGCCAATTGGCCCAGAAATGGGGGCTTAGTGTCAGAAACCTTAGTCGCTTGTTCAATCAGCAAACTGGCCTTAGTTTTAGCCAGTGGCGACAACAGGCAAAAGTAGTGGCTTCGCTCCAGTGGGTACTTTTAGGGCTACCAGTTAATGAAGTTGCATCGCTCAGTGGCTACATATATTCATAAGAGGTATCTGTAGGCTGATAGACTTACTTTTTCCTCTTTTATTTCTATATTTAATAATATCCTTTTTACTTGCTATTTTCATTAATATTAATTAGATAATAACAGGCGTGAAATAAAAGGGAAATAACATGAGGCTTGGTGAGTTAGATGAGACAGTATTAACTTTACTGACAATAAATACTGTGGTGTGGGGAATAAATATTGGGCTGTTGAGTTTGTGAGTTATCAGATAAAAATATAATTCTCTATCCTGTTGATAATTATTCAAAATGTGTTAATTGAATTGCACTGAATATTACAAGGAGAGTATATGCATAAAAATCATGATGAAGCCATTGATTGGGTAGCCAGACGATTAATTGAAGACGGTATTTATACTGATGTTGAACAAGCCTATGCTAAGGCAGCAGAAATTATTTATCGAAAAAGAGAAGAGATAAGGGTTAAACAAGAAAAGGATTATTTCCGTTTTCGTATTAAGTCCATAAAGAAAAGAATAGTATCAGGATACGAATACGCAAATATTCCATACAAACCTAAAAATCCGATAGTTAAAAACAACAATTCAGATTCATTTTGGGATTCCGATGATAAATAAAATCATAAAAATATAAAGGAGAGAAATAATGACAACAAAAACAATCAAACAACAAATTGCTTCCGCACAGGAACGCCTATACTTCTTGGAAGCTAAAAATAAACAACAAACGAAAAAAGAGAATACCCGTCAGAAAATTATTTTCGGTGCAGAGGTTGCCAAAATCTTAGGATGTGATATTGGTTATGTAGATAAGGAATTGGTCTTTGGGATTCTGCTTGATATCCCTAATCTTCATGAGAGTGATACTGAAAGGTATAAAGCACAAGGACAAGTCTATATTGATAATGTTATAAATAAATCCAAGTCCTAATCATGTTTTTCACGTCCAAACGGTGAACCGGCCTAAAACTTGTTTTTAGGTCGGTGAACTGTTGAGCAAGCACTCAGAGAGTGCGATAGCTAATGTTGTCGAAATCGAAGATGAATAAGTGGGTAAGGGCGTCCCTGACTGTCAACTTCAGAACGTCCCACACGTTCAAAGCCAATGCGTTCATAGAACCCCACTGCCTGTGTATTCTGTTCGTTAACATCAGTAGTTAATCGAGAATATTGTGAAAGCGCTATCTTCACCAACGCTTTTCCTACACCTTGCCCATGATAATCCGGATATATAAAAAGCGCTTCCATATGCCCGTCATGTAAATATATGAAACCAATTGCTTGTCCTGTTGATTCACACGTAATGTAAGTTCGACCGTAGGAAAGAATAAGATCAGTTCTTTTTTATCGCCGAACGATCTTTTATTGCCAAGAAATGATGTGTCACATCAACAACTTTACGCCATATTTCCATAATACGCTGAGTATTTTGCTTTGTAGATGAATGGGTTTTAAACATGCATGGACTTGATTTATAAAATAACCGTCAGCTATGAGTTCTGCCAACGGTTTTGGTAAAAATAAATCTATCAGATCTCAAAATCTTCCAAAGTCTTACCATTTTTCAAGCGCAGCGGTGATAGCTTTTGGTGTACGGCCCTGACCTGTCCATAACTTTCATTGCCGTTTTCATCGACTGTTATTTAATAATTTAAGTGCTTCACGCATTGGCCACCATCCTGATTGTTAAAAATGTATAGATAACATGCACTAGACTATTCAAACAATATTATATACTTACGAATGAGGTTATTACTTTATATAAAATTTTTTTATTAGTTAGGACATTTCTGATATGTGTGGTTATGACGGAATAGCATAGTGTGTCGATGTTTGGTATGAGCCAAAGTATGGTTCCTATTCAGGAAAAAAGTCATCATATTTTGAGGGGGATGTATGGATACGGCTCTTTTGAGTCCTTTAGATAAAAGAGGAAAAGAGCAGTTCGAGCAGGTTATTTCTGCTTTTCAGGGAGATATGTCTGCTGCTGCCGCGCAACTCTCGATAGATCCCCGGTTGCGACTTGAATATTCAAGGCTGATTAAAGCTATGTCCGATGAGCTTCGGGAGCGTGCAAACATAGGGATCCTTACGTGGGAACAGGCGGCAAAAGAAGCGATGGATGCGCGTAACATGACGATGGAAATGATCCGGGCGAAGTCTACCCCCGTTGGGAGGGTGTTAGCGCAAAAAATGAAGCTGACAGGGAAAACCTTCAATGATCTCGTTGCCAGAAAAACTACTCAACTCTATGGTGGCAACGCCAATTTTAATACGTTATCTGATATACAAAGGAACAATGTGTTTGGTGCCATAGTGGAGTCTGCTGGGCGTTCAAATCCAAAAGTGGATTTAAATATGCTCAGGTTTTCGCAGGCAGGGAAAGGACTTGTTGTGTTTTCCGTTGCTGTGGCGGTTTATGAAGTGATGAATGCCGATGACAAACTTAATGAAACGGGAAGACAGTTATCCATTAGTGGCGCAGGGATCGCAGGTGGTTGGGCTGGTGGTGCTGTTGCCGGTTTGATGTGTGGCCCCGGTGCTCCTGTGTGCGTTGTGTTGGGCTGTTTTGTTGGTGGTGCACTTGCCGCGTGGCAAATGGGTAATATATGGAGGTAAAAATGGAAGTGACTAACGCTATCTCACTACAGATTATCCATGAGGCTATGCAGTTTAAGGAATCAGAATGTGAAGTGCTACTGAATGGCAAAGCTACAGGTGTAAAAGTGTCAGGTAAAGTGTTGGAAGCGGCGGTTAAGGTGGATGATGTGCTTTATCTGATATTTTTAACAGACGATGTTGTTTTTGAGGAATCACTGAACATATTTTTAATTGGCTTAGGCCGTAATAATACTGTTGTAGATTATGCATCTATTGGAGCAATGTATTCCACAGGAATGTTCAAAAATATAAGGATAGCATCCTCTGATTCAGTTGTATTTGATTTTATGGATGACGTTCGATGGAAGGTGATAGTCCATGCTTCTCCAAAATTGAGAGTCCCTTTTATTAATGAAGATAAAAGAGTAGCGCGTCCGGTCGGTTTTAAACGTTATTTTTCTATTTCGGCAAATTCTTCACATGAAAAATCATTAAATAAAGTGAATTAAAAAATATTGGCTAATTATATATTCCCTGATTTAATGGTTTTTTTTAGTTTTTAAATTCCCATGAAAATGGTGGTTTTGTTTTATTAATATTCACCATAAGTTGAATTTTCATCGGTAAAAATATAAATATCAATTAGAAAGGCCAGTAATGATATGAGTATGGTGACAGTAACTTCAATATATCAGTCAGGTGGAGACAGCAACGTTATTACCTTCACATCATTATAAATAAAATGGCGTTCGTCCTTTTATCAATTAATCCCTTATGGATATCTTGACCACTTTTTAATTTTTGATAATTAAAATGTATGTAAATTAAAAAGGACGATGAAAATGAAAATAACAAATCAAAAAGGGTTTTCCCTATTGGAAATCACATTGGTGTTAGGTATCGGCACAGCCATGGCATTCATAAAGTTTCAGGACATGAAAAGCGATCAGGAAAACATCATGGCGAATACCGTAGGTTCACAGATGAAACAGATGGGGGAAGCAGTTAATCGTTATATCAGTATCCGTTATGACAAGCTTTCAACATTAACTTCAAGCAGCAGCCAGAGCAGCGATCCGGGACCAAGAACCTGTTCGGCTAATGGCTGTGAAATTACGCACCAGACGTTGGTAAATGAAGGGCTGTTACCTGCGGGTTATACTGGCGTCAACATGCAAAAATCCTCTTATAAGATACTGTTGAAACGCGCAGGAACCACACCTAACTACGTTATTAATGGACTTGTTATTACCACGTTGCCGTGGTCTGAAGGAAATCGTGTTCGTTATGACTTGTTAGGTCGTGCCATGCAAGTTTCTGGTATTGATAGTGGTATGACGCAATCTGCAACGGTGGCATCAGGCACGGGTGGTCAATGGACTGAGAACCAAAATAACTATAGTGGCATCAATGCTGCGGGATTGCTGGCCTACCGTGTTGGATACGACAGTGCTATGTATTCGGTTTACCTACGCCGTGATGGAACATTACCGATGACAGGGGATCTGAATATGGGCGGCCAGAGTATCGACAATGTAAAAGACATTACTGCATCTGGAACAATCAAAAGCCAGCGATTATCCTCATCCGGTATTGTGGAGGAAACGCATCTCAACGCGACTGAAATTGTGCAGAGCAAAAATGGAACGTTCAGTAATAATCTTAAGGTTCAAAATCAATTAACTGTTGATGGTTATTCGACGTTTAACAATATCGTGAAAGTTAATCAATGGCTGGAAAGTGAACAAGGTATCAGATCTCGTGGCGCACTCATTGTTGGTAAAGAAAACGAAAGAAGATTATGGTTAGGCTGTGGCACATTTTCCAGTTGTTCTTCTGATAACTCGATACCATTAAGAATCGAAGATGAGTCAGGAAAGAATAATTTCATCTCAATTACCGGAACAACATCATCAACTTCATCAATGAAATTAGATGTCTGAGGAAGCCAAAGAATAAGAGGCGATTTAACACTATCGCCTTCTAGTGATAGTTTAGCCAAAGGCGATATTGTGGCATCAGGAAATATCGCTTCATCAGGTATTGTTTCAGGGCAATATTTACAGGTTAAATCGACTTCTGTGGCTGGCGCGAGTTGTTCACCTGATGGATTAATTAGTAAAGACGATAAAGGCGCTCTACTAATTTGTCAGTCAGGAAAATGGACAGGGAGTGATTCAAAGCAAGGAGCACTGTGTGGCTTTTCATCGGATGACCATTTGAGTGGGAATATTAATGTGTATTTATGTAAGGGGTTTAATCCAAGAAAATCTTGTCCGGCTGGTTATGTTCAGTCCAGAATATTTCAGGCCGATTCAAATTTTTTATATTCCTGTGTCATTACTGAAAATTTGAGTGGTGAATAGCCTCTTAAACTGACCAGATGATAAAACCATACAGCCTATTGGCAAAGGATGATATCTGAACCTAAATAAAATTATCATGGATTACGTCTGTATCGAAGCCTGATAGCCATTTCGGTATTGAATCTCCCATAAAAAGTGCCCAACATTCCGTCATCAAAAGGAATGTTTTACTGTCAAAGGAGAATGACATGCCGGGTGCTGCCCGTCTTAATGATATCGGAAGTGGTCATGACTGCTTCCCTGAAACACCGATAATCGAAGGCAGTTCTGATGTGATTATCAATGGTCAGCCCGCCGCTCGTAAAGGCGATACGGTTCTGCTTCACGGTTGCCCCTGTCCCAATGCACCCCATGGTGTTCATCCCCGAAAAATCGCCGAAGGTTCATCGACCGTCATTATTAACGGCAAACCTGCTGCGCGTATTGGCGATGGCATCAACTGTGGCGGGGTGATTATCTCCGGCATGGTGATACACCACATCGTTCTCCGGTTCAGGAATGCGCGAAACAGGCGGTATTAAATCGTTCTCCGATATTGGCACTAACGCCGATGCTGGCAGTAGAACCCGTTTTTGCCAAATCCTGTTTACGTGGCGCGGGTTGTACCGACGCGGGGAAGGAAGACGAACCACAGAGCAATATTGGGGAAATGAGTGTCTATTTCTCTATGCCGGCTGGTGAATCCATTGTTCCGACTGATGAACCCGGTGAAGTGAAACAGTATGCGCAGGCGGCGAAAAAGAAAGGTGGGTCTTCTGCTGTTTCTCCTCAGTCATTTGTCGGGAAAAGTGAACCGTTACCCAAACCCTCGCCCGGTCTGATTAACAAACCCCAAATACCCCCGATTGAGCCGTGGTACCAGACAATATTTGATCTGTTAGTGGGTAAAGCGGATGCTGCCATGTTGCCACCACCCCAATCACTGGTCATGGCAGGCACGGCAGCACAAGCGGGGGCGACGGCTGCTGCAGGTGGTGCTGTGGCTCAGGCTAATCAGAATGCGGCAAAAGCACTGACTCGTGAAATGAAACGGTTATCTGGTCCATCAGTCTGGCAAGGCCAGTTGTGGATGACACCGAGTTTTTTGTTGATGGGGGCGCTGATTCAGGATCGCCTGAAAGGCGAAAAAGAAGATCTGCTGACACCTGAAAAGTTATTGGAAGTCGCGAAGAAACAGGGAACGGTGCCAAGTCGTGTTCGTTATCAGTGGGTGGAAGATGAAGAAACTGGCAGGCTGAAGGCGGTTGGCTACCACACCAGCATGGAAAGCGGACGTGATCAGGTGCGTGTCAGATTACTTAACTATGATTTCCCCAATAATCGCTATGAGTTTTGGGAGGATGATACCGTTACGGGGCCGACCATTTTATGGACGCCGGATAATCCGGGCATGGAATTACCTACAGATACGGCACATGGTGAACAGCCTGTTATTCCGTCAGCAATACCGGGATTTGAAATTCCAGAGATGGATGATGTCAGTATTCTTGCGACACCGATGCCTGAGGAGAAGGATTTTCGGGATTACATTCTGGTTTTTCCCATAAATCAATATCCACCGGTTTATGTTTATTTGAATAGTATGGAAAATACTGCTAAAAAGCAGGGTGGAGAGCTGAATCAGAAACAAAAAAGTGCAATTAAAAAGATAGATAACACGATAAACAATGCTCTGAAAGATCATGATATAATAGGTACCCTCAAGGATATGGATGGTAATCCAGTGCCTAAAAATAATGGTGGATATTGGGATCACATGCAGGAAATGAAGAACACGCTCAGAGGACTAAGGAATAATGCAGATACATTAAAGAACGTAAATAACTCTGATGCTCAAGCTGCATATAGCCGTGCAACTGATGCGATTACTAAAATAGAGTCAGCTTTGAAAGGATATGGAATATGACGACTTTGCGAAAATTAGTAGGAGACATCAATATGACTAAAGAGCCACATCAACAATCTTCTCTTGAGTTGTGGTTTGATCGTGTTCTTGATGTACCAATTGAAAAACTAACAGTAGAAGATCTTTGTCGTGCTATCCGGCAGGAGCTTTTTATTGAACAGTTGATACCAAGAGTGCTAGATGTTCTGAATGAGGACCCGTTGGCTGGAGAATATTATGATGGCGAACTAATTGCAGCATTATCAATAATAAAAAGGGAAAAATTAATGTATCATAAAAATAGTTTTATTAAAATAAAGGAAATTATAAATCAGATAAATCCTGCAGACATTAGCGATGATTTAAAAAATGACATATTAAAAATCAACCAAATGATTTCCTGAATCATCTCTATGTGGGGCTATTTGTATATAATAACATTGCATTTTTGAATAACGGAATGTTTTAAATATATGGTATTTCTGTGTAACTCAAAGCTGTTAACTGAATGTTTATTAGATGTAAATCCTGATTTTTATTGTTATTTGATATGGTTAATAAAAATAACACCGCAGACACTTGTCAATATAAAATAAATTGATTATCTCCTGAGTATACGTAAAAATTCAGGAGGGATTATGTCATTCAGTAAAAAAAGGTGGTTATGTTTATTTTTAGCCAGTGGATTTACATCACAAGCACTATCAGCCGATAGTGTTTTTAAGGCTCCGGTAGGTAGTATTTATTCATTGGAATACAACCCAACATACACTGGTGCTAATGTTTTAAAGTTAACACTAAGCCATGTGCCAGATAAGTCCTGTGCGGCATTGGCGACGCAATTAGCAGGAAAATATTTTGAAGTGCTGGTCAATAATCAATATGTGCCATTAACGCCGCCTGCTTCTGGAAACACATGGAACAGAAACATGGTCGTGACGGATAAAACAGCAGCATTATGTAAATTGGGAAAAGATAACACCATTGTAGTCAATCATTTTGTTTATCCTAAAACCTACGCCCTTTATCAGTCTGGTGGGGATATTTTTCATTCCTTTGGTGGTTCTGCTCAAAAAGAAAGCCTCGTTAATGTCAGTTATGAGATTTATCGAAAAACCATGCAGACCAGAGAAAACCATCAGTTATCGATTAAATAAGGATAAACATTATGATAAGAAACAAAAAGGGCTATTCAATATTAGAAATTGTTTTGGCACTTGGAATAGCTTCAGGAATTGCCTACACCGCATTGAGCTTTTACCGCAATGAAAAACATGATGCGGCAGTCAGGGAAACGGTTCAACAGGTTCGGACCATATCCGATACGGCAGATGCTTACCTAATGAGTGCCAAGCCAGATGGAAGCGTTCAGGAAACCTATCCTATTTCCATGCAGATCTTAAAAAACACATTGGCTTTTCCGTTGAACCTTGGGGAACTGCGGGAAGGTTCAGAGGCAGAAGTCGCGGCAAGTACGGCAATATCAACCTCTGCATCCAAATCTGCCAGTACGTCAGCCTCACTTTCTACCAGTAAATTAGCATCAACAGCGGCATCGGTGAGTGCCAGTAAGTCGGTATCGTCGTCTATATCAAGTTCGGTATCAGCTTCCAAATCGGCTTCAGTGTCAGCAAGTTTAAGCACTTCAACCAGTGCATCACTATCGGCTTCAACATCAGCATCAAATTCTGTAAGCGTAAGCCAGTCAATTAGTGCTTCAACGAGTAGTAGTATCAGTGCCAGCCAATCAGCATTGATCTCTACGTCTAAATCTGCTTCAATATCAGCAAGTTTGAGTGCTTTGAGCAGTGCCAGTCTATCGGCTTCAAAATCAGCAAGCACCAGTGAAAGCCTAAGTGCTTCACAATCCGCTTCGTTATCTGCCAGTAAATCAGCGTCTGTTTCGGCGTCAACGAGTGCCAGTGTTTCATCAAGTATCAGTGCATCGATTTCAGCCGGAGCAGCGACAAAGAAAACAGTCATAACGCAATCTGATATGGAATGGTTCCTGATTTCTTATACATGGATTGCAGGGGCAGCGTTGGATAATGAATATGCAGGAGAATCCATTGCTCAATTGATAGAGCAATATCATTTCAAGAGCACGGGGGTTATCGGAGGCTTTCTTATTGGAGGCAACGTGATTAGTCAGCAGCCATTAAAATATTATAATAATTCTTATAACTCAAAAGTAAGCCTTCCTGTTTTGATCTCAACATCTGATGCGGATGATGCTGATTTAATGAGGATGTTGTTTATTATGGCCGTTGGGTATTATCAGGGGACTATACGATGGTATAATTCTGAAAATGTAACAACAGAATCGGTTATGGCGAAATTTATTTATAAATAAATTAATTCTAATTGTTTTATATATGTCTCTCAAAGACATTCACGTTAACAAAATGTCTGATTGCCCCATACATAGAACTATTTCTTTTACTCAATGGGTAGAGCCTCACAGGGGCAGATAAAAGGGATTAACAGCCCTTTTGTCGTTACTGAAAACCATATGGATGGATAATGTTAATTTGCAGCTTCTTTTTGGTAGGTCAGATACAATGTATTTAGCCTTTCCCACAAAATAAAAGACAAAATCTCTTTTGCCTTGGGTTCATCCAGTTCAACAACGGCATAAATTAATGCCCGACACTGATCGACGATTTCTTCCAGTTCCAGCGGTGTGTTATCGAACATGATAAGCCTCCGTTGCTGGATGTTGAGTTGTGGCAAAAAAAGCAGTAGCCAGATGCAGATTTTCAGGAAGGGAATAGGTAAACTGACAGACAGCCATAGCGTTACTCCGTATAACGTTGAGGTTAGCCCCTGTCTGGTATTACTGTACCTTTCAGGGGCGAAACTGGTGTTCAGATGGTCTTTTGTGAAGTACGTACCTGATTCGCTGCAATGTAAGGTTAGGACCGTTGCTAGTCAATTGCTAAACGCAATACGAGAAAATCTAAGGCTGGCAAGCCTCCAACCTTTGAGGATTGAGCCGAAAGGATGATGAGTTATTACTCCCGAAATTCTTCCTTATTCATATCATAGGAAAAATTAGTGAACCAAGAAATAGAAGCGTTATTAATCGAAGTAATAGACTTAGCTGCAAAGTATAAAAAGTTAACAGGAAAACCTCTTGGTATAACAGGAGAGGTCGCTGAGTTTTATGCTGCTAAATTATTAAATTTAAAACTAATGGGTGCAAGAAGTCCCGGCTACGATGCTATTGGTTCTGACTCTCGAAAAATCCAAATTAAAGGTCGTTGCCTTCCTGATAAATTTAAAACAGGGCAAAGGATTGGTTCTATCCGATTAGAACACCAGTGGGATTCAGTTATTTTGGTTTTGATGGATGAGTTTTTCGTTGTCACCGAGATGTGGGAAGCTGATCGGTCTATGGTGGAAGCTGCGTTACTGGCTCCCGGTTCAAAATCACGTAATGTACGTGGTGCTTTGTCAGTGAGTAAGTTTAAACAAATCAGTAAAAAGGTATGGCCTGTTTAGATATATTGGCTTAAACAAGCCATCCTTGGCTTTAGCTACGTTATCCTTTCTGCGCAAACTACCATCCCGTTGTTGTTAGCATCAAGAAAATCAGCCCACCATTGCAACATGAGACGGCGTTGCTCAAGATATTTAGCCTTGTGGGTATAGGCAGCTCGAACGTTGTTCTTTTCCATGTGGCTCATCTGAAGTTCAACCACATCTTCAGGCCAGATACCCGATTCAATTAAGGCGCTACACGCCAGCGTTCGGAAACCATGACCACACAGGTCGGTTTTGGTGTCATAGCCCATTTTTCGCAGTGCTTTGTTGATGGTACTTTCACTCATCGGTTTCATCGCATCATAACAGCCAGTCAGGATAAAACCGTCATCACCGTTAACGTCATAGGTGAGGTCTTTAAGCTCTTCCAAAATTGCCAGTGCTTGATCGCATAGAGGAACATAGTGTTTTCTGCGCATTTTTGCACCACGGCCTGAATGTTTTATCCCTTCAATGACTTCACGCTGTTCAGGGATAACCCACAAGGCGCTTTTGAAATCGATCTCTGACCATCTGGCAAAACGGAGTTCACTTGAGCGAACAAAAATCAGCAGATTGAGTTTTATCGCCAATTGAGTCAACCTGCTACGGCCTTTATAGCCTTCAACGCGTTCCAACAGGGTAGGTATCTCTTCCAGTTCGATAGCGGGACGGTGTTCCGTCTGTGGCTTCTGAACCGCACCGTCCAAATCATAGGCAGGATTGAAACGGATCATCTTTTGCTGGACGGCATAACGCATGATGGCGGTGGCGTACTGTTTCACTCGCATGGCAATTTCCAGATAACCCAGCTTCTCTATCTTTTTGATGGGAACCAGCAGATCGCCCGTATCCAGTTCAGCAATGTCTTTGTAGCCAATATCAGGGAACAGGTAGGTTTCCAGTCGTGTCCATACAGAACGCTGATAATCTTCCGACCATGTGGTTTTGGTGGCAAACCAGCTTTTGGCAACTGTTTTGAAAGCGCGGGTGTTGTTACGTCGTTCCTGAACGATTTTGTTGTCAGCCTGTTTTTTGGCGCAGGGGTCGATTCCCGCCGCTAACAGTTTTTTTGCTTCATCCCGGCGTTGTCTTGCATCAGCCAGAGAAACAGCAGGGTAGACGCCGATGGAAAACACCTTCTGTTTCCCTTCAAAGCGGTAGCCTAACTGCCAGTATTTTGAACCATTGGGATGCACCAGCAAATAGAGGCCGAACCCGTCAGTAAGCTTCACCGCCTTTTCTGATGACTTGGCATTTTTTACTTTAGTATCAGTAAGTGACATGACGGTTCCCTCCGATTGCTGGTAAAAACGAAATCGAACCAGCTTTACCAGTATTTTTACCAGCAAAAGGGTATGGCTTCGAGTGTTTTTTGGTGGACGAGGGTGAACCTGAAGAAGGGGATAACCAATTGATTAAAAGCAAAAAAGCAGACGTCAGTGAACGTCTGCTTTCTTTAAATTGGCTCCTCTGACTGGGATCGCCTTTGCCAGTAACTGACTAATAAATAGGCTAAACCTGAATTCCCTTTCTGTCAAGACCACCATAATGACCACCAATGGTTGCGGATTCCATAAATCTGGTATGAGCGTTCCGAGGCATGGGTCATCGTTACTAATGTTTTCCCTGAAAACGAAGCATACCTAGAGGTAACGTGGAAGATGTCGCACCTAAATGAAAATGTGTCCAAAGAGGTTTAACTGTCGGCTCAGTGTCATAAGAGAATGTTTTTAACAACTGCGTATGAAGTATCTTGCGCAGCACTTTAATTCCCTTTTAGAGAAATTACAGTACACCGGCATTGCCACAAAGTTGAGCACTATAACTGGTAAGTAAGAGAATATTATTACTACTCTAAATAGCTTCGCCAAATAGTAGATCACTTGAAGGGAACTCAGTCCGAGTTGAGCGATCTGATCAATCGCCAAACATCACAAATCACCAACCGGACTGAGCGATGCCGATCATAGCAGCAATCCCTGATGAAGAACGACGACTAATGCGTAAAGAAGCCCAACAAACACATGATAAAAACTATTCCAGACGACTCATCGCCATATTGATGTTACATAAGGGAATGACCGTCACCGATGTTGCCAGACTGCTCTGTGCGGCTCGCTCATCCGTTGGAAGATGGATAAATTGGTTTACTTTACAGGGTGTTGAAGGTCTAAAGAGCCTCAAATCCGGACGAGCACCACGCTGGCCTGTCGCAGATATCCTGCATACTCTACCGCTTCTGGTTCAGCGTTCTCCTCAGGATTTTGGCTGGCTGCGCTCCCGCTGGAGCACTGAGCTGTTGGCTCTTATCGTTAATCGGCTTTTTAATGCAGAGCTTCATCCTGCCACGTTGCACCGCTACCTGAGACGAGCGGGTATTGTCTGGCGCAGAGCCGCGCCAACACTGAAAATCAAAGACCCGCATTATGAGGAAAAGCGACTCGCCATCGAACAGGCGGTCGTCCGGAAGCAGCCGGCCCATCCGGTATTTTATCAGGATGAAGTGGATATCGACCTGAACCCGAAAATCGGCGCGGACTGGATGCTCAAAGGGCAACAGAAACGTATTACTACGCCGGGACATAACCAAAAGTATTATCTGGCAGGGGCACTGCATTCGGATACGGGACGAGTTCATTACGTCGGCGACAGTAAAAAGTGTTCTGATTTATTTATCAATCTGTTAGAGACATTACGGCGGACATATCGGCGAGCGAAAACCATTACGCTGGTCGTTGATAACTACATCATTCATAAAAGCCGCAAGGTGGAAAGGTGGCTGGAAAAAAATACGAAGTTCCGGTTGCTGTTCCTGCCCACGTATTCGCCGTGGCTGAATCCAATCGAGTTGCTGTGGTTGTCGTTACACGAGACCATAACGCGTAACCATCAGTGCCGGTATATGTGGCAGTTACTGGCACAGGTAAAGCTATTTATGAATGCCGCCTCGCCGTTCCCCGGTAATCAGCATGGTCTGGCTAAAGTGGAGCGGTAATATGCGAAGCTATTTAGTCTTAACATCCTGATTTAGTTGATACAAATCACGTATCAAAGGCTACTGAATTCTGTAATTTGGACAAAAATTGCTTATACTTAGCATATTTATAGGATCATAACAGCCCCAAGGATGTACCGTGCGAATCAAAATGTACCCAGCCCAAAATGGAGATGCTTTTCTACTAAGTACCAACAGAACTAACATCCTTATAGACGGTGGGTATGCCAGCACCTTCAGTTCATACATACAAAAAGATCTCAAAGAGTTAGTAGCTAAAAATGCATGTTTAAATCTAATTATCATCACGCATATTGATGCTGATCACATTGGAGGTATCATTCGCCTTCTGGCCTCAAACGGTGATTCAAATGCTAAAAATATTATTTCTATTGAAGAGGTTTGGCACAACAGTCTCCGAAGCTTGACTTCAGTAAATCAAACCACTCTACCACCTGAAGACCTTGAAGTGATTGACGCCATCATTAAGCGAGGTCATCCGAAAGAGATCAGCTCGCTCCCAAGCGTTAACGAGATCAGTGCCAGACAAGGCTCTACATTGGCAACTTTGATTAAAGCTGGAGAGTATACCTGGAATCGAACTGATGGCACACAAAGCATATGTATCGACTCCGTGCAACATAAGCAATTCCAAGATGGCTTCGTAAGAGTACTAACACCGTCAAGAGATCGACTGAACAGCTTAATTAAATCATGGCAACGGGACTTAAGGCGCTATGGTTTTACTAGTCCTGTAAGCACGAGCCAAACTATTGACGATGCTTTTGAGCTTAACTTTGAGCACAATAATAAAGTACAGGCTAAAGGAGAAAGTCTCATATCTGCAGGGTGCAATAAAAGGCTTGAGGATATATATAAACCGGATGACTCACCAACTAATGCTAGTTCTATTGCAACCATTATCGAGTTAAATGGAATTCGATTGTTAATGCTTGCAGATGCATTGGCA
The DNA here is from genome assembly GCF_001742145.1 of Pectobacterium parmentieri. NCBI lineage: Bacteria > Pseudomonadati > Pseudomonadota > Gammaproteobacteria > Enterobacterales > Pectobacteriaceae > Pectobacterium > Pectobacterium parmentieri. The sequence continues at coordinate 2,392,590 of NZ_CP015749.1, read as the reverse complement.
GAAGATATTTTGATGGAGATCCAGAGACTGAAGTCTCAGGGAGAAACCATGATGTTTGATGCAATAAAAATATCTCACCATGGAAGTAACTACAATACTAGTCCTGAGCTACTCAGGGTTATAGATGCTCCAAGGTATTTCATTTCATCAGATGGTAGCAAACACAATCACCCTGATATTGAACTTCTTCGAGCGATAATTGATAGGGAAGCAAGCTTTACAAGGACTCTCTATTTTAACTATTCGACCCCAGCATCGAGAGAAATTAGAGATTATCAAGCAACTACAGGCGCTACTTTCATTGTTGAAGAAGACGCAACTGGTTGGATAGAAATTACAAAGGAACAATCATGTTAGACACTGAAATGAAAGTAGCAACTTGTAAGATTGAATGTGGTGATGAATATGGTACAGGATTACTAATTACACCGAAAATAGTATTAACTGCTAGGCATTGTGTAGCCAATGCAATTGAAAGTGATTCAGAATTAAGTATAATTTTTGATTTTGGTTCCCCCATTTTAGCAATGAAAGCTCATGTTCTTGGTCATGATGCAAAGTTAGACATCGCTTTAGTAGAGTTAGAAATTGAGTGCAATATTTCTCCAGTCAAACTTAGTGGGATATTACCATTAGGTGGAAGCCGATTTTATTCCTACGGATGGCCTGTTACTAAATTAACTATGGGGCATCGTTTAGAGGGAACAATTATTCAGACGTTTGACAGACCTAAGCTTCGCTCTGATATAGAGATCAGTATAGATGAAGCATTATCTTTAAACGACTACAAAGGATTTTCTGGAGCATCAGTAGTTTGTAACGGCACTTGTGTGGGCGTTATTAGAGTTTCCGTAGAAAAAACTATTGGTGTTGTTTCTGTATTTAGTATGCGCACCTTTTTGAATGAACATGGATTGAATGTCGAAACTAATAACGATGGGTATAAGCGTAAAGATTTAGCCTCTAGAAATTCATTTATTAAGCAATTTGATAAATTTGCTATTGAGCAAGAAAACAGTTACCTATTCATTAATGGTGCACATGGTATAGGTAAATCAACATTTTGTGAAATATACACCCCTATAGACTCTTCTTTAGAACACTTCGGTACATATAGTTTTACCCCCCCAAAAAGCTCCAAAAACGCCACTCGGCTGGCCCAACCACAAGAGTTTTTCAATTGGTTAAACATGCAAGTATCGATCTTCACCACAGGATCTCCTGGACGTATAGAAAATGGTGATTATCCAGAGTTAATAACTAAGACAGAACAACTTTTCATTAAGCTAAGTGGTGTTTACTCCTCAAGAAATGTAAAAGGAGTACTGTTCATTGACGGATTAGATGAAGTTGAACGTCAAGATGCCGAAGCTCTTAACAAGTTCATTGGGCTGTTACCTATGACATTACTTCCTGGATTGGTAATTGTTCTTTCCGCACCTAACTATGAGCAAGTTGCAACTCGATTAGGTAAAAGACTTGGAGTTGAGGCATGTATTTCTATGCCCTCTCTTACAGATAATGATGTCAAAGATTATTGCTATAGAGCTCTTACAGGTGTGCACGTTAGTTCAAAAACTATAAACTTAATCTGCGAACGAGCCCAAGGACACCCATTATACCTTCGCTATTTAATCGATCTCGTCAACTCAGGAGCGAGCGAAGATGAAATCTGTGAATTGCCGTTAATTGATGGCAGCATTCGAAAATACTATGACTTGCTGTGGCTGAAGCTGATGGAAGATAATGACGCCATAAATTTACTAGCAATAGTTGTTCGTTTGCGCTGGGGAGTCCCCATTAACCAATTCACTAAAATTTTGAATCCAAACGAACAGTCGATATTGATTAGCACTTTAGCAAGAATACGGCACTTATTGTTGTCTCCAAATCAGACAACAATCTATCACTCTTCATTTTCTGACTTTCTACTTGAGAAGACAGCATTACGAGAGCAGGATATTCAATCACGGCTGGTTGAGTACTGTAAAAAACAAAAAGACGAAAAGTACAGTGTACTTAACCTAATTTATCATGGACTTAAGTCCGAGGGGCAAGATAAAGCGCTATTAGTAACTTTATGTACTCAAAACTGGGTTGATGATTGCGTTTATCAAGGGGTTGAGCCTGATACTATCCTTGAAGATCTTAAAGGTATTTTGAAAGTAGCAACTGAGCTAGGTAGTTTAGTTGAAACAGTACGAATCCTTTTGCTTAATCAAAGAATTCGATTCCGCTACAACACTCTATTTGCTCAATCTGCTGATTTAACAGCAAATGCTTTGATCTCTATAGGGAAAAACCAGGAAGTTCTGCAGCATGTAAGTCGATATAAGCAGTTAATTATACCGCTGGAAGAAGCTCTCACAATTGCATTGAAGCTAGTTGACTCTCACAGCTATATGGAAGCTTTAGAGTTATTAAGTATTGTAGAGAAGAACTTAACTGAAGAACTCGAACAAGTGTTTAACGGAAATGGGCTTTCTTATAGGGTGTTTCTTGATATTTATGACCTTCAATTACAGCAGTATCTTCTAAGGATTCGCGCTAAAGACAAAAATTCGCACGCATCACTTGCTAATTTCCAATTTTATTGGATGAAAGCCATCGATGAATCTTCTAAAGATGAGGAGACAAGTAAGCATCTTCGAAGTGAGATGATGACTTACATGCTAGCTGCATCAATGTGTTTATCTGGCCGTTACATGTCCCTTGATCAAATACGAAAACTTTACAACGGACCACTAGAAGAGATCGCAGAACCAATTGTATTTTCCGCTATTTTATATAAAGGCCTATGTGATAACTATGGTATTAATACTGATAAAGTTCTCCTTGAACAAGTGTTTCCTGACATAAAAATCTTAATTTCAGAGTGTTGTAATGAAAAAATAAAAGTTCACCCTAGTGTAATCGACTGTTTTTTGTCTCTGGGCGCATCTAGCGATATTATTCTTGCGTTAGGAGAAATTTCAAGTGACAAACCATCACCGATAACATTTATTGCAGATGACAATATTTCCATTGATCACTCAAAACTAGAGAATGGTTTTGCAGCATGGAGACTTAAGGCATTTATTGATACAGAATTTACTTATCCTGACTTAGTCACTATATCTCCACGTACTTGGTTAAACGGCCTCAATTCAATGTATAGCGTTGTAGCTTGGTGTGATGGTTCTGCTAGAAGATTCAAAGAGGCTGGGGACAATATAGGCTTGCAAAAAGTTTGGGAAATTTTAAAAAAGGATATTTTTGACTATTTAAAGTTTAGTCTTGCACAGCGTGTTCAATGGGAAGATGCCTATGGTTTACCAGAAAGTATAGTTCCCCAATTATATCAATCATTAACAATACTAATTACTGATGTATATCCTGATAAAATCAGTGAATTACTTAACTTTGTCGAGGGACAATTTAGTTCCCAATGCGGTATCTACTCTGAAGGATTTAGAAGAACTCTAAACCTAATCCTGGCAAATATTGTTAATAAGCCAATGGATTTAAATACAGAAGATCAAGTGTTTTCCCTGGTGGAGCGTTGGAAAGAGTTCGTAGTTAATAACTTAGAGAATAGATATGAACTTGTACCAGAGTTGCTTAGCATAATTCCATTTTATACCAAATTAGACGCTTCAGACGAAGCAAATAAAACTTATCAACTTGTTTTATCATTCTCGATGGGACCTAGTTGGTATAAAGAAGATCAGTTTGGGTTAAGTGTTACCGTTCTTCAGTCTCTAAGTCATACGTCGAGTTTAGTGTCAGGTGAACTTAGCAAAATTGCTGGTCTACTAGATGCAGCGGCTGGAGAAATGACATTTCAGCGTTTCGTTCGGTACGCTAAACGTGATTTCCTCAAGGCTTTATGTTCACGTAATGAATTTTCCAGTGCAGTTAAATATTTTATAAGACAAACCTACGGAACCTTAGAGCAAATGCATCAGGAGGTAACTAAAGGTGACATTGATAGAATATCTGCAATAAAAGGGACTCGGTTCCCTGGAGGAGCATTGGATGAACAAGATTCGATTCTGTACCTTATTAATCCATTAATCTCAAGTGCCGACTGGCAGCTTTGCTGGGCATTATTAGAAAGTTTTCAATTTGGTGACTCTCGCTATATTAATAGATTTGCTGAATCCTATAAACTTTTGATTGACAAAGTTTCAGGTGATGATAACGCTCTCACCATGATAATGGACCGATTAGAAGTTATTTGTGAATCTGAATTTGAAAATAAAAAAGATTGTTCCGAATTTATCGTATTGATTGCTTCATCCATACCTGAACGATACACAGAGACATTCGAAGCTAGATTCACTAATTATATGGTTTTGCCCGAGCCCCAAAGAACCACACTTACAATACCTGAAGAAAATACGGTTAAGGCGAATAATCGAGCAAATGAGCAGAAAGAAGATTCCGACGCTATCTATATGCCGGGACTTTTTGGCTCCAGAACTTCAATCTCTGAAGCTACTACCTCTCTAGCTAAAGTGGAGAAATATCTACGACGCCGTAATTTTTCGGAAGCACAAAAAGAAATCATTTCAGGATTGACATTAATTCAAAGTGGTGGATGGTCAATATGGGGTGGTCAAGTTTCTAAGGTAGCGGATGGACAATCTCTGCTTTTGAGAACGAATGGCTCAGTTTGTGATTTAGTCAAACTGTACTCACCTTTAATACTTAATGAACGCCATACGGAAAATTGGCGGATAGCCAACGACTTAATAGAGTGGTTAGCTAGTTATTCTTCTAACGATGAGCAAGCAGAACTTCTTCGTGTAACTAACGAGCACACAAAACTCATGGTTGGTGCTGCGGACAAAGAAACCGCTGGCTATAGGTTTCTAGATGAGAGGGACGATAATGAGTTACCTCATTGCCTAGCCACTTTGCTTCTTCATGTGATTGACCACCCTCTTTGGTTAAGGCGAGAAAAAGCATCTGAAATGCTGATTTGGTTATCAAGAAGCTACCCAGACTTTGTCCGGCTTTTTGGCGCCAAAGCTTTTTCAATGGATACAGGCATTCACCCTGATGTCATTTGCGGTGCTCTTGATCAAATGTCTATAACAAAACAAATTTGGGAGACACTGGCTCAAGAGCTCGACTTTAACTCTATACAACAGGGCTGTAAACATGTCGGAAGATATTCAGTTCTAATACGCATTGCTAGGGAAGCTGCTATGAAAGATTTTGAATCTGCAGCAGAAGCTTTAAGTAAATTAAGAGGTCGACTTTGCAATACGGTTGATAACAGCAGATTGATGGATGTTGACTTACCTTCATGGGCCGAATGCATTAAGCCTAGTTGGTTAAGACTAGAGAAACTAGGTTTAACAAGCGCCTATGTATTGACTCAAGCCGAGTCGGCATTGAAAGATGTGTGTTTACCATTATCTATAGAAGTATGCTTGGAGCTGGAACAGTTGTTGGCGGAGGGTTATTATGAAAATACTAAATACCCTAATCGTTGGTCGGATAGAGTTCGCTACGTATTTCAAGTAGCATTTACAGATGTTGCAAATGAATCAGAATGCAAACATATTGAAAATGTTTTCAGAAAATATAATCCTACTCGTTTAGACAACTTGAGAATTAGCAGTTTTGACTCTCCAGCTTTACAATGGCTTCATTCTAAGGAGCCAAAGCCGTTACATGGAAAAAGTATTTACTTAGATTATTTTGAAAGGGTTTGGTTTGAAGGTCAACTGAGGTTAGTAAGATTAACTGCATACTTATCAGATAACCCAGAAAATCTTCCTCTTCCTTCAGGGCGCTTCTTGTCACTTGATAAGCCTTCACTAGATAAGACTTGCGTGATTGACACTTGTGCTAATGTTGAAGCTTTACCTGCGTACTTTGGTAGCTTTACCCCTGCAATACCAACAACGCATTTCATGCAAATCACTGGAGCAACTAGCTCAAATTTAAAACGGAATTGGTGGAAGTCAGGACGACTAAAAGAAAAGTATGAGGGGGCGCCATTTAATGAGGGTTGCTATCTGTCGATTGATGCAAATGCTCTCAGGTTACCACATGGCTTCAAATTGATTTGGGTATTTGAGTTAGATCTAAAACCTATTGGACTAGTTTCTTTCGGATAACATTGGAGAACATATGAATTTTGATACATTTGAGACACCGCAAACTAGATCGGAGTTCGAACTTCGATTTCACTGTTTACATAATATAATGAAGCAAGGCAAGTTTCATGTGGCTCCCCATATATCCATGGAAGGAATTCTAAAAGTTAGGAAATTGCCAAATGGACGAATTGATTTTCTCAGTGTCAATGAACAAGCTAGACTTAACGCAAATATGATGTATAAGATGCGGAATATGAAGGTGCCCAATACCACCAGCTCTAGTGATAGCTGAGAGTAAATAGGTGGAAATAATAAGTATCACTTAAGTAGTACAAGTCGTATTTTTATCCTAAATTCTACGGGTAGAAATGCTGATAAGCCGGAGTATTAAACCGCTTAACATCAATGTACTCAATAGCTATTAAAACACTAAACGGCCTTTAGCTTCTTAAAAGCCGTTTTTTTCCAAGCACACAAATAGTTATGCATGCTGATCTGCACCCCGTTGATTAATACACCGTGATGTTAGTAATATCTTCATTTGACCCTGACCCCGAATATGCTCCAGTCATAATCAGGAATAACCGGCTTCATGTTGGTTGCATGTTCTGGCAACCGGCAGACTTTTCAGCAAATTCGGACGGGGCCATCCAGCCCAGCGCAGAATGGGAGCCTCTCTGATTATAGTGTATGCGCCAGGCCTCGATTTTGCACTGTGCATCCTCCAGGGACATGAACCAGTTTTCGTTCAGGCACTCCTGCCGCAGCCTGCCGTTGAACGACTCCACTGTGGCATTGTCCGTGGGGTTCCACACTAGGCAGCGTGACGTCAGATTGAAGCGACGCCGAAACTCGCCGCGGCGTTCCATTTCGTAGATCATCGTTTCGGCTAGTACGTCGCCACAGTCGCGGCAGGTTGTTCGCTCTCCATTCGCGACAGGTGCGCGCTTCTGGTCGTCGATCCAGGCATACCGCATCTTGGCCGTTCCCTTTTAGGCGTCGGCAGCCGGCCAACGCAACTTTCCGCGGCCGACGCGTAGAGCATCCACGAGCCGGGTTTTGCCCGGTAACCGTCCCGAGAATAGGCTGGGCTTGGGATCAACCGCTGGCTTCCTGAAGACGGCGATCCGCTGGTAGTCGGGGGTTGCCAGCCAAGTCCGCGCGTCCCCTTCATCGGTGAGGATTCGATAGAGGCCAGCGGGCGGGGAGGACTCGGTATCGAGTAGGCACTTGTAGCGTTCGACTGACCATTTCTGGATGCCTCCGCTGAGAGCTTCGGTTCGGAAGCGTGCCCATAACGCGGAGGTGTCGGGTGTTGGCCAGTCGCCTGCGTCGGTTTTGGTGTAAGTATCCCTGCAAAACGGCCCATTCACTTTTAGAGATCTTCCGACATACTGATTATGTCACTTGAGGAGATCGTCATGCGTAAAGCCCGATTCACTGAGCACCAGATCATCGCCGTTCTGAAGTCCGTCGAAGCTGGACGTACCGTCAAGGATGTCTGCCGCGAAGCCGGCATTTCCGAAGCCAGCTATTACAACTGGAAAGCGAAGTTTGGTGGTATGGAAGCTTCTGATATCAAAAAGATGAAAGATCTGGAGGATGAAAATCGTCGTCTGAAACAGATGTTTGCCGATCTGAGTCTCGAGTGTCGTGCTCTGAAAGATGTCATCGAAAAAAAGCTTTAAAACCAGCGATAAAGCGTGAGCTCGTCAGTTACCTGACCGCGCAGTTTGCGATGAGCATACGCCAGGCATGCAGGACATTGTCGCTGAGCAGGACGGTGTATTTTTATCAGCCGGACACCTGTCGTGATGAACCGGTGATCCAGGCTCTGGCGGAGGTGGCTGAACGCTATCCCCGTTACGGTTTTAAGAAGCTGTTTCAGGTGCTGCGCAGGCAAGGCAATGCCTGGAATCATAAACGCGTTCATCGCATTTACTGCCTGCTGAAACTGAATTTTCGCCGTAAGGGAAAGCAACGTCTGCCGGTGCGCAATCCGACTCCGCTGGCGACGCCGGAAGCACTGAACCAGAGCTGGTCGATAGATTTTATGCATGATGCGCTGGTCTGCGGCAGACGCTTTCGGACCTTCAATGTGGTGGATGACTTTAACCGCGAGGCTCTCGCAATAGAAATCGATCTGAATATCCCGGCGCAGCGGGTGGTCAGAGTACTGGACAGGATCGTGGCAAACCGTGGTTATCCGCTGAAACTGCGGATGGACAATGGCCCGGAGCTAATCTCGCTGACTTTGGCACAGTGGGCTGAAGAGCATGGCGTGATGCTGGAATTTATCAAACCGGGAAAACCAACGCAAAATGCCTTCATCGAACGTTTTAACCGAACGTACCGGACAGAGATACTGGATTTTTATCTGTTCAGAACCCTGAATGAAGCGAGGGAAATCACAGAACGCTGGCTGACGGAATACAACAGCGAGCGGCCTCATGAATCCCTGAATAACCTGACGCCGGAAGAGTACCGGCTGATGGCTGAAAATCCGGAAATCTCAAAAAGTGTGTGGAACTAAAACAGGTGTGCTTACACAAAGCTGCAGATAAAAAACTCAACAATCATAATGGTCGTTAAGTAAATGTAAGTTCCCTTTAAACAGATAGCAATCTCAAAAAAGATGAATAGTTTACGTCAAATTGATAAAGTATCTTTCATACTGCAAAGTGATATCATGGAAAAGGAGTAACATTATGAAGTTGGCTTACATATGGATAAGTGAGCATAAAGTTTTGAAAAACATACAGCTAATCATTGATTCATCTCTGGATTGTGATTATAAACATGGTAACCTCACAATCCATCGAAATGAATCTGCAAAAATTTATTATAATGGTGTATCAATAAGTGCCATTATTGGAAAAAATGGTACTGGTAAATCAACGGTCCTTGAGTTTTTAGAAGATTCAGCTTCGGGCGGTAATTCTTCAGGAATTATTGTATGGTACGATGATGTCGGAAATGTATTTATATGCCCAGTGAATATATATAAGAAAAATATAAATATTCTAACCACTGAAGAATACAGTGTGATTGATGATTATCAAGATTTTTTAAATATAAATAATGTCTCATTGATAAAATCTAGCAATTTGACAGATGCGAACAGACTAGAAGTCATAAAAAAAAATAAATCTAAGCTAATCTATGATTTATCATTATCTGATTATCAGAAACAAAGTCTTAGTTTTATTCGTGAAAGATTTTCACGCCTAATGTCTTATTTACAACATTACTCAGCATCAGATGACTTACAAAAAACAACAATAAAATATACATTTAAATTTTCACCTTCATCAACAGCATTTCTTAGATCGGTTTTAGATGAGGTTATAGATAGAAATTTTATTTTCTTCGAAAAAAGAGATTTAGAAAAGCTACATTTTGAATTCATTGATCATTACAATAGCAATAATCACTTTAGCATAGAGTCTCAACTAATAAAGTTCAATATTTCATTGATTTGTCAAGGAGCATCTAGGAAAATAAAAAAAGAAAGGTCTATTCAAGATGTTTTATATTTAATATTAATGATCTGTTATGTTCGAGATAATTCCTCCTTCAATATTAATTTCATCACCGACTTACTATCTCAATATAACAAAAATATAAATGATCAAAAAAATAACTTTTTTGAAAAAGATGATATTTTTGAAATAATTGAATATATTGATAAGGAGATTAAAAAGATAATAAATCTCTCTTATGAAGTTAATCATTTAATTAATGATGAGAAGGTGTTATTTATCAAGAATGAGAAACTTGATGGGTTTTATCTAGAGACTAGTCATGTTGATACAATATTTAACCTCTCAGAATTGATAGGTTATCTTTCAAATAGTATAGCCAAAAATATACCATATGGCTGGGAGGGGTTTAGTACAGGTGAATTTGCTAAGTTGAACCTTTTCTCTGAATTATATTATTTTATTAACAATCCAAAAAGAAGTAGTAAAGAAAGTTATTTCATTTTCATGGATGAGGTTGATCTCTATTTACATCCCGATTGGCAACGTAATTTCTTAAGTGATCTGCTTATTTTTATATCAAAAAATTTTCCAATTGAGCGGACACAAATATTAATGACCACTCATTCTCCTATCATAATAGGGGATTTTTTGCCAGAAAATATCATTACCTTGATAAAAAATAATAAGGGAATCGTTAGTATTGGTGAGTCACATGGTTTTGGAACGCAAATAACAGATTTGTATATCAATGGATTACATATTGAGTCAACTTTTGGAGTGCACTCTAAAAAATATATCGAAGGAATACTGCATCGAAGAAATAATGAGGAATTAACAGAATATGATCATTGGCTAATATCTAAGATTAAAAGCGAAAATATCAGGAAAATGCTCGGTGGTATGCAATGATATCGACATCTTCTACTTTTGATTCTAAGTTCATTGGCATTTATAAGTCAACAATTATCGTACAAAAAGTAATACCCTCACTGACATTGCTACGTCAAAAAGTGTGCGTTAAATATTTAAGTGCTTTTGATCTTTGCTTTTCAGAAAAGAAAGTAACCAGCATGGTTTTGTGCCCAGCTGATAAACTAGAGCAGCATATAAATTTTATAGAAGATAATTTTTTACTATTGATCGAACGTTTTAATCCTAGTAGATATTTAAAAAATATACATCTGGATGATGAGGTTGATAATTTAAATGCACGCCAAGATGCAAATAAAATCAATGAAATAAAAGGGGTGTTGATAGTAGACTTTACTATTAATCTAAAAAATGATTATTTTTTAAAGAAACACCTATTATCAAAATTGCAAAAATCTAAAACACCCACACAAACTCTTAACGTACTAAAAGACATTAATAATATAATCAAAGGTTGTTCAAAAAAACGGAAGAAATACTATGAGGTAAATTATCCTGATTGGTTAAATGAACTTCCAGATTCATTTAAATATAAAGATGTTAGTGATAATTATGGTTTCGACATCGTAACTAAGTTTGATTTGCGATTTTGCCCTTATTGTAACGACGAACCTATTCCTACTATCGTTGGAGTCAATCGAAATTATAGAACAGCTATAGATCATTTCTATCCAAAAGCAAGATATCCATTTCTCGCTGTGTCATTATATAATTTCATACCGGCAGGGACTCGTTGCAATTCAGGTTTTAAGTCCGAGGCTGACATGGTTGGTTATTTTAATCCAAGCATTCATAAACTTAAGAAAGAAGCTTTGTTTGATTTTACTTTTAGTCCTGACAATAAAATTCAGCATGATACTTTGATTGTTTCTTTGAATAAAAATGATGATTTACTCAATAAAAACATTTCATTATTTGAATTGGAAAGTGTTTATAATAATGATGAATGTAAGATAGAGATTGAAAAAATACATGAAAGAATTTTACATCATCGCTCATTAGGTGATGAACATTTGGATAGTATATTATCGAGTGAACAACTAATTAGGCGTGAGTTTAATGTTGATTTATTTATTTCGGCAAAGCACGTACGCTGGCAGAAATATCTTGTTGATTTTTTGAACCAAATTTGCAGTAGAGATTATACAATTAAACTGTTATAAAAAATAAATTAACTAAAAGTCTTTGAACGGTCAGCTTCAATTTCGTAGTGGACCAGCACCCAGTATTAGACACACTGCCAGTCAGTTATGTCGGTTTGCTTACCTTGAAAGGTCCGCTTCTGGCGCGAAGCGGCCGACCTAACTGAGCAGAAGGTTCGCTGTGAGCGAACAGCGGGCGTTTGCAGTTGTTAACACGAACCAATACTTTAATCGAATAGTCTTCTTCAACAGGGCACGGGTCGCTTCCCCTGTAAGTCCGAGTAAGCTTACCAACAGCCAGAAGCGGCGATTCAGACTTGGCAACCTAGATTAGATGGTGAAAGCCAAGGTTGCTTAAACAGTAAGTTCCTGAGGATGCATAAAATAAATAGACAGTCTTCTCTTGCTAAGTTTACTCTCAGAATAAGGTTTGCAATCGAATGCAGAGAAAGATTATATGTTAGATGCTAAAGAACTCAATTGCTTCAGTAATGTTATTCATCATCTGCTTATCACCGTTTGTCACCGCCTGGTGCAAAAGGCCAGAGAGCATGGCATTACGTGTGTTAGCCGGTATGACACAGGGACTGAGTATTCCACGCGACTGCGGATATCCATCCCAGTGAACGCCGAGTTCTTTAGTGCCGCCGTTGTATTCGTGCTTATGATCATAGTGACCATAAATTAATACCATCCCATCATCTTCATGGAATGGTTTAGAATTTTTCCAGTACGAAATCATCTTCATTTTTGATTCCTTTAATCACAATGCGTTAAGTTAGCTTGCTGTACCCTGATTGAAGTTAGCGTTTATTTTCTTGATAGCAGGCCAATACATATCCTCGAAGTTATCGCCTATTACTTCAATTGTAATAACTTTGACACTGAACGCTTCAAGCAACCCTTTCTTTTTATCACTAATGTTATGGGTATAAAAATAGATTTTTTATTTATTGTTGCTTCAGATAAAAAGCAGGCTCGTTTATTTAACAACCACCAGATGTCCGTCTCGCTGTAGTCTAATGAAAAACCGAGAATGTGGACATTGCTTGAGAAAAAGAGATCAACCCAGGATGTGTGACAAAAAATGAAAAATCCCTCAGTTTGTCTAACATGGACTTAACAGTAACGTCAACACCATTAATCTTATGTGAGTACGTACCTTTAACATATGCATCGATTTTACTCACTGAACCACAATAATGATCTAACCCAAGCATAATGGATTTAGGGTTATCTATTTCACCGTGTATATTCCAGAGAAATTTTGTATCGTTCTCTGACTCGTACATTCTCTTTCTTCTCAGGCTATAGATATCTTCTGAGCTGAGCTTTACTGGCGAAATGTTAAGTGCCTTTTCGAAAGCGTAATCATAATTAGTAGTAAGATAATGCTCAATGGGTAATGATGCTAACTCCTCAAGAACCTCATTTGGTCCTTGTTCTCGCAGTCCATTAGCTATAACATTTTTTATTTCAAGTTCATCTTTTTTTCGCTTCTATCTGGCGCATGTTTTTCCAGAAAGATTCGTTCATACACCATAGTGTTTGGCAGTTGCCCGCTTTCGAATTTGTTGATGCCTTTTATATTATCCAGCAAATCACTCCAGGTGACGTGATTTTCAGAAAGCCTGTTTATTCCATTACCACAAAAAAGAGTGTTTGCCATATGTACCATTTGTTTTTAGCCAGTTAACTATGTTCTTAAATTCAATATCTTAAAAAAATATTCGTGAACCACGATCATTGCTTTTCATTAGTAGCGTGAAAAGATCAAGTGCTCGCTCGTAATTAATTTTATGTTTCCCGTGTGGTGTCGCCTCTATGAACATCCGCATTTCCTGGGGGGAGAACGAGAATTTTTTCGGCAGTTTAAGCATCCTTTTTACTGTTCCATCTGCTGAATTACACTGGTCACAAATTAGTGTTTCAGGAAACCGAGACACGCCTAAACCCATGTAGTCAGTAGAATGGTCGTGGTGTTTGTGTAACGCTGCAACCCAATCCATAAAAGCGGCCGGTGTAGTCGGGAATCTGAGGGTCCATCTCATGATCTGAAATTTGCTGCGTCCACACCCAGGGCAGATCCAGTTGTCTCCCGTTGCTTTCCATAGTCTATGATAATGGAGTCCAGTGTGGTTCCGATAATCTTCGTATGTAGGCGTTTTGTTCTTCATTATTTCACTGGCGCTCCACTTTTACGGCACTTTTGCGGTTGGGTTGCCATTCAGGATGGCTGGAACATCGTTGTAATCTGTAAGCACTAGCACACATGTGAGCACAGATACGACTACTCTAGAGCTGTCCTAAATCATCATCCAATGTGGCTATACGCTGGATCATGTCGTACAAAACGGGCCTCTCCGTCACCAGGTGAAAACCACAAGAACATAAATAGCGGCTCTTTCCGGGCGAGGATTTGACAGAGGTCAACAATTCGCTTCCCACTAGCTAGGGGAAATTTTCCCGCTGGCAGCACATAGGGTACGGCAAAGGCTTTTCTGCAGGTTTCACTGTGGCAAAAATAATCGCCCGTCAAAACTATTGCATCCGTATTGGGCATGCTTACAAAGGCAGCTTCCCTTTCATTTTTCTACCATACCTACTTAAGAAGTATGGAATTAATAATTATCACAATCGCAGATAGATGGCTATAGATCCGTTTCATTCACTGTGTAACTCTCAGGGTTCGAATGACTATACCTACCCAGAGCAGCCTGTCAGATGAGGTTTGGCCCTGTGTCGTAGTTGTGCCAGGTCAAGTCTGAGCTAATACAAGTCAGTATCTTTCTGCAGCGTCTGCAGCCGCTGCTCCAGGCAATCTAGTCTTTCTTCGAGGTCATGGCTCTGCTGCTCAATATCTTCCAGCGTTTCTGACAGCACATCACGCAGCAGCACAAAATTTGCTTGTAAGTCATATACAAAATCGTTGCCGCGTTCCAGTAATGCTTCACGCGGCAAGCCATGTAATGCAGAATGTGTCATCCACGTCACCAACGCTTTTGCGCTCATTTCGGTCAGTACGTCCGAAAGTCGGTCAGTTTCTCTGTTCATTCTGGAGTCCTGTCTGTTCTGATAGTGGGGCAGTATTTTGGTAGGGCATTACTTCCGGTCGTTGCGCTGCCGGCGGGCGGGTTGGGGCAGTTGGTGATACAGAAAAACTATATGCAGTGGCTTACATCGAGCCGTTGCAACTCGTCGAGTGTATAGATGCGAAAGACATTCCGATGGCGGGTTTCCAGCGGGATGTGCTGATGGTTAACCATAACGTGCCGGATGCTGTCAAACAGCCGTTCAAGACCGCGCTTTTTCTGCGGGTCCGGCACGATATAAAAAACGTAGATCCAGTCTTTACGGGTCCGCGCCAGCAAATGGCTGGCGATGATCAACTGGTAACGGGCTCTGGTTTTCAGACGGCGCTCGGTCTCAATGGCGATCACTGTGCCGCCGGGCAAGGTGATCAACCCGTCCGGGCGGTGACTGACCTGATAACGGCTGAGGAAGGTTGTGCGATCGCCGTTTATCCATCCGGATGCGCCTTTTTGCTCAAGGATGATTCGTGCTGCCTGATTATCAAGGTGATGTTCCAGCGTCCAGCCGGTGATTTTTGAAGGCTCAAACCGTGCCGGGAAAAGCGCATCGTTTGGGGTTAACACAACGGCCAGTCCGTCACTGGTTATGCCCCATAATGAAATTTTCATTGTGCGCGATATCAGGACGCGCTTTTGTATTAAGCCCATGCCCTCGACTTTTGAAAGCAGGGAATACAGCGATTTATGATCCCTGAAGCCAAACAGCAGCATCAGCGTTTTAAAATCACTGTACGTTTCTTCCTTCAGAAAATTCAGTAGTCGTTGTATTTTTTCGCGGTGTCGCGTCTGGCGTTCGCTATATGCGGTGATCAGCATCATTCCCCCTTTAAAAATCCAGCAATGATGGGTTTTCCTCTTTATCTGCGTTCGGTGTTGTTGTGTCTTCTTCGTCCGTATTATCAAAAAAAAGATCGGGTCGCGTTGTGGTGATATCCGTCTTTGATGCGGGTCCGGGGGAAGTTTCCACCTCGTTAAAATCCAGGGTGATATTTACCGTTGCGGCGGTGGCGGCAATCGCGGGCGACACGGCACAGATCTCCAGTTCGCGTTTTTTCACCCTGATGGGCGAAATCAGAGAAGCAGACGGGAGTGCTTTTGTCGTGAAGATGAAGCTGACAAAATCGGGTAAGTTCAGGATCATATTGCTGTCGGTAAAGAAACGCTCCGCCTGCCTGATGGTGCGTTCACCGTCGATACTCTCTGTCAGCACGGCATCGGTTTTCGCTTTGCGGACCTCATCATCGACTAATATGGTGCCTGACATCCGGGCCACCCATTCAGCGGTGTCAGGATCCATGACACGATAAACCAGTTTGAATTTAGCGTTCTCAACGACTGCGCCGACAACGGCGTCGCCTTTCAAATCTGCCGGACAGTCTTTTAAATCGGCAATCGACTGGTGGTCCATAATAATGTGTACGCCTTTATCGCGTGCCGCGCTTAAACCTTCCAGCGCGGGCCTGGATAAATGGTATTTCAGTTCGGAAAGATAAATTGCAATGGGGCGGGGCACGTCTTTCACTCGCTCGCGCCTTTCTGCCAGCTGGTACAGGCGAACCAGCAGCATGCGCTGAGCGGTAATGATTTTGCTGTTGCGCATTGAACCAATTACATAACAGCAACCGCCTTCCTCAAATATTTTATTAAGCGAAAATCCGGTGGGGGCATTGATGGCATTGAGTAAGGCCAGCTCTTCAATTTTCCCGAAAAAGGCTTTTATCTTATCGGCAATACCCTGAACGTAGTCGCCGTTATACACATCCCGAATGGTTGAGTCAGTATTACGGGTGACAAACTGCGCGGCTATCCGGGCCGCTTTCCGGTCATCAATGCGATAAAAGTCAGATTCCTGACCTTTCTCTGCCAGGCTGAAACCGGCAACGAAAAGCTCTTCCAGCTCATCGGCGGTGATCTCTTCAATCAGGTTTAACTGGTACTGGGGTTTTCGCAGGTCAATCAGGGCAAAAGGTTTGCCTGCATCCTCGCAGGCTTTCCGGTAAAGGTGGGGGGCCCATTCATCATCCTTGGGGTCCATCACAAATACGCCTTCCCCGGCCAGGATACTTTGATAAAGTAATATCCCGGAGGCAACGCCCTTACCGGCGCCGGTGGTGCCGATAATATCCGCGTGTTGTTTTTGCCAGTCTTTTAACGGCAGATACATCGGCTGAACATCGCGGTCCATGCCGATAAATAACCCTTTGTTCAGGTCGATATAATCCAGCGGATTATAATGCAGTGTTTCCGGCAGCAGTGATTTCACCGTACGGACATCGGTGCGTAATTCCCGTTCAAGCGTGGTTTTTCTGACGAGGCGTTTCTTTATTTTGTCTAATTCAGGGGTTAATACCCTGCGCAGCAGAATATGCAAAATAAAACCCGTTACGGTAAAAGTAATCAGAACCGGCCATGCCAGAACGGGAATGCTGGCGACTACCCGGCCACGATAAAGCCACTGGAAAATCCAGATAACAACCGGGGCCATCGTACCCGAAAGAAAACACAGTATGGAAAAAGCAATAATCAGCTTTTGCCACAACGGGGCTTTTTGCCGTTCATCGCTTTTCATCGACGCGAAAAACGGCATCGTCAGCCCCGATAACAGCGCTAGCATCAGTTGATGCTGTTGCATAAAAGCCATGAAGCTCAGCGCGCCATTCACTATCGGCGACAGTGAAACGGCCAGCTTATTCAAAATCACGATGCCTCCTTCGTCAGCAGTTCGCCCCATGACGTCGCCCCATCAGTTCGCCCCACGGTGTCGGGCGAAAAGGCGGGGCGACCATCAGGGGCGAAGAAGGTGGCCGCGTTGCGACCATGTGCAGGAAAGCATGCTTGCCTGCCCGAACGACGTGCGCCAGTACATGCGGGTTGGACGCCCTTATGTAATGTCACATGGGGGTAATGTCGCGGCTGGACGCCGTGCCAAAACCCCCAACGTCAACGGCGGCACACCGTCGCCCGCTACGCGCGACCACCCCCTTTGAGACGCCGTTTTTCGCCTATTTTTTCTTTTGTCCGTTCCGGCCAAGCGAAAAAATGGGAAAACGCCTTCAAAGCGGGTGGTCGCGCCACGCTACCGGCTTTTGGCCGGAGACTTAGCTGCGACGGTGTGCGGGGCAAGCCCCCCAAATAAACCGCTATCGTGGGCGATAGCTTTTCGCTCGCTGGGGCGGCGAAATTTATTCGGCTCCCCCCGGTCTGCAAAATCCGCGTGGGCGCGTCTGTTTGCAGATGGGTTCGGCGACGCAAATTAGCAATTTCTTTGAAATTGAATTTACTCGCCTTACGCCACTTTTAAATTTCTGCTATTCGCATAAATTTAAAAGCCTAAGACCGTCACGACCAGTGCCGAGTGTTCCATCCAGAGTTGACAGGGGGAACGGTAATAATCCCGATATTGTTATTACTGTTTTTCTTTGAATTCAATTACGCACGCGGCCAAATTTATTAATTATCTGGTCGATAATTTTTGGGTCGGCTGATTTGCATTTGAGCAATAAGGCTTTTCGGGCATCGGCAGTACGGCTGAGGTGAAATCCGTGTCTGTTCTTTTTTACAACATTAAAGAAAGAGCGTTCAGCGGACTGACATTCATTTCCTCCTCCGTTACCAGTTGTTTTACCGTACAGACATAAAAAAATTTCACAGGCATCAGCGGCCATTACGGAAGAGGGCAGTAGTAAGTTCATGCAGAAAAGGCAGGTGGTGAATATGATCGTTTTCATATCAAATACCTTTATTGGGAATGAGGGGGCTTTAACGGTTCAACTATCTGAATGATTTCTTCGTTTGATGAAGGTGTACAGGTTTAAAATAAATATCCCCCATCCGACGAATATCACCGTGAATATCTATGCTGACGATGATATCTACGCATTTAAGCACCTTGCGTAACAGCACATCGAACGGGATATTTTTGCAGTCAGGGTTCTCATAACAGCGGTCAATGATTCCTTCAATACACTCTTCCGGACTGCCTGCGTGCATGGAGGTGATAAGGCCTTCATGCCCTGAACCGATAATTTTCAGCGCATCCCACGCCTCCCGCCCACGAATTTCTGCCAGCAGAATGCGATCCGGATTCATTCGATAATTCGCCCGAATAAGTCTGCCGGGCGTGATAATCGCATCGTCTCCGGCATCTGCCGGGTAAAACAGATGGACATAATTAGCGTGGCGGTAAAAACGGATTTCAGGATTGTCTTCAATCGTGGTTAGCCTGAGATGTGTCGGAATATAGTGCAGCAACGTCTTCATATAGGTGGTTTTACCGGAGCCGGTTTCACCAACAATAAAGATCGTTTTGCCGTACTCAACGGCCTTTTCGATAAAGCTTGGAATATTACCATTGTTGTAGCATCGGGTCAGTTCATCATCTTTGCTTTCGTTTCTCTCCTTACCCGCTATCCGGTTATAAAACCCGGCATCAATCCAGGACTGATGTGTTTTCTGCTCAAATGACGGATTTCGTAGCGTAATCGATACGGTATTCCGCTCGCAGGCCGGGGGAATAATGGTCTGGATACGTTCACCTGATCCTAATGTGGCGGAAAGGATAGGGGAGGTATCATCGATATTATCCTCATTCCATGAGGCCAGTGCTTTGGCAAAAGCATGGCACTGACGCAACGTAACCGGAGAATCATGCTTCTGCCATCGACCGTTTATTTTGGTGTGGATCTCTCCGGGGCGGTTAATGGCGATTTCCGTCAGGCCATCCAGTTTGAGATAATCGCCGAACAACTGGTTTTTCATAAAATCCAGCGACAGATTTTCAGCGTTCATACCACCTCTTTTTTAGACGTAGTTGATAAACGGAAGAGAAATCGATATCCGTACCGGTCATGATGCCGATCACATCGCCCTGATTGAGGTACATCGTGGGCGGGATATTGATACTGTTTTCCAGTGCGGTTATTGCCATTTCTGATGCAGCGGCGCGGGTGTTTTCGGTGTAATCGGTATTGCGGTCTTTCCCCGGTGCTGAATCTGATGCGGCGGCAGCCACGTCCTGTACGGTGCTCAACATCAGCGCATTGCCGAACCGTTCCCAGAAATGGGTATCAATCCAGCCGCTAATCCCAGCCTCACCCAACGGGCCGGTGGCTTCGGTATCAACCAGCGGAATTTGCAGGCTACCGGGTTCCGGTGTGCGTAATTCCGTCCAGATAACAAACATCCGGCTCCGGCCATGTTGCAGCTCCCCGGTGCGGTAGAACCCTCTGGCGACGGTTCCGGCTGGGATCAACTTCACGTAGGTGTTGGCACTGTAGACATCTTCGCCGATAAGGCAGGAAATACGACCGCCCACATCAGAGACAAAACGCCGCATCATTGAGCACGGAATATAACGATCAACCGGCAGGTAAAGATTGGGATCGAGACCCAGTCGCCTAACGCTGGTCACTTTTGCAATACCGGGATTGGTGTCGTTAGCCTCTGTGCCAGACGTGGTTTCTGGTGTGCTTTTGTTCTGATAGCTCTGTGTGTCGGAAGGGGCAGTTTGTGACGCTTGCGCATTACTGCTTTGTGCGGTATCAGCGGTACTACTTGAGCCATCGACCAGTGCCGCCGCCTTATTTAAAGCAGGTGGCTCTGACGGTGATGCCGTCTGTATTGGGTGATTATCTGTTGCGGTTTCCTGTTTGTCCTGACCAAACAAGCCGAACGGATTGTTGTCCATGCCGAGATTTTTACGCTCATGTTGCCCTGTACTGGCTGACGGCGGGGCTGTGGTTTCAACTGCCTTATCATCGCGTTGCTTTAATGATGCAAGGAAGCGATCTCCACCCAATGCCAGTGCAATCAGTGCGCCCAGACTCAGCAGGCTGACCAGCAGCGTCCGGCGGCTGGAGGCTTTTCTGAAGCGGGTGACTTCGGGTTGGCCGGGAGGCGTGTTCTGCTCCGGTGCCTGACTCGCCATCGCTGAACGGGCGCGTTCACGGGCTTCAGCCTCCAGCTCTGCCACGGTTTTTTCCGTTGTTTCTGGGAGCGATTTATCAGTCATTTAGCCTCCAGTGTGACGGCAGGCGAAACGGTATCGCCGCTGCCAACGGTAGCGTTGCCGAATGACGTATTCTCAATCCCGACTACCGAACCGCCATAGCGCAACACCAACTGTGGCGACATTGCCCGCACGACGACCACGGTGTAGCTTCCGTGTTTGGTTATGCGGGGTGTTACGGTCTGTTCCTGCCCGTTAACGATCCAGAAGATCGACGGAAGGATTTTGACGGGAGAAAAACCGAGATAGATAAAACGACCATCATCATAAGTGAAATCTGGTGCAATGGATGCTGAACCGGCAGCAACTCGCTTGGTATAAAGCCAGTTACGCGGCGTGGTAGCCTGCTCAAATGCTGTCGTTATCTGCTGCTTTTCCTGTGTTTCACGCAGGAGTTTCAGACGCGCTGCGCTGGCTGCGTCTGCTTGCCTGCGCTCGTCATCCGGATAGCGAAAACGGATAATAAAGGCCTGAGACGGTGAGTCATTCTCCAGTACGTTCAGCTCCAGACTGTAATCACGCTTCGATGTCACGACAAAGAGATTGGTTCTCCACTCGCTTGCCGTTGGCAGAAACACCTTATTGATGTTGTTGCCGTTATCATCGGTTACCGGCTGGGTGATAGGGTTTGGACTGACACCGACCCGGTTATCGCTTTTTGTGACTTTCCAGCCCTTTGGAAAACCCGCTTGCGCGTCGATGACTTCTTCATCGTCATCAAACAGGAGTGTGGTGAGGTAGCCGGGGCGGGTGTTGACGATGGTCGCATTTTGGCTGTTATAGGTGACATTCTGCATTCGGCTGTCATACGTGCTGCTGCGCGGTATCGCCGCGCTCCAGGCGATGGGTGACACCAGAAGGAGGCTCAATATCACGGTTGTTTTCAGCATCATTCACCCCTCAGTTCTTTATCGCGTTGGTAGCTGGTCACGATGAACCCCAGCGGGTTCACTTCTCGCTGGCTGTCTGTCAGTTGTTTGCGGGGGAGGTATCGATAAGTCAGCCGGATGTTCCAGACCTCTGTTTTAACCGAGTTATCGACAATGCGGCGGATAGTCCGTTTAATGCGTAAGGTCGCCAGATGGTCAGGATCTGTCGCGGTCGCGTGAACGTTGGAAATAATGTCGATAGACACGACATATTCCGCTTTATTGAAAATGATATCGGGTGCCTGATTGCTGTTAAACCCGTCGAGATAATCACTGTTAACGCTGTCGCTATTGAATAACTGCACATCGTCGTAATCGCGCTGGAGAGCAAAATAGTTATAGCCCTCGCGGAGCCTGACATAATGCGCCGCTAACGCTTGAGCCAGTGCTTTCTCTGTGGAAATACTCTGCTCTTTAATCCGGGTCATATATTCATAACGTCCGGTCTGTTTATCCACCGACCATAATTCTATTTCGGTGGTTTTCAGCGGCAGCAGAATGATCAGCGCGGTGATCGCCATAGCGGCCAAAGCAAACCCTATGGCCGCTATTCGCCACGCCAGCTTTTTTTCCCGTTCATCCTTTTCCAGCAGGACAGACTCAAAGGTTCGGGATGACGCAATGATGTTTTCTGTTTCAGACATGTTTTGTCAGCTCCTGAATAATTGCGGGGGAATTAACCGGTTGAGGCTCGCCAGATACTGGCGTCAAATCGTGCTGACGCTGTGCGCAGCCCGTGAGGACGCACAGCATCAGAAAAATGAGGCTGGATTTCATATCGATTCCTGTGTTTGTCGAAGACAGAAATACCATACCGATGGCGGTTACCACGGCATGCGGTGGAGAGACTGCGTTAGAAGGGGATTAGCGGTTACGTTGTTGGTTGAAGCGCTTCATGCTATCGATAGACGCCGCACGTTTTTGCCATGCGGATAGGGCTTTGCTGGTGCCTGCGGCGATAAGTGTACTTGCTGCATTGGCGGCGCTGGCGCTCCCTTTTGCCGCTAACCGGGTACCCGCCGCACCGGCTTTCATGACTGGTTTCGCTGCGTCAGAAGACGGTTTCGCTAGCCCACGTAGACCGCCCATAGCGGCACCCTGTAGTGCGACCTGAACGGCGACGCCGCCTAATGCGTTCGCGATTTTTGCTGAAAACCAGATAATGACGCCAGAAATGACACCTGCAACGCAGCACTGAACGCCCAGTGTGATGATGTTGGCGCTATCTGCAAAATTAACCGCTTTATCTAACAGGCCATTAAGATAATTGATGACAATCCTGATGGATAACGCGGAAAACATAATCGTCAGGATCACTGTGAAGATAATTTTCAGCCAGTTGTTAAACATCGGAATAAGGAATCCATACAGCAGGCAGAAAATAAATAGCGGTGCAGTGGTGGTCATTAATACAATGATAATTCCGGCTAACAGGTTAACCGCCGAACCAAATAGCAAAGTGAAGATTGCACCTCCCCAGACCAGAAGTTGGGCAATACCGCCGTTGAGCTTTACATAGGTGGAATCATCCTGCTGATAAAGCTTTTGTCCTATTGTTTGCGCTTTCGCCCAAACGGTATCCAGTAACACCCAGACATTGTCATCACCGCTGACGCCGTCAGTTAATCCGTTAATGGCAGAAATGGCTAAATCCAGCCAGCCATCGAGATTTAAAACGAATGTCATGATTAATAGCATTCGCGCGACATCCCATATGACATCTTCTACAGGCGTTTGGAGTTTTCCAGCCAGGGTTTGATAACCCCGATAAGTGACAAATAACGTGAAGGAGCTGACGGCGATAACGCTTACCATATCGCCGTACACGGAGGTCTGTCCCCGCAGTACGGCATGTAAACCGTCAGTGATCGTGTTGTTCATTCCAACAAACATACCACCTGACATAGATGACCCCTTTAGTTCAAATCGGGAACCTTGGCATTTTCCTGACGGAGTTCAAATCGCGCTTCTCGCGCATTCTTGCAATCTTGGGAGTCATCACCGGATGATTCACACGCTTTATATCGCTGACTCATTTCATCCGGATGTTCTTTGTACCACTGCGTTGATTTCGGGTTGTCACACCCCGCCAGAAATAATGAGCCTAAAATAACCGGAAAAATGCAAAGTGACGTTTTCATTCTTACCCTCTCAATGATTAAAGTCAGGAATCGGGGAGACGAGTTGTTGTTCATTGAATGCTTTTTGCCGCTGTTGAGTCAACATCGCGGCACGCTGTTCAGCCTGCTTGACTGACATTTCCCATTGGCTGGTTAATGCATTCAATTGTACGCTTTTGGCTGCCACCGCGTTAGCCAAGTCCTGTGACTCTTTCGAGTCTTTGGCGTTGGCTATGCGGTCGGATAAGTCTGATATATCGTTTAATGTGCTATTAATCTTGTTTTGGACATAGCTGGTATTCTCAATTGAGACTGCCTGATTGAGGACAAGTTGTTTGCAACTTTCAAGATAACGTTGCGATGAACTGGACTGATTACAAATATCAAACGATTGATATTTGTTATATAGGCGCTGAAGGTCAGAAGAATAATAACCGCTTGGGTTGGTCAGCAGGTCATCCAGTGAAATACCATTTTTACGGAGATGTTCGATATCGTTTTTTAGGTTTTTAGCATCGTGGAGAAATCCCTGAATATCCCGTATGCCTGTTGCGGTCGCTAATTGCTGCTTATAGGCGTCAAGCTCGCTTTTATAATGGGTAACCGTTTCCTGCCATTGCTGGAGTTTCTGTATCCATTGGTTAATTGACTCGGTATTACTGGCGGCATCAAACACCGGAATACCGGCGCTGAGTACGGGTGTGGAAACCAATAGCGATAACGCCAGAAAGACGTTTCTGGTCTGCATGGTGATAACCTCCGAGGTGAATATCAGATAGCCTGGTTAAGGAACGTTTCTTTCCAGTCTTGAGGGGGCATGCCTTCCTGATAAATGGCATCAAATATTTTCAAGTTGTCTTCACTGCCGCTCAAAATTTTGGT
The DNA here is from genome assembly GCF_001742145.1 of Pectobacterium parmentieri. Taxonomy (NCBI): domain Bacteria; kingdom Pseudomonadati; phylum Pseudomonadota; class Gammaproteobacteria; order Enterobacterales; family Pectobacteriaceae; genus Pectobacterium; species Pectobacterium parmentieri. The sequence continues at coordinate 2,367,905 of NZ_CP015749.1, read as the reverse complement.
GATGTTACCGAGGCCCGATAAATCCATTCTTGCCATGGCGACAAACGGGCGAGTTTCACCGGCACGTAATGGTGTTTTCAGGACAACCATATAGTGCTCGCTCGGATCGAGGTTACGAACAACGTCGTAAACGCTTTCTGGGACTTTCATTTTCTCCACGTAATCCGCATGGCTGGCTTTGGGGTTAGCGAGAAAGATTTGAGTGCTACACTGCTCAATAATCGCCGGAGCGATGGGATGCCTGACGATTTCATCGGGTGACTGGGTGGCGGGGATAAAAATGCCGTTCAGCTTGCGGATCACCTTGAGCATATTGAGGGAGAATTTAGAAAACTCGACATCAGCCAGCCATTTCCAGAACTCATCCATGAACATCACCAGTCGGCGACCATCCAACAGGCTGGTGACGCGGTACAGCAGGTAAAAGGTGATCGGCCCGCGAATGTCGTCATCATCCAGAAATTCCGTGCCGTCGATACCAAAGTTATCAATATCGCTGATGTTGAAGGTGTCCTCCTCGTTATCGAACACCCAGCCGAATTCACCGCTCTGCGCCCACTGTTTCAGGCGTATACGCAGGCCGTTAGTCCGAGCCTCTTTGGTCGGTGGTTCGGGCAACACTTCCAACAGTCGGGTGATACCATAACGGCGGTATTCCGGCGGATAGTCCAGCATAATGGTATCCACCGCAGTGCTGATACGCTCTTCATCGCGTGGATCGAGTGGCTTACCGTCACGACGGCACAGCATCCGGATCAGTCGCTTGATAAAGCTGATATTCCGTCGAGTGGGGGCAAGTGAAAACGGGTTGAATCCGGTAGGGATACCTGTCCGGATACGGAAGTAACGACCGCCCATCTGGCGGATCGACATTTCTGCCGCTCTGTCTTTATCAAAGTAAACGGTAGTCAGCCGTTTGATGGTGGCAGAGGCGGAAAATGTCGCCGGATTGCGGTACTTCTGCATCAACTGTTTCATCATCGTCATCAGCAGGGTCTTTCCTGAACCGGTTTTACCGATGATGGCAGTATTCCCCGGCGTTTTCTCATTGAAGTCATCGCGTCCTGCCTGACTGTCATGCAAGTTCAGATAATAACCGCCACCACCGGGAGATTTCAGGATGGCGATAGCCTCACCCCACGGATTGCCATTACGCTTGTGAGGATGAAAGTTATGCAGACTCCCCATATCTGCGTAGTTCTGGCTACTGACCACCACCAGACGAGGTCGCAGTGAATAGACGCCGGGGAGTTGAGCCAGATAGGCGGCAGGTAACGACAGCGTGGACAGGGATGTCATGATACCGAGGTCGTTAAAAGGCTGGGCCAGCGCATTGGTCTCCTTGACCACCTGATCGGCGCTGGCGGACGAGACCAGAAGGGAAAAGTGATACTTGCCGCAAGATACATGCCCGGACTGGAGCAGATCGCGTAAGACGATCAATTCCTCACGCTGTGAAATGGCGTCATCGTCGGTTGAATTCAGCCGTTTTTCCGCCAGTCGGATATGATTTTGCGCTTCATCCCGTGCCATACAGGTAAAAGACTGTGTCAGTACATACTCGCTTTCGGCATACAGCAGTGCATCGAGCAGGCCGGTATAGGTCTCCGGTGAATAGTCTTTAATTTCCAGACTGCGGAAGAAGCGGGAACCGCCGACCGTCTGACATTCGGCGGTATCGGTAGTGAAGAACACATCCGGCGTGCTGAGTGTTTGATAAAACGGTGTGCGCGTCACTGCCACGTTCTGCCATTTGCCGGTAATCAGGCGATGGTAGAAAGCCAGTTGCGAAGAGTAAACCCGACCTTTTTCCTCATAGAGGCCCAATGGCTTTGCCACGTAACGTGACAGGGCGGTGTGGATGACTTCATGGTGCTCCAGCATCCTTTTCAGTGCATCATCCAGCGCTGCTTTCCTTTTTCCGGCGGTCTGCGTCTTCATGATTTTTTTCTCCAGCGTGGAGAAAGGAACATAACAGACGGTAAAAAACAGTCGGTGCCGCCAGAGCGGTTTCTCTTTTAGTGGTTGGTAATAGCGTTCAGTGACCTCATCTGAAAAGGGAATGCCCGAACTTGCATCAAAACCATCCTGATATTTCTCTCGTATGCGGTGAATATAGAAGGTGATCGGTAGCCCTTCATACGAGCGGATCAGGTTGTTGAGGTGGCTTGCCAGCAATGTCAGATGATGTTCGTCCTCACATTCAAACACAGTGCCGCCCAATTCCCAGCTAGCGACTAAATCACTGGAGCGATTTCGTATTATGTGAGGATGAATATGGGAGGAGTAGGGAATGTATTTATCCAGCGTGATGCGCTCGTTTAATTTCATCTTATCGGTAAACTCCGAAACATCGACGGCGTCATAGTGGCTTGCCAGCACGGCACGGGCACCGAAATGGCGATTTGTGGCAAATCGCCCACGCGTTTTAAAGGCCAGCCACAGCAGTCCGAAATAATGAATATCCGTTCGAGCTTTTGCCTTCATTTCCAGCCAGGCTGGGATCAACAAAAACGCAAGGTAATAGCTGGTGTAAACCGACAGCAGGGCGATAGCCCCGCTGACGATCACGAACGGGACGAGAGGGATACCCATAATGGCGGCAGGGCGGGTCAGTGCTTTGTTCAAGGTGGTCATCGGCTCCCCCTAGGATGCCCAATAGGCACCAAAGCCCGATGCGCCGACAATCAGGATGGCTCCGATAATGACGTTGCGCATGTCATGCAGGCTTTTACCGTCAAACAGTACCTTGTAACCCACCCACATGGTTGCCAGCGTGATCGTGACGGCGGCCAACCCAAGCAATCCGGTGGAGGTATTACTCAGCGTATCGTTGGCTTTATTAAATCCGCTCCCTGCTGCCAGCGTTTGGGTCGATATCAACAGGGAAGAAAACGCAGCCCAGTATTTACGTTTTTGCATCGTCATTTCTCCTCATTAATTACAGGTAGGGATATATCTCCGCGAATGATGGCGTCGGGATAGTGCAAGGAGGTCAAAACAGGTGTGGCTATATCGGTAAGTTCACCGCGTAGGATGGTGGTCGGGTAATGAATCTCTGGGGTAGATTGGCTGGTGGTACTGCGCTTGGGATCTTCCCGCGTAGGCGGGACCACATAGCCAATACGCTGGATATAACTGGTTTGCTTAAAGGCGGATTCTGGCTGCTGACCCGTATCAAAATTGCCGGAATAGTAACAACTGAGTGCTCTTTTCAGCGTGCCACCTCGCTGGTAGCAGTCGGTGAGGATGCGCTCAAAAACGGACAGATTAGTGCAGGGGTCTAACAAGTCATGCGCTGTTACGCCGTAATGGCGAAAGTTGGTGTTGGTGATTTGCATCAGCCCGACCGAATAGCGGCGACCTTTTGCGACTACCTGCTTAATGATGTTGATGGCAGTTTGTTTGCTGGTGGGCTGATGAGAAATGACACCTACGCTGCCGGGTGTTCTTTCTTCCTTTGGTACAATCTCTGCGACGGCGTAAGGATTAAAACTGGATTCTACCTTTGCTACATCAGACGCGGTGGATGGGTGAATAGTGGCGGCACACTGCATGGCCGCCGCCAGAAAGGCAGTGGAGGAAAGCATAGTTGCCTCGGTAAAAAATCGAGCCACACGTAGTCATCAGGTTGGCGGTGGCAGGGGAGAGAAGCGAGGGGGGGAGTGTTAATCGTGTTGGGGGGCTGGCGGTATGTCGCTATCGTCTCTCGGTTCCAAGAGCACCAACTTACCGGAGACAGCAATGCCGGGCGTCAGTACGATGTTCAATCCGGGTTTGCCGTTATGCGCGAACGCTACGCCGACTTTTGTCCAGTAGGTGTTTTTCTCTCTGCTGGCATCGGGTTGGCTTTCCTGCGTGACAAACACGTGATAGGTAGGTTTTCTCATGCTATTTCCTTTAATAGAAAGTCATGGTGAGTTAATTACATCGATCACATCCCGATTCTGCATTCCGGTTTCAACGGGTCAGCGAGAACATTCAGCGGCACCCTGAATTGTGGTTGTGTGACAGCCCGATTCGTATTGTTAAAGAGCAATACCCGCCCCGGACGAATGAACGTCCATAAAGCTCACCAGTGGAAGGTGGCGTGATTAGCGTGCGATATTGGCGTCAGGATTAGAATGAGAAAATCAAAAAGGGAATGAGAGAGAAAATATATATCGTGGTAATTATTTCGAAAGAATTGGTTTGAGTGGATTAGAACTGTTACTTTGTAGCCTATGGACATACCTAATCTGACAGACAGCTTTGTGCCAGGTGCTGAAGTTGCTAACTCCCCATTTTAATAATCGTTGGGAGTAGATCATCTCAATATAAACATCTTTATCCTCAGAATTGAGTTAGCGGCGTGTGCATTGTGAATCTATATTTTATGTATTTAAAATATCAGGAATTTCAGGTTAAACATCCCGTTAAGGCTGTGTTTAAACTGACAGCCAGTTTTTCATGCTATAAATAAAATGGTTACGGCTGAACGGCTCAAAAATGTACTTCGCAGTCTCCGAGATATAACGCATGCTCATTTTTTCCGAATAAAAAATAAAACTGCTTTACTTTATAATGGTGTGTTGGTATTTATTTCCTGTATCTGAAATGAGTAAACAAGAATGCATAATCATGAAATATTTTATGCCAAAGGAGGGTCTATGATTCAGCTATCCGACATTGAAAGGATCGCTCCTGGTGTTGCGAACCTTTCACCTGAAGAGCATGAAGCACTGCAAAGGTTTACGCTTCTCTGGACTCTGTTCGAGGCCCAAATGTTGGGGAGCAATGCATCAGTCAGAACGATTTCTGAAAAAGTCCAGAATATTGACCCGCAGATCATTCGTGGCGGTTGGTTCGCAGAACATCTAGAATACTTTTGTAATCGGTATGTTGATGACGGTAATACGAACCAACTCTTTGAAAATCTCCACCTACGCAGCAATGACAACCCCGGTTTGGTACGTACGGTGCTAACTGGTGAGAATGTCGATCTAGCTTCTCAGCTGATCTGTTGCTTGATCATAGTTTATCGTTTCAGAAATAATTTCTTTCATGGCGTCAAATGGGCATACGACTTACGGGGCCAGTTCGACAATTTTTCGCATTCAGCATGCCTTTTAAGAGCGTTTTTAGAACGGGTTCCGAATGGAATTTAAATTCGCTTCATACGGTCGCCTGAACTATGTTTTTCGCGCTTTTGATGTAAAGCATTAGTATTTGGAGAGTCTATTTTGGACATTCGAAAGGATCTTGAGTCTGTAGCCCCGTACATATCTAGGCTTCTGTCTGTCGGAGAGGAATTCAGATCTTTTGACAGAGACTGGAGTCACTTGAAGAACCGAGAAGATTTCCGGTTTGTATCGAGAGTCCCACAACAAGAACGGCATAAAGTGGAAGCCGTATATGCATGCGGCCGAGACATGGCAATCTATATGTACGGTTCTTTGCTAGCCATAAACGACGACTTCAGCAGATATCCAACACTTACAGCAATTATCGAAGCATTCAAAAACTCTTGGGTGTATGGGAATTACGACCAAGACATACCGCATGTCGCAAAATCCATATGTGAAAAGCATCACGTTAATCTTTGGTCTGTAGATCAGATGGTGGTTCTATTCAAAAAGCAAGAGCAATTGCTAGCAGCAGTGCGCGTAACCCTACAGATGCTAAAAAATAGCGATCTATACAAAATGGAAAATGGTATAGCAATCATGAGACAAGAAGCAAATATTCATGTCAGTGGAGTGTCCGGATCCAGCATAAACATAAACTCCTCTGGCGCTACAGCAAACGTAGCAAATAATTACAACGAGCCAGCCATCTTTGCCGATTTGATCTCAGCAATTAAGTCTAACTACTTTGACAGCGAAACCGAGTTAAATCTAATAGACAACGTGCACGCGCTTGCGGCTAGCCACCGGGGCGGTAGTTTTAAAGATGCATATAAAGACTTCATGCAAAATATCTCTGCACACATAACAGTATTCACACCATTTATTTCTGGTCTGTCCGCATTGTTGTAGTGCTAAAAACTTGTTCAACTCGTTCGTTTCTCTCACTTTAGCCGGGCTAAAGTTCGCTCTTTAACTAAACGTTAGGGGCGTACTATAGATCGCGTCATACGAAAAATGCGCAAGCAAGGCGCGCTACGAGAAACTTCCGTTGACCACCTTGACCGGATCCTACACAGATAAATAATAATGGCGACAGATTCCCATCCAGTATTTCACTATTGATAATATGTACAATGTTTATTCAAATAATAAAAAACACACAGAGAAGATAATTTCTCTGTGTGTATATTTGCATATTATCAGCGCTGAAGGCGCTCAAGAATAGTCTGGCATTCCGTACAGGTTGTCACGCCCGGCAGGGTTTGTCTTCTCTGCTCGGGAATGGGTTCACCGCATAAACGACAGTAATGTAATGAGGGCGTGGTTGCTGGCTTAAAACGGTTTTGTTCAATCATTTCTTCCAGACGTTGCTCATTAAATTCCTGATCGCGATCGATCTCATCTGGCATGCGATGTCCTCCTGTTCAGTGCTTCTTTCTCACAAAGGGTGATACGGTTCCAGACGGCGGTCAGGGAAAGCCCTTTTTCGCGGGAAGATAATGATTCAGTCACCTGCATCATGGCTTCCAGCGCGTCAGGTGTATCAAGGTTTTCAGAGCGGTTCTTTTTCCATGACAGCCAAATTTCTGCATCAATGACTTCATCTGGGATAGGCGTTCGGCCATAAGGGATGGTGACACCCAGCAACCGGCGACGAGCGCAGACTTCATTCGAGGTGAGGCCAAAAAAATGATTAAGGAGTGCAATAGATCCTCCCAATCTGACGGCGCGATTTATCTGCTGCTGGCGTTGCGCTTCCTGGTGGGACAACGTCAGGATCTGTTGTAGAACGTCGTGACTGACAGTGATCGACATAAACTGTGCCGATGCCCGACTGACGATAAATAGTTCGTCTAGGGATAGCTGATTGAGGGCATTCAACTCGTCTATTGTGAATCCTAACGTTTCACAATAACGAAAATTGCCTTCCTTGAGCGCGGCAAGGGCATTTGTTAACACTACGTAATTCAGTGAGGGGAACATAATGTTGTATCTCCCTTCAGCGCATTAAGCGGTTAGCTAATTTGAAGTTAATCCATTCGTCAATTTCAGATTCAAGCCAAGCCACACTGGCAGGTCCAATCTTTATTGAAGAGGGAAAGGTGCCTTCTTTCATGTACAGGTAGATTTGCGAGCGTTTCAGACCGGTTTTTACTTCCACTTGTTTCAGGCGTAATAACTGATGAGCTGTCATAAATACCTCCAGTGCAGAAATGGGATATGCCCGGAGATGACAAAAAAACACAGTGAGGAAAGGAGTGAAAGTTGAAGAGCCCGTATTACGGACACCACAATCCTTAATACGGGTTTTTAGATTGAAGCGTGTAATGTCATTTTAATTGGGTGCTTAAACGGACGTCGGCGAACCACGTTCAAGCGCCGTTTTTAACGTATCGCCACTGAATCGATCGGTCATGCCTTCGTCTGATGCCCATTGTTCAAAGATGGACAGAAGCTTATAAGGTTGCCTGATTAATGGGCTGATAGCTTCATTGTTTTTACAGGCAAGCCAGAACAGTCTGGATAATGGCGTGGATATACGTGTCGAGGAGGGGGGAGAGGTATCGTTTTTGGCGGGCATGTTAATTAATTTCTCAAGTTCGGCATGTTTGATGACAAAACAGGCATCCTTTGGCAAATCATGAATCGGAAAATATTCTCTATGGCTATACTGCTTTGTTTTCTGGTATGGGATTTTTTCAGTAATATGTGATGCGATATTTTTAGGAAGTCTCATGATTTGCTGTTTTATCCTTTCGCGATACCTGATTTTCTCAAATATTTGAAAGTGATCGTCGCCGATATTGACAGTAAGACCATAGTTAACGTGATTTTCTCCGATTACAGGTAGTGGAATACCTAGAGATCTCGCTAATAAACGTTGAACCAGTACATATTCATAGCCGATAAGCGTTGTATCAATCACTTGTTGAATGGGGTAAGTATATTTCCCCTCGGTGGTGACGATTAGGTTTCTGTTATTGATGAAACAGTTTTTTTCGAGAATGCATAGCTGGTTAATCAAATGATTGCCTATAGGCTTAAGTTTTGCCTTAGCATTTGATGTTTTGATTCTTCGTAAGATGGCTGGAGATTGGAAGTAGATCGAAAGATTGATGTCACCATATAAGGCATAGCGATAAATATCAGCTTCTGTTAACGGTGAGTTTCTTATCTGAGTCGCTATCGCAATAGCTTCTGGTATCGTAATCCAGTTAAATGCATCACTTTTGGTATTGAACATCCTATTTTTCATTATCATGATTCATCTCCTTTATATGAAAATGATATATGCATAGGTGTCTAACATTCCCTTATGCAGCCATGACGTATAGATAGGATTCTAAAAATGAGGAATAGGATTAATGAGAGGTTGTTATTATAACGATGATGTTATTAATCGCTTTTCGCTGGCGGTCACAAAAATGTTCCAACTGGGACGCTATCAGCAGCTGGATCAACTTCCTCATGTCGATTTTTATTCTTTGTGTTGCTGGTTTTATTCAGAGCAATACGGCCAAAGCTCCGCATCAAAAAGGAATGAAAATATCCTGATTCAGGGCATATCAATTGGTTCGAAGTAACTAACGAACCAATTGATGATGTGGAATGATTGAATCGAGTGGAGACCAGAATGTTATTCCCTATTGTTGGCGATTAAGCCCAGCAAGTGATCTAATTGTTTTTATGACGAATTTCTCGCGGAATGCGTTGCCCTTGTGAATCGAAATAACGATTCGGCCAGATGTCACTCGCTGGAATGCCCAGTGCGTCGGCGATCAGTCGTTCACCTTTCGGCCAGGGGCGGTTTAGTGCATTTGCAAGCGTTGATGAACTAAGACCCGCCTCACGTGATACGGCTGCTAACGTCGTCTTTCGTTTGCGCAGGGCTGCAATGATATCGGCAGGATGCCAGTCCATTCGTTGTTTCTGTTGTTCAATGTTCATACTTCCTCCTCTTGGATTGAAACTTTACTTCTTCCAGTAAACTATATCTTTATTATGGGTGAAGAAACAACCGAAAATAAAGATTAAATTTATTTAGGAAAGAAATACTTTAAGAAAGGCTTACTGAGAGAAGTGATAATCAGTCTATGTTGATCAGTACCATGGATAACACTGTGATTGGTAAGCGATTAAGACTAGCCCGAGTGAACAAGGGATTAAAGCAGGCAGAGCTCGGTTGCCTAGCTGGTCTGGATGAGGAAACGGCAAGCTCTCGTGTGAGCCAATATGAAAGAGAAATCAGTGCGCCAGATTTTGGGTTGGTTTCTCGGTTTGCTACAGTGCTGGATGTTCCTGAAGCGTATTTCTATGCTGTTGATGACGATCTCGCCACCTTGATCTTACAGTATCACCGTTTCAAGAAAGCCAACCCAAACTCCACGCTGCTCATCACACCTCAGTAAGGTTGATGCCTTACTGTGTCATGGTGTTCAATCTCCGTGCGTTTACCCTTCTAAATTTAATTATTCCTACTTTAAATAAATTAAATCTTCATTTTTGGGTTTAAAATAACCAAAAATAAATTTTAAATTTACTGAGTGAAGAACCGATTTAAGAGTGACATGGCGGGAACGGCGATAATCGGCTTATGTTAATCTGCGAAGCAGGTAATGCCGTGATTGGTAAACGATTAAGATTGGCCCGAGTGAATGCAGGATTAAAACAGGTCGAGCTCGGTTGTCTCGCTGGACTGGATGAAGAGACGTCGAGTTCCCGCGTAAGCCAATATGAAAGGGAAGTCAGTTCACCAGATTTTGGTCTGGTTTGCCGGTTTGCGGCGGTGCTGGATGTGCCGGAAGCCTATTTCTATGCTGTCGATGAAGATCTCGCGACGCTAATCTTGCAGTACCATCGTTATAAGAAAAGTAACCCTAATTCTACGTTGTTGATTACCCCGCAATAGACCTTCATTTATGTATCCGGCCTGAGTAATTTCCTGACGTTTCAAGATTTTTTGTGAAATGCTGAGGTAAAAATTTTCTCGCTGTCTGAAAAGCAGATCCTGTTATCAGGATCTGCTCTTAGGAGCGTTATCGATCAGGCCGCTCCAGCCGTCTTATGTTGTTGAGCATAAATGTACGGCGCAATATATCCTTCTCGGTTGGTATCCAAATAATCCGACCACCATTGCATCATCGCTTTACGGGCATCGAGATATTCTGCTTTATGGATGTAAGCCGCTCGAACGCTATTGCGTTCTTGATGGCTCATCTGTCGTTCAACCGCATCCTGCGCCCACAGCCCAGATTCCATCAGGGCGCTACAGGCCATTGCCCGGAATCCGTGGCCGCAGATTTCATCTTTCGTGTCATAACCCATCAGGCGTAGTGCCTTGTTGACCGTGTTTTCGCACATGGGTTTATACGGATTATGGTCACCGGGGAATATCAGTACCTGATGCCCGGATATTTCACGTATCTGTTTCAGAATAGCGATGGAATGACGAGAGAGGGGAACGATATGTGGAGTGCGCATTTTCGCCCCACGCCCGGAATAACGCACTCCAGGGATGGCTTCACGGGTAGCTGGAATGGTCCAGATTTTGTTTCTGAAATCGATCTCAGACCAACGGGCAAAACGCAATTCGCTGGAACGGATGAACAGGTGCAGGGTGAGTGAGACTGCTAGGCGGGTTAATTCACGTCCTTGTTTGTAGTCCTCAATGCTGGCCAACAGCTCCGGCAGTCGCTCCAGCGGAAGGGCAGGGTAATGGCGTTTAACGGGAGGGGCGATTATCCCGTCCAGATTTGCCGCCGGGTTGTGCTCTATCAACTCCTGATGCACGGCATGACGCATGATGTTGCACATATGCTGTCGGGTTCGTGCCGCCACTTCCAGCAAACCTTTTTTCTCAATCCCTTTCAGCAGATCGATGAAGTGGCGAGTTTTCAGTTCTGTGACCGGCAGGTGTCCAATTATCGGGAAGATATGGTTGTTCATGCTGGCAAGCAGACGGGCGGCATGGTTCTCTGACCATGAGCGGTTGCTTTTATGCCACTCCAATGCCACATGCTTGAAGGTTTTCTCTGGTGAGGAAGTGGTTCTTTCAGCAGAGCGCTGTTGTGCTGGATTGATATTCTGCGCTAGCAATTTGCGGATACCGTCACGCTGCTGACGAGCGTCGGCCAGAGATACATCAGGGTAGGCACCTAAGCCGAGGCGTGATTCTTTTCTATTGATGCGATATTTGAGATACCAGAGACGTGAACCGCCTGGATTAACTAAAAGGTACAGACCGTGAGAATCGGAAACTTTGAAGGGTTTAGCGGATGGTTTTAAGTTGCGGATTTTTGAGTCGTTAAGAGACATTTGGGGGTCACTCCGTCATCGAACCAACTTGACCCCAAATCTGACCACCAAATTCTCCCGATGCGGAGGGAAAACTAAAAATGCATCGGGAAGACTTTTCACGCTAACTTATTGAATCTGAATCATATAAGGATTCGTAGAGTGGCATGAAAACAAGAATTTGGCTCCTCTGACTGGACTTTAACATGCACCTATCTGGTTGTTTTTTCATGTTAAAACCGATTTGTCGGAAAACCTCTACCAACAAATCTACCAATAACACTATCTGTTTTTAGAAACCAATGTCAATAAGAACCTAAGCTAACTTTCGTGGCAGAAGTAAGAGATTTATCAGCCAATACAGTCATCATCAAAAAAATGGAGTATGCCGATCTAGGATCGTCTGTTGGCGATGATCCATTTTATTACCGAATTCAGTGAGCGTCTCAGCGATCACCTTTAATTAGGGACAATTACCCGGAATTATTTACAGGTTCCACTTAGGACTTGAATCCGCCGAGGACGTATTTTATATTATATATCTTTTAGCGCGTTAATGAAAAGTACGTAATTTGAAAATAAAATGTCCAATGTTAGTTACATAACTTTTGATAAAATCCTCATCGCTTAAATATGTTGTATTTTCCCATTCATGAGTATAAAAAGATAAAGAGTGTCGTTATGGATACACTTTTTGTTTATAACGTCACGAGGTGGTTATATCGTATAGTGTTCTTAGTCACTCCATATAAGGATTGCACAAATGAGTTATGTATATGAAAGCCAGGTTACAAAATGGTTAAATGATAACACTAACCTGTCATGGACTCGTACAGGAACTGATACACCAGCTATAAAACTTGATCGCCTTTATACAAACCGAAGTGAAGCCTATGAAGTTCGGGATGTAATGCTTCGTTTTTTCAAGGATAATAATGTTACTCACAATGATGCATCATATAAGATTATTTTTGATGGCATTATTGCCTATAAGAAAGGTGAACGAGTTAAAACAGATGATTTACTCGAGCATTTGAAAATTTTCTTGAAAAAATAAGCTCTTGTTGATTAATCCAGGAGCGTAGTTTTACTCGCTCCTGTGTGTTCAACATCTTCTTCAATGATATCTGATGATGTTCTTTTATACTAATGAAGAATAAATATCGGGAAATCAATGAAATGAAGTGGGCAGGAGGTTTTTTTATTTTGGCTTCGCACGTACTCTCATTTGGAATGAGAGCTCAGTAGCACAAGTAGTATGAGCGATTTATTACGACTTAATGGTATGTCTATAATTACCCACAATATTATTAAATGTAATGGGGATTTAATCCAATATAAATTTTGCAATATTTTTTAAATTAGACGGATATGTGTTCTGGCCCTCTTTATCGTTAGTGACAGATTCTCGACTTATGATTTCAGCGGAATGCACAACAATATAACGCTCATCATTTTCACGCACTTTAATTTCAAAATTTTCTACGATTGTAGTTTCATCTTTTCGCATAAGAAAACATTGCCTCAAACTTCGAACCTTCAGACGATAAAGTATTACATCGGGTCTACGCTGTTCAAGTGACAGGAAAATTGAAAAGAGTGGTGAATAGTTAGTCATTCAGCTTGGTTCAACTATCCTTTTTTAAGGAAAGGACAATTGATAGCGGATGATCATATGAAAAACTTGTCGGACAAAGACATTAAAGAAATCAAAAAATGGCTAAATATCGATACCTATCGGCAGTTTGAAAACATATCTCTTGAGCGGCTTTATCATGAGCTAGTGATGAGGTCGCTGTTTTTTAAGTCTGACCAGAGCGATGATGAACGCTGGATGGATAAAATTTATGCCAACAGTCTCTTCCGTGGGGATCTCTTCCTCATTACAGATAGTCGTATGAATCAGCTTAAAACAGAAGCCAGACTTTCGTTATCCCCATACTTTTCTGTAACAATGACCGGAAGGTTGGCAAACCTTTGTTTTGACGGGATGAAGAAGTCGTTGTTTGGCTGGGACAATGTTGATGATTATTGGATAGATGAAAAAGTCGACAAGATCCCTGTTGCAGAGGCTATGCCGGTATTATGCGAATACCGGGTTATGATAGAGATAGATCTCACCAATGGCTCTGACGAAGAAATCGCGGAATCACTGAAAGCCATGCTTCCTCAGTGGCGTAAAATCCGGAAGATTGAGCCGGAGTCATTAGACACCATTCGCTTTGGTCACAGCACAATCAAGAAAATTATCGATTACAGACTGATCCCATTACTCGACATGCTGACATGGGCAAAGCACCATGATATTCGGGTGTCAGATGCTCATCTTTCATCACTGCTCTATGACCATGCGGATAAAGAAGGGAGAATCAGAGCGAATAATCAAATAAAAGATACCGATAGACCACTGGCGTTAAAAGCGGTTTGCAAGCCATTCATCCTTCAGTTTCATCATTTTCTTAACAAGAACAACCATTTGAAAGAAATGCGGGTTTCGGATGTTATAACGCTCGCAGACAAGGACTGAAAACACGCGAATTCTGGATGTGCTGAAATTCGCTTGTTTCCCTGATCTTTTCATATAGTCTCTTCTAAAAAGCGAGGAGAGACTATGAATACCCAGAATCGCCTTATTCTAACCCCGAAGTAATGAGAAAAACCGGCTTTGGAAAAGCCTGGATCTATCGCCTTATTAGTGAAGAGCGTTTTCCCCGCCCCGTAAAAATTGGTATCCGTGCTGTCGCATTTGTTGAAAATGAAATTGATGAATGGATATTGACCGCGATTGAAAAAAGAAATGTATTTAAAAGTGTAAAGAATTTCAATCAATAAAGGCTATATATTTTACAGAATATTTGAAAGATTTTAATGAGGGGTTTTGTTGAAAGATTTCGTGGGGAGTTATTAAGTCTCAGGTGTACTTAAAATAAAAAAACTCAGGGGGTGACGTTGAACTTGGTTTTGCTTTTAGCCTGAGGCAGCAACCGTCGGTAGACCCCACACGCTCACGAAGTGAGCATATAAGTGGGCATCGCTTTATTTTTATATCTCCCAAAGGAGCTAAAAATAACGACAATGTATAAAGTTTTTCTATACTTAAATAATAACGCTAGTTTAATTTCTGTGAAATTAACAGGGCCAGAATCGGATAAGCGGTTGAGGTAGAACCATAATATTAAATATTGTGATTTTATAAGGTGCCCGTAAGGGAAAAAGTAGTGTTTCCCCTCACACCGTAAGGTGGGAAAGTGGATTTACGATGAAGTAATGAAAATAAAAGATGATTTTATGTGTTGCACAATTCACAGGTTAAGACCAGAAATCAGAGTCTAAAAAAATATTAAATTATTTTTATTTATTTGATAAAATAAGTAACACGGAGAGTGTTAGGTAAATAGTTTGTGGTTTCTATTACCTAGTATTTTTATATCTCGCCCGCTTTGATTGATAGTGGTAGGGGGTAGATTGCGATAGTATTTGGTTAATTGAATTGTGGTTTGTAAAAAATAGGAATGCCTATTGTTAATATTCCAAAATATGTTAAGGAGTAATTGAAAGTAAGAAAAGAGGTGTTATGTATAAAAATAATGATGAAGCTATCTATTGGGATGTTAAAAGACTTCTCGATGATAGTACCATACTAATTATGTTGACGCCCCTTATTCCAAAAGAAATAAGTATTAGGGAGAAAAGTTATGACAGTAAAAAAATTCAAACAACAAATTTCTTCAGATCAAGAGCCTTTATACTTCTCGGAGGCTAAAAAGAAACAAGGAACTAAAAAAGTAATCACCTGCCAGAAAATTATTTTCAGTGCAGAGGTTGCTAAAGTCTTAGGATGTGATATTGGTTATAATTACGATTATGCTGATATCCCTTACACTAAAAAAAGGAAACATTGGGGAGAACATCAATGACAATAAAAAAGATCAAACAATAAGTTAATTTCTCGGTGCGGAGATCGGTTTTTGTCTCTGAGCGAGAAGCTGTAGTTGGCCTTAAAGAGAGTGGATAAACTTTGAAGATGGATAGTCTGATATAAATGAACATGGTAAAAATTTTATTGATACCATGCTCATATTATACTTTATAAGTAGGATATTCTCTGACTCAGGCACTACCGTTAGTACTATTATTTATATAAAAATCAGTAAAAATTATATCTAATTCGTTCTGTGATAAAACCTCGACAATTGTTCCGTTCATGTCATTAATATTCAGACGACTTACAAGGAGTTTTTTTGCTTGTTTATGTTGTTCTTCTGTGTGAGTGTTTTTTTCAAATATTTCTTTTGCTATGGACGCAAGCTCATGAGATTTAGAGTCCTTAATGGACGAAATAAAAACACATGCAGCAATTATCTTCTTTTTCTCATTACTTATGCTTGCCAGATAAAAATTACCACATTCTGGATAAACTTCATGCGCATTACAATCTATTTTTATAGGATAGGATGTAATTGATATATCATCAAACACACAAACGCTAATAGGTATCATATAATGATTCATACTTATTTACCTTATGTTTAAGCTGAAGGGAACTCAGCACGGATTGTCCGATCTGCTCAATCGCCAAATCAAAAAAATCACCAACAGGACTGAGAGATGCCGATCATAACACCAATTCCCTGTATTGACCGACATCTTATGCAGAAATTGATCAATAAAAATCATACCGCAGGTTGACTGCTATGCTGATTTTAAAATAATCTTACAGAGTTGGTTCATTATTTATAACACATCATTGTCATATTATTTGACCTTTTCATTTTTTAATTGTATTGCAATGAGTAATTATTGAACAACAAAAGGAAAAATAAATGACACATAGATACATTAACTTCATGGGGCCGGATTTCAATAAGATAGCGGAGACGAAAAAATCGTTCACTGGATTTAAAAAACGAATGCAAATGGCGCATTCAAATCCGAAGTGCAACGCTAAGCCGCCATTCTTAGTCCCTCAAATACCCTCAATGGTTGCCTGAACCCGAGACACTTTGCGGCCTGCTGTTCAACACGCCCTGATAGCGTTTTAAGTCCCCTTCCGACACCGTATTAAGATTAAGGTCTGTTCCTTTCGGGATAAACTGCCTTAAAAGACCATTCGTGTTCTCGTCCAAACCCTGCTCATATGACGCATACGGGTGAGCGAAATAGGTTTCCGCCTCCAGCGTTCAGAGATTGACTTGTGGCTGCTGAACTCCCTTCCGTTGTCGAACATGATGGTATGACACGGCTTTGTTGAATAAATCAGAGTCAGCCGACAGGATAGCTCCCGCTGGAACCATTGTTATGCGATCCTAACGCTGTCCGGCATACTCAACAACGTCATCCGGTGAAGCGCTTTGACCATTGCCAGCGCTTCACCTACTTGGGCGTCATACTCCCGCAGGCTCAGATGACTACCCAGTAACGTTTTGATGCGTAACATCGCTGTTTCCGCCACTGAACGGCGGTGATAACCCACTTTCTTTTTCCAGACGTCATTGCTACCACTCAGGTGCTGATTCGCCACGGCATGGTTATGTTCATGGTACTTATCGGGCCAGTATTGTGCACCGTTTCGCGGTGGGATGAGCGGCCTGATTTTTTTCTTCATCAGGGCATCATGGCAGTAGCAGACATCGTAAGCTCCATCTGCTGAGGCTTGTTTGATTTTGCGGTGAGTCTGGCTTATTAATGCGGGGAGTGCCTGTGCCTTAGTTGTTCCACTGAGAGATAAATCGGCACAGATAATCTCATGCGTTACACTGTCTGTTGCCAGATGGAGTTTTCTACATACTCTGCGCTTATCTGCCCCATGTTGCCGGATCTTCCATTCCCCTTCACCGAATACCTTCAGTCCGGTAGCGTCAATCACCAGATGTTCAATCTCACCGCGTGTTGGAGTTTTAATGCTGATATTAACGGTCTTTGCACGTTTTCTGACCAGTGAATAATCGGGGCAAGCGAGAGCCACTCCCATCAACTGAAAAATATAGAGTCAACGAAGCCCTGCAACGCCCGTAACGAAAGGTTAAACACGCGCTTCATCATCAGAACGGTGGTGATAGCCATATCGGTGTAGTGGCGTGGGCGGCCACGATGTGCGGGTGTCGTATTCTCCGTCCATGCCGCAATGACTGACTTATCAAGCTAGACAGTCAGGGAACCGCGCTGTCTGAGCGCTTTGTTGTACGCGGGCCAGTTGGTGATTTTAAATTTTTGCTTTGCCATGGGAGTCTGATGTCGCAACGGACGTAACGATCAGATCTGCCAATCACTTAAAAGTTCGATTTATTCAACAAAGCCGAATGGATATTGACCGCGATTGAAAAAAGAAAAGTATTTTAAAAGTGTAAAGAATTTCAATCAATAAAGGCTATATATTTTACAGAATATTTGACGGTTTTTAATGAGGGCTTTTGTTTAAAAGTTTTACGTGGCGTTATTAAGTCTCAGGTGTACTTAAAATTTATTAAGTACACCATAGATATTAAATGTAAAAAATATCGTTATTATCCTATTGATTAAAAATAAATTTAATTATTATTGTCTTGTCATTTTCTTAAGATTTTTTTGTAAATTTATTATTTGTAATTTAATAATATATTGCACCTAGAGTGCTTTTGTAAAATATTTTAAGGAGAGGTCATGGATCATATTAGAACGAATACATTTATGTTTGATAATGGTGAGCGATATTGCCATATTATTAACAGTCTGACAGGAGAGCCGCTTTTTGATCCTAATCTTTATATAACGACAAACGTCAGGAGCAAATCGGTGTCGATTAATACAATGGAGGTGGTTGCCGGAAGTCTGGTATTACTTTATCGATTTTTTCATATGAGAAAAATAGACATCGTGGATCGGATCACCCGAATGGAATTTTTAAGTTCTTATGAAATTGATGCGCTGGCTGATTTCGCTTCGGAAAACTTCAAAAATAGGAAAAAAACGTCCGGTAGCAGAAGTGTGAAAGCGCCGACAAAGTATTTCAGGCTGACGTTTATTTGCCATTACCTTGACTGGCTATACCATCATCACTTACCGCATTCGGTAGACGTAAATCTTGACGCCAGGATCACAAGGATGGTGGCTGAACTGAAAAATAAAAGACCTGATTCTGACGGATACCGTGACTATATCCCTGAAAAGTCCTTAACGAAGGCGCAGCAAGATATTCTGTTTAATGTAGTCAGCGTCGGGTCTGCATTAAATCCGTTTTCTCCTGCGGTTCAGACACGGAACAGGCTCATCATTTTATTACTGTTCAGTTACGGGGTCAGAGCCGGTGAGCTTTTAAATCTCCGGATCAGTGATATTGATTTTGCCTGTTCCTCTATTACTATCCAGCGCCGCGCCAATGACAAATCAGATCCAAGGGTTAAGCAGCCGCTTGTCAAAACGCGGGGAAGGGTGCTCCTCTCTGAGGAAGCGGTCATGTCTGAATTATATAATTACATCCAGCAAGACAGGCTAAAAATAAGAAATGCAAAGAAAAATGATTTTCTTTTTATTACCTATAAGAAAGGGGATACAGAGGGAAATCCCCTGTCGATGTCGGCTTACCGGAAAATTATCCATACGATTAGCCAGTGCTCACCGGAGTTGTACGGGGTAACCGGGCATCAACTGAGACACACATGGAATGATCACTTTTCTTCCATGTCAGACGCCCATGGTCTTTCTGAGGTGAGAGAAGGGCAATGCAGAGTGTATTGTATGGGCTGGGTGCCAGGCTCTGAGATGGCGATGATCTACAACAAAAGACATCTTACTAAAAAGGCAAATGAAACCTCACTGGCTGTTCAGCAAGAAATCATCAGGGAGATGTTATGAATAAAGTGAAAGAAAACAAACCCTGTTTAATGGCAACACGTTCAGGTTATTCATTTTCTCTCTCCGATACACGGTGGCACCTGGATAAGGATAATACGGTCAATGTTTATTCTGTATTGCAAACATTAACCCCGTCATTGCATGAGGGGTATCTCAATACACTGGCTTTTTTTGCCTGTAAAAAAAGTGCAAGTTATGTGATGAATATCAATAACAGCCTGAAGCGGTTTATCCGTGAGATGTTCCCTGATTATATTGATGAGTCAGCGATCCTGAATTACAGAGCTTCACCTGCAACGCCGCTGGCAAGTCTGATGGTGCTGAGAAGTTTTCTGATTAAGTGGCATTCCCTGGGTTATACGGGTATCGATGACAATGCCATTACGCTGTTGAAAGCCATGAGAATAAAGGTTAAAGCGCCCGGAGACGTTGTAAAACAGGAAAGCCCTGAAAAGGGCCCCTTAACGGATACGGAGCATAAGGGATTAAACAGGGCGATCCACCATGCCGGGAAAAACGGCAGGATCACGCTGTCTGAGTCTGCAATGGCATTGCTGGTCAGCCTGACCGGAAGACGACCCTTGCAAATCACCTCATTAAAATATCAGGACATAAAAGAAGAGAATAATAGTGATGCTGGCTATTTCATCAACTTCCCCAGGATCAAACAGGGGGGCGGATTCAGGACGACCTTCAGGCTCCTGAACGTTGATAAATATCTGTTTGATATTGTCAGGCAACAGGCAGAGGCGTCGGTAAGCCGGATTGAGAAGGTTATCGGCAGGGCGCTTCAACCGGCAGAAAAAGAGGATGTGCCTGTTTTTCTGTGTGAGTCGCAATGTCGTCTGAGCGAAGGTCAGAATATGACGGCGTTACTGGCGTCGGACAGACTTCATGCTTCCCGAAACGGGGTTAATGATGCACTGATCAACGTGGTTAATACCGAGCAGGTCATCTCTGAAAGAACCGGTGAAATCATGAAAATAAGTCCCCGACGACTCCGTTATACCCTTGGCACCAGGATGGCGCGTGACGGGTATGATGTGCAATACATTGCAGAGTTGTTAGATCACTCTTCCACCGCCTGTGCCGGGATTTATGTTGAAAATTTACCGGATAGTGTCGTCAGGATTAACCAGGCTGTTTCTGACAAATTATCCTTTATTGCCGATGTTTTTCTTGGGAAAGAAAAGCCGAAAGTAAAAAGCTGTTCATCCTGTGCGACAGCCATTCCGTGTCATCAGTGCCTTTATTTCAGACCTTTCACTCACCAGAATAATGACGAGGTGGCGCATGGGTAACGTGACCGTATTCAAATCTCAGGCCGGGTTGAGTGTGGAAAAGAATACCGGTGATTTTATTGCTTTTTGCCGGGATAAGCTGACCGTATTTGGTGCGGATTTAAACTGGCATTCACCTGTCTGGAAAGGCATTGCAACGTTTTGCAAGCTGGGGACGGGGAGAGGCGCAGTCAGCAATGAATGTGCCATGGACAGCGATTTCATTTCTTTTGCCAAAAGCTATATCCGTTACCAGCAGGCGTTACGCCCGGTCAAAAGTCACGGTGCGGCACTCATGGCTCTGAGGTGTCTGGAAAAAGCGCTGTTGCAGGTTTGCCGGAATGCCCATATTTATAACACGTCGGTTCTGGTGCTGGATGAAGCGATGCAGACCGCCAGACAGTATTATAAAGATAATGTGTTATACCAGTGTGGCACACAGCTTGAAAAACTGGCGCAGTTTCTTACGACCCACCGCTTCGTTAGCTGTGGTTTTTTTCGCTGGTGCAATCCGGCTAAACCCGATTTCAAAAATCATTACCTGCCTGAGAAAGAAGATCCGGACAGAAAGCATAAATTACCGGACGAACGGGCTTTACTCGCTATCGCTGAAATTTTTTCACGACCGGATGATGAACTCAGTGAGCGGGATTTGTTTACCACCTCGGTCTTTGCCCTGCTGATGTGCTCACCAAACCGTATTTCAGAAATTCTGGCATTACCGGCAGACTGTGAGATCACCCGGAAAGATAAAAATGGCGTGGAGCGTTACGGGCTTCGCTTTCATGCCGTCAAGGGCTATGGGGCCACTATCAAGTGGGTGCCTGATGTTATGGTGCCGGTTGCCAGAAAAGCGGTCAGCCGGTTACGCCTTCTGTCGGAAAAGGCCCGTTCAATAGCGAAACGGGCAGAAAATCAAACATGTTCAGCAAAACCTGAGACTGCTGCACGCTCTGTAAACGAGAAGGTGATGCCGTGTCTGCCTGCGGATTTTCCCTGGTTTGATAAAGAAAAGTCTGTGCGATATAGCAATGCGCTGTGTCTGCTGAACAAATATCAGGGCTGTGAGAAAAGGGAGACGCGGGACGTTCAGATTTGCAGGCCAGCGTATCATTTCTTTGCCTCTGATATTGCAAAGATGAGACCTTCCGGCACGGTGAAGAATATCTTTGCACGTCATGGTTATACCGATGATGAGGGGAACCCCTTATTTCTGCGCTCCCATCAACCGAGGCACCTTCTCAACACGCTGGCGCATCAGGGGGAACTTTCAGAAATGGAGATCGCTAAATGGTCAGGCAGAGTCAGTGTCATGCAGAACCGTGCCTATAATCATGTCTCTCAGGAAGAGATGCACGAGAAAATCAAAGAGCTGAAGCTGGGTGCTCATGGCTACGCTCTGCCTGTCAGTATTCCGGTTATCACAGAAGAGCCGGATCACGGTGCGGTTCACGTCACGCCCTACGGTTATTGTGTTCATGACTACCTGATGCTCCCCTGCAAGAAATTAGCCAGCGCGTTGCATTACGGCTGGGCAGGGGGAATGAACGGGCATGAGCCTGTCAAAAAAATCCGTCAGCACCTTCGGATGGCGAAAAAGGCAGTGAAAGACGCGTATTTTGGTGCGGATAAATGGGTGGCGCACCACGAAGCCGTATTATCTGTTTTAGAGAAAATGTAGAGCAAAAAAATGAAAATATCTTATAAAAATTAATCATCAGGAGGCCGTATGGCAAAACATTTAACATCATCAGATATCACAGTCATTAAAAAAACGCTTCAGGGCTGGCAAGGAAAATTAACATGGGAAGCGCTTTGTATCGAAGTTGAAAAATTTATCGGAAAGAAACCCAGTCGTCAGTCATTGAATATGCATAAAGATATCGTGACGGCCTATTTAATGAAAAAGAAAATGATACAGACAAGCCGCGTTGAACCAAAGAAACCCGCCAGCCTGAAAATTGCGGCGCAGAGAATACGACATATTGAAAACGAGATGGCAATGCTTGAACAGCAAAACAACCGTTATAAAGAGCAGTTTTCCCTGTGGCAGTATAACGCCAATAAATATGGGGTGAAATCGCACCAACTTAATGAACCGTTACCTGAAAAAAAGTGACTGTAAACGAAATCAGGTAGCGTAAATATATTTTTAAGAATTGCTTGATTTTTAATTCAATGGTGATATTGGTATGTTGTCAGGACGACAATTAATAATAATTTAAATGCAAGGATGCATAGTTATGAAAAAAATAAATATGAGTTTAATGGAAAGGTATCTGCTGTTGCTGGACAGGTTTGTTGATAAGCTCGATGAATCGGGCTTTTCAGAAGCGGAAATCACCGAGCAGTCTTATCTTTTTTGTGCCGGATTTTATATTAAATATCAGCAGGACATAGAAAATCTGGCGTTTTCAAACCGAGAAGTGGTGCTGAGCTTTTTGCTTCTCTCTTACTATTCTCATATCGAAAAAATCAGTGATGATTTGATTGATAAAGCCCGACTGAATAAAGTCTTTCTTTCCATCATCAGCTTCATCAACAACAACGGTGGAAGAACCGAGCGAATCTATGTGCATGAGAAAAAGAAGTATGACGCCAACAAGCTGATAAGAGCCTCAGCAAGCGTCAGGAAGAGTGGTTGCCGGATGTGATGGCATGTATTAGCTAAGAACTGAACTGGCACAGTTGTTGCGTAGAGTTAAGCGTAATTTGACAGACTGCTCTGTGCCAGAAGCGGCCGTTCGTTACGTTAGGGAGGGGATATTGTTGTGGTGCCGGCTAACTGGTCAGCAAGTATGTCAATAATCAGATTGTGTGGAAGAAGGAAGGTGATATAAAGCAACCCTACTTCATTCACCGCAAAGATTGCCAGCTGATATTCATGGCTTCGAGCGAAAGCACACCGTTTGAGCGTGGCGATGAGGCGGAAGGATTTCTGATTATCACTGCTGCTGATAAAGGTCTGGTTGATATAGACGAACGTCGTCCACTTAGCCTAGTGCCCGAAGCTGCCCGGGAATGGATGAGGCAGGATGTATCTGGTAAAGAGGCAGAAAAGATAGCCACTGACGGAGCGGTTTCAACTGGCATCCAGTAACGCGCGCGGGCGGGAATGTGAAGGATCAGGTGGCGGAGCTCATCGAGCCTGTTGAATGATGAGGATACTGCAACTGAGTGACATAGTTATTATGTGTTATTTTGATATAAGATATAAAGACAGCCAGAGTAATTCTGGCTGTCATTTATAGTGTGGATGCACATTTTTATTCAGGGATGTTATTTAATTACAGGGAATTGGTCTGCGAGTTTTCCAACAGTAGTATTTAACACAGCTAAATCATCTTCTTCGGTAGGTGTTTTCAATGCATTAATAGACTGGTTTGCCCAGAACATTAATTCAATGATGACTTGGTCGCTGAATATAGAAAAATCATAACTATCCATAGTCATTACAAAGGATGTTAGTTTGATGCTGATATATGCGTATACACTACCATTTTCACCATCAATTTTTGAATCACATAATTTTTTTAATTTTAGAATTATATTAATGAGATCATCTTTCTGCTGTTGCGTAGCCATAAACTCTCTCCTATTACATTGCAGTCATAATGACTGGGCCAAGTTCTTGAACGAAGTCT
Source organism: Pectobacterium parmentieri (assembly GCF_001742145.1). Classification (NCBI taxonomy): domain Bacteria; kingdom Pseudomonadati; phylum Pseudomonadota; class Gammaproteobacteria; order Enterobacterales; family Pectobacteriaceae; genus Pectobacterium; species Pectobacterium parmentieri. The sequence continues at coordinate 2,343,749 of NZ_CP015749.1, read as the reverse complement.
TTAATATATCTGAGTCCTTCTTTGATATTTTCCTTTTGAATAGCCACTTTCTCCTCTTTTATTTTTTTATCGGTAATGTCGCCATCAATTATTGAAAGAAGTCCTTTGTTATATACTTTGTATTTTTCAATGGCTACTTCAGTTGCCGTTATGTTTTTGATGTAATTTTGTGTTGTATAATTAAGTTGTACTATTTCTTTAGGTGAAACAGACTGCTGTGGTGGAAGTTTGGCTCGATTGTTGAAATTTAGTAAAGCTATGTGTAATATGTCTCTATTCATTGTGTTGAAATATCTTTCTTTTTTCTCCTCTATATCTTTTCTTAGTAAATCTAGGTTTTCAGATTGCTTTGGGCCCATTTCCTTTAAGATGGAAGCTATATCTCCCTTATTTTTTTCCTCTGTCGCTAGCCGTTGTAAAAATGAGACAAGTCCACTGATGGATTTTTTCTGTTTATCATTAAGGTTAATGCTTTTATTGATGTTATCAGCATTTTCAAGCGCTTTATCAACGAGTTTGCTTACAGAATATGAAGGTTCATCCGACGTATAAGCTGTCAATGCTGTCAGATAATCTGAGAATGCAGACAGGATTTGTTCATTTTCTTTAAATATTTTTCTGTCAATAGGTTTTGCATTTAGATAGATAGTCTTAATTCTCTTTTCTTCATGTGGTGTCACGCATATCCCAATACCAAGATTAGAACTTTGTTCCTCTCTAACAGGGATGGTCATATCAGATCTAAGTCTGCAATTAGGATCGGAACCAAGGAGTGCCGCTACCCAATCATTATGTAGAGTTATTAAATTTTCATTATATTCTTTAGTGGCTTTGATGATTTCATTACCTGATTTAGCAACCTCTTCGGTATGGTTCATGGCCAGTTTTCCTGAACTACAGGCTGTAAGAATAAGAGGTAGACTAAATATAGTAATCAGCTGGTTTTTTTTCATAGGAATCCTCACAATTCAATTAAGTATGTCTGTGTTATAAATTAGTCATAAACTAATAAGCACGCTTATTAAAGTGGGCATCAAAACTCTTATTTGAATATAAAGATTGATGACTTATCTCTGCCAAGCTCCGAAGTCAATATATTAAAGTGAGATTGGGTTCTGTAAATATAACGACAATTTTATTTTATTCCATTGCCATCAATGATGATTAAAGCCATTGACATAAAAAATGTTTTAATCATCTAGTAAAAGACGCGGAGATAACATTTTTTATTGAGAGTATAGTAAAAAAAAGAATTCTGTAATACTTTTGTAGCATTCTATATCCGAGGAGATAGGTGGATGAGAGTTTTTATATCCGGTTAAAAAGGTGTCTTATAACTTAAACATACAAATGTAGCGACCAACCACCCATGTATACGAATCATATTGCCGGTCGGCTATCGTCAGGTTCATTGACCTACTCCCTGTCGATTAACACACCGGAAGGTGAGTAGAGCATCACCAATGGCGACGACAAGTTGTGAACTTCCGCTTTTCGCTCAGACTGTGTGAAAACTTTTTTGGTCGCAGAGACTGCCCAAAATAGGGGCGAAAACCGAATCCTACGTAAAATTTGACTCTGTTGACCAGCCGATCTACTTCAGATTTTGCGTAGATAAAAGGATTTCAGTTTTTGGTCAAGGTTTTCACACAGCCTTCGCCTCATAGCGGACCCTGGGTACCATAATCCAAAGTGAAAAAACTCCGCTGCATGAGCCGTCATCAGGATCCCTTGCTGGTGAATCTACGTGACCGACATCTTAACTTAGCCCAGAACGGACATTACAACTTTGCTGCTACATAGATTGTCAAAGCTCATTAGGATTGTTCAGTCGTTGAGATGACTGCTTTATGCTGTGTGTTGCATCCATCGGTTGAACTCACAGCTCAATGCAGACTGTCAGATTTGATTGTGTTCTGTCCTGCCTGCGAAAACTTCCAGTTCAAGTCTAAGGTAATGCAGATGAAAAAAGCCCGTAGCGGTGAAACTACGGGCTGATGCTTTCCCTGATGCTGCTTATGACTTATAGGTTATTTCGACGGCGAGACTTTCCACTTGCCTTCAAATTTAAAGAACTTGAGCTCCATAGTCGATGTTCTTTCACCCAAAAACGGGAGCTTTGCATTGTATTCGACTGTGCATCTGTAACCGCCGTCACTGTCTTTGTCTTTGCATGCGATTTTCTTGGCTGAATTGAAAACGACTCTTGCTGATTCGGACGGTGCGCCTTTGTTCATCTCTTCAGTAAAAGACTGCATTGCCTTAGATACGTCAGTATCGGATGGTTCGCTGTCACAGCCGGTGAGAAAAAAGGACAGCACCAGTAATAAACCTAAGGATAATTTTTTATTCATCATGGCTCTCGTTTTGAGGATTGCTGAATTTAAAAGGATTTAAAAGGCACCGCGTTTCATTTCACTGGCACCGGCAGTGAATTCATAAGAACTGACTTTTTCACCTTTAAACGTGATGAGAATTGATTTTTCTTCAATATCCGTTCCGCCAGTCAGTATTCCGACAATCGGAATATATGATGTTGGTTTACTGCGGTAGTTATGCATAGAATAAGACCATTTCTCCTCATCATCTGAGGTGATACGTTTATCCGGCTCACCAAAGGCGGTTAATACTTCTGCCTTGGTGGTTTTTCCTTTTACAATTTTAGCTTTTACGTCTTCCTGCGTTACATTTTTCAGAGTCTGATTACCGAAGGAATAACATCCAGAGAGAGTGAGTGATACCAATGTTACGATGATAAATTTTTTCATTAATTTAAACCTTTAAGGATTTACTATTATTAGGTCTTAACGTGTAAATGAAATAACCAGACGATTGAACTTGATATTAAACTTGCTAGACCTGATGTTTAACCATCTGATGAGGACATGACAGACCAGTGTTGATAACAAATAGATATTCCATAGATCATCATTTTTAAAATCAAAAAGGAAAATAATAAATGAAACGGCAGAGATAATATTAGTTACGATAAAGGTAACAGGGAAAAAGCTTGGGACGGGCATAGCAGAACTATAGATACTAGCAGTAAATCTTACTATAGGTCGAATAAACAAAAGCAGAGTCAATGTCGTTAATCCGAAGACAATAAAACATTTTTCCGGCATGTTTACATGTCGTTCTTTGGTGGTTTCATTAACAATCAGTGCATCATGAAATGATGCATAGGAATGATGGTCATGATAGCCATTAAATTCGTATTTTTTAATACGATGTGATTCACGGAATGGTAGGCCATGCGCGGAAATTTGTGTCTCATCCCCAGCATCTGTTTTTACCCAGATAGTGTCATTGTTCGGGTTGTAGCTGATGACCGTGCCTGAGAGGGTTTCCTGAAACGTATACGCGCGACCGCAAAATTCAAATTTTTCAGTAGTGATTTTCTCTTCCCACTGTTGGCGGATCCAGATTCTTGAATCTGCGTCTTCTTTCCTATTTTTGTTGTAGGCAAAAAAAGCCCAGATGAGCAGGGGAGCACTGATAGGTAACCAGAGCCACCAAAGCTGAATTGCGCCTGCCATAAAAAGCCAGTCGATAAACACAGGAAGCAATACGCCGATCCAGAAACGTCTCATGAATAAAAGGCTCATACAAATTCCTTAATAGCTGAGTGAAAGTCATATTCGATGTATGAAGAGGTCAGGAACTATGTATGAGACGAAATTTGTCATTGCTGAACCTATATCGTTAGTTGAATAAGTAAATAGACCAGTTAAATCAGTCTATTATGGGAAAAGGAACAGCTACATTTTGAACAGTTGTGATCAAACAAAGCAAATCGCTTATAACGATCGATGGTTTACTTGTGATAGTTAAAAACTATCATAAATTAAATATAGATCGTTTATACCGATCGTTAATCTTGTGTTTTTTGTATGAAGAAAGGCTTGCTGGACGGCTTCTCAGCCCTACATTGGGAATGATGATGAGTGTGATTTTTGCGGAGTTTGGATAGTGGTTTTTGGTGTTGCCGTAATTTCTATCATCTTCACGCCAGTGATGGTGTTGTGCTTGTCTGGGCGTTTGAGTGTCGGGATTTTCAGTTTTTTCAACATGCCAATGATGATGTTGAGGTATGGGATGGTTTCTAACCATCTGAAGCCTGTCTGAATCATAGAGAGGGGTTTTCTGTGGTGAGCTTCTTTTGCCGCTTCGGTTGCATGTGCTTCTTTAGCATCTGCACCAGCTTCTTTTACTGCTTCGGTTGCATACGCTTCTTTGTTACTTGCAACAGCTTCATTGTGAAGCGTTGTAGGATAATTGATAGCGTATTCGTCCTGACCGCCGTCTTTATTGGGGGTAAGCGTTTCGGCGGGGCTGTTAACGTCTTCTTTGATGATTTCAGGGGTATCTATAGCTATGGTCATATCAAGAGCTTCGCTAACCGATGCCTTACTGACTGATGGCATTTTCAATGCAAACAGGAAAGCATTGTCGCGTTCCGGCTGGTAATCGAGTTTGTCTTGTAGGGTAGACCAGGAATAACATTTACCTAATTGCGAAGCTTTGAAAGCAATCCCAGCATATTCGAATGAAAATCCATTCATCTTTCCGGTAGAAGCGATATTCGGGACTACCATGATGTTTTGTGCCACAAGCTGTGTCACAAACTCAGTGGTGGATGGTTTACCGACAAGTAATTCCTCCAAGGCTTCCTGGATGAGTGATTTGGGTGATGGCTCTCCTTTATACTTCTCCATCATCGCTTCGTTACGTGACAGCTTTTTAGGCTTTGGTGTTGCGCCCATCGGTTTCTGTGTCGGGGATTTTCTGGATAGCGAAGGAGGGAAGGGCGAAGCTGGGGATGGTGATGCTACCAATTCTGGTCCTTTGGTTCTGGTCAGTGAATAGTCGTGTTCAAGCTGCTGGATGATACGGGTGCTGATCAGGTTTTCGTTTTTGCCCAAGTAAAGGCTTCCGTTGGTGAGATCTATACGACTGGCAATAATGTGGATGTGCTGGCCTTCAACATCATCATGTAACACATAGCATCTCAGATGCGTTTCAGAGAAGCCCATACGAGACATGTAATCATCAGCAATCTCTGACCATTGAGCATCTGTCAGCGCTTCGTTCTTCGGTAATCGAAGCGAATTATGCCATACGGGTTTAGCCACATCCGGGCGAAGCGTTTTGGTGGTATTAAATTCGGCGATCAGATCTCCGGCTATATCCCCCAGCATGTTCCCACCAATGACATAAGGTGTGCATTTATGGTGAGATCCTGGTCTTAATGCGTAGAGAACGACACCGGCGAAGTTTTTACCTCGTCTGATTTTCTGCATTCCCTTCATGGGAAGCACTCCACAAATTATCAGTAAGTAAGTGCTGGCGAAGCTCTGAGATCTGACGCTTCACTGCAAAGAGTTCAGTTTGTGAGAGAGAACTATCATTGCTCTTGCTATCCAGATGAGCGACCAGTCTGTTCAGCTTCTGCGAAATCTCACCAAGGGTTTTCCATGCTTCAAGATTAATAGAAGGAATAACGGAGGGAAGGTTATGCAGAAATGCCATACGCAGCCATTCACCTTTGCGATGACCGCCACGTTTCTGATTAAGAAGCGTTAGCTCTTCATTATTTAATCTGACACTGATGCAGTGGCAGCGAAGGATATTATTAAAAGTGTTACCAGTGCTCATATGAACTCCTTTTCATATAATTAAATAAAAGCATATTCCTTATGCTTAGACTTATTTATATGACAGAAGCTAACAATGTCAATGCATGATATTGATTTTGCTTTTAATTTTTTTCAACCGAAGGGCGAAAAAACAAGGGAGAACTCGGAGAAGCCAGCGTAGCGCTTCGTAGAGTTAGCCCTTGCTTATAATGTATAAGTGGTACTTATTGACAATATGCATAATGACGTTACATTATAATAAATAAACGATATGGATAATTTATGAGTTATTACAAAACATCAGCAACGTTATTTATAGGGCTCCATGCGTTAATTTGGAGTGGGTATTTATTAGCTGAAAAAGGTTTCTTTACAGAGTTTATGAGAGAATATTTTGAATGGGCACATCATATTATTTTAATAGGTGATGTAATAACGGGAGTAATGTTTTCTCTTTTAGTTTGGTATGCATTATTATCCTTTCTTTCTAAGTATTTCAATAAGAGAAGACGCAAGTTTATAAAAAAATAACTCTTTATCACTGTGATTGCATTTTATAACACTAGTGTTTATTAAAAAACTCCGTTCTTGAATGAATTCAATGGATGCAATAAACGCTTTGGAGAAAGAACAGGTTAAAATAAATATTTGCCATCCCATGTAAGTCATGTTTTTACACAACATACTGTTGTCATGATACTCAAGATAAGTTTCATGATCCATTATATAAAAATAACTTGCAACTGCGGCAGAGAAAAAGAGTAATAAATCATTTAATGCCTTTATTGATTTACCCTTTAAGTAATACCAGTATGACATTGCTAGTGAAGCTAAAATTATACAACTCATACTCACCCAGTTATTTTTTATATTACATTCACGAGTTCCATTTGAAAGGTCTGATTGTATAAGTAATTTAAGTATGAAACCAAAAATTAATACACATACAATTACTGTGAATATTAACAATAAAATGTCAGACACTAATGCTTTTTTTAAATTAGGTTTTCTGCTCATGATTTTATTCTCAGTTTTTAATCAATAATTAATTTTTTTTATGTTGAATGATGAGATGTGGTAAACAATCAAACTGCGATTGATAATACTGAGAAATTAAAAATTTAATTTTTTCATTGACATGGATAATGTTCATTCAGTTTTCCATTTCTCCGCTATGAAATTTATACCTATCATACTTCAAGCTGCATTTTCGTTGGCTACTTTCAGTCACATGAATCACTTACCTGAGTAAGTTCATCGGGACTCCTTCCCTTGCCGCCTTCCTGAAACTCGAATTGTATTAGAGTATGTTTATATTAATGGCAGTTTATTATTTTCTCTTTCTATTACTTCTTTAAAAGAATTCAATTTTTCTAGTACTGTAATTTGTCCTGTTTTTGAGGCTATAAGTGTGTTGATGATTTCTAGACATAGTTGATAGGACTTTTTTACTATTGAATTAGACGTTAACCCAGCCCCTTTTGGTCCCCTGACGTAGACCACATCATCATTTGCAAAAAAAACAAAGCTACCATATTTTTTCACGGGATTATACTTCCTGTTCTTTAAAACTAATTCGAAGTTATCCTGAATCGCTTCATCATAATCTATCGACAATAAACCTTTTATTATTTTGTCTTTAAATAAAAATTCGTTATCTGCTGTAAATCTAAGAAAATGGTACTTAATAAATTCATCTTTTGATGAACCTGACTTCAACCAAAAACCACGTAATCTGGCATTGTGTTTTATATAATTGTTGATTTCATATAAAATATCATAACGCCCACTTATAATAAACTCTAAATATTTATCGAAATGTTCGCTGCATCTATTAAGATATGTTTTTTTTTCAACGTCGCTACCTTTGGTTAATTCGCCAATTTTGAATCTCTTAAAAATATCATTTTTTTTATGAATGTAATTAGAATTGTCGAACCCTCTAAATTCTATTTTTTGGGGTTTATCCAGAATAGTACCAATAAGTGAATAAATGACGTTGGAGAAATAATATTCAGTCAAGGTGGCAATGTTATTAATCAATGTGTCGAATAAGAAATAGCTTTCATTTTCTAAGTCATTTGAGTGACGGTCCTCACGTAATCGTGTGCTAAACTTTTCAGCACACCAAATAACTTTCTCTAATTGATATTCAAGTGAAAGTTCATAATCTATTTTCGCAGGGATTGTTGCAGATCTCGGTTCATATCCGGGGAGTATCATAATAATTTATCCATGTTATATTTTGTAGGTGCTTAGCTGGCCGTTAGAATTTGTTATTGCATATAGTATTTATGGTGTCATATCAATAACGGGGTAATATATCTAATACCTGTGATTTTTCAAATGGTTTTCGGAAAAATTACAAGGTTTAACCTTCCACCAAAAAAGCGGAACCTTAATTTTAAATTTTATACAGGTGTTATTTTCTTTTCAGTCGATAGTGACTGTATAGCATAATTCATGAAAGGAGTAAATAAAATTTCTAATTTCTTTCTCTGAAATGATTATCAATCTAATTTTTTATTAAATTAATAATACCGTTTACAAGAGATACTGTGGCTGTCTAACCTCGATTACTACGTAGATCAAAGCTCTTCACTGATCTACCTACTGTAACGTAACATGCCATCAATTGAATACAAGTTAAATCAAGATAAATTGATACTGTTATCTTGCTGTTATTTTTTTAATTAAATTTATTGGATTAATTATTTTTAGCTCTCAGGTGGATCTTTTTCGATAGTAGGGCTATATCGTATAAGCAGTATTTTAAAAAATCATTAGCATAAAAATATTTCACGTCTACAATTTTTTAATTGTTATTAATTAGACAGGACAGCAATGTTTATAAAAACTATAGAAAAAACAAACCATTCTGAATGGGTGGTGAGAAATAGTTTGTATTGGATGTCTGCTTACACAAGATGGCAACTGGGGGCAGATGACAACGACTGGATCGTTTCTTTTGAGTCCTTTGACGGCACCATCAAGTTTGAATTTGAACGCCTCCTGAATGATTACAAGCTCCGCGAAGCTCATCAAAGCCATACCGGACATATCAGGGCTTCAATCATCTCCACGGTGCTAAGAAGCATTGATGTGAGGCTGAGCGAATGAAGCCAATGCCATTTAACTTTGACAGGTTGAATGATGGCAGGGTATTCATCAGCAATCTGGCTGGCTTTCATCACTTCATCTCTAACGATGAATTAGAAAGCCTTTCCTGCAATAAATGGTCGCCGGAGTTCCGGTCTAGTGACATCCTGGAAAGTAAGCTGTTCATTGCCGACGATGCTTCCGAAGACCTGGCTTCTGCTTCACTCAGTTCAGGATTTGCTAAACGGCTGATGAGCGATCTGGCTGTCAGACCGATTTTCATGATTGTGCCAACATTGAGATGCGATCATACCTGCAAGTATTGTCAGGTCAGCCGGGCGGCAATCGGTGCTGAAGGTTACGATCTTGATCCGCATCTCATCCCTGACATCGTTCAGACCATTAAAAAACTGTCTTCTCCTCCCTATAAAATAGAAGTGCAGGGTGGGGAGCCTTTACTCCGGTTTGATCTGATCCAGGAAATATACGCTGAGTGTGAGAGAACGCTGGGTCAGCAATGCTTTGAAATGGTGATTGCCACAACGCTTTCACTGCTTGAATCGTCCATGATGGACTGGGTTAAAGATCGCAATATCACGTTCTCCGTTTCTCTGGATGGTGGTGAGGATATCCACAATAAGAACCGTCTCCTTGCCGAAGGTAAATCCTATTCAAAAGCCGTTGCGGGGATGCTGGCGGTGCGAGAGCAGCTTGGCGCAGGTCGCGTGGCGACAGTCACGACCGTTACCAAGGCATTGATCCAACATCCGGGTTCAATCATTGATGCCCATCTGGGATTAGGCTTGACTGATATCTTTGTCAGACCTGTTAGCCCCTATGGATTTGCCCATAAAGAAAGTTTCACTTTCTCGATGCAGGAATATTTCGACTTTTACGCCGCGTTGATTGACGAAATTCTGTGGCATAACCAGAAAGGCACTGCTGTGGTTGAACACTCAGCCGCGATACATTTAAAGCGGATTTTCAATCCTGGTTTTAGTGGCTATGCCGATCTGAAATCCCCCAGTGGCGTCGTATTGAACTGTATTCTCTTTAACTATGATGGCCGTGTTTATGGTAGCGACGAAAGCAGAATGCTTCAGAAGGTGAATGCAGATGCTGATTTTAGTGCCGGGGCTGTTTCAGGATTGTCTTTTTCTCAAAGCCCTTACTATCAGTCAGTTCTGAGTTCATCGTTCAATTTCGCTCTACCGGGTTGTGATACCTGTGCTTACCAGCCATTTTGCGGTGCTGACCCTTGCCAGAATATCAGTGTTCAGGGAGAGCCGGTAGGCGATAGAAGTCGCTCCATCTTCTGTCAATATCATAAGGGAATGTTCCGGTTCCTGATGAATGCCATTGCTCAGGATGGGCCTACCGCAACGATGCTGAAAAGGTGGGCTTATGTCTGAGGTGCTAAGAAACGATATCTTCCGTTTTACGGCAAAAAACACGGTTGAAATGGGTTTCTATCGGCTGTGCAAAAAGAAGCCCGTTGATCCACAGTTTTTTCTGCCAAATTTACTGATCCAACCTTCTTTTGATGATGGTGCGGTTGCACCTTATTATGCTGGCTCTATCGTCAGTAACCAGCTATACGAGTCCGTAGAAGATGGCGATATTGGCGTTGTGAATAATGGCAATATGCTCAGAGTGATTTTGTCTCGCAGAGCGAATCATAATACTGTCCTTGTGACGGAAAGATGTAATAACCGATGCCTGTTCTGTTCTCAACCGCCAAAAACACCCAATGATGACTGGCTTCTTACACAGTCTGCCCTTGCGATTGCGGCATTTAACTTTAATGGGCTTGTCGGGGTCAGTGGTGGTGAACCGCTGCTATATGGCGAAGAATTTCTCTCGTTTCTTGATTTCGTTATTGATAATGCTCCTGATACCTCTCTGCATGTATTAACCAATGGTCGACAGTTTGCTGATGCTCGCTTTGCTGCAAAGGTGAGAGAACGAAGCAAAAGAATGAACATCACCTTTGGGATCCCGCTTTATTCTTCACGACAACACATTCATGATCATCTTGTGGGGAGTGATGGTGCTTTCAGGGACACCGTTAAGGGTTTAATTAACGCTGGAAATTCAGGTATCAACATTGAATTAAGGGTCATCCCAACAAAGGCGAATTACCACGATCTTGCTGACGTGGTGGAATATATTGGCAGGGTTTTTTCTAACATCAGTCAGATCTCCATTATGGGATTGGAATCTATTGGCTGGGCAAGAAAGAACTGGGATGAGATTTTTGTCAGTCACGATTCGTATGCGACCTCTCTGTCCTTAGCTACCGACACGGCTAACAGAGCGGGCGTCCCGTTGGTGATATTTAATTACCCATTGTGTCACTTACCTGAATCTCTGTGGGATTATTCAACACAATCCATTTCTGACTGGAAAAATTACTACCCAGAAGCGTGTGAGCCATGCAGTAAAAAATCATCCTGTGCTGGTTATTTCTCCTCATCAAAAGGCCGTTTTCATCAAATGCCGAGACCAATCCTATGAAAAGATTAAAGTTAGCCTCTTTATTACCTGGGTTTTTAGCACTCAATAACTCGGTGTGGGCCAGTGATGCCGCGATGAATATTGAAGAGTTTGGCTACTCTCCATTAAATGATCACGACCTTGTGCTTGCACCGCTCAATACCGAAGTGCCTTTTTATATTGCCGGTCACCGAAGCCACAGCTCTCATCGTAGCCACAGTTCGCACAGCTCCCACCGTTCTTCATCCGGTGGTGGATATTATGGTGGTAGTGCTACACCATACTACCCTCGCAGCAGTGATTCATCTTCCGGGAGTAGCGGCTCAGGAGTGACGTCATCACCGTCTTCGCCAGCGGCATCTTCACCTTCAACGAGAGCGCTTCGTCCTGAAACCGGAAATTCTGTAAGCTCTTCAAGATCTGGAACGAGCCAAAATACCAATACCTCCATGAATGGTGTCTCTTCCGATCAGGAAAAAAGACGCAGGCTTATCATGCGTGTGCAATTTGCCTTGTTTGATAAAGGCTATTATGAGGGCATCATTGATGGCGTTATGGGGCCGGGAACCCGATCGGCTATAAAAACATATCGAATTAATAAAGGTCTCCCTTTACCAGCTACTGAAACGTTAGATACCCAGTTGCTGAATTCATTGGGGGTTTTGGCTCGGTGAAATATATTTACTATTTTCGTCAATTAAATAATGTAATGAGGTGAGAAATGGCTCTTTTATCACAATCAGATTTAAAGCATACATATAGTTGGACAGCATTAGGTAATGATGATCCGAAAAAGACAGGAAAGCCAGATAGCACATTGCTTAACCGACATGAAGGATATGAAGTCCTTCCATTTATCAATAGATTTGCTGAGAAACACTCTTTAAAGAATAAGGCGATTGGTCTTAAAGTAGAAAAGATGATCAGAGAAAATCTACCAGGTGATGTCCGTAGCCATAAAAATGTAATTGCTTGGTTAGAGAATAACTGGAATAACTATTGATTTTTAGATGACAGCTATAAACATAGCTGTCATCTAATTTATATTCTGCTTTATCGATTGTTGTTAATTGTTTTTATAAAAATAAATTTTATGCCGAGCATACCGACTACTACTGCTCAATAAGATAGCGCTCCTATAAAGAATAAACATATTGTCGGTTAAATTAAATATGTTATCTTGACTATAAGTCAGAAAAACAGAGTGTTGCGAGTCTACTGCCTTCCTTTGTTAAGGCCTTGCTTGTAAATATATGCTCAGATTTTTCTAATTCGTTCGTTATAGAAATTATTCTTCTTTCTATGAAATTACTATTTTTCACAGATGAGTTGTTCATTGTAATCCAGTATTTTCTGATGTTTGAGAAAACATAAATGGCATGAAGTAGGCCTCTTTCATTTCTACCTTCACCTTTCCACGGAGAATAAAAGTGGTTAGATAAATACTCTTCGTGAAACAATGGAATGTGTTTTTCAATACAAGTTAGTTGAAGATGTAAAGTTTCGTGAATAACACTTTCTGTGAATCTTTCTAAACGATTCGCTTCTTGAATCGATGGTATAGAGCAAAAAATATCAAAAGGAATATCTGGGTCACTGAAACTAACGTCATTATTTGGTGCCGATAAAATTGGATGAAATACCAAGGCAAATGACGAAATGGAGCTTTGTAAGTTTCTGACGCATGCAAGGCTTTCATACATCTGCAATGCTAAATCATTGAATGAGCTATACTGGAAATTCTCTTCCTCTACAAAAGATATACCCATCGATTCCCATGCTATTTTTTCTGATTCAGACAGAAATTTTGGATGTATATAATCTATGCCCGGTTTTTTTAAAAAAAATTCTTTGTCTGAATTATTTTGGGGTTGGGTCGTATTTTTTATAGTATATCCAGCATGGTCCTCACATAAGGATAAAAAAATAGGATCGTTATATCCCCATGATAATGGTTTGCATATGAATTTATTAATGTCCATGTTTTTTCCTGTAAAAAGAATATAAGATACTATATCTTTCCATATCATATACTTTGCTAACAGCATGATGTGAGTTTATGGAGATTTCGAATCCTTGGACATTTCCATGTAAGGGAGGAATTATGGCATGTAACGACTCGGGGTTGTCCTTAGAAAAAACCATAAAATATCCACCATTATTTTCGTTCCACTCCTTATTAAAATGAAAAAGAATCCTGTGACTCTCCTGTCCTTCTATATAATCATTGTGGATTTTAATTTTATCACCTGATATAAGTTTGTGAGCAACAATATCAACTTTGTTTGACAAACATACAGTGAAGTTTTTTTCGAGAAAGGATTTTAGTTCATTAATAAAAATATCGCTTTTAATAAAACTGATTTTTTCTGGTAGTTCGGCATCATAAAAACTAAATTCATATTGGTCATAAAATGACTGATTAACTCTTTTCCAGGGGGCATTGGTTTCAAGCCAACCTAAAATATCATCTGATATCTCTGATGGTAACCCTGAAGAGCAAGAGAAATATTTATATGGAGAGGTATTTATTTCTTTTTCCCATGCTGTTGTAATCATTTCATTGCTCACTTATTAGACTGTTATCAATTAAATATTTTTTTATTTCATTTATAACAACTTTATGATCTTCACAATATACGGAGGGATTATTAAATCCATTTTCCTTACTCCATCTATACAGCGGCATCCCCCCGCCACAAACATGAATGTGTTCACAGGATTTGCAAGTCTCGGATATCGGCATGGATGTTTTTGTGTATTTTTTAAACTCATCAGTGTTGATCACGTCTGAAATAGACGAACTATAAATATTCGGGCGATTGATAAAATAATCTACTCCTTCGAAAGAAGCTCTCAAAGTGTCATTTTTTCTAATTTCTCCATCAGATTCAATCACAAGAATTCCAAAATCATTTTCTCCTTTTCCCTCTTTACTTGGCGTGCCACCAAGTAAAATTTTAATAATGTCATCCAGGATTTTTATTGGTACAGGGGAGGGATCATTAATATAAAGTAAAAAAATAGAGTGTAACCAGTTTCCATATTCAGTTGAGACAAAGCCTCTTTTCCCGACAGGAAGTTTATCGTGGTTTCCATCCTGAAAAAGAAAATCCATACTTGGTGTATTTAATTTTTTTAAATAGTTATAAGTATCCTGTGGATGTATATTGGGGTGTACGACGGATAAAGTTCCTGCAAACAAGAACTTACTATTAGGATGCGAACTTAGTTTTTTTATACCAGCAACAACTTCATTGAAGCTACTTTTCCCGCTCCTAGTAAACCGAGCAATATCATTCGCTTTTCTTGAACCATCTATACTTACAGAGATGCTTACTTGATTCTTTTCACATAGTTCAAGAATTTTATCACTAATTAAAGCTCCATTAGTTTGTATACTTATGGGGTATTTTTCAGGAATTAAATAATTTCTTAGCCCTGTAAGTAGGGATACGAGACGTTTGTATCCAAGTAAAAGTGGTTCCCCACCATGTAGAACTATGGCAAAACCAGCACTTTGATAAGTGCTGTATTCAGACAGTCTTTCTATTATTTTTTTGATCGTTGTATCTGACATATGATACGGCTGTTCCTTCCAGCTCGTATCTGCCCCCCGATACACATAGCAGTAGGTGCAATCCAGGTTGCACCTACTTGCTGTTTTTAACAGAACTGTGTCTAACATTTGACTAACGGTTGTGGCGGTTGTGAACACGATCATAACGGCTGTTTGCCATTATATCTTTTTCGTGTCTAACCTCCTCCATTAGACGTGCTAGAACTGCATTATTTTTTATAGTAACGGCTTTGTTTTCAATAGGTTTTTTTGCTGTGTTTTCAGATTTCATCTTATTGCTCCAACCAGATATGTAACAGAATCCTACATCAAATCCATCTGATTGTAAATTTGTTGTTATCTTTTTGTTTTTTAGATGATTTAAATTGTTTATTTTTACAACGTATTGTTTTTTAATGAATTTAAAATGCCTATTTTATAGCATACGTATATATGTTTGACCCAAATAGTTTTTTCATAATATAATTTTATATACGGTAGATATGCCATATATGATAAATATCATAAGACAGTAATGCCAATACACAGCTTTCTTTGTCTACCGTTACACTTCAGATAGCTTGTGTTTACCCCGCGATAAACTTCTCGTCTTTTGTGGATGATGTAGTTCTATGCCAACTAACGTTATGGTCTTCACTCACGCTGTGTGCTCAGGACAGATAATAATTCTGGTTCTGTGCTTGTGTGGCAAAGTGTCCTTGTTGCCCCTAGTCACCGATCCCGCACTGATTATGGGATTCAGATTGATATCGACTTCATCATGATGTAGGTCTTTGATTTTTAGCGTTAGCGCAGATTTTCGCCAGACAATACCATACTGTTTCAGGTAACAGTGCAAGGTGCTGGGCTGAAGCTCTACATTTAAAACTCGGATTGAATTCACTTAAAGTGATCTATTAAGGGGGGATCTGACTGGCAGAGTATGCCTGTATGCCAGATCCGATTACGGAAGGAATGGTGATTATTTCACATTACTGGTTTTGAACGACTTCTTCTGCATGAAAATCCTGATATAACCAGTCGAGCCTTTCCCAGAGGATGAACGTCAGAATTTCTTTGACTTGAGGCTGTTTGGTCTCGATAACGGCATAGATCAATGCTCTGCACTGATCGATGATTTCTTCCGGCTCTAAAGGTGTGTTATCGAACATGACGCACCTCCGTAGCTTGCCAGAACAGATTAAAACAACGCTTAACTTGTTTAAGGTGCTTATCAATAAGGGAATTGCTAGACTTGCTGATAGCCATATCGTTAACTCCATAACGGTGTGGTTAGCCCCTGCCTGGTAGTTGCATACCTTTCAGGGGCGAAACTGGTGATGAGTGTAATGTGCTTTTGTGGTAGTGTACGTACCTATAAAATCCAGCATAGTTAAAAAGGTACGTACATGTCAACGATAAAACGTGATACGAAGAAATCTTCATCAACAGGTAAATCACCGACTTTCCAGATACGCATCTCGCCTGAGCTCCGAGAACAGCTTGATGAAGTCGCAGCAAAAGAAGGTGTCAGCCTCGGCAATTGGTTCAAAGAACTGGCCCGTCAGGAGTTGAGAAAGCAGGGGATTGAGCCGAAGGGGTGAGCTGGTAGAAGATGCATATAATGGTCCTATGCCGTCTTCTCTTGTTATTAACTTAGCATTATTTTTTCGATGGAGAAGACAATGCAGGAAGACATTATCACTTCTAAGAATGGCAAAGGTATATTTAATCGAAAG
The DNA here is from genome assembly GCF_001742145.1 of Pectobacterium parmentieri. Taxonomy (NCBI): domain Bacteria; kingdom Pseudomonadati; phylum Pseudomonadota; class Gammaproteobacteria; order Enterobacterales; family Pectobacteriaceae; genus Pectobacterium; species Pectobacterium parmentieri. The sequence continues at coordinate 2,327,217 of NZ_CP015749.1, read as the reverse complement.
GATTGGCTTGACGAGTCTAAGAAATTATATCTATCTGCAAAATTACTAAGAGAGTGTGGTGAAGATAACAAAGAGCTTCTTAGAGATAAAGGAGGAAACATACCATATAATAAAGCTTGTGATTATATTGATATGGTATCTTCAACTGCAAAAACGAGTAGGTTATTATTAGGTTATTCCTTTGAAATGTTATTAAAGTCAGCAATTTTATTAATGAACTATGGTGCCAGAAAAGAAACGCTAGATAAAATATTTAGGGAGTATGGGCATAACCTGGAAAAAATGGCTGCTGATTTAGGTTTAATGCTAAATAAGGATGAAATGATACTTTTGAAACTTTCCGCCCATGATATCGTATTGCAGGCAAGATATCCAATTAAAGTAGAGGATGATGATAAATATATCGATGAGTTAAATGAAAGGAACTCTCAATTGGCGAGTAATAAAACATTTTATGACATGGTTTTTCTGTATGATAAAATAAAGTCAATTGTCGCAAAGTTTGATCGTGATGTTAATAATTGTGCTGATTTTAATAAGTTTAGATGTAATGATTTTATTCTTTTTATGAGAAGTGGCGGTGGATTGAAGTCAAGAGCGATAGTGAGTTTCTCTTCATCTTTTATTGCAAGTAATAAAAATAAATTATTTTTAAAGAGTTTTATCCAAGAGCATTCAGGAAAAATAGCCTTACTTTACATATGGCAATGGGATTCTTTTGAGTTCTTTGAAGATACAGGAAAGAAACTTCTTTCGCTTGGATAGTGATTTTTATATACCCAATAAACCTATATTTTGAGATTTATTGGGCGTATTTTCGACCTGTTATAGTTGGTTTGGTTATAAAAATGTGGGCATTTTAGTCATTTTCTTCAAGATCAAACCTTACTACATAAGAACAGGGAAACATTTCACTGTTTGAATAAAAATCTTTGGCACGTTTGGCTAGGACATCGTAAGGGTTTCCATCCTTGCTATAGAATACTAAGTAAAAGTAATAATCCTTGCTACTCTCATCAGAGATAGAAACTGAGCGTTCGTTTTCAGAAAGATAAAACTGGAAGCATTCTTCTTTTCTGTTTCTGCCAACTGATTTAACCTCTATATATCTTTCATGTCCAGGCGTATTAAAGGAAAGGTAGTCATATCCATAGGAAGGTGTGTCACGACGATCTTCTATTTTCTCGACTAAATTTTGATATCCAAGACCAATTAAACGATTTCTTTCCCATTCGATAGCAAACTCTTCACTCATCTTTCCTATGGCATCTCTGCTTGCAGAAATATCTTCGAAGTTAACCTTCCGCCTGGCTTTTTTTCGAGTTTTCTTAATAGTAATTGAAATGTTTTTTTTCAAATCTTCACGTATGAACTTGGCATAAAGAAATGACATGAACTTAGGGTTACTCCAGTCCTTTGTGATTTTATTAGCTAATTTATTTTCAACTAATAAGTTCTGATATCTGCTCACAAATTTTTGCTCCTGAATTCCCATTTTCAAAGCAATTTCAGTGAGATGTTCAGAGCTACATATATTTAAATAAATGTCAGGGAAGTAGAGACTTAATATCTTAGCCTTAAACATTTGGGAAAGAGGGTTTTCATCTATCTCACGGAAATTCTTTGATTGACCTGCTTGAATAAGGTTTAATAGAGCTTCTTTAACCCGATGAAAAGCTTCATTTGTTGTTTTCCCGAACTTCTTAGTAAAACGATATTGAGTTTTTAGATCATCTTTTGTTTTTCCAAAATAAACGCCAAACTTATATGCTGTTGCTCCTTGCATATTTGCCCAGGCTTTTGTTTTTGCTTCGACACATGCGCAAAACGATGCAGTTCCTTTGCCGATCACATACTCATCAAGGGTGATGTCTTTAAGTCGGTTAAGTGGATAGGCATGCAGAAATTGTCCACGGGAAATTAACGCTTTGTCTTCATATACAGTATCAAAATCTTTTCCAAAGGTATGGAGATCAGAATCAAAATTATATATATTCATCATTGGTAACCATTTATTTAAATTTTTTAATGAGTCATTTATATATCATGCCAGTAGTGTTTTTAGCTTTTTGAACGAAGCTGATTGCAGAAAAAACTTGTATTAAAATAAAGCCAGACTGTAACATTTAAATTATTCGATTATTTTTATGGCTTAATGAATCTCTTTGTTAGAGCTGGCTTCAGCCTCTTTGATGTTCTCATCGTGATCTCCCTCTTTGTTTTTATTGAACGATAGTAAAACACCACCATCCTTTTCTATACATATATCTTTATTAATTGAATTTACGAAAAAGTAATTACCACTAAAATAACCTAAGTAAATAATCTTTGATTTTTTATCAACGAGACAATTTTTTGAACTGGTTTTTAAATAATAAAAATCAGAACTACCTTCTAGAAGATTAGTTATGTTTTTGCTTCCTTGGAAATAAGATATTGTTGGCAGTGTGCAAGTGAATATGATTACGAAATTTCTAATTAATTTTTCTTTGTCTATCAAAAATGGTGGGTTGTGTAAAAAATAAAATATACTGACCATTGAAGCAATTGGTAAGGCGTAGGAGATTTTTTTCTCTGGCTCTGTAATAAATAGATTATATAAATAAATAGACAATGAAAAAATATTCATTAATGTTAACATTATACCTAATGACAGTATCAACCAGAAAAGTATTTTTATGATTTTCGGATCGTCATCTTCTGGTTTTCTTGTTCCTTTTGAATTATATGAATCCATCAATACCCAAAAGAATACTCCTAATGCGGCAGGTATTAAGGGATATGTTGCTGATTTGATTATGTCTACGGGGGACATGAATTCTAATACGTTAAAATGTAAAGGTATCCAAAAACCTAGGAGATAACATACTCCTACAAACACAAAATAGAAATAACAAAAAGCGGAAAGACTCCAGTTCATCGTTGTATTATTTCCTTGTGTTTTTACTCGAAGCTAGGAGGACTGGACCACTGCTTAAGTCGCCCCAGCCAAGGTAGTTAGTTGCGACGACGCTGTTCGTTATATCATTAATAGGCTTAGGTTGATAGAGCTCCAATAAGCCCCAACGACCATGAAGGGGCTAAAAGGGCAGGGGTTATTGCTTCCTGTTGGCAAACTCAAACGGGCTAACTACTCCATTGCGGTTCGCATCCAGAAAATCAGCCCACCATTGCAGCATCAGTTTACGCTGGTCAAGATGACTGACTTTATGGGTATAAGCAGATCTAACGGTGTTTTTCTCTTTATGGCTCATTTGAAGCTCAACCGTGTCTTCCGACCATAATCCTGATTCCGTCAATGCACTACAGGCTAACGTGCGAAAGCCATGCCCACACAGATCCGTTTTGGTGTCGTATCCCATACGCTGAAGGGCTTTATTGATAGTGCCTGAACTCATCGCAGAATCACTGTCGTAAAACCCGGTGAAAATAAACCCGTCACCCGCTTTTTCACCATAAGTGATCTGTTTAACCTCTTTCAAGATCTCAACTGCCTGCCTGCACAGTGGGACAAAATGCTTTCTCTTCATTTTGGCACCACGACCTGAGTGTTTTACCCCTTTAACTTCCTTGCGTTGTTCAGGGATAACCCAGAGAGATTTTTTGAAGTCGATTTCACTCCATCGGGCAAAACGTAACTCACTTGACCTGACAAAAACCAATAATGTGAGTTTGATCGCTAATTCTGTTAAAAGACCCCGACCACGGTAGTTGTCGAGTTTTTGTAAGAGATCGGGAATTTCATAGATTTCGATAGAAGGGCGGTGCGCTGTCTCACCTTTTTCGATAGTGCCTTGCAAATCATAAGCAGGGTTGTAACTGATGATTTTCTGCTGGACGACGTATCGCATGATAGAGGTTGTATACTGCTTCAGGCGCATGGCGATGTCGAGATAGCCTAATTTCTCAACTTTTCTGAGGGGGATGAGTAAATCGCTGGTATCAAGCTCTGATACATCACGATTTCCCAGATCTGGCAGAAGGTAGTTTTCAATGCGTCTCCAGACCTTAACTTTGTAGTCTTCTGACCACTTGGTTTTGGTCTCAGCCCATGCACGAGCCATTATAGCAAAGGAGCGAGATTCATCGTGTGTTCCTTGTCGCTCACGGCCTGATTTTTTTCTGGCTCCTGGATCAATCCCATAAGCAATCAGCTTACGCGCTTCATCACGACGCTCCCTTGCGTCAGTCAAAGAAATCGTAGGGTAAACCCCCAGCGCTAACAGTTTTTGCTTTTGTGCAAAGCGGTAGGAAAGCCGCCAGTATTTAGAGCCGTTCGGGTGGACAAGCAGGTGCATACCAAAACCATCAGTAAGCTTGTATTCTTTCTCAAGAGGTTTAGCTTTTTTTACTTTGGTGTCAGTAAGTGACATAGATTCTCTTTCCTTTTTGTTGGTATAAGGAAAATCTAACCAGAACTACCAAGAAATCTACCAACAAAATTGCTGGATATAGGTGTATTTCAGTGGATGTTAGTAGACAAGAGAGGGGAGGCAAGTGATTGATTAAATGCAAAAATGTAGACGCCCGTAGGCATCTACATTCTTTAATATGGCTCCTCTGACTGGACTCGAACCAGTGACATACGGATTAACAGTCCGCCGTTCTACCGACTGAACTACAGAGGAATCGGTTAAGTGCGGTGGATAATAGCGGTAGCGTTTCAGGTTGTCAAAGGCTGTTATCGATGGATGCGTTTGATTGCCGAACTAATAACCAACATATTGAAATTATTGCTCAAGTTGAACACTAAAAAGTAATGAAATGTGCCGATTAGCGGGTAGGCTTGCACCTTAAAATAGCAAGATTTGCTTTAAGATGGTGCAGACGTAGGTTGTCCCGATGATGGGTTCCCCATACAAAATCAAAGAGGTTGGTTGGCAGAATCATTTCTTTTCCTTATTTTACCTGTTTCTTATCAAGGCAATATCACTTTTTCTTAGACATAGGAACATAATATGGCGCGCTTTTTGCTACCTCTTTAGGGTAATTACTCAGGAGGCAGGCATGAATCTTAGACGGCTCAAATATTTTGTGAAAATCGTTGATATCGGTAGCCTGACACAGGCTGCTGAGTTGTTGCATATTGCACAACCGGCGCTGAGCCAGCAGGTCGCGACGCTGGAGAGTGAACTTGAAAAACAACTGCTGGTGCGGAGTCGACGTGGTGTTACGCCTACTGAAGCGGGGAAAATTCTTTATTCTCATGCACAGACGATATTGTCACAGTGTGAACAGGCAAAGGATGCGGTGAGTGGTGCACGGCAATCAATGAGTGCGTAAATGTTAACTATAGAGCCAGCCGTTTCCCGATGGCTGGCTATTAATCTGACTTCCTTGTTTGACGTCCTATCATAAATGAGCGCCTTTTATTTTTTTCTGTGAAAATCATCACAATTTATAACACTGGTGTTTTTTTAAAACAGTAATTTTCTCTCAAAAATAAAATGGTTTTTTAATTTTTTTACTTATTTGATTTATTTATCTGTAGCGATTCATTTTATTGCTGTAGTGCGAATATGATTTTCTTAAAATGATAATAGACACTAGCGGTCAGGCCATTCACAGTGTTACATTAATCTCCGTTATGTTTTCTCTAATCCTGTGCGACAAATAGCGGGTGTTGCCTTGTGGATGCATGGTGGTTATTTTTTTGATTAAGGAGTTCAAATGAATAATATCCTCTCTCATCTTTTAATAAAGTTGGCAGAAAAGGAAGTTGGAGAAAAAGCGCTTAATGCTAAGATTGAATCGTTAGAGATGCTGATTTCTGCTATTGTTTCAACGTTAGATGATAATAAAATCAATGAGTTAAATAAAAGAATAGAAGGTGTTGTTGCTGATGCGTCGCAGCGAAAGGATGAGTGTAATTGCTTAGCTTTCGAATTATTGGCGAAAAATATCAATCGAATCACAACCGTTTCATTGCGGGAATAACTTTTTTATATATCAATGGTGGCGACATTAATTGGTCGCATATTAATTCCTGTACATCAGTTGAGAATTATTTATATCCAATAATAGAGAGTACTTGTGCTATGCGCGATTTTTCTGAAAAAAATTGAAGGCGCTGACATTGTCTGCGCCTTTCTTGCATTAATACCCGCCATGCTTCAAGTTACATGTGCATTGGTTGCGTTCAAATACTCAGCCTGTCGTGGGCCTCAGCCCAAAGGGCCAACACGTTGTGTTGTTCAAAACGCTAACTTTTTGTCCTGAAACTAGAATTATTTAGTGTATATACACGTTACTTCACGTCCACTGCCTGCTTTTTTCGGCGAATAAACTGATAAGCAATAGCCAGAATAATAAACCATAACGGTGTGACAATGAGTGCTTGGCGTGTGTCCGGCTGCAATGTTAGCAGTACGATAACGAAAGCGAAAAAGGCCAAGCATACCCAGCACATGAAGATACCTAATGGCATTTTATATGATGACTCTGCATGCAACTGTGGGCGTTTTTTACGATATGTTAAGTAAGAGCACAGGATGATACTCCAGATAAACATGAATAAAATTGCAGAAACGGTGGTCACTAGCGTAAAGACGGTCATCACATTCGGAATCAGATAAATCAACACCACGCCTGAGAGCAAACAAATACAGGAAAACATCAGCCCGGTAGAGGGGACTGAGCGTTTAGATAGCATACCGAAACTTTTTGGCGCATCGCCTTGTTTAGCAAGGCCAAAGAGCATGCGACTGGTTGAGAATACACCACTATTGGCGGAAGATGCTGCAGATGTCAGCACGACGAAGTTGATCATACTGGCAGCAGCAGGTAAGCCGACAAGTACAAACATTTCCACGAAAGGACTACGATCCGCAGTAATTGCACTCCACGGCGTTACGGACATAATCATGATTAATGCAAAAACATAAAACATGATTATGCGAATTGGGATGGCGTTAATCGCGCGGGGCAACACGATTTTTGGATTTTTAGTTTCAGCGGCGGTCGTACCCACCAGTTCGATGCCGACAAACGCGAATACGGCTATCTGGAACCCAGCAAAGAAGCCACTAATCCCTTTAGGGAACATGCCGCCATCATTCCAGAGATTGGTAAAAGAGGCGACATTTCCAGATGGAGAAGAAAACTGCATCATGACCAGTGCGACACCGACCACAATTAGTGCGACGATGGCGACAATTTTTATCATTGCGAACCAGAATTCCATTTCGCCAAACAGTTTCACCGTTGCCAGATTTAGCGTAAGTAATAGCAGAACGCAAAGCAGGGAAGAGACCCACTGCGACAAGTCAGGGAACCAGAACTGAGAGTAGGCGCTAATCGCTACGACATCGGCAATCCCGGTTACTACCCAGCAGAACCAGTAAGTCCAGCCAGTAAAAAAACCAGCCCATGGCCCAAGCAGGTCGGCAGCAAAATCACTGAATGATTTATAGTTGAGGTTGGAGAGTAATAACTCTCCCATCGCACGCATGACGAAAAACAGCATAAATCCAATGATCATATAAACGAAAATGATCGAAGGACCAGCCATGCTGATTGTTTTGCCCGAGCCCATGAATAGCCCAGTACCGATCGCTCCGCCGATGGCGATGAGTTGAATATGACGATTAGTCAGATTCCGTTGCAGTCCCTCTCCCTGTTCAGAGGTAAGGTCTGCGGATTCTTTTGATTGTTCGACCATTTAAGTACACTTTCCTGTTTCTGTCTGTGATGTGTTTTGAGCTCTTTGGCGGCTCTCGTTTGCGAAAATCGAAGAGAATAAGATAGCTCAACCGCAGTACTTATTACAGCGGATGTCTGAGATAGCCAAGCATAAAGAGGGCAGATAATGATGTAAGATGCTGTTGTATGTTTTTTGCCCTAAAATGAGAATGATATAAAATGACGCGGAGTATAGATATATAGCTCGAGCAGGTTAACAAAATTGCCAGTCGCTAACAATGCTATTATTGCGGTATAAAAAATTAATATGAAGTGTTTGACAGGCGAGCCTGGGAGGAGAATAATCCCCCCCGTTGGGTCGTTAGCTCAGTTGGTAGAGCAGTTGACTCTTAATCAATTGGTCGCAGGTTCGAACCCTGCACGACCCACCAACAATTTCAAGCAGTTAAGATTTTTGATCCAAGTTTTTTGGATTGATTTTGATCTATATATATCCGCACTTTAATTTCATTTTCTCTTATTAATTCTTATTTTTCATTTAATTTCAAGATTCTTCCCATTTAATACATCCGATGGCCTTTGGTGTGTCTTTTATTCATATTGTGTATTAACGTCGAGAAGAAATATAGAGAATTGGTGGTATATACCCGCCATACTTCAAGTTGCATGTGTGTTGGCTTCTTAACTCAACTTGATTTACTTACGCGGGCCTCGCCCGTTGAGGCCGCTGCTGCTGGCCGATTTTCACTCACTCGAATCACTTACCTGAGTAAGCTTATCGGTATGAAATGAGAGACAGCCTGTTTCTCACCGAAGGTCAGCTATTGATTGGTAAAATTCGTTCCCGACGAATTTGTTCTTCGCTTACCGCGTTACGATACACATGACTGAACATTTACCCTAAAGGGGTAACGCTTCGCGCTGTTCAAAGCGCTAATGTTTTGTCTTGGAACTCGAATTGTTTAGGGTATAGCTAAAAATTATTGTTCCGCTCGGTCAAGATGTGCTTCATGCATCCTGATGAGTTTCGAGAAGGTGCTATGCTAACAAGTGGAATAGTCGATAGATCGTATATGATGTTACGAATTTGCACAGGGTAGTGTTTACATCCACTGGGGCGGCGTTTAGAAGTCGCTGGAGTTTCCTGATTAGCAATAAGCAAGTGTCTGCTTGATTTCGGAGATTCATATGGGATTCGAAAAATTACTGGCTGTCATAGAAAAAAGTTACCAGGACCCAAAATCAGTTATCTCATTGTCTGAACTGAGCCAGGCAATCCATGAGATAATTTGTACGGAAAGTTCAAAAGAGTACAAAATAAATGAGTGCTTCACCGAGTTGAGGGAGCTGGTTGATGAAAGAAAAGCGCTCTCTCGGAAACAACTCCTGGGTAAGGCGTTGGTGATGGAATTAACGCAGTATAAAAAGAAAGAAGAGGCGCTGCTTCTGAAACTTATCAGTATCGGAAATAGATAGACGAGGGTCTCTATTTTTTAAATCAAAAACGGTATGCTAAATATCACTACACCGCCAGATCAAATTACTGAGATGGCGGTGTGGCAAATAGTGCTATTTTCGGTAGCTGGTTTTGATTTGTTTAATCGTGTTGTCAAATACGGCTGCTTGCTCGACGTCTTCCAATTGAGCAATATATCTTTCCATATTGATTATCACTTTACCTGCATCCGCCTGGCCGATTGCTTTTAATAACAGTGTAACCATCGCTTTCAGACAGGTAACCTCATGGGCTAGGGTCTCAGCGGATGCGGTAGTAGAAAAATCTACGTTGCTCATGTTTTCTCCTCAACAAGAAAAAAGGTGTTTTCCTTCGCCTGCTGCGGCGTTACCGCTGACACGACAGGCAGAATCAGATAACGGGGAGTATAACATAAAGCATATTGTGGATTGATATTATTCGTGGATAACGCCATTTTAGTGACTGTTTTTTATGCATTTAACTGATTGGAATAGCGTCTATATTTTGGATGTTGTTTTGTGGCAAAGGCTATAGATGTGTTTCGCCTAATACATATGATGTTCACTATGGACGCTTTTCTCTGAATATATTATTTGTATAATATCGTTGTAGGCGATGATGGAATGTGTAATCACATCCTGATTACAATAATGATTTTTCGTTGACATTCAAGATATAAAGCCAATTGTATGCCATTTGTTTTCTACACATTTTGTGTCATCAAGCGGTTTATACTGCGTAGCGTATTTGAAATGTTAAGAGTGTGATCAGCATGCGCCCTCAGGTTAACGATATATTGTTATGATCGAGAGTGCGCTTTATTCCTTCTCGGTATATTTTAAAATACATATTCATATAAGCCAGTGTTCATTATTTTTTGAAATCAACGTAGTATCACCTGCAAGCAACTTTTCATGTAAGTGTTACTCCCTTTTTTGGAGAATTATCTTTGATTAGCGTTTTTCTTGTTGATGACCATGAACTGGTGCGGGCAGGGATACGACGCATTCTTGACGATATCAAAGGTCTAAAAGTGGTCGGTGAGGCATGCTGTGGTGAGGATGCCGTCAAATGGTGTCGAAGCAATGATGTCGATGTTGTTTTGATGGACATGAGCATGCCAGGTATCGGTGGGCTTGAAGCGACACGTAAGATCCTGCGATTTATGCCAGATATCAAAGTCATTATGCTCACTATTTATACCGAAAATCCGTTGCCCGCTAAAGTGATGCAAGCGGGCGCTGCGGGATATGTTAGTAAAGCTGCTGCTCCTCAAGAGGTCATTTGCGCTATTCGAGCGGTACATGCAGGTAAGCGGTATATCGCTTCTGATATTGCGCAACAAATGGCATTAAGCCAACTGGAACCGCAGACAGATGCACCACTAGAGTGTTTGTCTGAACGCGAATTACAGATTATGCTAATGATAACTAAGGGGCAGAAGGTGACTGAAATCTCAGATCAACTCAACCTTAGCCCTAAAACAGTGAACAGTTATCGCTACCGTATGTTTAGCAAGCTGAATATCAACGGTGATGTAGAGTTAACGCATCTGGCTATCAAGCACGGGCTTTTTACCGCGGAGACATTGTTAAGTAGTGAGTGAGAGTTTCGATGCTTCGGCATTTTTAAAAACGGTAACGAGCCAGCCTGGGGTCTACCGGATGTACGATGTCGGTAATACGGTCATCTATGTCGGTAAGGCAAAAGACTTAAAAAAACGACTTGCCAGCTACTTCCGCAGTCATGTCGCTAGCCGTAAAACCGAGGCATTGGTCAAAAGCATCAAGCATATTGATGTCACGATCACGCATACAGAAACTGAAGCCTTACTGCTGGAACACAACTACATCAAGCTTTATCAGCCGCGTTATAACGTCTTGTTACGCGACGATAAATCCTATCCCATGGTTTTTTTGAGCGGTGATGCTCATCCACGCCTGACGATCCACCGTGGCGCTAAGCATGCGAAGGGTGAATACTTTGGCCCGTTTCCTAACGGCAATGCTGTGCGTGAAACGCTAATATTGTTGCAAAAACTGTTTCCGGTACGCCAGTGTGAAAACAGCGTCTATCGCAACCGCTCTCGCCCTTGCCTGCAATATCAAATTGGGCGCTGCCTTGGGCCTTGCGTTAGCGGTTTGGTTAGCGAAGAAGATTATCAGCAACAGGTTGAGTATGTTCGTCTGTTCTTGTCCGGCAAAGATCAGCAAGTGCTGAATAAGCTCATTTTCCGGATGGAGGCGGCCAGTCGGGAGTTGCATTTTGAAGATGCCGCACGGATACGCGATCAGATCCAAGCGGTTCGTCGGGTGACGGAAAAACAATTTGTTTCCGGTGACGGCGAAGACTTGGATGTTATCAGCGTTGCCTTTGATGCTGGCATGGCTTGTGTCTATGTTCTGTTCATCCGACAGGGAAAAGTACTTGGTAGCCGGAGCTATTTCCCCAAAGTGCCTGGCGGTACGGAATTGGGGGAAGTTGTGCAAACTTTTGTCGGGCAATTCTATTTACAAGGGAACTTAGGCCGAACGCTTCCTACCGAAATTCTGCTTGATTTCACCTTGCCCGATAAAGATTTGCTGACAGAGTCTCTGACGGCAGTGGCGGGCAGAAAAGTACAGATTCAAACGAAGCCCCGTGGCGATCGGGCGCGTTATTTAAAATTAGCTCGGACGAATGCTGCCACGGCGCTGGTCACAAAATTGTCTCAGCAATCCACGATTCATCAGCGTTTAGCTACATTGGCTAACGTCTTACAGTTGCCAGAAATACATCGGATGGAGTGTTTTGACATCAGTCATACGATGGGGGAGCAAACGGTGGCATCCTGCGTGGTATTTGACGCCAACGGCCCGTTACGTTCGGAATATCGCCGCTATAATATCAGTGGGATTACGCCAGGTGATGATTATGCCGCTATGGCACAAGTCCTACGACGTCGGTATGGCAAGGCGTTGGATGACAGCAAAATACCAGATGTCATTGTGATCGATGGTGGGAAAGGGCAACTCAGCCAGGCTCAGTCCGTATTTGACTCGTTGCAGGTATCGTGGGATAAAAACAAGCCACTGCTACTTGGCGTCGCGAAAGGCAGCGATCGTAAAGCCGGACTGGAAACGCTGTTTTTTGAGGCGACGGGTGAGGGCGTAGCACTGCCCGCTGATTCTCCTGCGTTGCACGTCATCCAGCATATTCGTGATGATTCGCATGACCATGCGATTGGCGGGCACCGCAAGAAGAGAGCAAAAGTGAAAAACACTAGTACGCTGGAACTTATTGAAGGTGTCGGCCCTAAGCGTCGCCAAACCCTGCTAAAATACATGGGAGGGTTACAGCCTTTGATGAATGCCAGCATTGAGGAGATTGCAAATGTTCCAGGAATTTCACATGCATTGGCAGAAAAAATCTTCCATGCATTGAAACACTAGGGACAATGTAGCAACATACTCCTAGTATCCACTCCAGCCAGATAGTTACCTAAGCGCTATGCAATTTAATATACCGACGTTGCTTACCCTGTTTCGTGTTGCTCTTATTCCGTTTTTCGTGCTGGCGTTTTATCTTCCATTCGTCTGGGCACCGCTGCTTTGCGCGTTGATCTTCGTGTTTGCTGCAGTAACGGATTGGTTTGATGGTTTTCTTGCTCGTCGCTGGAAACAGACCACGCGTTTTGGTGCCTTCCTCGATCCTGTTGCGGATAAAGTGATGGTAGCTGTCGCGTTGGTGCTGGTTGCGGAATACTATCATTCCTGGTGGATTACACTGCCTGCTGCAACGATGATCGCACGAGAAATCATTATTTCAGCATTACGCGAGTGGATGGCTGAAATTGGCAAAAGAAGCAGCGTTGCCGTGTCGTGGATAGGGAAGGTAAAAACCACAGCTCAGATGATGGCGCTTTTTGCTTTGCTATGGCGACCAGAACGCATTGTTGAAGGTATTGGCGTTGTCGCGCTGTACATCGCTGCCGTGCTGACTTTCTGGTCCATGTTTCAGTATTTGAACGCTGCGCGCCACGATTTGCTTGAACCTTGATCGAAGCGCCGTAAAAACCAGCAAACGAATGCGATTGCTTGATAATTCTGTTGACTCATCGCGTCAGGTCAGTAGAATGCACCGCATCGACAGCGACGCTGATTTGTAAGAAGTTAATCAAATCAGTAAGTTCTGTGTTGCGGGAATAGCTCAGTTGGTAGAGCACGACCTTGCCAAGGTCGGGGTCGCGAGTTCGAGTCTCGTTTCCCGCTCCAATTTAAAACATCGGCAATAGCGGATGTTAGTCACTAAGACTTGGTATTTTGGCGCGTTAGCAAAGCGGTTATGTAGCGGATTGCAAATCCGTCTAGTCCGGTTCGACTCCGGAACGCGCCTCCAATATTTTGGCCCGGGTGGTGAAATCGGTAGACACAAGGGATTTAAAATCCCTCGGCGTTCGCGCTGTGCGGGTTCAAGTCCCGCCCCGGGCACCATTGATTTAAAAAGAATTAAAACAAGCACTTATGTGCAATGTCGTAGACCGCCGAAAGGCGGTTTTTTGTGTCTGAAAAAGGGCAAGTGGCGACAAAATGGCGGCAGAGTGGCGACGCTTATTTTGAGCTTATGATAAATAGTCATTCTTATGACTGAAAGATGAGTTATTTATTAAGGCCTGTCTTTTACTAATTATTCATTTTTACTGATTATACCCACATCTGGAATTGCTTATTAGAAGCAGGGTGGGGCGTCACTGGGTTTATCTTCCCTGGTTCCACGATAGAGCGAGTGACGCTTTCAAGCGTAACAAACGTATGGCCACAATTGATGTTTGTACATTGGTGATAGCGTTCTTTCGTGGATTCGCTTAAGTAACGGCTTGAACGAGCATGGGCAGCATGTCGGCAGAGTGGGCAATGCATCATAATCTTATCCTTAACTGGCTTTTTTCTATCTAATATTACCATTTAATTCAAATAATGGAATTTTGTTCAAAAAATTGATTTTAATCCTACTCACTTCCCTCATATTCCACATCAGACAGCAGCACCTCCAACTCCAGCGCGGTAACGTACCCTGAATTACTCAAACTGTGCGTCACTTTTGAGATTGTCCATTCCTGTTCGTCGATCACCTGTTTGAATCCGCTCACCTGAACAGGCGTTTCCGGGAACAGGTCGGCGCGCCCCATTGCCAACGTGATAGAGAACTCCGCGACACCGCGTTGCAGCTTGTCCCACTTAGCTTGTGCGGCACGCGTGGCCTGTGCCTTAGTCGCAAAAACCGTGGTCAGCGCCAGCACGTTTTCATCGGTGCCGGCCAGATAATCCCCCTCGCGGGCTTCTGGCTCCTTCTTTGCCTTTTTCGCTTTAGGGTGTGTCTTCTGTGGCTGTGCCCCTTGATGTAATAACACTTTTTTCTGACGTTTTACCTTCACCGTTTTCGGCTTTTCAGGCTGTGGCTCTTTGGTATGCAGCCAGCTTGCCGTTACGCCTGTGTACGCGCCCCGGTCAGCCAGACTAAAACTGTGCTGATCGCCGTCGCTGCGTTCAATAATCTGCGGCGGGATGGGCTTGCCGCTGGCCGTCTTCCCCGTTCCGGGACGGATGAACAGCAAACGCCCGGCCTTGATTGCCACAATCGCCCCGTTGCGCTCGGCCAGCCGGGTAATAAATACCGCATCGGTTTCCTGAGTCTGGTCAATGTGCGGAATTTTTATCCCCGCGAATCCGTCAGCCAGCATCGGCGCAAGGTTGTTACGCTTCGCCACCTGTTCAACAATCGCACCCAGCGTGGTGTCGTGATACGACAGCTCACGCCGGGCGTTCAGTGACCCGCGAAAATCGGCACTACGCGCCCGGATGGTCAGCGTATCTGGCGTGCCACGGTGCTCTATTTCATCCACCGTAAAATCGCCTTTGCCGATCAGCGCTTCACCTTCCCAGCCCAAAAACACCGACAGCACCGCGCCCCGGCGGGGTAACTGCATCTTTCCGTCGCTGTCGTCCATCTCGATGTCGAGCTGGTCGGCCTCAAAGCCCCGATTATCGGTCAGGCTCAGTGATAGCAGGCGCGGAGTGATAACGGTCGTAATGTCCTGCTCATTGAGTCGCAGCAGGTACGCCGGGGCGGTTTTACTGCCCGCACGAACATTCAGCGGGTTAATCATGCGAATAATCCCCCGATAGCGGATTGTGCCCGGTTAGCCATTTCCCCGGCGCTGCCGATCAGTCCGTCGGCCTGCTGGCGTAAATCACCTAACACGGCAGACAGTGACGAGTCTACGCGGGTCAGCGTGACGGTGAACTCAATCCGCCGGGCGCGGCCATCAGGGAAAAACTCGGTTTTCGTCAGGCTGATACTGTTCACCACAAATACCCCGTAAATCGTGCCGCTACCCTCAATCAGCGGCCATGCACGCCCCTGATCGGCCATCGTTTCCAGCATCAACAGTGACAGCGTGCCGCCTGTGATTTCCGGCAGCAACTCCCCCGACAGCGTGATTTTTTCCTCTTCAATACCTAAGAACTGCAACGCCGGGCGCTGACCGACGCGGCTGTTTGACGGCCAGCGGTAATCAACGTTGCGCTGCATGTTCTGGTAAGGCAGGGTCTGGAGCTGGAACACAAACAGACCCAATGTGAGCATCATCTTATTCGCCTCCCTGATAACTGTACTGACTGAATGCGCGTGACCGCGCCATCCGTTCCCGCTGCTCAAGCTGACGTGTGACTTCCTGCGCGATGTCCTGCGCACTCTGGCCGGGCTGGGCAACAATGCTAATCGGCGCATGAATGCTGACCGGGGATGATGCCGGGCTGGCTTGAACCGTTGGCGCTATCGGGCGATAGGCTGACATGCTCATTGCAGCAGACGCCATCGCCGCCGTTTTTTTACGGCTGGTCACATTGACCGGACCCTCAACGATTTCAGGACCATGTTCACCGACAACGGCAAATTCTCCCAACCTGATCCCGCCGCCGTTGTCACGTACACCACTGTATCGGGCTGCAATCGCCTTTGCGTCGTTGCCCTGCGGGGTTGGTGCGTTACTGACGCCAGCTTGTAACGCGGCGGCTTCCTTCGGCGGCATGATATTTTCAGCAGTCGGAAGCTTCTTCGATTTCTCATCAACCAGCCCCAGCTTTTCTAGCAGCCACGACACGCCTGATATCAATGACCTCATCGGGATCGTTGCGATATCCAGCCCCTTTGCCAGCATTTCACCGAACCGTTTCCCCATATTGGCCGCGCCGTCCAGCTCGGCGGCAGTAGATTTGACAGGCGTCAGCAGGTCACCGAACCAGCCAAACAATGCCTTTATTTTGTCGCCTATCCATGTAAAGACAGGCTGTAACGGCTCAAACGCCGCAATGATAGGCGCACTGGCTGCAACAAACCCCGCAACCACACCACCGATAAATGCCTTGATGGGTTCCCAATATTTCCAGATAAGCAGCGCGCCGCCGACAATGGCCGCGACAACCAGCCCAACCGGGGACAGCAGGACGCCTAATGCGCTGCCAATAAACATGATCCCGGTGCGCAACAGTGCCAAGGGTGAGGTGAACAGCCACATCAGCACCCGGCCAAAACCTGACATCGCGCCCCGGATAACCGTCAACGGGCTACTGAGCGCCCCGAATCCGGCACTCAGCAAGCCCGCCCCGGCGACCAAGGCATTAATCCCGCTCATAATAGGCCACGCAACCAGCCCGATCCCGCCCAGCACCGTAATCAATGCCGTTGCCGCGCCAGCCACGATCACAATCTGGCGCGCCAATTCAGGGTTAGCCTTCACCCATTCATTAACCCGGTTCAGCCAGGCGGTGGCGCTTTGCGTGAGTTTACGCAGTATGCCGTCGTCGTCATTGAACAGGTTAAACCGCAGGCTGGCCATCGCCCCGCGCAGCCGCCCGATATCGCCTTCGAGGTTATCGCGTAGGGTATCGCCCATGCGGTCAGCCGCCCCGGACACATCACCCAGCTTGTTTTCAGCTCCGGCCAATGCGGTCAAAAATTTCGGTATCTGGTCAATCGACAGGTCTTCAATCGGCGTACCAAACAGGGCAATCGCGGCATTCGCCCGCTCTGCCGGATCTTTGATTTTCAGCAGCCCCTGTGCGGTTTTCTGCATTGCCGCCCGCGCCTTATTGCCGCCGCTGGCGATAGCGGTAGACATTTTGGCGGCATTGAGTCCGGCAGCGTCATAGGCTTCAATGCTGGCCTTTGACATGTCCGACCCGCGAATGCTGAACTCTTTAACCGCATCGCCGGTCTTGTCCAGCGCAAACTTGCCTTGCTGCGCCATCTCGACCAGCAGCGTCATCGCCTCCGATCCGCTGAATCCCATGTTGCGGAAGTGGGTCGAATACTCGTGCAGGATTTCCGGCAGTTCGCCGCGCATCTGTGCAGAAACACGTTGCATCCCGGATACCATTAAATCAAACGCCTCGTCGCTGTTTTTAGCGAGGCCGTTTTTCATCATGATCGCCGCAATCTGGATACTCTCGGTTGCCTCACCGCCTAGCGCCGCCTGCATGTCGAGCGCTTTACGCGATATCCGCGCCAGCTCGGTTTCCCCCACATCGCCCAGCGTCCCCAATGTACTGCGCACTGCGGCCACCGCGTCGGCTATCTGAGTGAGATCGTTACTCACGCCAGAGGCGTTAACCTCCTTAATAATGCGGGTGTACTGTTTGCCGTCAGCCGCATTGCCGCCCGTTTGTGCGGCGATACGCGCCCCGTGTCCGTCGGCTTCAACGCTGGGCGCAATCAATCGGCTTTCGGCATACAGCGCCGCTGAACCGAGGCCAAATGCTGCCGCCCCGGTATTACGCACCCCGGCGGTGATGGCTTTGCCTTGCTCATAACGCTTGCTGACCGCGTTCAGCTTTTCCTGTTGCTGACTCACACGCGCCAGCGCTGCCCGCTGCCGGTTCAGCGTATCTGTAGCGCCAGCAATATTCGTTCTAAGCTGGCGCTCTGCGGCAGACAGATTGCGCGTATCGATGCCGGCGGCACGCAGTGCGCTGCGCTGGTTCTGCACGGACAGCCGCAGGCGGTTATGCTGGGTCTGTAATTCCGCCGCTTTTTGACGCGCCTCCTCCAGCGCTTTGGTTTGGGCGCGAGTGGGGTTAGTGGTATTGCGAAACGCCATCGCCAGTGCGGCCGCGTCGGCCTTGGCTTTTTCCAGCGCCTGACCCGTGATTGCCAGTTGCGCGCTGGTCTTTCTGAATCCCTCAATGCGCTTGGCCTGTGCTTCCAGCGTTTTCAACTGCTCTTGTGAACCCTGAATTTCACCGGATAGGGTTCGTGCCGCATTTTGCACGGCACGAAACGGGCGCGTCGCCTGATCGACGGCGCGCAACAATACGCTGAGTTGTAGGCTGTTACTCATTGGCATGTCCGCTACGTTTGAGCGCTTTATCGCGCCACAGGATCAACTCGGTGAGGCTCATCGGGTACAGTTCGGATGGCGGCCAGTGAAAAATCACCGCGATATCCGCCATCAGTTCATCTACCGTCAGGCTTCGGGGGAGGTTCCCTGTTGCGATTTCGGCGTCAAAAAACCGATCACCTTGCCTGCAATGGCAATCATATCCGGCAGTTCCATGCGGGTGATTTCGGCCTCAGTCAACGCCGGAAGAGTCATACGCGGCAGCACCTTAATCATCGCGTCTACGTCAGACCCGGCCACGGCCGCCAGACTGACGCCGCGCAGTGTTCCGGCGGTAGGTTTAATCAGAGTGACCGTCTCGATCAGGGTGTCGCCGCGTTTGATTGGGGTGTCAAGTGTCACAATGTTGTCGTGTTCGTTCATGAGGTTATCTCTGTATTCAAGGTAAAAAGGGACGGTCAGCACGGGGCTGACCAGACAGGGTTACACCAGACCAATTGCCCGGCGGTGCTGTTCCAGACGGTCAACGCCCATAACACGTTCAATCATGTTGATGGTGTCAATTTCGATCATCTCTTTGCCGTCAATGGTCAGCTTGTAATAGGTGCATTTGGTTGACACCTTGGTTTCGGTGGCTTCCCCTTGCTTGCTCTCGCCACCGTCGATTTCTTTGTGACGGCCACGCATCACCACTTCAACGGCAGAAATTTCCCCGGTGTCATCGCGCTGGTATGACCCGGTAAAGCGCAGCAACACTTTATCAGCGCCCGGTGCGGCGTATTGGCTCCACAGGGTTTCGTCAGCAAAACCGCCGAGCGTAAACTCCATCGACAGCGCATCATCATCCAGCCCAAAATCGATGGGCGCGCTGCCGGGCATGCCGCCGCCGCGATAATTCTCCAGCTTGCGGGTGAGTTTCGGCAGCGTAACGGCAGTGGCGACACCCATGTAGCTCATGCCGTCGTTGAACAGGTTCATAAATTTCAGATTGCGAGGCAGTGCCATAGCGCTAGCTCCTTAGCTGTTGACCGACGCAACCAGATTCACCAGATATTTATCGGTGATGCGCTGGCGTAGGGTGAGATTTTCAAGCGGCGGAACGGGGGTATAGTCATAGTCGATATACAGTTTCCCGGCTTTGAGCGTGTCTTTATCGTTTGCGGTTTCATCCAGCCAGCAATCGGCATCGATAATGTAGCCACCGGATTTCAGCTCGCGGAACTTGGCCTTGATACCTTCGATAATGTCGTCAATAAGTTTGGCGGTGACGGGCTTATCGACCGCCCACAGGTGCGCTTCGGCCATGGTATCGGCCAGCACCTGCGCGGTGCGGGTGTAGTTCTCAAACAGGAACAGCGGATCGTCAGAACAGGTGCGGTTACCCCAGAAGCGGAATCCGTCTTTACGCACCAACGTGGTGACGCCTGCCTGATTCAGCAAATCCGCATCGGTGCCGGGTGCCTGTAAATCCCAATAGACTGATGCACTGATGCCCGTCACGCCATTCACGCCGACGTTAGACAGGGTTTTATGCCATCCGGTTTCTTGGTCGATTTTGGCGCGCAGTCCCAAAGCGCGTGCAGTGGCATACGCCGTGGCGCTGGCGTTGGCCGTGGTGTCCCACGCGATAAAATCCGGCCAGATCACCATCAATTCACGCTGGCTGAAATTCTCGCGGTAGTTGATGGCATCCGACAGGGTTTTACAGCCCCATGCGCTAACGTAACCAAAGGCACGCAGTGACTGACAGATGGACGCTAACGCAGTGGCTACGGGTAACGAGTCCAGCCCCGGCACACCGAGAATGCGGGGCTTCACGCCCGTTACCGACATGGCATCTAACAGGGCTTTCATCCCGGTATATTTGCCGTTTTCGTCACTGCCGCCGATCACATTGCTGATGGTTTCGGCCTCGTCTTTGCCCTCAGCCACGCGCACCACAACGGTGACGGGCTTGGACTGGTCGGCGATGGCCAACAGGGCAGCGGCCAGCGTGCCTTTTTTCCCGGCCTTGCCAGCGGCAGACAGCACGTTAGTAATCAGTACCGGGGTATTGAGGGGAAAGGTGGCCGCGTCGGCATCAGGTGCGGTGCACACCATGCCGATGATCGCGGTGGAAACGGTGGAAATAACACGCGTGCCGTCGTTAATCTCGACGACCTGCACGCCGTGGTGAAAATCACTCATACATTCAGGCTCCAGCTAATAGCACGATTGCTGATTAGGAGCGGCTATTGTCTGGCGCGGGGAGAATGTGGGCGAGTAATGCAGGTACGGTGGCGACTGGCACAACATCGAGTTGGGAAAAAGGCATGAAAAAAGCCCACTGCCTGGCAAACAGTGGGCTTCGCTTTCCCTGATATCATTATTGTTTTAAAACCATACACATAATGACATCTGGGTCGGTTGTTTTATAAACGTTTATACAGATCAATTTTTCGTTATTGATCGGCTGTGGCGATCAATTCTTTAAAATCTCGGTTTTGGAGAGGCGCTTTTAAGTGAAAGTGGTTATCAAAAATTTCCGGGGGGATTGATCGTTCAGTGGGGCGTATCAACAGAAGGCGCGAACGTATTCCCTATTCCATTCCCTGCCCAGTGTTTTTCGTTGACGGCTACATTAAAACGAACCAGCTCCCCATGGGATGGATCTGTCACTGCTGCATACATTATTAGCAGAAGCGAATTCTATATCGGTGTCGGTATGCCTAACGGCGATCCGATATATTGGATGGCAATTGGAAAATAATATTTTCCGTGGGCGGCACGGGTGAGATTAACCTTCCCCGTTCCGCTATAAACTACTAATTTTCAAAAATTAATTATTTTTAAAACTGCGGCCCAGTTATCCAATTCATTTTGTGTTCCGATAATAATCCCGCCGCCGGATAATTTATCACCGCCAAAAAAACCACGGTTGGGGACATTGAATTGAATATGCGTTTTCGACACCCCTGCGGTTAACGGTAAATATCGTGATGCGCCTGCAATTGAAACCAGCGCGGCTGGGCACATCAATACATCCCCCACACTGTACGCCCCGATTGACGCAATACACACGATCATCACGTCTGTAATACATGAATCGACATTCAATTCAGATATGTGATGTTCAATTATGATTGGCTCATTCAGGATCATACGTTGCCGCTCGGAAAACCACACTTCCCCAAAACCGAGGTTTGCGGGAGTCAGGGTAATATCATTTGACCCATCAAATGGCACGCCATTAATCTTACGCGGCGTCGCTAATTTTGTGGCTGCGGCAGCAGTCGCCGTCTTCATCAGATAACGCCCATCTGATTCTGTTTTATTCCACGTATCGATATCACTGGCTAATAAATTGACGTCAGCAGACAGCGGCTTTCCGTTGATTTTAATTGAACGTAGCGCATATTTTTGCGCGGCCTGTGTATCGGTTAAGGCCCCCACATCCCCCGCATTCAGCACAATATCTGCCGTCAGCGCTTTGCCGTTAACGGTTCGACCAGACGGCACACGGCCATTGGCGTTGGTATTCGCGTTGGTCGCTGCCGTAGCGGCATTATTCGCGGCAGTTGTGGCAGCAGTGACGCGGGTGTCGGTTTCGGTTTTGGTATAGGCACCGACATCCCCTGCACCCAGCGCGATATCAGCAGACAGGGCTTTGCCGTTGACAGTTCGACCAGACGGCACACGCCCATTGGCGTTGGTATTCGCGTTGGTCGCTGCCGTAGCGGCATTATTCGCGGCAGTTGTGGCAGCAGTGACGCGGGTGTCGGTTTCGAGTTTGGTATATGCGCCGACATCCCCAGCACCCAGCGTAATATCAGCGTTCAGCGGCTTGCCGTTCACCTTGCGCGCCAATGGCACACGGCTTTCAGCATTGGTGTTGGCGCTGCTCGCCGCCGTCGCGGCATTACTGGCGGCGGTCGTGGCGGCACTGACTTTGGTGTCGGTTTCCGCCTTGGTATACGCGCCGACATCGCCAGCCGTTAGCGCAATATCAGCCGTTAGCGCCTTACCGTTCACTTTACGGCCAGACGGTACACGCCCGTTGGCGTTATCATTCGCCGCTTTTACCGCTTTCGGGGTTGCGGCCAGTAGCTCGCTGTCGCTGTTTGTCGCGCTGCTCAGTTGCACGAATCCCTTTGCCGTCAGCGTCCCGTCTGGATGTTTGCGGCTTTTTTCGTGTGCCTCAATCACCTCATCGACATAGCCCCGCGTGGCTAACACGACCGCCGGATCAATTTTCAGCGTCACCGCGTCAGTGCTGCTGACAATCAAAATCATGCGCACGGTCTGGATGCGGCCGCTGCCCTCCTGCAATTGGGGCTTGTAGGTTTCGGGGCAGTTGGCGACCGCAATCAGATTGCCATCGTCGTCAAACAATCCGATCTCACGTATCCAGAAGCCGCCTTCATTTTCGGGAATAACCTGCTCAGCAATAATCTGGCTGGGGTTTTTTGGGGCAACGCTTAGCGTATTCAGTGCCGCCCGGCGTTTTTCGTTGATCAGCGTAGTTTGTGCCGGATTGGGAACGGGTAGTGAACCGCCACCATCACCGACAGCCATGCGGGTGATGTTCAGGCGGCTTCCCAGCGTGGTGGCGTTAGCCAACTTGGCCGCGCCGATGTTCGTTAACAGGGCAAAATAGGTTGCGCTCATGCGGTTACGCTCATGTTGTCGATTAAATGAAGTGCTGCTCCGGTCACATTCAGACCGGACACCGTGATGTTTTCAGGGAAATAGGGGTATACCGTCAGGTCATCACCGCAGTAGACAGTGGCGGCAACATAGGCCGCGCCCTGTGTGTCGAGGTTGATATTCAGCCCCAGCAGGTGACGGGAAGCGGGTTTGGCGTCGGCAATCAACCGCTCCAGCTCGTAAAAAGTTTCCTCAGTGATGCCGCTATCCTGCACGCCGATATCTAACCGAAACGTGCCGGGTGTGCCGTCGTTTTGCCACCATTCGATAATACGAATTAGGTAGCCGAACGGCTCCACCACGCGACGCAGCGCACCGATAGTGCCTTTATGACGGTGGATAAAGAACGCATCGCGGATCACCTGCCGCTTCACGCTCTCCGGCCATGCCTCATCCCAGCGGTCAACGGAAAACGCCCACGCCAGATACGGCAGCAGGTGTGCCGGGCAGGTGTCCGGGTTCAACAGCAGACGCAGGGGAACGGGTACGCGGGTAATCTCAGCGCAGGCTTTCGCGGCGGCGACTTCCAGCACAGACGATCCGACAGGCAGCAGGCGGCTATCACTCATCGGCACCGCCTACACGCAATTGATAACCGGAACAATAGGATGCCTGAGCGTCAGTCAGTACGATATCGGCGGCGGGTGTCGTCAGCTCGACCCGTTGCACGCCCTCGACGTGCAGCGCAGCGTAAATCGCCGAGCGACGAATATCCCGCCCTAATCGGTGCTGCGCACTGATATAGGCTTTCAGCTTCTGTTCGGCAGCGGCGCGAACAGGCTCTTGTTCCGGCCCCGGATACAGGTACAGCGTGGCGTCAATCTCATACGACACAATGGCGGCAGACTGTACCGTCACGCGGTCTGCCACAGGGCGAACGTCTTCACCGTTCAGCGCAGCGGCCACGATAGCGACCAACTCTTGGCTTGCGCTGCCGTTGCCCTCGCGTGACAGTACCGACACGGTGACGCTGGCCGGGCTGGGGCTGATAACTGATACATCGGCCACACGCCCGTCGGCACTGCGTCCGTGGTACTGATAGGCACCGACCGACCCGGCAACGCTCAGTCCTTCAAACGACTGTTGAATGCGCAGGCGAAAATCGCTGTCAGACTCCATCAGTGCAGGTGTGGGCGGCAACGTTGAATCGTCAGCCGGGGTAATGACCAAACGTGACACGCTGAAATTTGCGCCGAGCTGGTCGAGGTCATCACCCTGTGCAAAGGCCACCATCACGGCGCGGGCAGCTTCATTGACACGCTGCCGCCACAGCAATTCACGATAAGCATTTTCCTGTAACAGCTTGACGAGCGGCTCCGATTCCAGCGTCAACGTGCGCGCAACGGCGGCGCGCTGGTCTTCCGGGTAGAGCGATAGCAGCATCGCTTTGCGCTCGGTGTAAATCGCCTCGTAGTCCAGTTCTTCCACCACGGCAGGCGCGGGAAGTTGGCTTAAATCAATCATTGCCATGGTGTTAGCTCACAGGAACGGAAAGGAAAACGGCGTTGCTGTCAGCCAGCACGCCCGTGATATCAACGTACAACTGACCGTCGAATGCGCTGGTTAGATTGATGCCTGTCAGCGTGATACGCGGCTCCCAACGTAGCAGCGCCATGTAACACGCCGCCATCACCTGCAATTTCACGGCGGGATTTTGTGGCTGGTCGATTAAGGCCGACAGCAGCGACCCATAGTCCCGGCGCATCACCCGCGACCCGACGGGCGTGATGAGAATATCGCGCACGCTCTGGCGAATGTGCTCAAGGTCACTGAGCGTCTGGCCGCTGTCACGGCTCATGCCGAGGTAACGTACTGTCATAGTGGCGCACCCGTTATACCGCCGCTGTCTCCGGGGTGTTTGTGGGTGTGTAACACTTTGCCGTTGGACGACAGCGACCCGCCTGAATGCTGAATATTGCCGCGCATTTCCCCACCTTGCTGTACTTCCAACGTTCCGGTGATCAGCTTGTTGGTGCAGACCACTTCGGGTGTGTCTAGCGTGATGCGGGTTGACGCTCTCACGGTGACGAGTGGCGCGGTGGCGATGAGGGATTCAGACGCGGTGATATTGGCAGTTTTAATCCCGCTGACGGTCAGCGCCCCGGTAGCGGGTTCATACTCGATCACCGCACCGTCGGGAAAGCTGACGTGATACGCATCGGCAGACGCTGACGGCGCGGGGTTGGCATCGGAATAGATGCCGGGCAGCACAAAGGCGGTGTCCAGTTCGCCACCGATGGACAGGATCAGCACCTGCTCACCGATGGACGGTGCCCACCAGTCTCGTGAACGTCCGGCACGGCGAGTTAACCAGTTCAGCCAGTCTGTGGTCATGTCTCCGGTTTGTACCCGGCACAGGGCGTCCGCTGTGTTGACGTGGGTCACGACGCCGACACGGATCAGATTGCGCAAGAGGCGCAGGATTTCAGTAAGGGTGGCTTGTGTTTTCATGGGGGAAATGTTGCCGCCACGAATTAAATTCGACAATAAATTGACGTTTAATAGTCAATCACACAACATTGTTAGAATTTTTAATCTCCTTTTTATTGGGGGCACCATGTTTGATGTTTTCTCTGATTCAGTCGATTTTTATAAGAATTCGCTTTTATTTGTCACCTTGGTTTTATGCATGGTAAGAGTTGGGGGGGTGTCTTTTTTCATAAAATTACTACTGAAAGCGGTAAGGTTGGATTATTCTGATAATAAAATTAAATCGTATGAAGACGACTTTTTTAATGCGCAACTTTTCAGACTGTTTAATGGGGTTAATGTAAAAACAACTAAAGATGCTGAGTTGGTATGTGAAGCACTGAAGACAGGAGAAATTAAAAGGACTGATTTTAGGTTTAGTGGTTTTTTTGGAGCGGTAGGTGTCAACCGACAAGACAGAATGAGCGTTATTGCAATGAGTGGTCTATTCGTTTTTTGCTTAGCATGTGCTCTTTCATTAATGTATTTTTCACCACCAATGAAATTTGGTTACGCAACTTATAACTATCGTGATGATGTTGTTTTAATTTCTCATGAAAATATTTACGATCCAATAGAAAAGAAATATTTTAACAAAAAGGATTGTGACGGGAATGGCGAAAGAAAGGAGATTTTAAAACTTTCATGTGAGTATTTAACAACAAACGAAGGTGAGATGAAAAAAGAGCTAGAAAAAGCGATAGATAACGAAAGAACATCTTCAACTATATATCTTACGCTTGTTGCTTTCTTTGGCTCTTTTGGAGGGATTATGTTTGTTGGCTATATGAATTTCATAAAGATAAATAAGGTTATATGTAATTTAAAAAACAGATGAATTTATTAATTGTAGCCCCGCCATCCAGCGGGGCGGCTATCTAACTTAGTCCTGCTTACTCAACTCATCTGCCTCTGCACGCTTATCCTTCAATAATCGCATCAACAGATTCACGGTATTAACTGCTGACCCGTGTTTGCAATCCAGTGTTGGAAATAGTGCCTGCATGTGCGGCCAAAAATCCATGGTCAGATATTCTACCGATTTGAATAACGCATTCAGTTGCGAGGTTTGGATATGGTTGAAGATCAGCGGCGTCTCAGGAATATAAAACTCCAGTTCGCAAGGGTGAACAGGCTTTTGCGGTAGTGGCTGAATGGCTTTTGCCTGCGGATTGAAGTAGCTTTCTTCCAGCCACTCGAACACATCCCATGCCTGATCGGTTTCCAGTATCTTAGCGTGACGGGCTGAGCCGCGTTCTGTCCAGAGGATGAGGCTACGGGTTTTGGCGGAAATTTGTAAGTTACTATAAGTGACTCGCAAATCTACAAGCTCTTTCCCTGTGATTTTGTAGTAATGCTTGCCGCATATAAAACGGGATACGTTACTACGATGATTTTTTGTGATGGAGTGTGCTGTGGTGCCATAAAGTTGTGCCAGCAGCTCGGTAGTAACAACGGGTATATTGTTGTAAGTGACAACGGAAAGGCTTTCGACAGATAGTTGGGTAGTCATAATGACCTCGTGATATTTCTTTCTAGGGAAAACCACCATAGGTGGTGTCGGGAGGCTAGAAACGGCTTCACGAAACCGCGAACTTATTCCCCTTGCGGGTGTTGTATTCGTCGCCCTCCCGACATTGATCGGGGTGTGGCCGCGCAATGCGTCCATTGAATGACAGGCATAAAAAATCCAACACTAACGGGGTTGGTTCTGACCGCGTGAAAAGAGGTTTCTAGGCCTCGTAGAGCAAACCATAGCGGAAACTGTCAGGTAAAATCAACCGTTTTGTTTATGCACTTGCGCACAGTGCATGAGTGCATTACAATCATATGCACAGTAAACGAGGGAGCGACGAATGCAAAAAATGCGCAGCATTCATAGCTTTCGGGATAAGTGGCTGGAAGATTTTTTTATGTATGGTAAGTCGCATAAAAAGATACCTGCCGATGTGGTTACATCCTTGTCCCGCAAGCTGGATATCATCAACGCGGCGGTATCGGCAAAAGATCTGAGATCGCCACCGGGGAACCGATACGAGAATCTCAACCCACCATTGGGGGAATACTCATCCATCAGAGTGAATATCCAATATCGCCTGATTTTTAAATGGGTTGATGGTAAAGCGATTGATGTTTATCTGGATGACCACGGTTACAAAAATCATAAGTAAGAGAGGTATCTATGGCACAGGCACAACGCAAGCCGACATCCGTAGGCGATGTTCTGTTGTATGAATATCTTGAACCGACGGGGTTGAAGATTAATGACCTGGCGGAAATGCTGAACGTCCACCGCAATACGATCAGCGCATTGGTCAACAACAACCGTAAGCTAACGGTTGATATGGCTTTCCGGTTGGCGAAAGCGTTTGATACATCAGTTGATTTCTGGCTTAACCTGCAAAATAGTGTTGACGTATGGGAAGTGGAAAATGACGCGCGCACTCAGGAAGAAATTAGCCGGATCACCACGCTGGAAAATTTTCTGGCGCAGCGCGATGAAAATGTGAAAGACGTCGCATAATCCTAGCCCCGCATTCGCGGGGCTTCATTCATTGACTCAGATGCTTTATCACCAATCCTTCAACCTCTTTTATCTCCCGATCGCTAAACCCTAGCAGCGGCCTTGCCTCGTATTGCACATCGTCACCATTACGACTAGGCCGATCGCGTAAACCGTAGTGATGTACCCGCGCCATGCGCTGCACCCGTCCGATAAATTCCACGCTGGCTGCATCGGCCGTGCCTTTGGCTTTCAGGTATTTGGCTGTGCGCAGCTTCTGGAACATCTGGCGCTTAACCCGGCCTTTTTTACTTTTAATCGGCTGAGCTTTACGGGGGGAATAAGCCGTGCCGTCCGGGGCGGTCTGCGCTTTAATGTGCTGCTGCTGGCTACCGCGCAGGGCTTTTGCCACCGTTCCGGCCAGCTTTCGACGGCCAGATGCTGACAGGCTGGCGATCAGCGCGGCCAGCTTATCGTCAAACGGTTTCAGCTCATTCATGCCACTGGCTCACTAACTCGCCGCTGAGGTACAGCGATACGGGACGCTCGACGGGAACAGGTAACGGCGGCTCTGGCGCGTGGGTAACGTGCAGTGCTTTATCAACCTCTTTGACGATCACCCGCTCGGTGAGTTTCAGGCTGATGCTGATATCACAGCTACCGTTATCGTTAATGTCAGCGAGGTAAGTAAAGCCCTGGCTGTCATGAGTGATATCCGGCTGATTCTCTCGTAACCACACCTGAATCGGCACTAATAGCCAGTCGATATCGTCAGTAAAATCCGTGATAACCAGATTCAGCGTGTACTGATTCTCAAACGACAGCGACGCGGCCAGCGTGGACACCACCGCGCCACTGTCGATAAAGACATGCAGCATGTCCGGGTTATTTTTCAGTACCGGCACCGCGTCATTTAAGGCGCTGCGCAGGCTGTTGGGTTTCAGCATCGTGTTGTTCCTGACAGTGTTTGGTGGTTTCGACCTGTAGCGCACAGCTCACCAGTGCGTTTTCCAATTGGCGGTTATCCGCGCTTAAATCACCGTTGGTTTCCGGGCTGCTGCCCGGTATCGGGCAGCTCTCCACTTTCGGACAGCCAACGTAAATAAGCGTCGGGGTTGCCAAAGGTGGGGCGGCGGTGCAGCCGCTTAATATCGTCAGGCAAAGCAGTGCCGTACCAGCGGCGCAGATCGGCATTCTCATTGAGTAACCTCGTGATTTTTTTATCGCGGGACGCGGCCAGTTGCCCGGCCTGTGACAGTTTCTTGCGGAGTTCCGCCTGTGCCTGTTCGTTGCGTATCGCGCTGGACTGCAACGCGTCGATCACTCCATCCCTGACCAGCAGTTCAAGCGACTGCTTAACCAGCGTTTCGCTCTGTTCGTTAATCAATTTTTTCGCGTCAGACAGTTGCCGCTTAGTCACGAACAGCAGCACGATAAACAGCGCAGCAACAACAAGGATTACGCGGGTCAATGTGCTCATGTTGCCCCCTTAAGACAGACGGCACGTTCACGCTGGCGACGGGTTTCAATACCGCGTGATACCTCGCCGTTGACATACACCCAGCGCAAGAGCTGATCACAGGCGTTGCGCCACTGGCCTTTGTTGATAAAAAACGCCAGTGTAGAGCGGCACGCCGCACCGACACCGACATTAAACGCAAAGCTCACGATGGCGTCATAGACGGCCTGCGGCATATTCACGGCCACACAACGCGCCAGCGCCTTTTCTACCCGTAACACATCGGCCACCAGATTGACCGCCGCTTCACGCTCGGTGATGGTTTTCCCCGGCACCACGCCTGCGGTGTGTCCGATCCCGTTTGTCCACACGTTCGCGCTGCACTGGTACGGACTTAATCGGCATCCCTCAAGGTCAGCAATCAGCGCCAGCCCCTGCGGTGACGTTTTCAGCAAGGAAAAATCCGGCACTAACGCGGCCAGTGCTAATACCGTGGCAATAACGCAGCGTTTAACGAGTGATTTCATGGATAACCTCGCGGGGACTGTCGATAGTTTTCAATAGCTGGTAGCTCTTGCGGCGGTAGTACCAGTTAACACCGACGGTGAAAACCACCCCCAGCGCCCCGAAATAGGCCGCGAAATCCTGCGGCGTCATCGCCCCGAAAAAGGCCAGCGCCACGCTTATCCAGTACGCGATAAATGACGTGATTCTTTCCATATTCAATCCCATAAACTCACCGTTTCTGCGACAGAGGCGGCAGCAATATCTGGCAGCGTTACCGGGGTGCCGTGGGGCAACATCGCCCCGAATTCAGCCAACCCCGGATTAGCGCCTAACACTGACTCAACCGCGCCCTGTGTGCGTCCGTAGTGGCGATAACACAGGGCGTCCAGCGTGTCACCCTGCTGTGCGATAACGTTCATCAGATATGCCCGATGATGCAGCGGGGCGCATCCTGCAACTGACTGATAGCCCAGCGCGCATCGCGCCAGAGTTCATCAATCGTGCCGTCGAGCGCGTCGGCCTTGCGGTCGCCTTTGGCGCTGGCGTCATAGCCTCGGTAACGCTCGTATAACGTGGCCGTGGTAATGGCGCTGACCGCACGCAGGTAGTGATGATGTTTTTCGCTCTGGCCGTCGAGCTGCTCGGCGGGAACCTCGGCCAGCGTGGTAAACCCTGCCGCCCATTGCGCCTTTCGGTACTCGAACAACTCGGCGTTCACCTCGGCAATCGCGGTTAACGCCGCATGGCGCAGACGCTCTGGCGTGACGGTGTTCTCCAGTCGCATCAGTATGCGCAGCGTTCCCGGCTCCACGTCCGGCCAGAAGAAGGTGTTTTTGATTACGGCATCCTGTTGCACAGGCACGGGGATAACCACCGCATCCGGGCGCAACTCCGCTTTCGCGGGGAAAATCATTGTCGTCATGACAACCTCAAAATAGGTGGGCGGTGGACACAGGCTCAGAAAACGGATAACCGTTCCGGCCTGTGTGCCGCCCGGCGCGGGGCGCGTTGGGTTAACGGCTGGCCGCTGCTTTGCGCAGCGCAGTTTCCAGCCGCTCTATGTCTTTTTTTACACCGCTTCGGCTATCAAGCTGAAAGGCGCGTTTCAGGTGAAACAGGGCGTGCTCCGGCTTGCCGCTACGCAAGATCAGGCCGATGATTTTGTGTAGCTTGGCGCGCACCTGATCGGGCATGTCTTCGGCGTCGGTGAGCGTCAGCGTATCAATGAGAAGATCAATATTGACCGCCTGCCCAGCGGTATGGGCGCGGGTCGCGGCGTCGGCGACTTCCTCAGCTAACAGGTACGGCGTCGGACGGGTGTAGCCCTCTGGCATCACCAGCTTGTGTTGGAGCGCATAACGGGCAATCTCCAGCGCGCCGGGAACGTCCCCGGCATCGAGCTTCCACACCATGACCGTCATCAATACCGCATCCTGTGCGCCGCGACCATTTGCCAGCACACCCGCGACCCACGGCGCATAGCTGGGCAACAGCCCGCTTTTCATTTCGGCTTTACGCTCGATGGAGCGCACCTGTTTTAACGTGCGTTTGTCAGCCGCAAGCCGGAACAGCATTTGCTCGTACCCGGTGGCCTGTCGCAGCGGATCATTCTCCCGTTGCGACGCCTCAGCAGCCGACACCCGCATCATGTGACGCTGGGCGGGGCTTAACATGGTTTAGACTCCGGTGTTGTCGGTTGAGGTTTCAGTACCTGACGCGGCAGGCTCTGCGGCTTTTTCCGCTTCAGGTGGTTTCGGGAACTTACCGAGCTGGATGTTTTCGATCACGCAGCCACAGCCGTAATCTTCCACGACATAATCCTGTTTGATGGATTCGTAGTTTTCGATACGGTCACGCTTAGCAACCTCTTCAATGTGGCGGCGGTGGCTGTCGTCCATGTAGTAGATAGACAGGTTATCCAGACGGGTGATCATCAGGGCATTGGCCGGGAAGTATGGCACGCGCACGGCAGGTAAATTGCCGATACGCTTCTGGCTGATGATGACGTCAGCGGCCAGTATTTCGCTGTTTTCCTGCTGCTTGTTGACCAGTGGGAAATATTTGTCAGACAGCAACTGGCGACCGCAAATCACCACCAAGTCAGGGTCTTCCTGATGCCATTCGTCAATCATGATGTTGGTCGCATCCATCACCAATGCGTCAAGGCTGACATAATCGCCGTTCTCACCGACGCGGATTTTCTCGGAAATCACCGCGCCGTCTTCACCTACGACTTTGCTCATCACGCGTTTGGCGGATTCGTTGCGGTATTTCTGTAACCAACCTACCGCCACATCCTGCAATAGCGGATATTTAGCGCGGTCAGAGGTCGCCGCACGCTTCACGCCGTGCCAGCCTGCCATGATGTAATCCAGCGATTGACGTTTGGCGATGGCGTTACGTAAACGCAACTGGAAGTCCTGAAAACGCGCCCACAGGTCGAGGGTGTTGTAACGGATATGGAAATCAAAGTTCATTTGTTCGCACTTGTACTGGCGCGCCTCCAGACTCAGCAAGTCAGCGGTTTCACGCTCGTCGCCGTTTGAGGTATCCGTGGTACTGGCAACCGACCCGGATACGCCGAGGCCGATTTTTTCCCCGGTCAACTCGGCAACCGGCACGATGTTGATACGGGTCAGGAAGTCGCTGGATTCCTGCACCACGTCCATCAGCGACTGCGTGACGGACGGTTCAACGCTGAATTTCTTACTCAGCGTTTCCACCTCAACACCATTAATGGCGGCAAGCTGGGTCAGGTAGGCATTAAATTTAAAACGAGTCTCTTTACGCATGGTATTTCCTGTTGGTTCTGAATAAGGGTATTGAGGGCTACGCCCCGTTAGCAGTTGGTCAGCAGCGTGGCTTCACCGTCGCCACCTGTCGCCGCCGGGCGGCGCGTCTGTGACAAGCTTTCGGTGCCGTCCAGCGTCGCTTTGAGGTCGGTTAACTGCTGCTCACTGGCGCTCAACTTTTGCGTCAGCGTGGCAATGTCCTGCTGCTGGCGCTGCTCAAGCTGGGTAAAGCGCTGCTCCACGCTATCGGCGTTGGTCTGCACCTGTCCGGCAACTTCGGCCACCGCTTCATGCACATCATTAAAACGGGCGTCATCACTGGATTGCTTGCGGCCAAACAGGGCGGTGATGCGAGACAACAGCGTCGGCTCCACGTCCGGCAGGTCTTCAAACTCCAGCGTCACTTCGGTGGCGACAGAAAAGAGGTTTTCCGGGGAGAATTTGCGGGTTGCTAGTGGGTTGAGTTTTGCCTTTGCGCTGAATTCCAGCATTTCCGTGCCGAGGCTGGCCGGGTCATCGGTGACCGCCAGACCGACCAGATAGGCTTTGCCTGTGTTGGCAAAGTTGGGCTGGATCTCCATAGAGGTATAGATTTTCTGTCTGGCTTCATTCATTGCCACCAGTTCATCTGTCGGGGTGATTTTGGCGAACAATGCCAGCTTGCCACTGATAGCCGAATCATCATCAATCGTCTCTGATTTCAGTTCGACTACATCGCCATAGCGGCGAAACGGGCTGTCAGGCAACAAACCTTTCAGGTGTTCAAGGTTGATGCGGCAACCATAGACACGCGGATCAAACGTCTCCGCCATGTTTTGAATGTCATTCGCGTCAATCACGCGACCGTCGCAGGTGTCACCTTCAACACCGACGCGGAAAAACTTAGAAACTTTCTTTGCCATTTTCTCATCCGTTATTTGCGGGAAGTCGGGGCGAGTATCCGGCGTGACAACAGGCCACGCCATCAATCACGGTTCGCTAACCGCTGGCACAACAGGCACTTAAGGCGGTGATGGTCGGCGCTGACGTAGCCTTGCCGTCATGAATACAGCCATCGATACCACCATCATCAGCGACCCACGGCGACAAGCGGCCTTGCTTTACTGGCAGGGCTTCTCGGTACGTCAGATTGGGGAAATGCTGAACCAGAAAACGCCGACAGTTCAGAGCTGGAAGCAGCGCGACGGCTGGGACGCTATCGCCCCGGTATCGCGTGTTGAAGCCAGCCTTGAGGCGCGGTTGATTCAGCTCATCATGAAGACGAAAAAGGAGGGGCATGACTACAAAGAGATTGACCTGTTAGGCCGTCAGATTGAGCGGCTGGCGCGGGTGAACCGCTACAGCCAGACGGGTAACGAGGCCGATCTCAATCCCAACGTTCGCAACCGCAACAAGGGCGACCGCAAAGCGCCAGAAAAGAACCACTTCAGCGAGTCGGCTATCGAGAAGCTGAACGACATTTTCCTGAGTGAGATTTTCGAGTACCAGCGCGGCTGGCATCAGGCCGGGCTACAGCACCGTATCCGCAATATACTGAAATCGCGCCAGATTGGGGCGACGTTCTATTTTGCGCGGGAAGCGCTGATTGATGCGCTGACTACCGGGCGCAATCAGATTTTTCTGTCAGCGAGTAAGGCGCAGGCACACGTCTTTAAAAACTACATCATCGATTTTGCCCGGCTGGTTGACGTTGACCTGAAAGGTGACCCGATGGTACTCCCCAACGGGGCGCGCCTGTTCTTCCTCGGCACCAATATCCGCACCGCGCAGAGCTACACCGGAAATCTGTACCTGGATGAATATTTTTGGATACCCAAGTTTCAGGAACTGCGCAAAGTCGCCAGCGGCATGTCGTTGCACAAAAAGTGGCGCAGCACGTACTTTTCAACGCCATCGAGTCTGGCACACAGCGCTTATCCGTTCTGGTCGGGTGAGCTGTTCAACAAGGGGCGCAGCAATAAGGCCGATCACCTCCATCTGGATTTAAGCCACGCGAATTTGTCCGGCGGCGTGCTGTGCGGTGACGGCCAGTGGCGGCAGATTGTGACGGTAGAAGATGCGTTGTCCGGGGGCTGTAACCTGTTCGACCTCGACCAGCTCACGCTGGAATACAGCCCGGCAGAGTATCAAAACCTGCTGATGTGCGAGTTTGTCGATGATAAGGCGTCGGTGTTCCCGTTTGAGGAGTTACAGCGCTGCATGGTCGATGCGCTGGAAGAATGGGAGGATTTTAACCCCTACGCGCTGCGCCCGTTTGCCTATAAGCCCGTTTGGATTGGTTACGACCCGTCACACACGGGCGACAGCGCGGGCTGTGTGGTACTGGCACCGCCGCAGGCACCGGGCGGTAAGTTCCGCATTCTGGAGCGCTTCCAGTGGAAGGGCATGGATTTTGCCGCACAGGCCGAGGCTATCAAGCTGCTGACGGAAAAATATATCGTCGAATACATCGGCATTGATGCCACGGGCATCGGTCAGGGCGTTTACCAGCTTGTGCGCGGCTTCTTCCCCGCAGCACGCGAAATCAAATACTCACCAGAAATCAAAACCGCGATGGTGCTGAAAGCCAAAGACACGATCACCAGCGGGCGGCTGGAGTACGACACCAGCCACACCGACATCACCCAATCGTTTATGGCCATCCGTAAAACCATGACGGCCAGCGGTAACCGCACCACCTATGAAGCCAGCCGCAGCGAAGAAATCAGCCACGCCGATGTGGCATGGGCAACCATGCACGCGCTGTTAAACGAACCCCTGACCGCGATTAACGGTCATGTCCCTGTCAGCATTTTGGATTTTAACGAATGAAAAAGCGTAAATATCGCAAATCCCAATCAGCGCCCGTCAGCCAGGCACAACCGATAGAGGCTTTCACTTTTGGTGAACCGTCCGCCGTTCTGGATCGCCGCGACATTCTGGACTATGCCGAGTGCATCCATAACGGCAAGTGGATTGAGCCGCCGATCAACTTTAGCGGGCTGGCTAAAAGCCTGCGCGCCGCAGTACACCATAGCTCACCTATCTACGTGAAACGTAACATTCTGGTGAGCACGTTTATTCCGAACCCGCTATTGAGTCAGCAGGATTTCAGCCGCTTTGTGCTGGATTATCTGGTGTTTGGGAATGCGTTTCTTGAAAAGCGCCTGAACCGCACAGGCGGCATCCTGCGCTTAGATTCCAGCCCGGCAAAATACACCCGGCGCGGAGTAGAAGAGGATGTTTATTGGTTCGTGCAGTCATTCAAAGAGCCGCACCGCTTTGAACCGGGTAGCGTGTTCCATTTGCTGGAGCCGGATATCAATCAGGAAATGTACGGCCTGCCGGAATATATCAGCTCGTTGAACTCGGCATGGCTGAATGAGTCTGCGACGCTGTTCCGGCGCAAGTATTACCAGAATGGCGCACACGCGGGTTACATCATGTACGTGACCGATGCGGCACAAAGCGGTACTGACGTGGACAAGTTGCGCGCCGCGATGAACGGCACTAAAGGGCTGGGGAATTTTAAGAACCTGTTTTTCTACGCACCCAACGGCAAGCCGGACGGCATAAAGATTGTGCCGCTCAGTGAGGTTGCTACGAAAGACGACTTCTTTAACATCAAGAACGCCAGCCGTGACGACCTGCTCAGCGCACACCGCGTACCACCGCAGATGATGGGGATTATCCCGAATAATACGGGCGGTTTTGGGGATGTGGAAAAGGCGAGTCAGGTTTTTGTCAGGAACGAGCTGACGCCGCTACAGGAACGGATGAAGGAAGTTAATAACTACGTCGGTGAACAGGTTATCTCTTTCAAACCATACTCACTGGAAATCGCGGATAAATAAAAACTGATTGGCGTCTGTTACTGCGGGCGCTATCTATTTTCCAAGCCAGCGGCCAGCATTCGCAGAATCAATGAGAAGTTGAATAGTAAGCGGGTCATGAGGGTCGGAGAAACTTTCTGGAAAATAACGCTCAAAATGTATCGTTTTCGGGTTTATGTCGAATTTATCAACGTAGCTTTCCATTAGCTCATAGGCATCCTCAGGGGCCATGCGAAAATCTTCGTTAAGATCGGTATCATGTCTTAATTCAAAACGTTTTCGTGAAAAAAGACTTCTACCGTTATAAGTCTCAACCAGTTTAAAAACTTCCTTTTCTACATCTTGGCCTTGGTTTACCACAATCTATCCTCCTTGCTTGCGATACGATTATACCGGGTTGTAGCCTCATACCCTATCAGCGACACATCTACAGCAAGCACAAGCCAGCCGATGACAGGAATAGTTCGCCCCACAAAAGTGGATAGCTTCAAAGTCATTATTTTTTTTATTTTAAATGGGTTCTGGGGAGCACTGACAAAGGTGGGAAGTCTGACCGGTAATTGATAGCCTTTCAGCAGTTTTCTTGAGTATTTTGACGCTAAGGAGGTGCCGGGCGTGGCGTTCGCAAACTTACCTGAAACATGAATATTGTTCTGCCCCGAATAGACAGCAGCCGCAGCAATGACATCTTTCGCACCCGTAAAATGCTCTGCGGTGACATCGATCATGATCCAAAAAAAGAGTTCTCCGGCTGAAAGATTTGTCAGGCCGCCATAGAAATAAGTACCGCCAATCTCTTCAATCGTATCCACAATACCTCCTTTCTTTAAGTTAATTATGAAAACATAGGAGGAATTTCAACACTAGCTTAGTTATCCAACTTTCAGAGCATTCCTGCGACAGTAATCGTCTAACCAGCGGCTTTTTTATATCCCTTTCAGGACTTACCAATCGCGTTTTACGCGCTTCAGTAAAAAACCAACCCAATGCATGATATCAAAGCAGAACATCTCACAGCGGGGCGCATCGGTGCGGGATGAACCACGCCTAAACGCCCTCGCGCGCAATGCTATCCCCGCCACGCCTGCCCGCTTTGTGTGTCGCTTTTCATGCACTCGCACGATCCAGCGCGATCCATGTAGGACAGGGGGCTATAAGGTTTTTGAGCTATGGGATCCAGCATGCAAATTCATGCACATCGATGCGATGAGCACGACATACTTTATGGCGTTAATTTTTGGTGCCGTAAACAGTAGTTGGACTCACCAGGCCACGTGTTTTTAGTTCGACCTCGACCAGATGGGATATGGTAGCTAACGCTGTCTGTAGGTCTTTCTTGTCGCAATCAGCTACTAACGCTATCTCAGCGATAAATTGCACACGAGAAAGTGCAAGCTGTGCGTTTTCTAAGGTTTCCATACTATTCCTTTTTACTGTTTTTATATACAGTATTTTTCAAAATGAAACGGCAGTCAATGAATTATTCAACGTGTTGTATATTAAAGATTAAACTGTTTTATTGGTGATTCTGATACATCAGCGTAGTGCTAGTAGCCTGGTATCCAAGCTATTCCTGGAAATGCTCACTAAACCCCGGCCATTCATCAGCCGTCGGGTATGAAATAAGCTCACCGTCAATTTTCATTTTTGCCCCACGCGCCAGCGCTTCCAGCTCCCAACGTTGAGTGGTGATACCGCGCTGGAATAAATCACGCTGAATGCGAGGTATCCGCTCCCGTTCTTCGCCCGTTAATCTGGCCGACGGTGACGGATCTCGGAGGGTATTGGGGTTAAAGTCGCGTTGCTTATGATTCTTCCTGGCGGATTGCTCACGTAGACGCATTCCTAGCGCCCTCACAGCCGCGTCGTCATTCCAGTCAATCGGTGTGTTATCGGTTTCTGATGTCGTCGCTATGCCGCTGTTTTCGGCCTGCGTTTTGACATTTTCGCCTGACCGTTGAGAACCCAACCCACAGTTATTGACAGGACTCCGAGGCGCGCCGGGGGCGCTTTTTAAAGTCAAAGGATCAAGGTCAACGGCTTTAGAAACGATGCGCCATTCGGTTGTCCGGGTTTCAAAAACATGACCCGCGCCCAAATGCGGGGCAAAAATCCCGACCACCTTTTGCACCTCTTCGTCATACTCGTTGAGCTTGTCCGATACCCGGCGTGCAACACGTACCGTTTGCAGTTCGCGGGAAACATTCGCGCCGCCCTGTGCGGCCATGTATGCGGAAAAATCGCCAGCATCAGCAGCACAGCGAACCGCTTCGACTTGTTCATCGAACTGGTCAGTAAGATTGACACTGCGTAACGTGCCGCTACGGCATTCGCGGTAAGCGCCCATCGTGGGGATACCGATAGGTTTAAATTGAGGGATACGCCACGTTGACGCCCACGCGGTAACGGCTACCGCCATATCACGCAGCGGCTTTCCTGTGTCTTTATCGATCTCACCGTCAAGCGCGTAGCCGTCAATATTTTTGGCAATGTACTTAGCGATATAGCCAGCGGCACCACCTTTATTGAGATGTTTACATTCAAAGCGGTAAGTTGCTGCGCCGCGTTCGTCGCCGTCTTCTTTCAGGGCATAGCGGCGCATAATATCGATCACCGATTGGCGATGTGCGCGCTTGCAAAACAGCATCATGTGCCAGTGCGGTGTCCCGTCGTGATGCGGCTCGACAACGCGCATCCCGTACACCTTCAGGTCATTATCTTTAAACGCGGTGCGCATCTTGCCCCATATCTTGACCAGATAGCGCTGGCCGTCTTTGGGCGTAAATGCTTCCTTGTCCCATTTCCTATTAAACTGGACTTTCTCGTTGTCGCGCTTACCAATAGTGCGAGTCGGGTGATATTTTGACGGGGTAGTTATGGTGATAAACATCCCGACGTCTCGTTGCTCGCTGGCGTAACGCTCAATCCCGGCGATAGTGCTCATCAGCTCCATACGCCGAATTTCTGGGTTAGAAATACTCGCCATCACCTTGTCGATCAGGTCGATACGCTCACCTGTTGCGACGTTCTCCAGCTCACAGTTTTTCAGGTAATCCATGTTAGCGAGGCGACGCGCCAGCACATCGCGGATCGCCATCTTGCTGGCATACGGTGACGCTTTTTTACTGACCTGACCGACGGCAATCATCAGCGCTTCACGCCAGCGGGTGCGCTGGGCTTTAAGCTGGCGAGTCCACCATTCCTCATTAATCAGGCGAGACACGCTGGCTATTGCCTTGCGTATATCCAGCGTGCCTTTGCGGTAGTTCTTCCAGAAAAGAGGGGTGATATTGAACGCACGCGCCATGCTGGCAACATGGCCGAAAAGTTCGGCCTGTACCGCATCGGTAAAGAGCGCATCAGGCTGGCCGCCGCGCTCCGCTTTCATGGCATCGCTCAATTCTTCATACGCCGAAAATATCTGGCCGGAAATGCGCGCAGCCAGACGCCCCAGCGCCTTGTCATTCATGCCGGACAATGTTTGATAGGCGTCAGATTCAGACAGGAAACGCTCGGAAGCATTGCGATTCATAGCGTGGCGGGCATTGATCGCCTCGATACGCGGCCACATGCGCTGCATAAAGCTGTTAACCAGAAAACGATTCGCGCTTAGCTGGCCTTTATTCTTTTTCAGGTAAACATAGCGATTCAGGCAGATTTCACGCAGGAAATGCGGTTGCTGGTTAATTTTCGCTAAAACGGCTTGCCCCTGAGTCCATTCCTCACGGGTAAGCTGTCTTTCTTCCGGTACGATTGCCGGGCGTGGGGCGTTCCATGAATACGCACCCACGAACGTATCGCGGGTGCTGCCGGGGAAAGGTGGCGGTGGGGTGGGAGCGGAGCGCCCCCGATGGGTATGATTCATAGCGTAGCGCCGGAGCACACGCCCCGGTGGGCAGTTGTATTTTCTCTTAAACAGGTTGCTCGGTACTGTTTGCCATCTTTCATCGTGACAAAGAAAGCGCCGCTTTCGACGATTGACGGGAAGTAAAAAGCCACGTCTTCGCTAGGTACTGAGATCTGTTTCTTACCACAGGTAAAAGAAATTGAGGTCACAGCCCACCCCGATAATGCTTACTTTTCAGTTCGTGGATTCCCTGGCAGGTCGCGCAACGGGTCACGCCGTCGATTGCAGCGCGGCGAGCTTCGGGAATGGGCTGATCGCAGTCTTCACATTCAAACGCAGAAACACCGCGCTGGACGTTCCGGGCGTTGGCGATCTGATGGTCTAAAGTGTCTTGCTGGCGCTGTTGCACCATGTCCATAGCATCCGGCATTATTCTTGCCCCTTATCGTTGTTGAGCTGGTCAAAGGCTGACTGACACAGCGCGGCAAAGCGCTTGCTTTCGGTTAGTAGTTTCTTTGTGTCGGTAACGTTTCCACGCCAAATTTCGGTGGCGATAGCACGATGCACAAAATCGTTAATGAGGCTGACGGGATTCTGATAAACGGCCAGCGTGGATAAATACGGTTGGTCACCGTCTTCTTTTCCGCACTTAATTTCGCCTAATCCGAAGTCATAGCCGACTTTCGCTATTGCGTAATTGCCGTTGATATCGACGCGGTTATAATTTGGGTTTTCCATTACATCACCGCCTTAATATCTGACCCGGAGTTATTAAAGGCTTCGGATTCCTGCCGTAATAACTCGATGATTTCCACTCTGCTTAATTCATTGATAGAAGCATGAGTCGCCAGCTTATCCAGACGAGAAGAAAAAGACGTGTGCGCATCGGCTTTCGCCTCGGTGCGTGCCTGAGAAAGCATTAACTGAATGCCCTCGTTTTCAGCCTTGCGGTGCATTGCCTGACCGACTGTTTTATACATGTGCATATAATCCTCAGATAAAGGGAGTCCCGACGCGGTTAAGCGCCTAATTATTTTCAGGTGGTTATTTAGCTCAGATATTCTTCAGGTTTAATTGCCGTCAAAATTTCGGGGGCAGCTTCAGATAAACTAGCCAGTTCGTTTAATGCACGTAATATTGGTTGACGCCACTGACACGAATTATCATCAATACGCCAATAGGGCTGATTAAACTCTTTTTCAGTTAACCCCGCGTGCATAAATAACGTTCGTCTTTC
Organism: Pectobacterium parmentieri; assembly: GCF_001742145.1. NCBI lineage: Bacteria > Pseudomonadati > Pseudomonadota > Gammaproteobacteria > Enterobacterales > Pectobacteriaceae > Pectobacterium > Pectobacterium parmentieri. Next base: position 2,285,411 of record NZ_CP015749.1, on the reverse strand, counting down.
ACTAACGCTTAACCAGCTCAGAAATGTTGAGATATTCACGCCCCGGCTGCGACCTTTTGAAAATGCCTGGCGCATTTCATCAATGGCGCAAACAATTTGCTCACGTTCAGCCGTCGGCATTTCTTCCAGGCGGTAAACGGTGTGACGTTTTTTCATCTGCGCATGAAAGCAGATGGTTAAACGATCGCGCTCATGCAGGCTGTTGTAATAGGCGCAGGTTTCGCGCCAGCGGCTATCGGCAAAGTGCTTGCCGATCACGTTGCGCAGCCCGGCGGGTAAGTTCTGCATGCTGCTGACGGTAAAGGCTGTCATGCTTTCCCCCGTATCACTGACTTGATAGAACGGATAACCCGCTGGGCATAATTTGCCGAGCGGGTACGGATGATGATCCCCTGACGGCCTTTGCCGTGGGTGATCGTAAAGTCTGGCTTTGTCTCCGTCTGGTGCCACCAGAGGAACGGCGCGATTGATATTGGTGCTTGCATGGTTTCCCCTCCTATTGGTAACCGCCCACGGATAGACGGTTGCGAATAGGTGCCGGGCTAACCCGGCACAGGTTGCTTATTTCTTTTCCACCCCGGTCATTAACGGTGACCAGACAATGAAAACTAATGCGCTGATGAATAACGCATCACTGATGACAGAAAGCAGATAGCTTGAAAAATCTACTGCGACGCCCATAAACGCGAACAAGAGAACACCAGCCAGACGCAACGTGTTCATTACAGGTAATCTTCAATACGCAGACCGAGGCGGCGGCCAACCTCTTCCAGCACTTTCTGTTCTTCTGGCTCAATTTCTCCGTCAGCTTCGGCAATCGTCAGCATGTTAACGAAAACCTCTTCGGCATCTTTTGGCGTGTTTTTGATATCGTCGATTTCACGCAAGATGTTCATGCGTCCAACGCGAAAGCCTGCCTGTAACTGTTCAGTGAAGCGGCTGATAGTTTGGGTGATTTCATTCCCGTAATGCCCCAACTGAGGGTTAGAGCGCAGCAACTTATCCAGTTTGTCTGTCTCTTCTTTCTCGATTTCGCCATCAGCCGCCGCGACGAGCAAACAACCGCCCACGATTGCCTCCATCAGATCGCGATTCTCGACCTTTTTAAGTTCGACTTTTGCTGCTGCTACTTTTTTTCCGAATCCAAAAAAACTCATTTTTACTACTCCAGTTGTTGATTAAGTTGCCTATTGGTAATCGCCCACTGATAGACGGTTGCGAATAGGTGCCGGGTTTTAGCCATGCCCGGCGCATGGTCTTGTGGTAGGATTGAATCGCCAAAAACAATCAACCACGTTTTATGCTGATGACTTTCAAAGGAAATGAAGGACTAGATGCGTTAACACAGATCGCATCTTCAGTCGCAACAACGGAAGAGTTCGCAATCACTGCGTCTTTCATCCAATCTAAAATTTCAAGGGCGATTCTTGTATCTCCCCCTTTGAACGCATCTAATAAATTGTTTGCGGCACAATGTATTGATTCGGAATATTTTTGACTTTCAGAAGGATCGTTAAATATGTGCATAAATATTGTTATCTCTTGTAAAAGCCGCTCAGAATGGAATTGGCGGATTGTTGATAAAAGTGGTAATACTGTTGTGAATAGTCCCCGTATTTTTGAAAACCGCCCGCTCTGTATTGAAGATGCTGAAAGGTTTTTGTCCTTAATTGATGACGCCAAATTTTATGATAATGCGGGGGTTCCAATCGACCAGATGCATTTAAGTGACAGTAGTCGCACTCAACGCGGTACGCTTATAAAAACTCACCCAGCTAATTAATTTTTAAGTGCTATCGGACTATTCCATATAGTTTGATAGCTATTTCACATTACCCAACATTCAAAGACGCTCCGATCCCGCTCAGTGCATCTACGGTTGAAGCCATTGCGGGATTGGCTTGTATTCTGGTTTGCAGCGTCAACCCGACTAACGACAGATAGCGAATGCCGGAATTGATGCTTTCCATAAAAGAATTTCGCCGTGTTTGACTCATTCGCTCGGTAGAGAGGCTTTCCGCAGCAACAGCGCCGACGGCTGCGGTTGCCTGCAACACGTAAGTGGTAAGGCGTTCTGTTTTCGCTTCGTTGACGGGAACAGCAGGTAGGCAATTAAGCTGTGCCAGCAAGCCGTCGATCAGCGTTGAATCCTCAGAAGCATCCGTGATGGTCAACAGGTCATCGCACGTTAAGCGGTGGGGCTGTTCCGGGTTCAGCTTGTTGCGCAGCATCTGCGGGTTCATTCCTACCATTTCCGCCAGTTCAACCAGGTTGTGCCTGGTGGCAAATGCGCGACACGCATTGGCATAGTGCGGGTGTTTTGCGATTTGGTAATCAAACATGGTCAAATCCCTATTGAAATCGATAATAAATTCACAAATTTGAATTTATGCACCAAGCCGCGCTTCCCATTCGGCTTCTTTTGTTAGCGCCAGGAGGTTAATCATGGTTCGCTCGTTTTTAGCGTTTTTAGCCCGGATAGGCAGCTTTCCCTGGTGCACCCACTGGTAGCAGGTCTTTATGGGTAAACCACTGATGCGAGAAAATTCGCTTAATGTGACGTACGGTGTAGCCAGAGTGATTGAAAGTGGCGTTTTCATAAGGCATTCTGTTCTGTTAGTTAAGTTATGCTACTGGTGGGTATCATTTGTTATCTATTGGCCAAGGTAATGTCAAAATTGATATCTGTCAATCAAATAAACTGGAATTTGATATCTATGAAGTTTGATGGCGGGAAAGGCGTAGTTGAAAGAATCCTCAAAGCCTATGGGTTCACGATGCAAAAGCAGTTACATGACCATCTTGATGTTGGTAATGGCACCGTTAGCACTTGGATAAAAAGAGAATACTTTCCTGGAGAGGTAGTTATCCGATGCGCCCTTGAGACTGGAGCTTCGCTAACTTGGTTAGCTACAGGCGAAGGCGAAATGTTTCAAGATCTTGCAAAGCCTGCCGAAAGTGCTATTAATAGTGCCTACATCTCATTGAAAAAGATCAGGATTGTCGGCGGAAGATTACAAGACGCTGGCACATGGATTGCTGACGGCACACTGCTTGATGATTCTGTTTCCGAACCCGCTTTCATAGAGAAAGGCAACAATGCCTGGATCGCCGATATGTCTGTTACTCAGGTCAGCAATGGCCGCTGGCTTTTAGATATTGATGGCGATGTGGATGTGTACGACGTAGCCCGCATCCCAGGTAATCGTATTCAGGTATCCGGTAACGCAACTAAATTCGAGTGCTCTATTGATGATGTTAAGGGCGCTGGGATGGTTGTTATTACTGTTGAAAAAAACATTTAGTTTTTTATTATATTAATGGTGACCTTTATGTATAAAATATCCTCTGTTAGAATTTATGGTCTTTGGGGAGAAAAAACTTTAAACTTTAAATTTGATGATGATGTAAATATATTGATTGGAATTAATGGGACAGGAAAAACAACAGTAATTAATATATTGTATTCAATCCTAAATGCAAAGTCTGAAATTATATCTAAATGTAATTTTGATAAAATAACAATTCATCTTGAAGATGAAGGAAATCCATTCAGTACGAAAGTTATATATGCAGCAAGATTTGGGAAGAACGAAGACGGCTATGATAAGGAAGTATATTACGATATCGATGGAGAGGGATATCTTCTTGTTCCTGATGAGTCTAAACGATTAATCTATAATAGAACAAAAGATGTTTCACCTGCTAAAGCAAGTATTGTTTCAGAGGAACAGTTAAATAAAATTATTAAAGAAATAATAAATGTTGTTGGCATATCAACGAATAGAAGTAAGATTGGTGATGAAAATAGTAATGATGATGCTTTTTTTTCTGATTTCTTGAAATCTAGTGTGGTGTCAAGTAAAAACATTGATACTATTCTAGAAGAGCAAATAGAGAATTTAAAGTCTTATCAGATTGAAAAAAATAATAAAATAAAAGAAATGTCAATTAAATATCAAAAAGATATTCTTGTTGAAACATTGATTGAGGTTGATGCTAAATTTAATAGGCGAGATTTAAAATATAAATCAGAAAATTTTGTTATTAAAGATAAATCCAATGAATTAATTCAAGCTTATAAAAATTTAGGAGTAATCGAGAATTATAATGAAAATAAATACAGAAAAAAAATTAACGATAATTTACAGACAGTAAATAATGTTTTAAAGAATTTAAAAGATAGGGAATTTAAGGGGATAATGATACAGGATGTTGTTGTTCTCTCGCTGTATGAAAAACTTAATCAAGTTGTAGATTTAAGTGAGCGATTTAAAATAGAAACGGAAAATGAATTATCTTCATTACGTGATTTTACAAAAATAATAAATGATGATTTTTACATTAATAAAAGTGTCGAAATAAATTACAGCGGAGACTTAAAGATTTACCTCGAAGATAAAAAAGAAATTAATGTTAAGGACCTCTCATCGGGAGAGAAGCAGATTTTAACTATATTAATAGAATCTCTATTGCAGCGAGGAATGCCTAATATATTCATTGCTGATGAGCCTGAAATATCTCTTCATATAAGTTGGCAGTCTAAAATAATTAGTTCAATAAAGAAACTAAATAAAAAAGCTCAAGTAATTATAGCAACACATTCACCAGAAGTGGCTGGCAGTTACCTATCAAAAATTATTGATATGAAGGAAGCTGCTGAATGACTTCATCGCTGACTTATTCCGTTAACGCTCTTAATATCTTACATGCATTTCATTCTGGAAACAAAATTGTATTTGTTGAGGGAGATAGTGATAAGCGATTCTGGGATGGATTATATAACTCATTTGGTATAAATAATATAACAACTAAATGTGTTAATGGCTGTAAGGTGATTGATGAATATATAGAAAAAATAAAAGAAGGTGCGACGGGAGTATATGTTGCTAGAGATAGGGATTATAAATATTTATTTGATGAACCCGAAGATTTGATTAATGTAATGTTCTCGTATGGATATAGCATCGAGAACACATATTATACAGATGATATCCTTAAAGGAATAGTTAAAAGCCTTGCGGCTAAAGACATTCCTGATGATTATATTTCCATTGATAGAGATATAATAAAGCCTAATATTAATTTGTTTTTCAAATTGGTTTCCTTTGATTATGCCTTGTTTTCTCAAGGGGTGGGGGAAAAAATAATGGGTGATAGTTCATTTCGATTTTTAGAAAAGCAAGATGGCTTTCAACTGTGTAAGAAAATAGTTGAGCCAATTATTTTAAATGCTAAAGGTAAAATAGATTACTCGATATATTTGAGTTACAGGAAAAAGTTAATAAAATATAAAGGTGAACCATTAATTTGCGTTAGAGGGCATTTTCTCACAGGCATGATTTCGAACTACATTAAAGAAAAAGTTAAGAATGCTTCTGGTTCAAAGATTACATACGATAATAAATTACTTGAATCTATATTTAGTAATTTAATGAATATAAATTTAAGAGATGATGTTCATCCACATAAAGAATACTACTATCATCAAGTAAGTATATTAAAAAAATAGTGTATTTAGATGACACTTAAACATTGATTACTGATTTTATATACAGTAAAACTATCTCGTTTTTGATAACGGGATAGGGTCGATGGCCGTAAGGAAGTTACCCACTGGAAAGTGGTTGAGTGAAACATATCCGAAAGGGCGAACCGGAAAACGCCTGCGTAAGCAGTTTGTCAGCAAAGGTGAGGCGCTGTCTTATGAGCGTCAGCTCAAGTTTGTGGGGATATCGATTGATACTTCTGCGGCAGAAGATGCCGGGCAAAACTTATCTGAACTGGTTCAACGCTGGTTCGATATGCATGGCCGTTCTCTGGCGGATGGGGAAGGGCGGTTACGCAAATTAGAGCTGCTTTGTACGAACTTGGGCGATCCGATAGCCAGTCTATTTACGAAAGCTGATTTTGCTGAATACCGTAAGCAGCGGTTAAACGGTAAGTTTGGGCGTTTCGATAAGCCAGTGAAAGAATCCACCATCAACCGTGAGCATTCGTACTTAAGTGCAGTATTCAATGAATTAAAACGCCTGGGCGAATGGCAAGGGGATAATCCGCTAGATGGGATTCGTCAGTATAAAGAGAGTGACAGCGAGTTAGCCTTTTTGTATCACGATGATATTCGCCTCATTCTTAGCGAGTGTGATGCTTCTAGTAATCCCGATCTCGGTAGTGTGGTGCGTATTTGTCTGGCAACAGGTGCCAGGTGGAGTGAAGCCCAGGAGCTAAAGCAGTCGCAGCTTGTGCCGTACCGTGTGACTTACATTAATACTAAAGGGAAACGTAACCGCACTGTGCCGATCTCACCGGAGCTTTATCAGCGATTACCGCGCCGCCGTGGCCAACTGTTTAGCCCTTGTTATGATGCTTTTCGACAGGCGTTAAAACGTTCCCAAATTGATTTACCAGAAGGGCAGTTAACGCACGTTTTGCGGCATACCTTCGCCAGCCATTTTATGATGAATGGTGGTAATATCCTGGTGCTAAAAGATATTCTCGGCCATACCTCGATCCAGATGACGATGCGCTATGCACACTTTGCCCCCGATCACCTGGATGCGGCCGTTACGTTGAATCCGTATGACAGATTGGAAATGGTGTGAAATGGAAAAGCAGCAGAATACTGGCTGGAGTGATGAAGAATTAAGGGCGTCAGTTGAAGCCTATGTCGAAATGAAGCGGTTTCACCAGGTTGGGCTGACGTTCATTAAGAAAAACTATTACGACTCACTGGCCGCACGTTTTCCCCGTACCGCTAAATCCTTTGAATTTAGGATGCAAAACATTTCATTTGTCTATCAAGAAATGGGACGCGACTGGCTACCAGGCTTAACACCAGCGACTAACGTCGGCGCTAAAATATTCCCTCGCCTGAAGCAGTTTATTGATGACCTTGACCCGATTGGGGAACAGACTGAGAAACAGTTTGAAGCCCAGGTTAGCGCACTGCGTAAAAAAGGTGTGAAGAGTAAGCCGACAGGCAACAGCAATCCACCAAAGAAGACAACGCAAACAACTTCAGTAGTACGCGATCCGGAAGTGAAAGCCTACGTTCTCCAGGAAGCGAAAGGCGTATGTGAATACTGCCGTAACCCAGCCCCTTTTATGCAAGCTGACGGATTGCCCTTCCTTGAGGTACATCACTTGAAGTACCTGGCAAATGGCGGTTCTGATACCGTTGAAAATGCTGCCGCACTCTGTCCGAACTGCCACAGAGCCATGCACTATGCCGTGAATAAAAATGCGTTGCTTGAAAAGCTATATCTGGCCATTCCACGACTCGTTAGGGAATGAAAAACGCCACTGTGAAAGTGGCGGCAGAATGGTAACTAAGGAAAATAAACAGCACTAACCAGAAACGGCAATCAGTGGAATTACAGTAACTTATTGTTTTCATTACTCCCTTACAGGTTTTTAAAATCCCTCGGCGTTCGCGCTGTGCGGGTTCAAGTCCCGCCCCGGCACCGGTATTTCCTCTGCTTTCGCCTTGTTACGCCAGTAATAGAGAGTAGCTTCCGATATCCCTTCCATCGGTGCAACAGCGGTGACGGTCATGTTGTAAGGCGGTAGTAATTTAGCCAGTGCAGCAGCTTTACGTTCTGGTGAAATTCGTTTCACGATCTGTTCCCATCTTGTCATGAGTATTTTCGATGGGGGTGACAACTACCCTGACAGAGGGGGATACCGTCACGCTGCTGACGAGCGTCGGCCAGAGATACATCAGGGTAGGCACCTAAGCCGAGGCGTGATTCTTTTCTATTGATGCGATATTTGAGATACCAGAGACGTGAACCGCCTGGATTAACTAAAAGGTACAGACCGTGAGAATCGGAAACTTCGAAGGATTTTGCTGATGGTTTTAAGTTGCGGATTTTAGTGTCATTAAGGGACATATGCGGGTCACTCCATTATCGAACCGGAAAGACCCCAAATCTGACCACCAAATCCTCCCGATGCGGAGGGAAAACTGAAAATGCATCGGGAAGATATTTTACGCTAACCTATTGACTAATATGGTAAATAGCAAAAACCCCGCTTAAGTTTCCTTAAGCGGGGTTTTCTAAATTGGCTCCTCTGACTGGACTCGAACCAGTGACATACGGATTAACAGTCCGCCGTTCTACCGACTGAACTACAGAGGAATCGTGTGAACGGGGCGGATGATATCTGCCACCAGTGGCGCTGTCAACGGCAAAATCAGCTTTATCGTCTGACTGTTTAGGCTGTGTACAATTCGCTGTTTTTTTATGAGTTAGTAAATAGATGGTGCATGATAGTTGATGCTGTTTTGCCAGTTTTTTAGCCGAGTGAGTGGATCTTGCCGATAGAATTTTTGGAAGCAGCGGTACAGAGCGGGAAAGCGCTCTTCAAGAAGCTCAGGGGCGCTGAAGAAATATTCCGACAGCACTGCAAAGCACTCTGCTGGATCGTGAACGGCGTAGGGGTCCATGCTGGCGGCATCTTCGCCTACCAGATCGATTTCTTCCTGTAAGGCATCCATCGCGCCGTGCAGTTGTTGTTCCCAAGCTGCAATATCGCGCAGTGGAATCAGGGGAACGCCTGTTGCTTCACCGCTGCTGCGAATATCCAGTTTGTGTGCGACCTCATGAATAATGAGGTTGAAACCGGAGAGATCGAAGGAATCCTGCACTTCCTGCCAGTTGAGGACAATCGGCCCCTGATCCCAGCTTTGCCCAGACTGCACTATTTTTCCCTTATGCACGAGCCCGATGTCATCCTGCCACTCTTCCTCGACAATAAACGGGCCAGGGTAAACCAGCACTTCGTGAAAGCCATCCAGAGCATCAATGCCCAGCGATAACACCGGCAAGGAAAACAATAGGGCGATGCGCTGTTGCATGATTTCCGTTAACACCAACTCCTGCAATGGAATCAGGCGTTTTTGCTTTAGAAACTGTTCAGCAAGGGTGACCAGTTGCTGAAGTTCCTCATCATTTAAGGGCGCAAGGAGCGGGATAGAAATCGCTCCTTGCCAGTTTTCCTGTGTCTGTACCTGAGGTTGAGTGTTTTTCCACGGCCATTTAATCATTGTTATTGCTCATTAAGTAAAGGCGAGGGAGGGCGCTGTTAAAATGCCGTAAAAGCGGGCATTATGACAACGGATTAAACGGAGAGATGCCGGAGTGGCTGAACGGACCAGTCTCGAAAACTGGAGTAGAGGCAACTCTACCGGGGGTTCAAATCCCCCTCTCTCCGCCAATAATTGAGAAAAATAAATAACTTAAGGAAGGTTTTCGATTTTTCTCTACATAAATCCCTGCATTAAAATTTCTTTCTCTCGCTCTGTGTCTGTGCCTCTAACGCTGCCATTTTTATCATGTTGCTTCTTGTTGGGCATCCACTTTTACCCTCTCTAGCTCACACTCTCAAAACAAATTATCTTTAGGTCCTTGCTGGCATGCAAAAATCGCTCTGACAGATGGATTCACATATTTGTGTGAGAAAAGGGAAGTGGATGAAAGCGATCGAAGTCATATCGCCGTAGGTCCTATTGATAATGACATTCACTGATCTTCTCCCTGAAAACAGAGCCAGGCTAAACTGGAGTATCGGGTCTTTCTTTCATCTCACAAAGAGGCACATCAGCCATGAAAAAGATCCATTATACCGAAGAACAAATTGTCTTTGCGTTGAAACAGGTCGAAACCGGCACTGGACTGACCCCAGCCCGGTAGATGATCCTGCCCAGCCATTTTCTGCATAGTACGTAAGGACCAGCCACTGGTTTAGAGTATAAGCGAATGCTTCTACCAGTTCTGAGTGCGCGGCAGCGTTTTAACTTTCCCGCAACTAACCTTCCTACGCCTTCAGGAGCGGTTTCGCCATCTATTGGCGTTGTTAGCTGAACAGGTAAAAGTGCACAATCCTCAATCAGGACTAGTCAGTTATTCAGTCTTAATGCTATTACCTTGCCCCTGGATATACGGGGGACATAGGCTTCCCGGCACGTATCCAAATAATCGGACCACCACTGCATCATCGCTTTACGGGCATCGAGATATTCAGCTTTATGGATGTAAGCGGCTCGAACGCTATTACGTTCTTGATGGCTCATCTGCCGTTCAACCGCATCCTGCGCCCACAGTCCAGACTCCATCAGCGCACTACAGGCCATTGCTCGGAATCCGTGACCGCAGATTTCATCTTTTGTGTCATAACCCATCACACGCAAAGCCTTGTTGACCGTGTTTTCGCACATTGGCTTATACGGATTATGGTCACCAGGAAATATCAGCTCCTGATGCCCGGATATTTCTCGTATCTGTTTCAGAATAGCGATGGACTGACGGGAGAGTGGAACGATATGTGGAGTGCGCATTTTTGCCCCACGCCCTGAGTAGCGGACTCCGGGGATAGCTTCACGAGTGGCAGGAATGGTCCAGATTTTGTTTCTGAAATCGATCTCAGACCAACGGGCAAAACGTAGTTCGCTGGAACGGATGAACAGGTGCAGGGTGAGTGAGACGGCCAAGCGGGTTAATTCACGTCCCTGCTTGTAGTCCTCAATACTAGCCAACAGCGCCGGCAGTCGCTCCAATGGAAGGGCAGGGTAGTGACGTTTAACTGGAGGGGCGATAATGCCATCCAGATTTGCCGCCGGATTGTTCTCTATTAATTCCTGATGTACGGCATGACGCATGATGTTGCACATATGCTGTCGGGTTCGTGCCGTTACTTCCAGCAGACCTTTTTTCTCAATACCTTTCAGCAGATCGATGAAGTGGCGAGTTTTCAGTTCTGTGACCGGCAGATGTCCAATTATCGGGAAGATATGGTTATTCATGCTGGCGAGCAGACGGGCGGCATGGTTCTCTGACCATGAGCGGTTGCTTTTATGCCACTCCAATGCCACATGCTTGAAGGTTTTCTCTGGTGAGGAAGTGGTTCTTTCAGCAGAGCGCTGCTGTGCGGGGTTGATATTCTGCGCTAGCAATTTGCGGATACCGTCACGCTGCTGACGAGCGTCGGCCAGAGATACATCAGGGTAGGCACCTAAGCCGAGGCGTGATTCTTTTCTATTGATGCGATATTTGAGATACCAGAGACGTGAACCGCTTGAATTAACCAGCAGGTACAGACCGTGAGAATCGGAAACTTTGAAGGATTTTGCTGATGGTTTTAATTTGCGGATTTTTGAGTCGTTAAGAGACATTTGGGGGTCACTCCGTCATCGAACCAACTTGACCCCAAATCTGACTACCAAATTCTCCCGATACAGAGGGAAAACTGAAAATGCATCGGGAAGATATTTTACGCTAACTCATTGAATAATATGCTAAATAGCAAAAACCCTGCTTAAGTTATCTTAAGCAGGGTTTTCTAAATTGGCTCCTCTGACTGGACTCGAACTTCATCTGTGTCTCCTGTTATTAGCGGTATTGAAATGGTAGTGTGATTTTTTACCAGCATTTTTACCATCATTATTTAATCCAATCACATAAAATGTCAATTAAAAACAATTGGTTGTTGTCATAACGTGTTGTCTATTGCTGTTTGTGCAAGGTTTGATGTTCAACATCATATTGTCAGAGTTTATATGATTTTTATGTTTGTGAAAAAATGATTATTGACTGATAACTCAATTTTTAACATTGTCTATTGATTGGAGCTGATACAGGTTAAAGCTGAATTCACCATGCGTGAGAATCTGTACCCAGTTGAACACCTCCAGCAAAACCTGAGATACCTACATGCCATGCGACAGGCTGCTTTGAGAGCAGACTGTGTGGAAACGCTGACCAAAAACTGAAGTAAGTGCAGATATGTAAAATCTGAAATTGATCGGCTGGTTAGTTGAGCTGGATTTTACGTATGAGCGCGGTTTTCAGCTCTGTTTTTGGTGATATTAGCGACCAAAAAAAACGTTTTCACACAGCCTGAACGATAAACTGACATTTATTATCTTATGAAAAGCGTTCTTTGTAAGAATGCTTAAACAGTGAGTAATAAGTGAATGCTAAAAACTTACTCAGGAAAAAATTTTAAAAATAGGAAAATCAATTCCATAATGTTAAAGGATTGGCCAACTATAATCCATGGGTTTATTTTCGTTTCAATTCTGTAGGGAGGAATTTATCAATTTCCTCATCAGCGAAAGTCATATCTTCAAGTTCCTTAAGCGCCTTTTGAGCCATTGTATATGCCCTATAATTCGTGGATGGTGCTCCGACATAAATTGCAGATAGTTCAATCATCAAGGCATCTCTTTCTTTCAGAACTTCCTCAATACTTTTAGTTTGCATTTTCAAGTCTATGAGTAGAGATAAATATCTTTCCCTGATTAACCACATCTCCCCAGCAGCTTGTCTGTGCTTTTGAGCTATAGTGCCTAAATCATAATCCTTCAAATATGAGTTTAAAAAGAGGAGTATAGCGGAAAGTATTGACCCAATTATAGCTCCTATTTTAGCATCACCCACCACTGTAGCGATAAAACTACCAGTAGTTATTGCCAAAAGAACTAGCTGTAGGTTTTTCATACAGCTTAGTTTTTTTTGAAGAATATCTGCACATTTTTCGTGAGTTTTATGTGTGTAAACAACCCTTCCATAGCATTCTCTTAGTTGTCCTTCTAATATATTTCTATCCATCCGATTCACCATTATGATATGTTAGGTTAATGTTAGTTTAACACTAACCTAACATAAAGTGGGACTAATTATGTATAGGTACGTCAATTTTATCTCTTGCTACAACTTGATTGCCGTGAATAACATAACACTCAACAAAATGAGGTCCAGAGAAGTCCGCGGTCTCGAAACGTTCAGAATAGCCTTCATCATCTAAAATTTCACCTCTAAAATTTCCACGGCGCTCTGCTTCATCACCTATATTTTTTATTTTCCATTTAATTTTATATGGGTGAGGTATATTATTTATCTCATCCACATAGAATCTTAACTTTCGATTTGTACTAATATCATGTCCTTCACCAAGAAGATTTGAAAGAAGAGCTTCCAATAAATTATTCTTTCTAATCTCGCATTCGATAGAAACATGACCATATAAATTCAGCTCATATTGATCTTCAATATACTGTTCAGATACATTGACAGCGCTGAGAGATTTAGTCGTAGAATTAGGAAATGGTCTGCCGAAAATTTTCTTCCAAGCTACTCTCCTAGAGTTTTCACTAGTAGCAGATAAAGCTTCTTCACAATATTCCCTTGTTAATTTTGCCACTTTATTAAACGATTTCTTTACGATCACTTTTGAGTGACTACCGGGAGCATAATAAAATGCTCTATCACCTTCATTCTCTAAGAAAGTGAAAAAATCAAGCGAGAGTTGATCATAACTTTTAAAGCTCTTGTCGTTATATTCAGATAGATTAGAAAAAAATTTATAACACAGTGTATCAATTAGGAATCCACTTATCTCAACTTCATGACGAGTCTTCCATGCTCGAACCATTTTAGATAGACGTCTCAGATGCCCCTTTCTATCATCATTTAGTATCCTAAAGGATGACATTTCGGCCCTAGGATTACATATCTTCCACGAGCCACCATCATGTGTATCTGGGTATTTAAAAGAACCATCTTCATTACAGAATACTGGAACTATCTCAACCTCTTGATTTTTAAATTTAACAACAACAACTTGCCCATCGCCGCGAATATCTGTGTTTTTGTAAGCTTTCTTAATTTCTGTTTTCACAACCTGTAATAAATACGATTGCTTATCTCGGAATCTTGGCCATTCAGTTGCAGGAAGAAAGTAAAGCATATCAAGATCAGAGATCCCCCGAATCCCTGTGAAACGTCCATAGGAACCAACCTGTAGTGAATTGGCTGTCTTAGAGTCTATGTCATAAAAATATTGGTTCAGGACCTTAGTTATACGACCATATCTTTTACTAATCTGACCTGCATTATCTATTTTTATATTATCGAGAAGGGTCTTAAAGTCAGTTGCTGTGCTCATGTAATTTCCTTGTTGAGGTCATTAATTACATATGCTTCCATAAGAGACATTATCAAGAGTAAAAAGCCAACTTCTAATTAAAAACATGATCTCAATCAAATTTATGGTTATAATATGTTCCTTATTAACCTAATACAAATTGAATCATAACAAGTGAGTTGATCGACTCCTCGTTACCAGCACATTGCAATGCAAGCAATGCCCACTCTGGCACTTAGCAAAAGAACCGTTTAGGTCATGGCAAACTTCTTGAAGGTCTGAATGAGCAAGTGATTTTTTAGCATTGGTCAAGTAATGTCCAAGGAGGATACCAAGTTACATTCAATTCTTCAATGCCCCCATCTTGGGAAGCCTGACATCTTTTTTCACTTTCTCTATGCTGTTGAATGAGATAGCTTTATCAAAACTCAAAATCAACATTTATAGAGAAAACAATGACAAAAAAGATGCCTAAAGCGGAGATCGTAGAAGCTCTAAGTGAGTGGTTTGATGTAAGCCGTTACGATGTGCTGAAAGATTTAACGCTAGAACAGATTTATGCTGAGCTTGAAAGACGGATATTTGCCTATAAAGCAAGGCAGCAGTGGGAAACTGCAGGCGAAGAGAACCAAATGCTGGCGATCTACCATGATGCACAAATCCGTTCTGGTAAGGTCATACATGAGACTAAATGGGTCTCTGACAGTCATATGCTGGCCCATAGCTATGCAGTCAGGCCAATGACAAGGAATTCGTTGTTCAACTATGGGCGAGCTATGTATCGGCTGGAAAACTCTGATCAGAAAGATGATGTTTCAGTGAGTTCAGAATACATATCTGAATACCTGAAACAGGGAGGGCTGAACCCTACCAATAAGATGCTGATTGAAATTGATCTGGATGAAGCCAGCAGTGACGATCTGGCAGAACACCTAAAAGTGCTTATCACTCAGTGGCAGAAGCACCTCAAAGCGCCCAAGCCACCGGAAAAAGACTTCCGTTTTGGTCATAAAACATTCCAAAAGATACTCGATTACAAGATCATCCCTTTGATGGATCTCATTGGTTGGGAACAGCTCAACAATCAGAAAATCCCTTATCCTGTGCTGGCTGGTATCCTGCATACCGATATGCGTTATGCCAGAGGTAGTGAGCAAATCAAAGATACGGATTACCCTCTAGCCTATGATTTTTTGAACAATGATAATTATTTCAAGTCGTTAAATGACTTTTTCATAAAAAACATGCATGTGAAGAGTTCAGATATCCTTGCTGTCATCGGCATGAATGACAAACCTGAAGACAAGAAGAAAACAAGGGACAGTCGCTAAGCCTGAACGTCCCCGGCATTCACCCCTCATAAAAATCCCCGAAATTCACTGGTCCTGAACTTCCCCTCTGTTCGGGGCTGGTGAACCAACCTCGTTTTTTACAAGCGATATCCATACAATTATTTCCATCAAATCACATACTGAAAAACGAAATATTGAAATATTACGTAAAAAATAGGAGATAAATATGGTTCAAATCGTAGTAAACAAAAAACAACGCCTTATCCGTTTACCAGAAGTGATTAGAAGAACCGGATTTGGAAAGACATGGATTTATACGCTTATTAAAGCCGGACGCTTTCCATCGCAGGTTAAAACGGGTTTAAGGTCTATTGCCTTTATAGAAAGTGAGATTGATACATGGATTGAGAAAATAATTTCTGATTCACGTCCTGTATCTGAATAACAAATAGTTTAATAACAACAAGAGGAAATAAAATGAATAATCAAGAAATGGAAAGTATCAAAGAGTTATCCACAAAAACATTTTATGCTATGACAAAGTATCTTTATGTGGCTGGAATGCTGATATATAAAGATCAAGGAGATCATGAGTTAGTCGCATCTATTATGTTAGATAATAATAGAACGGAATCGTATCTTTCACATGTTAAAGATTATCTGGCTAAGCGTTTTGATGGACATATGGAAGAAGCGGGTAAGAGAGAGAGACTGATTTATGTTGATATGGATAAAGTTATATTGGAAATGAAAAGTGTCCATATAAAGGCATTGCTTTTTGGTATGAGCTAACAACAGCGTATTCGGCCCCGAAAGGGGCTAATAAAAAACACAATGAATTTAAATAAGCATTTAACTATGAGGATATAAATATGTCTAAAGAAAAAATAAGCATTAATAAATCAACCGAACTGTTCTATGAGCTTGCTTGTAGATCGTTTGCCGCAAGCTGGAATATGTTTATGGAAGTTAATGGTGATGGTGACGCCAATGATTATTTGGATGCCCCGGATTTTATGAGTCCATTTATTATCCATGTGATAGACCATATCCAGAACAACTTTGAAAGATTCACTGCCCAAGAAGGTAATAGTGGTGACATTAATCAAGTTAACTTTGAACTGGTCGCTGCCATGTTAGTCGAATATTCAGAAAACTTTAGAAAGTAAAAATAATCCTGCCCCGTAAGGGGCTAACAAAATATATAAAAGGAAAGTAAAAATGGTAAACAACAACGAACAAAGTTCTATGACAAATAAAATGTCTGTAGTTGTAAGCGTGTTGTGTGATGGACCTCCAGAAGTAATGAATACTATTCAAGAGCGTTTTGAAATATTTGTTGCTATTACTGGATATTCAGTAGAAGAAATCATTGATGATAAGAATATACTTGAGGAGTTAAATCGATTTATTAATAACGAGCTAGTAGATGATTTATGGCTAGAGTATAGCTGTGTCATCACAAATATCGGCTATAACAACTAATGTTTTACTGACTATTAACTGAAAAGTAAGGGTGAGAAAATGAAAGAGATTGTATTGAATAGCTATGATAAAACAAAAAATGTTCTTGTTGCTAACATCTTACAAGGATTCTGTGATGAGATATATAATATTCATGAAAGTGATCCTGAAACAGCAATCCATATTATGAGTTGGGGTGAACTTTCAGAAGTTATTTATGATGTGATTATAACTCGTGAGATAATGAAATACTCTATTAAAAATGATGCGTCTGGTATCAATAAAAATGATTTAAAGGATGAAATCTTACATTGGCATCTTGAGCATATCATTGAACTCGTGTTTAAAAATATTAATCAGGATGAAAATCAAGACCCTGTTTATTGGAAGCTGAAAGTGACAGTTGTTTGATTATTCAGATGTAATGAGTATTCCCTCGTAAGAGGGAAATAAAATCAATGATAACACTATGAGGTTTAATATGATTGATGAATTCCACGTTATGTTTATGTATAGAAACATCCAAGCTGAAGCCGCTACTACTGACATCAAAACACTGAACCAGCTTTTGAAGAAGTTCCGTAAAGTGGTAGCGGAGCGACGGGAAGAATACTATCAGGAGATTGGTGAGAAAAAGGCCCAGAAATTGAGGGCCAAGAGATTACAACTGTTGCTTGAGAAAATGGGGTGTGATCGTGTATCACCTGAAGACCTTTATCACTGATACCAGTCATTGCCACAGGTGCTATTGCTGATGACATCCATATTTCGCCCTCCATCGAAGTGTTCAGCACTGAACACGGTACAGTCATACCCGTGTCTAATACATAGAGGGTAGGAATGTGATCGCAGTGCTTTTTGAAGCAGATGTTGTTCCCACACAACAAGTGCGTTATCTCCAGCTTGCTGCTGAATTGAAACCGCTATTAGCCGATATTGATGGTTTTATTTCTATCGAGCGTTTCCAGAGTCTGACAACATCGGAAAAGATATTGTCATTGTCTTGGTGGAGGGATGAAGAGGCCATATTGCTATGGAAACAAAACGTTTTGCATAAGGCGGCTCAGGCGGAAGGACAAAAATCTATCTTCTCTTTTTATCGAATCCGTATTGCCCATGCACTCAGAGACTATTCATCAGAAACCAGAGGTCAGACCGATGTATGACATCCATGTTGTTTTAAAGAATACGCCGGGCGAACTGGCTGCACTGGGGGCGGTATTAGGTCAAAATGGTATTGGCCTTGAGGGTGGTGGCGTATTTACCATTGGAGACAAAGCACATGCGCATTTTCTTGTTGAGAAGGGGGATGCTGCCAAAGCCGTGCTGGAAAACGCAGGATTTCAGGTTGAAAGTGTATGCAGGCCACTGATCCGAAAACTTAAGCAAGAGCGCCCCGGTGAGTTAGGAGAAATTGCGGCAACACTGGCTGAGAAGGGGATTAATATCCTGTGCCAATATAGCGACCATGCAAACCAGCTGATCCTTGTGACTGATAATGATAGAGTTGCCAGTAAAACAACGGAGAAATGGGCTGTCGTGCCTGAGTAATATGTTAAAATACGCTAAGTTAACAGATAGGGGTGATGCTCTGGAACATTCAATGGCAGCTCTGGCGGCTGCCATATCCGATCCTTCCCGTGTAAAAATGCTTTGCGCGTTGATGGATGGACGTGCGTGGACGGCAACAGAGTTAAGTGTGGTCGCTGATATCGCGGCATCAACTGCCAGTGCACATCTGTCACGGTTGGTCAGTGAGGGATTGATTACCTGTCTTTCTCAGGGACGTCATCGTTATTACCGTCTGGCAGGAACAGACATTGCCGGACTGATTGAAAACATGATGGGCGTGTCATGGCGCTCAACATCATCAGCTAAAATAAACACACCTTCATCATTACGGGTTGCCCGGACGTGTTATGACCATTTAGCCGGTGAGATCTCGGTTCATATCTATGATTTTATGATTGCTGAAGGTTGGGTTACGTCAGATGGCGCGTCAATGACGCCATCAGGACAAGAACAGTTCCGAGAGTTAGGTATTATGTCCAAGCCAAAGACACGACGTAAAACGTGCTGTGGCTGCCTTGACTGGAGTGAACGGCGATTTCATCTTGGTGGCGAGGCCGGCGCTGCTTTTTTTACGCATTGTGAGCAAAAAGGGTGGCTAACCAGAATACCGGGGTTCAGAGAAGTAACTATTACTGCCAGTGGGAAAATGGCATTTAAAAAATTATTCGGGCTGAATACATAATACAATTTAAATAGCCATTTTCCTGCGTTTTGTATTCAATGTCCCAAGATCTGATGAGATACTGGAAAGCTGTTCAAGGCTCTGCTCAACAGAACGTTGAAACTCAAGTGCTGCCTCTGTGCGCTGTTTTATAATTAGGGATACAATTTCTTCATCACTTTTTTCTACAATTGCTTTCCCATAAAGCCTACTCTCATAAAATTTATCAAGATCCCCTGATGATTTTGCAGATGTGTTAGCTGTTGAAAAACTGATAGGATTAAGTTCTTCAATAAAAAAATCCATAAGAGATTTTCTCTTTCTATCCAACCTGCGTAGTTCCGTATGGGCTGAGTAATATTCTCTTAGTTTATATTGTGGCACAGAGTCATCTTCACGCAGTCTGAAATATTCTTTTCTATACTCGTCCATTGATGGTTGTTTTTTAAGCTTTTGAACAGTATCAAAATATGCTAATAAATCGCTGTTATCTAATTTTACATTTCTCATAAATACCTCGTTAATAATTTTTGTTATATTTATATGTTAAGGTATATAGAGAAAGTGTCAAATTAATCGGGTAATAAATAAGTGACTTTGTTTTGAGTAAAGCAAGGGGTATTATGTCGCTTTATAATATAAGTGTTATTCATGTTGGCTAGCATATCGTATACATAATAATATAAGATACATCACTACTATTTTTTCACTAGAATCCTCTTGTAAAAAACCAGTACACTTCTTATACTCATAACCGCTATTTGCAGTGGAATATGATACATCCCATAAGAAACTATTATCCAGCTAATTATATGAGGTGATTTATGTCAAATAATACTGTTGGTGGTTGGAGTGCTTTTCGTGATGTTGACAATGCAGATAAGTCGTTCTTTGAATCAGTATTGAATGGGTTGGTTGGCATGAAATACACGCCTATATTTGTGGCGACCCAAATAGTATCCGGGACAAATTATTCTTTTTTATCCAAGGCTATTGGTGCATTTCCCAACGCACAACTAAATATGACGCTGGTACGTATTTATAAACCGTTAAGTGGTGAGGCCCATATTACTTCTATTGAAAAAATAGAGCCTTAAAAATCAAGCGTAATTTGGTTATATGATTTGATATATTAATAATCTGGCAGCTATCTAATATTTTACTGGTTTCTGTCAGATTATTTTAATATAGTGTATGTCAATAATATATTATCTTGGTTATTAATATCTATGATTTCTTATTTAGGAAACGATTTTTAAATGGTTTTCAAAGCTGGTCATGACTTTTCTTGCCGCTTCATTTTCTTTCGTTCGTTTGTATACCTTTCGAGGTTTATCGATCTTGAGACTATTTTTAGCATTAGGAACAGCATTATTCTTTTTCTTCTTACTAAAAATAAAGGCATCCGTATAGATCTCTTTCGTTTCTGTTTCTAAAGCTAGGTTTCGTCTTTCTTGCTTTGAGTAATCAGTATAGTTTTCTGGATATTGTTCGAGCTCCGCATGAAGACCTCTGGCATTACTTAAATGCTCTTTACGTTTCTCATCAAGTTGATGGCTCATACCCTTGGCGAAAATATTCGAGTTAATATACAGGTGTCCATGATGCTCAACGAGTATTCCTTTCTGTTTTAGTTTTTTGAATATGTTTGACATATTACCGGATGCAATATTCAATGCTTTGCAGAGTGATGATTGAGACAGATTGATAAGGTTTCCGAACTCCATGTATTCTAAGATGTAAGTTAATACACGGAATTCATTTTTAGATATATCAAGATCAGAAAAAACACGAAAGTTAGATGTAAAAGCAAAAACATAAGGCTGTGCAAATGAGATTGCTTTATCTTCTTCTGTTGCAATAACAGTAGTTGATTTTATATCTTTGTTTTGCAATAAGTGTCTTGCGATATCAATCTTTTGTTCAGTGGTTAATGTTTCAAATAAGCGAAGTAGTTCAGTGTCATTAGTATTCATATTATTCTCTCTTATAGTTTTTATTCTGTATTTTTAATACTATGCAGAAAAATAAAAGTCAATAGTTAAACTATAAATAAAATAGGACTTTTATTATTATGCTATTGTTATATGTTAAAAAACCTATGTTCAAACATAGATCTTGCTATGTTCGAACATAGGACGGATCTATGTGCGCACATAGGAGTTTGCTATGTTCGAACATAGCAAAAAAAGTTGTGAAGCCTTGATTCTATTGGGTTGGGATAGTGCTTATAATTAAATAATTAGTAAGAAGTTAAGAGAGTCCAGTTTTCCTTTTGCCTTATGTGCAGGGTGTTTTACATGGGAATATGTGGCTTTCTTGATGCTTATTTTCAGCGAAGTGATTGTTTCATACAATCACGAGGCGCTGCTGGCGTTTTAGGAATAGTGTAATTGTTTTCCTTTTATTTTACTGGCGGCTATCGCCGCAATTCTTTATGGATAAATCCATCATTAACAGGGATGAACCCTGTTTCAGCGATGTGATTGTTTTGGACAATCACTAAGCGCTGCTGTTGGGGTTATAGTTTTCCTATGCGTTTAAGAGCAAATGCTATAGCTTTGATGAATTTCTAATTAATATACCAACAAAGGGCGAAGCCATGAGCGAAAGCTCATAAGAAAGGATTTGTTTTTCAATATGAAATTTTAATTAAGTATAAAGTAAATCTGGTATATATAATATCTTAAAAACTAAACCGTACATGAAGTCGTAAGATTAATTATACTATTTCTGCTTTATCGGCTATCGCCGCAATTCTTTATGGATAAATCCATTATTAACAGGGGTGAACCCTGTTTCAGCAATGTGATTGTTTTGGTCAATCACTCAGTGCTGCTTCTCTGAATATAGTTTTCCTATACGTTTAAGAGCAAATGCTATATGTTATCGCGGTAATTCTGTGTTCAAAAAATAAGATCAATTTTATTTTTATGATTAAACGATCTGAAAAAGATCTTTCCTCTTTTTGCTATCAATACTAAAAACGTACTTCATCAAGATAAAAATACATATTTCAGTGTTAGGGCGTAGCCGTGCTCATGAAAACAGGTTCATCGTTTTCGGCAGCACATGAGCGTTAGCTCATAGATGGTGTTGATTTTCAAAAAAGAGTTTTAGTGAAATATAAAGGAAAGCCTCGCAATAAAAAATGCAAATTTCACTCATAAATGACTAATAATATTTAATGTTGAAACCCCATATGGCGATCATAAAAATCGCCCAGTTTATTTTAATCCTCTTGAGTATTATCTCTTACTTCTTGTAAAATTAAATTAAGGAAAAATCGGCCTGTAACCCTTGCGGTATAAGGCTTAGGACGAAAGTATGCGACTGACTGTACGGTCAGTGTTTCTGACTCTATAGTCAGTATTCCTGACTGCGCGGTGAGCTTTCCTGACTTTGCAGTCAGTTTCTATGTCATTTTATAGCTTAAAACGGCAGCTATTTAAATTATTGTCACTGGAATAGTTGCGATATTTAAAACATTTTTACAAAAAATTTGAGATATCATTATTAGTGATGTATTTATGATAAATAACTTGATGATTAATTTTTATAAAAGGAGTGTGTATGAAAAAAATATTTTCCCCCTTGATTAAGGCTGTTTTTGTCGGTGGAACAATTTTAGCCCCAATGGGACATGTTTTAAATCAATTAAATGTTAACCAAGGAGTATCCTTTCTGATAGTAGGAACTGCTGGTATTATTTTGGGATATACAAAGTGGTCTAATGTTGATTTTAATAAGTGCAATACTAAAACATAAGAGGGACTACATTAGCTCGTAAGACAAATATCTTTTCAAAAAAATATTAAAACAATACGGGAAACGTTGTTGTCAAAAAGTTAAATTTGATTTTCATGAAATAAATATGGTATTAAAAAAATAAAACAAAAAGGAAAATCAAAGAATGAATAATATTAAAGTCATTACGCTATTTCACGCTAACAAAAATGTACCATTTATGACCTGTATGGTTAAAGACATTGAAGAAGATAAACACGGAATAAAGCTTATCCTTGAAAACGGGAATAATATCTATGTCAAAGGTTACGATTCTTTCTTCCTGTCTGAATCAGCAAATGATTGTGATAAGGAACGAATGGTAAATGTGTATGGGAGATTGATTTCTGAACTCAGTCAAGTCAGTGAGAAAACAATAAGATCGCTGATGTCAGAAACCAAAGCCTACAACAGCCAGTATCCCAACACACCCGTTAGTGTTTTGGATGATTATTACTATTGCTGCAGGATAAAAGCTAATGCTCCAGATGAATCCGCACTGATGAACGCGCTTGGCCTACAGGATCTACGTGAGGCTATCGCTGAAGATAACTTTTTATCCGAAGTGGAAGCCCTTGGTGGTATCGTGCTTCACTCCGACATGGGCTATCCGGTGCTCGAATACAAAGGTACAGACATCAAAATAGCCATCGAGCCTATAAACCTTGCCCACATGCGAGATCTGACCAATGGCTATGTAGTCATGTTCAGGGACGGTGAGTATGAGCAGGAGATGAAGGGAGATCTCCATGAGGCGTTATCTCTTGCTGTTGATAGGCTTAATATCGCTGTTGTTTTTTATAAAAATAAGTAAAATAAATCAACGTTTTTTAATTATATAAATCTGCTTCGCACAGCAATGATTAATTAGGAGTTATTCGTGTTTATTTCATCATTTGAATATCTACAAGCTGTAAAATCGATCGTGTCTGAAGAGAATGAAGTTCGTGCCGCAGTTGCTTTTTGGGGAAATGGTGCAGATTCAATTTTCACTAACAAAAAAAATAAAAAGGTAAAAATAATCTGTAATTTGGCAAGCGGGGCAACTAACCCAGTAGTCATTCAGAATTTAAGCCTTCTCTCGGGATATGAACTGAGACAACATGATAGGTTGCATGCAAAAGTTATTGTTGGCGATAAAAAAGCTATTGTTGGTTCTGCGAACTGTTCTTCAAATGGTTTAAACTTTGAGGGAGATGAACTGACCGGGTGGGAAGAAGCAGGTATCTTAACAGAAGATGAACTACAAATTTCTAATATTAATAAATGGTTCGATGATATGTGGGAAGAATCAAGTTATATAAGTTTGGTTGATATTGAAGATGCTATGCAAAAATGGAATAAAAAAAGAGCTATGAGATCAACCTCATCATCGATCAAGAAATTTTCTCTTTCGAAAATACCCCGAGCAGAACTCCTTGATAGACCTGTGTATTTAGTCGTGTATCGTGAGGAGTTATCTTACGAAGCAAGAGAAGCATATCATAAATATGATAAGAGTTTCACAGAGCAAGAAAGAAAATATCCTAATAAATTACCTCCTTTATATGAAGGTTGGCCTGAATTACCGGAAGATGCATATTTAATAGATCTGAAATATGGGCCGCGTGATGGATTATACTGCTCAGGTGTTTATATGCGTGTTGGTAATGATATAGAATTTAATTATAGTGATGGTCAAGCGGGTCATCTGGCAATCTGTTGCAAAAAAAATTCCGTCATGGATTATGAGTTCAAAAACAGTGAAAATAAGCTATTTGTTGAAGAAATACGAACTCATTGGGGAAAAATAAAAAAATTAGTCACAGAGAAGAGTGGTGCTAAATGTATTTCACTCCTTGATATCATAGATATATGTAGAAAGAAATAAATCGTGGTTTATATATGGGCGTTCACGCCCATATATATGATGTGTGTATTAATTTACAAACAGATTAAAGTAAGGTTCTATTTATAAATTAGAGCTGACTTTGTTAAAGTATTTCCCGTTGTATTCAAATCCAGATGATAGATTATCTGGATTATATTCTGATGAAATACGATTGTCTTTACTGTGTGTGTCTCCTCTAAATGCTATCTTACTTTTATCACCAAATATAATCTGATAATTTGGTCTAACAAAATCAGGAAAGCCTTTTAAGCCAAATTGTACCTGAAGTACGCCTTCACGAGTCTCCCCATAGGCGCTGGCTGTTTTATTAACATCATATTGATAACCACTCGATGCTGGTGATGCAAAGAAATTTACAAGTTGCTCTTCTGCTATTTTTTTATCAGTCATGAGATTTTCCTCAATAGTTGCATATGCTCTCTTATATTCTGAGCAAGGGGTAAAAATTTAAGCAAAACAGTAAATTTCGTTACGGAAATGTGATTTGTATCTCATTTATTACATATTTTATTCTTTGCTGCCTCATTCTCATTAATTTGGTTCGATTATTGCTTTTCTGGCGTCGTTAACGACAAATTAATCCAACAACCCACGCGAAACCTTACTCGCCGTCTGGCTGAAATTATATCGATCAACAACATTTCCCTTGAACCAGATCTCAAGGGAGTTCATATGCGCCGTGCTGCTGTTCTTAAGCAGGGCCAGACCGGGAATGTAGTTTGAGATCTGAGTCTCGCCTGACATGCTGGAGTAAGACCACATTTCCTGACCATCATTGGTGGCTCGTGTTTGTGGTTCTCCGAATGTGTTAATAACATCTTGCTGGGTAGTTTTCCCCTTAACGATTTTGGTTTTTACGGTTTGTTGGGATTCATCTTTCAGGGATTTGTTGCCGTAAGTAGTGCAAGCGGTAAGAGGTAAGATCACCAACGCAGCAATAAACAGTTTTTTCATGTTAACTCCATATAAACAGTAAACGTAAAAACAGGCGTAAAGAAGCCGGGGCCAGAGGTATATCGAATCTGGCTATATAAATTTGTGTTAATGGCTGGCGAAGAAAGCCGCTTTTCAGAAGCCTATAAGTCTTTTTATCTAATCAGCTAACGGCATCCCTTATGGTTGTTTTCCCTGATGTTGCATTGATAACAGTAACGTAAAGGCTATAGAACCGCTTTTGTAGCAGGTCTTGCGGCCTGTAGTCCCACCTGCTTGAACCTGCGTATAAATCATCCTGTAGTCCTGTCGCTCACTTTATCCAGTAAATATTCATCTAGCAAGAAAATGATCGATAATACGGATCGATAAATTGATATTGATAGATATTATCGATTGATAATGCTTTTTCGATCGGTGTTTTAATTGCTTTAATCGATCGAATATGTAAATAACGATAGTTAACGCCTATCATTATTTTATTTTTGATCGTTACAAACGATATGACGGCTCTTAAAAATAATTGAATCCTATCAATTGGTTAATCAGGTGGTTTTGCCGTGTTATGCCAGTAAGAGCAAGCTTCAACGACTACGGGTGCACAGCAGACAACCTCTACATAACAGCATTTTTGATTATCAGGATGGATAGGAAGATGAAGAAGATTTTACTCGTTACTTGCACAGCTCTTGTTCTGACGGGATGTGGTGAGAAAGGCGATTTTGAGAAAGCGATCAACACGAAAATTTCAAAATCAAAGTTGTGCTACTCACTGCAAAACAATGACTTTGCGTTCAATAAAGGTTTTCCGATTAAGGTTAACCGTGGCTACCGTTCTGCTGGATACAGCGCCAGCGATGAAATCCTGAATGGTCTTGTTGAACAGGGGCTTCTCACTGTTTCACAACAGGCAAATGACTTTAGCAGTGTTGATGTTCTGGAAGTAACAGACAAAGGGCAAGAGGTTGAGTTTTGGGATCGGGAAGACGGTGCTTGTGTCGGTCATCGTGCTGTTGCTGAGATTACAAGCTGGACTGAACCCAGCGAAGGTAATGGCGCTAAAATCACGCAAGTGACCTATACGTGGAAACTTGATGGTGTTCCGAGCTGGGTTGATAAAAATGCGTTCTCTGGCGTTAAAGGAATGGCTGAAACAGAAGAGGCCAAAATTGTTCTGGTGAAGACCAATAACGGTTGGGCCGCTCGGTAATTACAGGAAAAGACGCTATGAACACTATCTATTGGGCGTTTTTCATCGGTCTGCTGATGAACATACCATCATTGGCACCGGTGCTTTTTCTCAAAAAGACACAAAAGAGCGTGAAGGTATCGATGGCGGTCAGGCTTTACCTGCTTAACATTTTCTTGGTGCTGTCGCTGGTGACGTTATCGCAAAATACTACGCAAAAATACGAACTGTTCCCGATATGGCTGGTTATTACTGCTATTGGGCTGTTTGCGGTCACGCTGGTGCCAACGATAAAATTTATACGTAAGTATTTAAGTGTAGGTAAAAGTCGGGCTGTTATCGTCTCATCATTCCTGATTGTCTATGCCATTAGGTTTCATGGCGTGTTTTCAATTGGAAATGATAGTGGATATACGATTAACGGCTACAATACAGTATGGACATTGTTCTTCCTGTTTGCCTGCCTGCTGGCTTATCTTGGTTGTGCAGGGAGTAAAACATATTCTGGTTATTCTGCGTCGTCATCTGCATCGCAACCAGATTATTTTAAGCCGACCAAAGAATATGAGACGCAATCACAGATTGATTACGATATTGCTGTGAAGGGGCGGGGTGTTCTGTCTGATCCCAACCTGAGTATTGTTGAGCAACAGCGCTATCGAGATGCAATTATAAATAGAGGAGATAGTTAACTATATGGCTATATTATTCTAAGCATGTAAAACCGGGTTAAATTCGGCTTTTTTCATTTTCATATCAATATATTTATATTTGATATGATTCATTGAGCTATATTAGTGGAAATTACTTTTCTAAATAACTTCGACATGGATGTTTCATCGTGCGAAGCCAAAGTTGATGAGATATCGTACACTTCCAAGTGTAGCACTATTATGCGAAATTTTTAGTAACTAGATAAAATCCAGTCAAGCGGGTTTACTTAAATAAGATTGAGTCTTTATCTTAGGTAGGTGTTTTTGTATTTTATATTATGTGAATCGCGTAGTTATCTTAATTTTATTTTTATAAAAGTTGTGACGCATGTGAACATTATATTCTTAATATGCGTCACGATTAACTATGATATTATTTATTTTTAAGGAGGCTGTTTGCTCTCCATTCTTTCAGCTCATTAATAATTATTCCCACATTTTCCTTATCCATTAAGATTCTCACTTTGGTTGTATAACCAATTTTTCGGTTATAGGCTAGGTAAGGTTCATTATTTTTTACGGAAGGATTCATGAATAAGTAGAAATCTGTTTTTCCGGTTTTTATATCTGGATCGTTATCTGGAAGACTATTCTGAACTTGAGTGATAGTTTTTATCCTCTGCTCATAAGGCTCATTGGCCCAGCTTTCGAATATTGTTAACTTCTGGATAGTTTTATCATAATCTTCAACAGTAACCATTGGAAATCCGACTAGGAAACTTCCGGTATCAATCAAATATCTTACATATCTATCTTTTCGATCTATCGTAACATTATAACTCATTGGTGAGGTATATTGCACAGTGTTATCCATTTTATAAACTAGGGCGCTTGCAGAGCTTCGATATACATCGAAACCTTCTAGCCGTAGTTTTATGTTTTCAACGATAACGCATCCTGATAGAGATATCAGTGATAGCAATAGTATCCCATATTGGAAAGCTCTTTTTATATTCATTGATAATTCCTTTTTATATGTAGTATGTTTTACAAATTAAGAGTTGAAAAAACCATTATTATCATATTATTTACAATTTCAAGTGATATTTATACGTGGTTGTACAATACTTTTCACAGTGCTGTGATTTTTAAATGGTATATAGGATGGCTCCTATTATTTATTAAAAATGATTATTTATACTTGATGCGATCTTTATACATCCTCAATTTAGGCGCTGGCTTTTCCCTGTCTGGGTTGAGTGTTGGTATGTAGTCAAGATCGCTATCAGACTGTGCTGGTTTAACCGGACGGCTTGGAAAGCGTCTGATCTCATCAGGAGTTGGACTATAAGTGTCACTGTTTAACCTTGCTCGTCTCTCATGCTCAGTGCGTGATACATAGATACCCTGCACCTCATCAAACACATAGTGTTCGGCAATACGCTTATCATGTTTCGCATCCACGGAAACAGGTGCAGGCTTCTTCTTAGCCCAGATAAACCTTTCTTTTATGTATCCTACTACCAGTAAGGTAAAGCGTTTAAAAATATTTTCCTTCTGTGGCTTATCCTGCTTCCTCTTACTTTTAACAGGAGCGCGTTTAATCGCTCTGGTAGTTGAGGAGGGAGAGGTTTTCAATTTAGTGCGTGTATGAGGTGCAGGGGCAACCAGAACAGGTTTTTGACCTTCTGATGATGACGACTGTGAACCCGTTTCAGTCAGGATAATTTCTACTGGCTCTGGCAGATGTGAAACGGTGAAACTGTTGAGGTCTACCACTATCTGTAGATCTAAATCTTTAAAGACACCATATGTGGCTATAGCTTCCTGTTTCATTTCATCACGAACAGCCTGTTCAGCAGCACGTTGTTTTTGCGCTGTTTGACTGTTCCATTTAGCACGGGGAATACGTTGCATAGCCGGGCGGCTGGTTAAGGCTGCTTTAGAAATCCACCATGCTTTTTCTTCAACGTCTAATGTTATAGTGGCATTCTCAAGCGCTTCATCATGCTGGATCTCAATTGAACGGTGGTCAATACGCTCATTACTGCCAGCAGCGGCAAGATAGTGATTGGTAATTACTGACCATGACTCACGCCATTTGATCACATTACTCTTATCATTCCAGCTTCTGTCTTTTTTACCAAAACCTTCAGCGGTGATCGGTTTTAATGTCAACATCACATGTGCATGAGGGTTTTGACTATCAAGGTCATGGAAAGCGATATCAGCAATCATGCCTTTATCCACAAAGTTCTTCTGACAGTATTCGACTACTAATTTTATCTTGTCGTCATTACTAAGTTCACACGGAATAGCAACATCAAAATAACGGGCTGTTTGACCATCCTTCTGACGCTCAACCCTTTCAACTTCATTCCATAGTGCTGTTGAGCTTTCAGTAATATAAGAGAGTGCGGAAGCAGGGGCTAATATCTGATGATGGAATAAATCAGAACGGTGGCTGAAATCGTAGGTATTGCCAGTGCGGTCATCTGTTATTCTTGATCTACTATGGTAAGCAGCCTTCCTACAGGAAGACATGCCTTCTGAGCGTTTCACAATTTTAAACTCCAGATGAAATATTGCCATATAATAAATAACCTTAAATATAATAAAAACTATCAAATAAACATTAACGCTCACCATGCTGGTTTTAGTTTTTCGTAAGAAAAACTCCGGGGTTGATGTTGAACTTGGTTTTGCTTTTAGCCTGCGGCAGGCAACCGTCGGTAGACCCCACACACTCGAAGAGTGTATAAGTGGGCATTGTTTTCTTAAAAAAAGAAACAATGTAAAAGTCCCTCTCATTAATTAATACGAAATATATTAATGCCTGTAAAACAAAACGCCGAATTAAGCGGCGCAATCTGGATAAAAGGACGAAGTATTCCGCGATATTACCCCGATGGGTTTTAAAAATGCGTCCGAAGGACAAAAGGAGTGTTAATTTATCCCGCCGTAAGGCGGGAAAGCTCTAAAACAAGAAAATAGGCAAGTTATAGGTGGTTTTCCTTGTTGCACAATTCACAGGTTAACTATGGAAATTAGGATTAAAATTTAACATGTGAAATGAAAAACACTAACGAGAAAAATTAAGTAACGTGGTGAGTATTAAGCAAAATAGTTAGTGATTACTATCGCATAGTGTTGCTTGATTTAATTTTACACCATCATATTTTCCATTCTTTTCAACTGGTCAGACTGCCATATCTGCTCTGCTAGTGTGAATGTTATGGGGTAGTTAATCGCTCACAAATAATCTATTAACCAATTTAACCGTACATATGTGAGCGGCTAAGTTAAATTGTATGTAACGGCTAATAATAAAACTTGCCAACATGTAGGATTTAAGTTAAATAAAGTTAAACGTGAAAAAGGAGAGTGATATGAAGCTCGGTGAGTTGGATGAGACAACATTAATTTTGATGGGTATTAATGCTGTTATGTGGGGTATCAACATCGGTTTAATGAGTTTATTTTTTATAAAATAAAATGAGTTTCCTGTATTGATAATTATCCAAAATATGGTAAAGGATAATATACAACAAATACAAGGAGGTGTAATGTATAAAAATAATGATGAAGCCATTGATTGGGAAGCGAAAAAACTGCTTGATGAAGGTGTTTATACCGATACAGAACAAGCCTATTTAGAGGCAGAAAAAATAGTAGTTAACATAAGGGAACAAGCAAAGCAGCGCCAGATTAAACAACAGTTCAAGATGAAAATAAAATCAATCAAGAAAAAACTGAATAATGATGACTATGCGAATATCCCTTACAATAAAAATAGAAAAAATTGGGATAATTAAATATGACAACAAAAACGATAAAACAACAACTTGCAGCAGCACAGGAACGATTATATTTCTTGGAAGCTAAAAAGAAACAGCAAACGAAAAAAGAAAACACGCGCCAGAAAATTATTTTCGGTGCAGAGGTTGCCAAAGTCTTAGGATGTGATATTGGTTATGTAGATAAGGAATTGGTCTTTGGGATTCTGCTTGATATCCCGAATCTTCATGAAAACGATATCGAATCTTACAGAGCACAAGGCCAAACTTATATTGAAAATGTCTTAAATAAATCCAAACAGTAGTTTTCCTTTTCACGTCCGAACGGTGAGCCGACCTAAAACTTGTTTTTAGGTCGGTGAGCTGTTGAGCAAGCCCCAGAGGGCGCGATAGCTGGTAAGGGGCAATGCGTGACAGAATATGGCTATCGTCTCTGAGCGAGAAGTAGATATTGTGAAAATTAACTAGCAATATTTTCACAGAGTCTACCAGCTAAATTACGTGTGTCATATCTTCATAAAAGTCGCATGTTGTAAAACAGGTTCCACCTTTTAAAAATACAGGCTCATCTATTTTGTGTAATTTGATCTTTGAAGCCTCTTTTTGGGTAGAAGGTAGAAATGCTCCTCCGGGTTCACTGAAAATCATAAAGTCGCCCTGCAACCTTGAACAATGTGGACAATGATTAGCATAATAGCTATAACCTGCCATTTTACTGTTTCCGGGACGCCAGTTCGTTGTAAAGTGCCTAATATAACCTAATGCACGGGGAGTCACGTCAGTAATATTGGCGACTCCAGAAAAGCAAGGGCTGGTAGACCACGAATAACAAGTACCATCACTTTTGCCGCGAAAGAGATAGTTGTCATAATAGCTCCATTCGCTGGAGTCCTCAATCGCTTCATCATCTGGATCAAGGTAATCAATGGTCAGATATTTATGACCTCGTGGAAGGCAGAAAGCAAACAGGCTGATTAACTCCCCACATTTCCAGCATAGACGCTCATTCTCACCAATGAAGTAATATTCATTGAATAAGTGATATTTCTTATTATCTGTAAGTTCAGGTATCCATGGGATGAATTGCAGGCTTGATTTTCCCGTTGGCACATACCATTTTTTTAGTTCTGGATCCCATCGGGCACCTTTCTGCTTTGCATCATCCTTCTCGCTAAAGGGGACATTTAGTATCAAACGACTCATATTTATGACCTCCTAATCTTTGATCTAATTCCCTTCGACTAACATAACACTGTGTTAGCAAAGTCTACGTCTGGCACTGAACTGCCTGTCCGATCAAATAACTCCTCATTGTATCGAATACAACAAGGAGTTATTTTATCAGATCTCAAAATCTTCCAGAGTCTTACCATTCCCTAGCGCAGCAGCAATGGCTTTAGGAGTACGACCCTGACCTGTCCATAACTTTTCATTGCCGTTTTCATCGGTATATTTGTATTTAGCTGGACGAGGAGCGCGTTTAGATTTTGCCGACTTGGTGACAGAAAAAGAGCCAAGTAGTTCAGCCGGATCGATACCATCTTCTAACAGTTTGGCACGAAGGGCTTCAATTTTTGCCAGACGCTCTGACTGTTCTTGTTGGGTTTTAGCTTCTTCTTCGCGGCGCTCTTCAACAATAATGGTGAGTTTTTCCAGCATTTCTTCCAATGTCGCCAGATCGGTTTCTCGTGCCTGAGCACGCAGGGTACGAATGTTATTTAATACTTTGAGAGCTTCACTCATGGTTATTTATCCTGATGGTTGAAAATCGGATTTAGGATACAGGATATTCGTTAATAAAACGAGAGTTAAGTGTTATATCAAAGAACAGTGATTATAGCGTGTCTGACTGTTATATTAGAAATTAATTGAAATAAATATCAATAATATATTTTAATATGAATTAAATTTGAAATTAACAATGCATTAATTGCATTATAAATATAAATCCGAAACAGGCAGCATCATAGACCTCGTGTTATCGTGTATTTTACTTACGATGCTATAGTTATAAATACATATTTCATAACACTGGCGGGGTGGACAGGTTTCGACCACCATGCTCTCCGATAAGAGCAGAGCTATTTTAAATGAGGGTTGATAATTTATAAAAAGGAGTTGGCATGTATTACTCAATAAGAAAAAGCAGAGCGAGCAATCTACATATCATTTCGTTTAAAAAATCTTTTTTTAAACGAATAGAAAATGAAGATGGTTGGGTTGTCAGGGTTTTTATTCATGTCTTATTACATAAGATAAGAGAATTTAAGCCAAATGCTGTATTGGATTTGGATTCTGAAAGTAAAATTAACGATATAATAAATAAAAATGGTGACTATATTTCTAATGATCATGTTTTCACTGTTATCAGTGAGTCTTTTATCGATGGGCTTACGCATTCAACCATCAAAGATTTCGAGGTGATTTTTACTGCTATCAGTACATTTTTTATGAAAGTTCTGGCGAGTGATGTGAAATAAAACAGACGCACAGGATTTTGTGTTTTTTAGCAATCAATAAGATGTCAATGAAAATGGTTATGAAAAAGAAAAAATCAAAGAAAAATCCACTTGAGGATACAGCGGTATTAAGTCGAATTGCCAAGAAAGCATCACAGAAAGCGATTAAGGAGGTGTTCAGGGCTGGAATGGCTATCCATTATATTTCAGACGGAAAGTTGGTAAAAGTGTATCCTGATGGAAGAAAGGAGTGTGTTAAAGAACTGAATATGGAATCTATTTCCCTCGCGTCAGCCGTTCGTCAGTTAGCCGGACTTATTGAATAAGTTATCTATGAGTAAGAGTCAATGATATCTTGACCACTTTTTTATTTTTGCTAATTAAATAGTACGTGAAAATAAAAAGGACGATGAAAATGATTAAACATAAAAAAGGGTTTTCCTTATTGGAAATAACGCTGGTGTTAGGTGTTGGCGTAGCGATAGCTTTCATGAAGTTTCAGGACATGAAAAGCAATCAAGAAAACATCATGGCGAATACCGTAGGCGCTCAAATGAAACAGATGGGGGAGGCGGTAAACCGTTATATCAGTATCCGTTATGACAAACTTTCAACGCTCTCATCCAGTAGCAGCCAAAGCAGCGATCCGGGACCACGAAACTGTACGGCTAACGGTTGTGAAATCACTTATCAGACGTTGGTGAATGAAGGGCTGTTACCTGCGGGTTATACTGGCGTCAACATGCAAAAATCCTCTTATAAGATACTGTTGAAACGCGCTGGGACGACACCTAACTACGTTATTAACGGACTGGTTATTACAACACTGCCGTGGTCTGAAGGAAACCGTATTCGCTATGACTTGTTAGGCCGTGCTATGCAAGCCTCTGGTATCGATAGTGGCATGACGCAATCTGCTACTGTTGCATCGGGTACGGGTGGTCAATGGACTGAGAACCAAAATAGCTATAGTGGCATCAATGCAGCAGGATTGCTGGCCTATCGTGTTGGATACGACAGTGCGATGTATTCGGTTTACCTACGCCGTGATGGAACATTGCCGATGACAGGGGATCTGAATATGGGCGGCCAGAGTATCGACAATGTAAAAGACATTACCGCATCTGGAACGATCAAAAGCCAGCGATTATCCTCATCCGGTATTGTGGAAGGAACGCATCTCAACGCGACTGAAATTGTGCAGAGCAAAAATGGAACGTTCAGTAATAATCTTAAGGTTCAAAATCAATTAACTGTTGATGGTTATTCGACGTTTAACAATATCGTGAAAGTTAATCAATGGCTGG
Source organism: Pectobacterium parmentieri (assembly GCF_001742145.1). Classification (NCBI taxonomy): domain Bacteria; kingdom Pseudomonadati; phylum Pseudomonadota; class Gammaproteobacteria; order Enterobacterales; family Pectobacteriaceae; genus Pectobacterium; species Pectobacterium parmentieri. The sequence goes on along the minus strand of NZ_CP015749.1, from coordinate 2,250,478 downwards.
AAAGCGAACAAGGTGTCAGATCTCGTGGTGCACTCATTGTTGGTAAAGAAAACGAGAGAAGATTATGGTTAGGCTGTGGCACATTTTCCAGTTGTTCTTCTGATAACGCGATACCATTAAGAATCGAAGATGAATCAGGAAAAAATAATTTCATCTCAATTACCGGAACAACATCATCACCTTCATCAATGAAATTAGATGTTGTAGGAAGCCAAAGAATAAAAGGAGATCTAACACTATTGCCTTCGCGCGATAGTTTAGCCAAAGGCGACATTGTGGCATCAGGGAATATCGTTTCATCAGGTATTGTTTCAGGGCAATATTTACAGGTTAAATCGACTGCTGTGGCGGGAGCAAGTTGTTCACCTGATGGGCTAATTAGCAAGGACGATAAAGGCGCTACACTTTCTTGTCAATCTGGCATATGGGGGACAAATAGCGGTGGTTTAATTACGGTTGATGGGGGAACATGTCCTGCCGGGGTTGAGCCTGTTTTATATTATGCCTCGATCGCCGTATTTTGGAACGGACAAGTACGAACCAATCCGTATGGTGATGAGAAACTTTGGGTCCCTCAATACAATATCAATGAAATGGGTTCACATTGTACGACCCACGGCGGGGGCGAAAAAGGTGAAAAGGAAAGTTGCCGTCCGATACCAAAATATATCAATATAACAAAAGTGAAATGTGGGTGATTTGAAACAGGATATTTAAAATAATGTTCTTATATAAGTAAAATTATCATGACGCATCGCTGTTTCCTTATCTGTTAACGGTTCCGGTATTGAATCTCCCATAAAAAGTGCCCAGAATTCCGTCCTCAAGAGGAAAAGTTTATTGTCAAAGGAGAATGACATGCCGGGTGCTGCCCGTCTTAACGATATCGGAAGTGGTCATGACTGCTTCCCTGAAACCCCGATAATCGAAGGCAGTTCTGATGTAATTATTAATGGTCAGCCTGCCGCCCGACAAGGTGATGCTGTTCTGCTTCATGGTTGTCCCTGTCCCAATGCACCACATGGTGTTCATTCCCGAAAAATCGCCGAAGGTTCATCCACCGTTATTATTAACGGCAAAAATGCTGCGCGTATTGGAGATGGTATCAATTGCGGCGGTGTCATTGTCTCCGGCAGTGGCAACGTTATTATTGGTGATACACCCCATCGTTCTCCCGTTCAGGACTGCGCTAAACAGGCAGCATTAACCCGTGCGCCATTGCTGGCATTAACACCAATGCTGACGGTTCCCCCTGTTTACGCGAAATCTTGTTTGCTTGCTGACGGTTGTACGAAGGCTGGAACAGAAGAAGAGCCAGTTAAAAATTTCGGGGACATGGTGCTGTTTGCCCAGTCTGAGCAAGATGATTGCTGTGGTTATGGTCATCATGACGAAAGCCATGAGGTCGTTCAACATGCGCAGGTGGCTAAGAAGAAAGAAAAGAAAACGGTCGCTACTGCACCATCATCTACTAAAGCCCCTGAGCTAGAGCCTTGGTATAAAACGTTGTTTGATTTGTTGGTTGCGACGGATGATAAAACGCATTCTCCGCTACCGACGTCTAAATCGGTTGTTCATCCCGTCGCCGTGGAGAAACAGGAAGAGCCTACTGTTGCCAATGCAGGTGTCGGTTTACTGACGGCTACAGGGGTCATGACACAAGTCTGGGGAGAATGGTCGCTGGGTGGTGTGCTGAGCGCAGCTAGGGGCGTGCCGTATATTGGTGCATTAGCCTCAGCACTCTATATTCCTTCTGCTGGGGCAGGCAGTGATAAGGTTCCGGGACGAGATGAACACTGGTTAGAGGATGAGTTACGGCGTAAAGGCTGGGCAGGGGAAACGGCAACGACGCGCGTCCGGTTTTTCTGGCGTCCCGATATTCATGGCAAGATGCAGGTGTATGGTGTTCATACGGGCGAGGGAACGCCCTATGAAGGTGTACGTGTTGCTAATATGGTATGGGATGCGAAGGTTCAGGGTTATACTTTCACCCCCGCGCCCGGAGTGGATGGGCCAACCATAACGTGGACCCCGGAAAAACCTGAAGGAGCAGAGCCTGTTACACATACAGGTAGCCCGGTAAACCCGATTGACCAACCCACTATACTCATTTATCCGATCCCGGGTGATGAAATAGAAACCTCCACGCCCCCGTTTCCCGTGCCGGATGAGCAGGATTTTAATGACTGGATATTAGTTTTTCCGGCTGACTCTGGTGTAAAACCAGTTTATGTTTATCTGCAATCAGCGCGGAATAAACCCGGAGCTGTAACAGGAAAAGGTGAGGTATTGAGTGGTGAAGGTAAATGGTTGGAAGCCGCCAGTTCAGGATTAGGTGCGCCAGTGCCTGCACAGGTAGCGGATAAACTGAGAGGCCAAAAATTTGAACGTTTTGATGATTTCAGGGAGGCGTTTTGGCTGGCTGTGGCAGAATGTCCTGAGTTAATTGAGCAGTTTTCTCCTGCTAATAAAGCACTGATTAAAAAAGGTCGTTCGCCCTACGCAGTGCCAAAAGAACAGTATGGAGGAAGGAAAGTATTTGAAATTCACCATAAAATACGCATAGTTGATGGTGGTAGCGTTTACGATATTGATAACCTATCTATTGCCACACCTAAAAGGCATGTCGCTATCCATTCCAAATCCAAGGAGAATTCATGACAATACTAAAACTCACTATCAATGATTATACTGAAAAGGATTTTCTTCAATTTGTTAGAGACATTGTTGAAGCTAATTCTTCTTCCGAGGATGAACATTATAAATGGGTCAGCCATTTTGAAAAACTAGTTGGGCATCCAGATGGTAATGGCATTATTTACTATCCAGAAGATGATAATGATGGGACTCCAGAAGGGATCGTTAAATTTGTAAAACGATGGAGGCAATCTCAAAATCTTCCATTATTCAAAGACTCGAAGTGATTTTTTTTCGCATCTGCAACCCATAGCAAAGGGTTGCAGATTGATCTAAATAATCAGATCTCAAACTCTTCCAGTTTTTTACCGCTCTCAATAGCAGCAGCAATCGCTTTAGGTGTACGTCCCTGACCTGTCCATAACTTTTCATTGCCGTTTTCATCGACATATTTATATTTGGCCGGGCGAGGCTCACGTTTGGATTTTGCTGACTTGGTTGCAGAAGCAGAACCAAGCAATTCAGATGGATCAATGCCATCTTCAAGAAGTTGAGCACGAAGGGCTTCAATTTTGGCCTGACGTTCAGCATTTTGTTGCTGTGCGCTGGCTTCTTCTTCACGGCGATCTTCTACAATCACAGTGAGCTTTTCCAGCATTTCTTCCAATGTTGCCAGATCGGTTTCACGCGCCTGAGCACGCAGCGTCCGAATATTGTTTAATACTTTTAGTGCTTCACTCATGATTTATTATCCTGATGGTTATTTATCGGATTAATCATAAAAGGTGTGAGTTAAATTAGCAACATTAAAAAATAAAATAACACCGAAGATACTTGTCAACATAAAATAAATTGATTATCTCCTGAGTATACGTAAAAATTTCAGGAGGAATTATGTCATTCAGTAAAACAAGGTGGCTATGCTTATTTTTAGCCAGTGGGTTTACATCACAAGCACTATCAGTCGATAGTATTTTTAAGGCTCCGGTAGGTAGTATCTATTCATTGGAATACAACCCAACATACACTGGTGCTAATGTTTTAAAGTTAACGCTAAGCCATGTGCCAGATAAGTCCTGTGCGGCATTGGCGACCCAATTAGCAGGCCAATATTTTGAAGTGCTGGTCAATAATCAATATGTACCATTAACGCCGCCTGCTTCTGGAACCACATGGAACAGAAACACTATCGTGACGGATAAAACAGCAGTGTTATGTAAATCAGGCAAAGATAACACCATTGTAGTCAATCATTTTGTTTATCCAAAAACCTACGCCCTTTATCAATCAGGTGGGGATATCGTTCATTCCTCCGGTGGTTCTGCTGAAAAAGAAAAACTCGTTAATGTCAGTTATGACATTTATCGACAAACCATGCAGACCAGAGAAAACCATCAGTTATCGATTAAATAATAAGGTGTAAAAATGAAAAATAAAAAAGGATATTCAGTATTAGAAATTGTTTTAGTGTTTGGGATTGCTACTGGTATTGCCTACACCGCATTGAGCTTTTACCGCAATGAAAAACACGATGCGGCGGTAAGAGAAACCGTTCAACAGATCCGTACCATATTCGACACAGCAGATGCGTATCTGATGAGTGCCAAACCGGATGGAAGTGTTCAGGAAACCTATCCTATCTCTATGCAGATCCTAAAAAATACATTGGCTTTTCCGTTGAACCTTGGGGAACTGCGAGAAGGCTCAGAGGCAGAAGTCGCGGCAAGTACGGCAATATCAACCTCTGCATCCAAATCTGCCAGTACGTCAGCCTCACTGTCTACCAGTAAATCAGCGTCAACATTGGCATCGGTGAGCGTCAGTAAGTCGATATCGTCGTCTATATCGAATTCGGTATCAGCTTCTCAATCGGCCTCAGTGTCAGCAAGTTTAAGCACTTCAACCAGTGCATCATTATCGGCCTTAACATCAGCATCAAATTCTGTAAGCGTAAGCCTGTCAATCAGTGCTTCAACAAGTCATAGTATCAGTGCCAGCCAATCAGCATCGATCTCTACGTCTAAATCTGCCTCAACATCGGCAAGTTTGAGTGCTTCGAGTAGTGCCAGTCTATCGGCCTCTGTTTCGGCGTCAACAAGTGCCAGTGTTTCATCGAGTGTCAGTGCATCGATTTCAGCCGGAGCAGCGACAAAGAAAACAGTTATAACGCAATCTGATATGGAATGGTTCCTGATTTCTTATACATGGATTGCAGGGGCAGCGTTGGATAATGAATATGCAGGAGAATCCATCGCTCAATTGATAGAGCAATATCATTTTAAGAATACAGGGATTATCGGAGGCTTTCTTATTGGAGGCAACGTGATTAGTCAGCAGCCATTAAAATATTATAATAGTTCTTATAACTCAAAAGTAAGCCTTCCTGTTTTGCTCTCAACGTCTGATGCGGATGATGCCGATTTAATGAGGATGTTGTTTATTATGGCCTTTGGGTATTATCAGGGGCATTATACGTTCGTATCCAAACCTTCCAGTTTAGAACAGGCAATAACTAACATATTAAACATGACTCGTTCTCAGGGGACTATACGATGGTATAATACTGGGAATGTAACAACAGAAGCGGTCATGGCGAAATTTATTTATAAATAAATTCATTTATATTATTTGAAAAGTAAAAATAATATATTATTTAATATATGTCGTTCAAAGATATTCATGTCAATGACGTGTCCGATTGCCCCATACATGGGGCTATGTCTTCTACCCAATGGGTAGTGCCTCACAGGGGCAGATAAAAGGGCTTAACAGCCCTTTTGTCGTTACTGAAAACCATATGGATGGATAATGTTAATTTGCAGCTTCTTTTTGATAGGTCAGATGTAATGTATTTAGTTTTTCCCACAGAACAAAAGACAAGATTTCTTTTGCTTTGGGGTCATTCAGTTCAACAATGGCGTAAATTAATGCCCGACACTGATCGATGATTTCTTCCAGTTCTAGCGGTGTGTTATCGAACATGATAAGCATCCGTTGCTGGATATGGCAAAAAAGCAGTAGCCAGATGCAGATTTTCAGGAAGGGAATAGGTAAACTGACAGACAGCCATAGCGTTAGTCCTTCTAACGTTGAGGTTAGCCCTTGTCTGGTATTGCTGTACCTTTCAGGGGCGATTATTTCATAAATAGCTTTTCGTTAAGGTGTGTACCTGCTTGGCTGCAATGTAAGGCTAGGATTGCTGCTAGTCAATTGTTAAACGCGATACAAGGAAATCTACGGCTGGTAAGCCCCTTAACTTTCAAATTCATATAACCCCAGCTCTATGTGGGTAGTTAGATAAGTGGCTGCGAATGTAGGTATGAGTAATGTCTTATGTCGAGTTCCCAAATGGAGTTTTTCTGAGTTGAGTTGCAGAATATTTATTCTTTATCAAGTCAGGTTAATAACCCTGTGCTTAATTTTAGCGATAGAGATAACATTGAAAAATACAGCGTGTTAAAGCCAGTTGTGACTTATATCTCTTCATTGAAATATATTTCGCATAGCCAACTAAAAAACTGGGCTATAGGTCAGTATGGGCTTAGTTGGGTTTATGACCAGAACGATCCGATTTGGTGATGACATTTTTTCATGAAAAAAACTTGATGATTTTTATTGGTTATATTTGACAATAAAAAACAATGTATTATTTAATATATGTCTTTCGAGATATTCACTTTAACAAAGTGTCTGATTGCCCCATGCATGGGGAGTGTTTATAGTTCTATAGACTGGTTTGTTTGCCCTATACATGGGGCTATGTGTTCTAACCAATGGGTAGTGCCTCACAGAGGCAGAGGAAAGGGCTTAGCAGCCCTTTTTTATTGATTATAAAGATTTAGGTGAGTTGGTCCTATTACTCTCTTAATATCTTCTTTTTTTACCAAAACGAGTGTCATTTTCACAGGGATCTCCATCATTATCTCCATCCATTTTTGTATTAGGACAATTCTGGATGAAAAAAATAGCCTCTTCTTTAGATCGCATCTGCGTGCAGTATTGTCTTCCATCGCAAACAAATTCTTCAGATGTGCGTTTTTTGCTATTATTATAGTTTTTATTAGTGCTCCAGTTTTCAACATCATCTGTGGGATTATTGGCACCAGAGTATTTTGCTTGAACTGTGAATGAATATAAAGCAAGAAGTGATATAACTAATGAAATTCTTACCATCATTTATCCTCTTATAAAAGTTCAGCCCTCAAAAGAGACGTAATGCGTGAAGGCGGCATAGGTAGGTATCTGAAATCATATAAATGATAATAAATATCATTATCAAGTGCAACGAAAATTATCACTCTCATCTTATTCATATAGGCCGATGTTCACAGGTCTTCTAATCTTGTCTAAAAAATTTAGAATGATGCCAAAAAAATGCTATCTGATGCGGATTTTTTGAGGATGTATTAGTAAACTAAAAACTGGTGTAGTTTCAGTGCTAATTGAATAGCTAGATGAGATTTCTGCTAAAGTTAAAATCAATCTTGGCGGCTGAGTTATGGTTCTTAATAAGAGCTAAAAAAAACGTGATTTTAAGAGTAACCAACTGAAAAATATAAGTAATATTTTAGGTGAATGAAAATGACTATAAGCAAAACAGGCTACCCCGAAGGTAAAAAACTCCGTGCTGTATGGGATTGTTGCCATGACCTTTATGAAAACCTTGGTGGAATTCCACCAACTAGGAAACAGTTTTATGAAGAGATAGAACGACGTGAACCTGAGCGTAAGGGCATAAGTACTCATAGTCGCCAATGGGGAGAATGGATGAGGCATCATGGGTTTAGATAACTTAAAACATGATAACTGATTATATTGTTTTACTCTTTTTTAGATAAGGACAGTGAAATGAAAATAATTAACAATCCACCTGAAGTGGTTTTACAGAAAATTCAAAAAATTCTAACCAAGGAAAATGAAGACACTAAACCTAGCGTTGGCATTGTAGATTTAGGCGGGAGTGACGGATGTTTGCACTACGTTGCTTTAGACGATGACGAAGAGCCTATTGGCGCTGCAACATTACAGTTTGAAAGTGAACTATACAAACTTTACGTTGTTCCTCTTCATCGAAAAAATAAAGTAGCAGAAGGTTTAGTAAAGCACGTAATGGAAATCGTTAAACAAAAAGGTGAATCAGAACTCTTCATCGAAACAACAGAACAGGCAATACCTTTTTGGAATAAGTTAATAAACAACAATAATTTTAAGGTAAGAATTATTCCTAATAGACAGAAATTTTATATACTGTTGTAGTGAAATATTTTGCATTTATGAAGGTGCTTCTGGTGGTCAGTGTATTCATTGATTTAACCATCAGAAGCCTATAATTATTTTATCGAAATAAACTCAAACGGCCTAACCATACCGTTGCTGTTCGCATCCAGAAAATCGGCCCACCATTGCAACATCAAGCGGCGTTGTTCAAGATGTTTGGCCTTATGAGTATAGGCGGCGCGAACGTTGTTCTTTTCCATGTGGCTCATTTGAAGCTCAACCACATCTTCAGGCCAGATCCCCGATTCAATTAAGGCACTACACGCCAGCGTTCGGAAACCATGACCACACAAATCGGTTTTGGTGTCATAGCCCATTTTGCGCAGTGCCTTGTTGATGGTGTTTTCGCTCATAGGTTTCATCGCATCATAACAGCCAGTCAGGATAAAGCCGTCATCACCGTTAACGTCATAGGTGAGGTCTTTTAACTCTTCTAAAATTGCCAGTGCTTGATCGCATAGAGGAACATAATGTTTTCTACGCATTTTGGCACCTCGACCTGAATGCTTTATCCCTTCAATGGCTTCACGTTGTTCAGGAATAACCCACAAGGCGCTTTTGAAGTCGATCTCTGACCAACGGGCAAAACGGAGTTCACTGGAACGCACAAAAATTAGCAGATTGAGTTTTATCGCCAATTGGGTAAGCCTGCTACGACCTTTATAGGCTTCAATGCGTTCCAATAGGGTAGGTATCTCTTCCAGTTCGATAGCGGGACGGTGTTCCGTTTGCGGCTTCTGAACAGCACCTTCCAAATCGTAGGCCGGATTGAAACGGATCATTTTTTGCTGGACGGCATAACGCATGATGGCGGTTGCGTACTGCTTCACCCTCATGGCAATTTCAAGATAACCCAGCTTCTCTATCTTTTTGATGGGAAACAGCAGATCGCCTGTATCCAGTTCAGCAATATCTCTTTCACCAATATCAGGGAACAGGTAAGTTTCCAGCCGGGTCCATACCGAACGCTGATAATCTTCCGACCATGTGGTTTTGGTGGCAAACCAGCTTTTGGCAACGGTTTTGAAAGCGCGGGTATTGTTACGCTTCTCTTGAACGATTTTGTTATCAGCCTGCTTTTTGGCGCTTGGGTCAATACCAGCGGCTAACAGCTTTTTCGCCTCATCTCGCCGTTGTCTGGCATCAGCCAGAGATACGGCAGGATAGACGCCGATGGAAAACACCTTCTGTTTCCCTTCAAAGCGATAGCCTAACTGCCAGTATTTGGAACCGTTGGGATGTACCAGCAGGTAGAGGCCGAACCCGTCAGTGAGCTTCACCGCCTTTTCTGACGGCTTGGCATTTTTTACTTTAGTATCAGTAAGTGACATGACGGCTCCCTCCGATTGCTGGTAAAAACGAAATCGAACCAGCTTTACCAGTATTTTTACCAGCAAAAGGGTATGGCTTCGAGTGTTTTTTGGTGAACGAGGGCGAACCTGAATAAGGGGATAACCAATTGATTAAAAGCAAAAAAGCAGACGTCAGTGAACGTCTGCTTTCTTTAAATTGGCTCCTCTGACTGGACTCGAACCAGTGACATACGGATTAACAGTCCGCCGTTCTACCGACTGAACTACAGAGGAATCGTGTGAACGGGGCGCATAATAACGGCGTGAGCTGCGCATGTCAAAGGCGTAAACCACAAAAATGCACTGTTCGGTGAGAGAATGTGCAATCTGCCGATATTTTTGGCAAATATCGGCATTTCAGCGTATTTCTCTATCGTCAGGGCTATCTTATTGGTGCTTTCTGTCTATCTGACAAGACATATAGCGGCCCTTTTCCTGACAGTGTGAATAAGGATATCACTGTAAAAGAGAGGGCTATACCGCCTAAAATCAGGTAAGTGCCATGAAAACCTATGCTGTCATACATATTGCCAGCAAAGATGGACATGAAAATAATGGATATTTGTTTGAAGAAACAGAAGCACACCAGATAAATCGTCGCGGAAAAGCGGACTTCAAAGATAGTAGTAATATATTTGAAGCAACCGACGATCAGGAAGGGGACTTCGAACATGTGTAGCGTTTTTAGTACAATCACTTCCAGTACAGAATCGGCAAAAGCAGAGCCAATAATTCGTACAGACATAATCGTCCCAGCGATGAGGAGCGCGTTTTTACCGCCGATGCGGTTCACAATCAGCGGAGCGAAGAACATGATGGTGGCATTAAGTAATTCACCCAGCGTAGTGACATAGCCAAATACTCTTGTTCCTTCCTGTCGGGTCTCGAAAAACGAGGTGAAGAAGTTGGCAAACTGCTGATCGAACACATCATAAGTACAAGAAACGCCGACGACATAGAGGGTCAGAAACCAGATTTTGCGTTCTTTTAGCAGTTCGAATGCCATTTTCAGGTTAAATGGTTTCTGGTTAGAGCCTAGCTGGTCGGCAACGAGAGCGCTGGAGGAGGTCTCTGGTTTTGCCAGCAGTAATAGGGCTGCGAGGATGACTGCACAACCTGAGCCAAGCCAGAAAACAAACTGGTTATTGATGGTGAACATGATACCGACAATAGACGCGCAGAGCGCCCAACCGAGGCAACCGAATAGGCGCGCACGGCCAAATTCAAACTGGCTACGGCGACTGACTTTTTCGATGTAGGCCTCAATGGCCGGTGCGCCTCCATTGTTGATAAACCCTAGATAAATCCCACCGATGATAGAACCTAAAACGATATTGTATTTTAACAATGGGCCAAAAACATAAATAAAGAACGGAGCAAAAAATACCAGCATTATGGTGATAATCCATAACAGGTGTTTTCTCAGACCTAATTTATCGGACAGCAAGCCAAATATAGGTTGGAATAGTAAGGCGAAAAAAGAGATACAGGCAAAAATGATCCCTGTGTCACTTTTACTTATTTGATTAATGTCGTGAAGCCAAATAGGGAAGAAGGGAAAGTAAGCCCCCATGATGAAGAAATAGAAAAAGAAAAACAGGCCGAATATCCAAAAATTTTTATTATGTAGGTAGTACATGTTGTTTTCTCCGATATGCATAATATCCGCAACATTTATTTTGACGGCGGATATATACGTGCTGGATTCAACTAGAATGGAAAGAGATAGTGCAACCGTGCCCTTTCGTTATTTTTAATACTATTTTATTAATACGGTTGGTGATGTTTGATAGCGACACGATAGTGATAATGCGTTGCTGTGAGCAAATCATCCCAATGAACGCTGGGGCTCCAGGAATCATCGCCACCGATTCCCATGTGGAAGCCATCCAGATTGAGCCAAACGCCTTTTTCCTTTTTTAGTAAATGGTGGTGGGTGCATGCCATCAGTTGTGTTAGTCCGTAGCGACTTAGCCCGAAATGGAAGTTTCCGGTGATAACCCATTTTCCATATGTCAGCGTACGCGTGTTGCAGCGTAATCCGTTCTCCGATGGGAAAATGTAGGGCGTGTGAAGATCATCTAGTGGCAGGCTCCAATGCCCGTGTTGTGCGGCGAGCTGCCGGTCTGGGTAATTTTCATGTGGCCCAAGCCCGACCCAACTGACTTGAGGCGTGATGTCAGCCAATTGGCAGCTCAAGCCCACTCTGGCCAGTGACGGCAATACAGTTGCAGCATCAACGTCGACATCAACGGTCATCACACCATGTGCATCAATCTGCCAGCATTTTTTACTCCGTAACAGGATCTGCCCGGCATGGCAGAATACATGTTCGGTGACAATGTGTACGGCATCGGCGAGTTGGTCAGCCTGAATGGCAACGCACTGCGCCTGCAATTGATAAAGCCCGGCCGATTTCCAGCGCTCGGCCCAGGCGTGGGGATCGATGCGATCGACTTCACTGATACCGATGTCATTATCCAGCGGTGCCCGAACAAACTGATCCTGTAAGGGGGCTAGCAGCGTAGGAATATCTGTTGTCCACCACTGTTCTAGCCAACCGCTTTGGCGGTTAAAACGCCAGCGCTGTTCGCCCTGAACGATTTCAATGTATGTCTCGGATGCTTGTAGAACTGGTGGTTTTTTCTGCCCAGAACATGATACTTCGGGTAGATGAAGCGGTGTAGGGAGTTGCCACTGATCCCAGGCACAGCGATGGTTTGCTTCTGACCAGGCAGTTTTTTTGGGCTGTACGACTTCAACATTGAGCCACAACTCCCCTGCGCGATCGGCTATGGGAAGTGCTTCCAACAGCGTCAGGATCTGAGTGGACTGAGGGGCAAGCGCCAACGGTAGCGAACCTTGCGCAAGCGTGCCACCGTGCAGAGTAATGCTCCAGTTCAACAGCTCGTTGTCCGTATGGCGAAACAGATATTCGCTGGTGACGTGTAACTCACACGGGGATTCAGCCTGCCAGGCGAATTGAATATGCTGCTGTGCCCGTTGAGCTTCATATAAGCTAGGGTGGGGAGTGCGATCGGGAAAAAGAAGGCCATCCAGACAGAACTGGCGATCGTTAGGCATGTCGCCAAAATCTCCACCGTATGCCCAGTAGGCATTGCCTTGTTCATCGTGGCGGGTCAGCGATTGATCAACCCAATCCCAGATGAATCCGCCCTGTAACCGAGGGTACTGACGGAATGCTCTCCAGTAGCGGGCGAATCCCCCCAAGCTGTTGCCCATCGCGTGAGCGTATTCACAGAGGATGAGTGGCCGATGCTCATCCGGCATACTGACCCATTTTGTGATCGACCACTTAGGCACGCTGGGGAAGGGCTGGTCTTCATCAACACGGGCGTACATAGGGCAAACAATATCGGTCGCACGGCTATTCGCGCCGCCCCCTTCGTAATGCACGGGGCGAGTCGGATCGTGGCGTTTGATCCATTGGTAAAGTGCATCATGGTTTGCGCCATAGCCGGATTCATTCCCCAATGACCAAATAATGATGGAAGGATGATTACGGTCGCGTTGCACCATCCGCGATACACGTTCACTGTAGGCTGGCAACCAGACGGGGTCATCCGACAGACGATTCATCGGCTGCATGCCGTGCGTCTCAATGTTTGCTTCATCTACCACATACAAACCGTAGCGATCGCATAGCCGATACCACAGCGGGTGGTTTGGGTAATGTGAACAGCGTACCGCGTTAAAATTATGCTGCTTCATTAGCATAACATCGAGCAGCATCGTGTCTTCGTCCATAACCTGTCCGTGCTGTGGATGATGCTCGTGACGGTTAACGCCACGGATCAGTAATGGCTTGCCATTTAGTAGCAGTAGGCCGCTGCGGATTTCAACTTTTCTGAAACCAACATCATAAGCTTCCGCTTCGATTAGCTCGCCTTCTACGGTTTCCAGTGCGATAACGGCGCGATACAGGTGTGGCAACTCGGCACTCCACAGCTCCGGCTGTGGCACATCAATACAGAGAGAAGCCTTGTCGTGGTAGGCACCGCGTTCATCGACAATATCGTAACCGAACGCCTGGTGTGCATTGCCGATGAGTTTATTACCACGCCAGAGTTGGGCGTGAATACGATGGTTTTTGACCTCAGATTCAAGGAGTGTTGCTCTCACCTGAATATCCAACGTACCGTGGCGGAAATCTGCACTGAGCGGGGTTGTCAGTTGGATATCGCTAAGGTGAACCGCTGGTTTATGTAGCAGCGTGACGTCGCGGAAAATACCGCTCATACGCCACATGTCCTGATCTTCCAGATAGCTTCCGTCAGACCAGCGTAGCACCATCACCGCCAATCGATTCTCTCTGGCGGTCAGATAAGGACCGATATCAAACTCCGCAGGCAGACGACTATCCTGTGAATATCCTACCCAGTGGCCGTTACACCAGAGGTAAAATGCGGAATTGACGCCATCAAAAATAATCCGGGTTTGTCCGCGGTTGAGCCAGTCATGATTGACTTTAAAAGTGAGCGAATAACAACCTGTAGGGTTATCTTTTGGAACATAAGGCGGGTTGACGGGGATCGGGTATTTTACGTTGGTGTAAATCGGCGTGTCATAGCCCTGTAGTTGCCAATTGGAAGGCACCGGAATGGGAGTAGAATCAGGCAAATCCTGCCGTAGCCAGCTTTCCGGTACGGCTTCGGGACGAGTAAAATAACTAAATTTCCATTCACCATTCATGCGACGAAGGCGCTGAGAAGGCTCATCTTGCTGTGCAGCAGTAATGCTACGCCAACTGCTGAATGGAGGATGAGCAGGGAGCCTCTGATAGTTTGTGCAAGCCGGATTTTCCCAATCACGCCTAGCAAGGATCTCTTGCAGCGTGACGTGCTGGCGTGTTGGGTTAGGTAAAACGGTGTCGCCCATGCTGGCTTTGCTCCTGAACGTTTATGAGTCTGTCATTGTGATTGGTTTTTTTAAATTGTTATTCGCTCACAATTTCTGTTTTCCATAACATATCGACTCTCCAAGGCGAGTAAAGCGGAATGTGATAATAAAGTGGAAGCGATCACAAGATCGTTTGTAAAACGAATCGGAATACATAGGATTTGGAAAGTGTTACGCAATAAAATAATGAGGTGTAATAAATAACTTATTGTTTATCATCTTATTTTGTTAGGGTTTGTCGTCGGTGGTGGAAATGGCATTATTGTGTAAAGGGTTACAGTCTTTGAAGTTGGCGTGTAATGTCCAACAGATTTTTTGTTAATTCTTGCAGGGAGGCATGGGTTGATGACTGTACGGTGGTGCTATGGCGCACGATCAGTTCGGTGGGTAACAGCAGTGACGACGCATGAGCAGGATCGTGCAGCGTGGCGAGCAAGCGGGTGACGCCTTCTTTGCCTAATAGCTTAAAATCCTGGCGAATAGTTGTCAGTGGCGGGGTGTAATAAGCACTGTCCTGAGTATCATCAAAGCCGATCACCGACATCTGCTCTGGCACACGCAGGCCATATTCGTTCAGCGCACGTAGAACGCCAAGCGCCATCTGATCGTTTGCCACAACAATGGCGGATACGCGCAGGGATTGTCCCAGTAAGGCTAGTGTCTGGTGATAACCGGCAGCGGCACTCCAGTCACCGTGTAGCACTGAGGCGGGGGACAACTGTTGTTTCTCTAACTCGGTTAACCAACCTTCATAACGTAGGCGGGCGGAAATCGAAGTCATTGGCCCAGTTAACAGAGCGATATGTTGGTGCCCAAACTGCACCAAATGGGAGATTGCCAAACGTGCACCGTGATCGGGATCGAACATAACATTGAGTATGTCGGTATGTGGATCGGCATCCATAAACAGCACGGGCGTATCAGCACAGGTTTGGCTAATGTGGGTTGCTTCATCCGCTGATAGCGGAACATTCACGATGACGCCGCTGACTCGCTGAGAAAGTAGGTCGTTAACCGCATTATTGCAGGTGTTGACATCTGGGTTGTTCAACATGGACATCACGATGTTGATCCCCAACTGGCTGGCGGTACTCTTAATCGCGGCGGCAATTTGTGAAGGGGCGTGCAGTGAAAGATCGGTGGTTACCAGCCCCAGCGTGGTGATGGTTTTCCCTGCTAGCTGCTGTGCGACACGGTTAGGTGTGTAATTCAGCGCAGCCATCGCCTGTTCCACTTTACTGCGAGTACGAGATGAAACATGAGGCGCTTGATTCAGCACGCGGGAAACTGTCTGATAAGAAACCCCTGCGTACTCGGCGACATCGTGTAATGTTATGGGTTTCTGTTTCATAGCGACTATTCCGTGCGTGAAAGGGCATTATCATAGCAAATCGTGCGGGGAATCCGTAATCGATGTGTGTACTCTGACGCAATGAAACAGGTCAAAATGAAAGTGTGTCAGAGCCGAAGTATGTCAAAAGTAAAACCGGGAACTGACGCTCCCGGTAGTGTGGTGGATGGTTATCCGATGTTTACTGTTCGGACAATACAAACATGCCATAAGGGTGAATTTGCAGATAGTAACTGTCGCCCGGATTCGGTTGAAGCTGAGTAGCGTTAACCTGCAACAGCATCGATTGACCGTGCCAGTCTACCTGCACTTCATACTGTGGCCCCATGTAGGCGACCTGTGTAATGGTGCAGCGCTGGCTTTCTTCACCTTGATGGCTGAGCGTAATTGCTTCCGGGCGGACGCCGACGGTCGATTCGTTCAATCCTGCTGCAAATCCCTGTGGGCGTGGGATGAGGTAGCCGTAAATATTCACACTGTCTGCCGTGAAGGTAGCAGGGAAGATGTTGGCATCTCCCATAAAGCTGGCCATGAAGCGTGAAGCTGGCTGGCGGTAGAGCTCCTGCGGCGCACCCAACTGCATGATTTTGCCTTTGTTCATCACCAGAACCATGTCGGACACCGCAAAGGCTTCGCTCTGATCGTGTGTGACGTACAGCGAAGTGATGTTGAACTGCTGCTGAAGCTCACGTATTTTTTCACGCATACTACGGCGTAGGTTGGCATCCAGGTTACTCAGTGGCTCATCGAACAGCAGGACTTTAGGTTTGAGGATCAGTGCGCGCGCCAGAGCGACACGCTGTTGCTGTCCACCGGAGATCTGATCGACGTAGCGATCTTCAAACCCTTCCAGATCGACCAGCGCCAGCGCTTCTTTCACGCGCTGATTGATTTCAGTCTTCGGTCGACCGAGCATTTTCAGCCCATAGCCGATGTTTTCGCCCAGCGACATGTGCGGGAAGAGGGCGTAAGACTGGAACACCATGCAGATATCACGTTGTTGAATCGAGCGCTCGGTGACGTCTTCGCCGTCGATGAAAATCTGACCTTCTGTCGGTTTTTCCAATCCGGCAACCGCTCGGAGTACCGTGGTTTTTCCGCAGCCTGATGGCCCTAGCAGCGTGACCATTTTTCCCTGTGGGATCGCCAGATTCAAATCATCAATGACGGTGTTATTGCCGAAACGTTTAGTGATGTGCTTCAGTTCGACAAAGCTTTTTTCAGTATTCAAGGTAATCACTCCGCTTAGTCACTATTCTTGGCTTTCGTGCGGGAAACCCGCGCTTCACCGACCAGATAATCGAACAGGAAAATAATGGCCAGCATGACCACAATCAGGATGGAACCGTAGGCAATTGCCATGCCGTATTCGCCGTCTTCCACGCGGTTAAGAATGTAAGACGTAGCGACACGGGTGTCTGGCGTAACCAGGAATATAATGGCGCTGACGGTAGTAATGGCACGCACGAAGCTGTAAATCAGTGCGGACAGAATGGCCGGGCGCAGCAGCGGGAGCAGAATATAAAACACCGTGCGCATCGAACCCGCTCTCAGGCTGAGCGATGCCTCGTCCAGTGATTTATCCAACTGCCCCAGCCCGGCGATACCGGCGCGAATACCGACCGGTACGTTACGCATGACCATCGACATGATGACGATCACCGCCGTTCCCGTTAAGTAAACCGGCGCGCTGTTAAAGGCCAGAATGTAAGACACACCGGCAACGGTGCCTGGCACGGCAAAGCACAGCATAGTGGTGAACTCGATAGCCTTCTTGCCGTAGAACTGCTGGCGCACCACGATGTAGGCGATAAGCAGCCCGAACAGTGCTGTAATCGGTGCGGCGATGCCCGCGAACAGCAGTGTATCCAGCAGGGAAGGCCAGGCGCCGTCGTTAAAGCCTTGCCCGAACAGCTTGCTGAAGTTTGCCAGCGTCAGGGTGTAATCCACGCCCCAGTTAACGGTAAAACTGCCGTAGAAAATGCTGCCATACAGCAGGACGTTAAAGGCAATCCAGACATAAAGCAGGATGCTGACGATCCATACCAGCGAGACGGGCAGCGGCTGCACATCACCCCGAGAGGATTTGCCGGAAATCGTGACGTAGGAGCGTTTACCGATCCACAGATATTGCACGCAGAATACGGCCAGTGAGAACAGCAGCAGGACAACGCCGAGCGTACTGGCTGACTGGTAATCCAACTGTGCACCCGTGATGTAGAAGTAAATCTGGGTCGCGAGTACGTCGAAGTTACCGCCTAACACCAGCGGGTTACTGAAATCAGCCAGCGACTGGACGATCACGATCAGGAACGAGTTAGCCAGTGCCGGTTTCAGTAGAGGCAGGAAAACCCGCTGAAAGGTTTGATAGCGGTTAGCACGCAGCGTGTAAGATGCTTCTTCCAGCGACGGATGAATCGTCTTCATCGCGCCTTCG
Organism: Pectobacterium parmentieri; assembly: GCF_001742145.1. Taxonomy (NCBI): domain Bacteria; kingdom Pseudomonadati; phylum Pseudomonadota; class Gammaproteobacteria; order Enterobacterales; family Pectobacteriaceae; genus Pectobacterium; species Pectobacterium parmentieri. Next base: position 2,232,504 of record NZ_CP015749.1, on the reverse strand, counting down.
AGAATCATAAACGACATCGGTGTGAAGGCGAGCACCTGCGCCAGCCAGATGCCGGTGAATCCGTACAGCCAGTTAGTGTTCGTCAGGCCAAACCAGGCCACCATCAGCTCGGTGATATAACCTGAGCGACCCATCATTAGTGTCACACCTAACCCGACGACAAACGGTGGCGTTACGATAGGCAGAATGGAGAAAATACGGCCGATAATCGCGGAACGTCGGGCAATGCGCGAGGTATAAATCGCCAGCACCATACCGAAGAAGGTACAGCCGATCCCAACAGCAACCGATAGCAGGAATGAATTCCAGATCACTCGTAAAATGTGGGCCTGACTTAGAATTTGCATAAACGACAGCGGCGCAAATTCACCACTGTCATTGGTGAACATCGGGATGAAAATGGCGATGCTGGGGTAAAGAATAAAGACGCTAATCAGTGCAATGATGCTGATGAGCGAGCCGATAACGAAGCGATCGCCACCCAGCCAGTCAAGCCGCGAGAGCGCCAGCGTAATAATTGCACTCAGCGCCACAAACAGCCCAATGGAGCCATAGCCCATTCCGCGGCCTTCAATGGTTGCACTGATGACCACGAAGAGGATGCAGAACAACGCATAAGCTGCATCAAAACGGTGGCGACCACGCTGTTCCCGGCTGGGTGTATGCAGTGGACGCGCCAGTAATCCTAACGGGAGCAGAAACCAAAGCAGGCTGATATTCAGGTTCGACCAACTGTAGGCCGCCAGCAGTTCATCGTGTGAGGCATCGAGCAGGCCATAATCCAGACTCCACGCTGGCAGCAGCAAAAATGTCGCAGCAATCAGCGCCAGCCACAGGAAAACGGGATCCCGTTTAGGTGTCGGTGAGAGAGTTAGTGTGTGTGACATAAGGTTCCCTGGTGCTTTATAGAATTGTTTTATGAGATTGAATCGTCACAGGTATTGGTTGGTGAATCATATTGAGTAAGGGTCAATCAGCGATGTTGAGAACACGGCGTTAAGCGAAACGCGATATCGCCGTGTTCTCGTTCTTTTTGCAATCAATCAAGAGCAATGAAGCGAGATTATTGGCCCATTTTGACTTCGTTAACCCACTTGGAAATCAACTCTTTACGCACGTCTGCCGCGCCGTATTTGTCCATGTCGTAGTTGATTAGTTTCAGATCCTGCAACTTCAGCGACAGTGGGGACGCTTCGGCGGTGGTGTTAGTCAGAATTTGGTAGGACTGGCCTTTCTTCCAGGAGATCTCTTGTGCTTCTTTCGACAGCGCCCAGTCAACGAATAGTTTGGCGTTATCCATATTGCGCGCACCTTTTAGGATGCTGACGCCGCCAATTTCATAACCCGTACCTTCACACGGGGAGATCAAGGCCAGCGGTGCGCCTTTCTCTTTTTCCAGCGAGTAGTCATGCAGGAAGCCAATGCCGATGGCGGTTTCGCCACGCGCAGCGTTACGTGCCGGGGCAATACCTGACTTGGTGTACTGCGATACGTTGGTGTTCAGTTTCTTCAGGTAATCAAAGGCCTGATCCTGACCCCAAAGCTGGGAGAACGTTGCCAGCGCGGTATAGGCTGTGCCGGAACTTTGTGGATCGGCAATCTGGATTTCACCTTTGTAGACTGGATTGGTTAGATCTTTCCAGCACTGTGGTACGGGCAGGTTTTTCTCTTTCAAGCGGTCGGTGTTAACGCCAAAACCGAGGATGCCGACATAAATGGCCGACGAGTAGTTACCTTTACGTTTGGCAGGATCGCGGAACTGCGGCATGATCTGCTCAAGGTTTTTAGACTGATACGGCTCCAGTAATTCCATTTCACCGGCCTGAGATTGTGGGTCCAGCGTGCCGCCGTACCAGACATCAGCCTGTGGGTTCTTTCTCTCCGCATCGATTTTTGCCAGCGTGCTGCCCGCACTGTTACGGAGGAATGATACTTTGACGCTGTATTTTTCGCTGAAAGCTTTAGTTTCTTCCTCGCAAAAGGTGTTGGTAGCACCACAGTAAACGACTAAGCGCCCTTCAGCCCGAGCAGTGGTGGTGGTGACGGCAGCAACGGTTAGTCCAGCGGCGATGAAGGTCGTTAAGGTACTCAGTTTCATGATGTTTTCCTTATAGGTATCTATCTGTTGTTATTGCTATTTTGATGTCATCAAACGTTCCCGGCGGCTGACGCCTGCCATCAGCAGCGGCATCAATAACAGTCCGATACAGGCTGAGGCCAACGCCAGAAGAGTAAAAAACCCTGACCATCCATAGTGTTGCAGTACCTGTGCTAGCGGCCAGCCCGCCAGTGCTGCTCCCAAGTAGGCAAACAACGCGAGAAAGCCTGTCACCGTGCCTGCGGCATCCTTATGGCTGTATTCCGTCGCAGCCAGACCAATCAACATCTGTGGTCCAAAAACAAAAAAACCGGTACTGAAGAAGCAGGCCGCGAGCAGTGAATAGTGGTGGATCGGTGCTAGCCACAGCGCGGTCATGGTTAAAAACAGTCCGAGTGCAAACAGCAAAATCATTGGTGCGCGTTGACCACGAAACAGCAAATCCGATCCCCAACCGGCAAACAGCGCTCCCAGCAATCCACCCAGTTCAAACAGCGACAGCGTTGCGTTCGCGCTGAGCAGGTTGAAACCGTGGCTCTCCGACAGCCAGATATTTCCCCAGTCATTCAGTGCGATGCGAATCAGGTACACCAGAATGTAGGAAAACCCGAGTAGCCAAATGGTACGGTTACGCAAAATCGCATCACGCAGAATTTGACGCATCGGCATTGGTGGACTCTGTTGCTCCTGACGAAGCTCCAGCGCGTCGCGTCGCCACTGGCCGACGCTTGGTAACCCTTGCTGCTGCGGTTTGTCGCACAACTGCCAACACAGCCACAGCCCGATCACAATGCCGATAATACCCGGCACCAGCAGCGCCGCTTGCCAGCCCCATTCGGAAGCCAGATAGCCCGCGAGTAAGGGAACCGCCGCGCCGCCGATGTTGATTGACGTATTCCAGCATCCCCACCAGAGGCCGCGCTCATTGCGCGAATACCAACTGCTCAGCAGTCTGGCGCAAGGTGGCCAACCCCAGCCCTGAAAGAAACCATTTAGCGCCCAGACAATGAGCAAACCGGTGAGCGACTGGCAGTACATGAACAAAATGTTCAGCACACCGGTAATCATCAACCCGACGCCCATAAACCAGCGTACCTGAGTGCGATCGCACACGATGCCGGAGATAAATTTGGACGCGCCATAACAGAGATAAAACAGCGTCCCCAGCAGACCGATATCGCCTTTGCTTAACCCTAATTCCAACTGCATCACTGGCATGACGAAGTTGATGCTTTTACGCGTCAGGTAAAACGTCGCATACCCGATGACCATGGAAATCAACAACCGCGGTCGCCAGTAGCGATAGCGCTGACTGATTTGTGCTGGTGAAAGCTGTCCCTTTGGAAACATGGGTGCCTGCATGGGTTCTCCGTCGCGTTGAGAGAAGAGTAGGGGGATGCGAATTAAAAAGGATGAGACAAGGTTTTAGATGACTAGGAAAAATTCCTAATTAGTCGTCTTTTTGTTTAAATTTTGTGGGCAGGTTAACAATTATGTGTGTGCCACGCGGCGCGGCGGGTTGCACTAACCAGTTGCCACCCAGTGCCTGCACCCGTTCTTCAATGCCCCGCAAACCGAAGCCACCGCCTGTCGAATGAGCATTGCCTTTCTGTGCGATGCCCACGCCGTCATCAATGACGTCGAGCGTAATCAGATCATCCTGCTGGCTGAGACGGACGGTAATCTGCGTGGCGCTGGCGTGTTTGTTGATGTTGTTGAGCAACTCCTGCACCAGCCGGTAAAGCGTGAAAATCACCACGTCATCATGAGGGGGCGTGGGAAGCTGATAATCCAACTGAAACTGGATACCACGAGTCGCGAAGGAGAACTCATCCGCCAGGTGGTTCAGCGCTTTATCCAGCACCATTTCATCCAGTACTGGCGGGCGCAATTGGCGTAATAACTGGCGCGTGGTGTGATGGATTCGTCGCGACAGCTCGCTGATTTGCCCGGCGGCATGTTGGGCTGCCTCAGCCGGTGCGCTGTGTTTCACCAGCATGGCCTGAATCTGAATAGCGGTGATGTTTTGACCGATATCATCGTGTAGCTCACGCGCGATATCTTTGCGCACGACTTCTTCGGTATGAATGATGCGTTCCATCAGCCGGTGGCGGGTTTTTAGCTCCTTTTCCAACTGCTGGCGGTAGCGCTGAAGACGCTGTGCCAACTGTTGCTGACGGCTGATAGCGATCCCCAATCCAATGCCGAGCAATGCCTGTGTAGAGAGAAAAAGTTCTAGCTCGAGCAGGTCATCAAAAGCTCCGCTCACCTGGCGAGTGACGGCAATCATCAGGCTGCCGAGTACGGCGGAAAGTACGCCACCTTGCCAGCCGAATTTATACGCCATCACCACATTGGGCAGAAAAACGAAGATCAGCAACAGGCGTTCCATCTCGGGCGTGAATGCCATTTGCAGGCAAACGCCGATAGAAAAAAACAGCGAGCACCAAATTAGCAGTGAGGTACGCAGTGGTGGATCGGGGATCTCCTGTGCCAGCAATGTCTGCAAGTGCTGCTGTTTGATGTATTCGTACAGCAGATAGATGAACGGAATCAGCAGGACACCGCCGGTAAAAGTAGCCAGCAGCGTTTGCGTCAGTTGCGAGGGTAACCAGGGTCCGATAGCGATGCCGTGCAGAATGGTGTTAAGCGTCAACGCTGCCAGCAACAGCAGCAGTCGTTGCCAATAGAGCGTATAGCGATGCCAGATTTTATGCGTGATGATGGCCGGAATCAGGCTCAGAAAAGGGGAAAACAGTAGCAGCGAGCGCGTCATGAGTTGCTCGCTGATAAGCCAACTCTGTATAGCGATTTCCGCAAGCAGCAAAGTCGGCCAGTATTTGCGCGGCAGCAAAATCATCAACGCCAATCGCAGCCCTTGGGGTAACAGTAGCGCCGCCTGCTGGTCGTTATTGCTTAAATAGAAACTGATAGTCCATAGCGCCAGCCAAACCAGGCTGTAGAAAAAGGCCAGAAACAGCGTCATACCGATGACGTGTAGGCGGCGCATAGGCTATTTCCCAGCCAGCAATTGGTGTTGCAGCGCAAAATGCACCAGTTCTACTGTGGATTCACACTGTAATTTACTGAGAATATTAGCGCGGTGGACGTGAACCGTCTTATGGCTGAGTTCGAGCTGTTCGGCGATGCTTTTCACGCTAATCCCGTTAATTAGCAGGCTGAATATTTCCCGCTCGCGTGGGGTCAGCGCCAGTAGTTCCTTCGGTGGCTGCTGCTGATGGCGAATGGCGTGTAGTGCATCGGCACACAGATAAAGGCCACCGCTACTGACTACGCGAACCGCCTGCACTAATTCTTCCGGGCCGCAGCGCTTCGTGAGGTAGCCGCCCGCGCCCGCATCCAACGCGCTTTGTACAAACGCAGTGGTGTCATAGATGCTCAGAATAATGGCGCGAAAATTGGGACGTTGTTGACGCAGGCGGTTTAATAACGACAGGCCGCTCTCATCCGGCATGGCGATATCAATCACGGCAACGTCAATCGACTGTTTGAGCAAATGCGGCCACGCCTGCGCTGCCGAGGCATATTGCCCTACGACTTGAATGTCGTTCTCTAATGTCAAAAGCTGTGCAAAGCCAGACCGTACAACGATGTGATCGTCAACTAAAGCCACATTAATCATGGTTTCGCCGTGTGAATCTAAAGTCATCAAAGTGTCATAATGCGGGGGAATCCAGAGGCGAGCAATAGCAGATAGGTAAAATGGAATCGGCTTAGCAGATATCCCCACACTGATTTGATCGAATGATGAAAAGCATATTGATAGAACGCGGAGTTATTTGACTCGGTTAAGCGAGGAACATACTGTTTTTCTCTTTAAATCTATATGTTTAAGGTATCAGGGAAACAGAATGATGAATAAATGGCGTATAGCGCTGGTGGCGGGAATGGTCACCGCGGCAATGGTGTTGACTGCGTGTGATAATGCAGGTAACTCTGCCAATCATATTAAAGTCGGTGTGATTAATGGCGCGGAGCAGGATGTTGCTGACGTTGCGAGGAAAGTAGCAAAAGAAAAATATAATCTGGATGTCGAGCTGGTTGGATTTAGCGGTTCACTATTGCCGAACGAGGCGACAGATAAACGCGATCTGGACGCAAATGTATTTCAACACCCCCCTTTTCTGGAACAGCAAAATCGTGAACATGGTTATAAGTTGGTGGCGGTAGGGAATACCTTCGTTTTCCCAATGGCGGGGTATTCGAAGAAAATTAAAAGTATAAACGATCTAAAAGATGGCGATACCATCGCGATCCCTTTCGATCCCACCAATCTGGGGCGAGCGCTGTTATTGCTGGAAAAAACCGGATTAATAACGCTAAAGCCGGATACGGGGTTATTACCTACAGTGCTGGATATCACGACCAATCCGCATAATTTGCGTATTATGGAAGTCGAAGGTGCGCAGTTACCACGTTTATTAGACGATCCGCAAGTGACAATCGCGGTTATCAGTACGACCTATATTCAGCAAACGGGCTTAACGCCAACGAAAGACGGCATTTTTATTGAAGGTAAAGAATCTCCGTATGTGAATATCATCGTGACCCGCGAAGATAATAAAGAGGCTGAGAACGTGAAGAAGTTTATTAAAGCGTATCAGTCTGATGAAGTTGAGCAGGCTGCTGACCGTGTTTTTAACGGTGGTGCAGTAAAAGGTTGGTAATACGCATTTTTTTCGCTGCCATTTTTACTAAAAGATGGCAGCGTATTAATTGATGTTTTAATTATTCGCAAGGTTGTTTTTTTATTAAACTCACTTAATAAGCTTAATAAAATTCCCTATATACACTCTTTAATTGTCGGCGGTGTGTTATTTGTCATCGATTAAATAACGCATCGTAAGGCATCACTATTCACTAATTGTAAAGAGGGATATTTATGGCTTATCCAACAACAAATATTACTGGGATTATTGGTTTTGCAAAAGCGGCGAATGTCACCGGAGGAACGGGTGGTAAAGTTGTGACGGTAAATTCTTTGGCTGATTTTAAATCAGCCGTGAGTGGTTCCGCAAAAACCATCGTAGTGCTGGGCGCATCGTTGAAAGCATCAGCATTGACCAAGGTTGTATTTGGCAGTAATAAAACCATTGTCGGTTCTTTTGGCGGAGCTAATGTACTGACCAATATTCACCTGCGTGCTGACAGCAATTCCGCTAACGTCGTTTTCCAGAATCTGGTTTTTAAACATGATGTCTCTATCAAGGACAATGATGATATCCAACTGTATTTGAATTACGGTAAAGGCTATTGGGTGGATCACTGCTCATGGCCGGGGCATACGTGGAGTGATAGTGATGGTAGTCTTGATAAACTGATTTATATCGGTGAGAAAGCAGACTACGTCACGATCAGTAACTGCTTATTCTCAAACCATAAATACGGTTGTATTTTCGGCCACCCGGCAGATGACAATAATAGTGCCTACAATGGTTATCCACGTTTAACCATCTGCCACAACTATTACGAAAACATTCAGGTTCGTGCACCCGGCCTGATGCGTTATGGTTATTTTCATGTCTTCAACAACTACGTCAATAAATTTAATCTGGCCTTTACGGTCGCGCAGAATGCCAATGTGCTTTCTGAACGCAACGTATTTGGCACTGGTGCAGAAAAGAAAGGCATGGTTGATGATAAGGGCAATGGTTCAACCTTTACGGATAATGGCAGTTCACCGGCAGCGGTAGCGAGCAAATCGCCTGCTGCTAAATGGACGGCGTCATCTAACTATTCATACAGTTTGATGACTACTGCGGCGGCTAAATCCTGGGTGGTTTCTAATGCGGGAGCACAAAATAGCGCGCTCAAGTTTCCATCATAATCATTGAACGTTTTTTATTAGGGGTTGAAGCTTATTAAATATTGAGTATGTGTAATGTGCCACTCGGTGAATATATTAATTCGAGTGGCATATTTATTTCAATCGGTTAATTGAAGCAATCACCTACTTAAGCGGCGATACTACCTCTCTGGCTGTGGGTAAAGTACCATTCGACCGTTTTCTTAATTAACTCTTCTGTCGCATCGACATAATGTTGTGGGGTGGTTTTGATTTCCTGCTCCAGAATTAGTGGAAGTTCTGTACAACCCAAAATAATTTTTTCGACGCCAGCCTGCAACAGGCGATCTTTTACCGGTGACAGCATGCTATAGGCGCCAGCAATATTACCAGATTTATAGGCATAGATACTTTCCATTACCTGGTGTTGGTCAGCCTCATCCGGCGTGTAGCACTCAATATTATCGTTTATCAGGTTGTCCTGATAAATTCTCGCTGTCACTGTTGCCGTCGTCGCTAATAAGCCGACGCGTGTGGTATTGGCGCTCCTAATTGCCTGACAGGTCACATCAATAATGCTGATCATTTCCGCGCGACACTGTTGTTTTAATTCATTGAACCAATAATGTGCGGTATTGCACGGAATAATGATGCACTCAGCGCCTGCATTTTCGAGAATTTTCATATATTGCAGCATCTTACCTAGCGGCGATGCGCTGTGCTGGAGGATGCACTGCGTTCTGTCAGGAATATCAGGAATAGAAACCGCAATCATTGGAATGTGGTCTTGATCCCGATACGCTGGCGTGTTTTTGATCAGTTTTTGCATCGCATCGACGGTGGCGCCCGGCCCCATACCACCAAGAATTCCCACGAGACTGTTCATGCTGTTAACCCTGTAGCATTATGAAATTAAAAGGATAATCGCACACCAGCGGGCAATGTGAATTGCTAAATTCCCATCTGCTATGTATGATTTGCATAACGATTGGCATCCCTATGCTTTTACTGGGTTTAACGGCGTGCCATAGAAAGAATCTTTGTGGATGATGTAAAGCGTGGGTATTGGGGACGAAAACATGACGCTGAGCGTTTTGAGTGAGGGGTGATGCTAAACAATATCGAAACCAAGTGGCTCTATGATTTTATCATGTTGGAAGAACACCGGAGTTTTACGCTGGCTGCCGAGAAGCGGAATATCTCTCAATCCTCATTCAGTCGGCGCATTCAGGCGCTGGAAGCGGCCGTCGGGTTTGATATTTTTGACCGCAGCGCGCTGCCGTTGCAATTAACCGAACAGGGCCGCGTGTTCCACGCCTATATCCGCAATACGCTGGACGATTTAGAGTATCAGCTCAATAAGTTGCACGGTGGGGATAATTATAAAAATAAGATCACCATTGCGGCAGCGCATTCGCTGTCGGTGTTTATCATGCCGGAGTTGTTAAAAGACGTGCCAGACCCGCAAGAAAAAATCTTCTATGTTGAATCGATCGATGTAGATGAAGCCGTGCTGAATCTTAAAGAAGGGCGCAGCGACTTCATTTTCTCGTTTTACAATGAGGATCTAATGGGGGAGCCTTTTATGCACGAGAAGATACTGGAATCCCGGCTTTATCCTGTCTGCGCGTGCGACAGTGCAGGGAAGCCGCTGTTTGACGTGAGTGCTTCATCAGTGCCACTGCTCAACTATACCGAGACAAGCTACATGGGGCGTCAGGTCAGTCGTTACTTATCCAGTGTTGACGGCGATAAGTTCACGGTCAATTTTGTTTCTTCCATGAGCGACTTGCTCAAGCGCATGACCAAGAAAGGTTATGGTATTGCCTGGTTGCCGGACTATTCGATTCAGGAAGAGTTGAAAAATAAAGAGTTGGCGATACTGAGTATGGAAAATGCGGTGATCCGCATGGGCGTTTATCTGTATCGGCTTGATGCGCGTCTGAATATGGCGTCCGAGAAGTTTTGGCGCTACATGAAAGGGCTGTCATCGACGTCTGGGCTATAAACGTCGCGATAATATACTCTAGAGGTAAAAAAATAGCGGCCTGCAGGCCGCTATAGATCATTTACTCATTCAGCATTAGCTATTTTGTGTCGCTTGCTGAGGTTCCTGATAGGCGACGATCTCGTCGGTAGCTTCTTCTTCCTCATCGTCGTGGATGTCTTTTTCCAGACTGGCCACAACGGCAGTAGAGATACTGTTACCGATGACGTTAGTTGCAGTACGGCCCATATCCAGGAACTGGTCGATACCGATAATCAGCAGGATCCCGGCTTCTGGCAGGCTGAACATTGGCAGCGTTGCCGCAACCACCACGATAGAAGCACGCGCTACGCCTGCCATCCCTTTACTGGTGATCATCAGCGTCAACAGGATCAGGATTTGCTGGGTAAGGCTGAGGTCAATGTTGTAAGCCTGTGCGATGAACAGAATCGCAAAGGACTGGTACATCATTGAACCATCAAGGTTGAACGAATAGCCCAGCGGCAGCACAAAGCTGGTGACTTTTTTCGGTACGCCGAATTTGGTCAGTGCTTCCATGGTTTTCGGGTAAGCGGACTCACTACTCGCGGTAGCAAAGGCCAGCATGGTCGGCTCGCGAATCAATTTCGCCAACGTCATGATAGCTTTGCCCAGGAACAGATAGCCAACCAGGAACAGCACGCCCCACAACACGGCCAGGCCGAGGTAGAACTCACCGATTAATTTACCGAAGTCGTAAAGCAGCCCCAGACCTTGTGTGGTAATCGCGGAAGCGATTGCGGCAAACACAGCAATAGGTGCCAGCGCCATCACGTAGTCGGTCACGCGGAACATCACTTTAGTCAGTTCTTCGATCATGGAAATGATCGTGGTCGCGTGTTTGTTTTTGCCTTTTACATAGGCTAGCGCGGAGCCGAAGAACAGAGAGAAAACCAGAATTTGCAGGATTTCATTGTTCGCCATCGCTTCTACGATACTTTTCGGGAAGATATGGCTAATGAAGCTCTTGAGCGTAAATCCATCCGTATTCAGGCCAGTTGCAACCTGTTGTGCAGGGATGTCGAGATTCATGCCTGCTCCCGGTTGGAACAGGTTAGCGAAGAGCATGCCGATCAACAGGGAAATGAATGATGCGCTGACAAACCAGATCATGGCTTTCATACCGATACGACCAACGGCAGAAGAGTTTCCTCCCATGCTTGCCAGGCCAGAAACCAGCGTAGCGAAGACCAGTGGCGCGATGATCATTTTAATCAAACGCAGGAAAATATCGGTAACCATGTTGAAATAAGATGCAACTTCTTTTGCTCGACTGCCATCAAGATATTGATGGCAGGCCCATCCGATTAATATCCCCAGGACGATAGCCAAGACTATCTGTACAAGTAACTTCTGCCTTTGCATATAAACCTCATGTTGATGAATTGATTCAGACAACACAATATTATTGCCGCGTGATGGTTGGTGCTTTCCCTGAATACACCAACCCCTCACCCGAATCTGTTATTGGGGTGTTGTGTCTGCCCGGCGATATTACAACGATTCTTGCTTTTTACATTTTTTTTCTGCGGATTGTTATGTAATTGTGATCCTTGTCATGCGAAAAATGCATGTCCGCACCGCCTGTAATGACAAATGGGGATGTGGGACGCAAATCGAGGAAAAAACACTTCCTGCATTAAATGCTTGATAAACAATGGCTTAGGTTATTTTTTGCTGAAAAAATAAGGTGAATCAAGGTGTTGAATTAGTGTTGCTAATGATGTTGTGGATTGCATCAATAAAAAATATGGTCAATTGGTTAAAAACTAGGTAGTAATAAAAAAACAATCAACGAAAGAATGATATATATCGCACTTTTTGGTTACATTAGTTTTTTAATTATTTTAACTATGACTTGTATTTATTAATCATGGTAGTCGATCTATTACGCCAAATAAAGTGTAATTATTAATCAAAGTGTTTCCGTTTTGTAATATTTACCGGGCTGCGGTTATTTAAAATGGTGTTCTTTGTTGCCTGAATAGGGGTTGTCGATTATTTAAAATAATGTTGTTAATTTGTTTCACTGAAAGATTGCTGTTTACTTATGGTGTTCTGGCCAAGCCGAAACAGCCTTGTATCGAAAATGATGAAACCACCACGTAAAAGCACGTTATGCCAACATTCCGTGGTGGTTCAGTAGGGCAATTCGTTAGTTGACGTTTTCTGCCGTAGAGCGCAGGCGATCTTTCAACTGACTGTACTCGTGCTGCACATAGGTTTCCGCTGCCTGCTGATCGTCAATAGCCTCTAGCCTAACGGCGCAGTGCTTGTATTCTGGCGTTTTAGAAACGGGATCGAGATGATCCAGAGTGAGTTCGTTACAGGCCCCAATCCACCATTGGTAAGTCATATAAACAGCACCTTTATTGATGCGTTCGCTAACGGCAACACGAGAGATAACCTTGCCACGTCGTGAGGAGATCCAAACCAGTTGCTGGTCGTGTATTCCTAAACGCTCGGCGTCATGAAGGCTAATCTGTACGTAACCTGGCTCATCCGCCAGCGTTTGCAGTGCGGTGCAATTGCCCGTCATGGAACGGCAGGAATAGTGACCGACTTCACGCACGGTACACAGTACCAGCGGGTAATCCTCATCCACCAATTCCATCGGTGGCCGCCATTCTGCCGTTAACAGCAGGCCTTTACCGCCGGGGCGATCGAAGTGATTGCCTGCGTATAACCACGGAGTACCGGGGCTGTCTTCCGTCGGACATGGCCACGGCACATAGCCGAGTCCGGCCATTTTCTCGTAGGTTGCGCCGTAATACAGCGGGCAGAGCTGTCGCAGTTCGTCCCAGATTTCCTGCGTATTGTTATAGTGCATCGGATAACCGAGCGCCGTCGCCATCAGGCTGATGATTTCCCAATCGGGTTTGACGTCGCCCTGAGGTTCCACCGCTTTATAAAAGCGTTGGAACCCTCGGTCAGCGGCGGTATAAACCCCTTCGTGCTCGCCCCAGGAGGTTGCCGGTAAAATGACATCGGCAATCGCGGCAGTTTTGGTCATGAAGATATCTTGTACGATCAGTAAGTCCAGTTCGTTGAAGGCATCACGCAGCATCGACAGGTCTGGCTCGGTTTGCAGCGGATCTTCGCCCATCACGTAATTGGCTCTGATTTTTCCTTCTTTTATTTTGTGTGGTAGGTCGGTCAGCGAATAGCCAATTTTGTCAGAGAGATCGGGGACGCCCCAGGCATCGGCAAATTTTGCCAGCACTGCCTTATCCGTGACGTTTTGATAACCGGGGAACATATTAGGTAGCGCGCCCATATCGCACGCTCCCTGTACATTATTTTGACCACGCACCGGCCCGACGCCAACGTTCGGACGCCCTAAATTGCCGGTCAGTAGTGCCAGACCGGACAGCCCTTTGACCACATCAACACCTTGACCCCACTGCGTCACCCCCATTCCCCACAGAATGGTAGCGGACGGCGCGGCGGCATACATCCGCATCGCGTCTCGAATCAATTTAGGTGATAAACCGGTAATGCCAGCGACATATTCCGGCGTGTATTTCGCAACGGTCTGACTGAATTCTTCGAAACCTTCGGTATGGCGGGCGACGTAGGCTTTATCGTAGCGACCTTCATTGATCAGGACGTTAGCAAATGCGTTGACCAGTGCCATGTTGGAGCCATTTTTCAACGGTAGCCACAGATCGGCAATGCGTGCGGTTTCGATGCGACGCGGATCGCACACGATGATTTTTGCTCCGCGCGCTTTGGCTTTCAGTATCCGACGCGCCACGATGGGGTGCGAGTCTGCGGCGTTGTAGCCAAAAATCAGGATGCAGTCGGTCTTTTCAATTTCGCAGATGGAGTTACTCATTGCGCCATTGCCCAGCGTAACCTGTAGCCCGGCAACGGAAGGGCCGTGGCAGAGTCGGGCACAGCAGTCGATGTTGTTATTGCCGGTTACTGCCCGGGCAAATTTCTGCATCACGTAATTGGTTTCATTGCCGGGTCCACGGGACGATCCTGTGTGCATGATCGACTCGGCACCGTACTGCGCTTTAATGGCTTTCAGCCGGGAACTGGCGAAGTCGATGGCTTCATCCCAGGAAACGGCCTCAAAGGGTGCACCTTTCTGACGGCGGATCAGCGGCTGTTTTAAACGAGGAGTAAGAATCTTAGTGTCGTTGAGAAAATCCCAACCGTAGTAGCCTTTCAGGCACAGCTCACCTTCATTGGTGACGCCGTTTGCCCCTTCCGCACCAACCACTTTGCCGTTCTCTACCAGCAGGTTAATTTTGCAGCCTGACCCGCAATACGGACAGACGGTAAGCACTTTCTGCATGATTGTTCTCCAAAGCTGAGTCTTGGATCGTAAGAACTGCAGGTGTTGATGCAGTTGTCTAACTTTTGATAATCGCCGATAAAGAAAATTAATTTACTGATCGTAGTCATGCTCAGCGCGTGACTACGAGTCCTAACACGTTGAGCGTTGCGGCCTTTTCCATTGGATTTTTGTCTGGAAAATAACGCCACAGCATATTCATCCTCTTTATCTGTTAATGCCTATACTGTTTTTGACGATACTTATTCTATGTGCCACCGATCGGGCTGATGTATTTATGCCTGTTGGCCGTTTAAAACAACGAGGACTGGCACATCAAGGAAGATAATGCATTCTATTGGTTGAATTTTAAGCATGTCTTCCCCATCACAACGGGTGATGAATCAGGGAATTCCAGAACGTTTGTTAGATCGCGCGGGATAGGGCGGGATACAACGGACGGCACAGTCATGAGCAAAAAGTAAATACTTTTCCTGCAGAGCGTGCGGGCGGGAAATATTTGTTAACGTCGCGGAGTGCATTATGGGATTTCTAAAAAATGTCAGCATAAAAATAATGGTGCTGGTGATAGTGGCTTCCTTACTGGTGGCGTGGGGAATAGCATCTGGTTTTAGTCTTTACTCACTTTATCAGGTTACCCATTTACTTGATAAAAGTGAGACTCAGCAAAAAACGTATTCCCATCTGGTCTATGGCGCCGATCAATATTTTCGGGCCGTCACGCGGATGGAAAGAACGATGGATTACTTGCAGCGTAACGAGCCAGACAACGCCAAACAGACGTTGGAAATGGCACAGATAGCGCTAAAAAATACCAGGGATTCGCTGGAGAAATTCCAGGCGGCAGAGCATGTTGGCGTTGAGCACGCGACAGTTGATGCGGTAAGCAAAACGTGGAGCGCTCTGATTGCTACCGCGATCGAACCGATGAATGCGGCGCTGCAACGTAATGATTATGAAGGGTTTCGACAGATATTTCGCTCTACTTACCCACCTATTAGCTTGACATTTGGGGATGATATTAAGCGTTATTCGGACGGCATTACCGCCTCGTCATTGATCCCAACCGTAAATGAACACAATGATAAAAACCGCAATGCGCTCATTGCCGTGATGGTTCTTGGTCTTATTGTGTTGATTTTCACAGAATATTACTTGAGGAACTATCTGGTTATCCCAATTTCGGTGCTTAAATCTCATTTAGCACAGCTAACGGCGGGGCGGTTGGGGTGTGAACTGGTTGAATTCGGTCGAAACTGTGCGGGAAGGTTGATCCCCGACATCAAGGCATTGCAGAAAAGCTTGCGCGATACGGTAACCGTCATCCGGCAGAGCACATCAGAAATCAACAATGGGACATCCAGCATTAAGGATGGCAATGATAATCTCTCTAGCCGCACAGAAGAGCAGGCGGCGGCATTGCAACAGACGGCTGCCAGCATGGAAGAGATTAGTTCTACGATACGGCAAACGACCGACCATGTGCATCAGGCGCGTAAGCTGGCACAGGATGCGGCTGACATGGCGCAAAAAGGCGGAAATATCAGTACCAACGTGATGGCGACGATGGATGGTATTAGCGCCAGTTCGCGGCATATTTCCGATATTACTTCGGTAATTAACAGCATTGCGTTCCAGACTAATATCCTGGCGCTGAATGCGGCTGTTGAAGCTGCGCGAGCGGGGGAGCAAGGGAGAGGGTTTGCCGTGGTCGCTGGAGAGGTACGCACGTTGGCGCAGCGTAGTGCGCAGGCGGCAAAAGAGATTGAGGCGCTGATTGCGGAGTCTGTTTCGCGGGTTGAAACCGGCGCTGGGCAGGTGAAGCAATCTGGTGAGGCAATGTCGGCAATTATCGCTTCCATCGCGCACGTGAACGATCTGATTGGTGAAATTGCGGCGGCAACGGACGAACAAACACGCGGTATTACGCAAATTAGCCAGGCGGTGCATGAAATGGATAGCGTCACACAGCAGAATGCGTTGTTGGTGACACAGTCGGCAGAGGCCGCAGCCCGATTGGATGAACAAACCAGCGAGTTGTCTGCCGTTGTGGATGTGTTCAGTCTGGATTCGGATAGCGATCTGCAACCTGCTTTTTCCCGCTCAGCGTTGTCTTCCCCTGCTCACCGGGCTATCGGACAGAGCACCACTCCGCTGTTGTCTGTTCATGGCCGTCACGGTGAGGGGTGGGAAAAATTCTGATCCGCCGTGGGGTTAACACGTGGCCGTTGTTGAACGTATGTAGACAGTGAGTGCGAGAGAGTCAACGAGGCTGGGATGAACTGGCAGAAAGGAGTCTGCCCGGTTTTTCCTTGGCTGCCGTTTGAAGGTTCGTTGGTCATCGCATAAAAATGTCAGTGAAAAGCATTAACGTATGCAATGCTTTGGACTACAGCGGGAAAAGGTGTTTTTTCTGTAAATCTGACCGTGGTAACGTAAAGAAATATCATCTTAAGACGAGGGTCTCTAGACTTTTAGCTGATAACGTTAATGAATGGCATTATTTTTGCATTTATTTTTGTGTTGGTTTAAGTGGCATTTTTGCCGTTTTTACGATCAAAAAAACCGTATTTACCTTATGGGTTAGGAGGTGAGAGGATTTTTTGACTGATAAATAAGTCCTGTAAGTTTTTGTTACAAACTAAACCTCTTATTGCTTGTGTTTTCGTGACGTAAATCAAGACAGATGACGACTATCAAAGTGATAATAAGAATAAATATCATTTGTTATTCATCACTCGCTTATGTCTATCTGGCAAAAAACGCTTCTGTTGTTGTGTTGGCTGTTTAGCTGTTCAGTGGCAGTTGCCGCGACCGATTACGCCTCATTCATTCACGATATCGAAACCCGGCTGGATAAAACGGCTCAGCTCTATGAGCAGCAAAAGCCGGATGACGCCCGCACTGAAGTTCAGATGGCCTATTTTGAGGTGTTTGAAAACCTCGAAGGTCCCATCCGCATCAATATCTCCGCGCAAAAAAGCTATCAGCTCGAAGCGACCTTCGGTGAGATTCGCCGCATGATTGGCGAAGGAAAGCCGCAGGCCGAGGTACAGGCAAAAATTGCGTGGCTGAAGGGCGAACTGGATGCTGTTTTGCCCGTGCTGTCGGGAGGGCACAAACTGGTTGCGCAGGAGCAGCACGGCGCCTATGACAATTCAGAGATCGCGCCGTACTGGCAGCAGAGTTTTAAAATTATCGATGACCAGCTCGCGCTGGCCGTGACGGAATATCAGGCTGGCGATTACAAAAAAGCCAGCCAAAGCGTGCAGCAGGCGCACTATCAGGGTTTTAAAAACTCCGAGATGGAGATGTCGGTCAGACAGAATCGCTCCGCGCAGCAGGCCGCTTCCATTAATCAACAGTTCTCCGCACTGATTGCGCTAGCCAGCCAACCCGATCAACTGACGGACGTTGCCTATCGGGTTACCACGCTGTTGCAGGATATCGAGGATGTCCTGCCGGGGCTGCCGACAACGCGCGATAGCCAGCAGGCGACGGCAGCACCTGCCGCGAGCGGCGATACTGGTGGTGTACCGGACGCGAACTGGGCGAAGGTTTCCGACGATATCAATCAAGCGATTGCCGCCGCAATTGCACAATACCGTGAGGGTCAGGTCAAACCCGCCATCATGGCGGTGCAGGACACCTATTTCGATCTGTTTGAAGCCACCGGTATGGAGAACAAAGTAGGTTCTCGTGATGCTGCGTTCAAATC
This sequence comes from Pectobacterium parmentieri, assembly GCF_001742145.1. Classification (NCBI taxonomy): domain Bacteria; kingdom Pseudomonadati; phylum Pseudomonadota; class Gammaproteobacteria; order Enterobacterales; family Pectobacteriaceae; genus Pectobacterium; species Pectobacterium parmentieri. The sequence continues at coordinate 2,214,550 of NZ_CP015749.1, read as the reverse complement.
TACGCTGGAAGGGTATTTCACCCGTCTGGTAAGCATGATGAACGCCAGGCAACCGGTGGAACAACTGCAAGGGCAGGCTGACGCGTTGCAGCAGGAGCTGGCGAAGGCGGTCACCATGTTGGGCGACGGCGATGAAACGCACTGGAGTCTGTTGATATACAGTCTGCTGATTATTGTGCGTGAAGGGTTGGAAGCGTTGCTGATTGTGGCGGCGATCGTGGCCTATCTGGTGAAAAACAATCAGCAGGACAAACTGCCGCTGATTCGTCAGTCGGTTTACGTCGCATTGCTGTGCAGCGTGATTACTGCGGTGATTTTCCAACTCGTGTTCACCAACTCTGGTGCCAGCCGTGAGTTGCTGGAAGGCATTACGATGCTGATCGCCGTGGTGATGCTGTTCTTCATGAGCTACTGGCTGTTGTCCAAAGTAGAAGCGCGGCATTGGAAGGCTTATCTGGAAGGCAAGCTGTCCCATTCGCTGAGCAGTGGTTCCATGATCGGGCTGTGGCTGACCAGCTTTCTAGCCGTGTACCGCGAAGGCGCGGAGACGGTGTTGTTCTACTATGCACTGGTCGGTGATGCTAGCAATATGGCGGGGCATCTCTCCATTCTGGCTGGGTTTGCCATCGGCTGTGTAATCCTGCTGATCGCTTACTTCGTAATGCGCTACACCATTGTCAAATTACCGCTTAAGCCGTTCTTCATGTTTACCGGCTGCTTTATGTACCTGATGGCGTTTGTGTTTGCAGGAAAAGGTGTGCTGGAACTGATCGAAGGCAAACTGTTTGAACCGACGTTGCTGACGGGTGTACCGGAAATCAGTTGGCTGGGTATTTATCCTTATGTGGAAACGCTGATACCACAGAGTGTGCTGGTTGCCGCAGCGTTAATCGCTCTGTGGGTGATGCGGCGTAGAGCGTCCACCGTCTGATAAATAATGAATCTGACGTGACTGTAATACTGAAAGCAACAAAGAGTAGAACATAACCATAACACCTCCTGCTCGCTTAGCGAAATAAGCGTAGGGGAGACGACTGAGATGATGAGGATGGGTTTGATGAATATGCAAAAAAGTCTGATTGCAGGTGCCGTTATTGCTGGTATTTTCACTGCGCCTGCCGCACTGGCGTTTAAAGAATATCCAGCGGGTGAACCTGTTTCCCTGAACGAAATGGAAATTGCTGCCGTTTATCTGCAACCTATCGACATGGAACCGCGTGGGATGGGCCTGCCAGCCGCGAAAGCGGACATCCATCTGGAAGCGGATATTCACGCTGCTGAAGGTAACAAGAACGGTTTTGGTGCCGGTGAATGGATGCCGTTCCTGACCATCGCGTACACATTGACTAACACCGATACCGGTGCGAAGCAGGAAGGAACCTTCATGCCGATGGTTGCCAGCGATGGCCCACACTACGGCGCGAACATCAAAATGATGGGGGTGGGTAACTACAAAGTGACTTACCACATCGATCCGCCATCAAAAGCGGGTATGCACCGTCACACCGATGGTGAAACGGGTGTAGGCCGCTGGTGGAAACCGTTTGACGTCAGCTTTGACTTCAAATACGTCGGCTTAGAATAAGGTCTTCTGTCCGCGATGCGCTGTCGCGGGCATATTCACGTCTCTGTGGTTTGCTATCGCAGCCTACAGAGGCGGTGATTTTTCGGTCAGCGTGCTGATGCCACCACACATCATGCCCAACTGATACACCTGCAAAACGCAGTCAACGCACATGTAACGTGAAGTGTGACGAGCCTATGAGTTATTTCTTTATCACGACACTCCAATCCTTCCTGCCGATTGCACTATTACTGGGGCTGAGCTGGAGTCACCGTTCCACGCCGACGATCGGGCCGCTGAGCTGGCTCACACTGCTGGCGCTGTGTGCCGGTACGTTTATTGGCGTTCATTTTCCTAACGGGCAAGCGTTTCTGCTTGGGTTTACGGTGCTTCAAGCGCTTGCCTTGATCCTGTTTCTTGCCTGCCAGTGGTTTTCCCATCCGCGTCTCGGTTATCTGTGGCAGGCGTTGCTAGTGGCGGGTGCTGCGGTACAGTGGGGCAGCGATCCCAATCTGACGGCGTTAACGTCCACCCATGTGGTGAATACCGATCTGTTGCTGAATTTCAGTGCCGTGGTGCTGGCGTTTGGCTGGCTGGTATTTTGCGCCGCGCTGTGCGGCATGATTGTGCGTCGCATTCCTTTACTGCGTTGGCCGCTGCTGGCGTTGCTGGTCGCACTCCTGCTGTTGCCGATAAGCGGTAACCTGTTGCTGTTACTGATGAAGTTACAGGCGCTAGGGTTAACCAAGCCACGCCTGAGCTATGTGGCACACGTCACCAACAGTGCGTATTTATTAAATTATCTCAGCGCGCTATTCATGGCGGTATTGGCTGTGGGGCTGGTTTGGCCGCTGTTGCATGCACGTCATCAGGTGCTGGTTACGCATGAAGCGATTGAAAAGCGTAAAGCGACGGCAGGCTACCGCACCGTGCGTCGCACGCTGCTGGCGACAGTCACGGCGCTGCTGGTTGTCGTCTTCGCTCAGCTCTATTGGGATAAGGTCGCATCGCAGCCGCCTCGTCTGTCGGAAGCGCAGCCAGTGACGCTGGCGGCCGATGGCAAAGTGCATATTCCGATTGAGCAGGTGCGTGATGGCAAGCTGCATCGCTTCGTGTGGGTTGCCGATGATGGCAAGGCTGTGCGCTTTTTTATCATTAACCGCTATCCCGATCGTCTGCGTCTGGGCGTGGTGTTTGATGCCTGCCTGCTGTGCGGCGATCAGGGCTACGTGATGGAAGGAAATCAGGTAATTTGTGTCGCGTGTGGTGTGCATATTTTCATCCCTTCTATCGGGAAGGCGGGGGGCTGTAATCCGGTCCCGATTGAAGGGTGGAGCAACGACGACAATGAATTGGTGATTGGGCGAGCCTCGTTGGCGGCAGGTACTAACTACTTCTCGACGGTAGTGTCGATGGAAGTAATTGATCCGGTTGATGGTTCCAAATTAACCAACGTGACCGCAGAGCATAAATATCGCTACGGCGGTAAAACGTACTTCTTCTCGTCAGAAGCGAATTATAACCGTTTCCGCGAAAGTCCCGCGAAGTTTGCCACGGCCAAAGCGGCGACAGGCGAACCGGCGGAGGAGGAATAATCATGCTGTGGCGACTGTTACGCCAGTCCTGGCGCAGAAATATTCGGCGCAAATCGCTGGCGGTGTTGACCGTATTTTTGGCGGCGGGGTTGATCTCCGCGCTGCTGGCGGTGTCCATAGACATCGGCGATAAAATGGCGCGTGAGTTGAAGTCCTACGGCGCGAATATTTTGATTGAGCCAGCAGGGCAAGCGGCGTTGCCTGCGCTGTTTGGCGAGCGTAGCAATCCGCTGGACGGACAGGATTTCCTCGATGAGGCTGAGTTGCCGAACATCAAAGATATCTTCTGGCGCAATAACATCGTCGGCTTCGCTCCGCTGTTGAGCGGCGATGTCGAGATCAATGGTCAGCCGGTTGCCGTATTGGGCACCTTCTTTTCCCAGCCTGTCGCGGTGCCGGATGAGGAAGACTATCGCACGGGACAAATGGCCGTTAGTCCATACTGGCAGGTGGCAGGGCTGTGGCCTCAGGAACCGGTGACGACGGAAAATGTGGCGCAGGCGCTGGTAGGGAAACAACTGGCGACGCAAATGGGCTGGAAAGTGGGGGATAAACTCGCGCTGCACGGTTTGAAAGGCGACGCGACGGTAGAAATTAGCGGCATTCTGAGCAGCGGCGGTGATGAAGAAGGTCGTTTGGTGATGCCGCTGGCAACGGTGCAATCGCTGCTAGGACTGGCGGGTAAAATTCAGGCCATTCGTGTGTCGGCGCTCACCGTGCCGGAAAATGAACTGTCGCGGCGGGCGCGTGAAAATCTGGAAGCGCTCAACGCCGAAGAATATGATCTCTGGTACTGCACCGCGTATGTATCTTCGATTGCACACCAGTTGGAAGAGGCGATTTCCGGTTCGGTGGTGCGCCCCATCTGGCAGGTCGCAGCTTCGGAAGGTGTGGTGATCGACAAGATTCAACTGCTATTGGCGGTGGTGACCTTTGCGGCGCTGGTGGCTTCTGCAATGGGGATCGCCTCGCTGATGACTAGCACCATCATGGAGCGTGCCAAAGAAATCGGGCTGATGAAAGCGCTGGGTGCAAGACAGTGGCAAATCATGTTGCTGTTTTATCTTGAGGCAGCACTGAGCGGCCTGGCGGGCGGTATCGCAGGCTGCGTCGCTGGCTGGGGGCTGGCGAAAGCGATTGGCCTGATGTTGTTCGGCGTACCGCTGAGCTTCGCGTGGATCGTCATCCCCTGCGTACTGGTGATCTCAATGCTGATCGCCATCATCGGAACGTGGTTCCCTGCGCGGCGTATTGCCAAACTGTATCCGGTGGAGGTGCTGTATGGGCGCTAATGGCTGGATGAATAGTATGTTCTGGCGTTTGGTGTTTCGTGCGCTGCGGTTGCGTATGCAGCGCGTCAGCGTGGTGTTCGCTGCACTGATGGTTGGGGCGGCGATTGTGACAGCGATGTCCGCCGTTTATTTTGATATCAATGCCAAGATGAGTCAGGAACTACGCACCTTCGGCGCGAATTTTTATATCGGCCCGGCGCGCGGCAATTCACTTCCACAAAGCACCTTTCAGCCGATTATCGACAATGCCCCAGCGGGGTTAATCAATGCATCCAGCCCTTATCTGTACGGCATGGCACGTACAGAACTGGAGAAAGTGGTGCTGATGGGCGTGTGGTTCGAATCGCTGCGTCAGCTAGCACCGTACTGGCAGGTCACGGGCAACTGGATTGGTGTGAGCTTTGACGATCGTAATGCCATGATCGGGGTGAAACTGGCAGAGCGATTAAACGTCAAAGTCGGCGATAGCATCACGCTGGTGGGGGACGGCGGGAAGCAGCGCTTGCAGATTAAAGGCATTGTGGAATCCGGCGATGCGACGGACAACATGCTGATCGTGAATCTGGATCTGGCGCAAAAGTGGTTGGATAAAGAAGGTGCGATCAGCAATGCCTTGCTGAGTGTTAGCAACGATCTGGGGCAGGTCGATCGCTTTGCTGCACAGCTTCAGCAGCAATATCCGCAACTGGAGATCCGCCCGATTCTGAAAGTGTCGGCGTCGGAAGGTCAGGTGCTGAATAAAATCAAAGGGCTGATGGGGCTGGTTTCAGCGGTGATCCTCGTTTTGTCTTCACTGTGTGTGAACACCACGCTGATGGCGATTGTCGGCGAGCGCGCGCGCGAGTTTGCGTTACAGAAAGCGCTGGGCGCAAGTGGGCGAGACATCATTCGGCAAATGCTGGCGGAAACCGGCATTATCGCACTGGCTGCCGTGGTGTGCGGTTCGCTGCTGGGCTATTTGTTGGCACAGGTGTTAGGCATGGCGGTATTCAACGCGACTATTTCTCTGCGATTGCCGGTGTTCCCGCTCACGCTAGGGCTGTCTTTGCTGGTCGCGGCGGTTGCCGCCGTGGTTCCTACCCGGCGGGCGATTTATGTCGAACCGGCCAAAGTTTTGAAAGGAGAGTAGGTCGATGTCTGTAGAGGTGAACGTGCAAGAAAGGGCGCAGGCAGCGGAAGCGGTGATTGAAACTCGCCAGCTCTATAAACGCTTTGGTCAGGTTACCGCGCTGGAAGATATCAATATCCGCATCGCGCGCGGTGAATTTGTCGCCATCATGGGCGCGTCCGGTTCTGGTAAAACCACGTTGATGAACATTCTTACTTGTCTGGATACGGTCAGCGAAGGGCAGGTGCTGTTGGACGGCGTAGATGCTGCAGGGCTGGACGAGGAAGGACGGCGACAGTTCCGTGCTGATAAAATTGGGCTGGTATTTCAACAATTCCATCTGATTCCGTTTTTGACCGCCTTGGAAAATGTGATGCTGGCGCAGCATTACCACAGTGTGGTGGATGAAGCAGCGGCACAGCGCGTACTTGAACAGGTTGGGCTGGCGCATCGTGTGGATCACTTACCGAGCCAGCTTTCCGGCGGTGAGCAGCAGCGTGTCTGCATCGCCCGCGCGCTGGTGAATGAACCTCCGGTGATTTTTGCCGATGAACCGACGGGAAATCTGGATGAAGAGAATGAACAGCGAGTGCTGGATCTGTTGAAAGATCTGCATCGGCAGGGGCGTACCATTGTGATGGTGACGCACAATCCTGAATTGGGGCGGTTTGCCGATCGTATTATCCGCCTGCAACACGGCAAGTATTTCGGTGAAGAGGTGAATCATCATGAAATGGCGTAATGGGATTACCGCGCTTTGCCTGCTGGGGGCAGTGGCGCTGAGCGGCTGTAAGGAAGAACAGGTTAGCGTCGGGGCGCAGGCACCTGCGCTGGCAGCCTACGATCTGGCTGGACAGCAGGTGGATCTGTCGCGCTGGCAGGGGAAAAGTGTGTACCTGAATTTCTGGTCGTCGGGCTGCGGTGGCTGCATGATCGAAATGGGGGCGCTGGAGAAGTTGAGCAAGGAGTATGGCGATAAAGTGGTCGTTGTGGCGGTCAACACCGATCCTGATGGCGTAGATATCACCTCGATGCTGGCACATCACGGCGTGACGTATCCGGTGGTGCGGGATCAGTTGGGTATAACTAAAGAGCGCTATCAGGTCAGCGGCACGCCAACGTCATTCATTATTGATGCTAACGGCAAGGTGACCGATCAGCATCAGGGGGCAAGGGATGAAGCGCAACTGACAGCGTTGTTTCAGAAGCTGGCAAGCCGGACATAACAACCAGCCTGCCCTTATCTTATTTTCTCACATCCTCTGCGGTGTGCGTTTATTCTGCCCGTGAAATCGGCACCTGCACTTCTGCCACTACAGGTTCCGGTTTCACCCGCATGGCGTAGATCACGCCAACAATCAAGCAGGCGATGCCGCAGAGTGTTAGCAGCGGCGGCCAGGATTGTCGAATGATGAAGGCATAGGTCAATCCCGCCAGCGTTTCAAACACAATCAGCGGCCCGACAAGTACCGTCGGCAAACGCTGGCTAGCTTCGTTCCAGAATAACGTACCGATCCATGAACAAAACAGACCAATCGCAATCATCAGCGGGATGAAAACCTCGGGTCGTGGGCCGAACGGCTGAGTAAACGACTCATCCGTCAGCACCAGGTGACCGCACACTAGCATATAACCCAATAGCGCCAGCGGTAATGTAACCAGCCCCTGTGCGGTAGCCCACGTGGTCGGCGTATGGTTTTTGTGGTCGCGCAACCAGCGGGCGTTACGTAGCGGATACCAGGTCCAGCAAATGACCGCGCAAAACGCCATCGCAATACCGCTGGTGTAACGCCAGAAATCGAAGGCGATCTCAGCTCCCCTTAGCTCCGCAATATTGACGCAGACAAGCCCAGAAGCAATCAGCAACAGCGAAGGGAGAAGCCGACGCCACGCCACGCGACCATCATGCTTGCTGTACAACAGATTGGCGGTGACGGAAATCACGACGGGCAGTGTGCCGATAATCATCGTTGATATGGGTGCCCCGGTGCGTTGGATCGCGCTGGCAAGCAGGAAGTAGTACAGCAGGTTGCCGATAACGGTAAGCTTCGTGGCTTCCAGCCAGTCGCTGCGGGTTAGCTTGCGTAGGCGACGGCGATCGAGCCATGCCAGCGGTAAGGCAATCAACCCAAAAGCCAGATAGCGCCCTGTGGACTGCAAGGCGGCAGAATAGTCCGGTACGAGCAGCGGCCCAACAAAAATCAGTCCCCACATCAGCCCGGCAGCAAGCGCAAATAAAACACCAATCAGCATGATAAACCCAGTTGTTCACAATAGTGCATCGCGCCAGTCTAGGGAAAGTCGGCGATGAATTATTGTAGGATATTGCTGTTTATTATCAGAAGAGACTAGCGTTGAATTGGATAAACCTGCTTTTGATAGCGTATAGGTGTGACGCCATAACGCTGAGCAAAGGTGCGAGTCAGGTGTGCTTGATCGGTTAACCCAACGGCGACGGCAACATGAGCGGCAGCCATACCACGTGTCAGGAGTTGTTTAGCTTCATAAAGCCGAATCGCCATCAGCATCTGGTGTGGTGTCACGTGAAACTGAGCTTTGAACTGGCGCAGGAAATGATATGGACTGAGGGATACCAGCGCCGCCAGCTCTTTTAAGGTGATCGTGTGGGCGAAATTCTCCCGCAGGTAGGCTTTCACCACATCAAAGCGGTGGAACGGTTCAATAATTTGACGCTGTGCAATACGCGCATGGGGGCGGAAAAGCGCAATCAGCGACAGCAGCAGGCTTTCACTCGCCAAGGGATCGGTTGTCTGCCACATGGCGGCTAGCGTCATAGCCAGTTGGCGCGCGGTTGCGGGATCGTGGCGCACGACGTCGGTAAACCACCAGCCTTTCTCACCGGAGACGCTTTCCAGCACATCGGGTGGAATGTAGATCATGCGATAGCGCCAGCCATCTTCCGTGGCAGATTCTCCGGTGTGCAGTTCATCTGGGTTCATCAACACTAACGAATCGACAGGCGCAATATGTTTGGCACCACGGTAGCGGAATCGCTCCGCGCCGTCGTCAATGGTGCCGATGCCAAACGCTTCGTGCGTGTGTGGCTCAAAGGCATAGCGGCAGATATGTGCGTGATAAAGCTCGATGCCAGGTAGCGTCGGCAGGTGCCGAAACTGGGCATAGTCTCTTTCATCGGTAAAGTGTTCCGGTACGCCCTGCATGCTGCTACCTAGTCTCTGATCCTGCTTTCCATCATAGCAGTGATAGCACGCCCGCTTGAAGTTTAGTGGAGGAAGTAATATCGAAAATAGGAATAAAAACGCCCAGGTAAATAGATCAGAAAGGCATAAATCATAGCGAAATGGTTGATTGACGTGGTGTGTGGCATAAAAAGGTTTTTATTTAACATTTTGATTTTACTATTTATGTCTATTCCTTGTTAGGTAATCTAACGTGGTAGATATACCGTTAGTATAAAAAAATATAATCAACTCCATTTGCTTATTTGTTATGCCTCTCATTCCTTGGATCAATGTTGTTATCTGTAATAAAGAGCAAGGGAGTGAAAGGTGAACTTTCAGCAACTGAAGATTATTCGTGAATCAGCACGGTGCAACTACAACCTGACCGAGGTGGCGAATACGCTGTTTACCTCTCAATCCGGCGTGAGTCGCCACATCCGCGAGCTGGAAGAAGAGTTGGGGATTGAAATCTTTATCCGTCGAGGTAAACGCCTGTTAGGGATGACCGAGCCGGGAAAAGAGCTGCTGGTGGTGGCTGAGCGCATTCTGAATGACGCTAGCAACATTCGTCGGTTAGCGAATGTTTTCACCAATAACGACACTGGGCAACTGGTGATAGCAACTACGCATACACAGGCGCGTTACAGTTTGCCGCCAGTGATTAAAGCCTTCCGTTCTTTGTATCCGCAGGTGCGCCTGGTGCTGAATCAGGGGACGCCGGATGAAATCGTGGCGATGCTGCATTCTGGCGAAGCCGATATCGGTATTGCCAGCGAACAATTAATTAACGATCCTTCGCTAGCCGCGTTCTCCTACTACCGCTGGCACCATTCGGTGATTGTGCCGGAGCACCATCCGTTGACGGAAAACCCCGTGATTACGCTGGAGATGCTCAATGCGGAACCGCTGATTACCTATCGTCATGGGATAACGGGGCGTTCACGGCTGGATCGTGCGTTTCATGCGGCGGGGATGTCGCCGGAAATTACGCTGAGCGCACAGGATTCGGATGTGATTAAAACCTATGTTGAGCTGGGGCTCGGCGTTGGAATTCTGGCCGATATGTCATACGATCCCGTCCGTGATAAGGGGCTGGTGCGGTTGAATGCCGAACACTTATTTGAAGCTAATACGGTTTGGCTGGGGTTAAAAAAGGGTCAGTTACAACGTAACTATGCCTGGAAATTTATTCAGTTGTGTAATACCGAACTGTCGCTGGATGAAATTAAGGATAAGGTGTTCTCAGATAACGATGAAGCGGTGATTGATTACCAAATCTGAGTCGCGACACATTTGCCTAACCTGATGCCCAGCCAGCGTTTTTCTGACTGGGTGAGATTTTTCCTTCCTACATCGTCACGGTTTATTGTCGTGTGACGCCTGCCATTTTCTGTTCTCGATTCAGCATAAGTATGATTTATCGTGCCGATAATCTGCTTGATCTGATCGTGCTGGAATAGTAACATTCTTGCTATAACAATAACTTATGTCTTTGTTTTTGTTAAGCGATACAAATACTTGTGCGTTTTTATTGAATAATTATGTTAATGGTTTTTGTATCACAGTAGAAAAATAACGGTAATAGCCTATCAGACATTCTCAATCTCAATGATTGATCACCTCCACGTTGATTTTTTCGGTTCGTATTGCGCCGGAGTCGCGCTAGCGCCATGTTTGTGATGGCGGGGAGTTTAAAACGGAAAATAACGATGAAAACACAAAAAATCAGCCTTGCCTGGCAAATTCTTATCGCGTTGGTTCTTGGTATTGCACTCGGTGCCGTGCTGCATGAACAGCAAGAGAGCCGCCAGTGGCTTATCAGTAATATTCTGAGCCCGGCTGGCGACATCTTTATCCGCTTGATTAAAATGATTGTTGTTCCGATCGTTATTGCTACCTTGATTGTCGGGATTGCGGGCGTGGGGGATGCCAAAAAGCTCGGACGTATCGGTTTCAAAACCATCCTCTATTTTGAAATCATCACGACAGTGGCGATTATCCTTGGTATTACGCTAGCCAATATCTTCCAACCTGGGCACGGCATTGATATGTCGACGCTGACCGCTGTTGATATCTCGCAGTATCAAAAGACGACGGAACAGGTGCAGAGTGGTTCGCATAGTTTGGTTGGCACGGTGCTGTCGCTGATTCCGCCGAATATCTTCGCGGCGATGGCACGTGGTGACATGCTGCCTATCATCTTCTTCTCGGTGCTGTTTGGTTTGGGCTTGTCTTCGTTGCCTAAAGAGCATCGTGACCCGCTGCTGAATGTCTTTCGTGGCGTGTCGGAAACAATGTTCAAAGTGACGCACATGATCATGCGTTATGCCCCGGTTGGGGTGTTTGCGCTGATTTCCGTCACGGTTGCCAATTTCGGTTTTGCTTCGCTGTGGCCACTGGCTAAGCTGGTGATGTTGGTTTACGCGGCGATTATCTTCTTCGGGCTAGTGGTGCTCGGTGCAGTGGCGCGGTTGTGCAAGCTGCGCGTTACGATGTTGATCCGCATTCTGAAAGATGAGCTGATCCTCGCGTACTCTACCGCCAGTTCAGAAACCGTGCTGCCGCGTATCATCGAAAAAATGGAAGCTTATGGTGCGCCGAAATCAATTACCAGTTTCGTGGTACCGACTGGCTACTCTTTTAACCTTGATGGGTCGACGCTGTACCAGAGTATTGCGGCGATCTTCATCGCACAGTTGTACGGAATCGAACTGTCGATCGGGCAGGAAATCGTGCTGGTGTTGACGTTGATGCTGACGTCCAAAGGCATTGCGGGCGTACCGGGGGTATCGTTCGTCGTACTGCTCGCCACGCTGGGTAGCGTTGGCATTCCGCTGGAAGGTCTGGCGTTTATTGCGGGCGTCGACCGTATCCTCGATATGGCGCGTACTGCACTGAACGTGGTCGGTAATGCGCTGGCGGTGCTGGTAATTGCCAAATGGGAACACCAGTTCGATGAAAAGAAAGCGCTAGCCTATGAGCGCGAGATTAAAGGGATGAGTATACGGCCTGCCCAGCAGGGATAATCCCGTCACATTTCAGACTACATGGACAACGGGCGCATCGAAGAGTTGATGCGCCCGTTTCTATTTTACAGGGTGAGTATCAACTACGCCGCGTGGCTGTTGATCGTATTCTCTCCCAGCGTTTGCGTGCGCCACAGCGCCTGCTGAATATGTTCGGCATCCGTTACGAAAGGCAGACGAGCGGCAATTTTCGGTGCAATCTTCACGTTCTGCGCAATGCTTTCAACTAATTGTGGACGTTCGTTCAGGCCGAGGGCGCTTAACGTCACTGGGCTTCCGTAGCGGCGCAGTTGGGCGAACAGTTCTTCACGGTCAGCATCGTTATCGTGTTCCAGAAACGCCTGCGCGGCCAGACCAAAGCCCACTTTTTCCCCATGCAGCCAGTCATGCAGTTCCGGCAGGCGTGTCATGCTGTTGTGAATAGCATGCGCGACGCCGATGCGCGGCACCTCGTCTTTCATGCTGTTCGCCACGCCAGCCAGTGCGATAACGGCGTCGATCACGCGATGTAGTGCTGGCGTGACCAGACCTTGCTCATTATCCGCAATGGCCTGCTCGCCATATGTATTAAACGTCTCCACGGCCAGTCGTGCCGCTTGCGCTTTGAGCGCCAAGGCCAGCCCGTCATCGCCGTGACGCAAATACGGTTGAAATTCGTACCACTTTGCCAGTGCATCCACGATACCGGCTTTGAGGTAACGCGAGGGGCTGTGGGCGATAATCTCGCTGTCTACCAGCACCCAGACTGGTAGTCGCGTCAGCGGAAAGGGGCCGTTATGTGCGCCACTGTCGCTGTAAATCACGCTGATTGGCGACCAGGCAGCACAGGTAGCGGCAATGGTAGGAACGGCGATGACAGGGATCTGCCCCAGAATATCGCCGACGGCTTTGGCGACATCAAGCACGCGCCCACCGCCGATGCCTAAAATCAGTTCTGCGCTGAATGCGCGAGCCTCTGCGGTTAGCGCCTCTATTGCCGATTTGGTGCAATCGCCCGGCAAAAATTCGACCTGATAACGTAAGCCATGTTCATTGAGGCTACGTTCGACGGCATTGGCCGTCCTTTCCCACGCCTGCGGACTCGTCACAATCAACAGCGTGCTGGCGTGAGGGGCAACATAGTCACCAACAGAACGAATGACGCCGTCACGATTCAGATAGGTTTGTGGCGCTTGTATTGCAATCATGTACGCGATCTCTCATCTCTGTAGGAAAAGACAAATCAGTTGTAACAGCGATAGAGATCGCCGCAAAAGAACAATTCTGGCTATGAACGGGAAGATTTCGCATAACTGAAATAGCATCTAGCGCTGCATTCCCCAGCGTTTAACCGTCACTCTCTCGATCGTGGAAAACACCAGTCCCTCAACGAGCAATCCGATGATGATGACGGAAGCCAGCCCGGCGAAAACCCGATCGGTATAAAGCTCGTTACGGTTCTGGAAGATGTACCACCCCAAACCGCCATTGCCGCTCGATGCCCCGAACACCAACTCAGCGGCGATCAGGGTGCGCCAGGCAAATGCCCAGCCGATCTTCAGGCCGGAGATAATCGACGGCAACGCAGCAGGGATCAGGATCGCGCTAATGTAGCGAAAGCCAGTCAGGCCGTAGTTACGCCCCGCCATACGCAGCGTTTCTGAAACGCCAAGAAAGCCGGAGTAGGTGTTCAACGCCATCGGCCACATCACCGAGTGGACGAGCACGAAGACCAGACTTTTTTCTCCCAGCCCAAACCACAGCAGAGCCAGCGGCAGCAGCGCAATCGCAGGCAGCGGGTTGAACATGGAAGTCAATGTACCTAAGAGATCGCGGCCAAAACGGGTGGACACCGCCAATGCGCTGAGCGCCAGCGCGAGCAGGCTGCCAATGACATAGCCTTTCAGCAGTGTTCCAAGTGAAACCACCATCTTATGCGGCAATTCGCCGCTGGCGAGATCGTCGCGAAACGCCTGAAATGTTTGCAGGAAGCTGGGCAGCATTAGGTCGTTATTCTGCCAGCGTGCACCCATTTCCCACAGCAGTAACAGCCCAGCCAACAACACCAGCTTGCGAATCCAGGTTTGATTCCACAGACGGGTTGCCAGCGGCAGAGGTTGGGCAAGGGTAAAATCTTTCAGCGGTGCCAGTTCACGCTCATACTCAGGCCGCACGGGGGGCTGAATGCTCATAGGGTTTACCTTGAGTGGATGCGGCAGGCGAGCGCGTGTCGGCATCGGTTGGAAAAAGAAGATGGTGAATGCGCTGTGCCGTGTTTTGAAAAACGTCACCGCCTTGATCGCTCAGTGAGAACTGATGACAGTTGATTTCTGCCCGCACGCGACCCGGATGCGGCGAGAGCAGCAAAATTCGGTTGCCGACGATCAGCGCTTCCTCAATCGAGTGGGTGACAAACAGCAGTGTGAAGCGCACCTCTTCCCACAGCGCCAGCAATTCTTCCTGCATTTTGCGGCGGGTTAGCGCATCCAGTGCGGCGAACGGCTCATCCATGAGCAGCACTTTCGGCTGCATGGTTAGCGCCCGTGCGATGGCAACACGCTGTTTCATCCCACCGGATAAGGTATGCGGATAAGCATCGACAAACTTCGTCAGCCCGACCTTATCGAGAAAATAGCGGGCGCGTTCCTCTGCTTCGGCTCGCGTTGCCTGACGGCTGGCAACCAGTGGAAATAACGTATTTTCCAGCACGGTTTTCCACGGCGGCAACTGGTCAAACTCCTGAAAGACCATGATGCGATCGGGGCCCGGCCGTGTGACACGTTGGCCGCCGAGGCGGATTTCTCCTTCTACCGGAGACAAAAAGCCGCCGATAGATTTGAGCAAACTGGATTTGCCGCAACCGGAAGGCCCTAATAGCACAAAACGTTCGGCGGGAAAGACGTCAAAACTCACATCATGGGTGGCGCGCACCAGACTACGCCGCGTGCGGTATTCCAGCCCGACACCGTCAACCTGCAACAGCGGTTGGTCGAAGGCATTGTGAATTGGGTGCGTCATCTTTTTCTCCTGCGTGGTAACGAACATGAATATCGGGTTAGCGTAATGCGGCGTTTAGCTGCCCGGCTGGTCGTGGATTTCTGCAAAGAAATAGTCTTTCCAGGAGGTTGCTTTGTTTTTTAGCACGCCAAGCTGTTGCAGCTTTTCGGCATAAACATAGGTGCGTTCTGGGATGATGGTAAAATCGATCTCGGGATCGGCGACGATGCGTTTCACCAGTTCAGGGTCTAATTTCGATTTCTCTACCCGAATATAGGTTTCGGCCGCTGCGGCTTTATCTGCCTTGACGATCTGTGAGGCTTCCTTCAGGGCATCGTAGAAGGCGCGATAGGTTTTCGGATTTTCATCATGGAATTTCTGTGTGGTATACAGCACGTTGAACGTCGCCTGACCGCCCAACACATCATAAGAGCTCAGAATTTTGTGCACATTGGCATGTTCCAGCGCCTGATATTGGAAAGGCGGGCTGGAAAAATGGGCATTGATTTCGGAACCGCCCGCGATAAGCGCTGCGCTAGCATCGGGATGCGGCAGGCTGACGGAAATCTTGTCGAAACGTTTGAAATCCTTTGCACCGTAGAGCTTCGCGGTTTCGATTTGCAGCGTGCGTGACTGGAAGCCAACTCCTGCGGCAGGCACGGCGATACGGTCTTTATCGCTCAGGTCGCGGATGGATTTCACTGCCGGGTTATTGCTGAGCAAATAGTTGGGCATGGAGCCGAGTGAGGCGATCGCTTTCACATTCTGGCGGCCCTGCGTGCGATCCCACACGGTGAGCATCGGCGGAACACCAGCAGAGGCCACATCCAGGGCACCGGATAGCAGCGCTTCGTTGATCGCCGTCGCGCCAGAAAGCGTGCGCCAATATACCTTAATATCCAGCCCTTGCTGTTTACCGTGCTTTTCTATCAGGCTTTGATCGCGCACGACATCCAGGATCAGATAACCAATGCCAAACTGCTGCGCAATGCTAATGGTACCTTCCGCATTAGCACCAAATGCCGTTAACGTCAGGCCAATCATGGCGGCAAGACGTGTGAAACGCGTCGATTTTTTCGCGGGAAGTGAGTGATTCATTATCGTTATCTCTCATGGTTAAGCAGCAATAAATACGGGTATGAAATAAATAGAAAAACGGCAGGTGAATATTTAAATAAATAACGCGTCGTAAATAACACCTTAAAGAAAGCATCCTATTTTCTTAGCCCGTTGCCGCTAAAGTGTTTTTTGGAATAAGTTAGAATAAATGTGATTTTAAATAGTAATGCGCACGAGAAAACAAGCCAATCACTGCCTTAGCTAAATAGTTGCTATAGATAGTTTTATTTTTCAGTTATGGATAAAAACCTGCGCGTTATAGTGGGCCTTACATTTATATTTCAGTATACAGAGAATGATATGCCTGTTTTTAGCCATTACTATTTACGTGATTATTTACGCGACCGACTGACAGAAAATGATGTGGACGCATCAATTGCAGAAATTGTGGCGGATAATCTTGTCGAATCCAGCCTGAAAGGGCATGACTCGCACGGCGTTAGTATGTTGCCGCGTTATATTGAAGCGATTCGCGAAGGCGGGCTTTCACCTCACGCGCAGGTGGAAAAAACGCTGGATTTTGGCTCACTGGTCTCGTTTGACGGTCAGCAGGGTTTTGGGCAAGTGGTGGCAAAGCAGGCACTGGCAGAAGGTATAACACGTGCGCAAACGCATGGTCTGGCGGTGGTGAGTTTAGCCAATGCTCACCATCTGGGGCGCATTGGCGCGTGGGCGGAACAGGCCGCAGAGGTTGGGCTGGTATCGCTGCACTTTGCCAATGTGTATACCAAGCCAGTAGTGCTGCCGTGGCAGGGGCAACAGGCGCGTTTTGGAACCAATCCGTTCTGCGCTGGTATTCCGGTCGAACAGGGTGACCCCGTGATTCTGGATTTTGCTACCAGCATGATTGCCGGTAACAAGGCTCGTATCGCATGGAATGAGGGTAAATCGGTTGCGCCTGGCTGTATTGTCGATAACGAAGGTAATCCGACGGTGGATCCGCGCTGGCTGATGGAACAACCGCTGGGTGCACTGTTGCCGTTTGGGGAACATAAAGGGTCGGGGCTTTCGCTGATTTGTTCTTTACTTGGCGCGGCATTGACCGGAGGGAAAACGGAACGCACGGCGAAAGGCGAGGGCAAGCAGATTATTAACAGTATGTTGTCTATTTTAATCGATCCGAAAAAATTAGGTGGAGCGACAACCTATCAACAGGAAATACCTGCGTTATTAGAATGGGTACGCCAATCCCGTGATGATGATGGATTATTACTGCCGGGTGATAAAGAAAAACAAACCTATCGTCAGCGGTTAACGGACGGTATTTTCGTCGATGATATCAGTTGGGGACAACTATCTTATTTAAATAATAAAGTGGCCTAATGAATTAATGATTTATTAACTTATTTAACTGGTTGTTTATTTAACGCCATAGGGAAAAACAATGAAAAATATATTGAGCGCAGTCGGCGTAGGTGGTTTGTTATTAATGGCAACCTCTGTACTGGCGGCAGAAAGCAATGCTCCTGAAAAGCATCCTGATGAAGTGCGCGTGGCTTATAGCGGCGGTTCACAAGTTTTAGTGTTAGCTAAAGCCGACGGCTCGTTGCAAAAAACGCTAGGTGCGCCAGTGAAGTGGGTACAATTTGCTTCCGGTGCTGATGCGCTGAATTATTTCGCCAGTAACGCGATTGATATCGCCAACTTCGGTTCCAGCCCAGCGACGGCAGGGATTGTCAGAAAACTGCCGGTAGAGATTGTCGGTGTATCCGGTGTTATCGCCACGTATGAGCGCCTGATTGCCAAGTCTGGCATCACTACGCTGAAAGATATCGAAGGGAAGCGCGTAGCTTATCCGCCAAATTCAACGGCGCAGTATGCGCTGGAAGCGGCAATCGCGGTCAACAAGCTAGACCGCAGCAAGATTACCCTTATTCCGCTACGTCCGGCTGAGATGGTGGCGGCATGGAAACGTGGTGATATTGATGCAGGCTATGTCTGGGCACCGTTCGCGCAGGAACTGGAAGCCTCCGCTGGACACGCGATTTTTGCGACCAAAGACCTGCAAAAAGACGGTTATCTGATTTACAACAATTATGTGGTCAGGAAGGCGTTTGCCCAGCAGTACCCAAAAACGGTGGCACGCTTCCTGCGGGTACATCAGCAGAAAGTGGATGAATTCCGTCAGGACCCAGAAAAGGCCGCGGCGATTGTGGCAAAAGAGGTGGGGGCGCCCGTTACGACGGCAACCAATACGCTGTCAGGGCTGGAATATCCGACGCTGGAGCAGCAGGCGACGGCACAGTGGCTAGGTGACGGCAATAACACAGATCGTAGCGGTATCGGTCAGGCGGTCGCCAAAACGGCCCATTTTCTGGAGAGTATTGGCGAGGTTCGCCAGCGCGATATTCCCGCATCGTTCGCTGACTCCATTAATTCCTCCTATCTGAAGCAGGCCGCGAAAGGGAATTAACGGGTCGTGAAAAGAACGTCTTATGTGTTATTGAGCATCACCTCTGTGGCGGTAGTGCTCGCATTATGGCAGTGGGCGGGGGCGCAGCAGTGGGTGGATCCGCTGTTGCTACCGCCGCTGTCGGATATTCTCCTGACTGCGGGGGAATTAGCGCAAGATGGCTATCGGCAGGTGTCGCTATGGGAACACATTGCCGTCAGTGTTGCTCGAGCGCTGAGCGCCTTCAGCGTTGCCATTATTCTTGGTGTCCCGCTTGGGCTGCTGATGGGGTTATCGCCTCCGATCGCTGCCGTGTTTAATCCTTTCGTTCAGTTTCTGCGACCGTTACCTAAAATTGCACTGATCCCGCTGGCGGTAGTCTGGTTGGGAATTGGCGAAGCATCCAAATTCTTTCTGATCTTTATCGCGACTTTTCTCAGCGTTGTGGTCGGTGCCTGTGCCGCCGTGGATCGCGTGGAACGTTCCCGTATCCGCGTCGCGCAAACGCTCGGCGCAAGCCCTCGCCAGATCTTTCTCCACGTGGTGTTGCCCGATACGCTACCGGAGCTGTTCACTACGGTGCGGCTGGCTATCGGTGTTGGTTGGACGTCGCTGATTGCGGCTGAAATGGTCGCTGCTACCTCGGGTATTGGCTGGATGGTGATGAATGCCAGTGCTTATCTGCGTACCGATATTGTCATGTTGGGCATCTTACTATTGGGGGGGATTGGCTATGTGCTCGATCTGCTACTGGTCGGTGCGCAGCGCATCTTTGTGCCGTGGGCGGGAAAATCATCATGACAGAACATTCTCAACCCGATGCGCCACACATTGCTGTTGAACACGTTAGCCTCGCATTTCCATCACAGAGCGGCCCCCTAACGGTGTTGGATGATGTTTCTCTCCAGATTGCCAAGGGCGAGTTTGTGGTGCTGCTTGGCCCTTCCGGCTGCGGTAAATCAACCATTCTCAATTTGATCGCGGGTTTTGAAACCGCTGATGCGGGACGGGTACTGTGCAGTAGCACGCCTGTTCGTCGTCCGGGGCCGTCGCGCGGCATGGTATTTCAGCAGGCCAATTTATTCCCCTGGCTTACCGTGCTGGAAAACGTGACGTTTGGCCCACGGATGCAGGGTGCAGATAAAATCCGCATTCAACGTGAAGCGAAAGATTATCTGGCACTGGTTGGGCTGGAGGGCTTTCAGCAGCACTATCCGTGGCAGCTTTCCGGCGGGATGAAACAGCGAGTGGCGCTGGCGCGAGCCTGGTTGCCGAACCCCGAGGTGTTGTTGATGGACGAACCGTTTGGCGCGCTGGATGCACAAACCCGTTTGATGATGCAGGAGCTGCTGCTGTCCGCCTGGCAGAAAACCGGCACAACATTGTTGTTTGTCACACATGACGTCGATGAAGCGCTATTTCTGGCTGATCGAATCGTGGTGATGTCTGCACGTCCTGGCCGTATTGCGGAAGAGATTCGGCTGCCATTTGGCCGTGAGCGAGACATTGAAACGCTGGCTCAACATCCCGACTACGCCGCATTGAAGCAGCGTATTTTACATCGTGTTCGTGAAGAAGCGCGCCGTCACCTTAATTTGTAATCAATTTTCAGGAGAACATCATGCACCTTGCCCGATTCCCCCGTTTATCACTGGGCCATTTCCCTACGCCGCTGGAGGCGCTGCCGAACCTGTCTGCCTATTTAGGCGGGCCGACGGTTTATATCAAACGCGACGATGCAACCGGGCTGGCGACCGGCGGGAATAAAACCCGTAAGCTGGAGTTCCTGTTAGCCGATGCACAGCAGCAGGGCGCGGATGTCATTATCACGCAGGGCGCGACACAGTCTAACCATGTGCGGCAAACCATTGCAGCGGCGGCAAAGTTGGGGCTGAAAACCAAAGTGCTGCTGGAAAAGCGCGTGGAGGACTACGGTGAAGACTACCAGCGCTCCGGCAACGTGCTGCTGGATAATCTGCTGGGCGGTGAAATTATCGATCATCTGCCTGCCGGCACGGACATGCAGCAGGCGATGGAAACGTTGGCGGCATCACTGCGTAAAGAAGGATTTAAGCCTTATGTCATCCCCGGTGGCGGCTCCAGCCCGGTAGGCGCGTTGGGCTATGTTGCCTGTGCGGAAGAGCTATTGTTCCAGTCTAGCCAGCAGCGTCTGCGTATCGATCACATTGTCCATGCAACGGGCAGCACGGGAACGCAGGCTGGGCTGGTTACTGGGCTGGTGGCAACACACAGCCAGATTCCGCTACTAGGCATCAGCGTCAGAGCGCCTAAAGCAAAGCAGGAAGAGAATGTTTACGCGTTAGCGCAACGCACCTGGCAACTGCTGGGGATCTCCGGTGAACTGCCGCGCAGTGCTGTGCAGGTAAACAGCGACTACGTTGGCAAAGGCTACGGTATTCCGACAGAAGGAACGCTGGAAGCGCTCAGGCTGTTGGCGCAGTTGGAAGGAGTTTTGCTCGATCCAGTCTATTCCGGAAAGGGGATGGCGGGGCTGATCGATCTGATTCGTCAGGGGCATTTTCGCACTGATGAAAATATCGTCTTTATTCATACGGGGGGAGCAGCGGGGTTGTTTGGCTACCGTCAACTGTTCGAACAAACGGCAGTACAATGAGCACGCCGCTGATTGGTGTACTGGGGGGCATGGGGCCGCTGGCGACGGTCGATCTGTTGTATAAGATCGTTGAAGAAACGCCAGCTAACCGCGATCAGGATCATGTGCCAGTGATTGTCTGGAACGTGCCACAGATTCCCGACCGCCAACAGGCTCTGGCAGGAACCGGTGAGTCGCCGTTACCGGCGCTATTGCATGCTGTCCTACAGCTTAACCGCTTGTCGGTCAGTCATATTGTGGTGCCGTGTAATACCGCACACCACTGGTTTGATGCATTGTCTGAAGCAAGCGATGCGCCTCTGGTGCATATTGCCGATGCCACGCTGTATGCCATTACACAACCTGCGAAGACAAAGAAAGTACCGCAAAAAATCGGGCTGATTGCGACCCATGGGACGCTAAACGCCGGGTGGTATCAGCAGCGTTTTAGCACGCAGTTAGGTGCTGAAACGGTAGTGCCAAACGAGCAGGAAATGATGACGCTCTTCGTGCCGGGGTGCTATGCGGTAAAACGTGGTGAACTCCAGCACGGTGGGCGTTTGCTCGAACAGCTTGCTGCACAATTGGTGGAGCGCGGGGCAGAGCGTTTGGTGCTGGCCTGTACGGAGGTCCCCCCTGCGCTGGAGGCGGTGTCGTCACGCTGGCGGGATATCAGCATCGATCCGACACGAGCGCTGGCGCAAGCCTGTGTCCGTATCTGGCAACAGAGATAAAAAACGGATAGTGTGTTTTTCAACATCGCTTGCGACGGCTCGTGAGGGGGATATGCCGGAGGGGGCGCCATAAAAAAGCCGCCCATTGCTGGACGGCTTTTTAGGGGCAGATAACCGAATTACAGGAAGCCGTACATCGCCGCGAACACCCAGCCAAAGACGCAGGATGTGCTTACGCCGATCAACCCTGGCAGAATGAAGCTGTGGTTGATGACGAAACGACCGATTTTGGTGGTGCCGGAGCGGTCAAACTGGATAGCAGCCAGATCGCTTGGGTAGGTCGGCAGAATATAGTAACCGTAGCAAGCTGGTGCCGACGCCACGATATAAGCGGGATCGACCCCGATTGCCAGTGCAACAGGGACAATCGCTGCCAGTGCTGCCGCCTGCGAGTTAACGAACTTGGACACGATCAGCAGGATAATGGCATAGGCCCACGGATAGACCTTAACCAATGATCCGAGCGTGGTTTTGATCTCTTCCAGATGCGCACCGAACATGGTTTCCGCCATCCAGGCGATACCATATACCGCGACGATGGCAATCATCCCCGAGCGGAATACTTCATTTTTCGAGATCGATGACGGATTGGTTTTGGTGGCGATAATGATGATAGCGCCGGAAAGCAGCATAAACATCTGAATCACCAGCACCATCGACAGCGGCTTGCCAGCGAAAACCGGACGCAGCTCTTCAACCGCCCCTAGAATTGCCACTGCACCGATAGTTGCCAAGAATATCCACATGGCGACCCAGTTGCTGCGCGGCAGTTTTCTGTCCAGCAGCGTGGCGGTATCGCCATACACATACTGTTTGTTTTCTGGGTCGGCGATGAATTTCTGGAAATCGGCATCTTTGTCCAGATCCTTACCGCGGAACCAACTGAAAATCCCTATCGCCAGAATACCCAGCAGGGTAGAAGGGATGGTGATTGACAGCAGGTCGAGGAATCCCAGATGCTTACCCTGGAAGGTGAAATTAGCCAGCATGGCAACCAGTGAAACGACGGCAACGGAAACCGGGCTGGCAATAATCCCCATCTGTGCGCCGATTGAACTGGCAGCCATTGGCCTTTCAGGACGAATATTATTCTTGATGGCGACATCATAAATAATTGGCAGAATGGTATACACCACGTGGCCCGTACCGCACAGGATCGTCAGAATACAGGTGACGAACGGCGCGATAATCGAAACGTATTTCGGGTTACGTCGTAGCATACGCTCCGCGAGTTGTAGCATGACATCCAGCCCGCCCGATGCCTGAAGCGTCGCCGAGGCAGCCACCACGGCAATAATAACCAGCATGACGTCAACGGGTGGTTTACCCGGTTGCAATTTAAAGATAAAGACCAGAATAACAAGTCCGACCCCGCCTAATAAACCCAGCGCGATCCCGCCTTTTCTTGCCCCGTAAAAAAGGCAGATCAGGACAATGACTAATTGAATGATGAAGTCCATAGTAGCCCCATTGCATTGCTTTATTCCCGTCATACTTCGAGCGGCTTGTGCGTTGGCTGCCTTTGCTCACCTCAGTCACTTACCTAAGTAAGTTCCTGAGGATTCGCTCAGTTGCCACCTTCACGCAACTCGAATTATTTAGGGTATATAAGATGAATTGATTAGTTAGAATTAAAATAAGTAAAGATTTACTGTGGGTACTATATGGACGGGTTGTTATTTGTTTTCTTGATCTAAATCTATTAATTTTTATCTTTGTCCTCTTTCCTGAAAATAAAAGATCCCGCTCGCAATAATTACATTTTTATGGTTACTTTAGTTTTTTAAGTGTAAATTTAATTTATTAATGTGTGATTGGCGCGTTGGCTAGCTGGATTGTTAATGGTTGATGGGTTGTTTTTAAAAGTGATTAAATTCTTGTTCTTATTTTGTTGTGGTTCATGTTGTTTTATTTTTTGTTTTCGTTAACGCTTACCACGAAAAATCGTATTTAGATGTTAATTAATCTACCTAAAATGGGGTATTTTTTTATATTCTGTTGTTTTTAAATGATTAGTTTAAAACGTGAAAAATGAATCCCTTTTTGACTATGAAGTCAACGCCAGACCATTAGGGTATTGCCGAAAAATAAAATATCGGCCCGTTGTTGTGATTCATTTCAGGAATATAGCTGATTTGTTCTTTGCTATGTTTGCCTTCGATGCGAAGGGCAATGTTACTTTATAGTATGATTGGTTATTAATATAAAATCCCTATGGTTTTTTTAGAATATCTGGATGCCAGATATTTTCCCTCCAAAGCAGAACATGGCCGAATATCAGCATGCCAGTGGCCATTCCCTTTTTTTCCTGCTTCCCATGTTGGGAAGCAGAGAAATCAGAATCGGTATTCCGCCCCAGCCTGCACCGTTCTCCCTCGGCTTGGTGTGTAACCAAGTGATTCGCCATAACTCACGATGTAAGTACGGTTAGCCATGTTTTCGATGGAGCCGCGCAGCGTCAGGCTGTCAGTCAGGCGATAGCTGGCGTACAGATCGTAAACTTCATATTTAGGCCAGTCGGCTAAATAGGCGGAGTTGGCCGGTGCGGCAGTGTCCTGATAGCCCGGAGCAAAACGCATCGTGACACCCATATCCAGCTTGCGATCGAAGATGCGCGTCCCCAGCGTGACAGAGCCGCGATCGCCGGGGAGGTAGGCCGCGTTGCTGAATAACAGCGTTTTCTGGCAAGAGAAGTCACTGGCCGTGGTATCGACAGGCGTGGAGTAATAGTTACCTCTGGAGCCGCCAACCGTCGTGACGCCACCCATCCAGGCTACCGGTGCACAGAAATCGTTATTGCCGATCATGTGAGTGTAGGTTGCATCGACATACAGAAAGCCCGCGTCGTAATTAAGTTGATATTCCATCCCGCGGAAACGGCTCTTCACCAGGTTGTTCTGGAACACGGAATTACTGAGCGAATAGCCGTTATAGCCCGGTTTGTTACGTGCGCCGTTCAGGCTGATGTAGTTGTTTATTCGGGTGTCAAAGTAGGACACTTTGGTGACCAGCCTGTCGCCATCCATAAGCAATTCGGGCTTCTGAATATTGAATCCGACCTCCCAGGCGCGTGAGCGCTCTGGCTTGAGGTTAGGATTCGGATACAGGTAATAATTACCCGCGCTGTAGGTGCCGTTGGCAAAGGTTTCGCTGACGGAAGGCGGCCGCCAGGATAAGCCATAGCTGGTGAACAACTGTAGCCAATCAACGCCGGGTCGGACGCCAGCAAATAGCGTAGGGGAAAGCTTGCCGTGTTCGTCATCGACATTCCAATCCTGCGTGGTGGTCACGAACGATGGGCAACGCGCGATCGACCTTTCCCTACAGGGGTCCGTGATGGTATAGGGAATTTCCCTATAGCTGATGCTGGTGGTGCCGCGTAACCGATAACGATCGTAACGCAGGCCGCCTTGCAGCGTTACCCACTCATCGTAGGCATAATTCAGATTGAAGAACTGGCTGACTATCGCACGGTTCCCTTCCGGAGTCGCGTTACTGGCCGTGCTATTGGTACTGTCCGTGGTGATTTTGTCGTAATAAAAATCCAGTCCGTAATCGGCTTTTAGCTCGTGAGCACCCCGTTGCAACAGCGTCGAAGTGTTTTGCGCCTGCACCCCGTAGGTGCGTAATCGCGTGCGCTCGTGATATGCGCTGGTATTGGAAAGAGCATAGTTATCGGTGTTGTTATTGGTATCGGCGTAATAAATCTTGGTCTTCAAATCCAGCCAGCGCTGGTTGTCTGGCTTCAGGCTGTAATCCAGCGCGGTACTACGCGCCATAATATCGCTGTGTCCGCTGGCTCTCCACCCCAGGTCAGTATTGGAGAGATTGGATAGTGTCCCTGCGTTTTCGGAAGAGGTTTGTGTCTGCATATAGCTGAGTTGGAAACGCTGGTTAGCGGGGAGATTCCAGCCGACTTTCGCCAGCCGTGAGCGCATGGTGTAGGCTGCACTGCTTACTTTCTGATGCTTTAAGCTATCCGCCCACGTTGCGTAATTACTCGAATTGCCGGGAATACGGATATTCCCGAGGTTGCCGTCGTTACCCGGCCAGTAGTCGCCCAAATGGCGTTCGCTGGCACCCACCAGAATATCGCCGCTTTCGTTGCCGAGCGCGAGGATGCCGCTGCCGATAAAATGTGTCCCGTTGTCGCCCGTGCTGGCGTGCAGTTTTCCGCCCAGTTCTTTACCTGGAGCCAGAAAATCGTGGGCGCTGGCCGTATTAAAGGTGGCGACGCCGCCTAGTGTCCCTGCGCTGCCCATCACGTTTGTCGCGCCCTTTTCAATCGTGGCACTGGAGAGCAACTCTGAGTCGATATACATCTGCCCGTTGCGCTGTCCGTAGCCGGTTTTTTGGAAATTCTGGCGCACGCCATCAATGTTCATATTCACGCGCCCGAAGTCCTGTATCCCGCGAATGTTCACTGACAGTGCAGGGTCTTGCTGGCTGACGCTGGAGTACACGCCAGCGGATTGTTCCAGCATATCGGCGGCGTGGCGAGTGGGGCGGTTATCCAACTGCTCGCGTGAAATCACGCTGATGGCGCGCGGTTGCTCATAGATCCAGTCACCGGGATTGGCGACGGTGAACGCGCGTACCGTCATGACATCGTCTATTTTGGCTGTATCGACATTGGCCGAGCGAGGCCGCAGGGTAATCACGCCGTTGTTGTCGATCTGAAAATCAACCGGGTTGGTGCCGATCAACTGGCGTAGCCCTGGCTCGGGCGTGAAGCGGCCTTGAAGCGCGGTGGCCTGCATATTTTCGAGGTTGACGTCAGCAAAGAACACCTGTAGCCCGGCCTGCTCGGCGAAGCGGAGCAACGCGCTACTCAGTGGTTGCGGGCTGATGGAAAAGGTAATGCTTTGACGAATCGATTCCTGAACGTTGGCGGCCTGTGTCTCTGCTTGTGCAGAGTGGTACGAACTCAGCAGTGAGAGTGCAATGCCGACGGCGAGAGAAAGGGGAGTGAGTTGTAATAAACGGATATCTTGCTGTTGTGTTTTTTTTAACATTTTTGCCTGGTCTACCGTCAGTTAAATGACTAATAAACATTAATAAACAAAATGATAAGTAATTCTTTCGTCATTAATGGAAATGATAATAAAAATCATTATCTAAATATGAAGACGGTTGAGGTAACAGAACCCGTAAAAAAATATTAAAAATTTTTTCACCGATGAGTTACGGCATTGTAAACGTCGTGGTTCTTGATGAGTGCTCACCACTCCCGAACGGTATTGCAGGAGCGGTAGCGAAAGGAAATACCGGAGGGAGGTGAATCGGTATAGATCAGTACAAAATAGTGATGCCGGGGAGCGAAACGGTTTTGGCACCCAGCTCAACGGCCATGGTTTGCAGCGCGCCATCCAGTTCGTTAAGCGAAAACATGCCGCTGACCTGGCGTTGGCGCAGTGCTGAATTAGGGATGACGATCGTACCAGAGCGGTACTGATTGATACGGGCGATCACGATAGCGAGCGGTTGTTGATCAAATATCAGCAGACCACGTCGCCAATCGCCGCGTTCGCGGCTATTCCAGCCGGGAAGACGTGTCACACCTTGTTTGGTATAGCGTGCGGCCTGCTCTTCATCAAGCTGCAGTGTTTGTCCACTTGTGGTTACCTGAACGCTGTGCTCCACCACGCCGACCGTCGTGGTCTGCGGTGTATTCTGCACAATGAATTGCGTACCCAACGCCTGTGTCGTTCCCGATGCCGCTTCAACTAAGAAAGGACGTTTTTCCTGTGCATTCGTTGGGGCAACGGTGAACCAGGCCGAACCTTGTAACAACGTAACTCGCCGTTCCTGCGACGTGTAGGCAAGAACGATGGCGCTACCTGCATCCATATCGACCAGGCTGCCGTCCGGTAGCGTAACCTGTTTAACCTGATGATCCGCGTGGTAGTCTGAGCGCAGCGTGATGATGCCGTCGGAAATCCACGTCGTGCCGAGACTGAAACCCAGCAACAATAAGGCCGCGATTTTCCATTGTGTCACGCGATTGACGCGTCTGACGGGTAATTGGGCTACCGGTTGTGGTTGTAGCACCTGCTTTTGCTCGGGGCTGAGCGACCCTAACTCATGCCAGAGCATCCCTGCCTGTTCCAAAGCGTGGCGATGGCGGGGATCCTGTGCCAGCCAGCGCTGGAATGTCAGTTCCTGTTCATCGTCCAGCGGTGCTTCGGCCAGACGTATGGCCCATCGTGCTGCCTGCTGATGGATTTCAGGGGGATAATCGTTCATGTTATAGGCCTGGAGTGGGTAGGGTCTCTAAATAAGTAGACGTCTGAGGGTAATAAACCCGTAAATAATTTGTGATTATTTCATTATTGCCGACTATTTTCACGAGGAGCGGATCGTCAGCATGGCATGCAGAGCCATAGCAAGATGTTTCTCAACGGTGCTGAGGGAAATATCCAATTGCTGAGCAATTTGTGCCTGCATCATGTGTTCGAACCGGTGTAGGTGAAATATCTGCTGCGTGCGTTCAGGCAATGTTGCCAATACGTTTGCCAGACGCTCCAGTTCCTGTTGAGCGATCGCTGCTCGATCGAGTTGGGGAGTAGCATCCGGCAGAGAGTCCAGCGTCGTATCCACGTCGTCAACACACGCTGCCATCTGCCAACGCTGCTGGTGGCGGACATGGTCGAGCAGTAAATTATTGGCTGTTTTATAGAGATACGCTTTCTTGTCGTCTACATCGTCCTGCTGCTCCAGCCGTTGTGCCAACCGTAAAAAACTCTCTTGCACCAGATCTGCCGCTGTTTGAGGGTCGCGCAGTTTATGATTGAGATAGCGTTCTAACCGTTCTGCATAGTGGTTGAACAGCATTCTGAGTTCAGACTCTGACATGCCAACGTCCCGTCAGGTAATCTTCCTGCCGCCTCTGCGGCAACAGAACCCCTTTTCCTTGTCACAGAGCTATCCATAGTGATTGTCCGCTAACGGGGTAAGGCCCTGAATAATAAATGTGATGTAATTGATAATTATTATCACATATGACGAATCGGAAAGCAGCGTTAAATCTTCTTCAGGTTGGCGGATTTTTGCCGTCGACTACACTTATCTTTGTCGACGTATTACTTGATTGAGAGGCATGACGATGACAACGCAGGACGATCCCAAAGACGTGACCGTCAGCGAAGGGCTGGCAAAGGTGCATGAGGCGTCAGATCAACTGACGGAAGAAGAGATTGAGGCGCTGGCGGAGGAAGCACGACAAGCCGCGACGCAGTCGAAGAAAGAATCGGGTAACGCGCCTTAGTCTGACGCCGCCTGTTGCAGAACGGATTGACGATCAAACATAACGTGGCAGGTTTTTTGCACAGACATTTTGCAGATAGTGATGAAAAACACGATCGTTTTCTCTCTGTAAGGAAAATGTATGCATGACAAATTACTGATAGAAGGCAAGTTGGTCGCAGGAAAAGGCGAGATATTGCCGGTATTCAACCCCGCAACGGGGGAGCAAATTGCCGCTATTGCCCAGGCCGATCTGCACCAGGTTGATGCAGCCGTTCTGGCTGCGGAGTCCGCTTTTGCACACTGGGGACAGACCACGCCGAAAACGCGTGCGACGCTGCTGTTACGGATTGCCGATGCCATCGAGAAAAATGCCGAAACGTTCGCTGAGCTGGAATCACTGAACTGCGGTAAACCCTATCATGCGGCGCTGAATGATGAAGTGCCGGCGGTGGCGGATGTCTTTCGTTTTTTTGCCGGGGCGGCACGTTGCCTAAGTGGTTCGGCGGCGGGAGAATATCTGGAAGGGCATACCTCCATGATTCGGCGCGATCCGGTTGGCGTGGTGGCGTCCATCGCCCCGTGGAATTACCCGCTGATGATGGCATCGTGGAAGCTGGCACCGGCGCTGGCGGCGGGAAACTGCGTGGTGTTGAAACCGGCGGAGCAAACCCCGCTGACGACATTCTATCTGGCACATTTGCTGGCGGAGATACTCCCTGCTGGCGTGGTGAATATCCTGTTCGGGCGTGGTGCTGACATCGGTGATGCGCTGACAGGGCATGAGAAAGTCAACATGGTGTCGCTAACCGGTTCGATCGCGACCGGATCGCATATCCTTGCCCATACTGCTGCCAGCGTAAAACGCACGCATATGGAGCTGGGTGGCAAGGCACCAGTGATTGTGTTTGATGATGCAGATATCGATCAGGTGGTTGATGGGATCCGCAGTTTCGGTTTTTACAACGCAGGGCAAGATTGTACCGCCGCCTGTCGACTCTATGTGCAGCGTGCGATTTATGATGAGGTTGTGGAAGCATTAGGAAAAGCGGTGGCAACGCTGAAAATGGGCGATCCGCACGATGAAACGACCGAGTTGGGGCCGTTGATTACTGAGCCGCAGCTTGAACGTGTGATTGGTTTTGTCGAACGCGCCAAAGCGCTGCCGCACATCATGGTCGTGACCGGTGGTGAGCGGGTGAAAGGACAGGGATTCTATTTCCAACCGACGGTGTTGGCAGGCGCGAAGCAGGAAGATGAAATTGTTCAGAAAGAGGTGTTTGGCCCTGTCATCTCGATTACGCCGTTCGACGATGAAGCGCAGGTGATTGGTTGGGCGAATGCCTCGCATTACGGGCTGGCTTCGTCGGTTTGGACGCGCGATATCGGGCGAGCACACCGTCTGGCCGCGTGTCTTCAATACGGTTGTACCTGGGTGAACACCCACTTTATGTTAGTCAGTGAAATGCCGCACGGCGGACAGAAGCTATCCGGCTACGGCAAAGACATGTCGATGTACGGGCTGGAAGATTACACCATCGTGCGCCATATCATGATCCGGCACTAAGGTTATTCATTCTACCGAAGAGGCACTACTTGTTTTGCTTGAGAAGTAAAGTGATCAAATAGCGAGTTCGTCCAACCTAGACGCGCCCCAAAAGAGGGCGCACTGGGCAAAAGTGGAGCAGTCGTAAGATATATTGATGATCTCCACGCTGGCATTCGCCATGTCATTTGGTTATTAATTTCAAATATTCGTATTTAGTTCAAATCATCTGCCATATTTTTGGTTTAGATCGCGTTTTTGTATTTTATTTTGATTTGGGGCGGGCGGCTGGTGTGTTATGTGCATTAATTAAATTGGCATCACATGATGTCCGTTTTCAAGGAGCGCATTTTGTCCAGATCAAACGCCCACCTTAACCCGCTAGAGTGTACTCAGCAGGCACTAGATTGGATTCATAGTGACACGCTATCCCACGATGACATAGCGGCACTGAATCGAGAAGTTTTGAGTTGTTTTCGTGAATACGTCAACCCGGGTTTTCTGGAGTACCGAAAATCTGTCACTACCGGCGGCGATTACGGCGCAGTCGAATGGCGCGCCAGTGGCCCGAATACGCTGATTGATACCCAAGGGAATGAATACCTGGACTGCCTGGGTGGTTACGGCATTTTTAACGTGGGGCATCGTAACCCTACTGTAATTGCTGCCGTTGAGAGCCAGCTTGCCAGACAGCCACTGCACAGTCAGGAACTGCTTGACCCGCTGCGGGGATTGCTGGCAAAAACATTGGCGGCGCTAACGCCGGGCAATTTGAAATACAGCTTCTTCTGTAATAGTGGAACGGAATCGGTGGAAGCGGCGCTGAAGTTGGCGAAGGCCTACCAATCACCGCATGGTAAATATACCTTTATCGCCGCAACCGGTGCTTTCCACGGCAAATCGCTAGGTGCGCTTTCTGCTACCGCCAAACCCGCGTTTCGTCGTCCTTTCATGCCGCTGTTACCCGGCTTCCATCATGTTGCTTTTGGCGATATCAGCGCCATGCGCAAGCAGGTTCAGCAATGCCAGAAAACCGGCGATGACGTTGCAGCCATCATCCTTGAACCTATTCAGGGGGAAGGCGGCGTGATTGTGCCACCGGAGAATTATTTGCCTGCGGTCAGAGCATTATGTGATGAAATCGGGGCATTGCTGATTCTGGATGAGGTGCAAACCGGCATGGGGCGCACGGGCAAGATGTTCGCCTGTGAGCATTATGGCGTGCAGCCTGACATTCTGTGTTTGGCGAAGGCGCTGGGTGGCGGTGTGATGCCGATTGGCGCAACGGTGGCGACGGAAGCCGTATTCTCCGTACTGTTTGAAAATCCCTTCCTGCATACCACCACGTTCGGCGGCAACCCGCTGGCCTGTGCGGCGGCGCTGGCAACGGTCAATGAACTGCTGACGAAAAATCTGCCAGAACAGGCGGCAATACAGGGAGAATTTTTGCTACGAGGCTTACGGCAACTGGCGGTTGAGTACCCTCAATTGATTATTGAAGCGCGCGGAATGGGGTTGTTACAGGCTATCGAGTTCAGGAAAAACGAGATCGGCTATGCCTTTGCGAAAGAGTTATTTCAGCGCAATATCTTAGTTGCAGGTACTCTGAACAACGCTAAATCGGTCAGAATTGAGCCACCGCTTACCATCACGCGTGCGCAGTGTGCCCGCGTGCTGGAGGAAGCAAGAGAGGTACTTAAGAAACTCAGTGGCACCCTGCCTGATGAAAATAAAATGAAGGAATATGCAGTAGAGTGAAAAACGAGACGGAAACACGCAGTACCCTATTACGTTCATCCCGAAAACCAGTCAGTTCTCACTGACTGGTTTTTTGCATTGATGGGCATTAGTGGTCTGCTTTTATGTTTAAAATCTAATTAGTTCATCAATGTTACACTATATCTAAGGCCTCACAACGTCGTGGTATGGACGCCATCCTGATGCACCCTAAACTATTAGCCTTCTAACTTATAAATTAACGTTAATTAATTAAAACCGGAACTTCTTTTCTGATAGAAAAAAACGATCGAATAGAGGGGATTGAACGGTTTAATGATCGTTATTTTCGATCGATCTTCTATTTATGATAGTGTAAGGTTATAGAACGTAGTTGGTTGACTCTCTACGTTGTTTTTATTATTTCATAACATTAACTAAACGTAGCTGGTGTCAAATTGGGTGGGGCGAAAAATGAAAACAGAGCCATCTTTTAGAATTGGTTTGCTTTAAATTATTCGCGTACACCGCGTGATGCTTAGGGTGGAATAAAGAAGAGGGGTGAGTTACTTTATCAGGTAAACAATTTCAGTAAGCAAGTGTTGTCAACATTTATATAATTTTAAAGCTATATCCGAAATAATTCGAGTTGCAGGGATTCAGTGCGCACGCGGCTTGAAGTGTCACGGGTATATCTATGGCTAAATGAATTTCTTATGCCAGTATTCTGCCTCATGTATCTAAAAATAAGAAATTTAGAGGGGCCAGGGACCCTGTTGTGATAACGATTATTTTTACCGTTTGTCGTATTTGCTTTGATAAGCAGCAGGTAATATGTCTATCAATCGCAATAGGGTAAAATTTTTGTAAGAATGTAAAGTTCTGGTGCTAATATGGATTTTTTTAAAAATATAAAAATTGGAAAGCGGCTTTCTCTAGGGTTTGGCATGTTAATCATATTAACGCTCATTTTGTCGGCAGTAGGCTACTATTTTATGAAAAATATTGGTGCTGAAGTCGATGGAATCACTGAGGACAGAATGCCAAAAGTCGATATGGTGCGTGATATTCAAGATATATTAAATACTAATGTTCGCACATTGCGCGATATTATCCTCCTTCCAGGGGACAAGGTTCAGGAAAAGCAGGCTCTCAAGGCGATCATCGTAAAAACGACCAATTCGGCTGGTGAAATATATAAAACCCTCGACAGTCGTATCAATGCGGGAAAAGGACGGGAGTTATTTAATCAACTTATCGATATCAGAAAACAGTATAGCCTGAGTATTAATAAAGCCGTTGACTATGCGATGGAAGGTGAGGATGCGCTGGCTACCGAATTGGTGTTTGGCGATATCGCCACTATCCAGACGCTCTATTTCACCAAGCTCAGCGAGTTAGCTGCATTACAGGTATCGTTCGTTGACCATTCCAAACAGGTGACGAAAGAATATATCCATGATGCGCTGTTGTGGATGTTAGTGCTATCTGTCTTCTCTACGGTTTTGGGCTGTTTTACTGCCTGGTTGTTAACCCGAAGCGTCACCGGGCCGTTATCTATTGCTCTTTCTTCTGCGAAGCGCATCAGTGTAGGTGACTTGAGTGGTTCTATCGTCGTCAATAATCGCGATGAGACAGGCTTGTTGTTAGAGGCAATGCAGGAAATGCAAGCGGCGCTGACACGAATGGTGGTCGGCGTTAGAAACAATGCAGAGAGTGTTGCCACCGCCAGTATGCAGATTGCTCAGGGTAATGCTGATTTGTCATCACGGACGGAAGAACAGGCGAGTGCGCTGGAAGAAACGTCTTCGACCATGACGCAATTAGGTATGACGGTAAAAAATAATGCCGACAATGCCCGTCAGGCTAATACGCTAGCCCAAAATGCGAGTACCGTGGCGCTTCAGGGAGGGAATGTTGTCAATGACGTAGTGGATACGATGAAGGCCATTAATGATAGTTCGCGCAGCATTGTCGATATTATTAACGTCATCGATAGTATTGCGTTCCAGACGAATATTTTGGCACTTAATGCCGCGGTTGAAGCAGCCCGAGCGGGCGAGCAGGGGCGAGGGTTTGCTGTCGTTGCGGGTGAAGTGCGTAATCTCGCGCAGCGTAGCGCAGAAGCCGCTAAAGAAATCAAGAATCTGATTACTGCGAGTGTTGAACGCACCGAGCGTGGTTCTGTGCTGGTGAATAAAGCAGGGGAAACGATGCAGCAGGTTGTTGAGTCTATCCGCCAGTTGAGCGATACCGTATCAGAGATTAGTTCCGCAAGTGCTGAACAGTCGACGGGAGTCGAACAGGTCGGCATTGCTGTTAGCCAAATGGATCAGACAACACAGCAGAATGCCGCATTGGTGGAGGAATCCGCTGCGGCAGCACAAAGTCTCAAGGAACAAGCGGATCAACTTGTCAGAGAAGTCTCGGTGTTCAAAATAGCGAATTATGGGCTCTCAACACCGAAGCCAGCAACGCAGACACTCTCGCTTGCCCGGCTCCCTGCTGCTGCCAGTGCATCAGCCTCAGGTGCATCAGATTGGACAAGTTTCTGATATAGATGCTCTAAATAATTCGAGTTTCGGGACAAGACGTTAATGTTTTGAATACCACATATGCAACTTGAAGTATGACGGGTGTAAAAATTATGACTGCCAGCATGTCAGGGATATATAAGAAACAAAAAAGTATAATAAATAGATAGTGACATAAAATTTTTACTTGCCAGTCAGCATACGCTGACTGGCTTTTTGCATCAGTCTCTCCACATTTTCGCTACGCTATGGCGTAGCGCTATCACCTGTATTTGCGGGCAATCAGGACATTTAACGGCGCCATGGGAAATGCCTGATGACGTCGGGTTTCGACAGAGGTAAAACCCGCCTTCAATAACCACTGCGTAAGTTGTCCTTCTCGCGTGACGTGGCGTCCACTCATTTGCATCGGCAGATAAAACGGCAAAACCGGAGCCGCGGCGTTGGCTTCTTCGCTAATTTCCGCCTGTGCGAGGACCAGCGTTCCCTCTGGCGCGAGTGTGTGGTAAAGCGTTGCCAGCATGGCGGGAATGTCCTCGACAAAATGCAGGAAGGAGGAACTCCAGATCAGATCGTATTTTTCGCTGGGAAACGTACCGCTTTGTGCTGACAGCCGCGCGGATAACCCGGCATCATCGATATTGCGCTGTGCCACGACAGCAGTTTGCGGTAGGTCATAGACCGTGCCGGAGATCTGCGCGTGGCGCAGCGCCAGCGTAATCGCTACCCAGCCAGGGCCACCGCCCAGATCGAGAATGAGCCTGATTTGTGGGAAAT
The DNA here is from genome assembly GCF_001742145.1 of Pectobacterium parmentieri. NCBI lineage: Bacteria > Pseudomonadati > Pseudomonadota > Gammaproteobacteria > Enterobacterales > Pectobacteriaceae > Pectobacterium > Pectobacterium parmentieri. Next base: position 2,179,109 of record NZ_CP015749.1, on the reverse strand, counting down.
CCGGCAGGCTGGAGATCAGTTGATCGGCAAGGTCTGCGGTTACCGAACGCTGCTCCTGCGCGATTTGCTGTTCTGCCGCGTTGGCCCACGCCGCATCACGCGGTAATTCACTCAACTGTGTGGGCAGCGGCTGGTGCATTCCGTCGCTGAGTCCCTGACCAAACTGGCGTAGGCTGGTGAGGCGAAAACGCCAGGCATCCCCCAGAAAGCGCGGACTGCTGCGACAGAGCACGGCTGCGCTGGCGGATGTGGTTCGATAACTGCCATGATGGCGCGTCAAAAGCTGCATACTCCATAGCATCTCAAGCAGAAATCCGGTTTTCTCCGGCTGCCACCCCAGCGCGTCCGCCAGTTGTTCCGGCGTGGCGGCATCCTCCAACCGGTCGAAAATCTGCTGCTCCAGCGCAAGATGTAAAGCGTCGGCTTTCACGCTGTTGGCGGCAAGCTGCCATAATGTCTCTAGTGGGTTCATAAGCGATCTTTCTCATTGATGGTCAGTCGATAGGGAATATGCTATCTATAAATGAGAATGGTTATTATGTTCATTGTTATGCGAGACGGCGTTTTTCATATGCGAAACGGCAAGGGAAGATGATGCAAAGACAGCGACAGAGGCGAAGTGAAAAACCAGCAGGCGATCGATGCTGTGCGAATGAGGTTGACATCTCTGGTTCACGCCGCACTTTGCCAGATGACATCGGTGAATGCTGGTCGGATTTCAGCCGTATTGATGCCGGCCTGTCGTTAGCTCGTTCACAATATCGCCCACGTCGTGCATGGGTGGAGGAAACGCAGAACCCACATTCACAGCCAATGCTGGTCATGACGTTTGCGCTGGCAGGGGAGTCGACCTATTGCGATAGCAGCGGATCACAGGTCTGGTTTCGTGAGCAACATGTCACTATCACGGCGTTTGGCTCCTGTGTGGGCGAACGCCGTTATCAGGCTCAGCAGCATGTCGATCAGTTACGGCTGCTGGTGGAGAAAACGGCGGCGGCACGTTATTTTGGTTTAGCCTGTTCGGAACAACTATTCAGTGGCGATGACGTGCGGCTGTACGCGTTTACATCGGTATCTGCGGCCAGTCAGATGCATGTCAATGCGCTGTGTAGCGACGCCGACCCGCTGAATCGCCATATTCATGCGTTAAGCCTGCTGTCACAGTATCGGTATCTCCTGCAACCGAAAGACAGGCGTGACGCTATTCATCCACAAGAGCGAGAGCTGTTGGAGCAGGTATGTTGCTGGATGCGGGAACATCTGCCGGAACCGCTGACGCTGGCTTGCATTGCGGCTCAGGCGGGCATGAGTGAATCCCGGCTCAAACTTGGGTTTCACCGCTGTTTCGCGACTACACCGGGGCAGATGCTATTACGGATGCGGATGGAACGGGCGCACCAGCTATTGGAGCTGGGGTTTCAGGTAGCGCAGACGGCCTGGCAAGTCGGCTATCGGCATCCTGCTAATTTCAGCCTGGCATTTACGCGCTATTTCAACCGTAATCCGAAAATGATTGCGGCGCGTAAGTAACCTCTCTTACTGGCGTTAATATGAGTGCTTGATTATCACGCTTTATCCCTGTGAAGAAAACGTCATGCCAGTTCAGGCGAGCGCATAAATACGGTCGCCTGTCCTAACAAAAAACTCATGCAATTAGCGGAACGGTGGCTCGTTAAAGGTGCGGAGCTTGCGCGAATGCAGCTTGTCACTTTCCGCTCGCAGTAGATCGATGGCGCAGATACCAATCTGCAAATGCTCCGAAATCGCCCCTTCATAGAAACGGTTCGCCTGTCCCGGCAGTTTGATCTCACCGTGCAACGGCTTATCTGAGACGCACAGCAGCGTACCGTAAGGCACGCGGAAGCGATAACCCTGTGCGGCAATCGTCGCGCTTTCCATATCCACTGCAACGGCGCGGCTGAGATTAAACCGCAGGGCGGAAGCGGCGTAGCGTAACTCCCAATTGCGATCGTCGGTGGTGACCACGGTGCCAGTGCGCAGGCGTTGCTTCACTTCTTCCCCCGGCATACCGCTGACCATCTTGGTGGCGTCGTACAACGCGCGCTGCACCTCGGCGATGCTGGGGATCGGGATATCCGGCGGTAAAACGGCGTCCAGTACATGATCGTCACGCAGATAAGCATGTGCCAGCACATAATCGCCAATAGACTGACTTTCCCGCAGGCCGCCGCAGTGGCCGATCATCAACCAGGCATGCGGGCGCATTACCGCGAGATGATCGCAGATGGTTTTCGCATTGGAAGGTCCGACACCGATGTTGACCATCGTAATGCCTTTCCCGTGGCGGGGGATCAGATGATAGGCGGGCATCTGGTGGTTTTTCCAGGCCAGATCGGACACGGTCTGTTCGGGGTTGGGCGTCTCGGCCGTGATATAGATACCACCCGCGCAGGACAGCGCCTCGTAGGGGCTAGCGGGATCGGCAATTTGCGCACAGGCCCAGCGCACAAACTCATCAACATAGCGGGTGTAGTTGGTGAAGAGGATGAACGGCTGAATGTGCTCTACGGGTGTACCGGTATAGTGACGAAGGCGAGCTAGCGAGAAGTCGGTACGCAGCGCGTCAAAATGCGACAATGGCGATGTAGTGGTGGCATGATACAGGCCATCAGCCGTCTCGTCTCCAATCTGTGACAGCTCCGTGGTCGGGAAATGTTTCGCGATGCCCGCGCTCATGGAACGGTCAAGGATCAGATCGGAACCGTCGAGCACGTAGGGAAACGGAATTTCCTGCTGTGACGGGCTGACTTCAATGGTGACATCATAATCACCTTCCAGCAGCGTCAATTGTTCCGCGAGATAAGCACGCAAAAATGCGGGACGGGTGACGGTGGTAGAATAACTGCCGGGATGGGTAAAACGCCCATAGGCACGATGCCGCGGATGTCCGGTTGATTCACCGTTCCAACTTACGCGTAAGGCGGGGTAGGAAAATAATCCTGCTGCACGCGCGCTGGCATCGGGCAGCGTACCGTGGTTGATGAAGTCTCCGATGGCGTCGCGCAGTGCTGAGACGGCATCATCATACAGCGCTTCCAGTTTATCCAGAGCCTGAGTGACGGTGAGGCTGATGTGGGATTCGCTGCTATGCATATTCTCTCCTTATTCACACTCTGCACTATTCATATTCTGTACTTCGGCAGAGGTTAGCTAACAGCGTAACTGAAGATGCACTGACCCGCCATCGTCAAATCTGGCGGGTAAACGCTCATGAAGCGAAGCGTGCGGCTAGTGCTTGTGGCGACCGGAGAGATTCGCTGCGCTCACCGCCAGTATCGACAGCACGCCGAGCGCGGCAGCCGGTGCCAGTACGCCCCAGAAGGCGCGTTCGATATACGGCATACCTTCCGCCAATACGCGTCCCCACTCCGGCGTCGGCGGTGACGCGCCCAGCCCTAAAAAGCCGAGCGATGCCAGCGCCAGCGCGATGCCTGGCAGCCGCAGCATGGCGTGACGAAAAAGCGGGCCAGTCAGTGCGGGCAGAATATAGAACAGGCTACGTCGTATTGGGCCTACGCCGAGTATCGGCAACATTCGAATATAAGGGCGCGCATTAATTTCAGCGACCAGCGCTGCCGTGTGGGCCGCGAGTGGCGCCCAACTGACGGCGATGACCGCAATCGCCGCACCTGTGGCCGTTGGGCCGTTGACGGCGGCAACCAGCAGCCCGGCGATCACCGGTGGCAGGGCGTTAGTGACTTCGATGGGGCCGGTGAGCAAACGCGGGAACAGCCCGACCAACAGGCCAATCACGAGACAGGCCAGCGATACCGCCAGTGCTAACAGGCAGGTATTCAACGTACCGTGTGCGACGCGCGCCAGTAAATCACGCCCCATGGCGTCGGCACCAAAGGGCAGCGCGAATGAAGGCGGTTGCAGACGCAAAAAGGCAGAGGTGACGGGATCGCGCGGCAGGCCAGCGAGTAGCAGAAGTGCCAGCAGCAGTACGCAGACAATCGGTAGCCAGATGGCGTGACGAGACACGGGGCTACCGCGTTCTTCCGGCACGGGCATCGCTCCGCTGCGCAGTGCGCGTCCGAGGATCAGCAGTCGCACACCACCAGCCGCCATGCCAGCTAGCGAGGCAATAAGGAGTAAGATCAGCACGCCGACCTGCAATGCGGGGAGATCCTGTGCGGCAGCGGCACCCAGCGTTGCGCGTCCTAAACCGGGAATGGCGAACACTTTTTCGACGGCAATCGCGCCGCCAGTCAGCGATACCAGTACCAACCCGACCAGCGGCATCACGCTGGGCAGCGTGCGTTTCAGCACTGCCAGCGCGATATGACGCCGGTTCACCCCTGCGACGCTCCAGGTCGTTAACCAATTTTCGCTAAAAGTGGCGGAGAGCGCATCGGCAATAATCCGGCCAAGGTAACCGCCTGCCGGAATACCGAGTGCCAGCGACGGCAGCACCGCGTAATGCAGCCCCAACCAGCCATAAGGTGGGAACCACTGTAGCCAGACAGCACCGACGACCAGTAGAAACGACGCTAGCAGGAATTCGGGCAGTGCGGTAAATAAGGCGGCAAACAGACCACCTGAACGATGAATATGACCACGCAATCCCTGCCGAAAAGTTGGGACGCATAGCGCAGCAGCCAGTGTGAAAGCCACCAGCGCCGAAGAGGCCATCAGCGTGAGCGATACGCCTGCTGCCTGCAACATGCCTGGGAGCACGGGTTGACCTGAAACCCAGGAGTTGCCTGCATCGCCGTGTAACAGGCCCGTCAACCAGTTCAATAGCAACTGCAACGGGCCTTGATCCAGCCCGAGCGACTGACGAATCGCGTTTAGTGTTTCTGCCGTTGCTTCCTGTTCACCAGAACGGGCGCGCAGCAGTGCCAGCGCCGGGTCCTGACCGGATAACCACGGCAGCATACCAATCAGCACCACAATCCCTGCCAGCGTCAGCAGTCGCGAAAACAACGGGATCAGCACGCCATATCGTGGGCGTTGCGTCTGGTTAATGTGGGCACAGGTGCGGCAGTACAGCGATTCGCTCATAGATTCTTCATCTTTCTGGTTATCGGTGCGTTACCCGTTATTTTGCTGCGGCAATATGCGTGGCTGCATTGATCAGTGTGCGTTCGCGCGGATCGCGCAGTGCGTCTTTTACCTGTGCGCCTTCACCCTGAATGACGCGCTCATGCAGCATAGGGATTGCGGCATCGCTGGCAAGAATTAGATTTTCAGCCTGCATAATGGCCTGACGGCGTGCTTCTCCAGCCGGGATCGCAGCCGCTTTTTGCAGCGCCTGATCGATTTCCGGGCGGCACAACTGAGCGATATTGAACGATCCTTCACAGGCGAAATCACTGTACAGGTAAGCAACGGGATCGCCAGAATCTAGCACCGTTGCACGCGATAAAATAAAGGCGTCAAACTTGCCTGCCAGCGCGTCGGACTCAATCTGCGCATACTCACGGACGACCTGCTTCACCGTAAATCCAGCGGCGGTGAGTTGCTGGGCCAGATAGACTGCGACTTCAGGTAACTCGGCGCGATCGCTGAAGGTGGCTAACGTGATGGTTGCCCCTGCGGGTGTACTGGCTTTGACTGGGTTAGGTACGGGCTGGCGCAACTCGGCAGCCCATGGCAGCGCGGGGCCTAATAGCCCTTGGGCGACATCGGCACGCTTCTCATAAACGTTATCGACTAACTGCTGGCGGTTGATCGCATCCCGCACGGCAGCACGCATCGTGGGATCTTGCATCACGCCATGACGCGTATTCAGATACAACGTGTTGGTGCGCGGCATGGGGACTTCATGCACCAGCGATTGATCCAGCAGCGGAGCCTGAGAAACTGGAATGGCTTCGACAATATCGGCCGTGCCGGTACGTAAGGCGGCAGCACGTGCTGCACCATCGGACACAAAGCTGACATCGATACCGCTGGCCTGTGCTTTCTCACCCCAGTAACCGTCGAATCGATCCAATACCGCGCTGCTGGTGCCCGTGACGCTACGCAAAGCGAACGGGCCGCTTCCGGTGTTGATCGGGTTAACGACACGATTTTTACCGTAAGCACGTGTAGAGAGGATCGCCAACTGTGGGCTGGATAAGCGCTGTGGCAGCAGCGGGTCTGGTTTCGCAGTGGAAACGATAACGGCGTTGTCTCCGTCGGCTTTTATCGTTAACTGCACGCCGTCCAGAATACGTGGCTTGGGGGCGGCGGTGGACGCAACGGTCAGCGCATTTACTACCGTGTCGGCGTTTAACGTGGTGTTGTCATGAAAATGGACGTTCGGACGCAGTTCAAAACGCCAGGATTTATCATCGATCTGTTGCCATTTTGTCGCCAGCGCGGGCTGAGCTTCACCAAGTTTGTCGAGCACCACCAGCGTTTCCGCCGTACTCCAGCGTGACAGTTTAAAGGCGTCATCGCTCAGCGGCGTTAGGCCGGAGCGCGGTGGCTGGAGCATCGCCAGTTTGATTCGACCGTCATGATGTGAGGCGTGGTTTTCTTCCGGTTCATTAAAGCAACCTGAAAGCAGCAGTGTGGCTGACAGCAGGCCGGAAACGGGCCACAGGAGGTTACGACTCTTCATCAGTCTATCCTTATCCATTTATGGTTGAAGCGGATTTAAACGGGCGGCAGATAACCAGCATGGCCAGTGAACTGCACAAGGGTACGGCGGCGAGCAGCACCCACGGAATGGCAGCCTGTGGTGATGGCGTCAGTGCTCGATCGAGTTGGCTACCGAGTATAAAATTACCGACCAGCACGGCGATGCCGCCCATTGATGCCAATGCGCCATAGTGCGCACCCAGGTTCTGGTTATTAGCAAAGCGGGGAATGAGGTCCATCCCAACAGGTACGATCAGCATCTGCCCCAGTGTCAGCAGGGTAATTAATGAGATAGCGGGAAGCAGACGTTGCCATCCCTCCGGCGGCGTACTGGAGGCAAACAGTGCGACGCTAAGGAATGAGGCTGCCAACAACGCGAAACCCAATGGCAGCATGCGTGCCGCGCCAACCCGGCGGGCAAAACGCGCCAGTGGGAGCTGTAACCCGATCACCAGCAGTGAGGCCAGCACAAACAGTGGGCCGAGGTCTTTCTCGCTGCTGCCGGAGCGATGCAGTTCAACCGGCAGTGCCAGATAGAGCTGGTTGTAGCTGAACAGGTAAGCGCTGTAGGCGATGATAAACGCAACAAAGCGCCGTTGGCGAAAGGTCTCCCACCACGGGGCAATCTGTAATTCTTCCCGATTACGCTGCGTTGGCGGCAGGCTGAAAAACAGGATAATAAGCGCGATGACAAACACGCCCGCACCGGCTAGCGCCACACGCTGGAATCCGTACCCGGCCAGCACTGAGCCGAGCAACGGCCCCAGTACGGCACCCAGTTCGCCGCAAATGGCAAACAGGGCGAACCACTCGGAGCGGCTGCGTTTTCCCTCTTTTTCGCTTTGCGTCCCGGCCTGCGCCATCAGCGCTTCAATGGCGGGAGAGAACAGGGCACCACCAACACCCGTCAGACAGGCACCGAGGATGATCGGCCACAGCGAGTCGCCCAGCGCCAGCAGTAAATAGCCGCTGATGCGCACCACGCAGCCGCACAGGATAATCACGCGTGCGCCGAAGCGGTCCGCCAGCGCGCCGCCGACTAAAAACATGCCCTGCTGAGAAAAGGTGCGTAGACCAATCACTATCCCGATAGCCCAGCCGGAAAGCAGCATGTCATCGCGCAGGAAAATTGCCAGAAACGGCACAACGGCATAAAAGCCAATGTTGAAAACAAGCTGGCTACCCAGAAGCAGCGGAGGGTAAGGCCGTGGGCCGCGGTTGGCGGTAAGGTCTGACATTTAATCATCCGTTATAGAACAAGCCGTGATAAAAATCCCCGTTATGGGGAAATGTGTTATTGACGTGATATTTTATTGTAAAACGGGTGTTTTCAGCGAGCTAATAGCCTAAGGCCGACAGTGCGGGCACGGCCTGCAACAAACGGGCCGTGTGCGGCTGCTGCGGTGAAGTTAGCACCGCAGCCGTGGGACGATCTTCGATGATACACCCGCTGTCCATAACCAGCATTCGGTCGCACAGCCCGGCGAGCATGGAAATGTCGTGCGATACCATCAGCAACCCCATCTTGTTTTGTTCAGTGACCTGTTGCAGCAGGGTTTTGATCTGTTCACGTAACGGCAAATCCAGGCCGCTGACGGGTTCATCCGCCAGTAAAAAATCGGGACGAATAATCAGCGCTCGCGCCAGTGCGACACGCTGTGCCTGCCCACCGGAAAGTTGCCCTGCGGCGTTGTCCAGCAGCGTTGTGCTGAGTTCGACTTGTTCCATGACGTCGCGCAGACACGCTGATACATTTTCACCAGGACGCAGGCGCTTCAGCGGCTCAGTGAGAAGATCGGCGACGCGCTGGCGTGGGGCGAGCGAACCGGCTGGATCTTGCGGAATATATTGAACGCGGCGGCGATACCAAAGCAACGAACGTACCGAACCGGGTTTAATCAGGTTACCGTCGCAGTACACCGCGCCACTCTCCGGCGCTTCAAGTGCGAGCAGCGTTTTCAGTAATGTAGATTTACCGCAGCCCGAGGCACCGACCAGCCCGACGCGCTCGTGACGGTGTAAATGTAGCGACAGATCGTGAAAAATCGCGCTGGCAGGATCGGCTTTTTGCCACGGTAAGTTCGACGTCTGACGATAGCGACTGACGTGCTCAAGGCTTAAAAACGGTGAAGGAACCGCATGCAGGAGGGGATTCATCCAGCAAGCGCTCCGGCAACGGGTAACACATTGGTGGGTAAGATATTGATGGGTAAAACATTGGTTGATAAAACATTGGTTGATAAAACATCGTCAGCGCGACGGGCTGCAGCTACCAAACGACGGGTATAAGGATGCTGTGGTGCATTCAGTAGTTGCAGCATACTGCCGGATTCAACGATCTGACCATTTTCCATCACCAGACCGCGTTGGCAGAGCTGGGCGGCGACGGCAATATCATGCGTAATAAACAGCAGTGCAGGTGCATCCGGCTGTGCACTACGTTCCTGTAAGACGCGCAATACCTGTTGCTGGGTGATGACATCAAGCGCGGTAGTGGGTTCATCCGCCACCAGCAGACGAGTCTTGCCAAGCAGCGCGAGGGTAATACAAATACGCTGACGCTGACCGCCGGACAATTCGGCAGGGTAACGCTGTAATAGGTTAGGAATATCGTCCAGCTTCATGGCTGTCAGAAGCGCAGCAAGCTCAGCGGAAGAGGGAGTTTTCAACGCCAGAGAGAGCTGTTTTCCCAACGGCATGAGGGGGTTGAGCGCTGTCGCAGAATCTTGAAAAACCGCAGATACCCGGCTGGTATGCGGGCGCGCCAACGCTTTCAACTGACTGACCTCTTCACCATTGACCTTAATACTGCCGCTAATCTGGCAGCCTGTGGCTGGGGTGCCGATCACGGCTTTAGCCGTGAGGGATTTACCTGAACCCGATGCGCCGAGTAAACAGACGCGTTCGCCTGCGAACAGCGTAAAGCTGATGTCGCTGACTTTGGTTTCGCCACCAATAGACAGGCGAAGGTTCTCCACCTGAAGAATGGCGTCTGTGTGTCTGTTCCAACTGGTCATGGTTAAGGTATACGGTTGATGTGAATCGATATGTAATAACATAACAAATTAAAGCGAAATGATGCAAAGGAAATGTGATCCAGGGCGAATAAATTACGCATCGACGCCGCCCTGATAGCATGCGTCGATGGTGGAATTGGAGAGAGTAAATCGTAGGGAAGTGCGGGGTATCTTTAGTGGCTACGCATTAGACGAATCAATAAGCGGTGCCAGTTCCGCCTCGCTCAACTGAGTAATTTGACTGACCTGAGCAGGTTCCATACCGCTTAGCCGGAGCTGACGAGCAATGTTGCGAGCACTGGTCTTAATACCATGCTGTATTCCTTGCTCCACGCCATGTTTGATGCTTTTTTCAAACCCGATTTTCTCAAGCTGCTGTGCGATGGTCATGATCGCCTCCCGATCCGTTGACAGAGGCTGCGCGACGGCCTCAATAAATTCTGTCGGTCTTGACGTATTACCGCTCCGTGCAATGTAAAACAGTATTGCTCTTTTTTGCGGTAGTGGCACCTGCCAGTGCTCAAATAATAGCCCGATACCCTGCGCCAGTTCCAGCATATCGAGTCGCATGGCTACATCTTAGCCATATTCCCATGAAGATTCAGAGGTCGTTTCGTGCGCTGTACTGTCGCTATTCATCTTTGATACCGAACATGCGCCCGACTCAGGGCGCTCAGTTGCCGTCGCCCTGAGAACCCTGGCTTCCGGCTAAATTATGCCGCTGCGCGGTGCCATCGGTGCCCATGACCGCTAGTCGAGCCGCCTGTGACGTGCTCTTGGCGCGGCACAGGCTTTCGCGGCCTCCATGCCGCTCACTCGGCGGCCACGTCCACCGCTGCATAATTTTTTAAGCCGGATATAAACCACCTCAAATTGAGGCATTTGTGTAAGAGGCAGTGTACAGATAGACGCGATCTCACTGGGAACGAGATCGCGTTCAAGGTGTGAGAGTTAAATCTGTTGCTCGGCTAACCACTGGCGCAGGCGTTCGGGCTGCTGTGCGCCGCTTAGGCGAGCTCGTTCTTTACCGTTTTCAAGCCACAGCAGCGTCGGTAGCGTTCTGACCGCCAGTTTCTCCGCCAGTGTAATATGATGGTCGGCATCCAGATAATGGCTCGACAACTGGCGATATTTCTCGTTATCCAGAATCGTTTCCAACTGACGGTAGAGGCTCTTACAGTGGACGCAGCGCTCAGCACCGACCAGCAACAGCCGTGGGCCAGCCTGTGCTGCCAGTTCTGGCCAGCCGTTGGCGGTAAGCGGAGCAAAACGTTCTCGGTTGACGGCAAAGAGCTTCGGGCTGCGCTTGAGGTCTTCGCTGTCGGTTGCGACACACAGAGCCTCGCCGCTCTTTTTGTAGGGGCGCGTGCCGTCAATACGAACGATGCTGGCGAAGCCAGGCGCGGCGGCACCGGGTTGACGTAGCTGGGTGTTATCCGGGGCGATCACCCGTGTTTCCTGTGGGCGCGGCAGTTGTGGTACCCACTCATAGGGTACGCGGTAGGCGCGATACAGCATGTTGGTGTTTACCGTCTTGCCCCAGTAGGGGGAAATAAATTCCCAGACAATTTCATGATCGACGGTGACTTCAAACAACCGGCCGTTAGCCCCTTCGTTAATCAGCGTGTTGCCGTTCGGCAGGCGCTGGATATTGCTGATGTACGGGCTGTAAAAACGAAAGGCGTCGGTCGGGTGTGGAATGCCGGCTTCATAAGGCGAGTAGCGCCAGACAATATCCAGCGTTACCGGATTGATCTCTAACACGCGGGAATGATCGCGCCAGGCATTTTTCACTCCATCAGGGGATGCCGGATTGGGCGCGCCGTAGCCTGCCCAGCCGCCGTTATCAAACACCAGAATATTGCCAGCCCCCGGTAAACCTGCGGGGATCATATGCGCGTGGTGCTGGCCGATAATCCAGCCGATGTGTTTGAGTTCGGGTGTATTGTAATTAGGGCCAAGCTGCCAGACGATATTGCCGCTCTGCTTGTCGATGATGGCGATGATGTTGGATTCGCGAGCGTCCCAGATGATGTTATCGGGGTGGAAACGGGTATCGCCCTGATCGAACCACGGATTGGGGCCAAGCGCCGACATGGAGTTGATATGCATCCAGTCCCCCATTCCGCCGCCGCTTTTGCGCAAGTTGGGATTGTTGTACAGCGCGGTTTTTGCGTCGTCGTCAAAGCCCAGTTCGTCGAAATGGTCGCTGCACCGCCACTCCCATAAAATGTTGCCCTGCCAGTCTACCTCGATGATAGTGTCATCAAGCAGTAGTTTGTCGCTGATGCGTTCATTGTGCAGATTGGTGTGCGCCAGCAGTAGCGTATTGCCGCCAATCGACTGCGGTTCTTGCCCCGGTGCGTAGTAGCCGACTGGGTTGCCGCTGCGCTGGTAATCATGATGGACACGCGCCATCCATTCGGGTGGGAGATCAGGATCGGTAATGTGCTCATAGCCGTTGAATTTCCAGACGACGTTGCCATCCCAGTCCACCTGAATCAGATCGACCATGTCTTGCATACCGTAGCGCGAGTCACGTTCGCCGCTGTGGCCGAGGATGTAACCGCCGGGCAGGATTTTGTTGGGGAAGCCGTGCAGGCCTTCCCACAGACGCAGTTCGGTGCCGTTCATATCCACCAGCACTGCACCGCGCTCCAGCGCCTGAAAGACGGTGTAGCCGCCCCAGGCTTTTTCCGGGTTGTAAATCGTTGTGCCGGTTGGGTAGACGGAAGGGTGTCCCATAAGGTGCTCCAGTATTTACGTGTTCAGAGAGAAGGAATGGCCGCTGTATCGGCAGGCTGAGTCAGCAGTGCGAGCAGATCGCTGCACTGTTGGTGAAAGTCTTGGCTGTCACGCTGGCGCGGATGCGGCAGCGAAATGGTTGCAATCTGACGGATACGCCCCGGCCGTGGTGCCAGCACGACAACGCGATCAGCGAGGTAGACGGCTTCTTCGACGTCGTGCGTCACCAGTAGGGTCGTGGTGCCTTCCGCCTGATGAATACGACGCAACTCCTGCTGCATCTGCTGGCGAGTCAGCGCATCTAATGCACCAAAAGGTTCATCCAGCATTAGGATACGGGGATTGGCGACAAGCCCGCGCGCGATGGCGACACGCTGTGCCATACCGCCGGAAAGTTGGGCGGGCAGGGCATCGGCAAAATCCTGCAAATGCACGAGCTGAATAAAGTGGTCGATCAGGCGTTTTCGCTCTTTTTCGCTGATTGACTCATTCGCCAGCCCGAGTGCGATGTTTTGCCGTACCGTCAGCCATGGAAACAGGCGTGGTTCCTGAAACACCATGCCGCGCTCGCGTCCGATACCGCGAACGGTTTTTCCTTCAACCAGCACGCGGCCCTGATAGTCGTTGTCTAATCCGACCAACATGCGCAGCAGTGTGGATTTTCCGCAACCGCTGCTGCCGACAATCGCCACCAGTTCACCGCTGTGAATCGACAGTGAAAAATCATCGATTACCGTCAGCGGTTCGCCTTGTACACGAAACTGTTTGCTCAGATGGTCGAACTGCACCACAGGCGGCGACACATCAAGGGAAGAGGACGTCATACGATTTCTCCTGCGGAACGCCAGCGCGTCATCCACTGTTCCAGACCTAATCCGACGCGGTCGAGCACCGCGCCAGTTAATCCAATCAGCAACATGCCGCTGATAATCAGAGGCATATCCAACAACTGTTGGGCGTTGATCATCAGGCTGCCGATCCCGGTGCCGGATGACATGAAATATTCTGCACCGATAGTGCCAAGCCAGGCGTAAATCAACGACAGGCGTAAACCCGCGAAGATCGCAGGCGCTGCGCCCGGCAGGATCAATACTCGCAGACGGGTTGATAAACGCAGTTGCAACACTTGCGCGACTTCCTGTAAGGCTTGTGAACGCTGGCGAATACCGCGATGGCTGGCCACTAGCATGGGAAAGAAGGAGGCGAGTGCGACAAACGTGATTTTTCCGGTTTCATCGTTACCGACCCAGGCGGTCAGCAGCGGCAGCCAGGCAAACAGCGCAATCTGGCGCAGCGTCGAGATAGTCGGTGTGAAGAGGGCGTCGCTGGTGGCGTTCAGCCCTAGTAGGATGCCGCACACGAGGCCTGCAACAATGCCGCATAGCGCACCGGCGAGCGTGCGGGTCAGACTGGCCTGCATCGCCTCGGTGAGCGAGTCGTTATGGATGCCTTGTAGCAGCATGTGCCACACGTCGGCGGGCGGAGGAAGCAAGAGCGGATCGATCCAGCTAAAGCGGCTGGTCTGCTGCCAGAACAGCAGAAGCAGAAAGGGTAAAATCAGTGCCGACAGACGGCGAGACGGCGCGGTGGTTAAGCGGCCGAGCGGCGGGTGTGGCCAGAAAACCAGACGGTTCTCCAGTTGGTTAATCACCCACTCCATCGTCAGCCCTGCCAGCCCGATGATGGTGATGCAGACAAACACGATGTCTAGCTGAAATAGCTGACGTCCCCATACCAGTAGGTAGCCAATCCCCTGAGATGACGCCAGCAGTTCGACTACGATCAGCGATACCCACGCCTGTGAGAGTGCGAGCCGCAAGCCGGTGAGCCAGGTCGGGAATGCGGCGGGCAGTGTTAATTTGATGAGGCGCTGATGCCACGGCAGGCGCAGAGTACGTGCGACTTCCTGTAGCGCAGGCGGCACATTACGCACGCCCGTTTGCGTATGCAGCGTCACGGGAATAATGACGGCCTTGATGATGACCGCGAGCTTCAATGCGTCATCAATACCGAATAGCACCATAAACAGAGGTATCCACCCCAGCGTTGGGATCTGTGCCAGCATATATACCGTCGGGTGCAACAAGTGTTCGGCGCGGCGTGATGCTCCCATCAGCGCACCCAGTAAGGTTCCTGCAAGTAAACCGGCCAGCAGGCCGCTCGCCAAGCGTTGCAAACTGATAAAGAGCTGTGGCAGAAGATTGTTGTGCCAAAGCTCGACGGCGGTGTTGGCGACAATATGGGGTGCAGGGAGAATCTGGGTGGGCATCCAGCCGTAGTAGGTACTGATATACCACAGTGCCAGCAACGCCAGCGGCACGACGAACGGATAGGCCAGCGCTATCGGCAGCGAAGGCCAGACGATCACGGTTTTTTTCAGCACTATCGACTTATTCATTTTATTCCACGAAAGCATCACTGTTGGATGGATAAGGAATAAAAAACAGGTTTCAGCGTTGAACGCCAATGCAATAAAGCGATGGTCGCCGTGCAATAAATGCATATGCATACCCCAAGCCCGTCAGCGCTGATTTATGCTTTTTTCCGCTGAGCAAACCTGTAAATGTTATTTAAGCCTGAGGCCAACGGTTCGCTAGTTTCATGGCAGATAAAACGGATTACTGAGGAAAACCGTATGCAGCACGCTACCCTTTTAGATTTGATCGCTCCCTACTCTGGCTGGCGGCAGGGAATGCATAAGATTCTAGCTATTACGCTACTGATGAGCGCCGCGCTGGTTTCTACGGTGCAGGCGAACGAGAGCGTCGAGCCGGATGCGCAGAAGCCGACGGAGATTCGTATCGGTTTGCCAGACCAAAGTGCAGGTAGCAAGCCCTTTATCCGCGGGCCGCTGGGGTTGGCACATATTCAAAAACAGTTGGAGAAGGAATTTGAGCCGCAGGGCATCAAAATTCGGTGGTCGTTCTTTAAAGGCGCAGGGCCCGCGGTGAATGAAGCGCTGGCAAACAAGCAATTGGATGTGGTGTATCTGGGCGATCTCGCCGCCATTATTGGCCGTGCGGGGGGACTACCGACGCGGGTGCTGGTGGGATCGCGCGGTTCTAATTCCTATCTGGCGGCGACACCGGAATCGGGTATTCAGCGCATTGAGGATTTACGCGGCAAGCGGATTGCAGTCTACAAAGGAACGGCCGATCAACTGTCGTTTGAACGCGCAATTAAAAGCGTCGGGCTGAACGAACGTGATGTGCGGGTCATCAACCTGGACTGGACGGCGGGCAAAGCCGCGCTGGCCGCCAGACGTGTGGATGCGGTGTGGGGCGGTGTCTCTCTGCTGGCGCTGCGTAAGCAGGGCATCAATATTGTCACCACCAGCCGGGCGCTAGGTTGGGCAAATACCACGCAGGCTGCGGTGCTGGCGACGCAGGATTTTATCGATCGCTATCCGGGCACGACGCAGCAACTGGTGAATGTACTGGTGGATAATGCGCAATGGATCGGCGATGCACAGCACCTGCCGGAATACACTGCACTGATGTCCGAACAGAGCCAGATTCCGCAGGCAATCTTTCAGGAAGAACTGAAAGTGGAAGATCTCCCCTTCCAAAGCTCGCCGCGTCTCGATCCGTTCCTGCTCAGCAGCTTGCAGGACAGCATTGATCGAGCGAAATCGGCGGGGCTGATTCGCAGCACGTTTTCAGCCAGCGACTGGTTTGCTGGTGAGTTTGCCGATCGGGCATTGAAGGCCAAAGGGCTGGAGTCAAATTGGCCAGTGTATGACGCCAGCGGTAATCCGACCAAATAATCACAAGTGCTCACAGGGTCGGTAGTGCCGGAACCGGTGAGCGCAGCCTGTCTTGCGCCAGTAAGGTTTCGATCATCAGTTCGGCTAACGGGGGCAGCGTTCTTTGCAAACAGGTGACAATCCCGAAGCGGGTTTGCATGTGTCCCCATTCCGGTGGGGTGCCCGTTAGTGGAATTTCGACCAACTGATGGCTTAATCGTCCTAGCGCAAAGCCATCTTCGCTGGCGAAGCTGATGGCCTGCGTATGTCGCAGGATGCTGAAGACAGAATAGATATGATCACACTGGATTTGCGGGCGATAGTCGGGCTGACGCGTCAGGGCGGCCAGAATTTTGCGCATGCCGACAGGCATAAAAGGGGAGGCGAGTGGAAAGCGCAAGAGGTCGTCCGGCGTCACGTTTGTCTGCTGGGCCAGCGGGTGTGAGGAATGGCAGATAAAGAAGCAACGCTGTGGGCTTAATGGCTGCACGTGGAGGCTGGTTTCCATTTCGGCCTGCCAGGTATCCGCGACAATAAAAGGCCACTCGTCCGCCAACAGCCGCTCACGCAGGGATTGCCAGTTATCCACGCTGTAAGTGACCTTGGCTCGTGGCCGTAGTGCATGGAAATGCGCTACGGCCTTGGGGATCAGCGTGGTAGACGGCGCGGGGCCACAGCCAAACGTCAGTTCGCCCTCCTGCGCCTCGCTGATTTGCCGCATGTCGGTCATCAGTTCCCAGGAAAGCTCCTGCATACGCCGCGCAAACGGCAGCAGCGTATTGCCTTGCCACGTCAGCGCAAAGCGTCGGCTCTGACGATCGATAAGCGGATGTCCCACCGTTTGTTCCAACGCCTGAATGCTGCGGCTGAATGCCGACTGCGACAGACAGACCGCTTCTGCGGCCTGTACAAAACTCCCCTGTTCGGCCAGTGCAAGAAAATTGCGTAATTGCCGTAAATCCAGATGCATGTTGCAGCTACCTACCGTGTCGATTTTCCCCACTTTTTAGGCGGAGGATGGCTGGCAACGCAATGAACAAAAAGTCATAACTTATAGCGAATTGATTGCTATAGGTCTTCAGGCCGCCGTCTGACGCGGCCTGCGGCTATTGTGCCAACGCACAGGAAAAATCCTGAATTTCCTCCACGGAACCGAGACTCATATTAAACACGTCAAGGCTGCTGGCGAGCAGCACCTTGTCGCCCGTTGGCGTAGAAACCATCGCCAGGCCGTATTTGCCAATAGATTCATTTCGCTGCTGTGCGTAGCGATCTAAGGTTTTGAACGGATCGCTGTGCGCCAGTTCGTTCGCCGTCAGCGTTTTTGCCAGATAGATATGTCCGTTAATTTTCACGGATAGCGGTTTCCAGTCGGTAGAGAGCGTGGGGAACTGCTGATTCAGCGTGTGATAAACCTCTGGGCGCAGGCAGGCAATGTGGATATGCAGTTGGTTTTGCGTGCGGCCATAGCGCGAGTTAATTGCCAGCGAGAGATAATCATCTTTGATCGGTTTACCCGCTTCACGTGAAAGGTGACCACGTCGACCCCATGCCTGCATGAAGAAATTAGCGGTGTTTTGCTGCAAGAGTTCAGGGCTTTCGATACCGCTGATTTTATCGGTTGGAAGCAGCAGGTCGTGATAGGGGCCGTTTCTGTCATCAAAGAGCACGTAGCCGTCTGCCAGATTAACTTCCAGACAAGGGGCTGGATTATTGTTGCGCTGTTGGTTAGGTACGCACTGTTTGCTGACGATTTCCCACAGCGCGTTGCTGTTTCCCCGACTTAACGACCACGACAGCACGGCAATCAGTGAGACAACAGCGGTAACCAGAAGGAGGAATAGCTTATTACGCGTCATGGTTGCTCTCCGGCAGAATGCGATTGGCGCAAAAAAATATCAGGGTAGACAGAAGATGAGAAAATCGCGAGGGTCAGTATGTAACAGGAACGGTGTCATTAATATGACCCAGAGGAAAAGACCAAGCTTAATCGGTAACGGATTGTAAGATGAATAAGCGGCAGAGGAACGGGCAGTAAGGAGATATTACCTGCTGGAATGGCAGATAATTACCTCGGCAGTGAACACGTGACGAATTATTTATTACGGAAGGATGTTGTTACACGCAGCAGAACGAACGTACCGTCGTCTATTCCAACAATGTGAAATAGACGTGATGATGGCTATAGTGGTTCTGGCTTGATGAGCTGTAATTCCACGCCTAGTCTGATGGCATGTTTGGCATTGAGAACACCGAGTTTTTTTACCACATTACCGATATGAAATTTCACGGTGCTAATCTTTATATCCAAAATTAGCGCAATTTCTGGATAGGTTTTCCCCATACTGGCCCAGTAGAGAATTTCGTTTTCACGCTGGGAAAATATCTCTTTATCGCTTTGCTTTTTGCTCTGCGGGGTTTGCGTTATCTCTTTGTAAAGAGTGGTTATTTTTTCATGAATGACAATAAGCAGCATTTGTAATTTGTCTTTGTTTTTTTCAACAATATTTTCCATATCCGTTAGCGCATTTTCTTCAAACATAATCGATAACGCAGCCAGATTGTTATTGTTGTCATGCAAGACAAAAGTATAACCATTAACAATATCGTATTCTTTTGACAGATTAAAAATCTTGGAGAATTTCAGTTTGGAATTAATAACAATGTTATCTTCCCAAGAGAACGGCGAGACTTTATTGATCGCCGTTAAAATAACGGGGTCGATATGCTGATAGTTATTTTCTTTATACGTATTAACCCATTCTTGTGGGTAATTTGAAATGATCACAACCTGGGATGGGTTTTTCTTGTTCATGATCATGTAGGCGTATTTCAGATCGCCATACTGTTTTAACTTTCGGCTGAGATAGGTTTTTATCGTGTTATTGATAATTTCATTATCAGAGCAAAATACAGACATGTAACGACCTCAATAAAAGCGAGAATATACCTATCGTATCGACAGGAACATAAAAGTATAGCCCGAACCTATACCTAAGTCTAACTACTGTTACCCCATGATATCACTTATAATTTTTTCATGAATAGGACAATTTATAAAAAATTTAAGACAGTAAGTTTTTAAAAAAAAGTGTTACAAATTGATTTGCCAACCCAGGGAATTACCCATAATTTTGCTCCTATTCTGTTTACTGAATTTAGGGGGCGTGGTGTTAAGTTACGCCCCCTAAAAACAGGCCTTTCGCCATGCTTAAAATCGCCTATACGCTTACGTTCCTGCGACCAGGACATCTCTGCATTCGGAGCGGGATAGTAAATAATCCGTTTTAGCTTATCAACCCCCATCATCCTTTGGCGTTCATTATCGCGTTTTTCCCATTTTCCATCGTATTTTACCGGCTGTGATGTGGCCTTGGGTAAAGCATTTGCTGCGATGTGCAGCAGGAACTGAGTTCGCGGAACTCACATCAGATCGTTGTGCAATTCTTATCGCAGCTACCAGCAGAAATCGACGATCGCAGATCTCAGTCCATCATATACAGTAGATAGGCCTTAAATATCTCGGTGAGATAGTCCAGAGAGGCATCAGTATGCGTATGGTAACGCGACGCTGCATGAACCCAAGGCACCTTTCATGCCAGTAGGCCCACCTTGTACCGTGTTTTTTTAGCTTCAGTCTCGAGAGGGGCGTGAGGTTTTCTTCTCCGACAACATTTCTGCCACGATTTGGGATAAGGTGTTGGCAAAGTCTGCCGATATTAATGGTTCAGGGAATGTTATCTGCGCCTTAAAGGATGTGAGCCAACCGCTATACTGAGAGGGTTGATATCCGTCTACTGCTCCGATGATTACCATCGTTGGATGATGAAGTTGACACAACTAATAAATATTTTACGTTTGACGCTGGATAAGATTGAAGAACACGACTATCACGTACAGTGGAGCGGCCAGATGTTAGTTCATGTTTACTCACATCTCGAATGTTGCCTGACTACGCTACACCTATAAATAATGACTCGCACTGAGGAAAGCATGGATAATTTTCAAAAAGAGATAGATGAGAGAACAAACCTCACCGCTGCTAATAGATTCGAACTCTTACTATTCCAGTTGGGCAAATCACCTGAAGGTGGCAAGTCTGAGCTGTTTGGCATCAACGTGTTTAAACTACGTGAAATTGTTCCAATGCCTACATTGACCAAAGCGGCTGGCATGAAATCGCCGATGCTGGGTATGGTCAATATTCGTGGGCAAATCATTCCCGTTATCGATCTTCCTGCTGTGGTGGGTAGTGCGCCAGAAACCGGGCTGAACATTCTCCTTATCACTGAGTATGCACGTAGTACGCAGGCATTTGCAGTGGAGTCAGTAGACGATATTGTTCGTCTGGAATGGAGTCAGGTTCTGGCTGCTGAAGCGGGCGTGAGTAGCTCCTATATCACCAGTATTGCGCGTCTTGATTCCGACAAAGACAGCAATCGTCTGGCGCTGGTGCTGGATGTTGAACAGATTCTGTTTGATATCATCCCCGGCGATCGTGAAACCAAGCTCAAGAATGCGGAAGAGAAGGTCTATCCCTACACGCCCGGTGCGATTGCGATTGTGGCGGAAGATTCCAAAGTCGCCCGTTCACTGCTTGAACAGGGGCTAACCCAGATGGGCATTCCGTTTAGTATGCACATCACTGGACAGGATGCCTGGAACAAGATACGGCAAATTGCGCAAGAAGCGCAGTCAGAAGGGCGACCGATTTCGGACAAGATCTCACTGGTTCTGACCGATTTGGAAATGCCAGAAATGGACGGCTTTACGCTGACAAGAAATATCAAGCGTGAGGAGTATCTGAAGAATATCCCTGTGGTGATCCACTCTTCGTTATCCGGTAGTGCGAACGAAGATCACGTGCGCAATGTCGGTGCGGATGCTTACGTCGCGAAATTTGAGATCAACGAGCTATCGACGGCGATTCAGACTGTGTTGAGCAAAGTACGCCGTTAAGTCGTTTAACGATGGTGTTACAGCATTCGGCCTTTGTCTCCTCCTTTGCGGGAGAAGACAGAGGCCGATTTTTTAGCTGCTAATTATCGGAATAACGTATTCACTGTTGCGCTGAACAAGCTCAGTCAGAAAGGCATCGCTATCAGAATGAGGTTGTTATCCCCGCATAGTAAGCGCGTCCCGGTTCGTTATAGGTAGACGCACCTTTTGCCTCGCGATAAATCCGCTTATCAAACAAATTACTGATACCGGCATTGACGCGCAGATTCTTGTTGAACTGGTAGTTCACGCCCACACCTGCAACGGAGTAGCTGCCGATTTCGCGTGAAGAAAGTCCGTTAGTCCCGGCCTCTATCTTATTTGTCGCATATTGGCGCGGTTTCTGCTTACCGTACAGGGTCCAACTGATGTTGGCGGACAGTTTATCCGTCGCCTGCCAATCCAACATCGTATTGACAGTGTATTTCGGAATAATCGACAGCGGGTTGCCAGTGTCTTTATTTTTCGACTCGATCATATAGGTGGCGTTGGTGTTCCAGTCTAGCGTGTCCTCAACTACTGGCACCAGCAGATTGGCTTCCAGCCCTTCTACCAGCGCTTTGCCGCCATTTTCCCAACGTAAAATGGACTCATTTAACTGCGTTTGTCCGAGAATATCGGTACCGGACACAATTTTGTTTTTATAGTCATTGCGGAAATAGGTCACACCCGCCTGCCAGCCGGCATGCTTGAACTCCAGACCGATCTCTTTGTTGACGCTAATTTCGGGCTCCAGATTGTCATTCCCCATCAGATAACAGCCTTGAAGTACGCTTACCGGGCAACCGTTACCACGTGAATAGAGCAAATAACCAGTAGAGGATTGGTAAAGGTTCGGCGCTTTAAAGGCGCGTGCAATACCGGCTTTCACGCTGAACATCTCGCCCAGTTCCTGCTGAATGTTCAGGCTTGGGCTGTAGTTGCCACCAAATTTGTCGTGATAATCGAAGCGCAGACCGGGAATCACCTTGGTGCCAGGTACGACTTCGATGTTGTCTTCAAAATAGAGTGCGCTGAGTTCGGCACTGTTTTTGCTGCTGCGCTGAGAAGGATTGACGGATGTGCCGGGGAGGGTATCGCGGCTGTCTCCTGTATAACTGCTTGAAGCAGGATCGTTTAACTGTTCCCGATTCCACTCGGCACCTAGCGTGAGCGTTTGTTCAGCCCAAAGCGCCAGCGGAATATTCAGTTCGCTGTTAATACGCAAGTTTTTCAAACGGCTGGTACTGTAGCGATCGCTATTGATAGACCCTTCAAAACGGCCGAATAATCCTTCATCAAGCCGGGTGTTATTCGTTTGATCGTAAGCGAGGCCCAGCTTGGATTGTCCCCAATCCCAGATGCCGTTATGCGTAATGGCATAATTCTGGCGGTACAGTCGGTTGGTTTCAGCGCCGCTCTTGGCAAGACTTTCGGGGATTGCGCCTCCACCGCTGAACTGGGTATCCCCAGTATAGATATTACCCTGACGGCTATAGCCGGCTTCGACATCAACAATTTGCTGTGGCGAGAGTTTCCAGGACAGCAGCGTATTGAGGTCTTTATTGCGCACACCTTCGCGTCCGGCCGCGGCAGAACCGTTCTGGTTCCGGTTGATATCCCAACTGTCGGAATCGGTTTTATTGATATTGCCGTACAGACGCATGGTGAGTGCATCTCCGGCCAGCGGGCCGCTCAGGTTGATATTGGCGCGGCGTGTGGCACCTTCTTTGCTGTTTTCCGGCTGATTGCCGTACAGCGAGAGTGAACCGGTCCAGACGTTGGACGGGCGTTTGGTGATGATATTCACCACGCCGCCAGCAGCACCAGAACCGTAGCGCGCCGCCGCCGGGCCACGTATGACTTCAATACGTTCCACGTCTTCGACAGGCACCCAGTTGGTATCGCCCCGCGTATCCCGTTCGCCATCCCAGGCGTAGCGAACCGCATTACGCGACGTGACTGGGCGGCCATCGATGAGGATCAGCGTATTTTCCGGCCCCATGCCACGTAGATCGATCTGGCGGTTGTTGCCTCTGGCACCCGTGGCGCTGTTGCCTGTAAGGTTCACGCCCGGCATTTTGCGGATAATGTCAGAGAGATCGTTAACGGGCGGCGTTTTTTTAATGTCTTCAGCCGTAATGATGGACACTCCGGGCTGTTGTTTTAATTCTTGTTCCGCGGTGGCTTTGACGGTCATTACATCCTCATCGGCAGCCTGTGCCATACCCAGATGTGCTCCAAGTAGTCCGGCAACGATCGCAGCCAATGGTTTTATGATATGGAATTGCTGTTTGTGCATTTTTTATTTTCACCCTTACAACGCGCAGATATATGAATACAAACGAGAGTCATTTGCGTTTGGTAGTTTGATAAAAAATGGTACACATGTACAGTTTTATTGTGAGGATTGGCCGCAACAAGGGAGAATGAGGGCCGCGGAGGGAAAGGGATTAAACGATTTCTCTATGAGAAACCGTATGACTTAGCGAAAGGCGTGATACAACGCGGAAACAGCCTGATAGACCAGATCGCGCGGTAGAGTTCGCTCATGTTTCTCCAGTAGCGCGCGGATGAAAAAACCGTTCAACAGCGTACCTAGCGGGAGTGCGGCGTTATCTGGAGCGACCACTTTGATGATAGCGACAACAGTGTTGGACCACTCAAGCGCGATAGGGCGTAGGGAAGGGCGTGAAATGGCGGCGGTAAAGAGTTCGTACTCGCGTGCCAGCTCATCAATATCTTCTATGCCTCGCATGACAAAATCGGTCAGGACATCGCATGGATCGTCATGGCGGCGTGTGTAAAACCAGCTAAACATGTCGTCACGAAATAGCGCAATCGCGCTAATCATAACGGCATTCAGCATGTCATCCAGACTAGTAAAATGGTAGGTCGTTGACCCTAACGGTATGTGGGCGTCATGCGCGACGGCGCGGTGTGTTAGGGCGCGAATACCGTCATGCTTGATGAGATTCGTGGCAGCTTTAACAATGTGAGCGGCGCGTGGGTGTGCCGCTTCCAATCCGGTTCCGCTCGGCGTGACGCCTTTTTCTGCCAGCCAGGCGATCGCCTGTTCGGATGTCGTTTCGCCAGCAAGAACGATGGACGTTTCTCGTGGGGGAAAAGCTGGCTGACTAGCCAGAGGAGCTGAAATGGTGTGTGCAATAACCGTATGTTTAGCATCGTCCGGCTGGAATAAGGATTTGGCATCATCGAGCATCGTTTGCCGTTCCTCACGATCTAGCGTCACGAAGCCCAGCCCTTGTAACAGGAAAACGCCTTCTGCCGCGAGAAAAGCCAGGCGGATACGCCGCATGGCTGGCGTAGCGTCACGTAGCTTGTCCAATCTGGTGCGATAAAATGCCCGCACGGGCTCTAACATCGAAGGGGAATGAACCAGCGCGGTGAGCAGGCCAACGGCGCGCGATGTCGTCTCTTCTTCTTCCTGGGCTATCGCAGTAATGTAACCCAATACATCGGCATGAGGTTGATCGATGTAGCGTGCGGTTTGCTGTTGTGCATCCTGCTCAAAACGGGCAAGTTCACGTGACAGCATAGTCATGATCAACCGATCTTTGCTGGGAAAGCTGTAAACCAGCCCACCTTTGCTAATACTAGCTTCCGCCGCGACGGCATCTAACGTGAAGCGATGCACGCCATCACGCAGCAGCACCTTTTCCGCGGCATCCAGAATCAGATCGTTTTCAATGGTTTTTTTGCGCGCCATCACATTGCCTTGTATTTTCGACTGGTCAGTCATATATTGCGCTCAGCAATACGCATCTTATCCGATTAGCATTCCCTTTGCTGTCGGTTATTCATGACTAAGTGGTCCATTTTTGAGGTGTTATCGATGTCTGACTCGTCTTTACTGGCGTCGCGCAGTTTTGTTCTCATCGGCATTTTAGGCATTCTGTGCGCGTTTGATGCTATGTCGATTGATATGTATCTCCCTGCTTTTCCTGCGATTCAGCAGGATATTGGTGCGGATGCAGCGGGAATGCAGACCTCCCTGTCTGTTTTTTTGATCGGACTGGCGCTTGGACAACTCGTTTATGGCCCTCTGATCGATCGCTATGGACGAAAGGGACCGTTGCTGCTGGGCATCGTGCTGTTTTCCATCTCCTCCTTACTGATCGCCCATGCTTCCACGCTATCGTGGTTTGTCTTCTTCCGCCTGATGCAAGGCCTCGGTGGCGCAGCCGGATTGGTGATCCCGCGTGCCATCGTGGCAGATTTGTATTCGGAACGTGATGCTGCAAAGGTGTTCTCGCTGCTCATGCAGGTGATGGCGATCGCGCCGATTATCGCACCGCCGTTGGGCGGTGTTCTGCTCGGTACTCTGGGTTGGTCAGCCATTTTCTGGGTACTGACGTTTGTCGGCATGCTGATGCTGTTTGCCACCTGGCGCTGTGTTCCGGAAAGCCTGCCACGGCGTGACCGCACTCGTGGTGGTATGCTGTCGGCTTTGACCGGTTACGCTGTGCTGCTGCGGCAGAAAAAATTCATGGGTTATACACTATCCGGCTCTTTCGTGATGGGTGGCCTGTTTACCTATATTGGCGCGTCAGCCTTCATCTTTATTGAATATTTCCACCTGTCACCGACAACTTACAGCTATATTTTTGCATCTAATGCGCTTGGCATGGTGCTGCTGGGACAAATTAATATCTTCCTGTTGAACCGCTGGCGTGAATATCAAATCTTGCCTATCGGGATCGCTCTGCATGTTGCCGGAGGGGTAGCACTATGCGGTGTGCTGCTGGCTGGCATAACGTCGCTGTGGATCATCACGGGGCTGATATTTCTGACTATGAGTTTCCTTAGCCTGGTGTTCGGCAATGGGGTTGCGGTGGCCATGAATGCGGCACCGGGCCAGACGGGTTCGGCTTCTTCGCTACTCGGCGTATTGCAGTATGTTTTTGGTGGGGTGGCAGGTGTGATTATGGGGATCGTGCATGATGGCACGTTACTTCCGCCGGTGATGTTATTAACAGTCTATGCAATAGGGGCGTTGCTGAGTTGGTGGTATGCCTGGCGACAAACGGATACCGATGCTATGGAAAATACGCTGACGGATAACCGCACGCCGGAAAGGGAAGGGAGCTAAAGGCGAATCGGGATGCCGCCTGCATTGTTCGGCAGGCGGCAGAGAATTAATCCAAATCGGATGCCTGATGGCGCTCGGCAACCTGCTCAGATTCCTCGCCCCAGGTCCGGTTGACCTTCCGACCGCGAATCACTGCCGGGCGGGCGGCAATCTCGTCAGCCCAACGTTTCACATGCGTGTATTCATGTACGGACAAGAACTCTCCGGCAGAGTAAAGCGCGTTCTGCACTAGCCCGCCGTACCACGGCCAGACGGCAATATCTGCAATGGTGTAGCTACTGCCTGCCAGATAGCGGTTTTCCGCCAGTTGACGGTTGAGAACATCTAACTGGCGCTTGGTTTCCATCGTGAAGCGGTTAATCGGGTATTCAAATTTTTCCGGCGCGTAGGCGTAAAAATGCCCGAATCCGCCGCCAACGTAAGGGGCAGATCCCATCTGCCAGAACAGCCAGTTCAGGGTTTCAGTACGCGTGGCGAGATCGTTCGGCAGCAGCGCACCAAATTTCTCGGCCAGATATACCAGAATTGAACCGGACTCGAACACGCGAATCGGTTTTTCGCCGCTTTGGTCGAGTAACGCGGGGATCTTGGAGTTCGGGTTGACGTCGACAAAACCGCTGGAGAATTGATCTCCATCGCCTATCTTAATCAACCAGGCATCGTACTCTGCACCTGTATGACCCAGCGCTAGCAGTTCTTCCAGCATGATCGTCACTTTCACGCCATTCGGTGTCGCCAACGAGTAAAGCTGAAGCGGATGCTTACCAACAGGTAGTGCTTTTTCGTGCGTTGGACCGGCTATTGGGCGGTTAATATTGGCGAAAGCACCACCGGAAGACGCGGGCTGCCAGACTTTTGGCGGCACATAGGTCGGGGACGTAGCCATTCAAAAACTCCTTATGCATGAAAAGAGAGCGAGTTAAGCTAACACCATAACAAACTCATGCATTTTGCTGATACCGTTCTGTTCTATATCTTCCTCATATTGATATAAAGCGAGACCCGCACACTGTTGAAAGAGGTGATCAATGTGCGGATCGTCGTCAGAGCTTAATAGCCGACGCTAGGCACAGGTACTTGGGTTAAAACAACCGACTGTGGCGGGAATGGATAAACCCGGTCGAGACCTAAAGCTTTCTACACTCAAGCGCGATGTTGAAGCGACCGGCAGTAAGCTACGTCTTGATGTTGAACTGCCAGACGGTTCCCATTATGGGTTCACCCTGTAGCGCCTTCTTCACATTTTGACTGCAAAGAGGGCGCTTGAATGCTTTATCCGTTTACACCGGCTGTCGCCTCATTAAGCAGCATAAGATAGCGTTGGCTTGAAATGTTCCTGCCAGTGACAACACAGACGGTTTTACGCCCTCCAATCTCCTTCGCGTAGCGAATGGCTCCCGCGACGACGGGTACTCCTGATGGTTCGACAACATGACGGTGAAGAGCGAGCATTGACAGCATCGCGGCTTTGATTTCAGCTTCTGAGACGGTGAGTACGCGATCAACACGGTCGCGCACCAGCGGCCAGGTCATTGCGCTGGGTTCTATATAGCCGCTAACGCCCTCGGCGATGGACGGTGCCAGATCGACGGGAAGCGTTTTACCTGCCTCTTTCCAACGGGCGAATGTCGGGCTGGCTTCACTTTGTATGCCCCACACTTCGATAGCGGGGTTGATTGCTTTGGCTGCCGTCGCAATCCCTGATATGAGCCCGCCCCCGCCGATGTTTACCAGAATGACCTCCGCACCCATCCAGTCTTCCATAATCTCAAGACCGATGGTGCCGCCACCGGCAATCATATACGGGTTATCGTAGGCAGAAACGAAGGTGGCACCAGACTGTTGTGCGGCAATAATCGCTGCTTGTCTTGCTTCTTCGACGCCATCAAAAAACGTAACACGGGCACCACAGCCTTGCATGGCTGCAATTTTCATCGGATCTGCCGAGCGTGGCAAAAATAAGGTTACGGGTATGCCCACGACCTGACCAGCATAGGCGAGCCCTAATCCGTGATTTCCTGCCGTCGGGGCGATGACGCCAGCGTGGCGCTGTTCTGCATCCAGATTGGCAAGAACGTTTGCAGCGCCCCGCAGTTTGAAGCTGCCGGTCTGTTGAAGATTTTCCATTTTGAGTCGGATTTCTGCACCAACAAGCGCGGATAATTCCTGCGAATGGTCCAGCGGTGTTCTGCGTATCGTTGTTTTAATCTGCTGAGATGCGTCGTAAATATCTTTCAACGTTACGGAGTCGGTTGCTCTTTGGTGTTTGCTTGTCATAGTATTCCCCTATCAACTGTATATGGAAATAACTATATAGGTGTTTGGCTATATGAACAAGCGGGCAACGACAACGGCCGATCTACTACGGGCACTCGGCAATGAGCAGCGACTCATCATTTTGGAATGGCTCGCCGATCCTCGGGCACACTTCCCGGAACAGCAGGATGGCGATCTGGTTAAGGATGGAGTATGCGTAGGGTTTATCACTGAGAAGATTGGCCTAAGTCAGCCGACCGTCACTGGCCATCTCCAATATCTCGCGAAAGCCGGGATTGTCACCCCGAAACGTATCAAAAACTGGGTGTTCTACAAACTCGTCCCTGAGCGTTTAGACGAAGCTGTCGCGGTATTATCTGAGCTTGCACAGGCCGCCTCATGTCAACATTCGTCGTCAGAATAAGCGATTAAGCATCTCTTTTGACGTCATCACTTTCCCTGAAATTTGTCAGCTTATCTGTGCGGTTGATGTACAGATAACGTTAGTGCTTACGCGGCTGTATCCGGAGTTGACGGGTGAAACCAATCGCAACCATATCGCTACACCTGCGCTGGCGAATCTGGCAGAAAATGCCGATTTCTTTATTTTCTCCAGTAATGGCTCAAAACATCAGGCATTTTATATCGCCTCTGATTGTCGTAAAGAGATCATCTATTTTTCAGTAAGGGGGGAATCGAACAGGGTTACCGCCTTAGTCCAGGCGTTGGAATAAATAAGATGGGGCTGGTTCTTTGGCTATTTTATCGCGGTAAATACACCCGGCAGTACAGGTTTCTTTCACTATCACCGCACTCAGAAGAGACAATTCACCCGATTTACGTTGAAACCCGGTGATGAAACGCCTTCGCATTAGGTATCTGTTAACTCTATAGCATTCTACCTATCTGACTTTTCTGCATAAGAATTTATCTTTTATTACGCCATCAAAGAAACGACCTTTAGAGACGACAGCGTCAGAAATAAATTTTTTATAGATAGATTCAGGCACGCCAACATATTGATAGATATCTTTGTTATGAAATGTTACCTCAAGGGTGTGCGTCTTTGGGTCATACCCAATGAAATCAATTCGTGACGATGAAACCTGCTGTCGCTGCAATGCTTGTTCCTCTCCTGCGTAAAATAGGATTAAATTATAAAAGATTTACTGCATGACGCATTGTCGATGATCATGCTTATTTATTGAATATGTATCAAATTTCTGGCGGGTTGGTTAGTAAAATCGTTGCTTTATCATTTTTATGCTGTGAATTTGTTCAATGTAGGGAAATTTTTCTGTTTGGCAAGGGGAACGATGCAAACCTACGATAACGAATAGCTCACTATTCTTTTTCAGGCGTGGCCTGAAACGTAGATTTGCAATAAGCCAGAATAGCTATTCCTGCGCGTATTCGATTCTGTTTCTGCCGTTTGCCTTAGCTTGATAGAGCGCATCGTCTGCTGCCTTTATCAAGCATTCATAATCTGGATGACCACTATACACGGCGATGCCTGCACTTATGGTCATTGTCACGCTTTCTCCGTTTTGGAGATGAATAGTGTGATCCTGAATTTTCTTTCTCAATCGTTCGATGATGGTGTAGGCGGCGACTTTGGGCGTTTCTATGAGCACGATCATGAATTCTTCTCCTCCATAACGGAAAACATAATCGCTGTTCCTTGTGCTCTCATACAGAATTTCCGCAATTCGTTTTAAAATGCTATCGCCAGCGGCATGACCATAGGTGTCATTGACGGATTTAAAGTGGTCAATATCAATCATGGCGATGCTGAGTGGCGTATTTGAATGCATTGTCAGCGATATTTCATGTCGAAGAATGGTCGGTAGGAAGCGGCGATTTAGTAAGAGGGTCAATGTATCCTTACCACTTTCCAGTTTTTGGACTTCGTCAAATAGCGATCCCAACAGCATATTTATTTTATAAATTTTGCTTCTGACGGCTTTAAGCAGTGGGGCATAGTCTTGCTGTGTTAGTAGTGCGGTATTGCTGTAGTTACGAATGTAGTCATCAGTTTCAGTTATGATTGTAGCGATAGTCCGTATTCCCTGAATGTTACTGAAACTGGATTTCCCTTTATGGTTAAACCACAGACCGAATTCTGAATCACTTAGGTCCTGGATACTGGAAAGGGGGGTGCCGGTAGCAACGCTAAAAATAAAGGCATTTTCCCAATTGAGCAGTGATGCATTCTGTCGCTCTCTCTCCATGCTGGCATTTTCCAGAATAGAAAATAACCGATAGGACTCTTCGTTTTTGGCCTCCAAATCGTGCGATTGTGAATATGTTTTATTCATTATCTCTATGGCAATATCCATGGAAATAGAAGCGTAACGCATAGCATCAAAACATAGCGCTTTATCATCTGCCGCCTGTGCAATGTCTTCATAGAGTTGCCATTTTAGGCGTCGGGCTCCACGTTCAACCAGATCGACTGGAATACCAATACGCGCATGAATCTGACCAATTTTCCTTTGATAGTTGATCAAATCTGCCAGGTGGCTCCCGGTATTGGTTAGAATGTCTACTATCCATTTGCTCATAGACCCGTGGAGTCGATCGTGGACTTGCTGGCTGGAAAGAAAAAGAGAAGCTTCCTGATCTTTAAGCATGTAGGAGTAGAACTTGTCAGCAAAATCAGATGCTTTTTGTGCGGCGAGGGTTTGCAGGAGGTTAAAAGATTTTTGTGAGGTTGTGGTTATCAGTTGCATCCATTCAGATGTTATAACTTGATTGTAGTCCTGCTCACCGTTATCTCTCTGTTCATCCACGTTCCGTAGTTCGTTCAATTTTTCATCTCTTTTGCGAATATGTCGGGTGTACTAAGATAGAAATGATCAATTTTTTAATGACAGAGAGAGTTAGCATGTCGTTGCTAAAAACAAATAAAACTAATCATTTCATATAGGTACTGTTATTACCGCCAGTATAAATGATAATGCCGTTCTTTTGATGTTAGAAGCTATTTTGAGATAAATTTATGAAAGTTAATGATCTGGTTACTGTTAAAACCGATGGGAAGACTCGTAGGGAAGGGGTGGTTCTGGCTGTGGAAACGTTTCAGGAAGGGATAATGTATTTAGTTGCATTAAACGATTACCCTGCTGGTATCTGGTTTTTCAATGAGGTTGACAGTAAGGATGGTACGTTTGTTGAGCCAAGGACATTGCTGGAAAAAGAGTAACAGGGAATATACCAACCTACGGGCATTGTCCGAGTGAACAATGCCCGCCGTTATTCTAGTAGGCAGAATTAGAATGTTTCCCAGTTACCGTTTTCTGTATTGGTTTGACGGGGAAGGGCTAGTGATGAACGGCTCTTCGCGGCCAGAGCGTTTGGCCGAGCGGGTGAGGGGGCACTTGATAAATGGCTGGATAACTTAAATGTTGCAACTGCACGGGTTAGCAATGCCGCTTGTTCTTCTAGCGATGCGGCTGCGGCACTGGCTTCCTGAACGAGCGCAGCGTTCTGCTGTGTCACGCTATCCATTTCAGATATTGCTTGGCCGACCTGAGTTATCCCCCGGCTTTGTTCGTCAGATGCTGATGCAATTTCACCCATGATGTCGGTGACATTAGTGACGGCATCGACGATCTCTTTCATTGTTTGACCCGCGTTATCAACCAAAACAGAGCCGCTATTAACCAGCTTGACTGATTCGGAAATCAGCGTTTCTATCTCTTTCGCTGCTTGCGCACTACGTTGTGCGAGGCTGCGAACCTCACTGGCGACGACAGCGAAACCACGACCTTGTTCGCCCGCTCTGGCTGCTTCAACCGCTGCATTTAGCGCAAGAATATTGGTTTGAAAAGCAATGCTGTTAATGACGCTGGTAATTTCAGATATTTTCTTTGAGCTACCCGAAATGTTGTTCATTGTATTGACAACGTTTGCAACAATCTCTCCACCTTGCTTGGCTTTCCCTGAAGCGTTCGCTGCGAGTTGGCTTGCGTGGTGCGCATTTTCTGAGTTTTGTTTCACGGTTGCGGTTAGCTGTTCCATGCTTGCAGCGGTCTGTTCAAGCGCCGCTGCTTGCTGTTCGGTACGTGAGGAAAGGTCTGTATTACCGGATGAAATCTCCGTCGAACCTTGATAAATAGAGTCTGCACTTTCCCGAACGGTAGTGACGGTTGTGACCAATGAAGATTGCATTTGGTGAACGTTGCTGGCTAGCGTACCGATTTCATTCTTGCCATAACGGTCCGACACTTGAGTCAGATCGCCCTGCGCAATGCGTTGAATTCTCATAACCAGTTGGTTCATTGGTTTGATGAGGACGCCTCTCAGAAGGAAGAATGTCAGAAGTGTTAAAATGGTGGCCAGAGCGAAACTGCTTCCCATTAACGAATATCCGAGTAGCGCGTTTTTATGTGCGGTTTCGTTTAATTCTTTAGCTCTTTGCGTGCGATAGGCGACAGCTTCGAGTAGATATTTGTTATAGGCCAAATCTAAAATCCGTGTTTCTTCGGATTCAAGGGTGATGACTTCTTCAAATAGCCCTTGTTTTGCTGCCGTGAGCATCAGCATAAGACCTTGATTGACATAAGCATCATAGGATTTGCGTAAATCTTCATCCAGCGCCACGTCCTGAGGCGTTTTAACTGGGCGCTGTTCGTAGACAAGGAATGCTTTTTTTGACTGTTCTAGACGCTGTTGAGCCTGCGTCAGGTTGTCATTGAATACCTGAGAGTCACCGATACGCGCTGCCGCAGCCGCTTGAATTAACAACAGCCGAGCGGTGCGAAGGTGGTTGGAACTGTTTGAGATCCCCATTCGGGTATCGATTTCTTGTGTGACATCATTTAATGACTGGTTACTGTTCTGTAAAAAGTAGCTGGATGCGCCGATAGATGCTGCAAATAACAGCATGATACCACCCAAAATAATGACGAATAAGGGAACTAGCCGTAAATTGCTCAGCACGCCAGCCTTGACATGTTGCTCAGACCTTGAGGTTATTTTCATATTTATTCGCTCATTTTCAGGAAATTATGATTTACCATGCCGCTAGCCGTGCTGTTGGCGTTTAGGTTTTAGTGTCTACATTAATGATAATCCATTAGCTAAACAACCAATGTAAAAGATAATCGGCATATATTGAGAAACCTTAATCAAATTCAATGCGATCTCGATCACGTTTTTAACGCTTTAAAAAGAAAAGAAAATTTCGTGGTGTGAAATCATACAAATTGATAATGAAAAATAAAGAACGACTGGCCTTCTAACTTTATTTGTCTAGGGTTCAACGCTATTATGTCGGCTTTATCTTTGGAGGGTCTTTTCTTGGAAAAGCAGAAGCATTTTTTTTCCGATAAAAAAATTGTTTTTTTTATCGCCACATTATGCTGTTTACTATGGGGGAGTGCTTATCCGGCCATTAAAAATGGTTATGAGCTGTTTCATATTGCGGATAATGATATTCCAGGGAAACTTGTCTTTGCGGGCTACCGTTTCGCGCTTGCGGGACTGTTACTGTTAGTGCTTGCGGTGTTAAGTGGTCGGTCTATTGGGCGCTTTCAACGTAGGCAGTTAGCCCAACTGACAATTTTGGGGACGTTTCAAACATCATTGCAGTATGTTTTTTTCTATATAGGTCTGGCTTATACCACAGGTGTTAAAGGTTCAATAATGAATGCAACCAGTACTTTTTTTAGCGTACTACTTGCTCATTATTTATACCAGAATGATAAATTAAACGGCAATAAGCTAATTGGTTGTATATTAGGTTTCGCTGGCGTAATGGCCGTTAATATTAGCAGTAATGAAATGAGTATTGGTTTTACGCTGCTAGGTGATGGGTTCGTTGTTATTGCTGCGTTTATTTTATCGGCATCGACCATATATGGCAAGCGGATATCACAAACGATGGATCCAACTATTATGACGGGCTATCAATTAGCGATTGGCGGAGTTATTTTAATAGTGTCAGGATATGGTAGCGGTGGATCACTCGTCATACCCGATTGGAAAGCTGTGCTGATGCTAGGTTACCTTATTTTACTCTCTTCAATCGCTTTTTCATTATGGAGCCAATTGCTGAAATATAATCGAGTCGGTATGGTTGCGCCATTTAACTTTCTCATTCCGGTATCTGGTACTTTGTTGTCAGCGTTGTTTCTCAATGAAAGCATCTTGGAGTGGAAATATATCTTTGCACTTGTCTTAGTGTGCTCAGGCATTTGGCTGGTTAACCGGGTTACAAAGATGTGATCAGGAAATGATTTGGATAACGCCATATCGCAGCTTTTGCAATTGGTCCTAATGGTTTGTTATTTCATTTAATATCAATGGATTAGTTTATTTTTTTGTTTTTGATACTCATGTTTTTTGTTATCGTTGTAACCGTATTTTTGCAAAAAATAGGTGAATTTTGCATCAAAACATATCTTTAAGAGTTTTTTGGGGAAAAAGTGTAAGTTTCTCATGAAAGGTATAGACTTACATAACGGTATCTATGTTGGGTATAGCGGGTTTTTTGTATATCTATCATTTATATAGCAGTCAAATTGTTTCTTTTTTATTACTTTCAATGCTTTTTTTTGTGACGTTTAGTGCGTATTTTTGATGCAAAAATACGCATAAAAGTGACTTGACCAGATACAGGTTGGTTCATAATGCTTCCATTTTTGTGATGCTCGTCACATAATTACTAAAATTTTCCTTCGGTCGCGTTGTGTGTGCTACGGATTAGGCGGTACAGTTGCGCTGCTTTAGGATTAATCCTATGCTTTTGGTCGGGGGAGTCTTCAGCGAAGGACTTGGAAAGCAACGGATGAACGAATTCTCCGCGTGATGCGTTAAAGTTGACTGAAGTTGGCAAGTCGTGATTGCCCAAATAAGAAATGATGAAGTAGTAACTTGCAGTATCTGGCACCGATAGTTTTTTATGCCATCAATGGAGAGTGATTTTCGAACTGGGCGATATGGTCTATCACCTAACTTATGTTTTAAACATAGCCTGTCGGGATGGGAAATATGGGTACCTCTGAATTACTCAAACACATTTATGACATTAATCTGTCTTATTTGTTACTGGCGCAACGCTTAATTAATGATGAAAAAGCTTCTGCGATGTTTCGTCTGGGAATCAATGACGAGATGGCAGATATCTTGATGCAACTGACTCTGCCGCAGATGGTAAAGTTGGCAGAAACTAACCAACTAATATGCCATTTCCGTTTTAACGATCACAATACAATCAAAATCTTGACTCAGGAATCACGTGTGGATGATTTACAGCAAATTCATACCGGGATTTTGTTGTCGAGCCACTTATTACAACAGTTAACTTCGAAAGAAGAAAACCTGCCTAAGAAAAGGGCATAGTAATGGCGGAGAAAAGTATTGTTCAGGAAGCGAAAGATATCCAGTTGGCGATGGAGCTCATTTCGCTTGGTGCTCGTTTACAGATGTTAGAAAGTGAGACTCAGTTAAGCCGCGGGCGTTTGATCAAACTGTATAAAGAACTTAGAGGAAGTCCGCCACCAAAGGGAATGTTACCTTTTTCAACGGATTGGTTTATGACCTGGGAACAGAATATTCATTCATCAATGTTTTACAACGCGTACAGTTTTTTAATCAAGAATGGGCAGTGCAGCGGTGTTGAAGCAGTTATTAAATCTTATCGATTGTACCTGGAACAGTGTGCTCCGCAGAGTGATTCTCCACTGTTGGCATTGACTCGGGCTTGGACATTAGTCCGGTTTGTTGACAGCGGTATGCTGCAACTGTCGTCATGTAATTGCTGCAAAGGGATGTTTATTACTCACGCTCATCAACCTAAAAACAGTTTTGTTTGTAGTTTGTGCCAACCACCTTCTAGAGCGGTAAAAAGGCGTAAACTTTCGCAAAACCTTGCCGATATAATACCTCAACTGCTGGATGAACAGGTAAAACACGCAGTCTGAGCCTGTAGCGCGATTTGTGAATCTATCACTGTTGGTTGTGAAAGCAGTGATAGATTTCTTCCTCAGGAACGTCTTGGCTACGGTTCCGCAGTTTTATCTCACCTTCCGCCACCTTTTTTATTATAAGGATTTCTTGTGCTGGTTATATTGGGTTATATCGTAATTGTGGCCTCGATACTCGGCGGTTATCTCATGGTCGGTGGGGCTTTGGGGGCACTTTATCAGCCTTCGGAGCTACTGATCATCGGTGGCGCAGCGCTAGGTGCTTTCATTGTCGGTAATAATGGAAAGGCGATAAAAGCAACAGTACGTGCGTTACCTCTTTTATTTAAAGGTTCTAAATACAACAAAGCACTGTATATGGATCTTATGGCCTTGCTCTTTCGAGTGATGGCTAAGTCTCGCCAGCAAGGGATGCTTTCGTTGGAATTTGATATTGATAATCCTCGTGAGAGCGAAATCTTCTCAAGCTATCCGAATATCCTTTCTGACAGTAATATTGTTGAGTTTATCACCGATTATTTGCGTTTGATGGTCAGTGGTAACATGAATGCGTTTGAGATTGAAACGTTGATGGACGAAGAGATCGAAACGATTGAACACGAAAGTGAAATTCCCGCGAGCAGTTTGACGATGATGGGGGACGGTCTCCCGGCATTTGGTATTGTCGCTGCCGTTATGGGCGTTGTTCACTCATTAGCCT
Organism: Pectobacterium parmentieri; assembly: GCF_001742145.1. Taxonomy (NCBI): domain Bacteria; kingdom Pseudomonadati; phylum Pseudomonadota; class Gammaproteobacteria; order Enterobacterales; family Pectobacteriaceae; genus Pectobacterium; species Pectobacterium parmentieri. The sequence continues at coordinate 2,142,031 of NZ_CP015749.1, read as the reverse complement.
ATGTTGATCGGCCTGCTGCTGAGTTAGGAATGATGATTGCCCATGCGATGGTGGGAACTTTTCTTGGTATCCTCCTCGCTTATGGTTTCGTCTCTCCATTAGCAGCCTTACTGCGCCAGAAAAATGCAGAAAAAATCAAAGTATTGCAGTGCATTAAAGTTACTTTGCTGTCGAGCCTTAATGGTTATGCCCCGCAAATTGCGGTTGAATTTGGGCGTAAAACGCTGTACTCCACGGAGCGCCCTTCTTTCACGGAATTGGAAGAACATATTCGTCGTGTAAAATCGCCGACCCAGCAAGCGTCGGATAGTAACGCATGAAACATCAGCATCCCATTATTCGCAAAAAGCGCAAATCTGGGCATGGGGGACACCATGGTGGCTCTTGGAAGATTGCCTACGCTGACTTTATGACAGCAATGATGGCGTTGTTTTTGGTTATGTGGCTTATCGCAATTTCTACGCCTATGCAGTTGGCTCAAATCGCGGAGTATTTTCGTACCCCACTAAAGGTTGCATTAACTTCTGGTTCTAAATCAAGCGATAGTTCCAGCCCGATCCCTGGTGGGGGAAATGATCCAACTCAACAAGATGGTGAAGTGAAAAAAGCCATCAAAACGGATAATGTAGAAAAGAAACTGGATGAGGCTCGACTCAATAAATTGCGTGAGCGCTTGGATCAGTTAATTGAGGCAGATCCCCGATTACGCGCACTCCGTCCCCATTTGCTGATTGAAATGATTGAGGAAGGGTTGCGTATCCAAATCATTGATAGCCAAAACCGCCCAATGTTTAAAACCGGGAGCGCGCAGGTTGAGCCTTATATGCGGGATATCCTGCGTGCGATAGCGCCTATTCTGAATGATTTCCCCAATAAACTGAGTATTTCAGGCCATACCGATGATGTTCAGTATACGACAGGGGAACGCGGTTATAGTAACTGGGAATTATCTGCCGATCGTGCCAATGCATCCCGCCGGGAGCTTACTTTTGGTGGTTTGTCTGATGGAAAAGTTTTGCGCGTTGTGGGTATGGCTGCGACAATGAGCCTCAAACAAGCGACAAGTGGGAATGATGCGATTAATCGACGCATCAGTCTTCTGGTATTGAGCAAACAAGCGCAGAAAGATATTGAAGAAGAAAATGCGGAAAGCACTGCTGTAAATATAGACAAAGCAGAAAATTTACAAAATATGGGGTTGGATAAGCCTAAACCTACCACGCCGACTGCCGAAAATAATGATAACAATACGAGTGGAAGTGGCGAAGCATTGCCGCAACCAACAAATGGAGTTCCTGCTCCAGAGCGCCAACAGCCAACTACTGCGTTGCCTGCTGCGCCGGATAGCCAGGCGACGCCTTCTCAATAAGCCGCGATTCACAGCAGAGGTGACCACGTGAGCATGGACATGAGTGCTTTCTATCAAACTTTCTTTGATGAAGCAGATGAATTACTGGCAGATATGGAACAACATTTATTGTTGTTGGATCCTTCAGAGCCTGATACCGAACAATTGAATGCGATTTTCCGAGCAGCTCACTCCATAAAAGGGGGCGCTGGCACATTCGGTTTTAAGGTATTGCAGGAAACTACGCACCTTTTAGAGAATCTACTCGATGGGGCAAGACGCGGCGAAATGCGTCTTAGCACTGATATCATCAACCTGTTTCTGGAAACAAAAGACATCATGCAGGATCAGTTGGACGCTTATAAAACCGCACAGGAACCCAATGCTGAAAGCTTTGAGTATATCTGTCAGGCCCTGCGCCAGCTTGCTCTGGAGTCTAAAGCCGATGGCGACACAACCCAGCCTGATGCCGCACTGCACTCTGTCAGCCCAACATCTAATGATGTAGGTAAAGGTGAAATGCGTATCGCATTAACCGGCCTGAAATCTCAGGAAATACCTCAGATGCTGGAAGAACTTGGCAATCTGGGGACCGTTAAAGATCCTCACCAGACTGACACTAGCGTGGAAGTGACATTAGTTACGTCTGAAAGTGAAGACGATATTAGCGCTGTGCTGTGTTTTGTTCTTGAACCCGAGCAAATCAGCTTCAAGCCTGCCGTAGCCAGCCAACCCGTTGCCGCTGAAGTCGTGGAAATATTGGCTGCTGTTGAAGCGCCGGTCGCGCTAGTCACAGCGCCTGCACCCGTTGTAGCAAAACCACAATCTGCTCCGGAAAATGGAAAAAATAAAGCAAAAACCGGTGATACCAGTATTCGTGTAGCGGTTGAGAAGGTTGACCAACTTATCAACCTCGTTGGTGAGTTAGTGATTACGCAATCTATGCTGGCACAGCGTTCAAGCGAGCTAGACCCTGTGGCGCACGGCGATCTGCTCAACAGTATGGGGCAGTTGGAACGCAACGCTCGCGATCTGCAAGAGTCGGTTATGTCCATCCGTATGATGCCAATGGAATATGTATTTAGCCGTTTCCCTCGTTTGGTGCGTGATTTGGCTGCCAAATTGGATAAGCAGGTCGAATTAACGCTGATGGGGAGTTCGACTGAGTTGGATAAGAGTTTGATCGAACGTATTATCGATCCTCTGACACACTTAGTGCGTAACAGCCTTGATCACGGTATCGAGTCTCCAGATAAACGCGTTGCTGCAGGTAAGCATGCTGTGGGTAATCTGACGCTTTCTGCGGAACACCAGGGCGGTAACATCTGCATTGAGGTTATCGACGATGGGGCTGGGCTAAACCGCGAAAGAATTCTTGCTAAAGCCCTGTCTCAAGGGTTGGCAGTGAGTGATGCAATGTCTGATGAAGATGTGGGGATGCTGATTTTTGCCCCTGGCTTCTCCACTGCAGAGAAGGTCACGGACGTTTCTGGTCGTGGTGTCGGCATGGACGTCGTTAAGCGAAATATCCAGGAAATGGGTGGACATGTTGAAATCCACTTCCAGGCTGGAAAAGGAACAACGATAAGAATCTTGTTGCCATTAACGTTGGCCATCCTTGATGGTATGTCCGTTAAAGTTAACAACGAGGTCTTTATTCTGCCGCTTAACGCTGTGATGGAATCTTTGCAACCTCAGTCGGAAGACCTGTACCCGTTAGCTGGTGGTGAGCGTGTACTACAAGTCCGTGGTGAATATTTACCTCTCGTTGAACTATTCCACATCTTTGATGTGGATGGCGCTAAAACGGATGCTACCCAGGGTATAGTCGTTATTTTGCAGAGTGCGGGGCGACGTTATGCCTTGTTGGTCGATCAGTTGATTGGGCAACATCAGGTTGTCGTCAAAAACTTGGAAAGTAATTATCGCAAGGTACCAGGCGTTTCAGCCGCTACCATTCTTGGTGATGGCAGCGTTGCGCTGATTGTGGATGTTTCGGCGTTACAAGCGCTTAATCGTGAAAAGCGTGTGGTTGAAACTGCTGCTTAATAAAACAGATCGTTAATAAAGGGTGGAAAACATGACTGGACTTGCAAGCGTCACCAAATTAACTGGCGAAACCGTAGGACAGGAATTCCTGATTTTTACGCTGGGTGACGAAGAGTACGGCGTTGATATTTTAAAAGTACAAGAAATTCGCGGTTATGACCAGGTAACGCGTATCGCCAACACGCCTTCTTTCATTAAAGGTGTGACTAATCTACGTGGTGTTATTGTTCCGATCGTTGACTTGCGCATTAAATTTGCCAAGCAAGATGTTGAATACGATGACAACACAGTTGTCATTGTTCTGAACCTTGGTCAGCGTGTTGTCGGCATCGTTGTAGATGGCGTGTCTGATGTATTGTCATTGACAGCGGATCAAATTCGACCAGCACCAGAGTTTGCCGTAACCCTGTCAACAGAGTACCTGACTGGTTTGGGGTCTCTGGGTGAGAGAATGCTGATTTTGGTTGATATCGAAAAACTGTTGAGCAGCGAAGAAATGGCGCTGGTTGATAGTGTATTGAAAGCCTAATCCATCGGCCTTCAGGGGCTACGAAAGTAGCCCCGAAAACCTTCCTTAGCCATATCCTTGTCAGTTCAGAAATTCGTAAAGATATCCAGAATAATGCCGATACTACCGGTGGTTGCTTTACTCAAAAGGCGTTGTATGTTTAACCGTATAAAAGTTGTCACAGGTTTGATGCTTGTGCTGGTGTTGTTTGGAGCCCTTCAGCTTATTTCTGGTGGTTTATTTTTTAGCGCATTAAAAAATGATAAGGATATCTTTAGTTCGACTCAGGTTATTAACCAGAAGCGTTCTGAGCTGGATTCAGCATGGTCATATTTATTACAGACGCGCAATACACTTAACCGCGCGGGAACACGTTTTGCGCTTGATGCCAGCGGTACGGGTGCGGGGGTTGGGGGTAAAGAACTTTTAGCTTCTGCTCAGAAGCAACTGTCTGTAGCAAACGATTTTTTCTCACGATATGAGAAATTGCCGCAGGATGCGCGTCAGAGTGAAAGTGTTACTCGGGATGTAAAAGAGAATTATGTGGCCCTGAATGGTGCGTTGATTGAGTTAATTCAGTTTTTGAATGCGGGAGAATTTAAGAAATTTATTGATCAGCCGACACAGCGTTTTCAGGACAACTTTGAAAAAGCGTATTACACCTATAAAGCCGAAAGCGATAAGCTTTATCAGGCTGGTATCGCTAAAAATGATGAAGCTTATGATTCGGCGCTTTGGATACTTGGCTTCATTATCGTGTTGGTTTTTGCGTTAGCCCTGATTTCCTGGATTGGTATTCAGCAACTGTTAATTAGGCCGCTAAATAATATTGTTGAACATATTCGTCATATTGCGAAAGGTGATTTGACAAAAACAACCAATTTTCATAGCAGCAATGAAATGGGGATTCTCGCTGATAGTATTCGCCATATGCAAAGTGAGTTTGTTTCAACGGTGAGTGCGGTCCGACAAGGTGCTGATGCTATCTATACTGGCGCGACAGAAATTAGTGCAGGGAATAACGACCTTTCCTCACGTACTGAACAGCAGGCAGCCTCATTAGAAGAAACGGCTGCCAGCATGGAACAACTGACGGCAACGGTGAAACAGAATGCGGAAAATGCCCGCCAAGCCAGCCAGTTGGCACTAAATGCGTCGGAGACGGCGCAGAAGGGAGGCAAGGTTGTCGATAATGTTGTCAAAACCATGCACAATATTGCTGGAAGTTCGCAAAAAATTGCCGATATTACTAGTGTAATTGATGGTATTGCTTTCCAAACCAACATTCTTGCGCTGAATGCAGCGGTTGAAGCTGCCAGAGCTGGGGAGCAGGGGCGTGGGTTTGCGGTTGTTGCAGGGGAAGTTCGCAATTTAGCACAGCGTAGTGCTCAGGCTGCGAAAGAAATTAAAAGTCTGATTGACGATTCTGTCGGCCGAGTCGATGAAGGTTCTGTACTGGTTGAAAGTGCTGGTGAGACGATGGGCGAAATCGTTAGTGCAGTCACTCGTGTAACAGATATCATGGGTGAGATTGCCTCGGCTTCTGATGAGCAAAGTAAAGGCATCGATCAGGTTGGTCAGGCTGTTACTGAAATGGATCGCGTAACGCAACAGAACGCTTCCTTGGTTGAAGAATCTGCAGCAGCAGCAGTTGCTTTGGAAGAACAAGTTAAAGTGTTGAACCAAGCTGTTGCTGTATTCCGCCTGTCCGAAGATGCGGGTTCGTTTAGAAGAACGACGCCTGCGACAACGGGTCAAAAGCCTGTATTGTTGGCCCCATCAGTGAAGGGCGGGCAGAAAGCGAAAGAAGGTTCCTCAACTGATAATTGGGAGACGTTCTGATAAAACCTTGGTGTAGGCTATAAGTAAGCCTAAAATATAGGAATACTGCTACTAATCCCCCAGTTGCTTATATGTTGGTGGCTGGGTGATTGTTTATTTATCGTAATTTATCTGCGCACATTTTGGATTCACGGTGATATAGCACTTGGTGCTTTGAAGCAGGGCAATTCATGGTATTGTTCAATCTGTAACTTATGTTATGGATATGATGGGGTGATGTTGACTTTGGTATTAAAGCCAGAGAGCAAAGCAAGCAGGTAGCACGGCTGTGATGAAAGGGACAACGCCACCCGACAGCATGTGGCTTTGGTAGAACAGACATACCACGCGTTCTGTTTTCAGAACTTGTGGTGTGTATTACCAATACAGTGTCAGTTTTAATCGCAATGCGATGAGCAATTGACGAATGACAATAAAAACCTGCGTTAGCTGTAAAGGAAAGTTCAGATTGAAAAACACCATAGCAAAAAACACTATTCGAGCGGTTTGATATGAAAAGCACACCATCGCAAAATCGCCCCGAATCTGCCTCTATTCTGACACAGATGGTTGATCGGTTGCCTCTGTCGGATACGCATTTCCGGCGAATCAGCCAATTAATATATCAGCGCGCTGGAATTGTCTTGGCCGATCACAAACGCGAAATGGTTTATAACCGTTTGGTTAGACGTCTCCGTTTACTTGGAATCAATGATTTTGGCCAATACTTAGCGCTCTTGGAGTCGGATCCAAACAGTGCGGAATGGCAAGCCTTTGTTAATGCATTAACGACTAATCTGACGGCGTTTTTTCGCGAAGCTCACCATTTTCCTATATTGGCAGAACATGCCAGAAAACGTCCGAATGGCTATACCATTTGGAGTACAGCAGCTTCCACAGGGGAAGAACCTTATTCATTGGCGATGACTCTTGCTGAGGTCTTAGGTAATAAAGCGAGCGGATGTCAGGTGTGGGCCAGTGATATTGATACTCAAGTGTTAGAAAAGGCAACCGCTGGCATCTACCGTCAGGAGGAGTTACGCTCTCTTTCTCCACAGCAGCTCCAGAAGTTTTTTTTACGCGGCACCGGGCCGCATAGCGGCTTAGTTCGAGCCCGCCCGGAACTTGCGTCTATGGTGCATTTCCAACAACTCAATCTACTCGCGCCTGATTGGTCCGTCCCTGCACCATTCGATGCTATTTTTTGTCGCAATGTAATGATTTATTTCGATAAAGAAACCCAAGAGCGTATTCTCCGTCGATTTGTCCCGATGCTTAAACCGGGCGGGTTGCTATTCGCTGGGCATTCAGAGAATTTCAGCCAGATTAGTCGAGAATTCTATTTGCGTGGGCAAACTGTATATGGACTGGCTAAGGAAAGATAATGAGCAAAATAAGAGTATTATGTGTTGATGATTCTGCCCTGATGCGCCAGATCATGACTGAAATAATTAATAGCCATCCCGATATGGAAGTTGTCGCGACCGCACCAGATCCATTAGTTGCTCGTGATTTGATTAAAAAATTCAATCCTCAGGTATTAACACTGGATGTTGAAATGCCGCGTATGGATGGGCTGGATTTTCTTGAAAAACTTATGCGTTTGCGTCCGATGCCTGTTGTAATGGTGTCGTCGCTGACGGGAAAGGGTTCAGAAATTACGCTTCGCGCGCTGGAACTTGGTGCTATTGATTTTGTCACCAAACCGCAACTGGGTATCCGCGAAGGGATGCTGGCGTACAGTGAACTGATTGCAGAAAAAATTCGTATGGCTGCGAAAGCGCGTTTGCCGCAACGTAGCACCGCAGCAGAGCCGACAAAAATTATTCAGCATATGCCACTGCTCAGTAGTGAGAAGCTGATCGCGATTGGTGCATCCACGGGGGGGACGGAAGCAATACGACATGTATTACAGCCCCTGCCGCCAACAAGTCCTGCGCTATTGATTACACAGCACATGCCACCTGGCTTTACGAAGTCATTTGCTGAGCGTTTGAACAAGCTATGTCAGATTACGGTAAAAGAAGCAGAAGACGGGGAACGTGTGCTTCCTGGGCATGCATACATTGCTCCTGGAGCTCGCCATCTTGAACTGGCTCGTAGTGGGGCAAACTATCAAGTACGTTTAAATGATGGGCCTCCAGTGAATCGGCATCGTCCATCAGTTGATGTGTTATTCCGTTCGGTTGCACAATACGCCGGGCGGAATGCCGTAGGGGTAATCCTTACTGGGATGGGGAATGATGGGGCGGCTGGCATGTTGGAACTCCATCAGGCCGGCGCTTATACTCTGGCCCAAAATGAAGCAAGTTGTGTGGTTTTTGGGATGCCACGTGAAGCGATTGCTATGGGTGGCGTTGATGAAGTGGTGGATTTGCACCAGGTGAGCCAGCGTATGTTGGCACAAATCTCTGCCGGACAGGCATTACGTATATAAGTAGCTCTCGGTGAGCAATAAATATTTTAGGAGTAGGTATGGCCGATAAAGAACTCAGATTTCTGGTAGTGGATGATTTTTCGACGATGCGCCGAATTGTCCGTAATCTGCTGAAGGAACTGGGATTTAATAACGTAGAAGAGGCAGAGGATGGCGCAGATGCACTGAATAAGCTTCGCGCTAGTGCTTTTGATTTCGTCATTTCTGACTGGAATATGCCCAACATGGATGGACTGGAACTGTTACAGACTATTCGTGCTGACGGTGCGCTTTCCAGCCTTCCCGTGCTGATGGTAACGGCGGAAGCTAAGAAAGAGAACATTATCGCTGCAGCACAAGCGGGTGCTAGCGGCTATGTAGTTAAACCATTTACTGCAGCCACCCTTGAAGAAAAGCTGAATAAGATTTTCGAAAAACTGGGTATGTAAGGGGATCTTATGACGCCACATATGCCGTCTGTGAACGACACAGCTTCAGCTACCGAGATCATTTCGCGTATCGGCCAATTAACTCGTATGCTGCGCGACAGTTTGAAAGAACTGGGTCTGGATAATGCGATAGCAGAAGCCGCAGAGGCTATTCCTGATGCCCGCGATCGTCTTGACTATGTTGTCCAGATGACTGCGCAAGCAGCGGAGCGAGCTCTGAACTGCGTAGAGGCTGCACAGCCGCGTCAGAACCAATTAGAAGCTGATGCTAAATCTCTGAAGGTTCGTTGGGATGAATGGTTTGAAAATCCAATCGAATTGGCTGATGCACGAGAATTGGTAACAGATACGCGTAGCTATCTTGAAGATGTACCACAGCATACCTCGTTTACCAACGCTCAATTGTTGGAAATTATGATGGCGCAGGATTTCCAGGACCTTACCGGTCAGGTAATCAAGCGTATGATGGATGTTGTTCAGGAGATCGAAAAACAATTGCTGATGGTGCTGCTGGAAAATATCCCAGAAAAACCAGATGCACCTAAGCGTGCGAATGATGGTCTTCTTAATGGACCACAGTTGGACAAAGGTGCAGCAGGTATTGTAGCCAACCAAGATCAGGTTGATGACCTTCTGGATAGTCTCGGGTTCTAATGAGCTTTGCTTTAAAAAAAGGAATCATTTTCTTTTTTTAGAAGGTTAGAGTGCCTCTGCTCCGGTTATTTATGGCCAGATTTATGGCCATAAATAGCTAAATTTGATTTTCCCCTTTTTCCTTTCATTCTTACTATTCGCTAAAGAAGCGTTAGTTTTTCTCGTTGTTCCAGCCATAAATTTTTCCCATATTTGTCATGCTAAGCAGCAAACTCCTATCCCGAAAGTTGTAACAGGAACGCCATAGTGGCTGAAGATAGCGATCTGGAAAAAACAGAGGCCCCCACTCCCCAAAAGGAGGAAAAGGCACGAGAAGAGGGCCAGGTTCCACGCTCTCGAGAGTTGACCTCTGTTCTGATGATGGTCGCAGGGCTGGCTATTTTGTGGATGGGTGGCGATGCTATGGCTGGCCGATTGGCCGTAATTGTCGCGCAGTCATTAAATTTTGATTACGCGACGATTGGTGATGATACCCAAATGCTACGGCATGTAGGTTCATTGTTACACCAGGCGGCATCCGCGGTGATACCAATTATGCTAGGGTCGGTGTTGGTGGCGTTGTCTGCTCCGATGCTGCTGGGTGGAATATTATTTAGCACTAAGTCATTAAAAGTTGATTTCAAAAAACTCGATCCTATTTCTGGGTTAAAACGTTTATTTTCTGCCCAATCACTGGCTGAACTTTTCAAGGCGATATTGAAATCAGTTATGGTCGGGATCATCAGTACCTTGTTCCTGATCCATAACTGGCCGAAAATATTGCATTTGGTGTCCGAAGCGCCGATTGCGGCTTTAGGTGATGCGTTAGAATTGGCCGTAATGTGTGGCTTTCTCATCATTATGGGCCTCATTCCTATGGTTGCGTTTGATGTGTTCTGGCAAGTCTGGAGTCATATTAAAAAATTACGGATGACGAAGCAGGAAATTCGTGATGAGCATAAACAGAGCGAGGGTGACCCTCACGTCAAAGGACGTATTCGTCAGCAGCAAAGAGCAATGGCTCAACGTAGAATGATGGCTGATGTTCCCAAGGCTGATGTGATAGTCACTAACCCAACACATTATGCGGTAGCATTGCGATATGATGATAAAAAAATGAATGCGCCGAAAGTGTTGGCCAAAGGGGCTGGTGAAATCGCTTTGCGTATTCGCGAACTGGGGATCGATCATCGCGTTCCTATTTTAGAAGCGCCGCCGTTGGCGCGAGCGTTATTTCGTCATTCAGAGGTCGGAGAGCATATACCTGCTGCGTTGTATGCTGCTGTTGCAGAAGTCTTAGCTTGGGTTTATCAACTGAAACGCTGGAAGCGGGAAGGTGGATTAATTCCTAGAAAACCGAAACATCTGCCAGTGCCGGATGCACTGGATTTTGCTAAAGAGAATACTACTGATGGCTAATTTGGCCGCTTTTCTTCGTTTACCGAGTAATATGAAAGGTACCCAGTGGCAAATATTAGCCGGACCTATACTGATCCTGCTGATACTTTCCATGATGGTATTGCCGCTGCCGCCATTCATTCTGGATCTGCTATTTACCTTTAATATCGCACTATCAATCATGGTATTGCTGGTTGCGATGTTTACACAACGGACACTGGAGTTTGCGGCATTCCCTACGATCCTGCTGTTTTCTACGCTACTTCGCTTGTCACTCAACGTCGCCTCTACACGTATCATTTTGCTGGAGGGACATACGGGGACTGCAGCGGCAGGAAAAGTTGTCGAAGCATTTGGACACTTCCTTGTAGGTGGGAATTTCGCTATTGGTATTGTGGTCTTTATCATTCTTGTCTTAATCAACTTCATGGTTATCACCAAAGGTGCCGGGCGTATTGCTGAAGTTGGTGCCCGCTTTGTGTTGGATGGTATGCCAGGCAAACAGATGGCGATCGATGCCGATCTTAATGCTGGGATAATTGGTGAAGAAGAGGCGAAAAAGCGTCGCTCTGAGGTAACTCAGGAGTCAGATTTTTATGGTTCAATGGATGGCGCTAGTAAGTTTGTGCGTGGTGATGCTGTCGCTGGACTGATTATTATGGTCATCAACATTGTCGGTGGATTGATCGTCGGTGTCGTGCAGCACGGAATGGCCGTAGGGCAGGCGGCGGAAAGCTATACGCTGCTTACTATTGGTGATGGCCTGGTTGCTCAGATCCCCGCTCTGATTATTTCTACCGCTGCGGGTGTTATTGTTACTCGCGTGAGTACCGATCAGGATGTTGGTCAACAGATGGTCACCCAACTCTTCAATAATCCGCGGGTTATGGTGCTGAGTGCGGCAGTGATTGGGCTTATTGGGTTGGTTCCCGGAATGCCTAATTTTGTCTTTCTGTTATTCACTGCATCTTTGCTGGGGCTTGCTTGGTGGATGCGTGGTGAACAGATAAAAGAGCCTGCGATGCAGTCTATACCGGCATCAATGGAGAAGCATCAGGTTATTGAAGCCAGTTGGTCTGATGTGCAGCTTGAAGATCCATTGGGCATGGAGGTCGGTTATCGATTGATCCCCATGGTTGACGCGCAGCAAGATGGCGAACTATTGGGTAGAATTCGTAGTATCAGAAAGAAATTTGCTCAGGAAATGGGATACTTGCCGCCAGTGGTTCATATCCGGGATAACCTGGAGCTTCAGCCTGCCAGTTACCGCATATTAATGAAGGGTGTTGAAGTGGGGAGCGGTGAGGCTCATCCTGGCCGTTGGATGGCTATTAATCCAGGGAATGCAGTTGGTTCTTTGTCTGGCGAGGCCACACAAGATCCTGCATTTGGGTTACCAGCGGTCTGGATTGATAATGCCCTGAAGGACCAGGCTCAAGTTCAGGGGTTCACTGTCGTAGAGGCAAGTACAGTGATTGCAACACATTTGAATCACTTAATCGCATTACATGCTAGTGAATTGTTTGGCCGACAAGAAGCCCAGCAATTGATGGAGCGTGTTGCTCAAGAAATGCCAAAGTTGACAGAAGACTTCATCCCAGGCGTTGTGACGTTAACCACCTTGCACAAAGTTTTGCAAAACCTGCTCAGCGAGAAGGTTTCTATCAGGGATATGCGTACTATCATGGAAACGTTGGCTGAGCATGCGCCCGTGCAACCAGACCCTTATGAACTCACCACGGTGGTGAGGGTTGCTCTGGGACGTGCTATCACTCAACAGTGGTTCCCAGGAGATAGCGAACTTCAGGTTATCGGTCTGGAAGGCTCGCTGGAACGCCTTCTTCTACAGGCTCTTCAGGGGGGCGGTGGCCTTGAACCGGGGCTTGCAGACCGACTGCTTGAACAGGCGAAGCAAGCACTACAGCGGCAGGAAATGTTGGGGGCTCCGCCTGTTCTGCTTGTGAACCATGCTTTACGAGCTTTACTTGCACGATTCCTGCATCGTAGTCTGCCAAACATGGCTGTACTTTCTAATTTGGAAATCAGCGATCATCGCCAAATTCGGATGACATCGGTCATAGGGGAAGCTCAATAATGAAAAAGGTGATAGGTTATCTGGCCGCAACAATAGTGTTAGCTCTTCCGCTTTGTGCCATTGCAACACCGGGTAGTTGGAATGGGAGTCAGCCGGGAATAAAACTTGATTACCGTGGTGAAATGATTACGACGTCGGCTTTTGCTCCTAACACAGTGCTTAAGCCGGACGAGACTATTACGACAATATATTGGCGATATGCAATTGATTCAGTGATACCTACTGGATTGGTTGTGAAACTTTGTTCACAATCGCCGCAGCGTTGCGTTGACTTAAATGGAAGTGGCGATGGACAAACTCGAGCATTTGATGGATTAGCTGCTAATAACGAGTTTCGTTTTGTATACTATATTGAGGGAAATGGGCGCATTAATCATACGTTCATTGTCCGCACAATCGATATTGCAGTAAACTATAAGTAATTTTTAATTAAATAGGTATTTGAAATAACTGACTATTTTTAATGGTGAGGAGTCTCTGCTAAATGGCAGAGACTTTTAGAAAGTGATTTTTCTCCCACCAACGGTCATGCCTTTCGACTGACCATCAGGACCATACAGCCCCTGACCATGGCGGGGTTTCAGTATATCAATCGCTTCGTTCGTATATGCAATATGTCGGCTGAGCAGAAGACCATTATGCTTATTCTGATCGTTTAAGCGTCTGGTGAGTTCTTGCACTTGCTGCCAGTAGGCAGATAGCTGAACGATACCATCATAAGGCGCCTGCAGTTTGAGAATGGACTCAGTTTCGTGGCGTCGATTTTCCAAATATTGCATCGTTGCCAGCAAAGACGTCTTATTCTCTGTCACCTGTTGCAGAGCAATATTATTAATATGGCCTGCACAAAGCAGCGTTTGCTCTTCAGACATAACAGTATCAAGATCATGCAGGTTATTCAGCAGTTGTTCTAGGATCGATTGTAGATTTTCCATAGTGTTAATTACCTGCTAAAAAATCCTGCGTTTCTTTAAGTAACGCATCCGCAATTTTTCCTGCATCAATTTTCAGTGAGCCATCACGAATTGCCTGTTTTAGGGTTTCAACGCGGGCCATGTCTATATCCTGCGTACCTGGTTGCATCAATTTTGCCTGTGCATCGCTCAGCTTTACCTGTGTTGCGCTGACTTCAGACTGAGTTTCAGCCTGTTTGCGTTTGGTTTTAGCAATATCGCCAGATTCGCGTTGTTGAATTTGACTGACCGGCTTCAGTGATTGTGTGCGATCAATACTCATAATACATCCCTCTAATTTGAGGATAAATAGTTAATCACCAACGTGTTACGGAATGTTTGTCACATTGGTGTTCAATTTTAAAACGTCGTCAGTAATGACTCTGTAGCTATCATCGGCAAACATGAGCAAATCTTTAATTAATTACTGTGAGATCAGAATAATCCCATCTTCGTTCGTAATTCCGCTGATTATTTGTCCATTTGCTGTTCTAACTCTGACGGCCTGTCCTGCTGCTGCGTTGTTCATGGCTTTCCCTTCGCCATTAATCGTGAAGCCTTCACCTTGGGCGATAATTTGTACAGACTGACCCGCCTTTACGACCCAGGCGCGTCTGATCATGGAGGCAGTAATAACCTGACCAGGTGTGAGATCGCGTAAAAGGACTGCGCCCTGTGCACCTTGTAACGTCAGTATAGGGCGCAACGGTAATAAATCGAGCCTACCTTTCGTCAAACCAATGTCATTTTCTGTCAGTGTTGTCCCACGATTTATAGGCCGTGAACTGGTGACATAGTTCCCTGTTACCTGAACTTCGGTTTGAATGAAACGGCGCTGCTGCTCACAACGTACAGACAGGCTCACATTTCCCCACGCTCTTGTATTCCCGGGCTGCGTGATTTGGGGCGCTTCGCACTGTGGCCATTGCGATTCCGGCGATTTTATCACAACGTTAACGGTATTCGTGCTTCCCTGAAAACGTGAGGCGAAAAATTGATTGATCTGTGCCGGAAGGTCGTTCGCATTGATAGGGGCGCACAAGATGAAAAAACAGAACGGCACCAGGCAGAGATAATAATGTATTGTTTTCATTCCAGTTCAGCTCTCCTGATTCCGATTATGTCGAGCATAAGTGTAACGATGTCAGTGTAAGGTTAAGGCAATAAATAGCACTGCATTTGGTGCCTATTCGTTCGATGGTATAGCCATAATGAGAATTATCCTACCCACTCCAAATTCTAACTTGCGGAGGGAGCATGCTTGATAAATTAGACGCCTCATTGCGGTTTCAGCAGGAAGCGTTGAACTTGCGTGCCCAGCGGCAGGAAATTCTGGCCGCGAATATTGCTAATGCGGATACGCCTGGCTATCAGGCCAGGGATATTGATTTTGCCAGCCAGCTCAGTAAAACGATGGAGCAAGGTCGGGTGAACGGTACGGGTATCGCGCTGAAAACCACATCTGTACGGCATATACCGGCACAGAATTTTCAGCCGCCAGAGCTTGATTTGCTCTATCGCGTACCGGATCAGCCTGCATTAGACGGTAATACGGTCGATATGGACCGGGAACGCACTAATTTTGCCGATAACAGCCTGAAATATCAAACCAGTCTGACCGTTCTGGGCGGGCAGATTAGAGGCATGATGTCAGTCTTGCAGTCAGGTTCATGATCGTAGCGCGATGAGAAGGTAAAGATTCATGTCGTTATTAAATATATTCGAAATTTCAGGCTCAGCGCTCTCTGCGCAATCTCAGCGTCTGAATGTGAGCGCCAGTAATCTGGCTAACGCAGACAGTGTAACGGGTCCAGATGGTGAGCCTTATCGCGCCAAACAGGTTGTATTCGAGGTGAATGCAGCACCTGGGCAGTCAACTGGCGGTGTGCGCGTTGCTAATGTTATCGAAGATCCATCGCCTGCCCGTCTGGTTTACGAACCGGGCAATCCACTGGCTGATGGGCAGGGATACGTTCGCATGCCGAATGTTGACCCAGTGGCAGAAATGGTGAACACCATTTCTGCATCGCGTAGTTATCAGGCGAACGTCGAAGTTTTGAATACGACAAAGTCGATGATGATGAAGACGTTAACGATCGGGCAATAATCGGGAGACGAAATAATGTCTATCACAACTAATGATACTTCCTCAGCAACTAGAACACAGAATACATCGTCGACAACGGCGGTAGAGAAGAATAGCAGCGCCGACCTTCAAAATCAGTTTTTGACGCTTCTTGTTGCTCAGTTGAAGAATCAAGACCCAACGAATCCGATGAGCAACGATCAACTGGTAAGCCAACTTGCTCAGCTCAATACGGTCAGTGGTATTGAAAAGTTGAACACCACTCTGGGCTCTATCTCCGGTCAGATTAATAACAATCAATCTATGCAAGCAACAACGCTGATTGGTCGCAGCGTCATGGTTCCAGGAAAAGAAATCCTTGTTGGTAAGGAAACGAGTACTCCTTTTGGTGTTGAACTGGAAAAAGCGGCTGAAGCTGTCACCGTCACCGTCAATGATGCGACAGGCAAAGCTGTTCGTACGATTGAACTGGGGACGCTTTCTGCTGGAGTTCACTCATTCAACTGGGATAGTAAACTTTCTGATGGTTCGGTTGCACCTGATGGCGCTTATACCTTCACGGTTGCTGCCAGCACCGGTGGGGCGCAGCAGGTTGTTCAGCCATTGAGCTATGCGGTTGTAAATAGTGTTGTTCGCGGTGATAGCGGTGCATTGCTGGATTTAGGTCTGCGCGGCAGAGCCACGATGGATAATGTCAGACAGATTCTGTAACGGTATAAATTTCATAGTATTCCAGTGATACTAACTATCTGGAATATGATTTAATCAATTTATCTGGAGAGCGACATGGGGTTTTCTCAGGCGGTCAGTGGTTTAAACGCTGCATCTAATAATCTGGATGTTATCGGTAATAACATCGCTAACTCAGCAACAGTGGGATTTAAATCCGGGGCTGTCACATTTGCCGACATGTTTGCCGGTTCTAAAGTCGGTATGGGTGTGAAGGTTGCATCGGTATTGCAGGATTTCGGTAATGGTACTGTGACGTCGTCCTCGCGGGATCTAGACATCGCGATTAGCGGCGGTGGTTTTTACCGTCTGCAAGACACCAATGGTTCTACTTATTACAGCCGTAATGGTCAGTTTATGCTGAACGGCCGTAATATCGTCAACGCACAAGGCATGCAGTTGACGGGTTACCCAGTCACGGGTACGCCGCCCGTTGTTCAAACGGGGGCCGATCCCGTACCGTTGACTGTTCCTGATGGTGATATGCTGTCGCGTGCGACAACAGCAGCTACCTTGAAAGCTAACCTGAAATCTTCCGATGCCGTCCCAACAGGCTCTTGGGCCACAACGCCTGGTGCCGAAGGCACCTATAACAGTAAAACAAATCTGACGACTTATGACAGCCAAGGGAACAAACATGATTTCACGTTGTATTTTGTCAAAACGGCAAATAATACGTGGCAAACATATGCCCGAGATGGCTCTATAACACCAGCGGTATATCAATCTGCTGGAACATTGAATTTTGAAGCGAATGGTGCTTTAAGTTCTACTGGTGCCACTGCACATACCCCTTTCACTATCAATCTTACGGGAACGAATGGTGCTGCGAATGGTACTTTCACTATTGATTTAACCGGTAGCGTGCAGCAAAACACGGAATATAGTTACAAAAGCCCGATTCAGAACGGTTATGCTCCAGGGGCACTGACCGGTTTTGCTATAAATGACGACGGCACGATCGAAGGCAACTACAGCAACGGTCAGAAACAACCTCTCGGTCAGATACTTCTTGCTAGTTTTGCTAACCCAGAAGGTTTGTCACCTGAAGGTGATAACGCATGGTCTGAAACGGCAAGTTCTGGTCAGGCTGTTGTTGGTCTTGCGGGCACGGGAAGTTTAGGTAAGCTGATCGGCAAATCCACCGAAAGTTCTAACGTTGACCTAAGTAAAGAACTGGTCAATATGATTGTGGCGCAGCGTAATTACCAGTCAAACGCGCAGACCATCAAAACGCAGGATTCCATTCTGCAAACGCTGGTTAGCCTGCGTTAATTATCCTAACGGGGACATTGCATGGATCACGCGATTTATACGGCAATGGGTGGCGCGAGCCAGTCATTGGAAAAGCAGGCGATTACTGCGAACAACTTGGCCAACGCTTCAACGCCAGGTTTCCGCGCACAACTTTCAGCACTGCGCGCTGTGCCGGTAAATGGGTTGACCCTGCCCACCCGCACGCTGGTTGTTGCTTCAACGCCTGGTGCGGATATGACCGAAGGCGTGATGAATTATACTGGTCGTGCAATGGATGTCGCTTTACCGAAAGAAAGTTGGCTGGCAGTGCAAACGGCTAATGGCGGTGAGGCGTACACCCGTAATGGTAATATGGAGATCAGTGCTGATGGGCAGTTGACTATCCAGGGGCGAGTGGTGATGGGCGACGGGGGACCGATTGATATTCCTCCGCAAGCTCAAATCAGCATTTCTCCTGATGGTACGATTTCTGCTCTTAATGCCGGGGACCCGCCAAATACCATTGCCCAATTAGGTCGTCTGAAGCTCGTCAAGGCTACCGGACAAGAAGTTGAGCGGTCTGATGATGGGCTATTTCGCTTGACGCAACAGGCTCAGCAACAACGTGGTAATGTGCTGCAAAACGATCCTACCGTGCGTATTATGCCGGGTGTGATTGAAGGCAGTAATGTGAACACAGTCGATACTATGGTCGATATGATTGCTAATGCTCGTCGCTTTGAAATGCAGATGAAAGTCATTAGCAGCGTCGATGATAATGCACAACGCGCTAATCAAATATTAGCAATGGGCTAAGCGCCGAGTGCGCACAGGAGTGAATAAATGATCCGTTCTTTGTGGATTGCCAAAACCGGTTTGAATGCTCAGCAAACCAATATGGACGTTATTTCCAATAACTTGGCAAACGTTAGTACCAACGGTTTCAAACGTCAGCGCGCGGTATTTGAAGACTTGATGTATCAAACTGTCCGTCAGCCCGGAGCTCAGTCTTCAGAGCAAACTATGCTGCCGTCCGGTTTGCAGTTAGGGACCGGGGTTCGTCCTGTGTCAACGGAGCGTATCCATACTCAAGGAACGTTTTCCGAGACGGGTAACTCGAAGGACGTTGCTATTAAAGGTCAGGGATTCTTTCAGGTTCAGTTGCCTGACGGTACAACTGCTTATACGCGTGACGGTGCCTTCCAGCTTGACGGTAACGGCCAGTTAGTGACGTCCAGCGGTTATCAGGTTCAGCCTGCCATCACCGTTCCAGCAAATGCGACTGAACTGAATATCGGTCGTGACGGTATTGTCAGCGTAAAATTGCAAGGGCAGGCGGCAACAAATCAGATTGGCCAGTTGACGCTGACGACCTTTATTAACGATAGCGGCCTTGAGAGTATGGGTGAAAACCTGTATCTGGAAACCGCAAGTTCGGGTGCGCCGAATGAATCAAACCCAGGTTTGAATGGCGCGGGTTTACTGTTCCAGAAATATGTTGAAACCTCTAACGTCAACGTGGCTGAAGAGTTGGTATCGATGATACAAACTCAGCGTGCCTACGAGATCAACAGTAAAGCGATTTCTTCTTCTGACCAGATGTTGCAGAAATTGACTCAACTGTAATGTTGTAACTCGTTAATTTCAGTCATGAGAGCGGCTGCTCTGATGGCTTGGTGTTGGCAACATAGACAGTGTTTAACGGGGTAATGAAGATCATAAGCAACCCAGTGAATGGGGTAAATATGGTTTTGATTTACCCCGTGAATATGTGAAATAGATTAATTTAAGGCGATATCCGCAGTGATAATGAATGCAAAGTCGGTTATCAAACCACTCCGCCGACCCCGTCTGTTGGCATTGATCGCGATGTTAGCACTTAACGGCTGCGCCTATATTCCGCATGATAAAGTTGTCACTGGACCTACGACGGCCCAGCCGGGATCGCCAGTATTAGCCGGTCCTAATGGTTCTATTTTTCAGACCGTGCAGCCGATGAATTATGGTTACCAACCGATGTTTGAAGATCGTCGGCCACGCAATATTGGCGACACATTGACGATCGTGTTGCAGGAAAATGTTAGCGCCAGTAAAAGCTCATCAGCGAATGCTGCCCGTAATGGGGCGTCAACATTTGGTGTAACGGTAACACCACGTTATCTCGAAGGGCCGCTAGGTAATAACCGCGCATCGCTGAATGCTACCGGGACGAATGATTTCACGGGACAAGGTGGTGCCAACGCGAATAACACGTTTAGCGGTACGATTACGGTCACGGTCGGTCAAGTACTCGCTAATGGTAACCTGAACGTCGTTGGCGAAAAGCAAATTGCGATTAATCAGGGGACTGAGTTTATCCGTTTTTCTGGGGTAGTAAATCCGAGAACGATTAGCGGTAACAACTCTGTACCATCTACCCAGGTTGCGGATGCGCGCATTGAATATGTCGGTAATGGCTATATCAACGAAGCACAAAACATGGGCTGGTTACAACGGTTCTTCCTCAATGTTTCTCCGTTCTAAGTTTAAGAGGCCTGCCATGCGGATTGGATCATTTTTCACAGTACTGCTGACGTTACTGGCACTGAATATTGCCCCTGTGTCAGCAGAGAGAATTCGCGATCTGGTTAATATCCAGGGGGTACGTGGTAATGCGTTGATTGGTTACGGTTTAGTTGTCGGCTTGGATGGTTCCGGTGACCAGACCATGCAGACACCGTTTACCACGCAAAGCTTAACTAATATGCTCTCCCAGTTGGGGATTACTGTACCTGCCGGCACCAACATGCAATTGAAAAACGTTGCGGCGGTGATGGTAACGGCGGAACTTCCAGCTTTCGGTAGATCAGGCCAGAATATTGATGTCGTTGTGTCTTCACTCGGTAATGCGAAGAGCTTGCGGGGCGGGACGCTGTTAATGACCCCATTAAAAGGGGTGGATAACCAAGTGTATGCCTTGGCTCAGGGAAACGTTTTGGTTGGCGGTGCTGGCGCTTCCGCTGGCGGAAGCAGTGTTCAGGTTAACCAGTTAGCCGGTGGACGAATCAGCAACGGTGCTGTTATTGAACGAGAGTTGCCCAGTACATTCGGCGCGTCAAATACGATTATGCTGCAACTGAAAAATGACGATTTCTCAATGGCGCAGAAAGTGAGTGATGCGATCAATCGCTCTGGATATGGCGGTACAGCGTCTCCGCTGGACTCTCGCACTATTCAGGTCCTCGCCCCACATGGCAATAGTTCTCAGGTTCGTTTCTTGGCCGATGTCCAGAATATTGAGGTCAACGTCGGTATTCAGGATGCCAAGGTCGTGATCAATTCTCGTACCGGTTCTGTCGTAATGAATCGTGATGTAACACTAGATAGCTGCGCTATCGCTCAGGGTAACCTCTCTGTGACGATTAACCAGCAGGCTAATGTCAGTCAGCCTAATACCCCATTTGGCGGCGGTCAGACGGTTGTGACCCCGCAAACAGAGATCTCTGTTCAGCAAGCGGGCGGTGCGTTACAGCGAGTTAATTCCAGCGCCAACCTCAACAACGTCGTGCGTGCACTGAATTCTCTGGGCGCGACGCCGATGGAGCTGATGTCTATTCTGCAGGCGATGCAAAGTGCTGGTTGTTTGCGTGCCAAACTGGAAATTATCTGATGAGTGATATGCAGACGCTGAATAATGCCGCCTATGATGCGCAGTCCCTGAATACGTTGAAGCGTGAAGTTTCAGGTAATCCTCAAAGTAAAGAGGGCATCAGGGCGGTTGCGCAACAGATGGAAGGCGTGTTTGTCCAATTGATGATGAAAAGCATGCGTTCTGCTATTCCGCAGGACGGGCTCTTCAGCAGCGATCAGACGCGTCTGTATACCTCAATGTATGACCAACAAATTGCTCAAGAGATTTCGACTAAGGGCAAGGGGCTTGGGCTCGCAGATGTCATGGTTGAACAGTTGAGCCGACAATCCACTGATGTTACGGCAGCTAAAGCTACTGTGCCCTCGGTTCCATTAACATTTGATGGTGATGTGCTCAAAAGTATGCCAACCATGGCAATGGAGCAGATGGTTCGCAAAGCGCTTCCTAAATTGCCAAGTGCCGGTTCAGCGTTACCATTATCTAATAGCAATTTTGTATCGCAGATTGCCTTGCCCGCCCAGATTGCCAGCCAGCATAGTGGTATACCTCATCACCTTATCATCGCCCAGGCTGCGCTTGAATCTGGCTGGGGGCAACGTGAAATTCCTACTGAAGATGGGCGGCCAAGCCACAATTTGTTCGGCATTAAGGCTGGCGGTAGTTGGAATGGGCCAACAACGGAGATAACCACGACAGAGTACGAGCAAGGCGTGGCCAAAAAAGTAAAAGCCAGCTTCAGAGTTTACGATTCCTATATTGAAGCCATTGGCGACTATGTGAAATTACTGACTAACAACCCACGCTATTCTGCAGTGATGAGTGCAGGAACGGCTGAGCAAGCCGCTCATGCGTTGCAAAAAGCGGGCTATGCAACAGATCCGCAATATGCTCAGAAACTGGTTAGTATGATTCAGCAAATGAAGAATTCAGGTGAGAAAGTAGCTAAAGCCTACACTCATGATTTGAGTCGGCTATTTTGATTTTTTTATTCAAGATTTGTGCTTCCTGACCGATAAAGTAATTAACTTATGTAGCAGATTTGCTGCTTTCAGCATTTAGTTAACTGCGCAAGGCGAGAGAGCCTGTGTAAAAGGAACAACACCCTATGTCCAATTTAATCAACACCGCGATGAGCGGCTTAAAAGGTGCTCAGGTTGCGCTGAGCACCGTGAGTAACAACATTAGTAACCAGGCTGTTATTGGATATAGTCGGCAAAATACGATAATTGAACAAGCGATTAGTAGCAGCACATCGGCTGGATATATAGGCAACGGTGTTAATGTTGTTAGCGTTGATCGCCAATATAATGAGTTTATCAGCAACCAGTTGCGCTCTGCGCAAACGACAAGTAGTTCAGTTTCTACCTACTACGAGCAGATATCTAAGATTGATAATCTGCTGGCCAGTAGTACCACCAGCCTTTCATCAACGATACAGGGCTTCTTTTCGAACCTGCAAAACCTCACCAGCAATTCGGGCGATTCCGCTACTCGCCAAACTGTACTGGGTAAAGCCGAAGGGCTGGTAAACCAATTTAAAGTCACGGATAAATATTTGCGCGACATGGATAGTGGTCTGAATACACAAATTCAAAGCACTGTTGGCCAGATTAATACGTATACCGATCAGATCGCATCGTTAAATAACGAAATCACGAAGCTAATGGGAGCAAATAGTGGCACCATGCCTAATGATTTGCTTGATCAACGCGATGTTTTGGTCAACCAACTGAATAAATTAGTGGGTGTTGATGTCGTTGTTCAGGATGGAACGGTTTATAACGTTGCATTGAAGAATGGCACGAGTCTGGTTCAGGCTGGAACTAGCAACCAATTGGTTGCAATAAGTTCGAGCAACGATCCGACCCGTCTTACGATTGGTTATAAAGACCAAACAGATGATGTCGTTACGTTGAATGAGGGCTCATTAACTGGCGGTTCATTAGGTGGATTGATCTCTTTCCGTTCGGAGACGCTTGATGGGACTCGTAATCAGTTAGGGCAGTTAGCACTGGCATTTGCTGATGCGTTTAATGCTCAACATCAGGAAGGTTATGACCGTGATGGTGTCAAAGGTGGTGATTTCTTCTCATTTGGAAAATCTGTTGTTCTGAATGATTCAAAAAATGGTGGCAATGCGGTACTAACGCCATCTTATACTGATACCAAAGACGTGCAGGCAACGAATTATACGGTTAAGTATGATGGTAGTAACTGGCAGGTTACCCGTTTGTCTGACAACTCGAAATTTACAGCAACGGTCGATACTTCTGATAACAGCCTGAATTTTGATGGCATCAAGGTGGTCATGACGGGGGCTCCCGCAACGAATGACAGTTTCCTACTTAAGCCAGTAAATGATGTCATTATTGATATGAAAGTGGCTATTTCCGATTCTAATAAAATCGCGGCAGCCGCTGCTTTTGATGCAGATGGTAATTCCATTCCTTTTGGTGGTGTGAGTGATAACACCAATGCCAAAGCGTTACTTGCGTTGCAAAATGAAAAAATTGTAGGTAATAAAGCTAGTATTTCCGGCGCATATGCAGGGCTAGCAGGCTCGATTGGCAACCAGACCAGCACGCTGAAGATAAATAACATATCGCAGCAAAACGTTGTTAAGCAACTAACGGCAGAACAGCAGTCTGTATCTGGTGTAAATCTGGATGAAGAATACGGCGATCTGATGCGTTATCAGCAATACTACATGGCAAATGCTCAGGTCATCAAAACAGCACAATCCATATTTGATGCGCTTTTAGCGGCTCGTGGCTAATCTACTGACCATTTGATAAAGAGGAATTGATACCATGCGCTTAAGTACCAGCATGATATACCAGCAAAATATGCAAGGCGTTACCAATGGTCTGGCTACATGGCAAAAAACGGGTGAGCAGTTGTCAACCGGTAAACGTGTCGTGAACCCATCGGATGATCCAATAGCCGCAGCGAATGTGATTATGCTTGGTCAGGCTCAGTCAGAGAATGGACAATACACGTTGGCGAGAACTTTTGCTAAGCAAAGTATGTCATTAGAAGATTCAATCTTGGATAAAAGTATTACTACCATTACCAGCGCATTGACGGAAGTTATTAACGGTGGCGGTATCAGGAGCGACGATGATCGAAAATCAAATGCGATTGCGCTGCGCGGAATGAAGGCTGAATTGTTGAATTTGGCGAACAGTACCGATGGTAATGGTAATTATATCTTTGCTGGTTATCAGACTGATAAGGTTCCCTTTACTGAAGATGCAACTGGCGTTAAATATGTAGGTGGAAACCAGGCTATCTCACAGCGCGTAGATGCGGCCCGAGATATGAATATTAGCCATATTGGTTCTGCGGTGTTCAATGGTGCAACTGGCGATGCGAAAAAAGAGCCAGATGGTAGTATTCAGTCTGATTTATTTGAAACGCTGGATATCGCAATTAAAGCACTCGAAACACCGCTTGCCGGTGCCGATGATGCAACAAAAGCTGATGTTGAGGCCAAATTGGCAACGGCCAATCGTGGTTTAAACAATGCTATAAATAATTTTTCTGCTGTCCGCTCGGAGTTGGGTATCCAACTTAACGAGATCGATAATCTAGACTTCATTGGTAAAGATCGTGATGTGGCCAACCGATCAACGTTGTCAGCATTGGAGGATACCAATTGGGTCGCAGCAATTTCATCTTATATGATGCAACGGGATTCTTTGCAGGCATCTTATACCGCGTTTCAGAGTATGCAGGGCATGTCATTGTTTCAGACGAACCGTTAATGGGGGAAGCTGAGTGATATTTTTTGCATTCAAATTTGGATACGCTTAAACCGGGCGTATTTTTTAGGCATGTTACTTTTTCATTATACTGAATGGTGACATGCCGTTTTTTATTCCCGATCACGCCGAGTTATCCTCTATATTCTCTTTTATACATATACTGTTCGTATGTATTTCTTCCTCACCCCATCTACTAAGATCTGGCATACCATTCATCACATGACGATAAAAACGGTGATCGTGATAAATCACATGTAAAGAAGGGGCGTATCAGAATTGATATGCGAAACGGTAGGTATGTCATTGATGTTACAAGGTAGCGTCGAGTGGAATGATTTTGTGGCCATCAATCTCTACTTCAAGTTCATGCTCGATGAGTAGTTATTTGTTGAACTTGCCTTACTATTAGGAACTTGATAATTGGCTAAGAATATCAGCAAGTAAATCAAATACCTCACTGAATAAATGTTCTGCGAATGGCGGAATTAGCGGGAGTAATAAACCTAATGTCATGATCCCGACGGTAAGGGTGATTGGGAAGCCAACAACAAATATTGATAGTTGAGGTGCCATACGGTTGAGCATGCCTAACGCCAGGTTAATAGTCAGCAACAGAGTTATGATGGGCAGCGCCAGCATCAATCCGTTAATAAAAATCAATCCGCCGGCGCGCGCAAGCGCAAGGAATGCATGGCTATTAATTGGACTGGTACTGATGGGTAGGGTATGGAAGCTATCTGCCAATAGCGAGATCAACCAGAGGTGCCCATCAAAGGTTAAGAACAGTAATATGGCGAGAATATTCAGGAAACGCGCTATTACTGGCATATTTGGACCGCCAGTCGGATCAAAGAAAGTCGCAAAGGCTAGGCCCATCTGTAGACCAATGAGTTCACCTGCATGGCGAATAGCGGCAAATGCCAACTGCATTGACAAGCCGAGTGTTATCCCGATGAGAATTTGCTGTATTAGCAGCCACACGCCTGCGACAGAAAAAATAGGTGTTGTATTGAGCGGTAAATAGGGCGCAACGAGCAGGGTAATCAGCACTCCCAAGCCTATCTTCACTCGGTTACCGATCGCTCTTTCGTTAAAAACAGGCGCAGTACTGATCAGTGCGAGAATTCTGACAAAAGGCCAGAAAAACTGGCTAACCCAATTCGCCATGTCCCAACTGTTAAACGTCAGCATGTTTACCCAATAATATTAGGTAACTGGCCGAATAGCGTACGCATATAGTCCAGCATGAGGTTTAACATCCAAGGCCCTGCGATCACTAAGGTGAAGAATACGGTTAGAATTTTAGGGATAAACGATAATGTCATTTCGTTTATTTGGGTGGCCGCCTGCAAAAGGCTAATAGTCAACCCGCTGAGCAGTGCTGCCAGCAGGGGAGGTGCCGCTAGTGCCAATGCGACTTTCATTGCTTCATAGCCCAGTGCCATCACCGATTCTGGTGTCATAGTCGCATTCCTCTAACTATAAAAACTTTGTGCTAATGAACCGAGTAGCAGTTGCCAACCATCGACTAATACGAAAAGCATGAGTTTAAAAGGCAAAGAAATAGTTGCCGGAGGAACCATCATCATCCCCAGAGCCATCAGTACACTGGCAACAACGAGGTCGATGATAAGAAAAGGAATAAAGACAGTGAAGCCAATCTGGAAAGCTGTTTTTAACTCACTTGTTACAAATGCGGGGAGAAGCACGCGCATAGGTACTGCTTCAGGCCCCTGAATCTCTGGAATTTCTGCCAGTCTGGTAAACAGTGCTAGATCGGTTTCCCGCGTCTGCCGCAGCATGAACTCACGCACTGGCTCCGCGCCGCGTTCAATGGCGACTTCCATACTGATTTGATCCTGACTGAATGGAAGGTAGGCTTCTTCATAAACGCGGTTTAATACTGGCGACATGACAAAAAATGTCAGGAACAGCGTCAATCCCAACAACACTTGGTTTGGTGGCGCAGTGGGTGTCCCCAAGGCATTACGTAACAAACTTAGTACGATGATGATTCGGGTGAAACTGGTCATCATCAGCAATGCGGCAGGGATAAACGTTAATGACGTGAGGAAAACCAACGTCTGTACTGGTAACGTCCAACTTTGTCCGCCATTAGGTAATGGTTGAGTCACAATTCCAGGAAGTTGTGCCCATACCGATGGCGCCATGAACAATAAACTGATGGCTAAACTGTAGCGCAATGCACGAAGCAAAGTAGTGATACGAAAATATTTAGGCAAAGCACTCATTCCGATTTTTCCGGACGCTTTAAAATTTTCTTT
The DNA here is from genome assembly GCF_001742145.1 of Pectobacterium parmentieri. Lineage (NCBI taxonomy): Bacteria > Pseudomonadati > Pseudomonadota > Gammaproteobacteria > Enterobacterales > Pectobacteriaceae > Pectobacterium > Pectobacterium parmentieri. Next base: position 2,114,627 of record NZ_CP015749.1, on the reverse strand, counting down.
AACAGTTGGTTGAAATCTACCGGCGTGCTATCGCCTGCGGATGAACTGTCATTGATTGGTTGTACTGGGAGTGTATGCAGTGGTGTGATTTGCTGAGCCGTAACACCTAACACCAGCCAGGTATTATCAACTTCGACAATAACTACACGCTCACGTTGCCCAATAGGGCAACTGGATACGACTTTTAGCAACTTGTTTTGCTTAGCTTGCGGCACAAAACCGAGTTTACGGGCAAGCCAGGCAATCAATAAAATAAATAACAAAATACCGGCCAGCACGCTACCAACCTGTGTCAGTAGCATGCTGCCAGTAAGTGGTGGTTCGGTAGCAAGAGTCGACTGCTGGCTTGCTACTGAAGTAGGAGATGATACCGAAGCTGTTGCCATTAACGACTCAGGCGGCGCATACGTTCGGAAGGCGTCATGATATCGGTAATACGGACACCATATTTGTCAGAGACGACGACGACTTCACCCTGAGCGATCAAATAGCCATTGATCAGGATATCCAGTGGTTCACCCGCTAAGCCATCAAGTGCAACAACAGAGCCCTGGGTTAGACGTAGGAGCTCTTTTATCGTCATTTTGGTCCTGCCGAGCTCTACAGTGAGTTTGACCGGAATGTCCAATATCAGATCGATATCTTGTAGAGCACCCAGCGGATCATGACCGTCTAGCGATTTAAAAATACCTTCCGTTGTCGCGGCCGGTTTTTCTGCAGCCTGCTGCTCGTTAAATGCATCAGCCCACAGATCGTCCACTGATTCCTTGTCGTCGGACGGTTTCTTGGTGTCACTCATGGGGCTGTTCCTCGTTATCCAGAGAATTCAATATAGGGTTAATCAAATGTTCAACACGTAGAGCATATTGCCCGTTCAACGTACCATATTGGCTGGTCAGTACTGGCACGCCGTCAACATGGGCAACGATTTTTTCAGGTTTGTCGATCGGTAACACATCGCCGGGTTGTAACTTAAGAATTTTGGACAGCCTCAGCGGGATATCAACAAAATTTGCGACTAATTCCAGTTCGGAATGTTGTACCTGTTTAGCTAAGGTATCTCGCCAGCTCTGATCTTCCTGACGTGAATTTTCCAATGGCGGATTTGCGAGTAGCTCGCGCAGCGGCTCAATCATTGAAAAAGGAATACAGATATTAAATTCGCCAGTTAATGAACCGATTTCAACATGAAACGGTGTAGTTACGACAATATCATTAGGAGACGTTGTAATATTGGTAAACTTGACCTGCATTTCTGAACGTACGTATTCGATATCAAGTTTGTAAATCGCATTCCAAGCTTCACCGTAGGCCTCAAGAGCCAAGCGTAACATTCGCTTGACCACGCGCTGCTCAGTATGAGTAAACTCGCGGCCTTCGACCTTTGTCGGAAAACGGCCATCACCGCCGAAGAGGTTATCTACGGCGATAAACACCAAACTTGGCGAAAATACGAATAGCGCAGTGCCACGTAGTGGCTTTAAGTGAATCAAGTTCAGGTTTGTCGGGACCGGAAGGTTCCTGGCAAACTCGTGATAAGGCTGGATCTTGATCCCACCCACGGTGATATCCGGGCTACGGCGCAACAGGTTAAACAGCGCCATGCGGAACTGGCGTGCGAAACGTTCATTAATGATTTCTAATGCCTGTAAACGCTCACGGATAACGCGCCGTTGAGTATTCGGATCATAGGGTTTGACATCCCCATCCGTTTTTGACAACGCACTTGCGTCAGCGTCACTATCGCCGCTGTCGCCATTTAATAATGCATCAATTTCTGCTTGTGAAAGAATGCTATCGCCCATAATGGTTACCGCAGTATAAAGGCCGTGAACAGAACATCAGTAACGACCTGGTTAGGTTGACCAGGAACTAATGGCGGGCTTAGCACTTGCTTAATTTGCTCTATCAGCTTCTGTTTACCCTGCTCATTGGCAAGCGCGATGGCGTCCTGACGAGAAAGTAATAATAACAGTCTGCTGCGAACTTCAGGCAGGTAGTTCGTAAATCGCGTGCGCGTTGCCTCATCTGGCAAACGTAGCGTGAATCCAACATATAACACACGGTCAGGATCATTATCTGCATTGACGAGATTAACGGTAAAAGTATCCAGTGGCATGAAAACAGGCTCTGGCGGTGGCGGTGCTTCCTGCTCAGCCGTTGCCGCATTTTTCTGACTTAATAGCCACCAAGCGGTGCCCGCAGCAGCAGTCGAAGCGAGGGCAACGATAATCAGTAGTATTAGCCAAACAGACCGTTTACGTCCTGGTCGAACTTGCATATCAGACATAGCCAAAGATAGTTCCCGTTACTTATCGATATTTATTGCAGGATGAAATTAACAATAAATAAATGCGTAATGTCGATGATTATCCTGCCTATTGCAATCTTCAATACAGAGAATAGGCAGGGAAAACCGTGCTAACTTATTCGTTTACTTCACTTTCAAGCAAAGATATCAACGCCGTTGACTGATGATGCCATTGCTTTTAGCTGTTCTGGAACGTTTAATGATTCATTCGTACTTTCTGACGAATGATCAAATTGTTGCTGGTAAGACGGACCATGGTTATTGCCATCATTGTTATTATTAGCCATTTGCTGCTGCCAGGCTGATGAATCACTACCGACACTGCTTTGCCCAAGGTTAATGCCGCTTTCAGCCATCGCATTACGTAAGTGTGGTAGCGCAGCTTCCAACGCTGAACGAACCTGGCTGTTTGCTGATACCAAATGAATTTGCGCCTGGTTATCATCGATTTTTAGACTGATGTGCAGAGCGCCCAATTCTTGTGGGTTCAAACGTAATTCTGCTGTCTGCTGACCATTGCGGCTGAACATAACGATCTGTTGGCCCAGTGCGTCTTGCCACTGTGGTGAGCCAAACGGTGCATTCAGTTGTGCGCTTGTTGCTTGAGGTGCTGGGCCGGTGCTCCCCACTGTTGCCGGTTGAATGTGCATCGCCTGGGCTACTGGCGATGTTGCTTGAGACACCCCGTTGCCTACGGCAGAAACAGACTCAAGCGCATTGCGATCGCCAGCAAGGGAATGCGGTGTCGCCAGAGAAAATTTTGCAACATCATCCGCAGACTCGTTCGCAGTCGATGAGGCTTGCTTGGTTACATGTTGCAGATCGCGTGATATATCAGCGCCGTTATCCGGCATTATTGCTGTGCCGAACAGTTTTGCCAGTGTGTTTTTAGCGCTTTCACTCGAACTGCTTGGTACAGCAGATGCGGGAGAACCACTCTGGCGTTTAGCCTCAATGAGCCCCGGAATATTCGTGCCCGTTGTATTACCGGCAGTCGTTGAGATACTAGCGGCGGTTGTTTGCGCCGTCGGCAGTGGCGCTGTTTGCAACATAGCAAGCAGTGCCTGCATTGTGGTTACGTCGTCTGCAGTATTGTCGCTGTCTTTTTTATCCAGACCTTTTAACTTTGCCTGTTCTGTAATTTCTGGATTTTGCTCGCTTGCGCCAGTCAGAGAACTAAATGAAGAAAGTAGGGCGTTTAAATCATCGCGGCTGAGCGAAGCACTATCTTTCCCTAAAGCGTTTAGCAGAACATCTTCGTCCACTTTATCGAGCGTCTTTGTACTCGATGTATCGGCTACTTGTGATATACGTGCTCTCAACAGATCAACAAAATCTTTTGGCAGTTCACCCTGTGTCAGCAAAGAAATAGAAGAACTGCTCGTATCACTGGCAGTGGTAGCTATAGGTAATGCGGACAGATTCATGATTCTGTTTTCCTCTGTGAGGCCCGTTGGGCAAATTCATCCATTTGTTTTTGTTCTATTTTATTTTCTTTGGCAAGCTGCCTTACCAGTTCACGATCTTGCAGTTTTTCAAAGGCGTTCAATCGCTGCTGTTTTTCTTGCCAACTCTTCATTGCTAAATCTAAACGTGATGTCCACTGCGAGAGTTGTTGTCTGTGTTGCTCAATTGCACCGTCCAACGTTCGGATGAACTGCTGATAATTTTGCCAACTATTATTCGCCATACCTGCGGACATCGTCGAGTTCAATTTTTGACGATAGTCATCCAGATAGTTTAACAGCATATTGAGCTGCTGTTCGGCTTGTTGATGTGCTTGACGCACCTGACCTAACTGGCCTGCCGCTTTCTCAACGTCTTTCTGCGCCAGTTCGCGTAGTGTAACCAGCGGTGACTGGGTTTTCATCTGCTCTCCTACTCGTTACGAGGGAAAATAGTGTGCAATGCCTGGCAGGATTCATCATAGTTACTTTGTTCAAACATTCCCTGCTGCAAGAAGGCTTCCAGGTGAGGATAGAGCCGAATTGCCTTGTCAAGCATAGGGTCACTGCCTGCAGCGTAGGCTCCAACACTGACTAAATCACGGTTACGTTGGTAGCTGGATAATAACTGTTTAAACTGCCTTACAGAAGCATAGTGACCTTCATCAATCAGTGCTGTCATCGCACGGCTAATTGATGCTTCAATATCAATAGCTGGATAATGACCAGACTCAGCCAACTGGCGGGATAACACGATATGCCCGTCCAAGATAGCCCGAGCAGAGTCGGCGATAGGATCCTGCTGATCGTCACCTTCCGTCAGAACAGTATAGAAGGCGGTGACTGAGCCACCTCCGTGAATACCATTACCTGCGCGCTCTACCAGCGCGGGTAATTTTGCGAACACAGAAGGCGGATAACCCTTGGTTGCCGGCGGTTCGCCAATAGCTAATGCAATTTCACGCTGTGCCATGGCATAACGCGTGAGCGAGTCCATGATCAGCAGAACGTGATGCCCGCGATCGCGAAAATCTTCAGCAATACGCGTGGCATAGGCTGCCCCCTGCATTCTTAATAATGGAGAGACATCAGCGGGAGCGGCAATAACGACAGAACGCGCTCGTCCTTCTGTGCCAAGGATGTTCTCGATAAAATCTTTCACTTCTCGGCCACGTTCGCCGATAAGTCCAACGACAATGACGTCAGCCTGAGTATAGCGCGCCATCATACCCAATAACACACTTTTACCCACCCCCGAACCAGCAAACAAGCCCATTCGCTGTCCTCGACCCACCGTGAGCAAGGCATTAATGGCTCGAACTCCCACATCTAGAACACTTTCGATTGGTGTTCTCTGTAATGGGTTGAATGGTGGCGTAATCAACGGTGCGCGGTAGCCTGTATCCGGTGCGGGTAAACCATCCAGCGGTTTCGCGCTACCATCCAGCACTCGCCCCAATAATTCAGGGCCTAAGGGTAATTGCTTTCCTTGGCTACTACTGTCTTGGCCAACACGAGCGTAAACACGTGCCCCAGGAGTAATGCCTTCAACTTCTTCAAGCGGCATGAGAAAGAGTTTTTGCCCGTTGAAACCGACAACCTCGCTTTCGATTTCTTCAACCTGAGAACCGTTCTGCCGTTCAATGAGGCAGGTTGCGCCCAATGGCATATGCAACCCTGTTGCTTCCAACACCAAACCTGTTGCCCGAGTTAAGCGGCCGTAACGACGCACTGATGGTGTGTCATCAATGCGCTTCTCAAATGAATCGAGAGAAGAGAGCCAGCGTCCAAGGCGCGAAGTCATCATAGCTCTCCCGGTGCAGCCAAACGGCAAAGTTCGTGCCAACGTGTCGCTAGGCTGGCATCCAGATCGCCTTCTTCTGCACTGACCTTACAGCCACCAGGGTGGAGTTGACCATCAGCCAGCAATCTCCAGCCATGTAAGCTAAGTGTTGGACCCAAATATTGTTCAACGCGTTCTAAATCTGAAGGATGAACGCGCAATTGTGTCTTACCTGAAAACATAGGTTCTTGTTGGATCAACTGCTGTATCTGGCCAAGCAGGGCATTACCATCGCATACCGGAGGTTGCCCCAGAATCTGTTTGGCTGCAGTCAGTGCGAGTTGCATCAGGCGAGCAGGGATCACACTGTCAAGTGTATCCAGCGTCTGTTGGAATTCAGTGACCATATTTTGCATTTGTTCAATGATCGGTTGCTGCTGCTGTAAGGCATTTTGCAAACCCTGCTGTTGCCCTTTAGCTAAACCTTCCTGATAACCTGCGTCATACCCTTGTTGATGACCTTGTGCAAACCCTGTTTCTCTGGCCTGTTGCATTGTGCTTTCGCGCAGAGACGCCATCTCATTCTCTGCGGAAAAGAGGATATTCTCTTCACTGAAATGCTCCATTTCAGGCACATCAGGCTCATCATTGACCTGATAGGTTGGGGCGGACTTTGATGCTGGCTCAGCCAGATCGTTGAGTTGCCAGGGTTGCCAGGCCAGGTTTTTGGGGGCGTTAGACATAAGCATCCTCGCCACCACCGATAATCATCTCGCCGCTGTCTGCCAGTCGACGAACGATAAGCAGTATCGCTTTCTGTTCGTTTTCGACCTGCGACATACGTACAGGACCGCGAGTAGTGAGGTCGTCGCGAAGAATTTCCGCCGCACGTTGAGACATATTGCGCAAGAATTTTTCGCGCAAAGGCTCTTCGGCGCCCTTCAGTGCCAACAGCAGAGATTCGGATTCGACTTCCTGTAGAAGACGCTGAATACTGCGATCGTCCACTTCCACCAGATTTTCGAACAGGAACATTTCGTCGATGATTTTCTGCGCGAGTTCACCATCGAATTCACGTACTGCATCGATAACCGCTTCTTCTTGCTGGGTTTTCATCAGGTTGATAATCTCGGCCGCAGTACGAACACCACCCATCTTACTGCGTTTAAGGTTTTGACCATCCAACAAGCCATTCAGAACGTCTGTCAGTTCTGCCAGTGCGGAAGGCTGAACGCCGCCGAAGGTGGCGATACGCAGCATGACGTCATGGCGCAGACGTTCGTCAAACAGGGCTAGGATATCGGCAGCTTGCGCCCGCTTCAGATGCACCAAAATAGTGGCGATGATCTGTGGATGTTCGTCGCGAATGAGGTCTGCGGCAATCTGCGGTTCCATAAAGTTGAGTGTTTCCATTCCACTTGAGGTGTCGCGGCTTTCAAGAATATCTTCCAACAGGCTAGAGGCTCGTTCTTCACCGAGGGCTTTGACAAGTACGGAACGAAGATAGTCGCCAGCATTAACACTTAACGCCGCGTATTGCTCTGCATCAGCCTCAAATTCCTTAAGTATCTCTACCAACTGCTGGTGCGATACCTGGCGCATGTTGGCCATTGCCAAACTGAGGTGCTGTACCTCTTTGGCTGAAAGGTGGGTAAACACTTCGGCGGCACGATCTTCGCCAATAGTCATCAATAAGATGGCGCTTTTTTCTGTTCCTGTCAGGGTCATAGTTCAGTACTCATCCATTGACGAATTACCAGAGCGACAACGCGTGGGTCGTTCTCCGCCAGTTCACGTATGCGGTTACTTTGCATTTCTGCACTGACGCGTTGCTGAGATTTCCGCTGTTGTTCAATTTCAGAGGTACTGAGGTTAACAACAACATCATCATCATTGCCTTTATTCAGACTGGCTGCAGCCAGTGCTGCTTCTTGTTGCAGTTCTTTTTTCCGCAACTGTGGACGAACCAACTTACGCCACAGGATCCAGGCAACAATCAGAACAAGTAGCCAACGCCCGGCTTCCATCAGGAGATCGAAAAATGCCTGTTTTTGCCAGAAGGGGAGTTCACTAGAGCCTTCGGTATTGTCCATAAATGGCGTGTTAACGACATTTAAGGTATCACCACGTTCAGTTGAAAAGCCCATTGCTTCACGCGCGACCGTTTCAATCTGTTTAATCTGATCTTCCGTCAGCGCTACGGGTTTGCCATCCTCACCAGGAGGTTGGTAATTAACGATAACGGCTGCAGACAAGCGTTTTACACCACCAGTGCTGTGTTTGGTATGCAAAATCGTCTTGTCGACTTCATAATTTGTTGTCGCATCATTACGAACATTTGATGTCTGAATAACGGCATTAGCATTGGCTTGTGTGCCACCTGCATTGTTTTGATTTTGCTGGCCAGCCCCAGCCTGATTGTTTGCATTATTCGGCGGTGTCGCGATAGGGGCTGTTGGCGCTGGTGCGGGCTGATTGGTCAATGCACCAGGAACGCCTCCTACGTTCGGGCCTCCTTTCTGCTCGCTCTGGCTGGTTTGTTGAGAACGAACCGCAGCTTTATCCGGTGGCTGATTGGGTTGATACTGCTCGTCGGTTTGTTCACGAGCGGAAAAATCGATTTGCGCAGTGACCTGCGCATGCACGTTCCCCATACCGACCATTGGCGCAATAATGGATTCTATCCGACGCTGGTACATTGCCTCGACTTCATTGCTATATTTAAGCTGTGCCGCATTCATGTCGCGGCCGCTGCCACCAGCCTGAGTTAACAGGCGTCCGGTTTGATCGACGACAGTGACGTTATCCGGCGGCAGGCCAGCAACGCTGCTAGAGACCATGTAAACGATAGAATTTATCTGCCCTTCGTCTAATGCTCGGCCTGGTTGTAATGTCAGGGTGACAGAAGAAGAGGGCGATTTTTGCTCACGCACGAACAGTGACGGCTTAGGTATGGCAAGGTGAACTCGTGCATTCTGAACGGGACCGAGAGTTTCTATCGTTCTGGATAGTTCGCCTTCCAGCGCACGTTGGTAATTAATCTGCTCGCTGAATTGGCTGATGCCAAATTTTTCTTTATCAAGCAATTCAAAGCCAACCGCGCCCCCTTTTGGCAGCCCTAATTGGGCAAGTCGCAGGCGGGTCTCATAGACATTCGCGGCGGGAATCATGATAGCTCCGCCATTCTCCGCAAAGCGATAAGGAATATTCAGCTTTGTTAATTCGCTGACAATCGCACCGCCATCACGGTCATTTATATTGCTATAAAGAACCCGATAATCAGGGCCTTTAGCCCATAGAGTCAGCGCGACGACAATGGCAATTGTCGCAGCGGCTGCGATCAATAGCGGAATTTTCGGATTGGCGCGTAACCGGTTGAGTATTTCGCCAAAGCTGTTTTTACCGGTAGCGGAGCCGGTTAATGAGGCGTTCATACTCTATCTCTGCTTGGTTGTTGAACGATATACTGAACGTTGTGACGTGACAAAACAGAACTCCCTGATTGCGCAATCAATAAATATTTCGCCTAGGTTTACCGGCATGTCATTATTTTCCGTAAAAGAAAAATCGATGGGTCGATAAGGTGGCATTTTTCACGCTAATTACCTCATTTAGACTAAGTGGGGTATGGTAGGGTATCGCTGTCATAAATGTATATAAAAGCCTAATTAGTAGGGTTCAGCGAGGTAATATGTCGATTCAAGGTATTGATGGCGTTTTACAACAAATGCAGGTCAAAGCTCTACAAGCCTCGGGTACGCCAATAGCCAGGCCGTCGGTAGAACCTGGTTTTGCCAGTGAGTTGAAAGCGGCGATTGATAAGATCAGCGATACGCAACAGGTAGCTCGTGCGCAAGGCGAAAAATTCACCATGGGCGTGCCGGGTGTCGCATTGAATGATGTGATGGTGGATTTGCAAAAGTCATCCATTTCAATGCAGATGGGTATTCAGGTGCGTAATAAACTGGTGTCTGCGTATCAGGAAGTGATGAATATGTCTGTGTAAGATGATCAATTACTGGCAAAAGTATTATCAATATAAATGCCTGCACATGCAGGCATTTATATTATTGCTTTCTTAAACCGCGCTGGTAAGCGCTGTTACTCGGAAAACTCACCATAGGCAGTATTAATGTTTTGCTGTGCAAGCGAATTTTTCATTAGCAAACTGAGGTCATCCATTCTTTTACGTAACAGTTCCTTGATTTGAGATTCATTCTCAAGAATTTCACGTAAAATTCGGCGAAAATGTAGTTGCATGACACTGTCAAGATCGGTTGGGAGCGGTCTTTTAGTGAGATTTTCAACCAATTGGACGTAAACAATCTCCTGATCAACCAATTCATCCCATTGACCACCTGATGCTAATGCAAGAATTTTACGGCTGAGCGTTTGCAGTTGCTGATAATCTTTAAAAAGTTGATGGAGACTGCTCATGCTATTTTTCCTGAGACGGATGATAGTTAGGACCAATTTGACGCCAGGCACTGGCTATGTTTTCCAGTAAAGTTTCAACTTCCTCTATCACCTTCACATCATTGTGGAGGTTAGCGATCATCAGGCGTTGCGTCATATAGTCATACAGCGCTGATAAATTTTCCGACAGCTCGCCACCTTTCTCCATATCTAGCCCAACTTTTAGGCCATTGCTAATGATATTGATGGCTTTTGATAGGGCTGCTCCTTTACCTGGAATGTCACCTTGTTCCAGTAAAATACGGGCACGCACCATCGAACTTTTTGCGCCATCAAACAGCATAACAATAAGTTGGTGTGGGTTTGCACTCATTACCGCACTTTCTACACCAACTTGGGCATAGGCTTGCGTGCCGGTTTTGCTATACATCGCGAGCCCCCTTTTTATTGGCTTTTAGTTAACGCAGCAAATTGCTTGGTTAAAAAGTCGCCTGTGCTATTCAGGTCTGAAACCAGCTTATCTAATTTGGAGAACTGTGACTTGTAGCGAGCGATGGTGTCATCAATACTCAGTTGGGTGCGAACTCTCGTTTTTTCTATCGTTTTTAATGTATCTGCGATACTGTCTTTAGCGATTTGAATTGCGCCTTTTTTGTCGCCCGTACTTGTGTCTAAGACGCCATCCAGGTAGGTATTAACTTGAGTCGCAAACCCGGTTTTTTTGCCATCGCCGACGAAAAACTCTGTTACGCTACTTGATTTTTCAGCCAGTGAGGTTTGCAATTTGGTTGCGTCAATCTCCAACTTACCATCTTTAGGGTTTTGCTTAATACCCATTTCATTTAGCGTGCTGATACTCATTCCGCTTTGTGCGCTAGAGATTTGCGTTTTCAACGTGGTCTGAATACCACGTACCGTACTGTTGCCAAGTAGCACACCATTGCTACTGTCTGGCGTAGCGGTATTAGGATCTGCGGCTGTAAAATGTGTCACATTGCCAATAGTTGTCTGCAGTGAATTATAAGCATCGACCCATTCTTGAATCGCTTTCTTCATCGGAGCGGTGTCGGTGGCAATCGTAAGTTTTTCTGTTGTACCTGGCGCACTCTCAGCTTTTAGGTTCAATGATACGCCGTCAACGGCATCGGTGACGGTATTACTTTGGCGAGTAATAGTAATACCATTTAGTTTAACCACGGCATTTTCAGCAGCAGCTTGCTGTTTCATTGCGCCAGAGCCGGCACCGTCATCTGGGGTATAGTTCAGTTTACTATTTAATAGGGTATCGCCAGTGACGCTAACGGTCATTTTGGCTTGGGTCCCCGTATCTTTTGCAGTAAGCGCTAAATAATAAGTGTTGTCATCGGCTTTGATAATGCTAGCGCTTACGCTACCGTTTGTTTTGTTGATCGCATCACGGATACCCTCTAATGAGGTTTGTTTGTCCGTCAGTTGAATTTCCAACGGTTTTTCTTGACCTGGTTGGCTGATAGTGAGGGTGCGTGTGCCGCCGTCAGTGGTTGTACCAAGTGGGTCTTTGCTGCTGGAAAATTCGGATGAAAGTAAAGAATGTGCCGCTGCCAGATTTTCTACTTCAATGCTGTACGAGCCAGAAGAAGCACTGCTGGACGTGGTTGCGGTAAACGCTTTACTTTCGCCACTTGTTATTGACGTTTTATTAATGCTATTTGCTTTGGCCAAGGCTTCGTTAGCAGATTCCAGCTTGGTCAGCGCGGTTTTCAGCGTATCGAAAGCCGTATCACGGCTTTGATAGGTTTTTTTCTGGTTGTTAACCGGAGTAATGCGTGACTGTTCGAATGTGGTCAACTGATCCAGAACAGCGGTAAAACCGCTGGTGGAGCCTGTAAAGCTGATATTAGCCATAATAATTCCTTTGATGGGTTCCAGACGTCATTAACTCTATATCGGCAACCGTAGTAGAAAGTTTAGTATTACTGAGACAATACGATTCTCATGAAGAACGCAATATTTTTGCTTTGCTGCATGGTTTCATTCTACGAAGAAATTTCTAAAAATAATTAAAGCTTCTTTCAAGCACGCCGATACAGGTTAGGACGGTGATAAAAGCCGTGGGCAATAGCCCGAACTTTAAACCGACCCGAAATCGACTTAAATGCATAATAAGGAATATAATTATGGCAGTTATCAATACTAACAGCCTGTCTCTGACAGCTCAAAACAACCTGAATAAATCTCAGTCTGCACTGGGTACAGCTATCGAGCGTCTGTCTTCTGGCTTCCGTATCAACAGTGCTAAAGACGATGCTGCGGGTCAGGCTATCGCTAACCGCTTCACCGCTAACATCAAAGGTCTGACTCAGGCTGCTCGTAACGCTAACGATGGTATCTCTGTTGCACAGACTACTGAAGGCGCGTTGAACGAAATCAACAACAACTTGCAGCGTATCCGTGAACTGGCAGTGCAGGCCGCTAACGGTTCTAACCAAGATGTTGACCTGGATTCAGTTCAGAGTGAAATCCAGCAGCGTTTAGATGAAATTGACCGCGTATCTTCACAAACGCAGTTCAACGGCGTGAAAGTATTGGCTAGCGACCAAGGGTTGAAAATCCAGGTTGGTGCTAACGATAACGAAACTATCACTATTAACCTTAAAGAAATCAGTTCTAAATCTTTAGGTTTAGGTGGCTTCTCAGTATCTGATAACGCATTACCAGTTTCTGATGCATTGAAACAAGTCGCTGGTGCTGCTTCAACAGATCCTTTACAAAATGTGAATCTTTCTGGGGCCGCAAGCAAATTGGGAGTTAGTGATAACTCTCTGACTTTGCATGCAGTTACTGGTACTGATGGTAAACCTACTAATAATTATGTCGTTAAATCTGGCTCTGATTATTACGCTGCGTCTGTTAACGAAACTACTGGTGCGGTAACGTTGAACGTTGCTAAAGTCGCTTATCAAGATACAGATAACGGAGTTGCTACAGACGTTACGTTATCAAATCAGTTAGTGAAAGTCGGTGTAGATAGTGCCGGTACAGTCACAGGGTATTCTGAGATTCAGGGCCGTAATTTCGCGCTTGCAGCGGGAAGTTTGGCCAATGGTGGTTCGGCGGCTGCAACAGATTTTGATAACACCGGAACCGCGATTAATCTTAGCGGCGCTTCTAAGACTAATGAATTCGCTGGTGTTGCTAGTGTTAATCCTTTAGCGAAACTGGATAAAGCTTTATCTCAGGTTGACTCCTTACGTAGTGATCTGGGTGCGATTCAAAACCGTTTTGAATCTACAGTAACTAACCTGAACAATACGGTAAATAACCTGACCTCTGCTCGTAGCCGTATCCAGGATGCGGATATTGCGACTGAAGTCTCTAACATGAGCAAAAACCAGATCCTGCAACAGGCTGGTACTTCTGTGTTGGCACAGGCTAACCAGGTTCCACAGACCGTTCTGTCTCTGCTGCGTTAATTTCGCGATTAACTCGGTAAACTAAAAAACCTGGGTAGTAATACCCGGGTTTTTTTATTTAAAGAAAAGAGCTTACATGGCATAGTTATCCGGTGATTCGATGTGCGTGGAGTCTGATATAGTGCCAATTAGTCATTTTATCCTCTATTCGATAGGAGATGCACTTGAATACCCCAAACTCCCCAATGGATCCGCCTGACAATGCGATACCGCCCGTAAACAACATGACGGCTCTTATTTCTGACGATATGGCGCAGCACAATCAAGCGATTGCGCAGTCATATGATCGTCAGGTCTATGAATCAGGCGCCTTTTCTTTTTCTTCTCCCGGCCACCTGCGCGCTGCTGCACAGCTTTTTGGGTTGGAGAGTGTTCCGCTGGCTCAGGCCAGAGTGCTTGAGTTAGGGTGTGCAGGTGGGGGAAATCTGTTGCCGTTTGCGCTGGCCTATCCTCAAGCTCATGTAGTTGGCGTTGATTTGTCAACGATGCAAGTCGAGCAAGGGCAGGAATTAGTTGCCGCGCTTGGGATAAAAAATCTGCATTTGCAGGCTATGAGCCTAACCGATATTACCCCTGAATTCGGTGAATTTGATTATATTATTGCCCACGGCGTATTTAGCTGGATTCCGCCAGAAGTGCGTAACGGAATGTTGCGTGTTATGCGCGAGAATTTGTCCCCGAATGGGATCGCCTATATCAGTTACAACACTTATCCAGGATGGAAGGCGGGAGACATTGTTCGTGATGCTATGTTATTGCATAGTCATGGGTTGCAGGATGATGAAACGCGGTTAAATAGTGCCAAGGCGGTATTAAATTTATTATCTAAAGGGATCGCTAGCAATAACGCGATGTCAACAGCGTTAGTTAATGTTGTTAACCATCTCAGTGCACAGTCCGATCATTATATTACTCACGAATACCTTGAAACATTCAATTCTCCCTGCTATTTGCTCGAATTTGCTGATTTGCTACAGCAAAATGGGTTGGAACATGTAGGGGATGCTGAAATTCACACTGAATTAGCAATAATCTATGGGGAGCACGTCCAGCTAAACCACAGTTTGGTCGCTATGGGGCAACCGCGCGTCCTGCGCCAGCAATATCTGGATTTTGCTATTGGACGCAACTTTCGAAAGAGTATTGTTGTGCACCAGCAGCGAGCTGAGCAAGTACGGGTCAGTCCCGATCTTGAACAGTTGGCGGATTTACGTTGGGCTGGGTATTTTGAGGAAACATCACCAGCGGAGGCTACTCCTAAGGGGATGCGCCGCTTTGTTAACCACAATAATAACGATTTGCTCACTCGTAGTAAAACGATGCTGGCGGTGATCCAATCTCTGACGGAAGCATGGCCTGCTACCCTTGATGTCGATACGTTAGCTGCAAAAGTCAAGGTTACCCTGGGCAATAGTGATGATACCGAAATGCGTCAGGCGGTCTTGGCTGAGTTGCAGTTGTTGTTCCGCCTTGGTCGACTACGGTATACATTAGATACTGGCCCATACGATCATTATGATAAAACAGCGGCCATGGCTAAGCCGAAATTGGTAGCCTCTCTGGCTTATCTGGTTGCAAAGCGGCATGAGCAAGGTCTCGGTATCAAAATTCATAACCTCTGGCATGAAACTGTTAATCTAGCCTTGAATGATGCTGAGCGCTTCTTATTACCTAATTTGGATGGCAGTCGCTCAACGATGGAATTACGTACCTTATTACGTGATGCGCTGTATCAGGGATGGGTGCCAAACACTGACGGTATTTACCTTAAAGGGCAACGTAATTTGGATGCAATAGCGGGTGAAATACTCAATAAGTTACTAAAAGTTCTGCATAAAACCGCATTGCTTCTGTCATAACACTGGCTGTCCGCCCAGAGCGGACAGTATTTACACCTATCTGAATGTTTCAGCATATCCCAAATAGCCCCCGTTTTACCTCCCTATTCAGGCGATTGGCTACCCTACCTAAAAGCATAATAGTGTCGATAACACTATCATCGTAGGTATTTGTCACTGTGAGCGATTTGTATACCGCCGAAGGCACAATGGATAAGAATTCCCTTTGGAAGCGCTATGTTCCACTAGTGCGCCATGAAGCCTTGCGTTTACAGGTTCGTCTCCCCGCGAGCGTTGAACTTGACGATCTGCTACAGGCTGGCGGTATTGGCCTGCTCAGTGCGGTCGAACGCTATGATTCGTTGCAAGGTACGGCGTTTACCACTTATGCCGTTCAACGAATTCGTGGCTCGATGCTGGATGAATTACGCAGTCGTGATTGGGCTCCACGCAGCGTCCGGCGTAATGCGCGGGAAGTGGCACAAGCAATGCAACAGGCTGAACAACAACTCGGTCGTACTCCAACGGAGCAAGAAGTTGCGCAGACGTTGAACATCACGCTTGAGGATTATCGTCAGATATTGCTGGATACGAACAATACCCAACTTTTTTCTTACGATGAATGGCGTGAAGAACACGGTGATAGCGCAGAGGCGTTACTGGAAGGCAATGAAGATGCGAATCCATTGCATCAACTGATGGAAGGCAACTTGCGCCATCGTGTGATGGATGCAATTGAAAGTCTGCCAGAGCGTGAGAAGTTGGTGTTGACGCTCTACTATCAGGAAGAGTTGAACCTGAAAGAGATCGGTGCCGTTCTTGAAGTCGGAGAGTCGAGAGTCAGTCAGTTGCACAGTCAGGCGATAAAGCGCCTGCGCGTGAAATTAATGAATGATGTTTAATTGCGCCGCGTAGGAATATTGTTATCAACATATATCTTCAGTCACTGAAGCTACGGGATTATGGTAATTTTTGAATATTGATAAATCAGTATTTAAATGAGAAATGCTACCTGTTTTCATTACACCAGATTCTCTGTCGTAATGAAAAATGCCATCGCTTCACGTTGAGATTATGTATTGTCATGGAATGGATTCATGCACTCATCAATTCGGAAGAAACAGCTACTAAGCCGTTATCTGAAAGACTTCAAACATAGACAGACCAATTGTTCCCAGTGTGATAAAGCGCTCGATCGTGTTTCACTGGTATTTCGCAACCAGCTTATCAATAAAAAATCGATTGGCGGCATCGACAGGCTTATCGATGACGAAATATGGTCTGGCTTGCAACAGGAATTAATCCCACTTTGCCGCTTTTGTAGCGAAATATTATGCAATACCAATGCTAGCTATTTCGATATAAAGGCTTTCACACAATATCTTATCGAACAAACTGAAGTTCGTCATAGCACGATGCGCGAATATGTCATTCGTCTTCGGCGGTTGGATGAGCTGCTGGTCGCAAATAATTATCCTACAGAAACCTTTTCCGGGCACCGTGATGGGGTGCAGCAGCGGGTGTGTGATTACCTTCCTGATATCGAGCAAAATGTTTATCGCAGTGCGTTACGAAAATACGATCAATATCTGAACTGGCAGCGACATTTCTAACGCGCATAATGTGTCAGCTTTCAGGCTGACATTGTCAAACCACAGGATACTGATTATATCCTAAATAGTTTGAGTTTCTGGGTGTCTCTCATTTCATCCCGATGAGCTTACTCAGGTAGGTGATTCGGGTGACTGACAAATCTACAGTAGGCCGATTTGAGCGAAGCGTGTAGCGGCCCTAACGGAACGGGTGAGGCATACGCAAATGTGCTGAGTGGTGCGGCCAACGCACATGGCACTTGAAATATGACGGCTATATACGCAAATGTTATAATAGTGTAAAAAACACTTGCATTGCAGGGGGGAATTATTGCACTGTCATACTACTGAAATCATTCGGCACTAATTTTTAGATACTGGTTAGCGGTAGTTCTACGATGCGATCAATCATTATTCAGTGGAATAGTTGTTGTCACAGTGAGGAACGCGAATGGTAATGTCCTTTTTTGGGCTTTGTAGTCGATGTCAAGATTCTACGTTGCTGACTCGCCGATGCGAGGGATGTTCCTCCCACTTATTTCCAATACTACGCCACTCTCTTTTTATCCAAACTCTCCGTTTATTTTCTTTTTCCATCCATGAATGCTCGGCCCGTTTTTCACTCGGTTCGTGGATGGCCCGTGTGTATTATCTGTCCGCTATTGGCTTAATAAGGAAGCCTAACCTCGTTAGTGAGTTAAACGTCACGCGCTGCAAAGCAGTGCGGTAAGTGAAACAAACTGTAAGGTGCCACTATGGGAAGACAAAAAGCAGTGATCAAAGCGCGTCGTGAAGCAAAACGTGTTATCCGCCGTGATTCGCGTAGCCATCGTCAGCGTGAGGAAGAATCGGTCACTTCTCTGGTACAGATGGGGGGGATTGAAGCAATCGGAATGGCGCGTGAGAATCGTGATAATTCCGTGATTCAAGCTCGTACCGCCGCCCAGGAACATTACTTGTCTGCGATAGAAAACAAACAGTTGATTTTTGCCACAGGTGAAGCTGGCTGCGGTAAAACGTATCTGAGCGCTGCGAAAGCGGCGGAGGCACTAATCCATAAAGAGGTTGAGCGCATTATTGTCACGCGGCCAGTATTACAGGCCGACGAGGATCTTGGTTTTTTACCTGGAGATATCTCGGAGAAGTTTGCGCCTTATTTCCGCCCAGTTTACGACATACTCTTGCGACGGCTGGGATCGTCTTTTATGCAGTATTGCTTACGACCGGAAATCGGCAAAGTCGAAATCGCGCCTTTTGCCTATATGCGCGGGCGGACGTTTGAAAATGCGGTTGTGATTCTGGACGAAGCGCAAAACGTGACGGTGAACCAAATGAAAATGTTCCTGACGCGTTTAGGTGAGAATGTCACGGTTATCGTTAATGGCGATGTGACGCAGTGCGACTTGCCTGCTGGCGTTAAATCCGGCCTGCGAGACGCATTGGAGCGTTTTGTTGAGGATGACATGATTGGCGTGGTTTCTTTCGGTAAAGAGGACTGTGTGCGCTCGGCGCTGTGTCAGCGTACGCTCCATGCCTATGGTTGATGTCAGTGTGGCATGGGAATGAATGTTTCTGTGCTATCACCATAAAAGAAAACGCCCCTGACTTGCGTCAAGGGCGTTTTCTTTTATATGGCGGTGAGGAAGATGTTTTGGCAATCAAGGCCAGTGAGTTAAAGAACAAAAAATACTTTACACAGTAGCGTTCAACACTGGAAACCTATGCTTATCCGTTCATCACTCAAAAAGCCGTTAGCAAAATAACAAAAGCCGATCTTTTAGCGATACTGGAACCCATTTGGCTAACCAAAAATGAAGCAGCCAGCCGTGTCCGCAGTCGTATTTAAAATGTGTTGGATTACGCAAAAGCGAAAGAGTATTTCGATGGGGATAATTCTGTAGCGTGGAAAGGGGTGCTGAAACCACTTTTGCCGATGCCAAGTAAAGTGCAGAACAAAAAGCATCATACGGGTAGGAGCATATTCGGCGTGTTCTCACTGAGAACAGCACCGATTATATGCACTACATATTCCGCGCATTTTTCTGGTGCAGTTTATTGCCCCATATATAAATACAGTGTTAACTATTGGCGATGCGTAATCCTCTGGCTCCTTCCGACGCCATTACTTTTCCTGTTGCGGCTGTTTCCACAAATTCACCCCACCAGCACATCAATACCTTGCGCTGTTCCAGATAGGTGGAGCGGTTATAGGCGCGGCGCACTTCGTTGGTGTCAACGTGGGCGAGGGGGGCTTCGATCACATCTGGCGGAAAGCCTTCTTCATTGGCGGCGGTACTGAAAATGGCGCGTAAGCCGTGGGATACTAGTACGCCTTTGTAACCCATACGGCGCAATGCGGCGTTAGCGGTCTGGCTGTTCATCGGCTGCTTGGGATCTTTACTGGAAGGAAACAGGTATTCTCGGTGTCCGCTGATGGGCTTCATGGCGTCCAGAATGGCTAACGCCTGCGGGGGCAGGGGAATAATGTGATCACGGCGCATCTTCATGCGGCCAGCGGGGATCGTCCAGGTGTTATCTGTAAGGTTTATCTCGCTCCAGCGGGTTTCAGCGGCTTCGGCAGGGCGGGTAACGGTGAGTAGCTGCCATTCAATCAATAAGCGGGTCTGTAGCTCAATGCTGGCGACCGATAGCGTTTTCATCAAGCCAGGTAATGCCTCTGGCCGGATGGTCGGCATATGGGTTTTAACCGGTGTTTGAAACGCTTTGCGGATCTTGGCGGCGGGATTAGCAGTAACCAACCCAGAGTTAACCGCATAATCCATTACCTCGTTAATACGCTGGCTTACCCGTTTGACGGTTTCCAGTTTGCCGCTGGCTTGTATTGGTTCCAGAGCGGTGATGAAGCTGCGGGCGGTAAGCTGGCTGACTGGTGCCGTACCGATGAACGGGAACACGTACTTTTCCAGAGAACGCCAGATATCTTTAATGGTGTTCTCGGCTAACGGTTGAGACTTTTTTAATTCGTACCAATCAGCGGAGACTTTGGCAAAGGTGTTTAGGTTGATGGCTTGCTCTTGTTCGCGCTGCTGTTGCTGGTGGAATTGTGGATCGATGCCTTTACTTATCAGCGCTTTTGCCGCTTCACGCCGTTGTCGTGCTTCGGCCAAAGAAACCGCAGGGAATGAACCAAAGCTGATTAATGCACGTTTCTTCGTATCGGGGCGGTAATAATTAAAACGCCAGATTTTAGAACCGCTCGGTTTCACCAGCAGATACAACCCATCTCCGTCCTGTAGCGTGTATTCCTTCTCGGCAGGTTTGGCGGCTTTGATCTCGGTATTGGTGAGTGGGGTAGTTATACGAGCCATCGTAGTTATACGCTTTTGTAGTTATATGGGGCGGTATAACTAAGCGTATAACTAAACTATCCGGCTGGAAACGTAGCAAACCGATAGATAACAGGCAACAAAAAACCCGCAAACTCAGTGAGAATGCGGGTTTCTGTGGGGTTTCCGGTAGTAAACGATACTAACCGGATATGTATTTGGTCGGCACGAGAGGATTTGAACCTCCGACCCCCGACACCCCATGACGGTGCGCTACCAGGCTGCGCTACGTGCCGATGCTATGGGCATTTATACTACATTTTCCTGACTTTATTGCAATAGCCAGATGGAACGACTGCTTTAGATTTAGGCAGTTAGTTAGCAATAAAGCGCCTTTCGTTCGTTAGTACCTGCAAGAGTAGGGCAAGCTGCGGTTTTTCATCATTCAGCCGATTTCCCGCCATGTCATAAGCCCGATAGTTACCGTTGCTTTCCAACACGATGATCTGTTCCGGCGTCGTGATCAGTAGCGTGCCGGCGTTGCCGTTAATCAGCCACGGGTAGCGTCGCTGGGCAGAAAACAGGTCTTCGCCTTGTGAATAATCATCCGTGTTGTTTTTAACATGGAGTAGGCGCTGCATGAGCGTAGTCATGACGTCTTTGTTGTCCGTCATTTTCGTAATGGTTTGTGCTGGCGTATTCGGCCAGTGAATAATAAGCGGTGTTTGCCATTGTGTGCGAGTGAAACGTGCCGCGTTGTTGGTATTAGCATTCTGGTTTTGTGCGGTTGTCACGATGATGACCGTGTTATCCAGAATGTTCTTTTCCTGCAAAGTACGGATAATTTGACCAATCTGGCGATCAACATCCTGAATATTCATTCGGCTGTTTGGCTCGATGTCTTTGCTGGAAGCATTTTTCGGTGTACTGCTCAGCTCAACGTAAGAGAACCAAGGCGCAGGGTTATTATCACGATTGAGCCATTCTTGCCATTGCGCGATGATGGCATCGCCACTTTGCTGCTGCGGCGCGGGCAAGGAGAAATCAGAAAGTAGTGCCTGGCGATAAAGCGGGCTGTTGAAACCGTTCGCCGAAAATAACCCAAACTGATAACCCTGCTGGCTTAATGCGGCGATCAACGCAGAGGGTTTTCGTGCACTCAGGACGCCATCCATATAGGTCGTCGAGAGGCCGTAAAACAGATTAAACAAGGCGGCATCTGACTGAGAACCTGAGTCGTAATGATCGCTGAAACGCACGTTTTCTGAGGCGAAACGCGACAGATTCGGCATCCGGTCTTGTATGGCGTCGGGGTGCGTATCGTCGATCATCACCATTAGCAGGTTATAACCGCTGCCGCTATCGCGGAAAGTGATGTTATTGAGCGGATATTCGACCGTTATCGCTTCCGGATTACCCTGCTGCGTCAGCCTACGCTGGTATTCCTGCGCATCCAGCAGGCCATGTTTTTCCAGAAACCGTCGTGCCGTCATCGGATAAGATAGCGGTAGATTGGCGCGCTGCATGGTGATCGGGCGATAGAAATTCGCATCGGCCCAAATGTACATCAGGTGCGATGCGAAGAACGCCGAGATGAAAACGCCCGCCAGCGGTTTACCAAAGCTGCGGCGACTTAAACTGCGTAATTTTTGCCAGCACCAGGTGCCAAATAGCATCTCTGCCATAAAAATTAATGGAATGCCGATAAACATCCACTGCCAATCGCGGGCAATCTCCCCCTGTCCCGGATTGACGACGAGCTCCCAAACGGTGCTGTTAAGGTGCAGGTGAAAACGGGTAAAGACTTCAACATCGACTAGCAGTATCGTCAGCCCGGCCGTTGCCAGCGCCGCAGACAAGAACCGTAGCAGGCGCTGCGACATCACGATGAATGTAAGCGGGAAGATGACCAGCAGATAGGCGGCAAAGACGATAAAGCTAAAATGACCGAGCCAGCTAACCAGCGCATAAATTCGACCGAATAGGGAGGTCGGCCAATCGGCAACAAACAGGTAGCGACTACCCAGCCCCAAAGTGAGCAAAATGTTGAATAAGGCGAACCAGTGTCCCCAACTAATCATCTGGGAGACTTTTTCGCGGTAGCGCTGACGGTTGGTTACCATACGTTGGTCAAAACTTAGTGAGCTTTATCGGCTTTTTTAATCGAAGCCTGTAGGGCTTCAGCGAAAGAACGCGCCAGAACCTGACGTTGCGCCGGTGCGATGCTGGTGTTAATCAGGTTCGTCACCATATTACCGAGCACCATCAAAGCAAGATCGGTCGGGGCGTGGTGCTTTTCCAGAACATTGACCATCTCAGAAAGCAGTTGTTCAACGTGTTCGTCACTATAACGGGATGATTGTGGCATAAAATGGCGTATCTCAAGCAGGTAAAGTCGCTTATCTTACCGTATAGGCTTATGCTTTTCCGCACTTTTATCATTAATGCATTTTTATCACTGACGTGATTCCACCAATAACAACTAGTGTAGACGCTTAGCGCGTACAGATGTGACGGCCGCTTTATGTATTGCGGCCTGCTCGTATCAGTGTTTGAATACGCGCCTTGCTAAAAGGAGAGTTTATCATGAGTCTGGATATCGCCCAGATTGCCCTGCATCAGCTAATTAAACGTGACGAACAAGCGCTGGAAATGGTGTTGCGTGATTCCCTGCTGTCGACTAACGCGGCAGTCGAAGAAATGATGGCTGAGCTGCATCGTGTGTACAGCGCCAAGAGTAAGGCCTACGGGCTGTTTAATGAGCAAAGCGAGCTGGCCGATGCGCTGCGGGCTTGTCGCAAAGGGGATGAGGACTTTCTGAGTTTCTCACGCGCCGCGACCGGGCGACTGCGTGACGAACTGGCGAAGTACCCGTTTGCTGAAGGGGGTATCGTGCTGTTCTGCCAGTACCGCTATCTGGCGGTCGAATATTTATTGATATCGGTGCTTAATAGCTGCAACAGTATGCGGGTTAATGAGCAGTTGGATATCAGCACCACGCATTATCTGGATATCAATCATGCCGATATCGTTGCGCGTATCGATCTGACAGAATGGGAAACCAATCCTGAATCCGCGCGCTATCTGACGTTCCTGAAAGGACGCGTAGGGCGCAAAGTGTCTGACTTTTTCATGGATTTTCTGGCCGCGTCAGAAGGGTTGGACACCAAAGCACAAAACCGTGGCTTACTGAAAGCGGTCGATGAGTATTGTGATGAGGCACAACTGGATAAAAACGAGCGCCAGAATTATAGGCAGCAGGTGTATAGCTATTGCAATGAGCAGTTGCAGTCCGGCGAGGAAATCGAGTTGGCGTCGCTGTCGCAGGAACTGCCACCGCTGGGTGAGAAAACCTTTCAACAGTTTTCAGCCGATCAGGGTTACGAGCTGGAAGAGAGCTTCCCCGCCGATCGTGGGACACTGCGTCAGTTGACCAAATTTGCTGGCAGTGGCGGTGGCATCAGCCTGAATTTTGATGCGTTATTACTCGGTGAGCGGATTTTCTGGGATCCGGCGACGGATACGTTGACGATTAAAGGTACGCCACCGAATCTGCGCGATCAGTTACAGCGTCGGACGAGTGGTGGTAAGCAGTAGAAAGAGATCCAGCCCTTTTTTCATTACTCAGAAAAAGGGCTGTTGCTGATAACAATTAGAAATATTTAAGCCAGCGGATGTCTCGGCGACGGGATTTTAAGCGTGCAAACGCCTGAACGGGTGAAAACAGTACGGTCATCAGCACCAAAGTACACACCCACAGTTGCCAGACGGCGGAAAAGCCGAACCACTCCCCCTGATTCTTTCCCCAGATTGCTACCGCAGTTAAATACATACCTTTTAAAACATACAGATGCAGTAGATAGAAAAACATTGGCGCAGCGCCGAAGCTCGCTAACATAACAAGCCAACGCTGTTGCTGCTGACGTTCAAACACCGCAAGCAGGCACAACCCAATAGCGAGCGTCAGGCAGAGGAACAGCAGCGATGGCGGGTATTTCGTGATGCTGAAATAGCTCATAAGTGTCTGTGCGATGGTTTCATTCTGCTGCCACGGTTTATCACCATACAGATTGATGCTGCGCAGCACGAAGAACAGCGTTAGCGTGATTCCGGCCAGAGCGAAGAGGGTTTTCTGACGCTGAAGCGGAAAGACGTCTTTTCGGTATAGCGTGCCAGCCGCGTAGCCAAGTGAAATGACGCCAATCCAGGGAAGAACCGGATATGAGGTCCGCATACGCAATGTCTCGCCGATTTCTATCCAACCGCGATCGTGCAAAATAGCCCAAGGAATCGACCAGATGGAACCTGCGGAAGCATGCAGAGAGTCCAGTAAATTATGTCCTCCTACGATAATAATACCCAATATGAAAACCAGTCTGGCAGGTAGCCAGATCAGCGCGCTGAGGGCGAGCATGCTCATACCAATGGCCCAGATCACTTGCAAATAAATGACCTGCGGTGGGAATTGAAACGTCCACGCGAAGTTGATCAATGTGATCTCAAGGACGATGAGAATTAAGCCGCGTTGGAACAGGAAGAGGGCAGTTTGCCGACGATTTTGTACTTTCTGATGATACAGCGCCGCAGAGAGACCCGTTAAAAAGACAAACACGGGCGCGCACAGGTGAGCCAGCGTGCGGTTGATAAATAACATGGGATCGGTACTGGTGACATCAATGGGGTCGGCGAGCTGGAGGTGTAGATAAAAGGTTTCCCGCACATGGTCTAGTAGCATGAGTACCATCACCAGACCGCGCAGGGCATCGATAGCGATAAGCCGCTGAGATATCTCTCGAGACATGTTCACATTCCTTTGTGAATGAACAAATTTTTATAAAAAAAACGCCGCATAGGCGGCGTTCTTCTTTTCCGGCGTCCCGGAAAACGACTTCAGCGCAAACTAAACGCGAACGAAGTCGATATGAGTCAGTTTAGGCTTGTAAACGTGACGTTGTACAGCCTGAACTTTAACTTGAACTTCTTTGCCATCGATAGACAGGATCAGTGTTTCACCGTAGAAGCCATCTTTAACTTCTTGGTTTTTCACTGAATCGTGATCCAGTTCGATAGATACTGGTGCTTCTGAACCACCGTAAACGATGGCTGGGAATTTACCAGCGGAACGCAGGCGGCGGCTCGCACCCTTACCCTGACCTTGACGTGCTTCTGCTTTGATAGTAATCATTTTCTTCTCTACTTATATAAAGTAATCCTGCTACAGGCGACCCAGCAGCAGGTTGGGTTATTCAGCTTCTGCGAACAAAAGCGGGCTAAATTCTAGCGGAATATGGCTCTGCGGGCAAATGAATCCCAACATTACTCGTCATACTTCAAGTTTCATGTGCGTTGGCAGCGATACTCGGCACACTGGCGTGAGCCTCGCCCCGTTGGGGCCGCTGCAAGCAGCGTTCAAATCTGCTTTTAGCAGATTTGTCTGTCACCCGAATCACTTACCTGAGTAAGCTCATCGGGATTAAATGAGAGACATCCTGTCTCTCACCGGAGGCCAGCCGTTGGCTGGTCAAATTCGTTCCCGACGAATTTGTCCCTCACTTGCCGCCTGCCTGAAACTCGAATTATTTAGAGTATACATTAGCCGCGGAGTTCGTTGGCGCGGCGAAAGCGGCCCTGATAATCAAAGATCTTTTCGCGTATTTGCCAGAATTTCCCGTTTTTACGGGCGACGACAAAGTCGGGAGGGCGCAATAATATCTGCTGTGCGATGACATCGGCGGCATTCTGCCAGTTAAACGGCGTTCCCGGTGCGCGTTGGTGAACACGTAAAAACTGTTGCAGAAAAACGTGGCGCTGCGCGGTGGAGTGTAGGCGAAAACGTTCACTCACTTCGGCACCTTCTTCATCATGATAGGTGATTTTCAGCCATTCTCCTTTTGCATCCTGTCCCTGCTCGAAGCTCATGCCGCTACAGCGTAAAACCAACGCATCTTTCAACTTTAGCGCCGCTTTTAGCATGTCATCGGGGTCAACCAATACTTCATTACACTGGTGGCAGCGCCGTGCGGCAATATCGTTTTCCGCGCCGCAGTGCGGACAGACTTTAAACCGAAACCGAAAATCACACTGTTGGCGTTGCCCATTTTCCGCCATTTCCCAGCCCTGACAGCGCCGGCCATAGTGTTCGATGATATCGCCATCGGGAGTGGTTTTTCCCCAGAACAGATTGGCAAAACTACATTCAGGGCAGAAGACCTGCACTGGCTGGCTGCCAGCATGCGGCTTGCTGTTGCCGACTTCTGGCGTATAGAGATCGTGTGGGTTGCCTGCGTAATCCAGTATCAGGCAGTCCGTTTTTCCCGGGTACAAACGCAGACCGCGCCCGACAATTTGCTGATACAGACTCACAGACTCAGTCGGGCGGAGAATGGCAATAAGGTCGACATGCGGAGCGTCAAAGCCGGTTGTCAGTACCGCCACGTTGACCAGATAGCGAAGAGACTGTTGCTTAAAAGCGTCAATCAACGCATCACGCTCGGCAGGTGGCGTGTCGGCGCTGACCAGCGCAGCCTGACCCGCCGGTAACAGCATCGCAATCTCTTTGGCATGCTCGACGGTGGAGGCAAAAATCATCACGCCGCGCCGTGTTTGCGCATAATCGATGACCTGACTGATGATATGCGGCGTAATGCGCTGCTGGCGTTTGAGTTCGAGATTCAGGTCAGCTTCGCTGAATAGCCCGCTGCTACGGGCGACGAGCCGGCTAAAATCATATTGCACCACTGGCATATCCAACCGGTCAGGCGGCACCAGAAAGCCATGCTTGATCATATAGCGTAGCGGCAGCTCATAGATGCAGTCGCGGAACAAACACTGTTCGTCACCACGTATCATGCCGTGATAGTGATACTGATATATCCAGCCTTTGCCAAGCCGATAGGGCGTTGCGGTTAAGCCGAGTAGCCGTAACTGCGGATTGGTTTTTTGCAGATGCTGGATGATTTGTTGATATTGGCTGTTATCGTCGTCGCTGATGCGGTGGCATTCATCAATGATCAACAGTGAGAACGCATTATCGAACTGGTCGAGGTTACGAGCAACGGACTGCACGCTGCCAAAGACCACTTTTCCCTGGCTCTCTCGCTGTTGCAGCCCCGCAGCGAAGATATCCGCTTCCAAATCCCAGGCACAGTATTTGGCGTGATTTTGCGCCACCAGTTCTTTGACGTGAGCGAGCACCAAAACACGGCCGCGTGCAAGCCGTGCTAATTCGGCGATGACCAGACTCTTCCCTGCGCCAGTAGGCAAAACGATGACGGCTGGTTGGGTATGACGGCGAAAATAGTCGAGCGTGGCGGAAACCGCTTCACGCTGGTAAGGCCGTAGTGTGAATGACATCGCTAATGCTGGCAGATTTTACTGGCGCTGGTGGTGAACCCAGCATCCTGCGGGATAAACTTTCCGCGTTCAGACAGAAATTGCACCAGCATTGAAGCCGTCATGTTTTCGGCGGAACAGGTATGAAAACGCGCGGTGCTGCCGAAACGGGTTTCTATGGTGGTAATTAACTGTTCGGTGGTAAATGATTCACCAGACGCGAGCATCATTTGCAAAACTTCATGACCGTGAATAGATGACATGGGGTTGTCCTTAAAATGTAAGAAATTGCCCCTATTATGCCTGTTGAACATACCCAGCGCGAGGGACTCTCCGCCTGAAAATAGGCTAAAAAGAGCGGCGCACAGACGGTGAATAGCAGGACGAGCGGGCAAAGCCCCGTTATACTATCCGCTCACAATCTAGGGCCTCACGATTTGAGTCCGGCAGTTATTTGATATAGGTAGTCAGTTTTAATGCGATTGGACAAATTTTTATCCCAACAGTTGGAAATTAGCCGTTCACTGGTGGCGCGTGAGCTCCACGCACAGCGCGTTACCGTCGATGGTGAAGTGGTAAAAAGCGGCGCATTCAAGTTATCCCCAGAGCATAACGTTGAATTTGATGGCAACCCACTGAAACAGCAGAGCGGCCCACGTTATTTCATGTTGAATAAGCCTCAGGGCTACGTTTGTTCAACGGACGATCCCGATCATCCTACCATTCTGTATTTTATGGATGTGCCAGTAGCGTACAAACTGCATGCGGCAGGGCGGCTGGACATCGATACCACGGGGTTGGTGCTGTTAACTGACGATGGTCAATGGTCGCATCGTATTACCTCACCTAAACATGAGTGTGAAAAAACGTATTTGGTGACGCTGGAACAGCCGCTGGCCGAGGATACCGCTGCGCAATTTACGGCAGGCGTACAGTTGCATAGCGAGAAGAATCTCACTAAGCCTGCCTCGCTTGAGAAGGTAACGGATTATGTCGTGCGGTTGACGATTAGCGAAGGTCGCTATCATCAGGTGAAAAGGATGTTTGCTGCGGTGGGGAATCGCGTCGTTGAGCTGCATCGCGAGCGTATTGGCGGCATTTCTCTGGATAGCGAACTGGAACCGGGAGAATACCGCGAGTTGAGTGCTGAAGAGGTAGCCAGCGTAAAATAATACTATTCAGAACGACCTTCTTTCTTATCTGGAGTTATTAGTGCAATTACGCCGACCCTCTCATATCGGGCTGATTTTTATTCTTGGCCTGATTTCGATGCTAACGCCATTAGCTATCGATATGTATTTACCGGCGTTGCCGACCATTGCTAACGAGTTTGGCGTGGGAGATGGACATGTCCAAATGACGCTCAGCACCTACGTGCTGGGCTTTGCTATTGGGCAGATGTTTTACGGACCGATGGCAGATAGCCTAGGGCGCAAGCCTGTGATACTCGGCGGCACGCTGGTTTTTGCGTTCGCTGGTGTAGCCTGTGCGCTGGCGCAAACGGTGGAACAGTTGATCTACATGCGTTTCCTGCACGGAGTTTCCGCTGCGGCGTCTGCGGTAGTGATTAATGCACTGATGCGCGATATGTTCTCGCGAGATGATTTTTCCCGCATGATGTCGTTCGTCGTGTTGGTGATGACGGTTGCCCCCTTAATCGCACCGATTGCTGGTGGATGGCTGTTGCTGTGGTTTAGCTGGCATTCCATTTTTTGGGCGATCTCTGGCGCGGCTTTTCTCGCATCAGCGTTGATTTTCTTTTTTATCAAAGAAACGTTACCGCCGGAGAAACAGCAGAAATTTCATCTGCGCACCACCATCGGGAATTTCGCTATGCTGTTTCGCCACAAGCGGGTGTTTAGCTATATGGTGGCGAGTGGGCTTTCGTTTTGCGGCATGTTCTCTTTCCTGAGTGCCGGACCGTTTGTGTATATCAATCTGTATGGCGTTTCTCCTCAGAATTTTGGCTATTACTTTGCCCTGAACGTTGTTTTTCTGTTTGTGGTGACACTGTTTAACAGCCGTAATGTTCGACGGTTGGGTGCTATGGCGATGTTCCGCACGGGACTGGTCATTCAGTTTGCGATGGGGATATGGCTGGTGATTGTCTGCCTGTTCGATCTCGGTTTCTTACCGCTGGTGTTTGGTGTAGCGCTGTTTGTTGGCTGCATTGCGATGGTGGCGTCGAACGCGATGGCGGTCATTCTTGATGACTTCCCTCATATGGCAGGGACGGCATCATCGTTGGCTGGCACGCTACGCTTTGGCCTTGGCGCGATTGTGGGGGTTATTCTCTCACTGGCTTCGTTTAACAGCGCCTGGCCGATGGTGTTATCGATGGCACTTTGTTCTATCGGTGCATTCCTGCTGTATCTGTACGCACACCGTTCCGTTCCGTCCTGATTTTTCCCTTCTCTTCAGGGGCAGGTAAGGTATTCCTGCACCTGAATGTGTTCTCCTATTCTTGGTTTTCCTTCTGACGACGATAGTCTGGCATTCCCTTTTGTTTTGGTAATGTAAAATATTTGACTAAAAAGTGAATAAAGAGGCCAAAAAGGGTTGAGATATTAAATGGAAAAGGTTACATATAGCCGGAAAAGAAGAGCAATTCGTGATCGGCTTGGCATTAATAGCGCTTGCAATCAGGCCTGTTAGCCACTAACACGATATGTAAAACGTGTGTTTGTTGTTTTTTTGTTCACTAAAAGTGGCGAGATATGGTGCGAACACGCTACTATGATAAATATGTTACTATTTTGTGAATTATTACCTGAGGGAAACAGTAGTGGACAGTTTTCAACTTTCGGTAGTTCATCGTTTGCCGCAAAGTTATCGCTGGTTATCGGGTTTTGCAGGTATTAAGGTTGAACCGATTCCGCTGAGCGGCAGAGAAGAAGACAATAACCTGATTGGTCTCAAACTGTTGAGCCATGATGGTGATATCGCATGGGAAATCATGCGGCAGTTGAATCAATCCCTGTCTGAAATACAGGTTGAATGCGCCGTTCTGGAATGGGAAGGCGAACCGTGTCTGTTTTTACATCGTAACGATGAAAGTACTGCAATGTGCCGCTTGAAGAATGTCGGTGTTGCTATCGCAGAATCGGTATCGGCACAATATCCGTTTTAAACCGCAGCGTCAGTAAGGTGGCGCTGCGGTTTTCTCTCGTTTGTTTCCGCTGTTTTTCTGTCGTTCAGGATGAAAACTGTAACAGTTCCCGCGTGTACTGTTCGGCAGGGTGCGTAAATACCTGTTTACATTCGCCCTGTTCGACTACTTCGCCCTGTCGTAACACAATAACCTGATGGCACAGTGAGCGAATAATCTGCAAATCATGACTGATAAACAGGTAGGCGATTTTGTGCTTTTCCTGTAATGACTTCAGCAGTGTCAGTATTTGAGCCTGAACCGTCCTGTCTAGCGACGACGTCGGCTCATCGAGGATCAGCAGCTCCGGTTGCAGTATCAGTGCACGAGCGATAGCGATACGCTGACGCTGACCACCGGAAAATTCAGACGGATAGCGGTAGCGAGTGGTGGGGTCTAGCCCCACTTCCTGCATCACTGCCACCACGCGTTGTTCGCGTGCTTCTTTGCTCAATTTGTGATGGACAGTTAATCCCTCGGCAATAATTTGCTCCACATTTAGCCGCGGGTTCAGTGCGGAGTTAGGGTCCTGAAAAACGACCTGAATCCGGTGACGGAAGGGCAGCATTTGCTTACGGGTGAGTCCTTGTAAGGGCTGACCGTCAAACCCGATATCGCCACGCGATTGAATCAGACGCAGCAGCGCTAATCCGGTTGTGCTTTTTCCTGAACCGGACTCTCCCACCAGACCCAGGCTTTCACCGCGTCGTAAGGTAAAGCTGATATTGTTAACTACCTGCTTTTCATCAACGGTACGGCGCAAAAGGCCACGTTTGATGGGAAATGAAACGTGCAACTGTTCCACCCGCAGGAGCGGTTCATCGTCATTCGCTACCGGCAGCGGCTCACCTGATGGCTCTGCGTCCAGCAATTGGCGCGTGTAAGGATGTTGTGGCGCGCTGAAAAGCTGCTGACAGCTATTGTGCTCCACGGCTTTACCCGCTTTCATCACCGATACATTATCCGCTAACTGGCGGACGATGTTCAGGTCGTGGGTGATGAACAGTAAGCTCATCCCTAGTTCCTGTTTCAGCTCGTTCAGCAATTTCAGTATTTGCGCCTGAACGGTAACATCCAACGCTGTCGTTGGCTCATCGGCAATCAGTAAATCGGGCTGAGTCAGCAGCGCCATCGCAATCATGACGCGCTGACGCTCACCACCGGAAAGCTGGTGTGGGAAATCATTCAACCGATTTTTCGCCTGACGAATACCCACGCGATCCAGGCAGGAGATGACTTCGCTACGGGCTGGATCGGTGCGCATTCCCCGGTGTAATGAAAGCACTTCAATCAGTTGCTTCTCAATACTTTGCAAGGGATTGAGCGACACCATCGGTTCCTGAAAGATCATTGCGATCCGATTGCCGCGTATCTGACGTAGCGTTTTTTCATCGGCATGTAGTAGTGACTGCCCTGCGAAACGGATATCCCCTTGCGGATAAACCACGGGTGGGGAAGGGAGCAAGCGCAAAACTGACAGCGCGGTGACGCTTTTCCCCGAACCTGATTCACCGACCAGCGCCAGAGTCTCACCCGCGTTCACCGCCAGTGAAAGCTGGTCGACAACGCGCTGCTCTTGATCGCCTTTGCGGAAGGCAATACTGAGATTATCTATCTGCAATAAAGGTGAACTGGACATATTAATGCGCCTTGCTGGGGTCAAAGGCGTCGCGTACCGCTTCGCCGATAAAAATGAGTAAGGAAAGCACGATGGAAAGCACCATAAACACGGTAATGCCTAGCCACGGTGCCTGAAGATTATTTTTTCCTTCCAGCAATAAGGTGCCTAATGATGGCGAGCCCATAGGCAGACCAAAACCGAGAAAATCTAGTGACGTCAGTGTGGTAATCGAGCCGCAGAGAATAAAGGGCAGGTAAGTCAGCGTTGCGACCATCGCATTTGGCAGCATACAGCGGAACATAATGGCACGGTCGCTGACGCCCATTGCCTGCGCTGCGCGAATATAGTCAAAGTTTCGGGTACGCAGAAATTCTGCTCTGACCACACCAACCAGACTCATCCAGCCGAACAGCACGGTAATGCCTAATAGCCACCAGAAGTCCGGTTGGATCACGCTGGACAACAGGATGATGAGAAACAGCGTCGGCATGCCGGACCACACTTCGATAAAGCGCTGGCCCCATAGGTCGAGACGTCCGCCGTAATACCCCTGTGTTGCTCCGACGATAATACCAATCACGCTGGACAGGATCGTAAGCGCCAGGCCGAATAACAGTGAAATGCGGAAGCCATAAAGCACCTGTGCGACCACGTCTTTCCCCTGGCTGTCTGTTCCCAGCCAGTTCTGCCAGGAGGGAGCGGACGGGAAAGATGCCGTGGTGGCATAGTTTATGGTGTCGTAGCTGTAGTGGATCAGCGGCCAGATAGCCCAACCGTGGCTACTGATACGTTCGGTGATATAAGGATCGCGGAAATCAGCGGTGGTATCTAACTGCCCACCGAACGTTTTCTCGCTGTGGTCAATGAGCACAGGCGTATAGAGCTGGCTGCCATATTTCACCAGTAGCGGTTTGTCATTGGCAATCAGTTCGGAAAATAGACTGAGGATAAACAACACCATGAAAATCCACAGCGACCAGTAACCGCGACGATTACTTTTAAAACGCGCCCAGCGCGCCTGATTAATCGGGCTTAAGCGGCTCATTAGCGTCCCTCAAAATCGATACGTGGATCCACTAGCGTATAGGTTATGTCGCTGACGATATTCAGCAATAAGCCAATCAGCGTGAAGATATACAGCGTGCCGAACATGACGGGATAATCACGTTGCAGCGTCGCGTCATAACCCAACAGACCCAACCCGTTGAGAGAGAACATCACCTCAATCAACAATGAACCGGTGAAAAACATGCTGATAAAGGTGGCGGGGAATCCTGCAATCACTAGCAGCATGGCATTACGGAATACGTGGCGGTAGAGGATGCTCTTTTCATCAAGCCCTTTAGCGCGCGCGGTAACAACGTATTGCTTACGAATTTCATCCATAAAGGAGTTTTTGGTGAGCATGGTTAAGGTCGCAAAGCCGCCAATCACGGAAGCCACAACCGGCAGCGCGATATGCCACAAATAATCGGTAATCTTGCTATACCACGGTAAGGTATCAAAATTGCTGGAAACCAACCCTCGAAGCGGGAACCAGTCCAGATAACTGCCGCCTGCGAACAGCACAATCAAAATGATCGCAAACAAAAACGCGGGAATGGCATAGCCAATAATGATGAGCGTGCTGCTCCAGGTGTCGAACGGTGTCCCGTTCTTCACCGCCTTTTTGATGCCAAGTGGAATGGAAATCAGGTAGACAATCAGCGTACTCCACAGCCCCAGCGTAATCGAAACCGGCATGCTCTCCTTGATGAGCTGCATCACGGAAGAGCCGCGGAACAGGCTGTCACCGAAGTCAAAACGCACATAATCCCACAGTAGTTTAAAATAGCGCTCATGGATCGGTTTATCGAAGCCATAGCGTTTGGTGATCTCTTCGATGACTTCAGGGTCAAGCCCGCGTGAACCTCTATAAACGTTCTCGATATTGGGGGCACCGCCGGTGCCAGCGCGCGCCATTCCGGCATCCATTCCACTATTGGCGGTATAGCCACTGCCATGCCCCATTTCGATCGCGGCGATGGCCTGATCGACCGGACCACCGGGGGCAATTTGTACAATGAAGAAGTTAATCGTAATAATCGCCCACAGGGTTGGGATGACCAGCAAGAGGCGGCGTAACAGATACGTTCCCATTTTGATTCCTTAACGTCGCTCTGCGGGCAGCGTGGCCGCCTGTTTGGTATCGAACCACCAGCCATCAAAACCCAGCGAATAAGCCGGGCGTACCGCAGGCATAGCAAATTTGTTCCAATAGGCGAAGCGGTCATGGTTGGAATACCACATCGGAATCATAAACTGATTCCAGGTTAATACCCTGTCCAGTGCACGGCCTAATGACAGCAGGGGGGCTTTTTGTCCTTGATGCTTAACGATGTCTTCAATGAGCGAATCGATAGCGGGATCGCTGACGCCGGGTCTGTTATAGGTCGAGTCGATATATTGCGAGCTCCAGCGCATTTGCAGGTCGGCACTGGGGTAGAGGGACGCAGGGTACACCATAGCCGTCATATCATAATCTCGCTTGCGGATACGATTATTGAACTGGGTGCTGTCGATATTACGTACGTTCATGGTAATGCCCAGTTTTTTCAGGCTTTGCTGGAAGGGCAGGACATACTGCGAGTTACCTGCACTGGGTAGCAGCAGTTCAAACGTAAATGGCCTTCCAGTTTGGCGATTGACCAGCTTTTGATCTTTCAATTCCCAACCGGCTTCTTCCAGTAGTTTGAGCGCCTTAAGCCAGTTTTGTCGGTCATAGCCGCTGCCATCGGAGGAGGGCGGTTGATAGCTGGGGCCGAAGACTTCTGCTGGCACTTTGTCTTTGAGTGGCGTCAGCCAGGCCAATTCCTCGGTGCCAGGTTCACCTTTAGCGGCATATTCGGTGTTTTGGAAATAAC
Organism: Pectobacterium parmentieri; assembly: GCF_001742145.1. Taxonomy (NCBI): domain Bacteria; kingdom Pseudomonadati; phylum Pseudomonadota; class Gammaproteobacteria; order Enterobacterales; family Pectobacteriaceae; genus Pectobacterium; species Pectobacterium parmentieri. The sequence goes on along the minus strand of NZ_CP015749.1, from coordinate 2,079,499 downwards.
TGTCGGTACGCTGATAGGTGTTGTAATACAGCGCCTTGTTCATCCAATTGAAATCAAATGCCAGCGCTAATGCCTGGCGTACGCGACGATCCTGAAACAGCGGTCGCTGGATATTGAATGTCAGCCAACGGGTATCCTGAGCGGATTGATTGACCTGATCCTGTTTGATGATATAGCCACGCGCAAAATTGCCGCCTTGATATTGGGCTGCCCAGTTTTTTGGCGATCCTTCCTCACGCAGATCGAAGGCACCCGCTTTAAAGGCTTCCAGCGCGACGCTGTCATCCAGATAATAGTCGTAGCGAATTTTATCGAAATTGTACTGGCCTTTATTTACCGGCAGATCGGCACCCCAGTAGTCTTTCACGCGTGAATAGGTGACATATTGCCCCGTTCGATAGGCGGTGATGCGGTAAGGACCACTAGCCGGAGGCGGATATGAGAGTGGTTCGCTGAATTTATGATGCTTCCAGAACTTCTCCGGCATGATGGGGAGCGTCAGCAGACTGAACATGCGGTTTTTGTCGGGCACGGGAAAATCGAAGCGTACGGTCAGCGGTGCAACGGCCTTGGCGGTAACATCTTTAAAATAGATGCGGAACTGCGGCACGCCCTGCGTCATAAACATGTTGTAGGTGAACGCCACGTCAGCGGCGGTGATCGGTGAGCCGTCATGAAAGCGGGCGTTGGGATTCATTTCTATTTCAATCCAGCGGAAATCCGCCGGGTGGCGTGTTGTCAGCGCGACTAACGGATAATAGCTGCCGGGCTCGTCATCAGAAGACGTAAAGAGCGAATCGTAGAGTCGTTCCGTACGTGCTGCCGCCACGCCACGTAGCGCGAAACGGTTGAAATTGTCAAAGGTACCCAGCGTACTGAGAGTGATGCTGCCGCCTTTGGGGGCATCAGGATTGACATAGTCAAAATGGCTGAAGTTCTCACCATATTTGGGTTCCCCCAACAGTGCGAAGCGGCTGCTGTTTTCAATCGTTTCGGCATGCAGCCCAAAATGGACTGTGCAAAGCAATACGGCAGCGATAACGCGTTTTAACATCTGACGGCAATCTCCTGCGAGTGAACGTTATCTGATTGGGCATCTGATAGAGATAGGCCATATCGTAACGCTGATGATGCCGATTTTATCGGCATAAAGTTCTTGAAATAATTAACATTCCCATTGGGAAGTTGCGTGTTTTCTTTTTATCATGAAATCAGGCAATAAACCTACCTTAATCACGACTCGTTAATGTTTCAGGTTGTTGAGTCAGTCATATTTTGCGCAGTATGCCGAGGGGGGGCGAGGTGATATGCGAGGGGTAGGGATAAAAAAAACGCCGCTTAGGTGCTAAGCGGCGTTAGTGTCGTCTCGTTTCGTTGGCTAATAACAGCACAATACCGCAGCAAGGGACGGGTATTGTTTAGCTGGTTTTTCCTTTATTCAGGACACGGCGTCCTTCTTGATAACGCTTATTCCAGTAGTCTTCCGTCATTTTGGAGATGATGACGCCACTGCTGGTGGAGGCGTGGACGAACTGATCGTTGCCGAGATAAATGCCAACGTGGCGTCCGGTTGAACCCGCACGGAACAGGACAAGATCGCCAACGCGCAGTTTGTTGCGCTGAATTTTCTGGCCTATCTCTTGCTGTTCATAGGTTGAACGCGGTAAATCCATACCAAACTGTTCGCGGAACGTGCGCTGAACGAAAGCTGAGCAGTCAATGCCACGGCGACTATCACCGCCTAAACGGTAAGTAACACCTTTCCAACTGGCATATTGGTTAAGTAATTTGGACTTGATATCCACGTTACGAACCAGTGCTTCAAATTCATCCTGAGAGGCTTGCAGTAAAAGACCATCTTTATCATTAACTGCATGCATATCAGTTTGAGCTTTATGGTTGTATGCACTATTACTTCCACACGCGGAGAGCATCATTGCGACCGCGACGGCAGGCACTGCCCGCCAGATATATCTCAGAATCGGTTGAGACTTGACCATTATTGTTATGTTCCCTTGCTGTCCTTAACGATAAAAATCGCTATGTAGTCTCCCCATTTCTCAGGGGGTATAAATGCCAAACGAAAACGAGACTCAGACTAAATCAGAGTTTCTTCTTAGCCAAACACTCATCAGCGAAAGTGTGCCAGAATGCACATTATTTCTCTTGCTGCGGGTAGTTCAGTGTGCGCTAAAAGGCAAACTTTAACGAGACTACCGCAACAGCAGGAGGATTGCGAGAAGTTTTAACTAATTTATTTATAAGATTTAATGATGTATTCAGCTAAAAAATGTCGATGTAAAAAATCTGAAATCATCTGAATTTATACTGTCGATTTTTTAGGTAATAGCCGGTTTAACAGGGCAATAACCGCATCGCTTGCTGGCGTTAATAACCACCAGCTTAGGCCAACCAGAACAACCGAGAGCGAACCGACAGCAATATCGGTAAACCAATGTGCACCGATCATGATGCGAGGTAATGAGAAAACCACCATGATGGTCAGGCCGATAGCGAAAGCGGTGCGGGTAAAATAGCGCAGCATAAAAGCGGCAAAGATCATCAGCATCATGCCGTGGTCGCCAGGGAAACTGTCCGATGAAGCATCTTTGGTTGGGATACCTGTTAAGTCTGAGACGCGGTTGACGTCGCTAAAGTAGAGCGTCGGGCTGGCATGTTGAACAGGAAGCAGATGTCCCGCCTGATTCAGTACCACGGCGGTTAACAGCATGATGAAGCCGATGATCAACAAACGGCGACGTTCAGCAGGGGTGGCTTTCAGATAAAACGATAAATACAGCACTCCCATCGCAATGAGTGCACAGCCATCAAAGGCGCGATTATTGGTAATAGCGACCAAGTGTAAAAATGCCGGGCTATCAACCAAAAGACGGTTGAAATAGAAAAATATATGGCTGTCGAGCGTGAGCCAGAAACCATGATTTTCTGGTAAATACCAGGAGAAAAACAGACCAATGCCCAAAACATTGAGCGCTAAAATAGAAGAAAGACGAGCAAATGACATAAGGTAAAGCATCCAAACAAAGACGAAAACTCCAGTTTAATCCACGTTAGCTAAACGAGCCTTTAACAGTGACGTTTGTAACGTATTCCATTCCGCTGGTGTTTCATTAATGATTTCGATCCGGCTATCTATCGGTGCCGCCGATCGGGTTTCTATATGAAGATCATGCCCCTGACGATTGACGACGAGCGTCCCTTCTTTTATTCGCATTACCCCTTTAACCCGGCTTACGGGGGAAAGGCGAACCCAGTCCAACAGGGCGGCGGTGTCAAAAGCAGTTTCGGGCTCGAATATCCAACCGCAGGCGTGATAGCCCTGTCCCTGATTGAGGGAACGTCGCCAGGATTGTCCATCCGGTAGCTTCAGCGCGGCCAAACCATTTGTGGGCTTATGCGCATGGTGGTGGGTGCCATCAGGTAGTTCGCGCACGTTGTGTCGCGCGTGATCGAGCTGCTGCCGGTCAACGTTTCCCTGACTGACTTCGATAATTTGCCGACCATCACCACTTGCCTGCTGCCACTGCTGTAATGCCGCGAGGTCGTCGGCGGTATAAGTGTCACGCTTGTTGGCGATAATCATGTCAGCGGCAGCGAGCTGATCGCGGAAATTTTCATTTTCCGTGTAGCGCGTGTCGCTTAACTGACGTGCATCCAGCAGGCACAGCGTCGCCTGCAACGTCAGCCAAGGCTGATAGATATCACTCGTCAGCAAGGAGAGAATTTGTTTCGGATGACCAAGCCCGGTAGGTTCGATAAGCAGCCGATGCGGTTTTTTCTGTTGCAGCAGCATATTCAGGCCAACCTGCATCGGCAAACCATTTACGCAGCACATACAACCGCCGGGAATCTCTTTCAGAACCGCACCGCTATCTGCCAGTAATGCACCGTCAATACCGACTTCGCCGAATTCATTGACCAGCACAGCCCAGACTTCGTCTTTAGGCTTTTGCGACAGAAGATGACGAATCGTAGTGGTTTTTCCACTACCCAGAAACCCGGTAATCACATTGACTTTCGTTAGCATGGCTGGCTCCTATGGGAATGGAAAGTTGAAATGTGCCGGATAGGTCATCCGGCAACACGCATCGTGCTGATGGCGCAGTTGATACTGTTAGTCTGCGCGGCCCATGTAGCGACGTTCTGGGATGTGAATACGGATTTTTTCACCTGCGCTCAGGTATTCCGGGACCGGGATGACCAAACCGGTACTCATGGTGGCGGGTTTGTTGCGTGAGCTTGCTGAGGCACCTTTAATGCCCGGGGCAGTCTCGATGATTTCCAGATCTACCGTTTGTGGCAGTTCCAGCGCGATGATTTGGCCGTCCCAGCTTAATACTTGAATCCCCGGCATGCCGCCTTCAGGGATAAACAGCAGCTCTTCCTCTATTTGATCTTTTTTGAAGAGGTAAGGGGCGTAATCTTCATCATCCATAAAGACGTATTCGTCGCCGTCAATATAGGAGAAGGTCACGGTGCGGCGGGTCAGCGTGATGGTGTCAATAATATCGTCGCCTTTAAAACGCTCTTCCACTTTCAAACCTGTGCGGACGTCCGAAAAACGCATTTTATACAATGTACTGGCACCGCGGGCGCTGGGGCTCTGGACGTCGATGTCCTTTACCAGCAATAACTTGTCATTATAGTTAACAACCATTCCGCGTTTAATTTCGTTCGCTCTTGCCATAAAAATTACCTGTTATAAGGAGTGTGATTTTTGTGGCGACACGTTACTCGCGCCGGAGAATTCAGGCAAGTGATAAGATGAAGGGGGCTTGTGTTGGTTTTTAGCTGCGGGGCTGTTATGGTGGCGATCTCTATCTCTCGTCAGCCCACCGGAGAGCTTACTGATGGACTGTCGCCCCCATTGCGGTGCTTGCTGCATCGCGGCATCGATTTCAACGCCTATGCCAGGCCTGCCTAACGGCAAGCCGGCAAATACACCCTGTATCCATCTTGATGACGCGATGCGCTGCGGGATATTTCATTCCCCTCTGCGGCCTGCGGTTTGCGCGGGGCTAAAGCCGCGTGCGGATATGTGTTTCAGCCATCGCGATGAGGCAATGATTTACCTGCTCAAACTGGAAGCTGACACCGCACCCTAACTTGTGGTGGTCAGACATCTTTGATGCGCCACATACAATAGATGGAGCCGACGATCATCAACAGGGCGAAGAAGAACACGGCATGATAGCTCCAGATTTCGGCAACGATCCCGGCCAGTGAACCGGAGATGATCCAGCCTACGCGCGTGGTGTTGGTAAATAGCGTTGTCGCCGCACCTGCCTGTCCGGGCATTAAATCCTGAAAATAGAGCATACCGATTCCGGCCAGAATACCGATGAAAATGGCGTTCAGCACCTGTAATGCCAGCAGCGCGACTTCGCCATTCAGAAACAGTAGGCCGCCGAAGAACAGTAAACCGGAGGCGACGGCAAGCCGCATCAGGAGTCGTTTACCGAAGCGTTTGGCAACGTAGCCTGCAATCAGCATCACCGGAATTTCCAACCCGGCAGCTACGCCCATCATGATACCCGCCAGTTTTTCCGGTAGATGCAGTTCATGCACCAGATACAGCGGCATATTAATGAGGTAAATCCCGTTGCAGGTCCACATCAAGGTACATGCCACGAACAACAGGAGCGTGTCCCGGCGGTTGCGACGCGGCGATTCCAGCGTGGAAGTCGTTTTCTCCACGGCTTTGGGCATGGACGGCAGAAAGAGTTTGACCAGGATGCCGCACAAGACAAAGACAACGGCGGCGGTCAAATACATCGTCGTGAAGCCGAATCCGAGTGCCAGCGCAAAGGCGATGGGGGGGCCGACAACCCAGGCAAGCGAAATTTGGGCGCGGAGGATGGAGCTGAACATCGCTGCTTCACGACCGGTTTTATCCGCGTGCTCCCGTGCCAGTGCAAAAAGTTGCGGGTTTGCCGTCGAGCCGAAGCTGCTCAATAAGACGCCGATAAAGAGTAAAATAAAGTAATTCCGGTTCCACGCAAACAGCATGCAGGCCAGTGCGCCGAGTAGGCAGCAGACGAATATCAGTGATTTGCGATCGCCCTGACGATCCGAGCGTGTGGCCAGTATTTGGCTGACGATAATGCCGATAACCGCGCTGCCGGTATAAAACATGCCCACCATAAAAGGACGAGCCTGTACTTCACTGGAAAGAAAAAGGCTGAGTGTGGGAAGTTGCAGGGCGCCTGCGGTTCCGGTCAGAAAGGCAATAACTAAAAATGCTGACGAGGTCAGATCAAGCGAACGTCGTGTTGTGTTTGCGGGAGTGAACATAAATTGATAGCGCTTGGAAAATAGGCAGAGACTGTCGAGCGCGACATATTACTCGCGTTTATAATGAAACCGAAATCTTGTTTCATTATTTTTCGTCAGCATGGCTTCAGCTATTTGAGTTTTTTGTTGGCGGGCTGCGCGTCATCCGCGTTAAAATGTGCGTTATGTCAAAATTTTGTTACGTCAGTAGTGTAGAAAGCTTGCATAAATGACGCAATAGAATGAGACTTTTGAAACGTTTCAGCGGGATTTTTTTGAAACGCCCTAATAATCGCCCCATTTTTTTTCTCATAAAAGCTGAAACGATTCAACTTTCAGCGGGAGAGGAGAGCCATGTTCCAGTTGTCACAGCAAGATATTCATTTGGGCGCAGCGGCCAGTAACAAGCAGGAAGCTATCCAGCTTGTTGCTTCAGCATTGACCGATGCCGGGTGCGTTAACGCAGGGTATGTCGACGGCATGCTACAGCGTGAACAGCAAACCTCTACCTATTTGGGAAGCGGCATTGCTATCCCTCACGGCACAACCGATACCCGCGATCTGGTATTGAAGACCGGGGTTCAAGTATTTCAGTTTCCTCAGGGTATCGCCTGGGGTGAAGATCAAACCGCCTATGTCGTGTTAGGTATTGCTGCCCGCTCTGACGAGCACTTGGCCTTGCTGCGTCAGTTGACTCACGTTTTGAGCGACGATCGCGTAGCGGCACGTCTGGCAAGCACCACCTCAGCGGAAGAACTGCGTAGCCTGCTGATGGGCGAGCAGCAGTTGGCGGAGTTCCGTTTTGACACCTCGCTGATTGCGTTGGATGTGGCGACCGATAATCTGTTGACGCTCCAGGCGCTGAACGCCGGTCGCCTTCAGCAGGTTGGTGCAGCAGACGCCAGTTTTGTCAGCACTACCGTCAGCAATAAACCGCTGAATCTGGGACAAGGCGTGTGGTTCAGCGATAGCGCTGTTGGTAACCTCAGCAGTGCGGCTGCGGTGGCACGTCCGGCTGCGCCTTTCAGCGTTGATGGTGAAAATGTGGCCCTGTTGGTAACGGTTGCGGCGGCTGACGATCAGGCTTTTGCATCGATTGACTACCTGAGCAACTTGCTGATTGCGCAAAAAGCGGAACGTCTGCTGACGGCGGATGCGCCGACGCTGCTGGCACTGTTGACCAGCGACGTACCGGAAGAGAGCGAAGTGCTGACGGCAGAATTTACTATCCGTAACGAACACGGCCTGCACGCTCGTCCGGGCACCATGCTGGTGAACGTGATCAAACAGTTCACCAGTGAGATTACGGTGACCAATCTGGATGGCACAGGCAAACCGGCAAACGGTCGCAGCCTGATGAAAGTGGTCGCGCTGGGCGTGAAAAAAGGTCACAAACTGCGTTTCACCGCCAGCGGTAGTGATGCAGAACAAGCGTTGGCCGCGATTGGCGAGGCGATTACGTCCGGTTTGGGCGAGGGGGCAGCATGAGCAGGAGAGTAGCCACAATCACCCTGAATCCAGCTTACGATCTGGTTGGCTATTGCCCGGAAGTTGAGAAAGGCGAAGTCAATCTGGTTCAGACAGCGGGTCTGCACGCCGCAGGTAAAGGTATCAACGTTGCCAAGGTGCTGAAAGATCTCGGGATTGATGTCACGGTAGGTGGCTTTCTGGGTAAAGACAATCAGGATGGTTTTCAGCAATTGTTCAGTGAGCTGGGCATTGCCAACCGTTTCCAGGTTGTGCCAGGACGTACGCGTATTAATGTCAAATTAACCGAAAAAGATGGCGACGTAACCGATTTCAACTTTTCCGGTTTTGAAGTCACACAGCAAGACTGGCAGCGTTTCGTCAATGATTCGCTGAGCTGGCTGGGGCAATTCGACATGGTCGCGGTGAGCGGCAGTTTGCCCGCTGGCGTCGATCCTGATGCGTTTACCGACTGGATGTCGCGTCTGCGCACGCAGTGTCCTTGCATTATTTTCGACAGCAGCCGTGAAGCGCTGGTGGCGGGACTGAAGGCCTCTCCTTGGTTGGTGAAACCAAACCGCCGGGAGCTGGAAATATGGGCTGGGCGTAAATTACCTACGCTGGCTGATGTGGTGGATGCCGCTCACGCGCTGCGTGAACAGGGTATCGCGCATGTTGTGATCTCACTGGGTGCGGAAGGTGCGCTGTGGGTGAATGCATCTGGCGCGTGGCGGGCGTTACCACCTGCCTGTGATGTGGTAAGTACGGTAGGGGCGGGCGACTCCATGGTTGGGGGGTTGATTTATGGCTTATTAATGCGTGAGTCCAGTGAGCACACTCTGCGTTTGGCTACGGCGGTTTCGGCTCTGGCCGTCAGCCAAAGTAATGTAGGTATTACCGATCGTCCTCAGTTGGCCGCGATGATGGCGCGTGTCGACCTGAAACCCTTTAACTGATACAGCAGGAGACAAACAATGAAAACGCTGCTGATTTTGGATAAATCACTGGGCCTGGCGAGAAGCCAACTGGTGAAGAACCTACTCGGCGCTGCCGCTGCGAAAGCAGGGGTGACGTTTACAGAACACGCTAACGACGCTGAACTGGCGATCGTTCTGGGTGCATCCGCTGCGGCGGACAGTGCTCTGAATGGCAAGCAGGTTTATGTCGGTGATATTGAACTGGCTGTTTCACAGCCGGAAGCCTTTTTAGCGAAAGCGCAAGTTGAAGCAACGGTATATCAGGCTGTCGCGTCAGCTTCCGTTCAGCAACCCACGGCGGCCAAGCGAATTGTTGCAATAACGGCGTGCCCGACGGGCGTTGCGCACACGTTTATGGCGGCAGAAGCGATTGAAAGTGAAGCCAAAAAACGCGGCTGGTGGGTTAAAGTGGAAACACGCGGCTCCGTTGGCGCAGGTAACGCAATTACCCCAGAAGAAGTGGAGCAGGCCGATCTGGTGATCGTTGCCGCTGATATTGAAGTCGATCTGGCGAAGTTTGCTGGTAAGAAGATGTATCGCACCTCGACGGGGCTGGCACTGAAAAAGACCGCACAGGAGTTAGATAAAGCGCAGGCTGAAGCCAAAGTCTATCAGCCATCCGGGCAAGCCAGCGCGGCAAGCGCGAGCGAATCTGGTCAGAAAGGCGGGGCAGGCCCGTATCGTCACCTGTTGACCGGCGTGTCTTACATGCTGCCGATGGTGGTAGCGGGTGGTTTGTGTATCGCACTGTCGTTTGTCTTTGGTATTGAAGCCTTTAAACAGGAAGGTACGCTGGCAGCGGCGCTGATGAAGATCGGTGGCGGTTCTGCCTTCGCGCTAATGGTGCCAGTGCTGGCGGGTTATATTGCTTTCTCCATTGCGGATCGTCCGGGGTTAACGCCGGGTTTGGTTGGCGGGATGTTGGCAGTCAGTACGGGAGCCGGCTTCCTTGGTGGGATTATTGCCGGTTTCCTGGCAGGTTATATTGCCAGAGCGATCAACAATAAACTGATTCTGCCGCAAAGTTTGACCGCGTTAAAACCGATCCTGATCATTCCGCTGTTCGCTACGTTGATCACCGGTCTTATCATGATTTACGTCGTCGGTACGCCGGTGGCGAAAATCCTGACGGGCCTGACAGGCTGGCTGCAATCTATGGGCACAGCGAATGCGGTGATTCTGGGTGCGATTCTGGGCGCGATGATGTGTACGGATATGGGCGGCCCGGTTAACAAAGTGGCTTATGTGTTCGGTACCACCTTGCTCAGTAGCCAGATTTACGCACCGATGGCCGCCGTCATGGCTGCGGGTATGGTGCCACCGCTGGCGATGGGTCTGGCAACCGTGCTGGCAAGCAAGAAATTTAACCCGACCGAGCGTGAAGGGGGCAAAGCGGCGTTTGTGTTGGGCCTGTGCTTTATCTCCGAAGGGGCAATTCCTTACGCCGCGCGTGATCCAATGCGTGTTCTGCCTTGCTGTATCGTCGGTGGTGCACTAACTGGCGCACTGTCTATGGCGGTAGGCGCTAAGTTAATGGCACCACATGGTGGTCTGTTCGTACTGTTGATTCCAGGTGCGATTACCCCGGTCATCGGCTATCTGTTAGCGATCATTGCGGGAACGGCGGTAGCTGGCGTGCTGTATGCCTTGCTGAAACGCTCTGATGAACAACTGGCGAAAGCCGCGTAAGCCGGATTGTCGTTACAAATTTCATGATGCAGGAGCGTGGCGGAAAAGTTAACCGTCACCCCTGCAAATTGAAGAAAGCGTAATGCCATAACACAGGGATGTGGATGAGATAGTGCCAGTTGGTATTCACCATCTGGCGCTTTTTTTAGCATTGGGCTTCAGATTTGAGCCAGGCGATTTCGTCGGCCCAGATATCGGGGTTGACTGTTTCCAGAATCATCGGGATACCGTCAAAACGGGGATCTTTCATGATGTAGCTGAAGGCGGTTTTGCCGATATTACCTTCCCCTAAGCTGTGGTGTCGGTCAACGCGGCTGCCGAACGTGCTTTTCGCATCATTCAAATGCATTCCGCGCAGATAGCGGAACCCAACAAGGCGATCGAACTCAGCAAAGGTCGCTTCACAATCCGCTTCTGTCCGCAGGTCATAGCCACCAGCGAAGGCGTGGCAGGTATCGATACAGACACCGACACGGCTTTTATCTTCCACGCCATCAATGATGGCTGCCAGATGTTCAAAGCGAAAGCCCAAGTTACTGCCTTGTCCGGCGGTATTTTCAATCACGGCGGTGACACCGTCGGTTTCCGCCAGCGCGATGTTGATGGATTCGGCAATACGTGCCAGACACGCCGCTTCCTCGATCTGTTTCAGATGGCTACCGGGGTGAAAGTTCAGCAGGCTCAGCCCAAGCTGCTGGCAGCGGGACATTTCATCAATAAACGCGATGCGTGATTTTTCCAACGCTTCCTCTTCTGGGTGGCCCAGGTTAATCAGGTAGCTGTCGTGGGGCAGAATCTGTGCTGGCGTGTAAGCATACTGTTCACAGGCGGTTTTAAAACGGTCAATGATCTCTGTGCTGAGCGGTGCAGCCTGCCATTGGCGCTGATTCTTGGTAAATAAAGCGAAAGCCGTCGCCTTTATCTCATGCGCGCGGATCACGGCCTGATCGACTCCGCCTGCTGCGCTAACGTGCGCCCCGATGTATTTCATGTTGGTCTCCTCTGATCTCGGGGACATTATGGCATCGTCGCGTAGGTTAATGAGACGTTAACAGGGAAATAATTTATCGCTAGCCGAATAAATGCTCGAAGAACAGATATGATTCCCATATCGTCGTTTTGCACCATCGGGTGGCGCTATCGTTTGTAATGTTGTAGGAAGAGCCATAGGTTTGGTGCCTATTCTGACAATATTGAATTGAGGTACTCGCTTATAATCCATGATATTAAAAGAGAAATTGATTATATATTTATAACCTATAAGTATTTTAGATAAAGAGCGCACTATGCATATCACGTTACGTCAGTTGGAAGTCTTTGCCGAAGTCCTGAAAAATGGTTCAACGACACAGGCCTCCGTTGTGCTTGCACTTTCTCAATCGGCTGTCAGTGCCGCTTTGGCAGATTTAGAAGGGCAATTGGGGGTTCAACTCTTCGATCGCGTGGGTAAACGTCTGGTTGTCAATGAGCATGGCCGCTTGCTTTATCCCAAGGCGCTGGCGTTGCTTGAACAATCGATGGAGATTGAACAACTCTTCCGGCGTGACAATGGGGCGTTGCGTATTTATGCCAGCAGCACTATCGGTAACTATTTATTGCCTGCGATGATTGCCCGCTATCGTCATGACTACCCCGACATTCCGCTGGAACTGCATGTTGGCAATACTAAAGATGTCATAACCCGCGTGTCCGAATTTAGTGTTGATTTGGGCTTGATTGAAGGGCCTTGCCATCACCCTGATTTAATTACGCAACCCTGGCTGGAAGATGAGTTAGTGGTGTTTTGCTCCCCGGAACACCTGCTTAGTCGGGGGGCGGTATCATTAGCCGCGCTGGCGGATGCGCATTGGATCTTGCGTGAACGCGGCTCAGGCACGCGCGAAGTGCTGGATCATTTGCTGCTGACGCACCTGTCGCATTTTCATCTGGTCATGGAGTTAGGCAATTCGGAAGCAATTAAGCATGCGGTTCGCCACGGAATTGGCATCAGTTGCCTGTCGCGGCATGTGATTGCCGAGCAGTTGGCGGCGGGCACGCTGGTGGAATTGAAGGTGCCATTGCCTAAGCTCACGCGCACCTTGTATCTGGTTCATCACCGACAGAAGCATCTTTCGAATGTATTGCGGCGTTTCCTGAGTTATTGCTGCGAAACGGTATAGCGGAGCTATTTTCTGCTGCTAATAATCGGACGTGAGTTATTAAGCTCTCTTATAACTCGACGATCTTAACTATCCAGAGCAAGTCTATTTGTTACAATCCCGCCTCGATTTTTAGCACGAGCACGCGGGATAACAATGGCTCAGCACGATATTCAACAAACTACACAGGGCGCACCGACCCTGCGCCGTGAACTGAAAGCACGGCATTTAACGATGATCGCGATTGGCGGATCGATTGGCACCGGGTTATTTGTCGCTTCGGGCGCAACGGTTTCACAAGCGGGCCCGGGTGGCGCACTCTTGTCCTATGCCCTGATTGGGCTGATGGTTTACTTCCTGATGACTAGTCTGGGCGAACTGGCAGCATTTATGCCGGTTTCTGGTTCGTTCTCTACCTACGGTTCCCGCTATGTTGAAGAAGGTTTCGGCTTTGCGTTGGGCTGGAACTATTGGTACAACTGGGCGGTAACCATCGCGGTCGATCTGGTTGCGGCGCAGTTGGTGATGGGGTATTGGTTCCCCGAGGTATCTGGCTGGATCTGGAGCGCCCTGTTTTTGGCACTGATGTTCCTGCTTAACTACATTTCTGTGAAAGGGTTTGGCGAAGCCGAGTACTGGTTCTCACTGATTAAAGTGACGACGGTCATTATTTTCATCGCGGTTGGCGTAATGATGATTACGGGCATTATGAGCGGTGCGGAAAATGCAGGGTTCCACAATTGGCAAATCGGTGATGCACCGTTTGCTGGGGGATTCTCTGCCATGATCGGTGTGGCGATGATTGTTGGCTTCTCTTTCCAAGGCACGGAACTGATTGGTGTCGCCGCGGGTGAATCTCAGGATCCGGGAAAAAATATACCGCGGGCGATCCGCCAGGTTTTCTGGCGCATCCTGTTGTTCTACATCTTTGCGATTCTGATTATCAGTTTAATCATCCCGTATACCGACCCGAACCTGCTGCGTAATGATGTAAAAGACATTACGGTAAGTCCGTTCACGCTGGTGTTTGAGAATGCGGGTTTGTTATCTGCGGCAGCGGTCATGAATGCGGTGATCCTGACGGCGGTGCTGTCGGCGGGTAACTCCGGGATGTATGCCTCTACGCGTATGCTGTTTACGCTGGCGTCGGAAGGTAAAGCGCCGCGCATTTTCGCTAAGCTGTCAAAAGGCGGCGTACCGCGTAATGCGTTGTACGCAACAACCGTGGTAGCGGCGTTGTGTTTCCTGTCTTCTCTGTATGGCAACCAAACGGTTTATTTGTGGCTGCTGAATACCTCCGGTATGACAGGCTTTATTGCCTGGCTAGGGATCGCGATCAGCCATTACCGTTTCCGCCGTGGCTATGTGATGCAAGGTCATGACCTGAATCGTTTGCCTTATCAATCGCGTTTCTTCCCATTGGGGCCGATCTTCGCGTTTGTGCTCTGCCTAATCATCACGTTGGGACAGAATTATCAGGCGTTCCTGGAAGATAACATCGACTGGTATGGTGTGACGGCGACGTACATCGGTATTCCGCTGTTCCTGCTGATTTGGCTCGGTTATAAGCTGTATCGTGGAACAGGCTTCATCAAGTATCAGGATATGACGTTCCCGGATCATAAAGACTAATCGTAAGAGCGCGGTTAACGGGCGACTCCCTGGCGGGCGTCGCTTTTTTTATTGGTTTTTTTCTGTTCTGAAATCATGCTTCACATCCTTCGTTAGGATTTTATTTTTATTTGAATCAAATTTATTCACCTTAATTTATTAAGGTAATCATTCATTAACGAGACCTAATGATTGGTGTTTTTGTTTAACTTGTTGTTTATTAATTGTTTTAAATCTATTTGTTTTGAAATTAATTGTTCATGCAAATGATTTTAATTTTCATTTACAATTAACTCCTGATCATTACAATGTGTTGGACAAAAAAACTCAATGTAATTATTCATTTTTGAGGACACAGAGGCATGGCAATAAATATAAGAAAATCGGTGGCATTGGCACTTGCTACAACCGTATCTACACCTGTTATCGCCGCACAGGACGATACGCTGGTTGTAACGGCTTCTGGCTATGAACAAAAAATCACTGAGGCGGCAGCGAGTATTTCTGTTGTCAACCAGGATGAACTGACGAAGCGTAAATATAACGATCTTGGCGAAGCGCTCAGCGACGTGGAAGGCGTGGATGTGCGTAGTTCAACGGGGAAAACGGGCGGTCTGGACATCAGCATTCGCGGTATGCCAAGTGATTACACGCTGATTCTGGTTGATGGTATTCGCCAGAATGGTTCATCGGATGTCACCCCGAACGGGTTTGGTACGATGAACACCAGCTTTATTCCCCCATTGGCGGCGATAGAGCGTATTGAGGTTATCCGCGGGCCGATGTCAACGCTATATGGCTCTGATGCGATGGGTGGTGTGGTCAATATCATCACCAAAAAAGCGTCGAAAGAGTGGGTTGGGAATATCACGCTGGATCATACCTTCCAGGAAGACAGAGACTATGGCGATGCTTCCAAGTTCTCGATTTATTCCAGCGGTGCGCTGATCGAAGACAAACTGGGACTCGCCCTGCGCGGCAATATTTTACGCCGTGATGCGTCAGAGGTGAAATCTTCAGAGGGCGCTTTACTGAATCAGCGAGGCGCTAACCCTGTAAAATCAGATAACTATTTGCTAGGCGGCAAGTTAACTTGGCTCCTGAATGATAATAACTCTCTATGGCTGGATGGGGAAGTTGCCAACCAGCAATATGATAACAAGGAAAATCAGTTAGGAACGATTGGTGCTACCGGGGGCTATGAGGGCTCCTTGCATTATCAACGTCGCAAGTTAACGTTGGGGAGTGATAATCAACTGAGTTTTGGTTCATGGAACTCTAGCTTGTCTTATAGCGAGACGGATAACAAAGGCCGCCTCATTACAACCGATTCTGTTCCCGCGGGTTCAGCAGCGGCAGGTCAGAAACGTCGTCTGGAAAATACCAACGTTATTCTTGACTCGAAGCTGGTGGCTCCAGTAGGTGAAAGCCACTTGGTTACTATTGGCGGCCAGTATTGGAATGCAACGATGAAAGATGGCGTCGTTTTGGCTAACGATGGGAATAAGTTTAAGCAAGATTCATGGGCGCTGTTTAGCGAAGATGAATGGCGCTTGCTGGATTCATTAGCTTTAACCTATGGCGCACGCTATGAGTATCATGAAACCTTCGGTGGCCATGTTAGCCCACGTGCTTATCTCGTTTGGAATGCATTGGATGACTTGACGATAAAAGGCGGTGTAAGTACGGGTTATAAAACCCCGTCACTGGCGCAACTCCATAACGGCGTTAGCGGGGTAACAAATCAAGGAACGGATACTGTCATTGGGAATCCAAACCTGAAGCCTGAAGAGAGTACGAATACTGAACTGGGCGTTTATTATGAGAACTATACTGGCTTCGCGGCGAATGCAACGCTGTTCAATAATCATTTCCGCAATAAAATTGACAGTTATAGTGTGTCAACTAACCCTGCGATTAGTACCTACCGAAACATTGGCAAGGCAGTGACTCAAGGGGTAGAGCTGGGCTCGAAAATTCCATTGTGGTCAGAGGATTGGACGCTGAATGTAAACTATACCTTTACGGATAGTGAGCAAAAAGGTGGCTTAAACCCAGGAGCGCCTCTTACCAACACGCCGAAGCATATGGCTAATGCCCGTCTTAACTGGAACGTTAATGACAATCTCTCAACGTGGTTGAAAGCAGAATATCGCGACAAAACTGCACGCTATACGCAGAATTATAGTAACTTGCCTGCTTCTCAGAAGGCTGCATATGATGATAAAGGCGCTTACTTTAAATCTTTCACGGTGCTTAATTGGGGTGGTTCCTACAAGGTTTCAAAAGATGTGACCTTGAATGGAGCAGTAAACAACCTGTTGGATAAAGATTTCACCAGTGGTGTGCGCACTTACGGTTCAGGAAGAGGTGCATTTACTACCGCGGATTATTACTCTTTCAACCGAGTTACTTCAGGTTCCGTACTGCCAGGCCGTAACTACTGGGTGTCAGTCAACGTCAACTTCTGATTGCCATCTTTCCCCGAAACGGGTTTCTATCCGTTTCGGGGTGTTAGCATGTCCCACCTATCGACCTACTCATCTACATTTCTGATTCATTCCGCTGACGCTAATTCTGCTTACGTTTCACTGTACGTTTATCTTTTCTATTTTGATTATGACTTGCGGCCCTATTTTTTGTGATATTTCTGAATATCGCCGATAACAATGTCGATGAGTGAAATTCATTATATTAGGTATTGTTAATTGCTTTAATGCTGACTACGCTTCACGTTACGGAGTGATGGATTCCCGATGAGGCAGGAAGTGTAACGTTATTAATGCGTTCGTTGTTCTGCGTCACACAGGGAATTTAATTCATTAGTTTTGTATGAGAATACCTGTCGTGATTGCCGGTTGTGGAGAACCTTGATATCTGCAATCGAAAATCAGTGTATGAATAGCAACCAGGGCGCGATGATGTTAAAAATTACATTTTTGGATAAAGGCTCTCTGCCTGAAACCATTTTCCTGAAAAAGACAAATTTTAGGCGTCCACAATGCCGCCATGAATGGATTGAATATAGCTATACTTTGCCCGATCAAGTTATCGATCGAGCAAAAGACACCCACGTTATCGTCACAAATAAAACCCTACTAACGCGAGATACTTTGGCGGCGTTACCTGCGCTGAAGTTGATTGCGGTGACGGCAACGGGAACTGACAATATCGATCTTGCCGCCGCCAAAGAATTGGGTATCACGGTCAAAAATGTACCGGGCTATTCTACGCAAGCGGTGTCTGAGCACGTTATTGCCATGATGTTCGCGCTAAAACACAGCCTTATGGCGTGGTATCGCGATCAACTGAGCGATCGCTGGGCTAGCCAATCGCAATTTGCTTACTTCGATCATCCGGTTAAGGATATCGCGGGCTCCACGTTGGGCATCATCGGTGCGGGTACGATTGGGCAGGAAGTGGCACGCCTGGCGCAGGCGCTGGGAATGAAGGTGATTTTTTCCGAGCACAGGGGGGCCTCGGTGTGTCGTGCGGGATATTTGCCGTTTGAGGATGTTCTGCGACTGGCGGATGTGATTTCACTCAACTGTCCGCTAAAGGCGAGCACGCAGCATCTGATCAATGCGGAGACGCTCGCATTGTGTAAGCCAACCGCGTTTATTATCAATACCGCCAGAGGGGGACTGATTGATGAGAGTGCACTGGCTGTAGCATTGCACGAGCGCAGTGTTGCTGGAGCTGCGCTGGATTGCCTGACGCAGGAACCGCCGGAGAAAGACAACCCGCTGATGGTGGCGGCGAAAATCCTGCCTAATCTTCTGATTACGCCACATATCTCCTGGACGTCTGCTTCATCGCTGCAACTGTTGATGGAAAAGACGATTGAAAATATTGATGAGTATGCCCAGCAGAACGGACATCGATAATAATGTGTAATTTGATTCAGTCGGGTATTTGGGGATATTGCCGGTAGTGAAAATATGATATTCATCAATTTTAACTGATTATCAAAATTTATTGTTCCATCGCGTGTGTCATTCGCGCTACACCATAAAAAACGAAAGTAGTACATACCGACGTAAAGCAAAACGCTATTATTCTCGTTACACTTCAAGCGACCTGCACATTGGCTACGTTCAGTCACCCGAATCACTGACCTACATCGGTGGTTCGGGATTAAATGAGAAACATTCGAACGCTTATCTTAGTTTTTCATCTTCCTGAAAATGGAATTACTTAGGATGTTTCTGTGATTATTCTTATTTCTGGTGGAAACCTTTATTTATTAATAATAACGACCGTATATATACCCTAAATAATTCGAATTTCAGGTCAGCGGCAAGCTACAGTCCTTTAGGGCGAAACCCACGACGGGCCGAGTATTTGAGTGCAGTCAACACACATGCAACTTGAAGTATGGCGGATATAACGTAATAAGCTGAGTTCGATGATATGTCCTGTGGAAAAGCTGAGCAGATGAGAGACGGCGATCCGCCCCAAACTCGGATGAAAGGGGCGGACGTGAGAAGTATCAGCGTTTCTGGATATACGTCATTGCCAGCGCGAGTGCCAGAACCAGACCTTTGATGATATCCATGGCGTAATAAGGTACGGAGAGCATTACCAGTCCATTCTGCAAGACGCCGAGTATGACGGCCCCGAGCAGCGTACCCAGTGCGTTCGGCTTGCCGGAACCTGCCAGCGAGAAACCGATGTAGGCTGCGGCAACCGCATCCATTAAATAGCCGCCGCCAGCATTGACCTGTGAAGAGCCGATGCGTGATGCGAGTAAGATGCCGCCCAGAGCCGCGAGTAGTGAAGAGAACACATAGGCCTGTACTCGATAACGCGCCGTGCGAATGCCCGCTAGTCGGGCTGCTTCCGGGTTGCCGCCAATCGCGTACATCCGGCGACCGTGCTTGGTAAGGGACAGATATAGCTGCACCAGCACCGTCACTGCCAGCATGATGACAACAATCACTGGCACTTGGCCCAGCGTGGCAAAGAATTCGGGAATGATGCCTTCCGCCATTTCGCCACTGGGCAACACCATGTTCTGCGTGATGGAGCCGCCATAGCTATACGTCATTGCCACGCCCTGAATGACGAACAGGCTGGCGAGTGTCGCCAGCATATCGGGGATCTTCAGCACGACGATGAGAAAAGCGTTGAATAGCCCGACCAGTGTACACAGCAGAAGCGTCAGAACAATCGTGCCAGTGGTGCCGAATCCATGCCAGACAAAGAGGGAGATCACTAACGCATTCGCTAATGAGGCTGTTGATCCCACGGAAAGGTCAAACCCGCCCACGGACAGTGAAATGGAGACGCCAATCGCAATCACCGTAACAATGGCGATAGAACGCAGGATATTAATGATGTTATACGGGTCGAGAAAATTGTCTGATGCCAGTCCGAAGAGGGCAATCAATGCAACAACCGTGATCAGCATGCCCCACTTATAGAGAAACTCGAAAACGTGGTGACGGAAGGGGATCGCCCCGTTAGATGGAAGTGGGTGACTCACGCGGGAGTTCCTCCAGTTGAATATAAAAGTAGGGTTTCTTCGTCAATGTCAGCGGCGTTCAATTCTGCGACAATTCGGCCATCCCATAGCACGCAGACACGATCGCAGAGTCCGACAAGTTCGGAGAACTCGCCTGACGCATAAATAATGCCTTTGCCCTGACGGGCTAGGTTGTCAATCAGCGTGAACAGATCTTGTTTGGCCTTGATATCCACGCCTTTGGTGGGTTCATCAAAAATCAGAACCTGTGCTTCGCTCCGTAGCCACTTGCCGATGGCGACTTTTTGCTGGTTGCCACCCGATAGGCGCGCCAGCTTTTGCGCCGGACCGGTGGTGCGAACCGCAAGCTGTTCAACGATCTGTTTCGCCCAGCGCAGCGCTTTGCCTCGGCTGAATAGGCCCCAACGAGAAAAGCTGTCGGTGGCGGTGATGCTGAGATTCATGGTGACGGATTCATCAATAAAAATACCTTCCTTGCGCCGCTCTTCAGGAACCAGCGCCAGGCCTTGCTCGACGGACTGATGAGGTGAATGCGGCTTCCAGGGTTTACCGCGATATTCCGCCTGCGCGATCTGGCAGGGTTCTGCGCCGAACAGCGCTTTACACAACTCGGTTTTGCCCGCACCAGCCAGTCCGGCAATGCCCAGAATCTCCCCTTTGCGCAGCGTGAGTGAAATATTGTGTAGCAGCGTCTCGTCGTGCAAACCGGTGACCTGAAGCAGTGTCTCTTCTGAATATGCGGTTCGGCGTGGTGGAAAGATATCATCAAGCCGATGCCCCAACATTCTTTCTACAATTTCCTCGCCGCTCAGCCCCTGCATCGCGCCGCTGCTGATAAATTCACCGTCTCGCAGAACGGTCAACGTATCGCAAATTTCGCTCAACTCATGAATACGGTGGGAAATAAACACGATCCCGATGCCCCCGGCCTGTAACCGACGAACCACTTGGAAGAGACGCGCGCTTTCAGCCTGATCTAATGGTGCGGTAGGCTCATCTAAAATCAGGAAGCGGCATTCATGGGATAATGCGCGGGCGAGCAAAATTTGCTGTTTCTCAGCCAGTGAGCAGGTATCCAGCCGTTGACGAACATTAAGGTGAACGCCAAGCTGATCGAGCAGCACCTGCGCCTGACGATATATCTGCGGCCAATTCAGCAGATGTCCGTCCTGTGCCAGCGTGTCCAGCATAATGTTTTCCGCCACGGACAGCGTGGGAACCAGCGCGACATCGACTTCCTGCTGCACCAGATGGATGCCATATCGCTTGGCATCACGCGGCGAATGGACATCGGCCTGCTTGCCATTAATCAGAATGTCGCCCTGATAGTGATCGTAAGCACCCGATAAGATCGTCATGAGCGTGGATTTACCCGCACCGTTTGCGCCAGTCAGGGCATGAATCGAGCCCCCTTCCAGAGTGAAATTAACCTGCTTGAGGGCGTGGAAACCAGAAAAGGAGATGGAAATGTTGCGCATTTCCAGTCGGCTTTGGGAGGTAGGGATCATGGTCGGTAACGCTCTTGGCGATCAAGGTCATGAAATAACGGAAAAGAAAGGTAGCATATATCCCAGAGAATTTAATACAGCTTCATGTCTTTGAAAGACGTTGGCTATGAACGAAAAAGCATAAATTAAATAAAAAAGTTCTTAATCTGCCGTAAGCAAGTGAATAAAATGGAATTATCAATAGGGTAGCGTAGCAGATTCATCTGCCAGACAAACATTAGATAAGATCCGTGCCGCAAACGCGGGGACGGCGAGGAATATTCAAACATGCACACAACGACAGTTCGCGTACAGGTTGGTCCCGCCAACTATTTCTCTTTTCCCGGCGCTATCGATAAGCTACTGGAGTTTTACCCGCCGGACGTGCTGAAAAATGCGCTATGGATCTACGGTGAACGTGCGATCGCAGCGGCTCGGCCTTATTTACCGGTCGAGTTCGATGCGCCGTCAGCCCGACGCGTCCAGTTTGGTGCACATTGCAGCGAGGGGGAAGTCGCAAAACTGGTGGCGCAAGCGGGTGAGGCATGTCAGGTCGTCATTGGCGTCGGTGGCGGGGCGGTACTGGATACTGCGAAGGTCGCCGCGCGCCATATTGGCGTGCCGCTGGTGGCGATTCCGACCATTGCGGCCACCTGTGCGGCCTGGACGCCGCTGTCCGTCTGGTATAACGATGCCGGGCAGGCATTACGCTTTGAAATTTTCACCGATGCTAACCATTTGGTACTGGTTGAGCCGCGGATTATGCTAGCTGCTCCGGTAGAATATCTGCTAGCAGGGGTAGGGGATACGCTGGCGAAGTGGTATGAGGCTGTTGTTCTCAGTCCCCAGCCTGAAACGTTGCCTCTTTCTGTCCGTCTTGGTTTACAGACTGCGCTGGATATTCGCAATGTATTATTGCAACAAAGCGCAGCGGCATTAGCCGCCGTCAAGCGTGGCGAGCTAACACAGGATTTTCTGGATGTCGTGGATGCGATCATTGCCGGAGGCGGGATGGTTGGCGGGCTAGGCGAACGATATACCCGCGTAGCGGCGGCGCATGCAGTTCATAACGGCTTGACGGTGTTGCCGCAAACCGAACGTTTCCTGCACGGCACTAAAGTGGCCTATGGCATTCTGGTGCAGACTGCCTTGTTGGGCGATAGCCAAACGCTGCGTCAGTTGAAGGCGGCGTTTAAGGTGTTTGGTTTGCCGACATCGCTGGCTGAGTTGGATGTGGATATTCGCGATCACGCGGCACTTCAGGCTGTGATTGCCCGTACCTTGCAGGCCGGAGAGTCCATCCACTATCTACCGTTAGTGCTAGATAAAGAGATCTTGCTGGCGGCGTTGACCACCGTTGAGTCTACCGAAGAATAAATGGGTGGGAAGAGGCGGAGAGTTATCTCCGCTCTTGAATATTATTGTGTTTTTTCGTAGGGGAATGAATTTTTGATATAACTGGCGTAGTAACGGTACTTCGTCTTGCTTGCCAGCAGTTCTTCATAAATCATGCGTGCTACGCCGCTATAGAGATAGATGCTTCCATTGAGTAATTCGACTTCCAACTGACTTTTTTCTGCATCGTATCCGACTGAAAACAATTCTGTTGATGACACACGTTTTCTCTGCAAAATTAATCACTCCCAACATATCAATGCCGCATCCTGACGCTATACTCTCCTTTCGAATGCCATAACTATATCGTGTTATAACTCGAAGTCTATCGGAGTAAATTGCAGCATACCGTTATTAGATCGTGAATAACCAGTAAACGCTCACAGAATTTCTGCTCCGCCGCTCATTGAACAATTTGTTATTCATTGTCGATGAAGCGATGTTTTGACCGCACCGTTAATCCTGAGCCAGAGCCCGTTGAAAACTTGGCTGGTTTTCTATCCGCTCAATGTATTGTTGGATATGGGGATAACGGCTGAAGTCCAGACGCGTCTTCGCCAAAATCAACGGAACTGCCATTTGTATATCGGCCCCGCTGAGCGACTCTCCTGCAAACCAACCTTGTGTACTCAAATGTTGTTCGATGAACTGAAGTTGCGTCGTCAGGCGAGGAACAATAAAGGCTTGCTCGATACTTTGCACAATTTTGCGGGCTATGGGGCGGATGAAAAACGGCATCGGCGCGGACTCTGTCTTCGCTAACACCAGGCGCATCACCAGGAGCGGCATGAGCGAACCTTCAGCAAAATGCAGCCAGAAGCGATAATCCAGCAGCGCTTGCCCGCTCTGTGGACGGAGCTTGCCCTTGCCGTAAGTCTCAATAAGGTATTCCACAATGGCCCCAGATTCGGCAATCGTCAGTTCACCATCGGTAATGACGGGGGACTTCCCTAACGGGTGAATCTGTTTGAGCGAGGCGGGCGCGCTAAACGTTTTTGGGTCACGCGCGTAGCGAACAATTTCATAGTCAATGCCCAACTCTTCTAGCAACCAGGTCACGCGAGTCGAACGGGATTTTTCGAGGTGATGAATCTGTATCATCAATATTTCCTTTTTTTGTCTTGGTTCTGTCATTCAGCACGAGCAAGCGCAATCGTTTTTACTGCGAATTACTGTAACAGGGAAGGGAGATAGCACTCGGGAATGTTTGTACCCCGAGTGCGGTTATCAACTAGACGAGCATAGCACCTTTATTCGTATCGCTATTATGCGTACAAATAGTGGGCGTGGAAGCGCAGGTGATCTTCGATGAAACTGGCGATGAAGAAATAACTGTGATCATAGCCGGACTGTGTCCGCAGCGTCAGCGGCCACGCGTGTTGGCTTGCCAATTCTTCCAGTTTCGCCGGTTGCAATTGGTCGGGCAGGAACTGATCGCAATCGCCCTGATCGACCAATAGTGGCAGTTTCTTCTGACTATTGGCCAGCAGATGACAACTGTCATACTGTAACCACTGCGTTTCATCCTCGCCAAGGTAAGCGGTAAGCGCTTTGCGCCCCCACGGAACCTGGCTTGGGTTTACGATCGGTGCGAATGCCGAGGCCGACAGGTATTTCTCTGGGTTACGCAGCGCCAGCATCAGCGCACCGTGTCCACCCATCGAATGCCCACTGATGGACTGACGGTTATTGACGTTAAAATGCTGCTGGATCAACGCCGGTAACTCGCTGCTAACGTAGTCATACATCCGATAATGTGCCGCCCAGGGAGCCTGGGTGGCATTCACATAGAACCCGGCACCCTGACCCAGATCGTACCCGGCATCGTCTGCTACACCATCACCGCGCGGGCTGGTATCCGGCATCACCAGCACCAGACCCAGCTCGGAGGCAACGCGTTGTGCGCCCGCTTTCGTTGTAAAGTTTTCGTCGTTACAGGTTAATCCAGACAGCCAGTAAAGCACAGGCGGTGGGGTGTCATCCTGTGGCGGCGGCAGATAAATGCTGAACGTCATGGCGGTATTCAGCGTTGCTGACACATGGCGGTAGCGTTGTTGCCAGCCGCCAAACATACGGTGTTCTTCCAGCAGTTCCAGTGATGAGTTCATCGCTGTACAGCCTCCTTTTTATTCCTGACCGTGGCGCAATTAACCGAAATGAATCACAGAGCGAATCGATTTGCCTTCGTGCATTAAATCGAATGCCGTGTTGATGTCGTCCAGCCCCATGGTGTGGGTGATGAAGTCATTCAGCGGGAACTCGCCTTTCAGGTAACGATCGACAATGCCTGGCAGTTCGCTGCGGCCCTTCACACCACCGAAAGCAGAACCGCGCCATACGCGACCCGTTACCAGTTGGAACGGACGGGTTGCGATCTCTTCGCCTGCACCCGCCACGCCGATGATGATGGATTCACCCCAGCCTTTATGACAGCACTCTAGCGCGGAACGCATGACATTAACGTTACCAATGCACTCGAAGGAGAAGTCCACGCCGCCATCGGTCAACTCAACAATGACATCCTGAATCGGCTTATCATAATCTTTCGGGTTGATCAGATCGGTGGCACCCAATTTGCGCGCCAGATCGAATTTGCTGGTATTGAGATCGATACCGATGATGCGTCCGGCACCTGCCATTTGCGCGCCGATAATCGCTGATAAGCCAATGCCGCCGAGTCCAAAAATCGCAACCGTATCGCCAGCTTTAACTTTGGCGGTATTCAATACCGCCCCCATACCGGTGGTGACACCACAGCCCAATAGGCAGATTTCTTCCAGCGGCGCGTCTTTATTGACTTTCGCCAGCGAAATTTCAGGCACGACGGTGTGCTCTGCGAAAGTGGAGGTTCCCATGTAGTGGAAAATGGGTTGGCCATTTTTGGAGAAGCGGGTGGTGCCATCCGGCATCAGGCCTTTGCCCTGCGTGGCGCGAATGGCCTGGCATAGATTGGTTTTACCGGAGCGGCAGAATTTACATTCGCCGCATTCTGCGGTGTAAAGCGGAATGACGTGATCGCCAACGGCGACGCTGGTTACGCCTTCGCCAATGGCTTCCACAATCCCGCCACCTTCATGACCCAGGATTGCCGGGAATATGCCTTCAGGATCTTTGCCGGACAGCGTATAGGCATCCGTGTGGCATACGCCAGTGGCGACGATGCGCACCAACACTTCACCTTTCTGCGGTGGCATCAGGTCGACTTCTTCAACCGACAGTGGTTGGTTTGGGCCCCAGGCGATGGCGGCGCGGGTTTTAATCATTTGCATGGTGGTGACTCCTACTCGCATATGGTTATGGGTTGTAAATTGAATGATAGGACGCGCTGGTTCATTACGGTGTCGTCCCTCTTGAACATGGTCGCCAGAGAAAATAAGGCGTTATTCCTGCTGAGAGGATTGCTCAATAATGAGCTTTTTTAATGCCTCAACATTGGGGCCGAAAGCATCGCGCCGCCATACCAACCAGGTGGAAACGATCGCGATGTCGGGAGGTAATTCATGCACCTGAACGCGTGTACCCGCGGGCAGCGATTCAAGGACGGCATGGGGGAGCATGGCTAGCCCGGCTCCGCTGCTTACACAGGCAAGCATGGCGTGGTATGAGTGAATTTCCATGATAGTACCGGGCACGATGCCATCTTGTCTGAACCAATTTTCGAGGCGCTTTCTATAAGAGCTGCCAGGACGAAAGGCAAACAATGTATCCTGGCTGGCATCCCGCGCATGGGTAATCGGCGAGTGTGCAGGGTCGGATATCAACACTAATCGTTCCGCAAAACATGAACACCCATTTAGCTCATCATAGACAACAGGGCCATCGACGAGTGCTGCTGCCAGCGTTCCCGCCCGCACGCGCTCGATAATTTCCCCTGATGTTCCAGTATTCAGGGACAAAGAGACATTGGGGTAACGTTGATGATAAGCCGCTAATAACGTAGGCAAGCGGGTCGCCGCCGTACTTTCTGTCGAACCTAGCGCGAAATTACCCGCGGGCTCGCCAGTGCGCGTCATGCTGATGGCTTCCTCGCTGAGCGCCAGAATGCGTTGTGCATAGCATAAGAAATTGTGCCCAATCGGGGACAAACGCAGACGCTGTTTCTCACGGATAAACAGATCGGTGCCCAACTCCAGCTCTAACTGGCGTAGCCGTGTGGTCAGATTTGAGGGCACCCGATGAAGCTGCTCTGCGGCACGCGCGACGGAGCCCGTTTCGGCGACGAGACAGAACATGCGGAGCTGGGTCAAATCCATAACTTTCTCTTTTTGTAATGAACTATTATCTGATTATTCACTTTTTGTGAAGTGTAGCGGTAAGGCATACATTTCGCAACTGGCTTAGCCCATGTTGATGCTAAGGCAGCGTAAACCCAGCGGAAGGAAATGTGTTCTGGAGGATGAAAATGACGGGCGTAATTATCATCAGGATTAATATCTGGGCGTAGAAAGAGAAGAAAGCGATAAATGATCGCGGCCTAAATTAATAGCACGGAAATCAACGCTTGCAGCCAATAGGAACATATTTTCTAAGAAAGAGGGCCGAATGAAAAAATAAGAATAATCACAGAAAAATAAATTCGGATTTACTGCCGATGAAATAGCGGAGGAAAGAAAATAAATAGATAATTAAAATAAATAGTTAAATGCATAAGTAAATACTTGTAACCAAGCAATAGCCAAAAACTATCATCATTCTTTTTTTTGATCGCATTTGTTGATGGGAAAGCGTAAAGTGCCCGCCCAAAGTGCCGATAATGATAATGTATGGTAAGAATCTCTTATCGTTATTGTAAGGAAATGTATCTTTCTGTCATTAAAGGAAAATAACTCTAACTAATGAGAGCCTCTGCTCTTCATTAAATGACGTAACACCCGGCGTATTTCCAATTAAAAATGTGCAGCCATGTTGCAGAAAGCGCAGAGGAAAATCGCCAGATAATTTATAGGAGTTTTCTGTGAACTTTTTAAAAAATATCACCATCAGGGCAATGCTTTTAACAATATTGGGGCTGTTTCTGATTGTATGGGGTGGAGCATCTTTCTTTACTTCCACTTCATTAAACAGTATGACCAAACTATTGGAATCCAGTGAAACTCAGCGTAAGAACGTTGAGATGCTGGTAAAAGGCAATGACCAGTATTTTCGTACGGTTACTCGCTTGTTGCGCTCGATGGATTTCCAGCAAACGGGCGAAACGGCGGATGCAGAAAAAGTATTTACGTCAGCGACAACGGCGTTAAAAAATACTTCAGATCAACTGAACGCGTTTAAAGCAGTTGGGCATGACGGTGTTGATAAAGAAACGGCGAACAACATGATCGCTGCGTGGACTCAACTGCTGGATAACGGGTTGACGCCGATGCTGAACGCCGCGCGTGATAATCGCCAGGAGGAGTTTCGTCAACTTTTCCGCACCGTGTATCCGCCTCTGAGTGTCGCGTTTGGCAATAACATGGATAAATATCAGACCGCGATTATGTCATCGTCAGAAACGTCAATGAGCGAGGTCTACGGTCTGGTTAACTGGAGTAATTATATCCTGCTGTGCGCGGTGGTTCTTGGATTGTTGATTCTGCTGGTGACGGATCGCTATCTGGTTCACTATCTGGTCAAGCCGTTGAATATGATTAAAGGGTATTTTCAGGTGTTGGCTGCCGGGCAACTTGGCCATCCACTTGACGAATTTGGTCGTAACTGTGCTGGGCAACTGATTCCTTACCTGAAAGAAATGCAGGGAAGTCTGGTTAATACCGTTTCCATCATCCGCGACAGTTCTGCATCGATTCATCAGGGTTCGAGTGAAATCAAAAGCGGCAATAACGATCTGTCTGCGCGCACTGAGCAGCAGGCCGCTGCGTTGGAACAGACGGCTGCCAGTATGGAAGAACTGAGTGCGACGGTGAAACAGAATGCCGATAACGTTCATCAAGCCACGAAGTTGGCGCAGGATGCCTCTGTTGCGGCGAAGAAGGGCGGTGACGTTACGGCAGATGTGATGGCAACGATGGCGAGTATTACGACGAGCTCGAAGAAAATTGCCGATATCACGAGTGTGATTAACGGTATTGCCTTCCAGACCAATATTCTGGCGCTGAATGCGGCGGTAGAAGCTGCTAGAGCCGGTGAGCAAGGCCGAGGTTTTGCGGTGGTCGCGGGCGAAGTTCGCAATCTGGCACAGCGCAGTGCTCAGGCGGCGAAAGAAATCGAAAGCCTGATTACGGAGTCGGTTCAACGCATCAACGTAGGGTCAAGTCAGGTCACACAAACTGGCGAAGCGATGGATTCCATTATTTCCGCGATTACCCGTGTGAACGATCTGATGGGGGAAATTGCATCCGCATCGGACGAACAGAGTCGCGGTATTACCCAGATCGGTCAGGCGGTTACCGAGATGGATGGTGTCACACAGCAGAACGCCTCGTTGGTACAGGAGTCTGCGGCGGCGGCGGCATCGCTGGAAGATCAGGCTCGTCAGTTAACTGAGGCGATATCGGTGTTCCAACTGTCAGGCTCAGAGGCGCATCGTCGTCCACAGCAGCGTCTGGCGGAGAAAACGCCAACTGCACAGAAGCCGATGTTATTAGCGGCCGCTAGCGGTAAGAAAGGCAATGCCAACGATAACTGGGAAACCTTCTGATCATTACATGACAAGCGGCGTCGGGACACCGATGGCCGCAAAAAATTAGGTGATTTATCGTTAAAAGCACTGGGTTTTTCTCCCGGTGCTTTTTTTTATCGCTGAATATTTATTACTGTGCGCTTATTGACGACTGAATGGTGGTTTTTCTGTCTGCCTCGTGACTGCGTACAGGCACGCCTTCTGAGCTTGATCACTTGAATCTATTTCAACAATCATGACATACAATCGCTGGATAATCGTTACTCTCTCAACTAGAGTGTTGACGGCGCTAGGGTCTGACCAAGACCGTGATAGCGCGATAGGCATAGTTACACCTGCAGGAGAATAATAATGTCATTATTAAGTAAAGAAGCCGTTATGGTGCACGAAGCGCTGCTGGCACGCGGTCTGGAAACGCCGCTGCGCGGGGCGTTGTTGGATCGGGATACACGTAAGCAACGTATTGCTGAGCATATGACGGAAATTATGAATTTGTTGAGTCTCGATCTGAGCGATGACAGTCTGGCTGAAACGCCGACGCGTATCGCCAAAATGTACGTTGATGAAATATTCTCCGGTTTGGACTACGCCAACTTTCCCAAAATCACCATCATTGAAAACAAAATGAAGGTCGATGAAATGGTCACCGTGCGGGATATCACGCTGACCAGCACCTGCGAACACCATTTCGTGACGATCGATGGGAAAGCCACGGTCGCGTATATTCCGAAAGATGGCGTCATTGGTTTATCGAAACTTAACCGCATCGTCCAGTTTTTCTCCCAGCGTCCCCAGGTGCAGGAGCGCTTAACGCAGCAGATTTTGGTCGCGTTGCAAACGCTGTTGGGAACGAACAACGTTGCCGTCTCGATTGATGCTGTGCACTACTGCGTGAAGGCACGTGGTATTCGCGATGCAACCAGTGCCACGACCACGACATCGCTCGGCGGGCTGTTTAAATCCAGCCAGAATACGCGTCAGGAATTCTTGCGCGCGGTTCGCCACCATAATTAAGCTCACCCATATTGGCGATGATGAAGCAAATACATGCTGTCATCGCCAAATGGGTCGCTGCCAAATCAGCAAGTCTCTTCGCTTTTTCTCTATTTGTGCATACAATCGCTACTTCGATGATTTTAAAATGTAATTTGTATGCCTTCTCATTCACTATCGTCATCACATTCCGCTTCTTCACGGATCGTTACGCTGGATTTTGCACGCGGCGTCGCCATTTTAGGCATTTTACTGCTGAATATTACGGCGTTTGGCTTGCCCCATGCCGCATACCTAAACCCCGCCTGGCATGGAGAGCCTGCGTTATCTGACGCTTTGGCATGGGCAGCGATGGATTTGCTTGCTCAGGTGAAATTTCTGACGCTGTTTTCTCTTCTTTTTGGTGCCGGGTTGCAACTGCTGTTATCTAGGGGATGCCGTTGGATACACGCACGGCTATTTTGGTTGCTAGTCATCGGTTTTATTCATGCCATTTTTCTGTGGGATGGCGATATTCTGTTTGACTATGCCCTGATCGGGCTGGTGTGTTACCACATCATTAGTCATGCGACGAGCAGTCGACAGCTCATTATCATGGGCTCGCTTCTCTATATGGTGGAGATCGTCGTCCTGTTTGTGTTGAACCATATCTTGACGCTGCAGCCGGGGCGATTCTGGTTGCCGAGCGTGGCGGATATCACCTATGAAACTTACTGGCGGACATTAGGTGGATTCGAAGCATGGAAAAATCGTTTTGATCTCTTAACGGAAAGCCTTTTATCGTTGGGGGTGCAATATGCTTGGGTATTAGCGGGAACGATGTTGTTGGGGGCCGGATTGATGCGCAGTGGCTGGTTGAAAGGTGAGTTCAGTACCGCCCACTATCGCAAGGTTGCCCTATGGCTGATTCCGCTGGGCGTGGCAATTAATAGTATTGGCATAGTAGGTCAGTGGCTGGTGGGTTGGGAATATCGTTGGAGCGGCTTGTTATTGCAGATTCCACGTGAACTGAGTTCACCAGTACAGGCGGTAGGGTATCTTGCGCTGTGTTATGGCTTTTGGGCCACGCTGTGCCAATGGCGAATCACGTATTGGATTACGGACATCGGGCGTATGGCGTTAACCAACTATTTGTTGCAGACGCTGATTTGCGTGATGTTGTTTAACCAGTTTGGCCTGTTTATGGCCTTCAGCCGCCTGCAACTGCTGGCACTGGTCCCTGCCATTTGGGTCGTCAATTTGGTCTTTTCCCACTACTGGCTGCGCTATTTCCGCCAAGGGCCGCTTGAATGGTTATGGCGCAAACTCACCAATGCAGTAGGGAAAACGGCGTAAGAAGGCAGGCTAGGGTGCGGCTTGCTCGCTTTGTGGTGCGGGTTCCGGTGTTATACCCGTTGGTTGGCCAGCTTTAGGCTGATTAACTGGCGAGGTCAGTACCTGTTCCGGCAGGACGGCAGGGTAATCTGGCGCATCTTCGGGAATAGTATGCTCTGCTGGAATCGGCACCTGCGGTCCTAAAAAACGTGGCTCGCGTTTGAGAACATACAGATCGAATAGTGCACCCAAACGAGCGCCAAATTCACGAATCCGCACGATCATCATATTTTTGGGGGAAGGCACCGCGTAACACTGTGCCTGAATACCGAGGTGCAGCGCGATGAATAACGCGCGCTCACAGTGAAAGCGCTGGGTGATGATGGTGAAATCGTTGGTATCGAACACCTTGCGCGTTCTGACGATGGAATCCAGCGTGCGGAAGCCAGCATAGTCCAACACGATATCTGAAGGTGGTACGCCTGCGGCGATCAAATCGCGGCGCATCGTCATCGGCTCATTGTAGCTTTGCAGCGCGTTATCACCGCTTAATAGCAGATAGCTGACTTTACCGCTGTTATAAGCGTTAATTGTCCCCTGCATACGAAACTGGTAATACTGATTAAGCATACCGGTACGGTAGTACTTTGCCGTTCCCAATACCACGCCGACCTGACGTTTCGGCAAAGTTTGAAGCTCATCGTAAATGAATGGTGCCGTTTTCCAACTAATCCAGCGATCGAGCGCAAAAGCGGAAAGCAGCAGCACGCTAATGAGAGCTAACAAACCAAATATCAGGCGTTTCCACATGCTTATGCCTCGGATAAGGCGAATAGATTCATCATGCTTCAAGGCTACTTTACCTGACAGGGGGACGCAAGGCTCAGGCGAAGAATGGGCGGTTTATTGATTGAATTTTCAGCATTCAGGCTGGGGTGAGGTGAAAATAAACGCCAGCTTTTCGGATAGAAAAGCTGGCGGGTGAGAACATTAAACGCGGCTACCCCATAGATCGTATTCGTCTGCGTGCTCGATTTTCACTTTGACGATATCACCGACCTTAACGCCCGTTTCGCCGTTCAGATAAACCGCGCCGTCAATTTCGGGGGCGTCAGCCATACTGCGGCCAATCGCGCCTTCTTCGTCGATTTCATCGATCAGCACCAGCACTTCTCGGCCAATTTTATCCTGCAAACGCTGGGTAGAGATCGCCTGCTGCAATTGCATGAAGCGGTGGAAGCGTTCTTCTTTAACCTCTTCCGGCACCTGATCGGGCAACGCATTTGCCGATGCACCTTCGACAGGACTGAATTTGAAACAGCCTACGCGGTCGAGTTTGGCTTCCTGTAGGAAATCGAGCAGCATCTGAAAGTCTTCTTCCGTCTCGCCGGGGAAGCCAACAATAAAGGTTGAACGCAGCGTTAAGTCCGGGCAGATTTCGCGCCAGCGCTTAATGCGCTCCAGCGTTCTTTCTACTGCGCCGGGGCGCTTCATCAGTTTGAGGATCTTCGGGCTGGCGTGCTGGAGCGGAATATCCAGATACGGCAGAATTTTGCCTTCCGCCATTAATGGGATCACATCGTCTACGTGCGGATAAGGGTAGACATAGTGCAGACGCACCCACACGCCCAGCGACGCCAGTTGTTCACACAGGCTGGCCATGCTGGTTTTGACCGGCTGCCCGTTCCAAAAGCCGGTTCGCTGCTTCACATCCGCACCGTAAGCCGAGGTGTCCTGAGAGATCACCAGCAGCTCTTTTACGCCAGCATCGACCAGACGCTTCGCTTCATCCAGCACCGAGCCGATCGGACGGCTATCCAAATCGCCACGCATGGAAGGAATGATGCAGAACGTGCAGCGGTGGTTACAACCTTCTGAAATTTTCAGATACGCGTAATGGCGCGGCGTGAGTTTTACGCCCTGCTCGGGGACCAGGCTGGTAAACGGGTTGTGCGTTGGTTTGGGGACGTATTGATGTACGTGCGACAGCACCTGCTCGTAGCTGTGTGGGCCAGTAATTTCCAGAACTTTGGGGTGCACTTCGCGTATTTGATTTTCTTTGGCACCCAGACAGCCCGTTACGATAACTTTACCGTTCTCATTCAGCGCTTCGCCGATGGCTTCCAGCGACTCTTGTACGGCGCTGTCAATAAAACCACAGGTATTGACGATCACCAGTTCAGCGTCGTCATAACGTGGCACGACCTGATAACCTTCAGTACGCAGTTCGGTCAGAATCCTCTCGGAGTCGACGAGGTTTTTCGGGCAGCCGAGGGAAACAAAGCCGATACGGGGTTGTTGCATATTATTCGCTCACAAAATAGACAGAAAATAAAAACCGGAGGATTCTACACCATAGTTGATTATCCTTACAGTCAGTGGTGTAGAACTCAGCATTTTATCGCTGTGACGGTAGATGTCTTTAATGACGGATTTCTTCAATAAATGTAAACCTTGCCTCGCTTTTTTGCACAAACACCGCCTGCCGCCTAAATTTACAGAACTTTTGTTGGATGGAGACAACGCGATGTCCTCTTGCCTGATGCTTAGCAATTCTGCTTCACACACTGTGTTACGACGATTTTCTACTGCGCCACATTGGTTGCTGCTTAGCGCAACGTTGCTGTTTTCCAGCCAGCTATTGGCGGTGGAACCGAAGGTGACGGAATTACAAGATAAGCTGGATCACCCGTGGTCATTAGCGTTCTTACCGGAAGAACAGGGGATTCTGATTACGGAACGCGCCGGGAATCTACGCTTATGGAAAGCGGGCAGTGCGCTGTCTGCACCGATAACGGGAGTACCGGAAGTTTTCGCGAAATCACAGGGGGGATTACTGGAAGTCGCACTATCACCGGATTTTGCGCAGAATCGACGCATCTACCTGAGCTTTGCTGAAGAGGGGAACGATGGTAAAGCGGGAACCGCTGTCGGTTATGGCAAACTTTCTGAGGATAATAAACGGTTAGAGAATTTCACAGTCTTCTTCCGTCAGGAACCGAAACTGTCGACGGGTAACCATTTCGGCGGCAAGCTGGTTTTTGACCGAGAAGGGCATCTGTTTATTGCGCTGGGTGAAAACAATGAACGCCCGACCGCACAGGATCTGGATAAGTTACAGGGAAAAATTGTTCGCCTGACGGCAGAAGGCAAAGTGCCGTCCGATAATCCGTTTGTGAACACGCCTAACGCGCGGCCGGAAATCTGGTCTTACGGGCACCGTAATCCACAGGGGTTAGCGATTAATCCGTGGTCTGGCGTACTGTGGGAAAATGAGCATGGCCCGAAAGGCGGCGATGAAATTAACATCCCTAAAGCAGGCGCAAATTACGGCTGGCCAATTGCGACACACGGCATTAACTATTCCGGGCTGAAAATTCCAGAAGCAAAAGGAAAAGAGATCGCAGGGATGGTGAATCCTGATTTCTACTGGGAGAAATCACCGGGCATCAGCGGCATGGCCTTCTATAACAGCGATCGTTTCCCGCAGTGGAAAAACTCAGTCTTTATCGGTGCGCTGGCAGAGAAGAATCTGATTCGGTTGACGCTTGATGGTGACAAGGTCGCCTCACAAGAACGTTTGCTGGGCGAGCGTGGTGAACGTATCCGTGACGTAAGGCTGGGGCCGGACGGCTACCTCTATCTGCTGACCGATCATGATAACGGCAAATTGCTGAAAGTCGGACTGGAGTAAAAAATCAGGCACCTTACGGTGCCTGAATTCACT
This sequence comes from Pectobacterium parmentieri, assembly GCF_001742145.1. Lineage (NCBI taxonomy): Bacteria > Pseudomonadati > Pseudomonadota > Gammaproteobacteria > Enterobacterales > Pectobacteriaceae > Pectobacterium > Pectobacterium parmentieri. The sequence goes on along the minus strand of NZ_CP015749.1, from coordinate 2,044,300 downwards.
TAAGACAGCGGGATCATAACGTGTTTCTGATACGCCGAACGCTCGGTGAGTTGCTGATACCAGCGTTCCAGATGAGGATGTGCCTGCCGTTCAATTGGCATATTCAGCCAGCCGTAGACAACGCAGCCTAACGGAATATCGCCAATGCCAAACCGATCGCCGGATAGCCACGGCTGATTAGCCAGAACGGTATCGACAATACCGAACAGTCGTTCACATTCAACGATGCCTTTCTGTACCAACGTCATATCACGTTTTTCTGGTGCGATGCGTACCATATTAATGAACACTGGACCGAAAGAGGCCGCAAGCGAGCTAGTCCAGTCCATCCACTTTTCAGCATTTGCACGCTTACCGGCATCGGTGAGATACAGCGAGTTTTGGCCGTACTGCGCCGCCAGATAACGCACGATGGTATTGGATTCCCACAGCACCAGATCGTCGTCCTGCAAACAGGGGATAAGGCCATTAGGGTTCATCGCCAGATAATCGGCATCATGGTTACGGCCGAATTGCCCGCCAACCGCAATATGTTGATAAGGCAGCGCGAGTTCCTCCGCACACCACAGGACTTTCTTGACGTTGGTCGAATTATCACGACCCCAAATCGTTATCATACCTACCTCTTTCTTGGTTAAGCCATTCTCGGTTATCCGCGACAGCCGATGAGAAATAATGATATGCCTTTTTAGTCTTTATGATTTAACTTGTCATTCTTAATAATGACAGCAAGTTACATTCAGACAGGAAAGTTACACAATGAAATTGACGCATTCTGTTCGCGCCGTTCTGGGCATCACTCTGCTTGCCGCCGGTATGCAACTTGCTGTGGCGAGCAGCGATCCGCAGACGATCACGTTTGGCGTGGCACCAGGGCCTTATGGTGACATGGTAAACCTGGCGATCAAACCTGAGCTGGTGAAAAAAGGCTATAAGGTCGTGGTGCGTGAATTCAGCGATTACGTTCAGCCCAATCTGGCACTGGCCAACGGCAGCATCGATGCTAACCTTTTCCAGCATACGCTCTATTTAGAAAAATTTGCCGCCGATAAAGGGTTAAAAATTTCTCCGCTGATTATCGTACCGACGGCCAGCATGGGTTTCTATTCGAAGAAAATCACATCGCTGGATGCGCTGAAAAAAGGGGATGTGGTCACGCTCTCTAACGATGCCACCAATCTGGCGCGCGGCCTGCGTTTCCTGCAATCGATAGGGCTGGTTACGATTAAGGCCGATATCGATCCGACCAAGGCTTCTGAAAAAGATATTCTTGAAAATCCACGCGGGCTGGTCTTCAAACCGATGGAAGCGGCGCAATTGCCGCGTACTCTGGATAGCGTGACGGCATCGCTGGTGAACGGTAATTTCGCACTGGCATCCGGCATGAAACTGTCGTCGGCCATCAAGCTGGAAACGCTGGACGAGAACCTGAAAAACATTATTGCCGTGCGCACCGACGATCTCGATAAACCATTCGTTAAAGACACCAAAGCGATTGTGGAGTCACCCGCGTATGCTGCGGTGATCAACGATCCTGCATTGATGTATAGCCAATTCCAGAAGCCTGAGTGGATGCAGGCGAAAACGCCAGCGCCCGCCCAGTAAAGCTTCAGGTTGTACAACATACCATTTGGCCGGTCGATGACCGGCTTTCTTCTTGTGCGCCGAGCATGGTGCTGTCTGTTGACCGTGGTGATTAATAGAGGACTTGGAGGTGCAAGTCCTCTACACATCCGCTGAGGGGAAGTGTTAGCTAAACGGCAAGGATATTCATCGAGAGGTGAAATCTGAAGGTAGATAACCTTGGCGTACTGGCGTTAAAACCGTGGCTGAAAGAAAACTGGATAAGCATCAAAAGTGCATTGATGACAGGACATTATCTGCCCCGCGCGATACGCAAAATGGATATCCAAAAGCCAGATGGCGGCGTGAGAACATTAGGTATCCCGACGGTATCTGTTTGGCACGGTATTGGTGAATATCATTCGTTCTATTCCTTTCGTTATTCTGCTGGTGTTGCTGTTGCCGCTTACGCAGATTTTGTTGGGCAATACCATTGGTCCCGTGATTGCGCTGGTTATTCTGGTGCAGGTAGTACAGACCTTAGGTGACTGGTTATCGAAACGTGCAGATAAGCGCGAACGCCGCTGAGGGTATTTTCATGCGAGGCATGAGGAAACGTTGAACTGTTATCGCTCCTCGTGCCATTTGCTATTTTTTGGTGACCTTGCCGACTGCATTTTCAGATATTCCTTACTTCTCTCTAAGTCCTTTTTTTATCAGCATTTTTTTAGACGCTTTCATTTCTTTGACTATCTTTACAGAAGGAACGGTTTTCATCCCAGAGATGACGCGTTACCTTTACATGTTACTAAAGTTTTCAAAACATATTGAAAATTAAGATTTTTTAACGACTGATGGACATTGCGGCGAACTCATGAAAACAACCCCTTTCCTGACCAGACTCACGTCTTTTTCTGTAGGTACGGTATTGCTTGTTGGTGTGGTGCCATTTACCTCTGCGGAACAGTTGCCTGCGGTGCCGCAGATTGACGCCAAAGCCTTTATCCTGATGGATCACGCCAGCGGTAAAGTGTTGGCGGAGAGCAACGCCGACGAGCGCCTTGATCCTGCCAGTCTGACCAAAATTATGGCGAGCTATGTGATTGGGCAGGCGATAAAATCCGGTAAAATTCGCCCGACGGATGAAGTGACCGTCGGAAAAGATGCCTGGGCAACGGGTAACCCAGCGCTGCGTGGTTCGTCGCTGATGTTCCTTAAGCCGGGCGATCGCATCCCCGTTTCTGAGTTAAATAAAGGCATTGTCATTCAGTCAGGTAATGATGCCAGCATCGCGCTAGCGGATTACGTGGCGGGCAGTCAGGATGCGTTTGTCAGCCTGATGAACAATTATGCGAAAGCGCTTAACCTGACGAATACGCATTTCCTTACCGTACATGGCCTCGACGCGGCAGGGCAGTACAGCACCGCGCGCGACATGGCGCTGTTAGGACAGGCGCTGATTCGAGACGTACCAGAAGAGTACGCGCTGCACAAAGAAAAAGAGTTCACCTTTAATAACATTCGCCAGCCTAACCGTAACCGTCTGCTGTGGAGCACTAATCTGAATGTGGATGGTGTAAAAACCGGCCATACCAACGGAGCGGGACACAATCTGGTGGCCTCGGCAACGGAAGGCAATATGCGCTTGATTTCCGTGGTGCTGGGGGCGCAAACGGATGCCATTCGTTTTCGTGAAAGCGAAAAACTGCTTACATGGGGCTTTCGCTTTTTTGAAACGGTAACACCTATCAAGGCGGATGCGCCTTTTACTACACAACGGGTGTGGTTTGGCACGGAGAAAGAGGCACGGCTTGGCGTGGCGCAGGACGCCGCGCTGACCATCCCAAAAGGGCAGATGAAGAATCTGAAAGCCAGCTTCACGTTGAACCAACCGCAGCTTTCTGCACCACTTACCAAGAATCAGGTGGTCGGCACCATCGATTTCCAATTGGATGGCAAAAGTATCGGCCAGCGTCATCTGGTGGCGATGGATGATATCCCCGAGGCGGGTTTCTTTAGTCGCCTCTGGGATACGGTGATGATGAAGGTGCAGCAGTGGTTCGGTGGGTTATTCGGTTAATCCCCTGAGTGGATTAACTGAATGCCGTTGTTGGAGAAGTGGCGTAAGTACTGCTCGTCCGGGGCGCTGTTGGAAATGACTGTATCAAACAGCGTCATCGGGCCAATACAGGCGCGTTTTATCTGACCGAACTTACTGCTATCTGCCACAAGAATGATTCGCTGTGCGGTCGCCATGGCGCGTTGTTTCATGCCCAGCTCGGCAAAGTTAAAACAGGTTGCTCCTGCGTTAAGTTCGATACCCGCCGCAGAAATAAACGCTTTATTCGGACAGATGTTGTCCAGCTCGCAGCGTTGGTTAAGCGGAGTAAAAATCGCGTTATCGGGGTGATATTCCCCACCGCATAAAATCACTCTACATGCCTTTTTTTCCTGTAGCGCCAAAAAGGTGTTCAGAGAATAGCAAATTGCGGTAAAAGGCAACTCATCAGGAATCGCATCGATGATGAAGGGAATGGTGGTGCCACAATCGAAAAAAACGGTATCGTTTGCCTCCACCAGATGAGAAGCGGCGACACCGATGGCCTGTTTTTCTTTTACGTGCTTGGTCTGTTGGTCGGAGACAAAATAGTGAGTGGCACCGTTATTCTTCAGATCGCTAACGACGTAGCCGCCGAGCAGTATGACGCTGGTGGCATCTGCATTCAGATCGCGGCGCACGGTCATCTCCGATACGCCGAGTAGCTGCGCGGCGTCTTTAAGATGGAGTTTATCGGTTTTCTTTAATGCCTGAGCCAGTCTGCCGATTCGTTCGTCGCGCCGCGTTTCCATAAAATTCCCTGCTAATAAGCTATTTTTGTTGTTAGTAGTTTCCTGCTGCGGCAGCGTCACCTGAAACGATAGCAACGCCCGAACTCGTGCCGATACGTGTGGCACCAGCTTCAATCATTCGTTGTGCCGTTTGGCGATCGCGAACCGCGCCGGAGGCTTTTACCCCCATCTCGCTGCCGACCGTGTTGCGCATCAGTCGAACATGTTCTTCGCGCGCGCCGCCGGTGCTGAAACCGGTAGACGTTTTGACGAATGCGACATTCAACTGACGGCACATTTCACACACCAGCACGATTTGTTCGTCATCAAGCAGACAGGTTTCCAATATTACCTTCAACGGTATAGCGGCGCAAACCTCACGCACGGCCTGAATATCTGCTTTGACGGCGTCAATCTTTCCGCTTTTCAGCCAGCCGACGTTAATCACCATGTCTATTTCCTGAGCGCCAGCGTCAATAGCTGCTTTGGCCTCAAAAGCCTTGCTAGAGGTCAGTCCTGCGCCGAGAGGGAAACCGATCACGGAGCACACTTGTACCTCTGAATCTTTCAGTTTCTCAGCGACTAAGGGAACGTAACCGGAATTAACACAGACGGCATAAAAACGGTGCGCTATCGCTTCTTCGCACAGCGTGATGATTTGCTGTTCGGTGGCATTTGCTGCCAGCAGTGTGTGGTCGATATAGCGTGCATAGTCAGTCATGGCGAATCCTTGGTGGTGTCGATAAAAAATCGGATGCAATGATTATGACACTCAATGATTTTAATGTCGCAAAAATAACAAAGAAATTAATTTTTGTTATTTTAATAACAAAAAATGAAGTGAATGTGATAGCGGATGTGTGGATATCGGGAAATAGGTAAGAGGTATACTCTAAATAATTCAAATTTCAGGAAGGCGGCAAGCGAAGGTCAAATTCGTCGGGAACGAATTTGACCAGCCAAAGGCTGGCCTCCGGTGAGAGGCAGGATGTCTCTCATTTCATCCCGATGAGCTTACACAGGTAAGTGATTCGGGTGACAAATCTGCCGGGAGCAAATTTGAACGTAGCCAACGCACATGCAATTTGCAGTATGACGAGTATAAGGCAGAAAAGAAAACGCCCATCGTTCTTGAACCTCAAAGGCGGGAACGATGGGCTTCCTCAATAAGGGGAATCAAAGAAAAGCAGTGGCACTTATTCAGACTATAGGCCAAATAAAAAGTTCTGACCCTTCTCGAAAAAATTCACAATTTTTTACCTGTTTTTAGCCGGGTAATTCAGGCCAGATAACCACGATAAGTGAGCCTGCTAATGTGAGTAGCACGTTAGCGATGGCATAGGTACCCGCATAGCCGAGCGCAGGAATATTACTGCGTGCCGTATCGCTGATGATCTCCATGGCTGGCGCGCAGGTGCGAGCGCCCATCATGGCACCAAACAGCAGCGCACGGTTCATTTTCAGTACATACGCGCCGAACAGAAAACAAATTACCACCGGCACCAGGCTGACAATCAGCCCTGAAGCCAGCATCTGGATGCCGACTTCTCCCAGGCTGCTGTTGATGGTGCTACCGGCGCTTAGACCAACCCCCGCCATAAAGACCATCAAGCCAAATTCTTTGACCATATTGAGGGCACCCTGCGGAATATAGCCAAAGGTAGGGTGGTTGGCGCGCAGGAACCCCAACATAATACCCGCGAAAAGCAACCCGGCAGCGTTACCGATGCCGAATGTGAAATTGCTGAATTGGATGGTGATCAGCCCGACCATCACGCCGATAACGAAAAAAGCGCAGAAGGCCAAGAGATCGGTGACCTGACTGTGGATAGAAATAAAGCCGATTCTGTCGGCAATACTTTTCACCCGGCGGGCGTCACCGCTGACCTGCAAGACATCACCTTTATTCAGCACGACGTTATCGTCGATCGGCATTTCGATCTGGCTGCGGACGATACGGTTAAGGAAACAGCCGTGATCGGTCAGCTTCAACTGGCTCAGGCGCTTGCCGACGGCATTGTGATTCTTGACGACGACCTCTTCCGTCACGATGCGCATGTCCAGCAAATCGCGGTCGAAAACCTCCTTACCATCGCGGAAATTGGAGTTCAGACGAGAGTGTGCATCGGGGTAACCGACCAGCGCGATCTCGTCGCTGATTTGCAAGACGGCATCACCGTCGGGGTTTGCCAGGATTCCGTTGCGTCGAATGCGCTCGATGTAGCAACCGGTCTGACGATAGATCCCCAGTTCGCGCAAATTTTTGCCCGCCGCCCAGTCAACCAGTTCTGGCCCGACGCGATAGGCGCGAATGACTGGCAAATACACTTTTCTTTGGCTGTCTACATCCAGCCCGCGCTCGCGTGCAATTTGCTGCGCACTGGTCGGGAGATCCTGATGCTGGAGTTTAGGTAGATAGCGTGCACCAAAAATGAGACTGACCAGCCCAACCAGATACGTTAGCGCATAGCCTAGGCTTAAGTGATCTTGTTCAACACCGAGTTGACCACCCAGACTGGCGGTATTGCGCAACGTGTCACCCGCACCGACCAATACTGGCGTTGATGTCATGGAGCCGGCCAGCATCCCTGCTGTCAGGCCGATTCCCCAGCCGAAGAGTTTGCCTAAGCCTAATGCCAGTAACATGGCGCTGCCGACCATCACCAGCGCCAGCATGAAATAATTTTTTCCGTCGCGGAAGAAAATGGAAAAGAAATTCGGCCCGGCTTCCACTCCGACACAAAAAATAAATAACATAAAACCGAGACTCAGCGCTTCGGTATTAATCGAGAAATGTTGTTGCCCGAGTAATAAAGAAACCACTAAAACGCCAATAGAATTACCGAGTTGTACTGGGCCGAAGCGCAACTTCCCTAGACAGAGTCCTAATGAAAGAACCACGAATAAAAGCAGGATGTAATTACCGTTTAACAAATCAGCGACGTTTATATTCATGGAGTGTAACTTGTTGTTTACCAGTAAGTTCTTGATGTTATTCATTATAGCGGCTAGATTTAGCCATGAAATACATGAATTCCCGTGACGGTATGCAATACACGTCTGCTGAAAGGAATCAGCCTCACCAAGTATAATTTATCCGATAAAAATTGTTCAGTGTAATTATTGTTTAATTTAATGATTGTGGTGTCGCTGTTGATGAAATACGGCGGGTTATCGTCTTTTTCTGCGAGCAACCTGAGCGTCGAATAAATCGTAGCGAAGCCTCATGTTTTTCATATCGGGGAATAGATACACCCTAAATAATTCGAGTTTCAGGCAACCAACGCACATGCAATTTGAAGTATGACGGGTATACCAATCATTTTTACCATACCGCATGTTCTTGGTATCGGGTTGATGCAGGTTGGGAGGCATATTGATAGGGGCGGTTTATGACACGAAATAAAGGTTGGATCAGCGCGATCTGCTGTTTTCTATTATTCACCATAGTGTTTCTCAGTCAAAAAATTGACGTATCGGATGTCGCGGTGAACGACGGATTGCGCGGTAGTCCGGGTATGCTGCTCTTCCTGCTGCCGGGTATGGTTGCCTGTCTTCTTTCTGCACGTGGCCGCTTGCTTTACCCGCTGTTTGGTGCACTGGCGGCGATGCCCGTGTGCTTATTGGTACTTCACCTGTGGAATACGCCGATGCGTTCTTTCTGGCAAGAACTGGCTTATGTGATGAGTGCGGCCTTTTGGTGCGTATTGGGTTCACTGGGCGCACTGTGTTTGCGTAGCCTATATCGACGTTATCTTCGTTGAGTAGGGATTGTAGACGATCCCATAAAATAAAAAAGCGCGGACATTCGCCGCGCTCTTGTCCGGTCAGTCTGATGATTATGACTGGAACAGGGACAGGTGTTCTTTGGCATAGGCTTCAAAATCGGTGCAGCCGCCAATATGTTTTTCATCCAGGAAAATCTGCGGTACGGTTTCAACCGGCTTGCCTACCGTCTTGGATAAATCTTCTTTTGAGATGCCTTCTGCGTGGATGTCTACATAGCGGAAGCTGAAGTCATCACGTTGTTCGGTCAGTTTCTCTGCCAGTTCTTTCGCACGTACACAATAAGGGCAAGCTGGGCGCCCGAAAATTACAGCGAACATGTAAACTCCTTTGTAAAATAAAAAATGTTCTCATTCTGGAAACGCATAGCGTGACGCTGCTTATACATAAGGTCACGGCCAAAAGTGTTACGGTTAATGAGGATACTGTGAATGGCGCTACTATGCCCGCAATCATCGATGAAAAAAAGTAGTCATTGCCTGTTACAACGATTTGTTCAATCTATTAGGTTACACCCAACGAACCAAATAGATGTACTTTACCGACCCAAGGATACCAGTGTGACACCGACCATTGATTTGCTACAACGCCACCGTTCTATTCGTGCGTTTACGTCTCAGACCGTGACGGATGAACAACGCCACGCCATCATTACTTCCGCACAGAGCGCGTCCAGCTCCAGCTTTTTACAATGCAGTACGATTATCCGCATTACCGACCCTGTCGTGCGCGAAAAGCTGGTTCACTATACTGGCGAGCAAGGTTATGTGGCTCAGGCCGCGGAGTTTTGGGTCTTCTGTGCCGATTTTCATCGGCATGTGGAGATCTTCCCACAGGCAGAAGCCGGGCTGGCCGAGCAATTGCTGATTGGCTGTGTCGATACCGCTATTATGGCGCAGAATGCACTGGTCGCTGCTGAATCGCTAGGGCTCGGTGGCGTTTTTATCGGTGGGATCCGCAATCGCATTGCTGACGTGACGCAGTTACTGCAATTGCCGACGCAGGTGATACCGCTGTTTGGCTTGTGTCTGGGGCACCCGGATGCCGAACCGTTGCTGAAACCGCGCATGCCAACAGCCATGATGCTGCATGAGAATGCTTATCAGCCGCTCGATCGCGATGTGTTGGCACAATACGATAAGCAAATGGTGGAATATTACCTGCAGCGCACCGGTCGCCGTCGTGAAAGCTGGAGTGAACACGTTGAACTGACGCTGAAAAAAGAGTTACGCCCATTCATGCTGGACTACTTACATCAACAAGGATGGGCGATACGCTAGTATCGGTAGGATATTTATGAAGATAGCCATTCTGTCTCGTGATGGAGCGTTATATTCCTGCAAACGCCTGCGTGAAGCCGCTGAGGCGCGTAAGCATAGCGTTGAGATTATCGATCCGCTTTCCTGCTATATGAATATTAATCCGGCGGCACCGTCGGTGCATTACCGTGGACGCCGGCTGGATAAATACGATGCGATTATTCCGCGTATTGGTTCACAGATTACATTTTATGGCACGGCGGTATTGCGCCAGTTTGAAATGCTGGGGAGTTACCCGCTGAATAATTCTGTTGCGGTGATTCGCGCCCGTGACAAACTTCATTCACTACAATTGCTTGCCCGCGAAGGGATTGGCCTGCCGATTACCGGATTTGCTCATTCGCCGGATGATACTGGCGATCTGATCGCGATGGTGGGTGGTGCACCACTGGTCGTAAAGCTGGTCGAGGGTACGCAGGGGATTGGCGTGGTATTGGCGGAGACGCGTCAGGCGGCGGAAAGTGTAATTGACGCCTTTCGCGGGCTGAATGCACATATTCTGGTGCAGGAATACGTGAGTGAAGCGCAGGGTAAAGATATCCGCTGCCTTGTGATCGGTAATCGGGTGGTTGCGGCGATAGAACGGCAGGCGAAAGCGGGGGAGTTTCGTTCAAACCTGCATCGCGGCGGGTCGGCGAATAACGTGAAAATTACCGCGCAGGAGCGTGCGATTGCTATCAAGGCGACGAAAACGCTGGGGTTGGATGTAGCGGGGGTCGATATTTTACGCGCAGAACGCGGGCCACTGGTAATGGAAGTGAATGCTTCGCCTGGGCTGGAAGGGATTGAAACGACGACTGGGTTCGATATTGCTGGCATGATGATTGAGTTTATTGAGCAAAATACTCAGAGGCGTGTCGCAACATCGACAACAATAAATAAAAGTTAGCTTTCTGAAACCGAGACTGCGCCGTAAAATACGGCGCTTTCCATTGGTGCGTGGGCATTGGCAGCGGTCACGATTGCGTTCCGCCGTGCGGCGGAACGAGGAAAACGGGTCGTGGTGCGCTTTTATCATGGCATCGTTGCACAATATTCCGTAAGCTATGTGCCGTTTTTAAGATGGTTTCTGTTTTGAGACTGTTTCTGTTTTAACATCGCTTCTGCGCGAGTGATGTTCTCTTTTCAACAATGCTGTCTTTACGGTGGCAAGTATGAGGCAAACATGATGGATTCACTCATCGTCCCGGATTTGGCTATGCTACGGCGGTGGCTGGATCAACTAAACATACTGTATTTCGAGTGTGATTCCTGTCAGGCACTTCATCTTCCTCATATGCAAAATTTTGATGGCGTGTTCGATGCGAAAGTTGATCTGGTGGACAACGTGATCTTGTTTTCCGCACTTGCCGAAGTGAAGCCCAGCGCACTTATCCCTTTGGTTGGCGATCTAAGCCAAATCAACGCCAGCTCTTTGACCGTCAAGGCGTTTATCGACGTTCAGGACGATAACCTGCCGAAGCTGATTGTTTGCCAGTCGGTTAGCGTTGCCGCAGGTATGGCATTGGAACAATTCAGACATTTTATGCAGCAATCAGAAGAACAAATCTCAATGGTGATCCTTGAGGCTAGCGCTAATAATCTGCTGTTTATCGGCGAAGAAGAAGAGGGCTCTGCTGCCAGAGTTACGACCTCACATTTGCATTGATACGGTTGCTGCCAACGGCAGCAATTGGTTTTACTTATTTTCCTTTCACCGCCATTTATTCTGGCTATTTCACATTATTGCCAGACATTTCTCTTTGTTTTTCGCTAAACGCCCTCATCACATCGATAAAATGTGAATAAATAATCGTTAAAACCCATTTTTTACGTTCGAGTATGGTGTGCATGATGTTGTGGGGTTATGCTTTATTCCTGTAAGCGACAGACTGTCGAATCAGGGCTATGTCTGTGTCTGAGCGAATAAAAATCGGTGCATATTCATTCACCGGTTTGATAGCGCGGCAGGCTATAGTTTGTATCGGAACGATACATATACACTCCCATGAATCACCCCCTTGAATGGAGGAAGGAACGGATGTTCACCCAACGTAAAAAATGGCTATCGGGTGTTGTTACCGGCTTGCTGATGGCCGCGTCCGTCACCGCATCTGCGGAAGAGAAAACGCTGCATGTTTATAACTGGTCCGACTATATCGCACCAAACACGTTAGCCAATTTCCAGAAAGAAACCGGTATTAAGGTCGTCTATGACGTGTTTGACTCCAACGAAGTGTTGGAAGGCAAGCTTATGGCGGGCAGCACGGGTTTTGATCTGGTGGTGCCTTCTGCCAGTTTCCTTGAGCGCCAGCTCTCAGCGGGAGTTTTTCAGCCATTAGACAAAAGTAAGCTACCGAATTACAAAAATTTGGACCCTGAGCTGATGAAGTTGATTGCTCAGCACGATCCCGATAACAAATATGCTTTACCTTACCTGTGGGCGACCACGGGTATTGGCTATAACGTCGAGAAAGTCAAAGCGGCGCTGGGTGCCGATGCGCCTGTTGATAGCTGGGATCTGGTGCTGAAGCCAGAGAATCTGGAAAAGCTGAAAAGCTGCGGGGTTTCTTTCCTGGATGCGCCGGAGGAGATCTTCGCCACCGTATTAAACTATCAGGGTAAAGATCCGAATAGCACCAAACCGGGTGATTACAGCACATCAGCGACCGATCTGCTGCTGAAACTGCGTCCGAGCATTCGTTATTTCCATTCGTCGCAATATATCAACGATCTGGCGAACGGCGACATCTGCGTTGCTGTTGGCTGGGCTGGCGATATCATGCAGGCAGGGAATCGTGCGAAAGAAGCGAAGAACGGCGTCAATATCCAATACAGTATTCCGAAGGAAGGGGCGTTGGCATTCTTTGATGTCCTCGCTATCCCGAAAGATGCTAAAAATCTGGATGAAGCCTATGCGTTTCTGGATTACCTGATGAAGCCGGAAGTGATGGCTGAGATCAGTAATCACACCTATTACGCCAGCGGTAACCTGGCATCCTTGCCTTTGGTGAACGAAGAAATTCGTAACAACCCAGGTGTCTACCCGCCTGCGGATGTGCGTGCCAAAATGTTTACGCTCAAGGTGCAATCTCCTCAGATCGACCGTACACGTACTCGTGCATGGACCAAGGTTAAGAGCGGCAAATAGCCTTTTGGGTCTGACTGCTTTTTGGATCCGAATAGTTACCCAAGAGCTTGATGATTGCTGCTTTCGGCAACCAAAGAATGGATGGGTATAAAATACTCTAAATAATTCAAGTTTCAGGCAGGCAGCAAGCGAGGCCCACGATGGGCCGAGTATTTAAGAGAAGCCAACGCACATGCAACTTGAAGTATGACGAGTATTAATGTGGCAAAGAACAGGCGGAGATACCGCCTGTTCGCGCTCTATATTGTGTCACACGGCTAGACGCAAAAACGCCTAATCGCGGCGTCAGCGGTGTGACTTGTTCTGCTTTTGCCGGAGAGCAATGCGAAGTGAATGACGCGATCCCACGCCCTCAATCAAAACCTCAAAAAGCGGCTACGCCGCTGCTGGAAGTGCGTAACCTGACGAAGTCGTTCGATGGTCAGGCCGCTGTCGATGATGTCAGCCTGACGATTTATAAAGGCGAAATTTTTGCTCTGCTGGGCGCATCTGGCTGTGGGAAATCCACGCTGTTGCGTATGTTGGCCGGTTTTGAGCTCCCTACGCAGGGGCAGATTTTTCTGGATGGTCAGGATTTGTCATTGGTGCCGCCTTACCAGCGTCCCATCAATATGATGTTCCAGTCTTATGCGCTATTCCCACACATGACGGTGGAAAAGAATATTGCGTTTGGTTTGAAACAGGACAAGCTACCGCGTGCTGAAATCAAAGATCGTGTCGAAGAGATGCTGTCGCTGGTGCATATGCAGGAGTTTGCCAATCGTAAACCACATCAACTTTCCGGCGGTCAGCGCCAACGTGTTGCGCTGGCACGTAGTCTGGCGAAGCGTCCAAAACTGCTGTTGCTGGATGAACCGATGGGGGCGCTGGACAAGAAACTGCGCGACCGCATGCAGCTTGAAGTAGTCGATATTCTGGAACGCGTAGGGGCGACCTGTGTGATGGTGACGCACGATCAGGAAGAAGCCATGACCATGGCAGGGCGTATTGCCATCATGAATCGCGGTAAGTTCGTACAGATTGGCGAGCCCGAAGAGATTTATGAGCACCCGAATACACGTTTCAGTGCGGAATTTATCGGCTCGGTCAATATGTTTGAAGGGATATTGCAGGAGCGTCAGGACGAGGCACTGATCATCAAAAGTCCTGGATTGGTGCATCCGCTGAAGGTGGATTCGGATGTCTCGGTAGTGGATGGCGTTCCGGTTTACATCGCGTTGCGCCCTGAAAAAATCATGCTGTGCGAAGAGGTTCCGGCTGACGGCTGTAATTTCGCGGTGGGCGAAGTTGTGCACATCGCTTATCTGGGCGATTTGTCGATTTACCACGTCAGGCTCAACAGTGGGCAAACTATCAGCGCACAGTTACAAAATGCCTACCGCTATCGCAAAGGTACACCGACCTGGGGAGATGAGGTTCGGCTGTGTTGGGATGCGGATAGCTGTGTGGTTCTGACGGTGTAACGAGGAAGAATGTCATGACTTTATTTCCCGAACGCCACACGGCGGAACCACCGGGCAAGGCTAAACTCTGGCTGCGTGTGCTGATGGCGCGTTGGCGTCAAAAACACGGGCGCAAGCTGGTTATCGCGCTGCCGTATGTGTGGCTGTTGCTGCTGTTTATGTTGCCGTTCCTGATCGTGTTCAAAATCAGTTTCGCAGAGATGGCGCGTGCAATTCCGCCTTATACCGATCTGGTTTCCTGGATGGATGGCAGGCTGGATATTTCCCTGAATCTTGGGAATTACCTGCACTTGTTGGACGATCCGCTGTATTTCGATGCCTATATGCAATCGCTTCAGGTTGCGGCTGTATCAACGCTGTGCTGCCTGTTTATTGGTTATCCATTGGCCTGGGCTGTCGCGCACAGTAAACCTTCAACGCGTAATATCCTGCTATTACTGGTTATTCTGCCGTCATGGACGTCATTTCTGATCCGCGTCTACGCTTGGATGGGGATTCTGAAAAGTAACGGTATCCTGGGTATCCTGAATAACTTCCTACTGTGGCTGGGTGTGATTGATGAACCGTTGGTTATTTTGCACACCAATCTGGCAGTTTACATTGGCGTTGTGTATTCCTATTTGCCGTTTATGGTGTTGCCTATCTATACCGCGCTGACGCGGCTGGACTACTCACTCGTGGAAGCGTCATTAGATCTGGGCGCTAGGCCACTGAGAACCTTTTTCAGCGTGATCGTCCCGCTAACGAAAGGCGGAATTATTGCAGGATCGATGCTGGTGTTCATCCCGTCGGTGGGAGAATACGTGATTCCCGAACTGCTCGGTGGTCCAGATAGCATCATGATTGGCCGTATTCTGTGGCAGGAATTCTTCAATAACCGCGATTGGCCGGTGGCATCCGCTGTCGCGATCGTCATGCTGTTTTTGTTGATTATGCCGATTATCTGGTTCCATAAACATCAGAGCAAAACCGCGGAGGGTGACGCGTGAATAATTTACCTGTTGTTCGCTCGCCGTGGCGTATTGTGATTTTAGTGCTGTGCTTTACCTTCCTCTATGCGCCGATGCTGATGCTGGTGATCTATTCGTTCAACAGCTCCAAGCTGGTTACCGTATGGGCTGGGTGGTCGACGCGCTGGTATATCGAGCTGTTTCACAATACGGCGATGATCAGTGCAGTGCTCTTGAGCCTGACGATTGCTGCCGCTTCGGCAACAATGGCTGTGATCCTTGGGACTATCGCCTCTGTCGTGATGGTGCGTTTTGGTCGTTTCCGTGGGGCTAATGGTTTTGCGTTTATGCTGACGGCACCGCTGGTGATGCCGGATGTGATTACTGGTCTGTCGCTGCTATTGCTCTTTGTTGCCTTAGGCCATGCGATTGGGTGGCCAGCGGAAAGGGGGATGTTCACTATCTGGCTGGCGCATGTGACGTTCTGTACCGCGTATGTCACCGTGGTGATCAGCGCGCGCCTGCGGGAACTGGATCGCTCGATCGAAGAAGCCGCGATGGATTTGGGTGCGAACCCGCTCAAAGTCTTCTTCATTATCACGGTGCCGATGATTGCTCCTGCGCTGCTTTCCGGCTGGCTGCTGGCGTTTACGCTGTCGCTGGACGATCTGGTTATCTCCAGCTTCGTGGCGGGGCCGGGTTCGACAACGTTGCCTATGCTGGTGTTCTCCAGCGTAAGAATGGGCGTTAATCCACAAATTAACGCATTGGCTTCTCTGATATTGTTAGTCGTTGGTATTATTGGATTTATCGCCTGGTGGTTTATGGCAAGAGCGGAGAAGCAGCGTTATCGTGATATGCAAAAAGCGAGACGTGGCTGATTCGATTTCACTCCATAATTTGCTAGCCTAGCGAAAATTTCCAGCAACGCCGCCAGAGGATGGGGGCGTTGTTGTTTTATATGGCTATCACGTTTTACATCCGTACCACGTTTTATATTGGCATCGACGTTTATATTGGTGCTGTATTTTTGGCCGTTCAATGGCCGCATGAAGGGAGATCGTTGAAATTCTGTATACGAAGAAGGAAATGACGCAACGCAAAGTTTATGCCCCGGTGCCAGTGATGGTAGCGGGGATTGCGATTATTGCTACCCGTCTTTTGGGGATTGTGTTGTTGGTATGGGAGTTAGGCCTAAGTGATTTAAGCGGCTGGATTGGCAGCACCTCGGAGGCCTGGGATTCGACGCTGGTAGTATTGTTAGCGCTCGTTATCGTCGGCGTTGAAATTCGCTGTGGCTTTGCCGTTTTGGCCGGTGCGAACTGGGGACGATGGGGTTATGTCGCCTGTCAGGGGCTGGTGGTGTGCTATCTGCTTCTCGCATCCCTGAGCGAATTTATGCCAGCGATATTCCATATTTCAGGGGAAAATAACGCTGCTGTGCTACATCAACTCCTGCTACAAAAGATCCCGGATCTTCTGGTGATGGCTTTACTGTTTCTGCCACGACGCAGTAAGCGATTTTTCCTGCGCCAGAAATAGAGATGTCTCTCCTGAGCCAGTCGGCTGCTGGCGTCGCCCATAAGAGAACGAAAAGGTCGCAGGGTGATGCCGTCAGGGTGGTATAATCCTTCCATTCTGTATTTCTTCTTATAGTTAGATTGTCTATGCATTGTGCCCGCTACAGCACGGGAACCTGTCGTTCCTGCCAATGGCTGGAAAAAGCCTACCCACAGCAATTGTCTGATAAGCAGCAGCACCTTGAAGGCTTGTTACAATCACATGCCGTACAGCGCTGGCTACCCGTGCAGCCTTCTGTGCAGTCTGCATTTCGTAATAAAGCCAAAATGGTGGTGAGTGGTAGCGTGGAGCGCCCGCTGTTGGGGATGTTACACCGTGATGGAACCGCAGTGGATCTCTGTGATTGCCCGCTTTATCCGTCCAGTTTCTTGCCTGCTTTCGACGTGCTTAAAGCCTTCATTGCCCGTGCGGGGCTGACGCCTTATAACGTGGCGCGCCGACGTGGAGAACTGAAATACCTGCTGCTGACGGAAAGTACGCAGCGCGGTACGTTCATGCTACGCTTCGTCTTACGCTCGGAAACCAAGCTGGCACAGCTACGTGCCGCATTGCCCTGGCTACAGCAGCAGTTACCCCAGCTTGAGGTGATATCCGTCAATATCCAGCCAGTGCATCAGGCGATTATGGAAGGGAAAACGGAGATTATCCTGAGTGACGCTGCCGCGCTGGCCGAACAGTTTAATCAGGTGCCGCTATATATTCGTCCGCAAAGCTTTTTCCAGACGAACCCGCAGGTAGCGGCTACTCTGTATGCGACGGCACGTGACTGGGTCGCTGAGTTGAATATTACCAGTATGTGGGATCTGTTTTGCGGAGTAGGGGGTTTTGGTCTGCACTGTGCATCACCCGAGATGCGTTTAACTGGCATTGAAATCAGCGCCGAGGCGATAGCCTGCGCTCGTCGCTCTGCGGAACAGTTAGGGCTGAAGCAAGTGGAGTTCCAGGCGTTGGATTCCACGCAGTTCGCGACGGCTAAAGCGGAAATACCTGAGCTGGTGCTGGTTAACCCGCCGCGCCGTGGTATCGGCAGCGAACTGTGCGCCTACCTGAGCCGGATGGCACCGGACTACATTCTCTATTCCAGTTGTAACGCGGAAAGCATGGCAAAAGACATGACGGAACTGGCGAATTACCGCGCGTTGCGCGTACAGTTGTTCGATATGTTCCCGCACACGGCGCACTATGAGGTGCTGACGTTACTGAAGCGTGCTTGATGAGCGATAACTATATGTAATAAAAAATATCTTGGTGGCAATTTACTACGTTGTTGTATCCATGTTCGACAGTATGAAAGTTTCGGGCGTGTCAATTCTGGTGCCTTTCTATGATTTCATCACACGCCCGACAAGGAGCGCTCAATTGCCGCAGCTCCTTGACCATTGGCTTTTGGCGTGAATTGCGCCGCTGCGCGGTGCCTTCGGCGATCGTTCCCGCTTTTCGAGCCGCCAGTGACGTGTTTACTCGCCCCATAAATAATGGGGCTCACCCTTCGGGCCAGCACAAGTGCTGTTCAAAAACGTCTCTGACGTTTTTGTCCGACGCGGCACTGTCTTTCGCGGCGTCCTGCCGCTCACTCGACGGTAACGATCACCTCAGCGCAATTTTTACGCCCGGACGACAAAAAGCGGCGTTATATGCATGATTTCATATGATACTACACCGCGCAGATCGAACCTTATTGCGGGAACCATTTGTCATTGATGGTTTTGTACGTGCCGTCCGCTTTGATTGCGTCCAACGCGTTATTCAGTTTCTCCAGCAGCGCCTTGTCATCGGGACGAACAGCGATGCCCAATCCAGTGCCGAAGTATTCGGCGTCAGTCACGTGTTCGCCCACCGTCGTTAACTCAGGGCTCGTCTTAATCCACTCGTTGACGACGGCGGTATCGCCGAATACGCCGTCGATACGGCCATTTTTCAGATCCAGTACCGCGTTTTGGTAGCTGTCATAAGAGACAGTCTGCACTTCTGGGTGCTTATCGTGCATGTATTTCTGGTGCGTTGTACCGTTTTCCATACCAATACGTTTGCCTTTCATCGCGGCAAAGTCGCTGAATTTTCCTTTTTGCGCGATAACCACGGCAGAGTTGGCATAGTAAGGCTGGGTGAAAGTGACCTGCTTGCTGCGCTCCGGCGTGATATCCATACCGGAAATCACCGCGTCATAGCGACGGAATTTCAGCGCAGGGATTAGGCTGTCAAACGCCTGATTGGTGAACGTACAGGTGGCTTGCATTTGCTTGCACAGCGCTTTCGCCAAGTCCATATCGAAACCGACAATTTCGTTGCTGGCATCCAGTGACTCAAAGGGGGGATAGGTGGCTGATGACGCAAAACGGATGGTGTCTGCGGCGGTGGCGCTGAAGGCGATTCCTGCCAGTAACGTGGCGAGCACTAATTTTTTCATTACCTACTCCTGTCGGTTTTTCTTATAGTGTATACCCATCATATTTCAAGTTGCATGTGCGTTGGTTGCGCTTACATACTCGGCCCGTCCTGGCCTCACCCCTTCGGGGTCAGCGCAAGCGCTGTTCAAAACGCTAACGTTTTGTCCTGAAACTCGAATTATTTAGGGTATATAGTTGCGCGGAAGGATTCCGGCGTTATGGTAATTACCATGCCATTTATTGAATTTATATGCAATTAAAATGATTATTAAATCGATTTATTGCATGTCTTTACATCAGCACGCCATAAAAAAGCAGGCTATTAAAGCCTGCTTTTGAAGAGGGTAAGGGTCAGTTACGACGTTCGAATGCCAGTGAGCGGCGTTCAACCCAGCGCATCAATAATGTCAGTAACCCATTGACACAAAGGTAGATAATTCCGGCTGCGCCAAACACCATCACATCATATGTGCGGCCATACATCAGTTGGCTGTAACCCATGACTTCCATCAGTGTGATGGTATAAGCCAGCGATGTACTCTTAAATACCAGAACGACTTCATTTGAATAAGAAGACAGCGCACGTTTAAATGCGAACGGCAGTAAAATACGTAATGTCTGCTTCTGATCCATTCCCAAGGCTGCGCAGGATTGCCACTGTCCGGCGGGAATGGCTTTTACCGCCCCATAGAACAGTTGCGTAGTATAAGCGGCACTATTGAGCGCCAGCGCCACCATCGCGCACAGCCACGGCTGTGAAAGTAGGTTCCACAGCCAGGGAATTTGCTGAATAGCGGTAAATTGCCCTGGGCCGTAGTAAATCAGGAAAATTTGTACCAGCAGCGGCGTACCGGTAAACAGCGTAATGTAGACCTTTGCCAACAGCGATACGACAGGGGTTTTGAGCGTCAGCACGACGGTCAGCAGCAGTGATAACACCAACGCGACGACAATGGAGACGGCGGTTAACGTCAGGCTGGTATGCAGGCCTTTTAATAGCTCAGGTAAATAAGCGAGCATCAGGACGGTCTCCGCTCAAAACGCGTGGTGTGTAGGTCAATGCGTTTCAGCACATACTGACTTAACAGCGTAATCACCAAATAGATAGCCGCTGCGACGACGTACCAGGTAAAGGGTTCCTGCGTTCGTGTAGCAATGCTTTTGGTTTGCAGCATCAGATCGTTAACGCTAATCAGCGAAACCAGAGCGGTATCTTTCAGCAATACCAGCCACTGATTACCTAATCCCGGCAGGGCGTGACGCCACATCTGCGGCATGATCAAACGGAAAAAGATCGCGGCTTTACTAAGCCCCAGTGCCTGACCCGATTCCCATTGTCCTTGTGGTACCGCTTTTAGCGCACCGCGTAGCGTTTGGGATGCGTAGGCCGCATACAGCAACGCCAGCGCAATCACGCCACACAGAAATGGGCTGATCTCAAACATGCCGATATCCAGCTTTACCGGAATCTGCACAATCAAAAGGTTCAGGGTAAAGCCATCCGCCAGCATCATCAGCAGTTGGGAAGAACCGAAATAGATAAACAGCACCACCAGAATTTCGGGCAGGCCGCGCAATAATGTGACTACCGCTGTGCCCGTCCAGCTAACGGCTTTCCAGCGTACGGTTTCCCAAACGGCAAACAGCATCGCCAGCACAAGACCGAGCACCAGTGCACAAACGGCAAGGCCGACGGTCATCCCGGCGGCGCTTGCAAGAGGTTGAAATTCAATCATTGAGTGTCAGATTACTGCTGAAACCATTTTTTGTAGATGGTCTCGTAAGTCCCATCCTGCTTGATTTTGTTGAGCGCATCGTTGAATTTTTTCAGCAGCTCATCGTTATTCTGACGCACGGCGATACCCAGGCCGATACCGAAGTAACCTTTATCCGTCACGCTTTCACCGACGGAGGCCAGCGTATCGTTCTGCTTCAGCCATTCGTTAACCACGGCAGTGTCACCGAATACTGCGTCCAGACGGCCATTTTTCAGATCCAGTACTGCATTCTGGTAGCTATCGTAAGGCACAGTTTTAATGTCGCTGTGTTTTTCCATCAGGTATTTCTGGTGGGTTGTGCCATTTTGCACGCCAACGCGCTTGCCTGTCAGCGCCGCGACATCGGCAACTTTCCCTTTCTGAGCGATAAACAGGGCGGCATTATCATAGTAAGGCTGAGAGAATGACACTTGCTGCTGACGTTCAGGGGTAATATCCATCCCTGCGATAACGGCTTCAAAACGACGGAACTTGAGGCCTGGAATCAGGCTGTCGAAAGCCTGATTGCTGAACGTGCAGTTTGCCTGCATTTCTTTGCACAGTGCATTAGCCAGATCGATATCAAAACCCTGAATCTGGTTATTGGCATCGACAAACTCGAACGGAGGGTAGGACGCTTCGGTTGCAAAACGAATAGTGTCTGCGGCGTTAGCGGAGACAGCACCAGCGGCGAATAAGGCTGCGACAATCAATTTTTTCATTATCATTTTCCTGATAGTAATCAATGTGACAAATAACCAGCGAATTCAGGCGTCTGCGGCTGCGTAAAGTGCGTTGCATCCCCTTGTTCAACGATGCGGCCATTTTCCATATAAACGACTCGACTGGCCGTCTTACGAGCAAATTCGACTTCGTGGGTCACGATCACCTGCGTAATACCGGTTTGCGTCAATTCACGGATGATGTTGACGACCTGCGCGGTAATTTCTGGATCCAAAGCGGCAGTGGGTTCATCAAATAACAGAACCTGAGGTTCCATCATCAGTGCGCGCGCAATCGCGACACGCTGCTGCTGTCCGCCAGAAAGATGAAGAGGAAAGCGATCGGCAAAGTCATTAAGGCGCAGGCGCGTCAGCAGTTTGTCTGCTCGCGCTTTGGCTTCTTCTTTACTCAGCCCCAGCACGCGGCAGGGGGCTTCAATCAGGTTCTGCACCACGGTCAGATGTGGCCATAAATTATATTGCTGGAACACCATGCCGACGTTCTGACGCAATTCACGGATCGCACCGTCGGACGGCGTGTGCTGAAAATCAAACTGATTACCGGCGATAGAAAGCGTGCCAGAGCGTGGCATCTCCAACAGATTAAGAACGCGTATCAACGAGCTTTTGCCCGCTCCGCTAGGACCGAGAAGAACCAGCGTCTCACCCGCAGGACACTCTAGGGTGATATCAAATAGCGCCTGGTATGTGCCGTAGAAACAGTTAATGCCGTTTAGTTGAATACTCATGCGTAAGAATTGAATAGACATTGATGCGGCGAATGTTAACGTTGGCAGAATAGTTATGCAATCACCGTGGGTTAAAATTTGCCAATAAGCGATTTATTGGTTAAATAATAGCACAAAATAATGGCTTACGGCTTGGTGGCACGGTTTCCCATTGCGGGTTTCGCAGAGCCGTACTGATATGCAGTAATAAAGGAGACAACATGCAATTATCCACTACCCCGAATCTGGAAGGTTTCACGATTACTGAATATTGTGGCGTCGTGACTGGCGAGGCCATTCTGGGGGCGAACATCTTTCGTGACTTTTTCGCCAGTATTCGTGATGTCGTCGGTGGCCGTTCCGGTGCCTATGAGAAAGAGTTGCGTAAGGCAAGGCAGATTGCGTTCAAAGAGTTGCAGGAACAAGCCGAGGATTTAGGCGCAAATGCGATTGTGGGTATTGATCTCGACTATGAAACTGTTGGGAAGGATAGCAGCATGTTGATGGTGACGGTCAGCGGTACGGCAGTGAAGGTTCGCCGCTAGCAGGTGAAAGGATAACGCGAGGTGGCGAAAAATAAACACAATGGTGAAATCACAATGTTGAAATGGGCGAGTTGCATCGTGTTGGGGCTGTTGGCGGGATGCCAATCACTCCCTTCCTCGTTGCAGGAACAGAATAATTATGTACTGGAGACCGCATTGCAGTCGCGGGCTCAGGAGTCCCGTATCCGTTTTTTGGTGATTCACTACACGGCAGAAGATTTTGCCACTTCGCTGAATATTCTGACTGATGAGCACGTCAGCGCCCATTATCTTATCCCCGCACACCCGCCGTTGCAGCACGGCAAGCCGCTTGCGTGGCAATTGGTGCCTGAATCTCAGGCTGCCTGGCATGCGGGAGCCAGTAGCTGGCGCGGGTTTAGCCGGTTGAATCATTCTTCTATCGGTATTGAGATCGAAAACGCAGGTTATCAGCGCACGCTGACAGGCTATACGTGGGCGCCGTTCACCGCTTCGCAGATTCAGCTCGTAACCGCGCTCGCCCACGATATTGTCGAACGTTACCAGATTGCGCCGCAGAACGTGGTGGCGCACAGTGATATTGCGCCACAGCGGAAACAAGACCCTGGGCCGCTTTTTCCCTGGCAGATGCTAGCGCAAGCGGGCGTGGGGGCCTGGCCGGATGTGCATCGTGTCACTTTCTATTTAAATGGACGACCGCCGATGCAACCGGTGGATGAAGCTATTTTGCTGGAAAAGCTGGGGCGCTATGGTTATTCGGTGCCGGAAACGATGACGGCGCGTGAGAAGCGACAGGTGATCGCCGCTTTCCAAATGCATTTCCGACCTGATAACTATCAAGGTCAGCCAGATGCGCAGAGCGAAGCGATCGCTGATGCATTGCTGGAAAAATACGGCAGCCGCTAAACCGCATCTTTCTCCGCCAGTTTTGCAATACGCGCCGCCATGCCACGGAAGATAAACAGGTGAGCGGGCATCATCAAAAACCAGTAGACCAGCCCGTTAAACCCAGAGGGATGCCAGCGGGCGCGAACATCCACTGTTCGATGAGTACCTTTATCCGTGATAGTAAAATTGAGTTTACCCAGCCCCGGTGCTTTCATGCCGAATAACAGTATCAACTGACGCTGTGGCTTGATCGAGATAACCTTCCAGCCGTCAATCTTGTCGCCGACTTCCAGCGTCGGGCGATCGGGGCGTCCGTAAGTCACGCCGTTGCCACAAAGATCGTCCAGTCGGGCCCGAATATTCCACAGCGTATTCGCGTAAAAATAGCCTTCCTTGCCACCGACCTGCTGGATGATCCGCCAGAGTGCCTGACTGGATGCGGACGTCTCAAGCGTATGGCCCGCCTGTTTGGGGTAAAAACCGTAATTCGGTTTCCAGCGTGCGCGGACTTCGGTGTCATCGCCCCAGTCGGCCTGCTGTACGCTCTCCATTTCGCTTTGTAGCGTGAGGCGCACGGCGTCATCAAAGCTCATCAGTTTTTGTGGAATCAACGCCTGTAGTGCGTGGCCATCGGCCTGTAAATCGTGTTTTAACCCTTGAATCAAGGCGCGGGCGATGGATGGGGGAACCGATGTCACCAGATGCAAGAACCAGACAGACACCAGATGCGTTGGCATGGGAACGGGGATCAGCAATCTGCGTTTGCCACTGATCTGAATGAAGCGCTCGAACATGGTTTGATAGCTGATGTATTCGGGGCCTGCGGCATCCATGATGCGATTCTCTGTCGCCGGGTGATGCACGATATCGATCAGATAAACCAGCAGGTTTTCCAGCGCAATCGGCGATGATTTAGAGCGTACCCAGCGCGGCGGCGTCAGCACTGGCAGGTTGTAGACCATATCGCGCATGATTTCGAACGCTGCCGACCCGACACCGATAATAATGCCTGCGCGTAGCTCCGTGACAGGAATGCCGCTACTGCGTAATACATCACCGGTGATCTGGCGCGCCAACATGTGCGGTGAGGTGTCATCCTTCGCCTGAAGCGAGCCCAGATAGATAATCTGTTTTACGCTGCTGGAGGCCAGCGCCAGCAGCAGATTCATGGCAGCCATGCGCTCTCTGGCGACGAAATCTGCGCCGTCGCCCATGCTGTGCACTAGATAATAGAGCGTCTCTGCGCCCCACAGACCATCAGGCAGGCTTTCTGGCTTGGTGAGGTCAACCTGTTGACAGTCGACGCCTGGCCAGTTCCGTGAGGAGAGGGACTCGGTATTCCGACCGGCAGCAATCACTCGTTTGCCCTGTTTGCTCAATCGCTCGGTTAAATGGCGGCCAATGTAGCCAGTTGCGCCCAGGATCAGGATCGGGGCTGATGGGGATGTCATGCGGCAGTGGCTCCATAGCAAAATATAACCATGGCTTACTATAACGGGGAAAAAGAAGAAAGTGAGGAAAAGTGTGTGACAACAGGGGGATATTTAACATGACCTACCTGCCCGATAGCAGGTGCTATCAGGCAGAAGGGGGTAAAACGAGGAGGGTATCAGGCCAGAACGGTGTCGCCTTGCAACTGGCAACTACAGGCCAAAACATAACCTTGTTCGATCTCGGCTGGTGTTAGCGTCATAGTACTGCTGGTGGTGTAATTGCCGGACAGCACGCGGGTTTTACAGCTCCCGCAAACACCGGCACGGCAAGCGGCAAGAACCTGCACCTTATTGGCCTCCAGCGCGGCTAGCAGGCTGATGCCCACTGGCACACGCAGATTCTTCAGCGGACGACTGATGGTCAGCGTGAGCTGATCGGCATCCTCATCTACGATTTCATCTGCCGGGCGGAACTGCTCTTTAAAGATGCGGTTTGACGCTACGCCAAGCTGTTGACTCAGGGTTTCAATCTGGTTCATGTACGGCGCGGGGCCACAGGTCATCACGGTGCGGCTGGTGATATCCGGCACGCGTTCGACAAGTAGATCGCCGCTGACGCGTCCGGCGAGGAAACCGGGTGCCGCGTCAAATTCTGCCATCAATGTAAGATGCAGTTGCTGCGGGTAACGCTGCACCAGATCTTGCCATTCGTTGGCAAAAATCACCTGCTGCGGGTTGCGCACGTTGAAGATAACGTGGATATCGGTTTGCGGTTTGTTTGCCAGCAGCCAGCGGCACATCGACATAATCGGTGTGACGCCGCAGCCTGCTGCGGCCATCAGGTAACGATCGCTGACTGCGTTGGCGCAGGTAAATTCGCCCTGAGCATCGGACAGCCACAGATAATCACCGACTTTTAGCGTTTGAGTCAGCCAGCGGGAACCGACGCCGTCATCCAATCTTCTCACCGTCAAGGTAATGAAACGGCTGAGGCCCGGCGAAGAAGAGATCGTATAAGCGCGTAACGTCTCCTCGCTGTTAGCGATGCTGACGAGTGCATACTGACCCGGTTGATACGGATAAAAATCATGATTAACCAGTGATATCGTCCAGACATCCGGCGTTTCCTGGGTAATCGAGTGCACCTGCATGCGGTTAGAACAAAGCGGTGTCGGCCCAGCGTGTGGTACTGGCATCGTCATAGTCAATCTCCATAACAAACGGATACGGTGAAGCGTGTAAAGATAGCGGCCCATAAGACGGTGGGCTTAGCGTGAGGCATCAGTGCTGATACCTCACGCCGCGTGACGAGGAACGCGCTCCTCCGTCCGCGTTGATTCATCAAGCGGCCAGAATGGTGTTCATGTCTTGTTCAACGGTGGTAATCGCCCGCATACCGAATTTGTCGTTCAGAATGGCAAGCAGATTGTCCGTCAGGAAGCCCGGTGCAGTTGGCCCGGTGTAAATGTTCTTCACGCCGAGAGACAGCAGGGTTAGCAGGATGACAATGGCTTTCTGTTCAAACCACGACAGTACCAGACTCAGCGGCAGGTCGTTGACGCCGCAGCCCAGTTTTTCCGCCAGTTTGACGGCTAGAATAATGGCCGCGTAGGCATCGTTACATTGGCCGACATCCAGCAGACGTGGCAGGCCTTCCAGCGTACCGAAGTCCAGTTTGTTGAAACGGTATTTACCGCATGCCAGTGTCATGATCAGGCAGTCTTGTGGAACGTTCAGCGTAAAGTCGGTGAAGTAACTACGCTCTTCACGGCTGCCATCACATCCACCAACGAGGAAGACGTGGCGCAGTTTTTTCTGTGCAACCAGGTCGATCACGGTATCGGCGGCGCTCAGTAAGGTTTCACGACCAAAGCCGACGGTGATCATGTGCTCAATTTCGCTGTACGGGAAGCCAGCCAGACCTTGTGCCTGTTTGATCACCGGGCTGAAATCGTCGCCTTCCAAATGGTTCACGCCCGGCCAGCCGACGATGCTGCGCGTCCAGATACGATCGCCGTAGTTGCCTACGTTAGGATCGATAATGCAGTTAGATGTCATGACGATCGCGCCAGGGAATTTGGCAAACTCAGTCTGTTGGTTCTGCCAGCCGCTGCCGTAGTTGCCTGCCAGATGCTTGAATTTTTTCAGCTCTGGGTAACCGTGTGCAGGCAGCATCTCGCCGTGCGTATAAATATTCACGCCAGTGCCTTCGGTTTGCTCCAGCAGCATACGCAGGTCTTTCAGGTCATGACCTGAAATCAGAATGGCTTTGCCGGCAATCGGGCGCACGTTAACAGAGGTCGGCTGTGGGTGGCCGTAAGCATCGGTTTCGCCACGGTCGAGGATTGCCATGACGTTGAAGTTCATTTTACCGATGCCCATTGCGTTGTTCAGCAGGGTATCGACATCGGCTGGGTGTGTGCCCAACCACGCCATGAAAGCATGATATTCGGCATAGAGTGCGTTGTCATACTGACCAAGAACGTGGGCGTGCTCCATATAGGCTGCTGCCCCTTTCAGGCCGTAGAGGTTCAGCATGCGTAAGCCGTGAACGTCATCACCGATGCTGGCTTTATCGCTATCCAGCGCAAAGTCTTCTGCCTGTTGCAGTAAGGTCGGAATATCGTTGCCAGCGAGTTGCAGTGCCGCCATTGGGTGATCAACGGTCACCGTTGCGTCGTGTAGGCGGCAGCGAACTGCCAGCGATTCACGCAGCGTGATGGCTTCCTGTGCGTAGCCAATAATACGTTGGGAATCGAAATTAACGTTGGTCAACGTAGAGAAGAAGGCGCGTGGCGCAAAACTGTCGACATCATGATCGATAATATCCAGCTCGCGTGCTTTCAGCGCCCAGGCAGAAAGCCCTTGCAACACAGCGACCAACAGGTCTTGCAGGTCGGAGGTTTCTGCGGTTTTACCGCACATGCCCTGCGCGTAAGAGCAGCCGTTTCCAACAGGGGTACGAATCGTTTGTTCACATTGCACACAAAACATAATGACTTCCTTTTTTTAAGTTGCATTTAAAATGCTTGTTTAAAGCATAGTGTCAGCCGAGGCAGGTAAAAAGGCTTTTTTACTGCAACTTTAGGTAAATTTGATTTAGCGCAAGTTTGGCGATGGGCAATGAAAATCACTCTCAATCACAGCCGATAAACGAGGAGGAAAACGATGATGCGAGAGCGCTTAGGAGGTAAAGAATGCCATCAATATGGGGGCTGCGAGGCTTAATAAAAAACCGTGCACGATGGCAGCCGGTACGATATCGACACCCGCGCTGCGCTGCAATACGGGCAACGTGAAATCCATCGACGTCGCGCCGCAAAGGCCTAATGCACATGAGCGGTTGCACTGCGCCAATGCCGGAACCAGCATAATGGCCAGCAGTTCGCGAATCAGGTCGTTGAAAAACGCCGCGCTGCCGATGACAGGCCCGAGGGCGTCGGTCAGCAGAATACCTGATAGCGAATACCACCCATAGCCGGATGCCATCGCCAGACCGGTTTTCAGCGGAAGTCCCAGCATCCACGCGGCAAGCAGGCCGCCGCCGAGTGCGCTGATTCCGACGATGAGCGCAATGACCAACCCGCGACGGTTTAATACGATCTGACGCAGCGTCATCCCGCTGTTACGCAATTGAATACCGACCAGAAATAGCAGAAAAATCAGCGCGTATTCGCTGCCTTGGCTGGCGTAAGTGAATCCTGACCATTGTGTTAATCCCAGCAAAAATCCACCGAAGACCACGCCGCAGAGAGTGAACGATTCAAGGATCATATGCAGGCGGGAAAGCGGGGCGGCGTTTTTAAATTTGCTGTGCCATACGCTACGTTTTTCCCACAGCCACAGTGCAATGCCGTTTGCTACGAGAATGCAAAATGCGAAGACGGCGGCGTAGCGAAAGATCAGTAATAAATTGCTGCTGAGGTCTTCCAGAAAGGCCAGGCTCATTCCCATCAAAAACAGAATAACGTACACCATCCAACCCAGTAATTGGTTAACCAACTGTAATGCTTTTTTGGCACGCAGCGGCACCAGATAGCCAATGATGAGCGGCAATAAAATAATTAATAATCCTGAATACATCACAGAATTGATGTCCTTACGCGAGAAAAACGGTGTTAACCCGTATGTTAAGGTTGCCGGGGTTGCCGCCGTCAGACATGGGATTCATCGGCTACACTTGGCGGGAAGAAATACGATAATCTATTAAAATTAAACAAATTATCGGAGTGAGTAAAGCGCTGTTTGGCAGGATGTTCTACACAATGGCCATCCTGACAGCAGAAAACCGCAGGCAGTCGCTACAGGAGAGAAGGATGCATCTGGAAAGTATTGAAATCCTGGGATTTCGGGGAATCAATCGTCTGTCACTGATACTGGACGAGAATAATGTGCTGATTGGTGAGAACGCCTGGGGGAAATCCAGTCTGTTGGATGCGCTTTCGCTGCTGCTGGCACCCACATTGCCGCTTTACCATTTTGATATGCAGGACTTTCACTTCACCCCGGGGGATGAAAACAGTCGGGAAAAACACCTTCAGGTTATTTTCACTTTTTGTGAAACCGCTCCCGGTCATCATCTCTCTCCTCGTTATCGTTCGCTGAGCCCCGTTTGGGTGGAAGGCGACGCGTCGCTATATCGCGTTTTTTATCGGCTGGAGGGGGAGGTGGATGAAAGCCAATCGGTATTCACCTGGCGCAGCTTTCTGGACGCCAATGGGCACCCGATACCGCTAGATGATATTGATGAACTGGCCAGAGAAATCGTCCGCCTGCATCCAGTACTGCGGCTGCGCGATGCGCGTTTTATGCGGCGTTTGCGTTCTGGGACGTTGGCGGCGACGTTAGATAACAGTAATGAAAAACTGGCCCAGCAGTTTGAGCAACTGATGCGAGAGTTGGTGCAAAATCCGCAGAAATTGACGGATAAAGAATTGCGTCAAGGCTTGGTGGCGATGCGGCAACTGCTGGAGCACTATTTTTCCGAGCAGAACGCCACGGGTAACGATCGCCGTCATCATCGTCATGCGCGAACACACAATGGTAAATCGTGGCGATCGCTGGACAACATTAACCGCCTGATTGCCGATCCCAACAGCCGCAGTCGCCGAATTATCCTGCTAGAACTGTTCTCCACGCTGTTACAGGCGAAAGGTTCCGTAGCGTTGGATCCGCACGCGCGTCCGCTCTTGCTGATTGAAGACCCGGAAACCCGGCTGCACCCGATTATGCTGTCCGTTGCCTGGGGACTCCTGACGCAACTGCCGCTCCAGAAAGTGACGACGACCAACTCAGGGGAATTACTGTCGTTGGTGCCGATGGAACAGGTGTGTCGTTTGGTGCGGGAATCTTCACGCGTTGCGACATATCGTATTGGCCGTCAGGGAATGAGCGCGGAGGACAGTCGACGTATCGCTTTTCACATTCGCCTGAATCGACCGGCTTCGCTTTTTGCCCGTTGCTGGCTGTTGGTTGAAGGAGAGACAGAAGTCTGGATGTTGAATGAACTGGCACGCCAGTGCGGCCATCATTTTGAGGCGGAAGGGGTGAAAGTGATTGAGTTTGCCCAGTCAGGTATCCGGCCATTGTTGAGGTTCGCACACCGTATGGGAATTGAATGGCATGTGCTGGTCGATGGCGATGATGCAGGGAAAAAATATGCGGCGACGGCAAGAAGCCTGCTATCTGCGCAGAACGAGAGTGAACGCGATCATCTGACCGTCTTGCCAGCATCGGATATGGAGCACTATATGTATCGCGAGGGATTTAGCCAAGTTTATCACCGCATCGCACAGTTGCCGGAGAAAGTACCGCTGTCGATGCATAAAATCATCATCAAGGCGATCCATCGTTCATCCAAGCCTGATTTGGCGATTGAAGTCGCGATGGAGGCGGCGGCCATGGGCAGCGATGCGATCCCTCCGCTCATTCGTAGCATGTTCTCTCGCGTGCTGTGGCTGGCTCGTGGGCGTGCAGATTAATGTGATGCAATGATAAAAATGCCGTTCAGTAGGTGAACGGCATTTGTCGCATCGTATTAATTTTTACTGGTTATCGTCGCGTGTTCTGTATAGATGTGTAGGGTGTGGAAGGAGTCAGGATATGGCCTCGACGATTTGTGGGACGATCAGGCAAGCGTGATTGCCTTTCGGCCCTTGATGTACGTCAAACCTGACAACCTGTCCGGCTTTTAGCGTTCGGTAGCCATCCATCTGAATAGTTGAGTAGTGTGCGAAGATATCGTCACCGCCCCCTTCTGGACAGATAAAACCAAACCCTTTGGCATTATTGAACCATTTAACAGTACCTGTCTCCATGCATTGACATCCTTCGCAAGAGTATTCTTTTTCAGTAAGGTGTGGTTATTTGGTTACTACGAATACGAATTGATTAAAACCTCATCAATTCATCCGTACACTTTAGTGAAATCGATCCCGACGTCAAGCAATCTACCGTGTGGTGGGTGAGGGAGTTTGTCAAAGTTTGATGCAGATAACGCTATTGGCGTCCCCGCGATCGCGGGGCGTAATCACGATATCGAGTGTTGCCCTTGAATTTTACTTTCCGGGAACCATTTATTCCCTCAGGTGGTAAAATAAAAAGTAGACGTGCTACTGTAAATGTAGAGATACCCGTAATGTCGATCGTTTAAGGATCGAGATACCGGGGGCTACCACGGTGCGAGGCATCCCTACGGGAGCCTCATCCCCGTGTTTCCCCCTAAAACCAGACTTAAATGGCCAGCATTAAGAGATACCCGTCATCTTTCAAGTCGCAGGTGCTCATTTCCTGCTTCTCGGATTTATTGGGAATAAACAGACCAATGTCGTGAGTCACGATATTCGTTACATGATGTGGATAGAGAATGGGAAACAACAGCACGTGGTCACAATCTGAGAACCTGACCGCTGATAAACAGAAAGAAAAATTGCAGCCGCCATCCATGTATAACGTGGTGTTGAATAATGATGATTACACCCCGATGGAATTTGTTATTGACGTTCTGCAAAAGTTCTTTTCTTATGATATTGAACGTGCCACACAGCTTATGTTAACTGTGCATTATCAGGGTAAAGCAATTTGTGGCGTATTCAGCGCTGAAGTGGCTGAGACCAAGGTCGTACAAGTCAATCGTTATGCCAGAGAAAACGAGCACCCGCTGCTCTGTACGCTGGAAAAAGCCTGAAGTCAGGCGATTTATTGGGAGAGGTGCCTATGCTCAATCAAGAACTGGAACTCAGTCTCAACATGGCTTTCGCCAGAGCGCGTGAGCACCGACACGAGTTTATGACCGTGGAGCACCTGTTGCTGGCTCTGCTCAGTAATCCGGCCGCGCGTGAAGCGTTGGAGGCCTGTACGGTAGATTTAGCCGCACTGCGCCAGGAACTGGAAGCCTTCATTGAACAGACCACACCAACATTACCGCAGAGTGACGATGAGCGTGAGACTCAGCCGACGCTCAGCTTCCAGCGCGTATTGCAACGCGCCGTCTTTCATGTGCAGTCTTCTGGCCGCAGCGAAGTGTCTGGTGCCAACGTTCTGGTTGCCATTTTTAGCGAACAGGAATCTCAGGCCGCCTATCTGCTGCGCAAGCATGACGTTAGCCGTCTGGATGTTGTGAACTTTATTTCTCACGGTACGCGTAAAGAAGAAACCGATCAGGCACCGAACCCTGAAAGTCCCGTCAATGAAGAGCAGGCAGGAGGGGAAGATCGTATGGAAAACTTCACCACCAATCTGAATCAACTGGCTCGCGTTGGCGGTATCGATCCGCTCATTGGCCGGGAGAAAGAACTGGAGCGCACGATTCAGGTATTATGCCGCCGCCGTAAGAATAACCCGCTGCTGGTCGGTGAATCCGGCGTGGGTAAAACCGCGATTGCAGAGGGGCTGGCCTGGCGTATTGTGCAAGGTGATGTACCGGAAGTGATGGCGGAATGCACTCTGTATTCGCTGGACATTGGTGCGTTGCTGGCAGGCACCAAATATCGCGGTGACTTTGAAAAACGATTCAAGGCGCTGTTGAAACAACTGGAACAGGATAAAAATAGCATCCTGTTCATTGATGAGATCCACACAATTATCGGTGCGGGTGCCGCATCAGGTGGTCAGGTGGATGCCGCAAACCTGATTAAACCGCTACTCTCCAGCGGTAGGATCCGCGTCATTGGATCCACCACCTATCAGGAGTTCAGCAATATCTTTGAAAAGGATCGGGCGCTGGCGCGTCGTTTC
Source organism: Pectobacterium parmentieri (assembly GCF_001742145.1). Classification (NCBI taxonomy): domain Bacteria; kingdom Pseudomonadati; phylum Pseudomonadota; class Gammaproteobacteria; order Enterobacterales; family Pectobacteriaceae; genus Pectobacterium; species Pectobacterium parmentieri. The sequence continues at coordinate 2,011,005 of NZ_CP015749.1, read as the reverse complement.
CAAAAAATCGATATCACTGAACCCAGCGTGGAAGAAACCATACAAATCATCAATGGCCTGAAGCCGAAATATGAGTCTCACCATGATGTCCGCTATACCTCAAAAGCCGTTCGTGCTGCGGTAGAGTTGGCGGTGAAATATATCAATGACCGCCATTTGCCGGATAAAGCCATCGATGTGATTGATGAAGCAGGTGCGCGTAGCCGTCTGATGCCAGCCAGCAAACGTAAGAAAACGGTCAACGTGAGCGATATCGAATCGGTCGTCGCCCGTATCGCCCGTATTCCAGAGAAAACGGTTTCTGCCAGCGATCGTGACGTGCTGAAGAATCTCAGCGATCGCCTGAAAATGCTGGTGTTTGGACAGGATAAAGCAATTGAAGCGCTGTCTGAGTCCATCAAAATGAGCCGTGCAGGGTTAGGCCAGGAGCGTAAGCCGGTAGGGTCCTTCCTGTTCGCGGGCCCTACAGGTGTCGGTAAGACGGAAGTGACGCTGCAATTGGCGAAGGCGCTGGATATTGAGCTGCTGCGCTTTGATATGTCCGAATACATGGAGCGTCATACCGTCAGTCGCCTGATTGGTGCGCCTCCAGGTTATGTTGGCTACGATCAGGGCGGTCTGCTGACGGATGCGGTGATCAAGCATCCTCATGCGGTGCTGCTGCTGGATGAGATCGAGAAAGCGCACCCTGACGTCTTTAACCTGCTGTTGCAGGTGATGGATAACGGTACGCTGACGGACAACAATGGTCGCAAAGCGGATTTCCGCAATGTCATTGTTGTTATGACGACCAATGCGGGCGTGCGGGAAACACAGCGTAAATCCATCGGTATCATCCATCAGGACAACAGTACGGATGCGATGGAAGAGATCAAGAAGGTGTTTACGCCGGAATTCCGTAACCGTCTGGATGGAATTATCTGGTTCAACCACCTATCGACCGACGTTATCCAGCAGGTTGTCGATAAATTTATCGTTGAACTTCAGGCGCAGTTGGATGCGAAAGGCGTATCACTGGAAGTCAGTGATGAAGCGCGAGATTGGCTGGCCGAGAAAGGCTATGACAAAGCGATGGGTGCCCGGCCAATGGCGCGCGTGATGCAGGAAAGCCTCAAGAAACCGCTGGCCAACGAGCTGCTGTTTGGTTCGCTGGTGGATGGGGGTTCTGTTACGGTGGAATTGGATAAAGAAGCGCAACAGTTGACGTATGGCTTCCAGAGTGCGCAGAAACGTAAAGCGGAAAGCGTTAATTAATTGATACTGCGTGTTACCTAAAAGGGATGCTGATGCATCCCTTTTTTATTGGCAGATGCGCATTGTCATAGAATACACAGAGCAATACACCTATCTACAGGTTGCCTCTGGCTAGGAAATGTTGCTTGTATCCGTCGCGCAGACTCTCAGTCGATGCCCATCAGGATCTATGGCAACAAAGGTATAACCGAACTCAAGATTTATTGGTTCGAGTTCAAATTTTACGCCTAACTTTTTCCATTCCTGATATATCGTGTCTACAGCATCAGGGGTGACATCTGACAGGCAAATTTCAAACCCACCAAATTGGGCTTGAGGTTTTGGATCAATTCCCGATTTAGACTGAATGCCTAAAATAAACTCGGAGGCGAGAGGAAAAACAGAAAATTCCTCATAGGTTTCTAATGGGTCTGATTTTAATATTTTTTTATAAAATTCAGTACTTAATGAAACATCTTCAACATAAATGATTAAGCTATTCGGTTTAAACATGTCACGTCCTTATATGAGCATTTCATCAATCGTATCGTTAATTTATATCCATACTAACTATACTCGTCATACTTCAAATTGCACGTGCGTTGGCTACGTTCAAATACTCGCCCCGAAGGGCCGCCGCAAGCAGCGTTCAAATCTGCTCCCGGCAGATTTGTCACCTGAATCACTTACTTGAGTAAGCTCATCGGGATGAAATGAGAGATATCCTGTCTCTCACCGGAGGCCAGCCGTTGGCTGGTCAAATTCGTTCCCGACGAATTTGTCCTTCTCTTGCCGCGTTACGATGCTCATGGCTGAGCATCGCCCTAAAGGGCCAACGCTTCGCGTTGTTCAAAACGTTAACGTTTTGTCCTGAAACTCGAATTATTTGGAGTATATATGCCAATTATGTTTGCAAAAGAGATGATTTTATTTGGCACGATCGTTGAGTCAGGATTGAAAGGCGATGGGCAAGATGACGCTAGCGTGAAGATAGGGACGGAAAATGTCTCAGAAAACAAAAGCCCTTACCACGAGGGAAAGGGCTGGAGAAGGAGTCACATCCTCATTTATCGCTGTTATGAGCGATGAGCGAACCGGTTAACGGCTGCGGAAGACAATGCGGCCTTTACTCAGGTCGTACGGGGTTAACTCTACAGTGACTTTGTCACCCGTCAGGATGCGGATATAGTTTTTACGCATTTTACCGGAGATATGAGCGGTAACCACGTGCCCGTTTTCCAATTCAACGCGGAACATGGTGTTGGGCAGCGTATCAAGCACGGTGCCTTGCATTTCAATATTGTCTTCTTTGGCCATCGAATCCTCTAGGTCTAACTACCTTTATTTTTTAACCGCAAGATAATGCCGAAAAACCGACATTATGTAAAGAAGCGTTCACGTTTGGAGCGTTATTTACCCGGTTTCCTTTATCACCATGTCGGTTCGGCGAGCTGTTGTGGTAACCAACAACCGCCATCGACTGCGATATCCTGCCAGTGGGAAAGCTGCTGCAGAAAGCGATCTCGGGGAATTTCACTCACGCCCAGCGAGGCTGTGTGGGAATTTAACACCTGACAGTCAATCAACTGGCCGCCATGGCGAAAAAAATGCTGCTGAAACACCAACAGCGCGTATTTTGAGGCGTTATCCGTGCGGCTGAACATTGATTCGCCGCAAAATAATCGCCCTTGTTCAATACCATATAACCCACCAACCAGTGCGCCATTGTGCCACACTTCGACGGAATGTGCTTTCCCAACCTGATGAAGTTGACGATAAGCTGAAATTATATCCGGCGTAATCCAGGTGCCGTCATGGTGCTCGTGCGCACAAGCGTGAATGACATCATCAAATGCCTGATTTAGCGTGGCGATAAAAGCGTGGCGCTTCAGAAATTTTTTCATACTACGGCTGAGGTGAAATTCGCCGGGAAACAGGACTGCGCGCGGATTTGGAGACCACCATAAGATCGGTTCACCGGGGGAGAACCAGGGGAAAATTCCCTGCCGATAGGCCGCGTTTAGCCGGGGGACGGAGAGATCGCCGCCAACGGCCAGCAGGCCATTGGGGTCGTCCAGCGCATGATTCGGGTCAGGAAACTGAAGCGATTGAGACGATAGCTGATATAGGCGCATGTTTTTCAAACGTTGTATTGCAACGACGCTTCCCTTAAACGTGTTGGCGGAATTGCCAATAACGACCTTGTTGTGCCATCAACGTCTGATGGCTGCCCTGTTCGAGCACTTTACCATCGTCCAGAATACAGATGCGATCCATTGATTCTAAACCGTATAACCGATGGGTGATAACGATCAGCGTCTTATTGGCACAGTGCTGGCGGAGTAGCTGCAGAATACGTTTTTCTGTTTCTGCGTCCAGCCCCTCTGTGGGTTCATCCAACAGAACTAATGGCGCATCATGCAATAGCGCACGCGCTAACGCGATGCGACGCTGTTCACCACCGGAGAGTTGACGACCGCCTTCTCCTAGCCAAGCATTCAGCCCCTCATTTTCCAGCAGCTTTTCCAACCCGACCTGTTGTAATACCTCTGCCAGTTTTTCATCTCGTGCAGTCGGTGCTGCCAGTAACAGGTTATCACGGAGCGTTGCGCTGAAAATGTGCACACGCTGTGGTACGACGCTCATCATGGCGCGGAGATCGTCTTCCCGCCAATTGGCAAGCGGGTGTCCATTGAGCGTAATGTCTCCGTATTCACAATCCCATGCCCGAGTCAGCAATTGTAATAGCGTCGATTTCCCGCATCCGGTGCGCCCCAGCAGCGCCAGATGTTCGCCTGCTTGAATCGAGAGCGTGATATTTTGCAGCACGGGCTGTGGCTGACCGGGATAAGTGAAGTTGACATGTGAGAGTTCAAGTAAAGCTGTGCGAGAGGTTTCCGGGCCACGCGTTGGGAACGTGACGTCAATAGGCTGACGAATGATTTGATCGACCCTTGCGGCGGAAGCAATGACTTGTCCCATATGCTGGAAGGCCACTGTGACCGGTGCCAGTGCTTCGAAGGCAGCAAGTGACGCGAACACGAACAGGGCGATTAACGCACCGGGCTGTGTGTTGCCGCCAACACCATCGGCGGCGAGCCACAGAATCAGCGTAACGGTTAGGCCACTGCATAAAATCATCACCGCCTGAGACAGACCGGTAAGGTTGGCCTGCTGGCGCTGGCGACGCAGCCAGTTAATTTCCACCAGTGCCAACTGTTGACGGACGCGATCTAGTGCGCCAAAAACGGTTAACTCCGCCTGACCTTGCAGCCAGGTGGTTAGCAGCAGGCGGTATTGCGCGCGCAGTGCGGTCAAATCCTGCCCAATGCCGTTACCTGCCCGATAAAACACCATAGGCAGACAGAGCAAGAGCACCAGCATGATGGCACCAAGCGTCAGAGCCAATGCGGCATCAATGAAGCTCAGACCGTAACAGACGATGAGAATGACGGCCAACGCGCTGACAATAGGTGAAATAACGCGAAGGTAGAGGTGGTCAAGTGTATCAACGTCTGCCACAAGTCGGTTTAGCAGTTCAGCCTGACGAAACTGTGCCAGCCCGCCTGGAGAGAGCGGCAGAATGCGAGAAAAGGTGAAAACGCGCAGACGTAGCAGAACACGAAATGTCGCATCGTGGCTGACGACTCTTTCCCCATAACGCCCTGCGGTACGGGCGATAGCGGCACCCCGCACGCCTGCAGCGGGTAGCATGTAGTTAAAAGTGAGTAGCCCGACAATCCCTGCCAGTGCGGCCCCAGCGAGAAACCAGCCGGATAGGGCGAGCAGGCCGATGCTGGCCAGCAATGTGGCGATTGCCAGTACCACGCCTAAGCTTAAGCGCCAAATGTGCTGACGATAAAGTGCCAGAAATGGTTTTAATACTCGCATCGTTTTTATCTGAGCCATTACAGCACCCCCTGTCGTTGTGCCAGCAGTGCCGCGAAAGGGCCTGTTTCGGCGCGAAGTGTTTGATAGTCCCCCTGCTGGACCAGGCGACCCTCGTCCATCACCCAAATCGCGTCATACTCGGTGATATCGTTGAGTTGGTGCGTGACCAGCAGCGTGGTCTGGGAACGTGCTGCCGTGTTCAGTGCGGCCATAACCAACTCCTCACTATGGGCATCGAGGCTGGCTGACGGTTCATCCAGTAGTAATAAGTTGCAAGGATGGATAAGCGCACGGGCGACGGCGATGCGCTGCGCCTGACCGACGGATAAACGGGCAGCACCATCGCCGATCGTTGTTTCCAGCCCTTGTGGGAGTTGCAGTAGAAATTCCTGCACATAGGCACGCTCAATCGCCTGCTGTAACGCCACAATGCTGGCCTGCGGGTTACCGAGCAGAATATTGCTGCGCAGCGTTGGTTCCGGCAAATGGGGATTTTGCCCGACCCAGCTCAATTGTTTACGCCACGATTCAGGCGTAAGTGTGTTTAGCGCTTTGCCATTAACGGTTAATGAGCCGCGATAGGGCAGGAACCCTAGCAGAGCATTAAGCAGTGAACTTTTTCCTGCTCCGCTGATACCGACCAACGCGATACGTTCGCCAGCACGGATATTGAACGTTAACGGTTGGGTTAATGGCGTGCCATTGGGTGCGAGTACAACCAAGTCTTCCGCGCGGATGGCAATCGCGGTATCGCTGCTGAATTCATGTGTGCCAAAGCCAACCGATTCGCCTTCCTCGGCTAAAAAGGTCACCAGTGATTCCGCTGCACCGATAGCTTGAGCTTTGGCATGGTAGAAGGTGCCCAGATCGCGTAAAGGTTGAAAGAATTCCGGCGCAAGAATCAGCACGAGAAAACCGGCGAAGAGCGTCACGCCCATTCCATAATGGCCAAAATCCAGCTCACCGAGATAAGAGAAACCGAAATAGACGGCGACAACCGCGATCGAAATAGAGGCGAAAAATTCCAGCACGCCCGAGGAGAGAAATGCCATACGCAGCACTTCCATGGTGCGGCTACGGAAATCTTCGGAAGCATGGCGGATTTGTTCGGTTTCAGCCTGACCGCGATGAAACAGGCGTAGAGTTTCCATCCCGCGCAGGCGATCGAGGAAGTGCCCGCTCAGGCGAGCCAACGCCAAAAAATTACGGCGGTTGGCATCCGCTGCGCCCATGCCGACCAGTGCCATAAACAGAGGGATGAGCGGTGCAGTCAGAAACAGAATCAGACCCGCAGCCCAGTTGAGCGGAAAGATGGTGATCAAGATAAGCAGCGGGATCAGTGCGGCAAGATACATTTGCGGCAGATAGCGGGCGTAATAGTCCTGCATATCATCCACCTGTTCAAGGATAATCGTTGCCCAACTGCCGGCGGGCTTACCCTGAACCCAGGCTGGGCCAAGCTGTTGTAGTCGATCCAGTACCAGTTTGCGAATGTGCTGCCGAACCGCTTGTCCGCAAAGAAAACCGACACGCTCACGTAACAGGCTGTTAAGCGCACGCAGAATAAATGTAGCGATCAGCAGAAGGAAAGGAGAAAACAGGGACTCTCGGGGGGCATGTTCAATGATCAAGGCATGAAGCAGAGTAGCTAATAGCCAGGCTTGCGCCACGATTAACGCACCGCTCAGGAACCCAAGCAGCAGTGAAAGGCGTAACCAACGTTGTGCCAGCTTGCTTTGTTGTTTCAGCCAAGCGGTTAGTTCTTGCTGTCTGGTTTTTTTCATCGGGGACCAGTTCGTTATGTTGCAGAAATGGACTTAATAGAAAATAACGCTTATGTAACCGTTGGGTAACAAAATTATCTTCTATCATACAGAATGCCGCCATGTTACCGCGACAGGAACGCGCTGCAAACGAAAAGGAGAGGGGAAATGAGGGAGGCGATCAATTTTTGTGTTGCGACAGGCAAATCGGAAGGAAGAAAACGGAACGGCCGCCGCCGCTCCGTTTCAGCTATCGTTCTACTTGTTGATGGTCAATCCATCCAGATAACGTTCAGCATCCAGTGCAGCCATACAACCGGTACCTGCGGAGGTAATAGCCTGACGGTAAATGTGATCCATTACGTCGCCTGCGGCAAAGACGCCAGGAATGCTGGTTTGCGTCGCGTTACCATGAATACCGGATTGCACTTTGATATAGCCGTTTTCCAGTGCCAGTTGGCCACCAAACACGGCAGTATTCGGGCTGTGGCCGATAGCGATAAACACGCCAGCCAGCTCCAATTCTTCAGCGGCATCGCTTTGCGTATCACGGATACGCACACCCGTTACGCCCATGTTATCGCCCAGCACTTCGTCCAGCGTGCGGTTGGTGTGTAGGATGATGTTGCCGTTTTTGACTTTGTCCATCAGACGGTCGATCAGGATCTTCTCTGAACGGAACGTCTCGCGACGGTGGATCAAATGGACTTCCGCAGCGATGTTAGACAAATACAGGGCTTCTTCGACAGCGGTATTCCCGCCGCCAACGACGGCAACTTTTTGATTCCGATAAAAGAATCCATCACAAGTCGCACAGGCGGAAACGCCTTTGCCTTTAAACGCGTCTTCAGACGGTAGGCCAAGGTAGCGAGCTGATGCGCCCGTGGCGATAATTAGTGCATCACAGGTGTATTCATCGCTGTCGCCGAATAAACGGAATGGACGGTTCTGCAAATCAACACGTTCAATATGATCAAAAATCACTTCGGTATTGAACTTGGTCGCATGTGCGTGCATACGCTCCATCAACAGCGGGCCGGTTAAATCGTCGGCATCGCCCGGCCAATTTTCTACTTCGGTCGTGGTCGTCAGTTGACCGCCTTTTTCCATACCCGTGATTAATACTGGCTGTAAATTCGCGCGTGCAGCATACACTGCGGCGGTGTAGCCAGCGGGGCCTGAGCCCAGAATCAATAACTTGTGATGTTTAACGGTACCCATGCTTTCCTCATTTCATGACGGCGGATAATGTTCATAGAACCAGCCTTTACGACAAACACGTTTCTTTAGCAACGAACATATCTACCACGAACAATGAGAACGATTGTAAGGAAATTACAAGAGTAAAAAAAGTATGCAGAAAAGTTGCTGGCTATTTGTTTAATCGTTAATGACGATGGAGATAATAAATTGCTGAAAAATCAGACGCATTCATAAGTAAAATGATTGAGCTTACCCCAGTGAATGGCTCTGGCTTATCGAATCTGGCAGTTTCTTCTGATTTTCGTTGTTTTACTTTGACAATCGGCTGTGCATTTGCGAAAACATCTAGGTAAGAGGAAATTTTTTGTATGTGGACAGTTAAAAGCTCGGCTTTTTTATTCGTTTTTGCGCAGGTAGGCCTTTGGGCCACGGATATGACGTGATGGTCTTCTTCGCGGGTGAGCAATACGTGGGGCGAGAGCGAAAAGTTAATGACTGTTGATAGACAAAATAGGCAGCGTGTCTTCTTTAAGGGTAACTCTGATACATGAGGTCTATCGGGGTAAAGCGGGTGCAGGGAAAAGTGAAGAGAGACAATAATAATGGTAGACACTAAAAAGCGACCAGGAAAAGATCTCGATCGTATTGATCGTAACATCCTGAACGAATTGCAAAAAGATGGGCGTATTTCCAATGTCGAGCTTTCCAAACGGGTTGGGCTGTCGCCAACACCTTGTCTGGAGCGTGTGCGTCGTCTGGAAAGACAGGGTTTCATTAATGGCTACACAGCGCTGCTAAACCCGCATTATCTGGATGCGTCACTGCTGGTTTTCGTTGAAATAACGCTAAATCGCGGTGCGCCTGATGTGTTTGAACAGTTTAACTCTGCGGTGCAGAAGTTGGAAGAAATTCAGGAATGCCATCTGGTTTCCGGTGATTTTGACTACCTGTTGAAAACGCGCGTACCGGACATGTCCGCTTACCGTAAACTCCTGGGCGAAACGCTGCTGCGTTTGCCGGGTGTAAACGACACCCGTACTTACGTGGTGATGGAAGAAGTGAAGCAAAGCAACCGTCTGGTCATTAAGACTCGATAAACGCGTGGGTGCAAAACCCGATAAATTCAGCTACACTCCTGTGAATTTATACAGTCCCAGCGCCGGGTTTTCTCGGCGCTTTGTCATAAACCTTACAGGCCCCTGGAGAGACTCTTGAGCCAGGAATATACAGAAGATAAAGACGTTACCCTGAAAAAACTCAGCGGAACACGTCGTTTGCTTGAAGCGATTTTAATCGTTGTGGCACTTTTTGCAGTTTATCTCAGTGTCGCATTGCTTAGTTTCAGCCCCTCCGATCCCAGTTGGTCGCAGACTGCGTGGCATGAGCCTATCCATAACGTTGGTGGTGTGGCAGGTGCCTGGCTGGCGGATACGCTGTTCTTTATTTTTGGTGTTCTGGCCTATGCCATTCCGCCGATTATGTTATCCCTGTGCTGGGTGGCTTTCCGCCAGCGCGATAACCACCAATCCATTGAATACTTTACTTTTTCACTTCGCCTGATTGGAACGTTGGCGCTGATCCTGACCTCTTGTGGTCTGGCGGCGTTGAATATTGACGATCTCTACTATTTTGCTTCCGGTGGTGTATTGGGAAGCCTATTGAGCAGCTCAATGATCCCACGTTTTAATAGCATGGGGGCGACGCTGGTTCTGCTGTGTGTCTGGGGCGCAGGGTTAACGTTGTTTACCGGCTGGTCATGGTTAACGATCGCCGAAAAAATTGGCGCTGGTGTATTGGGTTGTCTGACATTCATGTCAAACCGTTCACGTCGCGATGAGGACTATCGTGATGAGGATTATCGCGAAGAGGATGAGAACGATGTGCTTAACCTACCTCACGATGAAACCTCCCGTGAGGCGATAACGCAACCGCGAGATGACGATGACGTTCTGTTTTCTGCGCCTTCCGTTGCTGATGCCGTACACGACACGGTAGCGGACAACGCGATAGAAGAAGCATCATCTTTAATTGAAAACGTGCCGACTGCTACACAACCGATGCTCTCGGCAGAAACGCCAGTAGCATTGTCTGATTCGCCATTGCCTGGCATTGTGCCGCCCGTTACCCCATCTGTGATTGACTCAACGCCATCGCTGAATCCGCCGCTGTATTCGTTTGAGATCCCTGAACCTCCTGTAGCGGTGCAGGAGAACGTAACCACGCCTGAGCCCTACGGTAGTGCGTCTATGTCTTACGGGAGTGCTTACGGAAATAGTGTCGTACCGGCGATCGTAACGCCGCCAGTGGTTCAACCGTCTGCTGAGCCGTCACAATCTGCACACGATATCGATTTCAACGCGAATAACACCTTTATGCCGGCGTTCAGCGCTGATGCAGATGATAATCCGCAGATTAAACGCGGTGTAGGGCCGGAATTGCCACGCCCTAATCCGGTACGGATTCCAACTCGGCGCGAGTTGGCATCATATGGAATAAAGTTACCGTCGCAGCGACTGGCCGAAGAGCAAGCAAGGCTACAGGCGCAGAGCGATAGCGTAGAAACGGAATTGACGAACGACGTGTATCAGGAAGAGACACCGGATGACATCGCGCAGCAAGAAACTGCGCTGCAACAAGCGTATCTGGACCAGCAGCGTCAGCGCTATGGTGAAGCATACCCGTTACAGGAAGACGATGAAGACGCACTTCTGCAAGCACAGTTAGCCAGAGATTTCGCTGCACAGCAGCAGTCCCGTTATGACGCCAGCGCGTCGCAGCCTGATGAGGAAACCCCTGTTTCGCTAGCGTCACCTGCGGTCAGTGAGCCTGTTCATCCAACCCCTCTGGCTCCGCATAACGCCTTTTCGTTCTCGCCGTTTAGCGCGGAGAATGAGCACGAATCTGCACCGCATACGTTTAGCGAATCCGAATCCCCGTATTCACAGCAGTCCTATCGTGCCGAGCCAACGTTCCCGCCGATGCATGCTGGTGAAGATGAGGATGACGACGATGAGCGCAGCCCGCAGATGTTTGGTCAACCAGTGCAACCGACGTCAGCGCCTGTTGAGGACGTGAAACAGGAAAATACACTAGCGCACCATCCAGCAATGGATGGCCTGATTCATCCGTTCCTGGTGCGTAATGAACAACCGCTCCAGAAACCGACAACACCGCTGCCAACGTTGGATTTGTTGACCCCGCCTCCCGCCAGCGAAGCGCCTGTTGATAATTTCGCGTTGGAACAGACTGCGCGATTGATTGAAGCGCGTCTGGCTGATTTTCGGGTAAAAGCGGATGTGGTCGATCACTCTCCGGGTCCGGTAATCACGCGTTTTGAACTAGATTTAGCACCGGGCGTTAAAGCGGCGCGTATCTCGAATTTGTCACGCGATTTGGCACGGTCACTGTCAGTTGTTGCAGTGCGTATTGTTGAGGTGATTCCTGGTAGACCGTATGTTGGGCTGGAATTACCAAATGCGCATCGTCAGACGGTGTATCTGCGAGAAGTGCTGGACTGTGACGCATTCCGACATAACCCTTCACCGCTGGCAATCGTGTTGGGGAAAGATATTGCAGGCGAACCCGTCGTTGCCGATCTGGCGAAAATGCCGCACCTACTGGTTGCAGGTACCACGGGATCGGGTAAGTCAGTCGGCGTCAACGCTATGATCATCAGTATGTTGTATAAAGCCACGCCAGAAGACGTGCGCTTTATCATGATCGATCCAAAAATGCTGGAACTTTCCGTGTACGAAGGCATTCCACATTTGTTGACGGAAGTTGTGACCGACATGAAGGATGCGGCAAATGCGCTGCGCTGGTGTGTCGGTGAAATGGAGCGTCGCTATAAGCTGATGTCAGCGCTTGGTGTGCGTAATCTGGCGGGATACAACGAACGCGTGATGACAGCAAATGCGATGGGGCGTCCAATTCCCGATCCGTTCTGGAAACCGGGCGACAGTATGGATATGACGCCGCCAGTGCTGGAGAAACTGCCGTATATTGTCGTCATGGTCGATGAATTTGCCGATCTGATAATGGCGGTGGGTAAGAAGGTTGAAGAACTGATTGCCCGATTGGCACAAAAAGCGCGAGCCGCGGGGATTCACCTGGTACTGGCGACGCAACGTCCTTCCGTTGACGTGATCACTGGGCTTATCAAAGCAAATATCCCGACACGTATCGCATTTACCGTTTCCAGCAAAATCGACTCACGGACTATCCTCGATCAAGGGGGGGCTGAATCGCTCTTGGGAATGGGGGATATGCTTTATATGGCTCCCAACTCCTCGATCCCTGTCCGTGTGCATGGGGCTTTTGTGCGCGATGAGGAAGTCCATGCCGTGGTTCAAGACTGGAAAGCACGTGGTCGCCCTCAATATATTGATAATATCGTCAGCGGTGGCGACGATGGGGAAGGTGGGGGGCTCGGTCTTGATGGCGATGAAGAACTCGATCCTTTGTTCGATCAGGCCGTAGGATTTGTGGTCGATAAACGTCGTGCATCAATCTCCGGCGTACAGCGTCAGTTCCGAATCGGCTATAACCGCGCCGCGCGAATCGTTGAGCAAATGGAGGCACAGGGCATCGTCAGCTCTCCTGGACACAATGGTAACCGCGAGGTGTTGGCACCACCATCAATGGAATAACCACGCGGTATCCGTTGAAATCACTCCATCATAAGGGCTGCGTGTGCAGCCCTTATGCAAAGAAGCGTAAAAGCGCTAATAAGCAGATAATTCATCTACCATTGTCCGAGTGGGTTCAGATAACATAGATTCATAAATATCAATGGTTCACAAATAACCGTGATCTACAAAGAACATCGGCGTAACACTAAGCGTTTGGCCTTGACAAAAAAGGTCTGTTATATCAGGAAATTCAAAGGATTATGCGTATGAAAAAGTGGTTAGCTATCAGTTGCCTGATTACGGGAATGACGTCAACCGCTGTCTATGCAGACGCGGCAAAAGATTTGCAGGGACGACTCAATAAAGTAAACAGTTTCCATGCAAATTTCAGCCAGACCGTCACCAGCGCGGATGGCGCAGCGGTGCAGGAAGGGGAAGGGGAACTGTGGTTAAAACGCCCTAACTTATTTAACTGGAAAACGATATCACCTGATGAAAGTGCATTGATTTCTGATGGAAAAACGCTCTGGTTCTACAATCCCTTTGTTGAGCAAGTCACCGCGACCTGGTTGAAAGATGCGACGGGTAATACGCCGTTCATCCTGATTACGCGTAACGATACCGGCGATTGGGATAAATACGATGTACGGCAGAAGGGCGATGATTTCGAGCTTACACCGAAGTCAGCGAGCGGTAATCTGAAGCAGTTTGCGATTAATGTGACGACAAACGGCACGATCAAGCAATTTACTGCGACGGAACAAGATGGGCAGCGCAGTACCTATGTGCTGAAAAATCAGCAAAATGGCGCTGTTAATGCCGCGCGATTTACATTTACGCCACCGAAAGGCGTCACGCTGGACGATCAGCGTCAGTGAGGCCAGCGTGAGCAACCTGTCACTTGATTTTTCCCATAATGAATTCCAACCGCTGGCCGCGCGTATGCGGCCAGCAACATTGGCGCAATATATTGGTCAACAACACCTATTAGGCGCTGGTAAGCCACTGCCACGAGCCATTGAGGCCGGGCAGTTGCACTCGATGATCCTCTGGGGGCCGCCAGGAACGGGAAAAACCACGCTGGCAGAATTAATTGGGCATTACGGGCAGGCGGATGTCGAGCGCATTTCTGCCGTGACGTCCGGCATCAAAGAAATTCGTGAAGCGATTGAGCGTGCTCGGCAAAATCGAAATGCAGGGCGACGTACCATTTTGTTTGTTGATGAAGTTCATCGTTTCAACAAAAGCCAGCAGGATGCGTTTCTGCCACATATTGAAGATGGGACAATCACCTTCATTGGCGCAACAACGGAAAACCCTTCTTTTGAACTCAACTCCGCGTTGTTATCACGCGCCCGCGTCTATTTACTAAAAGCGTTGACGGCAGAAGATATCGAACAGGTGTTATTACAGGCAATGAATGACCGCGAGCGCGGATATGGTGAGCAGAATATTGCCCTGCCTGCTGAAACCGGTCGAATGCTGGCTGAGTTGGTCAATGGTGATGCCAGACGTGCGTTGAATAGTCTGGAAATGATGGCGGATATGGCGGAAATTGATGCGCAGGGGATGCGTGTCCTGACGCCGGCTCTCCTCAATGAAATTGCTGGCGAACGCAGTGCCCGTTTTGATAACAAGGGCGATCGCTATTACGACCTGATTTCGGCTTTGCATAAATCGGTGAGAGGGTCTGCGCCGGATGCAGCACTTTATTGGTACGCTCGAATCATCACCGCGGGCGGCGATCCGCTGTATGTTGCGCGGCGACTGTTGGCGATTGCCTCAGAAGATGTCGGTAATGCCGATCCGCGTGCGATGCAGGTGGCTATCTCTGCCTGGGATTGTTTCACTCGCGTTGGGCCGGCAGAGGGGGAACGTGCTATCGCACAGGCTATCGTTTATCTCGCCTGCGCCCCTAAAAGTAACGCGGTATATAGCGCTTTCAAAGCAGCGATGCAGGATGCGCGTGAGAAACCAGATTATGATGTTCCCGAACATTTGCGCAATGCGCCTACCCGGTTGATGAAAGAAATGGGACTTGGAGCTGAGTATCGGTACGCGCACAACGAACCTAACGCCTATGCGGCAGGAGAGAGTTACTTTCCCCCGGAAATGGCTGATACGCACTATTACGTGCCTACCTCGCGTGGCCTTGAGGGCAAAATTGGTGAAAAGCTCGCCTGGCTAGCGACTCAGGATCAAAATAGCCCGACAAAACGCTACCGTTGAACTAAGCGTTGCGGTAAGGTTGTCGAGATATTTTCTGAAGCCGGCCGCGTAGCGCGCCGTGTACGCCACCATTTCATTTGATAATCATAAGCACAGGATTAGCATGCTCGATCCCAATTTACTGCGTAATGAGCTAGACGCAGTCGCCGAAAAGTTACTGGCTCGCAGGGGCTTTAAGCTGGATGTTGAGACCCTGCGTAAGCAGGAAGAACGTCGTAAAGTATTGCAGGTAGAAACCGAAAATCTGCAAGCCGTGCGTAACTCCCGATCGAAAGAGATTGGCGCAGCGAAAGCGCGCGGTGAAGATATCGAGCCTTTACGTCGTGAAGTTAACACATTAGGCGAAGAACTGGATGCCGCGAAAGCAGAACTGGATCAGTTGCAGAATGAAATTCGCGATCTGGCGCTAACGATCCCAAACCTGCCGGATGATTCTGTGCCGTTAGGTAAAGATGAGACACAAAATCAGGAAGTTGCCCGCTGGGGTGAGCCGCGTAAATATGATTTCCCTGTACGCGATCATGTTGAACTCGGTGAGATGGCTGCCGGACTGGATTTTGCTGCCGCAGTGAAACTAACGGGTGCGCGTTTTGTCGTGATGAAAGGGCAGATTGCTCGTCTACATCGTGCGCTCGCTCAGTTCATGCTTGACTTGCATACACAACAGCATGGTTATCAGGAAGCGTATGTACCCTACCTGGTAAACCACGCCACGCTATACGGCACGGGCCAGTTACCTAAGTTTGGTGAAGATCTGTTCCACACCAATCCTTTAAGCGAAGAAGCAGACAGCAGCCAATATGCGCTGATCCCGACGGCTGAAGTCCCGCTGACTAATCTGGTGCGTGACGAGATTCTTGATGAAGAATCCTTGCCATTGAAAATGACCGCACACACGCCTTGTTTCCGTTCTGAAGCAGGGTCGTATGGTCGTGATACGCGTGGATTGATCCGTATGCACCAGTTTGACAAAGTTGAACTGGTACAAATCGTCCGCCCTGAAGATTCTATGCAGGCCTTGGAAGAATTGACGACCCATGCTGAAACGGTGCTGCAACTGCTGAAGTTGCCTTACCGTAAAGTTTTGCTGTGCACGGGGGATATGGGTTTTGGTTCCACCAAAACTTACGATCTGGAAGTGTGGTTACCAGCGCAGGACACGTATCGTGAAATCTCTTCCTGCTCTAACATGTGGGATTTCCAGGCACGTCGTATGCAGGCCCGCTGCCGTAGCAAGTCCGATAAGAAGACTCGGCTGGTTCACACGTTGAATGGTTCTGGTCTGGCAGTCGGTCGGACACTGGTGGCTGTTCTGGAAAACTACCAGCAGGCTGATGGCCGAATTGAAATTCCTGAAGCGCTGCGTCCGTATATGGGCGGGTTGGAATTTATTGGCTAAACTGCGGTTATCTGAATCAAGCGCCTTAGGGCGCTTTTTTTACGTCCCGTGTTCGGTAATATTTTTTTATCGTAAAAATAGCTTATCTATCCCATATCGCTTTTGTTACTTAATGTCTAAGCTGAAAATGTTTTAAAATCAGATGAGTAGTAACCTTCTGTTTTCAAAACAATGGCCCTTTTTGTGAGTATTGATTAATTCTTTCAATCCATAATCTAAGAAAGAAGTTTTAGCACTTTTGCCCGGATTGACTTTTATAGTCGCAGTGTCATGATGCGCTCACTCTTCTCCGGTTGTTTGGTTATCCACTTCGCTATGTCTGCTTATTCCCGCCCAGTGCTGTTATTGCTCTGCGGACTTCTGCTGCTGACGGTTTGTATTGCGGTATTAAATACACTGGTTCCACTTTGGTTGAGTTATCAGGCTCTGCCCGTCTGGCAGGTGGGCCTGGTTGGCTCATCCTATTTCGCTGGCAATCTGATTGGAACGCTATTCGCCGGCAAATTAATCAAACTTTATGGGTTTAACCGCAGCTATTATTTCGCAGCTTTATTATTTAGCGTTGCGATTGTGGGGCTTGGCATTTCTACGGATATTGGCAACTGGTTATTCTGGCGTTTTCTTGCCGGGATTGGTTGTGCATTGATCTGGGTTGTGGTCGAAAGTGCCTTGTTGTGCAGTGGAACATCTGCACAGAGAGGGCAACTACTGGCTGCTTATATGATCGCTTATTACCTCGGCAGTGTGATTGGACAACTGTTGCTTAGCGTGTTGCCTACGTCATTATTGAGCGTGCTGCCGTGGATGGCTGCATTAGTTATTTTAGCGGTATTACCGCTGTTGTTTACTCGTCTCCCCGCTCCGCCAAAACAGCATGAAAAACCTGTCAATATGTGGAAAATGCTGTCGTATCGCAGTGCACGTTTAGGCATACACGGTTGTATTATTTCCGGCGCAATTTTAGGCTCATTGTATGGCCTGATGCCGCTGTATCTTTCCCATCAGGGAATGAATGATGCACAGGTTGGATACTGGATGGCGCTGTTAATCAGCTCCGGTATCATCGGTCAATGGCCTGTTGGGCGACTGGCGGATCGCTATGGTCGATTGTTGGTTCTGCGGGTGTTGGTTTTTGTGGTGATTGTGGGTTGCATTGCCATGCTAAGTATCAGCCACTATGCGATGGCTCCGTCGCTGTTCCTGCTGGGATGCGCGGGGTTTACGCTGTACCCCGTTGCCATGTCGTGGGCATGCGAAAAAGTGAGCCCTGATGAACTCGTGGTCATGAACCAAGCGCTGCTCCTCAGCTACACGCTTGGCAGCCTTTGTGGGCCAAGCGTTGCTGCAGTATTGATGCAAAGCTACTCCGATCGGTTGCTGTTTGTTCTGATTGCAGCCATTGCCATGATCTACCTGATGCTGTTGCTCAGAAAAGCCAATCACCATCCAACGCCGTTAGCTACTGCTTGAGTCAGCGGCATCGAGGCTGGCCAGCGAACTTTGTCCCGCTTCGACCATATTATTCCACAGCGCTTCGGCTACTGGGCTAAGGCGCTGTTTTGCATTTCGCACTAGATAAAATGTGCTGGTTAGCTTTAAGCGATCCGGAGCAACTACCGCTAGTTTCCCTTTTTCCACCCAAGATGCGGCATAATGGTCGGGAAGATAACAAATATGCGTTCCCGCTAGCACGAGTAATAGACTACCTTCAAGATGCCATGCTGTTTGGTGGTAGCCTTGTTTTGCTACGGGACCGAGTTGTTTAGATATTTCGTTGAAGGCATGCCCACCGATTATTACTCTACGAGGATTTAATTCACCATTGAGCCATTCGCGCTCTATAATTTCAGCATTTTCTGCTAGTGAATAAAAGTAACTGTGTTCAACGAATACAGGTTCATAAAAAATATCTGCCGGAATGTCATCAGGCAAAGCGCTTAGAACAATATCGAGATGTCCATTTTTCAACCGTTCCATGAGCGGCAGGTATTCCATAATATCAAGTTCGACATTGACTTCGGGACTTTGGGCATAAAGCCGGGTTATCGCCTGAGATATAACATTATTGGGGTGGGTAGCGACATTATCTAGACAGCCTAACTTTACTTTACCTATAAGCTGATGCTTTATGCGGGCTAACCTGTTAGCAAAATCATCAAGTGTGGAAATGACAGACTTTGCTTCCTGGTAGACAACCTCCCCCTCAGTTGTTAAGGCAAAGCCACCACGTCCGCGTTCGCACAAAACAAGACCAAGCGTATCCTCAAGGCGAGATAGATAGTGGCTTAACACGGGTTGGCTCAGACCCGTTGCAGTTTGTGCGTTGGTAATTCCTTGTTTTTCAACGATTTTGCAAAATAGCTTTAACCAGCGAATCTCCAGTTTATCTAAGCGCATAGCATTTCCTTCGCATACATTACATATCTGAATGTTAACATCAAAATATATCTGTATTAATCGATATGAAACCCATTTATCGTGTTGTTACGCCGCACCATTGGTGTGGTTGCCACAAAAGAGCGTGGTTTTATGCGTCACATCAGGGTCTCCCATAGACACAATGGTGTTGTCAGCTTGCTGACGACACCATTGTTCTATACGCCGCCAGGCAACCTCTATAAAATATCACACGATACAATAATTATTTGCTGCTTATTTGATGGAGGGATGATGTCTCAAGGAAATGTTGTACCTGGAAAACAACAACAGGAACGGAAAATCTATGATTATGAATACGAACCTGTCCCTGTAGAAGTGAGAAAAAGCTGGTATGTCATTGCTTTAATATGGTTGGCTTTGGGAATCGATATTTCTGGCTTGTTTCTAGGGTCTTTTCTAAGTAGTGGGCTGCCGTTTTCTCAGGCTATCAGCGCCACGATTATCGGCTCCGTCTTGCTGGGTATTCTCGCCGCATTATGTGCTAACGTCGGTTATGGCTGCGGGTTATCAACAACGCTGCTCAGCATCTCCGTTTTTGGGCGACTAGGTGGGAAAATGATTGGCGTATTTTCCGCCATCTCGATGGTTGGTTGGTTCGCTTTTCAACTCGATTTTTTTGGCGTAATGCTGCAAAAAGCGCTCTTACATTATCAACTTGAACCTGGGCGTTTTTTTGTCTTGCTGTTCGGCATGGCATTAATGGCACTGACAGCCATTTGGGGAGTTAGGTCGCTAGGGAAATTAAGTATATTAAGCGTCCCGCTAATGCTCATACTCATTGTCTCAGGTATATATCTCGCAGCCAGCGGCCATTCTTCGCCCACTGAGGTTGCCATTAAAAACCCAATAAGCTTAGGAAGTGCGGTTTCTTACGTTGTTTCTATCTGGATAGTGGCGGCAAGTATTGTATCACCGGATATTGCCCGTTATTCCAGAACACGTAAAGACGCTATGCTAGGGTCAGGTTTGGGTTTTTTACTGGGGAACAGTTCCACGATTCTTGTTGCACTCATATTAACCCATATGGTTGGTAGCGACGATTTGGTTGAAATATTTTTTAGTATTGGACTTGGTGTGTCAGCCATTGTGATTTTAATTTTTGCTCAATGGACGACGAATAGTTCTAATCTAATTTCAGCTTCACTAGGTTTATCTGTCGTCATCAGAGCAATACCTCGACCAATACTCGTTGTGGTGATGGCATTTGCTGGTTTGCCTCTTGCCTATAACGGCATGATTAATAATTTTACTCAATTTTTGTCGCTAATAGGCGTTCTGATTTCCCCTATTGCAGGGGTTTACCTTGCTGAATATTACTTTTTTGATTCCTCGCGTCTCAAACAGGACGAATCACCACCGCCATTGCTGAATATTTGTGCATTCATCGCGTGGCTCTCCGGCAGTTTTGTAAGCTTAGCAACGGCTACAGATTTCTTTGATTTGTTTACAATCACATCCGTTTCTACATTGGATGGCATAATAATCAGCCTGGTGATGTATATCGCTATGCGGAAAATGTTCCCGCAGTTGGTAACGTCTGCCCATTCGTTCTCTAAATCCTAGGTTATTCAGTGGTTATTGGGTAAGTAATGAACCGTTATATTGATTCTGAAACAATAGATGATATTGCACTGGGGGCGTCAGTTCTCGGTACTGGGGGTGGGGGCGACCCTTATCTTGGTTCGCTGATTGCCAAGAATGCATTACGTAATACTCGGCCTGTTGTTCTGATGAATCTCGATGATGTCGAAGATAATTCGCTTTTTTTTCCATGTAGCGCAATGGGCGCGCCTACGGTTTCTGTGGAGAAAATTATTTCACAGCGCCAAATTCTGTTGGCCTTCGATACGATGGAATCGGTGTTAGCGGAATCATCTTCAGGAACATTTTCAATCGAAGTTGGTGGAATTAATTCCCTCATTCCATTTGTTGTTGCGGCTAAAAAAGGGTTGCCGGTTATTGATTGTGATGCAATGGGGAGAGCCTTCCCCGAAGCACAGATGGTGACCTTTTTCCTTGATGGTTTATCTTCGGCACCCAATACGCTGGCTGATGAGAAAGGTAACTCGGTTATCCTCAATCCGATTGATGGAGTGTGGTCTGAACGGCTAGCCAGAGTCATTACGGAGCAGATGGGGGGAGCCTCCGCGATGTGTGATTATCCGCTCCGTGGACACGAACTCAAACGTAGCGCGATTAAAGGGACACTTACACTGGCGCAGAATATCGGGAAAACGCTGCGGGAGTCTCATCAGTCGGGCAGCCATCCGGTACAGTCTCTGCTTACCGTGTTGAATGGCCATGTTGTTGCATCAGGAAAGATTGTTGATGTTGCTCGGCGTACAACCGGCGGTTTTGCACGGGGTAAAGTGGTGCTGGATGGTATGGGGAGCGACAAAGGCGAATCGTTTACGGTGCTTTTCCAGAACGAGCTATTGTTGGCGTATCGTTCATCACAGACGGCCGACCCTACGCAGGATAATCTGCTGGCGGTGGTTCCTGATTTAATTTCTATAGTCGACAGTGAAACCGGACGCCCGATTATTACGGAGCATTTACGGTATGGGCAGCGAGTTGATGTTATTGCCTATCCGTGCAATGACAAATGGCGAACGCCGAAAGGGATTGACGTTGCAGGACCTGGATATTTTGGTTATCCGGTGCAGTATGTGCCGATAGAACAGCTTGCAAATCGCTAAGGCTTTCCCGATGTTACATAATCATGATTACCGACTCGGGATTGATGTCGGCGGCACAAACACGGATGCGGCAATTTTAGATGCTGACCTACGCTGTATTGCGACGGCCAAATGCCCTACCAGTATAGATATCTACAGCGGTATCGAACGGGCGATTGCTGAAGTATTGGCGCAGTCTGGCATCGCGTCGCAGCATATTCGCTATGCGATGTTAGGTACAACACAATGTACTAATGCGATTGTTGAGCGGAAAGGGCTGGATCGCGTCGGATTATTGCGCCTGAATTTGCCAAGCAGTGATAGCGTCCCACCGCTGTTTGGCTGGGATGACGAGTGGCAAAAGACGTTAGGCAAACATTTCTACCAGCTTCACGGCGGCTATGAATTTGATGGTCGTGAGATCCATCCCATACTGAGGGATGAGGTGCTGGCGGTTTGTGACAAGATGCGTGGTCATGTCGATAGCGTGGCAATCTGTGGCGTATTTTCCCCTGTAAACAATGAGCAAGAGTTGCGGGTTGCCCAGTGGGTGAACGCGGCATTGCCTGATGTTTCTCTGTCGTTATCCCACCGGATAGGCAGCACGGGATTACTGGAAAGAGAAAATGCGACAATCCTGAATGCGTCGTTGCAAAGCACCGCCATCCGTTTTGTTAACGGCTTTACGCAAGCGTTAATGCGGCACGGTATCAAAGCTACGCCATTCTTTGGGCAAAATGATGGCACATTGATGTCCGAAAGTATGGTGAAGCAATATCCGATTCTGACGATGGCCTGTGGGCCAACGAACTCTATTCGTGGAGCGTGCCACCTTTCGGGATTGGATAATGCATTGATTATTGATGTCGGCGGTACGACAACCGATATTGGCGTGTTGGTGAATGGCTTTCCGCGTGAGTCGGCAATCGCCGTTGAAGTGGGTGATGTGCGGACGAATTTCAGGATGCCGGATATCATTTCTATCGGTATTGGTGGTGGAACCTGTGTTCGCCAGTCTCCGGATGGGGCGCTCATCCTTGGGCCTGACAGCGTCGGCTATCGTCTTCTTGAGCAGGGCATCAGCTTTGGCGGGGAGACGTTAACGCTCAGCGATATCATGCTGCGCCTTCATCGTGAGCGATGGACATCCACACTTCCTCGTCCGCTACCTGAACTGGATAAAGCGCTTTGCCAGCAGGCTTATCGTCAGATGATTGATAAAGTGGAAAGTGCTATCGACCGGATAAAATCGTCAAGTGCGGCTATTCCTGCGGTGCTTGTTGGCGGCGGAAGTATTTTACTGCCTGACGTTTTATCTGGTGTCAGCCAGGTTATGCGTCCGTTGAATTTCGATGCGGCAAATGCGGTGGGGGTGGCGTTAGGGAAGGTGGGGGCGCAGATCGAGCGTGTGGTTAAAATGCCGGATCACGATCGTGAAGAGGTAAAAAAGGAATTACAGCAGCAAACTATTTGTCTTGCTGAAGAGACGGGAGCCATGCCGGGTAGCGTTGAGATCATCGACTATCAGGAAATTCCTTTGGCCTATCTGCCGGGGAATTCGGTGCAGGTAAAAATCAAAGCGGCAGGGAATCTGGCTTAGCGCAGTGTAACGATTTAATGATGGTAATCTGCTGGAATGAAAATAGCGCGCCGTGAGCGCGCTATTTTTGCAGAAAGCATCAAAGGTTAGTAGATTACTTTGTGGCCGTAGCTTTCAAGAATTGATTTAACGCGATCCATCGTATCGGCCTTCGGCGGTTTAACACCGTCCAATTTGTACTCTTCGCCCATTGCGATCCACTTATGTTTGCCAAGCTCGTGGTAGGGCAGAAGTTCAATTTTCTCGATGTTCGTCATATCCTTAGTGAACTCACCCAGTTTGTGCGCGGACGCATCGTCGTCAGACCAGCCAGGCACCACCACATAACGTATCCAGGTACGCTGGTTACGTTTTGCCAGATAGCGAGCGAAATCCAGAGTTCGGTGATTCGATACGCCAACTAAATTCTGATGTATATCATCGTTCATTTGCTTCAGGTCGAGCATCACTAAATCGCTGACGTCCAATAGCTCGTCGATGACGGGATCGTAACGGCGCACGAATCCGTTAGTGTCCAGACAGGTATTGATACCTTCTGCTTTACAGGCGCGGAACCAGTTGCGTACAAACTCAGCTTGCAGTATGGCCTCACCGCCCGATGCTGTTACGCCGCCGCCGGATGCATTCATAAAATGGCGGTAGGTCACGACTTCTTTCATGAGTTCTTCAATTGTCACTTCTTTGCCACCGTGTGTATCCCAAGTATCACGGTTATGGCAATACAGACAGCGCATCAGGCAACCCTGGAAGAAGATGATGAAGCGGATGCCTGGGCCATCGACAGTGCCGCAGGATTCAAAGGAGTGGATGCGACCGATTACTGACATTGCGAGGTTTTCTCCAAATTTGACCGGACAATAGCGGTCTTTATGAGCGCAGTCATAAGAAAGCGGGTATCGATCTGGCAGACGTTTCCTGGCAGAAAAACACCGTATGACAGATGCTGCGTCGAATCTGTTTTGCCAGCCCGCCACATGATAGGGCAGCATGGCGAGCTGGCAAAACAGGCTAACAGTCTGAACGACAAGCGAGGGTAAGAAAAAGGCCCCACTGACGTGGAGCCTTCATTTTACGTCTTTTCAGACAGTCATGGAAATTAGATTGACTGTGTGAAGGTACGGGTGATGACGTCTTGCTGCTGTTCTTTCGTCAGTGAGTTGAAACGCACTGCATAGCCAGATACACGGATAGTCAACTGCGGATATTTTTCCGGGTTTTCCATCGCATCAAGTAGCATTTCACGGTTCATGACGTTGACGTTCAAGTGCTGGCCGCCTTCGATGCTGGCTTCATGATGGAAGTAACCATCCATCAGGCCTGCAAGGTTAGCTTTACGCACGTTATCGTCTTTACCCAACGCGTTAGGCACGATGGAGAAGGTATAAGAAATACCATCTTTCGCGTAAGCAAACGGCAGTTTGGCAACAGAAGTCAGAGAAGCAACGGCACCTTTCTGGTCACGACCGTGCATTGGGTTAGCACCTGGTCCGAATGGTGCACCTGCGCGGCGACCGTCTGGCGTGTTACCTGTTTTCTTACCATATACCACGTTAGAGGTGATGGTAAGAACAGACTGAGTCGGGGTTGCGCCACGGTAGGTATTCAGTTTCTGAATTTTCTTCATGAAACGTTCAACCAGGTCACAAGCCAGTTCATCTACGCGAGCATCGTTGTTACCGAATTGCGGATATTCGCCTTCGATATCAAAGTCGATAGCCAGGCCATCTTCATCACGAATCGGCTTAACTTTGGCATATTTGATGGCAGACAGGGAGTCAGCAGCAACAGACAGACCTGCGATACCACACGCCATGGTGCGGAACACGTCACGGTCGTGCAGTGCCATCAACGATGCTTCGTAGCTGTATTTGTCATGCATGTAGTGGATGACGTTCAGCGCGGTGACATATTGCTTAGCCAGCCAATCCATGAAGTGATCCATGCGATCCATCACTTCGTCGAAGTTCAGAACGTCGCCTTTGATTGGTTCTGATTTAGGACCAACCTGCATTTTCAGTTTTTCGTCCACGCCGCCATTGATAGCGTACAGCATGGTTTTCGCCAGGTTTGCACGGGCACCGAAGAACTGCATTTGTTTACCAACGATCATCGGGCTTACGCAACACGCAATCGCGTAGTCGTCGTTGTTAAAGTCAGGGCGCATCAGATCGTCATTCTCGTATTGCAGAGAAGAGGTATCGATGGAGACTTTAGCCGCATAGTTTTTAAAGCTTTGTGGCAGTTTTTCAGACCACAGAATGGTCATGTTCGGCTCTGGAGACGGCCCCATGGTGTACAGGGTGTTCAGGAAGCGGAAGCTGGTTTTGCTCACCAGTGTACGACCATCCAGACCCATACCAGCCAGAGATTCTGTTGCCCAGATTGGGTCACCAGAGAACAGCTCATCATACTCAGGTGTACGCAGGAAACGCACCATACGCAGTTTCATGACCAGGTGGTCAATCATTTCCTGAGCTTCTTCTTCCGTGATTTTGCCGGCTTTCAGATCGCGATCGAGGTAGATATCCAGGAAGGTGGAGACACGTCCGAAGGACATTGCCGCACCATTCTGTGATTTCACCGCAGCCAGGTAACCGAAGTAAGTCCACTGAACGGCTTCTTGGGCTGTCGCTGCTGGGGCAGAAATATCGCAGCCGTATTTCGCTGCCATTTCTTTAATTTGGCTCAGTGCATGGTGCTGATCGGCAATTTCTTCACGCAGACGGATTGTTGCTTCCAGATCTTCGCCGTTTTCCAGTTTGGATTGCAGAGAAGTAAACTGAGCAAACTTGTCTTTCATCAGATAGTCGATACCGTACAGCGCAACGCGACGGTAGTCACCGATGATACGGCCACGGCCGTAGGCATCTGGCAGACCAGTCAGAACGCCAGACTTACGACAACGCAGGATGTCTGGGGTGTAAACATCGAATACGCCCTGGTTGTGCGTTTTGCGATATTCAGAGAAGATTTTTTTCAGTTGAGGATCCAGTTCACGGCCGTAAACTTTGCATGACCCTTCAACCATTTTGATACCACCAAACGGAATCAACGCACGTTTTAACGGCGCATCAGTCTGCAGACCAACGATTTTTTCCAGACCTTTGTTGATGTATCCCGCGTCGTGAGACGTGATAGTCGCAGCAACATGGGTATCAAAATCAACAGGGGCGTGAGTGCGGTTTTCCTGTTTGATGCCTTCCATGACGCTGTCCCACAGCGCTGAGGTCGCTTTGGTTGCGCCAG
Organism: Pectobacterium parmentieri; assembly: GCF_001742145.1. NCBI lineage: Bacteria > Pseudomonadati > Pseudomonadota > Gammaproteobacteria > Enterobacterales > Pectobacteriaceae > Pectobacterium > Pectobacterium parmentieri. The sequence continues at coordinate 1,984,693 of NZ_CP015749.1, read as the reverse complement.
CAAGGAAAGACTCATCACCTTCATACGGCGTGTAGTTTTTCTGGATAAAGTCACGAACGTTGACGTTATCCTGCCATTCACCTTTGCTAAAGCCTTGCCATGCATTGGCCAATTTTTCATTCAGCTCGGTCATTTTACACCTACCTTTGATATGGATTTCTTAAACCCGACGTTGCGGCCGATTGCACCTTAGTGGTGCTTGTCTCCACCGCGCAAATAAATTACCCAATATGTTAAACCAACCATTATACCGCCGCCGATGATATTCCCTAGGGTGACGGGAATCAGATTATCGGTAATGAAGTGACTGACGGTTAAATGTTCAAACTGAGACGGCGCCATGCCAATGGCATTCCAGAATTCTGGGGCCGCAAAATTTTTGATAACGATGCCCATAGGAACCATGAACATGTTGGCGATACTGTGCTCAAAACCACTAGAAACGAACATGGCGACTGGCAGGATCATGGCAAACATTTTATCGGTAAGCGTGCGGCCTGAATAGCTCATCCACACAGCCAGACAGACTAGCAGGTTGGCCAGGATCCCCAGACACAGTGCTTCAACAAAGGTGTGTTCAAGTTTGTGTTCCGCTGTTTGCAGGACGTTAAGGCCCCATGCGCCGTTTGCGACCATATGCTCGCCAGAGAACCAAATAAGCCCAACGAAGAAAAGCGCACCAATCAGGTTGCCGACATAAACATTAGCCCAGTTACAGGCTAGTTGCTTCCAGGTAATACGTCCACTGGCTTTGGCAATTACGATGAGAACGGTCGAGGTAAACAAGTCCGCACCGCAGACGACAACCAACATGAGGCCAAGGGAGAAACAGATACCTCCGATCAATTTCGCGATACCAAAAGGAATCGTCGATGTTCCTGTCGTGGCCGTAATATAGAAGACGAAGGCGATCGAAATAAATACACCCGCAGTGATCGCTAAATAAAACGTCGTACACGGTTGTTTGGTCGCTTTATAGACTCCGGCGTCTTCAGCAACTTTTGCCATCGCGGCCGGTAGTAATAGAGTGAAGGGGTTGTCAGCTTTCACACTAACTCTCTCTTAAAATTTATCAGCGTTGAGATACTAACAAAGCAGTATACGGCAAAATTTGACGTGGATCATATTGCAAGAAATTAATAGGTCGGTAGGTAGGGCGGAATACCTAGGTTTTGTGGTTAATTCATTGAATTGTATAATGAAAAAATATTTTAATTTTTGCAAAAAGAGTTGAATGGCATAGGTTAAACCTACCGATTTAGCGTTAATAAAAATCATGTTTTGTAGAATTTCAGTACCACCTTGTCGAGGTAATTTAATTAAAAATTCACCATTCAATAACAATATTCTGATGATGTATCACGAATAATAAATTATTGTCCTTTGGACAATAAAATAGCCCTTTAAAATAAAGGGCTATTTGCAACAGATCGCTGTCATCAATATAAGGCTGCACGATGACTGCATCACGTAGACATTATTTTGACTGCCAATAACGACGTTTGGCCTGCTGCAGCTTTTCATAAGCAGCCAGCAACGACTGATGCGCAGGTAAAGAGGTAAAGGTATCGTCTATGGCAAACAGGCCGTAGAAGCACGCTTCTCCAGCAACGGCGGCACTGGCGGCATCGACTGTCTCACTGCCGTACATTTTAGTGAAGGCATCGTAGTATTCAGCGGGATCGCGCTCAGGCTCGAGTGCCAGCAGCAGCAGGGTTTGCAGGCAACGGTAGTAATTGCTGCGCTGTGCGCTGAAGACCGAATCGTTGAAATCCTGTGTCCATTCTGTCCAGGTCAGCGCCTGCTCCAGGTCGCCGCCGGCCAGCGCCAACATAGCTTTTAATTCTCCAACGCGTAGAGTAAGCCAGCCATTATCTTTGCCAGTGGCAATACCAAGCAGCTCGCGCACGCGGGTGAAGTCATCCAATCCTTCGTCATCCAACTGTTGCAACAGCGCCAGGTAGTCTTCTTGTTCCCATTTGTTGTTTGGTAGCGTCAGCAGCGTGTCGCGCAGGTGAGCACCCATGCTGTTATTGGCCAACAGCAGATCGTCGGCAGGGTAGATGTCTGACATGCCTGGAACGATGATGCGACAGGCATAAACGGCCAGATGCTCATAATCGGCAATATAAACTTCTTTATCTTCCTGCTTGAAGATCGCCATCAGCGTTGCAAATTCTTCTTCTGTCGACCCTTTAAAGCTCCAGTCGGCAAATTCATAATCAGCCTGCTTCTTGAACATATCCCAAGAGATCAGACCGCTAGAATCGATAAAGTGGGTTTCCAGATTAGCGTGCTCAGCCACTTCCTCATCATCAAACGTCGGTGGGGTGAACACGTCCAGATCTTTCAGGCCGCGTCCCTGCAACAGTTCGGTGACGGTACGCTCCAGCGCTACGCCAAAGTCAGGATGCGCGCCGAAGGAAGCAAAGCAGGTGCCGTTAGCGGGGTTAAACAGCACCACGCAGATGACCGGATATTTCCCGCCCAGTGAGGCATCGTAAGAGAAGATTGGGAAACCTTCTTTTTCCAGTGTTGCAATGGCTTCGACCACGCCCGGGTAGCGGTTCAGCACCTCCTGCGGGATTTCTGGCAGGCTGATGGATTCAGCAATGATACGGTTTTTGATGCTACGCTCAAATACTTCTGACAGCCCCTGAACGCGGGCTTCGTTGGCGGTATTCCCAGCGGACATCCCGTTAGAGACGTACAGATTACCGATGATATTCATCGGAATATAGACGGTTTGCTGATCGGACTGGCGGGTAAACGGCAGCGCGCAAATGCCTCTGTCGGCATTGCCGGATTGCAGATCGATCAGATCGCTGGCGCTCAGTTCCTGCTCAGGATCGTAAAACTGGTGCAGACGGGCATCCAGAATGCCTTCCGGCAGTGCATCGTCTTCCGGAATAGGGAACCATTTTTCATTCGGATAGTGGACGAAATCGCCGTTAGCGATAGTTTTGCCGAGGTAGAAGTCAGCAAAGAAATAGTTAGTGGACAGACGCTCGAAATACTCGCCTAACGCCGAGGCCAGTGCTGCTTTCTTACTGGCACCTTTACCGTTCGTGAAGCAAAGTGGGCAATCTCGGTCTCGGATATGGACAGACCAGACGTTTGGCACCGGGTTCAGCCATGACGCTTCTTCGATGTTAAACCCCAGGTCCTGGAGTTGCTGTTGAAAACGGGCGATGGAATCTTCCAGGGCGGCGTCTTTGCCTGGGATAAACGTTTGAGTCATGGTGTTCACTCTTATCGAGATTAGCGGAAGCGGCATGATACGGATTTTTCTGTCCGGACTCTATTTATTCATAACAGATCGGCAACAGCGAAAAAGAACAGACTGGGTAACGTGCCGTTTTGCATAATGAAAGCGCAATAAGCGTTGCAGCCGCGATGGACGAGTGATAAAACCGATAGCAGGGTAAAAGTAGTGTGGTTATGGCGGTCGTTCCGTTATAACTACAATCGTGTAACAGCGGTGTTTTTATAACCGGCAGGCTTATATACTCCAAATAATTCGAGTTGCAGTAAAGCTAACGCACATGCAGCTTTATGAAGGGTATAAAAATAGTATTGGTAACAACGGTGATAAAACAGCCGCTATTTTTCAGGTGTGGTGAGGGGAAATGACTCAGATTTTTAATTTTAGCGCCGGTCCAGCAATGCTGCCGGTTGAAGTACTGCGTCGCGCTGAACAGGAATTATGTAATTGGAATGGCTTGGGTACATCGGTCATGGAAATCAGCCACCGTAGTAAAGAGTTTATGCAGGTCGCTGCTGAATCCGAACAGGATCTGCGTGACTTGCTGAAAGTCCCCTCCAACTACAAAGTGCTCTTTTGCCATGGCGGTGCTCGTGCGCAATTTGCCGCCGTGCCGTTAAATCTCTTGGGCGAGCGTTCAACGGCGGACTACATCGACGGCGGATATTGGGCGCATAGCGCAATCAATGAAGCAGAAAAATACTGCACGCCAAACGTGATTGACGTGAAAACGCGTGTAGGCGATCTGCGCGGCATTAAGCCGATGCGTGAATGGCAATTGTCTGATGATGCTGCGTTTGTACACTATTGTCCGAATGAGACCATTGACGGTGTTGCGATCGAAGAAGAGCCCGATTTCGGCGATAAAATTGTGGTTGCCGACTATTCTTCCAGCATTTTGTCTAGCCGCATTGACGTCAGCCGTTACGGCGTGATCTATGCTGGTGCGCAGAAAAATATCGGCCCCGCGGGTTTGACGCTGGTTATAGTGCGTGAAGATTTGCTGGGTAAAGCACGCCGCGAACTGCCATCGATTCTGGATTACAAGATTCTGGCGGACAATGACTCCATGTTTAACACGCCGCCGACCTTTGCCTGGTATCTGTCTGGCATGGTCTTCAAATGGCTGAAAGAGCAGGGCGGTTTGGCTGAAATGGAAAAGCGTAACCAAGATAAAGCTGACCTGTTGTATAGCGCGATTGACGGTAGCGACTTCTATCGTAACGATGTCGCGGTGGCAAACCGCTCTCGTATGAACGTACCATTCCTGTTGGCGGATTCTGCGCTGGATAAAGTCTTTCTGGACGAGTCTGTTGCCGTTGGCCTGCACGCACTGAAAGGCCATCGTGTTGTAGGCGGCATGCGTGCCTCCATCTACAATGCCATGCCGTTGGAAGGCGTGAAAGCGCTGACTGAATTTATGGCCGACTTCGCACATCGCCACGGTTGATTCACGACAACCTCGCTACACATTTTGATCAACCCCGGACTTTCCGGGGTTTTTATGTCCACGTTGAAAGAATAGGCTTCACATGCAGGAATCCCTGACCTTACATCCCATCAAGCTGATTAACGGTACGCTTAACCTCCCCGGTTCAAAAAGCGTCTCTAATCGTGCGCTGTTGCTGGCTGCCTTGTCCGAAGGCAAAACCCGACTCACTAATCTGTTAGACAGTGATGATGTTCGCCATATGCTTACTGCGTTAACGGCGCTGGGCGTGGAATATCATCTGTCATCTGACCGGACAATCTGTGAGATTACCGGCCTGGGTGGCGCGTTTACGGCAACGCAACCGCTGGAACTGTTTTTGGGGAATGCGGGTACGGCGATGCGCCCGTTGGCTGCCGCGCTATGTCTGACGGCTGGCGATATTGTGTTGACTGGCGAACCTCGCATGAAAGAGCGTCCGATCGGGCATCTGGTCGATGCACTACGCCAGGGCGGGGCAAAAGTTGACTATCTGGAGCAGGAAAACTACCCGCCGCTTCGTCTGCACGGTGGTTTTCAGGGCGGCGAAATCAGCGTAGATGGTAGCGTATCCAGCCAGTTTTTGACTGCATTGTTGATGACCGCGCCGTTGGCCACACAAGATACGCACATCAGTATTCAGGGCGATCTGGTTTCTAAACCGTATATCGATATCACGCTACATATGATGAAAGCGTTTGGTATTGAGGTACGTAACGAGAACTACCAGCGCTTCTTTATCGCAGGTCGCCAGCAGTATCACTCACCGGGCGATTATCTGGTGGAAGGCGATGCATCGTCGGCTTCTTACTTTCTGGCCGCGGCGGCGATTAAAGGCGGTGTTGTACGCGTGACCGGCGTAGGCCGTAACAGCGTACAGGGTGATATCCGCTTTGCTGATGTCCTGGAAAAGATGGGCGCGATTGTGCGCTGGGGTGACGATTATATCGAATGCGAGCGCGGCGAACTGCGTGCGATCGATATGGATATGAATCACATTCCTGATGCGGCGATGACTATCGCGACGGCAGCGCTTTTTGCCCAGGGCGGTACGACCACGCTGCGTAACATCTATAACTGGCGCGTGAAAGAGACTGACCGTCTGGCAGCCATGGCGATTGAATTGCGTAAAGTGGGCGCGGAAGTTGAAGAAGGTAACGATTATATTCGCATTACGCCGCCAGTTAAGCTGAAAGCGGCAGAGATCGGTACATATAACGATCACCGTATGGCGATGTGTTTCTCGCTGGTGGCGCTGTCGGATACGCCGGTCACCATTCTGGACCCGAAATGTACGGCTAAAACTTTCCCTGACTACTTCGAGCAACTGGCACGTCTCAGCGAGCTAGCTTAATTTCTTGCTAAGGCACGGTTTCCGTGCCTTTTCTTCCATTCTACGCGCCACTTTCTCTTCTGAGCTTGCGTACCGCGTTCAGATAATGTCTTATTTTTCCCGCCATTCCGGCATTAGGGTAACCTTTCTCTGTATTGATGCGTATAATAAGGCTCCGTGACGCCATAAAACGGCGTAAGCGGAACTTCCCAGTATTAAAGGAGAGAGAAATGACGGTGATGGCACCGGTAGTTACGGTTGACGGACCGAGCGGCGCAGGCAAAGGTACATTGTGTAAGGCATTGGCTGAAGCTTTACAATGGAACCTGCTGGACTCGGGGGCTATCTATCGTGTTTTGGCTCTGGCGGCGTTACACCACCATGTGGATATCAGCTCGGAAGACGCGCTGGTTCCGCTCGCTTCACATCTTGATGTGCGTTTTGTTGCAGAAGATGGGCAGTTGAAGGTTATTCTTGAAGGCGAAGATGTTAGCCACGAAATTCGTACTGAAGCGGTGGGCAACACGGCTTCTCAGGCAGCGGCTTTCCCACGTGTTCGTGAAGCATTATTACGTCGGCAGCGTGCATTTCGTGAGGCTCCGGGGCTGATTGCCGATGGCCGTGATATGGGAACGGTGGTCTTTCCTGATGCACCTGTAAAAATTTTCCTGGATGCCAGTGCGGAAGAACGCGCACAACGACGCATGCTACAGTTGCAGGGGAAGGGCTTTAATGTTAACTTTGAACGTCTTTTGTCTGAGATAAAAGAACGGGACGAGCGCGATCGTAGCCGCCCTGTTGCGCCGTTGGTGCCTGCTGCCGATGCATTGGTGTTGGATTCAACGGAAATGACGATCGATGAAGTGATAGCGCGCGCGTTGGCTTATGCCCGCGAAATTTTAGCGTAATCACAGAAAACTGAATTTTTACCTCGCTGTAAGGATGCACAGCGGGGCATGTTAAACAACCCCATCGAGCAGGATGCCAGATGGACGTTAAATTGAAACCCTTAAGATTATCAAACATGACTGAATCTTTTGCTCAACTCTTTGAAGAATCCCTGAAAGAAATCGAAACCCGTCCTGGTTCCATCGTGCGCGGTGTTGTTGTTGCTATTGACAAAGATGTCGTACTGGTTGACGCCGGTCTGAAATCTGAATCTGCCATTCCGGTAGAGCAATTCAAGAACGCACAGGGCGAACTGGAAATTCAGGTTGGTGATGAAGTTGACGTTGCTCTGGACGCTATCGAAGATGGCTTCGGTGAAACGCTGCTTTCTCGCGAAAAAGCTAAACGTCATGAAGCATGGCTGACGCTGGAAAAAGCTTACGAAGAAGCTGCAACAGTTACTGGTATTATCAACGGTAAAGTTAAAGGCGGTTTCACTGTTGAGCTGAACGGCATTCGTGCGTTCCTGCCAGGTTCTCTGGTAGACGTTCGTCCGGTTCGCGACACGCTGCATCTGGAAGGCAAAGAGCTTGAGTTCAAAGTTATCAAGCTGGATCAGAAACGCAACAACGTTGTTGTTTCTCGCCGTGCAGTTATCGAATCTGAAAACAGCGCTGAACGCGATCAACTGCTGGAAAACCTGCAGGAAGGCATGGAAGTTAAAGGTATCGTTAAGAACCTTACTGACTACGGTGCATTCGTTGATCTGGGCGGCGTTGATGGCCTGCTGCATATCACTGATATGGCTTGGAAACGTGTTAAACACCCAAGCGAAATCGTCAATGTGGGCGACGAAATCACTGTTAAAGTGCTGAAGTTTGACCGCGAGCGTACTCGTGTATCTCTGGGCCTGAAACAACTGGGCGAAGATCCATGGGTCGCTATCGCTAAGCGTTACCCAGAAAGCACGCGTCTGACTGGCCGCGTAACTAACCTGACTGATTACGGCTGCTTCGTTGAAATCGAAGAAGGCGTTGAAGGTCTGGTACACGTTTCTGAAATGGATTGGACCAACAAAAACATCCATCCGTCCAAAGTTGTTAACGTTGGCGATGTAGTGGAAGTGATGGTTCTGGATATCGATGAAGAACGTCGTCGTATCTCTCTGGGCCTGAAACAGTGTAAATCCAACCCATGGCAGTTGTTCGCAGAAACCCACAACAAGGGCGACCGCGTTGAAGGTAAAATCAAGTCTATCACTGACTTCGGTATCTTCATTGGTCTGGACGGCGGCATCGACGGTCTGGTACACCTGTCCGACATCTCTTGGAACGTGGTTGGTGAAGAAGCCGTTCGCGAATACAAGAAAGGTGATGAAATCGCCGCTGTTGTTCTGCAAGTTGACGCAGAGCGCGAGCGTATCTCTCTGGGCGTGAAACAACTGGCTGAAGACCCGTTCAATAACTACCTGTCTGTTAACAAGAAAGGTGCTATTGTTACTGGTAAAGTTACAGCGGTTGACGCCAAAGGTGCTACAGTTGAATTAGCGGATGGTGTAGAAGGCTACCTGCGTGCTTCTGAAGCCTCTCGCGATCGCATTGAAGACGCAACGCTGGTACTGAACGTTGGTGACAGCGTTGAAGCGAAATACACCGGTGTTGATCGTAAAAACCGCGTTGTTAGCCTGTCTGTTCGTGCGAAAGACGAAGCTGATGAGAAAGATGCAATCGCAACTGTTAACAACAAGCCGGAAGAAAACAATTTCTCCAGCGCGATGGCAGAAGCATTCAAAGCAGCTAAAGGCGAGTAATCACAACGGTAGAATGAGCAACGTAAGTTGCTCATTCTTGTAACGGTAGTCAGTTATCCTGGCTATTGATAGCCACGCATTTGGAGGCGCTATGACCAAGTCTGAACTTATTGAAAGGCTTGCTGGACAGCAATCTCATATCCCGGCCAAAGTGGTTGAGGATGCAGTGAAAGAAATGCTTGAACAAATGGCCTCTACGTTAGCCGAAGGCGACCGTATTGAAATCCGTGGGTTTGGCAGTTTTTCACTTCACTACCGTGCACCGCGTGTAGGTCGTAATCCGAAAACGGGTGATAAAGTTGAGCTGGAAGGTAAGTACGTCCCTCACTTTAAGCCGGGCAAGGAACTCCGCGACCGCGCTAATATTTATGGCTAATTATTAGTCCTAGATACCAGCCTTATAAAAGCACCCATCTTGGGTGCTTTTTTACATTTATCGATCTTATCTTTCCGCGTAACGCGTTATCAATTACTGATAACGCGGGGAACGACTTATTTATTGTGACGCTCTTTCAGGCGGTTGATGATGGTTGCCAGATCTAAATCCTGATCCTGCAGCAGCACCAGCAGATGATACATTAAATCCGCAGCTTCGTTGGTCAGCTCTTCACGGTCGTGCACCGTTGCCGCTAATGCCGCTTCCAATCCTTCTTCACCGACTTTTTGCGCAATGCGCTTGGTGCCGCTGGCGTATAGACGGGCGGTGTAAGAGCTATCCGGGTCAGCATGTTTGCGCGCGGCCAACAGTTGCTCTAACTGATAGAGGAACGTCCAGTCGCTGGCAGCAGGCGAGAAGCAACTGCTGGTGCCCAGATGACAGGTTGGCCCGATAGGATTAACCAGGATCAGCAGAGTGTCGTTATCGCAGTCAGGCGTGATAGAGACGACATTGAGGACGTGGCCGGAGGACTCGCCTTTCGTCCACAATCGCTGCTTGGTACGCGAGAAAAACGTCACCTTGCCGCTCTTTTCGGTAGCCTGCAACGCGCCCTGATTCATATAGCCCAGCATCAATACTTCACCGGATACTGCATGTTGCACGACAACCGGCAGCATGCCGTCCGTTTTTTCCCAATCGAGTTGGTTTCGTTGTTCGTCGTTTAGAAAGCACTCTTCGCTTAACACACTCGAATCTCCACACCTTGTTGCTTAAGATATTGTTTCAGTTCGCCAATATTAATAATTTGCTTGTGAAACACCGATGCTGCCAGCGCGCCATCAACGTGGGCGGTTTGGAACGCATCCAGAAAATGTTCCATGGTGCCTGCGCCGCCGGAAGCAATCAGCGGGACATTGCAGACATCACGCACCAGATTTAACTGGTGTAAATCGTAGCCGTTACGCACGCCGTCCTGGTTCATCATGTTCAGGACAATCTCACCCGCACCGCGCTTTTGCACTTCTTGTACCCAATCCAGTGTTTCCCAAGTGGTGACCTTCGTGCGCGTTTCATCGCCCGTATATTGGTTCACATGGTAGCGACCGGTAGCAGCATCATGCCAGGTATCAATCCCGACGACGATGCACTGCACGCCATAGCGATCGGCCAATCGGGTAATTAACTCTGGGTCGGCCAGCGCCGGTGAGTTGATGGAAATTTTATCTGCGCCGAAAGAGAGGATCTGACCTGCTTCTTCCACGCTTTTAATACCGCCCGCCACACAGAAGGGAATATCGATGACTTCGGCAACGCGGGATACCCAACTTTTGTCGACCACGCGACCGTCGGAAGAGGCGGTGATATCATAAAAAACCAGCTCATCAGCCCCCTCCTGCGCGTAACGTTGTGCCAGCGGCACGATGTCACCAATGATTTCGTGGTTGCGGAACTGCACGCCTTTGACGACCTGACCGTTACGCACGTCCAGACAGGGGATTATCCGTTTTGCCAGCATGAAATAGCCTCCGCGACGTTAAATTTACCTTCCAGTAGCGCACGGCCAACGATAACGCCCTGCACACCGCTGCCGCGCAAATTGGCGATATCAGCCAGGTTACCGATGCCGCCGGATGCCTGAAAGGCAATCTGCGGGTAGCGCTGGCTGATTTCACGATAGAGTTCGACGTTGGAGCCGCTCAGCGTACCGTCACGGGAAATATCGGTGCACAGCACATGTTTCAGGCCAAACGGCAGATATTGCTCAACGACCTGCTCAAGCGTGGCATCTGAATTCTCCTGCCAGCCGCTGATGGCGACAAACTTCGTGCCGTTGGTGTCGATACGTACATCCAGCGCCAGCACCAGTGCTTCTGCACCGTAACGGGTGAACCATTGCTGCACGAGTTCCGGCTGCTTAACGGCGGTAGAGCCGATGACAACACGGCTGGCACCGGCTTTTAATAACGCTTCCACGTCCTGCTCGGTACGAATGCCGCCGCCGATCTGAACCGGTACGTTAACGCCAGCCAACAGCGTGGTTAACAGTGGAATCTGTCGGGCTGATGGGTCTTTTGCTCCAGTCAAATCCACTAAGTGCAGCACGCCTGCACCTTGTTGTTGGTAATCCTGCAAGCGAGGAAGCGGATTGCTGCCGTACTGGCGCTGTTGACCATAATCACCCTGATGTAGACGGACAACCTGTCCATCAATCAGATCTAATGCGGGAATAATCATGACGCTCTACATCTCCAGAAAGTTTTTCAGCAGTTGCGCGCCTGCAGCACCAGAACGCTCAGGGTGGAACTGCACGCCAAAGAAATTATCTTTTTCCAGCGCGGCGGTGAAGGCTTCGCCGTAGTTGGCTTGCGCGATCGTGTTTTCGCAAACTGGCATGGCATAGCTGTGAACGAAATAGAAATAGGCACCGTCATCGATATCGCGGAACAAACGATGTCCGGTTTTTGGAATCACCTTATTCCAGCCCATGTGCGGCAGCGGCAAGCCGTGATCAACCATCTTTTTCACTGGCGCATCGACAATCCCCAGCGTGGGAATGCCACCATTTTCGTCGCTATTTGTGCCCAGTAGCTGCATACCGAGGCAAATACCGAGAACGGGCTGAGTGCAAGCCTTGATCAACGCAATCAGGTCACGTTCTTCCAGTTGATTCATTGCGGCCTGCGCAGTGCCGACGCCGGGCAGAAATAACTTGTCTGCCTGCAGGACAATCTCGGCCTCGCGGCTGACAACGGGCGTATACCCCAACCGCTGCACGGCGTAGGTCACCGAAGAGAGGTTGGCGCAGCCGGTATCAAGAATGACGACCTTCATCAGAGCACTCCTTTCGAGCTCGGCAGCGTGTCGCCTTCAACGCGAATAGCCTGACGCAGCGTGCGCCCGAAGACTTTAAACAGGCTTTCTACACGGTGGTGATCGTTACGGCCCTTGGTTTTCAGGTGCAGCGTACAGGCCATGGAATAAGACAGTGAGCGGAAGAAGTGTTCGACCATTTCCGTACTCAGATCGCCGACGCGCTGATAGTTGAATTCGGCTTTATATTCCAGATGCGGACGTCCTGAAATATCCAGCGCACAGCGTGCCAGGCACTCATCCATTGGCAGAACGAAACCAAAGCGGCCAATACCGCGTTTGTCGCCCAGTGCTTTATTCAGGGCTTCGCCCAGCGCCAAACCGGTATCTTCCACCGTGTGGTGATCGTCAATGTACAGATCGCCTTTTACTTCAATGTTCATGCGGAACCCGCCGTGAGTGGCGATTTGATCCAGCATGTGATCGAAGAAACCGACACCGGTGTTGATTTTGCTGCCACCTTCCTGATCCAGCCAGACGTTCACATCAATCGCGGTTTCACGCGTGACGCGGTTGACGTGCGCATGACGGTTTCGTTTGGTCAGTTGGTTGGTAATCGCTTGCCAGTTCAGGCCGCCACGCTGGTAGAGCAGGCCTGCGATCCCCATATTTTGTGCCAGTTGGATATCGGTCTGACGGTCGCCGATGACGTAGCTATTTGCCACATCCATCAGGCCGTCGTTCAAATAGGCTGTCACCAGTTCGGTCTTGGGTTTGCGGCAGGTGCAGTTATCGGCCGGTAAATGTGGGCAGATCAGCACGTGCTCAAAATGGATGCCCTGCGATGTCAGAATCTGCATCATCAGGTTGTGCGGCGGATCGAAGGTTTCCTGTGGAAAGCTATCGGTCCCCAGCCCATCCTGATTCGTAATCATCACCAGCGTATAACCGGCCTTTTGCAGCGCCAGCAGCGAGGGAATGACATCTGGTTCCAGCGCCAGTTTATCCAGACGGTCAACCTGAAAATCCTCAGGCGGTTCAGCAATCAATGTTCCGTCACGGTCGATAAAGAGGTATTTCTGGCCCACGTGAGCTCCTTAAAATTAAGCGTTGATGCCCGGTAATGATTGTAATGCAGCAACAACGCGTTCACATTCGTAGCGGTTGCCGATAGTAATGCGCAAACAGCCTGCGAGGCTGGGTTGCTTATTTTGGTCACGCAGAATAATGCCCTGATCCCATAGCGTTTTGAATACGGCAGGGGAGGCGGTAAAGCGCACCAGCAAGTAATTACTCTCGCTGTTGAAGACCTCTTCAATGCAGGGAATATTTTTCAGGGTATCGCTCAGCCAGCGGCGATTGGTTGTAACCTCTGTCACATTCGCCTTCATTTTGGCGATCCCTTCGCGGCTCAAGGCCTGTGCAGCGATATCTGCCACGGGAGTGGACAACGGATAAGGGGCAATGACTTTCAGAAGTAGCTGAATCACTTCAGGGTTTGCCAGCGTAAAGCCACAGCGCAATCCAGCGAGTGAAAAGGCTTTGGACAAGGTACGCAGAATGACCAAATGAGGGAATTCAGCCAGCCAGCCCGCGGTGGATGCCTGCGGACAAAATTCAATGTAGGCTTCATCGATAACGACCAGCGCTTTTCCCTGTGCCAGCGTGAGCAACTGGCGTAAATCTTCCCGTGCAATCAGGTTGCCAGTCGGGTTGTTCGGGCTACAAACGTAAATGACTTTGGTGCCATCCAGTTGCGCCTCAATCGCCTCAAGATCCAACTGCCAGTCTGATTTGCTTGCCGCCGTGCGACGTTCGACGCCAAACGTCTCGGCGCTGACGGCGTACATGCCGTAAGTTGGGGGACAGAAAAGAATCGCATCTTTCCCCGGTTCGCAGAATGCGCGAATCAGTAGTTCGATTCCTTCATCAGCGCCGCGGCTGACCAAAACTTGTTCTGGCGTTACGCCTGCATACTCGGCGTAGCGGTTGATGACCGTTACTGGCTGACATTCTGGGTATCGGTTCAACGTTTGCAACGTTAACTGAAATTCCGGTGCTTCAGGGTATTCATTGGCGTTCAACCAGACATCGCCATTGCCGCCCAGACGACGGGCAGATTGGTACGGGGTCAGCGCACGGACATTCGCGCGTGCCAGTTCTTCAATGCTGCTCATGCTTGCTCCTTCAGTGCTGCAACACGTAGGGTAACGGCGTTTTTGTGGGCGGTCAGTTGTTCGGCCTGTGCCAGGGTTTCTATTGTTGGTGCCAGTTGCAGTAACCCCTGTGGCGTGAGCTGCTGTACGGTCATGCGCTTCTGAAAATCGGCCAAACCCAGGCTCGAATAGGTCGAGGTATAGCCATAGGTCGGCAGAACATGGTTAGTGCCGGAGGCATAGTCACCAGCGGATTCCGGCGACCAGTCGCCAAGAAACACGGAACCGGCGCTGGTAATGCTGTCGACTAATGACTCTGCATCGCGCGTCTGAATGATAAGATGCTCTGGGCCATATTGATTGCTGATTTCAACACACTGCGCTAAATCACGCGCGACAATGACGCGGCTGCTGGCAAGCGCCTGGCGTGCGATGTCGGCACGAGACAGGTGTGTGAGCTGCACTTCAACGGCGTCTGCGACGGCTTTGGCCATGGCGGCATCAGGTGTGAGTAGGATGACCTGTGAATCAGGGCCGTGCTCTGCCTGTGACAATAGGTCGGAGGCGACGAACGCCGGTGTGGCACCGCTGTCAGCGATAACCAACACTTCGGATGGCCCTGCGGGCATATCAATCGCTGCACCATCAAGCTGCTGGCTGACCTGGCGCTTAGCTTCCGTGACGTAGGCATTGCCGGGGCCAAAAATTTTATCCACTTTCGGCACACTATCGGTGCCAAACGCCATGGCAGCAATCGCTTGCGCGCCACCAAGCTGAAAGACTTCTTTAATGCCGCACAGTTGTGCAGCATACAGAATTTCATCGGCGATCGGCGGTGGTGAACACAGCACCACACGGCCACAGCCGGCGATGCGTGAAGGCGTTCCCAGCATCAGCACGGTTGACGGCAGCGGCGCAGATCCCCCGGGAATATACAGACCAACGGTCGCGATAGGGCGAGTAATCTGCTGGCAACGCACGCCTGGCTGCGTTTCGATATCGACAATCGGCAGTTTTTGCGCGTTGTGGAATGTCTCGATATTACGCACGGCGATTGCCATGGCCTGTTTTACTTCATCACCCAGACGGGCAGATGCGGCGGTAATCTCAGCATCGGTGACGCGAATTGCATTCACCTGAACCTTATCGAACTGTGCGCTGTAGTCGCGTAAAGCGCTATCACCACGGCTTTTCACGTTGGTCAGAATATCGCTCACGACGGCGGTAATGCGGTCTGACGCGGAAATAGCCGGGCGTGTCAACAACTGACGTTGTTCTTCTGCTGAACAGCGCTGCCAGTCAACGATCGAGCTGAAATTGCCGATGCTTTTGGTGTTGTCAGCCATCGTCATCACTCCATCATTTTTTCAATGGGCAGGACCAGAATAGAGCTGGCGCCTAATGATTTCAGCTTTTCCATGGTTTCCCAGAACAGCGTTTCGCTGCTGACCATGTGCATCGCAACACGGCTTTGATCGCCAGCTAGCGGCAGAATGGTCGGGCGTTCGGCACCTGGCAGCAGGGCGATAACTTCGTCCAGACGTTCGCTAGGCGCGTGCAGCATAATGTATTTGGATTCACGCGCCTGAATCACGCCTTGCATACGGGTCAGCAGTTTATCGATCAGTTGCTGTTTCTCTTCTGGCATCTCGCCATCGCGCTGAATCAGGCAGGCCTTGGAACGGTAAATGACTTCGACTTCGCGCAGGCCGTTGGCTTCCAGCGTGGCACCGGTTGAGACCAGATCGCAGATGGCATCGGCCAGACCCGCACGCGGTGCGACTTCGACGGAACCGTTCAGCAGACAGGATTTGAAATTGACAGATTTTCTGTCGAGATATTGTTTGAGCAGGTGAGGATACGAGGTGGCAATACGTTTATTTTGCAGGCACTCAGGGCCAGTATAAGCCTCGTCCAACGGCATTGCCAGCGACAGACGGCAGCCACCAAAATCTAAACGGCGCAGCGTGAAGTAACGTGGATCTTCACCCTGTGCGCGGCGGTTTAACAGCTCTTCTTCCAGCACGTTTTCGCCGATGATGCCTAGATCGACTACGCCATCCATCACCAGACCGGGGATATCGTCATCACGCACACGTAAGATATCAATCGGCATATTTTCTGCGAATGCGATTAGGCGCTGTTGCTGCAAATTGATTTTTATCCCGCAGCGTGCCAGTAGTTCGCGTGAATCGTCGCTCAGGCGGCCTGACTTCTGCATTGCTATCCGTAAACGTGTTTTATCCAGCATGGAAACCTCATTAACCTGTCAAATTTAAATTTCTAGAAATAGAGCGAGCATAAAAAAACCCTCGGAAGATGATCTTCCGAGGGCTCTCTTTGTGTTCTGCGCCACTGGAAGATCTGAACGTCTTCCAGCACCAACTGCCCGAAGACTAATCAGGATGATGGTGATGATGGTGGTTAAACAGAACGCGTGTCATAAAATGTCTCTTTGTAGTGTCAGTGTTTATTAAATCAATATCGATTTATCTGTCGAATAACCTAAACCATGTGCGGGCCGTTGTGCAACATTTTTTTAGCAGAGAGGGACAGTTCGTTTTGAATGCGTGATGTGCCAGCATAATTGCGCTGGATATCGGCTCTTGATAGGCAGAAAAGCCTGCTGAAATCGGACAGGCTTCGTAGCGACGGAGGTAAAAGCCGTTTACTCTGTAGGCGTGGGTGTTAATAACAGGCTCCTTGCAGGGGAGAACAGCAGATGAAGAAAGTATCGATTGTGGGATTGGGCTGGTTGGGTATGCCGTTGGCTCTGGCGCTGAATGGGCACGGTTACCACGTGGTTGGAACGAAAACCACGTCAGATGGCGTCGAAGCGGCGCGGATGAGCGGGATTGAATGCTATCAACTGACTCTGACGCCTGAACTGGAATGTGACGCTGACGAGCTTAGGGCATTATTACAGGTTGACGTATTAATCGTGACGTTACCTGCCAGTCGAACGGTGGAAGGGGGGGAGGGGTATGCGCAAGCGGTACAGCAACTGGTAAATATGGCACGCGTGTATCATATCCCGCGTATCATCTTTACCAGTTCAACCTCGGTCTATGGCGATGGGAGCGGCTCGGTAAGAGAAAACTCGCCGCTACAGCCGACGACGGTCGCAGGGAAGACGCTGGTGTCCCTCGAACAGTGGTTGCAACACTTACCGGATATCTCTGTGGATATCTTGCGCCTTGCGGGGCTCGTGGGGGGCGATCGCCATCCCGGCCGTTTCCTGGCGGGTAAAACCAATCTTCCGCGCGGCAATCATGGTGTGAATCTGGTGCATCAGGAAGATGTGCTGTCGGCTATCCTGTTGCTGCTTAAGCTACCTAACGGTGGGCATGTCTATAACCTGTGTGCGCCAGAACATCCTGCCAGGCAGGTCTTTTACCCTGAACAGGCGCGCAGATTACAGGTGTCTCCGCCGCAGTTTGCGCCCGCGATCGATAGCGCTCAGGGTCGGATTGTTGATGGGCAGCGTATCTGTCATGAACTTGGGTTTGACTATCAGTATCCTAATCCTTCAACGATGCCGTTGAACGAG
Source organism: Pectobacterium parmentieri (assembly GCF_001742145.1). Taxonomy (NCBI): domain Bacteria; kingdom Pseudomonadati; phylum Pseudomonadota; class Gammaproteobacteria; order Enterobacterales; family Pectobacteriaceae; genus Pectobacterium; species Pectobacterium parmentieri. Next base: position 1,967,033 of record NZ_CP015749.1, on the reverse strand, counting down.
GGGTCACCGCGTTAAGAACGAACATTGTGATTCGCCCGGATGAGCGGATGCTATCCGGGCGAGAGACGCTAAAACGACGTCCAGTCGCTTTCTGACGAAGCCGCTTTTTTGTCTGTTGTTGACACTCTGTTTGGCAACGCGTGCCGTGGCGTGGTGGGTGACGCGAGTGAGCCAGCGCGGTTGCTGGAAGCTTCCGTATACCTATAATTCTTACCGTGATGATCGCTGCTGTAAATGACACCCACGTTAACCCCGTTACCCTATCTGAACTATCGCGGCTATTAAGAATTAGCTTATACATCCGACGGAAACATTAGACTATCTTACCAGTAAAACGCGACAAATGACGAAAGGCGACGAGCATATGGCTAACCGAATATCCGTTAATACCACTGAAGGTGATGGACTTCGTTTCTGGAAACTGGAAGGGCGGGAAGCCATATCCGAGCCTTTTGTCTGGACCCTGACGTTACTCAGTGAAAACACCCAGATCAACCGCAGTAAACTGCTGAGCCAATCCGTCACTATTACCATACCGACTCAAAACGTAGTAGCGCCCCGTTATCTTAACGGCAAAATAACCTCGGTTGGCGCAACTCCGATTGAACATGGCGGAACTCGTTATGCGGTTTATACACTAACTGTCGAATCCGATCTCTGGCCCATGAAGCGCAATCGCGACATGCGGATTTTTCAGGGAAAAACGGTGCCTGAAATTATTAAAGAGATTATCAGTGAACACAACGTTAATGTGGATGAGAGACTGACGGAAAACTATCGCATCTGGGAATATTGTGTTCAGTATCAGGAGAGCTCTCTTGATTTCATCAGCCGCTTAATGGAACAGGAAGGCATAGCCTTTCATTTCCTGCACGATATTGATAGCCATACACTTGTACTGACTGATTCAGGAACAGAGTTACAACCTTTCTCTGGTTATGAAATTATTCCCTATCATCAAACCCCGTCAGGAGGAGTAACGGGTGAAGAGGGTATCAGTCAGTGGTTCGTTCAGGATAATATTACGCCGGGATTATACAGTCTGGATGACTATGATTTCCGTAAACCTAATGCTTGGTTGTTTCAGGCCCGGCAGAACAACGTGGCCCCTCAACCAGGTACTGTGAGCGTCTATGACTGGCCAGGCCGTTACGTTGACCACAACCATGGTGATAGGTATGCCCGGATTCACCAAGAACGCTGGCAGGTCGAACATCAGCAGACATCCGGAACATCAAACGCCAGCGCAGTCGCGCCGGGACATATATTCCGGCTTAAAAACGCTCCATTCCCCGATCATAACAGCAGCTATCTGATAACCAATGCGACTTATCAGTTTGAGGAAAACCCGTATTCAACATCCGACACCAGCAGCAGTACGCAAAAGACGGATTTTACCGTTATTCCAGCGGTTACTCCTTACAGACCAGAACAGACAACACCATGGCCAAGAACATACGGTCCACAGACGGCAAAGGTAGTAGGGCCGACCGGAGAGAGTATTTGGACAGACAATTATGGTCGGGTAAAAGTGAAGTTTCACTGGGATCGACAGGCGAAAGGGGATGATACCAGCTCATGCTGGATACGGGTTTCCAGCGCTTGGGCCGGACAGGGGTTTGGTGGGGTGCAGATTCCACGAATCGGCGATGAAGTCGTGGTGGATTTTATCAACGGTGACCCTGACAGACCGATTATCACCGGACGAGTCTATAACAAATCCAGCATGCCACCATGGGAACTCCCTGCTGCTGCCACTGTGATGGGCTTTATGACCCGTTCAAAAGACGGTAACAACGATAACGGTAGCCACCTGCTGTTTGAAGACAAAGCGGGTTCAGAAAAAATTGCGCTTCACGCTGAAAAAGATATGACTATTTCCGTGGAGAATAATAAAACTGTTGAGATTGATGGCTCCCGTGTGACTACAATAAAAGGTGAGCAGAAAGACGATGTAACCAGTGCTGCCACGTTTCATTATCGGGCTGCACACACCACGACCGTGGAAGGAGAAGAGACCTCCGTTTTCAATAACACCCAGACAGAAACCATCAAAAACGGACGTAAACTGGATATTACCAGCGGTGGAGATAACGTTACCATCAAGGGAGAAAGGAATACTGACATTTACGGAACAGAAATTCATCATGTTACGGAAAAGCTCACTGAAAATTATGACAGTGGGCAGGTAACGACAATCAAGGGCGGAGGACGGAAGGATACTATTGATGGTGGAGTGACAATTGATGTAAATGGTGGGGACTGGATCCAGAATATTGAAGGTAAAACAGAATTAAACTCTAAAGATGAGATGAATATAAACAGTAAAGCGACAATTAAAATTAAATCACCTAGTGTGATAATTGATTCGCCATCTGTGACCTATACACACAAAAAAGAAAAAAGTTATTGGGACGATATTTCCAGTGTTAAATTACTATCTGTGTCATTAAAAGGACTTGATATTTCTATTAGTGATTTTTCCGCCGGACTTAAAGGCGTTAACTACAGTAAAACTGCTTTTGACATCTCAACCAAAGACGGTCAGATAGAATTTATAAACGCTATAAAGCTAACAAAGAGTGCAGTGAAATCTTACATTAACGGATTGACGACTTTTTTTTAAGTGGTGGCTTGTATGTCAAAATACACGGTAATAGTAGTTGTTACATGCTTTTTATTTTTTATTTTTTATCAATTTTACAATGCATATAAAATTGATAAAAATGGTGTTATTGTTAAGGTTAAAATAGATTACGTTAATTTCATTAGCTCCAATGAAGGTGGGAGTTCAAATATATCATTTATATTACTGGCAAATATTAATGGAAAGGATAAGGTTTTGGAGGGGTATGATACAGTGCCAACATTTTATTCAAGTCAATTAATGGCTGGTGAGTATATAGAGATAAAGTATATTGATGAGAAGAATTATTCTTTCATTTTTAAAAATGAGAAAAAAAATTAAATTAATAATTTTACATATTTTTCGTGAGCTGAAGCCATTAAGGGATGGCAGTCAGGTAAATCGGCAATAAACCACCCGATACATTATCTCATGCTAATGTTTCAGCTTCTTATAATCCTTTCGGATATATCAATAGCCTGATGGAAATTGAACAAATAAAATCACTAATTAACTCAGGATTCTTGTTGTTACATTCTAAATCATTAACTTTATTTTTATAACAAGGATTCAATATATGAGTAACATCTTCATTTTTATCCCGATCGTTATCGGGATTGTGTTTGGTATAATCCCATTTGCCAGATTTATACATACAGATCTTTACCCATATATTAAAAGCGGGAGCTCCCAACAGAATGCATTAAAAAATGGAATAACGGCAGATGCGAACATTATCAGCAGCATTCAAACAAGTGCGTGGTCTGGGAATATGCCGATATATAAAATAACCTTAAAATTCATGACGTCAGATAACGAAAATATCGAAACATCAATAATGACGGCGTTAAGTTCTAAAGAAATAAAAAGACTTAAAGAAGGTAATATGGTGACAATAAAATACGACCCAAAAAACCCAAGGAAAATAACAATATATGATAAACCATTAATCTTAGGGGAATAGCACCTGCCATCTATATAGGTGTTGTTCAACAAGACCTGAGTAATGGAACGGTTATGACAGGCATTGCACAGTATGATAACCAGAAATTATCACCGTCGTTCAATGTTGCAGTTATTGATCAAGGTACGCCACTTTATGAAAGCGGTAAGCCCATTCCTAGGCAGGAAGCACGGTCAGGCAAAAGTGTAGCGGTATTAGAAGCCGCTATTTAGGTAAATACGCCCGGATGAGCGTGACGCTATCCGGGCGGGAGGCGCTAAAACGACGTCCAGTCACTTTCTGACGAAGCCGCTTTTTTGTCTGTTGTTGACACTCGGTTTGGCAACGCATGGCGTGGCGTGGAGGAGGATGTGCGTGAGGCCGCGCGGTTGTCGGATTGAGACACGCGGAAGTGTTCAAGCAACTTCTCTAACAGCACCGCCTGTTCTTCCAGTGAATTGGCGGAAATGGAGGATTCCATTACCAGCGAGGCATTCTGCTGCGTGGTGGTGTCCAATTCACCAATGGCCTGCGCGATTTGCCCAATTCCTCGGCTCTGTTCCTCAGAGGCGGAGGAAATTTCCCCCATAATGTCGTTCACGCGGGAAACGGAATCGACGATCTGCTCCATGGTTTCTCCGGCAACTGCAACAAGATGGCTACCCGCATTGGTACGTTCGACCGATTCTGCGATCAGCGCCTCAATGTCTTTGGCTGCCTGAGAGCTGCGTTGTGACAAACTGCGCACTTCGCCTGCGACTACGGCAAAACCACGGCCTTGTTCACCGGCCCGCGCGGCTTCTACTGCGGCGTTTAGCGCCAGAATGTTGGTCTGGAAGGCAATACTGTTGATGACAGTGGTGATATCGGCGATTTTCCTGGAGCTGGCCGCGATATTGTCCATCGTCGTCACCACTTGTTTCACGACTTCGCCGCCTTTAAGCGCGTTTTTGGAGGCATCGGCAGCGATCTGGCTGGCATGCTTGGCATTGTCGGCGTTGTTTTTCACCGTTGAGGTGAGTTCTTCCATACTGGCTGCGGTTTCAACGACGGCCGCCGACTGTTGCTCGGTACGTGACGAAAGATCGCTATTGCCTGTGGCGATTTTACTCGCCGATTGGCTGACGCTACCTACGCTGTCCCGTACTTCGGAAATAACGTGGCGTAGCTGTTCATTCATCGTCCCCATCGCGTGGGTGAGTCTTCCTAGTTCATCGTGGCGATCGGTCTGAATCGAGGTGGTGAGGTCGCCACTGGCAATTCGCTCCGCGAGAGACAGATTATGGATGATGGGTCTGGTGATAATCCGGGTAATGTAGATTGAAATGATGATGCCGATAATGACGGCAATGAGACCGATAATCATCGTGATGGTGGCAGAGTTATAGGCTAATTCATCGTTTTTCGCTTTGATAATGGCAGTCAGTGCGTTGATGTCTGCACTGCTTTTTGTTCCTGCTCTCATGACCAGATATTCTGCTTTTTTCACGTCATCGAAAGCGGTGTAATAGTCTGTATTAAGCTGTTGGTATTGTTTAATGTTGTTTCGTAATGCATCCGCCTGGCCTTTCAGATCGGCAGGTAAAATCGGTAATGCCTGATAGGCTGATTCCGTTTCTGCATAACGTGTATTCAGCGCGGTTAATGTTTTCTCATCTTTTGTTATTTGCAGCTCATAACTCAGTTTTTGCACTTCACTTAACAAGAAAGCCAGCTTGCTAATAGCGTAATAAGCATCATTATCGGGGAATGCGCTGGTGTTATGAATGGTCTGAGCAACGGGTTCCAGTGTAGCTTGTGCATGTAGCTGATTCACTTTCCTCTGAATCTCAACCGCTTTTTGTGTTGCAACGGACATGGCAGAGACTGCTGTCTGAAAGCCTTCTAGATTTTCTTTTAAGCTGTTGATGTGACCCAATTCATCGGTGCTCCAGGCCAGCGTTTTTGCACTGTCTGTTAAGTCTGTTGCACTTTTAACAAATTTAGCCAGAATATCTTTTGTATTTTCATCGGGTGCGTAGAAATATTTAACACGATTTATTTTTGCCTGAAAGACCTCAATATTTACGCTATAGATAAGATTGGTTTTTTCATAAATATCTTTAATGTCTCTGAATCTTGTTGTACTAAGCGATGAAGCGATAATAACGAGTAATAAAATAATGCCAAATCCCGCATACAGTTTATGTGCGATTTTTGTGTTACGAATTCGACGAGCAAGATGCTGCATTATAACTCTCCATGTATGACGCTTTTTAATAAAAAACTGACTACGATTACATTTTTACCTACTAGGAGTTATCGGGCTTTGCTATCGCTATGTTAGTGTCAATGTCGGAGATAATAACGTTCTGTGACGAGGTTCAAAATGGATTGTGCAAATGCATAATGTTTTGTGTGAATACTGCCCAAATAACGTAACTTTATGATTATTTGCCGATTTATTTGTTGGCTAAATACTGTTAACGCATTGTGCCAGCCCTGACGTCATATCAGGGCTGAAAGGTTGAATGTTAGAACGTTGTCCAACTGGAATCCTGCGATTGTTTTGATGCAGGCAGTAGGGGCTTCTGCTGCTGCGATAAACCGTGAATAGCCGCTTTTGGCTTACGCCCCTCGTTATCCGACAGGCGGAAGTTAGCTACCATACTTTCCAATATCGCAGACTGCTCTTCCAGAGAGTTAGCGGAGATTGATGATTCCATCACCAGCGCCGCATTTTGCTGCGTAGTGGTATCAAGCTCGCTGATGGCGCGGGAGATTTGCTCAATGCCACGGCTTTGCTCGTCGGAGGCGGAGGCGATTTCCCCCATGATGTCGTTAACCCGCGAAACGGAGGAGACGATCTGATCCATCGCCGTTCCCGCATTGGCTACCAACTGCGTTCCCACATTGATACGTGATACTGATTCGGATATCAGGCTGGCGATCTCTTTCGCAGCTTGAGACGTGCGTTGGGAAAGCGTCCGTACCTCGCTGGCAACTACGGCGAACCCACGACCTTGTTCCCCGGCTCGCGCGGCTTCTACGGCGGCGTTAAGCGCTAAAATATTGGTCTGGAAAGCGATGCTGTTGATAACGGCGGTAATGTCGGCAATTTTCCGTGAACTGTCTGAAATGCCTGACATGGTATCCACCACATCCCGTACCACTTCACCGCCTTTGTGCGCATTTTGTGAGGCTTCGGTACTAATTTGGCTCGCCTGTTTGGCGTTCTCGGCGTTGTTTTTAACGGTCGATGTCAGTTCTTCCATGCTGGCGGCAGTTTCTACTACGGCAGCAGACTGCTGCTCGGTGCGGGACGAGAGGTCGCTATTACCGGCGGCAATCTTGGCCGCCGAGGTTGAAACACTATCCACACTGTCCCGTACATCGCTGATCATATGGCGCAGTTTTTCATTCATTCTCCCCATTGCCGCCGTTAATTGGCCCAGTTCATCATCGCGGTCAACGGTGATCGTTGAGGTCAGATCGCCCGCGGCGATTTTTTCCGCCAGCGAGAGATTATGGATCACGGGGCGGGTGATTTGGCGGGTAATCAGCAGTGAAATGATGATGCCGATGACCACCGCAATAAGGCCAATGATCATCGTGATGGTAGCGGAACCGTATGCCAGTGCGTCATTCTTCTCTTTGACGATAGTGATAAGCGCTTTAATGGAGGCGCTGCTTTTATCTCCGCCAACCTTCACGCCGTCTTCCGCTTTTTTCAGGTCGTTGATGCTCTGGAAATAGTCATTATTGAGTTTTTTATAGCGGGTGACATAGCTTTGCAGGCTCTCTACGATGACCTTTTGTTCCGGCGTTAGTACTGCAGCGGCGGCCTGATAGTTGCTGTCAAAGCGGCTAAAAGACTCATCGAGATTCTTTGCAGCATCGGCATTTTGCTTAAGCTGCAACTCATAGGATAACTGCTTCAGTTCTGAAACCTGCGTTGCCAGATCTTCAGCCTGATACTGCGTCGTGCTATCAGAAGGCTGCTGGCGTAGTCTGGCATAAAAGTCAGTCGTCACGTTTTGTCCGTTGGCGGCGCTGATTTTGTCGCGGTTTTCTACCACGCGTAGCGTGGCTTTCCCCATCTCGGTGATAGCGTTCTGGAATTCGGTCAGGTGCTGGCTGAGGTCATTGATGAGCGTTAACCCTTCCTGACTCCACGAAAGTGTTTTCGCTTCAGTCGTTAATTCTGATGCGTGTTTAACAAAACCCGCCATGGTTTCACGCGACTTTTCATCATACGAGTAAAAATACTTCAGGCGGTTTATTTTTGCCTGAAAGACCTCGATATTGATGTTGTAAATAAGGTTGGTTTTCTCATAGATATCACGAATTTCCCTGAAGCGCCCCGCGCTAAGTAACGATGCAACGATGACCAGTAGCAGGATGACCCCGAACCCAAGATAAAGCTTTTGGGATATTTTAAGATTTCTGATTTTTTTGGCTAAGAACATGATGTCTCTCCGGGGATAAATTACTGGTGTCGGGTAACAAATAAATAAAGGTATGACCCATAGTACTTATCGGATTTGGGGCGATTTTTTTTAGTGTGAGAGAAGAAACTAATAATAATTTGTGAGGTTTCTCTCTCTCCGTTGGACAACTGCACAGCAGGCACCGGGTGAATTACCAATCCGCGTTACGTCAGTCGTTATAAGAATAAACACAGAAAATTGTCATTGTTTTTTTAATTTTTAAAAAACAAAGAAGAAAATGGTTGGTTTAGAAATGAATTGAAATACAAATAGTGTGAAAAATAACGAATGATTAGGTTTTTTCTTGCTGCTGATGAAGTAAATCGATTAACTAATAACGTTATTATTTTATCGGGTTTTTTATCTCACCTTTTATCGTATATCGATGTCTGTCGCTGACGGCATTGATACCCTATGGCGGCGAGATTTGCCGACATAGGGTACGTCTGCCGCATCTAATTGGCGCTCTTTGTACGATACAACCGACGCGGGTGACCGATTTTTCCGTAACGCATTTCGATATCGAGGAATTGGTTCTCGACGCAGAATTCGAGATAGCGGCGCGCGGTGGTTTTACTGAGCCCTGTCTTTTCGACGATATCGTCGACGGAATAAAACGTCTCGCCTCCATCAGTGGCAAAAATCTGTTTGATCAATCCCAGCGTGTTCTCCTCAATACCTTTTGTGGAGGCGGAGGGGGCAGCACCAGATGATTGCAACTGATAAAGGATATCGACATTCTGCTGATCGACAACTTTGTATGTGTGCTGGGTTTTGACAAATTGAATAAAGCGCTCCAGCGAAGAACGCAGTCGCGGGTAAGAGAGTGGTTTGATGATGTAGTCAAAGGCACCGCAGCGAATCGCCTGGGCACATGTATTCATATCGCTGGCGGCGGTAATAAAAATGACGGAACAGTCCATTCCTTTGAGTAATTGGCTTTCAATCAGCGAAACTCCCTCGCCATCGGGCAAATAGTTATCAAGCAGGATCAAACGTGGTTTGTGTTGCTGAAGGAGTTTTTTGGCTTCAAAAAGCGTAGCGGCAATACCAACGACATGCATATTGAAATGTTTTTCAATAAATTCAGCATGAATATTTGCCAGCTTACCTTCATCTTCAACGATTAAGACATCGAAATGTTCAGTGTGCTGCATGGTATGAATCCCTGTTAGTATCTGAAAGATAAAGAAGATCTATCGCCCGCTATACCGCAATTTTTCTATGCATTGTTTACCCTACGGCTGCTCAAATTATTGGGGGGATAGCGGTATAAATAGGGAGAATATGCTGCCATTCGGCTGGTTGGCCGAAACTTCAATAATTCCCCGGGCCTGATTAACGTAGCTAGCGACCAGATGTAATCCCAGTCCGTGATCGCCCTGTGTTTTACTGGTCACGCCCATTTCAAATAGGTTATTGGCAAGCGCCGGAGCGATCCCTATTCCCTGATCGGCGACCTCAATGACTAGCTCTTTTTCACTGTCATAGATGTACACTTCGACAGGATAATGCGGCATCGCCATAGCCAATGTGGCTTCCATCGCGTTATCCAGCAAATTACCAATAATGGACATCAGCTCCGTTTCACTCAGTGCGGCAGGAATATGAGTGAGCTGGCAGCGTGGGTCGAAAACAATTTCAATGCCTTTTTCTCGCGCTGTCGCGTACTTGCCCAGCAGCAGCCCGCACAACGCAGGCGAACAGAAACGGTGGGAAACAAAATCCAGCACCACCTGTGCACTTTCTGACTGTGCTTCGATATATTTGATGGCTTCGTCATAGCGTTTTAAGTGCAACAACCCGGCCAGCGTCGCGGTCCAGTTCAACTGCTCATGCCGCAGAATGCGTAGGCTGTTAGCGTAGCGTTTCACCTGGCTGAGTTGTGTGCTGAGCGTATGAATATCGTTTTTACTGCGGAAACTGATTACCCAGCCTTGAAGCTCATCTTCCAGCATAATCCGCACCCGGCTGGCAATCACGGTGGCGTGGTTAAAACGACAGACCTCATCGTGTGTATCGCTGCTCCACATCGTTTCGCTGGAGAAGAAGGGCACGGGTTTAATGACGGTATCAATCGGTTTCCCACATAATAGGTGGGAAGGGGCGTTCAGCCCGAGGATCTCTTTGGCGGCATGGTTAATGGCAGCAATACGGTGCTGTTTATCGATAGCGATGACCCCCTCGTAGATCGATTCGAGTAACGCTTTCTGCTGCCGGACCAGCATGCGGATTTCAAGGGGTTCGAGGCCAAACATCTGTTTCTTCAGATTACGTGAGAACCACCAGGAAAAGATGAATAGCGCGACAAACATCGCCAGAATAGCCAGCAGAATGCGGGCTAACTTACTGAACGTCAGGCTATCGATGTGAGTTTTCAGATAGCCCACGGAGACAATACCGATCACCTGACCATCAGCAATAATGGGGGCTTTACTGCGTAATGAGATGCCGATGCTGCCGTGGCGCACCGTGATAGCGCTTTTTCCCGCTAATACGTCGAAATTGTCTCCGCCGACCATCTGCGTACCGACGAGTTGGTCATTTTCCGCATACTCAGAATGAAACAGGTGGCGCGCTTGATTGTCGCCGATCACGATATAGCTTGCATCGCTGCGCTGTTTTAATTGTTGGACAAGGGTGTAGATCTGTTTGATATCTCTATTTTTCACCGCCTCAATCAGAGTCGGAATAATAGCAATCTCTCTGGCTTGCACCTGTGCGCGTATACCCAACTCAGAATACAGTTGCTTATCGATATCATGATAATAATAGATACCCGTCATTAGCAGTAGCGAAGAGAAGAAGACGATCAAATAGATAAATAATTTGATATGAAAGGAAAGTCTCAATCTCATGATACATGTGAGCCTGTGGGTTAACTAAAAAGTGACTGAATTTATCATGAATACTATTAAGAATGGGCTGAGAGAAAAAAACTTGTGAGCAACAACACGTTTAAATATTTTATTACTGGTTCGACGAGAAAGGCAAATAGATAAAATTAAACGACTCTGCTTTGTTTGATAAACAACTTAATTACTTTTTATCAACATAATCATGAGTGGAAAATAAAAACCATAAACGCCATAAAAACCGTAAAGTTTATTTTGCATGTAAAATAATCTAACTGCTTGCCTAGCAAACAATTTATTAATAAAAACCATTAAATCCATAAACGCCTTTAAAACTCGATTTTTAATTTGAAGGGAATCACATAATAATATTAATTCTCCCCTTATGATGCGCTGACAAAATAAAACGGGGACTAGATTATGAGTGCGAATGATATTGTAAATAATGAGGCGATTGGGAAGGTTTCATTAAAGGAAAAATGGTGGCACATTCTGGATACCTATAAAATAGGTATTATTCCTGTGCCGCTTTTTGTACTGGCGGGGGTGTTAATCGGTATAGAGTGCATGAGTGGAAAGCTGCCAAGCGACATCGTCGTTATGGTGGCAACACTGGCATTCTTCGGCTTTGCCTGTGGTGAATTTGGCAAGCGTCTACCGATTATCGGCAAGATGGGGGCGGCGGCAATCTGTGCGACCTTTATCCCTTCTGCGATGGTGTATTATGGCCTGCTGCCGGATGTCGTTGTTGAATCCACGACCAAATTCTACAAAAGTACCAACATCCTGTATCTCTACATCTGCTGCATTATTGTTGGCAGTATTATGAGTATGAATCGGCAAACGCTGATTCAGGGTTTCTTGCGTATTTTCTTCCCCATGCTGTGTGGTGAAGTGGTCGGAATGCTGGTGGGTATGGGCGTAGGTATTGCGCTAGGTCTGGACCCGTTCCAAATCTTCTTCTTCCTGATCCTGCCGATTATGGCTGGTGGGGTGGGTGAAGGGGCAATCCCACTGTCTATCGGTTATGCCGCGATCCTGCATATGGATCAGGGCGTTGCTCTGGGACGCGTATTACCTATCGTGATGTTGGGTAGTCTCACGGCGATCATCATTGCCGGTATTCTGAATCAGTTGGGTAAACGCTATCCGCACCTGACTGGTGAAGGTGAGTTGATGCCGAATAAAGATAATAGTTTGGGTAACGGCGAGAGCAGCGCACCCGCTTCTGTCTTTAGCGGTAAAGCCGATGTGACGACCATTGCTTCTGGCGCGCTGCTGGCCATCCTGCTGTATATGATCGGTATGCTCGGCCACAAAGTGATTGGCCTGCCTGCACCGGTCGGCATGTTGTTTGCTGCGGTGTTGGTGAAGTTGGCTCACGGTGTTTCACCGAAAATGCTGGAAGGTTCCCAGGTCGTTTATAAGTTCTTCCAGACATCGGTGACGTACCCGATTCTGTTTGCTGTTGGCGTGGCGATTACGCCGTGGCAGGAATTGGTGAATGCGTTTACGATTCAAAACCTGCTGGTGATTATTTCTACCGTGGTGGCGCTGGTCACGACTGGCTTCTTTGTCGGTAAAAAGATCGGTATGCATCCGATTGATGTTGCCATTATCTCCTGCTGCCAGAGTGGGCAGGGTGGTACTGGTGATGTTGCAATTCTGACAGCAGGTAACCGTATGGTACTGATGCCTTTCGCGCAAATTGCCACACGTATCGGCGGTGCCATTAATGTTTCAATTTCACTACTGATACTCGCCAACTTTTTAGTCTGATGTTATTCAGAAAATAAAAAGAGGCTGAACGAAAGAAATAATTTTTTGAAAAATACAGTATTGAAAACCCACATGAGTTAACGAAATAAAACCGCTATTACACGTAGGTTTATTTTGCACGGGAAATATTATGAAACTTGCAAGTTATCGTTATAACGGTAAGGACAGTTACGGCATTTATACGGCAACGGGGTTAATCGATCTCGGTAGTAAAATTGGCCACCTTTACCCCGATTTGAAAACATTACTGGCGCAGAATGCGCTACCTGTTGCCGATGGGTTCAGTGCGAATGCCTCGGATATTCCGGTCGCAGATGTGACATTCCTACCCGTTATTACCACACCAGGGAAAATACTGTGCGTAGGGATGAACTATGCCGCTAAGCGACAGGAATTTAATGAACTGAATCCTGCACCAACATTATTTGTACGTTTTGCGGATTCACAAACTGGACACGCGACGCCCGTTATCAAACCGCATTATTCCTGCGAATTTGATTATGAAGGCGAATTGGCGGTCATTATCGGTAAAGGCGGACAACATATTTCTCAGGATGTCGCACTTTCTCATGTAGCAGGATATAGCTGTTACATGGATGGCTCTGCACGTGACTGGCAGCATAGCTGGTTTACCGCGGGTAAGAACTGGCAGAAAACCGGCGCGTTTGGCCCCTACTTGACCACCTCGGATGAAATACCCGATCCGCATGTGCTGGCAATCCGCACGTATCTGAATGGCCGCATGGTGCAGGATGACAATACCAGCAGCATGATCCACAAAGTTGCTGAACTGATTGAATACATCAGCACCTTTACTGAACTGAGTGCGGGCGATGTGATCATCACCGGGTCGCCGGGCGGCGTAGGTAAAAAACGTAATCCACCGCTATTTATGAACGCGGGTGACTGCATTGAAGTTGAAATCGAAAACATTGGTCATCTACGCAACATGATAGTGGATGCGGCGGTGCCGGTGAAATCGGTGCCGACCACTGCTGAAGTCGCTGCGCACTAAGTTCAGGTGTCAGGCTTGCCGATGTGAAAACCGGCAAGCCTGCAATGAATGTCCTAACTAATTCGAGTTGCAGGAAGAACCGTGATGTATGCCAATGATACCGTCTTTTTTGACACGCTGGATGTGCGCCTTCGGGAGCTGGAGAGGGGCGGCGTGCGGCAGTTCCTTGCACACTGTCAGCTCGGCATGGACGACGATATTGACATCATGGTTGTTGGCAGACTGGGCGGGAGGCTGATCGCCTGCGCGGGCCTGGCCTCCAACACTATTAAGTGTGTTGCAGTCGATCCTGAATTCAGACACCTCAATCTGGGTGTGCAGGTGGTGAATGAAGTAATGCAACAGGCGGCACAGCGCGGCCTGTTTCACCTGTTTCTCTATACCCGACCGGAAAATGTTGATGTCTTCCGGGGATGTGGTTTCTACCCGCTGGTGTGCTACCAGGACAGTGCGGTGCTGATGGAAAACACGCCGATTGGCATTCAGCAATATTGTCAGTCTTTGGCGGCGTTTGCACAGCCCGACGCGCTCGCGATGCGGGCAGAGAAAAGGATCGGTGCGATTGTCATGAACGCGAATCCTTTCACGCTGGGCCATCGTTATCTGGCGGAACATGCGGCGCAGTCGTGCGATTGGCTGCACGTATTCGTGGTACGGGAGGACGTTTCCTTTTTCCCGTTTAGCGAGCGTCTGGAAATGGTACAGCGCGGTGTGGAGCATATTCAGAATCTGACAGTACATACCGGTTCGAACTACATGATCTCTAAAGCCACGTTCCCCGGCTATTTCCTAAAGGAAGAGAAACTCATCACTCGCGCCCATGCGGCGCTGGATTTAATCATTTTCAGGAAGTATATCGCGCCGGCACTCGGTATTACCCAACGCTTCGTCGGCACCGAACCCTTTTGCCCGGTGACGAATCAGTACAACCAGGACATGCACTACTGGCTGGAGAAAGACCAGACGGTGTCTTCTCCTGCGTTAAGCGTGGTTGAAATTGAACGTAAACGGCAACCCTCAGGATTAGCCATTTCCGCTTCAGAAGTCAGAAAATTACTCAAACTTCGGCAGTACAGCGGTATTCGGGACATCGTGCCAGCCTCAACCTTTGAGCATTTACAGCGTTATTACGAACCCGAGTACGCATAATTAAAATCAATCAGGATAAATCTATGAAGATTGTTAAGGAGTCCCTGGCGGGCACCTTTGAGTCCAGCGATTTGCTGGTCAAAGTGGCACCGGCAGACGGGAAGCTCACCGTGGTCATCAACAGCGAAGTGATTAAGCAGTTCGGTCATCAAATCAAACAGGTCGTGAATGACACGCTGAAAGCGTTAGATATACAAGAAGGGACGATCATTGTGGATGACAAAGGCGCATTGGATTGTGTCATCCGTGCCCGCGTGCAAAGCGCGGTACTGCGCGCCACAGACGGACAGCAGATTGAATGGGAGACATTATAATGAACAAGCTTCGCCGCAGTATGTTATTCCTCCCAGGCGCGAACGCCGCCATGTTGTCCAATGCGTTTATCTATAAACCTGACTCCATTATGTTCGATCTGGAAGATGCGGTGTCCCTGCGGGAGAAAGATACCGCGCGCCTGCTGGTTTTCCATGCGCTCCAGCATCCGATGTACCGCGACATTGAAACCGTGGTGCGCATTAACCAGCTCAGCACGCCGTTTGGCCTGCTGGATCTGGAAGCGGCCGTGCGTGGTGGTGCCGATGTTATTCGTCTGCCAAAAACCGATTCCACTGATGATGTGGATGAATTGGAACGCCATCTGGTTCGTATCGAAAAAGCCTGCGGCCGTGAAATCGGCTCAACCCGCATCATGGCGGCGATTGAATCTGCGGTGGGCGTGATTAACGCCGTCGCTATTGCACGCTCTTCCGAACGCATGATCGGGATTGCGCTGGCAGCGTTTGACTATGTGATGGATATGCAGACGGAACGCGGTGATGGCACGGAGCTGTTTTATGCCCGCTGTGCGGTGCTGCACGCGGCTCGCGCTGCCGGTATTGACGCTTTCGATGTGGTCTATTCCAACGTTAACGACGATGCCGGTTTCCTGAAAGAGGTCGATCTGATCCGCCGATTGGGCTTCAACGGCAAATCCCTGATTAACCCGCGCCAGATTGAGCTGTTACACAACGCTTATGCTCCGACGCAGGATGAAGTGGACTATTCCCATCTGGTGATCAACGCCGCTGAAGAGGGCGAACGTGCCGGCTTAGGCGTCATTTCCCTGAATGGAAAAATGATTGACGGGCCAATTATCAACCATGCCAGAAGCGTGCTGGAACGTGCTCAGGCCTCCGGCGTTCGCAAATAGCCATTGCGTGATGACACCGCAATGGCCGCTCTCAGGAATTACAGGATTAGACAATGAGTCATTTTATTGAAGCACTGCAACAGCAGTACCCGGAAAAACATCATCTGCAACCTTTCGCCAACGCCAATCAGAGTACACCGTGGCTGAACGATGTGGCACAAAAGCATGAACGTAAACTGTGCGCCAATCTGGAAGAGGTGATTCGCAATAGCGGGCTAAAAGATGGGATGACCATCTCTTTCCACCATCATTTCCGCGAAGGCGATAAGGTTATTAACCACGTGATTGATGTGCTGGCACGGATGGGTTTTCGCGATCTGACGCTGGCATCCAGCTCACTGATGAGTTGTAACGCGCCGCTGATCGACCATATCAAAGCAGGCGTAATCAGCCGGATTTATACTTCAGGGATGCGCGGCAAGCTGGCCGATGCTATTTCCCATGGATTAATGAAAGAGCCGGTACAGATTCATTCTCACGGCGGTCGCGTCCATCTGCTGCAAAGTGGTGAACTGAAGATCGATGTCGCTTTTCTTGGCGTCCCGTGTAGCGATGAGTTTGGTAACGCCAACGGCACCGCTGGGAAATCCAGTTGTGGCTCGCTGGGTTATGCCATGGTCGATGCACAGTTTGCCGGTAAAGTCGTGCTGCTGACTGAGGCCCTGGTGCCATTTCCGAACATGCCTGCCAGCATCGTACAGGATCAGGTGGATTACATCGTTCAGGTCGATGAAGTGGGCGATCCGGCCAAGATTAGCGTCGGCGCGGCGCGTGTCACCAGCAACCCGCGTGAATTGCTGATTGCCCGTTCCGCGGCGGACGTGATTGAACATGCCGGTTATTTCACCAATGGTTTCTCGATCCAGACCGGTTCAGGCGCGGCTTCTACGGCCTGTACGCGTTTCCTCGAAGATAAAATGCGTCAGCAGAATATTGTGGCACGCTTCGCGCTCGGTGGTATCACCGGCGGTATTGTCGACCTGCATGAAAAAGGGTTGATCGAAAAACTGATCGATACTCAGTGTTTCGATGCTAACGCGGCGACGTCGCTGGCAAAGAACCCTAATCATATCGAAATTTCCACCAACGTTTATGCCAATCCAAGTTCTAAAGCGGCCTGCTGCGATCAGTTGGATATGGTGATCCTCAGCGCGCTGGAAATTGACACCGATTTTAATGTCAACGTGATCACCGGCTCCGACGGTGTGATGCGTGGTGCGTCCGGCGGGCACTGTGATGTCGCGACGGCAGCGAGTTTGACCATCGTCGTTGCGCCGCTGATTCGTAGCCGTATCCCAACCGTGGTGCGTCAGGTGACGACGCGCGTTACACCGGGAGAAAGCATTGACGTGCTGGTGACCGATCACGGCATTGCTGTAAATCCCGCGCGTCCAGAGGTTGCAGAACGTCTGCAACAGGCGGGGCTGAATGTGATGACGATTGAGGCGCTTTATCAACGTGCGATTGCGCTCGCTGGTGAACCTCGCGCTATCGAATTTCACGATCGCATCGTCGGCGTCATTCGCTATCGCGACGGTAGTGTGATTGACGTCGTTCGTCAGGTGAAAGAAGCCAACGAATAAGTGCGAAACGCATGAGGGAATCGACGATGACAAATGCTGTTTCCATCTCTCTGGAAACCTTACTCGCGGCGAAGGAACGCCGCGCAGTTCGCCAACAAGAATGGCTCGCTCGGCACGGCGCGACGCTGGTGTCGCTGACGCTGGTCACACCGGGGCCGGTAAAGGATAGTGCAGGTTATCGGCAGGTGATGGCCGAAGCTATCAAGGCATTAGCCTCGCTGTGTCAGACGCGAGGGTGGACGGTGCTGGAGCAGCAGACATTCTGGCTGGCTACAGGGGCGGAAGGGCTATGGGCGATCACCAAAGATGCGCTGTCGGTGAAGGCAGCGACCATTGCATTGGAAGATGGCCATGAACTGGGGCGGCTATGGGATTTTGACATCTTCAGCCCGAAAGAAGGTTCGATTGGCCGATCGATGTTGGCACATAGCGGACGCGCCTGTCTGTTGTGCGATCAGGCAGCACACGCCTGTAGCCGTTCGCGCCGCCATTCGTTGTCAGAACTGCTTGAGCACATAGAAGGAAAGGTCAATGCCTACTTTACGCCAGTCTGACAGTGTACTGCCGACCACGGCGTCTCATTCTGCACAACGTGAATATCGGGAACGCCACCCGTTACCCGATATCGGGCAGCGTGTGGCGCGGGCGCTGACGATGGAAGTGATGTTGACGCCAAAGCCTGGCCTGGTGGATAGCGCTAATAACGGGTCTCATCGCGATATGGATGTCGCGCTGTTTCAGACCAGTATTCAGGCCATTTCTTCCTGGTTTCGATATTTTACCGACGCGGGCTATCAACATGCCTGCGTACCACTGGTGCAGCTACTGTCGCAGGTTCGCCCTATTGGCATCGCCTGTGAGCAGGCAATGTTGTCAGCGACGAAGGGGGTAAATACCCATAAAGGTGGGATTTTCGCGTTTGGCCTGTTGTGTACCGCCGCCGGCTGGTTGGCAGGGCGGGGAGAGAGAGTGACGCAGCGCAGCCTGTGCAACAGCGTTGCCGTCATGTGCAGCGATCTGGTGCGTAATGAGCTGGAAACATGCTCTGGGGCGGCCACGGCGGGCGAACATCTCTATCAACGGCATGGTCTGACCGGTGCGAGAGGAGAAGCCGCCAGCGGTTTTAATACCGTATGTCAGTATGCGCTACCTACCTTGCGGCAGGCGATTGCCGATGGTGCGGATGAAGATACCGCGCTGTTACGGACGCTGCTGGTGTTGATGGCTTACAATCCTGACACCAACGTGGTTTCACGCGGTGGAATGGATGGATTGGTGTTCGTGCAACATTATGCGCAGAGATTACTGGCTGACCCGTTGGATCGTCAGGCGCTGATAATGATGGATGAAGCGTTGATTGCCAGAAATCTGAGTCCGGGAGGGAGTGCCGATTTACTGGCTGTGACCTGGTTGCTCTATCACTATCCTGCCGAATAGTAAACAGATGTTATAAAGGCGCGGGCTGGCGGCGATAAATTTCACCATTTGACCGCACCTGAACACTTTCTGCTATTCAACTAAAGATGTTGAAGAAATTGTCGATACCGTTCCCACCTATCTATATCATGCAAGTTCAGGCGCTCGCGTAATCATTTTCAATATGTAGCCAGTGTAGTGGCGTCGTATTAGCACTCATGGGACTTGAAAGATAACGGAGAGGCGTGCATCAATATAAGCCATTGACACATAATCCATGTAAATAATGGTGGGGATGAAAGCGGTGAATGAAAATTTGAAAGAGCAGTTTGTGAAGCGCAACAAACTGGCTATCTGTGCAACGCTGCGCGAATTAAAGAAGAATGATACGTCTCTGATGGTGCATCATCCTCATGGTCAGTTCATCAGTAAAATTCTTGATGTTGTACCCGACAGCGACCTATTTATTTTTGATTTAGGTGGCATTGAGCGTGAAAATAACCTTGCACTGTATGCAGGAGCGCTGTCTTTCATCGCCGAGCCTGCTGGCGCGAAAGTTGAATTTAATGCTGAAATTGCAAAAACGGTGACTTACGACGGGTTGCCAGCTTTCAGCGCGCATATTCCTGAACTCCTTTATCTTATCCAGCGTCGAACTTATTTCCGCATCAACACGCCGCTGTGGCCGCCGTTGACGTGCCGTGGCGAACTGCCGGATGACAGCGTTTTCCTTTTCACTATCAAAGATCTCTCTCTGGGTGGACTGAGCCTGTATACCGACCGTGATACCACGGGGTTGTTGACCGAAGGCGATATCATTAAAAGCGTGGAAATGGATCTTGCCGATCATGGTTTCTTCTGCGTTGATTTGCAATTTGTCGGTCAGGCGATGGTGAAGATTGTCGATAACAAAGGCGAAGTGAAACTTACGCAGCGTCTGAGTTTCAAATTCCCTACACTGAGCGCGGCGCAGGAACGGGATCTTCAGCAGGTGATTTTTGAGTTGGAAAGATTACAAAACGAAAAGAAAAAGCGGTTCCAGGAGTTGTAATTTTTAAGTACAACCCTTTGTTTGGGCTTCACACATAACAGCAACGTTTTTTATTACGAGTATTAACGTATTACCCGGCTTATTTACGCCTAACTAAGGCGAGTCGCAGGAACAAATAGGATTGTTTTGAATGCGATAGTCAGCGTACACGCGGCTTGAAGCAGGCTGGGAATAAATAAATGGTTTCCAACGTTCTCAGAGTCTTGTCAGATGAGATCGTCTGGTGCAAAATACGCGCCTTGCAAAATAACCGACGTCTAATAGCGTCGGTTATTTTTTTACATTTATGCTCGTCATACTTCAGTTACAAAGGTATTGGTGTGGTTTCGTACCTTCTCTCTGTGGTTTAGGTTTGCTGGGTATAGGGTCTTCAACGAAAGAGGCCGGACAACGATCCGGATAGATAATTTTGTGTGTGCCTGTGAGCACAGTGAGGAAAGGAAAGATGGGACAATCAGTAAGTTTCGCGCCGGTGCCCGCCGGTTTGTGCTGTAAAGGTATTGGTTATGGCGCGACGTTGTCGCAAGTTATCTCTGGTGCTGTTTCAGCCACCTCTTCTCATCGTGATTCAGGCGAGTCCTGTATCCACTCCCTTATTTTCAGTACGTTTGAGTACGACACCGCTGTAGCCGCCGTGATGAACGGAGGTGTGCATCATGTCGCTTGATACGCATCTGTCTACTTCTGGCTCGACTTCGGCAAAACGCGCTCAGTTAAAAAGAACGCTCACGCTGTGGCCCGTGGTCATGATGGGGCTGGCCTATATGCAGCCGATGACCATTTTTGATACGTTCGGCATCGTGTCTGGCCTGACCGACGGTCATGTGGCTACCGCCTATGCGTTTGCATTGGTCGCCATTCTGTTCACTGCGCTGAGTTACGGCAAATTGGTCAAACGTTTTCCGTCCGCCGGTTCGGCTTATACCTATGCGCAAAAAGCGATTAGCCCGCACGTTGGGTTTATGGTCGGTTGGTCGTCACTGTTGGATTATCTGTTCATGCCGATGATCAACATCCTGCTGGCGAAAATCTACCTGGAAGCCATTTTCCCCGGCGTACCGTCGTGGATTTTTGTGGCGGTGCTGGTCGGGTTAATGACGCTGTTTAACCTACGTGGCATCAATCTGGTTGCTAATCTGAACTCCATTATCGTGGTGGTGCAGGTTGCGATTATGGCGGTGTTCCTGGGGCTGGTGATCCACGGTGTTTATCTGGGCGAAGGTGCGGGTACGTTGACCAGCATGCGTCCGTTCTGGTCCGAGAACGCCCACGTAGTGCCCATGATTACCGGGGCTACGATCCTCTGTTTCTCGTTCCTGGGTTTTGACGGCATCAGCTCTCTGTCCGAAGAAACGCAGGATGCAGGTCGGGTGATTCCTAAAGCCATCTTCCTGACGGCGCTGATCGGCGGCGTGATCTTTGTTGCTGTAGCGTATTTCCTGCAATTGTACTTTCCAGACATCTCGCGCTTTAAAGAGCCGGATGCGTCTCAGCCGGAAATTATGCTGTACGTGGCAGGTAAATTCTTCCAGTCCGTTATTCTGGTGTTTTCCTGTGTCACGGTGCTGGCATCCGGTATGGCTGCACATGCAGGCGTCTCCCGTCTGATGTATGTCATGGGGCGTGATGGTGTGTTTCCTGAGCGTTTCTTCGGCTATATCCATCCGAAATGGCGTACACCATCGTTGAACGTTCTGCTGGTTGGCGTGATTGCACTGTCGTCTGTGTCGTTCGATCTGGTGACAGCAACGGCGTTGATTAACTTCGGTGCGCTGGTAGCGTTTACGTTCGTGAACCTGTCAGTGATTTCACAGTTCTATATTCGTGAACGCCGTAACCGGACCGTGAAAGATACCATTAACTTCCTCGTGCTGCCCGTGCTGGGCGCGTTGACGGTAGGGGCGTTGTGGGTGAATCTGGAAGCTAGCTCAATGACGTTGGGTCTGGTGTGGGCGACGATAGGATTGCTCTATCTGGCGTTTGTGACGCGAAGTTTCCGCCAGCCAGTGCCGCAATGTAGCGAAGAACCGGTGTAAGCCAACTGATGACCTACCTATGAAGAAAAAGCGGAGCCAGTGAGCTCCGCTTTTTTATGCTTTAGCCGACCAATTCCTGCGCATAGGCGTACAGGGCTTTTAGCTGCGTCATCTTCTCTTTATCGTCTTCATGTCGTTGATACAGCTCGCTGAGCTCTGACAGATAGTTCTGCAAGCGCTCCGGCGTAAATACCGCACGCCGATGTTGTAGCCAGCGCTGCTGTTCGCGGTCATCCAGTGTGCCGGGAAAATTGCGGGCGCGGTAACGGAAGAACAGCGGTTCAAGACGATTATCGGCAAACGTGAGATCCAACGCAGGGAGGTTCTGCGGTGCGGTCTCCTGAATGATTTTCATCGCCATCCGATCGGCATCGCCAAAGAAGCCATCATAAAGTCGTAAATCTACATCATCGGATGCGGCGAAAGCCGGGGCTTCAGCAAACAGCTCCACCACTTTTTCCCTGACGTCCGAATTGCTACGCAGCAGCGCCAGATTATCCAGGCAGCGTTGGCGATCGATACCCAGCCTCTCTGCATCTTCCGGCCGTAAGGTATTGGCCGGTGCTAATACCGGGCATTTATTGATATGTACCAGCTTGAGCGGGACCGCACTCTGATCGGCAGTTAACGCATCCCGGCGGGTATATAACCGCTCACGTAATGCTTGGCTGTCCAACTCCAGCAGTGGCGTCATATCGCCCGCCAAATCGCACATGATGACCGCATTACGGTTGTCCGGGTGCCAGGCGAGCGGCACGATCCAACTGGTGTTGCTTCTTGCTGCGCCAAACATGCCGGAAACGTGAACAAGCGGCTTCATTTGCGGGATATCGATCAGCGCGGAAAGTTTATTTTTGTTACGCAAAGGGAACAAATACTCAAACAGCTTGGGCTGCGCTTGCTTGAACAGTTTTGCCATGGCGATGGTGGCATAAACGTCGGACATCGCATCATGCGCCTGCTCGTGTGCAATGCCGTTGGCCTTCGTCAGGTGTTCAAGACGGAAACTGGGCAGGCCGTCATCGTTTTCGGGCCAGACGATGCCTTCTGGGCGCAGGGCATAGCAGGCGCGTAGCGCATCCAGCAAATCCCAACGGGAATTACCGTGCTGCCAACTGTAAGCGTAAGGATCGTAGAAGTTGCGATAGAAAATGTTGCGGCTGACTTCATCATCAAAGCGAATGTTGTTGTAGCCCATAATGCAAGTGCCGGGCACGCTGAACGCCTCATGAATCTGGCGGGCGAATTCTGCTTCATTGACGCCTTTGGCTAGCGCGATCTGCGGGGTAATCCCGGTGATCATCACGGCTTCCGGTTCTGGCAGGTAATCATCGGTTGGCCGACAATAGATAACTAACGGCTCACCGATAATATTGAAATCCATATCGGTACGGACACCGGCAAATTGCGCAGGGCGATCGCGCGCGGGGTGTTTGCCGAATGTCTCGTAGTCATGTATGAAAAAAGTGGGTTGTGTTTTCTCGGCCATATATGCAGTTAGCTACGTGTACGCGCTGAGCCTGAAGTTAGGCAAACAGTCTGGAAAACGGTAAGGATATCATTGAATCCACTTTTCTGCGGCGCTTTCCTGATTTGCATCACTTCTCTGACTTACATCAATAGGCGGGTAGACATAATCGCTAGGCATGACTGTGTCCATTCGGTTACAATTTTCGTTCTAATGCGAATGATAATTAAATTCGATGATTTACAAAATTATCTCAATGCTTAATTCCGATAAAGGAGAAAAGAATGCGGTTTCCCTCGATGATAAAAATGACGCTGCTGGCTTCTGCGTTAGTGGTAGCTGGCTGCGATCAATCTGATTCAACACCTACTACAAGTAACACTGTAGCGATCGAACATACAAAAGGTGTGACGCAGGTTCCTGTGAATCCGAAAAAAGTCATCGTGTTTGATACCGCTATTCTGGATACATTGACCGCATTGAACATTGAAATTGCTGGCGTGCCGCAGGGTGATGCAAAAATATTTCCAGATGTCCTCGCCCAATATCGAGATAGCAAGTACCTGAATGCGGGTACGCTGTTTGAGCCTAACTATGAAGCGATTAGCAGTGCAGCGCCTGATTTAATCATTGGTGGTGGTCGGGCTCGTGACGCCTATGACAAATTAAATGCGATTGCCCCGACGATTGCTTTGGATGTTGACGATCATCAGTTTATGACCAGTTTTACGCAGCGAGTCGAACAACTGGGGGAAATTTTTAGCAAGCAAGATGTAGCTAAAGCCAAACTGGATGATTTTAAACAACGCATCGCTCAAACGCATGAAAAAGCCGATAAAGCGGGTACGGCGTTGTTGGTTATGGTGACAGGCGGCAAAATGTCGGCATATGGTCCGAAATCGCGTTTCGGCTTTATTTTCGATGAATTGGGATTTAAACCGGCAACAGAATTTCCTGATTCTGGCCGCCACGGTAATATCGTGACGTCTGAACTGTTGTTAAGTGCTAATCCGGATTGGTTGTTTGTCTTCGATCGTGACAGCGCCATTGGTAACCAGAAAGAAGGCCAATCAGCAAAACAGGTCCTGGATAACCCATTGGTGAATAAAACCAATGCCTGGCAGAATAACCGTGTCATTTACCTTGATTCCTCTTCGATTTATGTCGCGGGCGGGCTGCAAAGCTATCTGCGTTTGATCGACGATGTTAATAAAGCTCTTGATGCCAAACCCTAAGACAGCGTCGTGACTTCGGTAATGAAAGCGTTTTATTTTTCGGCTGGTACCTTCCTCATGCTGGGGATGGTTACCGCCAGTCTGTTTATTGGGGCAGGGCAAGTCACGTTCGATGCGGTCTGGACCGACCCGATGATGCGTGACATTTTCTTTATCAGCCGTGTGCCACGCACGCTGGCACTGCTGTTGGCCGGGAGTGCCATGAGCGTCGCCGGGTTGATCATGCAATTGCTTACGCAGAACCGTTTTGTCGAACCTTCACTGGCGGGTACAACCCAGTCTGCGGGGTTTGGCCTACTGGTTGTGATGGTGATCGCGCCCTCGGCTTCCCTAATGGTGAAAATGACCGTTGCCAGCGTGTTTGCGATGGTTGGTACGTTACTGTTTATGATGCTGTTGCGGCGTATTGTCCTCAAATCAGCGCTGGTCGTGCCGCTGGTCGGGATCATGCTGGGGTCGGTAATCGGTGCAGTGACCACATTCGGCGCAATGTATTATGACTTGTTGCAGTCGCTTGGCAGTTGGGAGGCCGGAGATTTTTCTGGCATTTTACAAGGGCGATATGAACTGCTCTGGCTGGTGGGGGGGCTCACACTATTGGCATGCTGGACAGCAGACCGTTTTACCGTTGCGGGAATGGGGCGTGAGTTCTCTGTCAATGTCGGCCTGAACTATCGAAAGGTTATGTTGCTGGGGCTTTCCATCATCGCGGTGATTAGCGGTGTCGTCGTCGTTGTTGTGGGGGCATTGCCGTTTCTGGGGCTGATCGTACCGAACCTCATCAGTATGCTGATGGGGGATAACGTAAGAAAAACCATCCCTTGGGTTTGTTTGCTTGGCGGCGGACTCGTGCTGCTGTGCGATATTATTGGCCGAGTGGTGCGTTACCCGTTCGAGATTCCAGTGAGTGTTATTCTGGGCGTGATTGGGGCCGTTGTGTTCCTTCTCCTGTTGTTGAGTCAGAAACGTCATGTCAGTTAATGAATTCAAAGTTGATACCCACACTACAACGGCACCCGAGGCGCGTAGCATTGCGCCTTATCGGCGTTTGTGGTGGTTGGGCGCGGGGGCATTAGCGGCAATCGCGGTGTTTATGACCATCAACCTGGGCGGTAACCTGCGCTACATCCTGGTACACCGTGGTTTGATTTTATCTACCATGGTGCTGGTGGCATTTTCCGCTGGCGTGTCAACGGTACTGTTCCAGACGGTAACCAATAACCGCATTCTCACGCCATCTATCATGGGGTTTGAGGCGCTGTTTGTCCTGCTGCAAACTGTAGTTCTGTTCTTCTTTGGGGTACAAGGCATTACGGCGGTTGGTGTCAGCAGCAAGTTTATCCTCGAAGCGTTGCTACTGGTGCTGTTTTCCTCACTACTCTATCGCGGCCTGTTTACCGGGCGTCACAGTAATTTGCATCTGGTTCTGCTGGTCGGCATCATTTGCGGGACATTGTTTCGCAGTGCTTCCAGCCTGATGCAGCGACTCCTGACACCTGGGGAATTCGCGGTACTGCAAGGTAGAATGTTTGCCACCTTTACTCGTGCTGCACCGGAACTGATTGGGCTGTCTGCCGCGATCATCCTGATTGTTGGGCTATGCGTGTGGCGGCTGCGTTTCCAACTGGATGTACTGGCGTTGGGGAAAAATACGGCGATTAATCTGGGTATCGCATACAAACGTCATGTGACGGTGGTGCTGTTGCTGGTGTCTGTGCTCGTTGCTGTTTCAACAGCGTTGGTGGGCCCGTTAACCTTTTTAGGATTTATGGTGGCGAATTTAGCCTATCTGATCGCCGGTTCCCGTCAGCATCGTATTTTGCTGCCTACTGCGTTTTTGCTTGGCATTATCGCGCTAGTAGGGGGGCAGTTGATTCTGGAACACCTGCTGGGCATGGCAGGGGCGCTATCTGTGGTGCTCGAATTTATCGGAGGATCGCTGTTTATTGTGTTGCTACTGAAAAAGGTTTCCGTGTGATTGAGATCGGCAATGTAACTAAAACATATAATAATGTGACGGTATTGAATAATGTCACGGCGACGGTGCCTCGTGGTGGCGTTACGTCGATTATCGGCCCGAATGGTGCAGGAAAATCGACACTGTTATCCATCATCAGTCGCTTGCTGGATGCGGATCAAGGGCAGGTAAAAGTCAATGGCATGGATGTCATGACAACGCCAAGCGATAAACTGGCGACGTGCTTGTCTGTTCTACGACAGGAAAATCAGTTTACCAGCCGCCTAACGGTAGCAGAATTGGTGGGCTTTGGGCGCTATCCCTATACCAAAGGGCGACTGAACGCGGATGACCAAGAACGTATCAGCGCTGCGCTGGCTTTCCTCAATTTGACTGAGCTGAAAGATCGGTTTTTAGACGAGCTTTCCGGTGGTCAGCGGCAGCGTGCCTATGTTGCGATGGTGCTGTGTCAGGATACGGAGTATGTGTTACTGGATGAACCGCTGAATAATCTGGATATGAAACACGCCGTGGCGATGATGAAGCAGATTCGCCGTGCAGCCGATGAGTTAGGTAAAACCATCGTGCTGGTGATCCACGATATCAACTTTGCTTCCGCCTATTCGGACTACATTATTGCTATGCGCAAAGGGCAGATTATCTATACGGGAAAACCGGAAGACATCATGGTGTCCGATGTGCTGGAAGACATTTTCGATACAGAAGTGGCTATTGAAGAAGTTCATAATCAGCGCATCGCGGTATATTACCGCTAAATACCCGTCATACTTCAAGCCGCATGTGTATTGGCAATACTCGGCTCATATTTGAGCCTCGCCTTAAAGGGTCGCCGCAAGCGGCGTTCAAATTGATTTGGTCAATTTGTCCGTGCTCACCCCAGTCACTTACTTTAGTAAGCTCCTGGGGATTAATGAGCCTCATCAATGAGGCTCTCCCTTCGGGCCAACGCTTGCGTTGTTCAAATCGGTCTCGAACCGATTTGTCGCGCGATTGCCGCCTACATGCAACTCGAATTATTTAGGGTATGGTTTGGTGACAGAGTGCCCGCTTGGCGATGCGTTAGCGCAAAGGGCGTAAGCACTGCTTGAAAGACGCTGGGTATAACCTGTATGGTGAATGCATAAAGAATTTATGTATGACTTGAGGTAAGGGCAAAAGATGGATAAGGACACTAAGCCGTGTTTCCAGGATGTGCTGGAATTCGTGCGCATGTTTCGTCGTAAAAACAAGCTTCAGCGTGAAATCGTCGACAACGAAAAGAAAATTCGTGATAACCAGAAGCGCGTTCTGCTGCTGGACAATCTGAGCGAATATCTTAAACCTGGCATGTCCATCGAGGACGTGCAAAATATCATCGCTAACATGCGCGGTGATTATGAAGACCGCGTTGATGACTACATTATCAAGAACGCCGATCTATCTAAAGAACGTCGTGAGCTGTCTAAAAAGCTGAAGGCGATGGGCGAAGTTAAGTAACCTGACGCCCCGTTTTCTATCGTGAAAGGATCGCTTCGGCGGTCCTTTTTCTTTTGATTTTTACTTGCCTGATTATCTACTGCTTTTTACTTACCCCATTTTTCAATCAATGGTAGTTGCATTGAACGCCTGAAAAACTGGAACCCTGCTCGTGTGCCGAATGCCATTTTCTGCAATCTAGCCGCTTTTTTGCGAGATGTTTCCCCACCTGAGTTTTCCGCTCTGTTGCATTAGCCTGAGTTGTCGCAACATGCCGGAACGAACGACAGGGAAAGAGGGAAAACTGTGTCATGGCAAGGAACGATGTCGGTAAATAGTCTGGCTTGGGCTGGTGTGCTGGGGATCCTGCCGCTACTTTTGTTATCGCACATCCCAGCGCAAATGCCGCTGTGGTGGGGACTGGGTCTATCTGGCTGTGTGATAGTCGTAGGGTATCGCTACGCGGGGCTACGCTTTGTGGCGATTGTTGTCACCAGCTTTTGCTGGGCATCGTTGAATGCGCAAACCCTGTTGTTGCAAATTGAACGATTTACACAGAATTCGGTTAGCGCCGTCGTGACGATAAGCAGTATACGGTTTAGTGAACGCAATGACACCTTGCTCACCGTTCGGTTGGAAGAGGTCAACCAGCAGCGGATATTCCCTCCGCTGTATGCCCAACTGACTTTATCACCTGCTATGGAAAACTGGTGCGGTGGCCAGCGCTGGGCAATCACCGCTAATTTTCGCCCCATCCATAGTCGCTTAAATGAAGGCGGTTTTGATAGTCAGCGCTGGGCAGTGGCTAAACGGCAACCGCTATCGGGCCGAGTGCTAGCGGCAAATGTGGTTGATAGTCGCTGTGATTTTCGCCAGCGGACGATCGCAAAGGCGGAGCTGCAGGTGCAAGGATTGCCGTGGCGTTCTATTTTACTGGCGCTGACGTTTGGTGAGATGAAAACGGTAAGCCCTGAACTCAAGGCGCTACTTCAGAATACCGGAACGATGCACCTGATGGCGATTTCTGGCCTTCATATTGTGCTGGCAGGCCTGTTTGGTTGGGTAATCGTGCGAGCATTACAGTATGGTTTTCCTGTGCGGTGGATTGGCTATCGTCTCCCGCTATTGACGAGTGTCATGGTTGCCTGGGTATATGTCTGGCTGGCAGGGGGGAACCCACCGGCGGTGCGATCGGCACTGGCGCTTAGCGTATGGGTCTGCCTAAAAATGTGGAGTGTTAACTGCTCAGCCTGGCAGGTTTGGCTATGGTGTGTCGCACTGATTCTAGTCAGCGATCCATTAAGCGTACTGTCAGACAGTTTTTGGCTATCTTGCCTTGCGGTGGCCTCACTTATTTTTTGGTTTCAATGGGTGCCGCTTCCCTATCGGTTACAGACCCAGCGACGATGGTTCTGGCTGCGTTGGATCCACCTGCAAACGGGGATCACGCTGCTATTAATGCCCTTGCAGTTGCATATTTTCCACGGTGTTAGCATCACTTCTCTGCCTGCCAACCTTTGGGCCGTGCCTTTAGTTACCTTTGTTACCACACCGCTTATTTTGTTGGCGTTAAGCACGATTGCGTTTTCGCCGCTGAGCGAAATGCTTTGGTGGTTGGCTGATGTGTCACTGCGTGTGGTATTCGCCCCGCTAACTTATCTACAGACGGGGTGGGTTTATCTTGATGCGTCGCTGTTGATAGGGAGTATCGCAGGGTGGGGCGCTGTCGTGATATGGCGTTTTAGCTGGTGGCGATGCTATCCCATGAGTATCGGTGCTCTGATTCTTGTTTTATTGGTTTTTCGCATAAAGCGTGATGAGCCGGAGTGGCGTGTGGACATGCTGGATGTCGGTCATGGTCTGGCCATTGTGATCGAACAACGCGGGAAGGCGGTACTGTACGATACGGGAAACCGCTGGGAAGGGGGAGACATGGCGACGCGAGAAATTTTACCCTATCTGCGCTGGCGTGGCATCGATGTGGAAAAAATTATCCTGAGCCACAGCCATATGGACCACATCGGAGGGCTGGCAACGTTACAGACCGCTTACCCTGATGCCACGATCTATAGCGCTATCAACGCGGTAAATCATCATTCTTGCCTGCGCGGCGAGCAGTGGCGCTGGCAAAGCCTTACGTTTACCGTGCTGTGGCCACTCACGCTCGTCGAGAGAGCGGAAAATAATGACTCCTGTGTTATCCGCGTTGATGATGGGAAACGCAGTGTTCTACTGACGGGGGATCTGGAGTCGGATGTGGAAAAAGCTCTAATGAGAGTAGAACGCAGTGCGTTGCGTGCGAATTTGTTACAAATCCCCCACCATGGCAGCAAAACCTCTTCGTCACCCCCCTTCATTCGTGCTGTTAATGCCGACGTCGTTATGGCGTCGGCGGCGCGTTATAACCCGTGGCGACTGCCTTCAATAAAGATTGTTGAGCGATATCAGCAGCAGGGTTACTTATGGCTTGATACCGCGTCATCTGGGCAGCTAAGCGCACGTTTTTTCAGCGATTCATGGCACATTCGGCGGTTCAGGGGTCACATATCGCCTCGTTGGTATCATCAGTGGTTTGGCGTAAGGCGGTATAATGAGTAAAATGGTCGGCTATTTCTTCCCGATTCAGGTTCACTACATGCTGAATGATAAAGATCTCTCCACTTGGCAGACGTTTCGCCGCTTATGGCCGATGATCTCTCCTTTTAAGGCAGGGCTTGCTGCTGCTGCAATCGCACTCATTATTAATGCGGCTGGCGATACACTCATGCTTTCTCTGCTCAAACCTTTGCTGGATGAAGGGTTTGGTAAGGCGGAGCGTTCCGTATTGCTCTGGATGCCGCTGGTTGTCATTGGGTTGATGTTAGTGAGGGGAGCGTCGGGTTTTGTCTCCAGTTACTGCGTTTCCTGGGTTTCCGGCAAAGTAGTCATGAATATGCGCCGCCGCCTTTTTTCCCACATCATGGGGATGCCGGTAGCGTTTTTCGACCAGCAGTCAACCGGGACGCTGTTATCACGTATTACCTATGATTCTGAGCAGGTTGCGTCTTCATCATCTGGCGCGTTGATTACCGTCGTCAGAGAAGGGGCATCGATTATTGGCCTGTTCATTCTGATGTTCTACTACAGTTGGCAACTGTCCATCATCCTGATCGTGATTGCGCCGATTGTGTCGATCGCCATGCGCCTGGTGTCCAAACGATTCCGCAGTATCAGTAAAAACATGCAGGATACAATGGGACACGTCACCACCAGCACGGAGCAAATGCTTAAAGGGCATAAAGAAGTGCTGATGTTTGGCGGTCAGGAAGTTGAAACCAAGCGTTTTGATCAGGTTAGTAACCGGATGCGTCAGCAGGGTATGAAGATGGTATCCGCGTCTGCAATTTCTGACCCTATCATCCAGTTGATCGCGTCACTGGCGCTGGCGTTTGTCCTGTATGCTGCCAGTTTCCCCAGCGTGATGGAGACGTTGACTGCCGGGACGATCACGGTGGTGTTCTCTTCCATGATTGCCCTGATGCGCCCGTTAAAATCACTGACTAACGTGAACGCGCAATTCCAGCGCGGCATGGCCGCATGTCAGACGCTGTTCGCTATTCTGGACATGGAACAAGAACGTGACACGGGTAAACTGGAAATCGAACGTGCGAAAGGTGAACTCGAATTCCGTCAGGTGAATTTTGCTTATCCGGCAAGAGAAAATCTGGCTCTGAAGAATATCAATCTGCATATCCCCGTTGGGAAAACGGTGGCATTGGTTGGCCGTTCTGGTTCAGGTAAATCGACGATTGCCAGTTTGATCACGCGTTTTTACGATATTCAATCAGGTGAAATTCTGCTTGATGGCCATGATTTACGTGAATATAGCCTGTCTTCCTTACGTAATCAGGTTGCGCTGGTTTCTCAAAACGTACATTTGTTCAACGATACGATAGCGAACAACATCGCCTATGCTCGCAATGAACACTATAGCCGTGAGGAAATTGAGCGTGCGGCAAAAATGGCGTATGCGACCGATTTCATCAATAAGATGGAACATGGTCTGGACACAATTATTGGTGAAAATGGTGTGATGCTCTCAGGCGGTCAACGCCAACGTATCGCGATTGCCCGTGCGTTACTGCGCGATAGCCCGATCCTGATATTGGATGAGGCCACGTCGGCGTTGGACACCGAATCCGAACGTGCGATTCAGGCTGCATTAGATGAATTGCAGAAAAATCGTACTGCGTTGGTGATTGCGCACCGTCTTTCCACGATTGAAAAAGCAGATGAAATTCTGGTAGTTGAAGATGGCAGAATCATTGAGCGTGGTAGTCATGCTGCGTTGTTGGCGACAAACGGAGCCTATGCACAGTTACATAGAATGCAGTTTGGCGAATGATTGAGCGTATTTGGTCGGGGCAGTCGCGGCTCTATTGGCTGTTGCTGCCGCTTGCGTGGCTATACGGATTCATCACTTTTCTGATCCGCCAGAGCTATCGATTAGGATGGCGAAAATGCTGGCAATCCCCCGTGCCCGTGGTGGTGGTGGGGAATTTGACGGCAGGCGGTAATGGGAAAACACCAATAGTCATTTGGCTTGTCGAACAATTGCAACGCAAGGGTTATCGCGTTGGTGTGGTGTCCCGCGGCTATGGGGGGAAGGCGGAACGTTACCCACTGCTGCTGGATACGTCGGTGACAACGGTGCAAGCAGGCGATGAGCCCGTGTTGATTTTCCAACGTACCGGTGCGCCCGTTGCGGTTGCCCCCCGTCGCCGGGATGCCGTAAGCGCACTATTGGCACGACACTCGCTAGACGTGGTGATCACCGACGATGGGTTACAGCACTATGCGTTGGCAAGAGATATTGAACTGGTTGTGGTTGACGGGGTGCGGCGTTTTGGCAACGGCTGGTGGCTACCTGCTGGTCCAATGCGGGAAAGAGAAAGTCGCCTGGCATCGGTGGATGCCGTCATTGTTAACGGCGGTACTCCGCGAACAGGCGAGATAGGGATGACATTAACGGCGGGTATGGCAGTTAATTTACTGTCAGGCGAATCCCGCCCGCTTAGCCTGTTACATGATGTAGTTGCGATGGCAGGTATCGGACATCCCCCGCGTTTTTTTGCAACGTTGCGTGATGCGGGCGTCAGTATTACGCGTGAAGTTGCTTTTGCTGACCATCAATCGTACCAGCCAGAACAGTTTGAATCGTTGACCCAAAATACGGCGCAGCCGCTGCTGATGACGGAAAAAGATGCCGTAAAATGCAGGGCGTTCGCTAAGGATAACTGGTGGTATTTGCCCGTTGATGCTGTGATCGCTGAGCCTCACCGCACACAATTACTTGATAAACTGGAAAACGTGATTAATCGGAATATCGACGGTAAAACGTAAATGAATCTGGCGCCACGGTTTTAACTATCCTGGTAGGTATCACCTTATTAAATAGCAGCTATACCTTACCTTAAATAATTCGAGTTTCAGGACAAAACGATTGCGTTTTGAACAACGTAGCCAACACACATGCAGCTTGACGTATGATGGGTATATAGCGATAAAGAAAATGTCGGTCATCGATCGGCCAAAGATGGAGGAAGCATGGATCACCGTTTACTTGAGATTGTTGCCTGTCCTGTTTGTAATGGTCGGCTGTACTTTAATAAAGAGAAACTGGAATTGATATGCAAGGTCGATGGTTTGGCCTATCCAGTCCGTGATGGTATCCCCGTGCTGCTGGAAAACGAAGCGCGTAAACTTGGGGCTGACGAGATAACACAATGACTTTTACTGTGATCATCCCTGCTCGTTTTGCATCAAGTCGACTGCCTGGGAAACCGCTGGCGGACATCAACGGCAAACCGATGGTCGTCCATGTGATGGAACGGGCGCTGGAATCTGGGGCGCAGCGCGTTATAGTGGCTACCGATCACCCTGACGTTGAGGTTGCCGTGCGACAAGCTGGTGGCGAGGTGTGTCTGACCCGCAACGATCATAATTCTGGCACAGAGCGTCTGGCTGAAGTCATTGAACGGTACGGTTTTACCGATGACGATATTATCGTTAACGTTCAGGGTGATGAGCCGCTCATTCCTTCCATTATTATTCGCCAAGTGGCGGAGAACCTCGCAGCGAGTAAAGCGGGAATGGCAACGCTGGCGGTGCCGATTGAAACCAGCGAAGAAGCGTTCAATCCAAATGCAGTGAAAGTGGTTACCGACGCCGAGGGATACGCACTGTATTTCTCTCGGGCGACAATTCCTTGGGACAGGGAACGTTTTGCTCAGTCGAAGGAAACCATTGGCGATCATTTCCTGCGTCATATTGGCATTTATGCTTACCGTGCGGGGTTTGTGCGACGTTATGTCACTTGGGCACCAAGCCAACTGGAGCAAATCGAATTGTTGGAGCAACTGCGTGTGTTGTGGTACGGCGAGAAGATCCATGTTGCGGTCGCCAAAGCCGTTCCTAGTGTTGGTGTGGACACACCAGAAGATCTAGCCCGCGTGCGGCAAATCATGGCGAGTTAATAAAACCTATCGCTCTGACCTCTTCTGAGTACTTCATGGGGAGTCTATTTTTCCTGAATAGATTGTCTCCATGAAGTTTTTCTTCATATAACATTTTATTTTTTTAAGTTATTTAGCACTTATTTAGATAAGTATTCTTAAAAAATCTTAAATTACACAGTGCCTCTTTATTCATCGAGAGGGTTTGTTTCCTTTTTTAATTTATGCGCCGCGAGCAGAATTTTTATTTTCATATTTAAATGCTACTATCAATTTGCCATGTATTTACATGGCGTTTTATTTCAACTAAGGATGGTAATAATATGATTGCTAAATATTATATTGCGAAAATTTTCCTCGGCGGGATGTTAATGGGAGCCGCTGTGAGTAGCAGCGCAGCGGTTTATTACATGGCACCCAACGGCAATGACGCAAATAACGGTAGTAAAAATTCTCCCTGGAAAACGATCGATCGTGCACAGAAAACATTAAATCCCGGTGACCGTTTGTGGATCCGTGGCGGTAAATATGTGTTCACTAAGGGACTGAACGTCTGTGCTACTCGCACTGACGTAGTGAATGCGATCACACTGAGTAAGAGCGGCACTGACGGTAAGCGCATTGAGTATTGGGCGTCTAGCGGAGAAGTGCCGATTTTTGATTTCAGCCAAATGCAGGATGACTGCCGGGTCAAAGGGTTCAATGTTGTTGCAGATTGGGTTTCCGTTAAAGGGTTGGAAATAACGGGTGTTCCGCAACGTAATAACCTTAATCATGAATCCTGGGGAGTATGGAACAGGGGGAGTAATAATATATTCGAGCAGTTGAATATTCACCATATTATGGGAACCGGTCTGTTCATTCAGCGAGGGGGGAATAACCTGGTATTGAATAGTGACTCTCACCATAATTACGATCCACTGACATCTAATGGTGCAGGTCAAAGCGGAGATGGTTTTGGTGCGCACATTCCTGCTAACCAACCGGGTAATATTTTCCGTGGTTGCCGGGCGTGGGCAAACTCGGATGACGGTTTCGATTTAATTAATGCCTATTCTCCGGTTCTGATTGAAAACTCCTGGGCTTGGTCGCACGGTTATTTACCGGGAACAACACAATCACTGGCTGCGGGTAACGGTAATGGTTTTAAAATCGGTGGTTATGGTGGCGTTTATGTGGCAAATGCGGTGAAACATACCGTGCGTAATTCGGTCGCGTTTTTAAATAAGGCCGCTGGTTTTTATGCCAACCACCATCCGGTAGCGAACGATTTCTTTAATAACACCGGCTATAAAAATAACCCTAACTTTAATATTCGCGGCATCGATGCAAAGGGAAAAGCGATTGGGTTGGGTACGCTGCGTAACAATTTGTCTCACGGTGGTAAAGACTTGTCGTTCTCCGATGGAGCGAACATGCGCTATAACTCGTGGGATCTGAAAATTGCGGTATCAGATGCTGACTTTGAGAGCGTTTCCGTGACCGGATGGGATGCGCCGCGTCAGGCGGACGGCAGCTTGCCCGTACTGAAGAGCCTGCGTCTTGCATCGGGAAGCGCGCTAATCAACAAGGGCGGCGATGTCAAACTGCCTTACAAAGGGTCAGCGCCAGATCTGGGTGCTTTTGAACGTGAATAATGGCAGCGTGTTAACACGCTAGCCTGTCACTCCGATATTCCCTGCTGACGAGTAGGGAATATCGCTGCAATAACTTTGGCAGGGCGTTCTTCCTGCTGTGTCCCCAACTTGAAGTATGACGAGTATATTTGATCTGCGTTGAAGTATTTGTCGCCTGCTCGCCGCATCATGGTGGGTGGAGCTATTTGGCTCAACTGAGGTATAGCCGTTTATGGAACAGTTGAAATCAGAACTCAGCACGGTTTTGGGAGAAAGCCTCAGCCGGCTTGAGCGCATAAGCGAACAGCCCTATGCGGATCTGTATGCCTTGTATGACAAAGAAGGCAACGCCATTCCTTTGTTGGCTAAAAGTTATGTTTGTCAGGGTGTCGCGCAACAGGAAGCTTATAAACTCTCGATGCTGGCGCGTGAAGGTGATGCCCGTCTGCCAACCGTCTATGGATTGGTACTGACGCAGCAGCAACCTTATCGGGAACTGTTGCTGATAGAGCGCTTACGGGGCGTGTCGGTGGAGGCGCCACCCAGAAATGGTCAGCGTTGGGCGCTGCTAATGGATCAAATTGTTGAAAACGTATTGGCCTGGCACCGAATTGACAGCCATGGTTGTGTCGGTTCTGTCGATAGCACGCAGGATAACGATTGGTTCAGTTGGTATCAACAGCGTCTGGAGGTCTTGTGGTCTACGTTGCTTAATGTCAATGCGCCACAACTCACGCAGCAGGATCGTACCGTGCTTTATCGTTCTCGCCAGTGCCTGAGGGGGTTGTTTGAGGATTTTGACGACAACTGTGTATTGGTGCACGGTAACCTGTCGCTACGCAGTATGTTGAAGGATGCGCGTAGCGATCAGCTATTAGCGATGATTAATCCGGGGATGATGCTGTGGGCACCCAGAGAGTATGAACTCTTCCGACTTTGCGAATCTGGCATGCCAGAACAACTGCTTTATCACTACCTGAAACAGGCACCTGTTTCTGAATCTTTTGTCTACCGGCGCTGGCTGTATGTGATTTGGGAAGCGGTGGCCCGCTACATTCACACGGGCCAATTGGATCGTCAGCTATTTGATGTGGCTTCCCGCGAACTCTCCCCTTGGCTGGTGTGAGTCTGTGGTTGTTCGGCGTCATGAGGTGCTGTTGACGTTCCCTTTAGTGACTGCCAGAGACGGCCGAGTGTTTCGTACCAGGCCCGTTCACTGTGTGATAAATAGTAAGCGGAAGGGAATACTTTTTCCCACGGGTTGAGCGCGGACGTGATGGCCATCTGATTTGCCGGAGCCGGAATCGGCGCTAGCCCCTGAGCTTGGAAAAACCGTATGGCGCGAGGCAGGTGGTTGGCCGAGGTTACCAGCAAGAAAGGGCGAGCGCCAACAATCTTAGCGGTTGCCGCCGCTTCTTCTTCCGTATCTCTCGGTGTATCCAGAATGACGATATCCTGCTGGGGAATACCCAGACTCTCTGCCACCAGCGCCGCGGTTTTCGCGCTGCTGACAGGGTTACCTTGCGCTGCTCCACCAGTAAAAATCAATTTTGCGCCGGGGTTGGCATGATAAAGGCGAACGCCTTCCGTGACGCGCGGGAGGCTGTTGCTAATGAGATTAGAACTGGGTGCCCATTCTGCGTTATAGGTATACCCCCCGCCTAATACGACAATATACTCGGCGTTATCCGCTTGCGGCGTTTGTCGCCAGGTTGGGTACTGTGATTCCAGTGGTAACAACAGCCGATCGGCAACAGGTTGCAGGCTGAGTAGAATAAGCATCAGCCAACTGGCTAATATCATCGTTTTCCCCGTGCGCTGCCGTTGGGTAAACCAGAGTAGCAATAGGCCAACACCCATCAAAAGCAATAGCAATGGCAGAGGTTGCAGAAGGCCACCGACGAACTTTTTGAGTGTGAAAAGCATAAAATTGCATTCCTTTTGAGTGAAAAAACCGCATCTGGGAAGATATCATGCGGTAAGGCCATTTATTCTAAGCCAGCCTGTGCCAAAATGGCAGGCTGGAAAAATCGCATCGCGCAGACATGAGCTGCACGAGCTATCCCCATTTATATGATGCGGAACAATGACTGATGCAGGATCGCAATTTTAACGATATCGCCGAAAAATTTTCTCAGAATATTTATGGCACCACGAAGGGGAGACTTCGGCAGGCGGTATTGTGGCAGGATCTTGATGGTCTTTTGGCCCAGCTTCCGGCCCGGCCTTTGTACATCCTCGATGCTGGTGGCGGTGAAGGGCAGATGGCCTGTCGTCTGGCGGCTTTAGGACATCAGGTATTGTTGTGTGATGTTTCCGATGAGATGATTCAGCGTGCCAAAAACGCGGCAGCGGCGCAGGGCGTCGCCCATAATATACGTTTTGTGCAGTGTGCCGCACAGGATATTGCGCAATATATGGAAAGCCCCGCCGATCTGATATTGTTCCACGCGGTGCTGGAATGGGTCGCGCAACCGCAGCAGGCACTGAGAATATTGTATGATTGCCTGTCGCCGGGCGGGGCGCTGTCTTTGATGTTTTATAACCGTCACGGGCTGTTGATGCGTAACATGGTACTGGGCAACTTTGATTATGTGCAGGCCGGCATGCTGAAGAAAAAACGGCGCACGCTCTCGCCAGACCACCCGCTGGATCCGCAAGAGGTGTATGGCTGGCTTGATGAGATGGGGCTGACCATCAGCGGAAAAACCGGTGTGCGGGTGTTTCATGACTACTTGCAGAATAAGCAGCAGCAAATTGATAAGTTTGCCGACATTCTGGAGCTTGAACAGCGGTATTGCCGACAAGAGCCGTTTGTGAGTTTGGGCCGTTATATCCATGTCATGGCGCATAAACCCCATTTGAAGGATGCATTATGAGTGATTTTTCCCAGACTGTACCCGAACTGGTCGCCTGGGCACGAAAAAATGATTTCTCCATTTCCCTCCCCACTGAACGCCTGGCGTTTTTGATGGCGGTCGCGACGCTTAATGGCGAACGTATGGATGGTGAAATGAGTGAAGGTGAACTGATTGATGCCTTCCGCCATGTGAGTCAGGGATTTGATCAGACGAACGAAACCATTACCGTCCGCGCCAATAACGCGATTAACGATCTGGTGCGTCAGCGGTTGCTTAATCGTTTTACCAGCGAACAGGCTGAAGGCAATGCGATTTATCGTCTGACGCCTCTGGGGATCGGCATCACTGATTATTACATCCGGCAGCGTGAGTTCTCAACGCTGCGGCTTTCGATGCAACTTTCTATTGTGGCGCAAGAACTCAGTCGTGCGGCTGATGCGGCGGAAGAAGATGGCGATGAGTTCCACTGGCACCGCAATGTGTTTGCACCGCTGAAATATTCCGTAGCTGAAATCTTTGACAGTATCGATCTGTCGCAGCGGGTGATGGATGAGCAGCAGCAGGGGGTTAAAGATGATA
Organism: Pectobacterium parmentieri; assembly: GCF_001742145.1. NCBI lineage: Bacteria > Pseudomonadati > Pseudomonadota > Gammaproteobacteria > Enterobacterales > Pectobacteriaceae > Pectobacterium > Pectobacterium parmentieri. The sequence continues at coordinate 1,927,236 of NZ_CP015749.1, read as the reverse complement.
TCGCGGCACTGTTAAATCAGGACTGGCGAGCGGCGATCAGTAACTGTGAACAACTGCTGACAGAAACGTCATCTACGCTGCGTGAATTGCAGGATACGCTTGAAGCTGCAGGCGACAAATTGCAGACGAGCCTGTTGAGCATTCAGGATGCGATCATGAATAACCCGCATAATCTGGAGCTTGTCGACAAGCTGGTGTTTGATCTGCAAAACAAACTCGATCGTATTGTGAGCTGGGGACAGCAGACGATAGATCTGTGGATTGGTTACGACCGCCACGTACACAAGTTTATCCGTACCGCGATTGATATGGATAAAAACCGCGTCTTTGCCCAGCGCCTGCGTCAATCGGTGCAGAGCTATTTCGATAGCCCTTGGGCGCTGACGTTCGCCAACGCGGATCGCCTGTTGGATATGCGTGATGAAGAGCTGACGCTGCGTAGTGAAGAAGTGACCGGTGAACTGCCACCGGAGCTGGAATACGAAGAGTTTAGTGAAATGCGTGAGCAACTGATCGCGCTGGTCGAGCAGGCGCTGCATAAATATAAAGCGCAACAGATTCCGCTGGATTTGAGTGAAGTGATGCGTGAATACCTCAAGCAGCATCCTCGCTCGCGGCATTTTGATGTTGCCCGAATCGTGGTCGACCAGGCGGTACGTCTGGGCGTAGCCGAAACAGATTTCTCCGGGTTGCCAGCATTGTGGCAGGCAATCAATGATTACGGAGCCAAGGTGCAGGCCCATGTCATCGACAAATATTGAACAATTTATGCCAGTAAAGCTGGCAACCGCGCTGTCGAATAACCTCTTTCCTGCGCTGGACAGCCAATTACGCGCCGGGCGCCATATTGGTATTGAAGAACTGGAAAATCATATATTTTTGATGGATTTCCAAGAAGTGCTAGAGGAGTTCTACAGCCGTTACAGCGTGGAACTGATCCGCGCGCCGGAAGGGTTTTTCTATCTGCGCCCGCGCTCCAGCACGCTAATCCCGCGCTCGGTGCTATCTGAGCTAGATATGATGGTAGGGAAAATTCTCTGTTATCTCTATCTGAGCCCAGAACGCCTGGCGCACGAAGGCATTTTCAGCCAGCAGGAGCTTTATGAAGAGTTGCTGAGTCTGGCGGATGAAAGCAAGCTGCTGAAGCTGGTTAACCAGCGTTCCACCGGTTCCGATTTGGATCGTCAAAAGTTGCAGGAAAAAGTCAGAACCTCGCTTAACCGTTTACGTCGGTTAGGCATGATCTACTTTATGGGTAATGACAGCAGCAAATTCAGAATTACCGAGTCGGTATTCCGCTTCGGGGCGGATGTGCGCAGCGGAGATGATGCCCGTGAAGCACAGCTACGCATGATTCGCGATGGTGAAGCGATGCCTGTTGAAGGTAGTTTGTCGCTGAAAGATGACAGCGACGATAACGATCGCACCGATGATATCGCGCCAGAAACGGGCGAGGATGAATAAGAGCTTATCCCATTCCTACTGGGGCAGGCTTTAAGTGTTGAGGATGAACAGGAATGATTGAACGCGGTAAATTTCGCTCACTAACGCTGGTCAACTGGAACGGCTTTTTCGCCCGCACCTTCGATTTGGATGAACTGGTTACCACGTTATCTGGCGGTAACGGTGCCGGGAAATCCACCACGATGGCCGCTTTTATTACGGCGCTGATCCCTGACTTGACGTTGCTGCACTTCAGAAACACGACCGAAGCGGGTGCCACCAGTGGTTCACGCGATAAAGGCCTGCACGGTAAATTGCGCGCGGGCGTCTGCTATTCCACGCTGGATGTCGTGAACTCACGCCATCAGCGCGTGCTGGTTGGCGTTCGTCTCCAGCAGGTTGCGGGACGTGACCGTAAAGTCGATATCAAACCATTTACTATTCAGGGATTGCCAACCGCTATCCAGCCGACGCAAATTCTGACGCAGGTGGTCGGCGATCGTCAGGCGCGTGTGCTTTCGTTGCAGGAGTTGAAAGATCGCGTCGAGGAGATGGAAGGTGTTCAGTTTAAGCAATTTAACTCCATCACCGATTATCACTCGCTGATGTTTGATTTGGGCGTGGTGCCCAGGCGCTTGCGTTCTGCTTCCGACCGCAGCAAGTTTTATCGCCTGATTGAAGCTTCGCTATATGGCGGTATTTCCAGCGCGATTACCCGCTCACTGCGTGACTATCTGCTGCCGGAAAACAGCGGCGTGCGTAAGGCGTTTCAGGATATGGAAGCGGCGCTGCGTGAAAACCGCATGACGCTGGAAGCGATTCGCGTTACCCAGTCCGATCGCGATCTGTTCAAGCACCTGATTTCCGAAGCGACTTCCTATGTTGCCGCTGACTACATGCGGCACGCCAATGAGCGCCGCATCCATTTGGATGGGGCACTGGAGTTGCGCCGCGACCTGTTCTCCAGCCGTAAGCAACTGTCGAGTGAGCAATATCGCCATGTGGAAATGGCGCGGGAACTGGCGGAACAGAACGGGGCTGAAGGCGATCTGGAAACGGATTATCAGGCAGCCAGCGATCACTTGAATCTGGTGCAGACAGCGATGCGCCAGCAGGAAAAAATCGAGCGCTATAACGCCGATCTGGAAGAATTGAGCTATCGCCTCGAAGAACAGAACGAAGTGGTAGAAGAAGCGCGAGAACAGCAGGCGGGAAACGAAGAACGTGCCGATGCTGCCGAATTGGAAGTGGATGAGCTGAAAAGTCAGCTTGCCGATTATCAGCAGGCGCTGGACGTACAGCAAACGCGGGCCATTCAGTATCAACAGGCTCAGCAAGCATTGGAACGTGCCCGCACGCTGTGCCAGCTATCGGATCTCACGGCAGATAACGCAGATGAGTGGCTGGACAGCTATCACGCGAAAGAGCAGGAAGCGACAGACATTCTGCTGATGCTGGAGCAGAAACTGAGCGTGGCAGATGCGGCGCACGGTCAGTTTGAAGAAGCCTATCAGTTAGTGAGTAAAATTGCTGGTGCGATCAATCGCAACGAAGCCTGGCAGGTCGCGCGCGACCTGTTGCGCGACAGCGCTTCACAACGCTATCAGGCGGAGCGGGTACAGCCGCTGCGGATGCGTTTGTCTGAGTTGGAGCAGCGCCTGCGTGAGCAGCAGGATGCCGAGCGGTTATTGCAGGATTTCAGCAAGCGCAATGGTCAGGATTATCAACCGGAAGAACTGGAATCACTCCAGCAAGAGCTGGATGCCCGCATCGATACGCTGTCATCGCTAGTAGCGGAAGCCGGTGAACGCCGCATGGCGTTGCGTCAGGAGCTTGAGCAAACCCTGCAGAGAATTCAGAAGCTGACGACGCGTGCGCCAGTCTGGCTGGCCGCACAGGAAATGTTGACGCAACTGAGCGAGCAAAGCGGCGAAACGTTTGAAGATAGCCGTCAGGTGACGGCCTTCATGCAGCATTTGCTGGAGCGTGAACGCGAAACGACGGTTGAGCGCGATGATATCGCCGCCCGCAAACGTCAAATCGAAGCGCAGGTTGAGCGACTCAGCCAGCCCGGCGGCTCAGAAGACCCGCGCCTGAACGCGCTGGCGGAACGTTTTGGTGGCGTGCTGCTATCTGAAATTTATGATGATGTAACGCTGGATGATGCGCCGTACTTCTCGGCGCTTTATGGCCCGTCACGCCATGCGATAGTGGTGCCCGATCTTTCTCTGGTACGCGATCAGCTTGCCGGTCTGGAAGACTGCCCAGAGGATTTGTATCTGATCGAAGGCGATCCGCAGTCGTTTGATGACAGCGTGTTTGCCGTTGACGAACTGGAACGTGCCGTCGTGGTGAAAGTCGCGGAGCGTCAGTGGCGTTATTCTCGCTTCCCTGATGTGCCGCTGTTTGGTCGTGCCGCGCGGGAAATGCGTCTGGAAGGCCTGCGTGATGAGCGTGAAGCGCTGGCAGAGCAGTACGCAACGCTGTCATTTGACGTGCAGAAAACGCAGCGCTTACACCAATCTTTCAGTCGATTCATCGGTACGCATCTGGCTGTCGTTTTCGATGAAGATCCCGAAGCGGAAATTCGTAAGCTCAGTTCCCGCCGTGGCGAACTGGATCGGGCGATGGCCAGTTTTGACGGTGAGAACCAGCAGCAGCGCCAGCAGTACGAGCAGGCAAAAGAGGCGAGTGCGCAGTTGAATAAACTGATTCCGCGTATTAGCCTGCTGTGCGATGAGACGTTGCAGGATCGCGTGGAAGAGATTCGCGCGGAGCTGGATGAAACCGAAGAGTCGGCCCGTTTCATTCAGCAGCACGGGGCAACTCTGGCAAAGCTGGAACCGTTGATTTCTGTCTTGCAAAGCGATCCACAGCAGCATGAGCAGTTACAGGAAGATTATACCCAAGCACAGAACGCGCAGCGGCAGGCAAAACAACAGGCATTTGCGCTGACTGAGGTTGTGCAACGCCGTGCACACTTCAGCTATGCTGATTCCGCCGGGATGTTGGGTGAAAACGCTGGCCTGAATGACAAGCTGCGCCAGCGCCTGGAACAGGCTGAGGCTGAACGGGCAAAAGCACGTGAACAACTGCGTCAGCATCAGACACAACTGACACAATATAGTCAGGTTCAGGCATCGCTGAAAAGTTCTTATGACGCCAAACAGGACATGCTGAAGGAGCTGACGCAGGAGTTGCAGGATATCGGAGTGCGTGCGGATGCTGACGCCGAAGCGCGTGCCCGTCAGCGCCGTGATGAGCTGCATGCCGCATTAAGCTCCAATCGCTCGCGGCGTAATCAGTTGGAAAAACAGATTACGTTCTGTGAAGCGGAAATGGACAGTTTGCAGAAGAAATTACGCAAGCTGGAGCGTGATTACCACCAGATGCGTGAGCAGGTTGTCACAGCGAAAGCTGGCTGGTGCGCGGTTATGCGTTTGGTGAAAGACAATGGCGTTGAGCGTCGTCTGCACCGCCGTGAACTGGCTTACATGGAAGGTGATGAACTGCGTTCCATGTCGGATAAAGCGCTGGGTGCGCTGCGTCTGGCGGTGGCGGATAATGAACATCTGCGCGATGTGCTGCGGCTTTCGGAAGATCCGAAGCGACCAGAACGTAAGATCCAGTTCTACATCGCCGTTTACCAGCACCTGCGCGAGCGTATCCGTCAGGATATTATCCGTACCGATGACCCGGTAGAAGCAATTGAACAGATGGAAATCGAGCTTAACCGTCTGACGGAAGAGCTGACGGCGCGTGAGCAGATGCTGGCTATCAGCTCGCGCAGCGTGGCAAATATCATTCGTAAAACGATCCAGCGTGAGCAGAACCGTATTCGGATGCTGAACCAAGGGTTGCAAGCGGTCGCGTTTGGTCAGGTTAAGAGCGTTCGGCTCAACGTTAACGTGCGTGAAACGCATACCACGCTTCTCAATGTGTTGTCCGAACAGCAGGAAATGCATCAGGATCTGTTTAACAGCAATCGTCTGACCTTCTCGGAAGCGCTGGCAAAACTGTATCAACGCCTGAACCCTGAAATTGATATGGGGCAGCGCACACCGCAAACTATCGGCGAAGAACTGCTGGATTACCGCAACTATCTTGAAATGGAAGTTGAGGTTAACCGTGGCGCGGATGGTTGGCTGCGGGCGGAAAGTGGGGCACTGTCTACCGGGGAAGCGATTGGTACTGGGATGTCGATTCTGGTCATGGTGGTTCAGAGCTGGGAAGAAGAATCTAAGCGTCTGCGTGGTAAAGATATTATTCCGTGTCGTCTACTCTTCCTCGATGAGGCGGCGCGTCTGGATGCTAAATCGATCGCCACGCTATTCGAGCTCTGCGATCGGCTGGAAATGCAGTTAGTCATCGCGGCTCCAGAGAATATCAGCCCCGAGAAGGGAACCACTTATAAGCTGGTGCGTAAAGTTTACCAGAACAACGAGCATGTCCATGTTGTTGGGTTACGTGGGTTCGGAACAGAAACGCCAGAGACGCAAGAGCAAGCGTCGTAGCGATAAACCTTGGATTATTTTCCTCTATAATCATAAAGCCGCTTTTTTAAGCGGCTTTATTTTTACGTAAAGAGAATGCTGGCGGCGAATAGGTTCATCAAACGCGTAAGATAATACCCAGAAGAAGAAGCAAAAATATTTTTCTCTTTATATACTGACGGTAAGACGATTGCTGGCCGTTGAAGGATTCGCGGTTGCTCGTTGTAATGCTGCGTACCGTAATAACGGGCGCTATATAAAAAATGTTCATATTTCACGCGTTATCGTTTTTTACAATGGAAAATGCGTTTACGCCAGTGTGACGGTATGTGAGCAATTCAGTTTGTTATTTCCATGTTCAATGTGGATTGTCGTGAAAGCACAGTGGCTAATGAGTACAGGGGATAAATGGATGTTGTTGTTACATAAGCGAAAAATGGTCAGATTGTTGTTGCGCGTGGGTTGCCTTTGGGTTGGAAGCCTGTCCCCTTCGTTTTCGGTGCTGGCAGCAGCGCCTACGGTGGTACCCGCAGGTGTCGTTTCTGTAGAAAATAGCCGTGTAGGGCTTTTGTCTGCGCTACCGCACGGTATGACAGTACATTATCTAGCGGATTTATCCTCGCTTTATGCTCAACACCAGATGCAACCGATGTGGGCAGATAATCGCGCGGTTCAACAGTTTCAGCAGCAACTTGCCGAATTGGCAATAGCGGGCGTACAACCGCAATTCACTACGTGGGTAAGTTGGCTGACCGATCCTCAATTAACCGGATTTGCGCGTGATATTGTGTTATCGGACGCAATGTTGGGTTATTTGCAGTTCGTCTCTGGTGTAGAACGCAACGGTAACAACTGGTTGTATAGCAGCGTGCCTTATCGCCTGCAATCGCCCGCAGTCAATATCGTTTCCCAATGGCAACAGGCCGTAAATTCCGGCACCAGCGCAGCCTATGTTGCCTCGCTGACGCCTTCGCATTCGCAATACGCCAAAATGCATGAAGCATTGAAGACGATGCTGACGGACAATCGCCCGTGGCCGAGCCTGAATTTGGCCGAATCTCTACGCCCGGAACAACAGAGCCGCGAGCTGGTGGCGTTGCGTGAAATTCTGCAACGTACTGGCATGTTGTCGTTGACGGAAAGCATCACGCTTTTTAATGAAAATGTCGCTGCAACCACCACGCCGCTAACTGAGCAAACGCCTGTCGACAATGGTGTGGCTAATGCAGACGATCGCTACTCGGGCGAGTTGGTTGAGGCGGTTAAACGCTTCCAGCATTGGCAGGGGCTGGAAGGTGATGGCGTGATTGGTAAGCGCACGCGCGATTGGCTCAATGTTTCTCCGCAAATGCGTGCGACGCTGCTGGCATTGAATATCCAGCGTTTGCGCCTGGTACCGGATAATGTTCATACCGGTATTATGGTGAATATCCCCAATTACTCACTGATCTATTATCAGGATGGCGCTGAGCGTTTATCGTCGCGCGTCATTGTCGGGCAACCGAAACGCAAGACACCGCTAATGAGCAGTTCACTGTATAACGTCGTGGTCAATCCGCCGTGGAATGTCCCCACTACGCTGACTCGGCAGGATATCATTCCTAAAGTCGTGCGCGATCCTGGCTATCTGCAGCGTCATGGCTATACGGTGTTGTCTGGCTGGAGTCAGGATGCAGAGGCGATTGACCCTTCAATGATCGAGTGGCAAGGGGTGTCTGCAGAGCGCTTCCCTTATCGTCTGCGTCAGGCCCCTGGCGCAAATAATTCATTGGGGCGCTATAAATTTAATATGCCTAATTCGGAAGCAATTTATCTGCATGACACGCCGAATCATAATCTGTTTCAGCGAGATATCCGGGCGCTGAGTTCCGGTTGTGTGCGGGTCAATAAGGCATCGGAACTGGCTAGCATGTTGCTACAGGATGCGGGCTGGAATAATAGCCGCATCTCTTCTACGTTAGATCAGGGAAATACCACCTTTGTTTCAATGAAACATCGCATACCGGTTAATCTCTATTACCTGACCGCGTGGGTGGCTGATGATGGCAAGCCGCAATTCCGAACAGATATTTACAATTATGATGATACTGCCCGAGCAGGGGCGAAAGTGCTCCCCAAAGCAGGGCTGTTGCTTCTGTAAGTATTGAAAATACGGGCATTAGCGGTATAGGGGTTTTATTATTTTGCGGGGGATCGATGCGATCTCCCGCAAACCTCTCAGCAAAGCGGGTTGACTCACTTTTCTCTGGCAGTTAAGGTTCAAGGCGGTGCGTTTTGTACCGCTTTTATACCGTTCTTTTAGCCAGGATACTTGTTCTATGGATCACATTGACAATCATCGCCGTAAGTGGCTTGCACTGGGTGGTGCCGCATTGGGCATCGCACTGCTTCCCGGTCAGGCATTTGCAACGTTATCTACCCCCCGACCACGAATTTTGACGCTAGATAACCTGAATACCGGAGAGCGGCTGAAAACGGAATTCTTTGATGGTAAACGGTATAACAAATCAGAACTTTCCCGCCTGAATCACTTTTTCCGCGATTATCGTGCCAATAAAGTCAAAATGATTGATCCGCAGCTTTTCGATCAGCTCTATCGTTTACAGGTCATGTTGGGAACCAATAAACCCGTGCAACTGATTTCCGGTTATCGTGCAATAGATACCAATAACGAATTACGCGCACATAGCCGAGGTGTGGCAAAGCAGAGCTACCACACAAAAGGGCAAGCGATGGATTTCCATATCGAAGGTGTCCAACTGGCCAATATTCGTAAAGCTGCCACTAAAATGCGTGCTGGCGGGGTTGGCTACTATCCGCGCAGTGATTTCGTTCACATCGATACCGGTCCGGTCCGCACCTGGTAATCTGCTATAGCAGCACTACACTTTTTTGATACGGCTCGCGGCGACATTGCGGGTCGTTTAGTTTATTCAACATGGAGTGATATGAAATATCAAATCGTCCCGGTGACGGCATTTAGCCAGAACTGCACATTGTTATGGTGTGAAAAAACCAATGAGGCAGCAATTGTCGATCCCGGTGGGGACGCTGAAAAAATCAAACATGCCGTCGCAGATGCAGGGATTTTGGTTAAACAGATTCTGTTGACGCATGGTCATCTGGATCACGTCGGTGCAGCAGCAGAACTGGCGGAGCACTATCAGGTGCCGATTATTGGCCCGCAGATTGAAGATGCTTTCTGGCTGGAAGGTTTACCTGCACAGAGCCGGATGTTTGGCTTGGAAGAGTGCGCGCCGCTGACACCATCACGCTGGCTGCAGGAAGGTGATGAGGTCAGCGTCGGGGAGACGACACTGGCGGTTTTCCATTGTCCTGGTCATACACCGGGCCACATTGTTTTCTTTGATGCTGAATCACGGCTGGCACAGGTTGGCGATGTGATTTTCAACGGTGGCGTAGGGCGTACTGATTTCCCTCAAGGCGATCATCAGGCGTTGATCGCGTCCATCAAGAATAAGCTGCTGCCGCTGGGTGACGACGTGACGTTTATTCCGGGGCATGGTCCAATGTCGACACTAGGACATGAGCGTAAAACCAATCCTTTCCTGCGCGAAGATGCCGCAATTTGGTAATTTGTCGCATTCAGCTTTTCTGTGAGTAAAAGAGCAGAAATGAAAAAGCCGACACAGAATGTCGGCTTTTTTTGATCGCAAAACGATCGGCAATCAGAGTACGGCAACAATCGCTTCGCAGAGCGGTGCCATGTTCTCTGGTGTCATCCCTGCAACGTTGACACGGCCAGAGTTCACCGCGTAAACGCCGAATTCGTCACGCAGACGCAGAACCTGTTCCTTGGTCAAGCCGCTGAATGAGAACATCCCATTCTGGTTGATGATGAAGGAGAAATCCTGCTGTGCGCCTTTTTCCTGCAACGTATTGACGAACAACTGACGCATACGCTGAATGCGTTCACGCATCGCCGTCAGTTCCTGTACCCAAATGGCCTTCAGCGCGTCGTTACTCAAGATGGTAGCAACAACGGTTGCGCCGTGTGACGGTGGGTTAGAGTAGTTGGCACGAATAGCGGCTTTCACTTGGCTGAATGCTTTGTCTGCCGTTGCGGCATCTGCGGCAACCAACGTACAGGCACCGACACGCTCATTGTACAAACCGAAGTTTTTAGAGTACGAACTGCATACGATCAGTTCATCGTGGAGTGCGGCAAAGATGCGCAGACCTTCCGCATCTTCTTCTAGCCCACGGGCAAAGCCTTGATAGGCGAAGTCAAACAGCGGCAGCCAGCCTTTTGCTACCGATAGCTCTGCCAGTTTAGCCCACTGCTCAGCGGTAGGATCGATACCGGTTGGGTTATGGCAACAGCCGTGGAACAGCACTACGTCACCTGCTTGTGCGGCATTCAGGCTGTTCAGCAGGCCATCAAAATCCAGCGCATGGTTTGCTGCATCGTAGTAGTCATATTGGCAAATTTCTAAACCGACGGCAGAGAACACATTATTGTGATTTGGCCAGGTTGGGTTGCTGATCCAAATGCGTTTTGCCGACGTCTGATTTGCAATGAAATCTGCCGCTACACGTAAAGCACCGGTTCCGCCTGGGGTTTGTGCTGTACGAGCACGTTTGTCGGCAATGATGGCATTCTGCTTGCCAAACAGCAGTTCCTGCGTGCACTGACCGAATGCTGGCAAACCGTCAATGCCCAGATAGTTTTTGGTGGTTTCATTTTCCAGCAGATAGTGTTCTGCTTTTTTTACGCTGGTCAGAACCGGAGTTTTACCGGTTTCATCTTTATAGACACCAATACCCAGATTGATTTTATTCGCACGGTCATCGGCGCGGAAAAGATCGGTCAGCCCGAGAATAGGATCGGCCGGTGCGGCAGAGATATTTTCAAACATTGCCAGAATGTTCCATAACTGAGATGAAATAAGAATTCTCAGAGTACCGTCAGTAAAAGGCTTTGCCAACCGTTGATGTCAAAAAGAAAGGGAAATAACAGGGAGAAGGAGAGAGACGAAATAAAAGACTGGTTAGGTGAGAATAATTGGCGCAAAGCAGAAACAAAAACACGGTGTGCGTTTTTCAGCGTTGCTTACGACAACTGGGCGCTATCCTACACGCAATAAAAAAGACAGAGCCGAAGCTCTGTCTTTTCCTGCAATACGAACGATTAACTCGTTACGTTATGCGGCAACAACTTAGAACTGATAAGTCAGGCCAAGAGCAACGGTATCGTCGGTATTCAGTCTATACGCGTTCTCATCTTTCAACAGGTTGATTTGATAATCAACATAGGTAGACATGTTTTTGTTGAAAGAGTAAGTAGCGCCAACGCTGACGTATTTTGTTACGTAATCGTTGGTTTTAACAACGCTGGTATCGTCTTTGGCTTTAGCAGAAACGTAAGCCAGAGATGGAGTCAGACCGAAGTCGAAGTTGTATTGAGCAACAGCTTCAAAAACTTTAGTTTGGTCAGCGTAGAAGTTACCTATGCCGTTAACAGCACCTGCTTTCGGTTTAACGATTGTTAGGTTGCGGTACTCGCCATAAGTTGCCGCAACATAAATGTTGTTAGCATCATATTTCAGGCCAGTTGCCCAAGCATCTGCTTCACCACCGGTGTTGCCAGTACGTGCGGCATTAGCACCGTAGCCATTTTGGTTGTTAGTACGGTCATATTTAGCGTAAGAAGCGACAACGCCTACACCGATATCAGAGGTGTAAGAAGAAGAAACACCCCAGCCATCGCCGTTTTGTTTTTCAGTACTGCTTCTTTCATTAATGCTGCCGTTGTCATTTTTACCAAGATATTGCAGGCCGAAATCCCAGCCATCAACTAAGCCGAAGAAATTTTTGTTACGATAGGTCAGAACACCAGTGCTACGGCCAGTCAGGTTATCAGTGTAGCTGGAATCACCACCGAACTCAGGCAGAACATCGGTCCAAGCCAGTGCGTCATATGCGATACCTAGGTTACGACCGTAGTCCAATGAACCAGCATCAGCAAATTTTAAACCAACAAACGCATAACGAGTCTTATCTGCGTTCGGGCCAGCAGAACCTTGGCTCTCGTCTTTATAACCATTGAACTGATATTCAAAACGGCCATAACCAGTTAACTCGCTAGAAATCTGAGTTTCGCCTTTGAAGCCCAAACGAGCGTAGGTTTGATCGCCGTCATTGCCGTGGTCGTCAGAGAAGTAGTGCAAGCCTGTGATTTTACCAGTCAGATCCAGCTTGTTGCCGTCTTTATTATAAATTTCTGCTGCGTTGGCTGCGCCTGCGACTAACAGAGCTGGGATTACTACTGCAAGAATGTTGCGTTTCATCATTATTACCCTCATTGGTGTTATTTAGACACCTGCCACTGCCATAAATAATTCTTTAGGGAACTATTCCTGAAAGTTTGGTGTCTTCCTGTGTCTGAACGCAGTTTTTCATTCGCACGCTCGTTAATCCACCCTAAAGATGCTACAAACTTCGCAATCGAGTAACAAATGGAAATAATGTGTTTCTAAATGTAAAATTCAGGGAACTTTTTGTGACATAACAAAAATTAAAAAAAAAGAGCCGGGAAGCCCGACTCTTCTTTTCTACATATTTGTTTTACTTATATTAAATATTTATTTAGAAACTAGCGTTCCGTGGCGTGCGTGGGAAAGGGATTACATCGCGCACATTTTGTACACCGGTAACATAGGCAATCAGTCGTTCAAAACCTAAACCGAAACCGGAATGGGGAATGGTGCCGTAACGACGTAAATCACGATACCACCAGTAGTCTTCTTTATTCAGCCCCATCTCTTCCAGACGGCTATCTAGCTGCGCCAGACGCTCTTCACGCTGTGAACCCCCGATGATTTCGCCGATTCCTGGCGCCAGAACATCCATCGCGGCAACGGTTTTACCATCGTCGTTCATGCGCATGTAGAAGGCTTTGATGTCTTTTGGATAGTTTTTAACCACAACCGGTGCTTTGAAGTGTTGCTCAGCCAGATAACGCTCATGTTCGGAGGAGAGGTCAACGCCCCAATAAACCGGGTTCTCGAACTGCTGCCCGCAGTTCAGTAGGATCTCGACGGCATCGGTGTAATCCACCTGTGCGAAATCGGAGCTGACGAATTTTTCCAGTCGAGTGACCGCTTCTTTATCGACGCGCTCGGCAAAGAACGCCATATCATCGGCACGCTCGTTCAGTACGGCCTGGAAAACATATTTCAGCAGGTTTTCAGCCAGGCCCGCAACGTCATCCAGAGAAGCAAAAGCGACTTCCGGTTCGATCATCCAAAACTCGGCCAGATGGCGACTGGTGTTAGAGTTTTCTGCGCGGAAAGTCGGACCAAAGGTATAGACGTTGGATAGCGCACAGGCGTAAGTTTCGCCATTCAACTGGCCGGATACGGTCAGGAATGCTTCTTTACCAAAGAAGTCTTCGCTGAAATCTACTTTACCTTGCTCGGTACGCGGTAGGTTTTCCAGATCGAGTGTGGAAACACGGAACATTTCACCCGCACCTTCGGTATCGGATGCGGTAATCAGTGGGGTAGACACCCAGAAGTAACCGTTCTCGTGGAAAAACCGGTGGATCGCCTGCGCCAGTGTATGACGAACGCGTGCAACAGCGCCGATCAGGTTGGTACGTGGACGCAGGTGCGCGACTTCACGCAGGTATTCGATGCTGTGACGCTTTGCCGCCATCGGATAGGTATCGGGATCGTCAACCCAGCCGACCACGTTGACGTGGGTCGCTTGCAGCTCGAAGCTTTGTCCTTCACCTGGAGAAGCAACAACATTGCCGGTGATTTCAACGGAGCAACCGGTGGTCAGGCGCAGTACGTCATCTTGATAATTCGAGAGATTATTATTAACGACAGCCTGTAATGGATTAAAGCAGGAGCCGTCATAAACGGCGATAAAGGAGATACCGGCTTTAGAATCTCTCCGGGTACGTACCCAGCCGCGCACGGTGACTTCGCTGTCAACGGCGACACGGCCTTGCAGTACATCGACTACAGGCACTACGCTCATAAAATTCTCTCTTTAATTAATCGTGTTTAAGAAATATATCGTGTTTAAAACGGTGAGTGGCCCAATCCGAGCCATTTGCTATGTTACTTGCGATGCAACAGGACACAAGCAGAAATCACCGGAATGGCGCGAAGTTTTCGTCCATGCTGGTGAATCTGCTGCAAAGTTGGTCAACCTCTTATGGGCGAAAGCCTTAACTGGCTTTTTTCACGCGGGGTAAGTCAAACGCTTTACGTAACTCACACACGAAGTTCTGATCCTGACAGATGGTTTTACCCGGGCTATCGGAGAGTTTTGCCACCGGTTTGCCGTTACATTCCACCAGCTTAATCACGATATTCAATGGCTTCACGCTGGGGATATCACACGTCAGTCGTGTACCCATGCCAAATACCAGATTCACGCGTTGACCAAAGTGGCGATACAGCGCCAGCGCTTTATCCAGATTTAGATTGTCGGAGAAGACCAGTGTTTTGCTCATCGGATCGATGTTCAGGTGTTGATAATGCGCAATCGCTTTCTCTCCCCAATCTACCGGATCGCCAGAATCATGACGTAGCCCCTGATAGGCTTCGGCGAACGGTAAATCGAAATCACGCAAAAAAGCATCCATCGTGATGCAATCGGTCAACGCAATACCCAAATGAGCGGGATATTCATGCAGCCACATTTGGAGTGCTGCGCGCTGGCTGTTGGCCAGCGTCGGACTAATTTGCTGATGCGCCTGAAACCACTCGTGAGCTTGCGTGCCGACAGGGGTGATACCCAAACGGCGTGCCAGATCGTAATTGCTGGTGCCGATGAGATAAGGAAAATCGGCTTGCAGCGTCGTAACGATGGTTTGTTGGACATCACGAGAGAAGCGGCGACGCGTTCCGAAATCCATCAATTTGAACCGGCTGAGATCCACATCCTTGCTGTTCTGGCGGAAATTATCCAATGAGGCAGACAGTTGGGCGAGCGCTTGTTTGGTCGTGACATCAGATGAACGATGCCGATGCACGACTTCACTGATCACTGCCAGCAGGGGAACTTCCCACAGAATCACTTCACGCCACGGCCCGGTGATGCGGATATCCAACTTGCCTGCGTTATTCTTGATCGAAACCTGCTGCGGATTGAAACGAAAGTCCCGTAGCCAGTGGAGATAGTCCTGCTGAAAGAACGGCAGAGAAGACAGATAGGTGAATTCATCGTCACTCAATGACAAGAAACGCATCAGATCAACCTGATGGGCTATCTCGTCGGCATAGACGCCTAATAGCTCATCGCCACGGCAGCGAAATTCAGCCGCAACGTCGACATGATAATAATGATGATACACCGCCTGTTGCATGTGCAGTTTGTAGGCATCGGTATCCAGCAATGAGTGCAAAATCGGGGAAGTGTGCAAAGTCATAATGCGTTACAGCATCCTTGTAAGATGCCCATCCACCATCGGGACAATCAGCAATGTCCGGTCAGTATACCTTGATTATCTGTTTATTACATTACGACAACATAGCGAGACGTGCGGGAGTGAACCACGATACGATGATTATCCTCATTATTTTGTCGTGGTAACATTAAGATAACAGGCTTAGACTTGATCTTTGATGCTTATGACGAGGTGGAAACTTTAGATGAATCAACAGCCGCAAATAAAATATCGCCATGATTACCGTGCGCCGGATTACACCATTACCGACATTGCACTGGATTTCGATCTCCATGCAGAGAAAACGCGTGTAAAAGCCGTTAGCCAGGTGGTGTTGCAAGGGGAGGCCGGCGCGCCGTTGAAGCTGAATGGAGAAGGGCTGACGTTGATTAGTGTCAGCGTTGATGGACAGCCGTGGACACATTACCAGCAGCAGGACGATGGTCTGATTCTGACGCAATTGCCGGCGAGTTTTACGCTCAGCATTGAAACGGATATTAATCCTTCCGCCAATAGCGCACTGGAAGGGTTATACCTCTCTGGCGAAGCGCTCTGTACGCAGTGTGAGGCCGAAGGTTTCCGCCACATTACCTATTATCTCGACCGGCCGGACGTGTTGGCGAAATTCACGACGCGCATCACCGCAGATAAAGCTCGCTATCCTTATTTACTCTCTAACGGTAACCGCATCGCGCAAGGGGAGCTGGAAGGCGGCCGCCATTGGATTGAATGGCAGGATCCGTTCCCGAAACCGGCTTATCTGTTTGCACTGGTTGCCGGTGATTTTGATGTTCTTGAAGACCGCTTCACGACGCGTTCTGGCCGCGATGTGGCGTTGGAGCTGTACGTTGACCGTGGCAACCTCGATCGTGCGGATTGGGCGATGACCTCGCTGAAGAATTCGATGAAGTGGGACGAAGAGCGGTTCGGTCTGGAATACGATCTCGATATTTATATGATCGTCGCCGTTGATTTCTTCAACATGGGGGCGATGGAAAACAAAGGGCTGAACGTATTCAACTCCAAATACGTGCTGGCCAAAGCGGAAACCGCGACGGATAAAGACTACCTGAATATTGAAGCGGTGATCGGCCATGAATATTTCCACAATTGGACGGGTAACCGCGTCACCTGCCGCGACTGGTTCCAACTTAGCCTAAAAGAAGGGCTGACGGTGTTCCGCGATCAGGAGTTCAGTTCCGATTTAGGATCGCGTCCGGTGAATCGCATTGATAACGTGCGCGTGATGCGCGGTGCGCAGTTTGCCGAAGATGCCAGCCCGATGTCGCATCCGATTCGTCCCGATCAGGTGATCGAGATGAATAACTTCTATACGCTGACGGTCTATGAAAAAGGATCGGAAGTGATCCGCATGATGCACACCTTATTAGGTGAAGAAGGCTTCCAGGCCGGTATTCGTTTGTATTTTGAACGTCACGACGGCAGCGCGGCAACCTGCGATGACTTTGTGCTGGCGATGGAAGAGGCTTCCGGCGTCGATCTCACGCAGTTCCGCCGTTGGTACAGCCAGTCGGGAACGCCGGTATTGACCGTGCATGATGATTACGATCCGCAGACGCAGCAATACCTGTTGAGCGTGAGCCAGATGACGCCAGTCGGTGCCGATAAGCAGCAAAAGCTGCCGCTGCACATTCCGTTGGATATTGAACTGTACGATCTGCAAGGGAAGGTGATTCCGCTCCAGAAAGACGGTCAACTGCTGTCGTCAGTGCTTAATGTGACTGAATCTGAGCAAACGTTCATTTTCGATCACGTACCTTGTCGCCCGATCCCTTCTTTATTACGTGAGTTTTCTGCACCGGTAAAACTGAACTATGCCTGGAGTGACGAACAACTGACGTTCCTGATGCGTCATGCGAGTAATGCGTTCTCGCGTTGGGATGCGGCACAGAGCCTGTTGGCTAACTATATTCGTCTGAACGTTTCCCGTTATCAGCAAAAACAGCCGCTTTCGGTGCCAATGCATGTTGTTGATGCTTTCCGTGGCGTATTGTTGGATGACAAACTGGACCCAATGCTGGCTTCTCAGATTCTGACATTACCGAGTGAAAACGAGATTGCCGAGCTGTTTGATATCATCGATCCCACTGCAATCTCTGCCGTGCGTGACAGTATGACGCACACGATGGCGCAAGAAATGGCGGATGAGTGGCTGGCGGTATACCACGCGAATCACGCGCCGCACTATCGTATCGAACACGCGGAGATGGGCAAGCGCGCGCTGCGCAACACCTGCCTGCATTATCTGGCATTTAGCGATGCGGTGCAGGCGGATAAACTGGTGCACGCGCAGTTCCGTCAGGCCGATAACATGACCGACTCGCTGGCGGCGCTGGCGGCGGCGGTTGACGCTCAGTTACCCGTGCGTGATGAACTGCTGGTGCAGTTTGATGACCGCTGGCATCAGGATGGTTTGGTCATGGACAAATGGTTCGTGCTGCAAGCCACTAGCCCCGCAGATAATGTGCTGACCCGCGTGCGTGAATTGTTGCAACACCGCTCATTCAGCCTGAACAATCCTAACCGCCTGCGTTCGTTGGTGGGAGCGTTTGCGGCATCGAACCCGTCGGCTTTCCATGCAGAAGACGGCAGCGGTTATCGCTTTCTGACGGAGATTCTGACCGATCTGAACACCCGCAATCCGCAGGTCGCGGCCCGGATGATCGAACCGTTGATCCGCCTGAAACGCTATGATGCTAAACGTCAGGCGCAAATGCGTCAGGCGCTGGAGCAGTTGAAGACGTTGGAAAATCTGTCTGGCGATCTGTTCGAGAAAATCAGCAAAGCACTGCAAGACTAATTCCGTCACGGCCATTCCTCTATCACACGCGGTAGCCTGCCGCGTGTGATATTTCCCCCCACGTTAATTTCTTACTTCCGCAAACGTTTTACTTTCCGCAGAGATGGCACTACCATCACCGACCGTGAGTTAAACCGTAATCCACTATTGCTTACTTTCTGCGTAAGCAAGATACCTTTGTGATAGGGATCTCAGGAGACAATATGTTCTATCCCGTTATCAAAAAAGCCCTGTTTCAGCTCGATCCAGAGCGTGCACATGAGCTGACCTTCCAACAATTACGCCGCATTACCAACACGCCTTTTGAATTTCTCGTCCGTCAATCTGTTCCGACTAAACCCGTTACCTGCATGGGACTATCTTTTAAAAATCCACTAGGTTTGGCTGCGGGATTAGATAAAGACGGCGAATGTATCGATGCTTTAGGCGCAATGGGATTTGGTTTTATTGAAGTGGGTACGGTAACGCCGCGTCCACAAGCCGGTAATGATAAACCAAGATTATTCCGCGTAGTGGAAGCGGAAGGGTTGATCAATCGGATGGGGTTCAATAATAAAGGCGTGGATTACCTGGTCGAGAATGTAAAGAAAACGCGTTTTGGTGGTGTATTAGGGATCAATATTGGCAAGAATAAAGATACCCCGGTTGAGCAAGGCAAAGACGATTATTTGATCTGTATGGATAAAGTTTATCCTCACGCAGGCTATATCGCGATCAACATTTCGTCACCCAATACGCCGGGGTTACGCAGCCTGCAATATGGTGAAGCGCTGGACGATCTTTTGCTAGCGATAAAAAATAAGCAGACAGAATTAAAAGAGAAGCATCAGAAATATGTCCCAGTGGCTGTGAAGATCGCCCCGGATCTTTCTGAGGAAGAATTGATCCAAATTGCCGATAGTCTGGTGCGTCATAACATCGATGGTGTGATTGCCACGAATACAACGCTCGACAGAAAACTGATTCAGGGATTAAATCATTGCGGACAAACGGGAGGATTAAGTGGGCGTCCATTGCAGACGAGCAGCACGGAAATTATCCGCCGCTTGTCACAGGAATTAGCGGGACGTTTACCGATTATTGGTGTTGGTGGAATTGACTCTCTGGTCGCCGCACGTGAAAAAATGGATGCTGGCGCGTCGCTGGTACAGATATATTCAGGGTTTATTTTCCACGGTCCTCGCCTGATTAAAGATATCGTTACACATATTTAATCCGAAAGTCCTTTCATTTCTAGCTGGGGGTTTATTTATCTCCCCAGCTAGTCTATATTTTATCCGTTTACGTAAATAATCTATCAATCGATGTTTGATCTTCTTGCTGCGATGTTTATTTGCTGAACGATTATTGCGATGCAAGAAAACACAATCGGCCATTTCTGATATTTCTACTGTGAAGGCGAAGGGTAAATAATATGAAGTTAAAACCTGACGATAACTGGCGCTGGTATTTTGATACCGAACACGATCGCCTGATGTTGGATCTGGCTAACGGCATGTTATTCCGTTCTCGCTTTCCGTCTAAAATGCTAACGCCGGATGCATTTAATGAATGTGCATTTTGTGTTGACGATGCCGCGTTATTTTTTACTTATAATGACAAATGCCAGAAAATGGCGTTGCATCGCGACCTCCAGGGCGAATTAGTTTTGAACGCGCTGGTGGCAAGCCGATTCCTTAAACCGCTCATGCCAAAAAGCTGGCATTTCATCCAACAATCGGATGCTGTGGCCTATGCACCGCAGGCAGGGGATATTGTGCAGGTGCAGCTCACCGAAACGCATGAAACGGCCTGTTTTCTGGTGGCAGAAGCGGGAGATAAAGCCTGTCTTTGCCTGCTGGCGCAAGAACAACTGTCGTTAAGTGGGAAAACGATGGGGTTGGGCGATGCCATAAAAATTATGCACGACAGGTTAATGCCTGCCGTTGTTCAGAATGGGGTTGAGTGGGAAACCACGCTAGGCGAAGGCACGTCTGCATTTGAGTATGCTAAAGTCGTCTAATCCCCGTCATACTTCAAGCTGCATTCGACTATTGCAGATTTTTTTATTGCAAATGAAGGTCGCTCTGTGGGATACAGCTACAGCTAAGAATTTCACCGTTTGCTCTGATGGCGCTTTGCTTCAGTGCAGAAACCTCTCCGCTGACTAACGTCAATTTACAGCATCCGCACAGTCCAGCTCGACAAGAGTAGGGGACGCGAATGCCCTGTTGCTCCAGTTGTTCCAGTAAAATCTGCTGGTTATTCCCTTGTAACGATTGTCCCTGATAGTGGATGGTGACGGTTTGTTCGCTTTTTTCGGGAACGACAAGGCTTTCGACAGTCTGGCCGGAACCATAAGGACGCGGCGGTTTGGTCGCTAAGACTTCCAATGTGTCACCTACGCGAATGATTCCGGTATTTCTGGCGACCAGATTTTGCCCGAAATCCACGTCGCCGTTGTCGGCAGTACGGAAAGATTGCAGCGTTGCCAGCGGTTCTGACGACGGGTGCTTACGTCCACGTTCGATGCTGACGGTGGTCAAAATGCAGCGGCTACAGGGTTTGACAACGTCAAAAATAATCTCGCCAATGCGAATGGTTTTCCAACTATCTTCGGTAAAGGCTTCCGCACCCGTCACCACTAGATTGGGGCGAAATTGTTCAATTTTGATTCCGGCCGAGCAGCGCTGGCGTAGCGCCTGAAATGATGCATCATTAATTAACAGAAACGGATAACCGTCGGCGAACGCCAATGGAACATTGGGATAATGCTTCACCCGACGAGATGGCGCATTGCCTACCCAGCGAAGCTGTACCGAACGCTGAAAATAGTGGCTTAGCCATGTGTTAATCGCATCGGGTGCGACGAGCGCGGTGAAGTGTGTTCCCCAGACTTCTGTCGGTTGAGGCGCTTCGATGAAGTCGGCAAAACGAATAGTGGCAGTTTGACCATCCGGTGCGGCAATAAACAGCCCATCCGGTAGCAACGCGGGAGTAAATAACACCATTTGTGGATACTGGCGGGCAGTAATAAAGGTGCCATCCGGTTCGGTAATCATGAACGCACGATCGTTCGCCAAACCGCTGACGGATGCCATCGCATGGGACAGTTGTAGCCCCCGCATCGATTTTACTGGGTGTATATAAAGTCGCGTTACGCCGATCACTGACCTGTTCCTTGCCGAAGTAAAGCGGCAACTTTATGACAAGCGTCTCGGATTAGCTATAATGCGCCTCAATTTCTTTCTTTAATGTATTTCTTTTTGGTGATAGTGACGACATGAATGCTTTGTTTGCCAGCACGGCGCGGGGACTAGAAGAGTTATTAAAAAGCGAGCTCGAATCATTGGGTGCGCAGTCTTGTGCGGTTGTGCAGGGCGGTGTCCATTTTGAGGGTGACAACCGCCTGCTGTACCAGAGCCTGCTGTGGAGCCGTCTGGCGTCGCGCATTCTGCTGCCGCTGAATGAGTTCAAGGTACACAGCGATCTGGATTTATATCTGGGCGTGCAGGCGATTGACTGGTCAGCTATCTTTAGCATCGATAAAACTTTTGCCGTGCATTTTACGGGTACTAATGACGATATCCGCAACAGTCAGTATGGCGCGTTAAAAGTAAAAGATGCGATTGTCGATAGCTTTACGCGCAAAACCGGGCAGCGGCCGGACGTGGCGAAACAGCAGCCGGATATTCGCGTTAACGTCTTTTTGCAGCGCGATATGGCGAGCGTTGCGCTGGACTTAAGTGGTGATGGCCTGCATCAGCGTGGTTACCGCGATCTGGCTGGACTCGCGCCGCTAAAAGAAAATCTGGCGGCGGCGATTGTTTCACGATCTGGCTGGCAAAACGGTACGCCGATGGTCGATCCGATGTGTGGTTCCGGTACGTTGCTGATCGAAGCGGCAATGATGGCCTCCGACCGTGCACCCGGTTTGCACCGTACACACTGGGGATTTAACGCCTGGTTAAAACACGATGCTGAACTGTGGCATGAATTGACCAGTGAAGCACAACAACGTGCTCGCGAAGGTTTACAGGCAACCACGTCGCGCTTCTTCGGGTCGGATAACGACCGCCGAGTCATTGAGATCGCGAAAGCCAATGCGCGTCGTGCAGGCGTTGCCGAGTTGATTTCTTTCGGTGTGAAGGATGCAGCACAGCTACAGAACCCGTTGCCGGAAGGTCCGAAGGGCACGGTCATCAGCAACCCACCTTACGGTGAGCGTCTGGAAAGTGAGCCTGCGCTGATCGCCTTGCATAATATGCTGGGCCGTAAGATGAAAAGCGATTTTGGCGGCTGGCAGCTATCGTTGTTTAGCGCATCGCCGGAACTGCTGAGTTGCCTGCAACTGCGTGCTGAACGTCAATTTAAAGCGAAAAACGGCCCGCTGGACTGTGTACAGAAGAATTATCAACTGGCGGACACGCAGGGTGAATCTGCGGGGCAAATCGCCGAAGATTTTGCCAACCGCCTGCGTAAGAACCTGCGCAAGCTGGATAAATGGGCGAAGCAGCAGGGAATTGAATGCTATCGCCTCTATGATGCCGATCTGCCTGAATATAATGTTGCCGTCGATCGCTACGGCAGTTGGGTCGTCGTACAAGAGTATGCTCCGCCGAAAACTATTGATGCACAAAAAGCCCGTCAGCGGCTGTTTGATGTCATTAACGCGACGTTGAGCGTGCTGGAATTACCGTCGAACCGTCTGGTGCTGAAAACGCGCGAACGCCAGAAAGGTAAAAACCAGTATGAGAAACTGGCGCAGAAAGGCGATTTCCTTCTGATGGAAGAATTTGGTGCCAAACTGTGGGTCAACCTGACCGACTATCTTGATACCGGTTTGTTCCTCGATCATCGTATCGCTCGCAAAATGCTGGGCGAGATGAGCCGTGGCAAAGATTTCCTCAACCTGTTTGCCTACACCGGCACGGCGAGCGTTCACGCTGGATTGGGGGGCGCACGTTCAACGACTACCGTTGACATGTCGCGCACCTATCTGGAATGGGCGGAGAAAAATCTGCGGGTGAACGGCCTGACCGGGCGTCAGCACCGTTTGATTCAGGCGGACTGCCTGTCATGGCTGCATAACGGTCATGAACAGTTTGATGTGATCTTCATTGACCCGCCGACCTTCTCTAACTCAAAACGGATGGAAGAGTCGTTTGATGTCCAGCGCGACCATCTGGCGCTGATGACCGATCTCAAACGTCTGTTGCGCCGTGGCGGCACCATCATGTTCTCGAATAATAAACGTGGCTTCCAGATGGATATCGCTGGCCTGGCTGCGCTGGGGCTGAACGCCAAAGAAATCACGGCGCAGACCCAATCACAAGATTTTGCTCGTAATCGTCAGATTCATAACTGCTGGCTGCTAACGCATGCCGGTGAGGAAAAGTAACCGATGTCTTTAATTAGTGTTTCAGGTGCATGGCTGTCGTTTAGCGATGCACCGCTGTTGGATAACACCGAACTCCATATCGAAGAGAATGAACGCGTTTGTCTGGTTGGGCGCAACGGTGCAGGTAAATCGACGCTACTGAAAATTCTTGCCAAAGAAATCCCGCTGGATGATGGCCGCATTACCTATGAACAGGATCTGATTGTCGCCCGTTTGCAGCAGGATCCACCGCGCGATGTTGCCGGTAGCGTGTTTGATTTTGTCGCTGAAGGGGTCGCTGCACAGGCGGGTTACCTGAAGGATTACCACGCCATGCTGCGCCTGGTAGAAAGCGATCCGAGTGAAAAGAACCTGAACCAGTTAGCTAAGTTGCAAGACGTTCTGGAGCATCAGGGGTTGTGGCAACTGGAAAGCCGTATTCATGAAGTACTGGAGCAGCTAGGTCTGTCCGCCGATGCACCGCTGGCTTCGCTTTCTGGTGGCTGGTTGCGTAAAGCGGCACTTGGCAGAGCGTTGGTAAGTTCGCCGCGCGTGCTGCTGCTGGATGAACCGACGAACCACTTGGATATCGAGACGATCGACTGGCTGGAAACCTTCTTGAAAACGTTCCAAGGCAGCATCGTCTTTATCTCCCATGACCGTTCATTTATTCGTAATATGGCGACCCGTATTGTCGATCTTGACCGCGGTAAACTGGTTTCCTGGCCGGGCAATTACGAGAAATATCTGGAAGGGAAAGAAGAAGCGCTGCGGGTTGAAGATCTACAAAATGCAGAGTTCGATCGCAAACTGGCGCAGGAAGAAGTGTGGATCCGCCAGGGCATCAAGGCTCGGCGTACACGTAATGAAGGACGCGTGCGGGCGCTGAAGGCAATGCGCCAGGATCGTGCGCAGCGTCGTGAAGTGATGGGCTCGGCGAAAATGCAGGTTGAAGAAGCTGCTCGCTCCGGCAAAATTGTGTTCGAGTTGGAAGATGTCAGCTATCAGATTGACAATAAGATACTGACGCGCAATTTCTCCGCTCAGGTACAGCGCGGTGACAAGATTGCGCTGGTGGGGCCGAATGGCTGTGGTAAAACCACGCTGCTGAAATTGATGTTAGGTGGGTTAGAGCCTGTCAGCGGACGTGTGCACTGCGGCACGAAGCTGGAGGTTGCCTATTTCGATCAGCACCGTGCTGAACTCGATCCAGAGCGCACGGTGATGGACAACCTGGCGGAAGGCAAGCAGGAAGTGATGGTCAACGGCCGCTCACGCCATGTGTTGGGCTACTTGCAGGACTTTCTGTTCCATCCAAAACGTGCGATGACGCCAGTAAAAGCGCTGTCCGGTGGCGAACGTAACCGTCTGCTGCTGGCACGTTTGTTCCTCAAGCCTAGCAACCTGTTGATTCTTGATGAACCGACCAACGATCTGGACGTGGAAACGTTGGAACTGCTGGAAGAATTGATCGAAAGCTATCAGGGAACCGTCCTGCTGGTCAGTCACGATCGTCAGTTCGTTGACAACTCGGTTACCGAATGCTGGATCTTTGAAGGCGATGGCAAAATTTCCCGCTTCGTTGGTGGATATTTCGATGCGCAACAGCAGCGCGCGACGACAACGCCACTGCGCACGACGACGGCTCCGGCAGCCGCCGCGCCAGTGGCGACAGCGAGCACCGCACCGTCAGCTAAACGAAGTGTCGGAAAATTAAGTTATAACCTTCAGCGCGAATTAGAGCAGTTACCGCTGCGTATTGAGCAACTGGAGCAGGAAATCGAGTCGCTGCAAGCGCAGATGAACGATGCCAGTTTCTTTAGCCGCCCGCATGATGAAACACAGTCGGTACTGACGGCACTGGCGGAAGCGGAAAGCGCGTTGGAGATCTGTTTCGCACGTTGGGAAGAGCTGGAAGCACAGAAAAACGGCTAATCTACGTTGTCTGTGTTATGTCATCAATACGGGAGGTTAACTCCCGTATTGATAGAAGATGTTTTTGGTCAGAAGCTGACGAGTTTGAAGGAGAGGGCGCGTGTGTACCCATCACGATCGGCATGACTGTAATCTTCAACGTGAGCATGGTCTTCACGATGAACGTAGTCCTGAACACGAACATCATCACCATGATGACTATATACTTTGCCCGCAGTGTGACCTGCTGGTGGAATTACCCATGTTGTCACACGGACAGAAGGCAGCCTGCCCACGCTGTAAAACTGTGCTAACCAGCCGTCAGGCGGAGCCGCGTAAACGGCCAGTTGGCTACGCGATAAGTGCCTTGTTTATGCTATTGCTGGCAAACCTTTTCCCCTTCGTTTCTATGCGCGTGGCGGGGATCACCAGCGAAATTACCCTGATACAGATTCCTAAAGTGATGGTGGCGGAAAACTACGCCAGCGTCGCGACGCTGTTTATGCTTTTTGTTCAATTAGTCCCCGCTTTCAGCATGGCGACTCTTATTCTGCTTTGCCTGCATGTATCGCTGCCGCTGCCATTGAAAAAGGGCATGGGCAAGATGTTGTTTCATCTTAAAAGTTGGGGCATGGCGGAGATTTTTCTGGCTGGTGTATTGGTCAGCTTTGTCAAACTGATGGCCTATGGTGACATTGGCATCGGCACCAGCTTTATGCCTTTTGTTCTGTTCTGTCTGCTACAACTGCTTGCCTTTCAAAGCCTCGATCGTCGCTGGTTGTGGAATGATGTTGTGTCGCCGCCCGCATTACCTGCACCACCGGTTTTGGGGAAAAGTGGGCTGTCGCAAGGGCTGCGTTCGTGCTCATGTTGCACTGCCATTCTGCCAGCCGGCCAGTTAATCTGCCCACGTTGTCACTCCCGCGGACATGCCCGTAAGAAACAGAGTCTGCAATGGACGCTGGCGCTGCTGATTACTTCGATAATGCTGTACATTCCCTCGAATCTGATGCCGATCATGGTGACCGAAGCTTTTGGCGATCGCATGGGATCGACGATCATGTCAGGCGTTATCCTGCTGTGGGGAATGGGATCTTATCCTGTTGCCTTGGTGATTTTTATCGCTAGCGTGATGGTGCCGACGCTAAAAATGCTGGCGTTAGGCTGGCTGTGCTGGCAGGCCAATGGTAAAACCAAAAAAACGGAAGACAGCGAGCGAATGCACGTCATCTATGAGATGGTTGAATTTGTTGGACGTTGGTCAATGATTGATGTGTTCGTAATTGCGGTACTGTCTGCGATGGTGCGCATTGGTCGTCTGATGAGTATTTATCCCGCCATTGGGGCGGTACTGTTCGCGGCCGTGGTGATTCTGACCATGTTTGCTGCGATGATGTTTGATCCCCGTTTGCTGTGGGATCGTCGCGATGATGTTCTTCATAAGGAGTCTTCCGTTGGCGAAAGATAATCATGCCGTTGCGGATGTAGAAACGATTAAACGCTGGTCGCCGGTCTGGATTGTGCCGATTGTCACCGTGCTGATCGGGGCCTGGATATTGTTTTACCATTTCAGCCACCAAGGGCCGCAAATTACGCTGATTACCAGCAACGCCGAAGGCATTGAAGCAGGTAAAACTGCTATCAAAAGCCGCAGCGTCGATGTTGGGGTGGTCGAAAGCGTTGTGTTGAGCGACGATCTTCACCGAGTGGAGATCAAAGCGCGTCTGCATGATGGTATGGATAAATTATTAAAACAGGACTCCGCTTTTTGGGTGGTGAAGCCACAAATTGGTCGGGAAGGGGTTTCTGGTCTGGGTACGTTGTTATCCGGTGCCTACATCGAACTACAACCCGGTGCTAATAAGGATGAGAAGCGCGAATTTACCCTGCTGGATGCGCCGCCGCTGGCCTCGCCGGATGCGAAAGGTATCAGGGTAATACTGGACAGCGAGCAATCCGGGCAGTTGAATGCGGGTGACCCGGTCCTGTTCCGTGGCTATCGGGTAGGGTCGGTAGAAACCAGTGAGTTCGATCCGAAAGCACGCAAGATGCGTTATCAACTGTTTATCTCAGCCCCGTATGACGGTCTGATCACCAGCAACGTCCGTTTCTGGAAAGACAGCGGCGTCGCATTTGATATGTCGGCACAAGGCATGCGTGTCGAAATGGGCTCGCTGACTACGCTGTTTAGCGGCGGCGTCAGCTTTGATGTCCCAGCGGGATGGGAACTGGGTGATGCGGCTAAGGCAATGGCGCAGTACCGACTCTTTGATAGCCAGCGCAGTATTCAGGACTCGCTGTATACCGAATATAAAGAGTATCTGCTGTTCTTTAGCGAATCGATCCGCGGTTTACAGGCCGGAGCACCGGTTGAATTCCGTGGTATTCGATTGGGGACGGTTGCTGAAGCGCCATTCTTCCCGAAAAATATGAAGCAGGAACTGGATGATGATTACCGCATTCCGGTACTGATTCGTATTGAACCCGATCGGTTCGAGAAGAAGATTGGCGGTTCGTTCGATTTTGAACAGCATTTGAAGCAAGCTCAACCGTTGGGGCTGCGTGCCTCGATGAAATCGGCTAACCTCCTGACCGGAGCGCTCTATATCGATCTCGATTTTTATCCACAAGAGAAAGGGGATAAAAAACTTTACGTTTTAGATGGTTACCCCATCCTGCCAACCATTGACGGTGGCCTATCACAGATTCAGCAGAAACTGATGGCGGTGCTGGATAAGGTGAATAACCTGCCGCTGAACCCGATGGTAAATGAAGCAACGAAGACGTTGACGGAAAGTCAGGCAACGCTACGTGAAATGCAAAAAACGTTGGCGACGT
Source organism: Pectobacterium parmentieri (assembly GCF_001742145.1). NCBI lineage: Bacteria > Pseudomonadati > Pseudomonadota > Gammaproteobacteria > Enterobacterales > Pectobacteriaceae > Pectobacterium > Pectobacterium parmentieri. The sequence goes on along the minus strand of NZ_CP015749.1, from coordinate 1,898,941 downwards.
TGAATAAACTAACGTCCAGCAAAGCGATGCAGGATCTGCCGGAAGATATGCAAAAAACGCTGCTTGAATTGAATCGCAGCATGAAAGGCTTCCAACCTGGTTCGCCAGCATATAACAAAATGGTTGCAGATATGCAGCGGTTGGATCAGGTGCTACGGGAACTACAACCAGTGCTGCGGACCTTGAATGAGAAGAGTAATGCGTTGGTGTTTGAGGCTTCTGGTAATCAAGATCCTCAGCCGAAGAGGGCAAAATAATGATGAAAGTCTGGACGCTAGCTCTGGTGCTGGTATTAAGCGCCTGCAGTAGTAGCAATACGCAGAAAACGTACTATCAGCTACCAGTAATCGCGGATACCAACATTACGCAAACGGCTGTAACGCAGGGGCATCCGCTATGGGTTGAGCATGTCAGTGTAGCGGATTATCTCGTTAATACGGGTCTGGTCTATCAGACCAACGACGTGCAGTACGTCATTGCCAGCAATAACCTGTGGGCCAGCCCGTTGGATCAGCAATTACAGCAAGCGTTGGTGGCCAATTTGGGGCATAAACTGCCCGGTTGGGTTGTGACCACGCAACCGCAGGGAAGTGAGCAGGCTGTGCTGAACGTTTCTGTCACGGGCTTTCACGGCCGTTATGATGGCAACGTTGTCGTTCGTGGAGAATGGATGCTGACCTATCAGGGGAAAGTGCTTAAACGCCCCTTTAACGTGGTGCTGCCACAAACGGAAGATGGTTATGACGCGCTGGTAAGAACGTTAGCGCAAGGCTGGCAGCAGGTTTCTCAGTCGATTGCTCAGCAGGCCGGTGCGCTTAACTAAGTGTTACCGATGTTTGGCATTATCCGATCGTTGTTTGAAACAGCAACGACGCTAAAAGCCAAGGTTATAAAAATAAGGCCTCTAAAGATGTAATGCTGTGATTGCATTGCGTTTTTAGAGGTTTTTTATTGTTTTCAATTGGTTAGGTTTTTTCGCGCTTTAATGGGGAAAACTCCTATTTTGGATCACAAATATGACACTGGCGTGAATTTTGCGGCTTGACCTTTGGCGGCAGAATCGGTATTGATAGTCTGTGGTTGCTTATAAAGTAATCATTGTTTTCTTTCCACCAGATAAATAATGAGGGAAATAAGGCATGAAGAGACAGAAACGCGATCGCCTTGAACGGGCTCATTCACGTGGTTATCAAGCTGGTATTGTCGGTAGACCAAAGGAATTTTGTCCTTATCAATCAATTAATGCCCGGTCTTACTGGTTGGGAGGCTGGCGAAAAGCCATGGAGGACAGGGCTGTTACCGCTTAGCGCGCCTTGTCATTAGAGGGAACGCCTCCGCTTTTGCGGAGGCTTTTGTTTTTAAGGGGCCAAATACTCTGATTTTACCTCGCTCTGTTCATTCGACACAGAGATCAACTGACAGACGCGATTGATAAATACGATTAACAAATAACATGGCCGCGGATGACGGTCTGTGGCTTTGTTGCTGCTGTAACGTCGTTTGCGTACCTGTTTCGATTTCGACCATTTTCTTCATTTTTTTTTTCGTTATTACGCGAATATGGTTTTAAATTGAGCGAATAGGGTAATTATTCATTATTTATTGTTAAAAAATCTATCATTACTACCTGAATGGTATGGCTCAAGACGGCAATGTAGTGTAACTTTTTCTTCGGAATTTTCTGAAAAGAAGTTAGAGATTAGAGAGAAGAATACAGTGAAACTACGAACCAGAATTGCACTGCTATGCGGTACGACCTTGTTAGGGATGCTAATTTTATCTGCTGTGGCACTGAATACGCTTTATAACACGATGATGAGCGAGCGCACTGGCCAACTCTCTACGCTGGTGGAACTGGCTCATTCTGCGGCACAGAAAGCGTATGACCTGGAGAAAAGTGGTCAACTGTCGCGCGATGAAGCAGAGAAAGAAGCCAAGCGGGCGATAGCCAGTTTCCATCAAGGCGATCGCTATTTCTTCGTGCGCGGTTACACGAACGATGTGAACTATGTTCACCCTAACCCTAAGCGCGTTGGTATCGTCGATGCCAACGGCGGTAAAGAAGCCGGAGAACGCTACCGTGCTTCCCTGCAAGGCAAGACGATCGGTACCGTGATTGCCGAAGGGACGCGCCCTGGGCAGCAGAATAAGGTTGAGAAGCTCTATGCTGTCATCAAATTTGAGCCTTGGGACTGGACGATTGGCTACGGTGATTACATTGATGATATTCAGCAGACATTCTGGCGCAATGCGCTGATTCTGTTGTCTTTAGGGCTGGTGCTACTGTTAATTATTTCCGCATTTGCATGGAATATGTTGCGCACGCTGATGCGCCAGCTTGGTGGTGAGCCGCAGTACGCGGTTGATGTGGTACGCGAGATCGCGGAAGGCAACTTACGCGTTGATGTTGAAACGAAGCCGGGCGATCAAACCAGTATTCTTTACGCAATCCGTGCGATGCGCGACAACCTATCACATTTGGTTAATCAGGTTCGCAGCAGCACAAATTCCATTGCCACGGCGTCGACGCAGATCGCATCGGGTAACGGCGATTTGTCTGCGCGTACCGAATCGCAGGCCAGCGCATTAGAACAGACGGCTGCGGCTATGGAACAACTGACCGCAACGGTGAAACAGAACGCGGATAATGCGCGTTATGCAAATGAACTCGCCGTATCGGCATCGGATGTGGCCGTTCGCGGCGGTGACGTTGTCAGCCGGGTTGTCGTGACGATGGATTCGATCAGTCTATCATCGCGTAAAATTGTGGATATTATCGGCGTTATTGACAGCATTGCGTTCCAGACTAACATTCTGGCGCTGAATGCGGCGGTGGAAGCCGCTCGAGCCGGCGAACAAGGTCGGGGTTTCGCGGTGGTCGCGAGTGAAGTGCGCACGCTGGCACAGCGCTCGGCATCCGCCGCCAGAGAAATTAAAGGCTTGATTGATGATTCTGTCGCTAAGGTTGGAGAGGGCACGGATTTTGTGAAGCAGGCTGGCGATACCATGAATGAAGTTGTTGAGAGCGTACATCGCGTAACATCCATGATGGGCGAAATCAGCGTAGCGAGTGCAGAACAGCGTTCGGGCATTGAGCAGGTTAATCTCGCGATATCGCAGATGGATCAGAGTACCGAACAGAATGCGGCGTTGGTTGAAGAAGCATTAGCTGCGGCACATTCGTTGAATGAGCAGGCACAAGAACTGTCACGCACCGTTGAACAATTCCGCGTAGATGAATCCGCAGGCAGCTATCTGGCTCTTGGGGCAAGATAATTCGCACACAATAGCAGGGTTCGTGTATCAACGAACCTTGCCCATTTAACATTTTGTTAATTATATCGGGTTATTTTAACATACTATTTTATATGAAAATTGTGGCGCGGACTCTCCATTATTAATGAGTATGCGTCACAGTCGCCAATAATGTTATTGGCTTTTTTAATGAAACTTTCGCTCTCCACCTCTTCGATTCGTTAATAATGACGCTCACATTATTTCTATCCATTAGTATCCTTACTGTAGTGGCATAACCAATCTCTCGGTTATAAGCTAAGTAAAGTTTTTATTGTTAATAGCAGGACTTATAAACAGATAAAAATTCGTTTTTTCTTTATCCGTTCCTGGATCATTGTCGGGAAGGTTATTCTGAACTTCAATCATAGTTTTTATTCGCTGCTCATAATATTGCACGGGTTAGAATCCGGAGCACACGGCCATTACTTCAGATAAGTTCTCATTTCAAACGATGGCTATGTGTGATTGTTACACCGCTGTGGGCCACTGTCATTGGGCTGAGGGATCTACAGAGAGAATCTTATTACTTCCTCATAGCATCATGTGCATAGTTGGGTTATGATTTCCAAATGGAAACTATAATTACTTTTAATAGCCTTTAAAATAGAAATTTGATTTCATTTTGGAAATCATTTATCGTAAGGCCACGAGTTCATAGCGAAAGGGTAACGACATGTCTGAGGCCATTGATACACTAGAAACCGCTTTATCCCGATTACAGTGTGTTCTTGTCGCGCGTAGGGCTTACTACACGCCAGAAAAGGTGTCATGGGGGCAGTATGATATCCTTGAAGTATTGCGCTTAAATGGACCATCTACCCCTTCCACGTTAAGTGATAAATTGGGTATCACGCGAACAAGTATGTCAAAGTCGCTGAGAGTGCTCAAAGATCTGGGCTTCGTTACGCAAGATCAGGACGATATAGATCGTCGTGAGCAGAGAACTGTTATTTCTGAATCAGGAAGGGACTTCCTCTCGCGAGCGTCGACAGGCCATCATGATATGGCAAAATTAGTAACGGAAGTATTAACGCCCGGAGAGCAAGCTATTTATACCGAATTATGTAATAAAGTTAGCAGTGTGCTCGATCTTAGCCGTACTTAATTTTTCAGTCGACGAAAATAAAAACCATGTGATGCTTATTAATAACTTTCTATATAAGGAAATTAATAATGAATTTTGAAAATAAGGTGGCGATTGTAACGGGCAGTACCAATGGTATTGGTGAAACTATCGCGGATGTTTTACATGAGAACGGTGCTTATGTTGTTATCGCATCAAGAAATAAAGAACGGTCAGAAAAAAAAGCTTACGAGCTAGATAAAACGGGACAAGTTACTTTAGGTGTAGAATGCGATGTTGCGAACCCTATATCAGTGGAGCGGATGATTAATAGTGTAATGAAAAAATTTGGTGCGCTGCACTTAGCCGTGAATAATGCAGGGATCACAGGTGCGCATAATAAAAATATACCGAATCAGAGTATTGATGACTGGAACAGTGTTATTAATACCAGCCTGAGTGGTGTGTTTTATTGTTTAAAATATGAGATCCCTGCAATGTTAAAAAGTGGCGGAGGGTCAATCATTAATCTTTCCGCTGTTAATGGTTTGGTTGGTATTGTGGGATTAGCACCATATACGGTTGCCAAGCATGGTGTAATTGGACTAACGCAATCAGCCGCACTTGAATTTGCTGATAAAGGAATACGGGTGAATGCTGTTGCTCCAGGATATGTCGATACCCCCAGAATGAGGGAGGTTCCCGAAAACGTTCTTGAAGCGTTTAGTCATAGTCATCCAATGAAACGATTTGCTACAAGACGCGAGGTTGCTAATTTCGTTTCTTTTTTGTTGTCAGATATGGCCGGTTTCTGTACCGGTGGGGTATATCCTATCGATGGCGGTTATTTAGCACAGTAAAATGATAAATGATTTTTTTGTGATATAAAATAAATGTACTGTTGAATAAATTAGATGTTGATTCAGATTTACTGCGATCAATCTACTATGACCATGTACCATTTAGTACTTTGATTCTGACGAATAAGGTTGGGGAATATTTTTACTTCATAACTCCCCTCCGATGTGTGTAAAATTATCTCATCAACCACCACCTCTTTTAGCGGTGGTGGTTGATGAGATGAAGATATTTCTTTATTTACCTTCATCTATTTGTGATGTTGCGACATATATGTGATTCATTGAATCAAAGAGCATGAAAATATAATCTTTATTTTTGTAACGAGTAGCCGTTATTCTGTCTATTCGGCTTAATGGTGTAATATGCGTTAGCGTTTTTGTCTTTTGATTAATCCTCCAAACACCGGCCATGTCATGATGATTGACAAAATAACATGCATTATCGCTAGCACATGTTGGTTCCGAAAATAAAAACCACGTGTTTTTATTGTTATCATTTTCTTTTACTATTGTTTCAACGTCGCCATTTTTTTTGATGTAAAATAAACTGTCTGCAAAATGAGCATCATAAACAGTATAATCGTCGCGAGGGTTTTGCCTGTTAGGCTTGGGATAATGTAACGCGTAGTGCGCCGAATTATCTATTCCCACCCGACTGTTACACTCAACATCGCCACATTTACCTGTCCATGACCACGTTCCTTTCTTTGGATGTTTATTTCTGTATTGAGACAGTTCATCATCGGAAAGTATTTCAATTTTTTGCTGTGAGGCGGACCATTTTTTTAACGTAGGGTGCGGATTTTCATTGTTGATGAAGTAAATATTTCCGCGATCGTCAATGTCAAAACTATGTAGCTCATAATCAGAACCAGAATTTGGATTTTTTGGGGTTTTTTCATCACTACTGGTGTCTACAATAGTAACGTCACCTTGTTCTGATATCTGAACTAACTGCGACGTGTGAAAATAGGTATTTTTTCTGGAAATACTATCGTAAAGATGAATGCCATTATAATGTAGGATATAGAGATATACGTTTTTATCCGTTATAACACTACCTACAATTTTCTTTACTCGTGTATCGTTTTCTGTACCTGCATGGATTTTCTTCAGTTGTTCTAAAGTTTTTAAACGCTCATTATCGGTGTAGAAAGGTTTATAGACCCAATTTTCCGCTTGAAGAGAATACTCGGAGCCACTGAACGAGATTGAGTTTCCCTCAGACACATAGGGCATGGACTGAGTCATTCTAACTATCTTCAGAGAACTAGTAACGGTTCTGGCATCGCTGTAACGCTCAATATCTCGCAGTTGCGAGAGACGAAATTTGTATGAAGCAATTAAACACGATTCATCGGCACATTGATCACGTTGCTGCAACCAATTCCTTTCATCTTCATGAAGTCTTGCTGGGTTGATCTGTGACTTCTCTACCTGGCTATACCATTTGTTTAATGCAGTATCCAATTGCATTAATGGCTCAGAAGAACATATCTTTTTCTCCACATCGCTCTGTGCGACAGAACAAACTATTGCTTGAACTGCATTTGAAGCTATCAGTAAAAACAAAAATATTATTTTATTTCTTATCATTTTATTATCCCCAGAAATCTAATCAATTTTCCGTGCGCAGCTATTCTTATCAATCAGAAAATAAACTCGATTGTTCCTATATTGAAACTCCATTTCATTGACCTTTCCACTACCTGATGCGCATGGAATGATGATGTTTACGTCGTATCCTTGAGTGTCATCAAATATGGATAGTAATCCTTTCATTTTCTTATTATATGAAATTCTTATTTTATTATAGCCGCCAGCTTCCATGAAGAAAAATGCGCGAGGTAAATAGATAACCTGTGTGATTAACTCTGTCGTGGTATCTTTGACGGCCAGATACCCATTTGATTCACACCATGTTCCTTCAGAACACCCGGCTGCTGTCACATAAACATCTGCCAAATATGACCATTCAGGATAGGACAGATCGAACCGTATGTATCTTTTTTTAATGTTCATACTAAATTGAAAATTATCTATATCTGTACTTCTTGGCGTTTGTTGATACTCATTAATAATTTCTTGATAACTATCCTCCAGACATGTCGATACATTTTTTTCACGCGCGCAGGCATTTCTTGCAGAGAGGAAGGTTTTCTGCCTTATTTTCAGGTTCTCAGGCGGAATAATGGGATCGTTTTTTATACTAAAATACAAAGCGCTCATTTCTTCATCCAGAGAGGAGAGTTCGGGATGGTTGCATATTGTACGATCTATTTTTCCCTCTGCTTTCTTACAGTCGAAACTTGCAGCATTAACTGAACTGGCGAAAAAGAAGCTATGTATTATCCCTATACAGAGACTATAAAATGCAATATGGCGCATGATGTTATCCTTTTATCAGAGTGGCTATATCCTGCCGTTTTGTTGCACCCCGTCAAGGTTTCTTACCTAGTCATCACTATGGTATTGATTTACATCAAGATAGGTCAATATGAGTATGTGAGGATGACGGGTCAGGTGGTCTATGATGTCCCGCAGACTCAATGGGGGGGAGGCTCATCATTCACGCGGTTAAGGATCTTTTCCAGATTTTCCTCACAGTGATACTTATGCAAATAAGCTTTGACGTCTCGCGCCCAGGAGTCACCTTTACCGAGAACGGCCCGACTGTGAGTGGATGCATACAGATAGCGGGTATCATAGAGATTGATTAACGTCTGGTTGATCCCTTCAACACTGTATCCCGGATTCTTATGTTGTTGTTGCTCCAGCGCACGGAGAATGCGTTCCTGATGCTCAGGTTCAGGCGGAAACACCCGTTCATTGAGTTCGCTGAGTACCAAAAATAACGGCGGGATGCCTTCCTCTATCGCGGCTTGTAGACGGTAGTGGCCGTCAAGGATGACAAATGATGCCAACCCGGCGACATACCAGACCAAGACTGGCGGCAATGTGCCTTCACGACACTTTTTACGCCACCACTTCAGACGCCCTGTCTCGGTTTTTACCGCATAACGCCCTAACAGTAAGTTTCCGCCCCACCACCAGTCCACCAGACTCACTTTTTGCGGATTGGCTAAATCAGGGAAATCTTCGCCATAAAGCACCCAATCACATCCTATATTTCCAGTACGGGCTGGCGAATGGAAATGCCAGTTTTCGACGGTGGCTGTCTGTTTAACGGTATAGGGTGCGCTACGAGCGACGGATGCCATGGGTCTTAACAACCAGCGGCGTTCAGGAAGTAACGGTTCAGGCGTTCGCACCAACTGCCGAGCGAAATAGCGGCACCATTCGCTTACCCATGCCTGCTCGCCCTGTTTTTTCACTGCCTCCACCTCATGTGAGGTCACAGGAGATAATAAACCCTGCTGGTCAGGGTGGTCGGCATTAAACACCAACCAAACGCCAGAGTGATCTTTCAGCATTGAGGCCCAGAAAAGCGCTTCGCCCCGAACCTGTAGCGACATACGCCCATGGTGACCACTGAGCATCTCTATATTCTGTTTTGAAGGTGCTTGACCTTGAACGATCAGCTCTAGCCCTTGCCAGACGTTATTTCGATCAAGTAAATCTTTCCACCAATAGTGTGCCACTGGGTTCTCCGTGGTTTATTTGCAAATAGATTAAGGCAAACAAGATTCAACCATTCGGAATAACCGATGTCCAGCTTCGGCATTTTGGCTCAAAGGCTTCCTGTTTGAATTTGGGATAAAAACGGTGTCTGATCTGAGTAAAACGCAGCAGCAGGCCATACCGATGCGTTGACGAGCCCAAGGCTTCCTGACTACATTCCGGCGTATGAAAGGTCGGTGGATGCAGGAAAACACCAGCCTACTGAGAAGGGGGGATCCCAAAAGCAAAAAAGTCCGCCGAAGCGAACTTTTTATGTATTACTTTATGTAGTACAAAATCAAATCAGATAGATAATTTATTGATTTTGTTAAATATATGGCGGTGAGGAAGGGATTCGAACCCTTGATACGTTTTCACGTATACACACTTTCCAGGCGTGCTCCTTCAGCCTCTCGGACACCTCACCGGGGCCTCGCCGTATGTCATCGCGGCGGACGGCGCTAATGTAGGGAAATTGCTGAACAGCGTCAACAAACTTCTGCACTCAATGCGCGTGATAAGCTAAAGTTAACGCAGTTTGTTGCTTTGCTCACCGTTTTTGCTCCTGCACGCGTTTATTTCCCCTGCATTGTTTCAAAAGTACAATGTTTCAAAAACACAATGTTTCATTTGTGTTAATCATGCGTTGTAATTTCGTCTGCTGGCTGCGGAATACCCCTGAGAATGGTATGCTGACTGGTAAACGTTGACTCAGGAGAACCTATGTATCCCGTCGATTTACATATGCACACCGTTGCCAGTACCCATGCTTACAGTACCCTGCACGATTACATCGCCGAGGCGCAGCAAAAAAATATCCGCCTGTTTGCTATTACCGATCATGGCCCTGATATGGCAGATGCGCCGCATTATTGGCACTTCATGAATATGCGCGTTTGGCCGCGGTTGGTTGATGGTGTTGGCATTCTGCGCGGTATCGAAGCGAATATTAAAAATATCGAAGGTGACATCGATTGCACCGGACCTATGTTGGAGCAGGTGGATGTGATTATTGCGGGCTTTCATGAACCGGTTTTTCCACCGCAAGATAAAGAAACGCATACTGCTGCAATGATCGCGACCATGGCGCGTGGGGATGCACATATCATTAGCCATCCCGGTAACCCGAAGTTTCCCGTCGATATCCGCGCGATTGCGGAAGCTGCGGCGAAATACAGTGTGGCATTAGAGCTGAATAACTCTTCTTTCATGCATTCACGCAAAGGTAGTGAGCCAAACTGTCGGGCGATTGCTGAAGCGGTACGTGACGCCGGTGGGTTGCTTTCTTTAGGTTCGGATTCCCATATTGCGTTTTCTCTGGGAGACTTTACCCACTGTGAACGTATTTTGCAGGAAGTGAACTTCCCGCAGGATCGGATATTAAATGTCAGCCCCCGGCGTGTGTTGGATTTCCTTGAGCAACGTGGGATGCCTGCAATCGCTGAACTGGTTGATTTGTGACGTTGTCACTTAAAAATAAATAGGATTATGAATGAACGAGTTTTCTATCGTGTGCCGCCTGTTGGGCACGCTGTTTTATCGCCAGCCGCAGGATACCTTGCTGACACCGGTATTTGCGCTGATTAAAGAAGGAAAACTGGCACAGCACTGGCCGCTGGATCAGGATGCCTTGCTAGCGCGGTGGCAAAAAGGTCTGGATTTGCCCGCAATGGCGGCAGATTATCAGGCGCTATTCGATCAGGAAAACGGATCGGTTTCGCCGTTGCGTTCGTCCTATGAAAGCGATGCCGATGATGCGGAAATTCGTACCTTTCTGCAACAGCGCGGCATGCCGTTAAATGACGGTGCAGTGGGTCATTTTGGCAGCTTGTTGCTGGCGGCGTCATGGCTGGAAGATCAGGCACAAGAAGATGAAACCGCGGCACAAATTACGCTGTTTGATGAATATCTATTACCGTGGAGCGATCGTTTTCTCGGGAAAGTCGAAAGCCATGCCACCACCACATTTTATCGCACACTGGCGATAGTGTGCCGCGAAGCGCTGGAAGCCATGCGGGATGAGTTGAGTGAAAATGAAGAAGACGAACCGGAAGCGGAAGAGTAATACGGTGAGATGAAACCCCGCAGTATGAAACCTAGTGCGCCGATAGCAGACATCGTGTGTGCTATCGGCGAGTGAACATCAGTCAGTAAACAGGATAACGATCTGACCCGGCTTAATTTCGATACCTTTCGCCATCTTCTTCGCCAGCGATTCTGTCGTACTCTTATCTGCATTCAGCACATAAGCCGGTTTTTGATCAAAATAGCTTTTTAGCGATTGATTGAGGTAAGGGCTCAGCGTTTTCATCACCGTCTGCATTTTCTCTGGCTGCACAGTGTAATCAACCAGTTCCATGTCCTTCAGATAAATCGCGCCTTGGGCTTTATCAAATACTGGCTGTGCTTTCAGTGTAAGCTTCATATCCGCAGCCTGATTACCCAGCAGAGAGGAAATATCGACCTTTGCATTACCCGTCAGGGTCACTTTACCCGGTTCAGCACGGCCAATCTGGCTGGATAATTCGGTTAAAACGATGTGTGCATCCACCACGCCAGGCACGCCTAGTTGTTTCTGGTAATCATTGTGTTTTTGCAGATACTCATTCACTTCCTGTTCACTGAGCGTGTATTGGGTAAGTTTATTACAGCCGCTGAGTGTAAAGGCAAGCAGCACGGCTGCCGCTGCCATCCATCCTGATTTTTTCATTATTCTGACCTCTTAATGCTATTTGTTACGCGCACAATTTATTTATCTGGGCAGTCTATTCATGCGAAAAATAGCCATGATTTCGCTTGAGCAGCGTGCGCTCGATGCGCAGGGTAAACAATAGGATAGCACTGAAATGGTCGATAACGCCGCTTCAGGACGAAGCGGCGGAGTAAAACTGAATGACTAAATTGCCAGGCTGCTGAGTAGTGTTACCTGCGTCTGCTTCGCCATGTTATCCCGATAGTCCGCAACGCGAGAAGGTGGCGTAACGCCCGCAACGATAGACAGTGAACGGAGCAGTGGGAAGAGATCGATGTCATCCGTTGATAACACGCCGTTACAGGCGTTCGGCTGAGCAATCAGCGGATCAAGATCCTGTAAATCATGGTTCAATTTCTTAATCAGCCCCTGAGAATGACTCAGGTGGTCAGCAAAATTACCGAGCTGAGCTTCTTTCTTATTAATAAAATATTGTCGGGCAGGAGCGGAGGCAAACTCTTCAAAGGCTGCCTGAGCAAAGCGGGGAATAATCAGACGTGGTGTATATTCCGTAACTTTGCGTAGCCAAGCAGAGATTGCTGGATTGGTTGAACCCGTCAGCAGCGGCTTGCGGTCGTAATTATCGATGAAATGCACGATGTCCATGCTTTCTGGCATGTAGCTGCCATCATCTTTTTGCAGAATGGGCACCATTTTCTGGCCGATCAGTCGCTCTGGCGTCGCAGCGTCGTCGTTCGCTAATATTTGCAGTTCGACGGGGATATTTTTCAGGCCGAAGATCATGCGTGCTTTAACGCAGTAGGGACAGTGATCGTAAATGTAGAGCTTCATACGTCGTCTCCTAAATTACAAGGTATAGACAAAGGTCGCAGTGCGACCACGTGCGTAACCCATCATCAAACAAGATAAATTGAGTGTGCGAGAAGGCTCGCGACGAAACAATGGTTTGAATGTATTAGGAAAGTATAGAAGGGCTTTACCGACGAGGGCAAACTCGTCGGCAATATTCAAACTAATGACCACCTAACATTGCTGGTTCGATACGACGTTGGTTGAACTGCCAGTACAGTGCGGCTAACGTCAGGAGCCCGATGGTGCCGAGCATGAACCACGGTAGCTCCGGTTGATTCAGCGCATGGCCGGTATCAAACAGCCAGCCGCCGCCGCTGTAGCCAATCGCGCCACCTAGCGCTAGGCCAAGCCGACTGAACCCCATATAGCTGCCTCTGGCTCGGGAATCTGCCAGTGAGGCACTCAAGGTTTCACGCGCGGGTTCGGCGATAATCGAGCCGATGTAAAACAGGCTGATAAGCATCAACAGGGTTTGAAGTTCCGTCGTCATTCCGATCGGAAACATGCTGACGGACATGATAAAAAGCCCTGCCATCAGGCGCTGTTCCAGCCGGAAGTGTTTCTCGCTCCAGCGGGCGATAGGATAAAGCAGCGTCAGAGACAGCGTCGCTTCAATAGCATACATCCATTTCACGGCAGACGGCGTTCCGGCGAGTTGATTGACCATAATGGGGAGCATCAACAGCACCTGCACGGCCAGCATGTAGTAGCCCGTCAGCGTTAATACGTACATCAGGAAACGGCGATCGCGGATCACGCGCATCAGGCCTTCCCCGATCGGCGTTCTTACCGTCGAAATGCGATAGGCTGGCAGCAGCCAGGCATTGAGCGCAGCCGCAAGCACGAAGATGACGGCCCCCGCCCAACAGACAATCTCGAAATCGTACTGAAGCAACCAACTGCCGATGAGAGCGCCGATAACAGCACCCGCGCTGTCTTGCATCATCAACAGCGAATAGAAACGACCGCGTTCCTGCGGACGAATTAGTTTGATCACCAGCGCGGTACGCGGGGGATCGAATAACGTGCCACCGAGACCGGATAGCGCACAAGACAACCAGAGCAGCCAGGGTTCGTCGGCAATTGCCATGAACACAAAACCGGAGGCGCGTAGCAGCATCCCGGTAATAATCATCGGCTTGGCACCAAACCGATCGGCAATAGCCCCGCCGAAAATACCGAGCCCTTGCTGAATAAACTGGCGCAATCCCAGGGCGATGCCGACCAATAATGCAGCCCAGCCGAGATCGTCGACAAAACGAATGGAAATAAGGGGGAAAACCACGAAGAACCCTAAAACCACCAGCATATTATCTAGTAATAAAAAATATTTACCCAAGCTCCGAGCTTGCGACATCAGAGGCATGTTTCACCACAACGAAAAAAGAAGGAAAATAACAGACGTGACTATTTTGTACTCTAATTCGACTTTGGTATAGCCTATTGTTGGATAATATTTTTTTATCGATTTAACGTTATGCGAGTAGCATTTTAGTGAGAAAAAATCGCTTTCCTGATTCAATTGCGCAATAACTCGGCGATGGGGGTTTTACGTCTATGAATTTATGTGGTTATAGTAAGGATTATCGGAAATACCGATATTTTGTGCTTGTGTAGAATAGCGATTTTTTTGATGCCGATGAATTTTACTTATCGATAACATGGAGAAGTAGGGGGAAAAATGTTTGGCTATCGTTCAACGCCAGCAAGAGTGCAGTTGACAACCGACAGGCTGGTGGTGCGTCTGGCCCATGAACGCGATGCATGGCGCCTGGCTGAATACTATTCTGAGAATCGTGATTTCCTCAAACCATGGGAACCCGTGAGGGATGCGAGCCATTGTTACCCATCAGGCTGGCAGGCGCGGTTGAGCGTGATTAACGACATGCATAAGCAGGGCAGCGCCTATTACTTCCTCCTGTTGGATCCGAATGAAAACGAAGTGTGTGGTGTGGCTAATTTTAGCAACGTGCTACGGGGGTCGTTCCACGCCTGCTATCTGGGCTATTCCCTCGGTCAAAAATGGCAGGGGCAGGGGCTGATGTATGAAGCGTTGCAGTCGGCACTGCGTTATATGCAGCGCCAACAGCATATGCATCGCATCATGGCTAACTATATGCCGCATAACCAGCGTAGTGGGAATTTATTGACGCGTTTGGGTTTTGAACGCGAAGGTTATGCGAAAGACTATCTGCTGATTGATGGCAAATGGCAGGATCATGTATTAACCGCGCTGACTAACGTCGAGTGGAAATCTCCGCGTTAAGGAATAATGATGAAATACCAATTGGATGCTCGTGAAGCCCGCGTGATCGGCTGTATGTTGGAAAAGCAAGTCACCACGCCGGATCAATACCCTATGTCGTTAAACGGCATCACCACGGCCTGCAATCAGAAAACCAACCGCGAACCCGTGATGGAGCTGAGCGAAAGTGAGGTGCAGCAAACGTTGGATTTGCTCGTGAAAAAGCATTTTCTACGTACGCTCAGTGGCTTTGGTAACCGCGTTGTGAAATACGAACATCGTTTTTGTAATTCTGAATTTGGCGACCTGAAACTCTCTCCTGCGGAAGTCGCGCTGGTAACCACGCTTTTGCTCCGTGGCTCACAGACTCCGGGCGAACTGCGTACGCGTGCTGCCCGATTGTATGATTTTTCAGATGTTGGCGAAGCTGAGTCCACCCTTGAACAACTGCAACGGCGTGATGACGGGCCGTTTGTCGTAAGGCTTGCGCGGGAAGCGGGTAAACGGGAAAGCCGCTATCAGCATCTTTTCAGCGGTGAGGTCAGTGATATAGCGCCTCCTGGGGAAGAAAGCGCGAGCGACAATTCGCTTCTACTTACCGAGCGGGTTGAGGCGTTAGAAAAAGAGGTTGCTGAACTCAAACGCCAGCTTGCCGCGCTGTTAGCGTAATGAATTTGTACCAGGGAGAATACCAGCCATGAAGCCTCAGTTACCCTCTGTGGAACGTGTCGCAGAATCTACCGTATCCACCCGACGCCCGCGTATTGGTGTTGTCGGGCTGGGATCTATCGCGCAGAAAGCCTATTTGCCGATTCTCAGTCAAGCTGAGCGCTGGGAACTGGTTGGTGCTTATTCTCCCGACCAGCAAAAAACGCAGCGGATTTGCCAGCACTATCGGATGACGAGTTTCTCTGCGTTGGATGCGTTAGCGGCACACTGTGATGCGGTTTTCGTTCATAGCAGCACCGCGAGTCATTTTTCCGTGGTGAGTCAACTGCTTAAGGCGGGCGTCGATGTTTATGTGGATAAACCGCTGGCAGAGACGCTGGAACAGGCGGAAGCGTTGGTCGAATTGGCGGAGCAACAACAAAAAATTTTGATGGTCGGTTTCAATCGCCGTTTTGCCCCTTGTTATCAGCAGCTAAAACAGCGGTTGGATCAACCCGCCTCTTTGCGTATGGATAAACACCGAATTGATAGCGTCGGGCCACAGGATGTGCGTTTTACCTTACTGGATGACTATCTGCATGTGGTGGATACTGCGCTATGGCTGGCAGGAGGTGATGCCGAATTGAACGATGGTGTTCTGCATGCCAATGCGGACGGCCAATTGTTGTATGCCGAGCATCATTTCCAGAGTGGCAACTGTCAGGTGACGACCAGTATGCATCGTCAGGCCGGTAGCCAGCGGGAATGGGTTCAGGCTGTCGCCAAAGGGAACCTATATCAAGTCGATGAGATGCGTGGATGGCGTGAAGATCGTGAAGGGATGACGTTCACCCCAGCGGTGCCATCCTGGCAAACTACGCTAGAACAACGCGGGTTTGTCGGTGCCGTGCATCATTTCATGACGGCGATTGAGCAACGGAAACCAGCGGAAACGTCAGGTAATCAGGCGTTACTGTCCCAGCGTATGATTGAGAAATTGCTGAGAAAAAGCTGAAAAGTTCAACGGTTATGACAATGTTCGGTAGCTATTACACGCGCAATGCGTAGACTAGTCGCACCTCGCAATCAGGATGACCTCGACGGGTCAATAATCACTCCTGAACCGTTCAGAACATAATCGGATGAATTTACTTAAATCACTGGCTGCCGTCAGTTCCATGACCATGTTATCGCGCGTATTAGGGTTTGTGCGCGATGCTATCGTCGCCCGCATTTTTGGTGCAGGCATGGCGACGGATGCCTTCTTTGTGGCGTTCAAACTCCCCAACCTGCTCCGCCGTATTTTCGCGGAGGGCGCATTCTCACAGGCGTTCGTGCCGATTCTGGCCGAATATAAAAGCCAGCAGGGCGATGAGGCTACGCGAACGTTCCTCGCTTATGTTTCCGGTATGCTGACGCTGATTCTGGCGTTGGTTACCGTAGCGGGGATGGTCGCCGCCCCCTGGGTTATTATGGTCACTGCCCCCGGTTTTGCCGCGACGCCTGAACGCTTTGAGCTGACCTCTAATCTATTAAGAGTCACGTTTCCCTATATCCTGCTGATCTCTCTGACCTCCATGGTCGGTTCGGTGCTGAACACGTGGAACCGTTTCTCGGTGCCAGCGTTTGCGCCGACGCTGCTTAACGTCAGCATGATTGGCTTCTCGCTGTTTGCCGCGCCATATTTTAATCCTCCTGTGATGGCGCTGGCTTGGGCGGTGTTGGTTGGCGGCTTACTACAACTTGGCTATCAACTGCCACATCTGAAAAAGATTGGCATGCTGGTGTTGCCGCGCCTGAAATGGCGTGACCCGAGCGTCTGGCGAGTCATGAAGTTGATGGGACCTGCGGTTTTAGGCGTGTCGGTGAGCCAAATTTCGCTGATCATCAACACCATTTTTGCGTCTTTCCTCAGCGAAGGAGCGGTATCATGGATGTATTACGCCGATCGTCTGATGGAATTTCCTTCCGGCGTGTTGGGTGTAGCGTTAGGGACGATCTTACTTCCGTCGCTGGCGAAAAGTTTTGCCAGTGGCAATCAAGATGAGTATTCCCGCCTGATGGATTGGGGGCTCCGACTGTGTTTTCTGCTGGCGCTGCCGAGTGCGGTAGCATTAGGTATTTTGGCGAAACCGTTAACGGTTTCGCTGTTCCAGTACGGCAAATTTAGCGCTTTTGATGCACTGATGACTCAGCGCGCGCTGGTTGCCTACTCGGTTGGATTGATGGGGTTGATAGTCGTCAAAGTCTTGGTACCCGGCTTTTATTCTCGGCAGGACATCAAGACGCCGGTAAAAATCGCGATGGTCACGCTGATTCTGACGCAAATTATGAACCTGATCTTTATTGGCCCGCTGCAACATGCGGGGCTGGCGCTGTCCATTGGCTTGGCTTCTTGCCTGAATGCAGCGCTGCTGTATTGGCAACTGCGTAAACAGGATATTTTCCAACCCCTTCCGGGTTGGCGGGGTTTTCTGGTTCGCCTGCTGGCCGCTGTTATCGTGATGTCGTTGGTTTTACTGGGGATGCTGTGGTGGATGCCCGCGTGGGATGACGGCAATATGACGATGCGCATCCTGCGATTGCTGCTGGTAGTGGTCGCGGGGGCGGGGTCCTATTTTGCCACGTTGGCACTGTTGGGATTCCGACCTCGGGATTTTGCCCGCCGTAGCGTGTAACAAGGTAAATAAATCGTTGCAGAATAAAAAACGCCATGGGTTCTGCACTCATGGCGTTTTTGTTTTCAGGTGATGAATAAATTTTCAGTCGAGAGACGAATTACATCTTCTCGACGGTTTCGATACCCAATGTGTCCAGACCTTGCTTCAGCGTTTTTGCCGTAAGCAGCGCCAGTCTCAGACGGCTCTGACGCACGTCGTCAGTTTCGGCATTGAGAATCGGACAGTGCTCGTAGAAGCCAGAGAACAGGCCGGCCAGATCGTACAGGTAGCTACACATCACATGCGGTGTGCCTTCACGGGCGACGGAGGTGATGGTTTCTTCAAATTGCAGTAGGCGTGTGGCAAGCGCAAATTCGCGCTCATCGCTCAGCGTAATCGGCTGCGTTAAGGTGTCTTCCTGTATTCCCGCGCGTTTGAAAATGGACGCGACACGGGTATAAGCGTATTGCATATACGGTGCCGTGTTGCCTTCAAACGCCAGCATGTTGTCCCAATCAAAAACGTAGTCCGTGGTACGGCTTTTCGATAGGTCGGCGTATTTAATTGCGCCGATAGAAACCACTTTCGCCAACGCTGCTAATTCGTCGCTTTCCATCTGTGGATTTTTGTCCGCGATGAGTTTCAGTGCGCGATCGTAGGCTTCGTCCAACAGTTCGGACAGTTTAATCGTTCCACCGGCACGCGTTTTGAATGGCTTACCGTCTTTGCCCAGCATCATGCCAAACATATGGTGTTCAAGGCTGACAGAATCAGGTACGTAGCCCGCTTTACGCACGATGGTCCAGGCTTGCATCAAATGCTGATGCTGGCGAGAATCGATGTAGTAAAGCACACGATCGGCGTTCAGGGTCTCATAACGGTATTTGGCACAAGCGATATCTGTCGTGGTGTAGAGGTAGCCGCCATCCTTTTTCTGGATGATGACGCCCATTGGTTCGCCTTCCTTGTTTTTATATTCATCAAGGAAAACCACCGTTGCGCCTTCGCTTTCAACTGCTAAACCTTTTGCTTTCAGATCGGCAACGATGCCCGGCAGCATGTTGTTATACAGGCTTTCACCCATCACATCCTGCTTGGTCAGCGTGACATTGAGGCGTTCATAGTTGATCTGGTTCTGCGTCATGGTGATATCGACGAGTTTGCGCCACATCTGACGGCAATATTCATCACCACCCTGCAATTTCACTACGTAACCGCGTGCGCGCTCGGCGAAATCAGCATCTTCGTCGTAGTGTTTCTTTGCTTCACGATAAAACGCTTCAAGATCGGATAGATCCATCTCGTTGGCACTTTCGTTTTGCATTTTTTCGAGGTAAGCAATCAGCATGCCGAACTGCGTACCCCAATCACCGACGTGGTTAGCGCGAATAACGTCGTGGCCTAAAAATGCCAGCGTGCGGGCGGCAGCATCACCAATAATGGTTGAGCGCAGGTGGCCGACGTGCATTTCCTTCGCGACGTTGGGGGCGGAGTAGTCAATCACGATCGTTTGTGGCTCAACGGGCGTTAAACCCAGTTTTGGTGCATTCAGGGCATTCTCAACCTGGCTCGCAACCCACTGCTTATCGAGAAAAATATTAATAAATCCCGGGCCTGCGATTTCTGTTTTTTCCGCAATGCCCTCCAGCGCTAAAAGCTGGACGACTTTTTCAGCCAATTGTCGCGGTGGCATGCCCAGTTTCTTTGCCACGGCCATGACGCCATTAGCCTGGTAATCACCAAACTGTGCTTTTGCCGACTGACGGATCTGAGCTTCGCTGTCTGCTGGCGCGCCTGCGGCGGTTAACGCCTGGCTGACTTTTTCGGAGAGAAGAGCCTGAATATTCACCGGTTTACCTTAAATAAAAAATCAAGCCCTGCTTATACCATATTTGCCTTTCCTCGTCAGCAGACGGGCGGGGGGACAGAGAGAGATTCCGATGAAAAATGACTGCCGAGCGGGAGATGAAAAAAGGGGGGAATGATATGAAAACAATAGATAAGGAGAGCACGAAAAAGAAATAAAATGTAACGTTAGGTAGAATGAAAATAAATAAAATCGCAATCCTAACGTTTTCTTGAGCGGTTATTCACCCCCAATTTATGTGAGTTTCTGGTTTTACAATGACGAAAAATAGCGTATGCCGCAATAGCAATAAGTACGATAAATATAATGAGTAAAAACATGATAATATCTCTGTGTTATTATTTGATTTCTTAATTTATACGTTTTCATTCTGGTGTTCAATGGGGGCTATCTTATTTAAGATTTCTCCCAGAATAGATTACGAAAAGTATCTCAGATTAACGTCAGGTAAAAAATGGTTCCATTTATTAACTAAACGACAGCGCCGCCTTTTCTTTGCAT
Source organism: Pectobacterium parmentieri (assembly GCF_001742145.1). Classification (NCBI taxonomy): domain Bacteria; kingdom Pseudomonadati; phylum Pseudomonadota; class Gammaproteobacteria; order Enterobacterales; family Pectobacteriaceae; genus Pectobacterium; species Pectobacterium parmentieri. The sequence goes on along the minus strand of NZ_CP015749.1, from coordinate 1,878,614 downwards.
TTAATGCGTTCCAGGTGGCAGTAATGTAAGTAAATGTGCTTGGAATAAAATTAAAATTTAATTAGAAGGTGTTATGAGTGTGATATTCTCATCGCATGAATGACAGTTGATACATGAGATGCTGCAAGGAGTCTTATCCGATATGTTACCCAATGATTTGATAACAGATTTAGCGCGTTTTGAGCAAGAACTACAGGAATTGGCGAGTGTGCTACAACTGGATTTAAGCGCATTTTATGCTGACCATATCTCGCTGCGTTGCCATCAGAATACAACGGCTGAATCATGGAAAGCGGCGCTACTGGAGGTCGGTAGTCTGCTATCTGAAAATCTTATCAACGGTCGCCCAATCAGCTTGTTTATTCTGGATAAAGCTATCGTGATTGGCCCTTGGCAGATTACGTGTATTGAGCTGCCGTGGCCGGGGGGAAAGTACTACCCCCATGAAGGCTGGGAGCATGTAGAACTGGTGCTGCCTGGTGATGCGGAAACGCTGCATCAGCGTGCGTTGGCTTGTTTGTCTGATGACGCACTGCGTACTCCGGGCATCAAACTTAAATTCAGTTCTCCACAAGGCGAAAAAGAACGAATTCCTAATCCGACGCTGGCAGTAACTAATGGGAAAGTGACAATAAAATTTCATCCATTTGATATACGAGACGTTGTCGCGAGCGAAATGTCTTCGTTATGAAAATAGTGGACAACCGGCTCAGCGCGTAATCAGAAAGATGGCATGGGTTGACTGATAAAATGGTATGTCGCGTCATTCATACTAATTTCTTTTGCTGCGGAACAGATTAATAAAATTGTGGTTTATGTCATGTTTACTTCGGTAATGTATCGTATTCATTGTGACTCCGGTCTCCTCACGATATGAATGTGAATGCCATAGTTATTACTTTAATCGGCGTGATGATTCGTCGGTTTTTAGTGATTAAGAAAAAGGGGCGGGGAGCTTATATGGAGGAGTCGCGATGACGAAACTGGAAGTATGCTGTTATAGCGTTGATTGTGCGATAACGGCAGCGCAGTCTGGGGCTGACAGGATTGAACTCTGTGCAGGACAGCGCGAAGGGGGATTAACGCCATCCTATGGTGCGCTGCGTGGTGCCCGTGAAAAAGTTGCGATTCCCGTTCACCCGATTGTACGCCCGAGAGGGGGGGATTTTTGCTACAGCCCGACGGAGTTTGCAGCCATCAAATATGACATTGAGCAGATTCGTGAGATGGGATTCCCCGGTATCGTTGTCGGTGTGCTGAATGAGGAAGGGCACATTGATTTGCTCAAAATGCGTGAAATTATGGCGGCGGCTCAGGGGATGGAAGTGACCTTTCATCGCGCATTTGATATGTGTCTGAACCCTTATATTGCCTTGGAACAACTTACCGATCTGGGTGTATCACGTATATTGAGCTCTGGGCAGCAGCAGACTGCGGAAAATGGATTACGGTTATTACGTGAACTAACGCAGGTCAGTCACGGTCCTATTATTATGGCGGGTTCCGGCGTGCGGTTAACTAACGTGCATAAATTTCAGCAAGCGGGTATCCGAGAATTGCATAGCTCAGCAGGGCAGTGGGCTCCATCTCCGATGCGTTACCGTAAGATCGGTGTGTCGATGTGTTCTGATGCGGAGTTAGATGAATTTAGCCAGTACTGTGTGGATGGCGATGTGGTAGCAGCAATGAAACGGGCGGTCAGCCCGGATCGTGAAATGCAGTACGTATCATAATGTAAGGTGTTTCATGGTGTCGCGGTTGATCGACTGCATGTATAGACACCACATCGTTATTCTTCAATTTTGCCGCGCCGCATACCATCAGGTTTGCATGGCAAGTACCAAGCCTCAGCGTATTGCTGGGGCTTTTTTTCAACGCCTAGGAATTTCAAAGTGCCCGTAGGCGCGTAGGACAGTGAACACAGGGGGCAGGATCCTGACTTTTTTTGGGTGGCTCCCTGAAGTCGGCACCGTCATAACAGGAAGATGATGGTTTTTTGAGCGTCACCTCGGGTTTCAGGCGCAACTTCCCCGCATCACCCGGCGTACCGCATTCGCGCAATGGCCATGCGTTACCAACCAGCTCTCCCACCTTCAGCACCTTCATGGCCCAGTGGTACACCATCCTGACACCGCCAGACTGCTTCGTTCGTGATTTTCATTTGCAGTTAATGTGAGCCCAAATTTGCGATAAACGCGAGCCGTTACACTTACTGGTGTGTTGGTGATTTTCATACCGAACCTCCAATCGTTGACTTAGAGGGGCCGGCCCCGTAGAGCCGGCGGTATTCTTCAAAGGGTGCAGGGAAATCACGCCAGACAACCACCACTGGGCGGAGCGAACTCCGCCCAGTGGTTGAGCCTCTGACTCCGTAGTTCAGCGACGCCACCATGACCGTGTTACCCTGCTGAACGCGGATCTCACACAGTGAGTCGCGCACCATCTGGGTGTTAAACACAACACTATCAGGCTAAAAAAGCCAATTTTAGTGGCATTGTCTTGAACCTCTAAAGTGAAGATTTTGGCTTTTATCCACCCCCCAACAGCCCACTGGTGTCCGCGTCGAAGCGCTTATGAGCCTGATCAGCCGCCGGTTTGAGCAAAGCGAGCAGCTCCACCTCATTATACAACTGAGTGACTGCAATTTCCTTGGGGGTCGGCTCAATTGGGATCAGCACATCTTCGCTGTCGGCGTACAGCCAGATTGCCACAACGTGGAGTGCCGAGATGAATAATACTCGCAGTTCAACGGTTTTACCCTGTAGTTGCGGCGATAGATCCGCCAGCTTTAGCGCCTCTACCGTCGCGGCTGCCAAATTTCCGTGGTTGAGCGAAGCGAACTCGACATGCCCGTGCACGTCGGTCAATTGCGCGTCGGCAATCGTCACTTCATCGGCAAACACTAAGTAATGCCAATCGCCGACCTTCGCGTCTTTGAGGCCTTTACCGTGAATCAGATCCTCTAGGTTGAGCGAGTAGCCACGATAGCCTTCGCTCAGCTTTATTTTGCCCGGCTTGGCGGCCGCGAATTGACGATTGATGCCGAAGCCCTGGGGTTTCAGCGCAGATTGCAGTGCCGGACGCAGTGCCTGTACGCCGTTGGAAGGCGCTTTTGGATAAGTCAATTGCATGATGTTGCCCTCTTTATTTTTTTACGGTGAAGTAAGTGTCAGTCCAATTTCCGCCGGATTTGTATAACCTGGGGAACGAGTTCAAAGCATGGGTCGAGTAACCGTAGATCGAATCTGCAATCAACAGGTAATCACCGTCGGTCCCATAGATAACCAAAAAGTGCGCACCGCCACCGTACCAGGCGCAACGCAAACCGATTGGTCGGCCCTTTTTGATCTGGTTCCGAATGGCCGACATCTGCAAGGATCCTCTATTCATGCCGTTGTAGCTGCGTGTGATTTGCAAGGCGGAATCCAAATAACCGTAGATGTTGCACGGTCCCGGTTGATTGCAGCAGTTGCGGTCCAGAGAGGCGCTGGCTACACCGCACTGGGTCCAAGACCCAGTGCGGTAGAAGTTGCCGACCGAGGCGGAAACAGCCGCCCAGCACCAATTAGTTTGGGTTTGTTTCTGCATTTTGAAATTCAGACGGGAAGTAGCCATTGCCTTAATCTGAGGAGCCGCTTCAACTTCGACCAATTGCGGATCGATCAGATGGCCTATCAGGTCGTTTAGCTTTCTGTCGCCGGTGATTCGGGTTGTTCCAGTGGTTAACATTTTTTATATCCTCTATGAGTCAAACAAGCGTCCAGCTTGATAGCTGGTTTGTTATCGATGTTGACCTATCTGCTTTTGAAGGCAAACAGCAACAGACCAACATCGCGTTACCCGACACGCTGATTCAGTGAGTCGATAAACGTGTAAATAGTCTGTCAATGCCTAACGTGATCGGAGCCATTTTTTGGCAGGGGCTGCACGTCATGAGTTGGCGCCACAATAATTTGCCGATTTCCGGCCGACTCCACGACTCACCGTTCCAGTCATACCCAAGCTCCAACATTCTTTTCCACTCAAGTCCATCACGGTTTGTTAATACTGTATCCATCATTAATCTCCTGTTTGATTGTTGTTGCTGTATATATATACAGCTAATTATGGAGATTACTCACCAATAGAAAATCTGTCAACAAATGATATTGATTATCATTATCCTGTTGCGTAGGGAGCATTGAAAAACGACAGATACCGGCATTGAATTCAGGATTAGCGCATCCGGTCTTTGCCGGAGGATGGGGGTTAACTAAGTGCGCTACAGTGAAAATGCGTTTTTTGTCCTTGCCTATTTCAATCTGGTCAAGCGCCGAGGCTGCATGGGAGTATTTGCCGCGTTAGAGCGTTCGGGTAAAGATTCGGTTGTCGTACAGATCGGTAGAGTCGATGTAACCCGACTGGAACAGGTGTTATGCCACCTATTTGCGGTAGGGCAACGCAACGGAGATGTATCTTCAGCTCGACCGGCGTTACTGTTGGCACGAGCTTTTCTGAGCAGCTATTACGGTCTGCGCGTACTGGTTCGGCGATGCCAGTACGCGAAATTTGCTGAATGGATCGCTGTGGACGCTGCTTGGCTTACCCACGATATTGACGGTTTGGTTTTTATCGTCGACGGCGATCGGATCGCGGTTGAAGGCCGAGAATGGGGCGTTACGCGTGATAGACGAGCGTGGCCTGACGTTTGCTCATCGCAAGGTCGCTTTGAAAATGTTTTCGAATTCGACCTGGGCTCAGCCCGACGATCCACAGACACTGAAGGCGATCGTCGAGCTGTTTACGCAGGAAGTAGAGTGGGATATCTCGGGTGATATGCAGGTCGTTCCTGGATCGGCCCGCGTCGGAATCGTGAGGAGGTGGCTTCATTTTTCCGTGAATTGGCTGAGCAAATTATACCGGAGCGATTCGAGGTGTGGCAGATTGTGGCCGATGACGACGTCGCAGTGGCGCTTGGCGAACTGGCGTCGCGAGTCAAGCGCACTGGCCGTCTTATCGAGTTATCGTCAGTGCTTTTATCGAACGTTATAATGGCGGCGCAGAGGCCTATAGCTCAGCACCAGGTTTACGTGCAACCAATACCGCTCGTACCGGTGCGGGATAACCTTCCACCGTTTTCGTTTGATCTTCAGGATCGAGGAATTCGGCCAGCGACTCCGTTATCATCCAGTCTGTCCGGCGTTGTTCCTGCGTCGTGGTGACACAACTATCGACGATGCGGACATCAACGAATCCACATTTCTCAAGCCATGTCGTTAAGGCTGCAGCGGATGGAATGAAGTACACATTGCGCATTTGCGCGTAACGTTCTCCCGGAACTAACACCTGGTTCTCATCACCGTCGATGACTAGCGTTTCCAGCACCAGTTCACCACCTGCTACTAACTGATTTTTCAATTGCCACAGGTGATCGAGCGGGGAACGACGATGGTACAGGACGCCCATGGAAAATACGGTATCAAACGCAGCCAGCTCGGGGAGTTGCTCAATGCCGAGCGGCAGAACGTGTGCGCGCTGGTCGTCGCCGAGTAGCTTACGCACGGCTTCAAACTGACATAAGAATAGCTGCATGGGGTCGATACCCACCGCCATCGTGGCACCTTCACCGACCATTCGCCATAGGTGATAGCCGCTGCCGCAGCCTACATCCAGAATCAGGCGATTTTTCAGCGGGCTGATATGTGGTAGAACGCGCTGCCATTTCCAGTCTGAACGCCATTCGGTGTTGATATCCACACCGTAAAGCGAAAAGGGGCCTTTACGCCAGGGCATCAGATTACGTAGCAGCTTTTCAATCCCTTCGCGCTGACCGACGGAAATATCGGGCTCGATGCGTGCTGTGACGCTGTCGTTCAAATCTAAAGAGGTTGGCTTCAGCGACGGGAGGTGTTCCAGCGAGTTAAACCATAGCTTGAACTTACCGTGCAGGGATTCTTGCTGCCAACTGCTGAGCTGTGAAGGCAGCGTGTTAAGCCAGTGGCTGAGCGGGCCCTTTGCGATTTGCTGATAAAAATTGCCGAAATCGATCACGCCTTTTCCTCTGCTTTTACGGCTAATAACGAACCAAAATTAAAACACTGAAACCAGATCTCGCTGTGCTCAAAACCAGCATCTGCCAGTCGAGCCTTATGGGTTTCTACTGAGTCGGTCAACATGACATTTTCCAGCATGCTGCGTTTCTGACTGATTTCCAGCTCGCTGTAGCCATTTGCCCGTTTGAAATCGAGATGCATATTGAACAGCAATTCGCCGACGTCTTTGTCTGCAAAATTGAATTTCTCGGAGAGCACTAGCACGCCACCGGGATTTAATCCCTGGTAAATACGCTCGATAAGTACCTGACGCTGGGAAGGTTCCAGAAACTGAAGGGTAAAATTCAGCACAACCATGGAAGCATTCGTGATATCAATGTTCAGAATATCCGCTTCTATAATCTCGACGGGCGTATCGGAACGGAAAGCGTCAATGTGGCTACGGCAGCGTTTCACCATCGCCGGAGAGTTGTCCACCGCGATAATTTTGCAGCCCGGCACATGGATATTACGTCGCATAGACAGGGTGGCCGCGCCCAGCGAACATCCCAGATCGTAGACGTGGCTATCCGAGCGGGCGAATCGCTCTGCCAGCATGCCAATCATTGAGATGATGTTGGAATAGCCGGGCACGGAACGTTGGATCATATCGGGAAATACGTCGGCAACGCGTTCGTCGAATGTCCAGTCGCCTAAATTGGCAATTGGCACAGAAAAAAGCATATCGCGGTTTGGCATGGCGGAAAGTGCACTGAGAGTAATAAAGAGGCGCGCATTCTAGCAGAATACGCCATACCCGTCATACTTCAAGTTGCATGTGCGTTGGCTGCGTTCAAATACTCGGCCCATCGTGGGCCTCGCCCTGAAGGGCCGCTGCAAGCAGCGTTCAAATCTACTCCCGGCAGATTTGTCACCCGAATCACTTACTTGAGTAAGCTCATCGGGACTCACTCGCTTGCCGCCTGCCTGAAACTCGAATAATTTAGGGTATATGATCTTCGCCTTCCACATGTGGACGCGGTTTTTGATTCCCGGACGCATTATGTCTGTGCGCCCGAGAACGGCGGATATTGTTTTTGTCTCACACCATCAATACAGCGTGAAAACGAGATCCCAAGGAAGGTAATAGAGGTTTGCGGCAATCATCAGGATGAGCGAAGCATAGGTTGCAGACATTCCTGAACGTCGCCAGCGGAATTCACGATGCCGAAGGCCGTAGTAGTGAACTAAGCGCCCGACGATCAATAAAACACCGCAAAAATGGATCATGATGATGAGTGCACCATTCATTTCCATTAGCAGCAGCAAAATTGCTGCAATCGGAATATATTCCACCGCATTGCCATGTACGCGGATTGCAGTTTGTAATTCATAAAACCCGCCGTCGCCATACGCCACACGATACTGCATTCTCAGTTTTACAACATCAATAGACAGCTTTATCAACAAAATTGCGCCAAGCACGATATAGAGCGCACTTACCATTTTTTACTCCGTGACCTAACCGAAAACGGCTTGCAGAATAATAGCTTTACCTAGCGCCACTGTCGCCTGTAAAGCCCCATTTTTTTAGCGGAAATAGATTACGTTGACGTAATGGTTATAACTAAATGAACTAACACATCCTCTGCTTACTGAGTCAAAAAAGCGTTGCCTGCTGTGGCCAATCCGGTTGCGGCGGCAATGTCGGGTCGATCTCGGCGAGTAATGGCCAAAGCTGTTGTGCCAGTGGTGGTGCATCACCAATATCCGGTGTGTGAATAAAGAAGAAAGGATTCGCGTCATGCCACTGCGGCAGTTTGTTACGCCATGACTCAAACCAGTGGAGATTTTCTTCCTGTTTCTCACTGCCGATAAAGCGGATCAGCGGTTGCGCGGCGGTCAGTACGGCATGAACCGGTACGCGCGGTTTTTTACGTTGGGCTTCACGCATCGCGGCACTGTCTGGTGCGGCATGGTGGACTGGGCGGCTGTCGAGGATCACGCGATTAATGCCGCGTTGCTGTAGTCCCTGATTCAGCGCACGCTCCTCATCGCCTTTGGCAAAAAATAGCGGGTGGCGCACTTCCACCCCGTAGTTAAATTCCTGCGGTAAGGCATCAAGGAAACGCCACAGAACGGGTAACTGTACTGGCCCGAAGGTTGCGGGGAGTTGTAGCCATAGCTGCCCAATACGGTGTTCGATCGGCTCAAGGCATTGATAAAAAAGGCTGACATCGCTATCACAGTTCTGCAAGGCGGCTTTATGGCTGATCGTTGAGGGAAACTTGAAGCAAAAACGAAAGTCATCATGTGTCATATCACGCCAACGCCTGACAATCTCGCGTGAAGGTAACGCATAAAAAGTGGTGTTACCTTCAACGCAGGTAAAATAGCGACTGTAGTCAGCAAGATCGTTTAACCCCAACCGACTCCACGCAGGGTGCTGCCATTGTGGTAATCCGATGTACATCTATCGCACCATAATTTCATTGGGCCTCAATAGGATATCTGCCATTATCGCGTAATTGGCTGGGGAGCGCGAGTGAGTCGAGGGAAATCGTTTATAAAATATCATCTGCCCACTGTGTTGCTTCCATTATCATGGTAAAGAAATTTTCTTCATCGACACCTAACTGGATTAAGAGGCGCTCAAGCTCTTCCCACTCTTGCTGTTCGTATTTAGCGATTAACGTCAGGTAAATTGCCAGTTCGCCGGTATTTTCTAATAAACTCTGGTTAATTTTTTCGGATAGTGCGATTTGCGAAAGTAGCAGCGGCATGGGGGAATCTAATACGGCATCAAGCAGTGATAATAACCCGCATAGAAACGCTTCAGTGGTGTCTTCCTTCACATTAAAAGAGGCATACAGTAATTCGAAAAACCTGGCACGAATTAAGCTGGTACGATAAAGCTCGCTGGGTTTATTTTCATTACTGTTGGTAATGCTAATTAATGAAACAAAACGCTTAAGTTCCCGCTGCCCAAGCAGCATTGCCATCGAACGAAACGACATTGAAGTCGCGGTGATGCCAAAGCGAGTGTTGTATTTGATATTGGTGATATGGCGCATCAACTTATAATAAAGTGATAGATCGGCGCAGACCAATTCCTCGATAGTGGCATAGTTGATCTCAGGTTTATTGACTTCCCTCAGTAACCTGATGGTGTTGCTGGAGTTACTAACCAATTTTTTTGACTTAATCATTTCAGGACGACTGAAAAAATACCCCTGAAAAAGCGAGATCCCCAGTTTTTTACTTTGCAGGTATTGTTCGTGTGTTTCTACTTTTTCGGCCAAATAGATTAGCTTACGCTGTGCTGTTCTTTTGATGAACTTTTCAATCTCATCAAACGTCGACTGGGTCAAATCGAATTTGATGATATCAATGTAAGGCAAAAACCGATCCCATTCTGAATTCATCGAAAAGTCATCAAGCGCAATTTTGAAGCCCTTCCTTTTTAGCTTTTTTACGGCAGCAAAGAGATCATTATTGGGTATCGAATTTTCCAGAATTTCGATCACGACCTTTTCCTGTGGCAATACCTCAGCCTGGCCATTGATCAACATCTGATGGGGAAAATTAATATAGTAAGGTTGCTCAACGACAGATTTCGTTAGTGGGTTGGTCAAGAACTGATCAGAAATAAGCTGCGCGGTCGCAAATTCAGGGCTGACATCAGGAAATTTATTGGTGATGTCCATGCGAAAAAGTAGCTCGTAGGCAACGGTTTGTCGGTGTTGATTTAAAATAGGTTGACGTGCAACAAATGAATACATAGCTGTTCTCCATGTAAACCATACGCATTAGCCAAAATTGGAAAAGCACTTTTTTATTAAAATTTTTATAAAAATAATGAGTTACTTATTAACTCTAGCAGGTTTTATTAAAAGAGAAGGGCGGTTTCCACAAATCATCATGCTGTGCGCATCGGCATGCCCTCTGTCTGTGGGCCAGTGACGCTTAGGAAAATTGATCAACGGGAACGTCGCTTTTCTGACGATTTTAGGATCGCTGCATTCTGGTGGCTCAGTTTTCTTCTGGCGTTTGGTTTTTGCAACAATTCCACCCCGATGGGTGAACATTTCGTTAACCGACAGAGAAATTTCGTAAAAAGAGTAGGCACCTGCATCGCAGAGCGTTACCTTCATACTTATCGTTCGCGCTATTATCCTTTATAATAGCCGCCTTTTTTCACCGAACAGTAACCCAGAAAAACCATACCGCGCAGCTAAAATGCCACGGTTTTTGCGTTGTGAGCTACCGTGAAGCGTAATCGACCGTGAAAGCGTGTGAGCTGGCGGATGAGTAAAAGGACATCGTGATGCGTACTAATTATTGCGGGCAGTTGAATTCGTCCCATGTGGGCCAGGAAGTGACATTGTGCGGTTGGGTTAACCGCCGCCGCGATCTGGGTGGTTTGATTTTTATTGATATGCGTGACCGTGAAGGGTTGGTCCAAGTGTTCTTTGACCCAGATCGTCAGGACGCATTTAAACTGGCATCCGAGTTGCGTAACGAGTTCTGCATCCAACTTACCGGTGTAGTACGTGCCCGTCCAGAAAGCCAAATCAACAAAGATATGGCGACGGGTGAAGTCGAGATTTTTGCCAACGCCCTGACGATCGTTAACCGTTCTGAAGCGCTACCGCTGGATTCCAACCAAACCAACACCGAAGAAGCGCGTCTCAAATTCCGCTATCTGGACTTGCGTCGTCCTGAAATGGCGCAGCGCCTGAAAACGCGTGCTCGTATCACCAGTTTTGTTCGCCGCTTTATGGACGATCACGGCTTTCTGGACATTGAAACGCCGATGTTGACGAAAGCGACGCCGGAAGGCGCGCGCGACTATCTGGTGCCGAGCCGCGTACATAAAGGCAAATTTTATGCGCTGCCGCAGTCCCCACAACTGTTCAAACAACTGCTGATGATGTCCGGTTTTGACCGCTACTATCAGATCGTCAAATGCTTCCGTGACGAAGACCTGCGTGCTGACAGACAGCCTGAATTTACCCAGATTGATGTGGAAACCTCTTTCATGACGGCGCCGCAGGTGCGTGAGGTGATGGAGAAACTGGTGCGTGAACTGTGGCTGGACGTGAAAGGCGTCGATTTGGGCGACTTCCCGATCATGACATTCGCCGAGGCCATGCGCCGTTTTGGTTCCGACAAACCAGATCTGCGCAACCCGCTGGAACTGGTTGACGTCGCCGATCTGTTGAAGGACATCGAGTTCAAAGTGTTCTCCGGCCCGGCAAACGATGTCAAAGGCCGCGTTGCTGCTATCCGCGTACCGGGCGGCGCACAACTGAGCCGTAAGCAGATTGATGAGTACGGCAAGTTTATTGAAATCTATGGTGCGAAAGGCTTGGCCTACATCAAGGTCAACGAGCGTGCCAAGGGGTTGGAAGGCGTACAAAGCCCGGTCGCGAAGTTCCTGAGTGAAGATGTACTGTCTGCGCTGCTGGATCGTACCGCGGCGCAAGATGGCGATATCCTGTTCTTTGGCGCAGACAGCGCGAAAGTGGTGACCGATGCGCTGGGTGCACTACGCCTCAAACTGGGTCGCGATCTGAGCCTGACGAAAGACAACAGTTGGGAGCCGCTGTGGGTGGTCGATTTCCCCATGTTTGAGGAAGATGGCGAAGGTGGACTTGCTGCGATGCACCATCCGTTTACTGCACCGCGCGATATGCTGCCTTCAGAGCTGTCTGCCAACCCGGTTGCGGCGATCGCCAACGCCTATGACATGGTGATCAACGGTTATGAAGTGGGCGGCGGCTCCGTGCGTATTCACCGTGGTGAAATGCAGCAAACGGTGTTCGGCATTTTGGGTATTACTGAGCAAGAACAGCGTGAGAAGTTTGGCTTCCTGCTGGATGCGCTGAAATATGGTACGCCGCCACACGCGGGTCTGGCGTTTGGTCTTGACCGTCTGGTGATGTTGCTGACGGGCACTGATAACATTCGTGATGTTATCGCCTTCCCGAAAACGACGGCGGCCGCATGTCTGATGACGGAAGCGCCAAGTTTCGCCAACCCAGCTTCGCTGGAAGAGCTTGCTATTGCGGTTGTTGTGAAAGGGAAAGCAGCTCAGGATGGAAAATCCGAGAACGAATAAAATGGTATATAAGCGACCCGTTTCGGTGTTGGTGGTGATTTATGCCCGCAACACTGGGCGGGTGCTGATGCTGCAACGGCGTGACGATCCTGAATTCTGGCAATCCGTGACGGGGAGTATAGAAGAAGGGGAAAGTGCGCCGTATGCTGCACAGCGTGAAGTCAAAGAAGAAGTTAACATTGATATATCCGCTGAAGCGTTATCACTCTTTGACTGTCAGCGCTGTATTGAGTTTGAGCTATTTGCTCATTTGAGACGTCGCTATGCGCCGGGGGTTACGCACAATACTGAACATTGGTATTGTCTTGCGTTACCTGCTGAGCGCGAGGTGCAATTATCCGAGCATCTTGCTTACCAGTGGCTGGATGTGCCCCACGCGGCACAGTTGACTAAGTCCTGGAGCAATCGGCAGGCGATTGAAGAATTTGTTATTTATCCGGCCTGAACAGGCTTTTTTCGGAGATTTTTATGGCAGGTCATAGTAAGTGGGCGAACACAAAGCATCGTAAAGCAGCACAGGACTCCAAACGCGGTAAAATCTTTACCAAGATTATCCGCGAACTGGTTACCGCAGCCCGTCTGGGTGGCGGCGATCCGGGGTCTAACCCACGTCTGCGCGCAGCGATCGATAAGGCACTGTCCAACAACATGACGCGCGATACGCTGAATCGTGCGATTGCTCGTGGTATCGGCGGTGACGATGATACCAACATGGAAACGATCATTTATGAAGGCTACGGCCCGGGCGGCACGGCTGTCATGGTGGAATGTCTGAGTGACAACCGCAACCGTACTGTTTCCGAGGTGCGCCACGCGTTTACCAAAACCGGCGGTAATCTGGGGACGGATGGCTCCGTGTCATACCTCTTCACCAAGAAAGGTGTTATTTCTTATGCGCCGGGTCTGGATGAAGATGCTGTGATGGATGCCGCGCTGGAAGCGGGTGCTGATGATGTCGTGACATATGACGACGGCGCGATTGACGTCTTCACGCCGTGGGAAACGTTCGGCAATGTGAAGGATGCGTTGGATGCGACTGGTCTGAAAGCCGAAGCTGCCGAAGTGTCCATGATCCCGTCTACAAAGGCGGATATGGATGCAGAAACGGCACCGAAGCTGATGCGTCTGATCGACATGCTGGAAGACTGCGACGATGTGCAGGAGGTTTACCATAACGGTGAGATCTCCGATGAGATAGCTGAGCTGCTGTGATGGCAGGGCGGTGATGCAACGTAGAAACGACAACCCACACGGGTGAATCGGCGGAGCGGCACGATGACAATCGTAGCACCATGGCAATCGTAGCACTATGACAATAATAGTAGGCATCGACCCCGGTTCGCGCGTGACGGGCTATGGCATTATCCGCCAGCAGGGGCGACAACTGACGTATCTCGGCAGCGGTTGCATTCGTACCGTGGTGGATGATATGCCCACCCGGCTTAAGCTGATTTACGCGGGCGTCAGTGAAATCATTACGCAATTTCGACCAGACTGTATGGCGATTGAGCAAGTTTTCATGGCGAAAAACCCGGATTCAGCCTTGAAGCTGGGGCAGGCGCGCGGTGTGGCTATCGTTGCTGGTGTGAATCAGGATTTGCCCGTGTTTGAGTACGCGGCGCGTTTGGTTAAGCAAACGGTGGTAGGAACGGGGGCAGCAGATAAAAAGCAGGTACAGCATATGGTTCGCTCATTGCTGAAACTGTCGGCCAGTCCGCAGGCGGATGCCGCCGACGCACTGGCGATTGCCATTACACATTGCCACTTTAACCAGAGCCTGCTGCGAACCGCAGCGGTGAAAGTGAACCCACTAGCAGGAAGACTGCGCTGAAACAGGAGGCTGGATATTCATCCAGCCTTTTTTATGTTATATACTCGTCATACTTCAAGCCATTTATTCCCTATGTAAAAGGAAGCGCAACGTGATAGGTCGTCTCAGAGGCATTATTCTGGAAAAACAGCCGCCGCAGGTGCTGATAGAAGCTAATGGCGTGGGTTACGAAGTCCATATGCCGATGACGTGCTTTTACGAACTTCCTGAGCTCAATCAGGAAGCGATTATCTTTACCCAGTTTGTGGTTCGCGAAGATGCGCAACTGCTGTTCGGCTTTAATGATAAGCAGGAGAGGGCGCTGTTCCGTGAACTGATCAAAGTGAACGGCGTTGGGCCGAAACTGGCGCTGGCGATCCTCTCCGGCATGTCCGCGACGCAGTTTGTCAGCGCGGTTGAGCGTGAAGAGATCGGCGCGTTGATTAAACTCCCTGGCGTGGGTAAGAAAACGGCAGAGCGGCTGGTGGTTGAAATGAAAGATCGCTTCAAGGGCTTGAGTGGCGATCTGTTTAATCCCGTCAGCGATATCCCACTGGCGTCACCTGCGAGCGCAGACAGCCGTGTTGGCGAACCAGAAGTGGAAGCTGCCGCAGCGCTGGTGGCGCTGGGCTATAAACCACAGGAAGCTAGCCGTATGATTTCCAAGATCGCGCGCCCTGATGCTGACTGCGAAACCCTGATCAGGGATGCACTGCGCGCGGCGCTGTGAGGTATTCATGATAGAAGCCGATCGTTTAATTTCCGCTGACGCTATTCCCGAAGAAGAGTTTCTCGACCGCGCGATGCGGCCTAAGCTGCTGAAAGAGTATGTGGGCCAGCCGCAGGTGCGTGAGCAGATGGAAATTTTCATTCAAGCCGCCCGCAAACGGGGAGATGCGCTGGATCATCTGCTGATTTTTGGCCCCCCCGGCCTAGGTAAAACGACGTTGGCGAATATTGTCGCCAATGAGATGGGCGTGAATATGCGAACAACGTCTGGTCCGGTGTTGGAAAAAGCTGGCGACCTTGCTGCGCTGTTGACCAATCTCGAACCGCATGATGTCTTGTTCATCGATGAAATCCATCGCCTGTCACCCGTGGTGGAAGAAGTGTTGTATCCAGCGATGGAAGATTATCAGTTGGATATCATGATCGGTGAAGGGCCGGCGGCACGTTCAATTAAACTCGATTTACCCCCTTTCACGCTGATTGGCGCGACGACGCGTGCGGGGTCGTTAACCTCGCCGCTGCGCGATCGCTTTGGTATTGTGCAGCGTCTGGAATTTTATAATGTGGCGGATTTACAGTACATTGTTGGCCGCAGCGCACAGTGCCTGGGGCTGGATCTGACGCCGGAGGGTTCCCTTGAAGTGGCCCGCCGTGCGCGTGGTACGCCGCGCATTGCTAACCGGCTGTTGCGCCGGGTCCGCGATTTCTCCGAGGTGAAATCGGAAGGCGCGATTACCGGAGACGTGGCGACGCAGGCGCTGGATATGCTGGCGGTGGATACCGAAGGTTTTGACTACATGGACCGTAAGCTGCTGTTGGCAATCATCGATAAATTCATGGGTGGCCCGGTCGGGCTGGACAACTTAGCCGCAGCGATTGGCGAAGAGCGCGAAACTATTGAAGATGTACTGGAACCGTTTTTGATTCAGCAAGGGTTCATTCAGCGCACGCCGCGTGGTCGAATGGCGACGCAGCATGCCTATCGGCATTTTGGCTTAACGCGCGAAGAATAGTATTGTCTGAGCGTATTTTTCCTCATCGTCCACATTCAAGGAGACCATACGGTCTCCTTGAATGTATCTGATTAGAACCAGGCTTCCCACATTGCCCCAACGTTAAACGAATCGAGCTGTGTGTTGACGCCGGTTGTGGTCCGCGCGGTGTGTTTGTTATCCACTTCTCCACCAGTCACATAGAAACGCAGCATCGGTCTGAACTCTGGCCCCATGGCGATCGAGACATTCTGGGAAAGCGTCAGTTTCCACCCTTTGTTATCACCTCCTTGGCCGTAATCTACATGCTGGTAACCCGCTTCAAGCCACGTAGAATGCACATCGTTCCAGAAATACATCGGGCGAACGATGGCATTGTAGTTACGACGGTCGTCCTGACTCGCGGAGTCGTTCGAGTAGTCGTGGTAGGCCAGCAGATATTCGACCTGCGTTTGCGGCGTGAATTTGTATTTACCCTCAAAGCTGGCATAGAAGGTTTTCAGGTTATCTGTTTTGTTGTAAACGCTGTTGTCCGCATTATTCGAATAGCGAGTAATAAACTGATTGAGGCTATTTTTTCCTGTGTGGCTCAGGACGGCACCGCCTTGCCAGGCTTTCAGGCGTGCATCGCTATCCACTGCTTTCGAATCAAAGCCGTAGTTAGCGTACAGCGCCAGATCCAACGGCCCCAGCTTGATGCCGTGTACTTTGGAAGTCAGTGCATAATTACCTTTATCGCCCGTACCGGAGCCACCGGTACAACTGATGCGTGAGGGGTTCGCATTATTGGCTAACACTTGAGGATTGCAGGACTCTACGGCACCGACGGCCGCTACATCAAATTGAATACCGCCGAGTTCAAAATTCTTTATCCCTGCTCCCTGACCGTCATGGTTCATCCAGAAATAGTCGTTGATACCTTGCTGTGGACGCTGATGGAAATCACGTCCTGCCCAGAGGTAGGCATTTGGCTGAGAGGCGAAAAGGTTGGTGACGCCCGCATAGGCCTTCTTCAGGTTAACCTCGTCGCCCCAGTGGTCGATCATCACAACGACATCCCAGATTGCACCATTGTCACTCTTGAATGCCTTGGAAAGCTGAAATTCACCGCCGTTGCCTTCGTTGCCTAGACGACCCAGTGCGGAACCACCGTTGTAGGAACCGTCCACCGCAACGTATTTTTGGTCACCGCTCTGGAATTGTGCGCCGTAACGCGCATAGCCTGTGAATTCGACGCCATAAGGTATTGCCATGTCAGGGGTTTTGGGAGCCTCAGGTGTTGTCAGAGGATCGACCTGTTTGCTGGCTATCGCGTCTAGCTTGGCCTGACGCTCTGCCAGCGCTTTTTCCACTGCTTGAGCAACGATACGATCTAATTGTTCCTGAGTAATGATCTCTTGTGCGAGTGCGGAACCGGAGCAAAGGGCGGCCAGCACCGCCAGCGTAACTGGAAGTTTTTTGCAATTTGTCATAATCATCTCAATTCGGTAAGTTATTTCAGACAATAACCATCCCGCTCTGATTGGCGCAATAATAATACGACGTTCAGAACAAGGTGGTTGTTATTTTTTAATAGCATGACGTAATTAAATAACTGACGTAATCGCTCCTCCCTTTAAGAGGCATTTATTATTTGCATTAGTGTCGTTGATAAAGATGAATAATTTCTTCTGATAATTCGCGGGCAAGTAGCGATGTCATTAAATGATCTTGAGCATGAACCATAATTAATGTCATCGGCTGCCTGGCTTCCCCTGCATCCTGCTCGATCAACTGAGTCTGCATATGGTGCGCTTTACGCGCATAGCCGTCGGCTTCCTTCAACAAATCTTTAGCTTCATCAATGTTGCCTTTTCGCGCAGCGTGTAGTGCCTCAAAACACAAACTGCGCGACTGCCCGGCATTGACGATAATTTCCATTACTGCATCTTCTAATGTAATCATCATAGGACCTATTTTTAGATGAACGAATATTATCGGTAATAATTACCTTTCCTATCTCGCATTTTTTAATGTTATTCAGGGCAACGAAAAATATCGTAAAATATGTCACCCCTAACCCTTTACCTTCTGTTAGTTAACGCGGTTATCTGTTTTTATTTATCATCATTAATGACTATTCACTGTTTTTTCCAGCGACAAATCGTTCTGTATTTTTTGTTCCTCAGTTTTCATCAACGTCCGTTCATAGGCGCGCAGGAACGGTAAATACATCAGCGCGGAAAACACCATGCACAGCAGGCACATGATCAGCGGGCTGAAACTCCAGTTTGCGGCCCACGATGCGCCAATGGGAGCCGGTGTCGTCCACGGCGTGAGTGATACGACCTGTGCCAGCCAACCCATTTTGGTTGCCGTGTACGCCAGCACAGCATTGATCATGGGGACAAAGACAAAAGGGATAAACAGCATCGGGTTCATGATGATGGGCGCACCGAACATGATCGGTTCGTTGATGTTAAAGAAGCTCGGCACAACGCCCATTCTGCCGATGGTGCGCAACTGCATGACCTTGCTGCGTAATAGTAGAAATGCCAAGGGCAGCGTTGAGCCGACGCCACCAATTAACAGATAGTGATCCCAAAATCCCTGTAGATAGATATGTGGCAGTACTTCACCTGCCGCCAGCGCAGCCTGATTCGCGGCTAGGTTAGTCATCCAGAATGGATTCATGATGCCAGTGACAATCAGCGAACCGTGGATACCCGAAAACCAGAAAAGCTGGCACAGCAGCACAGACAGCAGAATGGCAGGCAGGGAGTCTGAGGCAGAAACCAGCGGTGCCAGCAGGTGCATAATGGCTTCGGGAATGATCATCCCCGTTTGCGCCTCAACGAAGAGATTGAGCGGGTGCAGCGTGGCGACAATCACTAACACGGGAATGAGAATTTCAAATGAGCGGGCGACCCCCGTTGGCACCTCTTTCGGCAGGCGGATCGTAATATTGTGCTGTTTCAGCGCGGCATAAACACGCGTAGCGTAGATCGATGTGAGTAAGGCGGTGAAAATCCCTTGTCCTGACAGATACTCAGTAGAAATTTTGTCGTCGGCGTAAGGGGCAGCGACGAGCAGGAAAGCCATAAATGCTAACAGGCCAGACATCACGGAATCGAGTTGAAACTGTCGCCCCAGGCTGGCCCCCACGCCCACGGAGATAAAAAATGTCATTACGCCCATGCTCAATTCAAAAGGCAGCATCAATTGTTCACGATAGGTGATAGAAAAGTCCAGCCAGGCGCGTGCAAATCCGACGGTGGTATTGGTGGAGAAGGGGGGAAAAATAAACACCAACATAAACGAGCCGATGATCATAAAGGGGAGTGCGGCGGTGAAACCATCGCGGATAGCGATCACATACTTTTGTTGCCCTAAACGCCCAGCCAGCGGGGTAATCGATTGTTCGATAGCGGCAATCATTGATTGATATAAGGAACTCATATGAACACCTTTTTATGTATCGCCGCGATGGCGATAGATCATCATCAAGTACGTTATCGCTACATTACATCGAGTAACCCATTGTATTAACAGGCCGGATGGAAATGTCGCGTGTGGCAACCTTTTATGAACATAGACTTATACCGTTATATTCCTTCCGCAACGGATCGCATTTTTCGCTAAGCAGAATGTAAAAAGTTATTGCCGGGATGATTGGATATCATATGGAAACCGTTTTCCATGCAAAGAAAAGAGAACTGTGATGCCCGTCAATGTGTGAGGGTTTCCGGCGGTATTAATTAGATTTACATCACATCTTAGTGGATGAAATGTCTATTGGCTGTTAAATGGATAATCGGTTTCCATGCTGAATGGAAACGGTTATACTGCAAGGCAATATAATTTAGGGTCAGTGCACAGATTTCGAGTCAGGTTTAGCGTTCTCCAGGGGCAAATGATGTCTACAATCAACGATGTATCGCGTTTAGCTGGGGTGTCCAAAGCCACAGTCTCCCGGGTGTTGAGTGGTTCACGCGGTGTAAAGGAAGCCAGCCGCCTTGCAGTGTTAAAAGCGGTTGATGAGCTTAAATATCGGCCAAACGTTATCGCTCAATCGCTGTTAAGCCAGTCAACTGGATGTATCGGCGTCATTTGCGCGCAGGACAACATCAACCAGACGACTGGCTATCTCTATGCGTTGGAAAAACACTTTAGTCGGCACCAAAAGCATCTCTTGTTGCGGTTTGCTAGCAGTAGGGCAGAAGTGTTGAGTGTGCTGGATGAACTGACTAGCGGCTTGTGTGATGACATTTTAATCATCGGCGCACGCTTTCCGCTGAATCTGGCCGATAAGAACATTATTCTGATCGACTGCATGGAGGCTGATACTCCGAACAGCCTGCAATTCGATCATGCTTTTGCCACAGAAACGGCGTGTAATTATCTGATTCGCCAAGGGAGACGGCAGATAGCGCTGATTAATCCAGCCGCCAGTAGTTCGGCGGAACAGGTGTTGTTAGGGTACAAGCGAGCGCTAGAAAATAACTTTTTGCCGTTTAACCGCAACCTGATTTTTATGGATGCCTCTTCGTCGTCGTCGGTAGCGCTGCAAGTATTGCTCAATAACAGCACGACGCTGAATTTCAATGCATTGCTTGTGGCGGATGAACAGGAAGCCAAGCGTGTTATTACGCAGCTTCAGGCGTTTAATAAATCTGTGCCAAAAGACATTATGGTATTCAGCCTTGCCGGTTCTCTCGATATTCCGGGTATTCCAGCGATACCGGCAATTGAATATTCGATGGATGCGGTGGCCGCCAGAATTGTGTCCTGGCTCAATGAAAAAACGCAGGATGTACTGGGTTCGTATGTCTTACGGGGCGATTTAATCATTCCAGATATGGCTAGCCGGAAATAGAAACCGGTCACGTAGCCTTCAAAATATAAAGCCCTTCTGAATATCTGCTTCAGAAGGGCTTTTTCTTTTTAGCTTTTTATTTCTGACTAGGCGGGTTGTGGCTTAAGCAGGCTGACGATAAACAGCAGTGAGGCGCACAGCACCACTGACGGCCCGGCGGGCGTATTGTAGCCGGCTGAGAAGGCCAACCCGCCCGTCACGGCAATCATGCCAACAATAATAGCGATGCTTGCCATTTGTTCCGGCGTCCGTGCAAAACGTCTGGCACTGGCCGCGGGAATAATCAGCAGTGACGTAATGATCAGCGCACCAACAAATTTCATGGCAATGCCGATGGTTAATGCGGTAGTCAGCATGAGAAGCAGTTTGGTGCGCTGGAGTTTCACACCATCGACGTGTGCCAGTTCCGGGCTAATCGTCATGGAAAGCAGAGCGCGCCATTGCCAACGCATGACAGCGACAACGACGATCACGCCGGCGCTGATAACCCACACATCCTCTGTGGTGACGGAGAGTAAATCGCCAAACAGGTAGGCCATCAGGTCCACGCGGACATTGTTCATCAGGCTAACGACAACTAATCCAAGCGAAAGCGCGCTGTGTGCCATGATGCCGAGTAAGGTATCGACAGCCAGATAGGGACGCCGTTCCAGCCAGACCAACCCGAGTGCCAGGATGAGCGTCACCGCAATGACGGCAGAGAAAAGGTTGATGTTCAGCAGCAGGCCAAATGCGACGCCGAGCAAGGAAGCGTGCGCCAGCGTATCGCCAAAGTAAGACATGCGCCGCCAGACGACGAACGAGCCGAGCGGGCCTGCGGCTATAGCCAGCAAAATTCCCGCCAGCCAACCGGGAAACAGCAGTTCTATCATGCGTCGTTTCCACCTTGTCTTTTTAGAATTATACGCCCTTGCAGGTCATGGCGATGATTATGATGATGACGGTAAATAGCCAATTGCTCGGTGCCGCGGTGACCAAACATGGCTAAAAATTCGGGATGGAGGGAAACCACTTCGGGCGTACCAGAGCAGCAAACATGTTGATTAAGGCAGAGAACTTCATCGGTTTTTGCCATCACCAAATGCAGATCGTGCGACACCATCAGTACGCCGCAGTGGAATTCCTGCCGTAGCTGATTAATCAAGTCGTACAGCGCCAGTTGCCCATTGACGTCGACACCTTGTGTCGGCTCATCCAGAACCAGAAGTTGGGGCTGGTTGAGCAGTGCGCGCGCGAGCAGGACGCGTTGGGTTTCGCCACCGGAGAGCTTCTGCATCGGTTGTTCCAGCAGATGCGCAGCCTGCACTCGCTTAAGGGCGGGTAAAATATCCTGCTTTTTCACGCCGGGGCGTAGTTGCATAAAGCGGCTGACCGTCAAGGGCAGGGTAGTATCCAGATGCAGCTTCTGCGGAACGTAACCGATACGCAGTGCAGGATCGCGTACCAGCGAACCAGCGGTGGGGGAAAGCAGCCCCAGGACCACGCGTACTAACGTCGATTTTCCTGCGCCATTCGGCCCAAGCAGCGTCAGAATTCGACCTTCCTGCAAGGTCAGAGAGATATCTGACAGGACCTTTCGGCTGCCAAATGTTACTGAAATATTATTAAGTGATACCAATGTAGACATATAATTCGGTTTGCATAACCCATGTAACGTTATAATATAACAAACAACACAATAAAAATCGACAGGATCGACTTTCATGCAGCAATCAATTCAACAGAAAAAATATATTCAGCAAAAAAAATGGTTAAAAAGTGTGTTTGTTGCCAGCGCGCTACTCGCAAGTGGGATGTCAATTAGCGCGGCATCCGCTGCGGTTATTACATCAATTCGCCCTTTGGGATTCATTGCGTCGGCCATTGCCGATGGCGTGACGCCAACTGAGGTTCTGTTACCTGATGGCGCGTCGCCCCACGATTATGCCTTGCGCCCGTCTGATGTCCAGCGTTTACAGTCCGCTGACTTGGTGATTTGGGTCGGGCCGGAAATGGAAGCCTTCCTTGGGAAACCGTTGGCGAAAATTTCTCCAGAAAAGCAGATCGCGCTTTCCGCGCTGCCAGTCATTAAATCTGAGCTGGAAAAAGAGGCCGGACACGATCATGAAGATGACCATGAATTGGCACATGATGAGCATGAAAAAGGTCACGAGCACAGCCATGCTGCCCATGATGACGGCGACGATGGCCACCATCATGGTGAGTACAATATGCACATTTGGCTCTCGCCAGAGATGACAAAACAGGCGGCAATCGCCATTCATGCAAAATTATTGGAACTTATGCCTCAGAATAAGGACAAACTAGACGCGAATCTGCTTTATTTCACGGATAAAATTGCACAAGCAGATGAAAAAATTGTTAAGATGCTAGCGCCTGTGCAGGGTAAAGGCTATTTCGTGTTTCATGATGCCTATGGTTATTTTGAGAAACACTACGGGTTAAGTCCTCTGGGTTACTTCACGATTAACCCCGAAATCCAACCCGGTGCACAGCGTTTACATCAAATACGAACACAGTTGGTTGAGCATAAAGCCGTATGCGTTTTTGCTGAACCACAATTCAGGCCAGCCGTTATTAATGCTGTTGCCAAGGGAACCGACGTGCGCTCGGGTGTGCTCGATCCATTGGGAAGCAATATTGCACTGGGTAGAGATAGTTATGCCGATTTCTTATTGCAGCTATCGAACCAGTATGTGAGCTGTCTGGAGGGAAAATTATGAGGATACGAATAAGTGCAGCAGATAGTCCGAACTATCGCTCTGGCGTATAACAGTTTACCTCGGCCCCATCGCGTCATGCTGGGGTCGCTCACCGTTGTAACATTGGCCGTTGCTGTTTGGCGGCCTTTTGTTTATCCCCACGTCGATGACGCACCGGTCATTGTTAAAGATATCGACTTGGAAACCAGCCAACTGCGTACTCTGACGCCTGAAGCCAGTGAACCGATAGACCAACCCTCTCCGGATGATGACATCCCACAAGATGAGCTTGATGAGGATAAAAGTGCTGATGAAGGCGGCGTACATGAGTACGTGGTCTCGACGGGTGATACCTTAAGCAGCATTTTGACGCAGTACGGCATTGATATTGCTGATGTCACCCAACTCGCGGAACAGAACAAAGATTTGCGGAACCTGAAGATTGGTCAGCAAATATCGTGGGCTCTGAGTGAAAACGGCGACCTGCAAAGCTTGACCTGGCAGATGTCCCGTCGTGAAACGCGCATTTATGAGCGCGTAGGGACGAATTTCAAAGAGCGTATTGAGACGCTGAAAGGCGAATGGCGTAACAGCGTACTGAATGGCCGGGTAAGCGGCAGTTTTGTTAGCAGCGCAAAAAACGCTGGTTTGACGAGTGCTGAAGTGCGTGAAGTCATCAAGGCGCTGCAATGGCAACTGGATTTCCGTAAATTACGTAAAGACGATACCTTCTCTGTGCTGATGTCTCGCGAAATGCTCGATGGTAAAAGTGAGCAGAGTGAGCTGGTCGGTGTACGTCTGAATACCGGTGGCAAAGACTATTACGCCATTCGTGCCGAAGACGGTAAATTCTACGATCGCGAAGGTTCCGGTTTGACACGCGGTTTTATGCGTTTCCCGACCATGAAACAATTCCGTGTTTCCTCCAACTTCAATCCACGTCGCTTGAACCCGGTGACGGGGCGTGTCGCACCGCATAAAGGTGTCGATTTTGCTATGCCGGTCGGTTCTCCGGTTTTGGCCGTTGGGGATGGTGAAGTGGTGATTGCGAAACGTAGTGGTGCGGCAGGTAACTATGTCGTGATTCGTCATGGCCGTCAGTATACGACACGATTTATGCACCTAAATCGCATATTGGTTAAACCGGGGCAGAAAGTGAAACGTGGCGATCGTATCGGATTGTCTGGTAACACCGGTCGCTCAACGGGTCCGCATCTGCACTATGAACTTTGGGTCAACCAGCAGGCAGTCAACCCGTTAACGGCGCAACTGCCGCGTTCTGAAGGTCTGGCGGGTAAAGAGCGTCGTGATTATCTGGCGCAGGTGAAGGACGTGGTGCCGCAGCTTAAGTTTGATTAACGATATCCGTTATACTTCAAGCCGCTTGTGCGTTGTTCAAAACGCTAACGTTTTGCCATGTACTTGAATGATTTAGGATAGATACTGACTGCATGTTATGCCGGTGGCTTGCTGCCGGCATTTTCATTTATAGAGCACGGGTTCCTGATTGTTTATTATCGAGCAGGCGTATTTTTGCATCATTGTCGTGAGTGTTGATAAACGCTGAGCGGCCATTATGATTATGTTTATTGATTGATCTGAAGAGTTTAGGCATGGAAAAAGAAAAAAAATCGAACGCTGAATTTGTTCCCCAGTTTCAACGCGCCTTTTTTCATCCGCGCTATTGGGGCGTTTGGTTAGGTGTTGGTGTGATGGCACTCGCGGCCTATATTCCCGCACGGTTAAGAAATCCGGTGCTGGGCGGGTTAGGGCGTTTTGTCGGGAGAATATCAAAAGGTGCCCGCCGCCGTGCTCGCATCAATCTGCTGTATTGCATGCCGGAGTTAACGGAAGAACAGCGTGAAACCATCATCGATGACATGTTTGCGACGGCACCTCAGTCGATGATCATGATGGTGGAAGTGGGGATTCGTAATCCGAAGAAAATAGAGAAGTATGTGCGCTGGCACGGTGAAGACATTTTGGACCGTATCAAAGCACAAGAGAAAAATGTGATCTTTCTGGTTCCGCATGGATGGGGTGTTGATATCCCAGCGATGCTGTTGACCTCGCGCGGTCAGCGTATGGCGGCGATGTTCCACAACCAGAAGAATGCACTGGTAGATTATTGGTGGAATCGGTTACGTCGCCGCTTTGGGGGGCGCATCCATGCTCGTAATGACGGTATTAAACCGTTTATCAGCTCTGTGCGCTCCGGGTGCTGGGGGTATTACCTACCCGATCAGGATCACGGCCCTGAACATAGCGAATTTGTTGATTTCTTTGCGACCTATAAGGCAACGCTGCCCGCTGTTGGGCGGCTGATGAAAGTGTGTCGTGCTGATATTGTGCCGCTGTTCCCGGTATATAACGCCAAAGACGGTTGTCTGGATGTGTTTATTCGTCCGCCGATGGTTGATTTGGCGCAAGCGGATGATGCTTACATTGCACGGCGCATGAATGAAGAAGTCGAAATTCTGGTCAGGCCGAACCCTGAGCAGTACACCTGGATTCTGAAGTTGCTAAAAACCCGTAAGCCGGGAGAAATTGAGCCGTATTGTCGGGATGATTTGTACCGTAATTAATTGCGGGATGAATAGCGGGTAGCCGCCTATTAATAAAAAGCCGGACGAGAAATCGTCCGGCTTTTTACTTGAATGAACCGTCCACCACTGCGTAGCGGATCGGTCATGTAATGATTATTCTACGCGCAGGATGCGAATCGTGTTGGTTGTGCCTACCGTACCCATAATGTCGCCCTGTGTAACGATGACCAGATCCCCAGACATTAAGAACCCTTTATCACGCAGTCGGATCACCGCGTCATTGGCCGCAGCAACGCCATCTGTGTAGCTATCGAAATGCACAGGGGTGACGCCGCGATACAGTGCGGTCAGGTTCAGCGTGTGCTCGTGGCGAGACATGGCAAAAATGGGCAAACCGGAACTGATACGGGACATCATCAGCGCAGTGCGGCCAGATTCCGTCATGGCAATCAGCGCGGTGACCCCTTTCAGGTGGTTGGCCGCGTACATGGAAGACATCGCAATGGATTCTTCTGTGTTATCAAACTGCACGTCAAGGCGGTGTTTGGATACGTTGATGCTTGGGATTTTCTCCGCGCCTAAACACACTTTCGCCATGGCGGCGACGGTTTCAGCCGGATATTGACCCGCTGCGGTTTCTGCTGACAGCATTACCGCATCGGTGCCGTCAAGCACGGCGTTGGCGACATCCATCACCTCGGCGCGCGTTGGCATCGGGTTGGTGATCATCGATTCCATCATCTGCGTAGCGGTAATAACCGCACGGTTCAACTGACGGGCGCGACGAATCAACTTCTTCTGAATCCCCACTAATTCTGGATCGCCGATTTCAACGCCGAGATCGCCCCTCGCGACCATCACCACGTCGGAGGCCAGAATAATGTCATCCATTGCGGCATCTGAACAGACGGCTTCAGCACGCTCAACTTTTGATACAATCTTGGCGTTACAGCCAGCATCACGTGCGAGTCGGCGTGCGTAGTTGAGGTCTTCACCGGTACGTGGGAAAGAGACAGCCAGGTAGTCGACGCCAATTTTTGCGGCAGTAATAATGTCGGCTTTATCTTTTTCTGTCAGGGCTTCGGCAGATAAACCGCCACCAAGTTTATTGATGCCCTTGTTGTTAGACAGCGGCCCACCAACGGTGACTTCGGTATAAACTTTCAGGCCTTCAACCTGAAGGACTTTCAATTGTACCCGACCATCGTCCAATAGCAGGATATCGCCTGGCACTACGTCGCTGGGTAAGCCTTTGTAATCGATCCCGACTTTTTCTTTATCGCCTTCGCCTTTCGCTAAATTGGCATCCAGTAAGAATTTGTCGCCGATATTCAGAAAGATTTTACCTTCTTTAAAGGTAGAAACTCGGATTTTTGGACCCTGTAGATCGCCAAGAATGGCAACATGGCGGCCTAATTTTGCCGCAATTTCACGAACTTTGTTGGCACGTAATTGATGGTCTTCTGCTGTGCCGTGAGAAAAATTCATGCGTACTACGTTAGCGCCCGCATTGATAATTTTTTCGAGATTATTATCACGGTCGGTAGCGGGCCCCAGGGTGGTGACAATCTTGGTTCTTCTGAGCCGTCTGGACATGTATAACTCCGTTCACTTGTGAAGCTGTCGTGTTGCGATTAAGCGTCGAATAACGGTGCAAAATGTCACTTTACAACAAAAACTATTTCATCTGCGTTATCCGAACATCGTGTTGAGTCTGATTATCATACTGTACAGGTAATCCTTGTCATCTTTCCATGGCCGTAGTCTCTGGCCACATCGAGATGAGGCAAGTAGATGATACCGCTCATTTCTCATGGATATAACTAAAAACAAAGCACAATCTAAAACTTACCTATCCCCTAAAGGGATTAATCAACCGTTCGTCTTTATCAAAGCGCGATTCGCGCAAGGCCTCTTTGACCCGTTTCAGGTTATCACGAAATTTTTCTCCGCGGCGTAAAGTAAATCCCGTCGCCAGCACGTCAATCAGCGTTAACTGAGCGATGCGGGACACCATCGGCATATAGACATCAGTATCTTCAGGCACGTCAAGCCGCAGCGCTAATGAAGCTTCACGCGCCAGCGGTGTGCCGTCCGAAGTGATGGCGATCACGGTCGCATCATTCTCACGTGCCAACTGTGCCATTTCGACCAGACTTTTGGTTCTGCCAGTATGGGAGATCAATACCACGACGTCGCCGTCGCTGGAATTCATGCAGCTCATGCGCTGCATCACTATGTCATCGAAATAAACGACGGGGATATTGAAGCGGAAAAATTTGTTCATCGCATCGTGTGCAACAGCGGCGGAAGCACCCAGGCCAAAAAAGGAAATTTTCTTCGCCTGCGTGAGCAAATCCACCGCGCGGTTGACGGCGGCGACATCCAGACTGGACTTCACCTGCTCTAAGCCCGCCATCGCGGATTCAAATATTTTACTGGTGTAGGCGTCAACGCTGTCATCCTCTTCAACGTTACGGTTCACATACGGTGTTCCATTTGCCAGACTTTGCGCTAGATGTAGTTTAAAATCGGGAAACCCCTTAGTTTCAAGGCGACGGCAGAAACGATTGACCGTTGGCTCGCTGACGTCGGCCATTTTGGCTAGGGTTGCGATGCTGGAGTGAATGGCCGTCTGCGGAGTGCTCAGGATCGCTTCAGCCACTTTTCTTTCTGATTTGCTTAAGAGGTCTAGATGACTTTGGATTTTTTCCAGCATATTCATACGACAAGGGCCATGTAAGTTTTTTCCAATTTCAACTAAAGGTGCAACTGGCATGCATTACGTGAAAATATACTACGACCCTGTGGTGGTTGGCAGCGGGCAACATGCTAAGTTGGGGTCTTTTTTTACCAGAACATGACATGTGTCTAACTTTCAGAAAAGTAATCGACTGTCAGAAACGACGAAAAATTTCGCTTTAGGGCGAATCGATAAGTGATTCCAGCTACTGCACAGACCGATTTATGCGTGGTTTTCAGTCAATAGCGCCCATTATTTGGCATTTTTATGATGGGTTTACTGGCTGTAGTCAAAAAGAGTACATTATGGCTGTAATAAAATTACAGCATCCTGCAACGAGGAGATGAACATGGCGGTAACTTCAACAGCCCAAGCGTGCGATCTGGTTATTTTCGGTGCCAAGGGCGATCTGGCACGCCGTAAATTGCTGCCGTCCCTGTACCAGTTGGAAAAAGCAGGGCACATCCATGCGGACACCAAGATTATCGGGGTGGGCCGTGCGGATTGGGATAAAGCGGAGTATACCCGCGTCGTGCGCGAAGCGCTTGACACCTTTATGAAAGAAGCCATCGACGATAAGTTGTGGGAAACGCTAAGCGGTCGGTTGGATTTCTGCAATCTCGATGTGGAAGACACAAAAGCCTTCAACAAACTGGGCAAGATGCTTGATCAGAAAAATCGTACCACCATCAACTACTTTGCAATGCCGCCCAGCACATTTGGTGCGATCTGCAAAGGGCTGGGAACCGCTGGGCTGAATAAAGATCCGGCGCGTGTGGTGATGGAAAAACCGTTGGGTACCGATCTGGCATCGTCGCGTGTGATTAATGATCAGGTCGCGGAATTCTTTAACGAATGTCAGGTTTACCGCATCGACCACTATCTGGGTAAAGAGACGGTTCTGAACCTGTTGGCGCTGCGTTTTGCCAATTCGTTGTTCTCCTCGAATTGGGACAACCGGACGATCGACCATGTACAGATCACGGTAGCTGAAGAAGTCGGAATTGAAGGCCGCTGGGGCTATTTTGACAAAGCCGGTCAGATGCGCGACATGATCCAAAATCATCTGTTGCAGATCCTGACGATGATTGCGATGTCACCGCCGTCTGATTTGACGACTGACCGCATCCGTGATGAAAAAGTGAAAGTGTTGCGTTCACTGCGTCGTATCGATCGGTCCAACGTGCATGAAACGACCGTGCGCGGCCAATATTCTTCTGGTTTTGTTCAGGGCCATAAAGTGCCGGGCTATCTGGAAGAAGAAGGCGCGAATAAAAGCAGCAGCACGGAAACCTTCGTCTCGATTCGTGTCGACATTGATGACTGGCGCTGGTCTGGCGTGCCGTTCTACCTGCGCACGGGTAAACGACTGCCGACAAAATGTTCGGAAGTGGTCGTGTACTTTAAAAACCCTGCGTTGAATCTGTTCCATGATTCTTACCAGCAGTTACCGCAGAACAAACTGATCATTCGCTTGCAGCCGGATGAAGGCGTTGAAATTCAGATTCTGAATAAAATTCCAGGATTAGAGCACAAGCATCGCTTGCAAACGGTGAAACTGGATCTGAGCTTCTCGGAAACCTTTAATCAGCAGCATTTGGCGGATGCCTATGAGCGTCTGCTGCTTGAAACCATGCGTGGAATTCAGGCGTTGTTCGTCCGCCGTGATGAAGTTGAGGAAGCCTGGAAGTGGGTTGATTCGATCATGGAAGCGTGGGCGATGGACAACGATGCGCCGAAGCCTTATCAGGCGGGAAGCTGGGGGCCTGTGGCGTCCGTGGCGATGATCACGCGCGATGGCCGTTCCTGGAATGAGTTCGAGTAATTTTTTGATAATACGTCAGTAGCTGGAATGTCGAGGCGTGTTGGCATTCCACGGTTTTAATGTATGGCTTACGGTGCGGTTGGCATCTGTGGCAACGCAGATCCCTGTGGCAGGGGCGCGCTATATAATTAATGATGCCTTCGGGCATGTCTGGAGATAATTTTTGATGAAAAACTGGAAGACGAGCGCGGAACAGATTTTGACAACGGGTCCCGTTGTTCCTGTGATTGTGGTCAACAAACTGGAACACGCGGTGCCGATGGCAAAAGCGTTAGTCGCGGGCGGCGTTCGCGTTCTGGAGCTGACATTGCGTACCGACTGTGCTATCGACGCGATCCGTGCGATTGCGAAAGAAGTACCAGAAGCCATCGTGGGTGCGGGTACGGTGACAAACCCTGAGCAACTGGCTGCGGTGGTTGAAGCCGGTGCGCAGTTTGCCATTAGTCCGGGCCTGACCGAGCCGCTGTTGAAAGCAGCATCGGCAGGTAATATCCCGTTGATTCCAGGTATCAGCACCGTATCTGAGCTGATGTTGGGTATGGATTACGGCTTGCGTGAGTTCAAATTCTTCCCTGCAGAAGCTAACGGCGGCGTGAAAGCGCTTCAGGCGATCGCCGGTCCATTCGCTCATATTCGTTTCTGCCCGACAGGCGGTATTACGCCGAATAACTACCGTGATTACCTGGCGCTGAAAAGCGTGCTGTGTGTTGGTGGTTCCTGGTTGGTGCCGAACGATGCGCTGGAAAGCGGTGATTACGCACGTATTACTGAATTGGCGCGTGAAGCGGTTGCTGGTGCAAAAGCTTAAGTTTGCCGGTTACTGAATGACGAAGGCCACTCACTGCGAGTGGCCTTTTTTATGCCCGGTTTTCTGTGCGTCGTCCAATCAGAAACCGTAGATATTAGCCGCTGACTTTTACGCCAGCCGCGACACGCTTGGCGATTTCAACAGCATCGTCTGTCGTTGTTGCACTGGCTAATGCAACACCCATACGGCGTTTGCCGCTGATGTCTGGTTTACCAAACAGGCGAATTTGTGTATGAGGGAGGAGCGTGCTTTCTAGACCCTGATAACACACGTTGTCGCTCTCAAGCTCAGGCAAAATTACGGCAGAAGCCGATGCACCGTACTGTCGAACCACGCCAATTGGCAGCCCAAGGAAAGCGCGAACGTGCAGGGCAAACTCGGACAGATCCTGAGAAATCATCGTCACCATGCCGGTATCGTGTGGGCGAGGAGAGACTTCACTGAAAATAACTTCATCACCGCAGACGAACAGCTCAACGCCGAACAGACCATAGCCACCGAGCGCTTTTACGACATCGCTGGCCATCTTTTGTGCGCGATCCAGTGCCAGTTCACTCATCTGCTGCGGCTGCCAGGATTCGCGATAGTCACCATCTTCTTGTCGATGGCCGATTGGTGCACAGAAATGAATGCCGTCAACCGCATGGATGGTGAGCAGGGTGATCTCAAAATCAAAATTAACCAACCCTTCAACGATGACGCGCCCGCCGCCTGCACGGCCACCCTGTTGGGCATAGCTCCATGCCTGCTCTAACTGCTCTGCGGAGCGAATCAGGCTTTGCCCTTTGCCGGATGAACTCATGACCGGCTTAACAATGCAGGGATAGCCAATTGCCTCTACTGCCTGATAAAAGCGCTCTTCGCTGTCGGCAAAACGGTAGGTGGATGTCGGAACGCCGAGTGTTTCGGCAGCCAGACGACGGATGCCTTCACGGTTCATCGTCAGGCGTGTCGCTTCAGCACAAGGGACAACGTGGTGACCCTGTTTTTCCAGCGCCACCAGCATGTCGGTAGCGATGGCTTCAATTTCCGGCACGATATAATCAGGGCGTTCGGCTTCAACCAACGCTTTTAATGCGTCGCCATCCAACATATTGATGACGTGACTACGATGTGCAATCTGCATCGCAGGGGCATCGGCATAGCGATCGACCGCAATCACTTCGATTCCCAGGCGCTGACACTCAATCGCCACTTCTTTGCCTAATTCACCGGAGCCAAGCAGCATCACTCGTGTGGCATCCGCACGCAGGGCGGTTCCAATCGTTAACATAACCTTATACCTGATCGGGTTGTGAAAAATGGCCGCAGTATAAACGAAAACGTTTGCGTGCGCATTAAAGAGGAGATGCTCTGGAATGCGTTACGCAAAAGCGCACCAAGAGACAAGGACGTGGCTTGGCATTGTAGGGCAATCGTGCCACTCTTCTTGCAGAGTGAAATTTTTATGTCAAGACAACGAGATCCGATGCGATGAAGACCCCGCAAGCTGAAAAAAAGCCCCACACGATAAGCACACATGGCGATACGCGTGTCGACAACTATTACTGGTTGCGTGATGACCAGCGTACCGATCCGCAGGTGTTGTCCTATCTGGAACAGGAAAATGCCTACAGTGAAGCCATCATGGCGCCTCACGCTGCACGTAAACGGTCGCTGTATGACGAAATGGTTAAACGTATTCCGTCGACGGACATGTCGGTACCGTATGTTAGAAAGGGTTATCGCTACCAAAGTCGCTATGAGCCGGGCAAAGAGTACGCTACCTATCTGCGTCAGCCTGAGCAGGCAACAGAAGTATGGGAAACGCTATTGGATGGGAATCAACGTGCGGAGGGGCATGAATTTTATAGTCTCGGCGCGCTTGAGATTAGCCCGAACAATACGCTATTGGCCCTCTCGGAGGATTTTTTATCTCGCCGGCAGTACACGCTGCGTTTTCGCGATCTGAACAGCGGCGAATGGCTACCGGATGTGATCGAAAATGTGACCGCAGGTGCGGAATGGTCGGCAGACTCGACGATGCTGTACTACGTGCGTAAACATGCACAAACGCTATTGCCGTATCAGGTCTATCGTCACCGCCTTGGGAGCGATCCAGCACAAGATGAACTGGTATATGAAGAGAAAGACGATACCTATTATGTCAGTCTGAGCAAAACGACATCAGAGCACTACATCACTATTTATCTCAGCAGCACTACGACGACCGAGGTGTTATTACTCGATGCGACGCTCCCAGAGGCGGTGCCGCAGGTCGGCATTCCACGTCGGAAAGATCATGAATATGGTATTGATCACTATCAGGGGCGGTTTTACCTGCGCTCTAACCGAGAAGGGAAAAATTTCGGTCTCTACCATTCGGATAAACCTGATGAACAAACGCTGGAAACGCTAATTGCTCCACGTGAACACCGCGTTCTGGAAGGTTTCGAACTATTCCGTGATTGGCTGGTAGTCGAAGAGAGGGAACGCGGTTTAACCAGCTTGCGCCAGATTCACTGGCATACGCAGGAAGAAAAAGCAATCACTTTTAATGATGCGAGCTATGTGGCATGGCTATCGTACAACCCTACGCCAGAAACGGCATTGCTGCGTTATGGCTATTCATCAATGACAACGCCCAGCACGCTGTATGAATTGAATCTGAATACGGGTGAACAGCAACGGCTTAAGCAAGCCGAAGTGAAGGATTTCTCTCCAGATCATTACCGGAGCGAACGCTTGTGGATCACGGTCAGGGACGGCGTCGATGTCCCCGTTTCCCTCGTTTATCATCGCGAGCATTTCACCCCTGGCAAGAACCCGATACTGGTTTACGGCTATGGCGCCTATGGAAGTAGCATGGAGCCCGATTTCAGCGTTAGCCGCCTGAGCCTGCTGGACAGAGGATTTGTTTTTGCCTTAACGCACATTCGCGGTGGTGGTGAGCTGGGTCAGCAGTGGTATGACGATGGTCGATTGCTCAATAAAATGCATTCCTTCACGGATTTCATCGATGTGTCTCAGGCATTGATAGAAAAAGGCTATGGCGACAGGGAAAACATGTTCGCTATGGGGGGCAGCGCGGGAGGGCTCTTGATGGGGGCGGTAGTCAATATGGCCCCCGATTTGTTCAAAGGTGTTGTGGCCCAGGTTCCGTTTGTTGATGTGTTGACGACAATGCTGGATGAGACAATACCGCTGACGACCGGAGAGTATGACGAGTGGGGCGATCCGAATGAACAAACCTACTATGACTACATCAAGCAATATAGCCCCTACGACGGTGTTACCGCTCAGCGCTATCCACATTTACTGGTGACTACCGGGTTACATGACTCTCAGGTTCAGTATTGGGAACCTGCGAAGTGGGTGGCAAAATTGCGGGATGTTAAAACAGACGACCGTTTGGTGTTGCTGTACACTGATATGGATGCTGGGCACGGTGGAAAATCCGGCCGCTTCAAACGCTATGATGACATTGCGCTAGAGTATGCTTTTCTATTGATGGTGCTTGAAAAGGCTGCGGAAGGTCACGAATAAGTGCGAGCAACTGAAATTATGAGGGTAAACCCGTCTTCGGGTTTACCCGATTGGCATGACACATTACTTAGGTAATATCAGTACTCAGGTAATATCTGCCTGCGGTTTCTTCGCCTTTTTATCGGCTCGTTTTTCGGCGGCCGTTTTGAGGGGCTTTTTCTTACTGTTCTTTTTGCTATCCAGTCCTTTACTCATATCTTGCCTCGCTTGATAAAAGGTAAGGTTGCCACTCCATTAACCTCTTGTGAGGGACGATATGCAAGCAGAAAATCATTTTTGCTGTGTAAGAATGTAACCCGTGGAAAGGGATGTTTTCCACGGTAAGGCCGTCTTAGAGTGGAATGCGGGGAATCGCTATTTAGACTTAGGCTCGTAGGGTAAACGAGAGAACTGCAGTGAGCGTTGGCGATAAAACATCACACGTTCACGAAAGTAGTTACGCAGGTGTTCGGGTTGTTCTCTCTCAACAACCTCTGGAATGACTGGCATATTGTAACGTTCTTTGAAGGCAACGCCTGATGCCGCCAGGTCTACGTTAACCTTATCCATATCCTCTTTGGATAATTCTGCCAGATTATGTCCCATGCCGCTTTCTCCTGCCTATTGGTCACCGACTGATAGGTGCCACGGTAAAGTAGCAACAGGAAAATGGCAAGTGTTCACCTTATCATGTGGATGTTTATTATTCTGATTGTGAAATGGGAATCATTTTTAATACCGGAAAGTCATAAATGATATAAATTGAAGTTGTTATTTTTGGTAATAAAAATTATTCTCAATAATACAGTGAAATTCATTCTGAATTGATAATGGATATCAATATAAATAATTCTAATTTATTGTTTTACATTGTTATTTTATTTATAAATCATCAATGTTAATAAAGTGTTTTTTATTTTATTTTTTCAGGCATAATGCCCTAAATAATTTCACCTGCCGGGAAATAGGGAGTTACCATGTTAAAAAAAGAAATGATTCAGAAGCTGAATGAGCAACTTAATCTGGAGTTTTATTCCGCGAATTTGTATTTGCAAATGAGTGCATGGTGCGGTGACAAAGGTTTTGAAGGCGCATCCAGCTTCCTGAAGACGCATTCTCAGGAAGAAATGCAACACATGCAACGCCTGTTCGACTATCTGGACGATACAGGAAGCCTGCCTGTACTAGGCGCGATTGCCGCACCGCCGATTGATTTCGACTCGCTGGCTGATGTTTTCAAGTTGACCTATGAACATGAACAGTTGATTACAGCAAAAATTAATGAGCTGGCACATGCCGCGATGGCACTGCAGGACTACTCCACATTTAACTTCCTGCAATGGTATGTTGCCGAACAGCACGAAGAAGAAAAACTGTTCCGTTCTATTCTGGACAAACTGGCATTGGTTAATGCTAGCGAAGGCGGCCTGTTCTTCATCGATCAGGATCTGAAAAAAATGTCTACGGTAGCCCCGTCAGCCTAACGGCAATCGACACTTTTGTCGGCCAATGTGCATTTGAAGAGCGCGGGATAACATTCTTTTTATCCCGCTATTTCTTTCCTCGAACGACCTTTCTACTTATATCGTGCAGTCGATCTTATTCTTGGCTTCGCACTCGACTTCATCTTCCTCTGTCGCTATGATCGCGTTAGTCGTGATACACAACTTTATGTTTTATAAGGTTTGATGCTGTCTTTCTCTGATTTGGATAAGGCTGCAAAACTCACATATATCATTGTCTGAATACGCATGTCGGGAATACCATGATGAAGAAACTTTTGCTATCTATCGTGCTTACCTCACTTTCTGCGAATGCTTTTGCTGCCGCCAAACTGGCAAATATCAGCCGGCTGGAATATGGCGATCGCTGGGCTTTCACGCGTGAAGAAGTGCAACTGATTTGTCGCCCTGGCAATGCGCTGTATGCCTTACATACTGGGACGTTGATGCAATATCCATTAAACGATACTGCTATTGCGCAGATGAAATCTGGACAGGTGAGTGCACAACCGATAGACGTGATTTGGCTGGACGATCCTAAACATCCCGGACAGAAGAAAAGCCTTCAGCCATTTATCGACCGTGCAGAGCAACTGTGCTTACCAGATAGTCAGCCATGAAGTGATTGATTTATCTATTTAATGTTAACTTCTTGCTTCTTTATGGTTAAGGTAAAGTGTGAAACCTGTTCCATTTGTGATAATTGCGAACGGATTGATGCTGGAAAACGCAGGGGAGTTGGCTACGCTTAAGGTTACAAGGCTATTACAGCTTGTATAAATGCCAACTTTTAGCGCACGGCTCTCCCAAGAGCCATTTCCCTAGACCGAATACAGGAATCGTATTCGGTCTTTTTTTAACTTATTGATTTATGGGTTTTTATTTTTATAAACCACGAAAAGTCCACGAAATTCGATATACGGCCTTTTATAGATAGGTATATTCCTTCCCTCGATTATCTAAATATTTTTCTGTCATTCTTACTTATTTATGACCTGGCAATTTCTGAGCAAATTCCTTTCCTTGTTCTTTCTCATATAACCTGCCAGCCAGACTTCTTATTTCATGAAACGTCGGCGGCTTCTCATCTAATTCAATCCCTGATGCCTTTCATGTTCTTGTGCCTCGGGCTGGCTACTTAGCTCGTTCGCATCAGCGATTTGCTGGGTATTAGCAAAATGTCTGTGAGTTTATGGAAAAAATGCTGTCCTAGCCGATCGCGTGCTCGCAATTTACAACGCGACCAGCTTCGGCGGGTTTTTGCTTTTGTACAACAGTCCTCCCTGATAAAATCATTAAACAATGGAGGAAGTGTATTATGACGAATTGGGGATTAGGATCTTTAGTTGCGGGGATAGTCTGGCTTATCGTGTCATTCAATATGAGTACATCCATCGTGATAGATGGTAAACTTGTCACGAATGTTTTTTTGATCGCTGCTCGTGAAAGTCAGATGAATATGGGTTGGTTGTTAGTCGTCGTCGGGGGCGTTTTCACGTTCTTGGGAGTGGCTAGAAAACGGTATACCAATAAACACCGTAAACCCTGAAAGCACGGTTATAATAGCTAGGGAGTATTATGAGCGTTTGGGATTACTGCGTGATAGCTGCCATTTTTCTCTGTGGTATCGTTATGATAGTGGAGTCTATCATTTACGTTCGTAGAGGGGTTTATACAAAGACTTTTAAAGGCGTCAGTCGGCGCGAGTATATTCATAGAAATGACAGGCCAGATGTATACTGGCTGCATGTTATTTGTCATTTTAGTGCCGGTATCGCGATGATTTATATTGTTTTCTGGATTTTTTATCCTTTTTCCATATGACTGCGTTATCTTATTTTAATATCTTATCAATAGGGTAAGGAAGTCAGGATATTGATTTTATTGCTGTCGGTGTTTTCGTTTTCGGTAATGGCTGAGGTTGAGAAAGAAAAATGGGCTCACTTATTTGAAAAGATAAATTCGACGGATTTCATATAGAAACCGCAACCACCGATAATGGAATTGCAAAGTGCTGGTATGTTTTCACTGAATTTTTTCATGTATGGTGGTAAATTCTTGCGAAGATGTCCAAGCGACAGAACCTCTGAAACCCGCCATTAGTGCGTTTTTTTTGTTCAAGTGATAGTGCTTCTTTTGCGTTCGCTGTGTAAATTAACAGATAACTATTAGCAACATAACGTTGGTATCATTTGCACTCTATTTATGGATGTGTGAAACACTGGAGCGTGTATGAAATCGGTTTTATCGTTTGTTGTTGCTATTTTAATTTCCTTTTCCTCTTATGCTTCCGATTTGACTGAAGACCAAGGGTTATCTGGTCTAATTTGGTCAAAAAAATCCAACAAAGAAGCGATTCAGTTAATCAACAAGAATCCTGAGTTAATCAATTCAAGGACTGGTGCTGGGTTCACTCCGCTGCACTTAGCTGGGATGATTGGGAATAAAGAGATTGCCATATTTCTTCTGGAGAAAGGGGCGGATGTTAATGCTGTTAATGACGATGGGTATAGTCCTTTAGTGGTAACTATAGCTAACGGCAATCAGGATATAGCAGACATCTTGATAAAGAACGGTGGCAAGGAACTAAGACTTTAACGTCGCAAATAAGATTATTTCCAGGCTCGCTTTAGCGGGTCTTTTTCTTTTTATTTCAAAGGGATTGACGTTACAATGCGAAAAATCATTATGTTAGCACTGGCTTTACCATTGACATCATTTGCTGCCATTAATGATATCAACAAAGCCGCACATGAAATCTGCCTGATTGAGTGGAATATTACGGACAAGGTGGGATCAACGGATAGAGATGTGCTGGCAATCGTCAATGAAGAGGTATCCGACTTCAAAGAACGCGGTTTTAGCCTTTCAGATTTCGGTATTGATGAGCCGGAATACATTGCTACATCGGCTAGGATTGCCGAATCATTTCGCAGAGATCATCGTCCTCCTAATCGACAATATGACGATGATATCAGGGATACACTCAGAGAGTTAATGGTTCCTCGTTGTGTGACAAAAGTAAAAGAGAGTTTAACTAACCATTAAGCTATCGCAGTACAAAAAATACGGGCTGCGCTAACGCGTGGCCTTTTTATTTGCTTGATCCGCGAACAAAGATTTATGTAGGCAGGCGAACCTGCGAGGGTCTCCCGACCAAAAAGATCCTCAGATGTCTAAACGCTATATCGTTCGTGAACGCTATCCACTGATTTGATCTGACCTCGAGCATGCAAACCGCCAACTCTTTACGCCGGAGCGTCAACAGCCCGATGAAAAAACCTTGTACAGCAACTATTTCTCATTGAGTTTCTCTTGCCTTAAATTTACCTATGATAGGATTACTCTGAAATTTTTTTTGGAAATAGGGATATATGAAAAAAGTCATTGGTGTTTTGGTCGGTGCGATAATTTTGACAGGATGTGCAAGGCCTCATGTTCCCGCTGATACAATCTTAAATCAAGAGCTGGTAACGCCCAATAGCAGTGAACAGCAAACAAAAATTACGGTTACTCGTAACAAGCAGTTTATAGGGAGTGCCAGTGGTGGCGTGTGTAAGTTCTTAATTTCGGTCGATGGCCGAGATGTAGCACGATTACAACAAAATCAATTTGTAATTGCTTATTTGAAGAATGGACTGCATAAACTTATGGTCAGCAATGAGTGCAGTGTCCTTTCAATGGGAATGAGAAAGACAGTCGATGTTATCGCGAATGGAGGCGAACAAGAGTACGTCACAGAGGTGGGCTTATGGGGACAATACAGGTTGTGGCAAACTAAATAAACGATAAAAATCATCTTGGCTGTTGATAAAACATCCGTTCATTTTCATGATTATCGCGGTTTAGCGTCAGATGCGGTGTCTTTTAAAGGCACCGCATCCTGTGAGGATTACCGACTGTTGCAGGATTGCCGTTGGCTTTTAAAGGCTTTTAAAAATAAATGCTTGCTAAAGATTTTCATCCGTGCGTTAATAGCTCGTCGGTTTGATTCGCAGACCTAAAAAGCAGTTTAGTAAAGCAGTTCTCATTTCAAAGTGTTATCCATAGATATCCCTTCTTTGAGCCTCCTTATTGTTGCTAATTAAATTCTGTGCGCAGGCCCTATTTGCCGGAAGGCGCTATAAAAAATTAAGGTAATTTCTATGTCTAATAAAATGACTGGTTTAGTAAAATGGTTTGACGCTGGTAAAGGTTTTGGTTTCATTACTCCTGATAACGGTAGCAAAGATGTATTCGTACACTTCTCTGCAATCCAGAGCAACGACTTCAAAACTCTGGACGAAGGCCAAAAGGTTGAGTTCACCATTGAAAATGGTCAGAAAGGCCCATCAGCCGGTAACGTTGTTGCACTGTAATAACGTTGCGCTGTAATACAGCCAATTGGAATTGATGTTTCTCTTGCGATAGCGATGATGGTTTCAACCGGAGCGGCCAAGAAGAGCACAAAAAAAACCCTAGCGTAAAGCTGGGGTTTTTTGTTTATGCATCATGATTGTTTTCGATTAATGCCCGCTACTTCGGCCTCATCATCCATGATTAACCCACCTTAGGATATATGATATAGGCGCATATCGAGCGACATATCAACACAGGGGAGAGATCTCTTGGCAGAGCCAGAATAGTATTCTCCCTGTTTATCAATGCTAAATCCATTTGCTTGGTAAAATGCGACGGCATTAGGCGTTGAGGACAGTGTTAGCACCGTTATTCCACGCGTTTTTGCTTCATTTTTTATCGCATCCAGAATTTTTGTAGCGAGTCCTTTATTCTGGTAGTTCGGCAAGGTGAAAATAGCTTCAACGCTATTATTTGTTATATCAAGAAAACCCGTTGCGACAGGGAGGGAAAGTATGGTGTCGTCAATGACGAAAAAGGGGTTATTAATGATGGCATGTCGATATCCTTCAGGCATAGTATCGGGTGTGAATGCCATGATGGTTTCATTATCATAAACCGCCTGACATCCCGAACGAATTGCCTCATTCCTAATTAGCCATAAACGTTCAGCTTCATCAGCCATAGCATAGCGAACGGACATAACTCTTCTCCCTTTATTATGCGAATACCTTTTATTGCCATCAGGTAGACAGGAAAACACAACTATCTTCAGCGATAAACTGAATTTTATCCTTTTAGGATGACGCGACAATATTTAATGATTGAAGCTAAAAATAAATATCTTTCTGATGGCGATTGAACGTATTAACGCAGTCATGATGAGATGAAGTATAGAAGGATTGGCGAGGTGATTACTGAGCAAAATACGACAGAGGAGCCCTGAGGCTCCCTGACGTCTGGTGTGAGTTATTTATACAGAATCGCGGTGCCGTGTAACTGATCGCGGCCGGTAGCAGATACGATGCGATATGATGACGCGCCTGCTTTTTGGGCTTTTTGAGCGACCTGAGCTTCAAAAGAATCCAATGTTTTCGCACCACTGATAGAAACGGTCGCGATTTCTTGTGCGGCAAAGGCACCGAAAGACAAAGTAGATAGTGCAATAACTGCGATAAAATTTTTGATGCTTTTCATGATTCATTCCTTCAGGTTTAGTCGGTTAACTAGGCGTTGTTACTTGATGTGGTGAATAATAGCTCTCCTCTCTTGAAGTGAATATCAGAGAGATTTGCTTTTCTTTTTCAAAAATACTGTTCTTTATTTGCTATGACATTCATTCCTGTTCCGCAGTAGGATGAATCCAATGAATAATCAATCAGTAGATGAAGGGAAGAGGTATGCAGATTTCAGCCAATCGTCTGATGACGACAGTACAAGTCGTATTGCAGAAAGCAGGATGTGAAGAAAATGAAGCTCGTATTGTCACTGAGCACCTTGTGGCCGCTAATCTTAAAGGGCATGACAGCCATGGCGTAGGGATGTTACCGCACTATGTAGAGTTTATCGGGAAAGGGATTATGCACCCGAACACTCCGGCGCGTTTACTGCGTGACAGTGGGGCTGTACTGCAATTTACCGGCGATCGCGGTTTTGGTCAGCGTACGGGTAAAGAAGCGATGCGAGCGGCCATTGAGCGAGTGAAAACGACGGGAGTGTGCTTAATGACCCTGTCGTCGACCTGTCACCTAGGGCGTATCGGGACCTATGGGGAAATGGCGGCAGACGCCGGGCTTGTTTCGATACACTTTGTCAATGTTAACGATCTTGAGCCGATCGTGGCTCCCTGGTGTGGCAGTGAAGCACGCTTCGGGACAAACCCGATCTGTATTGCATTCCCGCCAACGGAGCACAATGCGGCTTTTGTCCTGGATTTTGCCACCAGCGTGGTGGCACTGGGGAAAACCCGCGTTGCGTACCTAGCAGGTAAAACGTTTGATGAAGAGGTGATGCTGGATTGCAACGGTGTTTCCACTAACGATCCGAAAGTCATGTGGGAAGGCGAAAAGCACGGCGCGTTGAAGCCGATTGCGAAACATAAAGGCGGCGGGTTGATTTTAGCGGCTGAAATGCTGGCAGGGTTGCTTTCTGGCGGTGGAACTATTCAGCCGGAGAACGTGCGTCAGGGCGCGATAGTGAATAACATGACGACGATTGTTATCGATCCCACCAGCATGGTTTCTATGGCGTGGTTGCAAAAAGAATATGATGCCATGCTGGACTACGTCCGTTCTTCAACGGCCCCCGATCCGACGCAGCCTATTTTAATCGCGGGTGAGCCAGAACGTTT
This sequence comes from Pectobacterium parmentieri, assembly GCF_001742145.1. Lineage (NCBI taxonomy): Bacteria > Pseudomonadati > Pseudomonadota > Gammaproteobacteria > Enterobacterales > Pectobacteriaceae > Pectobacterium > Pectobacterium parmentieri. The sequence goes on along the minus strand of NZ_CP015749.1, from coordinate 1,835,775 downwards.
GTCTCAGGCGCAACGCCGTGCTGACGGTATTTATGTGTCCGACCAGGAGTGGCAGAAAATCGTAGAGGCGGGAATATCACTGGGGATGAATCCGGCCGAATTTGCATTAATCGCATAATATTGTTCAGGAGAAGAAAATAATTGGGGGGCAATGCTGATGCGGGGATGGTTGATATTTGCTGTGATGCTTGGAGGGCTAATTGCCCTGGCACCCTGGATTCAACGCCAGCTTCCTCCCGGTTACGATCCTTTTGCTCCGCTGTCTGTTGATGACCCGCCTACGTTTATTACCCGATTGAAAATGAAGTCTGTCGCCAACGACCCTGATGCCTGTTTGATGGTGTTAAAGCAGGCGCAGGAAAACGGACGGCTGCGATTCGCCGAGGCCAATGACATCAGTGGGCAATGTCCTGTCGCGTCGCCCATTCGGGTTCAAGGTTTTGGTGAGGTTACGCTCAGCTCCAGCTTTCTCGCCAGTTGCCCATTGGCGCTGAGTAGTACCATGTTTGTGGCGCAGGTTGCAGTGCCGCAGGCGCAATCTCTTGGCACGTCACTGGCGCGTATCGATCATATGGGCAGCTATGCCTGCCGCAATGTCTATCACCGGCCTGAAGGGCGTCTGAGTGAACATGCAACGGCAGACGCATGGGATATCGCCGCTTTTCGCCTGTCTGATGGGCGGCAGGTTAGCGTTTTGAATCAGTGGTCAGTAATGGACGAACGCGGCAGCTATTTACGTACCACATTCAGGGAAAGCTGCCGTTTTTTCGGTAATTCTCTGGGGCCGGAATATAATGCCGCCCATGCTAATCACTTTCACTTTGGTATGCGCGGTTTTGGTGTATGCCGATGAAAAGATAACGCTGAAAATAAGCTCAGGGCGGTAGTATCACCACCCTGAGCGATATATAGCGATAAACCACTAGGAAATAACGGGGTCGGGTATTGAGAATTTTTCTCTAAACTCGGTGAGTTTATTATGCGACTTCAGTAATTCTTCAGGCTTTATTTTCAAGGTAAGATTCATAACCAACGGGTATGCTTTACTTTCCCCGTTTGCCCGCGCAATAGAAAGCCAGGTGTGGGCTAATATATTGTCGTGAGGAATATTTTTTCCTTCATATGAGCGTTGCCGACAAAAATAATGAAGGTATAGATAACAATGTCATGTGTAATCCGTCACGTGAGAGTTATTAAAATAGGTATCCTGATTGATAAGCAATGCCGCATGATTTCCCCGGTTGGGCATGCGAGGCGGGGAGAATATTGAACCTAGACACTAAGATAATCAAATAACTGACAGGGCTTAGGAGCAATGATAAGAATTGATAATCAGATGAAGGATTGGCCGCGTGTGCCGATGAGAATACGCAGAGAGAGGATTAGAAATCAGCGTACTCTTGGGCAGGAACCCAGAAGCCATCAATATACTCTTCAATGGGGAAGCAGCCAGCGCGACGCAGGCGCTGTTCGTCCATCGCTTGTAGACACTGCGCTTCGGTGTTGTAGGCACCGACGACCAAATCGTCACAGCCATGCCCGAGATAACAAACAAATATCACTAATGCAAACATCTCGCTCTCCAGATATTACTGAGTTTCTCTATCTGTCAGGATAATTGTAGATGAAAATCAGTAAGGAAAGGGCAGGTGGCTGCTCATCAGGTGGTTTTATCGCCACCTGATGCAGAAAGCGTATTTATTCTTTAGCAAGAAGCCGTGCGGAGGATGCGCCATCCCGAACTAAATCGCGTGGTAGGCTGTTTTTTATCCGACTGCTGATGCGCTTTGCCAGACCAACGGGCGTGTTCTGGTAAGTTAAAATCAATTCATCCGCAGTAGGAAGCGGATCTGGGTAGCTGTCTTTGCCCTGAAACCACTCACAGGCGATGTGATCGTTCAGTGCGTAGGCATTGCTCGCGTTCGGGTCTGCCAGTGCCACAACCGCTTCATGCTGCCAACGAAAGCCTTTGGGGAAGCGTTCGGCAAGCTTAATGCCAATGCGTGAGAATTTGATATTGCCAAATGCAGAGGCGAGTGCCGCAGGGAAAAGCCAAATCTCGCTATCACGCTGCCATAGCTGAAGTAATGCTTCATCCCAGTGAATACCCTGTTTACGTGCAGCCTCTGTGAGTAACACACGATCTTTGTGTGCGACCGGAGAGAACGGAAATTTACCGACTTTATAACCCGGGCGCGGCAGTGGCGGCACGCTGGCGGTTTTACGCAAACGGGCAACAAAGAAGCCTTCACTGTCGTAAATCTGTGGGAAGACGTGCAAGAAGCCTTCTTCCGTTGTGGCGAGTTCTGCGTCAGCGAAGAGATCGTCTAGTGATTCAAACTCACACGCATCAGGGAATTGCGCCTGTAACCAATGACAGACCTGCTGATTTTCCTGCCGATTCAACGTACAAGTGGAATAAATCATCACGCCGCCGGGCTTTAGGGCATGGAACGCACTCAGAATCAGATCGCGCTGCGTAGCGGCAATGTCGGTAATGCTCTCTTGCGACCAGTGGCTCATCGCCGCCGGATCTTTACGCACCACGCCTTCACCTGAGCACGGGGCATCTAGCAGTATCGCATCAAAATATTCCGGCAGCGCCGCGCCGAAAACGCGCCCATCGAAGTGGGTAATCGCAGTATTGCTGACGCCGCAGCGGCTGATATTGGCATGCAGTACCTTTACCCGGCTGGCTGAGTACTCGTTGGCAACGATAGCGCCTTCGTTATTCAGTCGTGCCGCAATCTGCGTTGTTTTGGAACCCGGCGCAGCGGCGACGTCTAAAATGGTTCCCAGCGCATCATTACGATGGAACAGGGCGCTGACGGGCAGCATGGAGCTGGCTTCCTGAATGTAGAATAGCCCGCTCAGGTGCTCCAGCGTATTGCCGAGCCGCGTGTTTTCCTCTTCTGTATTCAGCAGCCAGAAACCTTCCTGGCACCAGGGGATCGGCTCAAGCTGCCAACCATAAGGTTGTACGAGCTGTCGAAAGGCATCAACGCTGATTTTTAACGTATTGACGCGGATGCTCCGGCGCAGCGGACGCTGGCAGGCGGCAATGAAATCCTCCATCGAAAGTGATGAAGGCATAATGTCTCGCATAGTGTCGAGAAATTCAGCAGGCAGATTGGCTGGAGTAAATTTTGCCACGACGTGGTTCCGTACCGGTTATTCAGTAAAGCGAGGGGGAAGAAGCGGCGAAGTGTAGCACGGATCTTTCATCGATAGCGTGAAAACGACAGGGCGACTCTCGCCGCCCTGTTAGGTGATGAACGTTAATTATCTGGAGCGTTCGGAATCGCCGTACCCCATTGCCGCCACTCTTTAGGCTCTTCGTTCCTTAGCAAGAAGTGTTTCCCTTCCTGTGCCTTAGGTGCGAGTGGCGTGCTAGGAGGCGTGGCGAAAGCGATGCCGCCGCGAATAAACTGTTGAAAGGTTCCGCTCTTAATGACGCCGCCAACCAGCCCGAATTCCAGATTGTAGCCAGATGCTTGCCAGAAGACGGAATTATCGCGTACCAGATGCTGATAGCGTTTGCTGATGCGTAGCGAAATGGCGATACGATCCGACAAGGTGCCTAGCGACAACCCTGTCACGGTTCCCACTTCAATACCGCGGAATAGAACCGGCGTTCCAACCTGCAATGCTCCCGCTTCCGGCGCATCAACGCTGATATTCAAGCCATCCTGATAGCGGGAATCCGAGATGGTGGCCTGTTGTAGCTCAAAATTGCGCGTCACGCTGCCGTTACCCGGCTCGACGTTAATATAAGGTTGGAAGAGCGTTTCCAGATGATTCACTCCCGCAGCGGAAATTTCTGGGGTGACGACGGAAAAGCGTGTGCCAGAACGGGCGAAATTCCGCACATATTCAGGGTAGAGCACGGCTTGAACCAGAACGTCGTTACGCTGTTCGGACAGCTTTAGCGAATCCAACTGGCCGATATCAATGCCCAGATAGCGGATAGGCATTCCCGGTGCGAGTTTGCTGGCGTCGTAGGTGCGCAGAATGATACGGCTACCCACGGCGCGCGCGGCGGTTTCGTTATTGTACAGGACGCGCTTGCCGCCTTTAATTTCCGGTGCGCCTTCCAGATTATCAAAACTGATCGCTCCCTTAAGTGCGCGATTCAATGGTGAGGCTTGCACCGTCAGGCCTGAGGTATTCAACTGCACGCGGGCACCGCCTTCTGCCCAGAACACGCTGTTTTCCGTCAACAGTTTGCGGTGCTCTGGACGGATATAAACCTCGACTTCAAAGGTATCCGCCTTAGGGCGTACCCGCATGATTTCTCCCACCTGGAATTTACGGTATAGCACGATAGAGCCGTCCTGAATATCCGGCAAGCTATCGGTTACCAAGGTAAGGGTAGGCGAGGGGGTGGAACCCCGAATACCTTCTTCGGCTTTTTCGAGATCGCTGAACAGCGGGTAATGTGCCTGAATGTCACCTTTGCTACCCGGTAAAACCTGAATACCACCGCTAACCCATTCTTGCGCGCTGGCACCCAGCACTTGAATGCCATCCAGCCCCATCTTCACATTCACGCGACTGTTAACGATAAATTTACTGTCGCGGTGCAATAACTGGCGATATCTCGGCTCGATCACCAAAACGAAGCTGACACCTTGTTCATCCAGCGTGCGTTTCACGACCTGACCGATTTGTACACCGTGTAGCAGTACAGGTTGACCACTATCAATGCCATAACTTTGTGCTGCCGTTAGCTGAATAGAAAGCGCACCGGGCTGGGCGAGTTGCTGTTGCCCGCTATCCAGCACGGTAAAATGCTGGCGAGGTTCGCCTTCGCCGGGGAGTAACGTCAGCGTGGGGCCACTCAGCAGGCGCGATATATTCAGGTCGCTGAGTGAAAGCTGGGGCTTGTTGAGTTCAATACGCGTGCCTTCTCGCATTAGCGTAATTACGGAGGGATCGATGATCAACTCTCCGCTGACCTTGCCGTCGTCCGGGTTTAAGGTGATTTTATTCAACGTCCCGACTTCCAGCCCCTGATACATCAGCGGGGTGCGGCCTTCGGATAAATTATCGCCAGAAGGTAAATCCAGCGTGATTTTCACTCCTCGCTGGCTCTGTGCCAGATCGGGATAGAGGCGGTAGGATTGCTCAGCACCGGCGTCTTCGCTCTCTTCCGGTGAATCGAACGCAATCGCTCCGTTAACCAGTGCGGCCAGATTCTCCATCTCAATTTTTGCGCCGCTGACGCTGATGTCGGCATTAAAGCCGGACACATTCCAGAAACGGCTATTCTTTTTTACCAGATGAATGAAACGGCGTTCAACCAACACATCAATCGTCACACCGTGGCGATCCTGAGAAACCGTGTAATCGTAGACTTTCCCGACCGGAATTTTACGGTAGTAAACCAGCGAACCGGTATTCAACGATCCGAGATCGTCAGCGTGAAGATGAATCAGCAATTCTCCGGTGTTAACGCGGTATTTGGGCTGCGTATCCAGCGCAGAAAAGTGCTCTTGCGCCTCGCCGGAACCGGGCATCATACCGATGTAGTTACCGCCCACCAGCGCATCTAGTCCTGAAACCCCGGCGAGAGACGCTTTTGGCGTAACCAGCCAGAACTGCGTGCCGCTGCGTAATGCTTCCTTCATATCGCTTTTGATGCTGGCTTCGACCTGTATGGTGCGCAGGTCTTCACTCAGCTTGATATTTTGCACGGTGCCGACTTCCACCCCTTGGTAGCGCACGGGGGTTCGTCCGGCGACAATGCCGTCGGCGGAGACGAAATCGATCGTAACCGTCGCCCCGCGCTCCTGTTGATTGGTGTAAATCAGCCAGCCGGCAATCATCAACGCAATCAGCGGTAGCAGCCAAAATGGTGACAGGCGGCGCTTGTTTTTCACGGTAGCTTCGGTTGGTGTCCCAGACGTATTATCTTGCATTGTTATTCCAATTCCACATCAGTGTTATCCCACATCAGTCGACTATCCAGCCATTCAACAGCAAGGATAGTGAGAATCACCGCTGCGCCAAAGTAAAAAGCAGCAGGCCCCATGGTGAAAGCGAGTAGTTGATCGCGGTTGACGAGCGACATCGTCAGGGCAATCACAAATAAATCGAGCATGGACCAGCGACCGATCCAACGGATAACGCGCAGTAATTTCATGCGCATCATTATGTTGCCTTCCGACTGGACATGGATGCTAACCAACAGGCCGAACAGCACAATAACTTTAGTAAACGGCACCAGAATACTGGCGATGAAAACCACCAGTGCGATCGGGATATTGCCTGTCGCGAGTGAAAGTATGCCGGAAAAAATGGTGTCCTCCGTGCGTGCGCCGTTGGAATAAATAATCGATATGGGCAACAGGTTAGCGGGGAACAGTAGAATTATAGAGGCAATCAGCGCTGCCCAGGATTTTTGCAGGCTCTGACGCTGGCGTAAGCGAAGCGGAATATGGCAACGGGGGCAGCGTCCCCGGCTGTCAGGCGAGCTGGTAAAATGGCAGGAAAGGCAGATTCGGTAGCGATCTGGCGAAATCAATGGCCTCAGACGTGGGTAAAACCGCTGCCAAAGCTGGTCGGTATTTAAGTGGATCAGCGTCAACAGACTTAAGATCATCAGCGCCAGAAAGGCGACGAGCCCGATACCGGCCTGAACATCCGCGAACTCACGGACTTTGATCGCGGCAACGGCCATGCCAACCAGATAGATATCCAACATCATCCACTCTTTTAGCCGTTGCAACATGAGCAGGATGGGGCGCAGGTTCATGCCGATCCGGGGAGCAAAAAACAGGTATAACAGTGAAAAAACTAACGTTAGCGGTGCGCCAACGGTACAAAATGCAACCATACTGGCCGTGAGTGGGTGTCCCTGACGGGTGATTTGCCAAATACCTTCAAACAGGCTGGCATTGATGGTAACCCCCAGCAGGCGAATACTGATTAACGGCTCGGTGAAGGCAAATGGCATTAGTACCAGCATGGCGACGGCCATTGCAGCAAGCCGGGAAATGGTCCAGTCTCTGCCTGAACTGACTTTGGCATCGCAGCGTGGGCAATTAGCCGTCTGGTTACGCTTCAGTTGCGGTAGTGCAAAAAAAGCATCGCATTCCGGGCAGCGATGGTAACGAGCGATGGTGGATACCGCCGCACTTTTAGCCCCATCGGTTAACGGCGGTCGGGGAGACGGAAACGGTGCAGGGCCGGCTATAGTCTGTATTTTCATTTTTCCTGCGGTCCGATAGACGGTGTCGAGCCTTGTTATCCTCGATGGATAACGTATTCACAGCTATTTAGTGTAACTGAATGATAAATTCATAAAAGGATATGATCTCTGACCGATGTTATTTTGGCGATGGAAATAGCACGATATGCACGACAACGATACGGTAAAGCGGATGATTCTTCGCGCGAAGGTGCTCATCTTATGGCATTCTGTAATAGATGCTTATGCAGTCTGTGTGGGATCTTTCCGCACTGTTTTGAAAAGACAACGATATACTTTATGAATAAACAAGTATGAATAAACAAGAATTTTATCAGGATCTCATTCGTGATATGTCATCGCTTATTGCGGATGAAAACCGTTTTATTACCATTTTATCAAACAGTAGTGCACTGCTGTTTGAGCGTTTGGATGGGGTTAACTGGGCAGGGTTTTACCTGTTGGATAACGACTCGCTTTTCCTGGGACCGTTTCAGGGCAAGGTTGCCTGCGTGCGTATTCCGGTAGGCAAAGGTGTATGCGGTGCGGCGATAGCTGAAAATCGCATTCAGCGCGTGGACGATGTCCATGCGTTCCCCGGTCATATCGCCTGTGATGCCGCGAGTAATGCTGAAATCGTGCTACCGCTTGTCGTTAATGGGCAACGGATTGGCGTTCTGGATATTGACAGTCCCCTTTATCAGCGTTTTGACGCAGATGATGAAGAAGGGCTGAAGGCCGTGGTGAGCGTACTTTGTGCTCAATTAGAAGCGAGCGATGTGATGACATTCATCAATTCTCTCACGTTGAGACAAGGTTAACGTGGCAATTGCCGATGGCGTCATTATAATGACGCCTGTTCATGCCTGCGCCGGTTGGCAAACCCGTTGTAATCAGGAAATTTCATGGAAAATCAACCTAAGTTGAACAGTAGTAAAGAAGTCATAGCCTTTTTGGCAGAGCGGTTCCCGCTTTGTTTCACCACTGAAGGTGAAACGCGTCCGTTAAAGATCGGTATTTTTCAAGATCTTGTTGAGCGTGTACCGGAATCCGATAACGTCAGTAAGACGCAATTACGCTCTGCGCTGCGTCTTTACACCTCAAGCTGGCGGTATCTGTATGGTGTAAAATTAGGTGCCCAACGTGTCGATCTGGACGGTAACCCGTGTGGTGAGTTGGAGCAGCAGCATGTCGATCATGCCCGCACGCAGTTGGAAGAAGCGAAGGCGCGAGTTCAGGCTCAGCGTGCTGAGCAGCAGGCGAAAAAACGTGAAGCAGCCGGAGAGACGGCAGATGCAGCGCGTACGCCTCGTCCCGCTCAGAGACGTACGCCGCGTCGCGATGCTTCAAACGATGCATCTCGAAACCATGCATCTCAAAACCATGCATCTCAAAACCATGCACCGCGTAAACCACGCCAGTCTTCTCCCGGCCAATCTCAGTCCTCTTCTCAGCAACCAGCGAATGCTCAACCGCGTCAGGCAAAACCTGCCAACAATGAGCGTCAGCGGGTTGCGGTTACAGATGTTTCCAAACTGCAAATCGGTCAGGAAATCAAAGTCAGAGCCGGCAAAGACGCCATGGATGCCACCGTGCTTGAAATTGCCAAAGGCGAAGTCAGGGTACAATTGGCTTCTGGACTGGCAATGATTGTACGCGCAGAACACTTGCAGTTCTGATACGGAGGCCAACCTGGGCATGAACAACTTAGTCAGAATAACCGCCATTGCAGGCTTACTGCTGGCGGGCTCTAGTTTTGCAAATGAAAACATTACGCGTGTTGAGCAAATCCCTCAGCTACATCAGGAGCCTCAACATGCTACCGTTAGCGACAGGGTGGCCTCACGTTTCCTGCGTTCGCATTATCGTCAGTTTATGCTGGATGCGCAGTTCTCTGAGAAAATTTTTAACCGCTACCTCAACATGCTGGATTACAGCCACAATGTGCTGTTGGCCTCTGATGTGGCGCAGTTTTCCGGGCAAAAAGCCCAATTGGGCGATGCGCTGAAGTCCGGTCAACTGGATATTCCCTATGCGTTATACAATCTGGCGCAGAAACGTCGGTTTGAACGTTTTCAATATGCACTGTCGCTGCTGGATAAACCGGTAGATCTGACGGGCAACGATACGTTTGAGCTCGATCGCAGCAAAGCCCCTTGGCCACAGAACGCGGGTGAACTTAACCGTCTGTGGGATGCTAAGGTAAAATATGACTGGCTCAGCCTAAAGCTGACCGGTAAAGATGATAAAGACATCAAAGAGACGCTGACCAAGCGTTACCAGTTTGCGATTCGTCGTTTGGCGCAGAGCAACAGCGAAGATGTTTTTCAACTCGTCATGAACGCCTTTGCGCGTGAAATTGATCCGCATACCAGCTACCTGTCACCGCGTAACACCGAGCAATTCAATACCGAAATGAGCCTGTCGCTCGAAGGGATTGGCGCGGTGTTGCAGATGGATGATGACTACACCATGATTAATTCCATGGTGCCCGGCGGCCCGGCGGCGAAGAGCAAAAACATTACCGTCGGTGACCGTGTGGTCGGCGTTGGCCAAAACGGCAAGCCGATGGTGGATGTTATCGGCTGGCGTCTGGACGATGTGGTTGCGCTGATCAAGGGGCCGAAAGGCAGTAAGGTGCGTCTGGAAGTTCTGCCTGCGGGTAAAGGGACGAAAACCCGTATTGTCACGCTGACGCGTGAACGTATCCGCCTTGAAGATCGCGCAGTTAAAATGTCCGTCAAGACGGTCGGTAAAGATAAAGTCGGCGTGCTGGATATCCCCGGCTTCTATGTCGGCCTGACAGATGACGTTAAAGTTCAGCTCCAGAAGCTGGAAAAACAGAACGTCAGCAGCATCGTGATTGACCTGCGGACTAACGGTGGCGGTGCGCTGACGGAAGCGGTAGGGCTTTCCGGTCTGTTTATTCCAAGTGGCCCTGTCGTTCAGGTACGCGACAATAACGGCAAAGTGCGCGAAGACAGCGACACTGACGGTATTGTGTATTACAAAGGCCCGCTGGTCGTGCTGGTCGATCGTTTCAGTGCTTCCGCTTCTGAGATCTTCGCGGCGGCGATGCAGGATTACGGTCGTGCCTTGATCGTGGGTGAGCCGACGTTTGGTAAAGGCACCGTACAGCAATATCGCTCGCTGAATCGGATCTACGATCAGATGCTGCGCCCTGACTGGCCAGCGCTCGGTTCCGTGCAGTACACGATTCAGAAGTTCTATCGCATCGACGGTGGCAGCACTCAGATGAAAGGCGTGACGCCTGACGTGATGATGCCAACCGGCACCGAGACGGTAGATACTGGCGAGAAATTTGAAGATAACGCGTTACCGTGGGACAGCATTAAAGCGGCCAACTACACGAAGAGCGGCGATCTGAAGACGTTGATTAGCAAACTGAATGAGCATCATCAGGAGCGTATTGCTAAAGATCCTGAGTTCCAGTTTGTTGCGCAAGATATTGCCCGCTACAACGCGATGAAGGATAAGCGCAATTTTGTATCGCTCAATCTTGCACAGCGTGAGAAAGAGAATGACGACGATGAAGCGATGCGTCTGAATCGGATTAACGATCGACTGGCGAGAGAAGGCAAAAAACTGCTCAAATCGCTGGAAGATTTGCCGAAAGATTATCAGGCTCCCGATCCTTATCTGGATGAAACGGTGAAAATCGCTAACGATTTGGCGCAAGACCAGAAAGAGTAATACGCCAACGTTGTTCTGATTATCTTTTGATTCGTTCTTCAAGCGCCCTGTTGGTTTATCTGGCAGGGCGCTTTGTTTTAGACGCTACAGATGACGGTGTTGTGTCGTCGATGATGGATTAACGAATCTTGGTTGGTGAACAGCCAAAACGGGTTTTAAACCGTTCGGAAAAGCGTGCAGAAGATTTATACCCGCAGGCTTCCGCCAGACGTTGCATACTCCATGACGTCGTCTGTACCAACATCATCGCGTGCTGCATTCGCGTTTCCAGCAACAGCACTTCAAAACGCGTCTGCTCGGCAGACAATCTGCGACGTAACGTGGCTTCGCTCATAGCCAGCAAACGCCCCGCAGACTGCGCGGTCCAGTGGCGTTCTGGCTCTTCGCTGATAAGCGCACGTAGTTGAGTGGAAACGCCGGGCTGTGGCGGTACGCCAAAGTGATAGCCTCGTTCCGACAGCACCAGCAGCATATCCATCAGTCGGAGTTCGAGACGCGATTCATTGAGCGTATTGCCCGTAATACCTTCAACCAGATGCTGTAATGTGCGGGTAAGATCGCCATCTAATGCGAGTGCAGTGAAGGGACGCAGACGATATACCTGCGTCAACTGTTCAGGATAGCGGAGATAAAAACGCGCTAGCAGCGTAGGTGAAAACGTCAGAAATATTGATCGGAACGCGGGGTCATGACCGCCAGGTGTTTTCGTCAGATCGGCACGGGCATCGGGCGTAATCAGGCAAAGCTGAGATGGTGTATCGACAACAGTCGTTTTGTCCTGTTCGAGGATAATCAGTTGACCAGAAAGAACCAGCAGAAGTGTAGCCTCGTAAAAATGGAAACGCGTCGTCTGCTGGGGTATGCGCAAGTGAGGTTGAGCTAATGAACACAGGCCATACCGCTGTAGCGGCTGGCCTGATGGCAATGTCCAGTCCGCCGCTTCAAGGAGAGGCGGAGAAACGGGGCGTAAAGCTGTCATACTCATCGCCAGCCATTCTTATAACGAGTCATTCTCATAACTTATTATTATCACAACAATGCTGGATTAAGCGTATACAGTCCGGTCAGTTTCGCCTCTGCCAATACGGGCGCGTTAGCCAACGCGGTATGGACATTCGCTCCGTTAATCTCACCTTCTATTGCTAAAGACGGAGTCGCGAGAGCGTAAAGTGTGAAGATATAGTGATGGACGATCGTATCGTTCCACGGTGGGCAAGGGCCATCATAGCCATAGTAGGTGCCTTTCATCTGCTCGTCGGTGGCGAACCAGGCAGTGTAGTCGTTGATGCCGTGTCGGAACCCTGCTGGTGCACTCGGGCCGGTTTTCCCGCGCGGAGTAATACTAGCGGAATGAGAAGCGGCGGCGATTTCGCTGATGCTGGCGGGAATATCCAGCAATAGCCAATGGTAGAAATCAACACGTGGCAGAGAGGCACTAACTTCGCGGCCTTCCTGATTTACATCGTCACCGCGGCTGGGTACATCCGGGTCGTGACAGATCAATACGAAAGACTGTGTTCCTTCGGGAGCGCCTTGCCAGGCAAGATGGGGATTGTGGTTAGAAGACAGTGCAATGTGGCTGTTTGCATCCGGTACAGCAAAGGCAAACTCGCCTGGGATAGTTTTGCCGTCCTGAAAACTGTGGCTGGAGAGTTGCAGCATGGTGGTGCTCCTTATCGTGATCCTGAAGGGTGTTGCATCATTATAGAAGAAGCCGTGTGCAATTATTTCCCTAATACCGTCAGGATAATGCTTTTAGCTGTCAATTTGATGGCTTGAGATAGCGATTACATCACCAGACGATATGAAAAAACGGCTTCCGATAAGGGAAGCCGTCGAAACGTAGTCGATGTGCATCGCGTAGTGTGCGTAATTAACGACCCGCTTTTAGCTGCTGGAAATAGGTTTCGTATAGCGTGCTGGCGCTGCCAACGTCGTTCTGCCATTCGCCTTTGGCGATGGTTTCATCGTCCGGGTACAGCGTTTTGTCCCCTGAAACCTCTGCCGGTAGTAATTTTTTCGCTGCCAGATTCGGTGTCGGATAGCCGATGGTTTCCGCAACCTGTGCTGCCACTTCTGGGCGTAGCAGGAAGTCGATCAACTTCATCGCGCCGTCAACGTTCTTGGCGTTGGCCGGAATGGCCAGGCTATCCATCCAGAAGATGCCGCCTTCTTTGGGCCAGATGACATCCAGCGGTGTTCCTGCCTGACGCGCCACGTAGGCAGAACCGTTCCACACCATGCCCAAATTGACTTCACCCTCGATGAACGGGTTCCCGGGGTTGTCCGAGTTGAACGTCAGCACGTTTGGCATCAGGGCTTGCAGTTCTTTATACGCCGTCTCAATCTCCTTCGGATCGGTAGTATTGGCGGAGTAACCCAGTTTACGCAGGGCGATCTGGAACACTTCACGCGCATCATCCGTCAGTAGCAGGCTGTCTTTATATTTTTTATCCCACAGATCGGCCCAACTGGTGACACTGGCGGGATCAATCACTTCATGATTAATACCAATCGCCGTTGCGCCCCAGATATAGGGAATAGAGTAGTCATTGTTTGGATCGAAGGACTTGTGCAGCAGGTTCGGATCGAGATTATGGAAATTGCTGAGCTTACTGGTATCAATCTTTTGCAGCATGCCTTCTTTACTCATCTTGGAGATGAAATAGGTCGATGGCACGACTAGATCGTAGGCGCCGTCCTTATAGGTTTTCAGCTTGGCATACATACTCTCATTCGATTCATAGGTGGAGTAAATCACCTTGATACCCGTTTCTTTGGTGAACTGTTCCAGCAGACCTGGCGGAACGTATTCGGTCCAGTTATAGAAATAGAGCGTTTTGCCGTCGTTGGCATTGGCGGTGTTGATGCCAAACGCGATCGCGCAGGCTGCCAGTAGGTGTGGCCACTTTTTCATTATGTTTACCTCCTTACGGATCCCAAAGGTTATATCAGCAGATATGAAAATAACGGTATTTATCGTACACGTCGCGGCCTTATTTTCCGGCGCGGTCACGTAAAATCAACTGGCTACTGAGTACCAGTACGAGCGATAGAATCAGCAGGATCGTTGCCAGCGCGTTGACTTCTGGGGATACGCCGACCTTCACCATCGAGTAAATTTTCAATGGCAGAATCTCATACGCTGGGCCGGTGACAAACGAGGAAACCACCACGTCATCCATCGACAGCGTAAAGCTGAGCAGCCAACTGGCCGCCACGGCCGGCATCGCCAGCGGCAGAATGATTTTGCGCAGGATAATCACTTCGCTGGCACCCAAATCGCGCGCGGCTTCCAGCATTCGCACGTCAAAACCTTTCAGACGCGAGTAGACGGTCACCACCACAAACGGCAGGCAGAACGTGATGTGGGAAAACAGCAGCGACCAAAATCCCAGCGATATACCCAGCAACATGAAGAGCACCAGCAGCGAAATTGCCATCACGATATCCGGCGACATCATCACCACGAACAGCATGCCGCCGACAAAAGGTTTGCCGCGAAAACGATAACGATACAGTGCGACGGCCGTCAGGGAACCGATCAGCGTGGCGAACGTCGCGGAAAACACCGCCATCGTCAGCGAGTGCTGTGCAGCCTGAAGGAGGCTGTCGTTGTTCATCAGCAGTCGATACCAGTCCAGCGTAAATCCCTGCCAGTTGATGCCGAAACGTGCCTGATTAAACGAATTTACAATCAGAATAATGATCGGAATGTACAGGTAAGCGTAAATGATGGACATAAATCCACCGCGGATTAAGCGTCCGGTCATTCCAGCTCTCCCTTTTTATTCAGCAAGCGGGCTGTGCGGTAGTAGATAAACAGCAGCACGCCCATGACCAGCGTCAGGCAGATGCTGGTGGCGGCACCAAACGGCCAATCGCGGATATTAAGGAACTGGCTTTTAATCACGTTACCGATCAGTAAGTTCTTGGCACCGCCCATCAGGTCGGCAACGAAAAACAATCCCATGGCGGGTAGCAGCACCAGCAAGCATCCGGCGATAATTCCCGGCATGGTTAACGGGATCACCACACGAATGAAGGTTTGCCATTTATTGGCACCCAGATCGCGGGCGGCTTCAAGATAGGCTTTATCGAGCTTTTCAATGCTGGAGTAGAGCGGTAGCACCATGAAAGGCAGCAGGATGTAAATCAGGCCGAGAATGACGGCTTCGGAAGTATACATAATCCGCAGCGGCGTGTCAATCAGGCCCGTCCAGAGCAGAAATTCATTCAGGTGTCCGCGCGTGCTGAGGAAAATTTTCAGCCCGTAAATGCGGATCAGTGAGTTGGTCCAAAACGGCACAATCAGCAGAAACAGCATCAGCGGCTGAATGTTTTTCGGTAAGCGCGCCAAAATAAAGGCAAACGGATAGCCTAAGAGCAGACAGCAGAACGTGGCGATGGCGGCCATGTTCAGCGAATGCAGCAGGACTGAAGCATAAAGCGGGTCGGCCAGCCGCGTGTAGTTTTCCAGCGTAAAGACCAGACTGATGAAATGGGCGTCATCGCGCGTCAGAAAACTGGTTCCGATGATCATCAGATTAGGCAAGAAAACAAACAGCACCAGCCAGGCAACAATGAGGGTAATAATGGTGTTTTGAAAACGTTTACGCGATTTCTTCATCGTGCAGGACAACCTCCCAGCTTTCCACCCAGGTGACGTCTACTTTCTGGTTGAGTGAATGGTCGACGTCAGGATCGTCTTCGTTAAAAAATTCGCTGACCATAACCATCTTGCCATTTTCCAACTCGATGTTGGATTCCAGCGTCATGCCTTTATAGTTGCGCTCGCGCACGTAGCCAACCATCCCTTCGGCCTGCATACCGTCGCCCAACTCCTCGACGCGTAAATCTTCCGGTCGCAACAGCACGTTGAGATGTTGGCCGACATTGACCGGAACGTTGACGGTGATAACGCATTCGTGGCCTTCGACCTGAGCGCGCACTCGTTGCCCGTCTAGCTGTTCCAGTGCGATCGCATCAAAGATATTGATTTCACCAATAAAACTGGCGACGAACAGATTTTTCGGCTCTTCATAGATTTCACGCGGTGTGCCATCTTGCTCGATACGCCCATCGCGCATTACTACGATGCGGTCGGACATCGTCAGTGCTTCTTCCTGATCGTGCGTGACGAAAATAAAGGTGATACCCAACTTACGTTGCAGCGCTTTCAGCTCGTTCTGCATCTGCTTGCGCAGCTTATAATCGAGTGCGGACAGGGATTCGTCCAGCAGCAGTACTTTCGGCTGGTTGACGACGGCGCGGGCGATAGCAACACGCTGTTGCTGACCACCGGACAATTGGTGCGGGCGACGCTGTGCTAACTCGTCCAGTTGCACCATTTTCAGGGCGTCAATCACGCGCGGGGTAATCTCCGCGGCGGGCGCTTTCTGCATGCGCAAGCCAAACGCCACGTTCTCAAACACGCTTAGGTGAGGAAACAGTGCATAGCTTTGAAATACGGTATTAACGTGTCGCTGTTCGGCGGGCTGATGGGTAATATCCTGCTTTTCCAGCATAACATTGCCGCTGTCGACCGTTTCCAGACCGGCAATCAGGCGTAGTACGGTGGTTTTACCACAGCCGGATGGCCCGAGGATTGTTAAGAACTCACCGTTATTAATGGTGAGATTGAAGTGTGAAATGATGTCTTTGCCATCAAAGCCTTTGTGGACGTTGATCAACTCAACGACGGGCACAGCCGGGAAGTTTTCTTTCATTAAGGTATAGCTCTATTTCCTGATTTGGTCGATCAACGGTATTTCCGTTGCGATCGCACCAAGGGTTATCACCTTTCAGACAGCGTGTGCAGTTAAGGGGGGCATTTTACGGGAAACGTTGCCTAACGCCAACTTGTGTGACCTCACTTCCTGTCGATTAGTCAGTGAATGGTGGCAATTCAGTCAATGGGCTGCCCGGTTGTTATGTGGTTGTTGCCTGTTTTAGGCGTTCTTCGTGACGTGGTCGCTGCTTTTTGGCCTGAATTATGCCCTGACGGCTTGTTAAATCGGGAAAAAACTGACCTGACGCAATATCTACCGTGGTAGCCCTATCCATAATGCCTTTCAGGGTTCAGGGGGCATAGATAAGATGGATAAACTACTCGACAGATTTTTGAACTACGTTTCATTTGATACACAGTCTAAATCCGGCGTTCGGCAGGTGCCGAGCACTGATGGTCAATTGAAACTGGCGCGTGCGTTACAGCAGGAACTGCTCGATCTGGGATTTGAACAGATCGCATTGAGCAAACAGGGTTGCCTAACGGCGACGCTTCCGGCGAACGTTGCCTGGTCAGTGCCGGCTATCGGCTTTATTTCACATATGGATACGTCACCGGATTTTAGCGGCAAAAATGTGAATCCGCAGATTTTGGAAAACTATCGCGGCGGCGACATTGCCTTGGGTATGGGGGATGAAGTGCTGTCACCGGTGATGTTCCCTGTGCTGCATCAGCTACTGGGACACACGCTGATTACGACAGATGGCAAAACGCTGCTGGGGGCGGATGATAAAGCGGGGATCGCGGAGATTATTACCGCGCTGGTGCGTCTGAGAAAAAACCAACTGCCGCACGGCGATATTCGTATTGCCTTTACGCCCGATGAAGAAATTGGTAAGGGCGCGCAGTTTTTTGATGTCAAAGCGTTTAATGCGCAGTGGGCCTATACCGTGGACGGCGGTGGTGTCGGCGAACTGGAGTATGAGAATTTTAATGCCGCGTCGGTTCAAGTGAAAATCGTGGGCAACAATGTGCATCCCGGTAGTGCGAAGGGTGTGATGGTCAATGCGCTAACGCTGGCCTCTCGCTATCATCAGTATGTGCCAGCGAATGAATCGCCGGAGCAGACGGACGGCTATCAAGGGTTCTACCACCTTCACAGCATGAAAGGTTCTGTGGAGCGGGCAGATCTGCACTACATCGTCAGGGATTTTGACCACAACGGCTTTGAACGGCGCAAGCAGGTGATGCTGGATATTGCGGAAAAGGTCGGCGTGGGGCTGCATCCGGATTGCTATATCGAAGTCACGATTACTGATACTTATTACAATATGCGTGAGCAGGTTGAGCAGCACCCGCACATTATCGCGTTGGCACAACAGGCGATGCGGGATTGCGATATTGAACCGAATATGAAGCCGATTCGTGGTGGTACTGACGGCGCACACCTGTCATTCCTGGGGTTACCGTGCCCGAATTTGTTTACCGGCGGCTACAACTATCATGGCAAACATGAATTTGTCACGCTGGAAGGCATGGAAAAGGCCGTGTCTGTGATTATGCGCATTGCCGAGCTGACGGCGCTGCGTGCAAAACCGTAAGTGTACCCATTTTGCAGAGGCAAATAAGGCGGGAAATTCCCGCCTTATCTTTGTGCTAATGATTATCTTCGCTTGGTCTTAATCCGCGAAATACCAGTAACCGTTGTTAATCAGCACGGTTAGCTGTGCGAGGAAAGAGGGATCGTCCAGCGAATCGCCCAGTTGTTCCGCATCAATAGTCGTGTGCTCAGCCAACGCAAACAGCGCTGCCTTGTGCGTACAGTTCACTTTCTCCCCGTTAACGAAGCAGCCATCTCCAACACAAATGACCCGCAAGCCGCCTAAACGACGCAGCGGCTCACCTTGTTGCAGGTATTCATACACTTCACCGGCCTGATAAGGCGGTTCCGGCGGTGAGAGGTCAAGCTCATGACGAGACTGGGAAATAAATTCACCAAACCAGTTCTGGAAATGTTCTGGCTGTTGCACCAGTTCTAGCATCATTTTTTGCAACGCATCCAGCTCTTGCGGCAGTACGCTGGCGATATGTTCACGGGATGGGATCTCAGGGTCGCTGTAGCGATAGCTGCCGAGTTCGCGCGAAAGCACATAGTCGGCAAAGCCGCTGACCAGTTCGCGAGCGTTTGGTGCGCGGAAGCCGACCGAATAATTCAGTGAATTCTCCAGCGAATAGCCTTCATGTGGGAAGCCTGGTGGGATGTACACGATATCACCCGGTTCCAGCTCTGCATCAATAATGGCTTCAAACGGATCGACCTGGAGCAGGTCTGGATGCGGGCAGTGCTGCTTCATCGGTATTTTCTCACCAATGCGCCAGCGGCGGCGGCCTGTACCCTGAATGATGAAAACATCATACTGATCCAGATGTGGTCCTACGCCACCACCGGGAACGGAGAATGAAATCATCAAATCATCAGTACGCCAATCCGGTAGCTGTCGGAATGGCTGCATCAGGGCGGAAGAAGGTTCATGCCAATGATCGACAGCCTGCACCAACAGTGACCAGTTGCTTTCCCCCAGATGGTCGTAGCTCTCGAAAGGACCGTGGCTCACCTGCCAGCGTCCGTTCTGATGGCTGACGAGACGACTATCTACTTCATTTTCCAACGCCAGACCCGCGAGTTCGTCAGGTGAGATCGGGTCGATAAAATTAGTGAAACCACCTTTAATCAGGAGCGGCCGCTTTTGCCAGTAGTTCGCTAAAAAATCCTGCCAGTCGAGATTGAGCTGATAGTCCATACCGTTTTCCAGAAACTTGTTTTTGAGGAAATGACTGTTCTTGAAGACATGATTTTTCTTGAAATAATCAGTATTTTAAGACAATCCGTATTTTGGCAATAAACACATACTCTAAATAATTCGAGTGTCATGCAGCCGCCCCCACGGGGCGAGGTCCGCGCATGTGGCCGAGTAGCGTAGCCAACGTACATGCGACTTGAAGTATGACGAGTATAGCGGACGCTGTACCGCGTTTCACCCCTCATTCTGGCTGAGGTTCTGGCGGGAGAAAATGGCTTCGACTCGGGCACCACCCAGTGCGCTGTCGCTGATGCGGATCTCCCCCTGATACTGTTCGATAATTTCAACCGCGACGGCGAGGCCAATGCCTTGGCCTGGGCGCATGCGGTCGGCGCGCTGCCCACGCTGGAAAATAACCTCACGCTTGCTTTCGAGAATGCCGGGCCCGTCATCATCGATAATCAGATGTAGCTTGTGATCGGAGTATTGCACGCTAATTTCGACAAATTCCAGGCAGTATTTACAGGCGTTATCAAGGATGTTACCCATGACTTCCATGAAATCATTCTTTTCTCCCACGAAGGTTAGTTCGGGCGGAATATCGAGCGTCAACACCACCCCCTTGCGCTGATACACTTTATTCAATGCGGAGCACAGGCCATCCAGCACTGCCGGAACCGAGTGCACTTCGCGTATCAGTAAGTTATGTTCGGCGCGCACGCTAGCGCGATGCAGGTAATAACCAATTTGCTGTGAGATGCGACTGATCTGCGCCAGCATAATGGGCTCAGCCTGTTCGATAGTGATCTCTTTGCCTGTGCGCAGTGCGCGTAACGTGGTCTGTAAGACCGCCAGCGGCGTTTTCAGGCTGTGAGTGAGATCGGTGAGCGTCGTGCGGTACTTATGGTAGCGCTGGCGTTCGTTGTTTAGCAGGATATTCAGGTTTTTCACCAGGCTGAATAATTCGCGTGGCGGATTTTCATCCAATTGCTCTCGCGAGCCTTTTTCCAGTTCAGCGATCTGTTTTACCAAGTGCTGAATAGGGCGCAAACTCCAGTGAGCGCCAAGCCAAAGCAGAGGAAGTACCAGCAGGAGATTAGCGATAAAAACATAGCTGAACCACTCCCACACCACGTCTTCTTGTTGCAGTTCCTGTGGAATACGATCGACCACCACAATCGTGATAGAGGGGAGATGCTCGGTTCTCGGGTAAACGTTCACGGCGATAGAGTGCGTTAACGCGTTATTTTGCGTGCCATTCAGCGCTCGCAAGCTGCTCAACAGTAAGGTATTGCCCGTTAATACCGCGCTGCTGGTATCGGAGTCGGTATCCAGTTCATGATAGGCCGTCTTGTTCAGCCATTCTGGCTTTATCAGCGCTTCCAGTTCGGGAACGTGCTTTTCACGCCAGAGCATGTTGCCCTGCTCATCGTATATCAACACCAGCGTGGGGAAGTTGATGTCAACATCGGGTGGGGTAACGATATTCAGTTGGTTATCGCGCCACTGTGCGAGACTGTAGTAGAGGTTGCTCTCGCCACGTAACAGGCGGAATGAGGTTTTATCAAAGTTGACGCTGTAACCGATAATGGCGACGGTGCCATAAGCCAGCGACAACGCTAACACAATAGCGGCTGTCGCCAGTAAAAAACGAATGCGAAGTGAGAAAGGCTGCTTTTTATCGTTATCACTCATACCGAGCCTGAGGGTGTATCAATATCAAAACGATATCCTTGCCCACGCACGGTAGTGATCACATCCGGTGCGTCGGCCTGCTGAATTTTCTTGCGTAATCGGCCCATCAACACATCGATGGTATGACTTTCCCGCAACTCCGCATCTGGATACAGTTGTAGCATCAGGGAGTCTTTGCTGACGACTTTACCTGTGTTGCGAATCAACGTCTCGATAATGGTGTATTCAAACGCGGTTAACTTGATGGGGGTGCTGTGGATCACCAATTCGCGCCGCGACAAATCAACCTCAAAGGGCGGTAGGCTGATGATTTGTGATGCCAACCCGCTGTTGCGTCGCATCAGCGCCTGCAGACGTGCCACGACTTCTTCCATATGGAAGGGTTTCGTTACGTAGTCATCCGCACCGGCTTCCAGCACGGCAACTTTGTCTTGCCAACCTTCACGCGCAGTCAGTACCAGAATAGGCAGCTTGGCCTGATTGGCACGCCAGCGACGGATCATGCTCATCCCATCTTCATCGGGCAGTCCGAGGTCGACAATCGCAATGTCCGGCATGTTTTCATGCAAAAAATAATCCGCTTCTTTAGCGTCAGACGCGGCGTCAACCTGATGCCCCATTTCGTTCATCTGAACGGTTAAATGATGGAGTAGTAATACATTATCTTCAACGACCAGAATCCGCATCGTTATATCCTCTGTCGAATAGACATGGTGATTGCAACGAACTTATGCACCATGTCTTTCACGTATTTCGCCTCCGCGTATCATAATTGTACACGGGGCAAATAGTTTATTTTATTTGCTAAATTATCCACAGAGAGGGTAAACCGGGTATAAACAGGCTGGAAATGGTTGGTCTTAAGGGGAACTGGCGGGCAGGGTGCCCGCCAGAGAGTACGAAATTGGCTTGAAAACGCTTATTTCAGATCGTCGACCATCGCGATGGCACGACCGATATAGTTGGCTGGCGTCATCGCCTTCAGACGCGTTTTTTCCGCTTCCGGTAATTCCAAACCATCGATGAATGCCTGAATACCGGCAGCATCAATGCGTTTGCCACGAGTCAGTTCCTTCAATTTCTCATATGGTTTTTCAATCCCGTAGCGACGCATCACAGTCTGGATAGGTTCTGCCAACACTTCCCAGTTGTGATCCAGTTCGTCAGCCAGACGATCGCGATTCACTTCCAGTTTGCTGATGCCCTTCATCGTGGCTTGATACGCAATCAGCGCATAACCCACGCCCACGCCCAGATTACGCAGCACGGTAGAGTCGGTGAGGTCACGCTGCCAGCGGGAAACCGGCAGTTTGCTGGCCAGATGGGTCAGCACGGCGTTTGCCAGCCCCAGGTTGCCTTCCGAGTTTTCGAAGTCAATCGGGTTAACTTTATGCGGCATGGTGGAGGAACCGATTTCGCCCGCAATAGTTTTCTGTTTGAAGTGATTCAGTGCGATGTAGCCCCAAATATCACGATCAAAGTCGATCAAAATCGTATTGAAACGCGCGATGCAGTCGAACAGTTCGGCGATGTAATCATGCGGTTCGATCTGCGTGGTGTACGGGTTCCAGTTGATGCCCAGCGACGTGACAAAGCTTTCGCTGAACTGGTGCCAGTCGATTTCCGGGTAGGCGGCCAGATGGGCATTATAGTTACCGACGGCACCATTAATTTTTCCCAGAACCTCAACCTGTTGCAGTTGCCGATATTGGCGCTCCATGCGGTAAGCGACGTTAGCAAACTCTTTACCGATGGTGGAAGGTGTGGCTGGCTGACCGTGAGTACGGGAAAGCAGCGGAATATCGCGGTATTCCTGCGCCAGTGTTTTCAGCGCATCAATAATTTGACGCCAGTGCGGCAGAATGACATCGCGGCGAGCCGTATCCAGCATCAGCGCATGAGACAGATTGTTAATATCTTCTGAAGTACAGGCGAAGTGGATGAATTCGTTAACGGCATGCAGTGCCGGAATTGCGGCAACTTTTTCTTTCAGGAAGTACTCAACGGCTTTCACATCGTGGTTGGTGGTACGCTCGATAGTTTTAATTCGCGCGGCATCTTCTTCGCTGAATTCGGCGACAATTTTATCAAGGAAAGCGTTTGCGTCCGCGTCAAATGCAGGAACTTCCTGGATCTCTGCACAGGCCGCCAGTTTTTGCAGCCAACGTACTTCAACCTGCACACGGAATTTCAGCAAACCGAATTCGCTGAAAATGGTGCGCAACGTGCTGACTTTATCGCCGTAGCGTCCATCAATAGGGGAAACGGCGGTCAGTGAGGATAATTCCATCGCAAGCAACTCCTGAGATTGGTTTCAATAACAATTAATTTCGACAAGTACGATTAATTTCAATAACAACGATCGATTTTCGCGACGCTGGCGTGAGTCACACCAGCGTTAGCCATAGCGGCAAGAATACCATTAAACGGATGTGCAACGTGCCAATATCTGTTTTGCTTCTTTGACCAATTGACTGCGTGAAAACATCAACTGTAAGCGTCCGCCGCCAATCTGTTGCCAAAGCACGACAGAACGGATACCAGCCAATAGTGCGGCACGCACTTTAGCCTGCACCTGGCTGTTTTGTAGCACCTCCGGTGAGCCGGTAACCTGGATACGTGGCCCCAGCGTACTGATGACATCCACGTAAATCGCAGCCAGTGCGCTAACGATTGTCTCGGAAAGCAGCTCGAAATGTTCTAGCTGCCGCTCCAACTGGCCGATACGTTTGCCCAATTCGTCCAGCGAGGCAGATTTTGCATTTAGCTTACGTTCTAACGCAATCAGGCTGAATGCATAGCGTGATAATTCTGCCCCCGCGCCTTTATTGCTGCTGGTGTTCAAAATGCCTAACAGCGTTTCCAGCCCAACTTTCAGGTTTTGCTCATCATTGCCATAAACGGCAAGCGTGGACGCCGGATTGAGATTTAACACGCTGTTCAGTGAGGTATGCAGAACATCGTTATCACAGTTACCCGTATGGGCCAACTGTTGGACTACATGCGCCGATTGGCAAACGCCGGCTAACGCCAGCGTGATTTCATAATAATTCTTAGCCACGGTTACTCCTGTAAGCGTTCTTCGATGATACCGCCACCAAGGCACACGTCGTCCAGATAAAAGACGGCAGATTGGCCAGGTGTCACGGCAGCGACGGGCTCATCAAAACGTACGGTAATGCGATCGTCGCCGAGCGGCGTGACGGTGCAGGGGATATCCGCCTGACGGTAACGCGTTTTTACTGTACAGCGTAGTTCAGCGGTGAGTGGCTGGCGATCGACCCAGTGCAGTTGCTGTGCGATTAAACCATACGACATCAGGCGAGGGTGCTCATGACCCTGTGCGACATACAGAATATTGTTGGCGACATCTTTATCCACCACGTACCAAGGGTCTTCGCCACCGTCTTTGACACCGCCGATGCCTAACCCTTTGCGTTGTCCCAGTGTGTGGTACATCAGCCCCTGATGTTGTCCCATCGGTTTGTTATCGTCGACAGACAGAATCGGGCCTGGTTGCGCAGGCAGATAGCGTGCCAGGAAATCGGTAAATTTACGCTCGCCAATGAAGCAAATACCGGTAGAGTCTTTCTTTTTCGCGGTTGCCAGCTCAAGTTCTTCGGCGATTTTGCGAACCTGTGGTTTTTCCAGCTCACCGACCGGGAACAGGCTCTGTGCGATCTGTTCGTGGCCGAGCGTATAAAGAAAATAGCTCTGGTCTTTATTACCGTCCATTCCTCGTAGCAAACGGCTCTTCCCGTCAACGTCGTGACGGCGGACATAATGGCCTGTCGCGATATAATCCGCGCCGAGATCCTCGGCGGCGAATTCCAGAAAGGCTTTAAATTTGATCTCTTTGTTACAGAGGATATCGGGATTGGGGGTGCGACCCGCTTTATATTCTTCAAGGAAGAGTTCAAAGACGTTGTCCCAATACTCAGCGGCAAAATTGACGGTGTGTAATTCGATGCCCAGCTTGTCGCAAACGGCCTGCGCATCGGTAAGATCTGTGGCTGCTGAGCAATATTCGGTGTCGTCGTCCTCTTCCCAGTTCTTCATGAACAGGCCTTCAACATGATAGCCCTGTTGTTGCAACAGGTAAGCGGAAACGGAGGAATCAACACCGCCGGACATACCGACAATCACTTTTTTCTGGCTGTTATCTGACATGGGAGTCTCACGAACTGAATTTACTGACGCATTGATGCGAAAAACAAGCGGCGTATTTTAGCATGTTGAACCGAGGGCTGCATCGCTATTCCTGCCGCGTGCTGGTCAAGCCATTTACGGCAGGTCTAAAAGGGTCGATGTTTAAAAAGGCCAGTTGAATGCACCCAATAAGGCTAGTGGGTAGCGCTCTGGCTGCTGATAGCAGCGAATACTTTCAGCCACCAGCGGTGAACGAAGCTGGCGAGAATGCAAAATTTCCTCGGCGGTCACCCAGCGGCAGCATTCGATATCGCTGTCGTGTGGCTGGGTGTCGACTCGCGTAGGCAGGTCGAGCGCGAAGCAAAAGCGTAAAAAAGGTGTGCTGTCGGGAGCGATCCATTGATGGAGACGCAAGAAACTTTGCGGTGTGGCCTGAATGCCGGTTTCTTCCCACAGCTCGCGACTCGCCGCCTGAATCAGCGTTTCGTCGGCTTCCAAATGGCCCGCGGGTTGGTTCCACAATAATTTGTCGTTAATTAACTCTTCGACGACCAGAAAATGGTTTTCGGCCTGCACGACGCAGGCAACCGTGACATGGGGTTTAAACATCCGTTATCTCCTTCCATTCTCCAGGTAACAGGTTTTCTACGGTTTGATTGGCCATGCCGTATCGAATCAGGCGCAAAGTAGGATACCCGATATTTGCCGTCATACGACGAACTTGCCGATTCCGACCTTCATACAGCGTAATTTTCAGCCAGCAGTCAGGAATACTTTTACGCTCGCGTATTGGTGGATTGCGCGGCCATAACCAGTCAGGTTCTGGAACGATCTCCGCGCCTGCGGGCAGCGTTTTACCGTCATTCAGTTCCAGCCCCGTGCGAAAGTGCGTCAGTGCGGCCTCATCAGGAATACCTTCCACCTGAACATAGTAGATTTTGGCCGTTTTTTCCGTCGGTTGAGTTAACCGAGCCTGAAGCTTACCGTCATTGGTGAGAATCATCAGACCTTCGCTGTCGCGGTCCAGACGTCCGGCGGCGTAAATACCGCTAATCGGAATGTAATCTTTCAGCGTCCGGCGTCCGGCTTCATCAGTGAATTGCGGCAAGACATCGAAGGGCTTATTGAACAAAACAATCCGGCGCGGCGCATTGTCAGGCTGCCTTTTTCCTGCTGGCTGTGAGCTGAATCGTTTAACTTTGTGATTTTTAACAGGGAATTTATTCATCATCTTTATAGTCGCCGGTAACAAAAGCATTATACTCGAAATGGTTTGCGATTGGCGCGGGCTAAATATTCAAGTAGTATTGACACGCATCTTACAAGTCATTAACAAAATTGCGCTCGAAGGAGAGGTTAATGGAAAGCAAAGTAGTTGTACCGACAGAAGGTCAGAAAATCACGGTTGATGCTCAAGGCAAACTGGTTGTTCCGAATAATCCAGTTATCCCGTTTATCGAAGGTGACGGCATTGGTATCGATGTAACGCCTGCTATGATCAACGTAGTAGACGCCGCTGTGAAGAAAGCCTATCAGGGCAAGCGCGCGATTTCCTGGATGGAAATCTATACGGGTGAGAAATCCACGCAAGTTTACGGTAAAGATGTTTGGTTGCCGGATGAAACACTGGATTTGATCCGTGAATACCGTGTGGCGATTAAGGGCCCGCTGACAACGCCAGTTGGTGGTGGTATTCGTTCTCTGAACGTTGCGCTGCGCCAACAGTTGGATCTGTACGTTTGCCTGCGTCCGGTACGCTACTACGAAGGTACACCTAGCCCGGTTAAACAGCCTGAGCTGACTGACATGGTGATCTTCCGCGAAAACGCCGAAGACATTTATGCCGGTATTGAGTGGAAAGCGGGTTCTGCTGAAGCAGACAAAGTGATCAAATTCCTGCGTGAAGAAATGGGCGTTAGTAAAATCCGTTTCCCTGAGCAGTGTGGTATCGGCGTCAAGCCGTGCTCTGAAGAAGGGACCAAACGCCTGGTTCGCGCTGCGATCGAGTACGCGATTACCAACGACCGTGATTCCCTCACGCTGGTGCATAAAGGCAACATCATGAAATTCACCGAAGGCGCGTTTAAAGACTGGGGTTACCAGTTGGCGCGTGAAGAATTCGGCGGTGAACTGATCGATGGCGGTCCGTGGGTGAAGATTAAGAACCCGAACACCGGCAAAGATATCGTGGTAAAAGACGTGATCGCTGACGCATTCCTGCAACAAATCCTGCTGCGCCCTGCTGAATATGACGTGATCGCCTGTATGAACCTGAACGGTGACTATATTTCTGATGCACTGGCGGCACAGGTTGGCGGTATCGGTATTGCTCCGGGTGCAAACATCGGTGACGAATGCGCACTGTTTGAAGCCACGCACGGTACGGCACCGAAATATGCTGGTCAGGATAAAGTGAACCCAGGTTCCGTTATTCTGTCTGCTGAAATGATGCTGCGTCACCTGCAATGGTTCGAAGCGGCTGACCTGATTGTTAAGGGCGTTGAAGGCGCGATCAAGAACAAGACCGTGACTTACGATTTCGAACGTCTGATGGAAGGCGCTACGCTGCGTAAATGTAGCGAGTTTGCGCAGGACATCATCGATAACATGTAATCTTACTGTTATCACATTGATCGGCGGGGGCGCTTTGCTCTCGCTGATTTTTAACATCGGAAAAAGGCATTCAGTAAAATCTCAGTAAAATCCCTCAGTAAAATAGAGTGAAAAACAACCTGTCTGATAATGGGTTCTCATCCTGCTTTAATCTGAATTGTTAACCAATCTTTACCGCGGTCGTCGTTGTAGCTATCTGTCTGCTGCTGTGATTTATGCCCCAGAAGCATTCGAGTATCGACGTCACCTTGTTCCCTATAAAGCCGCTCTGCTAATGACCGCTGTTCGTGAAATGTCGGTGGTGTACCGTTTTCCCACACAAGTGCCGTCTTATCTCTGGCTGCACTGAATCGCATCGTAATTGTTCTGGATGCCACGGCAGCGCCACGCTCTGCTTGCGAGGTGGAACGAAAGAAGTGAACCAGATGAGGACTGACAACGTAATCTCGGCACCGTGCAATGACATCGCGCAGCGTCCATCCTGTGGCATTGGATTTCAGTGACAGTGGAATAGCAACCCGGACACCCGTTTTCTCTTGAACAACATGTAGGTGATCATCCCAGATATCTGAAAATTTCATGTTGGCAATATCACCTAAGCGCTGAGCTGTCACCAGCGCCAGTAACATGGCGTTCCCCATGTATTGATGTTGAGCATTGGCCACGTCAAAAATGGCCCGCCATTCATCCAGATCCAAACGCTGGCGTTGAATTCTTTTACGTGGCTGCTTGGTGGCAAGCGCAGGGTTATAACCAGGGGGAACTTCACCAGCATGCTGCGCCTCTTTGAAAACATCAATGAGGACGGAGCGAACTACCTGGGCCATGCGTGATTGTCCGTTAGCTTTGTAGTCATCCAAAATTTCCGCAATATCTTTAGCCCCTACCTCCGTGAGTAATTTCATTCCTGCGTGCTGATTAAATAAGGATGCGGGTTTATTGCGCTGTTTGTGGGTATTGGGCTTGATGTCGCCAGATTTCAATCTCTCGTCTTGAATCGCTTTATATTTTTCCAACCAACCGCTTACTGTTATACCTTTTCCTGAAATTGCCAGAGTACGCTCCCGGATAGCAAATGCCTGTTTCACCTGCTGTTCGCTAATTCGTAGGTTGGCTTCTATTGCGATTGCGGTAGCGTCAGCCTCATTTGTTCCAAGTCCGTGCCTTTTACCCGTTAAAGGGTGTTTATATTGCCAATAAACCCGCTTGGTTCGCGGGTCGGTAAAACAAAATAGATTTTGTACTTTGATGTTATGTTTCCGAGGTCTACCGGCCATCTGAAAGAATCCTTTTCAGTAGTGGGTTATCTGATTTATTTATTGTGGGTTCGGAGATCATGCCGATAAAACGCGCATCTTGTTCCACCATCCATTTACGCCCGACTTTTTTCGGTGGTGGGGAAATCATGTTGTGCTTGGCATAGTGATATAGTGTGTTATTCGATGGTTTTTCATCACCGAATTCTTCTATTGCCCACACTTTGAGTAAAAGCATTCGCGCCATTGGTCAGTCCTTATAAAAGGCGTGCCAAAGACACGCCCGTATTCTGGTCGTTTGGTCTGGGTAAGGAAGGGGCTTTGGTTAGTAGAAGGTCCAGTTTTCCGTTTCGGCGTTATGGCCGAAGTGGTATTCGATCTGCGGGGAGGACAAATCCAGCTTTTTCATTTCTTCAACAACGGTAGTGATAATGGCGATATCCTGATTTAACCGTCTCAGATGATATTTTTTTCGACGTAGCAGGCTTTCTAACGCAAGCTGTTGTGATGGGAAGGCAAAAGAGCGCTCTGATGATTTTGCGACTTTCTTGATCGCGTATCGCATACTTTTCTTTTTCCATCCGTCGAGCCACCGCGCCTTGTCCCTATCGATGTCATAAACCTTAGCCCAGTGAGCAGGGCACCGAAAGGCATAACTATTGGTCTGGTGAAAGGCAATATATTGCTCGGCGATAACTTCAATTCCCGCTTCCTGAACGGTTTCAAAATATCGTCAGTAAGGGGATAGCCGCATCACAGAACAGACGCGGCTATGTTATGGAGATATCAGCGATCAGTAATCGCCGGGGTAATACACCTCGTCAGCGTCGTCCTGATCGAGCACTAACAAGCTGTCACCGTAGTAAAGCGCTGCGACCAGCTTTTCAAAGCGGGTATAGAAAGCGATAACTTTCTTACCGAGAATATCGCCGTCACATTTCCCTGAATACAGGCCGTAACATTTGATCCCGTCGTGTGTAATTTCTTTTTTCTGTCCGTTTTCATATTCGACGGCTTCAGAAAAATAAAGGTTGTTACTAAATTCAAAGGGATGCGTTTTACGTTTGGTGCTCGACCAACTCCGTTCTTCAAACTGCTCTTTCTCTAATCCTACGCGGAAGCCACCGTACTCACTGTATTCCATCAGTACTTCAGGGCGTTGCCATCCTTCCTGAGCTGCTGCTTCCTGATGGTCTTCAATAAACGCAGCCCACAGATCGGACGCTTTAATGAATTTTGGGATCTGCTTTTCAGTGATGAACGCAGTGACCTTTTTGCGCATCTCCGTCACTAACTGGTCAGATACTGCTTCTTGCTCCCACTGCGTTGCCAGCTCTTTTAACAGCAGAAGGTTATAGCGTGGCAGATCTACGACATCGGTAATATTGGCGGGGAGGGCAGATTGCAGCGCACGCCTAACGGCATCGGGGAATGTGCCCCAACTGAACGTATCGTTGATGGCCTTTTCATACAGTTTGGCGACATGTTCACGAAGCATTGCCTGATACGCATCGGATTTTTCAAACGCGGCACAGTGAGCGGCGATATCGACCGCAAGGCTTGCAGCGTTCACGGTTACTTCAGTGGTGTTATTGGTCATTGGTCAGTCCTTATTTTCACATTTCTTTTGTTAAGCGATCCAATATCACCGCTTTAGATGGCAACGGCAGTTGCTGAGCCAGTTGCCATTGTTTGCGCTGAATTTGGGTTTTGTGCGTCAGCAGTTTACGGATATCGCCAACCGGGATACTGGTATCTTTGGCGATCACGTTTTCGTTGATGCCGCGGCGGTGCAACTGATAGATGCTGAGCATGATGGATGACGAGTAATGACGACGTGCGCCAATACGCGGCGTTACTGGTTTCTGTTTCTGAGGATCATAGCCCGTGTAAATGGGTTTAGGTTCCGGTTTATACGGTTCCCCCACGCGTATTGATGATCGGGTTCGCATTCGGTAAATGATGACTGGCAGCCAGTTACATTTGTCGTCTTCTGGCTTAAACAGCACGCCAACAGGGTTCAATTTTTCTTCCATCATGCCGCCTCGTTCTGTTTTTGTGCCAATTCCCAATCCTTTACTAGCCCCATGCACTTCGCATGTACCTGACGGGCAGTACTGATCCCAAAACCTTTCACTTTCTCGGCCAGCGCATCCGGTGTGCGGCGAACCACATCAAACATCGAGTGAATGCCCGCTGCGCTGAGTAGGTCGAGGTGTTGCTCTTTCAACGGAAGCGAACCGGCCAGCACGGATTCCGCCCATTCAGCACGCCGAACTAAGTGAGGATGCGTTGCTTCCAGCAGCTCACGAATACGTGCGGTAATGGCTTCCGTTAAGCCATCCGGCCATGAGTCTCTGAAGTTTTCTACGGTGGGGTAGATTGGTGCCGCCCATTCCGACACTGACACGATCATGCAGATACCGATGGTGCTGCGGATCTCAAGGTGCCAGTCGATATCGTTCAGGATTTTTACGTCATACTCAGGGGAATAAAGCTGTAATCCCCATTGGAAGGTGTAGAAATAGAACTGCACGCCGTTGGCGGCCTGCCAATAGCGTTGCTCAACGTCACCATCAGCACGCTGTAGGCGTGCCCTCATATCCGCGATCGCGTGATTCAACTCATCGTTGAGCTGAACCATCGTTGATAGCTTGCTGGTTTTATCAGCCGCTTCCTTCTTCAACCGACGAATTTCAGCCAGTTGCTGATCGCGTAGCGTGCGACTGTCGTTCAAGTCGTTTTTTACGCGTGCCAGTTGTGCTTTAAGGCGCTCAGGGTTGAGGGATTTCAACTGGTTCAACTCGGTTGCCAACATCCCTTTTTCGGTGATGGCCAGCTTATATTTTGCAGTGACGCTATCGCGCTCGGCAGTGGCTTCGGCGGCTACCAGTTCTGCACTTTCAACACGTTCCTGAACCTGTGTCAGCGCTAATGCTTTGGTGGTCAGGTCGTTTTCGGCAGCCTCCAGCCGGTCAATAATGGCGTTGTAATAATCGACTTCTTTATTCAGTTGCTCGATGCACAGGGTCTGTACTTGATCTAATAAAACCGTCGCGCTTTCGACGGAGCGCTGAACGATCCCCGTGGTTTGTTCGATAGCTAAATCGAGTTGCGCCCGAACGGGGCGCAGGGAAGACTCCAACACGCCAGCGGCGGTTGTCGTGGTTGTCATAATGATTTCCTGATGTTATCCCCAGTAAGGGGGAAGAATTAATTACGGAGGGTGAATGAGCGGACGAGATTGTTGGCGACGGCATCCAGTAATTTTTTAGCTGTTGCCTTGGTGATCTTAATTTCAACACTAGCCAAATCTACCAGCAGCAAATCCAGTAGCCATTTAAGGTCAGGCTGCGTTGCGGCAGGTTGAGAGGCTTCGCCCAGCTTTTCCGGCCAGTTGACGGTGCCTGGTGGATAGAGAGGTGTGCGAGCTACTTGTGTAAGAGGCTCGGTTACCGTTTGCTGTGCCTGCAAGCGTTCTTCTTCCAATTTTTTCTGGTTAGAAACACGCTGCTCGATCAATAAACTAATATGATCTGGGCTATTACCAACGAGCTGGTTCAGATCGGCAAACAGGTTTTTATACTCTGGCGGCACAGCATCAAATAGCTTTAGATTGTCACGGTACTGTGTGGCTATTTGATTCGCCTCGACCTTTGCCCGAGCCAATTCGTCGTTTGCTGCACCGTGCAGAGAAACTAGCGTTTTCTTGCCCTTAATCACACTGACGAAATCCGCAGGGACTGGCGGGAGTCGGACAACTGCCAGATCAGCATTCAGCACATTGATGTGCTGCGCCAAATCCTCTTTTGCTTTGCTAATAATCTCTGCGCGGATCTCGTCTTTACGTGATTTTACCAGCCGCGTGATCTCCAGCCGTTTGCCGCGCATTTCCTCGCGTAGGGTATCGATGGTGCGGAATAGCTGATCAATCTGCACCGTTTGCGAAAGCGCCTGCTGCTTAATCAGATCCAGCTCTTTTTCTGCTTTATCACAGAATTTGGCCGTTTCTTCCGCATCAGCAAAATCCTGATCGGTGGTCAGATTGGTGTTGATGGCACGGATAAAGGCCAACGCCTTCCCTTCATAAACTGCCAGGTTGGACTGCTTCACTGTTCCTTCAATTTCAACCAGTAACGCAGGCAGACGCATAATCGCTTTACCCTGTGGTAATTCGTTAATAACAGGAGCGGCATAGTTATTCAGATCCTGTTCAAACTGTTCCCATCCAGCGAGTAGGGCAGCAGCACGCCCGGCGACGGGAAGGTATTCCGTCCAGGCGAAATTGTCTTCCGTGCCATCGGATACCACAAAAATGGCGCGTCTGGCCTCACTGACCAGCAGTTGCTGTTCTAACTGCCAGTAATACTCAGACGGCAGGTCGTGATTGTTAACGTGTTCGGCTAATGATGCGTTCCACATCTTATGTTCAAACACGGTATCTTCCATCATGGTGATACCGTCGAATGACGCCAGTAAGCGCTCATCGTCAGAAACGGCTGTTGCGGGGAAGAGTTCGTCGCCGATAATCCCTTCGACGATGCAGCGCGCGGCGGCTTCGTACTCATGGCCTTTATCGAACAGATTTTTCTGCACCCACTCGCTCACTTCGCGTTCGGTTCCGGTCGCTTTCATGCGCAGCAACTCATCGCGGCGCATTTTGCTGGAAGCCGCCATCATCACGGGGGCTTCGCTGGCGGTGAAATGTTTGGCACGCAGTGCGTGCCATGCGTCTGTGCCCTGTTGGACATTAATGATTTGCATGAGGTGGCTCCAGATCGCGGATCGCGAGGATTTGTTCTTCGGAAAGGGTGTATTTGCTGCTGGCGGTAGCGATAATTTGCTGCGCGGTTTTCTTGCCACTTTCCATCAGTTGTTGCCAGGCGGTCAGATTGGCGGAGAAACGCTCTTGTGGGTAATAGGGAATTGCCAATGTTTCAGATGTTGCTGCCTTTGGCGTAATATCCCGGGCATTGTTGTAATCCAGATCCTTGCCTTCCATTTCTTCCGCCGTGGGCTGCTGGCCGATTTCAGGCCATGCCTTACGCAACGCCTGAGCCTCTGCACATTTTGCTAATTGCGCATAAGGGCGGCGTTTCCACATGGCATTGGGGGCTTTGGTGTCTTTGCTGGCGGTGGCGTAGTTCTCCAGCCAATACTCTTTGGCGCTGAACTCCACGATGTGACCGTCAGGCATCAGCTTATAGACGGTGTATTTGCACCAGGCAGGAAAGGTGATTTCGACTTCATTCAGCTTATGAATCGTATCAGGTCCGAACTCTGGTTCTTTTGCGCCGGCGTAACTGCCTGAGCGGTCGGCTTGAATGCGATATAGGCCAATGCCAGGCATGACCACATCACGCCACCCATACTGCCCTGATTGAGCATCTTTAACGTTCATGGGCACGAGATGAACGGGTTTCATCAGCGGATCGAGGCTACGGGCGTGGCAGTAATTCACTGCCAGAATGATGGATTCTTCTTTGGCTCCCGGAAAAACGCTGCTTTTCAGCGCGCTCCAGGTCGGCTCATCAATGCCGAGACTTGCCATCGTCGGCGGCAACGCCGAGTTGGCAACAGTGTTGTTGGTCATGGTCAGTCCTTATTACAGAATTAATGACAAAACAGAAAACGCAGCCGCGATGACGACGATCGGGAATATCAGGCCATTTGTCTGCTGTGGATGTTGGTGAATATTGTGGCTACCGACGCGGTGGCGGTACTGGATATGTTTAACGGAGGTCGAGGGCATGGTATGCTCCTTGGCGATCGGGTTGGTCCCCGATCAACTGCTAATGACTATGGTCATTGGTCAGTCCTTATGGTCAACGGTTTGGTCGCTGTTGACCGGGATAGCCCCGGTGCAAACTGGGGCTTTTCTCTTTTTGGGCTACCAGAGAAATTCATCGGGTACGCTGTTCTCTTCAACGTCCAGTTCGCTGATGCGCTCAGTCGCTGCCGTCATGAAAAACAACCTTTCCTGAAACTCGCCCAAACACTCAGCCATTTCCGGCGATTCGATTAATCGAAGAATTGGCCGTTTCTCAATACCAGAAACACACTCGGATACGATGAGCTGCTTCAGGCGATCGGTAAAATTTCCGTTTTGGCGCAGTAATTCGATACGTTCTTCCAGTACCGCCTTTTCCCTAGGGTTGGTATGCAGCTTGTGCTCATACCGTTCAAGCCGTTCCTCCCGCATTCGTTGGTAGTTGTATTCGTTCATCGGAAACCTCGCTTTTTGCCAATAAACTTACTCATGCGCCCTGAATGAGCAGGGCACATGGTGAAAGCCTACTGAGTTACTCTTCGGTCTTTTCCTCGTTGATGCGCTGATAAGGGAAGCGATCGGTGTGAGGTTTGATGTTGCGATAGAAGTGGCTACCGACTGAATCAGCACCGGAGAACGCAGCGAAGTCGTCGGTTTTCACGTTGCTGTAGTGATACAGGCTGCCCGGCGCGTCGCCACGACCGTTGAAACGAATGGCCAGCGTGTTGGTTACTGGGTCGTGACCGATGCTGTGGATCTGAGATGATTTAACGGGGGTCATGCTGATGGTCATTGGTGAGTCCTTATCGAAAGAAATAAAAAAGCCACCCGAAGGTGGCCGTGGTTGCCCTGGTGAGGCGTAAAACTCGCTTTTCAGGCGAAAAAAAAGCCCACCGAAGTGAGCTTGAGTTAGGTATTTAGTAAACGCCGCGTGGCATTTTGCTGTTGCCGCGTATTTTCTGACGTCCGACTGCTGAGTAGCCAACGTAACGATCTGGATCGCTACCGTCGTTGGTTTTAACTGAACACAATTTTTTAGGTTGGGCAGGGTGGTCTGTAATTGAATGGCAACTCACAGCAGCCTGAACTGCTCTTGTTACGCGGTCACTTTTTCGCTGAGTGATACGCTGAAGGTTCTCTACGCACTGGCGCGCATTTGCAGTGCGGCGTTTTTTACGTGGCTTGGTCATTGGTCAGTCCTTATGGTTTGCTTTGGTGGTTTAGTGGCGGGCGCTGAACTCCGCATTAGGGGTTTGCGATGAGAGAATCCACCCAAATCTTCTCCTATCATCGCAATGAGTGAATCAGCCTTCACATTCACCACACCCCAAAGAAAACCAGCCACACTCTCGCAGTGGCCGCGCTCATGCCTTTGAGTTTCTGCCGCTCAATCGCCGCTAATAACCGGTGCTCGTTTGGCGGTCGAGCTGCTCTACCGGTGCGCTTGATCCAAGTTAACCCTGACCAGTGCGCTCTCAGCTTTTTACCTGAGACTGGCTCCCTCAACCGAGATTCGGGGCAGCGTCATTACTGCTGCGTTGGCACTACTTGCCGCGGCCTATCCGCGCTGTTACTTCATCTTGATATCCTCCAATGTTGATAACGCTCATGTTTAGCCGTAGCCGTCGCACCGGTACATGCAGACCGTTGGTATGTGCAACTTAACCTGGTTTTTAAAGAGCGTATCCGCTTGGGATGAAATAAATATAACCAAAGCTATTTTGAGTGTAAATAGCTTTGGTTGTTTTTGCGTGGTTTATTGACGTTTGCTATTGAACAAAAAGGATATTTATTTTTTACCTGTCCGATGTATAAACTTCACTTCGATGAACTTGTGGCTTTATGAACTTAAGGAAGAGTTATGATTTTTGTCCGTTCAGAAAACATAAAAAGTAATAATTGGTCAGGGAATATCGCGTGGGGATACTGCGGGGTAGGAGGAACATTTGGGCATCTTGCTATTGTGATCATGGTTTTCTATGGAGTTTATGCCGCCCATATTGGTATGGGATTCTGGCGTCTGGCGCGGAAGCTGTCAGAGGTTAAGACGTTCCTGCTGCGATGTCTGGCTGCTGTTTGTGTGATGGCTGGCATATCGGCGATCTTTAACGGGCTGGCTTTAGTGTTCGCGCTACTACTTGTCTAAGATTCAGAAAGAAAACCCAGCGTGAACTGGGCTGGAGCAGATAATGATTTTTACAGGGCAATTCAGAATATAAATCGCGCAACGGCAAGAGAAATGGCCGCAGTGGCAATGATTGTCGCTGCTAACCACTTAGTTTGCTTGCCAATTTCTTCATGTAAATCGGCTTTTGTTGCGTAATTTGATTTGATTACTGCGATATCTGTGCGCAGGTCTGACATAATGCCTTCGAGTTTTTCAACGCGTTTTTCTAACATGTCATCACCTCCACCACTTCCACCATCATGAAATGAATTATGGGGGGAATGTGTACCAGAATCAACATTACGCTTCTTTGCGTCACCGATGTTAAATACTTGAGCCATGTTATTCCCCATCCTTGACTAAAACATGAAAATAACTGCTATAACAATCAATTACATCGCCTTTTTTAACGCCATCATCATCAACCTCAAAGAGCTTTATTCTTATTTCATATGTTCCTGATTTGTGAAATTTGACGTCTTTGACATGCATAGATGATAAGAGTATCACTTGACTATCATCAATATAATTAACTTTCAGATTTTCATAGTGGCCATCTGAGTCACCTTCGTCGAGGCTGATAATTTTACCGTCCAGCAATATATCAATGAACGTGAAAATGCGGAGATCAACGGATATCATTAATCCTACTGTTACAACGACGGTATGTTCACTGCCTTTTTCAATACCTGCAATCAACGGATCTGGAATGTACCCTTGTTCACTAGGCTCATCTGGTTGTAGAAGTGTAGGATAAGCAAAACATATTTTATTTATATCGTTCATGATTTTGTCTCGTTTCATCCGTTATTGGGTTCGCTAGTTTTCTGTTATATCAACACCGAATACCAAAAAACCCGCCCGATAATCTCCAGTTCGGATTCGTAGGCTTCTTCATCGGCATCGCGGTTAAAACTGTGAATCACTACAATGCCACCCGGCTTGCGGTAAAGCTGTTTAATGCGCTTCAGCTTATCGTTGCCGCCACCTTCCTGAGCGATAGCGTAAATCTTACCGTCAACGATGCGCTTGTTATTGGTGTCTACCGCGACAGTCGTACCATCAGGGATCATCGGCTCCATGCTGTCACCTGTCACGGGGAAGCAGAGAACACCGGAACCGTCGGTATTAGCGCCAACCTTGCGTAAGGTTGATTTGGAAAAGCGGAGCTTAAAGCCGTTGTAGTCGTCGTCCTGAATGCGCCCGTCGCCACAGGCAAACTCAATATCCCTAAGAAAAGGCACTTCTACTTCATCCTCTGATAACGCAGTGTTGCTGTCCCAGGCTGCGACTGTGCCCCATTCTGATTTGGGGGGAATTGAAGATTCCCGCATGAGATCTAGGTACCCAATTGGCATTCCATAATCATGCTCAAGCCGCCTTGCGGCTTTTTCTCCGAAAGATGCTTTCCCATTAATTAATTGGGAAATATAGCTTTTTTCCTCTTCTGGGATCGTTCTCCCTGAAAACCATTCTTTGAGGCGAATGCGTCTGATTTCTTTCGTATCCTTAAAAGCATTTTGAAGAGAATCATCAGCCCGCATCGGTTCTTCGCCGCTAGATAACCATTCTGGCCGGACATTAAGAACTTTTGATATTTCTAGCAATTTCCGAGGGTTCTGGGTCTTACCAGTGGTCATTTTCCATACGCTTGGCTGTTTAATGCCAATAGCTTCCGCAAGGGTTGGTTGATTAACCCCTGATTCCCGCATGGCTAAGTTCAGCCTGTCTGCAAAAGTCTCTTTTTTCATAGGTATAAAGTTATAGCTGTAGCTATTTTTAGTCAAATAGCTATGGTTATTTACTTTCTGAATAGCTTTGGTTATTCTTTATCGTGGATTAAAACTAGAGGTTTTATTTATGTCTACCAGAGCTATCTCCGAAGCCATTGAGCTTATCGGTAGCCAGCAGAAGTTAGCTACAGCCTGCGGCGTAAAGCAGCCCACTGTTTGGGCGTGGCTGCATGGAAAGAAGAAGGTATCTGCTGAAAACGCCAAACGCATTGAAATTGCAACAAATGGCATTGTTCCAGCGTATCTGGTTCGCCCAGATCTGCCACATCTATTCCCGCACCCTGACCAGGTGCAGAGTTGGAAAAAACAGTAACACCAAGGACTGACCAATGACCACAATACGTCAACCTGCCGCACCAACGGCAGGGGCCGCGATCGCTTCTGGCGTTCGCAAGGAGTTGCTTTCCCGCAAGAAAGTGGGCAAGGCTGGCTTGCCGTTCCACGTTGTGCGGGAAGACCAGATCAAAACTCGCTGGACTGAAAGCGAAGCCGCCACCATCAAAAGTGTGGCTGGCGCTATGTCATCAAATCCCGCCGTTGAAACCAACACCGCCGCTATTCGTGGCTTTCTGGCTATGTTCGCTGAATCTCCAGACATGTTGGCGCATGTTCATGCCGAACTGAAGGCCGCAGGTCTGTCGATTCCCGACTGGTTACCGCCGTTGCCGGAAGGGGCTACGCGATGAATCAAACGCAAGGTATCGAAATGATTGCCGACATCGTCGGTAAAAAACTTGATATAGCCGGGGATGAAACTCGGCGTTTGGCAATCATAGGGGCTTTGTCCGGTATGGCGCAGGCATTTTATTCCCGCCAACAGCCTCCAGCAGAAATGCACACGGCAGGCGATCATGACACATGTTCAGTCGCTTGATCGGCGCTATCGAGATCAGCGCGGCGTGATTGTGCATGTCATAGGGTATGACCGCGCTAACAAGCAGGTGATTTTTATGCGTTCTGGCTATGAGCATGAGTGCAGCCAGCCGCTGTGGAAATTTCAAAAATATTATACGGAGGTCAAATGAGCAGCAAGTTAACCGGCCACGTATGGGAAGCGTGTGCCGCCAATGGCATCAAAAATACAAAACTTCTGATCATGGTGCGTTTGGCTGATTACTCGAATGATGACGGTATCAGTTATCCCAGTGTGGAAACCATTGCCCGACAGTTAGGGGCAGGGGAAAGTACCATTCGTGGCGCAATAGCAGAGCTGGAAGAGGCGGGGTGGCTGTACCGAGAAGGGCGCCGTAAAGGTAACCGTAATTCTTCCAACCTGTACTACCTGAACGCTGAACGATTGGAAGAAGTTGCCTTACAGGAAATCGCCAAAGTTAAAGCAGCCAGACTGGCTAAACGGGTATCAAATCCTCACCCTCCAGAATCTGACGGTTCAAAATCTGACCCTCTGGAATCTGGAGGTTCAAACGGTTTTCACCCTCCAGAATCTGGCGATAAAGCGTGTTTTGACCCTCCAGAATCTGGAGGCGATCCACAAGTAAATTCAACACATGATCCACAAGTAAATTCAAAACATGAATCACAAGGTATGCCCGCGCGAAAAATCGCGCTGAAATCACCGCTGGCTGAATTCGATTTTTCTGCTTTCCCGACATTGCCCAGCGAACAGGTCTGGGGGGATTACGTGAAGCACCGCAAAGCCAAACGTGCCCCGATCACGCAAACCGTCGTGAATATTCTCGGCCAAGAGTTGACGAAAGCCGCTAACGCTGGTTGGACGGTTGATCAGGCGTTGGGTGAAGCGATGGCCGCAGGTTGGCAGGGGCTGAAGTTTGAATGGCTGGCGAATCGTAATCAGTCTGTGCGCGGTGTTGTACCGCTGAACAAGCAGGAAGCGCTTGAAGCCCGCAATGCGCAGGCGTTTGACGAGTGGCTACAGGAGGAAGCTCAGGCGTTGGAGAATCGGGGGGATATTGATGGTCGCTACTGACGAACGCACTGATTTAGCGGTGAAGCGCGAGTTTGCTGAGCTGCTGAAAGCGACACTGGCCGTGTACGGCAAGGATTCATCGAAAGCCGTGATCCGCCTGTACTGGAATGCTGTCGGTTCATTCGACATCGGACTGATTCGGCAGGCGCTCAGCCAGTGGATCACCGATCCCGAGCAGGGGCGCTACGCACCAAAACCCGCCGATATTATTCGCAACATCCAGCGTCTCACCGGCCGCCCGTCGTGGGTTAGCGCTAATGAGGCGTGGGCAATCGCGCTGCCTGCACAGGATGAGGCTAACACGCTGATTTGGACAGCGGAGATCGCTCAGGCATGGCGTGTAGCTGAACCTATTTTCACTGATGGCGATCGCGTTGGGGCACGAATGGCGTTTATTGCTGCCTACGAACGCCTTGTTGCGACCGCTCAGTCTTCTGGCGTCTTGCCGCAGTGGACGGTTTCGGAAGGCTGGGACAAAGGGGCTGTGAAAGGTGCGGTAGAACAGGCTGTTAACGCAGGGTTATTACCTGCACCGGATGCTACGCGATATTTATCCCCGCCTGCCAGCTTGCCCCCGCCAAAGGTGGACAGAGGAAAGCGGGATGGGATGTTGGCAAAAATTCAGGCATTCGCCGGGATATTGCTGGATCAGAAAGAACAACGGGAGACACAGGAACGGCACGAAAGGGAGGAGCGAAGAGCACTAGCAAACAAGGAGTTAGATAAGCGCTACCAAGATGAATTACGCCGTGCTGCTGACCACAGCACAACTGATGAAAACCAAGCAATAAGGGCTGACCAATGAGTATGACGTTTAAAAATGCACTGATTTATCGCCTGAATAGCGATGTGATGTTTGATGAGCTGGAAAAGAAACTGGCTCCGTTTGCGTTCACCCCATGCGGTAGCCAGGACAGAGCAAAAACGGGCTGGATATCGCCTATTTGTCCGCTGCTCGATGTGCTTTCTCACCAGGCTAACGGGCAGATCATGCTTACGTTGCAGCGCGAAGAAAAGATCCTGCCTGCACCCGTGATTGCGCGTGAGCTGGCCGCCAAAATCGACAGCATGGAAACCGTGCAGCGGCGCCGTCTGAAGAAAACCGAGAAAGACGCGCTGAAGGATGAAGTTATCCAAACGCTCCTGCCGCGTGCGTTCAGTAAATACCATACCACCAAGATTTGGATTAACGCAGGGGCTGGGCTGATCATCGTTGATGCCGCCAGCGGCAAAAAAGCGGAAGATGCTCTGGCGCTGCTGCGTAAAACGCTTGGATCGCTGCCCGTTGTGCCGCTGATGCTGGAAACGCCCATTGAACTGACGCTGACCGAGTGGGTTCGCAACGGTAAAGCGCCGGCGGGTTTTGTTTTGCAGGAAGAGGCCGAGTTAAAAGCCGTGTTGGAAGAAGGCGGCATTCTGCGCAGCAAGCATCAGGATCTGACCAGTGATGAAATCACCAATCATATCGACGCAGGCAAACTGGTCACCAAGCTGGCGCTGGAATGGCGCGAACGCATCAGTTTTGTGCTGGCCGATGATGGCAGCCTGAAAAAGCTGAAATTCTCCGACTCTTTACTCGAGCAGAATGACGATATCGATCGTGCAGATGAGGTCGCGCGTTTTGACGCCGATTTCGTGTTGCTGACAGGGGAATTGTCGGCGCTGATCCGTGAACTGGTGGCAGCGCTGAGTGGTGAAAATAAGCGTGGGGATGTGGTGGAAGCCACCGTTACTGGTAGCGAAGATTTGGATAAAGATCCGCTATACGACGACGCCGTGAAATTTCTCACTGGCAAATCGGAAGGGTCAATTTCTCAGCTACAGCGCCATTTCCGCATCGGCTACAACCGCGCAGCCAGGCTGATAGAAGCACTTGAGAATGACGGTGCCATTTCCACACCTGCGTATAACGGCATTCGGAAAGTGATCGGGGTGGTGGCATGATCGATTTCTCCGAAACCGAATATGTATCTTCCTTGTTGTGCCAGAAGTCAGAATCAGCACACCTGCTGAGAGACGTCGGTGACCAATGGCGCACACCTGATCCGCTTTTCTGGGGCATCAATGCGATGTTTGGCCCGCTTGTTCTCGATCTGTTTACCGATGGCGAAAATAGCAAATGTCCGGCGTTTTACACGGCAGAGGACAATGCGCTGGCGCAGGATTGGGCAGCGCGGTTAGCAGAATTAAACGGTGCCGCATTCGCTAACCCTCCGTACAGCACAGCGAAAATGCATGAGGGTGAATATATCACCGGCATGCGTCACATCATGGCCCACACAGCCAAAATGAGGGAGTGCGGCGGGCGCTATGTTTTCCTCATTAAGTCGGCCACGTCTGAAGTGTGGTGGCCGGAGCAGGCCGATCACGTTGCATTCATCCGTGGACGTATCGGCTTTGACGTCCCCACCTGGTTCAAGCCTAAAGACGATAAGCAAATTCCCAGCAGCGCAGGCTTTGGTGCGGCAATTGCCGTGTTTGATAAGGAATGGCGAGGTTCGGCTATCAGCTACATTCAACGGGAAAAACTGCTGGCGACGGGGGAAGCGTTTTTAGCGCAGATCCAGCGTGAGGCGGGGCGACTGATAAGTAGAGAGGCCGCATGACAACAGCTATCCGCACCAAATCACCGAAAAAGCATAAAACCGAAGCACTGGGCGTTCTACTGCCTGGCGGCGGCATCAAATACTGTACCGATCATGATCGTGACGTAATGAAAGGGGTGCCAATCGGCACCCCGATCTCGCTCACACCTATCGGCGACCGGCGCAATATCAAACACCACCGTAAATTCTGGGCGTTGCTGGATCTGGGGTTTTCGTATTGGGAACCAGAATGGGCATTTGTCAGCAGATCAGAGTCATGGATAGCCCAAGAGGTTGCCAAAGAGCTGGCGCAGGAAGCAGGTAATCTATCGCTCTATGAAAACGTGACGAAAGGCATTGCAGGGCGGGTATTAGAAAAAGTGGCCGCCCAGCGCCGCCAGCGCTTTGATCCTGAGGCAGTTAAAACCAAAGATGCCTACCTGAATCACGTCATGGTAAAAGCCGGATTCTATGACCTAGCTCCTAATCCTGATGGCGGTACGCTTAAACAGCGCTGGAGCATCGCATTCGTCAACATGGGGCAAGAGAAATTCGACAAGGTTTATCGTGGTGTATTTGGCGTGATCTGGAATGAGACGTTGAGCCAGTATTTTGCTGATGAATATGAAATGGAAAACGCAGTTAGCCAACTGATGAGCTTTTGATTATGATAAGAAA
The DNA here is from genome assembly GCF_001742145.1 of Pectobacterium parmentieri. Taxonomy (NCBI): domain Bacteria; kingdom Pseudomonadati; phylum Pseudomonadota; class Gammaproteobacteria; order Enterobacterales; family Pectobacteriaceae; genus Pectobacterium; species Pectobacterium parmentieri. Next base: position 1,791,683 of record NZ_CP015749.1, on the reverse strand, counting down.
ATCTCCTGCTTTCAGAAGCAAAGTGTTACGTGAGTCTGCCCGAGGGCAGGCTTGCACCTTGCAGATCCCTGGCATCTGTAACGGTAATCCCGAAACAACGGTATTGTGTCATCTTCCAAGTCCCACGCATGGTATGGGATATAAAGGCGATGACTTCTGGGCTGTATACGGCTGCTCATCTTGCCACGATGTGATTGATGGGCGCGTGCTGTATGACTGGCGGGCGGGGGAGAAAGAAGAAGTATTGCTTCAGGCGCTGTATTTGACATTCAGATGGACTGCCATGGTTAAAAATTAATCTAAAGTTAAAGGTCTGATAATAATTTTCCATAAAGGAGATCTATATGACAGGTTTCAATGGTGATGTTAAAAAATTTGTTAACGATGCAATGGATGAATACTGTAACCAGTGGAAAGTTAATTCAGAAGGGATTAAAAAATGTGATGGATACAAGTGGATGTCAAGTTTTTTAAATGAAGCAAAGTTTGTTCTCGAAATTGGTTGTGGTGCCGGCTTGTCTACAAAACAGTTGCTTGCTGATGGGCATAAAGTCATTTCTATTGATGAAAATCCTAAATGTCTTGAAACCGCTAAAGGTAATCTTGAAGATGCGGGATTTAAGGTGTTACTTGTTCTTCGTGGAAAAATAACAAAGGAAAGGTATAAAAAATCTAATGGAGCTATTGAGTATACAATAAAATATTTTAATGATTTTTTTGAGGTGATTAATGAAGATGAATATGATGCTATACTAATTGAAAGTGATGTATGGGATTATTCACTTTTAAGCGAGTGGTTGAAACCCAAAGAAATAGATGCTGTGATTTGTTGGCTAATAGGTTCACATGGCGCCAGGTCATTCAATAAGATTCTAATAAATAACGGGAATCCTAAGTCAGGACATCATTATCGTATACTTACACAAAATAAAGTTTATGAACTGGCTGATGCTATTTTAGGAAAAGATGGAATGCTACATATTGTAGACAGAGGTGCTTTGGTTAACGAGGATGAAGAGAAAAAAATTAGGCAATGTCACGAAGAGCAAGCAAGTGTAACTTCGATGAAAATAACAACTATTGATAGCGTGTTATATCGTGAAAGTAATGAGGATGGTGCAATGAAAATGATCAATGAAGACATATATACTAATAAAGTAAACCAAGTTGAAGGTGATACATATCTCATTTCTGTTCTCTCTAAGAAGGGTTGAGTAAAATAATCATATCAGATGTTTTCTGGCACTTCCTCGCGGCGGGTATGGTGGCCTGTGGATTGAGATGAAAGCTAAGGGCGGTAAGTTATCGACTCAGCAAGAGATTTGGATCAAAAAAAACCTCAGCCGTGGGGTATAAAACTCAGGTATGCTTTGGTTATGAACATGCTATCCGCAGCATAGCTAACTATTTTAATAAATAAAATGGAATGTTTATATGAAAGAAAATAAAAATCTAATGTCTATCTGTTATGAGGGAACCTCTGGTTCTATAGATATAAGGACATGCTATATAGATGAAATTCTTTATTTTTCTTTAAAAGATATTTTTATTGTATTAAACAAAGAGAATAGAGAGTTAGGGGAGGTTAACCCTACAAAGTTCATTCCTAATTTGATCAAAGGTCAAATAAATGATCTTGATTCCGATGAATATAAAAATATTCCAGTTAATAATGGAAGATTCGATGAGGAAACAGAGGTTTTTGTCACTCAGCCAGGTCTGAATAGGATAATGGGTAATGACAAATCTAAAGCGGGAAGGCGATTTCAACGTTGGCTTTATCATGAAGTAGTACCATCGTTAACCAAGCATGGAGTATACCCACCGCCAGTGACAGCTCAGGGGTCGGCGCTGACAAAAATGGCTGAAGTTGTTGTGCAAAATGCTATAGCTGTAGCGGAGCTTTTTAGACAGAATGATGAGCTGTCTAGAAAAGTGGAAAATGTAGATTCAAGGTTGTCTAAACTAGAAGGTAATTCTGACGAACCGCACATAATGACAGTAAGGAAATTTTTTGATAAGCAAGAATTATTTTTATCTGAGAAGACAGAGTTTGATATCGTACTTTGGTGTGAAAATTTAGCTTTAAGCTATGGGAAGTCACAAAGAAAATGTCCATCAGGGGATAGATTGAAGACCAAGTTTTATCAAATAATAATTGAAGAAGCTAAAGACTTGGTTGAAAAGGCACGGGGCTAATTTAGCCCACGTTGTAAATTGTAATATTGTTGCTCTCTGTAAACTAAATCATACAATCAGCCTGATGATATCATTTCAGGACTGACCAAATGACCATAGCCATAGAACAACTTATCAAGATGCACGATCCGCATTGTATGAGTATTGAATCACTGAACATAGGGCGCGGGCAAGGCATTCTTTCCAAAGATCAGATCGTTGGCGCGTTTGCTACAGCTCAACATCGCCATTCCGTTGGCTTTGATTTGTTAATGACAAAATACCGCCACGATAGCCAGGCAGAACAGCGTATTCGAGATGCTATTTCTAACTGGGTAAAAACTCGAACTCACCTCATGCACTCGGACTCTGCCTGTCAGTTGGCGCTAAGTATGGTGCTTGATCGCAATCTGCCCGCGCAAATCGATCATATCGCTGGGCTACTACGCAGATACGGCGCTAAAGCGGCGCAGTCGCGCAAGAATACCAATGCATTGCGTGCAGAGATAAAGCAGCTTGAAAGGCAGCGCTGTCGCGAAAAGGTGAGCCACGCCGATTACATTAGCGCGGGGATCGAAATCACCGAACTTAACGAGCGAATAAGTCATGAACGTAAAGCGCTGCGGGAATGGTCGGATCTCCAGGCGGCACAATTAAATGTCTGCCCACGTTGTAGCGGAACAGGAAAAACGCAGCGCCCTGTCATTACCGTCTGTAACGAGTGTGGTGGTAATGGGCATATTGTGGCGACGTTCGAACATCTGCGTAAATCATTGGCTATCATAGGGGCTGTGATATCTGCTGGTGAATGGCCGAAATATTTGGATCTGGTTAAGAGTTGCATGCGCTGGTTGTATGTTGAAGAGTCTCAGGCGGTTAGCACCCTCAGCACTAAAATTTATGATGAAATGGAGGCATGACATGGGGATTTATGGTGAAACAGCCGTTGCTGTAGCGAGTAATTTTATTTATGGGCAATCGCCGCAAGAGTGTTGGGAACATGAAATAACTCATTTCACTAGCAGTAAAGAAAGCAGGAAAAAAGGTTGTCCCAAATCTGCATTTCTTGGGTTATGTCAGGATGGTTATATAAAAGATATCCCGAAAGGGAATTATTTACCGCCAGACAGTCCAAATAAAGAATACGCCGTAGCGGCTGCTGAAAGGTTATTAAGTGAACCAACCAGAAAATATTCTAAATCTGATTTATGGAAAAAAGCGACGGAACACTTTGATGAAGCCGCAAAAAATCAAAATGGTCAAATGGATGTTGTTCTGGCATTAAAAGACGCCGGATTACTACAGAAACCCGATTGACCTGCCCGCCCATACGCGCTAAATTCGCGAAAGATACCGGAGTATGCCTTAAAAAGCTGCTCCGGTTTTTTATTGGTCAGTCCTCAAGCCTGCATGGTTCGCCCAGCAGGCTTTTTTATTTCCTGCATATAGAGCGTGTTATGTCCAAAATTCTCACCCTTTTAGATTACCGGGTCGCCGCGAGTGGTTTGGGGGTTCCGGTTGCCACGATTAAAGCTGTGACCGAAGTAGAAAGTAGCGGCAGCGGATTTCTATCGGATGGTCGGGTAAAAGTGCAATATGAACCGCATGTTATGTATCAGCAACTGACGAAACATTTCGGCGGTGCTCGGGCAAATACCGAATTAGCGAAACATCCCGATCTGGTAGCGCGTAAACCGGGCAGTTACCAATCCCTAGATAAAGAAGATAAAGATATGGATCGGGCTGCGACTGTTATTGATCGCGGCTGCGCGTTGCAATCTGCATCGTGGGGAGCATTTCAGATCATGGGTTACCACTGGAAAACTTGCGGCTACCCGACATTACAAGCTTTCATTAACGCCCAATACATGGCAGCCGGGCAACTCGATTCGTTCGTGCGCTTTATTAAAGCGGATAACAAACTGCTATCGGCGCTGAAAAGTCGTGATTGGGCAACCTTCGCCCGAATTTACAACGGTCCAGCGTATGCCAAAAATCGCTATGACACCAAACTTGAGAGTGCATATGCCAAGTACCAGGGGGCTGTGTAATGGAATGGCTATCCCGACTGTGGGAGCAATTTCAATGGGCGGTAGCCGGGCTCATTGGTGCACTGATATCTGTACCATTCCAGAGCGACTTAAGAACGGCACGCGGGATCGCGATCTTCGTTTTCACGGGTAGCGCCTGCGCCCACTACCTGACAGGCATTGTTGGCGATTATTTCAATATCAATCCTTCGTCGGCTGGCGGCATTGGCTTTCTTCTGGGGGCGTTCGGCGGTTCGCTGATTGCTGCCGTTATCAAGGCCATTGAAGCTGCCGATCTGTGGGGGCTTATCCGATCCCGATTTGGTGGAGGTGCCCAATGATTTTCACCATCGCCTACGTCACCATTCTTCTGTGGGCTGGGTGGTGCGTGTTCAGTGATCACGTTAAAGATGGGGTAATCGGCAAACTCATGTATTCGGCACTTTCTATTTCGTGCATGGGGGCGCTGATTGGTGGAAGTGGATCAGATAGACAGGCCGATAGCATTATTTTGCTATGTATTGCGATGGTAGGCATTCGGCACTTTGTCCTAAAACAGCTTAATTTGTCTAAAAAATAGTCTTTCTGATGCCGTTTTGGCAACGCTACGTGAAATCTGAATTCCTCCCCTTCATCAATCTGTCCACTTTCTAACAGAGAAACCATGTTAACCACGAAAATGAAAGCGCTGCTGTTATACGGCGGGTTGGCTGCTGCGTTCGGCGCAGGTTGGTATGTGCAGGGATTGCGGTGGGATACGGATATTGCGCAGCGGGATAAGCAGCAATCGAAAGATATCAGCGCCAGCCAGCAAGCGGTTATCGCCGGACAGTCGCTTCAGTTTCATCACTACAACGAAATCGCCAGGCAGGCGAATCAGTATGCCATCACCATCAAGGGTAAATCCGATGAAAAACAGATTATTTACCGAACAGTTATCAAACATCATCCTGCTAGTCGTGAGTGTGTGCCTGATGATGTCGCTACTGGGCTGCTCGACTACGCGCACAGTCTACGTGCCAGCGCAATGCGTGCCACTGCCGGCGGAGCTGACACAACCGGTTCTGGTGCCGCTACCACCGAGTGCAGACTAACGTATGGGCAGGCGGTATATTGGATTGATCCGTTGCTGGCGACACTAGACAGAGCGCTAAATCAGTTGGCGGGGATACGGGAAATAGACTCCCAAAAAGATGATAATAAATAACACATTACTGAGCGTTAAATTTATTTTCTCGGAAAAGACACTTTTTTTGCTGAAACACTTCGGCCTCTTTTTTCATGTGGTAGCGTAGTTATATACCAACTAACAAAGAGACTGATATGACAACAAAACTTTCTGCATCACAAAAAATTATCGAAATGGATGATAAATATACCGCTTCAGTGGCCTTATGCGCCGTTGGTATTTATGCAGCAATTAAAACTTATGAAAATGAATCTTATGTAGCATGTGCACTGGTAATCCTTTGTACAGTGATTCGCGCCTGTGCTTTGGGCCATGTAGTAATTGCCGATTTACAGAGCTTTGTGCCAAAAAGCAGCTCGTGGTATCAAAATATTCAGTTGTTGTTGATGCTTCTTGTGACTGAATTCGGCTTGATACTTGCCTTTGGCCTTGCTTTTACTGGATTATTTAAATAAGACTTTTGATATTCAATATATAGCCTCAGCATCCGCTGGGGCTTTTTTTCGTCCTAACAAAAGGTAATCCCATGACACAAGTCACTGATCAACACATTGAGAAAGAGATTCAGGCGAAGGGCTTAACCGCGCCGCGTGTTACACCTGACCACATTGAAGGCATTATTGTTGCTGAGCACTTTTTTTCAGCAGCAGAAGGGTTGGGGGGCGCTTGTGATGGTCACAAACTCCTTAACCCGATTAACGGAAATCTTCACCTGCTGACCTTCTGCGTCCTGGTATTGCGTAATGGCTTTACCGTCACTGGCGAATCAGCCTGCGCATCACCTGAAAACTTCGACCCTGAGATTGGCCGTAAGATTGCACGCCAGAATGCGGTTAACAAAATCTGGCAGTTGGAAGGCTATTTGCTTAAACAGCGCCTTTATGAGCAATCGCTTTCGGAGCCGTTGCCCGATGATGTTGAATCTACCACCTTGCCTCGTGACCAGTGCGTGAAAATCAATGGTATCCCGTTTTCCCTGCTGGAGGAGGTTAAGGCAATTACAGGTAAAGGCGGAACAGCACTGGCGTTTGAAAATCTGCCGGGTGTCGGTGTGGGTAATTCCGAGGCCGAAGACAGAGGATATAGCATTGACCTGATTGCCAGAATATCTCACGAAATCAACCGCGCCTACTGCGCAGCCCTAGGAGATGGTAGTCAAATGTCGTGGGACGATGCACCAGATTGGCAGAAAGATAGTGCTCGCCTCGGCGTAGAATTCCATCTCAATGGTGAGCACGGCCCAGAAGCGTCACATAATAGTTGGTTGGCTCAGAAACAGGCTGAAGGTTGGGTATATGGGCCAGTGAAAGACGCCGAGAAGAAAGAACACCCGTGCTTTGTCCCGTATGACCAGCTTCCTAAAGAGCAGCAGGTGAAAGATTACCTGTTTCGCGCTGTAGTCCACGCATTCAAGTGATTCATCAGGCATTCCAGAGTCACTTCCCAGAGGTGGCTCGATAATGCTTACTCAGTAGGACGCTATGGCAAAGTACGATTGGAAAAAGCTACTGGCCGATTATGCCGCTGCATATTTAGCAACGGGAATCTCCCCAGTAGAGTGGTGCGCTCAGAATGACGTACCGTATAGCTCTGCGAAGCGTCACATCACGATAAAGGCTGCGACGGATTTTATTAAACAGAATTCGCAAACTCTCTGTTCGCAAGAAAGTGATTCGCACATTCGCAAAGAGAAAAGCGCGAATCGCAAAAGCGAGAAAAAGCGCGGTAATTCTGGTGATAATGACACTCAGGAATCAGCAAACACAGATGCTACCAGCAGCGAGGCCTCAGCACACGAAACGAAAAGGCACGGCAGGGATTCCAGTGGTCGCTTTACTGAGGGAAACCCCGGCAATACGGGCGTGCCGACAAACGCATTTCCGCGCGGTAATCAATTCGCCAGAACACATGGTGCTTATGCTAAATATCTGGATGCCGATGAACTGTTCGATGCAGCTAAGGATTCCGATCTGCGGGATGAGCTGATTTTCACCCGCGCGCGTGCATTATCAGTGACGAAAACGCTGAACAAAATCATGGAGGATTTGCAGAACGCGGAATCGGTCGAAGCGCGTATCGAGCTTTACGATAAGTTCATCAAGGCCGAGCAAGGGCTTGATCGCAACATTGCCCGGATTGAGTCGATCGAGAACAGCCTGAGTAAATTACAGCTGGATGCGGTGAATATTCCGCGCCTGAGTGCTGACACGCTGCGTATTAAGGCGGCTACCGCCAAGCTGAAAGCGGAGACAGAGAAGTTAACGGCGGAAAGCAAGGATGTGACGACGCCGCTAACCGATGTGGTGCGTGATATTCATGCTATGCCGGATGATGGAATGCTGGCGCAATGACGACACCGCACTATGATGCCAGTCTCGCAGAAGACGAGCTGGACGGAATGACCGAGGCGCAGCAGCGCCTTTTTATTTTGTCAAAATTGAGCAATCCGTGGTGGCGGCTCAACAATCTGTACAAGATCGAGAATGAAAAAGGCCAATTGGTCACGTTTCGGATGCGTCCGGCACAGCGTCGTTTGTTCAAGCACATGCATTACCGCAACATCATTCTTAAGGCGCGTCAGCTCGGTTTCTCCACTGCGATTGATATCTACCTGCTCGATCAGGCGCTATTCAACAAGAACATCAAGTGCGGGATCATTGCGCAGGATAAGACCGCCGCGGGCGAAATCTTCCGTACCAAGATATCGATACCGTTCGACAATCTACCTGGCTGGTTACGTTCATCTTTCAAGATTACCGAGCGACGCAGCGGGGCGAATGGCGGCTATATCCTGTTTTCTCACGGCTCCAGCATTCAGGTAGCCACGTCTTTCCGCTCAGGTACGGTTCAGCGTCTGCACATTTCTGAGCATGGAAAAATCTGCGCCAAGTATCCGGCGAAAGCCAAAGAGGTGCGAACCGGTACGCTGAACGCGGTGCATGACGGCTGCATCGTGTTTGACGAATCCACGGCGGAAGGTGTGGGCGGCGACTTCCATACCATGAGCACGAGGGCGCTTGAACTGGCGCAATCCGGCGTTGATCTGACGATGCAGGATTACAAGTTTCATTTCTATCCGTGGTTTGACGATCCGAAATACGTTGCACCCGTTCCGGCCGGAGGTCTGCGCCTGAGTAAATATCATCAGGAATATTTTGCTGCAGTGGAAGCGGCAACGCGTGCCACGCTGAGTGCTGAGCAAAAGCAGTGGTATATCCGCAAAGAGGTCGAGCAGGGTGAGGAAATGAAACAGGAATTTCCTTCCACGCCGCAGGAAGCCTTCTTAACCTCTGGCCGCCGTGTGTTCCCTGCGATCAATGTGATGTATGCCGAAGGGCGTTGTAGCCCACCGCTGATTGTCTATGACGTAGAGCCGGAAACCGGTAAGCGCACAAAGGTGCAGGCACTGCGTGGCGGCGATAAAGAAGAACTTCAGCGCACGTTGCAAAATCATCTACTAGTCTGGGAATTGCCGGATCCCGATGAAGATTACGCTATCGGTGCGGATATCGCCGAAGGACTGGAAAACGGTGACCGATCTTCATTTGATGTCGTGAAGAAATCGACAGGCGAACAGGTAGCGCATTGGTTCGGTCATCTGGATGCTGAATTGTTCGCGCAACTGCTGGCGCACATCGGCAAGTGGTACAACACCGCCTACATCGGACCAGAACGAAATAACCACGGTCATGCGGTATTGCAGAAGTTGCGTGATATTTACCCCGTCCGCGCTATTTATGCCGAGCAGCACCTCGATCGCGATAACGACGATGAAACGCCGAAGCTGGGCTGGCTGACGACCAAGCAGAGTAAGCCGGTGGTAACTGAGGGGCTGAAAACGTTACTGCGTGAAAAGGCCAGCGGCATTCGTTGGATCGGCACAATCAATGAACTGAATACCTATGTCTATGACGCTAAAGGCAGCATGGGCGCACAAACCGGTTGTTTCGATGACCAGGTGATGAGCTATGCCATTGCGCAGGAAATGCGTGCTCGTATGCCAGCCAGACCGAAACTGAAACCTATCGACCGTTCTAAACCTACTCACTGGATGTCACATTAATGAACACAGCCGCTATTGAAGCTGAGGCCAAGCCACAGCAGCAGGATAATCGCGATCGTTTTACGCAGCGTCAATTACTGGATATTTCATCGGATATTGACGCGCAACCGGACTGGCGTACTACGGCAAATACCGCCTGTGCGTATTACGACGGCGATCAGCTTGCACCGGAAGTGGTGGCGAAGCTGCGCGAGCGCGGCCAGCCGCTGACTATGCACAATCTTATCGCGCCAACCATCGATGGCGTATTGGGCATGGAGGCGAAGACACGCACGGATTTAATGGTTATCGCTGACGATCCCGATGAGGAAATGGAACAACTGGCCGATGCGGTCAATGCGGAGTTTTCTGACGTCTGTCGCTTGTCGAATATAAATAAGGCGCGTTCTGATGCTTACGCTGAGCAGATCAAGGCGGGGTTGTCGTGGGTTGAGGTGCGTCGCAATAGCGATCTGTTTGGTTCGCGTTACAAGGTCGGGACCGTTCACCGCAATGAAGTGTTTTGGGACTGGCATAGTCGCGAGGCCGACATGAGTGATTGCCGTTGGCTGATGCGCAAGCGCTGGTTGGACGTGGATGAAGTGAAAGCGACCTTTCCTAATATGTCACAGGTTATCGACTACTCGATCAATGAGTGGCGCGGGTTTGTGGATACTGATATTGCCGAAGGGCAAGAGTCCGCCTTAATCAGTGCTTATGACGAATATCAGCAGTGGAGCCGCAAGGATACGGAATGGGTATCCGCAAACCGTAAGCGCGTTATGTTGCAGGTGATCTACTATCGCACATACCAGCGGGTGCCGGTGCTTGAACTGTCCAATGGTCGCGTTATCCAATTTGATAAAAACAATGTGATGCACGCCGTGGCGCTGGCGACTGGACGTGTGTCGGTGGTGATGTCTCGCGTTAGTCGGATTCGCGAAGCGTGGTTTGTCGGGCCGCACTTTCTGGGTGACCGCTTGTGTTCCGCGCCACAAGGCATGTTCCCGTTAGTGCCGTTCTGGGGCTATCGTAAGGACAAAACGGGTGCACCGTATGGTCTAGCCTGCCGTGCGATCCCTGCTCAGGATGAAGTGAACTTCCGCCGTATCAAATTAACCTGGCTGCTACAGGCCAAGCGCATCATCAAGGATGCTGATGCGACAAATATGACAGATAAGCAGTTGGCTGAAGAAGTTGAACGCCCGGATGGCGTGATTAACCTCAATCCTAACAGGCACAATAAAACGACCGCCGCCGATGCGCTGAATATTCAGCAAGATTTTCAGGTAGCGCAGCAGCAGTTCCAGGTCATGCAGGAAAGTATGAAACTGATTCAGGATGGCATGGGGGTGTACTCAGCATTTCTGGGGCAGGATACCAGTGCTTCTTCTGGTGTGGCGATCAGTAATCTGGTCGAGCAAGGCGCTACAACACTGGCGGAAATCAACGATAACTATCAGTTTGCCTGCCAGCAGGTTGGGCAATTGCTGCTGTCGTATTTGCTGGAGGATCTGACGCGCCGGCGGAATTATTCCGTTGTGGTGAACCGTGACGATCCTCGTCGCCGCAAGTCCGTCACCATCAATGAAGAATCCGAGGTCGATGGCGGCATGACTAACGATATTTCCCGCCTGCGTGCGCATATTGCGCTTGCGCCGATCCAGCAAACCCCAGCCTATAAATCGCAACTGGCCGAGCGTATGTCGCAAGTCATCACCGGCTTGCCGCCGCAGGTACAAGCCACGGTGCTGGATATGTGGGTCGAGTTGTTAGACGTGCCGAAGAAAGCCGAGTTTATCGAACGTATCCGCAGTGCGCTGGGTACGCCGAAAGCGCCGGATGAAATGACACCTGAAGAACAGCAGGCGGCTCAGCAGCAACAGCAGTTGCAGGCGCAGCAGCAAGACCTGGCGATGCGTGAGATAGCAGGGAAGGTGGCAAAACTGGAGGCCGAGGCGCAACGTATTGCGGCGGCGGCTCAGCGTGAGCAAATCTTAACAAGCAGCCAGCGCTTTGATGATGCGAAAACGCAGGCAGAAACGGGTCGCATTCTTCAGGATATGGAGAACACGACGCGGGAGGTTGAGGTATTGAATACGCAGATGATGCAGACCATTCAGGGACAGATTGATTCAATTCCGATAGACTAAATTAGTCTAATGAATAAGGAGATTTTTGTGGGTATTATTTACCATTATTGCAGCCCTGAAGCATTTATTAGTATTGCCAAGAATAAAAAATTGTGGTTAAGCGCTACTAATAATATGAATGATTCGGCAGAGGGGGTGTGGTTGATAGAGACATTAAAAAAAGTATTATCTATCAATGTCAATTCAATTAATCGTTCTTCTCGTGATTATATTTACAACCATTTGTTCTTAAACAATAACATAAAGTTCATTTCGTGCTTCTCTAAAGAAAATGATCTGCTAAGTCAGTGGAGAGCGTATGCCCAAGACGGAGAAGGTGTTGCTATAGGATTCGATGAAGATAAGTTTGAATTGTCTTCTGGGTTTGCATCTAATCATCCAGACCCAAAGGAAAGCATAAAGATAAATGATGTTTTATATTTAAATAATGTCGAGCTAGAGGCCGCGATTATTCAGATATTAAGAAAACACGGCATTATCCTCAGTGATGGGAAAGATGAAATCTCATCAGAGATGTTAGTCAAACTAAGCGCTGAATTAAGTTTTTTATCCACAATAGTTAAAAATGTATCATTTAAAGAAGAAAAAGAAAAAAGAATTACATATTCAACCTTAGTAATGGGGAATGGTGAGGACAATAGTACAGTAATACTCTATCCATTCGGTGAGATGCATTATCGTATATCCGGTTCTTTTCTAACTTCATATTTTGAATTTGGTTTTAAAAATGATGCGATTGTTGAAACAATTCGCGGGCCTAAAAATAAATTCTCTCAGTATGATATTGAAACTTTTATGGGATTAAATGGATTAGGATTGGCACGAGCTCATAGAAGTACTGCAACCTACAGGTAGAGGTTGCTTTGAGCATGAATACGCGCTAAATTCGCGAAAGATACCGGAGTATGCCTTAAAAAGCTGCTCCGGTTTTTTTATACCACAAAATCAGTATCGGCCACCTTCGGGTGGTTTTTTTGTTTGTGCAGATAAGCACTTTAGCAATAGAGCGCTTATTCGCATGGGCAGCGATACGCCTTTTCCCTTTCGGATCTATCCGACAAATAGACATGCAGGAGTAATGACGTGAGTGTTGATATTAATAATTTAACGGGTGAAGAGACAGCGGAAGAGCTGGAAGCATTGCTGAATGGCTTGGGTGATGTGGATATTTCTGATGATACGGTGGGGGAGGTAACCATTACCGGACAAACCACCGCCGATGATCTGAATAAGCAGCAGGAAAATAAGGGCGATACCATCACGCTGACGCCGGGCGTAGCTGCGCAACCACAGACAACCACAACTCAACAGCCAGCCGTTGCTGATGAAGGTAATGGCTCTGCGAAAAGTATTATCAGCCGCGATGGAAAACACACCATTCCTTATGGCGTGCTGGAAGCAGAACGTGCCGAAAAGCAACGACTGTCTGAAGCAAATCAGCGAGCGTCTACGGAACTGGCTGAAGCTCGGCGGCAACTGGAAGTCTTTACGCGCCAGATTAACGCCGCTGGTTTACAGCCTGCTCAACTGCCGGAGAAAGCGCAGATTACACCAGAGCAGATCGCGACAGTTCGCGAGAGCTTCCCCGAGGTGGCGAATGTGCTTGATGCGCTGACGCAGAAAGTGGAATACCTGCAATCTGCTCAGCCAACCCCGGTAGTTCCTCAATCTGTTAATGACAACCCCGTGATGGCGGCACTGGATGCTACGGCAGAACTGAAAAGCTGGCAAAGCAGCGATCCAGACCGTTTCACACTGGCGGTACATATCGATGAAACACTCAAACTTGATCCCGCATGGAAAGATAAACCGTTAGCTGAACGATTCAGTGAAGTCGAGAAGCGAACCCGCGCTGCTTATGGCGAGACTGTGGAGAGTGCACCTCAACAGCCTACACAAGCCGCGCAACAGCAACCGACCACCGCAGAACTTCAGCAAAAAGCAGCAGACCTGCTGGCGAAAGCGAATGCCTCGTCACAACTGCCTGCATCACCGTCCGATGTCGGCTCAACAACGCAACACAGTGCATCGCCACTGGAGCAGGCGGCTAATGCCGATCCTGATCAATTGCAGGCGATGTTTGCTGGCATGACTGATGCGCAGATTGAGGCGCTGTTAGAACAAGCCATCTGACGTTACTTACTCACATCATCCAACCCGCAGTGTGCGGGTTTTTCTTTTTAGGGAATCAACATGACTACCATTACCTCCGCCCAGGCGAATAAGTTGATGCAGGTTGCGCTGTTTACCGCAGCCAACCGCAACCGCTCATTCGTTAACATCATGACGGAACAGCAGGAAGCGCCAAAGGCGGTAACGCCGGATAAAAAAGGCGTGAAGCAAACCAGCTATACCGCGCCAGTAGTGCGCATTACCGATCTGCAAAAATCCAAGGGCGATGAAGTGGATATGCAGATCGTCCACAAGCTCAGCAAGCGCCCGACGATGGGCGATGCGAAGCTGGAAGGGCGCGGTGAAAACCTCGCGTTCGCGGATTTCTCGCTTAAGATCAATCAGGGCCGCCACCTGGTTGATGCGGGCGGGAAAATGTCAGAACAGCGTTATAAGCACAATCTGAACAAAACCGGGCGCACCTTGCTGGGCACGTACTTTAATGACCTGCAAGATCAGTGCGCAACGGTGCATCTGGCGGGCGCACGCGGTGATTTTATCGCCGATGACACCATTCTGCCGCTGGCAGGACACAGTGAGTTCGGCAAAATCATGATCAACGACGTGCTGCCGCCAACCTACGATCGCCATTTTTATGCCGGTGACGCAACCAGCTTTGAAGGTCTGGATGCTGCCGATCTGTTTACGCTGGGCGTGGTCGATAATCTCTCTCTGTTTATCGATGAAATGGCGCATCCACTCCAGCCCGTCAAAATGTCGAAAGACGACATGGCGAACGACGATCCGTATTACGTCCTGAACGTGACGCCACGCCAGTGGAACGACTGGTATACGTCCACCTCTGGTAAAGACTGGCAGGCGATGCTGTCTCGCGTTATGCAGCGATCTAAAGGCTTCGACCATCCGTTGTTCAAAGGTGAGTGTGCGATGTGGCGTAACATCCTGGTGCGTAAATACACCGGGATGCCGATTCGCTTCAACACAGGTTCTCAGGTCGCGGTTTCCAATAACGATCTGGCTGCGACGGTAGCGCAGAAGGAAGCGAAAACCACCATTGACCGCGCCATCTTGCTGGGCGGTCAGGCGCTGGCGAACGCTTACGGTACGGGCGAAGGCGGCGGCCACTTCGGCTACCACGAAGAGAAGGTGGATCATGGTAACGGCACAGAGATTTCAGTTCGTTGGATTAACGGCCTGAAGAAAATCCGCTTCCAGCAGAAAGATGGCCGTATGAGTGACCACGGCATCATCGTCGTCGATTCCGCGATCTCTACGGGTCGTTAATCTATCCCTCTCATAACAGCAGGCTTCGGCCTGCTGCTTTGCTTTATCAGGAGAAAATTTTATGGCAACGATTCAAGCGCCGTCCATGCGTGATGCGGTGTACCAAGGTCCACAGGGCAACCTGTCTTTGGCAGAAAGCCAGATTGTGCTGGCTGCCGCAGCCGTCGGCGATATTGTCGAACTGCTGGAAATGCCGATCGGTATGCGTATCTGTTCCATTGATGTGGTCAGTGAAGCGTTGGGCGCGGGCGTAACAGTGGAAGTAAAAAGCGGTACACATACGCTTATCGCGGCGGCCAGCCATGCCGATGCGGTGGCGAAATCTGTACCTGTAGTACCGTATAGCACGGCGGCCAGCGGTGAGAAAATTACCGCCATGATTGCCGGAGGTGCCGCAACGGGGCGTCTGGTCATCAATGTGAAATATGTCGCGGTAGGCTATTAAGCCACTTCCAACATTATCCAGCCCACTTCGGTGGGCTTTTTTATAAGGATTCAAAGATGGCAGAGATTTCTGTTGTGTACATTGGTGATAAAGATAAAAAGCGCGATACCGTAACAGGTAGCCGCTTGATCTTTCCTCGGCTTAAACCTGTCAGTGTTGAAAGTGGGGTTGCGCATCAACTGCTGGAGTTTCCTACCGTGTGGGTACGTGAAGATCTAGTGAAATCGGTCTTGGCACAATCGGAGGAGGACGAGGCATTAAAAGTTCAACTGGCGGCGGAAGCGTTGGCACGCCAGCAGGCTGAAGCGGCGGCAAATAGCTGGGTAGTCAAAATCGGTAACGATGATGTTGATTTGGCAAAATTGACTTCCGTCCAACTGGCGACGCTGGTTGAAGCGGAGGACCTGGCAGATCTGAAACAAGGTGCTCAGGAAAAAGTTGATGATTTCCGTGCACGCGTGCGTGAAGCTATCAAAGTAAAGGGCGCTGAATAATGGCATCGCTTGACGCATTTCTGCCAGCGATCCGTAAGCATATTAGCGGTCCGCTAGACTTCATGATGCGGCAATCGGTACTGGAAGCTGCTATCACGTTTTGCCGCGAGTCGTTGTTTTGCCGTGAATCACTGGCGCTGGCAGAGATTGAAGCTGGTGTAACGCTCACGCTGACGGAGAGTTTGGAAGTGAAGTGCGTCAAGCGTTTGCGGGTCACCGATACCAGCAACCCTGATGATCCGTCCACACTGGTTGCGGGTGTAGATTTTACCGTGATTTCAGCGAATCACATCGCGTTTACGCGCCCGTTTGGCCACATCATCATTCTCTTTGCTGTGGAGCCCCGGCGTACTGCGGATGCGGTGCCGGATGCGTTGGCTGATGATTACACGGATGTGATTGCTGCCGGTGCGTTAGAAGACCTCTACTTGATGCCGGGCAAACCGTGGAGCGATCCGCAACGAGCCGCCTATTTTAGATCTATCTTCACCGACGGCTATCGACGAGCCTATCGTGATTCGCTTGATAACTCTCCGATAACCGGCTTCCACAACCCCGTCCGTAAACACGAATTCTACTAATGACAACGATTAACGACATTATCGGCAGAGCAAACTCGCAACTGCTGGATTCGCTGTGGCTGCGCTGGCCTAAATCCGAACTTCTGGATTATTACAATGATGCGATTAACGCTGTCATCATCATTCGGCCAGATGCCGGGGCGTCAATTGAGACATTCGATTGCGTGCCGGGTACGCGGCAACATTTGCCTGATGGTGCAATACGGTTGCTGGAAATTACGCGAGTCATCGGAGAACGTGCTATTCAGCCGTTTCCGCGTGACGCGCTCGATTATCAGTATCCCGATTGGCACAGCATTACGGGTCCGATTGAACGCTATTGTTACGACGAGCAGACGCCTAAAAGCTTCTTTGTATTCCCCGGCGCATTGGCGGGTGCCCAGTTGGAAATCAACGTAGCGCGTTTGCCTTCTCCTGCCAATATTGCCGATCTGTCGCCGCAGAACGCCCGGTCATTCCCTCTTGATGAACTATATTTTAACCCTGTTCTTGAATTCATCCTGTTTCGCGCCTACGGCAAAGACGCAGAAAACGGCAATAACGCGATGTTGTCATCCCAGCACTATCAAACCTTTGTCGATCTGCTGGGCGTTAAATCACAAACTGATACCGCTGCCGGGCAGAAAAAGCAGGCGCAATATAACGGGAGTTCGCAAGCGTGAGTGTATTAATCAGTGGCGTGTTAATGAATCCGGCAGGTGTACCTGTTTCCGGTGCTGAAGTTACCTTTAGTGCACTGACCAACGGGCCCTCGGTATTGAACGGTTTCTCTGCATCCGTCATGACCGATCAGGATGGTAATTACTCTATTCCGTTGGAGATCTGCGAGTACGCCATTTCAATCCAGAGCGATGGTTACAATTCGGTCTATGGTTCGGTTTCTATTAATGAGAAGTCGACACCGGCGACGATCAATGAATTATTAAAACTGGCAGCGATGGAACAAACCGTTACGCCAGCGATCATTGTCTATTTCCGCGAAATCCAAACCGACGTTGCCGCGAAGTTGGCTACGATACAGACGTTGGGTACTAATGCGGCAGATGCTGCGAG
Source organism: Pectobacterium parmentieri (assembly GCF_001742145.1). Classification (NCBI taxonomy): domain Bacteria; kingdom Pseudomonadati; phylum Pseudomonadota; class Gammaproteobacteria; order Enterobacterales; family Pectobacteriaceae; genus Pectobacterium; species Pectobacterium parmentieri. Next base: position 1,774,101 of record NZ_CP015749.1, on the reverse strand, counting down.
TACCGCCATTGCAGCCAAAAATGAGGCAGTTCAGTACGCCCAGGCTCTCAGCGCGGCGGTAGCTCAGGCACAGCAAGCCAGCGCGTCAGCGACTGCTTCAGCCAATACAGCTACGGCTGCTAAAAATTCGGCTGAGACGGCGGCGGGAAATGCTCAGGCAACATTTGCTGGTGCAATGAAGAAATCCGCCAACGGGGCTGATATTGTTAACCCTGCCGCGTTTCGTGAAAACATTGGCCTGAGTAATGCAATGCTGAAGGGGGAATTCGGCTGGGGCGGTAGTACGCCAAGCATCACTGCACCGACGTTAAATGATTTTTTCGTCATTAATAAAGCTGCCAGTGGTTTATACAGCGCTGACCCCGCCGTTGTTGCGGGGCTCCCGCCGGGCTACGGACCGTGCATTCTCACGTGGACTTCAGGAACCCTAGGGGCGTACGGCGAGTTAACGGCGGTCGATGTGACCAATAGCAACCATCGAGCCGCAAGAAACGTGCTCACCGCTGAGGTTTGGCAGGGCTGGGATTACATTCCGCAATATAAAAACGATGACCCCGGATTTGTTCGCAATGCACTCGCCAATGAATACCAAACTGAATCAGATTTTATGTATTCATTACGTCTTCAGCAAAACATAGGCAGCAGCTTAGTTAACGGGGATAACTGGAGATCGTTCGTAAATGTCAGGCACCGAGGGGGCCAAGGCACTGATAGTCCCGACTGGGGGTATGCAATTATCGATGAGAATATGACTCAGGGGAATTATAACTCGTTCAAATTGTGGAAGACCCAAGCCGGGGTGTGGCTACCACCAGTAGTTTTATGGCATACAGGGAATTTGGCACCGTTTACGCTTGACACTGATCAGGATATAACAGGGGTGAAATACTTTCGAAGAGATGGCAACGCTTTCAATTTGAGGCCGTCGCCAAACCATTCATCTTATATTTTTTGCCAGGACACCGCCGACAAAAATAAATGGTATATAGGGACAGGTGCAGACAACAGCAACAATGCCGAGTTTTACAATTATATTGGTAGAACAGGTATAGAATTGACTGCGTTTGGTGATGTTAATCTTGTGGCTCCCAGCAATGCTCTCATTAACAATAATATTGTGTGGCATGAGGGGAATCTTCAGAAACCCGCAAACCTAAACACTAGTCAGACCTTTACTGGAGATAAAGTATTCACAACACAGACATCAGTACGCGGGGCTTGGCCTTCATTTTTATTTTTCAATTCAGATATTCCGCCAACAACAGTCGGACATTTAACACGCATTGAAATCAGCATAGACGGAGCTATTACACTAATAAGTAGGAACGCAACAGACACTATCGGGCAGAGGGTTATAACATTCCCGAAAATAACTGGCGGAAACGTTCTAGTCACGGGCAATAACGTGGTAGCTGATTCGGGCGGATTCTATAAAACCGCATCTCCCGTCATCAACATCTACGCCGACGGTTCATTTACTACTACACATGAAGCGATTGGCGTTAATGTCGAACGGTTGAGCGAGGGGGTTTATAAAATCACCGGCTGTCAGGGTATGCACTCGGATGCGGCGTGGAATGGTATAGACGGCGGCGTCAGCAATCCGAAATGCCGGAACGACAAAGCGCTGCTGTGGAACAATTATGAGGTCGCTGAGGACGGTTCCGTCACTGTCTACACGTTCCACCGAGTTCACCCTGATGCGATGCCGTTTGCGCAAAACCGTTTGACGCTGGATAAACAGCCATTTGACGCTAAAAAGGGACACAAACTCGAAGAAACATGGCCGGATCAGTCGCCTATTGATGTTCCACGCGGCGCATTCATTCAAGTCCGCGTGAACATGCCAGGGCGCATCGAGCCGTATCACGCAATCAGCCACAGCAACGTTTACTGCAATACTATATTCCTCGCTTAGTAATGAAAATTAGTTTTTTTAATTAATGGGATAAGAAAGACGTCCATCAATTGACATCAACGGGAATATTACATACAGTTTTTACTGTATGTATGTACAGTGAAATTGTTTTTAATTTCCATTTGACTAATCAAGGATATATTATCATGACACAACCTTCATATTACAAAGATGGCGTTCCCTTTGATTCTACTGGGCAGGTAATTATTACGATCACAGGGGGGCCGACAGGTTCTTATCTAAATCCGTCATCAAATCCTAATGCATCAAGACCGGTATATGTAAACTGGCCAGGAATTAATGTTCCACATGGAGGCGGTGGGATTGTGAATTATAATCCTCGTAATCTACCTTTTTCCGGTTTATATTCCCTCCGAGAAGGGCAGAAGAAAATTAATCAATTTTTGGAGCAAGCTAGAAATGCCTACCCGAAAAATGTTGAGCAAGTAAAAGAAGAAGCAAACACGCTATTAAAAAACTTAAGAGAATCAGGGCTTATTGGTAACTCTGAAATTAATTTAGCCGCAAACTCTCTACAGGAATCTGTCGACTCCTTGCAGGTAAATATTGAGTTAACCAAGTCGGGGGAGCTGCTAGTTAATAGTAAAACAAATGAGACTGAAAAAACTTTCATTGATTTTATGAATAACAATAAACTTTCGAATTTTATCGGAAAACCTGACGATATGATTGATTTGGCTATAGCGACTACCGGCCAATGGTTTCATCGGTTATGGGATAGAACTGTACCACCAACGTTCGTTGAGGAAATTAAAGAAAAAAATAATCTTGTGACTTATCTTGATCGAGTGAAAATCGTAAATGATGATGTGTTAGATAAAAAAGAAAAATTAAATAACATTAAAAATTCATTTGAGGTCGAAAATGAGGTGCTTACAAAAACCAGTGAATTAATTGTAGGGATGGGGCAGGAAGTTGGTAGTCATTTAGGTGATAAGTATAAAGCTATCGCGGATGAAATAGCTGGTGATATCAGAAATTTTCAGGGAAAGAAAATCAGAAGTTTTGATGATGCGATGAAATCATTAGATAAAATCACATCAAATCCAGAAATGAAAATCAATAAATCCGATAGGGACGCACTTATTAATGCATGGAAACATGTTGATGCCCAAGATATGGCAAATAAACTTGGCAACCTTGGCAAGGCGTTCAAGGTAGCAGACGTGGTGATAAAAATCGGAAAGGTTAGAGAAAAAAGCATTGAGGGCTATGAGACTGGCAACTGGAGCCCATTAATGTTAGAGGTGGAATCTTGGGTGTTGAGTGGGGTTGCATCTGGTGTTGCGTTGGGGATCCTTGCTTACGTAGCTCCAGCTATTGCAATGACTGTAGGATTGCCTGTGTCCGCGATAATGATAGCAGGGATTATAGGGATTGGTTTGGTAGCATCATTTATAGATGACAAATTTGCTGATAAATTAAATAATGAACTAATTCGCCCTGTGCATTAAACATTGTGGCAGGTGGCTGACACCTGCCATTTAACATTATCAATGTTTAACTATGACTTTTGTTATCTTTATCACTTTCCTTTGAAAAAAGAAATAATAAAACTAAGATAATATACGGTAAAAATATAACAAACTGAAAATATTGAAATATAGAAAAATGTAAGTAGATAGTCATTTTCCGATATTACCTTTAGCCAGTTCCTTGAATCATTAAGTTCCTTGTTGTGAGCTAGTAATAAAATTGTGATTGTGAAGTACAAAACTGAAAATAAAATAAATACCCAGACTAATTTTTGGGTTGTCATTATTTTCTTGAATTCAAAGTGGCGGTATGATACTGCTATGAATAACAACGCCAGTAATGGTGATGCTTTGCAGTAAATATCCATGGCCTTACTCATTAGCAGGCTTTTATTGGATGTGATTGTTGGGAGGTTTTTGAAAGTTGCAGCGAATTCATTAAGGATTAGAGCATCGGGGTTGTTTAAATGAATGATGAGGATTATGAATAAAGGTATTATTCCAATAATCAGTAAAAAAAACATTCTTTTCTCAATGCTATCGGTTCCTTGTTTACTCATTTTTTAATCCCTCCAAGTATGTAAAGTTTGATGCATGGTTTTTAACTATGAAGAAATAGGATACTATTTTTAGTAAAAAGAAGTAAATTTGAATAATCTCAATGTTTGCATTTCTGATTAAATCTATGGTGCTGCTTGTGATTCATGAAGCAATTGAGCACTTATGCTAACAGGGGAGCACAGAATATGAGTTTATTTAGTGGCTGTTAAGCCTTGCCACAGTGAGTTATACGCGCTAAATTCCCCAAAGATACCAAGCCTCGCCTTAAAAGCGGGGCTTTTTTGTTTTCTGTTTCAGGATACCCATGGCGACCATCGATATCACCACAATGCGCGGAACTATGCCACGCGTTGCTGAACACCTTTTGCCTGAATCTAACGCGACGGTAGCGGAGAACTGTCACTTTCGGCATGGCGTTATCACTCCTATGCTGGATGATACCGACCAGGGCAAGACCTTCACCTTCAAGCCCAAAACGATATTCCACTATCGAGATAGTTTTTGGTTTGCCTGGAGCAAGATCGTTGACGCGATCCGCAGTCCGGTCGCCAATGATGATTATGGGCGCGTTTACTATACCGACGATGAATTTCCAAAGGTTACCTCTGCGCAGGTCGCGACGGGCGGCAACGGCAATTATCCCGCCGCTTTTTTCCGTCTTGGCGTCCCGGTCCCAGCTAACGCGATCGTCATTGGCACAATCACGCCACCGGCTGACGTTAAAGAAGATGATCCTACTGATGATGAAACGCGTTTCTACACTGAAACCTATGTCACGGCATATGGTGAAGAGGGTCCGCCGGGGCCCGCCTCTGCGGAGCTGACGATAAAGTATTCTGGTAGTTCGATAGAACTACATTTGCAGCCGCCCGGACAGCAGAACAACAATATAACCAAACGCCGGATTTATCGTTCGGCGACCAGCAGTCAAGCGGCTGATTTCTTATTGGTGGCTGAACTGGACATTGCCGTTGGCGTATTTGTTGACGGTCTGTCAGATGCTCAGCTTAGCGCTTCACTGGAGACTTACGATTATTACATGCCGCCGGATGGCATGATCGGCTTGTGCATGATGTCTAACGGCATTGCTGCTGGTTTTAAAGGCAATCAGGTGATGTTCAGTGAAGCCTATTTGCCTTACGCATGGAAAGACAGCAACAAGCAGACCACGCAGGATGATGTTGTCGCGATCGCGCCAATAGGCACAACGTTGGTCGTCGGTACGAAAGGCATTCCCTATATTTTTTCAGGCATTACGCCGTCGAATATCACATCAACGCATTCCCTGATCGCGCTGTCCTGCGTCTCACGCCAATCGATGGTAACGATGGATGGCTTTGCTTTGTATGCCTCACCGAATGGTCTTGTTTCTATCAGTGCCGATGGCGCGGCAGCGATTGCCACGGCGAATATCATTGAGGCTAAGCAGTGGCGGAAAGATTTTAATCCGACAACTCTCCGAGCTTGGCGCGTGGAAAATGAATATCTGGCGTTGTATGACACAGATAACGGCGTGGCTGGGTTTATCTTCGATCCTGCCAGCATGGATATTCGCCACATCACGACATCGTTTGATACAGCCTATAACGATCCATCTGGTGACACGCTCTATATCGTGAAAGGGCGGCAGCTATATACGTTTAATGATGGCGCTTTCAACCTGAATATGCGCTGGCGGTCAAAGCAATATCTGGCTCCGGCGAATACGGCCTTTTCCTGCCTGCGAGTGATGAGTAATGCGTTATCGCACGTCGGCGTCATTCTGCATGTCGATGGTCGCGCAGCGTTGCATTTGCCGCCGGGCAGCCTGCGAGAGTCGTTAGTTAAGCTGCCTCCGATTCGTGGTAAACGCTGGCAGGTTGAAGTCTACGGCAGCGTGCAGGTTGACCGGATTACGTTAACTACATCGATGCAGGAAATGACAGCATGACGGCAAAGTTTAGAGCAGGTAAAGATCAGACGGCGGTTTTAGAGAATGTTGAAACGCTGACAGGCCAGCGTGGTGACGGACGCAATCGTGCGGTGACGTATGGTGATTTGGCAACGCTTGGTCTGGCTAATTTGCGTCAGCTCGGGGGTGGAAAGGTTGCTTTGACGCACGGTAATGGTTCGGGTGGTTCAAATGCAGGCGGCGGCGTGCAGAAGCCATCTAAACCTACTAATTTCAAAGCGACAGGCGGCTTCGCTTACGTGTTGCTTGAGTGGGACATGCCTAATTATCGCGGTCGGTCGCTGACGGAAATCTATCGTTCTCCTGAAGACAACCTGGCAAATGCTGTGCTGATCGCCAGCTCTGCGGCTGGTGTTTACGGCGACCCCGTAGATCCCGATTGGAAAGGGTACTACTGGATACGGCATGTTAATTCATTGGGCGATCCGGGACCGTTCAATGATTCAAAAGGTACTTTTGCACAAACACATCCCGATCCGGCGGCCATCATTGATGTTATTAAGGAGCAGTTAAATAAATCGCCACTGATTTCCAATCTTACTGAGAAGCTGGAAACAAATATAAAAAATATTGGCACGGTTGATTCAAACGTAAAAATATTGTCTGAGTCTGTTAACAAACAAAACAGTGCTATGGCAAAGCGGGTAACCGATGTTGAAACGTCATCACAAACCAATGCGTCAGCAGTAAGGGAGTTATCGCAGTCGGTATCTGAACGGTTTTCATCATCAGCAGAACGTGTTGAAAAGGTAGAAGCTGCAACGAGAGAAAATAATGCAGTGGTGCAGACAAACGCAAAAGCCATCACTGAAATAGATAAAAATGGCTCAGCGTCATATCGGGCGATGTGGAGTGCGAAAGCGCAAGCCGGAGATGTGACGGCAGGAATTGGTATTGTGGCCGGTCGTGATGCAAACGGTAATACCATTAGCCAGGTCGCGGTAGCTGCCAATCAATTCTTTATCTTCGACCCTAATCATCCCAACGATAAAACCACCTATGCGATCCCCTTTGCCGTCGTGGATGGCAAAGTGGTTATTGATGAATTGATCGCCAAAGATGCCGTAATTAAAATATTGGCTGCGCAAACTATTATTGCTGACAGCGTGAAGGCAGGAATTGAAATAGTTTCTCCGTTCATCAAAACAGCGCGGATTGAGAGCGGTAATTTCACCGTTGATCAGAACGGTAATATGACAGCTAAAAATGCCAAGATTGAAGGTGAGATAACTGCAACATCGGGTTCATTTACAGGTACGGTAAATGCAAAAGACGGTGTGTTTCGCGGAACGGTTTATGCAACAGATGGAGAATTTAGCGGAACGGTTTATGCAAATAAGATTGTAGGCGATGTCGTTAAGCCCATAATTCATGCAATCGGCTCAACAACGATTATACCGGCTGAGCCCTTTATAAGGCGGATTTTTTCATCTCCTGTAGTTCTGGCGACCAACGCCCCAAATGGTACTGTAAACATTTACTTTAATGGTAATAACGTTATGTCTGCATCTGCTGGCGGCGGAAGGTATAACAATGCGATAGCGATAGGTGTAATTTCTGCTAATGAGGAATTTAAAATAACAAGCGATCGCTGGGGCGAATCTCCACCGCAGGTTGTGTTTACAGTAATGAAATTTTAATGGCTAAATTGAATTTAAATTATGACAGAAATTGTGAAACAACTAATTAGTCGCGTCTCAATAGACAGCCGAGAGCCCAACTTAATCACCAACATCCAAAACGCCTGCCGTAAAAAGCAGGCGTTTTGCTTTGGTACGGATGATACGCGGATTGTTCTGCGGCCACTGAGTTACTACGGAATCCCATACGTGGTTGTGTGGCTGGGTGTCAGCACAAGAAAAGATGCACTGACCTACTGGCTGCCTCATGTTCAAGAGTTAACGCGTATGGCAGGTGGACGTTGGGCTGAGTTCTACACGGCAAGAAAGGGGTTCATTCGGGTAGCGCGGCGTCTTGGATTTGAGCGTCTTCCTGATGAGTTCGGGTTAATGAAATTCAAGATATCAGTATGAGGTGATATGTGGGAAAAGGTGGCGGTGGCAGTACAGAGGTTAAGGAAACATCCCAGCAAGCGGCGGCGGCTGGTGTCGCGCGGCAACAATGGGATCTCTACCAGAACGAGCTGAAACCCTATGAAAACTTGTTCATGGATAAGGTAGAAGGGCTTAACGATCAGCAGAAGTACGACGGCATTGCTGGCGATGTCAATCTGGGCTATCAACAACAGTTTGGTCAGGCCAGACGGCAAGCGGCCGATGGCCTTGCATCGATAGGTGTCGATCCCAGCAGCGGTAAGTTCCAGTCAACGCTTAAGGATGTGGCGACCGATCAAGTAGCTGGCTCAATTGATGCGACGAACCGTTCCCAGACCGACCAGCAGAATAAGTATGTTGCCGGTTTGCAAGATGTTCAGGCAATGGGCGCGGGGCAAAAAGCGGAGGCGATGCAAGGCTATCAGGGGATCGCGGCAGCGTCGCAGCAGAAAGCGATTTCGGATGCACAGAGTTCCCTTTCCAAACAGCAGGCTAGTAAAGGGTTGATTGGAACCATTGGTGGTGCGCTGGTTAGTCAGGGGCTATCTAGCTTACCAAAGAGTACGCCAACGCCAACAGGTGGCAGCTCCAGCGGTGTATTTGGGGTTTCTGATACGCCATTTATGAGTACAAATTTTAGAAATATTGGGGGATAGGATGGGCTACGCATCGGATACGTTCGCTGACGTTACGCGCAAACAATATGCCGACTGGCAGCAGCGATACTTCCCAAAGCTACAAGGCCTGATGGATTTATCAACCAGTGGGCAACTGATGAACAACCAGTTGGTTCGGGCAGATGCGACGCAGCAACAGGCGCTGAATACGGCAACCGTCGGTTCTGCTAATCAGCAGGCTCGTTATGGGGCAACTCAACAAATAAATCAAAATGATAACAGCCTTGGACTTAAATCTGCACTCGCCGCCGCAGGGGCGAAAAACGGTATTCGTGATGCAGAAACGGATCGGCAGATGAGCATCTTGACCGGCGGTTCTACTGGGCTGCGCGAACTTCTCAAAATTGGGAGTGAAACATAATGGGATACGGCCTAATTGATATTGCTGCGCAGACGCGCCAGCAGGGTTTACAGGGTATGCAGCAGGCGGCAGAGCTGGAGCAGCAACGTGAGTCGGCTAACGAACAGCTTAAGACCCAACAGAAGCAGGCCGCCAACCAGATGAAAGGTACGATGGCCGGAATGGGGGCGATGGGTGGCGCTGCGATGGGGGCCTCTTATGGTGCATGGGGGGGACCAATCGGTGCAGGGATTGGCGCGGCGGTGGGTTTAGTCGCGGGTTCATTGTTTTCATAATTAGGGGGCACTATGGCAGATGTAAGAGGACTAGCAGACGGCTTTCTTGCCGGATTCAACACGATGGACAATGCATTACAGCGACGTGAAGAGTCAGAGCTACGGCGCTTGCAGGTTCAGCAACAGCAGCAAAATGAAGATCGGCGTTTTGGATTGGCACAGGCGCAGTTTGATTACGGTAAAGAAACTGGACTGCGTGATCATCAACGTCAGCTTGGGCGGGATAAGAAGCAGGATGAGCAGTGGGGATTAAGCCATGCTCTAAATGCGAAAAATGCCGATCGGTCATACGCTCTGCAAGCGCAGAGTAATAATCTGGCGCAACAGCGATTTAATTTTCAGGTGAATGAGCAGAAGCGGCAACAGCGTATTCAAGATGAAATGCCTGTTATCAAAATGTTTGCGGAACAGTTGGATAAGACTGGGGATGTTGATCCCGAATTGCTTAAGCAAATATCATCCGATAATCCATTACACCCTAAGCGATTTATTGGTGATAAAGCGATTAAGAACGTGACGGAAATCAATCGCATCATGCCAGCCGTTCTCAATGGCGATATGGACTATAACGATCCGGCGGCTATCCGCGTGATGAATGGCGTATTATCCGCTCGTATACAACGTGGCATTGGTGATAAGGACGTGGAGACGGGTAAGACGATTACATCCAAAGAACTTGCCCACATTGGATTAACGGAAGATGGTCGGGGCGTCATTCCAACCTTAAAAGTGACGTATAACGATGGCTCTACCGCGCTAAAACCCATGACCCGTTTTGGTTCGACAGACCCTAACGACACCATTGCACCAATTGCACTGCCTCGTCTAATGGAAGAGTTTAGAGGCTACAGTCAGATGGTCGGTCAGCTAAATTATGGCGGCCGGGCGAAGTTTCTTAACGAAATGGTTAACCCGCCAGATAAGGCGGCAGTTCGTGAAGAAGCCCGTGGGATGCGTAAAGACTTGCTGGATGTTGGCAAGGCGAGAGCAAAAGCATTGTCCGATCCAATGGCGCAAGATCCGCAGACTGCCGCGGGGATTAATGCGCAGTTTGATCAGTTGGAACAGCAGGTGAAAGATTCATATGGGCAGTCTCAGCAGCAACCGAAAGCACAAGGTAGCAGTGGGGTGCAGCAATGGGCTGGTGGCGATCCAGATAAGCAGGCATTTGCCCAAGCTGCGCTTGCTTCTGGTCAGTTGAATGGAGATGTAACAAACAAAGAGTTGGATGACAACTATGCTATCGCCAAAAAAGCGCAGGCTCAGCAACAGAATAGCCAAACTGCCCAGCAGCTACGTAAACGTAATCAGGCGGATCCTCCAGCATATCCGCCGTATTATACTGGGAAGTAAATGGTGAATGCCCCGACCTGTGATTAGTTTCGGGGCTTTTGATTATTTCAACCACGGATTATTTTTGTTGTCATCATGGTTACTGGCTTGTAACTCTGACACGCTTTCCCCTTTTTTATCCTGCTTTATTGTGCAATAAAAAACGTATGCAGCGAGAAATGCAAATGTGAAGTTTGGCGTTGTATGCACGGCTAAAAATGGTTGCCATTCAATAAAATGAACGGTGAAAAATAAATTAGGAATGGCAACGATAGTGGAAAGGATGATGGATAAAACCAACCCAGCGCCGTTGTTTTTTTTGAAAAGAATTTTCTTTATTAGTGTGCCGGAAATAGCAATGAAAAATATCACGATAAAATAGTTAATAAGGTTTAGCATCGTGTTCTCAACCCCTAAGTTATTCACAAATTTCTTTACTAAAGAATAGTGAGTGAATTTCTCCATCCTTATCCATTGCTACTAAGTTAATCGTACCCTTGTTATCGTATAGGATAGATTTGTTATCTGAACTACAGTATTCAACTTTAAGGCCATCACGCAACGTGTTTTTCATATCACGATAGGAGTCAAATAACTCTGAGAATGATGAGCGGAATATGTAAAACTTAGATATAACCCTATATTGAGGTTCAACAACAGTCTTCAGGGAAATAAACGGGCCATAATCTTTTGGTAAGATTTTATTGTTCATTTCAACTATTATTTTTAATTGATAAGATTCCCAGAATTTATTTATTGACTGCTCATCAAGAGATGATGCAGTTGCTGTAAATGAAAAAAGCAGCATTGATAATGCGGCAGCACATTTTACCATTCCCATTAACGACAATCCTTTTTTGTCTATTCTTTATCAAATTTATTATTTTTTCAGTGTGGTGCGGGTGACATCTAAGATCGCTAAGTCAGATGACACTTGTGAATTCATCTTAACATAATCTCAGTGCTTGCAGGTAAGAACACTTCCCATAAGGGAACTTACGCGCTAAATTCCCCAAAGATACCAAGCCTCGCCTTAAAAAGCGGGGCTTTTTTTTGCCCTAAATTCTGGAGTCCGTGATGGTTTACGATCCACAACAGCAGCGCCCCGAACAGCAATTGACGAATAGCAACCGCCAGGCCCTCAATATTCAGCAGCCGGATGAACAGCAGCAATCTGCGGCAGCAGCCAATCCATATCAGCAGTTTTTCGCATCAGGTGGGTGGAACAAGCCGGTTGTCGAACCAAAATCGACTTGGGGTGATGATCTCAAGGCGCTGGCGGCAGCCCCTTTTAACATGGTAGCGAGTGTGGGGCAGTTATTCAAAGCAGACAAACAGGCGTTGGAAGATAGAGAGGTGGAGTTCAGAAGAGACGCAATGGCTAGAGGGATGAAACTCCCGTTCAGTGAGGATGAAGAAAAGTTCATACGGGAGTGGGGTGGCAATCCTCTTGATACTATAGGAACAAAGGTGATTATAGGTGCTGGCGATCTGGCTGAAAGTGCCGCCAAATCTATTTTGGACTCTCGAACCGAAGGTGCAAAGCAGGCGGCGGCTTTGGATTTTGCAACACTTGATCGAGACAGTAACGGCAATGTCACGGGTGCCAGCGTGGGTGAAGGGACATTCAATGCTAGCTCATGGATGCAAAATGCAATTCCTAGTATAGCGACTATGATGACATCCGGTTTGTTATCAAAAATGTCAGCCAAAGCTGCTACGAAAATTGCAGAGCGGGCGACCTTCAACCGCCTTAGTAAAACCATGCCAGAAGAGGCCGCCCGGCAGATTGCCAAAGAAACCGCCGATCGTGCCGCAGTCGTTGCAGGGAAAACGACATTTGTTGGCGCTATGTCAGCAACCGCACAGGGTCAGGGCGGTATCGACATGCGGGAGCAGATCAACAACCTGCCATTCAATGAGTTGATGGAAAGCCCCACGTTTCAATCTGCATTCAGTGCCGTCGATGCCAGCCCCAGCAATGCCCATATGTCCGATACCCAAAAATTAGAATTAGCTCGCAGTCAGGTAGCCGAACAGGCCGCAAGTGCTGTAACTGCCGATCCCCGTCTGTTAGCTGTCAATATTGCTGCATCAATACTGGGTGACCATATCTTGTTGAAGCTGTTAACTCAGAAAAGCGCATCAGGGATTTTATCTGGCATGGCGACAGGGGCTGTGGCTGAAGGCGTTACTGAATTTGCTCAGGGTGCGACGCAACGGTATGCACAGAATGAACAATTGATTGACACTGCAGGGCAAAAAATCGATCCGATGAAAGATGTCTTAGAGATCGGCCTTAATAATGCAGTGGTTGGCGCTGGCATGGGGAGCTCTATCGGTGCTGTCGGCGGTATGCGCGGTCGTAATAACCACTCAACATCGGAACCGAATCCGAACATCGATACCAATCCGGCAACAGAGCAGCAATCGTCAACGCAGGTCGATGTACCCGAATGGCAGTCTTCAGAACAACCCTCTTCCGATGGCTCTGGTTCGTCTATTCCTGTCGTGAAAATGGGAGAAGATTCACCACCTCCAGGTTATGATGGCGAGTGGCGTGATGGCGGTCCCGTGATATCTGTTACTCAGGGGGCTGATAACTCACAATTCAATCCTGAAAATGTTGCTGGCACGCCGCAAAGTCGTATCGATGAGTTTCGTGATACACCAGCCTACCTCCGGCAAGATCCACGTGTTCAGGGGTTTGCTGAAGACAGTGATGTGCAACAAGCCTTATCTGAGCAGCAACCAGCCCCAACCGCAGAGCAACTGATTCGCCAGCAGATTGAGCAGGGCGATCAGGGGTATTCGCCGCAAGAGTTGGAGGCATTGGAGCAGGCTGAAAGCATTATCGCCGCGCGTCGTCCACGCCTTCCCGCACCCGGTCAAACTTCGGTGATTGCTATGCCCGGCGACGTTCGCGCCCCCATTGGTGATGATGCGCAAGCAGGAATTGGCCCACAATTTGATGCAGGGCAGCAGGTGCGCGGGCAAGAATTCATTCCTGCTGAGCGGCCACCGGCTATCAATGAGGTTGGCCGTGCCAGTCAGACATATGACAGTGAGGCTGTGCCAATCAACGCCATTGAGAATAAAAATATTATTTTCTCTGGTTCGCCGACTATCGACGAAGGCCAGACGGCACAGTCGCCGCAGTTTACTGAAGGGGAAACACACAGCCAGCGGCAGGCACGGGAATTTAGTGATGCGATGGGCGTTAACGATCAGGCCGCATTGCCCGATCAGAGCCATCGCGTCGGCGGTGTGCCCGTTGATGCGCAAACGGAAGCCTACGCGCGAGGGGAGCCGGTAGGAGAGTTGGAACTGTTTGCTCCGGGCAGGCCCTATTCCAGCGAACGAGTGGCCAAGGCCAGTAAATGGGGGAAGATGCCAGGCGCAGAAATTGAGTCGGTTGGGGAGGGTTACGGTGTGCGTTTGCCGTCAAAACCTAAAGGTGATGGACAGCCTGCCAGTCAGCGTACAGATCTCGTGGCCAGCGAACCTGAAGCGGCGCTCGGAGAATTGAAACTCTACGCGCCCGACAAACCTTACTCCAGTGAAAGAGTGGCAAAAGCCTCTCGCTGGGGAAAAATGCCTGGCGCCACGATTGAAAAAGTTGACGGTGGCTATGCGGTGCGGTTACCTGCACCCAGGCAATCAAAACCGTATTATTCTCGACAGGTAAATCGCAATGATGGACTTACCGTTCCTGAGACCCGCCGCATTGCCGATGATTTTGTGCGCGAGTACAATGGCAATATTCCATTAGATATTCGGGTATATGCCCGACAGGAGGATGCTTATGGCCCGCAAGCAACGCGAGAAAACGTCGGCAGAATCAAGGGTGCGTATCATGCCGCCGGAGAAGGAAGGATCGTACTTAACGCTGCCAGCATTCGTGACGCGGGCGACGGGAGAAGAACACTCCGTCACGAAGTGCTTGGCCACTATGGGCTCAACACCTTTAAGCCAGCGGATAAAAGACTGGTTCTTGATGCGATTCTTAAAGCACGGCAAGACCCAAAATTCCGAACGCTCTGGGAACAAATAGACAAACATTACAGCGATAAATCTGATTCTGTTCAGGCCGAAGAAGTCTTTGCTCATGCTGCTGAACTTGAGCGTGGCGAACGAGGTTCCCGTACTCGCCGCCGCGTTATCCCTGCCTCTGTTTTACACGCTTTCCAGATGGCGCTGCGCCATAGTGGTTTGGTTAAAGGGCCGATGAAAATCAGCGAGCTTTACGATGCAGTGGATGCGGTCGCTGATGGTATTCGTAATGGCCGACGAAAGCAGCAGACCTTTCCTAAAACCGATCAGGATCAGTTCCGACGGGACAATAAACACAAGCAAAACGCCTCCAAATCTGGGGGCGTTTCTGTTTCTGGTGCTGATATCGGCGGCGGCAACATCATTTACGATGGTAGCTTTAGCCGTGATGGCAGTAAGCCAGAAAGCGGTATGTCGCGCGACCGCGTACAGTTGGCCGCCGATGGGTTTGTCTCCCACCTTAACGGAGCGGCCAAAATTAAAGTGAAAGCGGTGCAGACGCAGGCCGAAGCCGCCGCGATGATGCCTAACGGCATTTCTGCGGAATTCGGCACAGTTCATGCCATTTACCAGCCAGAGTTGAGCCGTGTGATTGTCATCGCGGACAACATCGCAAACGCCCGTGAACTACGTGCCAAGTTGCGTCATGAAGTGATTGCGCACCATGGCTTAGCGTCAGTGATTGGCGATGTGGAATACGACCGCATCATGCGTGTGCTACACCAGACGCGGGACAGCCAGAATAAAACCATTCAGGATGTTTGGCAGCAGGTTGAGCAATCCTATGGGCAAGAGTCACTAGAAACGCAGGCGAATGAGTTTTTGGCGCACATGGCGGAGCGTACCGAGCTAACGAAGTTGGGTGGTGTGTGGGATCGTTTCGTTACGCTGTTGACCAATGCGCTGCGCAAAGCTGGTGTGCTTAACCCTATGGATATCACGCCAGCGGAGATCAGCAACATTCTGCGCACCATCACCGGCCGCTTCCAGAAAACGGCGATGTATGCCAACGAGCAGCCAGGCACCCGCGAGTTCGATAACACTTTCTCGCGCACCGATGCGCTGTACTCAAAAGCGGATGAGGATGTTGACCCTCTGCGGCCATTATCGCAGGAGGCGGAACAGTACCGCGCCGATCTTGACCGAGCTATGCGGTCGTTGAAGTCTGGTGAGATTAATATTGGATTGGGTCGAACCCCCGCCGTATTGCTTGCAACGGGAGCACCAGATTTGCCTATGGCTATATCACGAGATGTCGTGAGGAAAGCAAGTAATGGCATCAAACATGATGTACCGATGGATGTTATTTCACGATTACCAGAGCTTCTCCACGATCCAGAGGCTGTGTTCGAGTCGAAGACTCAGAACAATGGAGCTGCTGTATTACTAAACGCTAAAGATAGCTCAGGGCGGCAGGTGATGGCCGCAGTTCATATGCAGGTGCAATCAGGACGTTTAATTATTAACCGCATTGCCAGTGTGTATGGACGGGATGCTAAACAGTACCAAGGCTGGATCGAGGAAGGGTTGCTGCGTTATCGAAGGGTGAAAAAGAAAAACCCTGATAACCCTCATTCACAGGGGCTCCAATTGCCCAAGGAGGAGCGTTCTTATCAGGGTTCTAAACCCGAATCCGGTACGACCCAAGGGCTGCAATTGCCCCAGCGTGGTTCTCCGGATCAAGGTTCAAGTAAAAATATACTCTCTTCTGCCGACATCCGCAAGAATAAGACGCTGTACTCCCGCTCTGGCAATCCAGCACTGGACGCCGAAACCAGCCGCAAAATGGGCTTCAACGTCGAAAAAGGCTGGTTTGATAAAGCCAAAGACTTCTACCAGATGGCTGCCGACAGCGATCGGACGGAACTGAAGCAGTGGTGGCAAGAAACCTTCCGTAAGCTGAACACCAAGACCTTTGACGGGCTTGCCCCATTAAAATATGCCGAAGATGCGGTGGGTAAATCTGATGCGATGGTTTCCGGCTACACGGCGGCGCGTATGTCAGCAGGTGCAGGCTCGGTGACATCGGCAGTTCTTGAACATGGCCTGGTGCGCTATAACAAGAAAGAGGGGATTACTGAACGCATTCCGGGTACAGGTAAGGCTGATTCTTTGATGGGCATTCTGGACGGGCTCGGTAACCACCGTGAAAACTTCCTCAAGTGGATCGCCGGCCACCGCTCTGAGCGCCTCATGTCCGAGGGCAAAGAGAATAATTTTACCGCTGATGAGGTTGCCTACATGAAATCGCTGAACCATGGGAATGAGCAACTGTTTGCCGATCAAAAGATAAAATACGATGCGTTTATCAAGTCCATCATCGATCTACAGCAGGACATGGGGTTGATTGATGCGAATAGCCGAGCGACATGGGAGGATGCCTGGTATCTGCCGTATTACCGTGAAGCAGAAAACGGCGAAACACACGGCCCGTGGACGACACGCGGCATTGCCAACCAGAGCAGCACCATCCGTAAACTGAAAGGCTCCGACCTCACTATCAAAGACCCGATTGAAAACCTGTTCAACTACGTTGCTAAGTCGGTTGATGCGTCGATGAAGAACGAGGCTATGCGCCGTTCTGTCACGAATCTGGCCGATACTGGGGTCATCGATATTATCGATAGCCCCAACGAGATGGATTACCAACGCCTAAAGAAAGACACAGTGAAGGTATTTGTTGATGGCAAAGAGCAACTGGCTCGCGTCAATGATCCCGACCTTTATCGCGCTTTCACTATGATTGATCTGGAACGTAGCAATTCTCTGTTCATGCGAGCTGCACGGCAGGCCAAGCGCGTGTTGACCATCGGCACCACATCTATGCCTGATTTCATTATTCGCAACTTCATGCGTGATGCCGTCCATTCATGGGCGATCAATAAAGATGGCTTCAAGTCCGCGATTTCCTCATGGCAGGGGCTGAAAAAGGCGATGCGCACAGATGATACGCTGGTTGATATGATGTTTGCCGGCGCTACGTTTGGTGGTGGCTATTCCAATGTTTACGATCCGGCGGGTACAGCTTCCAGCATCCGTAAGGTGCTGCGGCGTAAAGGTTATCACGACAGCCAGATCCGAGAATTTGAATCATCGATTGTGCGCAATAGCAAAGAGGTGATGGATAAAATCGGAGCTGGGCTGAGCAAATATCAGAAGGTTAGTGAAGGGGCAGAGAATGCGAACCGTATCGCGACTTACGATGCGGCGCTAAAGGCAGGAAAGAGCAAGGCACAGGCTGCCTTTGAATCTCGCGATCTGATGGATTTCAGTATGCAGGGATCGAGCAGTGTTGTTATCGCGCTATCTGATATGGTTCCCTTCTTCAATGCACGCTTGCAGGGTATGAGCAAACTTGGGCGCGCCATTAAAGCCGATCCGCGTGAAGTGTTGAAACGTGGTGGTTACATAGCGGGTTTATCACTGGCGTTGCTGGCGATGAACTGGGGCGATGAACGCTATGAAGAGCTACCTGATTGGGATAAAGACGCCTACTGGCATGCATGGATTGGCGATCAGCATTTTCGCATCCCTAAACCGTTTGAGATCGGTTTGATGTTCGGCACTCTGCCAGAGCGTTTTACTCGAGCGCTCGGCGGTGAGGACACTCCTGGGAAATTTGGGAAAGTGGTAGCACGTAACTTCTTTGAAACGATGGCATTCAACCCGATACCGCAGGTGACGCGCCCCATTCTGGAAGCGTTCGTGAATTACGACTTCTTCAAAGGTGGCCCGATTGAGAACATGGCTGATAGCAACGTCATTGCCGGAGCGCGTTATAACGACCAAACCACGCTGTTGATGCGCGAAATAGGCGGTGCGATGAATCTTTCTCCTAAAATGATGGATCACATCATTACCGGATATACCGGCACGCTAGGTTCATACATTCTCGGCGCGACGAATATTATCATGCGTAACATGGGTGATAACGGTGCGTCGCCGTCGATGCGGCTGGATGAAATGCCTGTCATCAAGGCGTTCGCCCGTGGGGCCGATCCGGCGAAATCCACCCAGTTCACTGAGGACTTCTACCGCATGATGACGGAAGCCAACCAGATAAACAGCACGATTAATGATTATCGGAAGCAGGGGAAACTGGGTGAGGCTAATGAGTTGCTGCAAGACAACCGTGAAAAACTATCGCAGCGCAAGGTATTCACGGCAACACAAAAGCAGGTGAAGCAACTCAACGACCAAATCGAGCTAACCCGGATTGATCGCATCTTAACGGCAGACCAGAAGCGAGAGCGTATTGATCGCCTGATGGGTAAGCGGAATAAACTGGTTCAGCAGACCGTGAAGCGGATACATCCGTATTTTGACTAATCAGATTACCTCAGCCAACTCCTGATGCACATAATGAGTGTCAGGAGTAACAGAAAGCCGGTAATACCGATAATGATGCTGGTCGTGCTATCCAGGTGCATGCGAGATTTGCTGGTTATCAGGCACGCGCCAATGATAAATGGCACTGAGAAAGCGGGATACACCAGCACCATAACGGCAGCAAGGATCAGGAAAATAATGAAGGCAGTAGATGGCATGCTATTAGTCCGTTAAATTTGTTAAGAGGTGAAATTGCAGGCAATTTCTGGGGGAAGGTATTCAGTAAAATACAAAGTAGCTCACTGTTTTCTATCGATATTTATCTTAACGAAAACGATGCTACCCAATGCGCTATTTTGTATTTTTCTTTATATGATTCATTATGTTGTGGTTTATCTTTCAATCTACTGCTGCGTCACCTGCAATGGTTCGAAGCGGCTGACCTGATTGTTAAGGGCGTTGAAGGCGCGATCAAGAACAAGACCGTGACTTACGATTTCGAACGTCTGATGGAAGGCGCTAAGCTGCGGAAATGTAGCGAGTTTGCGCAGGACATCATTGATAACATGTAATCTGCTGTTCAGTGTAGATTAACAATAGGGGCCAGATTCGGCCCCTTATTTTTGTGCTAAAAATCTTTCCCCAAAACTCTCCTGTTTTGTATTAATCCCCGTTGACCCTATCCGCCATTTATTAATGGCTAATGTTCTGTGAATCGGGAATGAGTCGGAAATACATATGCTCGGGAATCGGGCTGTCCCAGCCGCCGGTATACATCGCAAAGCCGATCATGCCGAAAAGGATACCGAGTACCAGTACGGTCATCGTAATACCGGACAACGCGGTTTGTCGCCATAGCGGTTTGGCTGTGGAACTGTCTTTTTCCTGCGATCCTGATGGTTTCATCAGTGAGAAGTGGAGCGTCGATGTCACCGGGCAGGATTCGACGCAGGTCATGCAGGCTGTGCATTCTGCGGTTCTTACCTGAATCAGTTTATCCACTGGGATGTTAGACGGGCAGGCCTTAGCACACTTGCCACAGTCAATACAGCTAGTGGCATTACGACGAATTTTGAAGGGAGACAGCAGCGAAAATACGCCTAAAAGTGCGCCGTAGGGACAAAGGTAGCGGCACCAGAAATGGCGAATAAACAGGCTGGCAAACATAAAAAGAAAGACACAGGCCAGCGTAATGGTGCCGACATTGCGGAAGAAGCCGAGCATTTTAACGTCAGCGATCAAACCGTAGGGTGACATCAGGAACATATAAATGCCCTGTGCTGGCATTGATAACGCAATGTAGAGAAAAAAACTTAATAATAGATATTTCAGGCTACGCAACGGAATGTCTAGCCACTTCGGAAGAATGAAGTGGCGGCCAAACAGTTTTTTCCCCAGTATACCGACCCACTCGGATAACGTACCGATAGGGCACAGCCAAGAACAAAATGATTTCTTCAGTAACAGGCTGGTGAGAATAAAGGCGAGAAGTAACAGCATTGATGCAAGGTGGATAGGGGGAAGATTGCCCGTTTCCCATGTGAACTTAACGTTCATTAATCCTGCAATCGGTAGCCAGCCCTCAATACCGCCAGGTCTCGATATATAAAGACTTGTGCCGCCAGTTTCAAAGTAGCGTACCCAAAAATAAAAAGTGATGCCGATATAGATGTTGATCGCCAGCAGCAGAAATTGTATTGCTCTGCGCCAGGTCAGGGCGTTGCGCCAGTCGTTCCAAGGGAGTTTGCCGCCAGTTGTTCCGGGGCGACGTTGCCACCGTTTCCTTGCTTTCTCACTCATTGCTCTCAATTGCCCCTATTTATTTTTTCACTCGGTGCTTTCAACACACCGAAGGGATCGTGGGGCAACGTTATCATGCTCTCAGTGGTTAAAAATTGATTTGTGCATTGTAAATGCATGTTTCTGGTTTTTTTAGCTGATTGATTTACATAAGGAGATGGGAAGTCGTGTGCTTGTCATAGCCTGATTGAATATCGTACTAAAAGAGGGGGGGATTAAGGTTAAAGGTGGTAATAGGATGAGTACAAAATGCACTCATCCTATTAATTACCTTCCGGTATTGTCTTTGAGTATATATTTAATATTTCAAACAGCGTGTGTTGGCTGGTGTTAGCGCATCGAAATCTCTTGCTGCATTTGCCTCAATTCGGATTGATATAAGTTATATTTTATTAAAATAAGAAATTATTATTGTTATTAAATTATCTGCTTTTATTATCTCCTGAGTTTTTAATTTATGGCCTTTTGCATTACTCCTGCATTTGTTGTTTTGCCTGCAACTCATCTTTTCTCATGGTCCTGACAATTTTATAAATCCATTGCAGCGAGACATTATATTTCTTCGCCAGAGCGCTATGATTGCGGCCATCAAATTCTTCATAGATTTGAAGATCGCGTTGAGAGGCACGCCAGGAAATTCCCATCGGGAAATAAACGTTTTGTCCACCCCATACGCTCATCATATGTTTGGCAACGGCATTACCGACCAGTTCGGCGGTTTGTAGATCCAACTCTGTGACGTTTTTGACCGTATCGGCAACGTGTTGGGAAAGCTCGACCAGAAGTTCGGGACCTTTACTGCGAAATTGTGGCTCAGTCATAAATCACCTTATCCTTAAAGAAAATAATTACTGCTTATGTGAGAGTTCGAGTATTGGTATCTTGAGGGATAACAACCGCGCTATGTGTTCATTTAAAACTATAGTTGTTGTTGTGTCAACATCTTTAGTTTTAATTTGGGTTGTTTTTGGTTGTAAAGCGAAATGGCGGTCTGCGGGCTATACACTAAAAAAGTTCGATGAAGGGGTAAAAAAATCCCGCCATAGGGCGGGAAAGCAACACATAGACAGGAGGAATAACACAACATCAACAAGGGGTGATGAAACAATAGCACGATGATTGTATAAAACTGTGACGTGTGGGTAAGGTTATCTGGGTGAGGGTAAACGTTTTTTAGTGGTAAAATTTTTATTGGTAGGGCTGTTATTGATAAGACGGCTATCAATAAAATGAGGCCGGCATCTGTATCAATCAACCGGCTTTGGGGAGAGGAAAAGAACGCGCTATGGCGTGGGATACCGCCAGTATCGGGTTATAACAGGACCGAATACCAGAATACGCGACCAATGATTTCGACCTCTGATTCGTCGGTCTCTTCATCGGTATCTCGATTAAAACTGTGAATGACGAGAAGGCCGCCTGGTTTGCGGTAAAGTTGTTTGATTCGCTTGAGCTTATCGTTACCGCCTCCTTCCTGAGCGATGGCGTACAGTTTTCCATCAATGATGCGCTTGTTGTTGGTATCAACGGCGACGGTGGTGCCATCCGGGATGATGGGCTCCATGCTGTCACCCGCTGCCGGGAAACAAAGAACACCTGAACCATCGGTATTGGCACCGACTTTGCGCAGTGTAGCTTTGGAAAAACGGAGCTTAAAGCCGTTATAATCCTCGCTTTGAATGCGCCCATCGCCGCAGGCAAACTCAATATCTTTTAAAAAAGGCACTTCAACCTCGTCCTTTGATAGTTCTGTCGTGCTGTCCCAAGCTGATACAGTGCCCCATTCTGATGTTGGTGGAATGCTCGATTCCTGAAGTGATCGAACCACCCTGTCGCTACGCATCGGGCCTTCGCCATTTGCCAGCCATTCAGGGCGAATATGGAGGGCATTGGAAAGCTCAACAATTTTAGTTGTCTGTGACGCTTTTCCCCCCTCTATCTTCTGTATGGCGGCCTGAGAGACGCCAACCATGTCGCCAAGTGCTTTTTGACTAAGCCCTTGTGAAGTTCTGACTGTTTTTAATCGTTCTGCAAGTGTCGTTTTCATTTGGTCAATGTACAACCTTAGTTGTCGTTTATCAAGTGAGTATTAATCTGTTTTAAAAAAACCAAAGTAATGTCGCGTTGAGGCACGTGTGATGTGATCGCAAATACAACCATGGAACAATTAAAGTTGTTGTTTCACAAAAGGAGTCCACGTGAATGTGTGGGATAACATCAAAATAAACGCTATCGTCTGATCATCAAAAATCCTAATAAATGTCAGGCGGTCATAGTATTGTCTTATTCTATCCTCTGATTTGACTTAAACCTGTGTGTCATTTGATCTAAATCACAATCTGGCCGTAACCATTTTGCTCTTATGGAAATCCCGCTGTGGGAAATATAACCAATGAAATCGTTTTATTAAGCATGCGCATGACTGCGTGTCGCGGAGGATGTATGTCTGTAATTCGCACGTGTTTAAGTCTGTTTGGTGGTGATACGGTAATTGTCCGGTGTGCTAATACGTTTGAAGTCAAAATGAGCAATAGTGAGCAGGAAACAATGACGGAAGATAATAACGATATGCAGGGGGCTATTTGCCGTTATGCTGAAGGTGAAGTGTATTTAACTGTCCCTTACACAGGGGTTTGGGATGTCGTTATTAGAGCAAAGAATGACACCCCTGAGCATTCAATAACCTATTTTCCCGCTTGATGATTCTTTGGTTGGTTATATTCTGTTAATAACTTGATACCATATTGTCGCTATTCGGTAATGAGTATTTGAATATGCCAACCTTCATCTGTCTTTTTTGTCCTCATCACTCTACGTTGTGAGTACATCGATATTTTTCTATTTCGCTTTTCATCTATCATCTTAATTGATGCTTCTACTTGTTATTATTAATGATTTGAAGGGATGATCGAGTTCGGATCTTTTGCCATACTCAACACTCAGGCACTACTTGGCGAGAGAAAGGGTCTTGGTTTACTCACGTTGGCCTGGTTGCTCTTATCGTGCTCATTGCTGCAACATTTTGGATTTACAGCTAACCTTTTTTCTAACCTGAACATGAATACGATGGGAGGGGGGAACCCATGAGTCGTGCCCCAATAAGCAAAGATGAAGATAAACGTCTTGCTGCTCTTCGTGAGTATGGAATTAAGAACGCACTATTCGATCCGAGTCTGAGCAACCTGATTAGTCTGGCTGCCAACATTTTTAACGCGCCCATCGTTTTAGTCTCGTTGGTGGAAGCTGAGCGCCAATTGTTTGCCGCCAGCGTAGGGGTTCCTTTTTGCGAAACACCACGCGATATCTCCTTTTGCGCCCATACGATCTTGAAGAAAAAGATCATGGTGGTGCCTGATGCACTCAAGGATGTGCGATTCAAAAATAATCCGCTGGTTGTGGGAATTCCCTATATCCGTTTTTATGCCGGGATACCCTTAATTACCTCGTCTGGGCATGCCATTGGCACGTTATGTATTATTGATTTGAAGCCTAGAGCAGCATTCACCAAGCGTGATGAGCACAATTTGCAGGATCTGGCATCACTGGTCATGGACAAGCTGGAAATGCGGCGTCTGGAATTGGCGCGTAAGGCCAGTCAGGTGCGTTTTGAAAATATCGCTAATACCTCGCCAGATACGATTTTATGCGTTAACGAGAAGGGAATGATTACCTTCTGGAATGCAGCCGCAGAGAAGATGCTGGAATACCGCGACGATGAAATTATCGGCCAAAATATTAATCGCATCGTACCTGATGCCTTTATCGTGCAGCTTAACCATCTGGTCACTGACCGTGATTCCCTGATGAAAGGGGTGACGCTGGAGCTGAACGTACAAGCCAAAAGCGGTAGCCTGGTTCCGGTTGAATTGTCGGTTTCTATGTGGGAAGACAACGACAATGTTAGCTATGGCGCGATATTGCGCGACATTACCGAGCGTCGCCGCAACGAAGAGCGGCTGTTTTTACTGGCGCACATGGACCCACTGACGGGGTTGGCAAACCGGACATTATTAACATCAAATCTGGAAACCGCGCTCAAGAATGAGCCTGCAGTCTGCATCATGATGGTCGATCTGGACGGATTTAAAGATGTTAATGACAGTCTGGGGCACTCTAGCGGCGATGATATTTTGGTGCACGTTGCCAAAAAAATAAAAGCGACGGTTCGTTCCGGTGATGTAGTCGCGAGAATGGGCGGAGATGAATTTGCGCTGCTGTTTCCGGGTCTGAGTGATAAAAAAGTTGCAGGTAAAATTGCCGAACAAATTATCCATGAAATTTCGCAGGCAATGATTATTGACGATCACCAAATCAATATTAGTGCCAGCATTGGTGCTGTGCTGTACCCGGAATATGGCGTCACTGTGCAGGATCTTTTGACCAGTGCAGATTTAGCTCTGTATCAGGCGAAATCTGAAGGTCGGAACTGTTATCGTTTTTTCACGCGCGAACTACTTGAAGTCTTTCAGGCTAAGCATGCCTTCCAGTTAGAGTTTGTACGAGCTTATGAGCAACATGAATTTGAAATGTTCTATCAACCACAGGTAAAACTGGCAACAAATGAGATTGTTGGTGCGGAGGCATTGTTACGCTGGCGTCACCCAGAGAGAGGGCTACTTGGGCCTGCAGCATTTCTTACCGCACTGGAAAATGGCCCGTGGGCGGAACGAGTAGGGGATTGGATCGTAGAAACGGCCTGTCGGCAAGCGGCAGAGTGGTGTCAGGTTAGCAACAGCTATTTTCGTATCAGCATTAATCTTTTCAGCGCGCAGTTTCGTACAGGCATGTTGGCGCAAAAGATTATGGGTGCCCTCGCTCGTACCGGGTTACAGCCAAGCTCGCTGGAACTGGAGATCACGGAAAATATCATTCTGCGTTACGATGAAAATATGTTACAGCCATTGAAAACGCTGCGTGATGCGGGGATCGGGATTGCCTTTGATGACTATGGGACGGGCTATGCGTCTCTCAGTATGCTGAAAAATTACCCGGTGACTCGGCTTAAGATCGATCAAACCTTTGTCAGGACCATGTGTGAGTCTCCGCCGGATGCGGCGATTGTCAGAGCAATTCTCTATCTTGGGAAAAGTTTCGGTCTCGGCGTGATTGCAGAAGGGGTTGAGACTTTGGAGCAGAGTGAACGACTGCGAGGCAAAGGGTGTGAAGAAGCACAGGGATATCTGTTCGGGCATCCGATGCCCGCAGAAGAGTTTACCCAGCTACTAAAATTGAATAAGCCAATAGACGTGTAAATTGTTGTGCTACAGCCATCTTTCCTAAAAGCCAGCGTTTGCTGGCTTTTATACGTTTACACATAGTCGAGTGGTTAACAGACTAAAAAGTGGAATATAGATCACATTTTTCCTATAGTGCAGGCTCGTAACCCAGTACCGGATGTCCCGTGCACGAAATATTTGAGATGCTCCTCGCAGTCTTTGACCGCGCCGCCTTGATGCTGATTTGCCTGTTCTTCCTCACTAGGACGCGCCAGTTCCGGCAATTGCTGCAAAAAGAGCAACATTCGCCGAGAGAGCGGGTGACGGTGACGGCCATCTTTTCACTGTTTGCGCTGTTCGGCACGTATTCTGGCATTAATGTTGAAGGATCGCTCGTCAACGTGCGCGTGATTGCGGTGATGTCCGGCGGAATCCTTTTTGGCCCTTGGGTCGGTATCGCGACTGGCATCATTGCGGGAGCGCACCGTTATTTAATTGATATTGACGGCATTACCTCAATACCTTGCCTGATTACCAGCATCATCGCGGGTATCACTTCCGGCTACATCAATAAGAAAGTCAAAAAAGAGCAGCAATGGAGCATCGGGATTCTGGGCGGAATGCTGTGTGAGTCGTTAACGATGCTGCTGGTTGTGGCGTGGGCGACGCCGATCGAACTAGGGTTGGATATTGTTTCAAAAATTGCGGTGCCGATGATTCTTGGCTCTGTGTGTATTGGCCTGATCGTGTTACTAGTACAGAGTGTGGCGAATGAAAAAGAGGTGATTGCCGCCAGACAAGCCAAACTCGCGCTGGATATTGCACACAAGACACTGCCGTATTTCCGCAACATTAACAGTGATTCACTGACGGCCATTTGTAGAATTATTCGTACTGAAATTAATGCGGACGCGGTGGCAATAACAAACACGCAGCACATTCAGGCTTACGTGGGGATTGGGGAAGATAAATATAATATCGGCCACGACATTATTAGCCCGATGACACAGCAGGCGATTCATGATGGGAAAATCATCATTAAAAATAATGATGAGCAGCATCTAACGCCGGAAATCCATTCGATGATTGTCATCCCGCTATGGGAGCACGGGCAAGTGACGGGCACATTGAAAATCTATTACCGCCACGCCCATAAAATAACCTATTCGTTACGTGTGATGGCCGTCGGTTTATCACAAATTATGTCAACGCAAATTGAAGTCTCCCGCACAGAACAACTGCGTGATATGGCAAATAAAGCGGAACTGAGGGCGTTGCAAAGCAAGATCAATCCGCACTTTCTTTTTAATGCACTAAATGCGATCTCCTCATCTATTCGTATTAATCCTGATACGGCGCGCCAGTTGGTGATCAATCTGTCCCGCTATTTGCGCTATAACCTCGAACTCAACGATGATGCGCTGATCGATATAAAGAAAGAGCTATACCAAATTCAAGA
Source organism: Pectobacterium parmentieri (assembly GCF_001742145.1). Lineage (NCBI taxonomy): Bacteria > Pseudomonadati > Pseudomonadota > Gammaproteobacteria > Enterobacterales > Pectobacteriaceae > Pectobacterium > Pectobacterium parmentieri. The sequence continues at coordinate 1,746,619 of NZ_CP015749.1, read as the reverse complement.
TTATATCGCGATTGAGCAGGCGCGATTTGGTGACAAGTTAACAGTGATTTACGATATTGACGACGATTTAGCGTATAAAATTCCTAGCTTATTAATTCAGCCTCTGGTGGAAAACGCGATTGTTCATGGTATTCAGCCTTGCCGAGGCAAAGGAACCGTGGTGCTGTCCGTGAAGGAACAGGGCGACAAACTGCTCGTCGCGGTAAAAGACACCGGGCATGGCATTAGTCAGGAAACGATGGATCGTGTTGCGCGCAACGAGCTGCCGGGGAATAAGATTGGCCTGCTGAATGTCCATCATCGGGTGCGTTTGCTTTATGGTGATGGTCTGCGTATTCGCCGTTTGGAACCCGGAACCGAGATTTATTTCTACATCCCGCGAGCAGATAAAACACCGTCGGCATTGCCAGATAGCATTCAGGTGCCAGCCTCGACCTATTCTGCTGCTGAACACCGAGGAGGAAACCCATGAAAGCCATTATTGTTGAAGATGAGTTCCTCGCGCAGCAGGAGCTGAGTTACCTCATCAAACAGCACAGTAATATTACGATTGAGGCGACATTTGATGACGGGTTGGATGTCCTGAAGTATCTGCAACATAACGACGTCGATGCGATCTTTTTGGATATCAATATTCCGTCGTTAGACGGCGTTTGGTTGGCGCAAAATATCAGCAAATTCGCACACAAGCCTTACATCATTTTTATTACGGCGTACAAAGAACATGCGGTCGAAGCTTTTGAAGTCGAGGCCTTCGATTACATTCTCAAGCCGTATCATGAATCTCGCATCATCACGATGTTGCGTAAGCTGGAAGCGACCTGGCAACAGCGGCAAATTGCACCGACTGCTGAAACAGGCGCGCATATGGGGGCACCCAGAGGCGCACAGCAAACGATTAATTTAATGAAAGACGAGCGGATTATTGTCACGGATATTAATAATATCTACTACGCTGCCGCACAGGAAAAGGTCACGCTGGTGTATACCCGGCGTGAGGAATTCATCATGCCGATGAATATTACGGAGTTTTGTAGCCGCCTGCCGGAAGACTATTTCTTCCGCTGTCATCGCTCTTACTGTGTCAACCTGACGAAAATCCGTGAAATTGTGCCCTGGTTTAACAATACCTATATCCTGCGATTGAACGATCTGGATTTTGAAGTTCCGGTCAGCCGGAGCAAGATAAAGGATTTCAGGTCATTGATGCGCCTTTAAAGGCATTTCATTCCGCATTTCAGGCATCTCATTCCCCATTCGATCAACCACTGTCAGCCCGCTTGTATACTGGCTTCAGCCCATAAGCTGACAGTGTTTTTGATGGATTTTTTCTTCTCCACATCAGCTTATATTTTTAGCGTGCCGAGTGAATCGGACCCATTTTTGATGTAGGGGAAAGCCCATGAATACTAAACCTGTTAATCGGGGATTGATTGTCCTCGGTACGATTATTACCCAAATGGGACTCGGTACGATTTACACCTGGAGCCTATTCAACCAGCCGCTGGTGGACAAATTCGGCTGGGCACTAAGTTCCGTGGCGACAACGTTTTCAATTACCAGTTTCTGTCTGGCATTTGCAACACTGTTTGCCGGTAAGTTTCAGGAGCGTATTGGCCTGCGCCGCTTGACCATGATCGCAGGTATCGCGCTGGGTGCGGGTCTGATGGCGAGCGCGGTTAGCCCATCGCTGACGCTGATTTATCTGCTAATGGGTGTTGTTGTCGGTTTTGCTGATGGCACAGCTTACATCACGACGCTATCCAATTTGATTAAATGGTTCCCTAACCGCAAAGGGCTGATCGCGGGTATTTCGGTTGGCGCATTCGGTACAGGAAGCCTGTTGTTCAAATATGTAAACAGCTTTTTGATTGCCGAAGTGGGCGTGTCTGAAGCCTTTTTCTACTGGGGAATTATCGTTATGGCGATGATTCTGGTCGGGAGTTCCTTGCTGAAAGAGCCTGCTCCAGTGCCAGTACAGCAGGCTGCGCTTCAGGGGCAGGCGCGTGATTTCTCGCTGGCCGAGATGTTAGCAACCAAAGAATCGTATTTGCTGTTTATTATCTTCTTCACCGCATGCATGAGCGGTCTGTATTTGATCGGTATTGTGAAAGATATTGGTGTGCAGATGGCCGGAATGGATATGGCGACGGCGGCGAATGCGGTGTCTGCGATTGCGATTTTTAATACCGTTGGGCGTATTGTGCTTGGGGCGCTTTCCGATAATGTCGGACGTATGCGAGTGATTAGCTTTACGCTGTTTGTGACTATTCTTGCCGTGTCCGTGATGACCTTTCTGCCGCTTAGTCCAATTCTGTTCTTTACCTGTGTCAGCGCGATAGCCTTCTGCTTTGGTGGCAATATCACGGTATTCCCAGCGATTGTCGGCGACTTCTTTGGCCTGAAAAATCACAGCAAAAACTACGGTGTAATTTATCAGGGATTCGGTATCGGCGCGTTGTCTGGCTCGTTTATCGCCGCACAACTCGGGGGCTTCCATGCCACATTTATGGCAATCATCATTATGTCTATTATCTCGCTGCTGATTACCCTGTGGGTCAAACCTCCTAAGCATCAGCCTGTTGCTGCCTCAATGCATGCGGACATGGCACATGCACAAAGTTAATAAAATCCCACGCTAACAGAATATCGCGCTGGGCGACCACACACCGCTCAGCGTAACGTGTTTCCTCTTTCTTGCCACATAACTCCTTTTATTTACCGGCCGAAATATCGCGATACAGTTCACTACCTTCACCGTCATCCACGTGTCACAGGCGAACCCTAGCGTCGTTATCGGTACGTCTTTTTCTGAAGCGGGCTTCCTTAAAAGCAACTGTTCTTAAAAATAACTTTCCTTAAAAACGACTTTCCTTAAAAACAAAGAGTAACCGGAGAAAACACCATGATGATTCGGTTTAGGTTCATATCTGTTTTTTTGATGTTGTTGAGTATGGTTTTGCTCGTCCCTCTGTCTGCCAGAGCGGCGGTTGAACTGACATTCTGGCATGGCATGGATAGCAACCTGAACACGGAATTAATACGGCTGGTTAATCGGTTTAATGAATCTCAGACGACGTATCATGTTGAACCTATCTACAAAGGCAGCTATGAGCAGACGCTGGCTGCGGGTATTGCCGCTTATCGTACTGGTAACGCGCCGGATATTTTGCAAGTTTATGATGTCGGTACGCCGAATATGATACACAGCGGGGCGATTGTCCCAGTGTATGATTTGTTTAAGCAGGTCGGTATCGACAATGATGAAAAGGCCTTTCTGCCTGCGGTGGCGCTGTTTTATAGCGACAGCCAAACCGGGCATCTGATTTCCCAGCCGTTCAACAGTTCAACCCCCGTTCTCTACTATAACAAAGATGCTTTTATCAAAGCGGGGCTCGATCCCGATAAGCCACCCCGAACGTGGAATGAGCTGGCGTATGATGCGGCGCGACTACGTCAAAGTGGGATGACATGTGGCTATACGAATGCGGGGCAGCAGGGCTGGATATTGCTGGAAGCGTTTAGCGTGTGGAACGGACTGCCGATCGCGACAAAAAACAATGGGTTCGACGGTGTCGATACACATTTGCTGGTGAACGGCCCGTTGCAGGTCGCACATATCAACCAGCTTGCGGAGATGATGAAGAAGAAGGAATTCAGCTATTTCGGTCGCAATGATGAAGGGACTACACGTTTTTATAACGGCGATTGCGGCATATTGACGACCTCATCGGGTGGGCTACGAAAGATTCAAAACTATGCCAAATTTCATTACGGTGTAGGCATGTTGCCTTACAGCGAAGAAGCTAAGGGGGCACCGCAAAATACGTTTATCGGAGGGGCGAGTCTCTGGGTTATGAAAGGGAAAACGGCATCGCATTATCAAGGGATTGCTGAATTCTTGCATTTCCTGACGCTGCCGGAAAATGCCGCCGAATGGCATCAGATGACGGGCTATCTGCCAGTGACACAAGCTGCTTACGATCTGACGCGCGGGCAGGGGTTTTATGCCCGATATCCCGGCAGTGATGTTGCCATGAAACAGATAACCAATAAGCCACCATTGCCTTATACACGCGGATTTCGATTAGGCAATATGCCGCAAATTCGCACTATCATGGACGAAGAGTTAGAGAAGGTCTGGGCTGAGCAGGAAACGCCGCAGCAGGCGTTAGACAATGTCGTTTCGCGTGGCGACCTTCTGTTGCAGCATTTTGCGCAGTCGGTTGCCCGTCATTCGTGATATTTCCCGTCTATGTGGAGTTTTCGACTGATGACAAAGCAAAGTAAAGGCCTGACTCAGGAATTGATTGCAGCGCAAAACATGACGGTCCTGACAGTAGCACATCGCGGTGTCTGGGCATCGGCGCCGGAAAATTCACTGCTGGCGCTGCGCGAAGCCATTCGATTGGGTGTTGATATCGTGGAGATGGATGCGCAATTAACGGCTGATAGCCACGTTGTCGTGATTCATGATGATACACTCGATCGCACAAGCAATATGAGGGGCGAGGTTAGCAAAATGACGCTGGCGGATATTCGCCAGGCTCGTCTACGTGGGAGTGACGGCAGCTCTGCATGGCCGTTAAGTAACGAAAAAGTCCCTCTGCTGTACGAGGTTCTTGAAGAGGCGCGTGGGCGCATTGTTATTAATGTGGATGTTAAACATGAGCGCGAATTTGGTGTTATTGCCCGCGATATTCGCGATAAAGGTCTCAGTGCGGGCGCGATCATGAAAAGCCCGGTTAATCTCGCTTCTGCCTGTTTTCCGCTTGTTTCTCCGTCGCCGGATCCCCTGATACCGTACATGCCGTTGATCCAACTCCAACGGGGAGAAACCGTCGATATTCTGCGGCAGATTGACGACTTTGGTGTTGCCATAGTGGAGGCCAATTTTGATCATATTGATACATTGATGGAGGCGCATGTCGAATTTCAACGGCTTGGCGTGCGGATCTGGGTGAACACGCTAGATTGCGCACATCCGCTTGATTACAGCGATACGCGCGCCTTAGTCGATCCTGATGCCGTATGGGGAGCACTCATTCGGGCTGGTGTCGGCGCGATTCAGGTCGATCACGCCGCAGCATTTATCGATTTTCGATCAACGCTATTGCGCTGATCTATCAGGGTTACCAGCAGGCAGGATGCCGCTTTCCTTTTGAAAAATGTAAAGTTATGTGGATTTAGTAACTGAAAAGTTAAGAATACTTGAAAATACCACGACAACCCATACGATGTAGGTGTTGCAACTTTATTTTTCTGCGAGAGGAAATCAGACCGTTATGATGCGTATTGCGCTTTTCCTGATCACCAACCTGGCGGTGATGTTGGTTTTCGGGCTGGTACTCAGCCTGACGGGAATTCAGTCCAGCAGTGTCCAGAGCTTAATGATCATGGCTGGGCTGTTTGGCTTTGGCGGTGCGTTTGTTTCACTGCTGATGTCTAAATGGATGGCGTTGCGGTCCGTTGGCGGCGAGGTCATTGAACAACCACGTAACGAAACTGAACGGTGGTTGGTGGAAACGGTCCGTTTACAGTCACAGCAGGCTGGGATCGCGATGCCACAGGTGGCTATTTACCATGCGCCAGACATCAATGCGTTCGCGACGGGAGCTCGTCGTGATGCTTCGCTGGTGGCGGTGAGCACCGGTTTGCTGCAAAACATGAGTCGTGATGAGGCTGAAGCGGTTATCGCGCATGAAATTAGCCATATCGCGAATGGTGACATGGTGACAATGACGCTGGTTCAGGGAGTAGTAAACACCTTCGTTATTTTTATCTCTCGCCTGATCGCTCAGGTTGTTTCTGGCTTCCTGTCCGGTAGCCGCGATGAAGGGGAAAGCAGCAGTGGCAACCTACTGGTTTATTTTGCAGTCGCCACTGTGCTGGAACTGGTGTTTGGTATTCTTGCCAGCATTATCACCATGTGGTTCTCACGCTATCGTGAATTCCATGCGGATGCCGGTTCTGCCAAGCTGGTGGGGCGTGAAAAAATGATCGCCGCACTGCAACGCTTGAAGACCAGCTACGAACCGCAGGAGGAAGGTAGCATGATGGCTTTCTGCATTAACGGAAAATCGAAATCCTTCAGCGAACTATTCATGTCACACCCGCCGTTGGATAAGCGTATCGAAGCGCTGCGTTCCGGTGAGTACCTGAAGTAATTCACGATATTTTCCTTCCAAAGGCCCATTCGGGCCTTTGTTATTTCTGCGTTTCTTGATTCATTGTTCCTGTGCTTTCTCTGCCTGAGTATTTTCATTAGATCTGAAACAGGTGGCGAAAATAGGAAGAATGTTTTATAAAATAAAACCACGATCACGGAAAAATGAAACATTGTTTCTATAATGCCGATATAACAGGCGTCTCGCGTGAGATTGGTGGCCTGATTTTTGAACAACCGGTGTCGGAGTAATCGGCTAGCTGGGCGAGCGGAATATCAGGTTATCGGAGAGTATGCGCGTGTGGCGTCAGATTCTTCATGATAAGTTCTAAGGATTTACGGATGGCCAAAGGTAACAAGATTCCCCTAACGTTTCATACCTATCAGGATTCAGCAACTGGCACCGAAGTTGTGCGTTTAACCCCGCCCGATGTTATCTGCCACCGCAACTATTTCTACCAGAAATGTTTCTTCAATGACGGCAGCAAACTGCTGTTTGGTGCGGCATTTGATGGTCCATGGAATTACTATCTACTGGATTTAAAAGCGCAGAATGCCACGCAGTTGACGGAAGGCAAAGGCGACAATACTTTCGGTGGTTTCCTGTCCCCGAATGACGATGCGCTGTATTACGTTAAAAATACCCGTAATCTGATGCGTGTCGATCTGGCTACGTTGGAAGAGAAAACCATTTATCAGGTGCCTGACGATTGGGTCGGTTACGGTACGTGGGTTGCCAATTCCGATTGCACTAAGATGGTCGGTATTGAGATCAAAAAAGAAGACTGGAAACCACTGACTGATTGGAAAAAATTCCAGGAGTTCTATTTCACTAATCCTTGCTGCCGCCTGATTCGCGTCGATTTGGTAACAGGCGAAGCGGAGACGATCCTTCAGGAGAATCAGTGGCTGGGTCACCCAATCTACCGTCCGGGTGATGACAACACGGTCGCTTTCTGCCACGAAGGCCCGCACGATCTGGTTGATGCCCGTATGTGGTTCATCAACGAAGACGGTACCAACATGCGTAAAGTGAAAGAGCATGCTGAAGGCGAAAGCTGTACCCACGAATTCTGGGTACCAGATGGTTCCGCGATGATTTACGTCTCTTACCTTAAAGACGATACTAACCGCTACATCCGCAGTATCGATCCCGTGACGCTGGAAGATCGTCAATTGCGCATCATGCCACCGTGTTCTCACCTGATGAGTAACTATGATGGCACGCTGTTGGTTGGTGACGGTTCCGATGCACCAGTCGACGTGCAGGATGATGGTGGCTACAAGATTGAGAACGATCCGTTCCTGTATGTTTTCAACCTGAAAACTGGCAAAGAACACCGTATTGCACAGCACAATACATCCTGGGAAGTGTTGGAAGGCGACCGTCAGGTTACTCACCCACACCCTTCTTTCACGCCGGATAATAAACAAGTCCTGTTTACTTCTGACGTAGATGGAAAGCCTGCGCTGTATCTGGCGAAGGTTCCTGATTCAGTCTGGAACTAATAATACGAATAAGTCCGCGTCACATTTTATGACGCGGATTATTTTAAAATATTTACTTACATATTATTTTATTAAGTCTCTGACGCGGTTATTTCTCAAACTTAACTTGATTATCGTTATTGCTCCATTGCCATAATCAAAGCGTTCCCTTTATACTAAAACCATTGTTCTATTTTTTTTAAAACAAAAAAAACCTGAGTAGGGTAACCACAAAAATGGCTATTGCAGATTTAGATAAACAACCCGATTCCGTGTCGTCCGTTTTAAAGGTTTTTGGTATTTTGCAGGCATTAGGTGAAGAGAGAGAAATTGGTATTACCGAGCTTTCTCAGCGCGTGATGATGTCCAAGAGTACCGTTTACCGCTTCTTGCAGACGATGAAATCCCTGGGCTATGTTGCGCAGGAAGGTGAATCGGAGAAATATTCGCTGACGCTCAAGTTGTTTGAACTTGGTGCAAAAGCATTGCAGAACGTAGATTTAATCCGCAGTGCGGATATACAGATGCGAGAGTTGTCTGCGCTAACGAGGGAAACGATCCACCTCGGCGCGTTGGATGAAGACGGCATCGTTTATATCCACAAAATTGACTCGATGTATAACCTACGCATGTATTCGCGTATTGGTCGTCGTAACCCGCTGCACAGCACTGCAATTGGTAAAGTGCTATTAGCATGGCGCGATCGTGGTGAAGTAGAAGAAGTCCTGTCGACCGTCGAATTCACTCGTAGTACACCGCATACGCTGTGTTCTGCTGAAGATCTTCTTAATCAATTGGATATCGTACGTGAGCAAGGCTTCGGTGAAGATAACGAAGAACAGGAAGAAGGGCTACGTTGTATCGCTGTGCCGGTATTCGACCGCTTCGGTGTTGTGATTGCTGGGCTCAGTATTTCTTTCCCAACCATTCGTTTTTCAGAAGACAATAAACACGAATATGTGGCTACGCTGCACACCGCAGCCAGAAATATTTCTGAGCAGATGGGTTACCACGATTACCCTTTCTGATATTTTCTATCTCTTGCTAAGCCTGTCCTTGTCGACAGGCTTTTTTATTGCGAGCCATCTCTGACCGCTACCCTGTGGGCCGTCGCAAGCGACGTTGAAAAACGTTCCCCACTTTTTTTGCACCAATACGATAGCGATGTGCAGCAACATGCTGTGGATAACGGACGGCGCCGGGTATCGAATTTGGCTACGCCCTGATGTTAAGATAGCCCATAGATATTTGTCTACGTAGTGATAAGTGGAGTCGTTGTGAACATACTAGAAGTCGTTTTTGTCTTGCTGGTTGTGCTACTGGCCGCGCTGGTCTGGTTTTTTGTCAATCGGGCGAGCGTCAGAGCAAATGAACAAGTGAAATTGCTGCAAGAGATCGCAGAGCAGCAACGTCAGCAGTTAGCGTTATTGAAAAAATTATTGCCCCAGAGTGTAGAGAAGAGTGAGCCTGAAACGCTTGTCGCTGAGCTCGATCGTGATGATGTGGAGTTAACGTTTAAAAATGTCATTCCCGAACGTTGATAGCCCAATCACCGTGTAGTACTTAAATACACTTCTTTTGCCTGTCTGCACCTGCTTTCATGCTGATGCTGCAAGCATAGTTATAAAAATGAAGAAGGCTTTACAGGAAGCATAAAAATAATATGGCAAATGCTCAAAACAACATGGCAAACGATCACCAGGAACTGGTTTTAAAACGAGGGTTGAAAAATCGACATATTCAGTTGATAGCGCTGGGTGGTGCTATCGGTACTGGATTGTTTTTAGGGATATCGCAGACCATCCAAATGGCTGGTCCGTCCGTCTTATTGGGCTATGCGATCGCCGGCATGATTGCATTTCTGATTATGCGGCAACTGGGTGAGATGGTCGTTGAAGAGCCGGTAGCGGGGTCATTCAGCCATTTTGCTTTTAAATACTGGGGCGATTTTGCGGGTTTCCTCGCGGGTTGGAACTACTGGGCGATGTTTATTCTGGTAGGGATGGCAGAGTTGACCGCCGTGGGTATTTATATCCAATACTGGTGGCCTGAGACGCCAACCTGGTTGTCTGCGGCGATCTTCTTTGTACTGATCAACCTGATTAATCTGGTTAATGTGCGGATGTTTGGGGAAACGGAATTTTGGTTCGCCATTATCAAAGTACTTGCCATTGTCGGGATGATTGTCTTTGGCAGTTGGCTGTTGCTGAGTGGCAATGGTGGCGAGACCGCGACGGTGCGTAATTTATGGATCCATGGCGGATTCATGCCGAATGGTGCAAGCGGCTTGATCATGGCGATGGCGGTGATCATGTTTTCATTCGGCGGCCTAGAGTTGGTAGGTATTACAGCCGCAGAAGCAGCCGATCCGAAACGTTCTATCCCTCAGGCGACCAATCAGGTGGTATACCGCATCCTGATTTTCTATATCGGCGCGTTGTCTATTTTATTATCGCTCTATCCATGGGGGAATGTGGTCAGCGGTGGTAGTCCATTTGTCCTTATTTTCCAGGCGCTTAACAGTAATATCGTGGCGAATGTGCTCAACGTGGTGGTTCTGACGGCGGCGCTATCCGTGTATAACAGCGGCGTATACTGCAATAGCCGGATGCTGTACGGTTTGGCAAAACAGGGAAATGCGCCGAAGTCTTTGGCGAAGGTTAACGCACGCGGTGTGCCCGTTCGGTCTATCGCGCTGTCGGCGTTAGCGACATCACTCGGTGTAGCGATTAACTACCTGATGCCAGGCAAAGCCTTTGAGCTGCTGATGGCGCTGGTGGTGTCTACGCTGGTGATTAACTGGATTATGATCTGTTTTGCCCACCTGCGTTTTCGTCAGGCGATGATAGAGAAGGGCGTGGTGCCCGCCTTTAAAGCGTTCTGGTATCCGTGGGGTAACTATCTGTGCTTGGTGTTTCTGGCGGGGATTCTGGTGATTATGCTGCTATCACCGGAGATTCGCATATCGGTCGTGTTAATTCCGTTCTGGATCGCTGTTATTTGGCTTGGTTTCCGTTTCTCCCGCAAAAATAACGCAGCACTGAAGTCGGCATAGATACAGTAAACTTTCTGGCCTGCTTATTGCGATACAACGATGAGCAGGCTACCCATCCGGCTTTAACACACCGGTTATAAGGTGTATTATCGCCCTGACGTTATTCATGTCACGCTAGTGCGTACCTGTCGTGTTCGCATCATGTGTATATATTTCACAGAGTACAGAGAAATAGCATGGATAACACTTTTGATTTTCAATTGAAATGCGATTTTTTGCATGTGAGCTTTCGTGTGGCTCACCACTGTAAATAAGGGAATTATAATGCCAGTTATCACCCTTCCTGATGGAAGTCAGCGTCACTACGACCACGCCGTTTCTCCCCTGGATGTTGCACTTGATATCGGTCCCGGTCTGGCGAAAGCCTGCATCGCCGGACGCGTCGATGGCGAGTTGGTTGACGCCAGCGATAAAATTGACACCGATGCACAGTTAGCCATCATCACTGCCAAAGATGAAGCGGGTCTGGAGATTATTCGCCACTCTTGCGCGCATCTGTTGGGTCACGCGATCAAGCAACTGTGGCCAGATACCAAAATGGCGATTGGTCCGGTTATCGATAACGGTTTCTACTATGACGTTGACATTGACCGCACTCTGACTCAGGAAGACATTGAGCTGCTCGAAAAGCGTATGCATGAGCTCGCTGACACTGACTATGACGTAATCAAGAAAAAAGTCAGTTGGCAGGAAGCGCGTGACGCGTTCGCTGCACGCGGTGAGACCTACAAAATGGCGATTCTGGATGAAAACATCAGCCACGACGATCGTCCGGGTCTTTATCATCATGAAGAATACGTCGATATGTGCCGTGGTCCGCACGTACCGAATATGCGTTTCTGCCATCATTTCAAATTGCAGAAAACCTCCGGTGCTTACTGGCGTGGCGACAGCAAAAACAAAATGCTGCAGCGCATCTACGGCACCGCATGGGCGGATAAAAAGCAGTTGGCTTCTTACCTGCAACGTCTTGAAGAAGCGTCTAAGCGTGACCATCGCAAGATCGGCAAACAGCTTGACCTGTATCACATGCAGGAAGAAGCGCCAGGTATGGTGTTCTGGCACAACGACGGCTGGACGATCTTCCGTGAGTTGGAAGCGTTTGTACGGATGAAGCTGAAGTCGTACCAGTATCAGGAAGTAAAAGGTCCATTCATGATGGATCGTGTGATGTGGGAAAAAACCGGCCACTGGGAAAACTACAAAGAAGCGATGTTCACGACGTCGTCAGAAAATCGTGAATATTGCATCAAGCCGATGAACTGCCCAGGCCATGTACAGATTTTCAATCAGGGATTGAAATCCTATCGCGATCTGCCGCTGCGTATGGCTGAGTTCGGTAGCTGCCACCGTAATGAACCGTCAGGCTCTCTGCATGGTTTAATGCGTGTGCGCGGCTTCACTCAGGATGATGCACACATCTTCTGTACGGAAGAGCAGGTTCGTGATGAAGTGAATAGCTGCATCAAGATGGTGTATGACATGTATAGCACCTTCGGTTTTGAAAAAATCGTGGTGAAACTGTCTACGCGTCCTGAAAAACGCATTGGTAGCGATGATATGTGGGATCGCGCTGAAGCCGATTTGGCAGCGGCGTTGACTGAAAATAACATCGAATTTGCCTATCAGCCGGGTGAAGGGGCATTCTATGGCCCAAAAATTGAATTTACCTTGCATGACTGTTTGGATCGTGCGTGGCAGTGTGGTACGGTGCAGCTCGACTTTTCATTGCCGGGTCGTCTGAACGCATCCTACGTTGGTGAAAGCAACGAGCGTCAGGTACCGGTTATGATTCACCGGGCTATTTTGGGATCAATGGAGCGTTTCATCGGTATTTTGACCGAAGAATTCGCAGGCTTTTTCCCAACCTGGTTAGCGCCGGTTCAAGTGGTGATTATGAATATCACCGATAGTCAGGCTGATTATGTCAACGAATTGACCCAAAAATTGCAAGAAGCGGGCATTCGTGTGAAAGCAGACTTGAGAAATGAGAAAATAGGCTTTAAAATCCGCGAACACACTTTACGACGCGTTCCCTATATGCTGGTTTGTGGCGACAAAGAGGTCGAGGCAGGAAAAGTTGCTGTCCGCACTCGTCGTGGTAAAGACCTAGGGAGCTTGGATGTCAGTGAAGTTATCAGCAAGCTGCTGCAAGAGATTCGCAGCCGTAGTCTTCATCAATTGGAGGTATAGGTATTAAAGGCGGAAAACGAGTTCAACCGGCGCGTCCTAATCGCATCAACAGAGAGATTCGCGCAAATGAGGTACGCCTGACAGGCGTCGAAGGCGAACAGCTTGGCATCGTAAGTCTAAATGAAGCATTAGAAAAAGCCGAAGAAGCAGGTGTTGATTTAGTTGAAATCAGTCCGAACGCCGAGCCTCCGGTTTGCCGAATTATGGATTACGGCAAGTTCCTTTATGAGAAGAGTAAGGCCACAAAGGAACAGAAGAAAAAACAAAAAGTTATTCAGGTCAAGGAAATCAAATTCCGACCTGGTACCGATGATGGCGACTATCAGGTCAAACTACGCAACCTGATTCGCTTTCTTGAAGATGGTGACAAAGCTAAAATCACATTGCGTTTTCGCGGTCGTGAAATGGCACACCAACAGATTGGTATCGAAGTGCTTAACCGCGTTCGTGACGATCTGAGTGAACTGGCAGTGGTCGAATCCTTCCCATCGAAGATCGAAGGCCGTCAGATGATCATGGTGTTAGCACCGAAGAAGAAACAGTAAGGCATTCAAGTAGCGGAACCGCACTGCTTTTATTTTGCGTTAAGCGATAAATTCGTGTGGTTTTGTTCGCCTTATCTGATTCGTTTTATTAACAATGCGAAGTGGAAATAACAATGCCAAAGATTAAAACAGTACGTGGCGCCGCTAAACGCTTTAAAAAAACCGCCGGCGGTGGTTTCAAGCGTAAGCATGCTAACCTGCGTCATATTCTGACTAAAAAGTCGACTAAGCGTAAACGTCACCTGCGTCCAAAAGGTATGGTCTCCAAAGGGGATCTGGGCCTTGTTATCGCATGTCTGCCATACGCATAAGTAACCTTTTTTTAATTCAGAATAAGACTTTAGGAGAGAGCATATGGCTCGCGTAAAACGTGGTGTAGTTGCCCGTGCACGTCACAAGAAAATATTGAAACAAGCGAAAGGTTACTACGGTGCCCGTTCGCGCGTTTATCGTGTTGCCTTCCAGGCAGTAATCAAAGCTGGTCAGTACGCTTACCGCGACCGTCGTCAACGTAAACGTCAATTCCGCCAGTTGTGGATTGCACGTATCAATGCAGCAGCCCGTCAAAACGGCTTGTCTTACAGCAAATTCATCAACGGCTTGAAAAAAGCCTCTGTTGAAATTGACCGTAAGATTCTGGCTGATATCGCGGTATTCGATAAGTTAGCGTTCAGCGCGCTGGTCGAAAAAGCGAAAGCAGCACTGGCGTAAGTCAGTTGAGAGAGGGAGCTTTGGCTCCCTCTTTTCGTCAAGCACTAGAGTTTTTGTTATTTACAATGCGATTTGTTATTCACGCATTTTTTCGTGGTTCTCAACACAAGGTAACGCAAGTATGAACGCTGCTATTTTCCGTTTCTTTTTTTACTTTAGCGCCTGAATTCAGGGGGCTTGCGCGTAAGAAAAGAAACGAAAAGTAGCGCTTAAGCCTCCCTAAGGGAGGCTTTTTTATTTATAATTATCGGTTTTTACTATCGTTTTTAGTGAAACGACATTCTTCAATCATGACCGTTGGCCGCATAGGCAGAAAAAGAGGAACACAATGCCACATCTCGCAGAACTGGTTGCCAAAGCCAGAACAGCTATAGAAGAGGCCCAGGATGTTGCCGCACTGGAAAATGTGCGTGTCGAATATCTGGGTAAAAAAGGTCACTTAACCCTTCAGATGACCTCGCTGCGCGAGTTGCCGGCTGAAGAACGCCCTGCTGCTGGTGCCGTTATTAACCAGGCTAAGCAAGACGTCCAGGACGCGCTGAATGCCCGTAAGCAAGTGCTGGAGTCCGCTGAGTTAAATGCGCGTCTGGCGCAAGAAACCATCGATGTGTCCTTACCGGGTCGCACTATTGAGAATGGTGGTCTGCATCCTGTAACACGGACTATCGATCGCATCGAAACCTTTTTCGGCGAGCTGGGTTTTTCGGTGGTTACCGGGCCAGAAATCGAAGACGATTACCACAACTTTGATGCGTTAAATATTCCAGGGCATCACCCCGCACGTGCTGACCACGACACGTTCTGGTTCGATGCTACGCGTCTGCTGCGTACACAGACTTCAGGTGTTCAGATCCGTACCATGGAAAAGCAGCAACCGCCTATCCGTATCATCGCGCCGGGCCGCGTTTATCGTAACGATTACGATCAGACCCACACGCCGATGTTTCATCAGATGGAAGGGTTGATCGTCGATAAAGACATCAGCTTCACCAATCTGAAGGGCACGCTGCATGATTTCCTGCGTAATTTCTTTGAGGAAGATTTGCAGGTTCGTTTCCGCCCGTCTTATTTCCCGTTTACCGAGCCGTCCGCAGAAGTGGATGTCATGGGTAAAAACGGAAAATGGCTAGAAGTGTTGGGTTGCGGCATGGTGCATCCGAACGTCCTGCGTAATGTTGGCATCGATCCCGAAGTGTATTCCGGTTTCGCATTTGGTATGGGTATGGAGCGTCTAACGATGCTGCGCTATGGCGTGACCGATCTGCGTGCGTTCTTCGAAAACGATCTGCGTTTCCTCAAACAGTTTAAGTAAGGCGGGTATACATCATGAAATTCAGTGAACTCTGGTTACGCGAGTGGGTAAACCCGGCGGTCGATAGCGAAACGCTATCCGAACAAATCACGATGGCTGGCCTGGAAGTGGATGGCGTTGAACCTGTTGCTGGCGCATTCCACGGTGTGGTTGTCGGTGAAGTGGTTGAATGTGGGCAGCACCCGAATGCAGATAAACTGCGTGTGACAAAAGTGAATGTTGGTGGCGATCGCCTGCTGGACATCGTTTGCGGTGCGCCGAACTGCCGTCATGGTCTGAAAGTAGCGGTGGCGACGGTAGGTGCCGTGTTGCCAGGCGACTTCAAAATCAAAGCCGCCAAACTGCGTGGCGAACCATCTGAAGGCATGCTGTGCTCATTTTCCGAATTGGGCATTTCCGACGATCACGATGGCATCATTGAACTGCCAGCAGATGCACCGATCGGTACGGATATTCGTGACTATTTGAAGTTAGATGATAACGCGATTGAAATCAGCGTGACGCCAAACCGTGCGGATTGCTTAGGCATTATCGGCGTGGCGCGTGACGTGGCGGTGTTGAACCAACTGACGTTGAATGAACCGACTATTGAGCCGGTTGCCGCGACAATTCAGGATACCTTCCCGATTCGGGTTGATGCGCCGCAGGCATGTCCACGTTATTTAGGCCGTGTAGTGAAAGGTATCAACGTTAAGGCAGCAACGCCGCTGTGGATGCGTGAAAAACTGCGCCGTTGCGGCATTCGCTCTATCGATCCCGTGGTTGATGTGACCAACTATGTTCTGCTGGAACTTGGCCAGCCGATGCACGCATTCGATCTTGACCGTCTCAACGGCGGCATTATCGTGCGTATGGCAGAAGAGGGCGAAACGCTGACGCTGTTGGATGGTAACGAAGCGAAGCTGAACGCTGATACGCTGGTTATTGCTGACCAACAGAATGCGCTGGCGATGGGTGGCATCTTTGGCGGCGAGCATTCTGGCGTTAACGACGAAACACAAAACGTTCTGCTGGAATGTGCCTATTTCAACCCGCTGTCGATTACCGGACGCGCACGTCGCCACGGTTTGCACACCGATGCTTCTCACCGTTACGAGCGTGGCGTGGATCCAGCGTTGCAACATAACGCTATTGAGCGCGCGACGCGCCTGTTGATTGACATTTGTGGCGGTGACGCCGGTCCGGTAGTGGATGTCACCAGCAAAGCTGATTTGCCGACACGTGCAACAATTACGCTGCGTCGTGAGAAGCTGGATCGTCTGATTGGTCATGTAATTGCCGATGAGCAGGTGATCGATATCCTGCGACGTCTGGGCTGTAACGTAGCGAAAATTGACGCAGGCTGGCAGGCGACGGCTCCGAGTTGGCGCTTCGACATGGAAATTGAAGAAGATCTGGTTGAAGAAGTCGCGCGTATTTACGGCTACAACAACATTCCGAATATTCCTACTCAGGCTCCGTTGATCATGACCGCGCATCGCGAAGCGTCATTGTCATTGAAGCGTGTGAAGACATTATTAGTCGATCACGGTTATCAGGAAGCAATTACTTACAGTTTTGTTGACCCGAAAATTCAAGGATTAATCCACCCTGATGAAGCCTCACTGAGCCTGCCGAGCCCGATTTCAGCAGAGATGTCAGTGATGCGTTTATCGCTGTGGAGCGGCTTGTTGAGCGCTGCTGTGTATAACCAAAATCGCCAGCAAAGCCGTCTGCGCCTGTTTGAAAGCGGCCTGCGTTTTGTGCCGGACACCAGTGCTGACCTGGGCATTCGTCAGGATCTGATGCTAGCGGGTGTGATGACTGGCACGCGTTATGAAGAGCATTGGGATCTGGCGCGTCAGGCCGTTGACTTCTATGATTTAAAAGGTGATTTGGAAGCGGTACTGGCATTGACGGGCAAATTCTCTGAGGTTGAATTCAGGGCTGAAAATAATCCGGCATTGCATCCGGGGCAAAGTGCTGCTATTTATCTGTGCGGAGAACGCATTGGATTTATTGGCGTTATTCACCCAGAACTGGAGCGCAAGTTGGATCTTAACGGGCGCACCGTTGTGTTCGAATTGTTGTGGGATAAGGTCGCAGACCGCGTATTGCCTGATGCGAACGAAATTTCCCGTTTCCCAGCGAACCGTCGTGATATTGCCGTTGTGGTAGCCGAAAATGTCCCTGCGGGTGATATTTTGGCCGAGTGTAAGAAAGTTGGCGCAAATCAGTTAGTTGGCGTAAACTTATTCGATGTGTACCGAGGGAAGGGCGTAGCGGAAGGTTATAAGAGTCTGGCTATCAGCCTGACCCTGCAAGATACCACGCGTACACTGGCAGAAGAGGAAATTGCCGCTACCGTTGCTGAGTGCGTAGCAGCATTAAAACAGCGATTCCAAGCATCCTTGAGGGATTGAACCTATGGCGCTTACTAAAGCTGAAATGTCAGAATACCTGTTTGAGAAGCTCGGGCTGAGCAAACGGGATGCCAAAGACCTGGTCGAGCTATTTTTTGAAGAAGTTCGTCGTGCTTTGGAAAATGGCGAGCAGGTCAAGTTGTCAGGTTTTGGCAATTTTGATTTGCGAGACAAGAACCAACGTCCTGGACGTAACCCAAAAACTGGCGAAGATATTCCGATTACGGCGCGCCGCGTGGTCACGTTCCGCCCGGGGCAAAAGCTGAAAAGCAGGGTAGAGAACGCCTCTCCCAAAGAGTAACTGTGTCACTCAAAAAGGCCGCGCAAGCGGCCTTTTCCTCTTTGAGCCTTGACTGATAACACGCTTTTTATGAGAAAGTTTGTTGTTCCATGTGAATAATGGGAAAAGGCTTGCCATAGGAATCTTGCGCCGAACGGTGCTTGGCGATAAATCCCATTTTTTCGTAAAATTTTCTGGCTCTTTCATTTTGCTCGTTAACATCAACTTTTGTTATCGGAAAGTGTGTGAGCACGAACGTTACCAGTTCACTACCAACGCCACTACCGCTCCAGTGAGGCGCTACAAATAGCATCTCGATAGTGTCGTCCGAGAGACCGATAAAGCCCTTTATTTCACGTTCATTTGCTCGTATAACCCACACATTCAATGCGGGTAGATAATCGTTCAGAATGCGCGGACGAAAAAAATGGATATCCTCTTCACCGAGAAAAGTATGTGTGGCGCGAACGGATGACTCCCAGAGCGCGGCTAATGCGGGAAAGTCTGTTGGCGTGACTGACTCGATCATGTTCATGGATAATAATTGCATTCTCGGTTGCTAGATTAATGTGTCTGAATAGGTTATTCAGCGACTTTTTTACTATTTTCCGATGTTACGCTCTTTGGTCGAGGACAGTCCGGCACGGGCCGATGATCGTCAATTAAGTGACGTATTGCCAAAATAGGGTGGCGTAGCAGCATCCGTGGCCCAGACCAGCGCATAATTGCTTTAATCGCTTCACGTCTGGCTGGTTGATAGCAGTGAATAGGACAATGCTTACACGCGGGCTTATCTTCACCGAACTGGCAACGCTCCAGACGTTTGATGGCGTAGCTGAACAAATCTTTATACTGCGCGCTGTCGTCGGTTTCTGGGTGGTACTTTTCATACAATTCGATCATCAACCCGACGGTACGGATCTCCCGCTGTCGGTATTTTCCCAGGGGTTTTCTCGCCATATGCGTCATGTCCTGATGAAATCATAATAGATGCATTTTAAATGCAATTTATTGCAAGGGAAACCTCTTAGGTCACATCAATGTGTAAAAGGCAGATAGAAAAGGCGAGGAGCACCCTCGCCGAAGAAAAAAGGTATCAAGCCTGACCGAACTGTGCCTGATGCAACGTCGCATAAATACCACTTTGTTCCAGCAACGTTTGATGGCTGCCTTGCTCAATGATACTGCCGTTATCCACTACCACAATACGTCCTGCGTTCTGTATGGTTGCTAGTCGATGCGCGATAACCAGCGTGGTGCGTCCAGTGGATAGTTCGCTAAGTGATTGCTGTATTGCCTGCTCCGTCGCTGTATCCAGTGCGGATGTCGCTTCGTCAAGAATTAGGATCGGCGGATTTTTCAGGAATATCCGCGCGATAGACAAACGCTGTTTTTGCCCACCCGACAGCTTAACGCCGCGTTCGCCAACTACGGTATCTAGACCCTCAGGCAGGGTTTCGATCAGCTCATCTAATCTGGCACGCCGTGCGGCTTCCATGATTTCGTCATCGCTGGCCCCCAGTTTGCCGTAGGCGATGTTTTCTCGAATGGTGCCGCCAAACAGGAAAACATCCTGCTGTACGATGCCGATTTGGCTGCGTAACGACGCCTGCATCATCTGGCGAATATCCATGCCGTCAATGGTGATGCTCCCGTTGGTTAAATCGTAGAAGCGGGGCAACAGGGAACAAAGCGTGGTTTTACCCGCGCCGGACGGGCCAACAAACGCTACAGTTTCTCCCGCGCGAATTGATAGGTCGATATTGCGCAGAATTGGGCGATCGGCAGAATAACCAAAGCCTACCTGTTTGAACTCGATATTACCTTTCAGAGGCCCTACATCATGTGCATCAGGGGCATCGGCGATTTCGGGAACCGTATCGATCAGTTGAGTAAAACGCTTGAATCCCGCAATGCCCTTGGGATAACTCTCCAGCACAGAGGTAATTTTAGCAACAGGACGGAAGAAAACCTCAATCAGCAGCAGGAAACCGATAAAACCGCCGTAGGTGAGTTCGCCCTGAATGACATACCAGATGCCCGCCAGCATCACGATAAGCTGTATCAGGCGCGTGCTGAGGTAGCTGAGCGTCATGCTGGCAGTCATGATGCGGTAGGCCTGTAATTTGGTGCGGCGGTAGTTTTCGTTATCGTTAGAGAACAGTTTCTTCTCATGAGCTTCATTAGCAAAAGCTTTAACGACACGGATACCACCCACGCTCTCTTCAATGCGGGCGTTGAAGTTGCCTACCTGACCAAAGAGTTGGCGCCAGGTTTCCGTCATGCGTGCGCCATAACGGCTGACGAGATATCCCATGAACGGTACGATAATAATCGTCAGCAGCGCCAGGTTGAGGTGAACCGTCGCCATCAGAATAAATGCGCCAATAAACGTCATGATAGCGAGGAACAGGTCTTCCGGGCCGTGGTGGGCGATTTCACCCACTTCTTCCAGATCTTTGGTGACGTGGGTGATGATATGCCCGGTCTTCATATTGTCGTAGTAACGGAACGGCAAATTTTGCAGGTGTTCAAATGCCTGCCGCCGCATATCAGTTTCAATCCCTACGCCCAGCGCATGTCCCCAATAGTTGACGATGGCCATCAGCGCCGTATTCAACAGGTATACGGCTAATAGCGCCACCGACGCTAACAGGATCAGTGACCAGTCTTGAGCCGGTAATAGCTTGTCGATGAATGCCTTAATCGCCATCGGGAAACCGAGCTCAAGCAGGCCAGCGATAATGGCGCAGCCAAAATCGAGGATGAATAATCCTTTATAGGGAGAATAGTACGAAAAGAAACGGCTTAACATGTGTGGCTTTTTTAGGTAACGAAATGTGGCAGATACTATAACAGGTTATCGCGGCAGGGGCGCGTTGCGTACCAGCAGAGCAGCGAGCCTATTGTGACCATTGCGACGCCTTGCCAGAATGAAATTGCGGGCGTGATGTTAAGCCAGATTGCCGCCAGTAATGTGGAAAGCACGGGCGTAAAGTAAGACGCGGTTGCCAGCAACGTCAGGTTGCCATACTGAATACCCGCATTCCATGCCGAATAGGCCAATGCGGCTGAGGCACCCATAAACAGCAATTCCAGCAAACTCGGCAACGTCAATGAAATCGGCCCTTCGGCACTGAAGGAATACTGGATCCATAGCACGAGTGACGCGATGAAAAAGAACAGCGATACGCCACTTTTTCCTTGCCCATAGCGCTTGGTGATATTGCAGTATAGCGCCCAGGTCAAGGCCGCAGAAAACGCCAGACTGTAGGCCAGCGGGTTAGCAAGAATGTTGTTCCACAGGAGTTCTGGCGTCCAGTCGCTTTCCCCTTTCATAATCCACACGATACCGCCTAGTGAGAGCGTGAGACCGGGCCAGAGCAGCAAACGGCTTTTCTGCTGATTGATAAAAAGAGAAAAGAGTATGGTTAAACTGGGCCACAGATAGTTAATCATCCCGATTTCCATCGCCTGCATACGGCTATCGGCTAATCCGATGGAAAGCGATAAAAATATTTCATAGCTGACAAACAGCGCACCGCCTGCAAATAAATAGATTCTGGGGAGCGTTTTAATGCGTGGCAGGCCATAAAAGGCCAGCAGGCATAGTGTGCTGGTGGAATAAATCATTGCCGCGCCCCCGATGGGGCCGAGCGCTTCTGTCAGGCTACGGATAAGCCCAACGGATGTGCTCCATAGAATGATGGCCAGTAAGCCCGTGAGCGTGGCGCGCTGTGGCGTCATATTTATTCCTATTATTCTGTAAATTGCCCGTGCGTTAGTTGCATTACCCGCTCCTTGCATGCCCATTGCCCTGATGGGAAAACGCTTCAGGTTGTTAAAAACGCTAACGTTTTACCCTGGCATTCGAATGAGTGAGGATGCCGTAAAGCGCGTGCAGAAAGAATCAAGAGCGAACCGGACGCCGTTGTCCGCGTCCGGTGATGTTCATCGCGATAGTTTACTGCCAGAAGTCATCAAATACGGTAATGGGGGGACGACGCTTGTGCTCCGTTTTACGATACCAGTTCTCGATCGTGGCCGCGTCGTTCGCTTCGATCTGCTTGCCTTCCAGATAATCATCGATCTTTTCATAGGTCACGCCCAGCGCGACTTCATCGGGAAGGGAGGGACGATCTTCTTCCAGATCGGCCGTTGGGGCTTTCGTATAAAGATGAGCGGGGCAGCCTAGTTCGCGTAACAGCGCTTTGCCCTGACGCTTATTCAGTCGGAAAATGGGGTTGATATCAGTACCGCCATCTCCGTATTTGGTGAAAAAGCCCGTTACCGCTTCTGCCGCATGATCGGTGCCAACGACAAGTCCTGCATTCATACCCGCGATGCTGTACTGTGCTTTCATGCGTTCCCGGGCTTTTTCATTGCCTTTGACAAAATCAGAAAGGTCCACGCCAATGGCGTGTAATGTGGCTTCACTGGCTTCGATAGCCGGCTTGATGTTTACGGTGAGTACGCGATCGGGTTGGATAAAGGCAATGGCATCCTGACAGTCAGCTTCATCAGCCTGTACGCCGTATGGTAACCGGACAGCGATGAACTGATAGCGAGAATTTCCCGTTTCGTTGCGCAATTCCGTGATAGCCGTCTGGCACAGTTTGCCTGTCAGCGTAGAATCCTGACCGCCGCTGATGCCCAACACTAACGACGTAACAAACGGGTGAGCATTCAGATAATTCTTTAAAAAATCAACGCTAACACGGATTTCCTGTGCTGGATCGACGCTGCTTTTCACTCCCAACGCCGTGATAATGTCGTTTTGTAATGACATGCCATCTCCCTCCTGAACTTATTGATACTGCAAAAGAATTATTACGATTGCCTGAGTGTAAAACGAATTGGCGTGAAGAAAAAGAGCAAGCTGTTAGGTAGTCATTTTCCCTATAGCTAACCGATTTTTAACTATCGGCCAATAGGTTACTACCTGCATTTTGATTTGAAAAAGAGGTCGCCGCCGACTAGCCTTAGTGTGACCCATTAATAATGAGGTGGTGAGATGAAGAATAACAGATTCCTGATGTGTATTGCGGCAGCGGGTGCTGTCATGTTGGCGGGATGTTCGGCTTACAACAAGGCAGAAAGCTATGTTAATGAGCCTGTGGTGAAAGATGTGAAGGTGGGAATGACGAAGCAGCAGGTCCACCAGATTGCGGGGAGTGGCGGCACCGAAAAACGGCTGGTGAATGCCAAGGGCTCCTGTAGTGATTATCTGCTGAAAAACCGCGATGGCACCGCGCAGAACTATTTTGTGAGCTATAGCGATACGGGACATGTTCTCAATAAAGGTTTCCAGAGTTGCCAGGCTTATGACACAAATCCACAGCGTTAAGTAACCTGGTTGCACTGCATTGTTATAAAAAAACATTGTTATAAAAAAACATTGTTATAAAAAAACGTAGGGAACGTTTTTCAACGTTGCGCAGCAACGGCCCGCAGGGTGACGGACAAGGATATCCGTCATAAAAAAACGCCGACAGCCTCAGCCGTTGGCGTTTTTTTATGCAGCAGTATGGCTTAGCTTAGCGGTGTGTTAACTCTGCGTCATCCTGTGCGTTGAAAACTGTCTTATCCGTCTGCTTCATCAACTGGCTGGTGACAGTTCCTGCCGTCATCGATCCGCTAACGTTGAGCGCGGTACGTCCCATATCAATAAGCGGTTCAATGGAGATCAGCAGAGCAACGAGCGTCACTGGCAACCCCATCGCGGGCAGGACGATGAGTGCGGCAAAGGTGGCCCCGCCGCCTACACCTGCGACACCCGCAGAGCTGATGGTGACAATGCCGACCAACGTTGCGATCCAGACAGGATCCAGAGGGTTAATTCCCACCGTTGGTGCGACCATTACGGCTAGCATCGCTGGGTAAAGCCCTGCACAGCCGTTTTGACCGATTGTCGTACCGAAAGACGCCGCGAAACTAGCGATAGATTGCGGCACCCCGATGCGGCGCGTTTGCGCTTCGATGCTGAGAGGAATGGTTGCCGCACTGGAGCGACTGGTAAACGCGAATGTCAGTACCGGCCAGACTTTGCGATAAAAACGGGCCGGATTGATGCCGGTGAAAGACAAAATCAGCGCATGGACGCCAAACATTATTGCCAGCCCTAAATAGGATGCAATCACGAAGCTACCCAGTTTGAGGATGTCTTGCAGGTTAGAGCTAGCAACCATTTTGGTCATTAGCGCCATGACGCCGTAAGGGGTTAGCTTCATCACCAGACGAACGAGTTTCATTACCCAGGATTGCAGCGTGTCAATCGCGGTTAACACACGCTCACCTTTTACTGCATCATCTTTTAGTAGTTGTAACGCCGCAACGCCAAGGAAAGCCGCGAAGACGACGACGCTGATGATGGACGTGGGGTTAGCGCCGGTCAGTTCGGCAAACGGGTTTTTAGGAATGAATGACAGGATAAGCTGAGGAACGTTAAGATCAGCGACTTTGCCTGCGTAGTTGCTTTCAATTGCCGTTAATCGTGCGGTTTCTTGAGCCCCCTGTACCAGCCCGGTTGCCGTCAGGCCAAAAAGATTGGTGACAAACACGCCGACCAGTGCAGAAATCAGCGTGGTGATCAGCAAGGTAGACAGCGTCAAGACGCTGATTTTCCCCAATGATGAAGCATTATGCAGTTTGGCAACGGAATTAAGGATGGAGATAAACACCAGCGGCATCACGATCATCTGTAACAGTTGCACATAGCCATTACCGACGATGTTAAACCATGAGATGGACTGCTTAACGACCGGGTTGTCGCCGCCATAAATCAGATGTAGTGCCAGACCAAATAGCACCCCGACAACCAAACCCAGCAACACTTTCTTTGCCAGACTCCAGGATGGATTGCGGCTGGTGTAGCCTAATCCGAGCAGCAATGCGACAAATAGCAGAATATTTATAAGTAGCGGAAAATTCATCCGACCTTTCTCCCGATTAGTTAATCGCGTTACATCACACAGGCCATAAACTCACACGGCAACGGTGTGGTTTGATGGTAAAGAATGATTTTTCGCGATAAGAAATAACAAACGCGCACAGAATAGCAGTTCTTTTGCCATGATGTTACTCAGACAAGGCCGTAGCAAATAACACTGCTATTTCACGTACTGAAAAAGGTAGGTCTGCGCGGACTGCAAAAAGCGAAATGACTGTTCGTAGGTACAGCAATCCAAATTTTTTTGCGGTTGATACAGCGAAAAGCCGATACAAGCAAGGCACAGGAAGCGCTCTAATTGATTACCTTTTTGGCTGTTTAAAATCGGCAGGCGGAAACGCCAGCGGCAGGGCCAGAGTAGGGGAACGCCGGAGGGAGTCAACATGTCGGCGAGAATATGGCTAAGATAACCGACGATCATGGCATGGTAGGCATCAGTCGGAATCGGCCAACTCGGTGGTAAGCGCGTCTGAATAAAGAAAATACCCGTAGCGATAGCAAGGAGGCTGTGAGTAAATCCCCGATGACCAAAAAGCCGTGCAATAGGTGTAGAAAGCCATTTCAGGCGTTGTCCAAGAACGGATTTTGGGTGATCGATATCGGGCAGCAGCGCGGTAAGGAGTGCTCCAGGGATAATGTGCCACCAGTCTCCGGTAGCCAGCGCTGGCGATAGCTCAACTTTTTTAGCCAGAATCGCGCAGGCAACAGAAAAAAGCAGGTGTCCTTCCGCAGTCATGAAACATCTCAAATGAAACTGTTATTTTATACAGTATAAGAGATTATCTCTGTCTGCGGAAGCGGTGACGGCGTAACGATTTATTACGCTATGTCTCTATTATTGCGCGGCTTTAGGCTGTTCTACGGGCAAAGCTTGCAACCAATTGTCCAGTAGTTGAGGCCATGTCGCTGCGGGAAGCCCTTTGGTACCACGTAGACCGAAGCCGTGTTTACCTTTCTCAAAGAGATGCATTTCAACCGGAATTTTCTCCCCTCGCAGTGCGCTAAACATCACCAGACTGTTATCAACCGACACTGACGGATCGTCAACGGCATGTACCAGAAACGTAGGAGGCGTTTGAGCCGTAACCTGTTTCTCTGGAGAATAGCGGGTCACCTGCGCTTCCGTTGGCTGTTCGCCGATTAATTGTTTACGCGAACCTGCGTGCGCAATATCGGCTTGCATTGAAATAACGGGGTACATTAACACCATGAAGTCAGGACGTGCGCTAACGCTGTCAATGGCATCCATCGCGGGGTAAACGGACTGTGAGAACCGGGTTCCGAGGCTAGCGGCAACGTGACCACCGGCAGAGAACCCCATAATACCGATGCGCTGCGGGTTAATGTGCCACTTCTCAGCATTGGCTCTCAGTGTTCTTATTGCTCGTTGGGCATCGGCCAGCGGGGCATCAGCGCCTTCTTTATGGCCCTCGCCGGGCATACGATAGGTCATCACGAAAAGGGTATAGCCCTGCTGATTAAAGAACGGTGCCAGATCGCTGCCTTCCTTATCCAATACGACGCGCTGATAAGAACCACCGGGTGTAATGAGCAACGCCATACCATTGGGTTTCTCTGCCTGATAAACGGTAATTTCGGGGCTGCGGATGCCCATTGCTGCTCGGTCAGGGAGAGCGGCGTCTTTACTTCGTTCGACCATTTGCGGCTGTGCCGTTGAAGAAGAGGCTCCCGGTGCATCACCGTGTGGCCAGATAGGAAAAACAGGTTGAGCGTAACTTAATCCACTTACAGACATCATAATGGCTCCGACAAGCAGAGAACGAACAATCATGATAGATCACCTGGCAAAGGGAAAGGGGGGATGGTAAAAAATAGGGTAGCCATTACATCGGAGAAAAAATGACTACCCTGAACCGCAAAACTTAATAAAGAAGTAACATTCATACACGAAGAGGGTAAATCAGACACAGCAATTGCAACAGCTAAAACGCATGCAACTAAAAAACATTAACTCGATCGTATGTAACAAAGAAACGTAACCAACTTGCTTAACCAACAACAGATATCGTAATCAAGGGATGTTAATGATAAAAGAAAAATCAAATAAACAATTAACATCCCTTTTGCCAACTAATAACGCTTATTTAAATAACAAGGCCGTTATTAGAAGTTGTATTGCACACCAACACGGTAACGAGTCTGACGTTCATCAGTGAGTTTATCAGCGGCAATGTTTCCGACTTCTACATAAGGAGTCCAGTTTTTATCCCACTTGTAAGACAGTTTGACGTTGTGATTAATTAACCATGTTTCATTATCGGCCTGGTAGTTATTAGCTCTGTTTGATTTTTTATAATCAGTTTCATAACTGATGCCAAAATCTTTCAGGAATTTATAACTTAATGTACCCGTGAGGTTATATCCATTCTCGGATGTATTAGCCTTGCCAATGTTCCCGCTTGTACGGGCATAGTAAGGGCGATAACGTAATGAGTAAGACAAATCTTTAATAATGTTAACTTTACCGGTTATGTATGGCTTGTAGGTGCTGCTCGTGTTGTTTGACTCAAACGTTAAACCTGGTTCAACAGAGAATGTGTCATTGATTTTGTAGGCATAGCTAGCTTTTACTTCTGTGCCGTTACTTACTGGCTCATTAAGCGGTTTATCTGGTGTTTTGTCACCATTTTTCCATTTAGCTTCGACGGAAAGACCAAAGCCATTATCAAAACGGTGAGACATTGAAAGACGATCTTTATGATCACCTTTAGCAGTGTCTTGCATTTCATGACGGTAATCGATAGTTACGGCCATTGCATTTACACTGATTAATGAGGTCACTGCCAGAGCTAGTAATTTAAATTTCATTGTTATATTCCCTACTGGTTAGGATGTCGCTTAATACTTTAATTCGAAAGGCGCATTATGCTTTTTGGGACAAGTTCTATTCTATTTATTATTAAATTACGTTCTGTGATCGAGATCGTCTTGGGTAACAAAAAGTAAAATAGGGTTTCAAAATGTGAGGGAGATCGAATTGAATATAGAGGATGTTTTAATTTAAATGAAAAATCCCTGCCGACGATGCGGCAGGGATGAATTACAGAATAAATCGAGTGCTACATTATTTCATTGCGCGTTTCAGAATACGCTCAGATTGACGCTGGAAGTATTTCGCTGCGTCTTCAACAGATTTCTGACCGTAATCGATAGACTGGATGGTATCACCAAACAGAGAAACGATTTGCGGATCGTCGAAATAAGGAGAAACAGCAACGTCATGCGGCAGAGACAGCGCCAGCTTCAACCCGGCAACCGCTGGTGCATCATCTTTGATGACGCCGTCAGCAGTTAACTGAGCCACAGCGGCTTTACTTAACGGTACACCACGCTCCAGACCCAGTGCTTGAGCACCTTCTTTGCTGTTCAGCAGGAAGTTGATCAACTGAGCAGACTCTTTAGGATGCTTGCTTGACTTACCGATAGACAGCATCTGTGCAGGTTTGAAGAACAAACCAGCATCTTTCGCACTAGGCAGCATTGGATAGTTACCCAACGCCAGTTTTGCTGGTGGTTGCAGGTTGTCAGAGTACTTGGTGATGGTGGAGTTCCACATGTAAGTACCAGACCACTCGCCATTGATCCATGGCTTCATCTCATACATGTTGCTCTTACCGAAAGAAGCATAGTATTTCGCATCAGGCATGACATGGCTGTCGATCAATTTCTTATACATGCCAAAGAATTCAACCCATTGTGCATCGGTATAGGCGAATTTCTGACTTTTTACATCAATAGCAGGAATGTTGTATTTCTGAACCATGTAAGAGTTCAGTAGCGCCAGAGAATCCTGGTGTTCCAACACGATAGGGTAGTATTGGTCGCCCAGTTTTTCTTTGAACACTTTACCGGCATTCAGCAGCTCGTCCCACGTTTTCGGGTATTCCAGACCTGCTTTTGCCCAGCTTTCGGTGTTGAAGTAGAACACACGAGCGGTAACAGAGATTGGAATACCGTTCAGCTTGCCGTTGACCGTGGTGTTTTGCAGTTCTTTTGCATCGAACTGTGTCAGATCCAGAGAATCTTTCACTTTGTTCAGATCGTAAAAACCATCGCCGTTTTTGGAGAAAATCGGCAGCCAGTTCCAGTTGGTCTGCATCACATCTGGCTCAGTGTTACCGGCAATCTGTGTTGTCAGACGAGACAGGTGACCATCCCAACCGGTGTATTCCGCTTTCACGGTAATATCTGGGTGCTGCTTGTGGAACTCTTCAATGGCCTTGAGCGTCTGTTGGTGACGGCTGTTGCCGCCCCACCAGGACATTCTCAATTCAACCTGATCGGCTGCCAGAGATGGCATTGCAACTAATGCCAAGGATGAAGCTATTAACGTGTGTAGGATCGCTTTTTTCATCGGTTACTACTCCTGTTAAAGAGAGATATTTTTTTCTGTTTTTGCATCAAAAATATGGCATTTTTCCATGTCGAACTGGAAATATACCGGACGATGCAGTCCCTTCTCGATAATCAGCCGACCTTCGTCATAAGGAATACGGCTGGTTAATTCAAAGCCATCGACTTTAATGTACATAAAGAATTCGTGACCCATGTTTTCTACGCGAACCAGTTCACCCTGTGAGTGGCTGCCTTCAAATGGCGTATCTGACACGGAAACATAGTCTGGGCGAACGCCGAAGAATACATCTTGTCCGACATAGCTGCGCACTTTATCTTGTTTTTCAGCATTTAACACCAGCGCGTTATTACCCACAACAACGCCAATCTGACCGTCTTTCTCGACCAGTTTGCACGGCTTAATGTTCATTTCTGGTGAGCCAATGAAGCCAGCAACGAACATGTTGACAGGGAAGTGGTACAGGTTATCCGGCGTATCGACCTGCATGATGTGACCGAGTTTCATCACGCAGATACGGTCACCCATGGTCATTGCTTCAGTCTGGTCGTGAGTAACATATACCGTTGTTGCTGCTTTACCGCTTTTCTTCAACTGCTTATGCAGGTCAGAAATACGGATACGCATGGAAGCACGCAGTTTGGCATCCAGGTTAGACAACGGTTCGTCAAACAGGAACACATCTGGTTTTTTAACGATGGCGCGGCCTACGGCTACACGCTGTGCCTGACCACCAGACAGTTGGCGTGGCAGACGATCCATCAGGTCTTCCAGCTCCAGAATTTTGGATGCTTCAGCGACCTGCGCTTCAATTTGCTCTTTAGGCAATTTGCTCAGCTTCAGACCAAACGCCAGGTTCTCTTTTACCGTCATGTGAGGGTAGAGCGCATAGTTCTGGAACACCATGGCAATCCCGCGATCTTTCGGTGCCAGATTGTTAACAACGCGCTCACCGATACGTACTTCACCGCCGCTGATGGTTTCCAGACCCGCCAGCATACGCAGCGTCGTTGATTTCGCACAGCCAGACGGGCCGACGATAACCATGAATTCACCGTCTTTAATCGTCAGGTCGATGCCGTGAACGGCTTTGAAACCGTTGGAGTATACTTTTTCCAGTTTATTGAAAATAACTTCAGCCATGATAAATCCTCTATTAACCTTTAATTCCGCTGCTGGTCACGCCTTGTACGAAGTAACGCTGTGCCAGGAAGAAAACAATAATGGATGGCAGAATGGAGATGCTGGACATGGCCAGAATTTCATTCCACGGAGCGCCTTCAGTAACGTCGATAGACATTTTCAGCGCCAGCGCAATCGGATATTTATCCACGCTATAGACATAAATCAGCGGACCGATGAAGTCGTTCATTGACCACATGAACTGGAACAGCGCAACAGAGATGATGGCTGGTTTCAAAATCGGTACGACCACATACCACAGAACCTGGAAGGAGTTACAGCCATCGATCTGAGCGGCTTCTTCCATATCACGTGGTACACCACGCAGGAACTGGATCAGCATGAACACAAAGAACCCTTGTGTTGCAAACGCCAGCGGTAAGTACAGCGGCAGATAGCTGTTCAGCATGCCCATTTCGCGGAACATAAGGTACTGCGGAATCAACAGTACGGTGCTTGGCAATAGCATGGTGGTGATCAGTGTCGCGAACCAGAAGCCCTTCCACGGAATGTCAAAGCGAGCGAAGCCATAAGCCACAATCACCGAGGAAATAACGGTCAGAGCCACTTTCGGAATCACGTACTGGAAAGTGTTAATCATGTAGTGACCGAAATTGTATTCCGTACCGGTTTTCCAACCGTTAACGAAACCGTCCCATGTGGCGTGTTCTGGCCACAGGCCCAGTGTCGTGAAGATCTCATGGTTCGGTTTGAACGAGGCTGAGAACATCCACGCCAGTGGGTAAAGCATCAGTAAACCAACGAACAGCAGTATCACGTAACGGATAACGGCACTGAGTTTCTCTTTACGCAGCGTGCGGCGTACTTCTGCAGCAGCAATTTCTTGTGCTGTAGTCAGGTTTGAATGCATGTCAGCCATTTTTTCCTCCTTTATCAGCGGAGTAGAACACCCAGTATTTCGACGACTTAAAGGAGATCGACGCAAATACTGCAACAACCAGGAACAGAACCCATGCTAACGCAGCACCATAGCCCATATCGAAATACTTGAACGCCGTATCATAGATATAGAGCGAGAACAGGTAGGTGTAGTGCGTTGGACCGCCGCCGGTAATGACGTAAGGTGCCGTAAACTCCTGAAATGCCTGAGTGGTCTGCATGATAAAGTTAAAGAAAATAACGGGCGTAATTAGCGGTACTGTTACTTTCAGGAACATTTGCCATTTGGATGCACCGTCGATCATGGCGGCTTCATACTGTGATTGCGGAACGTTCTGCAATGCAGCCAGGAAGATAACCATCGCGGAACCGAACTGCCATACGCGCAGCAAGGTTACCGACATCAGTGCCAGAGAAGGTTCGCCCAGCCAGTTGATAGCGTCAAAGCCAAACACGGCGAGGAAGCTGTTTAACAAACCATCGATGGCGAACAGTGCACGCCACAAAACGGCGATTGCCACGCTGCTGCCCAGAATAGAAGGCACATAGTAAGCAGTACGGAAGAAACCGATACCACGTAATTTGAAATTAAGTACAAACGCAATTAACAGCGCGAAGATTAATTTCAGTGGAATGGTCAGAAATACATAGGCAAAGGTGACGCCCATTGATTTCCAAAAGAGATCATCCTCCAGGAACATGCGGTGATAGTTTTCTAACCCCGTAAATTCAGGTGGATTTATCAAATCATACTCAGTAAAACTGAGGATAAATGACGAAACAAAGGGGAAAGCGGTAAAAACTATCAGCCCTATAATATAGGGGGAGATATAGGCTAACCCCAGCATTCTGTTTTCATTCATAATGCTTACCTATTTGTAATTGTGAATCATTAAAAAAATATAAAATTAAGCCGTTAATAACTCTGGATAAATTAACTCCACGTCATAAACAATTCTATTTTCCCCGTTAACGCAAAAATCACCGTGAACATATCCACCTTGCGTCAAGAACGGTGGAATAGCGTTTAATTTGTTGCGACAAGCGGCAACGAAAGTCAGTAGAGCCAGCGGATAAGTATCATCCAGACGAACATAACGATGCTGTGCAGAGCGAACAAACAAACCATGATGGAAGTGTTGTTCAAACAGAATGCCCGCCAACTGTGCGGCGTAATGTGCCCAGGATTCTGATTGTTTGTGATCGGCTAGCTCAATAACGGTCAACAGAAGCATTGGGCTGGCGATGTCCTGAATATTTTCTTTATTCAGTCGCGTCAGCATCGTGTTAACCAGCGCATACAGATCCTCATCGCCGCTCAGGCGATAGGCACGAACCAGTGGTAATAGATAATCGCCTTCTAATGCAAACGGTTTTAATTCTGTTCCCGCTTTGCCGTAATACCCATCGCGTTGAAAACGGTAGCCTGTCATATCTTGACCGTTATTCCACATTGGCCGCAGCGTATTGCTGGTGACATCGTAGGCATACTGATAATAATTTTTTAATCCAGAGATCACCCAATCCAGCATTTCAGCATCAGGCTGAGTGCGGAGGATATCCAGCATGGCCAGTGGGTTATCAATCAGCAGTGGGCGCATATCGCGGAACAGCACATTGGCTTCACGCGCAATTTTGCCGAACTCAGGGCCAAACTGGCGTTGAGCACGATCGCCAAACCAGGATTGCGTCTGGTTATCATCCTCTGGTACAGGCTGGCGCTGCTGTGGTGAGCTGAACTGATACACCGGCATGCCGGTTTCTGGGTTGCGAGCCAGAACATATTGGCGATAAAGGTGCTTACCCCAAGCCGCTGCATGGCTATCACCCGTGTATTCTGCATATTTGAATGCAGCGTAAATCAGGTCCGTGCCAGCATTAACAAACGTCAATCCTTTCGTTAATGGCAGGGTAGGCCACTGTGCTGGATCGACAACATCATGACGGTTATGCAGGAACACATTGGGATCGCGTTTTTTGCTGTAATCGCCATGGCGACCCAAGTCCAATGATTCCCAGTTTTCAACGTGCGCGTTCCAGAAACCCTGAAAGAAATTCAGCGTCTTTTCCGCATTAACGCGATGTAACAGCGAATAATAAGGCAGGTGATGCTTTAATTCATGCACCTGCGCTTTGGATTCTGGGCCTTCGCCTTCTAACGTATCCAGATTAATAAAGCGGTGGCCGCCCCAGTAGAATAGGCCACTATTATTATCAACAAAGTGTTCCAGAAAATATTCGCTTTGTGCAATAGCGTATTGTTGGTAACTATCATCATCGGTAACGGCGCTCATGGCACACAGTGTTCTTAGCCAATTTTGCTGGCTGGCAAAATTAGAAATAGGTGCGCTATGTCCATCAGGGAATTGCCATACTACAGGCGCATAATTTTCCACATCAAAGCCATCAGCCAGCAATGGCGTAGGTTGACTCTGGCTGCGACCTTTATCCTGTACGCAAGCGATGTGGCTATCAAGCGCGGCAACCCATTCGTCGAGCTGCGATTTCCTGCTGGTGTATAAATTTTCAAAAATACTCATGGAGTACCTTCTTATGGAACCGTGGAACAGTTCCTTATAAATAGAAACACTGTTTTGATTGATTATATTGCGCTATTAACCTTGTCGTCATGCACGCAATCTCGAAAGTGTGATCAAAGTCGGAACGTTGTTTTGATTTTTTTTAAGAAAGGATTTTGGCAGGAGAAAGAATGATGAGAAACAAAATAACAAATTGAAAAATAAATAAAAAGCACAACCGGAATTGTGCTTTTTATCGCAGATTGGCGAAATGCCGCTAAGAACAATTACGCTTAGCGAGCCAACCAGCCACCGTCAACGGCAATAGTGTAGCCATTGATGTAGTCAGATGCGCTGGATGCCAGGAAGACGGATGGGCCCATCAGGTCCTGTGGTAAACCCCAACGGCCAGCGGGGATACGATCCAGAATTTCTTTGCTACGATCTTCATCAGCGCGCAGTTGCTGAGTATTGTTGGTGGCCATGTACCCTGGAGCAATCGCGTTGACGTTGATGCCGTGTTTTGCCCACTCGTTAGCCAGCAGACGGGTTACACCCATAACGGCGCTTTTTGATGCAGTGTAAGAAGGCACGCGGATACCGCCCTGGAAGGACAGCATAGAAGCGATGTTGATGATCTTGCCGCCTTTACCTTGTTTGATGAACTGGCGCGCAACGGTCTGAGACATAAAGAAAACGCTCTTAATGTTCAGGTTCATGACGTCGTCCCAGTTTTTCTCGCTGAACTCGATGGCATCTTCACGACGAATGATACCGGCGTTGTTGACCAGAATGTCAACGTGGCCAAATTCAGCAACGGCTTTTTCTACCAGTTCGGCATGACCAGATACATTGCTCATGTCAGCGGTCAGGCTGAGAAAACGGCGTCCCAGTGCGGTGACTTTTTCGATGGTGTCTTTTGGTTCAACGATGTTGACGCCGACGATATCACAGCCGGCTTGCGCCAAACCGATAGCCATACCCTGACCCAAACCGGTATCACAACCAGTGATAAGAGCAACTTTACCTTGCAAATCAAAAGAATTTAAAATCATATCTATAATCTCTCTGTAAGCGACAATACTTAGTCGTTAGCTGTTACTGTAGGGAACGCCGGTAATTCCGGTTGAAAGCGATTAACGCAACTCGCTAACCTTGACGTGATCCATGTCATCGAAAACTTGATTCTCGCCAACCATGCCCCAGATAAAGGTGTAGCGTCTGGTGCCAACACCGGAATGAATTGACCAGCTCGGTGAAATCACCGCCTGCTCGTTTTTTATAACTATGTGACGGGTTTCTTGCGGCTGACCCATCATGTGGAAAACGGCCGTTTCTTCATCCATATCAAAATAGAAATAGACTTCCATCCGGCGCTCATGCGTATGACAAGGCATGGTGTTCCACAGGCTGCCTTCAGCCAGCTTGGTTAATCCCATCGTGAGCTGGCAGGTTGGCAATACATCGGGAACAATGTATTTGTTAATTGTGCGACGATTACAGCTAGCATCCTCTCCCACGGTTTGTGGCGAGGCGTCAGCTTGAGTAATCTTGCGGGTAGGGTATGCAGTATGTGCTGGCGCGCTGTTGTAGTAGAACTTGGCTGGGTTAGCCGCATCGACGCTGGTAAACTGCACGTCTTTCACGCCCATACCTACATAGATGGCTTCTTCATTACCCACGTCATAGCGCACGCCATCGATAGTCACGATGCCTGCACCACCAATGTTGATGGCGCCGAGTTCGCGACGTTCTAGGAAATAGCTGACGCCGAGTTGTTTACCTACTTCAGCGCCAATTGCTACAGCACTGTGTACAGGCATGATGCCACCGACGATGATTCGGTCGATGTGGCTATAGGTCATCGTGTAGGCATCGGCAGAAAAAATCTGTTCGATAAGAAATTCACGACGCAGGCCAGCGGTATCTAGCTGCTTCGCATGATCGCTGTGAATGCTTTGACGAACTTGCATTTCTTAGCCTCTCTTTCAGAGAAAAACAAAAATCAGGCGTTGTTCCTGAAACAGGAATCATTCCTGGCGAAAGCGCCGGGCGAAACAGATGATGTCGCGTGGCAGTGACAACGTCACCTATTCCTCAACGTGCCCGATTCTTTCTTGTTATGCCGGATGATAGTTTGGATGGGATGTGAATTCAATAAAAATGAAATAATGTTTTATTTATTTCTTGAGGGCCGTCATGGTTTTACTTATTTTATGTTTCTTCTGGTACTGATGTGGCTAAAATGTCGCAATCCATAATCATACACTCGTTGTCGTGCACAGTTTGTTGACGCAATAGAAGGTATGGGCAATAAAAGCGTTAGAGGAGAGATGATAATGAGAAGATACTTTATTGATGATGAAACGCCATGGGAAGAACTGGGCGGTGGCATTAAACGTAAAATCATGACGTGGAGCGATGAGCTGATGATGGTTTACGTGCACTTTGATAAAGGTGCGATTGGTACGCCGCACTTCCATGAGATTCACGATCAGATTGCTTATGTTGCCGCTGGCAGTTTTGAAGTGGAGATCGAAGGTGATAAACGTATCCTGAAAGCAGGCGATGCCTATCTGGCGGTGAAACCTGAGATGCATGGCGTAGTTGCGCTGGAAGACGGCAGCGTTCTGATCGATGCTTTCTCACCTAAGCGAGCTGATTTCCTGTAATGCCTCAAAGCGTGGTCGACATATCGTCGGCCACGCTTTCACAATATCCTGCGATGTCTGTTTTCTCTCTTTCCGCTTCTTTATTCTTACATCAAATGCTCAGCAGTCAGTTGATTCAGTGAGTCCAGCTTATAGTCGGCCAGTGCCCAGCGTGCGTCAGCACGACATTCAGTCTGTGGAATAACGATGGAGCGCATACGCGCTGCTTTGGTTGCAATCATGCCATTCACCGAATCTTCCAGCGTAACGCACTGCGCAGGAGAAACACCGAGTCCGTTTGCTGCATTTAAATACACTTCGGGATGAGGTTTGCTATACGGCAATGTCTCGGCTGACATCAGGACATCAAAGTAGCGATCCAGGTTAAACATGCGCAGCACCTGCTGTTGCATGTGGAGTGGTGAAGCGGAAGCCAGTCCAATTTTAAGATTCTGCTCACGGCACAGTTGCAGTGCATATTCTACGCCGGGCAGGAGAGGACGCCGCTCGGCAACGAGTTCGATAGCGCGTTCTATAATACGGCGAACAACTTCATCTCTACCTGGTGCAGTCCAAGGAGAACATTGATACCAGAGTTCGACCACCATATCGATGCGTAAGCCCAGCGTATCTTTCATGGATTCCCGTAGTGAAATATCAATGCCTAGCGAAGCGATCACTTCCAGCTCGGCCTTATCCCACAGGGGCTCGGAATCAATCAGCAGGCCATCCATATCAAAAATTGCCGCTCGTATAGAGGAATCAAAGGACATACCACGGGCTCCGTCAGCAAAGGAAAAGAATGTTTAGTGGTAAACTATACCCTAATCAGTCGAGTTGCAGGATAAAACGCTAGCATTTTGAGTAATACATGGTCTATGCAAGAGCTGAGTCATAGCCAACACTCAGGCAACCTGAAGCAGGATGGTGGCAAGTGGTCATTGTGGCTTATCAGGCGGTGTGGGAGATAAAGTGTTGACTGCACGTAAACTTACAGTAGGCTACCCGTCGTACTAAAACGATATATTATCGATGTTGCGTCGCTAAGAAGGGGTTCTCATGACGTATCAACAGGCTGGCCGTATTGCCGTGGTTAAACGCCTTGCTGGATGGATACTTTTTATCCCCGCGCTGCTTTCAACCTTCGTCTCGCTGGCTAACTATCTCTACGCCTATACCCAGAAAAAGCAGGGTATTGATGCTGTACTTCTGGATTTTGTGCATTTGATGGTCGACATGGTGCGCTTTAATACGCCTTTCCTGAACGTTTTTTGGTACAACTCACCCGTACCGGATTTCACGCGTTTTTTCAGTGCGGCGACGCTGATGTTTTGGCTGATCTACATCCTGATTTTTATTGGCCTTGCGTTGCAGGTTTCGGGTGCCCGCATGTCTCGTCAGGCGAAGGTAATTAAGGAAGGTATTGAAGATCAAGTCATTCTGGAAAAGATGAAAGGTGAGGGGGGGAGTACGCGAGAGATGCTGGAATCGCGTGTCATTGTCCCAGCGCATACGATCTTTGTGCAATTCTTTCCGCTATATATTCTGCCGGTAATTATCGCGGGTATCGGCTACCTGGTGTTGCGCTTATTAGGGCTACCAGTCTGAGTAACGGTCTGGCGCAGTGGTTGCGCCAGACGCTGAAACATCCTTCTTACCTGAGATAAAGCGCCTCGCATTAGAGCAAAAATTGCTGCTCGATCAGGTGGTGCGCCTCAACAATATGCTTGCCCCCGAAAAGATTGGCGCGGTTAAGCAGATAGTAAATCTGATAAATGGGTTGGCGATCGATAAAGCCTTTATCCAGCGGCCACACACTCTGATAGCCATCATAAATCTGCGCGGGTAGGGCCGGATAGCGAGGCAGCATGGCTAAATCGCATTCTCGGTCCCCCCAATAGCAGGCCGGGTCGAACAAATAACTGCCATCCTGACTATTTGCACAATTATCTGGCCACAGGTCACCGTGTAAGAGTGACGGTTGCGGCTGATGCCCGGCGAGACGTTCCTCAACGCGCGCAATCAGCGTTTCAATGTGGCCAAAGTGCATCCCCTTTTCCGCCGCTAGCTGTAGTTGCCACCCAATACGCTGTTCGGCAAAAAAGGTCGCCCAACGCCGTTGCCAGCTATTGGGTTGTGGCGTTGTCGAGAGGTCGTTATCGAAATCCAGCCCAAATTGTGGCTGATCGCTCCATTGGTGCAAGCGTGCTAGCTGTTCGCCCAGACACCACGCGCTGTGGGCATCCAACGGTTTTACGGGCAGATATTGGAGAAGCAGGAAGCTGTGATCGCGTGAACTGCCGACACCATAGACTTTAGGTACTCGCACGGTATTACTGCGGCTCAGTAAGTGAAGCTGATCGGCTTCAGCAGTGAACTTGGCTAGCATTTCACGGCGATCGCACTTTACGAAGACGTCATGTTCGCCGTAGCGGATGTACCAGGCCGGATGTATTTCACCGCCGGACAATTCGCGGTGCTCCTGAATGTCCGCAGTACCGTGATGCTCTTCCAAAAGTCGGCTGATAGCTTGCCACATAAGGTCATCCTCCCGTTGATGTTACCCGATACCCTGCTGTTCACTGGGTGATTCGTTTACGGTAACCCATTGAGCGCAGTAAAAATGGAATCTATAGCACAGTGATAACCGATAGATAGCGAGAGACAAGTATAGTCGCAATTGAAAATAACGGCGTTAGGATGCCGCTCAATCCGTTAGATAATGACGCAACCGGCAGTGATGTTCCGGTTACGTCATGTTGAGGCAGAGAGGTGAAGTACTACAGCGCGTCGCTGGCAATCTGAGATGCTGCTTGACGACGCAGTTTAAGCTGGTGGTAAATCAGGGCTAACGTGAAGAACAGTGCCTGAACAATCACGATACAAGGGCCCGTCGCACCATCGATATAAAAACTGATCAGGGTGCCAGCAATACAGGAAATGACGGAAACTAGCGTGGCGACAAGCACCATACGCTCGAAACGTTTACAGACCATAAAAGCAATGATCCCTGGCGCAATCAGCATCGCGATCACCAAAATAACGCCGACGGCCTGTAATGATGCCACGATGGTCATTGCCAGTAGGCTCAGTAATCCGTAGTGCAGCAGCTTAACGGGCAGGCCAATGATGCGGGCATGATTGGGATCGAAGCAATACAACATGAAATCTCGCCGTTTTAACAAAATGACGGCCAATGTCACTCCCGCAATCAGCAATATTTGCGTCAGTTCTTGCCGGGTGATGCCTAGCACGTTACCAAACAGAATATGGTTCAGGTGCTGATCGGTATCGATGCGTGCAAACATGACGAGCCCCAGCGCAAACATGCCGGAAAATATGATCCCCATTACCGTATCTTCTTTGACCCGGCTGTGCTCTTTCACATATCCCGTTGCTATCGCACAAAAAATACCGGAAACAAAAGCGCCAATGACCAGCGGAATTCCCAGTAGAAACGCGACAACGATACCGGGCAATACGGCATGAGAAATGGCATCGCCCATTAGCGACCAGCCTTTCAGCACCAGATAGCAGGACAGTACCGCGCAAACCGTACCCGTGACGACGGCGGCGAGTAATGCTCGCTGCATGAATGGATAAGACAGGGGATCGGTTAGCCAGCTAATTAGCATCATAAAGCATCTCCTGATTGATCGCGCAATCGCAGCCGGCGTGATGCCAGTAATCCATGCTTGGGGGCGAAGACAAATGCCAACAGGAAGACAACGGTTTGCAACGTGACAATCACGCCGCCAGTCGCACCATCAAGGAAAAAGCTCAGATAGGCTCCCACCGCACTGGTTAGTGCACCAAGCACAATGGAAATCACAACCAGGCGACCAAACCGGTCGGTAAGCAGGTAAGCCGTGGCTCCCGGCGTGATCACCATCGCGATCACCAAAATCGCGCCGACGGTTTGCAATGCCGCGACAGTACAGGCGCTCAGCAGCGTAAAGAACAGAATTTTCAGCTTCAGCGGAGAAAGGCCAATCGAACGAGCATGGTTCTCATCAAAAAACACGGCCAGCAGATCCTTCCACAGCAGACAGAGGATCACGAACGTCACGCCGATGATGATCTCAACTTGCAGGATATCTTCGTCGGCAATACCCAAAATATTGCCGAAAATGATGGATTGCACGTTAACCGATGTTGGGTTGAGCGAAATAATCAGCAGGCCGACAGCAAAAAACGTTGAGAAAATAAAACCGATAATCGCATCTTCGCGCAATCGGGTAATGTGACGGATGAGGGTCATCGCCAGCGCAGCGAGCATACCAGTAAAAAATGCGCCGGCTGCGTAGGGTAGGCCCAATGCATAGGCCCCCGCAACGCCGGGAACGACGGAGTGTGAGAGCGCATCACCCATCAGCGACCAACCTTTCAGCATTAGGTACGCGGAAAGAAAAGCGCATACGCCACCGACAATCGCGCTGACCCAGATCGCCTTGACCATGTAGTTATAGTTGAATGGCTGCAGCAGGATATCGATCATCAGGGTTTCTTCTCCTCCGGTATCGTGCGTGACGCAGGAGGGTCGCTTTTAGTCGAACCATAGAACACCGCAGGACGTTCATCGTCGGTTAATACCGTCACCGAGCGAACGTCGTCGTCGTCGTGAAGATGTGCTCCCCCGAGGTTGATGTGTCGCAGGACGCCCCCGAACGTTTTCTCCAAATTACTTTGGGTAAAGGTACTGTGTGTCGGCCCAGCGGCTAACACGGTGCGATTGACCAAAATAACATTGTCGCAAAACTCGGGAACGCTGCCGAGGTTGTGGGTTGCTACCAGAATCAAATGCCCTTCGTCGCGCAAGGTGCGAAGTAGCTCGATGATGGCATTCTCCGTTTTGACGTCGACCCCCGTAAAAGGCTCATCCAACAGCAGAACGCTGCCTTGTTGCGCTAACGCACGGGCCAGAAAGACGCGCTTTTTCTGGCCTCCGGACAGTTCCCCAATTTGGCGATGTTGCAGCGTCGACAGCCCGACGCGCTCCAATGATTCGGCTACAATCGCGCGGTCTTGTTTACTGGGGATACGCAGGAAGTTCATCCGCCCGTAGCGGCCCATCATGACCACGTCGGCAACCAGAACGGGAAAATTCCAGTCCACATCCTCTGTTTGTGGAACGTAGGCAACCAGATTCTGTTTCAACGCCTGGTAGATGGGGTGCTGATTGAGCAGTACCTGCCCTGAGGTTGGCTTGACTAACCCCATGATGCTTTTGAATAACGTGGATTTTCCGCTACCATTTACGCCGACCAGAGCGCAAATCGTACCGCCAGCCAGAGAAAAAGAGGCGTGGCGAATAGCCTGATGTCCGTTGCTGTAAGTAACCGAAACATCATTGACTTCTAGTGACTGCTTTGTTCGATCACGACTCATTGATTAAATCCTTTCGCGATGGTTTCCACCGTCACTTGTAACAGGTCGATATAGGTCGGCACGGGGCCTTTTTCCGTAGACAGAGAATCAACATACAGCACGCCACCATATTTCGCCCCTGTTTCTTTGCTGACCTGTTTTGCGGGCTTATCGGAAATGGTGCTTTCACTAAACACCACAGGGATTGCCTTTTCACGCACGGTATCAATCACCCGACGTACCTGCTGCGGTGAACCTTGTTCGTCGGCATTGATTGGCCAGAGATAGACTTCATTGAATTGATAATCCTTCGCCAGATAGCTAAATGCGCCTTCACTGGTGACCAACCAACGTTGCTGCTCTGGAATGCGGGAGAGGCGCTCACGCAGT
Organism: Pectobacterium parmentieri; assembly: GCF_001742145.1. Lineage (NCBI taxonomy): Bacteria > Pseudomonadati > Pseudomonadota > Gammaproteobacteria > Enterobacterales > Pectobacteriaceae > Pectobacterium > Pectobacterium parmentieri. Next base: position 1,704,134 of record NZ_CP015749.1, on the reverse strand, counting down.
GGTGCATCAAGTGCCTTAATTTTTTCCGCATAGGCCTTGGCGTTACGGTTATAGGTCTCTGCATTAGCAGGATCGGCTTGAACCAAACCTTTGCGAATGTTTTCAATATAAATTAACGCATTGGAAGGGGACATCCAGGCATGCGGATTCGGATTGCCATTATAGGCACCTTCGCGAATAGGGAGCGGCGTAATGCCTTCCGTCACCACGACGGCGGGCACATTTTTGACATTTTCAAAAAAGCGCGTAAACCAGCGCTCAAGGTTCATACCGTTCCACAGCACCAGTTGTGCAGATTGTGTTTTAACGATGTCGCGCGGTGTTGGTTGATAATCATGAATCTCTGCACCCGGTTTGGTTATGGACTCAACCGTTGCAGCATCGCCAGCGATGTTTTGGGCGATATCCTGAATAATGGTAAAGGTGGTGATAACTTTTAGTTTTTCAGTTGCCTGAACGGATGTGCTGGCTAAAAGCAGCAAGGCGCACGATAGCGCAATACGGCGGAACAAGGCAGATAAAAGGGTGTGAAAACCAATCATGCGGATATCCTTACAAACCGTGAAATATTATTTGAGAATAATTATCAATATCATTTAAGTCAATAGGTAGAAAAGCGCAGGGGGTTGTTGTTGGAGGGGATTTAATGACACAAGCAATCACTGTTCGCAGGCTTGTTGTACGCACTTGCATGGCTAAGGAACGCATCATGCTCCTTTCGTAACAAAAATATTGCTTTAATTTAATGAATCGTACTTAAGGTTACAACGAAAGTCTAACGGTAACGAAGGTGAACTGTCGTGCGGCTTCTGCATTGCGATACGGATGGTGAAATTTACACCAAAAAAAGGAAAAATCGGAGGTAACCTTAAAAAAATTCTGGAGACTGCCGATAAACCATAAAGTATGTGAGAGATGTCTCTATTTTATACAAAAGGATTGTAAGTGATATGAGCACAAAATCAGAACGACGTTGGAAGTTGGCAAGTGTAGTTTTATTGACTTTCTTGGCTGTATTATTAGTTCTGCTGGTTCAAACAAGTTAATTTCCCGCGTAACGAAAGGTTAGATTATAAATAATTTCTATTATGCAACGTATTAATGCAAGAGATAGAGATAGCATAAAAGTGATAATCGTTTTTAAATATTGATATAAGCGTGGTCGCGGTCGACACGCTTCCATTAATGCTCAATATCTCATGATAGTAGAACGCTAATTATAGCTTTTTGTTATGATTGCAAGTGTAGCTGTGTCAGAAATGCGACATTTGTCGCGTATTTTTTTGCATAATAAAATCTGAAATGCACTTATTGTGTAATGTCAGATACGGCTTGTGAATATAGGCGTCAGCGTGCGCTATCGTGTATTAATGAATCAGTGATGATGTGAATTTGTGCGGCGTGTCCATGACTGATAAAAAAGGCCTTGCCATCGTTTGCATAGTGTGTAATAACGCTTCTGGGTAAAACGAGGTACAGTTCTGTATATGAATGGCATTTTCAGTAAAGAAGACTTAGGTACAACCTTTAGCGTTGCATGCTACTTCTCTGCCGATCCTTATCTTAGTGCCTCAAGCAGTAACGACTTTGGTTTGTCTGTATAACGCCTTTTGGGCGGTTTAAACAATTAAAGGAAATATTTGAAATGGCAAAGATTAAAGGTCAGGTTAAGTGGTTCAACGAGTCTAAAGGCTTTGGTTTCATCACTCCTGCTGACGGCAGCAAAGATGTATTCGTACACTTCTCTGCAATTCAAGGCAACGGCTTCAAAACTCTGGCTGAAGGCCAGAACGTAGAATTCGAAATTCAGGATGGCCAGAAAGGTCCTTCTGCAGTAAACGTCACTGCGCTGTAATTTTACAGTTCTGTTGCAAAACCCGCCATGGTGCGGGTTTTTTGTTGTCTGCGTTTTATCTGCACCCGTGATGCAATGAAGACGTGCTTAATGAGGAATATGTGCCGATGAGTTATCAGTGTCCGCTATGCCAGTTACCTCTGGAGCGACACCCGCGGCAATGGACGTGTGGTAAACATAGCTTTGATTGTGCGAAAGAAGGGTACGTTAACCTGTTGCCGGTACAGTTTAAGCGCTCAAAGCAGCCCGGCGATAGTGCTGAAATGATGCAGGCCCGGCGCAGTTTTCTTGAAGCTGGTCATTATCAACCGCTACGCGATGCGGTGGCGCAACATATTGATAATATTGTGGCGGATGACGCAACCGCACTGCTGGATATCGGCTGCGGTGAAGGGTATTACACCGCAAAGTTGGCCCATCGTCTCACATCGCGCAAGGCGATGGCGATATACGGACTAGATGTTTCCAAAGCAGCGATTCAACGTGCGGCAAAGCGGTATGATAACGTGGAGTTTTGCGTTGCATCCAGCCAGAGGCTGCCTTTTCGCGATGCATCCCTTGATGCAGTGGTAAAAATCTATGCGCCGTGTAATGACGCAGAACTACAGCGCACGGTTAAGGTTGGCGGTTGGGTGGTGACGGTGTCCCCGGGGCCACGTCATCTGTATCAACTGAAGGCTGAAGTTTACGAGGAGGTGTTATTACATCCAAGTAAAGACGAAATGCTTGCCGGCTTTCAGCTTATGGAACAGCAGGTGCTCGCGTATCCCATGCAGTTATCTGGGAACGAAGCGGCGGCTCTATTGCAAATGACCCCCTTCGCCTGGCGGGCAACGCCAGAAGTCAGCCAACGGTTACAGACAACCACCCAGTTTAGTTGTGAAACGGATTTCATTATCCGACTACATCAGCGTGTTGATATTGATGTTATAGATTGATCGAGAAGAATGAAAACGGGCAGCGCGATAGCCGGCTGCCCGTTGATGTAGATGTGTTTATCAGGCTGTGTAGCCGATATGTTCATACAGGATATTACAGCCGATACCAATCAGCACCAGCCCACCAATAATCTCCGCTTTTTTACCGAAAATCGGGCCGATATAGCGGCCAATCATCATACCAAGCGTGACCATAATCATGGTGGCGCAGCCAATAACCATCGCAGTATGGAGAATATTGACCTGGAGGAAAGCCAAACCAACACCAATCGCCATGGCATCCAGGCTGGTGGCAATCGCGGTGCAGATTAACAGTGCCAGACTATGATTTTTGACCTTTTCGCAGCGGCAGTCTGAAGAGCCTTTGAATCCTTCAATGACCATGCGGCCACCGAGGATCAATAACAGCGTAAAGGCAACCCAATGATCCCATTCGAGAATATATTGGCTGGCAAAAAAACCAAGCGCCCAACCGATGAGTGGGGTAATCGCTTCGATAACGCCAAAAATGAGACCCGTCCAGATCGCATCACGGAAACGGGGGTTATGCAGGACGGCACCTTTACCGATTGACGCGGCGAAGGCATCCATTGACATACCAAATGCTAGGATAAGTGTTGCTGACATATTCATTGTAAAATAGCCTCGGCTGGACGATTAACCATATACACGCAGATCATCCCCAACCCGAATGATGATACTACGTGTCTATGGTCTCGCCTTCCAATCGTGCTTGGCCGCCCGCACCACGTTTTATACTCCAATAATATGGAGATAGAACGAGTATGTTGATACGAGCATTTCTGAAAATTGACTAATCAGAAACCGGCTACTCCCCAATGACGGCGCAACCTTACCATATTATTTATGTTGCAAACAACACCAAAAGTTTTAAGTGTTAATAATGCAATTGATAATTATTTTCATTTGGTTCTTTGCGACAAAATGTTGTGTGAAATAACACCAGATTTATTGAGGTTAAAATACCATCGAAATGGAAGGTGTATATCTCAGGCTATTTTAAATAATTTGAATGGAAAACTGAATTCATTGATTATCAACCATAAATTTATATATTTTTTCTAAATCGTCGAGCTGAGTAACCTGTATCAATAAACGACGTTTCTCAAGATCGATAACTAATACGCCATCCTCAGATAAATTCATATTCTTAATTCTGGTATAAGGAATGAATAAATTTGCATAAAAGAAACCGGCTGATTTAAAAATTAGTTTTGGGCGACGAATATAAGCCAGATAGCACGCCATGAAGGCCAGTGAAATCAAAAGATAAGTTGTGATAATGGCACCATTACTCATCACATTTTGATAAATAAGAATACCCACTAAGCCGATGAAAATCAGGGTGTCGAGTCGATTAATCCTCTTCAGGGGGATGATCAGTTGTGTTTTCCCTTTGAGTTTATCCATGATGAATTCGTCATAGAGGGCATAAACCAGTGCTAAAACAATCAACCCCATCAGCGTGATGTCTGTCATCGTCATCCGTATTATCCTTATCCGTTACATCTCAGAGAATAAAGCCTAGCCAGGCACATTTGTGCCTGGCTAGTAAACATTACACGCCGAGCAGGCCAATCCAATATCCGAAGATACCAATGGCGAAGAAGCCCATAATCAACCACAGCGCGTTCACCTTGCGCCGTAATAGCCACATACAGCCGAACGTCAGCAGTAGGGGAACGAGCCCCGGCATGAGTTGGTCAAGGATGGATTGAACCGTGGTGACGGTGGTTTCTCCATTCTGATTCGTCACCGTCGACACCACCATCGGAATGTTGACGTGAGTCCATTTATTGACCAATGCCCCCATAACGAACAAACCGAGGATAGACGCAGCTTCGGTCATTTTTTGCAGGAAACCGCCACCCATATCACTGACGATATCGATCCCTTTACGGTAGCCGTAGGCGACGCCATAATAACGCACTAATAGGCGAACCAGATTAAACAAGACGAAGAAGAGGACGGGTCCCAACAAGCTGCCGCTCATGGCAATCCCCGCGCCTAACGCCGCGAATACTGGGCGCGCGGTGCCCCAGAATATCGGATCGCCAACGCCCGCCAATGGCCCCATTAACCCGACTTTCAGGCCGTTTATCGCCGCGTCGTCAATCGGTGCGCCGTTTGCGCGTTGCTCTTCCATCGCCATCGTTACGCCGAGTACCGGCGCAGCAACAAAAGGCTGCGTATTGAAGAACTCAAGATGGCGTTTAATCGCTTGTTTACGCTCTTCCGAATTTTCAGGATAAAGACGGCGAATCACTGGCACCATGGAAAAACAGAAGCCGAGTGCCTGCATACGTTCAAAGTTCCAGGAGCCTTGAAACAGGTTGGAACGGATAAACACCGCGCGGATGTCGCTGTCAGTGAGTTTTTTGACATTCGTATTTTCGACCATTTCTCTCACTCCTGTTAATCCAGTTCATTATCAAGACCGTTATTGCCTGATGTAACAGACTGGCCTTGAACCTTGTTATATTTCGGGCTGAGCTGGATATACAGCACTGCCATCACAATACCGATTACGCCCAGCGCCACCAGGTTGAACTCTGTGAACGCCGCGGTAACGAAGCCAAGATAGAAGAACGGCATCAGGTAGCCCGCGCGCATCATGTTGATGACCATCGCGTAACCGACGACGACAATCATCCCACCCGCGATATTCAAGCCGTTGGTGACAACGTCCGGGATGGAGTTCAGCAGGGCGTGAACGGCGTCAGTACCGACAGAGACCGCGACAATAACCGCCGGGATGGCGATACGCATGGCTTGAAGCAGCAGAGCGGATACGTGAATCCAACTGATGGCCGTCAGGTTACCTCGCTCAGCCGCGCTGTCTGCCGCATGCTGGAATGCCACCGTGATGGTACGGACAATAATGGTTAAGACCTGGCCAGCAGCGGCGAGCGGGATCGCCAGAGCAATCCCTGCACCGATTCCCTGACCACCGGCAATTACCAGAATGGTTGAAATAATGGAAGCTAGCGCTGCATCGGGTGCCACTGCCGCACCGATGTTCATCCAGCCTAATGCGATCATTTCCAGCGTACCGCCAATAATGATCCCGGTTTTTAAATCACCTAATACTGCACCAATTAGCGTACAAGCGACGAGTGGACGGTGGAACTGGAATTCATCGAGAATCGAACCCATCCCCGAAACACATGCGACGAGAAATATCAGCACAATTTGAAGTGTGGTGATCTCCATCGTACTTCTCCTATAAAATGTGTCTGAGTAAAATAAATCGCCATCCCCATTGATTTTCTATGTCGACGTAAAGCGTATCAATATCGATATAAAGGCATATCTTGAAAATCGTCAGGTCTATAAAACTATTATTGATGGTGATGTTAGCGTTAATAACCTTCACATCGTGACGGGTATCAACGCGGCATTTTGTTAATCAAGTCCATCATTTTAATTCGGGAGTCGGTTGATACTTTCCGAACTTCCAGTTCAATCCCGCGTTTATCTAATTCACGGAATGCTGCAATATCCTTTTCATCGATAGAGACAGCATTATTTACCTGCGTTTTCCCCTGTTTGAATGCCATCCCGCCAATATTGACTGAGGGGATTTTTACGCCATTTTCGATCAGCGTTAATACATCGGTTGGATTGGTGAACAGCAACATTACGCGATCGGCGGCATATTTCGGGTTGTCATAGACACGAACGGCTTTTGCCACATCCACGACGTGTGCGGTAACGCCCGGTGGCGCAACCTGAGTCAGCAACGTTTTACGCACGTGATCGGCAGCGACTTCATCGCTGACAACAATAATGCGCGAAACATTGGTTTCTTTCGTCCAGCGGGTGGCGACTTGGCCATGAATCAGACGGTCGTCGATACGTGCCAACCCGATCTTCATATGTTCACCGGACCCTATCGGTGTGGGGACGGTGTTGGCTTTGGAGGGAGGTGGAGGAGAAGGGGGGACTGTTTTGGGTTTTTCCTGGTGCTTCAGCGCTTTTACGCCATCCCTGCCAGCTTCTAGTGCAATAGCAACCAAATCGGAGAAGGACGGATTATCATCCCGAGCCATAAAGGTTTCCGCCAGCATGGGGATATTTACGCCAGCGATAACATCATGGTTTTCCTTGTCGGTGACGAGGCGACTGGCGGCGTTGAACGGGCTGCCGCCCCAGGTATCAACGAGAAACAGCACGCCCTGCGATGTGTCTAATTGCGTGAGTTTTTCCTGATATTTTTCTATCAAAGTTTCGGCGTTTTCTCCAGGGACGAAATCGATCCAGGCGACATTACTTTGTTCGCCAAGAATCATTTCTGCTGTCTTTAACAGCGGTCCCGCAGTGGCGCCGTGAGTGCATAACATAATGGCAATACTCACTTGCTACCTCCTCACGTTCACGATCAAAAAGAGTCAATGTGTCAGGAAACAGGGTTAACGTCGGAGCTACTGAGCGTTAACCGTCGCGGTATTTTCGCGTCATACTTCAAGTTGCTTGTGCGTTGGCTTACTCGTTCACCTCAGTCACTTACCTATGTAAGCTTCCGAGGATTCACTGTGTTGCCGCCTCCCTGCAACTCGAATTATTTAGCGTATAGTATGGCTGCAAGAAAAAATTTTACCGTGGATTCATGACATTTCACCGTGTTCCTCCAGGTTGTCAGGCGAGAAATCGTGGCTGACAGATTTATTTTAGTTATCGAAAAAATAAATAGTGTGATGATGCTCTAATGCTGACCAGTTAAGCAGGGGACTAAAAGGGGGCAAAACGGGAAAATTTGAGCGCCTTATCAATGCGAAGCCAGTCTAAGAAATTCTTTGTGAAAAATGGTAACAACCTGTTAAAGTAAACGTCCCTTAAATTGCTTAGGAGCACCGGGCATCAGCCCTTCCCATGGACTGTCACCGACAAAACGTTCTCTGTTTTCCCGCTAATGCTGGCGGTTTTCTGTACCCAGTTGGTCACTCAGACCACATTCAGAATCTCTCTGATTCACACCAACTCTTTTTATTACCATTCAATGCGGCTCATGCATTGATGTCATCTGCTCGTTCATTTTCTGGAGTCTGACATGGAATTTTTGCTAGATCCTTCAATCTGGGCAGGCCTATTGACGTTGGTGGTACTGGAAATTGTTCTTGGTATCGACAATTTGGTGTTTATCGCCATTTTGGCAGATAAATTACCCCCCAAGCAGCGAGATAAGGCCCGCATTATCGGTTTAAGCCTGGCGTTGTTCATGCGTCTGGGCCTGTTGTCTTTGATTTCCTGGATGGTCACACTGACGCGCCCACTGTTTAGCGTTGGTGACTTCAGCTTCTCGGGTCGTGACCTGATTTTGCTGTTCGGCGGTGTATTCCTGCTGTTTAAAGCCACGATGGAGTTGCATGAACGGCTAGAAAATAAGACGCATGAAGGCAATGGCAATCGCGCTCATGCTAATTTCTGGGCCGTCGTTGCGCAGATCGTCGTGTTGGATGCCGTGTTCTCGCTGGATGCTGTGATTACCGCAGTAGGGATGGTGAATCACCTGGGCGTCATGATGACGGCGGTGATTATCGCGATGGGCGTTATGCTGGTTGCGTCTAAGCCGCTGACCAACTTCGTCAACGCGCACCCCACGGTGGTGGTTCTGTGCCTCAGCTTCTTGTTGATGATTGGTCTGAGCCTGATGGCGGAAGGCTTTGGCTTTCACATTCCGAAAGGTTACCTGTATGCCGCAATTGGTTTCTCTATCCTGATCGAACTGTTTAACCAAATTGCCCGTCATAACTTTATGAAGCATCAGTCGCACCGTCCTTTGCGTGAACGTACCGCAGAGGCCATTCTGCGCCTGATGGGCTCACGGAAAAATACGGACGATGTGGAGGCGGGTGAACCACAGAAGAAACTCACGAAAGAGGAATTCGCCGAAGAAGAGCGCAATATGATCAGCGGTGTGCTGACGTTAGCCTCACGTTCGCTGCGTAGCGTGATGACACCACGTACCGAAATTTCCTGGGTGGATAGCGCCAGTTCGGTCGAACAAATCCGTATGCAATTGCTGGATACGCCTCATAGCCTGTTCCCAATATGTCGCGGTTCTCTGGATGAAATTATCGGCGTCGTCCGTGCTAAAGATCTGCTGGTGGCGCTGGAAACACAAACCGATGTGGAAAATTTTGCCGCCGCTAATCCGCCGATTGTCGTACCGGAGACGCTGGATGTGATTAATCTGCTGCCGGTTCTGCGCCGCGCGAAAGGCAGCCTGGTCATCATCGCCAACGAATTTGGCGTGGTGCAAGGGTTGGTGACCCCGTTGGACGTGCTGGAAGCCATCGCGGGTGAGTTCCCGGATGAAGACGAAACGCTGGATATTATCCCAGACGGTGAAGGCTGGCTGGTGAAAGGCGGAACAGATCTGCACGCGTTACAACAGGTAGTGGATAGCAGCGATTTGGTTGATCCAAAGGAAGAGTATGCGTCATTGGCAGGCATGCTGCTGGCGCACAGCGATGAATTCCCGAAAGTCGGCGAGGTCATCGAGTTGTACCACTTGCGCTTCCAGATCATTGACGTCTCCGAATACCGGATTGAACTGGTGCGAGTAGAACGCATTGTCGATCGGGAAGAGGATGAAGACGCGTAATTAGCGCTTTGTGAGTTGATGGTAAAATGAAGCCCCGCCAATGTGGTGGGGCTTTTTTATGATGGAAGTAATCCGGATCGGGGTGAAAACGGATTAATCACTCTGCACTGTTAATCACACTGTACTTTGATCGCCAGCCCGCCTCGTGAAGTTTCGCGGTATTTGGCGTTCATGTCTTTCCCCGTTTCATACATAGTTTCAATCACCTTATCCAGCGAGACGCGTGGTTCACTGGTGCGGCGGGTGGCCATACGTGCAGCGTTAATCGCCTTAACGGAAGCTATCGCGTTACGTTCGATGCACGGAACTTGTACCTGACCCGCAACAGGATCGCAGGTTAAGCCTAAGTTGTGTTCCATACCGATCTCGGCGGCGATACAAACCTGTTCTGGGCTCGCGCCCATTAGCTCTGCCAGTCCAGCCGCGGCCATGGAGCAGGCCACGCCCACTTCACCTTGACAACCCACCTCGGCACCGGAGATGGAGGCGTTCATTTTGTACAGAATGCCGACCGCGCCAGCCGCGAGAAAATAACGAATATAAATGGTCGGGCTAACCGGCTCGATGAAGTGATCGTAATAGGCAAGAACAGCAGGAACGATACCGCAAGCGCCATTTGTTGGTGCGGTAACCACGCGGCCACCTGCGGCGTTTTCTTCGTTCACCGCCAGCGCGAACATATTAACCCAGTCCACTACGTTCATCGGGTCGTTGGACAATTTATCGGAAGACACCAGCATACGACGTAACGGAGATGCACGGCGTGGTACGCGCAGTGGCCCAGGCAACACGCCTTCGGTGTTCATGCCGCGATCGATACAAGCACGCATCGTTTGCCAGATATCGGCAAAATACGCCTCAATCTCCTGCTGGCTGTGCAATGCCAGCTCGTTACGCATCACCATTCCGGAAAGTGACAGGCCGCTCTGTTTGCAGTGTTCCAACATCTCTTTGGCAGAATGGAAGGTATAGGGAACGGATACGTCAGTGGTGGCGTCTTTGCCAAAATTCTCGGCATCAACGATGAATCCCCCCCCGATGGAGTAATAGGTTTTGCTATAAATTTCTTTATTGCTGGCAAAAGCGGTGATCGTCATGCCGTTTTCGTGCAGCGGTAAATTCTCGCTGCGGAAAACCATACCGCCTTCGCGGGGGAAATCCACCTCGTGCTGCCCGTTAGCCAGCAGCAGGCGTTCGTGTTGTTCAACATCGCGGATAAAGCCAGGAATGGCATCAATATCAACGGTATCAGGCATGTTGCCCGCCAGACCCATGATGATAGCGATATCCGTGTGGTGGCCTTTACCCGTCAGCGACAGCGATCCATAAACGTCGACGGCAATACGCGTGGTCGCGTTCAGTAAATTTTGGTTGATCAATTCATCGACAAATTGCTTGCCGGCTTTCATCGGTCCAACCGTATGAGAGCTAGAGGGGCCAATACCGATCTTAAACATGTCGAAAACACTTATCACACCAAACTCCTCTGAGACTCAGAGCCGTACCCGCTATTTTCTGGCCGCCAGTTTTCGCTTCTGGCGAGACATGACCTGAATTGTAGTGGAGATATGCCCAAATATTAGAATAAAACTCGTTAAAACGCGCTATTGTAGTGTGGAATATGTTGCGTGGCTTTCTTTTTCGCATGAAATAAACTTATGCCAATGCATAATTTAACTTATCTCAAACACGACGTAAGCCATTGTATATAATATGAATGAATGATTTTTGAGCGAAGGGCCAGTTTTTAACGTAAGGATATTTGGTGAAGGAAAAGAAGTGACGCGTTAAAAAGCCGCCGAGCACGGCCTTGAGCTTAGGGCCTGTCGGAAATCTGTAACGCAAGCTGGTGGATGATGGCGGCAGTCAGTCCCCAGACAAACTGCTGCTGATACCAGGAGAGATAAACTCGGTGCCGTTGCTGCTTGCGCTCAATATCCAGCGGGTAGTAGCGCGTCAGCGCGAAAGCTTCATCCAGTGGCATTTCAAACAGCTCGGCGACTTCATCTTCATTGGGGTGGAAGCGAGTCTGTGCGGCGATCAGCCCGACGACAGGCGTGACCTGAAAGCCACTGACGCTGTCCAACGGCGGTAAGATGCCCAACACCTGAACATTCTCCGGTGGGATTGCCACTTCTTCCTGCGCTTCACGCAGCGCGGTTTCGATGATCGAACGATCCGTTTTATCTGCCGCACCGCCGGGGAACGCCACTTGCCCGGCATGCTTACGCAGGTCGGTAGACCGCCGGGTCAAGAGCAGCGTGGGGGTAGGGTGACAGATAATCGGCACCAGAACCGCCGCCTGACGTTGTTGATGCACTGGCCGCAGCGGTGGAGGAAGCTGTAACTGAAAGCGCGTAATAAAGTCATTCAGCGCAAACGACGCTGGCGGCAAGGCGATCTCACTCATTTATTTAGTACCTGAATTATCTGGGAATCCTCCAGCAGGGGAAGAATACGGCCCACTTTATCAAACGTTTCCTGATATTCCGCCTGTTCCTGACTGTCGGCAACAATACCGCCACCCGCCCAGCAGTAGATTCTGCCGCGTTCGGTTAATAACGTCCTGATGGTGATATTGGTGTCCATGGTTCCGCACAGGCTAATGTAGCCAATGCTGCCGCAGTAGGCATTCCGACGCTGAGGTTCCAACTCTTCAATAATCTGCATGGCACGGATTTTTGGTGCGCCAGTGATCGACCCGCCGGGGAAACAGGCGCGTAGCAGCGTGGTCGCAGGGCAATTTTCTGGTAGCTGTGCTTCAATCGTGCTGACCAGATGGTGTACTGCGGGAAAAGGCTCAACGACAAACAGTTCTGGCACGCGAACGCTACCCGGAACCGCAACGCGACCGATATCGTTACGCAGGAGATCGACAATCATCAGGTTTTCTGCACGATCTTTCTCTGAACGGGCGAGCCGGTCCGCCTGTTGCTTATCTGCATCCGGGTCTGGGAGTCGCGGTAATGTGCCTTTAATCGGGCGCGTTTGGATGCGGTTATTTTCCAGCCAGAGAAAGCGTTCCGGCGACACGCTGATCACGGTATTTTCCGGCAGGCACAGAAAAGCAGAAAAGGGGGCTTTATTTCCTGCGGACAAGCGTAAAAACGCCTGCCATTCATCGCCAGCGTAAGCCGCAGAAAAACGCTGTGCCAAATTGACCTGATAGCAATCGCCCGCCAGAAGATAGTCCTGTATTTTGCGGAATTTTTCGCCGTATTCGGCGCGTGACATATTTGGCTGCCAGTTGCTGTTCAGGCTGAAATTGACTTGCGTCTCGTTGACTGGCGAGGTTGCTAACCAATCGAGTCGCGCCTGAAGGGAATGATGTACGATCAGCGTTAATGTTTGCCTGTGGTGGTCGGCAATCAGCGCCCAATCGTATAAACCAATCGCCATATCCGGCAGGTCAATATCCTGGTCGGCCTGAGTGGGCAACGTTTCAATCTGACGTCCCAAATCATAACCGAACAGACCTAATGCGCCGCCCTGAAAGGGAAAATCAGGATGTGCTTCGACGGGTAATGACAGCGTATCAAGCTGCTGTTGCAGCAGGATAAATGGGTCACCCTCTACGGTGTTCGTTACGCCGTCACTTATGATTTCGGTCTCGCTTCCGCGGGTACACAGCGTGACGCGCGGGTCAGCGACCATGATGTCAAAACGATTGTGCGGATGATCGGCAAACCCAGAATGCAGCAACATAGCCCACGGCTGTTGGGAAAAGGGGGCAAAGCGATCGAGCAGAACATTCGGGTAATATGGCAGCGCGTGATAGACAACGGCGGAGCCCGAATCGCTGGTATTGGTCACGTGAATCGTGTTGGCGGCAGTCATGTTTTCGTGTGGTGTCTATAAAGTATCGTGTCGATTTTACTGGCTACAGCGTACCACAAAGCAGAAATAGTGGTGTATCTCAAAGCGGGCGTGCGATGATACGCAAGAATTTATCAACCAGGAAATTATCATGATTGCAGGTATGCCCGCGCTGACACATAAACAGCAGCAAGATGCGGTAGAGCGCATTCAGGAACTGATGTCTGAGGGCATGAGCAGCGGTCAGGCGATCGCGCTCGTCGCGGCGGAAATTCGCGAAAACCATAAGGGTGGCAGCGTTGCGATGATGTTTGACGAAGACGATGATGACATGGTTAATGACGGTGATGATGAATATCATTTTGACGATGGTGAAGAGGAGGAAGAGCAGTAAGCGCGCTTCCCCTGTAAAAAGCTGGCGGTTTATATCGCCGCGATTGCTTTTATTTCGACTTTAAATTTCGGATGCATCAGCTTCGCTTGCACGGTGCAGCGTACTGGTGCGCTGCCAGCCACGACCCAGGCATCCCACGCGGCGTTCATCGCGGCGAAATCATCGGCATCGGCGAGAAAAATCGTCACGTCCAGCAACTTGCTCTTATCCGTTCCCGCCTGTTGCAGGATCGCATCTAACGCCCCCAGTGCGTTTTCCGTCTGCGACTGCGCGTCGTCATCCAGATTCTCTGGCACGCTGGTGTAGTAGAGTGTGTTGTTATAGATAACGGCGTCTGACCAGCGTGCTTCTGGATTAATTCGTGTGATTGCCATGGGTGAAGTTCCTCCTAACGTAATAAAAGCGAATCGCCAAGCCTAACACAGCAGGCATCGACCCGCTTTCCCGATTTAAGGTGGTAGCGCCGAGTGACTCTTGGCATAATCAGCGCGATATTTTTGCCGCAGCCTGAAACGGTTAGGGGCTTATAGCTTTAATTCCTTTGAAAAGAGAGCAGGCGTGACGAACGATCGGGTAATCGATGATTTTGCTAATGACGGCGCGCTGGCGAAGGCGATCACGGGCTTCAGGCCTCGTGAACCACAGCGGCAGATGGCGCAGGCCGTCATGCGGGCTATCGACGATAAAACGGCGCTAGTGGTGGAAGCGGGAACCGGAACCGGCAAAACCTATGCTTACCTTGCGCCAGCCTTGCGTTCGGATAAAAAAGTCATCATCTCGACCGGTTCGAAAGCGCTACAGGATCAGCTCTATAGCCGCGATTTACCGACGGTTGCGCAGGCGCTGAAGTACAAAGGCAAGTTAGCGCTGCTGAAAGGCCGTTCTAACTATCTCTGTCTGGAACGGCTTGAACAGCAATCGCTGGGGGGCGGTGATTTACCCGGCGAAACGCTGAGCGAGCTGGTCAGGCTACGCGGCTGGTCGTCGGAAACGACAGAAGGCGATGTCACGACCTGTGCAGGCGTGGCGGAAGACAGTACGATCTGGCCACTCGTGACCAGTACCAACGATAACTGTCTGGGCAGCGATTGCCCGCATTATAAAGAGTGCTTCGTGGTGAAGGCACGGCGCAAAGCGATGGATGCCGATATTGTGGTGGTTAACCATCATCTTTATTTGGCTGATATGGTGGTGAAGGAAACGGGTTTTGCGGAGCTGATCCCGGAAAGCGACGTCGTGATTTTCGATGAGGCCCACCAGATCCCCGATATCGCCAGCCAATATTTTGGTCAGCAGCTTTCCAGCCGCCAACTGCTGGATCTGGCAAAAGACATCATCATTGCTTACCGCACCGAAGTGCGCGATGCCTCTCAGCTACAGAAAAGTGCCGATCGCCTGACGCAAAGTACGCAGGATTTTCGGTTGGCGCTGGGCGATCCGGGGTTTCGCGGTAACTTACGCGATGTGCTCGAACAGCCGCCGCTTCAGCGTGCGCTGCTGTTGCTGGATGACGCGCTGGAACTGTGCTACGACGTCGCAAAACTGTCGCTGGGGCGTTCAGCATTGCTGGATGTGGCCTTTGAACGCGCCACACTTTACCGCAACCGACTAAAACGGCTGAAAGACGTCCAGTTGCCGGGATATAGCTATTGGTATGAATGTAATTCTCGTCATTTTGTGTTGGCGCTGACACCGTTGTCCGTCGCCGATCGCTTTCGCGAATTGATAAAGGAGAAGCCTGCGGCCTGGGTGTTTACCTCCGCCACCCTGTCTGTTAACGATCAACTTTTCCACTTCACCGATAGGCTGGGGTTGGATAATGCAAATACGCTCTTGTTACCCAGCCCGTTTGATTATGCCAATCAGGCGCTGCTCTGTGTCCCTCGCAACTTGCCGGAAACCAATCGCCCCGGTGCGGCGAAAAGGCTGGCAGCGATGCTACGGCCGTTGATTGAAGCGAATCAAGGGCGCTGCTTTATGCTGTGTACCTCTCATCAGATGATGCGTGATTTAGCCGCCGAGTTCCGTGCTACGCTGACGCTACCGGTGCTGTTACAGGGCGAAACTGGCAAGGCGCAGTTGCTGTCGCAGTTTGTCTCGGCGGGTAATGCCTTGCTGGTGGCGACCAGCAGCTTCTGGGAAGGTGTGGATGTGCGCGGTGATACGTTATCCTGCGTCATTATCGATAAATTGCCGTTTACTTCGCCGGACGATCCGCTGCTGAAGGCGCGTATAGAAGATTGTCGTCTGCGCGGCGGCGAGCCGTTCGACGATGTGCAAGTCCCTGATGCGGTAATTACCCTGAAACAAGGAGTAGGACGCCTCATCCGTGACGTCGAGGATCGTGGTGTGATTGTGATTTGCGATAATCGACTGGTGATGCGGCCATATGGTGCGGTGTTTCTTAACAGTTTGCCGCCGACACCGCGTACGCGTGATATTCAGCAAGCGATTACCTTCCTGACGCGTAGCACGTAATCCCAATTGGCGATTGCCGTATGGCCTGACCAACGGCGGGAATGGCTGCGGCACGACAGGGGCTTATGCTATGATGCCGGTTATTAAGATTTATTTATCCTGCCTGAGGTTGGCATGTCTACGCGAATTCTAGCGCTTGATACCGCAACGGAAGCCTGTTCCGTCGCACTATGGAATGAAGGTGAAATTCATTCTCTGTTCGAAATTTGTCCCCGTGAACATACACAACGTATCCTGCCGATGGTTCAGCGGGTGCTGGCCGACAGCGGCCTGACGCTCAAGGATCTTGATGCGCTGGCCTTTGGTCAGGGGCCGGGAAGTTTTACCGGTGTGCGGATTGGTATCGGCATTGCGCAAGGGTTGGCGCTGGGTGCAGATTTACCGTTGCTTGGTGTATCGTCACTGGCGGCGATGGCGGAGGGTGCTTTCCGCCAGAGGCAGGCGACGCAAGTGCTGGCTGCCATCGATGCGCGGATGGGAGAAGTCTACTGGGGCTGTTATCAGCGCGATGCTGACGGCGGCTGGCAGGGGGAATCTGAAGAAGCGGTATTGAAACCTGAACAGGTGCAGGCGTTAACGGTTGCGCTGTCAGGCGAATGGACCACGGTCGGAACTGGATGGGAAACCTATCCAGAATTGGTCAAGCATCCATCGTTGGTATTAACGACGGGTGACATGCTGCTGCCGCAGGCGCAGGATATGCTACCGCTGGCCTGTCGGCTCTGGCAGGCAGGAAAAGCGGTCAGCGTTGAGAATGCGCAACCGCGCTACCTGCGCAATGAAGTGACCTGGAAAAAGCTACCCGGCCGCGAGTAGTAGAGCGCACATTCGGCGTGATGTATCGCGGGAATAAACAGCAACTTATTCGATGCTGAGCAGTCTAACTGTCAGATATCTGAGAGGAGGTTGTGCCATGTTTGTACAAATAAAAAGTATGCGCATGAAGAGAATGCATCTGAATCGAAAAAGCGCACGCCTTTCTATGATAGCTGCGGCAGCGCTGTTGCTTTCAGGTTGTGTCACGGTGCCGGATGCCATCAAAGGCACGTCGCCAACGCCACAAGACGACTTGGTACGAGTGATGAATGCGCCGCAGATTTATGTCGGTCAGGAGTCTCGTTTTGGCGGGCGAGTGGTCAGCATCCGCAATGAAGCGAATAAAACCCGTCTGGAAATTGCCAGTATGCCGCTGGATAGCGGGGCGAAACCGCTGTTGGATATGCCGTCAGAAGGGCGCTTTATCGCCTATGTGAATCGCTTTCTCGAACCGGTCGATTTTAAAGACCAACTGGTGACCGTTGTTGGCCCGATTGTTGGCACAGAACAGGGCGCTATCGGTGATAAACCTTATCGCTATGTCGTGATCGATGCGCAAGGTTACAAACGCTGGAATGTCGTGCAGCGTCTGATGGTGCCGCCTGGCGGCTATGGCCCGTGGGGATGGCGTGCAGGTTACGGTTATGGCTGGGGGCCAGGATGGGGGTTTGACGGCGGTTGGCCTGGCCCGGCCCGGATTGAGAATATCGTGACAGAATAAGAATAGGGCTATTTTACTTGTCATTTTGAACCTGGGTAGGTTCTAAAATTATTTCGTTCGACGTAAAGAGATCAGGCGACGCAGGTCGCCTGATTTTTTTTGAATAAAGAATAAATTAGTGATCGTTCTCGCAACCTTAACATTGTTTGTTAGCTAACTGGTAGGCTGAGTTAAAATAATGTTAATAACTATATGCCTATGAGGGCGACGACGATGCCACTAAAAAAATATCTCGGGAGTGACGTCTTGGAAAAAATTTGGTTATCACGTTATCCGGCAGACGTTCCGGCGGAAATTGATCCCGATCGCTATTCGTCGTTGATTGACATGTTTGAAAATAACGTAAGGCGTTACGCCGATCGACCTGCATTCATCAACATGGGTGAAGTGATGACGTTTCGCAAGTTGGAAGAGCGGAGCCGGGCGTTTGCGGCCTATCTGCAAAACCAGCTTAAATTGCAGAAAGGCGATCGCGTAGCGTTGATGATGCCCAACCTGTTGCAATACCCTGTTGCGCTGTTTGGTGTGCTGCGTGCGGGTATGGTGGTCGTCAACGTTAACCCGCTGTACACGCCGCGTGAACTGGAACACCAGCTAAAAGACAGCGGTGCCAGCACGATTGTTATTGTGTCTAACTTCGCGCATACGCTGGAAAAAGTTGTTCATAATACGGCAGTGAAGCACGTTATCCTGACCCGTATGGGCGACCAGCTATCCACGGCAAAAGGCACGTTGGTTAACTTTGTAGTGAAATACATTAAGCGACTGGTGCCCAAATATCATTTACCGGATGCCATCTCGTTTCGTCGTGTGTTGCAAGAAGGGCGGCGTCAGCAGTATGTTCGGCCTGACATCATCAATAGCGATCTTGCCTTTCTGCAATATACTGGCGGTACGACGGGCGTTGCCAAAGGCGCGATGCTCACGCACCGCAATATGCAGGCGAATGTGGCACAGTGTCTTGCGGCTTATGGCCCGGTGTTGAGGGAAGGGAATGAATGGGTGGTCACGGCGTTACCGCTGTACCACATTTTTGCTTTGACGGCTAACTGTCTGCTTTTCTTTGAACTGGGCGGACAGAATCTGTTGATCACCAATCCCCGAGATATTCCCGCGGTAGTAAAAGAACTGAAGCAATATCCTTTCACTGCGATTACGGGCGTCAATACGCTGTTTAATGCGTTGCTCAATAATAAAGAGTTCCATGAGCTTGATTTCTCGACACTGCGGTTATCCGTTGGCGGAGGTGCGTCAGTGCAACGGGCTGTGGCGGAACGCTGGGAGAAACTCACGGGCAAACATCTGCTTGAAGGATATGGCTTAACCGAAAGTTCCCCTCTGGTGGCTGTGAACCCCTACGATCTCAAGCACTATAGCGGCAGTATCGGACTGCCAGTAGCATCAACAGATGTCAGAATTATCGACGATAACGGCAACGATGTGGGGCCGGGCGAGTCCGGTGAATTGTGGGTGCATGGGCCACAGATAATGTTAGGGTACTGGCAGCAGCCTGCCGCGACGGATGAGGTACTGAAAGACGGTTGGTTGGCAACGGGTGACATTGTCACTTCTGATGATGAAGGATTCCTGCGGGTAATCGATCGTAAGAAAGACATGATTCTGGTTTCCGGCTTTAACGTCTACCCGACGGAAATTGAAGATGTGATCAGCCGTCACCCCAAAGTGTCCGAATCGGCGGTGGTTGGGGTAGAAAGTGAGGTCTCCGGTGAGGCAGTAAAAGCCTTTGTGGTAAGGCGTGATAACTCGTTAACGAAAGAGGAGCTCGTTACCCACTGTCGCCGTAATCTTACGGGCTATAAAGTGCCGAAAGAGATCGAATTTTGTGAGGATTTACCGAAATCCAACGTCGGGAAAATTCTGCGCCGCGAATTACGTGAAGATAAGAAGGCGAAGAAAGACGCTGCCGCCTGACGATTTTCCACGAAAACGACTGCCAGAGAGAGGCAGGACGCGATATGATGTTTTCACGCCGGTTTATCCGGCGTTCTTTTTTATGACGGACGAACAGCCGTCACCCTATGGGCCGTCGCTTGCGACGTTAAAAATTTCCGCCGGGAATTTTTTACGGCGATACGGATTTGACCCAGAACCGTAAAGTAAAACAACCAAGAGAATGACGTTTTGAATTATCAGTTGATCACTTCCGACATCGGGTTACAACAGATCTGCGCCCAGGCGCAACGCTTTCCGCAGGTGGCATTGGACACGGAGTTCGTCAGAACTCGCACGTATTACCCGCAATTAGGGTTGATTCAATTGTATGACGGTGAACAGCTTTCGCTTATCGATCCGTTAACGATTACCGACTGGGCTCCTTTTCAGGCGTTGCTGCGTGACGAGCAGGTCACTAAATTTCTGCATGCAGGCAGCGAGGATCTGGAAGTGTTTCTCAATACGTTTGGAACACTGCCGACGCCTTTCATTGATACACAGATTCTGGCCGCATTTTTAGGCAAGCCACTTTCTTATGGCTTTGCTGCGCTGGTGGCCGACTACATGGGCGTGACGCTGGATAAAAGCGAGTCGAGAACGGACTGGCTCGCCCGTCCGCTGAGCGAAAAACAGTGTGATTACGCGGCCGCTGATGTGTTCTACCTGCTGCCGATGGCCAT
This sequence comes from Pectobacterium parmentieri, assembly GCF_001742145.1. Taxonomy (NCBI): domain Bacteria; kingdom Pseudomonadati; phylum Pseudomonadota; class Gammaproteobacteria; order Enterobacterales; family Pectobacteriaceae; genus Pectobacterium; species Pectobacterium parmentieri. The sequence continues at coordinate 1,683,855 of NZ_CP015749.1, read as the reverse complement.
TCAACTGGTGACGGATACCGACGCTGCGGGGTGGATGAACGCCGCGTTGGACGAGTGTCTCCTGCTTTGTCAGCGTAAACAGGATATTTTAGCCCCGGCATTGGCCTATCGTGAATTTGGCAACGCCTGGCAGCTACGTGGCCGGAATTTGGCGTGTCTCCAACGTCTGGCTGAGTGGCGTTTGCGCAAAGCGCGTGAGCGGGACAGCGCGGTGAATTTTGTCGTGCGTGAAGAGAATCTTTTGCAAGTGGCGCGTTGCCTGCCGTCTTCGCTGGGGGAGCTGAGTTCTCTGGGGCTAAGCGGCCCGGAGATCCGCTACCACGGAAAAACGCTGCTGGACTGTGTGGCACAAACGGACGGCATTGCTGACGTGGATTGCCCACCGCCAGTGATTAATCTGATCGACCATCCCGGTTATAAAAAAGCGTTTAAAGATATCAAGGCGTTGGTACAGCGGGCGAGTGAACAGAGCGGCTTATCCGCCGAATTATTGGCATCACGTCGTCAAATTAATCGCCTGCTGAACTGGCACTGGAAATTAGCGGCGCAAGACGGGAACACACCGGAAATGTTGTCCGGCTGGCGTGGCCAGATATATGGCGATGAACTGCGTGACATCGTACAGGGCTATTAATTACCTGCAAATGAGTATTCTCAATACGCCTTATTTGTTGCTGCGGTTCAATTCTGGAAAAAGCAGCAGATGGGGCGAAGGGAAAGCGGTAGAGAACCGCCGTAGAAATAAAAACTGCGTCTTCCCCTGTTGTGGCGGGAGACCCAGAGACAACACCGAATTCAATAATTACCAGCCGACGGCTCTCCCACAATCGACGCTGTTATCTTCACAACCTCTGTTTCGGATCTTCTCCATACGTCTGTCTATTATTAAATTTCCTTTATCGTTAACTTTATATTGAGGTCTGGAGTGGCTTGTTGTGGATTTCTTCTCTTGATCTGCATCGTAATCGTATTGAGCACAGGATGCGAGGATCGTAGAGAGTAGTACCGGAAGCAGCGACTGTAAATTCATCATGTTAACTCCGCATTAACGTTGGTCTATGTGAACCGAGCATATTAACGATGCTAACATATTTTCAGATTGAAGGAGATAAAGACGGAGGCGGTTGAATGTTTGTTTATGTCTGTCGTTCAAGGATTGGGTGAGTGATAAAGCCAACGAACATAAAATTTGAAGGCTGAAGAATGGTATCCCCTGCATAAAAGCAGGGGATACTAAAGCAGAAAAATCATTTAGGCGTTTCTTCCGCTTCCGGTAATGTAACGTTCAACTCAAGTACGGAAATATCATCTCCTTTTTGCTCAAGTTGAACCGTTACCATCTCAGGATCAATCTGTACATATCTACAGATAACCTCAAGAATGTCTCGCTTTAATTGCGGCAGATAATGGGGTTCGCTATCTCCCCGGCGTCGCTCCGCGACAATAATTTGCAGCCGTTCCTTGGCAATATTGGCTGTCGTTTTTTTGCGGGACAGAAAGAAGTCCAGTAAAGCCATAATTTATCCCCCAAAAAGTCGTTTAAGGAAACCCTTCTTCTCTTCTTCAATAAAACGGAAAGGACGCTCTTCGCCAAGCAAGCGATCAACGGTATCCGCGTAGGCTTTACCCGCGTCGGCTTCAGCATCCAGAATCACTGGTTCGCCTTGGTTAGAGGCGCGCAGTACGGATTGGTCTTCAGGAATAACGCCAACCAGCGGGATCCGCAGGATTTCAAGGACGTCTTCCATACTCAGCATGTCGCCACGGCTTACCCGGCCTGGGTTATAGCGCGTCAACAGCAGATGTTCTTTGATAGGGTCTTCAGAACGCTCAGCACGGCGTGATTTTGAGGACAAAATGCCCAAAATACGGTCAGAATCGCGAACGGAAGAGACTTCCGGGTTCGTGGTGATAATCGCTTCGTCAGCAAAATAGAGCGCCATCAACGCACCGGTTTCAATCCCGGCTGGCGAATCACACACGATAAAATCGAACGCCATATCGCCCAGATCGTTGAGTATTTTTTCCACGCCCTCATGCGTTAACGCATCCTTATCGCGCGTTTGTGATGCAGGCAAAATATAGAGGTTGTCCGTTCTCTTATCTTTGATCAGCGCCTGATTCAGCGTGGCATCACCCTGAATCACGTTCACGAAGTCATACACCACGCGACGCTCACATCCCATGATGAGGTCGAGGTTACGCAGACCGATGTCAAAATCGATGACAACCGTCTTTTTTCCTTTCTGGGCTAAACCGGTAGCAATGGCCGCGCTTGATGTGGTCTTGCCAACGCCCCCTTTACCCGATGTAACAACAATGATGCGTGCCATAAATGTTTCCTTGGGAGATTCTAGTCTAGAGGTTTTATCGTTAACACATTGTCCAGCAGGTTCAGGTTGATCCGTGCTGGCTGCCCAAAATACGCTTCAGGTATCTGGTCGCTCAGCCAGTAACGTCCGGCGATAGAGACCAGTTCTGCGGCCAGATGCGTACAGAATATCTGGCTTTGAACATCGCCAGAAACGCCCGCGAGGGCTCGGCCACGCATCATGCCGTAAATATGAATATTGCCATCAGCAATCACCTCTGCCCCTGCGCTGACGCTGCTCATGACGATTAAGTCACTGTTCCGGGCATAAATCTGTTGGCCGGAGCGAACAGGTGTGTTGATGATTTTTGTTTTCACTACAGCAGGAACGGCAGCAACGGGTTCAACGGCCCGCCGTTGTGCTTTGCCTTCACTCAAAAGAGGAAGTCCTGCCTGCGCAATGGCTTGTTTTAATACGTCGTCGCTGCATCCGCTGACGCCGACGACATGCAGGCCGGTTGATGAAATGGCCTGCTGCAATTTTATCCAGTCGGTTTCCGCAGTTAATGCAGCAACATTAATGACAACGGGGGCATTTTTCAGGAAAGCAGGCGCTTGCTCTATTTTTTCCTGTAGTGCCTGGTAAATTACCTCAGGTTGGGGATCATGCAAATGAACAACCGATAAGGTAAAGCTGCTGCCTTTTAGCTCTATTGGCGTTTGTGACATCTATCTTGACTCAGTTTCAGCATCTTTTAATCCCTAGAGTAACATTTAAGGCACGATATTCCAGAGCGCTGTAAGCATGTTATAGTTACAATTATATACAGGCAAGATGGCATTCCCATCAAATAGAGTAAAAAAAATGTTTTGTGTGATTTATCGAAGTGTGAAACGCGATCAGACCTATCTTTATGTTGAAAAAAAAGACGATTTCTCACGCGTGCCTGAAGAATTAATGAAAAGTTTTGGCGCACCGCAGTTAGCCATGGTTTTACCGCTGGATAAGCGTAAAAAACTGGCGAATGCCGATATAGAAAAAGTGAAATTTGCGCTACAGGAGCAGGGGTTTTATCTGCAGGTTCCGCCACCTGTTGAAAGCTTATTAACCACGCCAGTGTAAGTGTAAAAAAATAATACCAAGGCGCACTTTCAGATAAAGCCGCACACATAATTTGGCGTGGAATATTTTGATTGTTTGCATGATATTCCGCGCGATAAATATTCACATTTTGAGTTTTCCCCCTGCCATCATTTAATTGTTTCTATTCTTGATTGGTTATGAAGCCTTCTTCAGGCTACGCGATCGGTAACCTTGCGTTCCTGAAATCTGTTGGGGTAACCCCTGTTACGATGATATAACGATGGTTTTGCACCATCGTGTTCTTATATAGCGGCTTTCCTTTTGGGCGAGAACGGTGCCATGAAAGCAGCGATAATCCAACAGACAGGGCAGGAGAATACCCATGTATCAACACAGAGACTGGCAGGGCGCGCTGCTTGATTTTCCGGTAAATAAAGTGGTTTGTGTCGGGAGCAACTACTCAGAACACATCAAAGAGATGGGAAGTGCGACCCCGAGCGAGCCGGTTTTATTCATCAAACCTGAAACCGCACTGTGTGATTTACGTCAGCCCGTCGCCATTCCGAAAAACCTGGGCTCGGTTCACCATGAAGTCGAACTGGCAGTGCTGATTGGTACGCCGTTAAAGCAAGCGAATGAAGAACGCGTCGCTCGTGCAATCGCGGGTTATGGTGTGGCGCTGGACTTGACGTTGCGTGATTTGCAGTCTGAATTCAAAAAAGTGGGCCAGCCGTGGGAAAAAGCCAAAGCGTTTGATGGCTCCTGCCCGATCTCCGGTTTTATTCCGGTTGCCGAGTTTGGCGATCCGCAGCAAACCGAGTTGGGTGTAAAAGTGAATGATGAAGTGCGCCAGCAGGGCAACACGCGTGATATGATTACGCCGATTCTGCCGCTGATTGCTTACATGAGCCGTTTCTTTACGCTGCGCGCGGGCGATATTATTTTAACGGGTACCCCAAAAGGGGTCGGTCCGATCCTGTCTGGCGATATGCTGACGATTACGGTAAATGACCGGACGCTGAGCACACGTATTATTTAACGCTCTGGCTGCCCGTGTTGAACGACGGGCAGCAATATTTCCCCGCAGTGCCTGCCAGAATCACGCATCTTTATTTACAACGCTATAGATTTACAACAGGAAGAAACATGACTGAACGCCCTTTTTGGCAGCAAAAAACGTTGTCTGAGATGTCTGACGATGAATGGGAGTCGCTGTGCGATGGCTGCGGTCAGTGCTGTTTGCATAAATTGATTGATGAGGATACGGAGGAGATCTACTTTACCAACGTCGCCTGTAATCAACTGAATATTAAAAGCTGCCAGTGTCGTAACTATGAAAAACGCTTCGAGTACGAACCGGACTGCATCAAACTAACGCGAGAAAACCTGTTGACGTTTAACTGGCTACCGGCGACCTGTGCTTATCGTCTGATCCATGAACGTGAAGATCTACCGCAGTGGCATCCGCTGGTTTGTGGTACCAAGACGGCAATGCACCGCGAACGTATCTCAGTCCGTCATATTGCCGTGCGTGAGAGCGAGGTGGTGGACTGGCAAGATCATATATTGAACAAACCGGAATGGGCGCGGTAGTTTTTGTTCGATGCGGGTTGTTGCGTGACGAAAACAAGTTACATGCCTAAAACAAGAAGCCCCTCAATCTGAATCTCTCAGAAGAGGGGCTTTTTATCGGGGGGAGCGTCAGTATTCATTAGTCATCCCATTTAGGACTCAGGTACGCAGCCAGAAAGCTAAGAAAAATGATGCCGCCCAACACGGCGATGAAAATATTGATATTGCCTAACATGATTGTTTCTCCTGAATAAATTAATTGCGATAGAAATACCTCATAGGGTGATAAGTCGTCGTCGACCAGCGATATGTACTATAGGCATAAGGAGAGTGCTAGTGAAGAAAAAACGCTCAGAAAGAGCGGGTGGTTTACATCTCGTTGAAGTAAAAAACGCCACATCTCACGGTTGGAATCGAAACGCTCATCCGCTTTTTGCCTACTACTTCACATTTTCCTTTTTCCTTGTGCGAATCATGCTGTCGTCTCCGGCATAAATCGTGGCGTGTTGTATAATTTTAGAGCAACCAAACCAGCAGAGGGGGAGAGCATGTGATTAACTTTGAGAAAATCATTCTTGAATACAGCGAGCAGTACACCGACTTTGCTGCCTCCACGATTGCTTTCATGGAAAGTCAGGAAAAAAAGATCGACGCAGATGAAATATCACGCAGAATTCCGCAGGAAAAGAGACCTTTTTTCAACGAGCGATTAGGCCACTATCGCGATATCTACAGGCCACAGCAGTGACGGTTGGCGCGAGCCTGTGAAGCGTAGAGGTAGAAACGGTTACCAGAAGCCCGACATATCGTCGGGCTTTTCGGCCTATACCCGTCATACTTCAAGTTGCATGTGCGTTGGCTGCGTTCAAATACTCGGCCCGTCGTGGGCCTCGCCCTGAAGAGCCAACGCTTTGCGTTGTTCAAAACGTTAACGTTTTGTCCTGAAACTTGAATTATTTAGGGTATATCATTAACGGCTGAAGAGGTCGCGGCGTTTGGGACGGAAAGGCTGAGCGATCAGCACCAGCACCGAAATCAGCAGATAAGCAACAAAGATACCTAGCAGCCATTGTGGCATTTCCATCGAGAGGAATGACCACTGACGCTCAGAACAATCACCTGTCGCATTGAAAATGGCGGGAAGCCATTTGTCTAAAGGCAGCCATGATGGGAAGCTGACAAAGAAATCACAGGTGTTAAACGGCGACGGATTCAACAAGATATCGGTGTGTTTCCATGCTAATCGAACCCCTTCATACGAGCTGTATATCCAGAGCGCGATAGCCGGATAACGCAATAGACTTGACGGAGCCATAGCACCGACAATACCTGCTGCGAACACACCCCATAGCGCACTGCGCTGATAGATACACAGCACGCACGGTTTTAATAGCATAACGTGCTGAAAATAGAGCGCGGTCAATTCTAATGCTAAAGCAGTAAACGCCAGCAGCAGCCACGCACCACGTCCGCGTGAGCAACGATTAAGAAATCGCAACATAAAAATATTCCATGCTAAACATGACTAAAGCAGCAGTGTAAACCGTTCTGGCTTCACTGCCATCATTTCACTGTGCAAAACGTAACGATATGTTTATTTGATGCTTTTCTGTCATTTTTTCGGCGATAACGTCCCTGTTGATAACATCATCAGCAGGGAAATTGTCGTCACCGTAATGACTATACACGATCGTGATTATGAGTGACTGCCCGATACGGTCAAATTTGGCAAAGAAATCCAGTGATTATTCATTAAAAATTCCGTAAACGGCACCAGCGTGAATTCGATGCAAAGCAACCCGACCAACGTCATCACAATGGTATAAGGCAGCGCCATGATCACCATCCGTCCGTAGGAGAGGCGGATAAGTGGTGCCAGCGCGGACGTCAGCAAGAACAGAAACGCAGCTTGCCCATTCGGCGTAGCGACGGAAGGCAGGTTGGTGCCGGTATTGATCGCCACAGCGAGCAGCTCAAACTGAGGTAAGGAGATTTTTCCGCTCTCAAACGCGTTGCGGGCTTCGTTAATGTAAACCGATCCTACAAAGACATTATCCGATATCGATGATAGCAGGCCATTGAACAGATAAAACTGTGTCAACTGGGCGCTGTCAGAAGATTGCAAGACGTAATGGATAATCGGTGAGAACAGGTGCTGATCGATAATCACTGCGACGATGGCAAAGAAGACGGTCAACAGCGCGGTGAACGGCATGGCATCTTGAAACGCTTTACCGATAGCGTGTTCTTCGGTCACGCCGCAAAACGTTGTGGCCATAATAATCACAGAAAGGCCAATCAACCCGACTTCAGCCAGATGAAACGCCAGCGCGACGATGAGCCAGACGCCAATTACCGCCTGCACGAGTAATCGCACGTTATCTTGCGGCGTGCGCTTTTCTGTCATATCCCGATCGTAATCTTCAAGTACACGGCGCACGTTGTCCGGCAGGCTTACGCCATAGCCGAATAGTTTAAAACGTTCGACCAGCACGCAGGTCAGGATACCGCAAATAAACACAGGAACGGTCACCGGTGACATGCGCAGGAAAAAGCTGACGAAATCCCAGCCAGCGCTCTTCGCAATAATCAAGTTTTGAGGTTCGCCGACCATCGTCATCACCCCGCCGAGAGCCGTACCGACGCCTGCGTGCATCATCAAACTACGCAGAAATGCACGGAATTGCTCCAGTGTACGATGATGTTCCTCGCCGTTTAACGCGCTGTCATCGCTGATATCGGCCTCGTCTTCACCTTGCTGAGAGGCAAAGCGGTGGTAAATACCATAAAATCCGATAGCGACGCTGATAACGACAGCAATCACGGTCAACGCGTCTAAGAAAGCGGAGAGAAAGGCGGCAGCCATACAGAAGGCGAGTGAGAGCAGGGGCTTGGAATGGATGCGCAACAATAGTTTGGTAAACACAAACAGCAGCAGTTGCTTCATGAAATAGATACCTGCCACCATAAACACCAACAGCATGAGAACTTCAATATTCCCTGTGACTTCATGCCACACCTGCTGTGGGCTGGTCATGCCGATGACGATTGCCTCTAGCGCCAGCAGGCCACCGGGCTGTAGCGGATAACATTTCAGCGCCATGCCGAGTGTAAAAATAAACTCCACGACCAATAACCAACCGGCCCAGAACGGGCTGACAAAATAGAACAGCAGCGGGTTAATCAGCAAGAAACCAAAAATAGTCAGTTTGTACCAGTCTGGCGCGTATCCCAGAAAATTTCTTAACAGCGCACGATGGAGAGGCATAGCGATCATAATAGGTAGAGAATCCTTATGCGTTAGAATAGCTTGATGGTTTTTATCATATAGTAAAAACTTTACAAACGGTCATAAGTCTACCGTTCTGCGCTGTGAGAGGGCGGTTTGTAGTCACAATTTTTCATTGAAATGGTTCGGGGCCTGAGTACGGCGCTATATCATGATTCTTTCGTCTGGTATTATGATTCGGCTTTTTTCGGCAATCACCGCTACGGATTATCAAACACATGGTTATAAAGGCGCAAAGTCCGGCTGGATTCGCGGAAGAATACATTATCGAAAGTATATGGAATAACCGCTTTCCTCCTGGCTCTATTTTGCCCGCGGAAAGAGAGCTTTCCGAACTGATTGGCGTGACCCGTACTACCCTGCGCGAGGTGCTTCAGCGCTTAGCCCGCGATGGCTGGCTGACGATACAGCACGGGAAACCGACAAAGATTAACAATTTCTGGGAAACCTCTGGACTCAACATTCTGGAAACGTTGGCTCGGCTCGATCACGATAGCGTCCCGCAACTGATCGATAACCTGCTGGCAGTGCGCACCAATATTGCCGCTATCTTTATTCGGACGGCGTTACGGCATAATCCTGAAAAGGTGCGCGATGTGTTAACACAGTCAAGCGCGGTTGACGACAGTGCAGATGCTTTTGCGCAGCTTGACTACAACGTGTTCCGTGGTTTGGCTTTCGCCTCTGGTAACCCGATTTATGGCCTGATCCTAAATGGTCTGAAAGGGTTATATATTCGCGTAGGGCGATATTATTTCTCCAACCCAGAAGCCCGTAAATTGGCGGTGAATTTTTACAGTCGGTTGGAAACGTTGCGCAGCGAAGAGTTGTACGATCAGGTTATGGATGTCGTCAGACATTACGGTAAAGAAAGTGGAGCGATCTGGCACAGTATGCAGAGCGCCATCCCGCGAGATATCGCGGAAGTGCGCCGCTAAATCGTCCTACGCTTCATGGTGAATGCGTGAAAAGGGGATTCAGGTTGCTGCCTGAATCCCCTTTGTCTTTGTCGCTTTGTACTGGTGTAGCCGTGTTCTGCTATGCGGATGCTGCTCCGTTACGCGGCGGACAGCGTTCAATCAGCTCAATGCTGCCATCCGAGTTAGCCTGCTCCAGATAAACGTCAAACCCCCACAGGCGATGGACGTGTTTTAACACTTCCTGACTGCTTTTATCTAAGGGGGCGCGGTTATGCGGAACGTATCGCAGTGTCAGCGCTCGGTTGCCGCGCAAATCCACGTTCCAGACCTGAATATTGGGCTCCAGATGGCTCAGATTGTACTGTGCAGACAGCTCTTGTCGGATCAAACGATAACCTTCTTCGTCGTGAATCGCGGCAATTTCCAGATAGTTGTTTCGGTCATCGTCTAGCACGGTAAATAGCCGGAAGTCGCGCATCAATTTAGGTGATAAGAACTGGCTGATGAAGCTCTCATCCTTGAAATTCTGCATCGCGAAATGCAGCGTATCAAGCCAGTCTTTACCCGCGATATCGGGGAACCAGTAGCGATCTTCCTCTGTCGGCGACTGACAAATACGCTTGATGTCCTGAAACATCGCGAAGCCCAGTGCATACGGATTGATGCCGCTGTAATACGGGCTGTTGTACGGCGGCTGATAAATCACGTTGGTATGGCTGTGCAGGAATTCCAGCATGAATCGCTCGGATACCCGGCCTTCATCATAGAGATGGTTCAGAATGGTGTAGTGCCAGAAGGTGGCCCAGCCTTCATTCATTACCTGCGTCTGTTTCTGCGGATAGAAATACTGGCTGACTTTCCGCACGATGCGTAACACTTCTCTCTGCCAGGGTTCGAGCAGCGGGGCATTCTTCTCCATAAAGTAGAGCAGGTTTTCCTGCGGCTCTTGCGGAAAGCGTCTCGCTTGTTCTGGTGCTGCACCCTGTTCGCGGCGCGGTAAGGTTTTCCAGAGGTCGTTGACCTGGCTTTGCAGATAGGCCTCGCGGCTTTTCTGGCGAGATTTTTCCTCTTCGAGCGAAATTTTCTGCGGACGCTTATAGCGGTCAACGCCGTAATTCATGAGCGCATGGCAAGAGTCTAACAAGTGCTCGACCTCATCCACGCCATAGCGCTCTTCGCATTGCGCAATATACTGCCGGGCAAAGAGCAGATAATCAACGATAGAGCTGGCGTCGGTCCAACTGCGGAACAGATAGTTGCCTTTGAAGAACGAATTATGTCCGTAGCAGGCGTGTGCCATGACGAGCGCCTGCATCGGTAGCGTATTTTCTTCCATCAGGTAAGCGATACAGGGATCGGAGTTAATGACGATTTCATATGCCAACCCCTGCTGCCCGTGCTTGTACCGCTGTTCGGTTTCGATAAATTTTTTCCCGAACGACCAATGGGCATAGTTGATCGGCATACCTATGCTGGAATAGGCATCCATCATTTGTTCTGAGGTGATTACCTCGATCTGATGAGGATAGGTTGCCAGACGATACAGCTTGGCTACCCGATCAATCTCGTCGAGATAAACCCGCAATAACTCAAATGTCCAGTCCGGTCCATCACTCAGGCGAAGTGTTTTTTTTACCTGATTATCCGTCGATATAGCCATCAGCGCGCCCCCTAACATAACAAGCCTGTAGATGAGATCCCGTGTGCTGCCTTCCCGCTGGCTCCTGTCAAAAAATCATCGTGGTTCATTTAGTTATAGCTGAGTTTTGGAGGCGCGGCAATTGACGAATCGACTGTGTTCGATGGATAAAGATCGCCGATGGGATAAAAAAGAACGGTGTTTTGCCGTCTATTAATAGGGAAGTGCGCTCCCCTGAGAGAGCGCAGCATTTCGTCTGAACTAGGGGCGTTGATACCGTTTTAACAGCGCCTGAATATCGTTGAGACGGGAGACGGCAACCGTGGAGAGCTTCTCTTTAGAAACGTTGCGATCGAGCGAGATGCAATCCTTCCAGAGAGAGCGGCCAGCAATGACGCCAGAAGCGCCATTTTTTAACGCGCTCTCTACCTGAGGGAGAAAGGTGGCGTGATCGACGCCCGCAGACAGTACGGCCCAGGGTATTTCACCGCAGAGTGTGGTCACGCGCGCACAGGCTTCATCCGATCCAGGATAAGGAATTTTCAAGACTTTTGCTCCTTGATCGATACAGGCCTGACAGCCCGCCGGAATGAGCTCGGGCAGGCGGAGGGTATAGGCTTCGCGGGATTCATTTTCCAGGGAATAGGTGAGAAATTCGACGACGAGCAGTAAATCTTCCTGTGCAAAGTCCCGAATCACGGCACGAAGTGTTTCAAGATTACGGGTATTAGCGTCTGGGATATCTGGGCGAAGGTAGATCATGATTTTTCCGCCAGTGGCACCCCATTCACGTACTTTACGGGCCGTTACGCCCTCAACCATAGTGGAGATCCGATAGCCTTCCGGGCTCGTTTCCCAGCCAGAAGCATCAAGGCCGATGAGCAGGCCAGTATCGCGAGGCAAAATATTTTCGTCTATCAGGCCCGGTATGGCGCAGATCGGGTCAACCAGCACACAGCCCGCCTCAGCCGCCAGATAGCGAGTGATGTCATATTTTGTTTTTCCTAATGTTTCATTGGTAATCGCAGCCTGCGCATCAGATGTTGGTGCTAATAATGTTCGCATCCCGCCACGTTGATCGCAGGCAATAACCATCATGGCGCCCGTTGCGTTACAAATTAATTGATATCCTCGGTGTTCGGCTGTTGTCATGGTGTTCATAATAATTACCCTCATAAAAAGTAATATAAATAAGCGATTAATCCAGGTGTGTTTTGATCCATTGAATTAATTCCTGATGATTAATTTCCTTATCCTGATCAACCGTGTAACACTTTCCAATACACATTGGCTGTGCCTGATGTGCGAGTGAAATTAACTCCGGGAGATACTCATCACCGGGGTGGCCTTTTATTCTTTCATTCATTCTTTTTTGATACCGTTCCACAACCCGTTCAGGTGAAATAGCATTCCATATTTCAAGCGGATGCTTGACATCACACGACGCCAGATATTCCTGTAATATCGACTTTTCACGAAAGCCGAACCAGGCATCAAGTATGAAAATGCTATTATCTGGAGCCTGCCTGACGATGTTAAACATCGCCTGATATGCGGCGAACCCTAGTTTCCTATTTAACGACCTATCGATGATTTCGCAGAATTGCATCATAAATGGCTCTTTTATTTCATCGAGGCTTAACCGTGGGAGATGCAATTCGTCAGCAATAATACGTGCTACTGTGCTTTTCCCTGATGCCGGTATACCATTTACTAAAATAAGCGTTTTCATAATACTCCGACAATATCATCTGCTGTGGTGGCACAACGAATACGAGAGAGCATGTCGTCCTGTTCTAATAGGCTGACGATGGAGGCAATGCCTTCTGTAATATGTGCATCGCTGTTAACGCCACCGAACATGATTAAAATATCTACAGGCTCACTTCCCTGAATAGAAAGTGGTGTTTGCAACGTCAGTAAACTAAAACAATTTTCAATGACACCGCACTCAGGGCGCGCATGAGGAATAGCGACACCTTCATCAAAAACATAATAAGGACCGTATTTTTTCGTGCTGTCTATTACGGCAAGCGGATAGTTCTTCGTAATACATCCTGCACTGACTAATGGTTTTGCGGCGCAATGAATAGCCTCTTCCCATGTTTCACATAGCACGCCGAGTTGAATGCAGTTGTGCTGTAAAAGGAAATTTTTTATACTCATAAAACCTCATATATTTTTCCGAATAGTATTTCTGAGTTCATCTATCTGAATGAAAATAATATCAACGCGATCCCGATAGTCAGGATGAGAAGAAAATAATTGAATGGCCTGGTTGTATTTAATCATTAGCGTTTTTTGCGTGTCACTGTGGGTCGGGTCTTGTGCTAAACGAGATTCAAGTTCCGCTAATTCCTCCTCAATTTCTCTGATGCGATTGTCATCCGTATTATCACGGTGGCTGGAAGAGGGGCCAGGGGATAAAAAACGTTTGAGTAGAGAAAACATAGTGGTTCCTTAAGCAATTTACATAATGGCATTAATAGCTACAGGCCATACGATGTATTTATGCGTTATTGCGACAGTTTACGATTTGCAATAAAGGCAATGGCTGCCACGAATGCGATAAAGGCGGCGACAAATAACCAGTCTTGCTGGAAGGCGTGTCCTAATATTAGCCCGGTACCAATGACATCAGAGTCACTGAAGGTCACGCCGGTAAATCCGAAGACTTCCAGTAATGGCACCAGAATGGCAGGCAATAAGGTAATGAAAAGGCCATGAACCACACCACCGATAATTGCGCCACGCCGTCCCCCCATGGCGTTACCGAAAATACCCGCCGTTCCGCCTGCAAAGAAGTTGGTCAATAAACCTGGCAAAATCATCGCCAATCCAAACATTGGGAAGATCAGCATCCCCAGAATGGAACCAACGGTGGTGGCGAGGAAGCCAACAATCACGGCGTTGGGTGCATAGGGGAAGAGTACCGGGCAATCCAACGCGGGTTTAGCGTTAGGCACCAGACGCATGGCGATACCTCGAAATGCAGGCACCAGCTCATTAAGCAGCAGCCGTACACCGCTGTAGAGAACGAAAACGCCCGCCACAAACTGCATGGACTGCATGAAGGAATACATCAGATAGTTGACGCCGTTGGCATATTGCGCGATGTAGGCGGGCCCCGCAGCCAAGGCGGGGATGAGGTACATCGGCACCATAACGACGGCCATCGACAGATAGGTGTCCTGCAAGAATTTGAAGTTATCAGGCAGCGTTAAATCTTCTGTAGATTTAGAGTTTTTACCGACTAACCGAGCGACGGCGGCCTGCACCAGATACCCGATGGTACAAAAATGCCCCAGTGCAACATCATCGGAATTTGTGATTTTACGGACAATCGGCTGCGCCAGCGCAGGCATCAGCACGGCCATAATACCGCCAAATATACCGCCGGTGAGGATCAACGTCGCGCCGGTCAAGCCCGACTTATAGCCGATCACCGTACCGATTGTTGCCATCCACAGCAGAGCCTGCCCCGTTAGGAAGATATATTTAAAGGGGGTAATCCGCGCAATCAGGATGTTGACGGCAAAGATCACCATCAGCGTCAGTGCGACTTCTGACCCAAGTTCGCGGTTTGCCAATCCGGCGATGGCGGCGACGTCCGTGATGTAGCCTTTCATGCCGAAACCATGAGTAAAGATACTGTTCAAGTACGTCAGGGCATCGACGATAATGTTAATCCCCGCCATCATGATGAGGAAACCAAGCAGTGTCTTGAACGTCCCCTCTGCAATTTTTCCTACCGATTTTTTCTGTAAAATCAACCCGATCATGGCGATCAGCGCGATTAATATGGATGCCTGGCCTAATAAATCTTTCACAATGAAATTGATAACGGTGTTCATTTTTCACCTCATGCTATTTATGAGCCTGGATGTAGGCTAAAATTTTTTCTTCTATTTCATCTTTGTCGGTAAGTTTATTAAGAATGATGACTCTTTTTTTCTCATCTTCACTGGCGTCGCTATTCAGGATATCCGCAAATATTTTCTGGGTTAGAATGACGTCATAATTAAAGGCTGAGGCTTCTGAAATCGTGGTGTGATTGATTTCCGCATCAATGCCCAATTTTTTTAATACGGATTTTGCACTCATTTCGATAGCGAAACTGGAACCTAATCCACAGCCGCAAACACAAAGCACTTTCAACATAATAATGGCCTCATATAAGATGGTGAGTTTTCGCAAGTTTATAAAAATGACTTTCGACATCAACCAAACGTCGTTCGGAATCCTCCAGATCGATAGGGATAGCTTTGTTGTTATTATTGATAATGATAATTTTATTAGTCAGGCCAGCGTTAATACACCGAACGACCTCTTCTGCTAATAGAGTGCCCTGAATAATTTCTTCCCCGGTAGGCGCGCCACTTCGTAATCCGTATCCTAAAATAGTTTTTCGGATGCGGATCCCAACCTTATGTTCGAGCTTCTTGATAATAGTATCGATAGCGCCCTGAAAGCCGGGGGTATATTCATGGGTGTAGCCCTCAGAGCATAAAATAACCACACTATTTTGTTCTGCAATTTTCTCCCGAATACGGTGTGATAACGCATCAATATCCCACGGTGATTCCGGAATGAGTGCGATATCAGCATTACTCTTTAATGCCGCCTGTAGTGTTAGTTCACCGCAATAGCCACCGAGTAATTCAATCATGAATACCCGTCCCTGTAATCCCCGGCCCGTATTACGTAATTTCTCTACCTCACCCATTACCTGTTCGCAGGCGGTAGAAAAACCAATCGTATAGCTATTCCCTGAGATGTCGTTATCAATCGTCATTCCTACGCCGTAACAATGAATACCATAGTGGCTTAATTTTTTTAAAAATTGAAATGAACCATCTCCTCCAGCCATAATGAGCGCATCGAGTTTTTGTTTTTGGATGTTTTTAACGATTTCCTCGTAGTCTGTTTTTCTACATTTCTCAGTTTTTCTCCCTGATGCAATCAGCGGCATTGACGAAATGGAGTAATCCACCAGATCTCGACGCGTGAGGATTTTACAGCAATTATCGATAAGGCCATTAATTCCACCATCGAAAATGACGATGTCAGCGGCAGTCATTTTATTCACCTGATAGATGAAGTTATTTATTCCGCTGGCGTCGCCGCCGCTAATGACTAATCCAATTTTCATCATCGCCCTCGAAAAATATGAATAACCATCGTGTGAACACAATGTTATTAAACTGATAAGGTGTTTTTTTGATGGATGTCGCAAAATTGTATTTAATTACGTGCGGTCATGTCTTGACAGCGATGTTGTTACTTATATTTATGTGATGGTGGTCATGATTTAAAAATAAGCAATCTAACTAACGTATTAATTAAACTGGGATTTAACATTTTTATCTTTTTTACTTTTCTTTCTCGTTTTTGCGAAAAAATGAAAGCGTATTTTGTGAATGGTTTCACAGTTATTTCGTTACGATTTCAGTGAAGAATCAACGGGACGAAAAGATAACAATAAATAAATGTTATCGTCGAGGCAGGTGACAATTGCTTCCCAACTGCTAGAGTAGTCTTCAGTTTCACCTTTTAACTAGTGTTTTATTCCGGTAAATGAGTAATTCGTCAGCAGATTAAATGGCCTTTAACGGTGCAGAAGGGAGAGTAGGCGCATGCGGGTTGTGATTCTGGGAAGTGGTGTGGTTGGTGTAAGTACCGCCTGGTATCTTGCACAGGCAGGGCATGATGTTACCGTTATCGACAGGCAACCTGAACCCGCGTTGGAAACCAGCGCAGCGAATGCAGGGCAGATCTCACCCGGTTATGCCGCACCGTGGGCTGCACCAGGAATACCGCTGAAAGCGATAAAATGGATGTTTCAGCGCCATGCGCCGTTGGCCATTCGGCCAGACTTCACGGCGACACAACTTTGCTGGATGTGGCAAATGTTGCTCAACTGCGATGCGCGCCACTATAAGACCAATAAAGCCCGGATGGTGCGTCTGGCGGAATACAGCCGTGACTGTTTGCAACAACTGCGGCGAGATACCGGTATTCAGTACGAAGGTCGACAGGGTGGAACGCTGCAACTGTTCCGCACCGAACAGCAATATGATAATGCGATACGAGATATCGCCGTACTCGAAGAGGCTGGCGTACCTTACCAATTGTTGACCCGCCAGGAGCTGGCCTCGGTTGAACCTGCGCTGGCGAGCGTGGCGGAGAAGCTCACCGGTGGGCTGCGGTTGCCGCATGATGAAACGGGCGATTGCCAACTGTTCACCCGCCAACTGGCGGCGATGGTCATCAATGCAGGGGTTACCTTCAAGCTAGGGCGTCATGTTCGCCAACTGCGGGTCGAAGGGCAACATGTCACGGGTGTACAGTGCGACGATGAAATGATCGTAGCAGATGCCTATGTGATGGCCTGCGGCTCCTATTCTACGGGGCTACTGCGGCAGTGGTTCACTATTCCGGTTTATCCGCTGAAAGGCTACTCATTGACGATCCCGTTGGCGGATGATGCTTCGGCACCCGTTTCTACCGTGCTGGATGAAACGTACAAAGTAGCCATTACACGTTTTGACCATCGCATCCGCGTTGGTGGCATGGCAGAAGTGGTGGGTTTTAACACCGATCTGAACCTTAAACGACGTGAGACGCTGGAAATGGTGGTGCGCGATCTGTATCCCCATTGTGGCCCGATCGAGCAAGCGACATTCTGGACAGGGCTGCGCCCGATGACGCCAGACGGCACGCCGCTGGTAGGGCGCTCGCCGCTGAAAAATTTATATCTGAATACAGGACATGGTACGTTGGGCTGGACGATGGCCTGCGGGTCAGGAAAGCTGCTGGCGGATATTCTGTCGGATAAATCACCGGAGATTGAGGCCGATGATTTATCCGTGGAAAGATACGTTCGTTAATGTATCTGTATTCAGTGTTTTGCACTAGGCGCGGGGCAGCGACGTAATGCTGCTCTTGTGGTGACGCGTGAGCAGGCGGGCGCGTATCGCCAGCAGAGCGGCACAGAGCATAACCAGCGCCAGTGATATTTTTGACGGCAGAGGCATTGCCATTGCAATCAGCCCCAGTGCCGCACCGCCCGCCATCTGCACAAATCCTACCATCGCCGACGCAATGCCCGCTTCATTGGAATAAGGTTCCAGCGCATAGCTGGTGGACGGCCCGATCAAAAATGCCAGACCCGCACAGGCTAGCGCGACGGGTAACATGTAGGTTGGCCAGGTATCTTGCATGGTTTCGGGTAAGAAAACGACACCGCCGAGCAGCGAAAGAAAACCCGCCCCCATCAGCAGGCTACCGATAGCCAGACAGCGCGGCCGACCGACTTTGCGGATGATGCGATTGGCAAAAAAGCTGACCAGCATGATCCAAAAGCCGTTTGCGCCGAAGGCAATCGAAAACTCAAGCGGCGTGAGTTGCGCCTGGTTCATTAACACCACGGGAGAGAAGGTGACGTAGGTTAACGCCATCCCCATTGCGCCTGCATTGACTGACGCGAAACCCAGAAAGTGGCGATCGGATAACAGGCGGGCATATTGGCGCAGCGGCAAACCGTGCACCGGTAAGGTTGAATCCGGGCGTGTTTCGGGCAGGAAACGGATGACGAGTGCCAGTACCAGAACGCTGTAACCTGCAAGGAACCAGAAAGGAGCGCGCCAGCCGAAAGCCTCGGCTAAAAGCCCACCTAATAACGGTGCTAGCGCCGGGACGATGTTCAGCGTGCCGTTAAGAAAACCATAGGTTCTGGCGGCATCATCGCCGTTTAGTTTGTCTCGCACGCTGCTGAAAATGGCAACGGCGGTACAGCAGACGGCCATACCCTGAAAAAGGCGTGAGAGAATGAATAGCGTGGCATCGGTGGCCAGTGCCGCCATGATCGCCCCGATGATGTAAATAACCACGCCTGCCAGCGCCATGGGGCGGCGACCGTATTTATCAACCAGTGGCCCTGCCAAAAGCTGACCTAATCCCATGACCAGAATAAAGAGGGCAACGGTGGACTGAATCAGCGATTCTGGGCTGTTCAGCGCCACGGCGATGGCGGGAATAAGCGGTAAATAGATGTCGATGCCCAGAGGGCCGAGTAGAACCAGAGTCAGTAAAATCAGAATAAATCGTTGCATAACAAAACAGAAATCTAGGTTTTATGGGGCCGATAGGGTAATGCGCACACTGGCGGAAAGGAAGTGTTATCTTTGTGACGGTGTCACCGATGTGTGGCGAAAGATGAGTCGATATATGCGGAGGCGGCTGGTCATGAGTAGGGTGGAGTCGAATGTGTCAGAAATTCTCCACCCTTTAGTCAGGCGTATTTAATAATCTCAGGCAGTTTCAATACGGGGATAAAAATCATGATTTTCCCGCTGCATACGCTCATAGACTTTACGTAAGACGTGATTAGCGTCAGCCCGGAAATCCCTATCGTGCCCAACCAACTGTGAAGCTGTATTCCAGCGGCGGGAAAAGGCATCGTAATCCGCAGCGATGGTTTGCATTTCATCCTGATAATGTTGACTCATTTTCGCTAACTGTTCATCACCGCTGCGTTGCAGTGAAGGGTAAAGCACGCGATCTTCCGCAGAAAGATGCAGTTTGATAGTCGAACTCATGGCGACAATGGCACGAGCGATGCCAGTGGCGTTCTCCGTCACGCCTTCCCGCGACAGGCGACGCAGGGTGTCAATGCTTGCGAGTATTTCGGTGTGCTGGTGTTTGAATTTATCAATATTCATGAGCGATTCTCTGTGCAGGTATAATGCTATTTATAATACATGTATTTTAAATGCATGTTTATAGAAAAATGCCTACAGAGATAAAATCAGCCAGCTACCTGTTAACAGATAACTGGCCGATTGAGAGGTCGCTAATGCCCTACGGTTTGTTTACGGAAGAGTTCACGGAAGACAGGGTAAATATCATCCTGATCGCGGATATGCTGCATAGCGAAATTATCAAACGTATCACGCAGCGTTTCATATTCGCGCCAGAGCGTCTGGTGTGAACGTCGGGTGATTTCTATATAGCTATAGTAACGCACCATCGGCAGAAGCTTATTCGCTAGGATCTGGTGGCACAGGGGTGAATCATCTGCCCAGTTATCGCCATCCGACGCCTGTGCGGCGTAGATATTCCACTGTGATGGATCGTAACGTTCACGCACCACCTCCTCCATTAGCTTTAAGGCACTGGAGACAATGGTGCCGCCGGTTTCCTGAGAATAGAAGAACTCCTGCTCATCGACCTCTTTAGCCTGCGTGTGGTGGCGAATATAGACAACATCGACGTTTTTATAATTTCTGCTGAGGAACAGATACAGCAGAATATAAAAGCGCTTCGCCATGTCTTTCGTCGATTGATCCATAGAACCGGACACGTCCATCAAACAGAACATTACGGCCTGGCTAGACGGTTCGGCCCGACGCTCGTAGTTCTTGTAGCGCAGGTCAAACGTATCGATAAAAGGCACACGTGCGATTTTCTGGCGCAGTTCGGCAATGTCCTGCCGTAACCGTTCCTCTTCCAGCAACTGTGCCGGTTCGGTATGCGCCAACTGCTCCAACGACTCTTCCAACTCATGCAACGTGCGGCGTTTACCCGCCGTCATTGCCATACGGCGTGCCAGCGAGTTTTGCAGCGAGCGTACCACGCTAATATTCGCAGGAACGCCGTTAGCGGTATACCCGGCGCGATGCGTTTTGTATTCGGTCATCTGCCGATGCTGGGTCTTCTTCAGATTCGGTAGCGCCAGATCTTCAAACAGCAGGTCCAGATATTCGTCTTTGGAGATCTGAAAGACAAACCCATCCTCACCTTCGCCGTCTTTGCTGGCATCCCCCTGACCGGAGCCACCGCTGCCACCGCCTTGTGGCCGCTCGATTTTGTCATTCTGTACGAAGTGATCGTTGCCCGGATGGACGCGATGGCGGCGTCCTCCGCGGCCCTGATGGAACATCGGTTCGTTGATGTCTGCATTGGGGATCGACACCGACTCCCCGCTTTCGATGTCGGTCACCGAACGCTTATTAATGGCCTCGGAAATCGACTGTTTTATTTGCGACTTATAGCGGCGTAGAAAGCGTTGGCGGTTCACCGTGCTTTTGTTTTTGCCGTTCAGTCGCCTGTCAATAAAATAGGCCATGTTTCCCCCAAACGCTGTTGCCAGCATCGTGCGTCATTATGATGATTTCCTCACCCGCAGATACCATTCGCACAGCAAACGCACCTGTTTCCGGGTATAGCCTTTCTCCATCATGCGATCGACGAAGTCATCATGTTTTTTCTGTTCATCCGTTGAGGTTTTGGTATTAAACGAAATCACAGGCAACAGCTCTTCCGTGTTGGAGAACATCTTCTTCTCGATAACCGTGCGCAGTTTCTCGTAACTGGTCCAGTTTGGGTTCCTGCCGCTATTGCTGGCGCGGGCGCGTAGGACGAAGTTGACAATCTCGTTACGGAAGTCTTTAGGATTACTGATGCCCGCAGGCTTCTCGATTTTTTCCAGCTCGGCGTTCAATGATTCACGGTCAAACAACTGGCCAGTATCGGGGTCACGGTACTCCTGATCTTGGATCCAGAAATCCGCGTAGGTAACATAACGGTCAAAAATATTCTGCCCGTATTCGGAATAGGATTCGAGATAGGCAGTCTGGATCTCTTTACCGATAAATTCGGCGTACTTCGGCGTCAGATAGCCTTTCAGGTGCTCCAGATACTTCTCTGCCAGCTCCTGCGGAAACTGCTCGCGTTCGATCTGCTGTTCCAGTACGTAGAATAGGTGTACCGGGTTGGCGGCGACTTCGCTGTGATCGAAGTTGAAGACGCGTGACAGAATCTTAAAGGCGAAACGGGTCGACAGACCATTCATCCCTTCATCCACGCCCGCGTAGTCCCGATATTCTTGATAGGATTTAGCCTTTGGATCGGTATCTTTCAGGCTTTCCCCATCGTAAACCCGCATCTTGGAGTAGATGCTGGAATTTTCAGGATCTTTCAGACGCGACAAAATAGAGAAGCGGGCCAGCGTTTCCAGCGTACCGGGGGCGCAAGGCGCATGTGTCAGTTCGCTGTGATCCAACAGTTTGTCGTAAATTTTGACCTCTTCGGATACGCGCAGGCAGTACGGCACCTTCACGATATACACGCGGTCGAGGAACGCTTCATTGTTCTTGTTGTTACGGAACTGTACCCACTCGGATTCGTTGGAGTGCGCTAAAATAATCCCGTTGAACGGCAGGGCAGCAATGCCTTCCGTCCCGTTATAGTTGCCTTCCTGTGTGGCGGTCAGCAGCGGATGAAGCACCTTGATGGGGGCTTTGAACATCTCGACGAACTCCATAATGCCTTGGTTCGCGCGGCACAATGCACCGGAGTAACCGTAGGCATCAGGATCATTCTGGGCAAAATGTTCCAGTTTGCGGATATCGACTTTACCGACCAGCGCTGAAATATCCTGGTTGTTTTCATCGCCCGGTTCGGTTTTCGCGATCCCGATTTGTGCCAGAATGGATGGCCACACTTTGACGACTCTGAATTTAGAAATGTCGCCACCGAAATCCTGCAGGCGTTTGGCCGCCCACGGTGACATGATTGTGCCGAGATAGCGCCGCGGGATCGTATACTCTTTTTCGAGTATTGCGGCATCTTCCTGCGGGTTGAACAGGCAGAGCGGATGGTCATTTACCGGGCTACGCTCGCCGTTGGCGCTGAGGATGTAAATGGGCACGCGCTGCATCAGCGCTTTCAGGCGTTCAGCCAGAGAGGATTTCCCGCCACCAACCGGTCCCAATAGATACAGAATCTGTTTCTTCTCTTCCAATCCCTGCGCGGCATGCTTCAGGTAAGAGACAATCTGTTCGATAGCCTCTTCCATACCGTAAAATTCTTCAAAAGCAGGGTAGCGAGCAATCACCCGGTTAGAGAATAGGCGCGACATTCGTGATTCTTGGGCGGTATCCACCATTACAGGCTCACCGATAGCCGTTAACAATCGTTCAGCCGCGTTCGCATAAGCGGTGCGATCCTGCTGACAGATGGTAAGGAATTCCTGCAGAGTGAACTCTTCGTCCTTGGCAGCGTCGTAGCGCTGGCGGTAGTGATCAAATATGTTCATAGCGATGCCCGTCCTTCGTCGATTAGCACAGATTAAGAGAGCGTGTGGAATATATGCCTATTAATGTATTGCCCTCCGAAAGAAGAAGTCTTTTGAGTCCAGCAACCCTTATGCCAACTTGTCGCGTCAGGGCGTCGTAATTTTATTCATACCTGCTGGTCAGGAAGACGTCACCTTCTGTATTAAAGCGTAGTTTGCATCCGTAAAATTTCCTCTAGTCCACTGGCGTATTTTTAAGATATTTCAAGGACTCACTTTCAGGAAAATCCGTGTAACATTGTCGTTAATAGGCTCTCAGCCTTAAGAACACTGCCTATTACCGACGTTAGCGCACGTAAAACCTATCGAATATATAGGTTATTCGTTAATGTTATTTTTATATAACCTGAACGCGAACGTGTGTAATTGGCCTATCATGTTCCATGATATTTATCTGTAATAGGAAATAGAAAACTGTGAAAAAACCTCAACTATGTATGCTGGCCGCGCTGATTTCTGGTGCTGTGGTCCTGCCTTCAGCCTACGCCGCAGATGTCTCTCTGGGCCTTGGCGCTGTGGGTTCAACGTCCGTGTACCGTGGTGTTGATAATGACGTTTATCCACTTCCTGTACTGAATTATGAAAGTGAAAGTTTTTATTTCCGCGGACTGGGTGGTGGATATTACCTGTGGAATGACGGCGTAAATCGTTTCTCTTTAACGGCCTATTACCTTCCTTTAGGCTTTAAACCGGGAGATAGTGACGATCAACGTATGAAGCAGTTGGACAAACGCCGCGGTACGTTGATGGCCGGCGCAGCTTACCGTCATACCGCCGATTGGGGTGAGATTCGTACCGTACTGGCAGGCGATACGCTGGGTTACAGCAACGGCTTCGCGTGGGATACCGCCTATCTTTATCGGTTCTCTATGGGCGACCTGAGCATCACTCCCGGTATCGGTGCGACCTGGTTTAGTGAAAATATGAACCAGTATTATTACGGCGTGAGTGCGCAAGAATCTTCGCGTTCAGGCTTTAACCAGTACAGCCCGAGTAATGGCTGGGCTCCGTATCTTGAGCTGAGCGCAGGTTATCAGATTAACCAAAGCTGGAGCGCTTGGGCGGTTGGTCGTTACACGCGCTTGTCTGAAGAAATGAAAGACAGCCCTATCGTCGATAGTAACCACAGCATCTTAATGAGCGCAGGCGTTAGCTATCGTTTCTGATGCTTTTCGTTAGCATGGTGCAACTGCCGTACAATAATGGGGTGATATCACCCCATTTGCACATTTATAGTGCACCGAATGCCATGTTACGTTGGCGTCAACCAAGGGAGGGATGCATGACAAAAGCGATTCGTTTTCCAGATGATACCCGCGTACCGGCAATCGGTCAGGGAACGTGGTACATGGGCGAAGATGCCCGAATGAAAGCGCAGGAAGTTACCGCACTGCAATCGGGCATCGATCTTGGATTAACGTTGATTGATACGGCTGAAATGTACGCAGAAGGTAGGGCGGAAGATGTCGTCGGGGAGGCGATACGTGGCCGTCGCGATAGCGTTTATCTGGTATCGAAAGTCTACCCGCACAATGCGGGAGGCGAAAAAGCGATACAGGCGTGTGAACGCAGCCTGAAGCGACTGCAAACGGAGCGTATTGATTTGTATCTGCTGCATTGGCGCGGTGGCATCCCGTTAGTTGATACGATTGCGGCGATGGAACGGTTGCAGCAGGCAGGAAAAATCGGGCAGTGGGGCGTATCCAATCTTGACCTTGAGGATATGCGGGAGTTGTGGTCGCTAGATGGCGGGCAGCACTGCATGACTAATCAGGTGCTTTACCATGTGGCATCACGCGGTATTGAGTTTGATTTGTTGCCATGGTGTCAGCAACAGCAACTTCCCGTGATGGCGTATTGTCCGCTGGCACAAGCTGGGCGCTTGCGCGATGGGTTATTTTCTCACCCGGTGGTGAACCGTATTGCGCGCGAACATAGCATCACGCCAGCACAGCTTTTATTGGCATGGACCATTCGTCAGCCAGGTGTGATCGCGATTCCGAAAGCAAGTGCTATCAAGCATGTTCAGGAAAATGCCAAAGCGCTGGACGTGTTGTTGTCTGTGGAGAATATCGCGCAGTTAGATCAGGCTTTTCCTGCCCCAACGCGCAAACAGCATCTGGATGTGGTGTGACGGAAGGATTTAGAAGAAAGTGTATGGCGAACAGCGTCGCCATACACGGTACAACGGGGGTTATTTCTTGATGCGGATAACCGTCGCCAGACGAGCCGGAGCGTTGGCTGACGCGACAAAAGGTTGGTTAATTCGCGCGGTTTCCACGCACACGAACGTTTTATATCCCTCATCCGGCATATCGCTAATCGTCCGAGAAAGTTCTGCGCCGGGGTTCCATGACACCACATCGCTATGGTGCGAATGGTGCACTTCGATGGTGCGTTTCAGTACCGCATCATGTACCACGCTGGTGTTCTGCGGTTGGGTATAGATACGATCTGCACGGCCGGTAAAGACCAGGTCGCCTTGCTGCGTCGCCAGCTTGCCTTGATCCACTTTATCAATGAATGACTCACCCAGGCCAGCAATACGAATGTCGCTGATGTCGCCGATCTGGAAGTAGGTGTGCAGCGCGCTGGTAATGCTGTAATCACCGTGTGCTTCCAGCTCAATACCGCACTCTTTACCCAGCTTGAAGCGAGCGATGAGCGTGAATTCATGTGGCCAGCTCTTACGTGTTTCCTCATTATCGCGCAGCGTGAACGTGAGTTGCACACCGTGCTCATCTTCGCTGTGGGCGGTAAATTCCCACGGCAGCAGACGAGCAAAACCGTGGTTAGGCTCGGCGAAAGGGCCAAACCAAGGGAAACAGATCGGGACGCCACCGCGAATGGCAACGTGCTGAGTAAAAGGCGTATTGTCGCTCAGCCAAAGTACGGGTTCTTCATTCGTCGGCTGCCAACTGAGCAGGTGTGCGCCTTGTAATGCGATAGCGGCACGAACTTCAGGATGTTCGACGACGATGACGGGTAATTGGTCCAACTGACGCTCGCTGAGGGTGGTGCTAATTTGCTTCGTGACGGGGAGTGAGAAAATTGTGTTATGCATGATAGAACCTTTTTTTGATTGTTTTTCGTTGTAAAAGAAATCTGCAATAAACAATAAAAAAGGGCGACATCACGTCGCCCTTTTTTCACAGAATCATCGCTGACGCTTATTTAGAAATGTGAGCAATCAGATCCAGAACCTTGTTTGAGTAACCTGTTTCGTTGTCGTACCAAGAAACCAGTTTCACAAAGTTGTCGCTCAGTGCGATACCAGCTTTAGCATCAAACACGGAAGTCAGTTTTTCACCGTTGAAATCGGTAGAAACTACTTCGTCTTCGGTGTAACCCAGAACGCCTTTCAGCTCGCCTTCAGAAGCGGCTTTGATTGCTGCACAAATTTCTTTGTAAGACGCTGGTTTTTCCAGACGTGCAGTCAGGTCAACAACAGACACGTTCGGGGTAGGAACGCGGAACGCCATACCCGTCAGTTTACCGTTCAGCTCAGGGATCACTTTACCTACTGCTTTAGCTGCACCAGTAGAAGATGGGATGATGTTCTGAGATGCGCCACGGCCGCCGCGCCAGTCTTTGTGAGACGGGCCATCAACGGTTTTCTGCGTTGCAGTGGTAGCGTGAACGGTGGTCATCAGTGCTTCAACGATACCGAAGTTGTCGTTGATAACTTTTGCCAGTGGAGCCAAGCAGTTAGTGGTACAAGAAGCGTTAGAAACGATTTCCTGACCTGCGTAAGTTTTGTGGTTTACACCCATAACGAACATTGGGGTGTCATCTTTAGATGGACCAGTCAGAACGACTTTCTTCGCGCCTGCAGCGATGTGTTTACGCGCAGTTTCGTCAGTCAGGAACAGGCCAGTTGCTTCAGCAACAACATCAACGTTGACTTCGTTCCACTTCAGGTTTGCAGGGTCGCGCTCTGCGGTAACACGAATGGTTTTGCCGTTAACAACCAGGTGGCCATCTTTAACTTCAACGGTGCCGTTGAAACGACCATGAGTTGAGTCGTACTTCAGCATGTACGCCATGTATTCAGCGTCTAACAGGTCGTTGATTGCAACGATCTCAATGTCAGAACGCTCTTGCGCAGCGCGGAAAACAATACGGCCGATACGGCCAAAACCGTTGATACCTACTTTGATAGTCATATATTCCACCAGCTATTGGTTTGTGAATAAAAGGTTGGTTGTAAAATTACAAAAACCTTGCTGAGCGTCAAGCGGAATCGTGTCAATAGTTGCTGTAAGTCAAACCTATGACCAATCTTTGTGCAAAAACCGCTTGAGCCTGTAACTAAGTAACATCTAAGACTGATATGGGGGCGGAATGCATCATATAAAGCCCATGTCATTTCAATATGTGATGTATGTCACAATTAAATATTCATGCTAATAACATTGTTAATATTAAGCCAGAATGGCCTGTTAGGTTGTTAATTTTTTGTTATAATCAATGATTAAATGAATAAATAACACCGCAGCGAGACTTCAATGACTAACGACTCTGCTTCGCCTACTTCGTCCGATAATACTGAACTGACAGAGCTGCAACGCTATGTCACTCAGCAACGCGGTACTGAGCCTGCGTTTTCAGGTAAATTGCTGCATAACAAGCGCACGGGCGCCTATCACTGCCTGTGCTGTCAGGCTCCGCTGTTTTATTCTGACAGTAAATATGATTCCGGCTGTGGCTGGCCGAGTTTCGATCAGCCGGTGTCCTCAGAAGCGATTCGCTATCTGGAAGATGACTCACACAACATGCGCCGTATTGAGATCCGCTGTGGGCAGTGCGATGCGCACCTGGGACATGTTTTCCCCGATGGCCCGAAAACCACGGGAGAGCGCTATTGCGTGAATTCTGCTTCGCTGAGCTTTATCGACGACGTTGATGGCGAACGCGTTGACGGGTAGTCTGTTTACCACCGCTATGGTAGTGGCAGCCAGAGATTACAATAGCTTTAAACGATTCAGCCGTTGTGGGCTCTGCCAATAACAGGCATTCAGCAATAATAAATCTGACCTTCCTCGGAGCAGAAACCGGATATGGAACTCAATGATCTGATCGACGCCATGACGCCAGAAATTTACCAACGGTTAGTTACAGCGGTAGAACTGGGCAAATGGCCAGATGGTGTCGCGTTGACGGCTGAACAGAAAGAAAACTGCCTGCAAATGGTGATGATGTGGCAGGCCCGCCATAACGAACAGGCTGAGCACATGACAATTGGCACTAATGGCGAAATAGTGATGAAGAGCAAGCAAGAACTGAAGCGGCAGTTTACCAGTGCCGACGCTATCGTTACGCTGAAGCCTGAGGTGTAAGTGTCAGCGGTAGTCTCAGAGGCTACCGCTAGTTGCTGGTGGCTTTAGTGATGGGAGGATAGTTCCGCAAGGAACTGTGTCATGTCGATAAGTCTTGCCCCACGCTGTACCATTTCCTGTAATGCCAATGCGCTGTCGTCGGGCGAAAGATTGACACCACGACAGCCATCCACCAATACCTCGGTGTGATAACCCAAGGCGATAGCATCCCATACGCTAAACTTGACGCAATAGTCGGTCGCCAGCCCCAGAATGGTTAAATGAGTAATGTGGTGAGCGCGTAGCCAATCATCCAGTTCAGTTTTAACGCGATGACCGTTATCGAAAAAAGTGCTGTAGCTATCTATGTCAGGCTGCGTACCTTTTTGTACTATCCATTGAATGCCTGATAGTTGAAGCGCTGGATGAAAATCGGCACCCGTTGTCTTCTGCACACAGTGGACGGGCCACCAGATTTGCGGCCATCCGTTTAACTCACCGATTTCACCTACCACAGCCTGTTCACTCACCGCAAAGCAGCCGTGGTTAGCGGGGTGCCAATCCTGGCTGGCAATCACTGTAATCCCTGCGGCTACACAGGCCTCAATGGCGCGATTGGCAACCTCGAGGACCTGATCACTTTCGTTAACCGTCAGCGCACCGCCGGGGAAGAAATCATTTTGTAAATCAACTAATAGCAATGCTTTTTTCATTATTAACTCCGTGATTGCTTAATCTTTATCGCTCAATTCTCCATGCAGGTTTTGCTGCATTAAACGGCGAATGTCATCGGCGCTTAAATCTTGCTGGCTCAGTAAGTAATGCAGTTTGGTCAATGCGGCTTCAACGGTCATGTCAAAACCACTAATAACTCCCGCATGCGCCAGCGCGTTGCCTGTTGCATAGCCGCCCATATTTACACGTCCGGAAATACACTGAGTCAGGTTAACGACCACAATGCCGCGCGCTGAAGCTTCACGTAATTCGCGCAGCAGCCCAGGGCTTTGCGGTGCGTTGCCGACGCCGTAGGAGCGTAAGATTAGTGCTTTCACCGGCTGACGAAGGAAATTACTGATGACATCGGCAGAAATACCGGGATAAATCGTAATCACCCCGATAGGTTGCGGTGTGATGTGATGCACTTTCAGCGGTGGGCAGTCTCTACATTCCACGGTGGGAGCCAGCCGACGAATATGGATACCGGCTTCCAGCAGTGGTGGATAGTTGGGGGAAGCAAAAGCATCAAAACCGTCGGCATGGGCTTTGGTGGTGCGATTGCCGCGCAATAGTTTGTTATTGAAGAAAAGGGCGACTTCATTAATCGGATGGTTAGCTGCCACGTATAGCGCGTTCAATAGGTTTGTCTGGCCGTCCGAGCGCAATTCCGCGAGCGGTATTTGTGACCCTGTCACAATAACCGGCTTAGCCAGATTTTCCAGCATAAACGAGAGCGCAGAAGCGGTGAACGCCATGGTGTCTGTACCATGCAGAATCACAAAACCGTCGTAATCATCGTAGTGGGCTTGAATATCGTCCGCGATGGATTGCCAGTCCGCTGGTGTCATGTCAGACGAATCGATCAGCGGGTCATATTCATGAATCGTAAACGACGGCATTTCTTCGCGGTGGAATTCAGGCATGTTTGCCAGTTGCTGCTGTAAATGACCCGATACTGGGACATAGCCATTGGCGGAACGCTGCATGCCGATGGTGCCGCCCGTATAAGCGACATAAATGGATTTCTTTCGCATGGTGGTGTGAGTCAGGATCAAAACAAGAGTATAAAGGGAAAAGGAGCCCGGTAATATCACCATAAGTAATGACTATTACCGGGCTAGTAATGGTAAACCTTACCGGACTTCTCCGCAGGTGAGGCAAAATGCGTACCGGTTCTGCGGATCGTTCAGGTTATTCATGATGGACGGCTGAGAACGCATGGCTTCCGCCAGTTGCGCCACCGGTGCTGGCAACATGGACTGGACAGCAACAGGCAGCAAGGCGTAGACCGATGCGTTCACCTGATTCAGCATGGTGTCGAGCAGGTTCGGTTGTTCGGCATACCAGTTCAATTGATATTGTCCCAGTTTAGCCAACTCAGCGGCCTTCTTCACGGCATCATCAAAATCGCCGATCTGATCGACCAGACCATTCTCTTTTGCATCGCTACCGACCCAGACGTGACCTTGCGCGATCTGATCGATTTGCTCCGGCGTTTTCTTACGTGCCTGCGCCACGATATCGATGAAATTCTTATAACCGCGTTCGATACTCAACTGCATCATCTGTGAGAACTCAGGCGGCAATGATTTTGTGATCGACAGATCGGCCAGCGGAGAGGTGGCAACGCCGTCCGTGTGGACGCCAAGGCTTTCCAGAGAATCTTCGAACGTGGTAATCACGCCAAAAATACCGATAGAGCCGGTCAGTGTACTGGCGCTGGAGATGATCGCGTTCGCGGGTGTTGAAATCCAATAACCGCCGGATGCCGCCATTCCGCCCATAGATACCACGATCGGTTTACCTGCCAGACGGAGCGCCATCAATTCTGATCGAATCAGCTCCGACGCAGTGACGCTCCCACCGGGGCTATTGACGCGTAGCACCAGCGCTTTGACTTTAGGATCGAGGCGTGCGGCACGAATTTGTGCTGCCGTGGTATCACCACCGACCATCCCCGGTGTTTCCGGTCCATCAATGATCGCGCCATTGGCAAAGACAACCGCGATCTGGTTGTTATTTTGCACCGGCGGTTTGACGACGTAGTCATAGATACTGATGAAATTAAAGTGGTTCTTCTGGTTATTCCAGCCGAACACTTTAACCAACGATTGCTCAGTCACAGAACGTGAAGCGACTTCATCAACCAGTTTGTTATCCAGTGCATAGCGTGCAGTATCGCCCTGAACGGCCTGCAAACCCGCCAGAATGTTGGTTGCGCCTGGGAACAGTTGCTGAGGCGTAATCTGACGGTTAGCGGAAACGGTATTTAAATACTGCTGCCACAGGGCGTTAATCCAGCGACCATCGGCATCGCGCGCCGCAGGGGACATATCATCACGCAGATACGGCTCAACGGCTGATTTATAGGTTCCCACACGGAAGATATTGGTGGTCACTTTCAGCTTGTCGAGCATGGATTTGAAGTAGAGATTGTTGGTCGCGAAACCATGCAGATCCACACTGCCTTGTGGCGTCAATGACACCGTATTGGCAAAACTGGCCAAATAATACTGAGACTGATTGTAGCTATCACCGACGGCATAAATAGGTTTGCCGCTATCGCGAAACTCGCGTAGCGCCTTACCGATATACTGCATAGAAGGTTGATCGGCACCGGTAAAATCGCTGAGATCCAGCACGATCCCTGTGATGTTGTCGTCACTTTTTGCCTGACGAATGCTGTCGACGATATCAAACAGTGAGTTTTCCTGACGGCGATTATTCGATGCACCGAAGAACTCGCGCCCTAATTGACGCAGTTTGTTATTAACGGAGGGTTGGTCAACCACCACGCCCGTCAGATCGACCAGCAACGCCCCTTTCGTGGCCTCTTCCGGTGTCGTTTTTACCTGTGAGTAGATCCCAACGCCAACTAAAATCAGTGCGATAAGGAAAATATTGAGAATAAATTCTCTGATAAAATTAAGTAGACGCCATGTCCACTTAAAAAATCCGCTAAAAATTCGCCACAATGTGCGCATGATATCTCCATGAACGGGTAAACAGCGTGTGCCCTACGTCCTTCAACTCGCCTTCTTGCAAGTGGTGAAGCACAAGGAGTGATAGTATCCTAATGAGCGGACAGTAAAAAGTCAGCATTAAATCACGGTAGAGGCGCGCCCTGTTGGGGCTATCTTGTAACAAAACTTCTACTTGTGCTAACGTGGCGCGCAACGTTGCCCTATAACCGTTTCTTGCAGAGAAATCGGTTGTACGCAGAAATTATATTGCCAGACAGGAGATGTGCGATGGATGCTCTTGAGTTGCTATTGAATCGTCGTTCGGCCTCGCGCCTGACCGCGCCAGCACCGACGGGTGACGCATTGAATAACATTATCCACGCAGGTATGCGTGCGCCGGATCATGGTGCGATGCAGCCGTGGCGCTTTTTTATGATCGAAAATGACGGGTTGGATCGTTTTAGTACGGTACTGACTCGTGCAGCTCAGCAAGAAGGTCTGGATGAGGCCGGTATCGATAAAGCACGTCAGGCACCTTATCGCGCACCACTGATTATCACCGTTGTTGCACATTGTGAAGAGAACCCGAAAGTGCCACTTTGGGAGCAAATTGTTTCCGCAGGCTGTGCGGTTCAGGCGATGCAGATGGCGGCATTGGCACAGGGCTTTAATGGCATCTGGCGCAGCGGTGCGTGGACGCATAACGCTCTGGTACGTGAAGCATTCCATTGTCGCGAACAGGATGAAATTGTAGGCTTCCTTTATCTGGGGACACCTCAGCTCAAAGCGTCGACTACGGTTACGCCGCTTGATTCTGACGCGTTTGTTCACTACTTCTGATCGCCATCTCTTGAATAACATCGATTTCCTACCCGTTTTACAGTGTGCTTTCCCGCGAGTTACGCGGGAAATGCCCAGTCTGCTTGATGGTGAATAATGCGACTTTTTATTGCCGAAAAGCCCAGTCTTGCACGGGCTATTGCAGACGTGTTACCCAAACCGCATCGGCGCGGCGATGGCTTTATTGCCTGTGGTCAAAATGATGTCGTGACGTGGTGCGTAGGGCATCTGCTGGAGCAGGCGCAGCCGGATGTTTATGATGCGCGCTATGCTCGTTGGTCTCTCGCCGACTTGCCTATCATTCCCCAAAAATGGCTGTTACAACCGCGGCCCTCGGTCAGCAAACAGTTGAGTGCCATAAAAAAACTCCTAAATGATGCCAGCGAAGTGATTCATGCAGGAGACCCCGATCGTGAAGGACAACTGTTGGTCGATGAAGTCCTGGAATATCTTTCTCTGTCGGAAGAGAAGCGTCAGCAGGTACGTCGTTGTCTGATCAACGATCTCAACCCACAGGCTGTAGAGCGTGCCGTTTCCCGTTTGCGTGAGAACAGAGAGTTCATCCCCCTGTGCGTCTCAGCATTAGCGCGTTCCCGTGCAGATTGGCTCTATGGCATAAATATGACCCGCGCTTATACGATATTAGGGCGCAATGCGGGTTATGACGGCGTATTGTCGGTTGGCCGCGTGCAAACACCGGTGCTGGGGCTGGTGGTGCGGCGAGATGAAGAGATAGAAAACTTCGTTTCCAAAGACTATTTTGAAGTTAAAGCCCATATCGTGACGCCAGCCGATGAGCGTTTTGTCGCTATCTGGCAACCCAGTGAGTCGTGCGAGCCTTATCAGGATGAAGAAGGGCGATTGCTGCATCGATCTTTGGCGGATCATGTTGTCAAACGTATCGAAGGCCAGCCCGCATTCGTCACCAGCTATAATGACAAACGGGAGTCAGAAATTGCGCCGCTGCCTTATTCACTCTCAACGCTCCAGATTGAAGCGGCGAAGCGTTTTGGACTGAGCGCGCAGCAGGTACTGGACGTATGTCAGAAATTGTATGAAACCCATAAGCTGATCACTTATCCGCGTTCTGACAGTCGCTATCTGCCAGAAGAGCACTTTGCCGGGCGTCATGCTGTCTTGAATGCAATATCTGTGCATCAGCCCGACCTGTTGCCACAACCGGTTATGGATGTCGATCGGCGTAACCGCTGCTGGGACGATGGTAAGGTCGATGCTCACCACGCGATTATTCCCACCGCACGTAGTGCCAGTGCGTCGCTGACGGAGAATGAACGCAAGGTGTATGGGTTAGTCGCGCGGCAGTACATCATGCAGTTCTGCCCGGACGCTGTGTTTCGCAAATGTGTCATTGAATTGGATATTGCGGGTGGCAAATTTATTGCCAAAGCACGGTTTCTCGCCGAGGCGGGTTGGCGTACCTTGTTGGGTGGCAAAGAGCGGGACGCAGAAAACGAAGGTATGCCGTTACCCGTGGTGGCAAAGGGCGATGAATTGCTGTGTGAACGTGGCGAGGTCGTTGAGCGTCAAACTCAACCGCCGCGGCCTTTTACCGATGCGACGTTGTTATCGGCGATGACGGGTATCGCGCGCTTTGTGCAGGATAAGGAACTGAAGAAAATCCTGCGGGCGACCGATGGTTTAGGCACAGAGGCGACGCGTGCGGGGATTATCGAATTACTGTTTAAGCGGACATTTCTGTTTAAGAAAGCTCGATATATTCACGCGAGTGAAGCAGGGCGAGCATTAATTCACTCACTGCCTGACAGTGCGGCGCACCCTGATATGACTGCACATTGGGAAGCCACGTTGACGCAGATTAGCGAGAAGAAATGCCGCTATCAGGATTTTATGCAACCGTTGACGAACTCCTTGCAGGAGTTGATTCAGCAAGCGAAACAAAATGGCGCGGTGAGAGCGTTCAAAGGGCTTTCTGCGCCGCCGTCGGGGGCCTCAAAACGGCGCAAACCTCAGGCTAAAAAAGCGAAGGAGCAGAAGCAATGAAATCGTTAGTGTCTTTATGTTTCGCCAGTGTGATGCTGGTGCTGCCCACGCTGGCGCAGGCAAATCGCGGCGGAACGGATATTGTCGTTCCCGTTCCACCGGAAGTGTGGGGCGCTGGGACGACGACGGTACGCGAGCAGAACAATAACTGCCTGCGCTGCTGTGTGTATGAAAACCGTAATTATTCCGAAGGTGCGGTGGTAAAGGTTGAAGGGGTGATTCTGCAATGTGTGCGGGACAAGCAAACGCTGGGAACAAACAACCTGATATGGCAACTGGTGAAGCAATAAACGTGAAGTAAGAAATACGTGCTTCAATGCTCAACACGGCAATCGATCGTAATCACCGCCGTGACTTTTCTGCACAGCGGTGACTTATTTTTACTGCACACTCGTTTTAACGTGTAAATTCCGCCCAGATCGGCGCATGGTCGGAAGGTTTTTCCATTCCTCGAATATCGTAATCAATACCGGTGGCGACACAGCGTTCGGCCAGGAAGGTGCTAGCGAGAATCAGGTCGATACGCAGGCCACGGTTGTCATCGAATCCGGCAGAGCGGTAATCAAACCATGAAAAGCGATCGTTGCTTTCAGGGTTAGCGGCACGGAAGGTGTCGATGAGTCCCCACCCTTGCAAACGCGCCATCCATTCACGCTCTTCCGGTAAGAAAGAGCATTTACCTGTACGCAGCCAGCGCTTGCGGTTCTCTTCGCCGATACCGATATCCAGATCGGTAGGGCTGATATTAACATCTCCCATCACAATCAGCGGCTGTGTCGCGCTGTGATGTTGCTCCAGATAGGTTTGCAGGTCCTGATAGAAGCGCGTCTTAGCGGGGAATTTCACCGGATGGTCGCGGCTTTCTCCTTGAGGGAAATATCCGTTTACTACCGTAAGCGTGCCGTGCTCGGTAGCAAAGTCCGCCATGATGATCCGGCGCTGTGCATCGTCTTCATCTGTTGGGAAACCGCGACGAACAGCAATAGGCTGCTCCTTACACAATAGGGCAACACCGTAGTGACCCTTCTGTCCGTGATAATAAACGTGGTAACCATACTGGCTGACATCTTCTAATGGAAACATGTCATCGTGGACTTTGGTTTCCTGCAACCCGATCACATCGGGCTGGTGTTGTTCGATAATGGCGGCCAACTGATGAGGGCGCGCCCGCAGGCCATTGATATTAAAAGATACAACTTTCATGTTCGCTGCCATTCGCTAAAAAATGTGACCAGATGGTAGCAGAAAACGGAGCGTGGCGTCACGACGAGGCTACGCTTTCCGACTGGAGGCGATGGATGACGTTAGGAATGGTGAGTACAGATGAAAACCGCTGAAAATAAGATTCACTTATATTCAGTTGAACACGAGGCTTATCGACCGTTATACTCCGCACCTCGCAGGAGAGAGGGCGTGTACGCTGTCATACTTCAAGCTGGATGTTGGCATAAAGTATAGCGCTCCGCCGAAGGCGCAAACTCCCATAATCGCTCAGGCTACCCTAACTGCGAATTCCATTGAAGCCAACTGGAGAGAGGTTGCGATGCAACCCACCGAAGGGGCAAGCAGCTCTGCTGCGTAAACTCTCAGGTAAAGCGGACAGAGGGAGTGGCACATTTCACAGGATAACTTGTGTGCTAACTTACATCTATCTGATCGCGATTACGGCAGAGGGGATGTCCGGGGCGCTGGCCGCCGGGCGTCGCAATATGGATATTTTTGGCGTAGGCATGATTGCCTTCATTACCGCGCTCGGCGGTGGCACCGTTCGCGATATTCTCCTCGGTAATTATCCCATTGGTTGGACGCAGCATCCCGGCTATATTTACCTTACCATTGGCGCGGGTCTTTTCACGATTATCATTGCGCGCTTCATGCACCATCTGCACCGTCTCTTTCTGGTACTGGATGCGATGGGGCTGATTGCCTTTACCATCATTGGTTGCAATGTGGCGCTGAAATTGAATTATTCGATGACGGTGGTGGTCATGGCGGGTATTGTGACCGGCATTTTCGGTGGCATATTGCGCGATATCTTCTGCAACCGTACGCCAATGGTACTGAAGAAGGAACTGTATGCCAGCGTCTCGCTGTTAGTCGCGTTGTTATATCTGGGACTAAAATCGTTTAGCGTCAACCACGATATTAACCTGCTGGCATCGTTCACGATTGGCCTCGCTGTGCGTCTGGCGGCAATTCGCTGGTCATGGCAACTCCCTGTGTTTTCCTATGTCCCAGGGCGCTGGAAAGGGAAGGTGTGAAGCTCATTGTTGGGGGTAGTGCTAATTATTTGCACTGATGTCGGGGATAAGCTTATGAATTGCATGGATAAGGCTAAC
Organism: Pectobacterium parmentieri; assembly: GCF_001742145.1. NCBI lineage: Bacteria > Pseudomonadati > Pseudomonadota > Gammaproteobacteria > Enterobacterales > Pectobacteriaceae > Pectobacterium > Pectobacterium parmentieri. The sequence goes on along the minus strand of NZ_CP015749.1, from coordinate 1,646,702 downwards.
AGAGTAGACTGATTTTCTGGCTAAAATTCCACCATGAGCCAGCATTTAATTATTGGACTGTTATTTCCAGGAGGAAATTTCCATGGCTAGTTTGATCTATATGAGTGTAACTGGTAGTAAACAAGGATTGATTTCATCAGGATGTTCGACGGTTGCGTCAATAGGCAATAAATATCAGGCAGCACACGAAGACGAAATTTTTATCTATGAGCTTACCAGCCATATTATGCGGGCTGAAAATGTGGTCTTTCAACCTGTTGAAATCCGTAAACCGGTAGATAAAGCAACGCCGTTATTTGCTCAGGCATTAGACGATAATGAAAAACTAGATTGCGAGTTTAAGTTTTACAGAACTGCGCCAACGGGGAACAATGAACTCTATTTTTCACTACGGCTAAGAAATGCAATTATCACCGATCTTCGTTTCTTTTTCCCAAACTCTATGACACATAATGGGATGCAACCACAAGAAAGTGTCTCCTTAAAATATGCAACCATAGAATGGGAACATGTTGCAGCACGAACCAGTTCGTGTCTCTTCTGGCAAGAATCCTCTTATTAAGTGGTCAAGAATACAGCGCCTGAAATAAATACCTAACAGATTTAAAAGCGCGTAGTAATAAATCAATAATAATGGCTGCGCGCTTACTAATTTTCTCAATAGTGCTGAATGCTATTCAGACGATTTTTAATTTTCTCGATGTGCTATAGATCCTACCACTCCACTTATAAGTCCAAATATGAACGAACTGTAATGAACAATATCGTTACCCTCGATAGAGATGGCCAAAAAAGGGATCTTTCCATCATAGTAGGTGTAAAAATGGAAAAACATCAATAGAAAAGAGATAATAATGCCAAAAATTTTATGATAAACATCTTCTGATGTGGTAATTTTTTATAGCAAGATAAGCAGGGATGAATATGAGTATCGATGATATAATATAAAAAAAGGTCATTTCTATCAATCCTTTGCTTAACTTCTATTATGCGCTACTGCGCTGGTTATTGCACATAGCAAAGCGAATATAAATGAACTATAAAAAATAAAATCATTGTCTTCTATGGAAATACCTACAAATGGTATCTTCCCTGCATGGAATATATAAAGGTGAAAACACATGAAAGAGGTGGCCAATAAAATGGCTTTGAGTCGGGTATACACAAATTCAGAAGATGTCAGCTTTTTTACAAATAAATATAGAGGGATAAGGGTGATTGTTGAAAAAAAAGCATATAAAAAAGCCATGATAGTATAGCCTGCCCATAATTCCGTGTGACTGTTGCTGTATTATATCATGTTGTTTTTTTCACCACCTCTAATTTTCGTGATGAGCAGCCCAGCCTACGAATCCGCTGATAAATCCAAATATGATTGAACTGTAATACATTGCATCATTGCCTACGGTAGATATATTTAAAAAAGGGATTTTTTCAGCATGATGGGTGTAAAAATGAAAAGACATAAATGCACAAGAAGCAATAATACCTCCAAATCTATAATAATCATCCTCAGATGAGGTAAGTTTTTTTATAATAAAATAGGTCGGGATGAGCATGAGTATTGATAACGTGATGTAAACGGATGCCATTATCGCGAGTCTCTTATTTTTTTCATTTCTGTTATGCGTTATCACCATTCCTTATGGTACATAACAAGCTGAATATAGTTAAAGATAACATTATGTCATTTTAAGTTATTGTTTATTATGCTATTTATCTTGGTATGCTATACATCCTACCACTCCACTTATCAGTCCAAATATGAACGAACTGTAATGAGCAATATCGTTATCCTCGATAGAGATGGCCAAAAAAGGGATCTTTCCATCATGGTAGGTGTAAAAATGGAAAAACATCAACAGAAAAGAGATAAGAATGCCAAAAAATTTATGATAAACACCTTCTGATGTGGTGATTTTTTTTATAGCAAGATAAGCAGGGATGAATATGAGTATCGATGAAAGAATATAAAAAAATGTCATTTCTATCAATCCTTTGCTTAACTTCTGTTATGCGCTACTGCGCTGGTTATTGCACATAGCAAAGCAAATATAAATGAACTATAAAAAATAAAGTCATTGTCTTCTATGGAAATACCTATAAATGGTATTTTCCCTGCGTGGAATATATAAAGGTGAAAGCACATAAAGAACGTAGGTAATAGAATTGAGCTAAATCTAGTATAGATAAAATGAGAGGATGTTAACTTTTTTACAGACAAATAAAGTGGAAAGATCGCGATAGTTGAAAATAAAAAATAGAGCCAGCTCATAATCATTCCTTGATTTTTCAATACGCAGAATTTGGTTCTAGTATGACTGATACTGTCCTACAAGTGTATTTGCATCAAATGTCAATTCCAAAAAAAACTCGCTCTTGCTCATTAGTTTCATTCCCATTTGCTTCATTCCCCAGAGCAAATCTGCGTTGATAAATCGATATAGCCTTTGCGCGTCTTCTGTCAAGCGATATCCAAATAACCCATTGATAGATAAACCAATATCAACGAAAGTATAGATAACGTCACTATTCTTATTCGATAAGCCGAGTTGAGAACCAATTTGTCTATAAACAAACCGAACTGGGCCAGTATAGGATTCTCGGTATAGAAGGTAGTAACCATTTTCGATGACATTATTGAACCCATGAGCCATGAGTAATGTGCCTGGGATTATCCCCGCCCCTGTTCCGGCAATGCCTGCACCGGCTACCAATTGAAGCCCACCACTGACGAATCCTAAACCGGCAATCACCAGATTAATGTGTTGGGTTGTATCGTTTGTCCCTGAATTACGGTTTTCTTCAGTAACGGCAGGTTTAGCAATAATGACTTGCTTCATCTGCTTCATGGCAAGCATTTGATCTTGCCTTTTAAGCGTAGCGATTTCTTGTTTTAAAGAGTAGATGGCTTCATGGGGGGTTAGTTCACCCGTATTCATTTTACTGGTGATGTCGAGTGAATAAGCGGTAACTTCGCTGATGAAATGGTCTTTTGCGAGGCTCCACTTTATGTATTTATTTGCCACGCTGTTTTTCACTTGATCGAGTTCGTTCCGTAACAAAGAAACGTCATACTCCAGAGCTCGTTTTTCAGCTATATTCCGGTCAATTTCTGTTTCAAAACTACTAACATTACGGTTGTAGTATTCATTCATTGTATCGGATCTCTAGAATTCCATTTCTATATGATTGCCATATTAACTCATATAATTTTTTCATTGTGAAATGATTTTTTACCTTTTGGGCGTTTTTGGATAAGGAGCAGTGGTGTTGATTTGATGAAGTTATAGTCAATGTGTTTTGAAGGGGATGCGTGTATTGCTCAAAACCGTGCCGGTTTTGTCGAACCTTGGTCGAAGGTTCTCACCTTCCCCTAATGGGAATTTTATACTTTGGTGTTGGGATGTGCTTCAGAGATATTGCTTTGAAATGGTGGTGGGGGAAGGATAATTCGGTGCTTCGCTCCTCACCCTGCGGGTCAACGCTATGCGTTGCTCAAAACCGTGCCGGTTTTGTCGAACCTTGGTCGAAGGTTCTCACCTTCCCCTAATGGGAATTTGATGCTTTGGTGTTGGGATGTGCTTCAGAGGTATTGCTTTGAAATGGTGGTGGGGGAAGGATTCGAACCTTCGAAGTCTGTGACGGCAGATTTACAGTCTGCTCCCTTTGGCCGCTCGGGAACCCCACCACTGGCCTTGCTACAAGAAGCTTTCGCTTCAAGCGGGGCGCATCATATCAAATGACACGCCCCTGTAAAGCGCTATATATCAAAAATAAATTCGCTTGCCGTTTTTTTATTCCGTTCGGCGCATCCTTATACAAAAAGATGTCCGATCAACCGATTACAGAATAATGGTGCGGTTACCGTAGACAAAAACACGCTGTGCCAGTACGCGATACAGTGCGCGGCTGAGGACATTTTTCTCAACGTCGCGGCCTGCACGCATCATGTCGTCACCTGAGTAAGTATGGTCAACGTGAATGACGTCCTGCATGATGATCGGGCCTTCATCCAGATTGTCGTTGACGTAGTGAGCTGTCGCACCAATGATTTTTACGCCGCGTTCGTAAGCTTGATGGTACGGGCGAGCACCGATAAAGGCAGGTAAGAATGAATGATGGATGTTAATCACCTGATTAGGATAATGCTGCACAAACGCCGGTGTCAGGACACGCATGTATTTCGCCAGCACGACGTAATCAGGTTTATATTGATCGATCTGCGCGATCATCTGTTGATCGTGCTCTTCGCGCGTTAACCCCTCGTGGCTGACCAAATGGAAGGGGATATCAAACCGCTCGACCAGCGTCTGTAAGGTATCATGATTACCAATAACGGCAGCGATTTCGACATCCAGACCGCCATACGCGCTTTTCATCAGCAGATCGCCCAGGCAGTGTGCTTCTTTCGTCACCAGAACGACGATGCGACGGCGGCCCGCAGCGGTTAATTCGCGCGACGAACCTTCGGGAAGTGCGCTGTCCAGATCGGCTAACAGCGTGGTGTCGTTGAAAATCCCTTCCAACTCGGTCCGCATGAAAAAACGACCAGTGCGATGATCGACAAACTCATTGTTTTGTACGATGTTCAGTTCGTGCTTATAACAAATATTCGTAATTTTCGCGATGAGCCCTTTTGCGTCGGGGCAAATGGTTCGTAATACTTTTCTTTGTATATTTTGGGATTGCATGAGCGTGTGGATCCTGTCCGAAAACTAAAATAACGATCTTATGGTAACGCAGCGGTAGGCCGCGTGGACGACTGCCGGTGTTCTATTGTCCGCAACACTTTTTGTATTTTTTGCCGGAACCACACGGGCAAGGTTCATTTCTGCCTGTCTGCATATGAACGCCGTCTATATAGTACCAGCGATTATGCTGGCGAAGGAAGCGTGAGCGTTCTCGCATTAATTCTGTTCGCTGGCTGTCGGTTTCCGATAGATAACGTGCGGCGAATTCCACATAGCCTTCGTCAGGCGTTTTTCCGGGAGACGTTGCCAGTATAGTGAGGCCGAGCCACTGTGAATTTTGACAGCTTGCGGAAATAGACTCCCGCCATTTATCGGGTTGGCAATCGGGATGCCAGGTGGCGATAAGGTAGTCGACATCGTGTTTGACGTAAGCGGTGTAACGCGATCGCATTAACAGAACAGGCTCGGCCGCTGTTGCGGCATGCGTGAGATAGGGTTGGCAGCATGCGTTATACTGCAACCCACTGCAACAGGGGCAAGATTCTGACACAACGTCTCCTGAAGAAAATTTAAGATAAAAACTGATAAATAATAAACAGATCCTTATGCGGGATGCCGATATGTTACCTAAGAAACTCTACGTCTAGCAATGTGCGCTAAAATGAAGGGGATGGAGCAATTATGCAACGGAAAAAGATTGGCATAGCCTTGGGATCTGGGGCGGCGAAAGGATGGGCGCATATTGGGGTGTTTAATGCGTTAGCAGAACTAGGGATAGACGTTGATGTTGTCGCGGGTTGTTCTATTGGCGCGCTGGTTGGCGCGGCATATGCGACAAATAATTTGTCCTCAATGGAGCAGTGGGTGAGAGGGTTTGGTTACTGGGATGTGATTCGGTTGATGGATCTTTCCTGGCAGCGTGGCAGTTTGTTGCGTGGCGATCGTGTCTTCAATAGTGTGAAGCATTTGTTACATACAACACAGATTGAAGACTGTGCTATCAAATATGGCGTGGTGACGACAAATCTCAGCACGGGGCGTGAACTCTGGCTGACAGAAGGCGATTTACACCAGGCAATGCGGGCGTCTTGCAGTATGCCTGGCTTGTTATCCCCCGTTCGATTTAACGATTACTGGCTGGTGGACGGCGCGGTGGTTAATCCTGTTCCCGTTTCTCTGGCGCGGGCAATGGGGGCTGATATCGTGATTGCTGTTGATCTCCAGCACGATGCTAGCCTTAATCATCAGGATCTGCTATCGATTAAACCAACGGCGTCAGAGGTTGACATTGATATGGAGCATGTTTCGCAAGATTGGCGTAGTAGGATTCGGGAGCGTTTATTAAGAGGCCGACGTCAGTCAGCAGAAAGCTCACCCACGGCAATGGAGATAATGAGTACATCGATACAGATTCTGGAAAATCGGTTAAAGATGACGAGAATGGCGGGCGATCCACCTGACGTCTTGCTACAGCCATATTGTCCCCAGATCGCTACGTTAGATTTTCACCGGGCGCAGGAGGCGATTGAGGCGGGTTATAAAGCAGTAGCAAAGATGCGTGATGAACTCTTGCCGTTAGCGACAGAATTGTAGTGAAGAGCGCATGTTGTTAAGAACGCATGCACTTAAGAGCGAATAGTGTGCCGACTACCTGATGTACTGGTGCTAAAGCAGGTGTGATTATTTGGTGTTTGAAGTAAGGGGTACTGATGGAACAACCACTAGCGGGTAAGCATATTTTAGTCATTGATGACGAGGCCGTTTTTCGATCTGTGCTCGCTGGTTATCTGACTTCTCTTGGGGCTTCGGTTCGGGAGGCGATTAATGGATTAGATGCGCTAAGTATTCTTGAGCATTACCACCCTGATTTAATGATTTGCGATTTGAAAATGCCGATGATGGGAGGGATCGAGTTCCTCGAATGCCTGCGTTTGAAGGATAGCGACACGCCAATACTGGTCATTTCTGCAACCAGTCAGATGGCGGATATCGCTAAAGTCTTGCGTCTCGGTGTCCAGGACGTGCTGCTTAAACCTATTCGTGATTACACACGATTGCGTGACGCTGTGATGTCCTGCCTTTATCCTGACATGTTCACCTCACAGCTTAATGAGTTGGATCAACTGATGCAGGATATGGATTCTCTCAATCAATCACCTGAAGCAATAACCAAACTGCTCGCTCAACTACAGCCGCCCGTTCAGCAAACACTTGCTCGCTGCCGCGTTAACTACCGTCAATTGACGACTGCGGAACAACCGGGACTGGTGTTGGATATCGCTGCGCTTTCCGAGACTGAATTAGCGTTCTATTGCCTTGATGTCACTCAGGGCGTCAATAATAATGGGACGCTGGCAGCGTTACTGCTTCGGACGTTGTTCAATGGATTGCTTCAGGAACATTTGGTCGATCAGCAACACCGTTTACCGTATTTGCCGACGTTATTAAAGCAGGTAAACCAATTGCTGCGACAGGCGAGCCTTGATGGTCGTTTTCCTTTGCTTGTGGGGTATTACCATCGGCCATTGAAACAACTGATACTGATCTCCGCTGGGCTAAACGCTACGCTAAATGTTAACGAGCAACAGGTCGTATTGAATAGCGGCGTCCCTTTAGGAACGCTTGAGGGAGCCTATCTCAATCAGCTTAATTATCAGTGTGAAACATGGCAATGTCAGATATGGGGCGGTGGCGGTCGTTTGCGGCTCATGCTGACGACGGAATAGTCTGATAGCACGAAGCGGGCGTTGATTTTGGTTAATACCTACTTTTGGTATTATTTTTTATTTCCTACTATGTAGGGAGTTATCTTATTTTTATTGAACGGTAACGTTGGGACAAGCGCACCCTTGTTAAAGTCGTTATACTCCATCGGTTATCTTGTTTAGATAAATAAAGTTCATTATTTGAACGGTATATAAGAGGCTGTTTATGTCTATTGTGAATAAAAAAGTAAAAAAAGCGGTCATACCGGTTGCTGGATTAGGGACGCGTATGCTGCCTGCCACCAAAGCCATTCCTAAAGAAATGCTGCCGTTGGTAGATAAACCGCTGATTCAATATGTTGTTAATGAGTGTATCGCCGCAGGAATTAATGAAATTATTTTGGTTACACACTCATCGAAGAATTCTATTGAAAACCATTTCGATACCAGTTTTGAACTGGAAGCCATTTTGGAAAAGCGTGTTAAACGTCAGCTATTGGAGGAAATTCAATCCATCTGTCCTAAACACGTTACCATTATGCAAGTACGTCAGGGATTAGCGAAAGGGTTGGGCCATGCTGTATTGTGCGCGCACCCGTTAGTTGGGGATGAACCTGTCGCGGTTATTCTGCCGGATGTGATTATTGATGAATATGAATCCGATCTGAAGAAAGATAACCTGAGCGAAATGCTGCAGCGTTTCTCTACTACAGGTCACAGCCAAATTATGGTTGAGCCAGTTGAAAATGTAAGTAGCTACGGTGTGGTTGATTGCAAAGGTGTGGAATTAAAAGCAGGGGATAGCGTCCCTATGGTTGGCGTAGTTGAGAAACCTAAAGCTTCCGAAGCACCGTCTAATTTAGCCGTCGTTGGCCGTTATGTGCTCTCTGCTGATATTTGGCCGCTGCTGGAGAAAACGCCGCCAGGCGCAGGTAATGAAATTCAGTTGACCGATGCCATTGCGATGCTGATGGAAAAAGAAACGGTAGAAGCGTATCACCTGAAAGGTGTGAGCCATGACTGTGGTAATAAACTAGGCTATATGCAGGCATTCGTAGAATATGGTTTACGCCATGACGGGTTAGGCCAGGAGTTCGCGCAATGGTTGCAGGAAACGATTGACGCAGAAGAAAAATAACAGAGGGTAATTATTGCTCTCTGTTTACAAAAAAGCAGAGAGCAACCAAAACGGCAACCCATCTGCTTTCTTTTCGTAGTGGTATTATCAAATAAAAACCCCCGATAGCTATCGGGGGTTTTTAGTATTCGGTGTTTATAGACAATTACAGCAGGAAATCGTCTAAAGACTTGTTTTGCTCTTCGATTGCTTTTTTGATCACTGCTGGTGTACGACCTTGACCAGTCCAGGTTTTAACTTCGTTGTTTTCGTCAGTGTATTGATATTTTGCAGGACGGGCAGCGCGTTTGCTTTTACCTGCAACTTTCACTGAACCTAAAGACTGGAATAATTCGTTAGGGTCAATACCATCGGCAATCAGCATCTCGCGATATTGTTGCAATTTACGCGCACGTTCTTCAACTTCAGCCTGAACCTGGCTATCTTCTTCGCGGCGTTCATTAACCACGACTTCCAGTTTTTCCAGCATTTCTTCTAAAGTATCCAGGGTACATTCTCTAGCCTGGGCACGCAGAGTACGGATGTTGTTAAGAATTTTTAGTGCTTCGCTCATTGTGATAATCTCAAATTAATATTATTGGTGGCGTGTAGTGTGATAATAGAGTGCTATTTTCTTTTCTGCAATAGTCAGATTTGTAAGTTTGTTAAAAAACGTCATTTTTAAAACAAAATTCACATCGTATGTTACATAAATATAAATACTTTCTGGTTATCAAAAAAATACATTTGGTATGCCTTTTCCCTAGCGCATATGACGGAGAATGGCTTATTGACGCAGCGCCGTTGTTATAAGAGATGTTTATATCTTTTATCATACAGGTTGTCGGTGGTCAGCGAATGGACAAGCTGTAGTCGAGGAATAGCCCATTGCACAGCGTGAAGACGAGTTGTTACAATAAGCGCTTACGACATGAAGATCATATAGCCTGCCTTTTGGAGTAGCTGAGTGGCTCAACTTTATTTTTATTATTCTGCAATGAACGCAGGGAAATCGACGGCGCTATTGCAGTCATCATATAACTACCAGGAACGCGGGATGCGCACGCTGGTGTTCACTGCAGAAATAGATAATCGGCACGGTGTGGGGATAGTAAGTTCACGGATTGGTCTTTCTTCTCCGGCATTATTGTTTAATCCGCAGACATCTTTATTTGGATTGCTGGAGAAAGAGCACCGTACTCAACCTGTAGATTGTGTATTAATTGACGAATGTCAATTTTTAACCCGTGAGCAGGTGAGTGAGCTTTCCGATGTCGTAGACCAATTAGATATCCCGGTATTGTGTTACGGGTTGCGTACTGACTTTCGTGGCGATTTGTTTTCTGGTAGTCACTATTTATTGGCGTGGGCTGATAAGTTGATCGAGTTAAAAACGGTCTGTCATTGCGGACGTAAAGCTAACTGTGTATTGCGGTTAGATGCGCAGGGTAATGCTGTCCACGAAGGGGAACAGGTCGTTATTGGCGGTAATGAAAGTTATGTTTCCGTATGCCGTAAGCATTATAAGATTGCTCTGGGATTAATCCGTAAGGAAAGCGAGTTAGGTGGTTAATAACCGTATTAATAAACTGGCGTCCTAAGATGCACTTGCGTTAGATCTCCACAATAAAAAATACCCAACCCTTAGAGGGTTGGGTATAAAAAAGAGATAGCTTAAGGCAGTCATTGCCGGAGTGTTAATGTGCGGCTTTCTTACTGGTTTTGGCGGCTTTTGCTACGGGTGGTTCAATCGCTTCTGTTTTTACGTCTTCAGAAAACTTACGACCATAGTAAGTATCCAGCAGAATTTGTTTCAATTCGGAAATCAGTGGATAGCGCGGGTTAGCGCCAGTACACTGATCGTCGAACGCATCTTCAGACAACTTATCGACCTTCGCCAGAAAATCGGCTTCCTGTACGCCAGCGTCACGGATGGACGTCGGGATCCCCAACTCAGTCTTTATTTCTTCCAACCAGTTCAGCAATTTCTCGATTTTCTGCGCGGTACGATCGCTTGGGGCAGTCAAACGCAGGTGGTCAGCGACTTCCGCGTAACGACGGCGAGCCTGGGGGCGGTCATACTGGCTGAACGTCGTCTGCTTGGTCGGATTGTCGTTTGCGTTATAGCGGATCACGTTTGAGATTAGTAGGGCGTTCGCCAGACCGTGCGGAATATGGAACTCCGAGCCCAACTTGTGCGCCATTGAGTGACAGACGCCGAGGAAGGCGTTGGCAAACGCGATACCGGCAATCGTTGCGGCGTTATGCACGCGCTCACGGGCTACTGGGTTTTTTGCGCCATCACGGTAGCTGTCTGGCAAATTCTCTTTTAGTAATTTCAACGCTTGTAACGCCTGGCCGTCCGAATATTCGTTTGCCAGCACGGAAACATAGGCTTCCAGCGAGTGCGTTACGGCATCGAGCCCACCAAATGCACACAGCGATTTCGGCATATTCATCACCAGGTTGGCATCAACAATCGCCATATCTGGCGTCAGTGCATAGTCTGCCAACGGATATTTCTGCCCGGTTGCATCGTCCGTCACCACGGCAAACGGCGTAACCTCGGAACCCGTACCAGATGTGGTGGTTATCGCCACCATTTTGGCTTTGACGCCCATTTTCGGGAACTTGTAGATACGTTTACGGATATCCATAAAGCGCAGTGCCAACTCTTCGAAATGCGTCGTCGGGTGCTCATACATTACCCACATGATCTTCGCCGCATCCATTGGCGAACCTCCGCCCAGCGCAATAATCACATCTGGTTTGAAGGAGTGCATTTGCTCTGCACCTTTACGCACGATGCTCAGTGTCGGATCAGCTTCAACTTCAAAGAAAACCTTGGTTTCCAGTCCGTGATGTTTCAGTACGGAAGTGATTTGATCGACGTAACCGTTGTTGAACAGGAAACGGTCGGTCACGATAAATGCACGTTTTGCACCATCGGAGGCGACTTCTTCAAGTGCGATTGGCAGTGAGCCGCGACGGAAATAAATAGACTTGGGAAGTTTATGCCACAACATATTCTCTGCTCGCTTGGCTACCGTTTTCTTGTTGATCAAGTGCTTCGGACCGACGTTTTCGGAGATGGAGTTTCCTCCCCAGGAGCCGCAGCCCAGCGTCAGAGACGGCGCGAGTTTGAAGTTGTAGAGATCGCCGATACCGCCCTGAGAAGCGGGAGTATTAATCAGGATGCGCGCCGTTTTCATCATATTACCGAAATGATTTACGCGTTCTGGCTGATTGTCCTGATCGGTATACAGGCAGGATGTGTGACCGATGCCACCCATTGCTACCAGTTTTTCCGCTTTAATGACGGCGTCGTTGAAGTCTTTCGCACGGTACATCGCCAGTGTCGGAGAAAGTTTTTCATGGGCAAACGGTTCGGATTCATCGACGGCTGTTACCTCACCAATCAGCACTTTGGTGTTTGCTGGGACGGTGATACCCGCCATTTCTGCAATTTTCGGTGCTGGTTGACCCACAATGTCGGCATTCAGTGAACCGTTTTTTAGCAGAATTCCCTGTACGGCATGAAGTTCTTTGCCTTTCAGCATGTAGCCGCCGTGGGTAGCAAAACGCTCACGCACGGCATCATAGGCACTGTCTACCACGATGACAGACTGCTCGGACGCACAAATGACACCGTTATCGAAGGTTTTCGACATCAAAATAGAGGCGACGGCACGCTTGATGTCTGCAGTTTCGTCAACGACAACGGGGGTGTTACCGGCACCTACACCGATTGCCGGTTTACCTGAACTGTACGCGGCCTTCACCATACCTGGGCCACCTGTAGCCAGAATCAGGTTGATATCCGGGTGGTGCATCAGTTGGTTAGACAACTCGACAGAAGGCTGGTCAATCCAGCCAATGATATCTTTCGGTGCGCCTGCGGCAATTGCCGCTTGCAGCACGATATCTGCGGCTTTATTGGTCGCATTTTTTGCACGCGGATGAGGAGAGAAGATAATTCCATTACGGGTCTTCAGGCTGATCAGCGCTTTAAAAATCGCGGTAGAAGTAGGGTTGGTGGTGGGAACAATACCGCAAATCAGGCCAATAGGCTCTGCAATGGTAATGGTACCGAAAGTGTCATCAGTAGAGAGAATGCCGCAGGTTTTTTCATCCTGATAGGCGTTATAAATGTATTCGGATGCGAAGTGGTTTTTGATGACTTTATCTTCCACTATCCCCATGCCGGATTCGGCAACTGCCATTTTTGCCAGTGGGATACGGGCATCCGATGCAGCGAGTGCAGCAGCGCGGAAGATCTTATCTACTTGTTCCTGAGTGTAAGTGGCAAATTCCTGCTGTGCCTTTCTTACTCTTTCGACCAATGCGTTAAGTTCAGCAACGTTGGTTACGGCCATAATGCTCTCCTGATAAATGTTAAACTCTTTCAGTCAATTGTTCGCCGGATAGAACAGTATAGATAAACGAGACGGGGGCGTTTCCGTTACCTTGCTATTCTTCTCTGCCTATTTCACATCAATTGACTCAAAGAGCTTGTCAGCTACGGTTATGGCGCGATCGCTGTTTTTTAAAATACTGTAATCGCTGATATCGTAAATTTTTAAAATATTGTTTTGAAAATACGTAAAAATTAAGATTATTTGCGCATTCATTACCGTATGGAATGAGCATACCCATTTGTGGGTGCTTTTTTTGTGATCAATATCGAATTTTCTTTAAGCTGACACCATTCAGCACGTTGGTATTGATAGTGATTATCATTAATCAAGTATGACCAGAGATTTTCCTACCTAGAACGGGGCGGTAAGAGACGGTTGTGGCGTCAATACTGAGAGCTAGCTGTTCGTATAAAACGTAGTCGTATAAATAGTGCTTATATCTTAATCGAATGCGTTATTTTGCACGCAGTCAATAGCAGAGAAATGAAAGGCTAATATCGAGCTTCGTTAGTAATAAAATTGTTAAAATAATAACATTTTGGTCAGATGATGACGAGGACAGGTAAGCTATTGTCATCATTTTTGTGCTGTTAAAACGATGAAATTCACTACGATGTTTTTTTGCTCAAAATCTATAAATTGCTGAATATTTAAAAAATATTTAAAAATAAAAACAAAAAACATTGATTATCATAGGGTTGAATATTGTTTTGGCGTGTTGTGATAAAATTTTATCGAGCCGTAGTGAAGAAAATTAAGCAACATCAATGTAAAAATATTGGCGAATGTGTCTGCTTTTGATAGCTTCGAGTGTCGACCTATTATTCTTTATATACTCATAAAATAATCTTATGATTTATTTGGATAATGGGCGTTCTTTCTGCTCTATGTGATGACGATCTTTATGCATAGAGTCCGGTATGGCGTTGTATCAAGACAGGGGCGTTTATAAAGTGAAAACTCGCAAAACAAAACGATGCTTTGTTACCAGTATGATTGCCGCAGCAGTGATGGCGTCATGCGCGAATGTCCAGGCTGCTAATGTACCCGCAGGTGTTGAGCTGGCGAAAGAACAGGTTCTGGTGAGAAATAATGGCGCTGAAGTGTCATCACTGGATCCGCATAAAATAGAAGGTACACCGGAATCCAATGTTGCGCGCGATCTCTATGAAGGGTTGGTGATTTCCGATCCTGATGGACACCCGATTCCTGGCGTAGCTGAGCGTTGGGAAAGCAGCGACTTTAAAGTCTGGACGTTCCATTTACGCAAAAATGCCAAGTGGTCAAATGGCGAACCCGTTACCGCCCAGGATTTTGTTTATAGTTGGCAGCGTCTGGCCGATCCGAAAACCGTTTCTCCTTATGCCAGCTATTTGCAATATGGTCATCTGTTGAATATTGATGACATTATCGCCAGTAAAAAATCGCCTGATACGCTAGGTGTAAAAGCACTCGACGACCATACGTTGGAAGTCACATTGAGTGAACCGATCCCTTACTTTTATAAATTGCTGAATCACTCGTCCATGTCCCCGGTAAACAAAGCCGCGGTGGAGAAATTTGGTGATAAATGGACCCAGCCGGAAAACTGGGTGGGAAATGGCGCTTATCGTCTTAAATCTTGGGTCGTGAATGAGAAATTGGTGCTGGAGCGTAATACCCAATATTGGGATAACGCCAAGACCGTGATTAATCAGGTCACCTATCTGCCGATTGCGTCTGAAGTGACGGATGTTAACCGTTATCGCGCGGGTGAAATTGATGTCACCCATAATAAATTACCGATCGAACTATTCCAGAAGTTAAAAAAAGAAATCCCACAAGAAGTTAACATCGATCCCTACCTCTGCACCTATTATTACGAAATCAATAACCAGAAACCGCCCTTTAACGATGTGCGGGTGCGTACTGCGCTGCGCATGGGACTTGATCAGGACATATTAACCAATAAAGTGAAAAATCAGGGCGATATTCCTGCCTATGGCTATATCCCTCCTTTTACCGACGGTCTGAAAGCGCATACGCCAGAATGGTTTACCTGGCCACAGGCGAAACGTAATGAAGAAGCGAAAAAACTGCTGGCGGAAGCGGGTTATACGGCAGAGAAACCGCTGACGTTTAATTTGCTCTATAACTCGTCAGATTTACATAAAAAGCTGGCCATTGCGGCGTCATCGGTCTGGAAACAGAATCTGGGTGTCAACGCAAAGCTGGAGAATCAGGAGTGGAAAACCTATCTCAGCACGCGTCATCAAGGGGGATATGATGTCGCCCGAGCCGGATGGTGTGCAGACTATAATGAACCGACGTCATTCTTGAATAGTATGTTGTCAGACAGCAGCAACAATACGGGTCATTATAAGAGTGCAGCATTTGACAAACTGATGGCACAAGCTGTTCAGGCGAAAACGGATGAGGAACGTGCGCAGGTTTACCAGCAGGCGGAATCACAGTTGGATAATGATGCCGTCATCGTGCCGGTCTATTACTACGTGAATACCCGGTTGGTCAAACCTTATGTCGGTGGTATTACCGGTAAAGACCCGTTGGATAACATACGGGTGAAAGATCTCTATATTATTAAGCATTAACCCACCGCTGTTTACGGTTTGATGCAAATGAAGTGAGCGAGCAGCAATGAATTTGGTGTTTACTCTATGCTTACCCATTCCCACTGTATAGGAGTGGGCGTGAGTTGAATCGATTAATCGTTTTTCTCACAGGGCATTAATTCAGGAACCGTGTAGGTATCACTCACACGACAATATTACAGGAGAAAATAATGACACACATCACAACTAAAAAAAGAGTAGCGGCCGCTATTATCGCGGCATTGAGTAGTACGATGGCTGTTTCTGCCTTTGCCGCGACCGTTCCCGCTGGCATTCAGTTAGCAGAAAAACAGGAATTGGTTCGTAACAATGGCGCGGAAGTGTCCTCCCTCGATCCGCATAAAATCGAAGGCGTACCCGAATCCAATGTGTCGCGCGATCTGCTGGAAGGGCTGGTCATTTCCGATGTTAACGGTAAAACCAGCCCTGGTGTAGCGGAAAGCTGGGATAACAAAGAGTTTAAAGTGTGGACATTCCACCTGCGTAAAGATGCCAAATGGTCCAATGGTGAGCCAGTTACCGCGCAAGATTTCGTCTACAGTTGGCAGCGTCTGGCCGATCCCAAGACGGCATCGCCTTACTCTAGCTACCTGCAATATGGCCACTTGCTCAATATTGATGACATCATCGCCGGCAAAAAATCTCCAGAAACATTAGGCGTGAAAGCGATCGACGATCATACGTTGGAGGTCACGCTTTCCGAAGCCGTCCCTTACTTCTATAAGTTGCCGGTTTATGTCGCGATGTCGCCTGTTAATAAAGCCGTTGTTGAAAAGTTCGGCGAAAAATGGACGCAGCCGCAAAACTGGGTCGGTAATGGCGCCTACAAGCTGAAAAATTGGGTCGTGAACGAAAAACTGGTACTGGAGCGCAACCCGCAATACTGGGATAACGCGCATACTGTGATTAATCAGGTGACGTACCTGCCTATTTCTTCGGAAGTGACTGATGTGAACCGCTACCGCAGCGGTGAAATTGATATGACATACAATCAGTTGCCGATTGAACTCTTTCAAAAGTTAAAGAAAGAGATCCCCGATGAGGTGAAGGTTAACCCGTACCTGTGCACTTATTATTACGAAATTAACAACCAAAAGCCGCCGTTTAACGATGTTCGTGTAAGAACTGCGTTACGCTTGGGCATAAGTCAGGATATTCTGACCAATAAAGTGAAAAATCAGGGCGATATTCCAGCCTATGGTTTTGTTCCTCCGTATATTGATGATTTCAAAGCTCAGACCCCAGAGTGGTTCACCTGGCCACAAGAAAAACGTAACGCAGAAGCGAAGAAACTGCTGGCGGAAGCCGGTTATACCGCAGAAAAACCGCTGACGTTTAATTTGCTCTACAACTCATCCGATCTTCATAAAAAGATGGCGATTGCCGCATCCTCTATCTGGAAGCAAAATATCGGTGTGGATGTGAAGCTGGAAAATCAGGAATGGAAAACGTTCCTTAGCTCTCGCCAGCAGGGGACGCAAGATCTGGCGCGTGGCGGGTGGTGTGCAGATTATAACGAACCGTCTACCTTCCTAAACAGTATGTTGTCTAACAGCAGCAATAATAAGTCACACTATAAGAGCAAAGAGTTTGATGCGCTTGTCGCGAAATCTTTACAGGTGAAAACCGATGAGGAGCGTGCTGTCGTATATCAACAGGCTGAGGCATTGCTAGATAAAGACGCAGTTATCGTACCTGTTTACCACTATGCGAATACCCGTTTGGTGAAGACGTATGTGGGGGGCTTAACAGGCAAAGATCCCCAGGATAATGTCTACGTGAAAGATCTTTATATCATCAAGCACTAATAATAATGGCTGGCGGCACGCAACGATGTCGCCAGCCTTTTATAGGTACGAGCAATGTTAAAATTTATTCTTCGCCGCTGCTTAGAGGCGATCCCGACACTATTTATTCTGATCACCATCTCATTCTTCATGATGCGATTGGCGCCCGGCAGCCCCTTTACCGGGGAGCGTAATTTACCGCCGGAAGTGATGGCCAATATTGAGGCCAAATATCATCTGAACGATCCCATACTGACGCAGTACGGTAACTATTTACTGCAATTGGTGCAGGGTGATTTCGGTCCTTCTTTTAAATACAAAGACTATTCCGTAAACGATCTGGTCGCGACGTCTTTCCCGGTTTCTGCAAAATTAGGGTTTGCGGCATTCATTCTCGCCATTGTTTTTGGTGTGAGTGCCGGTGTGATCGCTGCGCTGAATCAGAATACGAAATGGGACTATACCGTGATGGGTTTTGCCATGACGGGGGTGGTTATTCCCAGCTTTGTCGTTGCACCACTGCTGGTGCTGATTTTTGCCATTACGCTACGTTGGTTACCCGGCGGTGGCTGGAACGGCGGGGCACCGAAATACATTATTTTACCGATGGTGGCGCTGTCTTTATCTTATATCGCCAGCATCGCGCGTATCACCCGAGGTTCGATGATCGAGGTTTTGCACTCTAACTTTATCCGCACGGCCCGCGCTAAAGGGCTACCGATGCGTCGTATCGTCCTGCGCCATGCGTTAAAGCCTGCATTGCTGCCTGTGCTTTCCTATATGGGGCCGGCGTTTGTCGGGATTATTACGGGTTCAATGGTGATCGAAACCATCTTTGGCTTGCCGGGTATTGGGCAACTATTTGTGAATGGTGCGCTGAACCGCGATTACTCACTGGTACTGAGCCTGACAATTTTAGTCGGCGGCTTAACCATTTTATTTAATGCGATCATTGACGTGCTCTACGCTGTTATCGATCCGAAAATTCGCTATTAATTGGGGGCGCTATGTTTTGGAATCGAAAAAACGTTGAAGCGATAGAGAACTTCACCGAGCAGTCTGAGATTGAAGGGCGCAGCCTGTGGCAAGATGCGCGTCTGCGTTTTATCCATAATCGCGCAGCGCTGGCTAGCCTATTCATTCTGGCTGTGATTACTCTTTTCGTAGTTTTTGCGCCGATGCTATCCGCATTTGACTACGCCGATACGGATTGGGGAATGATGTCAGCCGCCCCGGATATGACGTCCGGGCACTATTTCGGCACGGATTCTTCTGGGCGCGATCTGCTGGTTCGCGTGGCCATCGGTGGCCGCGTTTCGCTGATGGTTGGCGTGGCGGCAGCGCTGGTTGCTGTGATCGTCGGGACGCTGTATGGCGCGATGTCAGGCTATCTGGGGGGGAAAGTGGATTCGGTGATGATGCGTCTGCTGGAGATCCTCAACTCATTCCCGTTCATGTTCTTCGTTATTCTGCTGGTCACGTTCTTCGGGCAGAACATGTTGTTGATCTTCGTGGCTATCGGCATGGTGTCCTGGCTGGATATGGCGCGTATCGTGCGCGGTCAGACGCTGAGTCTGAAACGTAAAGAGTTCATTGAAGCCGCAATGGTTTCCGGTGTCTCCACGCGCGGTATCGTTTTACGTCACATTGTTCCTAATGTTCTCGGCGTGGTGGTGGTTTATGCCTCTTTGCTGGTGCCAAGCATGATTCTGTTCGAATCCTTCCTGAGTTTTCTCGGTCTGGGAACGCAAGAGCCGTTAAGCAGTTGGGGCGCTTTGCTGAATGACGGTGCGAACTCAATGGAAGTGTCGCCGTGGTTACTGTTCTATCCGGCGGCGTTTCTGGTTGTCACGCTGTTTTGTTTTAACTTTATCGGCGATGGCCTGCGTGATGCCCTCGACCCGAAAGATCGCTGAGGAGCATCAACATGAGCAAAATTGAGTTAACGGGCGCGCACGACGCGCTGCTACATGTTCAGGATCTACGGGTAACGTTCAAGACGCAAGATGGGGACGTGACGGCGGTTAACGACTTGAATTTCACACTCAATGCTGGTGAAACACTGGGGATTGTCGGTGAATCAGGTTCGGGTAAATCGCAGACGGCGTTCGCGTTGATGGGATTGCTGGCCCGCAATGGTCGTATTGGCGGTTCGGCGCGTTTTCGTGGCAAAGAGATCCTCAATTTACCGGAAAACCAACTGAATAAGCTGCGTGCTGAAGAAATCAGTATGATTTTCCAGGACCCGATGACTTCACTGAACCCTTACATGCGCGTCGGTGAGCAACTGATGGAAGTACTGATGTTGCACAAACGCCTGAGCAAAAGTGAAGCGTTTGAAGAGTCGGTCAAAATGCTGGATGCAGTCAAAATGCCGGAAGCGCGTAAGCGTATGAAGATGTATCCGCATGAATTTTCTGGTGGGATGCGCCAGCGCGTGATGATTGCGATGGCGCTGTTGTGCCGACCGAAACTGTTGATTGCCGATGAACCGACAACGGCATTGGATGTGACGGTTCAGGCGCAGATTATGACGCTGTTGAACGATCTGAAGCGCGAGTTTAATACCGCCATCATCATGATCACGCATGATCTGGGTGTGGTTGCCGGTATTTGTGACAAAGTGCTGGTGATGTACGCGGGGCGCACCATGGAATATGGCGTCGCACGCGATGTCTTTTATCATCCGAGCCACCCATATTCTGTTGGTCTGCTCAACGCTGTGCCGCGTCTGGATGCGGAAGATGAGGTGCTGGCGACCATTCCAGGTAATCCGCCTAACTTATTACGCTTGCCGAAAGGGTGCCCGTTCCAACCACGCTGCCCGTATTCAATGGATGTCTGCCACAGCACACCGGCATTGGAATCTTTTGGTGATGGCCGCTTGCGCGCCTGCTTTAGAGCGATTGAGGAGGTGGTATGAACAACGCGGACGAAAAAAAGGTGTTATTAGAAGTGGACGATCTGAAAGTTCACTTTGATGTCAGAGATGATAAGCAGTGGTTCTGGCAGCCGCCTAAAAAACTGAAAGCGGTCGATGGCGTAACGCTGCGCTTATATGAAGGTGAAACGCTGGGCGTGGTAGGGGAATCTGGCTGCGGTAAGTCTACGCTGGCGCGTGCCATTATCGGGCTGGTAAAAGCGACTGACGGACGCGTCACCTGGCTGGGGAAAGACCTGCTGGGCATGAGTGCCGATCAGTGGCGTGAAGCACGTAGCGATATTCAGATGATATTTCAGGACCCGTTGGCGTCGCTGAATCCGCGTATGAACATTGGCGAAATTATTGCCGAACCGTTGAAAGTGTATCATCCAGAGCTTGATCGGCAGGCGGTAAAAGATCGTGTGAAAGCGATGATGCTGAAGGTCGGGCTGCTGCCTAGCCTGATTAACCGTTATCCACATGAATTCTCTGGTGGGCAGTGCCAGCGTATTGGTATCGCCCGCGCGCTGATTCTGGAGCCGAAGCTGATTATCTGTGATGAACCGGTTTCAGCGCTGGACGTATCGATTCAGGCACAGGTGGTTAACCTGCTGCGTCAGTTACAGCGCGAAATGCGCCTGTCGCTGATTTTCATCGCTCATGACTTATCGGTAGTAAAACACATTTCCGACCGCGTATTAGTGATGTATCTGGGCCATGCGGTAGAGCTGGGCACCTACGATCAGGTCTATCAAAACCCGCAGCACCCGTATACCCGTGCGCTGATGTCCGCGGTACCGATTCCCGATCCCGATCAGGAACGTAACAAGAAGATACAGCTACTGGAAGGGGACTTGCCTTCACCGATCAATCCGCCATCCGGTTGCGTATTCTGCACCCGTTGTCCGGTTGTTGGCCCTGAGTGCTCGAAAACCCGTCCATTACTGGAAGGGAGTTTTACGCACGCAGTCTCATGCCTGAAGGTCGATCCGCAGGCGCTGTTACCGGAAACGGAAGCGCAGTAACCCGTTTTATCGGTTACTGATGTGAAAAAGGCGTCTCCTGCGGGGGACGCCTTGTGTTTAAGCGAGATAACTTATTCTTTCCACAAAATGTGGCAAAGTTTGTGGTCTTTTTCCCGGCAAATCAGCACGCGGGCAAAAATATCAGTAATTTCTTCACCGTCTTGTTCGGCCAGCCCAATGACGACTTCGGCAAAGAAATCAGGATTCAGGTCGAAATCAACGTGTTCAGCCCAGTCTTCTGCGGGGTCAAATAATTCAGCACCACCACGCTCTTCGAATTGCAGATTGAACAGCAGAATATCTGCCGGGTCGAGATTGTCAGCGGCTAGTTCCAAGAAGATGTCGTAGGCCTGTTCTAATGCTTCGTCTTCGGTCAGGCGATTATTCAAATCCATAAAGCGCTTCCTGTTAATTCCCAATAGCCTTATTAGAACACGGGAAAACGCGTATTTATAGCAGGGGGCTGAAAAAGTAGAACAACCGCTCGACGATGCGCTGCCAGTAAGGACGGTTTTGCCACAGCGTCGCATCTAACAGGCGCGAACGGGCGATATAGTCTTCCTGTACACAGGCTAAATCGCTGCCGAATCCGGCATCATCGATCACCAGCGTAATTTCAAAATTCAGCCACAGACTGCGCATATCGAGATTCACCGTACCGACCAGGCTGAGTTGCCCATCGACCAGCACGCTTTTGGTGTGCAGCAGCCCGTCCTTGAATTGATAAATTTTTACGCCTGCGGCCAGCAGTTCCGTGAAGAACGCACGGCTGGCCCAGCCGACCAGCACGGAGTCGTTCTTGTGCGGCACAATAATGCTGACATCGACCCCGCGCTGGGCAGCGGTACAGATGGCGTGCAGCAGGTCGTCACTGGGCACGAAGTAGGGGGTTGTCATGATCAGTTGTTTGCGTGCCGAATAGACGGATGTCAGCAGCGCCTGATGAATCATTTCTTCAGGGTAGCCAGGGCCTGAAGCAATAACCTGAATGGTATGGCCGCTCTCCTGCTCGAACGGCATCACGTTAACATCTGGCGGCGGCGGGAGCAGGCGCTTGCCTGTTTCCATTTCCCAGTCGCAGCAGTAAATAATTCCCAGCGTAGTTGCTACCGGCCCTTCAATTCGCGCCATCAGGTCTATCCATTGCCCAACGCCGGCATCTTGTTTGAAGAAGCGGGGATCGACCATATTCATGCTGCCGGTATAGGCAATACGGTTATCGATCAGGATAATTTTACGGTGCTGTCGCAAATCCATACGGCGCAGGAAGGCACGGAACAAGTTCACTTTCAGCGCTTCGACCACTTCTATTCCGGCGGTGCGCATGAGTTCGGGATGCTGCTGGCGGAAAAATTGGACGCTACCGGCAGAGTCCAACAAAATGCGGCAATGTACACCGCGCCGCGCCGCGGCGATAAGGGAAGAGGTTACTTGCTCAACCAATCCACCGGGTTGCCAGATATAAAACACCATCTCGATGTTGTTACGTGCGAGTTCAATATCACGCAATAACGCTTTAATGGTGTCATCAAATGTGGTCATCAACTGCAATTGGTTGCCTTTGACGCCACCCACACCTTGCCGACGTTCACAAAGCTGGAATAGCGCGCTGGCGACTTCACTGTTTTCCGTCGCGAAAATACGGCGGTATTCCTTTAATTCGCGCAGCCATTTAGCGGTTGATGGCCACATTTTACTGGCACGTTCAGCCCGGCGTTTACCGAGATGGAGTTCGCCAAACGAAAGGTAAGCGACAATACCGACAAGTGGCAGAATATAAATCACCAGCAGCCAGGCCATCGCTGAGGGCACTGCCCGACGTTTCATCAGAATACGCAAGGTCACACCCGCGATCAGCAACCAGTAGCTAAAAACCAGTAACCAACTTATTACGGTATAAAATGTGGACATAAAAGCAGCATAGTTCCCTTCTGCAAAGAATTAACAAAGTGTACGCATAGATTTACAAAAGGGGAAATGCCTTTCCTCTGAATAAAATAGCGTAATTGGATAAGAAGAGAATGAGGGAGGAGAGGATTCACTGATTGTCGCCACGCATGAGGGGGTTATAATGCCCAACGCGAGTGGATTAACAAGAGTCGCATCATGAAACGCAGTCGGAATGAAGTGGGCCGTTGGCGAATGTTACGTCAGGTCCAACGTAGAAGAAGTCGCTGGCTAGAGGCGCAATCGCGCACCTATCGCCATATTCGCTCTGCTCGTTATTTGCAGCAGAAGCACCAACGGCGGGCGTTACTCTACGCGGTAGCCTACGAGTGGTAAGTCAGTGAGAAAAATAGCGACCCGGAGTATGGTCGCTATTTTTTATCACGCTACTGGCTTATTTCATCATCGGCTCATCCCACCATTGGAATACGCTGAGTCATTTCTCTCTGGTCAATCATCGGATTAGCGTCATGCCCTGTTGAGGGAAGGATAAATAACGATACCGAGGCATTGAGATGTTCCGTTTGCTCCAGCAGTAAGGTGAAGGTGTGCGCGGAGGCTTCAACCTGACCCGCATTTTCTCTGACGGTGTCGTTCAGCGTGCTGAGTCGGGCAGTCACTTCATGAATGCTTTCATTTTGCTGATGCGATATTTCCGAGATCTCGCTCAGAAACGTGCCTGTTCCTTTCGCCGTTTGGATGATGTTCTGTAGGCTGTCATTCAGCTTGTTTACCAGCCGTGTTCCTGCGGTTACGCTGTTGTCTGAATCACGGATCAGCACATTAATATTCTGTGCAGAGTGACTGCTTTGCGAAGCCAGTGTGCCAACTTCTCGTGCGACAACAGCGAACCCACGCCCCATGGCCCCAGCCCGTGCGGCTTCAATCGCTGCGTTCAAAGACAAAATGTGCGTCTGGAATGCGACGTTTTCAATCATCCCAATTGCTTCCGTCATTTCTCGCGTTCTGCCTGCGATATCTGACATCGCTGCCCTGACGTCATTCATCATCGTTTCACCCTGTGTGGCAATTTTGCTGGTGTCTTCCGCATGCAAATTGGCCTGTTGAGTATGCAGAGTATTTTGTTCCAGATGTTGGCTGAGCTGAATAATGTGTTCAGTTGTGGCTTTAAGTTCGCGGGATTGGCGATTCGCCTGTTCGGAAAGCTGTTGGTTATCCGCAGCGACGCGATCGACCTGTGTCACCATGTGGTCAACGCCCTGACGAACCTGATTAACCAACGTGACCAGACCTTCCTGCATTTGAATGACGTTGGTATTGAGCTGTTCAACTTCGCGTGTACCGCGGATTTCTGTGTTGACCGTGTGAGATAGATCGCCAGCGGCGATCCGTTTTAAATGGGTAATAATTTGTGTCAGTGGGCGAATAATGACCCGATTAACACCAACCCACACTGCGATTGTGATCGCCAGTAAGAGTCCCAGAACCGTGATAAAAATGGTTTTCGCGCGATCGAGAGAGGATAAGAATTGTTGACCATGCCGCTTTTGTAGGGCATCGGTATCTTGCAGATAGTGCGAATACTTTTGGGTAAAATCGCTTTGGTAGGCCTGAACCGGGACAGCAAAAAAGATATCGATCTGGTTAGTGGTCTTGATTCCCTCGGCTAGCTCGACCAGCCCGGAATAAAGCTGGTTGTAACTTTTTTTCAAATCGACAAAGGCTGGTGTGTCTGCTTCATCTGTCGTGGCTGTCCCCAGTAGCTGGTAGTGCGCTTGTGCCTGTTTCAGAGACACTTCCGCTTCATCCATCAGGCTATGCCAACTGCCTTCAGATCCTGTTTCTTTGTCTACCAACAGATAAATACCCGCTCGGTTAAGTTTGTCGCTGGCATTCATCACTTCCATCCGTGCTTTATCCATTACCGCTTGTTGCTGGCGAAGGCCCTCGTTCGCGGAGATATCCTGTCGGACCTGTGTCATCGTTTGAGAAATAACGCCGATAGAAACCAATTGCAGTAAAGAAAATAGCCCAATGATCAATAACAATCCGGAGAGAATACTTAGGCGATGACGGCGGCGGAGAGCAGCAATTCCGTTTCGCAAAACCGCAGGCATTAACATGATTGTTGACCCTCTATAGATGAATAGCGGTCAAACTATCACTGTTAAATGACTAAAATATTTCAGCTTTTGGTGAAGAGGTAAGAGGTCATGATTTTTCGTACTATCATGACCTATATCAGTCGAATCTTTAAAACACTTTTTTATAGGGTTTTACGCTGACGTGTTGATAAACACCAGCCGCGATGTAAGGGTCAGCATTGGCCCACACCGTAGCTTCATCCAGCGATGCGAATTCGGCGATAATGACAGAACCGCTAAAACCAGCCTGACCAGGATCTTCACTGTCGATAGCCGGTAACGGGCCCGCAGTAATGAGTCGTCCCTGATCGCGTAATACCTGTAAACGGGCAAGATGGTCTGGCCTGACTGACAGGCGTTTCGCTAAGGAATCAACATTATCTTCAGCATAAATGACATAAAGCATAGCGACCTCACGGGTAGGAAGGTAAATTCTCGCGTTCAGGATACCGGGTAGGGTTCCCCAACGGCCAAACACTATCGGTAAGAGAAACGTGTTTCTACCATCATACGTGATGTTGTTCGAGGACAATAGGTTGATTTGCCAGAGTAATCCCCCCACAATTTCTGTTTTTTTTACAATTCCACGGGTTGTTATTGAATATGATTGCTATTTGCATTTAAACTTGGGCGGCATAAGAGGATAAAGACAGACTATGCCGCAAAAAAAATTTTTTCTAACCCGTCGTTACTCATGGCCATTCATACTTTCAGTTGGTTTCCACGGTTCACTGATTGCAGGTTTGCTGTACGCTTCGTTTAATAATTCAATCGAATTACCGCAGGAGTCTAAACCCATCAGCGTTGTGATGGTGGATCCCGCAGCCTACGAAGCGGCACCTGCTGCTAAATCTGCCCCTGAACCCGTTAAGCAGCCAGAACCTGAACCTGAGCCGGAACCGATTCCAGAACCGGAACCTGTACCGCAACCGGTAGCGATACCGTTACCCGAACCAAAGCCCAAGCCGAAACCTAAACCGGAGCCTAAGCCCGTGAAGAAGGTTGAGCAGCCGAAGCCGGTTAAGCGTGAACCGACCGTTGAAAAGCAGCCGCCTTCGCCGTTTACCAGCGAAGAGCCGACCCGCAATGTCAATAATGCGCCAGTGAAACAGGCGCCTGCACCGGCAGCAAGCTCGCAGTCGAGTGGGCCACGTCCGCTGAGCCGCGCGCAGCCACAGTATCCGGCTCGTGCGTTCTCCCTACGTGTTGAAGGGCGAGTAAAAATGCAGTTTGATGTGGATGAGTCTGGGCGTGTTGACAACGTTCGGGTACTTTCTGCTGAACCGCGCAATATGTTTGAGCGTGACATCAAACAGGCGATGCGTAAATGGCGCTATGAAGCAAGCAAACCGGGTAAAGACTTGGTTGTGACCATCGTGTTTAAAATTGACGGTGGGGCGGCGGTCGAATAATACTGGTTAATGCACAAAAGAAACGGGGCGTCATCTTTGATAGGTGACGCCCCGTTGTTGTCAGTTCTGTATACCTGGCAATGATTCCAGGCAGATGGCGTGGTGCTGACGCCATCTGCGTTTCACCTGATGTTACTCGCTTGGCGTGAAGTTGCTTTTACCGACGGGGAGTTCACGTGGATGACCTTCTTCATCAACGGCGACGTAGGTGAATAACGCTTCGGTGGCTCGATAGCGTTGGCCAATGGGTTCCGAGGAGACTTTCTTTACCCAGACTTCAACGTTTATGTTGATGGAACTACGGCCAGTACGTAAGCAACGCGCATAGCAGCAAACCACATCGCCGACGGCGACTGGTTTTAAGAACGACATCCCATCAACCCTGACGGTAACGACACGCCCTTCTGCGATTTCTTTCGCCAAAATTGCGCCGCCGATGTCCATTTGCGACATCAGCCAGCCGCCAAAAATATCCCCGTTTGCATTGGTGTCGGCTGGCATTGCCAGCGTGCGAAGAACCAGCTCACCCTGTGGTAACACGTTTTGTATGCTCATTGTGTATGCCTCGGTTTAGCGATTACTGTTGCTCGCTTTTTTCTTCTTCTGATTTCTCTGAATCGTTGGGTAAGTGGCGATAAATATAGACGCCACTTACCAGCGTAAACAGCAGCGTCACACCGGTTAGCCCAAAGACTTTGAAATTTACCCAAACGCTTTGCGGTAGCCAGAAAGCAATATAGATGTTAACCAACCCGCACACCAGAAAGAACATGGCCCAGGCGAAATTCAGTTTCCCCCAAACAGGCTGCGGTAAGGTCAACTCTTTACCCAGCATCTTCTGGATCAGGGTTTGTTTCATGACAAACTGACTAACCAGCAGGGCAATGGCAAACAACGTGTAGATGATGGTTACTTTCCATTTGATAAACAGATCGTTATGGAACACCAGCGTTAGAGAACCAAAAACGACGACCATCGCAAAAGTGACCAGCGTCATTTTCTCTATTTTGCGGTACATCACCCAAGTGATCGCGAGTGACAACGCTGTTGCCGCAATTAATGCACCTGAAGCCACATAGATGTCATAAAGTTTGTAGAAAGCAAAAAAAACGACCAACGGTATAAAATCAAGAAGTTGCTTCATTATATCAATCCATCACTCAACAGTGTCGTAGTCATAACCCGCAAGAGTTATCCGATAGCTCACGCCATTATCCTTTATTGTGGATCACCATTCCCGAGATATTGTAATAATTTGCAGAGAATTACGATTGGGGTGGTAGCGGATCTGCGAAGCCTATGTCAGTTCGTTGTGACATAGGCAGGGCGCAACGATTAAGCGCGCAGCAGCATATAAAGGCGGAATAGATAAATGAGCAGGATAGCGGAAATCAGGTTGCCGAGCCCATTTAGCACTACGGCCATTACCGTTGGTGATGAAATCGGTAACAAGGATACGAGTAACAAGATAACGATCTTCGTTAGCATCCACGTCACAATCGCAGAGGCGGTAATGCGTAAATTATCGTAAGCCAACCTGGCGCTGAGTTTTATCGCATGAAACACGCCACTTTTATCTGCCACCATAATCACGGGAGACAAACATAATGCAATCGCCAGTAAAATACCGGGAACAATAAAAAGTACTATGCCGAGTGGGATGAGAAAAGTGCAGAGTAAGAGAAAAATAAACAATTTAAGTAAAAACGGTGTAGATGCCCCAATAGCACGTAGCGCACTGGTTCGTTGCCCGTTAGAAACCAACTGGATCAACATTAATACCCCGCCGACCAGTAACGAGTTGCCCACTAATGTAGAAAAAATATCGGCTGCCGAAATTTTCAGTAACACGTTTTTCTGTTCAGGCGTCAGTTGCTGGACCAGGTCCATCAAGCCGAGCTTGGCTGAAGCTGGAAAGTCATCATTAATGGAATGTAGCAAAATCTGTAATTCATCCACTGAGGGCAAAAAGACGTTATTCATGATGACAGTAATGAATGCCGTTAACAGTGACATCATTAAGATGCTGATGAACTGGTTGCGGGTAAAATTCATTGCGTCACGGTATAGCGCGTTGGCCGTGATAGGCATGCAGGCTCCTTGAAAAATAAATCGACAGAAAGAACTTAACTTACGATTGTAACCTGTTAATTCGTACTGTGGCACCCCATCAACGATGCAATGCTGCTTTTCCCTTCACGGCGGATCAATGTGGCATGGTTACCAATAGTGATTTTCCTTGTCACCGATGACGCGTTTTATTGGTCGTGTTGTCTTTTTTGATTTAGATCAATTCCATGAATTTTAATTGGTTAGTGATAAATGATTTGGTTCAGTTTGGACGTAAAACCTTTAAAGGATGTGATCTGGCTTTAAACAATAATACCTACTTAGAGGTATATTTTGCTCGGAATTTAAACCATGCAAATGGAGTGGGTAATGAAAAAAACATCTTTCTTCTGGTTGGCAGCGACGTTTATGCCGGTATTTGTGCAGGCGCATCAAGCGGGTGATTTCATTGTTCGGGCAGGAACGACTACCGTGCGTCCTGCTGAAAGCTCGGACAACGTGCTGGGGTTGGGGGAGTTTCAGGTTAGCAACAATACTCAGTTGGGTCTGACTTTCAGCTATATGGTAACGGACAATATTGGTGTTGAATTGCTCGCCGCCACACCGTTCAAACACAAAGTTGGTACACCGGGTACAGGCACTATTGCGGAAGTTAAACACCTGCCACCATCACTGGTAGCACAATACTATTTTGGTGATGCTCAAGATAAATTACGTCCCTATTTGGGCGTTGGCCTGAACTACACGATGTTCTTCGATGAGAAATTTAATGATACGGGGAAAGGTGCTGGTCTGAGCGATCTGAGCCTGAAGAATTCCTGGGGTGTTGCTGCTCAGGCTGGATTGGATTACAACCTGGATAAAAACTGGTTGCTCAATATGTCCGTGTGGTGGATGGATATTGATACCGATGTGAAATTTAAAGCCGGTAACGATCAGCAAAGTATTCATACTAAACTTGATCCATGGGCCTTTATGTTTGGCGTGGGCTATCGTTTCTGATCTGGTGTGGTGATTAAATGTGAAGAATAAAAAACGGCGACGTTAATAACGTCGCCGTTTTTATAGACAGGAAATAACAAACCAATAAAAATGACGCTATTTACTATTAAATCTATTTCTACATGGCATTAGCCATTAGAAACTGTACTGTACACCAACACGGTAGCGAGTTTGGCGCTCGTCAGTGGTAGTACTACCTTTGACGTTACCTACCTGTGCATAAGGTGTCCAATTTTTGTCTAATTTGTAAGCCAGTTTAATATCGTGGCTAATTTCATAATTCTCGCTATCAGACAAATACCAAGTAGCGCCTGCTTTGTTGTTTTTGTTGTATTCGAGTTCGTATTCAACCACGAAGTTCGCTGGCAGTTTATAACCCAGCGTGCTGGTGATGGTATAACCAGTGATATCGGTAGGGTTTGTCACGCTTGATTTACCAATATCACCACTTACGCGAAGGTAAGATGCACGATAGCGCAGGCCATAATACAGCGAATCGGTAATATTCGCTGTACCTTTGATGTAAGGACGATAGTTGTTGCTAGTAGAATTGGAAACCAGATTCAGGCCGCCTTCCAATCCAAAGGTTTTATTGAATTTATACAGGTAGCTGGCGGTGACTTCGGTGCCGTTGCTGACGGTTTCATTATACGGTTTATTGGGGGTTTTGTCGTTGCTTGCTTGACCCCATTTACCTTCCATTGATAGGCCAAAACCGTTGTCAAAACGGTGGGACATCAGCAGGCGATCTTTGTGATCGGCTGACTTGGTATCCTTCATTTCATGACGGTAGTCAATCGTAACAGCCATGGAGCTTAAGCTGATTAAGGAGGTTACCATCATCGTCAAAATTTTAACTTTCATTTTATTATCCCATGTTGAAGAGAATTATTATTTAAAAAACGCGCTGCCACTTTGTTCAGCGATTTCATTCTATTTATTTTGTCTTACAGTAATGTGAACAAGATCTTCAAAAAGAGAAAATTTTAAATGATCTCAATTCTGTGATTTTCTTCGTGTTTTATTCGTGGGATTTATGCGGATTAAAAAATAGTGGGGAATTAATTTATTTATTTGATACGTAATTAAATAGTTATTTCAATTTGAAAACATTATTTACAATTAATATTGGTTTGAAATTAAATAATCATTGAATATATCTATAGTGGATTAAATAAGAAATGATTTGAAACACTATTTGGCGCGCGACATTGCTTGCGCTAAGTACAAATCGCGCGCCTGAAAGGTGTTATGAACGCGTAGCTGCTTTCATTTCACTCACAAAGGTCTGTAACTCAGACAGCATTAGGCTGGGCTGGTTCAGATTTTTTTCGATAATCCGCACGATGGCAGAACCAGAAATGGCACCTGCTGCGCCTGATGCGAGAGTTTCCCGCACTTGAGTCGGATCGGAAATGCCAAACCCTTGCAGCGGCGGAGCAGCATGATACTCATTCAGTTTGGCAACCAGATGATTCAGCGGTAGTTGGGCGCGCTTTTCTGCTCCGGTCACGCCTGCGCGTGAAACCAGATAGGTATAGCCACGGCCATAAGAGGCGATCTCGCGCAGTAGTTCGTCATCAGCATTGGGTGGGCAGATAAAGATAGGGGCAATACCATGTCGCAGTGCTGCAGTACGGAAAGGAGCCGACTCTACCACTGGGACATCCGCCACTAAAACCGAATCGACGCCAACCTCGGCACAGCGCTGATAAAATTCATCGATACCATTGCTGAAGACCAGATTGGCATACATCAGCAGACCAATCGGGATTTCCGGGTATTTCTGACGGATGGTCGCCAGCATTTCGAAACATTGCTCTGGCGTGACGCCTGCGGCAAAAGCGCGCAGATTAGCTGCCTGAATGGTTGGGCCATCCGCCAGCGGGTCAGAAAAGGGCACGCCTAATTCCAGCGCATCGGCACCGGCGGCAATCAGCGTATCGATAATTTTCAATGACTGCTCAGGGGATGGGTCGCCCAGCGTGACAAACGGGACGAATGCGCCTTCTTTTTTCTCTGCCAGGCGTGTAAATAGCTGTTGGTAGCGCTCCATTAAATTTCTCCCCGATTTTTCAAAATATCATGCACGGTAAAGATGTCTTTATCACCACGGCCTGACAGATTGACCACCAGCAGTTGCTCTTTCTCCGGCTCTGCTTTGATCATCTTCAAGGCGTGTGCCAGCGCGTGGGAGGACTCCAGCGCAGGAATAATGCCTTCACCGCGACAGAGCACTTTGAAGGCATCCAGCGCTTCATCATCGGTAATCGAGACATAGTCGGCACGACCGATGCTGTTCAGGTAGGCGTGCTGCGGGCCGACGGACGGGAAATCCAGCCCGGCGGAAATAGAGTAGGACTCTTCAATTTGTCCGTCAGACGTTTGCATCATCGGGGACTTCATGCCGAAATAGATACCAACGCGGCCATGTTTTAACGGTGCACCGTGCTGCCCGGATTCAATGCCTAAGCCGCCAGGTTCAATGCCGATCAGACGGACGTCAGTATCGTCGATGAAATCAGCGAACATCCCAATCGCGTTAGAGCCGCCGCCGACGCAGGCCAGTACCGCATCCGGCAGGCGACCTTCTTTTTCCAGGATTTGCGCTTTCGTTTCTTCGCCAATCATGCGTTGGAATTCGCGCACGATCGTTGGATAAGGGTGCGGGCCTGCCGCCGTTCCCAGCAGATAGTGTGCTGTTTCATAGCTGCCGGACCAGTCACGCAGCGCTTCGTTACAGGCATCTTTCAGCGTGGAAGAACCGCTATGAACCGGAATCACTTCGGCCCCCATCAGACGCATACGGAAAACGTTCGGCGACTGGCGCTCGACGTCTTTTGCACCCATATAAACGCGGCATTTCAGGCCAAGCAGGGCGCAAGCCAGCGCTGTCGCGACACCGTGTTGTCCCGCGCCGGTTTCCGCGATGATTTCGCTTTTACCCATGCGTTTAGCCAGCAAGGCTTGCCCAAGTACTTGATTCGTTTTGTGCGCGCCGCCGTGCAGCAAATCTTCGCGCTTCAGGTACAGCTTGGTTTTCGTTCCGGCTGTCAGGTTTTGACACAGGGTTAGCGCCGTTGGACGACCCGCATAGTTTTTCAGCAGATCGGTAAACTCGGCCTGAAATTCAGGATCTTTTTGTGCGCTGACGAAAGCCTCTTCTAACTGGCGTAATGCCGGGATGAGGATCTGCGGAACAAACTGTCCACCGAATTCACCGAAGTAAGGGTTGAGTAATGTCATGATTTTCCCGTCTGTTTTAGTGCTGCGGCTGACGTAATGTCGCAAAAACCGCAGCAATTTTATGTGAGTCTTTTTTTCCCGGTTCGCTTTCTACCCCGGAATTGAAATCCAGCCCTGCGCAACCTTGCTGTGCCGCGAGGGCGCAGTTATCGCTGTTTAGGCCACCGGCTAACAGCACGTTATCCAGTGACTGATTGTCCAACAGCGACCAGTTGAAGGATTGACCGCTGCCACCCTGACCGTTGTCAAACACGTAACGATCGATGTGGGTGAGATTACGCTCTGGCAGCACGTCTGCGATGCTCAGCGCTTTCCAAATCTGGCATGCCGCAGGTAATTGCTGGCGTAGCTGGTCGATAGTCTGTTGATCTTCATCGCCGTGTAGCTGAACGGCCGCTAATCCCAACTGTGTCGTGATAGCAACGATGTGTTCCACGGGCGCGTTGCGGAAAACACCGACATAGCGCAGTGGTGCTCCGGTGATGATGTCGGCGGCTTGTTTGGCGGCAACATAGCGTGGAGAGCTGGCGACGAAGATTAACCCGCCGTAGAGCGCACCAGCCTGATAGGCGGCCTGTGCATCTTCTGTGCGCGTCAGACCACAAACTTTGTTCTCGCCCAGAATAACGCGGCGTACCGCACCGTTCAGATCTGGCTCGGACATCAGCGAGCTGCCGATCAAGAATCCCTGAGCAAAGGCGCTGAGTTCACGAATCTGCGCATGGCGGTTGATACCAGATTCACTGATCACGGTTACGCCAGCCGGCAGACGTGGTGCAAGCGTCCGGGTACGGTTGAGGTCAATGGAGAGATCGCGCAGGTCGCGGTTGTTGATCCCGACAACGCGAGCTTCAAGCTGAATGGCTCGCTGTAGCTCCTCTTCATTACTGACTTCCGTCAACACGCCTAGCTTCAGACTGTGTGCTACCTCGGCCAGTTGCTGATATTGCTCGTCGTCCAGCACCGACAACATCAGCAGAATGGCATCGGCTTGATAGTAGCGCGCCAGATAAATCTGGTAGGGTGAAATAATGAAGTCTTTGCACAACACCGGCTGGTGTACTGCCGCACTGACCTGCGGCAGAAAGGCGAAGTCGCCCTGAAAATACTTCTCGTCGGTCAAAACGGAAATGGCAGACGCATAATCTTTATAGACCTGAGCAATGGCCACTGGGTCAAAATCGTCGCGGATCAACCCTTTTGACGGCGACGCCTTTTTGCATTCCAGAATAAAAGCGGGCTTATCCTGTTTCAGTGCCTGATAAAAGTCACGTTGGCTGGGGACGATTTCATGCTGAAAAGAGGCCAGCGGCTGTGCTTTCTCACGTTCAGCAACCCAGAGTGCTTTATCACGCACAATTTTATGTAATACGGTTTCCTGCATGGTTCCATTATCCTCTGGCGGACAGGGCGATAACACGCTGATAAGCCTGCCCGCTATGAATGACTTCAAGTGCCTGTTGCGCATTCTGGCGCAGATCTTCTTGTCCGAATAATCTCAGGAGCAAAGCAACGTTGGCGGCAACTGCAGCGGCGTGTGCGCGTTCACCTTTGCCTTGTAGCAGCGACGCGAGAATGTCACGATTTTCTTCCGGTGTACCGCCTTGTAATGCCGACAGTGGATGCGTATCCAGACCGAAATCGCGGTGCGTCAGTTCGTAGGTTTCGATCTCGCCGTTATTTAACTCGGCAACCTGCGTGGGGGCATGAATCGCGACTTCATCCATCCCGCCGCCGTGTACAACGGCGGCACGTTGATAGCCCAGTACTTTCAGCGTTTCGGCGATAGGACGAACCAATTCGGGGCTATATACGCCAATCAGCGCCAGTGGCGGGCGTGCCGGGTTAACCAGCGGCCCCAGTACGTTGAAAACGGTGCGGGTTTTGAGCTGCTGGCGCACCGGCATGGCATGGCGGAAACCCAAATGATATTGCGGAGCAAACAGGAAACACACGCCCAGATCGTCCAGCGCCTGACGTGAATCCTGTGCGCTCATATCCAACTTAATGCCAAAAGCGGAGAGCAAATCGGATGAGCCAGAACGGCTGGACACACTGCGGTTGCCGTGCTTGGCAATTTTCAGGCCACAACTGGCGGCAACGAAGGCACTGGCGGTTGAGATGTTGATGCTGTTCGTGCCGTCACCGCCGGTGCCGACGATATCGGCAAATAAATAGTCGGGGCGAGGAAACGGCTGTGCATCTGCCAGTAATGCCGTAGCGGCACCAGCAATTTCATCGGGATGCTCACCGCGCACTTTCATGCTAATCAACGCTGCTGCTAGTTGGCTGGCATCCAGTTCACCGCGGATAATGGCGCCAAACAGCGCATGACTTTCCTGACGGCTGATATTTTCCGCGCGGTATAATTTTTCCAGTATGTTTTGCATGATAAATACACCCTGAGCAGTAGACGGTTCTAAAGTCGCAGAAGACAGTTGCATAATCGTATCCCTCGTTAAGCTAGCGCCCAGTCCAGCGTTTGTTCCAGCAGTCGAGCGCCGTGTGTGGTCAGGATCGACTCAGGATGGAATTGAAAACCGCAGACGCGATCCGCGTCGTTACGCACCGCCATCACCATCGTGTTGAAGTGTGCGTTGACGGTTAGCGTAGAAGGAATGCTGCTGCCAACCAGCGAATGGTAGCGGGCAACGGGTAACGGGTGCGGTAAACCGCTAAACATGCCGCTGGCATCGTGGTCAATGGCAGACGCTTTGCCATGCAGGATCTCTCCCGCTTGACCGACATGACCGCCGTAGGCTTCCACGATAGCCTGATGGCCGAGGCAAATGCCGATAATCGGTAACTGACCGCGTAAGCGTTGTAGCAACTCCGGCATACAACCTGCTTCGGCCGGTGTGCCGGGGCCGGGGGAGAGCATCAGAATCGGTTTTTCCATCTGCTGTAACCGTGCAATGATGACGTCGGCAGGCAGATGGTTACGGTAAATCACGACCTGATGGCCGCTGGCACGTAGTTGATCCACCAGGTTGTAGGTGAATGAGTCGATATTATCGAGCAGCAGGATGTCAGCCATCAGAAGATCTCCTTTGCATGGTGCGCACTGGCAATGGCTCGCAGTACGGCGCGTGCTTTATTGCGTGTTTCATCGGCTTCGGCCTGCGGATCAGAATCCAGAACCACGCCAGCCCCCGCCTGAACGGTGGCAATACCGTCTTCAACATAGGCGGAGCGAATGACGATGCAGGTATCCAGATCGCCGTGAGCGGTGAAGTAGCCCACCGCACCGCCGTAGCTACCGCGTCGGGTTTTCTCGCTTTCGGCAATGAGCTGCATCGCCCGGACTTTTGGTGCGCCGCTCAGCGTGCCCATGTTCATGCAAGCGCGATAGGCGTGCAGCACATCCAAATCTTCACGCAGTGTGCCAACCACGCGCGACACCAGATGCATCACAAAGGAATAGCGGTCAACTTTGGTCAAATCAGCAACATAACGGCTACCCGGCTGACAGATGCGTGCCAGATCGTTACGGGCTAAATCCACCAACATGAGATGTTCAGCCAGTTCTTTATGGTCTGTACGCATTTCCAGCTCAATGCGGCTATCGAGATCGCGATCCAGCGAACCATCGGCACGGCGGCCGCGCGGACGGGTGCCTGCAATCGGATAGATTTCGATTTGGCGGCTGTCGGCATCGTACTTCAGTGAGCTTTCCGGCGAGGCACCGAACAGCGTGAAATCCTGATCTTGCATGTAAAACATGTAAGGGCTGGGATTGTTATCTTTCAGTGTTTGGTAAGCGGCCAGCGGTGAAGGGCAGGGTAAAGAGAAACGGCGTGATGGCACGACCTGAAAGATTTCACCGATGCGGATAGCTTCCTGCATCTGGCTGACAACTTCACCAAAGGCCTCATCGCTCTGGTTGCAACTCAGCGACATGTCTTCGATAGACTGACGCGGCAGGGCGGGAGCAGGCTGGGTGAGCTGAGATTGTAATTGCTCCAGACGCTGTTGCAGACGCTGCTTTTCGCTGTGGCTTGGTGTAAACAGGCTGGCTTGCAGGGCGGTTACGCGTTTTTGGTGGTCAAGCACCAGTAAGGTTTCTGCCAGATAGAAGCAAAAATCTGGGCAACGCTGCTGCTGGCTCAGCGCAGGCAATGCTTCAAACCCCGCGACCAGATCGTAAGCGAACAGGCCGCCAAGGAACATGGCTTCACGCTCGTCTGCCGGGCTGGTAACCAGCGTCAGAATCTGGCGTAAGGCATCAAATACAGAGAGCGAACGCAGGCGTGCATCTTCATCCTGCATGGCGTCTGCCAGTGGAAAGGTGAGTTCACGACCGTTCGGACGCGGCTGATTGAGAATTTCTGCAGGCAGTGCGGCATCCAGAAGCGGTAGCAGGCTGGCGCCGTTTGCGGTTAATGCCTGGATAGAAACCTGCTGGCCGAGTGCGGTGATGCGCAGTGCGCTATCAATGATTAACAGGCTTTTCAGATTTTCCTTGCTATCGATTTCAGCAGACTCTAACAGCAACGTGGCAGGCCTGGCACCGCAGAGCTGATGGAAGATGGCGCTGGGGTCGTTACGGTAAACGGCCTCGATACGCAGCAGTTCCAGTTTAGGTTGTGTTGTTTGCATTCTTGCTACCCGTTTAATGTTGTGCCCATCAAATAAAAAACCCGCTTAGTTAAGCGGGTCTGGGAATATCTGCATGTGTGATAACAGCGATGCGTGATTAGTCCACCCGCGATAGGGAAGAACGCCACCAACCATGTTTCATCGTTTTCTGCATTGCCATGATCATCATCTCGCTGTTTGTGTACCGATTAATATCTGCGCGCTGAGCTTGTGTACTAGTTAACTGGTTCGTCGATAAAATGTCAACACCTTCAATAGGATTATTTTATCCATGCTTTAAACGATAGAGGGCATCGGTATGTCATTTCATGGGCAGATCTACGTTCTTGCCACCGGTGTCACGAAAGAGCCGAGGGGATGACCTGAACCAGCGAAGGCATGCGCGATGGAAGCTACTGGGTTCTTTATACCCAACCAACTCAGCAATGTGAGACAAAGAATATTGACTGTAGATGAGATAATATTCTGCAAGATTCATTTTGACTTCCTCAAGAATATCCTTGAAATAGGTGCCTTCCTCATCCAGACGCCTCTGCAACGTCCGTGGTGTCATAAAAAGGTCAGAGGCTACAGAATGAATATTGCATGAACCGGCTTCCAGTTTTTTACTTATACTGTCTCTTACTCGGCTCTTTATTGTTTTATTAAACAGCATATCTATTAAGTAGGTTGCATGTTTTTCATGCAACTTAAAAAGTGACGAATTTGAAGTGGCCAATGGTATTAACAATGTCTCTGCATTCAGATAAACACAATTTTTATGTGTACCAAAGGTCATTGGACAAGCGAATAGTGTTTCATATTTGTTTATTCTACAGGGTTCCGGATAACTAAACTCCATGGAAGAAAAGTGAGTGAAATTATCACTCGCGAGCCATTGTAAATAAGCCAGTAAACTGGCAGTCGATAACTCGTGAAATTGACGTACAAGTTCCGTGTTTTTATCTTTTGGATATAGATAATTAAACTCTATACAGTATGTGTTTGTATTTTTCTTATCTAATTTTAACTGACAACCGCTGTACAATAGTCGAGAAAAACGGCAAAGGCACTCAAGTGCATGCAATAGATTTTTACTACTCATCATTATATAATTAACGACATCATAATCACTTGGGTGAAAGTATTCATAAAGAAGTA
The DNA here is from genome assembly GCF_001742145.1 of Pectobacterium parmentieri. Taxonomy (NCBI): domain Bacteria; kingdom Pseudomonadati; phylum Pseudomonadota; class Gammaproteobacteria; order Enterobacterales; family Pectobacteriaceae; genus Pectobacterium; species Pectobacterium parmentieri. Next base: position 1,607,900 of record NZ_CP015749.1, on the reverse strand, counting down.
AGCCAAAACTTTCTCTTTCTCGTTCGGTATAGGCAATGTTAAGCAATTTTTGAATGTGATAAACACTGGTGAATTCGTTGTTACTTTCTTCGTTTTTGCTATGTGTTGTTGTGCTTCTTGATAGTGAATCTAGGTTTACCCCTTCTTTCTTTAACATGCCTTCTAATTTTTCTATATGTTTTACTCTTATTAAATACATATCACCACACTCCTTGTTTTATTGTCTTATATACTTTTTACGCTTCAATGCGCATGTTTGTTAGATCTAAGTTGATAATGCTTCGAGTTGTTAAAAATGCTAACGGTTTGTGCTGAAACTCGAATTGCTTGCGGCGTGTCTCATGTGCCAAATGAAGTCATGATATGAAGTTTAATGTAGCAAAAATGTCATTTAATGACAAAATGATGTCACCATTAAACATGGCTATCTGTGGAAGGTTTTTTTGACATAGATAGTCAAATTAATGTCACTGTTTGCTATTTATAATAAATTTAATAATAAGATACTAATTTTTCATTAACCATGGTGGTTATCCGTATTCAGGTGGCGCAGTGATATCATCACATTATGGTGTAAATCATCTCCTTCCTGGATATTGCAACGGTTTTTTAATGGATTTTATTTATGATTGAATTTATCTCTATTGATAGAAACGAGATTTTGTATGTTTCTTCTTTTTTAGTGATTCTGAGGTCTGTATTACTTTATGTTTTTTCAAAAAGAAGTAGTAATGTAAAAATCAGCGTGTTGATGTTAACCTTTTTTCTATTATTTATGACGGCATCAATCCTGTCATCGTGGTCGATTATTTATTTTGTAGGGCTATTTTTTATTGGAGGTGTTATCTCTTTCGCGTGGTCGATATACTCAGGTCTGCTAACGTCGCTTGGTACAGGGCTTGCCGCGATTAATGTCACGTTATTTCTATGTATGCTTAGCTATGCTCTTTCTTTTTATGAGATATTTGTAGGACATGGTTTTCAAAATATTTTTATTGCTCTGGTTTTATTTTCAACAGTAACTTCTGTTTATTCATTTTATTACTCTCCATTTTCTCAAAACGCGTTATTTTACCTTGATTTTAAAATAAACAAAAAACTGACACATGTCCAGACTGTTAGTCGTGTCTGCTCACCCAAAGTCACCATTCATCTACCTTGCTATTCAGAACCGCCTGAAATAGTGATTACTACACTGAATAGTATCCTAGAATTAGATTACGATAACTATGAGGTTATCGTCATAGATAATAATACTCAGGATGAAGCGTTGTGGAGGCCAGTGGAAAAACACTGTGACATGTTGGGAGGTAAATTTAAATTTCATCATGTTCCTGTGCTGAGCGGAGCAAAGGCTGGAGCGCTGAATTATGCATTAAATATTACATCATCCGATACTGAATTGATCGCTGTGATTGATGCGGATTATATCATTGAACCGGATTTCATTCGGCGATATGTCGAAATTTTTAAAGATGAAAATGTCGGTTTTGTTCAGACGAGCCACGATTACTACAATTATCAATCAAGTCACGTTATGGAGGGGGCCTATTACTTTTGGGTGCTGTTCCATAAAATAGAATTGCCATCATATACAGAAATAAACTCTGCATTTACCGTCGGGACAATGTGTATCTTGAGAAAGAATATATTGGAGAAGGTCGGGGGATGGGATGAAACTGCTCTGACAGAAGATTCCGAACTTGCCGTAAGAATGCATGCTCAGGGACATGTTGGGTATGTATTTGCTGATACAGTAGGGAGAGGGCTGATCCCTACAACGTTTTCTGATATGAAAAAACAACAAATGAGATGGACGGCTGGCCCCGTTCAACAATTACTTAAACATTGGCGTCTGTACCTCGGATTTTCCAGTGAAAATAAAATGACGCTCAATCAAAAGATAATGGAAATCAGGCATAGCACATCGAGAATGAAACCCGTTTTTTCACTAATTTCACTCCACGTCATGGTAATGGTGAGCATCTTTTTGTTGAGTGGGGATGTTAACTTATCGATACCGTATGAAATGGTGATATTCTCTTTGTGTATGTTGATGGGGAGCTTTGTTGAGAAAATGGCCTATTTTAGATTATTTAATTGCACCAGAATTCTTCCTGTTCTTTATCATGGTATTATGGCTAGGGCGTTAGAGTGGACTTTTATTTGTGGGGTCATATCGCCACTATTCGGCATTTCAATAAAATGGGATAGAACGAATAAATTTGAAAATTCAAAGAGTATTAAACGTGCGTTTTTGGCATCAAAAACAGAAGTGATAATGAGTGGGGTTTTCTTCTTTTACTCATTTTACTTATTATCGGGAAATCATTCTGGCTATAATGATTTTGTTTTTCTTACAGGGATCGTATGTTTTGTTCAAGGGCTAAATTTCTTATGTGCGCTGTTTGTGTCTTCCCTATTGGAGAATAATTTACGTACTGCGGGAGCATCTTAAAATTTCACTGGGAAAAGCAGATAAAAAGGCCTGTATCGGCATGGATGATAATTACCTTTTTCTTCTCATTAATGGCATCATGCGGCCTTCGTATGATTCTTGTTAATGGATAGGCTTGTGCCAGAAGATTCTCAACCGATATCGTCATTCCCACTTTATGACTTGCATAGCCATACCACGGCGTCTGATGGCCTTTTAACGCCGACGGCGTTGGTCAGTCGGGCGGTAGACATGCGGGTGAGCGTGCTGGCTATTACCGACCACGACACGACCGCCGGGCTCGGAGAAGCACGGAATGCGATTGCACAACATGGGTTGCCGCTGAGACTAATTCCCGGCGTGGAGATCTCCACGTTGTGGGAAAATCATGAGATCCATATTGTCGGATTGGGGATGGATATTGCCCATCCTGCGTTAAGTGGATTGCTCCAACAGCAGGCGGATAACCGGCAGAGTCGTGCGGAACAGATCGCGACTCGGCTGGAAAAATCCCGTATTCCCGATGCGTTGGCTGGTGCACAGCGTCTGGCAACGGGAGGTCAAATTACACGGGCGCATTTTGCGCGTTATATGATCGAACTGGGCATCGCGACGAACATGAATCAAGTGTTCAAAAAATATCTGGCGAAAGGCAAAATCGGCTACGTGCCACCGCAGTGGTGCACCATTCCACAAGCGATTGAGGCGATCCATCAATCTGGTGGTGTGTCAGTGTTAGCGCATCCGGGGCGCTACGATCTGACGGCCAAATGGCTAAAGCGCCTGTTAGCCATGTTTGCAGAAAGTGGCGGGATCGCAATGGAGGTCGCGCAGTGCCAGCAGGCGCCGGATGAACGGACACAGCTTGCTCGCTATGCGCGTGATTTCAACCTGATGGCGTCGCAAGGATCGGATTTCCATCTGCCTTGTGCCTGGATTGAGCTGGGGCGTAAGCTATGGCTGCCTGCCGACGTCGAGCCGGTTTGGTATCATCCATTATTGGCAAATTAGCTGAACATTACCGCGTAATGGCATCGCTATCTCATGAAATAACAATCTTTTACCACCGACACGTTCTATAATAACCCTATTGCACTATGACGCGGTGTGGGATGAGCAACGCCGCGCAATGTCAGACGCACGAGGTAGGTCATGAGTCAGTTCTTCTATATTCATCCGCAGAATCCGCAACCACGATTAATCAGCCAATCGGTGGAATTTTTGCATAAAGGTGGGGTGATTGTTTACCCAACGGATTCCGGCTATGCGTTGGGCTGCATGCTGGGCGAAAAGAATGCGTTGGAACGTATTTGTCGCATTCGCGATCTGGGTAGCGATCATAACTTCACGCTGATGTGCCGCGATCTATCCGAACTATCGACGTACGCCCATGTTGATAACTCGGCTTTCCGGTTGATTAAAAATAATACGCCAGGTAATTACACCTTTATCCTAAAAGCGACAAAAGAAGTACCCCGTCGTTTAATGAATGAAAAACGTAAAACCATCGGCCTACGTGTGCCGTCTAATCCTATTGCACTGGATCTGCTGGCCGCGCTGAATGAACCGTTGATGTCGACAACGCTGATGCTGCCGGGAAATGATTTTGCTGAATCCGATCCAGAAGAAATTCAGGAAGAATTGGGAAAATTGGTGGATTTGATTATCCACGGCGGCTCCCTGGGTCAACAGCCAACGACGGTTATCGACTTGACCGAATCCGTACCGCGCGTCGCCCGTGAAGGCACTGGCGATGTTACGCCGTTCCTATAAGCACTGCGACGGGCGGTAACAATGAGAATACAAATGGCGCGAAGATCGGTATAATCGCGCCAGCGTTGAATATTAGGCATGATTTTTACGTAACTTGCTGAATTTTATAAGCAGTTATGACTCCCCCCGACGCCTGGGAAGGCGACACTAGAGGCTGCTCAATGAGCGAAAAGTTACAAAAAGTTCTGGCGCGCGCCGGACATGGCTCACGCCGCGAAATTGAAGGTATCATTCAGGCTGGACGCGTCAGCGTTGACGGTAAGGTTGCCACATTGGGCGATCGCGTTGAAGTGACGAAAGCCACCAAAATCCGTATTGATGGTCATGTGGTTACCGTTAAGGAAACCGAAGAAACCGTGTGTCGCGTTCTGGTGTATTACAAACCAGAAGGCGAGTTGTGTACCCGCAACGATCCTGATGGGCGTCCAACGGTGTTTGACCGTTTGCCGAAAATTCAGGGCTCCCGTTGGGTTGCAGTAGGGCGTCTGGATGTGAATACCTCCGGTCTGCTGCTGTTCACGACCGACGGTGAATTGGCCAATCGCCTGATGCACCCCAGCCGTGAGGTTGAGCGCGAATATGCCGTGCGGGTCTTCGGTGAGGTTGATGACGAAAAGATCAAGCAACTGAGTAAAGGCGTACAGTTGGAAGACGGTCCTGCCGCGTTCCGCACTATCCGCTATCAGGGCGGTGAAGGTCTGAACCAGTGGTATAACGTGACGCTGACAGAGGGGCGTAACCGTGAAGTTCGCCGCCTGTGGGAAGCCGTTGGCGTGCAGGTTAGCCGCCTGATCCGCGTGCGCTACGGCGATATTACGTTGCCGAAAGGTATTCCGCGCGGTGGCTGGGCAGAAATGCCGCTGGAACAACTGAACTATCTGCGTGAGTTAGTGCAACTTCCGGCCGAAACCGTATCGAAGCTGCCGGTTGAGCGTGAACGCCGTCGGGTGAAAGCGAACCAGATCCGCCGTGCGGTAAAACGTCACAGCCAGATCAGCAGTGCTCCTGCGCGCCGCACATCTCCAAAGCCGAAACGTAACGGCTAATCTTTTTCTCCATACGCTTCACGGGCAGTCTCGCTGCCCGTTTTCATTTGGTTCTATTGCTTTTAGTAATTAGGACTAAAGACTACCAGTCAATTCCTTGCTGGGCCTGAATCCCGTTATCAAACGCATGCTTTACCGGGCGCATTTCTGTCACGGTATCGGCCATTTCCAGTAAATCACGGTGGCAACCCCGCCCAGTAATAATGACGGTCTGCCCAGCAGGGCGCTGTTTTAAGGTGGTGACAACGTCACTTAAATTTAAATAATCGTAGCTAATCATATACGTCAGTTCATCTAATACCACGAGGTCAAGCTGTGGATCGGTCAACATCCGTTTACCTGCCTGCCAGACCTTCTGTGCTGCTGTGGTATCCGTCTGGCGATTCTGCGTATCCCAGGTAAAACCGGTCGCCATCACCTGAAATTCCACACCGTGTTGTTGTAGCAGATTTTTTTCACCGTTTGGCCATTCACCTTTAATAAACTGAATCACGCCAGCTCGCAATCCGTGGCCTATCGCCCGTGTGACGGTACCAAATGCTGCCGTCGTTTTCCCTTTCCCGTTACCGGTGAAGACGATCAGAATGCCACGCGTTTCATTCGCGGCAGCGATGCGGGCATCGACCTTTTCTTTCAGGCGTTGTTGGCGTTGCTGGTGACGTTCATCGCTCATATTCGTGCTCTTCTCTATTATTCGGCTGGACCGGCTTTTCTACCCGGCTGTGCATCAAAACTCATCCCCGTCTTGCGGCGGCTGTCGTCACCCATCAGGTAAAGATACAGCGGCATGATATCTGTCGGCGTTTTCAGCTTCATTGGATCTTCGTTGGGGAAAGCGGCTGCGCGCATTCCCGTCCGCGTACCACCGGGATTAATACAGTTCACTCGTAGATTTTGTGAGCGATATTCTTCTGCCAGTACCTGCATCAAACCTTCTGTGGCGAACTTGGATACGGAATAGGCTCCCCAGTTGGCGCGACCTTCGCGACCGACGCTGGAACTGGTGAAAACCAGAGAAGAGCAGGGTGATTTCAATAGCAGGGGTAGCAGCGCTTGCGTCAACATAAAGGTCGCGTTGATGTTAACCTGCATAACCTGATGCCAGATCTCAGGCGTTTGCTGTACAACAGGGGCAACTTCTCCAAGCAATCCGGCGTTGTGGAGTACGCCATCCAGATGCGGTACAACCTGTGCCAGTTCATCCGCCAACTGAAAGCACTGTGCAGAGGATAAGGCCAACATATCGCAGACAATAACGTGTGCTGTCGCACGATGTTCCTGTTCGATCTGCTGCTTAACCGCCTGTAGTTTACTTTCCGTCCGCCCTAATAAGATGACGTGAGCGCCGTAACGGGCGTAGGTCATCGCCGCTTCCCGGCCAATGCCATCTCCGGCACCAGTGACCAGAATGATGCGGTTTTGCAGTAAATCGATTTTAGGCTGGTAATGCACAATGAATTCCTCATGCCGCGGCGCGAAATAACCACGCTTCTAGATAGTAGACCTGCCATAGCATATCGGCGCGACGTGAGCTGTCGGGGCGTGCGGTTCGGAACGTCAGGTGAAGGCGTATCCGGGCAGGGTGAATGGGGGTGTTATGCCTCAAATGTTGCATGTTTTCAATGAGACTACCGCTATTTGCCTCTGTACTGTTGTAAAAAACGGCAATAGATAGAGAAACCGCAGGAATAACATCGCCATATTGTGTGCCATCAGTTAGGTTATAGGAAGGGAATGGCGCGTGACGTCAACGCTATAGTTGGCTGGTAGGCCAATATTAATTAATGCTCAGTCAATGAGGACGGTGTTTGTGGAATTACTTTCTCTGTACGGTTTATTCCTGGCTAAGGTGCTCACCATCGTGGTGGCTATTGGTGCGTTAGTCGTTCTGGCATTCGGGATGACACAACGTAAACGCCAGCATAAAGGTGAGTTACAGGTCACGAATTTGGGCGAGCAATATCAGGAAATTCAGCGTGAAATGCAGACAGCCTGTATGAGCGACACTGAACGCAAGTTGTTATCTAAACAAGAAAAAAAGAAAGAAAAAGAAACCGCGAAGCAAGATAAACAGCGTGCCAAGCGTGGCGAAGAGAAAAGTGTAAAACCGTGCCTGTACGTTCTCGATTTCAATGGCAGTATGGATGCAGGCGAAGTCAGTTCGCTGCGTGAAGAGATCTCTGCCGTGCTCGCCGTGGCGAAACCGAAAGATGAAGTATTGCTGCGTCTGGAAAGCCCTGGCGGTGTGGTACACGGCTATGGACTGGCAGCGTCGCAGTTACAGCGCCTGCGCCAAGGCGGTGTGCGGTTGACTGTCTCCGTAGATAAAGTTGCCGCCAGTGGTGGATACATGATGGCCTGCGTGGCCGATCGTATTGTAGCGGCTCCCTTTGCTATTGTTGGATCTATTGGTGTCGTGGCGCAAATTCCCAACTTCCACCGTTTGCTGAAAAACAAAGATATTGATGTTGAACTGCATACCGCGGGTGAATTTAAACGCACGTTGACGCTGTTTGGTGAGAATACCGAGCAAGGCCGTGAAAAATTCCGCGAAGATCTGAACGTGACGCACACGCTGTTTAAAGACTTTGTGCAACAGATGCGCCCATCGCTGGATATTGATTCAGTTGCGACAGGAGAGCACTGGTTTGGCACGCAGGCGAAAGATTTGGGATTGATCGATGCTATCGGCACCAGTGACGACCTGCTCATTGCCGAAATGGCGAACCATGAGGTATTAAGTGTGCGCTATACGCGCCGTAAACGCCTGCTGGATCGCCTAACGGGCAGCGCAGGCGATACCGCAGAACGCCTGATGCTACGTTGGTGGCAGCGTGGTTCGAAGCCCCTGCTATAACCGATTATTGTTAAGCCGTATAACATCAAGTGCCCGCCGTTCGCGGGCATTTGTATTAATCGACCAAATAATATTTTTCGGATAAAACATGCGCAAGGTGTTTGAACATGTTAAATACTGCGGTGCTTTTTAAGGTTGGAATTCCGTTTGCATCGAGAAAAAACTCACCGCGGAAAACCAATACGTCGTTTTTTTGTTCTACGCTATCAGCGACCATGCCATGCAAATAATCATCGTGATGTTTAATGATGTCATTAGCCTCAACTAATAAACTCTGGCGGCTAATCGGACGTTTTTCTTCGTTAACCTGATATTCAGGTGACATGATTGTTACTCCTGTACGTCCCTTGAAAAAGGGGGAATTACACTATATCAACAATGTTTGTTCCAAAACTGCATCAAGAGAAAGGGTACTGCGATACGGTTTCAGCGTAAAGAGCAGATTATGAGGCAAATGGGCTACATTTTAGGGGCTTACCTGCCGATATTCAGTTTGGCAGGAAGCGGATAAAACAGTGTCCCCATGCTAATTAGGTTGCGTGGCAGCATTTATCAGGTAGAGTGTGGGATTTTGCGCAGTCAGTAGAATCCGCTCTGAATGCCCCGAAAAATATCTGATTTTCAGAAGAATTCAGCAGGTAATAGTACATATGGGTAAAGCTCTCGTTATCGTCGAGTCCCCGGCAAAAGCCAAAACGATCAATAAGTATTTAGGCAATGACTACGTGGTGAAATCCAGCGTCGGTCATGTACGCGATTTGCCGACAAGTGGCTCAGCCAGTAAAAAGAGCGCGGACTCAACGACTAAAGATAAAACGAAAAAGAAAGTCAAAAAGGATGAAAAATCCGCGCTAGTTAATCGTATGGGCGTCGATCCTTATCATGGCTGGAAAGCTAACTACGAAATCCTGCCGGGTAAGGAGAAGGTTGTTTCCGAACTAAAAACGCTGGCGGAAAATGCTGACCACATCTATCTCGCAACCGACCTTGACCGCGAAGGGGAAGCCATTGCCTGGCACCTGCGGGAAATTATTGGTGGTGACGATCGGCGTTTCAGTCGCGTAGTGTTTAACGAAATCACGAAAAATGCCATTACACAGGCGTTTGAAAAACCAGACACGTTGAATATTGACCGCGTTAATGCACAGCAGGCGCGTCGGTTTATGGATCGCGTGGTGGGTTACATGGTTTCCCCGCTGTTGTGGAAAAAGATTGCGCGTGGCCTGTCTGCCGGGCGTGTGCAGTCGGTTGCAGTGCGCCTGATTGTCGATCGTGAGCGCGAAATTAAAGCGTTCGTGCCGGAAGAATATTGGGAATTGCACGCCGACTTATTGGCGGGCAGTGATATTCAACTGCAAATGCAGGTAACGCATCACAACGGCAAACCGTTTAAGCCCGTTAACAAAGATCAAACGCATGCGGCGGTCAGCCTGCTTGAGAATGCACGCTATATCGTTGCTGACCGCGAAGATAAGCCGACTAGCAGCAAACCCGGTGCGCCGTTCATTACGTCAACGCTGCAACAGGCTGCCAGTACACGTCTTGGTTTTGGTGTGAAAAAGACCATGATGATGGCGCAGCGTCTGTACGAAGCGGGCTACATTACCTATATGCGTACCGACTCCACGAACCTCAGTCAGGATGCGTTGACGATGGTGCGTGGCTATATCGGCGAAGAATTCGGCAAGCGCTATCTGCCGGAGGCGGCAATCGCCTACAGCAGCAAAGAAAATTCACAGGAAGCGCACGAAGCCATTCGACCTTCCGATGTAGGTGTGCTGGCTGACAGCCTGAAGGATATGGAAGCCGATGCGCAGAAGCTGTATCAGTTGATCTGGCGTCAGTTCGTCGCCTGTCAAATGACGCCAGCGCAATACGACTCCACCACGCTAATCGTGGAAGCCGCAGATTATCAACTGCGTGCAAAAGGCCGAACGCTGCGTTTTGATGGCTGGACGAAAGTCATGCCAGCGCTGCGTAAGAATGATGAAGATCGCACGTTGCCGACCGTGGCCGTAGGTGAAGCATTATCACTACAGAAACTGCTGCCAGGGCAACACTTCACCAAACCACCGGCACGTTACAGCGATGCATCGCTGGTTAAAGAGCTGGAAAAACGCGGTATTGGTCGTCCTTCTACCTACGCCTCGATTATTTCAACCATCCAGGATCGTGGCTATGTCCGGGTGGAAAACCGCCGTTTCTACGCCGAGAAGATGGGTGAAATTGTTACCGATCGGCTGGAAGAAAACTTCCGCGAATTGATGAATTACGATTTCACCGCGCGGATGGAAAGCCGTCTCGATCAGGTCGCCAATAATCAGGCTGAATGGAAAGCCGTACTGGATGAGTTCTTCAATGAATTTAGCCAGCAGTTGGAAAAGGCAGAACAGGACCCTGAAGAAGGCGGCATGCGGCCCAATGCGATGGTGTTGACCAGCATTGACTGCCCGACCTGCTCTCGTCAAATGGGTATTCGTACTGCCAGTACTGGGGTGTTTCTGGGTTGTTCCGGCTATGCACTGTCGCCGAAAGAGCGCTGTAAAACCACGATCAATCTGATACCAGAAACTGAAGTGCTGAATGTGTTAGAAGGCGATGAAGCCGAAACTAACGCACTGCGTGCTCGTCGTCGCTGTGAAAAATGTGGTACGGCGATGGACAGCTACCTGATTGATAACCAGCGTAAACTGCACGTTTGCGGGAATAACCCAGCCTGTGATGGGTATGAGATCGAAACGGGCGAGTTCCGTATCAAGGGCTATGATGGGCCGATCGTTGAGTGTGAGAAATGTGGTTCCGAAATGCATCTCAAAATGGGACGCTTCGGTAAATACATGTCATGCACCGGCGAAACGTGCAGTAACACGCGTAAGATCTTGCGTAATGGCGATGTTGCGCCACCGAAAGAAGATCCGGTGCCGTTGCCTGAGCTGCCTTGCGAGAAGTCTGATGCCTATTTCGTATTGCGCGACGGCGCTGCGGGAGTATTCCTCGCGGCCAATACGTTCCCGAAATCTCGTGAAACGCGGGCACCACTGGTAGAGGAACTGGTGCGATTTAAAGATCGCTTGCCGGAGAAACTGCGCTATTTGGCCGATGCCCCGGAGGTCGATAAAGACGGCAATAAAACGCAGGTGCGTTTCAGCCGTAAGACCAAACAGCAATATGTCTCGTCAGAGAAAGACGGCAAGGCAACGGGCTGGTCGGCGTTTTATATTGACGGAAAATGGGTTGAAGGGAAGAAGTAACCTCTTTCTGTCACCTTACGCACTGCTGTGTTTGTGCGTTAAAAATAGCTAAATCGAGCCAGCCGTGAGGCTGGTTTTTTTTATCGTAAAAATATCCTGATAAAACAATCGTATGAGGATAGTCTTGCGGTAGCATAAGGATTGTTGATCCGTGATAGAGAATCATGCGGTTTACCTCGGTGATAATCGCACGCACTGCGTTCTTTATCGCTGCAGTTATGCAAAAATGGTTATATAAAAATAATTTTTATGATTAAATGACATTAATTGATGGGAATATACGCCAGATGGTGAAGGCGCATACCCTAAATAATTCGAGTTGCGCGGCCAACGCACAGCAGCTTGAAGTATGACGAGTATAATCAAGGTCAATAAAACGGAACGTCGTCAGAACGTCGTGAGATGCTACACGCACACTTCAATTGGGAATGGGATAAATTATGAAACTACAACAGCTTCGTTATATTGTTGAAGTTGTTAATCACAACCTGAATGTGTCTTCTACCGCAGAAGGGTTGTACACCTCTCAGCCGGGGATCAGTAAACAGGTCCGCATGCTGGAGGATGAGTTGGGTATTCAGATTTTTGCCCGTAGTGGGAAACACCTGACACAGGTGACACCCGCTGGACAGGAAGTCATCCGTATCGCACGTGAAGTGTTGTCGAAAGTCGATGCCATCAAAGCAGTTGCCGGAGAGCATACCTATCCCGATAAAGGGTCGCTGTACGTCGCAACTACCCATACACAGGCCCGCTACGCGCTGCCTAGCGTCATCAAAGGTTTCATCGATCGCTATCCTCGCGTATCGCTGCACATGCATCAGGGCTCGCCGACGCAGATTGCCGAGGCCGTTGCGAAAGGGTCTGCAGACTTTGCTATTGCAACTGAAGCCCTGCATTTGTACGACGATCTGATCATGCTGCCGTGTTATCACTGGAATCGCGCGGTGGTGGTAACACCCGATCACCCGCTGGCATCCAAAACAGATATCTCTATTGAAGAACTGGCAGCTTATCCCATTGTCACCTATACCTTTGGCTTTACGGGGCGCTCCGAACTGGATACCGCGTTTAACCGGGCTGGCCTCACGCCGCGTATCGTCTTTACCGCAACGGATGCCGATGTGATTAAGACCTACGTGCGTTTGGGGTTGGGTGTTGGGGTGATTGCCAATATGGCAGTCGATCCGCAAACGGAAACCGATCTGGTGACCATCAACGCGAACAGTATCTTCAGCTACAGCACGACGAAAATTGGCTTCCGGCGCAGCACGTTCCTGCGGAGTTACATGTACGATTTCATTCAGCGTTTTGCCCCGCATTTGACGCGCGATGTTGTCGATTCTGCTGTGGCGCTGCGTTCAAATGATGAAATTGAAGCGATGTTTAAAGACGTTACGCTGCCAGTGAAGTAAGCGTTGTCAGACGTACTAACGTAAAAAAGCCAGACACTGTCTGGCTTTTTATCATCTGACGCATGACTAATAACACCATACTCAATTATTTGAGTGTGGTGTTTCGATAGCCTATCAGACCGATTCTGCGCTAGTAGCGGCGGTATTCACAGGAGCGTCGATGACATCCTGAGTCATGCGCGTCAGTTTCGGTGCGGTCAACAGCATCAGAACGGCGATGATGCCCGTTACTATGCCAATCTGCATGAATACATTGCTATAAATCTCAAGAGAGGTGTGCGGATCTACGACGTTCTCAGGCACGGCCATCATGTTGGCGACGTAGCCTGCAATAATTGCGGCACCGGCTGACGTCAGGAACCAGGCACCCATGATGAAGCCCATCAGACGCTGTGGCACCAATTGAGCGACCATCGCCAGACCTAGCCCGGAAATCATTAACTCCCCGATACTTTGCAGGCCATAGCAGAGGATCAGCCAGTTGACGGACACGATACCCTGCTCGTTTGCCATGCTAGCGCCCCACGGCAGCACCAGAAACGCGCCGGAGCACAGCACCATACCTATCGCAAATTTGTGTGCCATCGGCAGTTGGTCGCCCATTTTGTTGTAAACCGCAGCCAGAATCGGGCTGGCAACCATGATCCAGAATGGGTTGAGCGCTTGATACTGCTCTGGCTCAAAGGCAAAGCCTAAAATTGAGTGCTCAACGTTGCGGATAGCAAAGAAGTTCAGCGATGTTGGCATCTGGTTGTACAGCACAAAGAAGACCACGGCTTCCAGCATCAGCAGAAGTGCTACGATCATCTTCCTGCGTTCTGCACCTTTCACCGCCAGCATCTCCTTGATGAAAATGGCGACAACGGCGATTGAAATAAGCGTCAGTATCCAACGAGCTACGCTCTGATTGTGCAATAGCCAAGTGGAGAGCGCGACCAGTGCAACGATACCCACGAGGGTGATGGCGAGCTTCTGCAAATTGATCGGCTGGAAATCTGGCTGAGAACCTTGTGTGCTAACCCACTTACGGCAGAACATGAAGTTAACCAGCGTTAGAATCATCCCGACTACGCTTAGGGAGAACGCAACGCTCCAGCCATAGTTTGCGGCGAGCACCGGTGTAGCCAACATAGAAAAGAAAGAGCCGATGTTCACCGCCATGTAGTACATGGTGAAGGCACCATCCAGACGCGGATCGTCTTTCGCGTAGCAGGTAGACAGCAGAGCTGACGGATTAGCCTTAAACAACCCGTTACCGACGGCAATGGTTGCCATACCGATATAGACCCATGTCACGCTATGACCCGAGTAGGAAATCATGGCGTAGCCGAATGCCAACACGATGGCTCCTAACACGATGACACGTTTGGTGCCGAGGACTTTGTCGCCCAACCAGCCGCCAATGGCGACGAAACCGTATACCAACGCGCTGAACGAGGAAAACAGGGTGATGGAGTCGGTTTCGGACATGCCCAGCATTTTGACCAGATAAACCGCCATAATGCCCTGCAGACCGTAGTAACCAAAACGCTCCCACAGCTCGATGCTAAAGATGAGATAAAACGCTTTTGGTTGTTTGAAAGCGTTCATGCTGATGCTTTCGGTTGATTCGCTGTTGTTGTTTGCTGTTGACACAAAGACCTCTGATTTTACATATCTCGTTTTTTTTAACGAGAAAATAACAAGAGTGAAACAGTGAAACTGCAACCTCTTTTGATTAATTATGGGGAGGAAAAGCGGCGTTATATTGACGTTATTTTACGGACAGGCAAGTCATTTTACATATTTTGTTACAAGTGGTTTTTGTGGTGGGATAAAACCAGAAAATAAATGTTATGCAGAGTTTAATTTCATAACTTTCTTTTTCTTCAAATGATTATCTCTCTTTGTTGCGTTTGTTTTTTATAAAAGGGATATAATCTGCCTTTTTCTTAAAACTAAGACAATATCATTAACTATGAATGAATATGCGGTTTAATGTTTTGCATATTACTAAATATGCAGTGGGTGTAAAAATGCATCAACGGCATGTAATAAGATAAATGTCGGTATAATAACCATGCGTTACTGTCAATCACTAAATTTTCTATTAAAAATAACTTATTAGCCTTAAATAGTGGTTACTTGTGTTTTTATACAGGTTTTTGGGGCGGCAGGAACTGACAGAAAGGGCGCGATTCCTTGAGTGATGGGAAGCAGAGCACACGTGGCTTACGCTGATAGTGGGAGAGTTAAAGGTGGGGGGATAATCAAAAGGAAGGCCTGATGATTGCGGCTCCATCAGACCACAACCGATTAGGCGTCGACCTTTTCGCCAAATTCACATAAATCTTCAATCAGGCAGGAGCCGCAGCGTGGTTTGCGGGCGATGCAGGTGTAACGGCCATGCAGGATTAACCAGTGGTGGCAGTCGACTTTAAATTCTGCCGGAACGACTTTCAGCAGTTTTTCCTCTACCTGTTCGACATTTTTACCCGGTGCGAATCCTGTACGGTTACTCACGCGAAAGATGTGAGTATCAACAGCAATGGTCGGCCAGCCAAACGCAGTATTCAAAACAACGTTTGCCGTTTTTCGTCCTACGCCGGGTAGGGCTTCCAATGCCGCGCGATCTTCAGGGACCTGTCCCTGATGCTTTTCCAGCAATAGGCGACAGGTCTTGATGACGTTTTCCGCTTTGCTGTTAAACAGGCCGATCGTCTTGATATAGCTCTTAACGCCGTCTACGCCGAGTTCTAGCAGGGCTTCGGGCGTGTTGGCGACGGGATAGAGCTTTGCCGTTGCCTTGTTCACGCTAACGTCGGTTGCCTGTGCCGAAAGCAGTACGGCGATGAGCAGTTCAAATGGCGTGCTGAAATTTAACTCAGTCGTTGGATGGGGATTGTTGTCGCGTAAACGCGTTAAGATCTCAACCCGTTTGACCTTGTTCATAGAGATTCCCCTACGGCACTGGCTGCTGGTGCAATTTTACCTGCGGCAGCAGCGACACGCGCTCGGCGTTGTTTCATTTTCTCATCGATCAGGTATTTCACGGCCAGTAGCAGCCCCAGCCCGATAAAAGCGCCCGGCGGCAGCATTGCCAGTAGGAAAGGGGAATCGAGGTGTACAACCTCGATGCGGAGAACTTTGGCCCAGCTACCTAGCAGCAAATCTGCGCCGTCGAATAGCGTGCCGTTACCCAGAATTTCACGTAAAGAACCGAGAACTACCAGTGCACTGGTCGCTCCCAAGCCCATCGCCAAACCGTCAATAGCAGAAGGGAGGACAGCATTCTTGGAAGCGAAGGCTTCTGCACGCCCGATTACGATACAGTTTGTTACGATCAGCGGAATAAAAATTCCTAGTGATTGATATAAACCGTAGGCATAGGCGTTAATCAGCATTTGCACGGTACTGACCACTGAGGCAATGATCATGACGTAAATTGGAATACGAATTTCCGCCGGCACCCAGCGACGCAGCGCTGAGACAGCCATGTTGGTACAGGTGAGAACCAGCGTGGTGGCTAGCCCCAGCCCCAGCGCGTTAGTCGCAGTCGATGACACCGCTAACAGGGGGCACAGGCCCAGCAATTGAACCAGTGCCGAGTTGTTCTTCCATAACCCGTCAATGAAAAGTGCTTTAGTTTGACTCATTGATTCTCTCCACAGGCGGATAGCGTGTTGATTTGTGACGGCAACGTTTGCAGGTAAAGCGCACTGCGTTTTACGCTGTTAATGACGGCACGCGGTGTGATGGTGGCGCCAGTAAATTGATCAAACATTCCGCCTTCTTTCTTCACCGCCCAGCGTGCGTCATGCTCACCTTGTACCATTAACCCATTAAAGCGGGTGATCCAGTCAGAAATTCGTACATCAATTTTATCACCCAGCCCCGGCGTTTCATGGTGCTCCGTCACGCGGACACCGAGCACCTTGCCATGAAAATTGGCACCAACCAGCAGTTGAATGGCACCAGAATAGCCATCCGGCGCGGTACTTTCCAGCGCGGCGGCGACTGGTTCACCATTCTGGCGGGCGATGAACACGCGGTGTGGCGCTGACGAGCCGAGCGCTGCATTAGTGACAACGTAACACTCTTTCTGCATGTCGCTGTTGTATAATTCGGCGGGAACCACCTGATCTAACAGCATCTTTTGCTGCAACATCGCCTGATGGGAGATTGTCGGTTCCGTTAACATATTCACCACAGCAGTGACGGCGGTGGTGGAAGCGGCAAACAGAGCCAGTGTTGTCGCGTGGCGGCGCATTGTTGTCATCATGGGCGTCTCCTCAGCGATGGTGGCCGTAAGCGCGTGGCTTAGTGTAATAGTCGATCAGCGGTACGGTAATGTTCGCCAGTAGAACGGCAAAGGCGATGCCGTCCGGGTAGCCGCCGTAGGTGCGAATTAGCCATACCAATAATCCAATCAACGCTCCGAAAATCAGACGGCCACGGTTCGTCGTTGAGGCCGTAACGGGATCGGTGGCGATGAAAAACGCGCCGAGCATGGTAGCGCCGGATAACAGATGTAACATCGGCGGTGCAAATTTCTCCGGCGCAATAAACCAGCTTAGTGAGGCGCAAAACATCAGCGACAGAAGAAAACTGACCGGAATATGCCAGCGAATGGTACCGCGCATCAGCAAGAACAGCCCGCCGATGAGAAAACCGATATTCACCCACTGCCAGCCAATGCCGGACAGTGATTGAGCAAACATTGGCTGTTGCAGAATGTTCTGCGGCGTTTGACCGGAGCGCAGGCTGGTTTTAAACGTATCCAGCGGGGTGGCCTGGCTCACGCCATCAACGTTGTGCATCAACTGCTGCATGGTGTGCCCGTCAGGTGTATGCCCGGTAAAGATGATGATGAACGCATCATGGAAACTGAGCGGGATGGTTTGCAGCGGTGCAGGAGGCAGCCAGCTCGTCATCTGGACCGGGAAAGAGATCAGCAGCACCACATAGCCAATCATCGCGGGATTAAAAGGGTTTTGTCCTAATCCGCCATATAGCTGTTTGGCGATAATGATGGCAAAAACGGTTGCCATCACCACCATCCACCACGGGGCAAGCGGCGGCAGGCTGATCCCGAGCAGCACGGCGGTCAGTAACGCGGAATTATCAGCCAGTGTGGTGCGTACTGCAAATTTCCTCAGTGACAGTGTCACGCCCTCTGCAATAAGCGCGGTGGCCGATGCCAGCCCGACCTGAATCAGGTTGCCGTAGCCAAAGAAATAGACCTGCGCCAGCATGCCCGGCAGGCAGGCTAGAATAACCAACAGCATGATGCGCTGTGTGCGCTGCTGGTTATGTGTGAACGGTGAACTCGCAATTCTAAAAGCCATTTATTCCTCTTGATGTGACGATGCCTGCGCGGCTTTACGGGCTTTAACGCGAGCGATGGCGGCGGCAACGGCAGCCTTACGGGGATCTTCCGGCTCTTGAGCTTCAACGACAGCGATCGGTTCTGCTACTACATTGGAAACGATGGGCGCGGCTGCTTCTGCGTCTGCCGCAGGCTGTTGAGCGGCTTTACGGGCTTTGACGCGAGCGATAGCGGCGGCAACGGCAGCTTTACGGGGATCTTCCGGCTCTTGTACTTCAACGGCGGTAATTGGTTCTGCTGCTGCATCGGGAACGACAGGAGCCGTTTCTGCCGCAGGCTGTTGAGCGGCTTTACGGGCTTTAACACGAGCGATAGCGGCGGCAACGGCAGCTTTACGGGGATCTTCCGGCTCTTGTACTTCAACGGCGGCAATTGGTTCTGCTGCTGCATCGGGAACGACAGGGGTCGTTTCTGTCGCAGGCTGTTGAGCGGCTTTACGGGCTTTAACCCGCGCAAGAGCAGCGGCAACGGCGGCTTTACGTGGATCAAGCTCGTCAGGAGTTGCCTCTACCGCGGGTGCGTCTTGTTGCGCCTGTGTCGCGCGCGCCCGTTCTTCACGTACTACTGCTTTACGTGCGGCACGTGCGGCGATGGCTGCGCTGTTATCCGGCTGTGTATCAGGGGTTACCGTGATAGGGGAACCGATTTCGGCTTCTGCGGTTTGTTTACGGCGTACACGTTCCAGTGCGGCCTGAACGGCATCTTTGTCACTGGTGGAGACACCCGCGGCAGCCTGTTTGTGGCGCAGTTCGCGCGCAGCTTTTTCCCGCTCCAGACGCGCTTGTTTGGCATCAAAACGGACTTTGGCCTGTGCGGCACGCTGTGCGTCTTCGTCGATAGCCCGAATTTCGGCCTTTTCCTGACGATAGTACTGCACCAGCGGGATATTGCTGGGGCAGACGTAAGCGCAAGCGCCACATTCGATACAATCGAACAGATGATGGTTGCGGGCTTTTTCGTGTTCCTGCCCGCGACTGAACCAGTATAGCTGCTGCGGTAAGAGACCTGCCGGACAGGCATCGGCACATTTGCTACAGCGAATACAGGATTGCTCTTCAGCAACGGGCTCCATTTCCGAATGTGATGGCGCGAGCAGGCAATTGCTGATTTTGACGATAGGCACGTCCAGCGACGGTAGCGTAAAACCCATCAGCGGGCCACCCATTACCACCATTGGCTGCTTATTCACATGGAAGCCACCCTGTTTGAGCAGGTGGCGAACCGGTGTCCCCAATCGCGCCCACACGTTACCGGGCTGACGCAAGGCTTCACCAGTCAGCGTTACCACGCGCTCAGTGAGCGGCTCGCCGTCGATCACCGCGCGTTTGATGGCGAACGCCGTGCCGACGTTTTGCATTAACACGCCAATCGTGGCGGAGTGTTTACCGAATGGGACCTCTTTGCCAGTCAGAATTTTGGTGAGCTGCTTGGCACCGCCTGATGGATACTTAGTGGGGATGACGCGCAACTGCATGTCGCTGCGTTTTCCCACGGCCAGTCGCAGGGCGCTGATGGCTTCCGGTTTGTTATCTTCGATTCCGATCAGAATACGTTTCGGCTGCAACAGGAACGACAGAATCTCGACGCCCTGCACAATTTCGTCAGCACATTCCTGCATGAGTCGATCGTCGGCAGTGATGTAGGGTTCACATTCTGCGCCGTTGATAATCAGGGTTTCAATCCCACGCATCCCGCCTTGTAGTTTGGCGGCGGTAGGGAAGCCTGCGCCGCCCAAACCCGCAATGCCTGCCTGATGCAGGTGGGCAAGCAGGGTATCGACGCTCTGGGCATGGTAATCGGTATAGGTTTGGCGTTCGCACCAGCGATCTTCACCGTCCGGTATGATAATGATACTGAGTTCTGACAGGCCAGAGGGATGCGCCGTGGTGTGTTGGCGGATCGCGTTTACCGTTCCTGACGTCGGTGCGTGAACGGGCAGCATCCGGCCTTTTCCCCGCGTCAGCGGCTGGCCGCGCAGCACCTTGTCGCCAACGCTGACGCAGATTTCACCTTCCGGCCCAAGATGTTGCTTAAGCGGAATAATGAACTGTTCTGGCAATGGGATCTGGCGTAACGGCGTCTGGCTGGACTGTGTCTTCATTTCCGGCGGATGAATGCCTCCGTCGAAATCCCAGATCCTGTCTTTTTTAAAGGCGGAAAACAGCTTAAGCATGTCGTTCTACTTGAATAACGCGTACTGGAATCGTATCGAGATCCCATTTCCAGTTAGCAGGAGTCGGCGCGATGGGCCGTAATTCGATACAGTCCGTCGGGCAAGGGGAGACGCAGAGATCGCAACCCGTGCATAAATCGCTGACGACGGTGTGCACCGCTTTAGTGCTGCCGATGATGGCATCAACCGGGCACGCCTGAATACATTTGGTACAGCCGATGCAGTTGCTCTCATCGATCCAGGCAACATGACGCGCAGGCGCTTGAACGTCAGCATCGCCTTCCAGCGGCTGCGGGTCGACATTGAGCTTTTCAGCCAGTTTCAGCATCATCGCTTCGCCGCCGGGGCCACATTTATTAATGCTTTCACCATTTAGCGCGACCGCTTCGGCGTAAGGACGACAGCCGGGATACCCGCACTGGCCACACTGACTTTGTGGCAGCATGGCTTCGACCTCTTCCACGATCGGATCGTTTTCGACTTCAAAACGACGTGAGGCGTAGCCAAGCACCAGACCGAATGCCAGCGCGAGTGCGCTTAATGCCGCAATGGCGATCCAGATAGCGCTCATCAGAATTTCACCAATCCGGTAAAGCCCATAAATGCCAGCGACATTAGGCCTGCGGTGATCAGCGCGATAGAAGAGCCTCGGAACGGCGCCGGGATGTCCGACACGGCGAGGCGCTCGCGGATAGCAGCGAAGAGCACCATTACCAGTGAGAAGCCCGCAGCACCGCCGAAACCATAAATTGTCGATTGCAGGAAACCGTGCGACAGGTTGATGTTGAGCAAGACGACGCCGAGCACGGCACAGTTGGTGGTAATCAACGGCAGGAAAATCCCGAGCAGGCGGTATAGCTCAGGGCTGACTTTGCGCACGAACATCTCGGAGAACTGCACCACAACGGCGAGCACCAGAATAAAAGCCATGGTGCGCAAATAGAGAATATCGAGTGGAACAAGAATAAATTCGTTAACCAACCAGGAAAACATGGAGCCGACAGTCATCACAAACGTGGTCGCCATACCCATGCCAATCGCCGTCTCCAGCTTTTTGGACACACCCATGAAGGGGCACAATCCAAGAAACTTCACTAAGACGAAATTATTTACCAGAAGGATGCTAACAAAGAGCAATGCGTATTCGGTCATTACGGTGCCTACAAAACAAAACCGGACTATTATCAGGCATTGTTGGGTTTTCGACAACATACCCAAAGTAGGGTTATCGCCGTCCTCTTCAAGGAGCGGAGGGTCAGGTTATCTGAATAAGAGAAATGCCGGGCTATCAAACCGCAACACGCGGTGCGTTCGGAGCCATAGCCCGGGAAGAGAATTATTGCATAATTATTCTTTTTTTCGCAGATAACAATTTATCACTACAGCACATAACGCCAGACGGATTTTGGCACACAGCCGACATCGAATAAGCGCCCGCCGGAGGCCAATTCAGCCCGGCGATGATCCGCAGCACGATACATGTTGATGATTTCCTGACTATCTGTCAGAGAGTAATTGAGGTGATCAAAGAGTTTTTCCAGACTTTCTGTTGAATTGACTTTCCTGAATTTGAGCAAATAGTCATGAACGGTCATGGTGAAATGGTCTAATAGTTATGTGGTTGAGATGACTAAGTATATTCAAGCGAGAAAGTCTGTCCAGAGGGCGATGTAAAAAGTACGCTTATTTTTCAATAACAAACGAGTAGAAATAAAAAATAACGGATTGACAGAGAAATAATACGGTTTTTAAGGTTAGCGGGGATGACACATCAGAGCATCGGAACGATGAATGCCTATAAAGGAGCAGATTGTGTACGGATGAACGATCCATAGACAATCTGCCCCGACGCGTGTAATTAGCGACTACATAGTTTGTAGTACACCTCGTTCCAGCGCAGTGCGTCTTTGAATTCGTGGAGTCGAGTTTCGTTGTCGATCACCAGCAGTTCGATGTTCTGCATCTCGGCGTAGAGCCGCATGTGGTCGAGATCTAACGCTTGACTAAAGACGGTGTGGTGCGCACCGCCGGCTAGGATCCAGGCTTCGGCCGCCACCTCCAGCGACGGTTGCGCCTTCCAGATGGCGCGAGCAACTGGCAATTTTGGCAATGGACGTGGCTGCTCGATGGTATCGACCAGATTAACCAACATTCTGAAACGGTCGCCCATGTCGATCACGCTGGCGTTGAGAGACGGTCCGGCTGGCGTGGAGAAAATCAGGCGTGCAGGGTCGGCTTTTCCACCAATGCCAAGGTGTTGCGCATCCAGAATTGGTTTCTGCTCTTTCGCAATGGTAGGGCAGACTTCCAGCATATGGGAGCCGACGACCAGATCGTTACCATTCTGGAAGTTATAGGTGTAGTCCTCCATGAAAGAGGTACCGCCCGGCAAACCGCTAGCCATCACTTTCATGATGCGCAGCAGTGCGGCGGTTTTCCAGTCGCCTTCGCCGCCGAAACCGTATCCTTGCTGCATCAGTCGCTGTACCGCCAGACCCGGTAGTTGTTTCAAACCGTATAGGTTTTCAAAATCGGTGGTGAACGCGTGATAGCCGCCTTGTTCCAGAAAGCGTTTCATCCCGAGTTCGATCTGGGCAGCATCCAGTAGGTTTTGGCGGTTAGTCCCGTTAAGTTTCACGGTGTCTGTCAACTGATAGCTGGTTTCGTATTCTTCGACCAGCGCATCAATATCGCCTTTGGAGACGGCATCGACAACGGCGGTTAAATCACCTAGCCCCCAAGCGCTAACGGAGTAGCCGAACTGGATCTGTGCACCGACTTTATCGCCTTCGGTGACGGCGACTTCGCGCATGTTGTCACCAAAGCGCGCGACTTTCAGTTGTTTGCTTTCCTGAAGTGCGGCAGCAACCCGCATCCATTTGCCGATGCGGGCATGGGCGTTCTTATCCTGCCAGTGGCCGACCACGACCTGATGTGCCTGTCGCATCCGGGCACCGATGAAGCCAAATTCGCGTCCGCCGTGTGCGGTCTGGTTCAGGTTCATGAAATCCATGTCCATGGTATCCCACGGCACTTCGGCATTGAACTGGGTATGGAATTGCAGCAGCGGTTTACTGAGTACGCTCAAGCCGCCAATCCACATTTTTGCCGGGGAGAAGGTGTGCAGCCAGGTTAGCAGGCCGATACAGTTATCCTGATAGTTGGCATCGCGGCACAGTGCCAGAATTTCATCTGGTGTTTTCACCAGCGGCTTCAGCACCAGCTTAACGGGCAGATTGGCTTGTTGATTCAAACCGGCGACGACGTTTTCTGCGTTCTCTTTTACCTGACGTAACGTTTCCGGCCCGTAGAGATGCTGGCTACCGATGACGAACCAGACTTCAAGCTGCTTAAAATGATCCATGATGACTCCTGTAACGTGATCCCCAGAGGGATAAAAATTAGTTTTTTGCCGTAGACGTTGGGCTATAGGCAGGTTCCGCGAGGTGGCACCACTGCTGATAGCGTTCATAAAGCTGTTGATAACGGGCAACGCGCTGGCTGTCTGGCATCAACGTGCGTTCTATGCCACTGGCCATATGCTGTTGTGCGGTTGGGATATCGCCGTGAACGCCAGCGGCGACAGCGGCAAAGATCGCTGCACCGAGTGCACAGCACTGATCGGATGCGACGATCTGCAAGGGGCGATTCATTACGTCGGTACACACCTGCATGATGACGGGAGATTTCCGCGCGATGCCGCCCAGTGCCAGCACGTTTTCGACGGGGACGCCCTGATCTTCAAAGCATTCCATAATCGCGCGTGCGCCAAAGGCGGTAGCAGCAATGAAACCGCCAAACAGCGTAGGGGCATCGGTGCCAAGATTGAGATCGGTAATCACGCCTTTTAATCGCTGGTTGGCGAACGGCGTCCTGCGGCCGTTAAACCAGTCCAGCACGATAGGCAGGTGATCCAGCGTGGGGTTTTCCGCCCAGTTGTGGGTGAGTCGTTCCAACAGCTTGGCTTCCACCGCCTGTAGGGACGATTTAAGTTCAGGATGGTCTTTTGTTGCTTCCTGTAACGACCAGCCCAGCACACGCCCAAACCAGGCATACATGTCGCCGAAGGCGGACTGTCCGGCTTCGAGACCGATATAGTTGGGGACGACGCTGCCGTCTACCTGTCCACAGATGCCAGCGATAGTGCGATCGGCAATACGGTCTTCGTCGGCGATCAGAATGTCGCAGGTGGAGGTGCCAATCACTTTAACCAACGTATAGGGCTGTGCGCCCGCGCCGACGGTGCCGACGTGACAGTCAAACGCGCCGCCTGCAAGGATGACAGTGTCGGGAATGCCGAGCCGCTGTGCCCACTCGGCGGTGATGGTGCCGACGGGTTGTTCAGCAGTCCAGGTATCGGTAAACAGCGGGTACTGTAATGTCTCGGTCAGGCAGGGATCGAGCGCATGTAAGAAATCTTTCGGCGGTAGTCCGCCCCAGCTCGGGTGCCAGAGTGATTTATGTCCAGCACTGCACCGACCACGACGAATATCAGCAGGCGCTTGTGTACCGGAAAGCAGGGCGGGCACCCAGTCACAGAGTTCGATCCAGGAAACCGCTGTCTGGCGCACGGCCGCATCTTCACGTGAGACATGGAGGATTTTGGCCCAGAACCATTCGGATGAGTAAACGCCGCCGATATAGCGGGTGTAATCCGGGAACTGGCCGCTATGACAGAGTGCATTAATGGCATCTGCTTCTTCTATTGCCGTGTGGTCTTTCCACAGGACGAACATCGCATTGGGGTTGTTGGTAAACTCGGGACGTAGCGCCAGTATCTGGCCTTGTTCATCAATCGGCGCGGGCGTTGACCCGGTGGAATCCACGCCAATACCGATGATGCTCTGCCGTTGTTCGTTCGTCAGACGGGAAACCACCACCTTAATCGCCTGCTCTAGCGATTCGATATAGTCCAGCGGGTGGTGTCGGAACTGGTTGTTGGCAGGCTGACAATATTTACCCTCACGCCAGCGGGGATAGTAGACCACTTCTGTTTCCAGCTCTTTCCCGCTTTGGCAGTCAACGGCTAAGGCGCGTACCGAATCACTGCCGAAGTCGAGACCAATCGTAATAGCGCCCGCGCTCATGCTTTGCTCCTCATTAATCCCAGATCGTTGACGTTTACGATAGGCAGGGATAGGAAGAGGCGGTTAGGAGCGGTTAGCTGGAAGTATGTATTTTTCTGTCGCCCGCAGCCATTTTGTGAAGCTCGTCAAAGGTTAATGATTGGTTAAAATTGCTAAATGTATGCACAAACCTGTCATTGTTCCGGGATGTGATAAAGCTCTATATTCGAACCGAAAATAACGACTAAAACATAAAGCGTCTGAATGCTACTGAGTGAAGGATTTACGCTAAGTCTGTGTTTTTCCTTTATCCAGACCGGAAATACCCTTACCAGGAACTCGAATTCGCTTCAGCGTCACTGGCGAATGAAAAGATAATGACACCGGAGAACATCATGCATAAATTCACTAAGGCGCTGGCTGCAATCGGGTTAGCTGCTGTTATGTCACAATCAGCTATGGCAGAGAACTTAAAGCTGGGGTTTCTGGTTAAGCAGCCGGAAGAACCCTGGTTCCAGACCGAATGGAAATTCGCCGATAAGGCAGGAAAAGATCTTGGTTTTGATGTGATAAAAATTGCGGTGCCTGATGGGGAAAAAACCCTGAACGCGATTGATAGTCTGGCGGCTAGCGGAGCGAAAGGGTTTGTTATTTGTACCCCAGATCCGAAATTGGGGCCGGCCATTATTGCCAAGGCGCGTAGCTACAATCTTAAGGTGATTGCGGTTGACGACCAGTTCGTGAATGCCAAAGGCCAACCGATGGACACGGTGCCGTTGGTGATGATGGCAGCCACCAAAATTGGCGAGCGTCAGGGGCAGGAACTGTATAAAGAGATGAACAACCGTGGCTGGAAAGTGGATGAAACGGCGGTGATGGCGATTACGGCTGATGAATTGGACACCGCTCGTCGCCGTACTTCTGGCTCTATGGATGCGCTGAAAGTGGCTGGCTTCCCAGAAAAACAGATCTATCGGGTGCCTACCAAATCCAACGATATCCCCGGCGCGTTTGACGCTGCTAACTCTATGCTGGTTCAGCATCCTGGCGTGAAAAACTGGCTGATTATCGGTATGAACGACAACACCGTGCTGGGTGGCGTTCGTGCGACGGAAGGACAGGGCTTTAAAGCGGCTAACGTCATTGGTATCGGTATCAACGGCGTGGATGCGGTGAGCGAACTGTCCAAAGGTCAGGCAACGGGCTTCTTTGGCTCACTGCTGCCAAGTCCGGATATTCACGGCTATAAGAGTATTCAGATGCTGAATGACTGGGTCACCAAAGGTGTCGAGCCGGAGAAATTCACCGAAGTGACCGACGTGGTGCTGATCACTCGTGACAACTTTAAGGTCGAACTGGAGAAAAAAGGCCTGATGTAATCACGCCTGATTTCGTAAAGACGCGGATAACGCCGGTCAGCATGACGCTGGTCGAGGTTATCCGCGCTCTACCTGCATCGTTATGAGGAAACAGACATGACAGCACAGTCACCCTATTTGTCGTTTCATGGGATCGGTAAAGAATTTCCCGGTGTTAAGGCGCTTTCGGATATCAGTTTTTCCTGCCATGCCGGCCAGATCCATGCATTGATGGGGGAAAACGGGGCGGGCAAGTCGACGCTGTTAAAAATCCTGAGCGGCAACTATGCACCGTCAGCGGGCGAAATCCACATTCAGGGCAAACCTGTACAGTTTAGTAATACGATGGATGCCCTGAATGCGGGCGTTGCCATCATCTATCAGGAACTGCATTTGGTGCCGGAAATGACGGTCGCCGAGAACATCTATCTGGGCCAACTGCCGCATAAATACGGCATGGTGAATTATTCGTTGCTGCGCTATGAAGCCAAACTGCAATTACAGCATCTGGGGTTGGATATTGATCCTGATACTCCGCTGAAATACCTGTCTATCGGGCAGTGGCAGATGGTGGAAATCGCCAAAGCGCTGGCGCGTAACGCCAAGATTATTGCTTTTGATGAACCGACCAGTTCGCTGTCTGCCCGTGAGATCGAGCAACTTTTCCGGGTGATTACGGAATTGCGCAGTGAAGGCCGGATCATTTTGTACGTTTCACACCGAATGGAAGAAATTTTTGCACTGAGCGATGCCATTACCGTGTTTAAAGATGGCCGCTATGTGCGCACGTTTGACGATATGCAGCAAGTGAACCATGAGTCGCTGGTACAGGCGATGGTAGGGCGTAACTTGGGGGATATCTATGGCTACGCGCCGCGTCCGCACGGCGAAGAGCGCTTGACGCTGAAAGACGTAAAAGCGCCGGGCGTGAAATCCACGATTTCCCTGAACGTGAAACAGGGGGAGATTGTCGGGCTATTTGGTCTGGTGGGTGCGGGGCGCAGCGAACTTATGAAAGGGCTGTTTGGTGCGACCAAAATCACCAGCGGTCAGGTTTTGCTGGATGGTAAACCGCTGGTGGTGAATTCTCCCATTGATGCGATTCGCCAAGGTGTGATGCTTTGCCCCGAGGATCGCAAAGCGGACGGTATCATTCCGGTGCACTCGGTGCGTGACAACATCAATATCAGCGCAAGACGTAAGAGCCTGAAAGCCGGTTTTATTATTAATAACCAGTGGGAAGTGGATAACGCCTTGCAGCGCATTGATGCGTTGAATATCAAAACGCCATCCGCTGAACAACTGATTATGAATCTTTCCGGCGGAAACCAGCAGAAAGCCATTCTTGGTCGCTGGCTGTCCGAAGAGATGAAGGTCATTTTGCTCGATGAACCCACGCGCGGCATCGATGTCGGTGCGAAGCACGAAATTTATCATGTCATCTATGAACTA
The DNA here is from genome assembly GCF_001742145.1 of Pectobacterium parmentieri. Lineage (NCBI taxonomy): Bacteria > Pseudomonadati > Pseudomonadota > Gammaproteobacteria > Enterobacterales > Pectobacteriaceae > Pectobacterium > Pectobacterium parmentieri. The sequence continues at coordinate 1,579,704 of NZ_CP015749.1, read as the reverse complement.
GCGAATCAGGGGATCGCGGTGCTATTTGCCTCCAGCGATTTACCAGAAGTGCTTGGACTGGCCGATCGGATTATCGTCATGCGCGAAGGTGCCATCTCCGGTGAACTGCGGCATGGCGATGCCACTGAGCAGAAAGTGCTCAGTCTGGCTATGTTACGAACCCCCGATATCGAATCTGCGGTTGCCTGACCGCGAAGGAGCAAAATAATGTCAACGGTTACGTCTGCAACCTCAGAAAAGAAGAAAAATGGCATGGGAATGTCCCGCATTTGGGATAACTACGGCATGCTGGTGGTTTTTGCCGTGCTGTTTCTTGGTTGTGCGATTTTTGTCCCCAACTTTGCCTCATTTATCAATATGAAAGGGTTGGGGCTGGCAATTTCTATGTCCGGTATGGTGGCCTGCGGGATGCTGTTTTGTCTGGCTTCTGGTGATTTCGATCTGTCGGTAGCCTCGATTATTGCCTGCGCCGGGGTTGCGACGGCGGTGGTGATTAACATCAGTGAAAGCCTGTGGATCGGCGTCGGTGCCGGGCTGCTGCTCGGTGTGGCGTTCGGCTTGCTTAACGGCTTCGTGATTGCCCGTTTGAAGATCAACGCACTGATTACGACGCTGGCGACGATGCAGATTGCGCGTGGCCTGGCGTACATCATTTCCGATGGTAAAGCGGTAGGGATTGAAGATGAGCGCTTCTTTGAACTGGGCTATGCCAACTGGCTGGGCTTGCCTGCGCCAATTTGGATCACTATCGGTTGTATGATTCTGTTTGGCCTGCTGCTGAACAAAACCACGTTTGGCCGCAATACGCTGGCGATTGGGGGCAATGAAGAAGCCGCGCGTTTGGCCGGGGTGCCGGTCGTGCGCACCAAGATTATCATCTTCGCCTTGTCCGGTCTGGTATCCGCCGCAGCAGGGATCATTCTGGCCTCGCGCATGACCAGCGGCCAGCCGATGACGTCCATCGGGTATGAGCTGATCGTTATTTCTGCCTGTGTGCTGGGTGGGGTATCGCTAAAAGGCGGGATCGGTAAAATTTCCTACGTGGTGGCTGGCGTACTGATTTTAGGTACGGTCGAGAACGCGATGAACCTGCTAAATATCTCGCCGTTCTCTCAGTATGTGGTACGTGGCCTGATTCTGCTGGCGGCGGTTATCTTCGACCGCTACAAACAACTGGCGAAGAAAACGGTATAAATGCCTGTGCGGCAGGTAAGAGCTTATCCCAGTAGGCGTTATTGGTGCCGCCAGTTTGGACACGGACAGCGCGCAGAAACCGGAGCGTACACGTAGTACGTGAGGATTTTGAGCACTGCCCAGGTTCAAAATGGCAAATAAAATAGTCCTAATGGGATGGCTCTAAGTCATTCTGCCGCGTCTTATCATTACTAGCGTGTACCGGAGGCCTGATGTATCACCGTATGGCGCATGAATCTCAGCCTAATCCACTGTTGCCGGGATATTCGTTCAACGCTTACCTCGTTGCAGGTTTGACGCCGATTCTGGCAGAAGGGCCACTCGATTTCTTTATCGATCGCCCTGACGGCATGAAAGGCTACATCATCAATCTCACCATGAAAGGACAGGGCCAGATTTTTGATGGTGATGAAACTTTTTTCTGTAATCCCGGCGATCTACTGTTGTTTCCGCCGAAATCGACGCATTTTTATGGGCGTTCACCGAGCAGCGACTGTTGGTATCATCGCTGGGTCTATTTTCGACCACGCGCCTACTGGGCAGATTGGCTGGAGTGGCACACCAAAAGCAGCGGGATTGGGCGCATGAGTTTGCCGAATAACCAGTTGTTACTGGAATTCGACAGGCTGTTTGCCAATATCGAGCAGACGCAGCGTTCCGGGCGGCGCTTCTCGGAAGAGCTGGGTATGAACCTGCTGGAACGACTGTTGCTCAGAGCGATGGAAGAAGATCCACAGAGCCCACAGAAAATTATGGACCCACGCGTGATTGAAGCCTGCCAGTTTATTACCAGTAATCTGGCTGGAGAGTTGCGTATTGACGAAGTGGCGCGGCACGTTTGCCTGTCGCCGTCGCGGCTGGCGCATCTGTTCCGCGAACAGGTGGGTATTAATATTTTGCGCTGGCGTGAAGATCAGCGCGTGATTCGCGCCAAATTGTTATTGCAGACGACGCAGGAATCCATCGCCAATATTGGTCGCGTGGTGGGGTATGACGATCAGCTCTATTTCTCACGCGTATTCCGTAAGCGTGTCGGTGTCAGCCCTAGCGATTTTCGTCGCCGCAGCAGCGAAATCAACTATCCGGCAGCCAAAACGCTGCCCGTCGCGTGGGGAGAGCAGATACCCCATGCTGTGAGCAGTTAACGAACACAAAAACGCGCTAGATTCCCCTGGCGGCGATCCCCCTCTGCAATCTGGCGGATGACGGGTATATACTGAGTGAGAAATCACAAAGTCAAAATACGCTAAGGGGAATCGTCATGAGTGAGACCGTTCGTGTTGGACTGCTGGGCTACGGCTATGCCAGTAAGACGTTCCACGCGCCGTTAATTGCAGGCACGGCTGGGATGGAACTGGTGGCCGTGTCCAGCAGCAATGCTGAAAAAGTGCATGCGGATTGGGCTAATTTGCGGGTTGAGAAAGACCCGCAGGCGTTGTTTAACGATCCCGATATTGACCTCATTGTTATCCCTACCCCCAATGACACGCACTTCCCGCTGGCGAAACTGGCGCTGGAAGCGGGTAAGCATGTTGTCGTCGATAAACCTTTTACAGTGACGTTGTCACAAGCATGCGAGCTGGGTGCGATTGCTGAGCGTGTCGGGAAAATGCTTTCTGTTTTCCATAACCGCCGTTGGGACAGCGATTTTCTGACGTTGAAACAGCTACTGTCAGCGGGAACGCTGGGAAATGTGGTGTATATGGAATCGCATTTCGATCGTTTTCGCCCCGAGGTTCGTCAACGCTGGCGTGAAGACGGCAGTGAAGGTAGTGGGATCTGGTACGATCTTGGGCCGCACTTGTTGGATCAAGCGCTGGAATTGTTTGGTTTGCCGGTGGCAATTCAGGTAGATATGGCACGGTTGAGGCCTGGGAGTAAGGCAATAGATTACTTCCACGCGACGCTGATTTATCCGCAGCGCCGGGTGGTGTTGCATGCCAGCATGCTGGTGGCGGCAGCCTCCGCACGTTATACCGTGCATGGCACGCGCGGTAGCTTTGTAAAATATGGTCTCGACCCACAGGAAGATCGTCTGAAAGCAGGTGAACGTCCGCCGCTAGCTGATTGGGGGCAGGATAAGCGTGATGGCGTGCTGACGCTGTCCCGCGATGGCATCACGGCAGAGCAAACTATTGCAACGATCCCGGGTAACTATCCGGCGTATTACGCGGCAGTACGCGATGCGCTGTTGGGCAAAGGTGAAAACCCTGTCAGCGTGCATCAGGCCATTCAGGTGATGGAACTGATCGAGCTGGGATTGCTCTCCTATGAGCAGAAAAAAGCCGTTACGCTGAAAAATAGCTAGATTTACTGCGTTTTATTCCAGATAGTTAACACTTTGTTTAAACGGGCGATCTTAGGATCGCCCGTATTGTTAGGGTGTCAATTGGGCTGATAACAGGCTAGGGGAAAGGTGTCAGGCATGGGGTGGTTACAACGGTTACGCATTGATAAGTTTTTATTGGTTCTGATTCTGGTTGTGGTGACGGCGTCGATTCTTCCTGCTGAAGGCTCCGTGAAGGTTTTCTTTGAGTACCTGACAACGGCGGCAATTGCTCTGCTGTTCTTTATGCATGGTGCGAAGCTCTCACGTGAAGCGATTACTACCGGGATGGGGCACTGGCGTTTGCATTTGGTGGTGTTTGCCAGCACGTTTATTTTATTTCCGCTGCTGGGAATGGGCATGAGTCTGCTGTCACCGATTGTGCTGACGCCGACGTTGTACCTTGGTTTCCTCTATCTGTGCGCGCTACCGGCGACGGTGCAGTCGGCGATAGCGTATACCTCTATGGCCGGTGGTAACGTGGCAGCGGCAATCTGTAGTGCGTCTGCGTCCAGCATTTTGGGCGTGTTTCTCTCGCCGATCCTGGTCGGTTTGCTGATGCAAACGCAGGGGGGCGAAACGGATACGCTGCACGCTATCGGTTCCATCATCATGCAATTGATGGTGCCTTTCGTCATCGGTCATCTGTCACGTCCGTTGATTGCCAAGTGGGTCGAACGTCACCGTAAGCTGATTAATATTACTGACCGGTCATCGATTCTTTTGGTGGTGTATGTCGCCTTTAGTGAGGCAGTGGTTGAGGGAATTTGGGGGCAGATCAACGGTTGGTCGCTGCTGGCGGTGGTTGGTTGTTCGATGGTGCTGTTAACGATTGTGCTGGTGGTGAATACGCTGGCTGCGCGCAAGCTGGGCTTTAATACCGCCGATGAAATCACCATTGTCTTCTGTGGTTCGAAAAAGAGCCTGGCAAATGGGATTCCGATGGCAAACGTGCTGTTTCCTGCGGCCGCTGTCGGCGCGATGGTGCTGCCGTTAATGATTTTCCATCAAATTCAATTGATGGTGTGCGCCGCGCTGGCACAGCGTTATGCCAAACGGATAACGAAAGAACAAGATACGTCTCATTAGTAAGATATTATCGATCCCTCGCGATATAACGCGAGGGGCGCAAAAATCAGCCGTGGAAGTAATTGCACGTGGATAACGCCTGATGCCTAGCGCTGTTTTCGCTCTGTACGGACAATCCCTTGACCAGCAGACGCCGGATCACGCTGACTTCAACGCGCTGACACCAAAAAGGGATGCAGCATAATCGAGGCAGAAATCCGCTTAACAAAACGCCCGAAACTGTTCAGATAAACTGAACCGGTTCTAAGATTTTTGCTGGTACTACAGGAGTCCGTTTGTGATTCGATACACCCTCATATTCCTTATGGTCGTAGGCATTAGCAGTGTCAACGCCGCCGAAGACGTCCCCTTGGATCTTGACATCAAGGACTGGATTATTGGCTGTGATAACACACGTGAATGCACTGCCATCGGTGCCGTCCCAATACGCGACGACATCGGTATCATGACTTTCAGCCTGCGTGTAACGCGTAAAGCCGGCCCGCAGGGCACCTTACGGGTGGGGGTGTTTAGCTACAACGCCCCTCGTGGCCAACCAACGCTCGATGGTAAGCCGATAAAAAATCGATTTGGGCCTGGCGAACTGAAAGAAGGCGATGTCCCCGAGGTTTTCGCATTGACCGGAACGGACGCCAAGTCCTTGATCGAAGAATTACGTAACGGGCAGGAATTGATATTGCCCATCGAGGGCGGTACCTCCGTTGCCTCGCTGAACGGGATGAGCGCGTCTCTTTTGCTGATGGATTCGGTTCAGGGGCGGGTTGGTACACAGGACGCACTGATCGCCAAGGGACAAGTGCCAGGTAGCAGTGTACCGCAACCGCCTGCCGCACCGCCGTTGCCGAGTTGGTATACACCCGCGGCCCTGACCCAGGGAAGGGCAAAAGAGATAGCAGATGCGGTGATTGCTGCAACTCGTAAGGATTGGCAGGGGGATTTGGTTGAAGGCACTCCGCCAAAAGCAGAAACATTCGCCTTGAGTGAAGATCAAGCACTGGTAATCATCGAAACGAGCTGTGGGGCATACAACTGTGCCTACAGTATTTATCAGACCCCCTTAAACCACCCTGAACAAGCGCGCACGGCGCAGATTGCCGAGGTGCCACGTTTTCCGTATATGCTGCCCCATGGTTACGTCGAATTTAACCCCACCACTGGTGAGCTGAGCAGTTATACGCTTGCGATGGGCATGGGAGGCTGTGGTACCTCGCTGCGCTGGCGCTATAACGGCAATAGTTTCACGTTGCTGCGTGCAGCCCAAATGAACACGTGTATGGGACTGGATCAGGCCTATTGGCCAGTCCTGTGGCGTACTAAGTCGAGCCTCGAAGAGCAATGAAAAACCTGAGCAAGGTAGCTTAAGTACGCCTGGCTAGCCGAATGAGCGCGAGTAGGCCATTCAGCCTTCCGTTTCCGTAAGATTGGTCTTCTGCCCCTCGCACGACGAGGGGCATTATCATCTGTAACCATTTAGAAATAAATTAAATAGTCTATTACAGTGATAGTTTCAAAACTGTATCACTTCCCCGATCCAGTACGTTATAACAATGCTGGCTCATCGACATTCGTTGTCGAGAGCAGGGCACAGTTGGTGATAATGAGTCTTTGAGATCGAGGGAATATGTTAAAAAAAGCGGTGTTAACTTTAGCGATGCTAGGGACGTTGGCTTCTGCATCCGTGCAGGCAGCTCAGCATGTGGACTGTGTGAAAACCGATCAAAAACAGATTGCATCGTTATTTGACCGCTGGAATGCCTCGTTGCAAACCGGTGATGCGAAGAAAGTTAACAAAAATTATGCGTCAGATGCTGTGTTGTTACCGACATTATCGGGTAAACCGCGCACGAATGACGCGGAGCGTATTGATTACTTCGAGCATTTTCTAGCGAAAAAACCAGTTGGGAAAATTGACACCCGCACGATCCGTATCGACTGTAATGACGCAGTTGACACGGGAACCTACACTTTCACATTTGGTGATGGAAGTGAGGCCAAAGCGCGCTTTACTTACACCTACATTTGGGACGGGAAGCAGTGGTTGATCAGCTCACACCATTCGTCGGCAACGCCGAAGGATTGAGTGATCAACTGTAATAAATTCGTACTAAACGGCTAACGATAGTTAGCCGTTTTTCATGTGAAGGTAGGCAGAAGTGACGACATGACGTCACTGTAATCAGGCAGAACCGCGTTTGCGCAGAACCTTTTCGCGCAGTTGCTGCTTTTCCTGCTCGCTGATAAACGCAATGTTCAGGCCATTTTCCTGCGCTTTACGGGTTTCGACCGCCGTCAGGCCAGCAAGGGGGGCTGCAACTTCATATTCATGTCGGATTTCAATGCCTTGAACCGCAGGGTCGTCAGTGTTGATGGTGGCTGGAATGCCGTAACGCAGGAAGTGGATCAACGGATGCTTATCCAGTGATTCCACTGTACTGGTTTGGATGTTGGAGGTCAGACAGGATTCAATACCAATTCCATTCTCTGCCATGTGCGTCATCAAATGAGGATCGATAATCGCAGTAACGCCATGCCCGATGCGCTCAGCGCCCAGATGATTAATCGCCTGCCAAATACTTTCCGGCCCGGCAGCTTCCCCTGCGTGAACGGTGATGTGCCAGCCAGCATCGCGGGCTTGTTGGAAGTGAGAAGTAAACAGCGCACCTGGGTGCCCCAGTTCATCACCTGCCAGATCGAGCGCTACGATGCGATCGCGTTGGGATAACAGCGCATCCAGTTCTTGCTGGCAGGCCTCTGTGCCGAATGTCCGGCTCATAATACCAATCAGGCGAATGTCGGTATCGAAATCACGACTACCTGCGGTAATACCGTCGATCACCGCTTCAACAACGCCGGCAATCGGCAGCTTATGATTCATCGCCATATAGTAGGGAGAGAAGCGCAGCTCGGCGTAGTCCAGCCCGGCCTTCATGGCATCTTCAACATTCTCGTAAGCGACACGGCGACAGGCGTCTAGCGAACCGAGCACGGCCACACCCCAGTCGAGCTTTTGTAAAAAACTCAGTAAGTCTGGCTCATTTTTAGTGATCTGAACATGAGGGCGAAGGGCCTCAAGATCGTTGGCTGGTAACGCAATATTGAACTGGCGTCCGAGTTCCAGAATACTCTGGGCACGGATATTGCCATCCAAATGGCGGTGGATGTCCGTCAATGGCAGGAATGAATCAATCATAATGTTATTATCTGATTACTGTTTTTCGTGCGACAAAGTATAAAAAGAAATCGTGGTAAATAGCTAATTGTTACCGCTAAAACTCAAGTGTTTTGGACGATCGTTGCACAATATCCCTCTGTTATTGTCTTTTTTGTCCTGTTATAGGGGCGTTCAACATCGGGATAACCCGGATATAGATGAGTTCGCTGAGTAACTCCACCAACGTTTGGCTGACGATCACGGCCGGAAGTAGCGGTAACGCCCCCGGTATTGCCAATGCCAACGGTAGAATAACCAACGAATTACGCGTGCTGGCGCTAAACGCCACCGCCCGCCCGCCGGCAGAATCCAGTCGGAACATGCGACCAGTGAACCAACCGAGCAACGGTGCCAACAGTGCAAAAAGCAGATAAAACGGCACGACGAATAAAACCGAGGCCCAAGTGGCGCGTAACGGTGGAATGACCGCAGCCACCACGATAAACAGCACCAATGCGGTAGCCGGAACAGGCAGGTAGCCCAATACCTCCGTCAATGTCGCTATCGTAAGCTGACGTGGCGCAAGCCATTGCAGAAGAGCTGCTAGCGCTAAAGGCAGGGCAATCAGCCAGATAAATGCATCGATAAAGGGGGCGAAGACGATGAGCCCTGCGGCATCATGGCCGAGAAATAGCGTCAGGTAGAAGGGCAACGCCAGCATTTGCAGCATCAATAGTATGGGCGTAGCGGCCAACAGGCGGGTGGCAGCGGCGCGGCCCAGATGCGCGAATGTCACTACGTAGTCAATACAAGGTGCGAGTAACACCAATAGAATACCCAGTTTCAACAACGGTTCAGCAGGGAGAAAGGGCAACAGCACTGCGACCAGCAAGGGGATCACGATGAAGTTGGCAACGATCAGTGCGCCGATGAATCTAACCTGGGTGAGGCTTTTTCCGATCGTGGTCAGCGGAACTTGCAGGAACGTGACAAACAGCATTAGCGCCAGCGCGGGATTAATCACGACATCCAACTGCTCCGTTTCTGGCAACACCAGGGCGGTTGTCACCGCCGCGATCACGGCAAAAAAATAGATCGCGACCTGATGGGCTTCCATGAAGGATTTCAACGCGGGCATGATGTTATCTCGATATCAAGCAGAAGAGGTAGGACAGAAAAAACGGTGGCTGCAAGGGCGACCACCGTGTGTTTTAGCGCGTCAGACTACCGAGAACTGGCTTATTGTACCGGTGGCGTAACGGGTTCTTCTTGTGCACCGGGCAGAGACTCTTCACCTTCTTCCGTGGGAACGGCGAAATAAGGGGCGATGAAGTCGGCTAGCGGTATTTTATTGCCGTTGAAGTCAATTTGACCATCAGCGTAGTGCAGTGAGCTGGTAATTGCGTTGTCTTTTGTGACGCTCAACTGGTTCATTTGGCCGATATCCGCCATCATCTTTGCCTGCTGCTGCGCCATTTCTGTCGCCTGCTTTTGCTCTTCATCGTTCGCGGGTTTCGGCCCTGCTTGTATCATTAACTCTGCCAGCATATCCAACGGGACATTGAGCTTCGCATCGAGCTTTTTGACCGACTGACGAATGATTTTTTCTTCATCCGATACCGCCGCGTCAGCGGCTTTATCGGTGCTCTGCAACGGATCGGTTAAATCCAGCGCCAGCGTGAATGTCCCTTCGCCTTTACTGTTTTTCCAACTGATTGGAGAGATTTCAACGCTCGGATTGCCTTTCAGCAACTGTGGCAGATATTGCAGAACAGACATGGCAACGTCGTGCTGATAAGTATCGGGGTCCATCGTGCTCGGGTCTTGCAACAGTTTCTGTACTCTTGCCTGATAGGCGGCGAGGAATTGCTTCGTGCCTTCGCCATCAAGCTGCGAAATAGACATGTTCACGTTACCTGAGCCCAGATTGCGGTCTCCGATAATTAAGGAATCCAGCGTAATGGCTATTTTGGCTGCCAAATTTTTGTCATCTTCTGTCGCGCTGCTTTGCAGAGAGAAGTTGTTGAGTTTAACGGGCTCGCCACCTTCTACGGTAAACGTCATGGATTTAAGGGACAGGGCGCCATCACCTAAATCAAGGTCGAATTTGCCTTTTTGATTGGTTCCCTTGATGGAAAAATCGGTGACATCGACATTTTCTGTCTGGCCCCAGGCATTCTTCCTTTCCATCTTCACGCTGCTGATTGTGGTATCTATCTTGCTGCTGCGCAGGTCATGCCCGATGTCCAACAAGATATCCGCACCGCTGAAGGAAAATTTCTGTTCTGGCGTTTGATGGTCGATCGGCACCAGCGTAATGAGTGACTGCGTATCACCGCTGTAGGCGACGCGGGTTTCGGCCGTAAAGAACGGCTTATCTTTAGTCAGTTCAAACCAGGCTTTGACGGCTGGCGTATTAGCCAACTCGGTATGGACAGAGCCCATCGCTGGTGCGAGGTTGAATTTCTTGAGCTGTGCCAACGGGAACGGCCCATGAGAGACGGTTTCGTTGAAGACAAGTTCTTCACCGGGCGCAAGGAATTGTGTGCCTTTTGCTGTGCCATCGCTCTGTAACACATAGGCTAGCGTGCTGCTGAATACGCCACCCTGATAGTCGCGATAAACGACTTTCAACCCTGCATTCGGGTAGGCTTGCTTAATTTGTGTATTCAACGTATCGGTAAAACCATCAATCTGCTGAGCTAACTGCTTACCGGTGTACCAGGATGCGCCGGTCCAGATGGCGCCCAGAGCAACAATAACGCCTACGGCGACTAACGACTTCTTCATTTTTATTCATCCTTTAGTAAAAAAATGCGCGTTTTCAACGCAGAACGTAGATAACTTTTAATGCAATACACGGGTAAATTTCAACGCTATACACGTGTAACAACCGTGTAAGGAGCGCGTTATCGGTTAAATACGCGAGCGAGACGCCCTTGTCCCTCAACCGTTATCGGTGATTCACTGGCGGAAATAAAGCAGGATTCTCCTGGATGTAGCGAGAGTCGCTGCTCACTTTTTTGTAGGACGGCATGACCGTCAACGCAAAATACAATAGCAGCACTGTTTTGGCTGAGCGTTTGTGGATTCTGGCTCAGTTCATGCAGTGAAAAAGCAAAATCGCCAACAGGGATAGGGAAACTCAGTTCATTACCCTGTCGGTGTGGCGTCGTCAGTAATTGGTTTGCGGGTTTGGCTTCAAATACCACATTTTCCAGTAGCTCTGGAATATCAATGTATTTCGGCGTTAGCCCCGCACGCAGCACGTTATCCGAGTTAGCCATGACTTCTAATGCCACGCCTTTCAGATAGGCATGTGGCGTTTGAGCAAACAGGAACATGGCTTCGCCGGGTTGAAGTGTAATAACGTTCAGCAACAGCGGGGAAAACAACCCATTGTCATCGGAATAATAGTGGGTAATTGCGCGGATGGTGGCCCAGGGTTCGCCATTTTGGCTGTTTAGCGCGGCTTTCAATACGCCGAGCGCGCGAGATTTTTGCTCACCTTCCATACTCAGCAGATTGGTGAACAGCATGGCGAGGTTTTTCGCGTCAGGCTGTTGTAAAAATGCGGCGATTGACGGATGCGCGCTGGCAACTGGCTCCAGTAGGTGCACAATTTCAGATAATTCTCGAAACCCGTTCATCGCCTGAAAAGGCGTTAGCGCGTAGACCAATTCTGGTTTGTGATTGGCATCCTTATAGTTTCTTTCGGCCGCGTCCAGCGCGATACCTGCTGCATTCTCTTTCGCAAAGCCTTGTTCTGCCGCTGATTTACTCGGGTGAACCTGAATAGAAAGTGGTTGTTCTGCGCACAGTACTTTAAATAAAAAGGGTAATTCGCCAAAACGTTGCGCGATCGTTGCGCCAAGGTGGGCAGCCGCGTCTTCGGCAATCATCTCACGTAGGCTGTAGGTGTTGCCTTTTTCATCAATAACCGCCGAACTACTTTTGGGATGCGCACCCATCCACAGTTCTGCCATCGGTAAATCATTTTTATTATCAATGCCATATAGCTCAGTTAAGGCATATTTGCTGCCCCAGCCATAGTGCTGGACACAATTGAGCATTCTTTGCATGTTGGCTCTCTGCTATTACATTAATTGTTAATTTTTGTGATATTGGCTGCTAACTACTTGAATGATTATGAATACACTGCATCTTCTTTGCTTCATGGTAATGTTTTATGTAGCGCGATGCCAGACCGTGTTAGTAGACGCAATAAGTGTTATAGGCCAGTCAGTGTTATCAGAATAGGCCCAGCGATGTGATTCGATGTCTTCTACTATTTGAATCTGTGTTTTAAGGAGGAAAGGTAATGAGCACGACGCGTAGTGAAAAAGACTCAATGGGGCCAATCGATGTTCCTGCGGAACGTTTATGGGGAGCACAAACGCAACGGTCACTGGAACATTTCCGTATTTCTGAAGAAAAAATGCCGCGTGCGCTGATTTATGCGCTGGCGCAAACCAAGCGTGCAGCGGCCCGCGTCAACATGGATCTCACGCTTCTGCCAGCCGATCGAGGAAATGCGATTATTCAGGCAGCGGACGAAGTGTTGGCAGGAAAACATGCAGGAGAATTCCCGTTAGCGATTTGGCAGACGGGGTCTGGCACGCAAAGTAATATGAATATGAACGAGGTGTTGGCTAACCGTGCCAGTGAACTACTGGGAGGCGAGCGTGGCAACAAACGGCTGGTTCATCCAAACGATGATGTCAACAAAAGTCAGAGTTCTAACGATGTGTTCCCGACGGCGATGCATGTGGCGGCTGTGGTTGCGATCAACGAACATCTGATTCCTGAATTGAAAGCATTGCACGCGACGCTAGCATCGAAGGCTGAGCAATTTAAGGATATCGTCAAAATCGGTCGTACACATTTACAGGACGCCACGCCGCTGACGCTAGGGCAGGAAATCTCCGGCTGGGCGGCGATGTTGCAGCATAACCTGAAGCATATCGAAAACAGCGTGCCGCATATTTGCGAGTTGGCACTGGGCGGTACTGCTGTTGGTACGGGGTTGAACACGCATCCTGAATATGCGGTGCGTGTGGCGGAGGAACTGGCGCAATTAACCGGTCAACCGTTCGTAACCTCGCCGAATAAATTCGAAGCACTGGCGACCTGTGATGCACTGGTTCATGGACATGGTGCCTTAAAGGGGCTGGCGGCATCGTTAATGAAGATTGCCAACGATGTGCGCTGGCTGGCTTCTGGCCCGCGCTGCGGCATTGGTGAACTGAATATTCCTGAAAACGAACCAGGCAGTTCCATCATGCCAGGTAAGGTCAATCCGACTCAGTGTGAAGCGCTGACAATGCTGTGTTGCCAGGTGATGGGTAATGACGTTGCTGTGAATATTGGCGGGGCTTCCGGTAACTTTGAGCTAAACGTGTACCGCCCAATGGTCATTCATAACTTTCTGCAATCGATTCGCCTGCTGGCTGATGGTATGAAGAGTTTTGATGAGCACTGTGCGGTAGGGATTGAGCCGAATCGCGATCGTATTAATCAACTACTGAACGAATCGTTGATGCTAGTGACTGCGCTGAACACGCATATCGGCTATGACAAGGCAGCAGAAATTGCTAAAAAAGCGCATAAAGAAGGACTGACCCTGAAGGTGGCTGCGCTCAAACTAAGTTATCTGACCGAAGCTCAGTTTGATGAGTGGGTCCGACCGCAAGAGATGGTTGGTAGCTTGAAGAACTAATGATGCTGTAGTTAGCGTTTTATCACGTAGCCTGCCGATATCTATCCGCAGGCTTTTTCTTTTTCATTCCGGCGCATCGGTATAGAGATGCAAACGAGGAATAAGCAGGCGGAGTTCGGCCGCTTTCGGTTTGTGTTTGTGTTTGATGTTGTTGGCATCGTAAGGATTCAATTCGCCGATAACCGGCACATCGCCTCCAGACTCTTGCTGACAAAGCACGAGTAGGGGAGACGGGCAGGGGTGCTGAACCTGTTTCTGCTGCTCGGGATACCACACACGTGCGATAGGCTGCACTTTTACCGGACGTTTTATCTTCAGGACGGCATCTTCCGGCAATTGCAATACGGCATCCATTTCCTGTTCTACATGCTCAAGCCATTGCGCTTTGGTATACGGTGTCGCATGTTTTGCTGCGTTCAGGCTTCTGGTCAGTTTCTCCAGCAGCTCCCCTCGCGCCATATTCTTGATAATGTGCTTATTCGCCCAGCCAAAGCGGACTGATGCCGGATTTGTTATTAGCGTCAACGAGCGGTAAGCGCTAAGCGTGATCAACCCTTTCAGATGTGTGTGGACGAACTCAAAGCGCTGCTCCGGTTCTAGCCCTGATTCAACGGTAATAATCTGTTCCAATTCCTTTTTAAGTGCATTAATTTCCGCGATGAGCGACTGTGCTTGCTGATATTGTGCTGCGTTTACGGAAAAGCAGAGTGCTCCCGGTAAACGAATGGCACTTTTGCTGCTGAGCGTTTCCGGATAATGATGAATGAACAAACGCTGAAAATGCGCTAGCCCTTTATCTCTAGCCTTCAGTCCAACATCCTGCGTGACGGCTATGTGTTCGATAGGGTCATGCTCAGTTCCTTTTTCCACATTGGGAAGGGAGTAAACGCGGCCCGCCAGCAGTTGATACGTAGAAAACTGTTGCTGCATCAAGGCCAACTTAGTCTCCAACGTTCGAAAACTGTGGTTCATGCGTTCGATTAGCGCGTAGCGATTCATCATTAAATCTATTTTAGTTACAACATACCTATATTTATACTCATAAACACACACTTCAGCAATCACGATTGTCATTATTTTCAGTCAAGGCTGGTGGGGGAATCGAGAGGGATGAGGTGGGCAACGTGGAGTTTACCCTGATTCAGATAAACTCCGATAATAAAGAGGTTTAAAGGCGGTGTTTCAGTATCAGGCTGACTATCAATGCAAAAAATAAGAGCGTTGCGAGGAACACAGTAATGCCCATCCAGCCGAATGAGTGCCAGAAGAGTCCCCCCAGCGTGCCAGCGAGGCTCGACCCCAAATAGTAAGAAAAGAGATACATTGATGAAGCCTGCCCCTTGGCGCGCCGTGCCCGTTGGCCAATCCAACTGCTGGCAACCGAGTGGGCGGCGAAGAAGCCCGCAGTAAAGAGCATCATCCCACCCAAAATAGCGAATAACGGACTCAGTGCCGTCATTCCTAATCCCATTAGCATCAGAAGGATCGCAATACTCAGCACCGGGCCGCGTCCATAGCGGGACGTCAACGCGCCGGCTTTTGGTGAACTGTAGCTTCCGGTGAGATAGACCACAGAAAGTAAACCAACCACCGCCTG
This sequence comes from Pectobacterium parmentieri, assembly GCF_001742145.1. NCBI lineage: Bacteria > Pseudomonadati > Pseudomonadota > Gammaproteobacteria > Enterobacterales > Pectobacteriaceae > Pectobacterium > Pectobacterium parmentieri. The sequence goes on along the minus strand of NZ_CP015749.1, from coordinate 1,564,628 downwards.
ACTGAGTAAATACGGCGGAGCTAAAAGCCGATATCCGATGTAGTTAAACAGCGTAACAAACGCGCCCATCAGCAAAAATCCCTCAAGGAACAACAGCGGCAAACCCGTATCGCGCCAATGTAGTTTACTATTTAGCAGCAGCGTTTTCGGGCGCAGTGAACCGGGGCGAAAATGGCGTGATTCCGGCAGAATTCGCCAGAATGTTATCGCCGCAATGAGCGCGAGTACGCCGATTGCACCGATTGCAACCCGCCACGGGAAATAGTCCGTTAATACGCCGCTGACCAAACGCCCGCTCATCCCGCCGATCGAGTTGCCGCTGATATATAACCCCATCGAAAATGCCAATACACTGGGGTGAATTTCCTCACTCAGGTAACTCATGGCGACGGCCGCGACGCCGCTTAGCGACAGGCCGATCATTGCCCGCATGATCAATACGCCGTTCCAACTAGTCATAAATGCGCAAATCACGGTACAGATCGCAGCCAGCATCAAGGATACCACCATCACATTCTTACGACCGATCGCGTCGGAGAGTGGCCCGGTGAACAGCAGCCCAAAAGCCAGCATCACCGTTGAGACGGAAAGTGACAAACTGCTGGTTGCTGGCGAAATACCAAAATCCTGAGATAACACCGGTAATAGCGGTTGTACGCAATAGAGCAGGGCGAATGTTGCTAGTCCAGCAGAAAACAGCGCCAACGTGACACGCATAAATTGTGGTGTGCCACGTGTGATATAGGGATTTTTACCAGAAGATTTCGGGACGATAGCATCCGTATCGTCGGCTGTAGAAATAGGCCAATCGCTTGGTGCCGAAGATGGCAGATTACTCACAATAATTCCTTACCGGAGAAGGTAAATCAGGCGTAAACAACAATGAAGCGATCATAGAAGAGTGATATTATTTTGTATAATATATTAATAATCATGATTGATACGTTTAAAGTATGAATATCGAACTACGCCACCTTCGCTATTTTATTGCCGTCGCCGAAGAGTTGCATTTCGGGCGTGCCGCAGAAAGATTACGCATTTCACAGCCACCGCTGAGCCAACAGATTCAAATTTTGGAGGAGCAGGTGGGCGCGAAACTTTTAGCGCGTAACAACCGGAATGTTCAGCTCACCCCAGCGGGTTCGATGTTTCTGAAAGAAGCCTGGTCGATCATCAGCCAGGTGGATCAGGCGGCGGAGCGGGCATCCCGTATTCAACGCGGCGAGATTGGAGAATTAACGATCGGCTTTACGTCGTCTGCGCCGTTTATCAAAAAGATTTCCAGCAGCTTGCTGCGTTTTCGCCAAACATACCCGGAAGTGCATATTCAGATGATAGAGCTCAACACCAAACAGCAAATTGAACCACTGCTGAACGGTAAACTCGATATTGGCATCATGCGCAATAACCCGCTGCCGGATGCGTTGAATCATCAGTTGCTGTTGCGTGAACCGCTAATCGCCGTGGTGCAGGAATCCCATCCGTTAGCGCAACAGGCCGCAGGGTGTGCAATTAACATCACACAGTTGGCGAATGAACCGTTCGTTTTCTTCTCCCGTGCGGTCGGAACTGCACTGTATGACGATACGCTGACGTTGCTGAAACGCTATGGCATCAGCCCCTACATCACGCAAGAAGTCGGCGAGGCGATGACTATCGTCGGATTGGTATCAGCGGGGTTGGGCGTGTCCATTTTGCCTGCGTCATTCTTGCGTATTCGGGTCGATGGGGTGAAATATTTACTGCTGGAAGAGGACGATGCTACGACTGAAGTCTGGTTGGTTACGGCGCGACATCATCCGCAAAGTGCAGCGGCTAACATGCTGATGTCGCTAATGCTGGGCGGATAATAGTTAAAATATGCGCACTAAATCACATAACGAATCAAATATTTGACGAGTTTAGTGAAAAGCCCCACCATACCCGCAGTTTTTTTATTTTGCAGCGTGAAAAATAGTTATGCCGCGATAATAAAGATAAATTTTTCAACAGCAGTACCCGTTATAATGCGAATGAGTAGGAGCCAGGTTTGTGATTGCCGACGGTCAACCAGGACACATCGATCAAATCAAACAAATTAATGCTGGTGCAGTCTATCGGCTGATCGATAAGTACGGCCCGATATCACGTATCGAACTGTCCAAACGCGCTCAGCTCGCGCCCGCCAGTATTACCAAAATCGTCCGTGAACTGCTGGAAGCTCATCTGGTACAGGAAACTGAATATCAGGATGTCGGCAGCAGAGGGCGTCCCGCTATCGGCCTGATTCTGGATACCCAAGCCTGGCACTATCTTTCTGCGCGTATCAGCCACAATACCCTGTTATTGGCACTGCGTGATCTCAGCAGTAAGCTGGTTGTGGAGGAAGAGATTCCACTTCCCGCAGAAGCCGTGCAGCCACTGCTCGACCGCATTTTGAATGAAATCGATCAGTTTTTTATTCGACACCAAAAACGGTTGGAGCGATTAACCGCAATTGCGATTACCGCACCAGGCATGATTGATTCTAGCAAGGGTGTTATTCACCGGATGCCGTTTTATGACGTTGAGGAGATGGCGATTGGTCCGGCCCTGGAACAGCGCACGGGGCTGCCGGTGTATTTGCAGCACGATATCTGCGCCTGGACAATGGCTGAAGCGCTATACGGCGCATCACGTGATTGCCAAAACGTCGTTCAGGTGGTGATCGATCATAACGTCGGCGCGGGGATCATTACCGGTGGGCGTATCCTGCATGCGGGAAGCAGAAATCTGGTCGAAATAGGGCACACACAGGTCGATCCCTATGGCAAGCGTTGTTATTGCGGGAATCACGGTTGTCTGGAAACGGTCGCTAGCACGGAAAATATGCTGGAACTGGCGCAGCAACGCATGAATACTTCCATGAGTTCGCTTCTGCACGGTTCACCGCTCAGCGTTGAAAACCTGTGTGATGCCGCGCTCAAAGGCGATCAGCTAGCCAAAGATATCATTAACGATGTGGGTAATAACGTGGGCCGCATTGTTGCCATCATGGTGAATCTCTTCAATCCCGATAAAATCCTGGTTGGTTCCCCCCTGAATAAAGCAGCCAGCATTTTGCATCCCGCCATTTTAGGCTGTATTCAACAACAGTCATTCCCGCCCTATAGCCACAACATCAAGGTGGAAGCGACCCAGTTCTACAATCAGGGTACGATGCCCGGCGCTGCACTGGTGAAAGATGCACTCTACAATGGATCGCTGTTAGTTAAATTGTTGCAGGGATAACCATAAAGGTGTAGAGCAACAAAACATTGCGCTAACGCAAACCGCCAGAATGAGGCATAGCCTAGACTTTCACGCTTGGAAAGCATTTAGCTGTGCTTGTTTTGTTGTATTTAGGTGGTCTGGAGTTATCCCATGTTGAAACGTATTTTTGTCACTGGTACTGATACCGCTGTTGGCAAAACGGTGGTATCCAAGGCGCTACTGCAAAAACTGGCGCTGGCAGGTAAGTCGGTTGCGGGCTACAAACCGATAGCAAAAGGGTGCGAAGAGACGGAAGCGGGTTTGCGTAATAAAGATGCACTGTTGCTACAAGCGGCCTCTACGCTGGAATTGCCCTATAACATGGTTAACCCCATTGCACTGCGAGAAGATGAAATCAGCGCCAGTGATGAAGCGATTGATTACTGTACGATGACGCAAGGTCTACGCCACATGAGCGAGATCGCGGATATCGTGGTGGTTGAAGGCACCGGTGGGTGGCGAACCGTTATGAACGATCTACGGCCATATTCCGAATGGGTGGTACAGGAACAACTGCCTGTTGTGCTGGTCGTCGGCATTAAGCTGGGCTGCATCAGCCATGCGCTGCTAACGGCACAGGCGATTATCAATGATGGTTTACCGTTGGTTGGCTGGGTCGCTAACCGTATTAACCCCGGTCTGGCGAATTATGCAGAAATTATTCATGTGCTGCGCAAAAAAATTCCGGCACCGCAACTGGGCGAATTACCTTACTTACCCCGCGCTGAGCAACGAGATCTCTCGTCTTATATCGATCTTTCTGCCGTCAGCAATTAGTTTCTCTCATTTTCTATTCCCGCATCCTGCGGGAATAAATTTTCTCCGCCATGCCACCTGTTATACTCACAGGCAGTTTTTCTTCTTATCCTGAAAATATAATGAAAACAGAGAATAACCAGAAACCAACACCTGTCCCACATCGCCATTGGATTTTAATTGCCTGTATGCTGGCCATGTTCACGGCGGCGATTGAGGTGACTATTGTCGCCACGGCATTGCCCACGATCATTGCGGATTTAGGTGGGTTTTCCCTATTAGGTTGGGTCTTTGCGGGTTATTTGCTAACACAGTCGATCAGTATTCCAATTTATGGTCGATTGGCCGATTTGTATGGTCGTAAAAAGGTTTTCTTTTTTGGCATGATTGTGTTTTTGCTGGGATCGATTCTGTGTGGGTTCTCTACGCAGATGGGCTGGCTAATAGTCTTCCGAACCTTGCAAGGGTTGGGCGCAGGCGCGATTACGCCGATTGCGTTCACTATTGTTGCCGATGTTTACAGCTCAACCGAACGCCCGAAAATCCAGGGGTATCTGTCTAGCGTGTGGGGTGTTTCCGCCATCATCGGCCCTCTGCTCGGAGCGTTTATTGTTCAACATTTTAACTGGGCACTGGTCTTTTGGGTCAACGTGCCGATTGGGCTATTTTCGATCTTCTTGCTGGCTCGCTATCTACCGACGATCAATTCGGTACGTCAACATAAGTTGGACTGGGTTGGGGCATTTTATCTGGTGGTGTCCGTCGCCAGTCTGCTGATGGCGTTGCTACAGGCGGAGGTGTTTGGTTACTGGGTGATCCCGCTGCTCGCCATTTCCGTTGTGGGTAGCATCTTGCTGGTTCGACAGGAAAAACACACGCCAGAGCCGTTGTTTCCACTGGCGTTGTGGCGCAATCGGATCATTATCGCCGGTAATCTCGGGGGATTAGTCGTCGGTGCTGCCATGATGGGCGTGAGCGCTTTTTTACCGACATTCATTCAGGGGGTAATGGGCAAAACTCCGCTAGAGGCAGGTAGTATATTGGCGATGATGTCGATTGGCTGGCCGCTGGCCAGCACGTTGAGCGGGCGCTTAATGCTGTGGACATCGTACCGATTTACGGCGATGTGCGGTGGTATTGTGCTGCTTATTGGTAGCCTGACGCTGCTAACCGTTCAACCAGACAGCAATCTTATGTGGGCACGGCTCGCGGCATTTTTGATCGGTTCGGGAATGGGGCTAAGCAGCACCACATTTCTGGTTTCGATACAAAACTCGGTGGACTACTCTATTCGCGGTATTGCGACAGCTTCCGCCATGTTTACCCGCATGCTGGGATCGGCATTGGGGACGGCAATTCTTGGTGCTACGTTGAACATCAATCTGCACTGGCGATTACCGGAAGTGAGCGATCCGCTCCAAATACTCATGGACCCAGCCAAACGCATTTTGCTGAGCGTAAACCAGCTCGATACGCTGGCATCGCAAGTCGCCTCGTCAATTCACGGCGTATTCATCGTTTCCGCCCTCATCGCCGCTATTACGCTGCTTTCCGCCAGAATGATCCCTACGAATCAGCGGCCAGGACATATCGAAAGCGGAAAAAAATAACGACAAAAGAAAAGGCGCGAAAGCGCCTTTTGAATATCCAGAGGAAGGGTTATGGTGTGGTTGTCGGCTGGCCTTCTGCTGGCACAGGCATACTTTCCGTATTAATGTCCCCCTCGGCGTGCCGGGTGTAAACAATCTTGTGCGAATCATTCTCGCAGTGACCAACCACCTGACCACCGGTTTGATTCACCTGATCGTTCGGTACGATATCCAGCGTAAAGCTAGATTCAGGCACGCCATTGGCGATGATTTTCTGGGCAATATCCGCTTTTACGCTCTCGCAAGATGCCTGTGCAGCCAACGGCACTACCAGGAATAACGCGGCACCAAAAATGACGGTTTTTTTCATCTTTTGATCCTTTTCTCTGAAAAAAGTCCCTTTGAGTATATCAAACGATGAAGATAACGCGAAAAAGCGGCGAAATCAGGCCATCAATGATGATTAAACACAGGGCCCCGTAGCACAACCATACATCATAAACAGCGGGAAAAGGATAACGGCTGGAACCATGAGAGGAGCAAGCAGCACCTCTTTGCCCGAGTTATCGCTGCTATTGATAACCACAGGGATCGGTTGCGGCAAGCGTCCCTTGTCTGTCGGGCTGACTAGTGAACCTTCTTTCTTAGCGAATGTGCCGTTCGCGCTAAACGTGACTTCCCCTTTTCCCATCGTCGTGGGAATGTGTGCGGCGAAGAGTTCACGTAAATCAACTTCCTGCTCTTTGGTCAATCGGTGAGTATCAATAACGTTTTTATACCTCGCGTAGACCTGACCATTACGGAGAGAAAAATCGACCCTCACGCCAAGGATAATGTCTTTGTAATCACGATAAAACGCGTAATAGTCCTGATACTCTTTTTGCGCTCTGGCGTCGGAGAATTTATAAACATAAGTATCGGACTCAGCAACAATCGCCCCGTTGTTATTGGTGATGGCCGTGATGTTGTCCGTATCCGGGTACGTGCTGGCGCACGAACTGACCAGTAGGCACATGATGAACACGCCCCACCGTTTTATGTGAAAAGGGCGTAGAAATAACTGTGCTAAATCCATATTCATCCTGATGTGCTCTATTTTGGATAAAAATGCGTGTTGCTACGATATAACGATAATCGTTGAATTTAACGGTGACGTCATCCTCGGATGAGAGTCAATGTGCGGCAATACGAAGACAAAAGGGGAAACCCACGCCAGAAGGCGTGGGTAAAGAATCATGGGGCAACCGGGCGGCCAGTACGACGATCGAGGCAGCGATCGGTCGTGTTTTCCCAGTAAGCATTAACGTTATAGCTGGCGTTACATTTTTCACGCCCATCAATGGCTTTTTCAGTTTTATCGAATTCTTTCTCAACTCGATTGTTCACTTTATTACGCAGGGAGCGGGTTGAATCCCATTGCTCTTTACTTTGACGCGCCGCTTCTTTCGACAACGCGCTGTCGCCAGAATCAACAATGATATGACGCGTATCAGCCAGTGCGGCAGGCTGCCAGGCTGCAGAAACGATAACCAGAGAAAGCGGGATAAAGGCCCGAATCAAAGAGGAAAAAGAGTAGTGGTTCATGTTTCACCTTGACTGAACGAATGATAAAAACCAACGCCAATGCCGCAGAACGATAACACGTGCACGGCAAAGCGATAGACAACAAAGGGCGACTGACGTTCCCTGTAACCTTCGTGCATCGTGCAAAACAAAAGGCTACCTATAACAAGAAGTATACATCCTTCGCTTCAACGGCACTATAACCGCGCCGCATTGCGCTAGGAGGGAAGAGAAAAGGGCATGAAACGTGCGTCCATGCCCTGAGTTGTTCTGCTATTGGTGGCTATCAGCCTTCGCGATGTACGCTTAAACCGGCGAAAGATTGGCTAACCGGCATCATTTCCAACGTGTTGATATTGACGTGCGCCGGCAGGGTGGCAACCCAGAAAACGGCCTCAGACACATCTTCGGCCGTCAGCGGTGTGGTGTTGTCATAGGTTTTGCTAACTTTTTCATCGTTACCTTTGAAGCGCACGGCTGAGAACTCTGTTCCGCCGACCAGACCGGGTTCGATGTTCGTCACGCGGATTCGGGTGCCAGACAGATCGGCCCGTAATCCCAGGCTGAACTGCTGAACGAACGCTTTGCTGGCCCCGTACACGTTACCGCCAGCATAAGGCCAGTTTCCCGCAGTGGATCCAATGTTAATGACGTGACCGATATTGCGCTCCACCATATCAGGCAGCAGCGCACGGGTCATAAATACCAACCCCTTGTTATTGGTATCGATCATATTTTCCCAATCGTCTACCGATGCTTTATGTGCAGGTTCCAGACCCAATGCCAGACCCGCGTTGTTCACCAGTACATCAATCGCCCGCCATTCAACAGGTAGAGAGGCAACAGCCTGTTCAATCGACTGACGATCGCGCACGTCTAATTTTAACGTATACAACGCATTGCCTAGTTCCGACTTCAGTGCATCCAGACGTTCCTGACGGCGGCCTGTCGCGATCACTTTATGGCCCGCACTAATAAATTTACGGGTAATTGACTCACCAAACCCAGCGGTTGCACCGGTAACAAAAATAATCATGCTCTTTTCTCCCTGACCGTTTTCATGTTCTGCTTGTGCCTGATATCAATATAAATAATGAAAGGCATGAGGTCATTTAGCCGCGCAATTCCCCGCGGGTCAAGCGTTACTCGGGTTTCAACGAGGTAGCTCAGGAATAATTGCCCCTCAGAGAGAGGGGCTGAAATCGAATTCCTATCGAGAGATACAGGCTTAGAAGACAGGATGCCGCACCATAGGGGGGCGGAAAAATCGGTATGGCGGAGAGTTAAATCCAGTTCTTGTTACGGAATTCACGCATGGTATCCGCGACCCACTGCATTTCCTGCGGTGTACCTAACGAGATGCGGCACCAGTTATCTGCCGGAGGAAACACGCGACCGATCAACACGCCGACATCTGCCATATGTTTTTGGTAATCCTTCAGCGGGACGACTAACTGGTGGAAAACAAAGTTCCCTTCAGACGGCAAATACGGCAATTTCAGGTCATCTAACGCTTTCAGCAGGATTTGACGCGACACATCATTACTCTTTTTGCTGTAAGTGATAAATGCCCGATCGTCCATCGATGCCAATGCGGCATCCACGCCGCTGAAGTTGATTTTCTCGCCCGCGACATACCGCCCCAGCAACGCAATGACGTTGGGATGTGCGACAGCATACCCCACGCGCATACCAGCCATGGCATGTATTTTAGAGAACGTTTTCAGCAGAATAATATTCTCTGCGCCTTGGGTAATCATCGGCGAAATAGAGCGAAAACGTGGGTCATTGACGAATTCGGCGTAAGCCTCATCGACGATAAACATCGTATTGGCAGGCTTGCTGGCAATCCACGGTTCGATTAAATCCGCAGGTGTAATCGTGCCCGTTGGGTTGTTAGGATTGACCAGATAAACGATAGAGGGGCCAGAGTAACCTGCAACGGCGGCTTTTAGCCCTTCAATATCGAATGCCCAGTTGTCGAGCATTTTAACTTTCGTGACCTTAATTCCGGCAATGTTGGCAAAGTGTTCGCCATCACCGTAGGTTAATTCAGGGATCACCAACTGTGCCTCCAGTGATGCGTAGGCTTCAATCGCTGCCCGAATACCTTCGGACGATCCCGCTGTCAGCAAAATAGAAGGGGCTTCCACCTGATGATGCACCGCTAGTTTATTGCCAAGCATCAAAATTTCATTTTTTGCGTAGCGATTGGCTTTCACGACCGCATCACGTGCGGCAGCTTGCGCCTTGGGCGACATACCCAGTGGATTCTCATTGAAGTTAATACGGATTGGGTTATCGGTCGACGGCGCAGTAAAGGCTGTGCTTTCAGGCTGAGTTTCGGCAAACACTCGCGAGTTTAATCCTGTGGTTACCGCCACCGTCCCCAGCAGGGCGCCAGAAAGTTTTAATAATGCTCTGCGTTTCGGGTTTAACACACCGCTTTCATTGATTAAAAAATTCATCAAAACACTCTCCTTAGTTACATAATGACAGGAGAGCTAAAGCATAAAGCGCGCCAATTTTCCTAGCTCGTCAATCTGTAATACCTTGTCAAATCGGTGAAATAATATTTTCTTACGCCACGTTTTCCCACATGGCGGGAAATTTCACCTTTTTTGCATATCGATTAAAGGTAAAAAAAATTTATTTATTCACTTGGTGATTAAATCAAATGATAGGTATTACTTATGCAAGAGATCCATCATGGCGCATAAAATGATGCACTTGCCCTACGAGATAGCGATTAAGCCACGCTCCCTCAGAGCGCTAACAGTGGCCTGAATGACACACTTCGATGAGTTTAGGCCAACTTATCTAAAGCGATTACCTATTATCGGGCGGAGCGATCCTGTTGCTGTCTTCGTGCACACTAGCTATCTTAGCTAACTGGCTATCTTAACCAACGTGCTGTTTCATCACTGAAAAGGACCATCCTATGCCCCATATTGATGTCAAACACTTCCCAAGGGACCTGACTGAAGAAGAGAAGAAAGTCATCGCAGAAGATCTCGCCGCGGTACTAAAGAAGCACTTCGGTTCTTCTAACGATTCGCTTTCTGTCGCGTTCAACGAAATTCAGCCGGAACGCTGGAAGGACGAGGTTTACGATCCGATCATCAAACCGCAGTTGGATACGCTAGCGAAAAAACCAGGATATTCGTATTAAGAAAGCAAAAAAAAGCCGATAACACATTGAGTATTATCGGCTTTCATGGCTCGGTAGAGCAGGGGGTTACGCTGTCAGCAGTTGCTGGGCAGTGCTTTCAACCAACGCCAGCAGGACTTTGACATCATCCAAGTTGACCGTTGGGTTCAGTAACGTCAGCTTCAGGCAGGTAATACCGTTAAACTCGGTGACCCCGACGTTGGCACGTCCTGACTCCAGTAATGCATCGCCAATACGCTGGTTAAGCAATGCAACCGTCGCATCGTCCGCTGTCGCCACCTGCTTTGGACGAGAACGGAAAAGAACGCTTGCCAGTTGTGGCTGCATAACTAATTCCAGCGAGGCGTGTTCAGCCACATATTGTGCAACCTGCTGCGCCAATGTAACACCGTGATCGATGATCGCCGCGTACTGCTGTTGGCCTAACGCTTCCAGACCCATCCACAGTTTCAACGCATCAAAACGGCGTGTCGTCTGTAATGACTTCGACACCAAATTCGGCACGCCTTGCGCTTCGTCGAACTCAGAGTTCAAGTAAGCCGCCTGATAGCGCATCAGTTCATAATGGCGTGCTTCTTTCAGCAAGAATGCGCCACAACTGATGGTCTGGAAGAACTGCTTGTGGAAATCCAACGTAATGGAATCCACTAACTCAATGCCGTCCAGATAATCGCGATACTTCTCGGACAGCAGCAATGCGCCACCCCAAGCTGCATCGACGTGTACCCAAATCTGGTGTTCCGCTGCCAGTGTTGCAATCGCCCGCAGAGGATCGATCGCGCCTGCATCAGTCGTACCTGCTGTCGCAACAATTGCCAGAATCTGCTCGCCATTCGCCTTGGCCTGCGCCACCTTCTCGGCTAGATCGTTCAGATCCATCCGCGCGAAACGGTCGGTTTTCACCAGCGTGACACATTGGTAACCTAAACCCAGTAAAGCCATGTTCTTTTGTACCGAGAAATGGGCATTTTCAGAACAAAACACTTTAATTTTCTTCAGGTTACCAACCAATCCATCTTGCTGGATCGAATGTCCCTGACGGGCGAAGAAAGCGTCACGCGCCAACATTAGCCCCATCAGGTTGCTCTGGGTGCCACCGCTGGTGAACACGCCAGCATCGCCAGACTGATAGCCGACTTGAGTGCGCAGCCATTCAATCAGCTTCATCTCAATGATGGTCGCTGACGGGCTTTGATCCCAAGAGTCCATGCTCTGGTTTGTGGCATTAATCAACACTTCAGCCGCTTGGCTGACCACCAGACTCGGGCAGTGCAGGTGAGCGACACACTGTGGATGATGCACCGACAGGCTGTCTTTCAAAAAGTACTCAATCGCACGCTCAATAGCGATCTGGTTACCCAGGCCCTGAGGATTAAAATCCAGCGTGATGCGTTCACGCAGTTCAGCAACCGTTTTGCCCTGATACATCTCAGGCTGTTGCAGCCACTGCATAACGGCTTGACTACTTTGCGTAATTGCATCCTGATAGGCTTCGATACTCTGCACAGAAGAAGCCAGAATCGGGTTTACTTTTGTTTCCACTAATGGGGACATCGTGGTCATTCGCTCCACTCAGACTGGCTTCACGCCAGCAGAAAGCAGGGCGTTTTCAAATTTATCCAGGAAGATTTCCAATTCAGCATTGCTGATCAGCAGGGATGGCAGCAGACGCAGAACGCAACCATTACGGCCGCCGCGCTCCAGAATCAGGCCTGATTCAAAGCATTTTTTCTGCAACAGCGCAGATAGCTCGCCATCAGCCGGGTAGCAACCCATGTGATCCTGCGCTTCGTCAGGTTTAACCATCTCAATCCCGATCATCAAGCCCAGACCGCGAATGTGACCCATCACAGGATAACGTTTTTGCAGCTCAGCCAGTTTGGCTTTCAGCCATTCACCTTGCTCAGCGACTTTATCTGCCACCTGATTGTCTTTGAGATGTTTCAGCGTCGTCAGGCCAGTTGCCATTGCCAACTGGTTGCCACGGAAGGTTCCCGTATGGTGACCTGGTGCCCAGGCATCGAACTGTTTCTTGATACCCAGTACCGCTAATGGCAAGCCACCGCCGACTGCTTTGGACATCACGATGATATCTGGCTCAATGCCCGCGTGTTCAAAGGCAAAGAATTTACCAGTACGTGCAAAGCCAGCTTGAACTTCGTCGATGATCAGCAGAATACCGTGTTCTTGCGTCACTTTACGAATGCGCTGCAACCACTCGGCAGGTGCAGGGTTAACGCCACCTTCACCCTGAACGGCTTCCAGAATGACCGCAGCCGGTTTGCGCACGCCACTTTCAACATCGTTGATCAGATTTTCAAAATAGTAAGTTAATGCTTTAACGCCGGCGTCACCGCCAATGCCCAGCGGGCAGCGGTACTGATGCGGGTAAGGCATAAACTGGACTTCAGGCATCATGCCGTCGACGGCTTCTTTCGGTGACAGGTTGCCGGTTACCGACAGCGCGCCGTGCGTCATGCCGTGGTAGCCACCAGAGAAACTGATCACACCAGAACGGCCGGTGTATTTTTTTGCCAGTTTCAGAGCGGCTTCAACCGCATCGGCACCAGAAGGGCCGGTAAACTGGAGGCAGTACTCTTTGCCCTGACCTGGCAATAAGGAAAGCAGGTATTCGGAGAACTGATCTTTCAACGGCGTTGTCAGATCAAGTGTATGCAACGGCAAGCCGCTAGTAATGACACGTTGGATGCTTTGCAGCACGTCAGGATGGTTATGACCAAGCGCGAGCGTACCCGCACCAGCCAGACAATCAAGATATTGATTATTCTCAACATCGGTGATCCACACGCCTTCAGCTTTCGCAATTGCCAGAGGCAATTTGCGTGGATAACTCCTCACGTTCGATTCAAATTCAGCTTGTCTTGCCAAATAGGTTTCATTGTTTCCGTTTAATGAATTCGCACCTAAACTGTCAATACGGACTTTATCCGTCATCATATCTCTCCTACAACCGTGTGCTCGCTGGCAACCACGGTTGAATAAATGAATTAAACACATAACTACTATAAGAAAAACGCGGCCAATATAGGGTTTTTCAGTCACCGACTCAATGATTTATTTCGTTTCAAAATCTTTATTTTTTTGCATAAAAATCAAATGGTTGGGTTATTTTTTTGTTAATCATGATGCCATGGCTATCTTACATGCTTATTAAATAAGCAAAAAAAATCCTCTGGCCGCAGGGTTTTTGAGCCTAAAAGGTGGTAACAAACGGAGTAAACAGCACTTTTAGCTAGAGAAAACGGAATGGAAACCGCAGGCGAGGGGGAATGTGATGCTGCCTTACATGTTGTTTCAGCCTTTATATAACTGATACGGAGGTTTTGGATTCCTCTACAACCCGTCAGATCGGGTTCCAGCGGTTTCTGAGATAATTAACCGCTTCCTGAGTTTGTGGCTGATTGAGATAATTTTCTCTGAACAGGATCGTGCCATTAATATGTGGCGTAGACTCATTCAAATCGAGCTGCTTTTTCAGTTCTGGCACACCGCCCTTTATCATCCAGTCTGGCTCATTCTTTGACGGCTCACCGACTTTATACAAAGCAACGCCAATATAGAGACGCGTGCTCGTGGGCCTCACCACGTCTGCCCACCATTTTGCCAATACATCGTAGCGCGCGGCGTCGCGCGCGAAAGGCCAGTATAGCTGTGGGGCAATATAATCCAGCAACCCTTGCTGTACCCACTGGCGGGTATCTGCATAGGCTTCATCATAGGCTGCCGCACCTCGTGTATCGGAACCGGCTACATCGTGCGAGCGGTTGCGCCATACGCCGGCGGGGCTGACGCCGAATTCAACCTCGGGCTTCAACTGCTTGATGGTACGCGAGACCTGCTCAATCAACCGTTGCGTATTGTGTCGCCGCCAGTCGGCTTTTGAGTTAAACCCTTGACCATATCGTTTAAAGGTTTCGCTATCGTTAAGAGCAGAAGTCGATGATTCGGCATAGAAGTAGTCATCAAACTGCACACCGTCAATCGCGTAGTGTGACACGACTTCGGCCACGATACTGGTGATCCAATTTCGTGCTTCTGGGATGCCAGGGTCGAGAACAAAGCGATCGCCAGCGGTGCGTATCCAGTCACGGTGCAACACAAACACGCTGGCTGGATCCTGCGATAATGTACGGTTTAGCTCCGTCACGGTTCCGGGTTTGGTATTGACGGATACGCGATAGGGATTAAACCAGGCATGGACTTTCATACCGCGTTTGTGCGCTTCATCAAGCATGAACTGAAGCGGATCGTAGCCAGGCGCTTCACCAATATTGCCGGTCAGCATATCTGACCAAGGTAATATTTTAGATGACCAAAGTGCAGTGCCATCCGGTTTAACCTGGAAAAATACGGTATTGATACCGAGACTTTTCAATCTATCCAGCTTACCTGCCATCGCCTCCTGCTGCTGAGTAATGCGGATGGCAGGGCTGCTAGCATTGACTGACGCCACTGGCGGCCAGTCGAGACGGGAAACAGTCGCCAGCCAGACTCCGCGTACCGGTTCCTGACTTTGCTGAGGCATGGCTGGTAGTGACTGTTTAACGGTAGGAACAGGGGTAACAAGTGAATTCGGCGGTTTGGAGGCGCAACTGACAAGTAGAAGCGCAGTAGCGATAAGTACGACTGGCTTTTTCACGTTGGTTAGCTCTTATTTTTGCGACTATTTGCCCATGGGTCAACGGCACTATCATCTAGTTTTGCGGGCGTGACATCACCCAAGGAATCAAGATACAGCGCTTCAACTTCGGCGCGAGCCCACGGTGTACGGCGCAGAAACTTTAAACTGGATTTCACACTAGGATCGCTTTTAAAACAATTGATGTTGATCAGCCGACCTAGCTCAACCCAGCCAAAACGGGCAACCAGCGCATTGATTTGCATTTCAAGCGTTACACCATGTAAAGGGTCTTTAGAAATATGAGCAGCCATGTAGTAGAAGTCCGGTAATTTCAGGTTTTAACAAAGGAAGGTTACAAGAAAGCTGGGCGAGCGGCAATGTATGTGACGGTGTGAGGATGACAATATTGGTATCAATACGCAGGATTACACGCATTATAGTATTAATAACCAGACTATCGTAATGGACATAAAATATCAGATCGCTCAACTCGGGCTGAGCCTCTTTCATGTGTTCTACTATTTTTTAAATTACTTAGATAAAAATGAAAAATTAAGGTTTCGTCGAAAAAAATCGATCAAATATAACGGAATTACCAATAAAAACATTAATATCATTCTCAATAAATAAAATGCATTTCATTATCCTTGATAAAAATTCTGTATATAAAATCTAGTGTTTGTTCCTTCATTAAGAGCCATTTAAACCAGATGGAGAAATGTTATTGACTATTGGATTGCAAAACATTTCTGCTCACATGGAGCGATTAATATCACCTTTTTCGGTAGTATTTTCTACATTGTAAAAGTCACTGACAATAAGTGATCTATGAATAATAAAACTGCAAAATAACTGAAGAGAGGGATGTAACAATGAAATTAACACCAATAATAGCCTTTTTAGGATTATTCAGTGTCGCAAACGTACATGCCAACAACGATATCCCCCACAATGCCACTCATGACAAAACCGATTTATTGATATTAGTCAATAATGGGGATGCGTCTGAAGGTCCTGGTGGGAATGAGGTGGAAAGGGAAGTAATGGATAGAAATATCTTCTTCACTACCAGAATTCAGGGTGAAAAAAATATTTCTCATCATAAGGTTATTTAGCGCACAATTGATGAATTTATGATTCTAGGAAAACAGAGTAATGACGCTTTATCAGGCAAAGCCCGCTTTTCAGGCGCTTTTGCGCCCATTCATGTTCTGGCTGCACAAATACCGCGTTACCGCTAATCACATCACGCTCGCGGCGATGGTCCTCTCTTTTATCACCGGCGCAGTATTGATGGTTTTCCCCGAGCCTGGTCTGTTTGTTCTGCTCCCGATTGTGCTGTTTGTGCGCATGGCGCTTAATGCGCTGGACGGCATGCTGGCACGCGAATGCAACCAAAAGTCGCGTCTCGGCGCCATTCTCAATGAGATCGGTGATGTGCTTTCTGATATCGCGCTCTACCTGCCTTTTATGCTGTTGCCATACAGTAATACGCCGCTGGTTCTGGTCATGGTACTCTGTACGGCCATGACCGAGTTTTGTGGTGTGCTGGCGCAAACTATCAATGGTGTACGCAGCTATGCCGGACCATTGGGAAAAAGTGACAGAGCGCTGGCATTCGGCGCTTGGGGGCTGGCGTTGTCCATTTGGCCACAGTTTGTGCAATGGAATAATGTTGTCTGGGGGATAGCCACAGTATTGCTGCTGTGGACGGTCATCAACCGCTGCCGTAGCGCATTATGTGATGAGGTGGCGAAATGATGCTGTGTCCAGGGGAAAGCAGGCGGAGATTGGTGACCCACTGAGTTTTAGTCCCGATAAAAACGCGTTTATGGACGATCTGAAGTGCCAGTTGTTGGCGCTTTCGCAACAAACAACAGGAAGTCATCCTCATGATTAATACAAGGACGCCTGAAGAGCGGCAATTTTTGACCAGTGACAGCACCGAGCTGTTTTATCGCTACTGGCCCGCAACGTCGGCAGGAGCAACGCCGAAAGTTATTGTTCTGTTCCACCGCGGACATGAACATTCTGGCCGTTTGCAACATATTGTCGATGAACTGGCGATGCCGGACACGGCGTTCTACGCTTGGGATGCCCGTGGACACGGGCGTTCGCCGGGCCAGCGCGGCTACAGCCCATCGCTGGCTCGCTCAGTTCAGGATGTAGACGAGTTTGTTCGTTTTGCTGCAACTGACAGTCAGGCTTCAATCGAAGATGTGGTGGTTGTGGCGCAAAGCGTTGGTGCAGTTTTGGCGGCAACCTGGGTGCATGATTACGCTCCGGCTATTCGTGGTCTGGTGCTGGCGTCACCGGCGTTTAAGGTCAAACTGTACGTACCGTTTGCCCGTCCAGGGCTGGCATTGATGCACCGACTGCGCGGACTCTTTTTTGTTAACTCCTACGTGAAGGGCAAGTATCTGACCCATGACTCGGTACGGGTGGCGAGTTTCAATCAGGATCCGCTGATTACCCGTCCTATCGCGGTCAATATTCTGCTAGATCTCTACAAAACGGCAGAGAGGATTGTCAGTGATGCCAGCGCAATCACCTTGCCAGTGCAGATGTTGGTCTCTGGAGAGGATTACGTTGTACACCGTCAGCCGCAGATCGACTTCTACCAGCGACTGCGCAACCCGCTAAAAGAGCTTCATGTGCTGCCGGGTTTTTATCACGATACGCTGGGTGAAAAAGAGAGACATCTGGCGTTCGATAAAATGCGTGAGTTTATTGATACGCTCTATGCTCTGCCTCCTCAACGTTTCGACTACAGCAACGAAGATCGCTGGAGTCCGGGGGCGGATACCTGGAGGATGTTGAGTGGCGGGCCAGAACCTTACTCATTGGACGATATCGCCTGGCGTGGCTTGCGCTATGGTATGAAGATGCTGGGGACGCAGTCCACCGGGGTTCGTCTGGGATTTGAAACAGGTTTTGATTCCGGCAGTACGCTCGATTATGTCTATCGCAACCAACCGCAGGGTAGCAGCGCCCTGGGGCGTCTGATTGACAAACACTACCTCAACAGTGTTGGCTGGAAAGGGATCCGCCAGCGTAAAATCCATCTGCAAATGTTGATTCAGCAGGCAGTTGCCAAACTTGCAGAGCAAGGAACAACAGTGCGGGTGGTTGACGTTGCCGCTGGCCACGGACGCTACGTACTCGATGCGCTGGAAAGTGAAACAGCGGTGGATGAAATTTTACTGCGAGATTACAGCGAATTAAATGTGACGAGAGGCCAGGAGATGATTGCTTCTCGCACAATGGCGGCACCTGCGCGTTTTGAACGGGGGGATGCCTTTAACCGTGAAGAACTGGCCGCGCTTCAGCCTCGTCCGACGCTGGGGATTGTTTCTGGACTGTACGAATTGTTCCCGGAAAATACGCTGGTGCGTAATTCGCTTGCCGGGCTGGCAGATGCCATTGAGCCAGGAGGTATTCTGATCTATACCGGGCAGCCCTGGCATCCGCAGCTAAAAACCATCGCCTGGTCGCTGACCAGCCATAAAGATGGTAAGGCGTGGGTGATGCGAGTACGTACTCAAGATGAAATGGATGTACTGGTGCGGGAGGCTGGGTTCGATAAATGCGCTCAACTGATAGATGAGTGGGGAATTTTCACCGTTTCAATGGCGGTACGTCGCGCATCATGACAACCCGACGTTCTGTTTACCAGCAAGGTATTGGCTGGTTGCTGCTGCTTGCTCCGTTTTTCTTTTTAACGTATGGGCAGGTTAATCAGTTTACCGCCGAGCGAGATAACATTGGCAGTCTGGTCTTTGAGTGGGAGCGGCATATTCCTTTTGTGCCGCTGACCATTATCCCTTACTGGAGTCTGGATCTGCTGTACGGCTTATCGCTATTCGTCTGTACAACGCTGAATGAACAGCGGCGACTGGTCTGCAAATTGGTGTTGGCTTCACTGATTGCCTGCATTGGTTTCTTGTTATTTCCGCTGCAATTTACCTTCACCAGACCGGAGCTAACCGGTCTGGCCGGGTGGCTTTTTGGTCAGCTTGAACAGTTTGATTTACCGTACAATCAGTCGCCGTCGTTGCATATTATTTTATGCTGGCTGCTGTGGCTGCACTTCCATCGTCATCTGAAAGGTAAATGGCAGACATTGAACGGCGGTTGGTTTTTGCTGATTGCCGTATCGGTTCTGACCACTTGGCAGCACCATTTTATTGATGTCATCACCGGGCTGGCGGTTGGTATGGTTATCGACTGGGTGACTCCGGATCAGGTCCAATGGCGTTGGCGTATCGCCTCTGGTAAGCGTAGGATCTTGGCCGTTCGCTATCTGTGTGGTGCACTGGCGTGTCTGGCAGGAACATTTTTCACGCTCTGGTTGTGGTGGCCGACATTGGCACTGCTGATAGTGGCGCTGGCTTACGGTGCGCTCGGCGTTGAGGCATTACAAAAAGATAGGATAGGGAGGTTAACACCCGCCGCCCTGTGGCTGCTGTTTCCTTGGCGGACGGGGATGATGCTCTCTATGCGCTACTATACCAGCCATTTGCCGGCAGTCAGTCCGCTGGTTGATGGGCTTTTTTTAGGGACGTACCCGCGAACGCCTCTGGAACAACAGGCGGTGCTGGATCTGACCAGCGAATTTCCCCGCTCCCGTGCTTCACGAGGTGTTGCGTATTCCAGTGTACCTATGCTGGATCTGGTTAATCCGGATGGTGACACACTTTGTCAGGCTGTGGATACTCTGGAGAAGCTGCGCATAAAACATGGCAGCGTACTGGTTCACTGCGCACTGGGGCTCTCACGCAGCGCACTGGTGGTTACAGCCTGGTTGTTGCAGTACTATCCGGAATTGACACTGCCCCAAGCCGTTGAGCAAGTACGTAAAGCTCGTCATCAGGTCATTTTTACACCTGAACATATGGAATTGCTGGAACGATGGAAGACAAAAATCAGGATATAAAATGTAGGCCAGCTCTGCAGGCCTACCTCATACAGCAAACACTGGCAAGTTGGCGGTTTTTTCTGCTTTTTTCCGCACCACCGTTCATGTGGGGGCTTTTCATTGCTCAGATGAGTTTACCTGGTATTTTTATCGTATTTCTATGCGGTATCGTCTGGTTTGGTTGCTGGCGACTCTGGCTGGATGAACGCTATTTCAGATTTATAAGTGAAGAAAATAACGAGATCGCAGGAGAGGTACTCCATTTTATCTGGTGCCGAGAAAAGTTACAGCAGCGAACATTTGCTGACCGCCAGCGAGGAACTCTGAATCTTTTTCGGCATACAATGCGGCTCACGGGGATGCTGTGGGTTGTATGGTTGATGGTGGGATTGTGGGTTATGTGACGTTACGTGAATGCATTCACAAATCCATAACCGAGTACGACGTGTCAACGTTGCTTGCCACTGACAGTAATTTTCGCTATCCGTATTCCTTGGAGGATATCTAAGGGTGGAATGAATAAGTAGAGCCAAAGCCATAAACTTCGAGCTCTACTTTCAGTCTGTTACCGAGAATTGCACAAAGCTGCGCAACATCGGTAAGATATTTCAAAATCTCACGGGATTAGACTAATTGCATAGCATGAAAGTTAATCATCAAACGCTATACATAAATATCTATAGCATTATCTTCCGTTGGATTATTGACGCCTTCAGCGACTCTGAGGGTGGTGTTATCTTTTGATACATCCTCAACGCCTACTCCATTTTTATCTGCCGCCTTTTGAGCTTGCTGTTGCTGAATTTGTGCGAGCTGGGCTTGCAGCATCCGAATTTGTGCCTGGATAAGATCCTGCATCTCTTTTTTTTCTTTAGCTCCGATAGCCGTATCGGCACCTAACTCTTTTAGCTTTTGCGTCAACTGAGAGATCTGTTTGGTAATCGCAGCAATTTGTGAGCCGTTGCCTCCTGAGCCCGCTTTCGAACTGCTTGACACACTGCTGCTATCCATAGTTATTGTTGCCATAATTCCTCCGTTAGAGAGTGCTTAGTGAGACAGTACTTATTAAGAATAGCGGTTATAAAACCAACTTAGCTTTGTGTTGCGGCGATACGTTTTCCAACCTCTGCGGAAAGGTCTATTACGATGCTTGCAGGACGCATCATTACGACTAAATCAGTGATCTTACCCTCATCATTAAATTCAATAAGATCGACACCGGTGAGGAACTCGTCACCCATGCTGGCTTTGAACTCTAAAACATAACCTGATTTGCTGGAAAAGTGTCTAGCATACTGAAAGTTTTCAAGTACGCTAAAGACAACTGGCAGAATGACCATCAGTGGTCCCTTGCCGTGGTAAGGGTCTAACGTCGACGGGTTACTGAAAACAACATCTTCAGCCAGTAAATCAGGCAGCCGTTCCCAATCTGATTCAGCGACGATGCGATGCCACTCCTGAAGCCCGGACTGCACCGCTGCATTAGGTGAAGCCTGGTGGATGTTGTGCTGGTTACTTTGTTCTACATTACTCATATTTATTTCTTTCCATTCATTATGTTAGTCATAAAATTATTAATGCCATTTCACCGTAAATAGAAAACATGGTGGTTTTGGGTATTATCTCTAACAACCAGTCTCGGAATAGTTTTAGGAAATATGCCCATTTCACAGAAAAATGTAATATAGGTACGATGTCCTTTTTAATTCATAGAATCGTGCTAGTGCTGACATTTACCATTTTAATAGATGGAAGGTTTTTAATTGCTATAGCGCGCTGCTGCATAACTGTTGCTAAACCCCTGAGCCAGAAGCATTCTTGCATGCTCAAATGAATTCCATTCTTTAATGTCAGGAACAGGAGGGATTGTGACCAGCTCCTGACGGTCAAAACCGATAAGTGCAGCGTTGACTAACTCTTCTACTTCCATGACGTCAGGCACGTTGCTGATATCAGTTCCGATACGCTCGTAAATTTCAGTGCGCGTGGCGGCAGGCAGGACGGCCTGGATATAAATATTTTTAGCATTTAGCTCAGTTGCCAGGCTTTGAGAGAGAGTCAGAACATAAGATTTAGTGGCTGCATAAATACCCTGAGAGTATTCGGGTAACAGTGCCAGCACTGAGGCAATATTAATGATAGCGCCACGACCTTCCTTTACCATCTCCTTTACCGCAGCGGAAGCGAGAAGGGTAGGCGCAGCAACGTTAAGCTGCAGAAGATTTTGCATCTTCGCTGACTCTGCTTCTGCAAATCCGCCCGCCAAACTTGCACCTGCATTGTTGACAAGAATATCAATGAAAGAGCCGTCCTGAAGGCGCTGAACCACCTGTTCGAGTTGGGTATTATCTGTCAGATCGGCAGTTATCACCTCGATGCCAACGGCATGAGCGCTGCGCAATTCAGTAGCCAGGCTTTCGAGACGTTCAGTTGCGCGTGCAACCAGTACCAGGCTGTGACCACGCGCGGCGAGGCGGCGTGCGTATTCAGCACCGATGCCACTGGAAGCACCTGTAATAAGGGCTGTCGTCATATTTTATATTTCCTAATCATTATTCAATAATGAATATGTAAAAAATAGAGTTAACATCGTGACGAAAATCGACCTGGCTGCTCCGCTTAGCCGTTTAAAGAAAACGGATATACCCTGAGCTAATAAAAAACTTACAGGACAAAAATTCAACTCGGTTAATTCTCATCAATAAGTAATGAAAATATTACTCATCATGAAATAGAATTATCAGCCACGGGACTTAAGACTGGGCATCACATAATGTTCGTAATGTCCTACGCCATTTTTCACAACCGGATCTTCTGACGTTAGTTCACTGATATCCTGTTCATCGGCGATTTGAAAAAGTGATACGCCATAACCACCATTTTCATCAATGACAGGGCCATGAGCAATGATAGTACCACGGTCCATCAGGCTATTAAGGTAAACACCATGCTGAGTCATCAATGATTTCTCATGCTCGGTCATTGTTGACAGAAAGTCACTTCTTGGAGGAATAAACTTGCACAAATAAAATTTCATAACTTTCTCCTGGTATAGGATGCCTTTTAATATGAACAAGTGTTAATTAACACGGTCCAAAATCATCCTAATTACCGCAGGCTCAATCCGGAATATGATAAGGGCACATTCATCACGCAGAGTTTTTTAAACAGGCATTATCTCAATGCAATGAATGTAAAACTTCCCCGTGTCAGCTCAGAAAAAATATGTGTTTGATGATGATCAAACAGCACTCTTCACGCTCTTAATAATTGAACTTTCAAACATGCCAGGCGCGTACTGCTGCAGGAAAAGAATCATCCCTGTCATCTTGCCAACCGGATTACTGAATTTGGGTTTTTTGGCTTCAATGAGATTACCGATAGTTCTCACTACGGCTTCCGGCGATTCGGCGTCCTCAATTCCTTTTTGCGTAGCGGCATTAGCCTGAAGGCGATAAGAATCATAATCCTTAATAC
The DNA here is from genome assembly GCF_001742145.1 of Pectobacterium parmentieri. Taxonomy (NCBI): domain Bacteria; kingdom Pseudomonadati; phylum Pseudomonadota; class Gammaproteobacteria; order Enterobacterales; family Pectobacteriaceae; genus Pectobacterium; species Pectobacterium parmentieri. The sequence goes on along the minus strand of NZ_CP015749.1, from coordinate 1,541,241 downwards.
ATTCTCCGGTAGCTGCGACGGCATTATGGCCAAGATTAGTTTTAAACCATACCGGTTCGACCATACTTACGCTGATGTTGAAATGCTCAAGTTCAAAACGCAGTGATTTGAAGTAGCCTTGTACTGCATGTTTTGACGCGCTGTAGTAGGAGAGGTTGGGTGGCCCTATCAGGCCGACAATCGAACTGACCGTGATAATCTGCCCATGTTTTTGTTCCCTGAATAAAGGGAGAAGAGCATTCGTTACCCGCACAGTTCCCCAAAAATTGGTTTCGAACTGCTTCCTGCCCAAATCGATCGACGTTTCTTCAGCCAGGCCTGTCACCATATAGCCAGCATTATTGATAAGTACGTCTAAACGGCCGACTTCACTTATCACATTTTGTCTGAAAGCGGCAACGGAGTCCTCATTGTCAATGTCAAGTTTCAGCAATTTGAATGGGACATTGTGTTGGTGCTTCTCGGGTTCACGGCTGGTACCAATGACTGTGTGTCCGATTTTTTGCAGACTTTTAGCAACGAGCAATCCAAAACCTGAGGATGCTCCCGTGATGATGATCGTTTTCTTCATGCTGTTGTATCCTGTGAAGCACCGCTAACAAGCGATTTTTATGAAACCTGATGCACTTAACTGACAGCAGCCGGCGCTGCTATTTCCCGCTGCTGCAGATAAATAAGCCATACTGCTGGCGTGTCAGAAAGAGGCCCTTGTCTATCTGGTCTACACGTTCCTCAATATTGGACGCTTGACGAAATGGATGTTAGTATCATTTTGATAGTCAGTCAATACAAAAAAGATAGTGATGAGGGAAGGCAGCATTCCCGGGCATCTCAGGTTTTGAACGTGGTGAAACATCAAATTTTATCAAGACTAAGATGTACTGAATATTTAACACCTTATAAGCAGCTAAGAGCATTACTGTGGCGATGTTGATAAAATTGTAAGAAAGGATCGTGCTAGCCATGCGGTGGGTATGCCCCTAGGTTTATTAAGCGATTACACTATTACGCGAAGGCTGTGAAGGCTGTGAAGCTGTGAAGCTGTGAAGCTGTGAAGCTGTGAAGCTGTGAAGCTGTGAAGCTGTGAAGGGAAAAATAGGGGAATATTAATGCTTCATACAAGTAATTTATTACACTCTTGGTTGGCCGGTTACCTCTGCCAGTCGTTAGGACGTGACGACAAAGTCGTTGTAGACACTCGCGTTTATCTCAGCCAACAAATCAAATTTGAAAATGTGCTTTAAAATCAATTAAATTCCAACCTACTTTTAGTGAACATTATGAAAAATAAAGATTTCTCAACCGGATCTTGTCCTATTGCAAGAAGCCTCGTTTTTTTAGGGGATGCATGGACAGTGCTGATACTCAGAGATGCCCATGCCGGAATGACTCGTTTTGATCAATTCCGTAAAAGCCTGGGGATTGTACCAACGATGTTAACCAAGCGACTGGCCTCACTGACTCAGGAAAATCTTCTGCAAAAGAGGCTGTATTCTGAGCATCCGCCACGCGAGGAGTACGTTCTGACAGAGTCGGGACGGGACTTTTTATCTGTGCTGTTTATGTATGAAGCATGGGGACGAAAATACCGCGGTGAAGGTGAACTCATGCGGATACTTGATGATGAAACCGGACTTGAAGTGCAGCCTGTAGCGATAGACCGTATTACCGGTGCTGAAATCGGTACTAGGTCGTTTCACATCGTGCAGCCAAATATAACTCAAGATGGAGGCAGTAATGACATTATCAGGAACTGAACAAAATACATGGATAAATCGCCCTAATTGGCCCTTGCTGAGGTTGTGTACATGGCCTGCAATACAGGTGTTCATAAATCCGCTGTAAAAGATAATGGAATTTATTATGTACGGTCATATACGCTATCACGGTATCAATATTGCGTTTGAGAGTTTTGGCGATGAATCGACAGAAGTTATCATCCTTGTCGCTGGACTTGGATCTCAGATGATCAGCTGGTCCGATTCATTTTGTCAAAACGTTGTAAGCAGAGGCTATCGTGTTATTCGTTTTGATCACCGCGATGTAGGGTGTTCTTCACATTTTCACGACTCTCCTGTTCCAAATATGGGAGAGGTTAATAAAGCCATGTTAGCAAACCGTCAACCGGACGTTCCTTATACGCTGGATGATATGGCGGGGGATTTAATTGGTCTGATGGATGCCCTTTCAATTACAGCAGCGCATTTTGTAGGCAGGTCTATGGGGGGGATGATCACCCAGATTATTGCCGCTCATCACCCTGAAAGGGTGTTATCGCTCTCAATAATTATGTCGAGTTCCGGAAACCCTTCGTTGCCACAGACAACGTCAGACGTCATGGCTTTGATGACGCAACCTGCTCCTAATCCTTTCCTTAATGAACCCGAATATATCAATCATCGTCTGCGGCAGGCTGAGCGGTTAGCGGGTAAGGTCTATCCCTTTGATGCCGAAAGGTGCCGCAGTCAATTCAAGGAGGAACTCAGGCGTTGTTTCAACCCTGAGGGATTTGCAAGACACATGGCGGCGCTTGTTGTTTCTGGAGATAGACGGGCACTGCTGGCCAGGATAGCGGCTCCGACACTGGTGATCCATGGAACTGATGACCCTCTGTTTGTACCTTCACATGGTGAGGACGTTGCCATAAATATCCCTGGAGCTGAATTTATGCTTATTGACGGTATGGGACATGATATTCCGAATCAGCTAAACATCCTCGTTACTGATGCGATAGTACAGATCGCACAATGTCGACATCAGAATTCCGCGTAGCATTGTTTTCTCGAAAAACGAGTTGATCGCACCAGCGTGTAGGTCGAACAGATCTACGCATTTATCCTTGTAGATAATATGGATATGAAGGAGGTAACCTGCAAACATAACGTCGTGAAAGGGAAAGGTGAGCGGCGCTTTAGCTACATGATTTTTAGTGGTGGGGATTGATTCGTGAAGTGATTGTGTATTAAACTCAATTTAACATAATATACATTATGCGAACCAATGGGGATTCACGCAGGAACTGGCCGTCACACTGAGCAAATCCCCACATCCGCAAAACACTTTTTCTGGCATCAGCAATCATCCCTGTGGCTGACAATCTGGTAATGATAAATTTTCCCGCTCGGGCCAGCGAACGGCAGCAAAATCTCTCCGTGCCGCGGCTCCGCCCGTTCCCAGTCAGGTAGCAATTTTCCACGCCGTAACAAACATTACGCCAAGTGATTTTGTGTTTCACGCATCCTCCGATTAGGCAATTTTACTTAATCGCCTGTTTGAAACTACGACCTATGCTATCGGCGATCAACCATTGCGCTCCCAAGGCCTGAGTAACATGGTATTGGCATAGCCACAAACTGCTTTGGCGGTTCTGTTCCACCGATTTTATTGACGCGAAAGATGACGTGTTGTCAATAATTCATGTGAACATCAAGAAACTACCGTCTGATGATAAATTCCTTCAGTCTCTAATTGAGAAGATAGAGCATATAACAATTTACTCTGAAAGCGATTTTTTGAGTGCGAGCAGTCCTAAAGGCCAGATTCGTTGTGCAGACCAAATTGCTGTTTCACAAGGTTTTTTAACCCCTCCTCATCTGGCGGTAAGGGCAAAAATTGTAGCATTACAGGATCCATATAAAGCCAGTGATGAGTTAAGAAAGATTTTGATTAAATTATACAGCCATATCAATAACATTGAAGATAAGGTAATGGTATCTGAACGAATTGGAACGAATGTTTTCATTGGCCACGGTCGTTCGGCAATGTGGAGAGAACTTAAAGATTTTGTTCAGGATAAACTGCACTTACCTTACGACGAGTTTAATCGAGTTCCCGTCGCCGGAGTTACTAATATTACCAGGTTAGTTCAAATGCTGGATCAATCCTGCATAGCATTCCTCTTAATGACTGCAGAAGATGAAATGATGGATGGGAATAAGCAGGCTCGGATGAATGTTATCCATGAGGTTGGGTTATTTCAAGGTCGATTAGGATTTGAGCGAGCAATTGTATTATTAGAAGATGGATGTGAAGAATTTTCCAATATAAATGGTTTGGGGCAAATTAGATTTCCCAAAGGAAATATCAGCGCGGCGTTCCAAAATATAAGAGAAGTTCTGGAGCGAGAAAAAATAATCAATTAAATTGTTTCGCACAATGACGTTATGCTAAAGAGACCGCTGCGCGGTTTTTATTTTCGCAGCGGCCTTTTTACCATAACGTCGACAACATTATGCGAACCATCGAATGAACAGGCAGGAACTGGCCGTTCTACAGAACAAATTCCCCACATCCGTAAAACACTTTTTCCGCCATCAAAAATCATCCCTGTGGCTGACAATCCGATAACGATAGAGTTTCCCGCTCGGGCCAGCGAACGGCAGCAAAATAGTAAATCCGGTACTTGCGTAGCCTCTTCCTATGGAACGGATTGTATAGAAAAACTTTCACGTCCTAATGAAGTCCCCGTAATTTATCTGGGCCTCTGTGCGTTTTCCTCTACAATGAGTTTTCCAGCCCGCTTATCAGGCCCATCCCCATGCCCAGACTGACTCAGAAAGACATGACAGAAAGCGAACAACGTCAGCTTAAGACGTTACTCGATCAGGCGAGAAAAAAGCAGGACCGCCCGCTGACCAACTCTGAAAGTAATCATATTAAAGACGATTACATCGATAAGCTGATGAAGGAACGTGAAGCCGTGGCAAAACAAGCACGAGCAGAGAAGAAGAAAAATAAGTTTAAACCTGATTCATCAACAACGTATGAATGGTCCGCGAATACAAATTTACGGGGCCGTCGCTAGCCACCCTGTACCATTAGATATGCTATCCGGCAACCATATGGTCGCCGGATAGCCGTATTTCTTTTTTACTTTAATAACGCATGGGGTAAAGTGTGCTGCTGTTCCAGACGGAAATGTTCTATCGTTTGCGCCAACAGCATGGACTGATCTTCCAGTGAACTGGCTGCGGCAGACATCTGCTGTACCAGTGCGGAGTTTTGCTGTGTTACGCCATCCATTTCATTAACGGCAATCGTTACCTGGCTTATGCCTTTCGCCTGTTCGTCCGATGCGGTGACAATCTCACCGATAATACTTTGTACCGAACTGACAGCATGCGTCATATCTTGCATGGTTTTACCCGCATCGTTCACCAGTTTAACGCCGCTTTCAACACGCTGGCTGGATTCCTCAATCAGGGAGGCAATCTCTTTCACCGCGCTGGCGCTACGCTGTGCCAGGCTGCGAACTTCCGATGCCACGACGGCGAATCCTCTGCCCTGTTCACCCGCCCGCGCCGCCTCTACCGCCGCATTCAACGCCAGAATATTGGTCTGAAAAGCGATGCTGTTAATCATGGAGGTAATGTCGCCAATCTTCTTCGCACTATCGTCAATCTGTGACATCGTCTGCACCACCTGGCTAACCAGCGATTCACCTCGTTGGGCTATTTTCGTGGCGTTCTCTGTCAGCGTCGTGGCCTGATGAGCGTTGTTGGCATTGTGTTTCACCGTGGCAGTGATCTCTTCCATGCTCGCCGCCGTTTGCTCAAGTGCAGCAGCCTGCTGCTCAGTACGCGAGGCAAGATTGAGGTTGCCACTGGCAATTTCCGCTGCGCCTTGCCGCACGGAATCACTGGCATCTTTGATTTGTCCAACCACCTGGCGCAGTTGCGATTGCATCGTATGCAGCGCAAAGAACAGGCTGCTGCGATCGTTGGCTTTCACGTCAATCACATTACTCAATTTCCCTTCCGCAACGGACAGCGCGATAGTTGCGGCTTCAAGTGGCTCACCACCAATAGGTTTAAGCACTTTACGACTGAATACCCAGCCCAGCAGCGCACTCACCAACAGAATGCTGATCACCATCATGATCACCGCGTTCATCAACTGGCGCTCAGACGCGGCCATCACCTGACTCACTGGCGCAACAATCCCGAGATACCACTTCTCCGTACTGTTACCGATGGTAACCGGTTGCCAGGTAACCAGCGCTTGTTCGCCCAGAATCGCATCATCGTGCTGTACTACTGAAGAGGTGAAATTGTCCGTTGCCCCTTGCCAAGCTTTGCTCGTCAGGGATTTATCAGGATAAGAAATGACTTTACCCGCGCTGGATAACAGCATCGCGTATCCACCGCCTTCCCAGGGTTTAATCTGGTTAACTTTTTGCTGCAATGACGCAAGAGAAATGTCGGAAGTGACGACGCCCCACAGTTTCCCCTGACTGACAATCGGTGCGGCGACTGACGTCAGCAGCGTTGGAACGCCGTTGTAAGCATAGGTGTAGGGTTCGATTAGCGTATCTTTTTGGCTCTTTTGCGGCAACAGGTAGTAATCGCCCTGGCCGGGAGTCAGGTAAGAAAGCAGAGGATGCATCGTGTAATTGCCAGACTGATCGTGGTCAACAAACCAGGCATAGCGGCCTTTCGGTGCTTGACCCGGTTGATCGGCAAACTCGGCATCACGTCCGTCAAACACATTCTCTTCAAAAATAACTGAAACCGAGAGGTACTCTGGGTTATCCCGCAGAGCATATTCCATCATTTTATCGACCACAGCGCGGTCTTTAATGCCTGCGGATGGCAAAGCAACCAGCCCTTGCCCAAGGTTATGTGCCACATCACGGGCGTAGTTGAGTTCCTGTTGAATTCTCAGGGCTTCACTTTGGGCTATCTGCTGTAAATAGCGTTCGGCCAGAGACTTTTGTTCACTACTGGATTGCCAACTGAGTACTCCGATGGTGACAGCGAAACCGAGTGCGATGGTGAATGCGCCAGTTAACAATACCTGGGCGCGGGTGCTCATTGTCTTTTTTTGTATTAATTGCGTGGCCATTATGGCTCTCCTGGTGTTGATCTTGATCGTAATCAACATTCCCTTGCAATGAGTTCCCTGCTACTTGTCTATCGGCGTTTTTTTTTTGAACTTTAGTGGCGCAGAAATGAACAAGAGATAAGGGGCGGAGGCCAGCGATCGTCGAAGATCGTTTTTTTACGTCATAGGCTTAATCGCAGTCTGATGATGAGTCAGATTCCAAGCTTTTGTGCATATTAAAACCGGTAATCTGGAATCCCTGTTTTTCATATAAAGCCTTGGCGACCGGGTTATGCGTAGCGACTCTCAACCCGACTTCGCGAATACCTAACGCAGCGACTGCCACGTCCATCGCTGCCAACGAGGCTTTACCAAAACCGCGCCCCCTCCATGCTGGCAGTAGGCTAAAATCAGATACCCAGGCAGAATTTCCGTTCAGAACCACCCACAAATAGCCGATGATGACACCTTCGTTATTTAAAGACTGAATGGACCATAATTTATTGGCTGGCGTGTGACTGCCCTGCGGTAGCGCAATATCGATGGATTGTGTAGCAATCGCCCTCGCCTTTTCCGCGTCATATCCTCGGGAAGCTTGTAAATCCTGAGCATATTCAAGAATAAAAAACTGACGGTAGTCGGGGTAATCCAACTCGTTCATATCCGTTAAATTTACCATTGCGTTAACGTTCCCAGAGCAGAGTGACGGCCCGGCTCACTGCTGTTATTCAGTGTTGGCAGCCATCACGTAATTTATTTTCAATGTAATCAACATACTGACATATATTGCGCGGTTCCGATAATACGGAGCCGCGCAAAAACGTCAGGATGGCGTTTCAGATGCCGTGCTGGCCGCACGATCTCGGGCAGAAGACGAACAAATAAAAGCCAGAATAACCATGGCAAGCACAGGCAACATTGCGATGCGCAACCCTGCAACCTCACCAAGAAAGCCCAATGCAGGCGGACCGACGAGAAAAGCAAAGTAACCCAATGTTGCAGCAATCGTGACGCGAACGGCGCTGTTTTCTCCACTTCCTGCGGCGGAGATCGTGAGCGGAAAGCCCAGCGATGCACCAATACCCCAGAAGATAACGGCGGCAGCAGCCAGCAGTGGAGCATCAGAGAAGATCACCAGCGTCAGCCCAAGTGCAGCAGAAGCCGCACTGAAACGGAGCATATTGACCTTACCGAAGCGATCGACAAAATACCCTCCGGCAAACCGACCTAGCGTCATACCCGCCGTGAACCCGACATAAACCAGCGTCCCGGTCGTGTGGCCAAAGTTGTGACCATCGATCATTAATAACGGTAGCCAGTCATTGGCAGAACCTTCCGCGAGTGCCATCGCAAGAATAATTACGCCGAGAATCAACAGGCGACTATCTTTAAGTTCGTTGAAAACCTGAGTTTTGTAATTCCCTTTCTCTTCTTGTTCAGAGCTTGCCAGATCGCTCAGCCACGGCATGTGGCGCATCAGCACAAGAGCGGTGAGTACCGACAGTGCAGCCACCATGACAAAATGCAGCGTCGTATTAACGCCAAACGCCGTCATTGCCATCCCGGTCAATGCGCCGACCAGTGTCCCTAGACTGAAAAAACCGTGCAGTGTTGTCATCAGACTTTTCTTCAGATGCTGTTCGAACGCGGCCCCTTCAATATTGAGGGCGATATCAACCAGAGCGACGCCTGCGCCGAAAATCAACAGCCCCATAAACGCACTGGGCGTGCTCTGAACCGACAACGAAACGGCAAGCACGAGTAGCCCAAGCAGAAGCAGTAGAAGCCCACTGAGCATAGCTTTACGAATGCCAATAACGTTAATGACCTTACCTGCCCCCAAGACACCAAGCATGGAACCACATGAAAAACCGAACAGAATCATGCCCATTGTTTCCGTTGAGGCATTCAGAACATCACGCATGACAGGGGTTCGGGTGACCCAGGTTGCCCATGTAAAACCGGGAAGGAACATCAGACCGAACAGCGCAAATTTATTGATAACAGGGTTTGTGGTCATCGCTTTCATCGTCTTTATTTAAAAAAATTCGTACATATGTACGAATAACTATCGCACGATTATGCATCGCTTTGCACCTGTTTCATTGCGTTCTTTTTTTAACGGGAAGATGCCATGAAAGAGCGACTCTAACGGAATCAAGACGTCAACTTGATCACCGTATTGAGAATGTCTTCACGACTAACTGCTTCATTATTGAGATAGTTATGGATCGTATATCCTTCAATCATTGCATCCAGTGAACACGCGGTCGCAATACTGAAATGGAGGTGAAGTGATTTTCTGCTGCGCGTCATCCACTCCTGCAATATCAGCCGATACTCCTCTTTTCTCGATGCCAGCGCGTACAGTTCAAAGCTTAATGTCAGGTGACGCGGCGTTGCCCAGATATCGCCACAGATCAGGTCCACCACCGCTTCACGCGCGCTGTTGATGTCCTTTGCCTGTTTGAGGCGAACGCGGAATGCGTGTGAGATACCGTCGATCATATAGACGAATGCGCTGTTTAACAGCAATTCAATACTGCTATAGCGGTAGGTCAGCGTCCCTGGCGACAACCCGGCCTGCTGCGCAATTTTGCGGTAAGTTGCCCCTCGCACACCATGATCCAGTATGACTTCCAGCGCGGCCTCAAGAATTCTGCTTTGCGTATCTTTGCCATCATTCGTTGCATCGTGTGATGGTGACATCATTCTGTTCCCCTTTGGCTGGCTAATACTGGCTATCGTAACCGTTATAACAAAAAAAACCGCCAGTGGGGTCGATTCCCACTGGCGGCTTATGGTAAACGAAAAGCGGTTTAGCCTCTCAATTTACTGTGGTACTCACCTTTCAGCGTATTGATTTCAGCTAACACTGCTTTGGCTTCGCTCAGTTTACCGGCATCCGCCAGAACCTGCGCGCTGTCCACTTTTTGCAAAATCTTATCCAGCCCTTCCACATAGGCTTTTCTGTCTGGACTATCTGCTGGCTGCTTGGCAAAATCAGGCGGAACCTGCGTTTTAGCTTGCGCAACATGCTCACGGAATGTGCTCAGCGCAGTTTTCAACGTTGCGGCATTATCCGCTTTAGTGGCAGCGGTATAACTTTTTTGCATACCGCGCATATCTTCTGACGCGGTTGCATTCGCTAAAACAGGTGTCAGCAAACTACCGGCCAACAGTACAGAAAAACAGATCTTGGTCACTCTATTCATCTTGAACTCTCGCTTGTGTTCCACAGCACGACATACTCAGAAAATCTGACCACCAAAAATCGGTCAGCCCAATATTGCTCTTGTTATGTTGATCTTACCCACGTAAAGAGGATACAGCCCTCAGAGAGGTGCTGGTTTGCACACTGTTCCGGGCTAAGACCGCCACAAGCACTATATCGAGTGTGGTTATAATTGCACTCGATATAATTAACCCCTTGCTTTCATCTCTTCCCGACTGACAATGTGCTCACCGTAGATACATTCCATTTTCAAGGAATGAAAGAAACTCTCCACGTAGGTACTATCATAGCAACATCCTTTCCCACTCAAGCTGCTACGCGATGAGCATATCTGAAGTCAAAATTGCAACTGTAATGCTAGATTGTAGAATTTTAAAAAAAGTTATTCACGTCAACGAAAATGGGTTCTTTCGATACGCACGTCGTGAAACGTACCTGCATTGCTTCCGGACACCTCGCCCGGAAGCAATGCGGATTTGACGTTATCTGCACGTACTGGATTGCTCATCCAACCAGCATTCATTAGGACCAGGGTGAGTTTGTGCTAAAGCAACTCCGTTGACACTAAGCAGACCCAAAACAACAAAAAGCATTCTGAATGATATTTTTCTACCCACGTCAACTCTCCATGTTGGTTTTAAATAAGGCTAAAATAGATAGCCAGAATAAGCATGACATTTATAGAAAACTAAAATCAATACCTAATACTAATAGATAACTATCTAATTATATTTTGATTATTATTAAATAATAAGAAAACCCGAATGCCACGCGGCAAGCCATACTCTGGATAAAGGCCGGATAGCAATGATTTTAAATTTCAACGCTATCTTACTTGACCTCCTACTATGTGCCAGACACAGATACAATTCACATTGCAGTGTTTGTTATCGCCGGAGACCGGTAATTTAAAAATGTGTAAGCATATGATCCAGAAATGCACGTACCGCAGGATTGGAACGACGGCTTTCATGCCAGACAGCCGAAATATTACGTCGCTCCACCGCAAAATCTGAGAGTACGGGAACTAACTTTTTATCCCTTACCAGGGAAATCGCCATAAAATTTGAGGCCATGCCTATTCCGGCCCCGGCAGCAATTGCGGCGATGACGGCCTCGCTTGCATCAACAGTGACCGCTGACGAAGGCACAATCTCAATCTCCCGCTCTCCGAAGCGGAACGGCCAGCGAAAAAGTTGCCCCGTATTTTGGTAACGCAGATTAACCGTTTTATGCCCTATTAAGTCATTGGGATGTTCCAAAGGAGCGCAACTGGCTAAATATTCAGGCGAGGCATAACAACCTATCTGATATGGCGGGAGGCGACGCGACAGGAGATTTGAATCCGCGAGATCACCGATCCGAATGGCAATATCAATATTTTCATCAACGATGCTTACCACGCGATCGCTCAACCGCAAGTCAATTGTCACTTTTGGATGAAGCGCACAAAATTGCGGAAGAACCGGGGCAATCATATGGACACCTGTCGGTAACGAGGCTGCAATGCGTAACGTACCCGTGGGCTCCGCATGTGTACGTTTTGCTATCTGTTCGAACTCCTCTGCATCCCGTAACAACCGTAAAGCCCGCTCGTGCAGTTCCCGGCCTTCGGCAGTCAAAACGAGCGAACGTGTCGTTCGGGTGAATAAGGTAACGCCGAGACGCTTCTCCAGTCGCTGAATACTTTTACTGATTGCTGAAGGTGAAACTGAAAGCGAGCGAGCAGCGGCAGTATAGCTACCCAGAGCGCCTGCACGCGCGAATGCAATGAGACCGGTGAGTCTGTCAAAACCTATTTGTTCCTTCATGGCATAATTAAAGCGAAATTCAGCCATATTATCAACCTTGAATATTGGCCATATACTCTTTCGCCTGAGTTGCTTTTAGCGTGAGATTGTCATGACTGAGATGATGAAAGCAGTACAGCTACACACGTTTGGCGGGCCAGATAACCTGCTTTATGGAGACATACCCCGGCCACTTATGGGGAGCGACGAGGTCCTTGTTCATATGCAGGCGGCCAGCCTTAACCCACCAGACTGGTATCTGCGTGACGGTTATCGAGCACTTCCGCCTGAATGGCGGCCAGATTCTTCTTTTCCGCTCATTTTGGGGACTGATGTATCAGGCGTCGTCGCAGCGGTCGGTAAAAATGTTACCGGGTTCAGAACCGGGGATGAGGTCTATTCGATGGTGCGTTTTCCGGAGAGAGTGATGGAGGGCAGTGGTGCCTATGCGGAATATGTAAGCATTCCTTCATCAGAGCTGGCGCTAAAACCCAGGGGAATTGGACATGTTCAGGCTGCTGGGGCACCAATGTCACTACTCACGGCCTGGCAGTTTCTTGTCGAAGTGGGGCATGACGCACCGAATCCTTTCCAGCCTTTCCCTCATCAAGCCATTCCATTAGAAGGCCGAACCGTGTTAGTCAATGGTGCCAGCGGAGGCGTTGGACACCTTGCGGTTCAGGTTGCCAGGTGGAAAGGTGCAAGGGTCATTGCAGTGGCGTCTTCCCGCAATGAGGCGCTTTTACGCGACCTGGGGGCAGATGAGTTTATCGACTACACTAAAACAGCAGCCGAAAAGGTGGTAAAAAATGTTGATCTCGTTCTTGATGCAGTTGGCGGTGCAAATATGGAGCGATTTCTGCGCTGTATAAGGCCAGGCGGTGCATTATTTCTGGTTAATCCTTTGGGTTTTTCCGGAAGGAATGAGGCTGCTAAAAAAGATATTACCGTATCATCAACGCAAGTACGTTCAAGTGGTGCACAACTGTCTGAAGCTGGACATCTCCTGGAAAAAAGAATTATCCAGGTCGTCATCGATAGCACCTATCCATTAGCACTGGCATCTGCAGCCCATCAGCGTGCTGCAATGGGCAGTATTCAGGGCAAAATTGTGCTGACAAACTTTTGATAATCACTTCCCCGATCTGCCATGCATTGCGGTCGGGGGATGAGTGAGATATTGGCGCGAAATTATGCTGTCGTCATACTTTTTAAACCACAGAACGTATTTATAAGAAACTCAAATCGATTATTTCATTCACATAATAATTTCACCGCATAAAATAAATTAGCTGATATATTTACTGATCTGTTTTTTTAAGATAAAAACGATTTACTTATTTGAAAAAATATCCGATTATCTATAAGCCAAGACGATGGTTTTAAAAATGGATGTCCGCTTTGGTGTTTTATTTTTACAACTTAACCATGTTATTAATCTTGAATCATATTGGATGTGAAACATGAATAAAATAACCTCCTTAGCTTTATCTGTATTATGCTCTATTCCTCTGATTAATACCGCCCACGCCCAGTGGGAATTGGACGATATCTGTTACGGCTACGCAACCGCAACCGGCTCTGGATATCAAGGGGGAGCCCTCCTGCTAGACCCTATTCCACAGAACATGGAGATCACCGCATTAAACCGGAGCCAGTTGGATTATCGCGGCGTTAAAGCATCACTAGCTGGGGCTTACCTGAAAGTGAATGGCCCAAAAGGTAGCACGGTGGTTTATGTCACGGATCTTTACCCTGAAGGTGGAGATTGCGCATTAGACTTATCGTTTAACGCTTTCGAGAAAATAGGCGATCTGCGGGATGGGAAAATTAATATCGACTGGACGCTGATCGAGGCACCAGTAAATGGCAACGTTATTTATCGAATAAAAGAAGGTTCGAATCCTTACTGGGCTGCAGTGCAATTCAGAAATGTAAAATATCCGGTTATTGAGATGAAATATATGCGAAACAACCAATGGATTGCCGCACAGAAAACCGATTATAACCACTTTATTGTTGAACACGTCGGAATGAACGACATTCCCATTGAATTTACTGATGTTAAGGGTAACGTCCTCAGCGATACGTTGCCACCGATGTCTCAAAGTACATCATCCGCTTACCTGATCACGGGCAACGTCCAACTGTAACAACCCATGTTCTTGAGGGACGTTGACATCCTGTAGCGGCCCTCATTTCTGCAAAATCGCGACTGAATGTGGGCATAGCATTTTTTTCAGTATTTTCAGCGTATTGCCCGGACGTTATCTGTTACACATGCGTACTCCTCGCGTTTCCTACTTTTCCTATTGCTCAAATATTTGTTAGTTTTATCACTTCTTTAAGCGTTTGATTCGCCATCATTCGCACTACAGTATACCCTGTCGCAGATTACATTCTATTTTCTGCTTTAGGCATCATTACAAAAGGTCTCTTTTGCGTGGCAAAATTATTTTTACGTAGTGGAAGTTTGGATGATTTTCTGGCGCTGGGTGAGAACGGGCAGCCAGTTTATGCATCGGCACTTCAATTGCGGGAAACGTTACGTCTCAGAAAACAACAGCAGATTGCCGATTGTCTGGCGATCCCCCAACCCAACGAGCATGGCGACCGCATTGACTGGTATGCGTCAATTGACGGTAAAGTCACCTCCTGGATTGCTGCCAGTGAAGAAGAACGAGAAAAGGCGCTGTCGTTACTGGAAACCTATCAAACTGCGGTTGCTGACATCAGCCAGCGTGCGCAACATGCAGAAAAAGCCGGGCAGAAGCTTTTCGGTGTTCTGCTGGCAAAAGCGCTACAGTTCCCCGGAGCAAACCACGTCTATCTGGTTGATGGCAAGCCCGTCTTAACGTTCTGGGGCTTCGTCAATCTCGATAAGAAATCCCGTCTTGATGCGCTGGACTGTCTGCGGCCGGTCATCAAGGAAATCGAACCACTTGTGGTCGCACCGACTCCCGTTGCAAGCGTCCCAACGCTTGCAGTGGTCGAACCGGTACCCGAGCCAGAACTACAGCCTATCGCTCAGCCCGAACCTGTCGAGCCAACGCCAGAGCCTACCGCAGTGACAGCATTGCCTGCTCGTCCGCCATTCTTCCGCCTATGGTGGCTATTACCTGCTGCCGTACTGTTAGCTATTCTGGCATTGCAAATACGTGGCTGCGTGTCAGAACAAGACGATAAACCGACATCCGAACAGACTGTAGCGGTCAAGCAGGAAAAACGTGCCTTGCCTTCTTCCACCCCGGCTGAACCCACCCCGCCACCTGCTCCACCTGTAGCAGAAAAAGAGATCGTAAAAGCCGTTGAGCCTCCTGTTTCAGCACCGCCTATCGTAGAAGAAGTCAAGCCAGAAGCTCCTGCGGTTGTTGAACCCAAAGAACCTGTTGCGCCACCGGTTGAACCCGTTATCGAACAAGTACCAGCACTTCCTGCGGGCAAGGATGACTTAGTGATGCCTGCAGATGCGGTGAAAATCGGCTCCATTAAATTCCTGAACGGTAACTGGCGCGTCATTGTTGATGGGAAAGCACCGATTACCGGCAGACCACCTAGCCTGCGCTACCAAATCCAAAATGGCAAAGGGACTGCGCGTATTACTCATGGTGACGGTGTCACGTGTCGCGCCAATGTTGAGGCAGGATTAATGGGTTCTGGCAATCTGATCATCAATAGTCGTTCTGGTGCACGCTGTTCCGATAATTCTCGTTTCCAAATGCCGGAACTGGTCTGTAAACAAGGTGGATCTGGCACTGCTGCGGAGTGTATTGGTCGTTATGACGCAGACACCGTTTTCCCGATGACGATAAAGCGCGAGAGTAAATAATCATGCTGGCGACAATTACCGATTATAAACAACGCATTACGTTGATTCAGGACAGCGGGATTCAGTTTTTGGATTTTGCGTTAAAGCCGCAGTTTTTGGCTGAACAGCCTAACGGCTATGTTCGCAAAAGTGCCAACGGCCCCTTACTGCATCTGCTTTACGATGAAAACACGGACAAATTCCTGCTGCCTTCTGCAACGGGTATGCAACCGGAAGTGGTGAAGCCTGAGTTGAGTATTTCACTTGAGCAATCGCTGAAGCTGCTGGAGAAAGTCTGGTTGCCACTGCCCTTCTTCCGCTTCAATCCGCCGCGTACTTTTATGGGGGGCCCGGACAACTGGGCTCGCATGCAGATCCTGACGTTGGATACGCCCGATCAAGACGGCAACACGCACCGCATTTGTCTGGCGTTCGATACCAAAACCTATCCCGAAGGTCATGAATACGAGTCGCTGGCACCGAATGCCAATGACATCAAAACGGGTGGAAATTTCGCGCTGGCTTATCACAGCGATGAGTTGGGTGAATTCCTCGATGAAACCTGGGTTGACGGCTGGCTGCGTGAAGTCTTTACTCAACAGGCAAAAGCGCAGGAAAACCGTGATAGCCATGATGTGAAAGTGGCGTTAAGGGGATTCGAATATCAGGCACATTATTTAAATGTGCTAGATATGCTGGGTAACCAGCTTGAGATACCGGAAATCCGTATCAACACCAGCACGTTGCAGGAGCCGGTGGTCAACGTCGACCTGATTTTGGATGTCGGAAATTCACACACCTGCGGCATTTTGGTTGAGGATCATGCAGACGAAAGCAACGGCCTGAAGCAAACCTATGAACTGCAACTGCGCGATCTGAGTGAGCCACATTATCTGTATAACGAACTGTTTGAGAGTCGCGTTGAATTTTCTCAGGCAAAGTTCGGCAAGGAAAACTTCTCCGTGGAAAGCGGTCGTGATGACGCTTTCATCTGGCCGTCGATCACTCGCGTCGGGCGTGAAGCCAGCCACATGGCACTGCTGCGTCAGGGAACAGAAGGCTCAAGCGGGATTTCCAGCCCGCGTCGTTACCTGTGGGACGAAGAAAGCTATGCACCAGGCTGGCGCTTCAGCCAGACCGATGCCCATTCACAAACCGAGCCGCTAGCGACTGCCATGCCGCTGACCATCATGCTGAATGATGAAGGTCAACCCCTCTACAACCAACCGCTGGATGAGCGTTTACCGGTATTTTCACCGCACTATAGCCGCAGCTCGATCATGACCTTCATGCTCTCCGAACTGCTGGCACAGGCGCTCATGCAGATGAATAGCGCCGCCCAGCGGTTGAAGATGATCCACAGCAGCGCACCGCGCCAATTGCGCAATATCATTCTGACGCTGCCTTCCGCGATGCCGAAGCCTGAACGCGAAATTTTCCGCCGTAGGATGCATGAAGCCATTGCGCTGGTCTGGAAAGCGATGGACTGGCACCCGATGGATGACGATTTCACCACGCCAGCCGACAAACAACAGAGCCGGGTTCCGGTTCCTGACGTGCAAATCGAATGGGACGAAGCGACATGCGGACAGATGGTTTACCTGTATAACGAAGCGCAGGTGAATTTTGGCGGTCGAGCAGAAGATTTCTTCGCCAGCATGGCGCGACCAGATAAAGAACTCGACGAAGGTGAACCCGTAGGAAAAACGCTGCGCATTGCCTCAATCGACATCGGCGGCGGTACCACCGACCTCGCCATTACGCAATATCTGCTCGATGACGGTGTGGGCAACAACGTCAAAATCATTCCACGCCTGCTGTTCCGCGAAGGCTTTAAGGTTGCGGGTGACGATATCCTGCTGGATGTGATTCAGCTTTATATCCTCCCTGCTCTGCAGGCTGCGCTAAAAACCGCAGGGCTGGCCAATCCGGATGCACTGATGGCGAAACTGTTCGGCAATGAAGGCCGTATGGACGCGCAGCTTACGCTACGCCAACAGGTGACATTGCAAGTCTTTATCCCGATCGGGCGTGCGATTCTGGAAGCCTATGAGCGCTTTGATCCACTGGACACCAGCGCCGAGATCGAATCGACCTTCGGCGAATTGTTGGATCAGGCACCGACGGACAAAGTGCTGGAATACATCAATACGGAAGTGCAGCGCGAGTTGCCGGTTAGCGATAGCGTATTTGATATTTTGCAGGTGCCGCTCATCCTCAAACTGAACAAGCTGCACGGCGAATTCCTGTCTAACAAAATGAATATCACGCAGAATCTGCGCCTGATGTCTGAAGTGGTATCGCTGTATTCGTGCGATGTGCTGCTGCTCACTGGCCGCCCTTCGCGCTTCCCGGGGATTCAGGCGCTGTTCCGCCACCTGCAACCGCTGCCGATTAACCGAATGCTGTCGCTGGATGGGTATCACACCAATGATTGGTATCCGTTTAACAAACGCGGGCGTATCGATAACCCGAAATCCACCGCCGCCGTCGGCGCGATGCTGTGCCTGCTTGCACTCGATCTGCGTCTACCGGGTTTTTACTTTAAGGTCGGTGATTTTCAACCATACTCTACGGTGCGCTACCTCGGTATGATGGATAGCAATAACGCACTGACACTGGATAACGTGTATTACAGCGATATCGATCTGGATGCCCCGGATTTCGTGCTTGACCCAAAACATAGCTTCCAGGTGCGCGGTTCACTCTGCCTCGGTTTCCGCCAGTTAGACAACGAGCGCTGGCCTGCATCCTCGCTCTATATGCTATCAATTGTCGATCAAGATTTAGCCCGTAAGGTCGTCGGTGACAGTAAGCTGTACGTCCGGTTGGCTGTGACAAAAAGCGACGATCAGGACAGCCCTGAGCGCTTTGAGATTGCCGATGCGGTACTGGAAGATGGCACTCGCGTGCCGCCCCATCATTTACGACTCAAATTGAACACATTATCCGCTAACGGTTCAGGAGCGACCCATTATTGGATCGATAGTGGGAGTGTATTTAAAAAATGAAACGATTAACGCCTAAACAGCTTTCCACTCGGCTTCACGGCCAGCTCCAGGCCGTCACTCACGGTGTTGAACAGGCCATTGACTGGGTTGAAACTACGCGTCAGAACGCCCCGCGTCTGGATATTGAGGCAGACCGCCTGATCGTCAAATTGCGTCGTAATCATAATAAAGCGCAGCACCTGTCCGATGTGGCACAGAAAGAGATTGCCATCGGCTTTTTTGGCCTGTCTCAGGCGGGGAAAAGCTATCTTATCGCGTCGCTGGCCGGGGGAGAAAACGGCAAGTTAGAAACCTCATTTGAAGGGCAACCGCTGGATTATATCGATCATATTAACCCGTCTGACCGGGTCGCAGCGCTTGTCACGCGCTTTAGCCGACAGTCTGGCGTGAAGAACAAATCGTTTCCCGTGCAGTTGCAACTTCTCAACGAGCTGGATATCGGCAAGATCATGGCCAACGCATTTTTGAACGATCTCAACCAAGAGACAACGTTTGAAGAATTGGATGAACGCCATGTCGCCGAGCACATTAAAACGCTGTTGATGCACCGTCAGCCAGAACCTGTCGAAGGGATGGACCGCGATGACGTGGTCGAACTCTGGGATTATCTCGCACGTCACGATATCAAACGGCAGAAACAGTTAGAGGCACACTTCTGGCCTGTTGCAATTGAATTAGCACCCTATCTCGCCGTTGATGACCGCGCCCAACTTTTCTCGATATTGTGGGGCGAATTGAATGCGCTGACCGCTGCGTATCGCCATTTCAGCCACACGCTGCAACACCTGTCCGGTACGAGTAAGCTGTTAGCACCATTACGCACGTTGGTGGATGATGATTTTAACCCGGCGGACAGCTTGATCGACGGTTCCGCGTTGGAACGGTTGCACAGCGCCGACGATCCCGGTGTGCTGGTGCGCCCGGTCCAGAATGGTCGTGCAGGGAAAACAACGGAGCTCTCGCTGGCTGAGTTAACGATGCTGACGGCGGAGTTGCTGATCCCGTTGCATTTGCCTCCTAAAGAAGCGCTGTTCGAGCAGGTCGATGTGCTGGATTTCCCCGGTTTTGGTGAAATCGTGCCACCAGCAAAACGCCAAAACATGCCGTATCCGCTGGCACACACGCTATTGCGTGCAAAACGCGCCTATCTGCTAGAGCGCTATACCGATAATCAGGAAATGAACGTACTGATGGTATGCAGCGCCGCTGGCGACCGTGGTGATGTGAAAGTGGTCGGTAAGGCGTTGGATCACTGGGTTAAACAAATCCAGGGTGAAAACGCACAGGTTCGCAGCCACCGTAAACCGGGGCTGATTTGGGCGGTTACTCGCCACGATCGGCGTATTACTCACGGGCAAAACTACGATGCAGCAGTTCAGCGCTATGTGGGTAACCCTGGCGATGCCTGGGGAACGATGCTGGCTATGGATAAGCGCGGCGTGGCGCGTATGGCAACGTGGCTGGGCGCTGAAGTCCACCGGGAAGTGAAACTCGGACGCATCGGTGAACAGCTTAATGAACTTCAACGTGAACTCAGCGATAACCTGTTGGGTAACTGGTATCTGCCCGTCGATGTTGACGATCCGGCGGAAAAGCAGCGCGTCGCAGAAACGTTGCTGAAATCGCTCCAGACCCGAACCGGTGTACACGGCGAACTGCTGGAACGTCTTCTACCTTCGCGTGATGAACTGCGCCGCCTGTATCTGCAACAACGAGGCGCAAGCTATGGCAATTTCCTCACCGATGCTGAAGATCCCTCTGCCCCCTTAGCCAATAGCGATCCGTTTGGTGTCGGGATCGAAATCGATCTCTTTGCCGATGAACCGATCGCTTTCGACCAACCTGCACCGCCCGTTCTTGCCGTCGATCATGGCTATGAGGCGGATTATGCACACGGTGTTTATCGCTACTGGATTAACTACCTGCGCGGTCTGCCGGAAAATGCCCCGCTCCTCGATCTGCTGAACGTGCCGAAATCAACGATCGAAATGCTGGTTGAAGAATTGATTACCGGCAGTATCCGTTTACGAATTGAAGAGGCATTGGTCGATATGCTGGTCGATGGTGAGTCGTTGGGCATCAACCGCGAGAATAAAGCTGACCGTCAGGTTTCGCGCGTGCTAACTATTCTCGGGGATTTTGTTGCCTGGCTCGGCTTCCAGCAGCTTGATGAATCCCTGCGCCCTGCCAGCCGCATTAATCGCGGCCATAAAATTTTCGCCAAGCCGGAAAAACAAGCGGTCAGCTTTGGTGCTTCGCAGCGCCTAACCAAGCTGTCGCTAACGCCCACCAACAATACGGCGTTTTATATTTATGACTGGCTGGTTGGCCTGAACGAGATGATTATCCAGAACGCTGGCTATTCGGCTGCACGCGAAGTCAGTGCTGAACAGCGCGAGCAATTGGGCACGATTCTGGAATTGATTAAACCGGCTGAAAAATAACTTCTTTATTGTAAATAACAATAGATGGATCTTTATTGAAAATGAAGATCCATCTAAAAACATCCATGTTTATTATATTTTAATAAAATTATAAAAAATGGCATGCGACATTTTCTGCTTTATTCAGTGCAACCGCTGCTTCATTCACTGTTTCTTCGTTCAATATAACAACTAAAACAGCAAGTGAATCTGTAAGATTAGTATCCCCGACTAGTAACAGGATTACTGTTCTATCAGTTTCAGCGTGGCCATAATTGGGATATGGTCACTTGTTGTCTGCCACTTAATGCCGAATTCCTCACTACCATCATTTGGTATAGTCAGCTTTTCAATTTTCCATTTTTGCCCTTTTCCTGTAAATATGTGATCAAGGTCCAGACCTGGATTGCCAGCAGGCCACGTGCGAGTATCTTTGCCAGCCACTTCAACTAAATTCCAGTATTTATTAAGTTCTTTCACTACACGATCGTTTTTAGTTGAGTTAAAATCACCAGCCAGAATGAAAATACCTGTTGCAAGATTTGGAAAATCTTTATCGAGATCCAAATCATCAAATACTATACTATTTATAAAACGCGCCTGACTCATTCGCACTTCATCTTCTTCGTGCCAGTCAAAATGAGTGTTATAAATATATACCGGGGAATCAAATCCAGGAATGTTAATTTTACTGAGCATCAGTGAACGTTGTTCATAATCACCTGAAGGAAGTTTAAATACCTTTGTTTTTTCTATTGGATATTTAGATAAAATGGCATTGCCATAATTACCACCATGCGCTTGAATAGCGACACCGTATGAAAAATACATTTTGGTAAGCTTTGCAAGTTCTTTTATCTGGTCTATACCATCACTACGCGTTGTTTTTTGATCGACTTCCTCAAGAGCAATAATATCTGGATCAAGAGCATTTATTGCTTTGGCAACTTTATTCAAATCTACTTTATGATTTCTTAATCCACCTGCGATGTTGTAATTAGCAATTTTCAACTGAGGGGCCTTATCCAAATCTAAATAAATTTTATTTGGAGTACTTTTATATTGAGTTTCAACAAGATCAGATGCAAATACAGTGGTAGACATAAGAGTAATAAACATAATCACAGCGTTTTTTTTCAAATTCATAACATCTCCTTAATTCAACTCATGGTTTGCCGTTTTGAGGCGTGAGATAAACACGACAATTTCTATTCACCAACCAGTACCACTTCAATCCCGCCTTTACGTAGCCCATTCAAGCTTTCAGTTGGGATCCCCGCATCAATGATAACCATATGAATTTTATGGGTATCAATGATTTTATGCAGACTGGAACGGTTAAACTTAGTGGAGTCCGTCACGACAATAATGCGCTCTGCCACTTCACACATTCGGCGGTTAAGACGCGCTTCATCTTCGTTATGGGTACTGATGCCACGCTCAAGGTCGATAGCATCCACCCCAAGGAATAGCATATCGAAGTGGTAATTTTGCAGGGATTGCTCGGCCTGATCGCCATAGAATGAGAGCGACTGACGGCGCAAGTGCCCCCCGGTCGTCAACAGTTCCACACCTTCTGCTTCGAGTAACGCATTCGCCACATTCATGCCGTTGGTCATGGCAATCACTTCTTTATGGTTACGCATGTGGCGCGCTATTTCATAAGTAGTGGTGCCGGAATCTAAAATCACACGATGGCCTGGTTTGATAAGGTTGGCCGCAACGCGAGCAATACTGCGTTTCAGAGACGTATTTAGAGAACTTTTGTCTTCAACGGTGGGTTCAACCGGCGCAGTGCCCGAATCGCAAACTAATGCGCCGCCATAGGCACGTACCGCAATACCTTGCTTTTCCAGAAAAGCTAAGTCGTTACGGATAGTGACGGTAGAAACACCAAAAAATAATGATAGATCATTAACCTGTACGCTTCCCTGTTGACGAAGACGCTGAATAATCTGTTCACGCCTTTCACTTGTACCCGTTACACGCTTGTCCGTTGCTGCATCGGTATTATTCATAAATTATCCTTTCATCATATCTTTCATTTCATTTCACTCATTAACACCTTTCTTTTCACGGAAAGCAAGTCTTTACTTTACACACTGCATTTCCTTTCTTTGTGTTAACCAGGCTTTCAATTGATTTCTTTTGCGGGACAGGTCTCAATTTCCCTATCTTTCGTTTTGTTTTTATCACGCGATAGGTCACTATTAAATGAAATAAATCGAAAGCAAAGTGCATACAAACCCACACGGAGAGATAAATGAAACATTTAACCGCGTTTGTGGCCGACCATAAACAGGATCCACGATGTGGCATTTTTGCCGTCTGTTCTGCTCATCCCTTGGTTCTTGAAGCGGCAATGCACCATGCCAGAGAAGCAAAATCACTTTTATTAATAGAAGCCACATCCAACCAGGTTGACCAGTACGGCGGTTATACCGGCATGACTCCGCAAGATTTTCGTGATTTTGTCGAGCAGGCGGCAGACCAGTACCACTTCCCGCGCGAGCAGTTAATCCTTGGTGGCGATCATCTTGGCCCGAACCATTGGCAATCATCACCCGCCGAAGCAGCCATGCATAATGCCGATGAGTTAATTCGTTGTTATGTCGCCGCAGGTTTCAAAAAGATCCATCTCGATTGCAGCATGTCTTGCGCGGATGATCCCATCCCGTTAACCGACGCCATTGTTGCCATGCGTGCCGCAAGGCTTGCGAAAATAGCCGAACAAACCTGCGTAGAAAAGTTTGGCGCTTCTGATTTGGTATACGTTATAGGCACCGAGGTGCCAGTGCCAGGTGGAGCACACGAAACACTGGCGGAATTAGCAGTTACCACTCCGGAAGCGGCGAAAGCGACACTGGAAGCCCATCGTCATGCTTTTGAGTTACAAGGTTTGAGCGACTTATGGTCACGTATTATCGGGCTGGTCGTTCAACCGGGTGTTGAGTTTGATCACACTCAAGTTATTGATTACCAGCCTGATAAATCACTTTCCCTCAGCCAGATGATCGAAGCGTTCGACACATTGGTATTTGAAGCGCACTCCACCGATTACCAGACGCCACAAGCCCTACAGCAGTTGGTCCAGCATCATTTCGCGATCTTGAAAGTCGGCCCGGCTCTTACCTTTGCACTGCGCGAAGCACTGTTTTCCCTGGCTGCTATCGAGCATGAATTGCACCCAGCACATAAATGTTCAGGCTTGCGGGAAGTCCTTGAGAGCGTGATGCTTGATCACCCTGAATACTGGAAACGGCACTATCACGGCACCAACAGCGACCGCCGTCTGGCACGTGGGTACAGTTTCTCCGACCGCATCCGCTATTACTGGCCGGATCAAGAAATTGACGAGGCGTATTCAAAACTTGTTACTAATTTGGCTGATAAATCTATTCCTTTGCCATTGATCAGCCAGTATCTGCCACTTCAATACGCTAAGGTCCGAGCAGGAAAAATCGCGGCCACGCCGCATAAACTTATTATCGACCATATTCAGGGCGTATTGTGTCAGTATCATGCCGCTTGCCATAGCACATCAAAATCCAATTAACACAATGATAATAAGAGGAAAAAATATGCCGAACATTGTATTAAGCCGCATTGATGAACGATTGATTCACGGTCAGGTAGGCGTTCAATGGGTTGGTTTTTCCGACGCAAATCTAGTCCTTGTTGCCAATGATGAAGTGGCCGAAGATTCGGTACAGCAACATTTAATGGAGATGGTTCTGGCAGAAGGGATCTCGGTACGTTTCTGGTCGCTACAAAAAGTTATCGACAATATTCACCGCGCAGCCGACCGCCAGAAAATCCTGTTGGTTTGCAAAAAACCGGATGATTTTCTGACTTTAGTTAAAGGTGAGGTACCTGTAACTCGGATTAATGTCGGCAACATGCACTACGCAGAAGGCAAAAAACAAATCGCGAAAACCGTCTCTGTAGATGATCAAGATATTGCCGCGTTTAAAGGTCTGCAAAAGGCCGGAGTGGAATGTTTTGTTCAGGGAGTACCGACGGAATCCGCTCAAGATCTCTACAAACTTCTTTGAGGGATTTTTTATGGAAATTAGCTTATTACAAGCATTAGCGTTGGGTATTCTGGCCTTTATTGCCGGTTTGGATATGTTCAACGGCCTGACGCACATGCACCGCCCAGTGGTTCTGGGCCCATTGGTAGGTCTGATTCTTGGTGACCTTCATACCGGGATTCTGACCGGTGGTACGCTGGAATTAGTCTGGATGGGTCTTGCGCCACTTGCTGGCGCCCAGCCGCCAAACGTAATTATCGGCACCATCGTCGGCACAACTTTCGCCATCACTACTGGGGTTAAACCTGAAGTTGCCGTCGGCGTCGCGGTCCCCTTTGCCGTCGCGGTACAAATGGGGATAACTTTCCTCTTCTCCATCATGTCAGGTGTGATGGCACGTTGCGACCGGATGGCGGCTAACGCCGATATCGATGGTATTGAACGGGTGAACTACCTGGCGTTACTGGCACTTGGTATCTTCTATTTCCTGTGTGCATTCTTGCCGATCTATTTCGGGGCAGAGCATGCGAAAACCGTCATCGATATGCTACCTGCTCGTTTGATTGATGGGCTAGGTGTCGCAGGTGGCATCATGCCGGCTGTCGGCTTTGCCGTACTGCTGAAAATCATGATGAAGAACGTCTACATTCCCTATTTCATTCTCGGTTTTGTGGCCGCCGCCTGGCTGAATCTGCCGGTGCTGGCGATTGCCGCCGCGGCCCTGGCCATGGCATTGATCGACTTCTTACGCAAAGACCCAACACCACCGCAACCTACACACGTGAAACAAGAGGAATTTGAAGATGGCATCTAATGAACAGACTCTGTCGAACGTCAAAGTTACGGATATAGCTGCGGTCGAAAAAAATGACAATGTCTATGAAGATCAGCATATCGGTTCCGAACTGACGAAGTCGGATATTAACCGGGTGGCATGGCGTTCCATGTTATTACAAGCTTCCTTCAACTATGAACGTATGCAGGCATCTGGCTGGCTTTATGGCTTATTGCCCGCACTGAAAAAGATCCACACCAATAAAAACGATCTGGCACGCGCCATGAAAGGCCATATGGGGTTCTTCAACACCCACCCTTTCCTCGTGACCTTTGTTATTGGAATTATCCTGGCAATGGAGCGTTCCAAGCAGGATGTGAACAGTATCCAGAGCACAAAAATTGCCGTAGGTGCTCCACTGGGGGGGATTGGCGACGCCATATTCTGGCTGACCTTACTGCCGATTTGTGGCGGTATCGGGGCGAGCATTGCCCTACAAGGTTCAATCCTTGGTGCCGTGCTCTTTATCGTTCTGTTTAACATCGTGCACCTTGGCCTGCGTTTTGGCCTTGCTCACTATGCTTACCGCATGGGCGTCGCTGCTATCCCACTGATTAAAGCGAACACTCGTAAAGTGGGTCATGCCGCGTCTATTGTTGGGATGACGGTGATTGGCGCACTGGTCGCCACTTATGTTCGCCTTGCTACTACGCTGGAAATTACAGCCGGTGATGCGGCCGTAAAACTACAAACCGACGTTATCGACAAGTTGATGCCAGCCTTCTTACCGTTAGTTTATACCTTGTGTATGTATGCGCTGGTGCGGCGAGGCTGGAGTCCTCTGCGCCTAATCGGCATCACGGTAGTGCTAGGTGTGGTAGGGAAGTTTGCCCATTTCCTGTAATCTAGAGAAAACAATATGTTAAGCATTATTCTTAGCGGTCACGGTGGCTTTGCCTCCGGGCTGGAAAAGGCAATGAAACAAATTCTGGGTGATCAAGGGCAATTTATTGCTATTGATTTCCCCGAAACATCTACAACAGCGTTACTCACAGCTCAGTTCGAAGAAGCCATTGGCGCACTAGATGAGAGTGAAGGACTGGTGTTCTTAACTGATTTACTTGGTGGCACTCCCTTCCGTGTGGCCTCGACCATGGCGTTGCAGAAGCCAGATCGCGAAGTTATCACCGGCATCAATCTACAATTATTGCTGGAAATGGTACTGGAGCGTGATGGGCTAAGCAGTAAAGAGTTTCGTCTTCAGGCTCTGGAATGTGGTCATCGTGGATTAACCAGTCTGGTGGATGAAATGGGACGCTACCGCGAAGCTGAGGCTTTTGAGGAAGGGATATGACCACCTTGCTGCGAGCCAGACGCATCCTTACGGGACAGGGCTGGCTGGATGATCATCAGCTACGCATCGATAACGATACCATTATCGCCATTGAGCCTATTCCGGTCGGAATAATGGCGCGCGATGTCGAACTGCTGTGCCCAGCTTACATTGATATTCATGTTCACGGTGGTGACGGGGTTGATGTTATGGACGACGATCCCGGCGTTCTCGATCGGCTGGCTATGCACAAAGCACGGGAAGGCGTGGGAGCCTGGCTGCCAACCACTGTGACCGCCCCGCTTGCCGATATTGAATGTGCATTGCGGCGTATTGCACAGCGCTATTTTCAGGGGGGGCCTGGTGCTAGCGTGCTGGGTAGTTATCTTGAAGGGCCGTACTTCACGCCGCAAAACAAAGGCGCCCACCCGCCCGAGTTATTCCGCGAGCTGCATATTGCAGAACTGGATCGACTGATCGCGGTGTCGCAAAACACGTTGCGTGTAGTGGCGTTGGCCGCAGAAAAATCCATGGCGCTGGAGACCATCAGGTATCTGAAAAGCCGTGGTGTACGCGTTATGCTCGGCCATAGCGCCGCCAGTTATGAGGAGACAATTCAGGCATTTGATGCCGGAGCTGATGGCTTGGTGCATTGCTTTAACGGTATGACAGGCCTGCATCACCGTAACCCGGGAATGGTTGGCGCAGGTTTAACCGACAAACGTGCATGGTTGGAGCTAATTGCCGACGGGCACCACGTCCACCCTGCCGTTATGAATATCGGTTGCGCCTGTGCGAAATCGCGCATTCTACTCATTACCGATGCGATGCGTGCTGCCGGTATGCCTGACGGCAACTATTCGATATGCGGACACCCGGTGACCATGCACGACGGGGTCGTCCGAACCGAAAGCGGTGGACTTGCGGGAAGCACCCTGACGCTTGATGCAGCAGTGCGAAACATGGTGAATAACGTTGGTGTTACTACCGAAGATGCCATTCATATGGTGTCGCTTCACCCGGCTAAAATGCTCGGATTAGATAAGCAGTTAGGCTCACTAGCCGTTGGTAAGCACGCCAATATCATTTCGCTTAATTCACAGCTTTTACTGCAAAACATTTGGATTAGCGGCCGGGCTCTCCACCTGTAGTTCTTTCATTATGCTCCGTTTGGGTCTACCTACCTATGGCAGACCCTTCCTTCCCTTTCGGTTTAATGCGCAAATATTATTTGATATTGATAAATATAAAGTTATATCAATGCATTAATAAAAATAAGTCGTCTGTAGATCACATTTTTTAGTTTATTGTTTTTATTACATTGATCTTTCATTTTCTTTCGTATAAGTTTTTATTAAACATATCACTGAACAAGTGAAATAAAACGAAAGATAACTTTTTCTGCTACTTCCGATGATCTTGCACTACTAAGGACTGCGTTATGATCGAAACCCAATTTTCCTGTCTTTCCAACACATCAACCTGGACCGAAAAAGAGATCCGTCAACAACCGGAAAGCTGGATCCGATCGTTAAAAAATATCGGACATCAACGTAGTCATATCGATGCGTTCCTTACCCCTTTACTACAAAACGCCTCGTTAAAAATTATCCTGACGGGTGCAGGAACTTCCGCATTTATTGGCGATATCATTGCGCCATGGTTGTCACGCCACACCGGGGAAAACTTCGTTTCAGTACCTACCACCGATCTTGTTACTAACCCGCTGGATTACCTAACCGAGCAAGAACCTACGTTATTAGTTTCATTTGCACGTTCTGGCAATAGCCCGGAAAGTGTGGCGGCAGTGGATTTGGTCAATCAGCTAGTCAAAGATTGTTACCACCTGATCATCACTTGCAATGAGGCCGGTAGCCTGTATCAGAACGCGACAACGAACAGCAATTCACTGGCATTGCTCATGCCACTGGAAACCCACGATCGCGGCTTCGCAATGACCAGCAGTATCTCCACCATGATGGCAAGTTGCTTGTCGGTGTTTGCGCCTGATGTCATCAACAGCACCACTTTCCAAGATGTTGCCAAACGCTGTGAGCAAATCATTGCCTCGCAGGGCGAGTTCCATGAAAGCGTGTTTGGCGATCTTCCTTTCAAGCGTGTGGTTTACCTCGGCAGCGGCGGTTTGCAAGGCGTGGCGCGTGAATCCGCGTTAAAAGTTCTAGAGCTAACAGCGGGTAAACTGGCAGCATTTTATGACTCTCCAACCGGGTTCCGTCACGGCCCGAAATCACTGGTTAACAACGAAACACTGGTTGTGGTCATGGTTTCAAGCCATCCGTATACCCGCCAGTACGATCTCGATTTGCTAGCTGAACTACGCCGCGACCAGCAAGCTCTGCACGTCATCGCTATTTGCTCTTCACCGTGCACGGAAGCCGAAACTGGCCCACATATTTGGCTACCACCTTCTCGTGACTTTATCGATGTTGAGCAGGCTTTTTGCTTCCTGATATATGCGCAAATTTTCGCCCTGACAGAATCAATCAAAGCAGGTATTACCCCTGATACGCCTTCTACCAGCGGCACAGTCAACCGTGTTGTGAAAGGTGTCGTTATTCATCCGTGGAAAGGTTGAGAGGATTATAAGATGAGTATTATTTCTACTAAGTACCTACTTCAGGATGCACAATCCAGGGGTTATGCCGTCCCAGCGTTTAATATTCACAATGCTGAAACTATTCAGGCGATTCTGGATGTCTGTAAAGAGATGCAGTCACCGGTGATCCTTGCGGGGACGCCAGGCACTTTTAAGCACATCGCTTTTGAAGAGATTTACGCATTATGTGAAGCCTATTCTGAAAGCTATGATATGCCACTAGCACTACATCTTGACCATCATGAGTCACTTGCCGATATCAGCCATAAAGTGAATGCCGGGGTGCGTAGCGCCATGATTGACGCTAGCCACTTCCCTCTTGCCGAAAACGTGCGTCTGGTGAAAACGGTGGTCGACTTTTGCCACCGCTATGATTGTAGCGTCGAAGCCGAGTTAGGCCGCCTGGGCGGGGTGGAAGATGATATGGATGTGGACGAAGAGAGCGCCTTCTTAACCGATCCACAAGAAGCACGTCACTTTGTAGAACTCACGGGCATCGATAGTCTTGCTGTTGCCATCGGTACCGCACACGGGCTTTACACTAAACGCCCAAAAATTGATTTTGACCGCCTGGCTGAAATTCGCGCTGTCTTGGATATCCCACTGGTGCTGCACGGTGCGAGCGATGTGCCTGACGAATATGTCAGACGCGCGATTGAGCTAGGTGTGTGCAAGGTGAATATCGCCACCGAGTTAAAAATCGCTTTCGCCGCCGCCGTTAAAAAGTGGTTTGGTGATAATCCTGAAGGCAACGATCCTCGTTATTACATGCGCGTGGGAATGGATGCGATGAAAGAAGTAGTGCGTAGCAAAGTTAATGTGTGCGGGTCTGCCAATAAATTAGCGCCTGAAACTGAAATATATCTTTAAATTTCATTCCCTTCGCATATTACCCACTATAACAGGGAAATATGCGACATGCTAAATAAACATGAAGAGGTAATTATGATGAATAGAGTGATGAAAATTTCATTATTCTTCTTCCTTGCTAGCAATGGTGTTTTTGCTGCCGAGTATCAGATTAATAACAACAATATATCTATCTCTTTTGATAATGAAAATTCAGCAGTAGTGATTAAAGACAAGTTTTCGCAAAGTAAACTCGCCCCAAAAGAGCTATTTTTCCTGACTCTACCAAATGAAGATATCCTTCATGCTACCGACTTTAATATTAAAAACATCAGTAAGACAGATGAATCTATTCAGATCGATTACAGCCATAACGATTTCTCTGTTACTGTTATTTTTAATATTCTGAAGGGAAAGTACGCCAGTATCGGCTACACAGTTAAAGCGAAAGGCAAGGCACGGGATGTTGCAAAAATAACCTTTTTCCCAACGAAGGGGCAATCACAAGCACCTTATGTTAACGGAGCCATTAATAGCTCCCCCATTATTGCTGACAGTTTCTTTATTCTGCCGGAAAAACCAATCGTTAACACCTATGCATATGAAACAACAACTAATTTGAATATCGAGTTAAAAACACCGATTAAAACAGATGCTCCAGTAACGTACACCACTTATTTTGGTACTTTTGAGGATACAAATCAGTTACGCCGTAGTTTTAACGAATTTATTAATGCAATGCGCCCGCGCCCATACCAACCGTATTTACACTACAACAGTTGGATGGATATTGGTTTCTTCACGACTTACACTGAAAAGGATGTGCTGAGCCGAATGGATATTTACGCCGATGAATTAATTAAAAAACGTGGCGTAAAACTGGACGGATTTCTACTCGATGATGGTTGGGATGATCGCACAGGAAAATGGCTATTTGGTTCGGCATTCAGCAATGGATTTGGTGTGGTAAAAGAAAAAGCTGACACCCTTGATACTTCCGTAGGGTTATGGTTATCCCCATGGGGAGGCTACAACAAACCACGAGATATTCGTGTCTCTCACGCCAAAGATAATGGATTTGAAACCGTTGATGGTAAATTTGCTCTTTCCGGCCCTAATTATTTCCGCAATTTTAATGAACAGATCTTTAAATTAATTAAAAATGAACATATCACCTCGTTCAAACTTGATGGTATGGGAAATGCGAATAACTGGATTAAAGGTAGCCAGTTTGCGTCTGACTTTGATGCCTCGATTGAGCTTATCAAAAATATGCGTGAGGTAAATAAAGACCTCTTTATTAACCTGACAACCGGCACCGATGCCAGCCCTTCCTGGTTGTTCTACGCCGACTCTATCTGGCGTCAGGGTGACGATATTAACGTGTATGGCAAAGGCTCACCGGTTCAGCAATGGATGACCTATCGTGATGCTGAGACATATCGTTCAATTGTGCGTAAAGGTCCGTTGTTTCCGATAAACTCGCTGATGTACCACGGGATCGTTAGTGCTGAAAATGCTTATTTTGGGCTAGAAAAAGTCCAAACCGACAGTGATTTTGCCGACCAGGTCTGGAGCTATTTCGTAACCGGCACTCAGCTACAAGAACTATATATCACGCCATCAATGTTAAATAATGCCAAGTGGGATACGTTGGCCAATGCTGCAAAATGGTCACGAGCAAATAGCACTGTGCTGGTAGATACTCACTGGATCGGCGGCGACCCAACAGCGCTTGAAGCATATGGCTGGGCTTCGTGGAGTAAAGATAAAGCCATCTTTGGTTTGCGTAACCCATCAGACAAAGAGCAAAGCTATTACCTGGATTTGACGAAGAGTTTTGAAATTCCAGATGGTGAGGCGACGCAATTCACACTGAAGTCGGTCTATGGTGCGAATAGCTCGTTACCGGACGACTATAGTAAACCTGTAATTGTTACCCTTAAGCCCCTAGAAATGCTAGTCATCGAAGCAACATCGAGTACTGTTGTAAAATAAGTCTTAATGAAGGGAGACAGCATTTTCATAAGCACAGTACAACAGCTCATGGCGGAAAGGCCATGAGTCACGTGAGAAAGAGAAATAACGATGCCGTATCGTGAAGGATACGGCATCGCACACTAACAGCGGTAATTATCGGATAGCGCGTTTTAATATGCGATTAGCGCTACTCAGAAAATCATCGGCAACTTTATTCACCTCACCATTGCCGTAGTCCAGTTTTTGCAGACTCGTGGTCCACAGTTGTACCAGCTCCTGATTTTCCATAAACGGTGAAACAGGCACCTTAGATGCAGGTTGCTCAGCGGCTGCCCGATAAGCATTGGCTAACAGGTTACCGGCGTTGATCACACCGATATCTTCCAGCAGTTTTTGTGCTTTCGGGTTAGCAGGCATGCCGTTTTGCAGCCCCACCGCCTTCACGCCTTCTGGGTTACTCAGCATAAAGCTCATCAACATCGCCGCTTCTTTCGGATGTTTACTGTTTTTACTGATTGCAAACAGCGAAGACGGTTTGCTTGTTAGCCCGGAATCTTTAGCATCCGGCATCGTGATAAATGGCCCGGTTTCTAAGACGGTCTCTTTCGGCATATTACTGGAATAGGTATAGATGGCAGAATCCCACAAATACATACCGGCTAATTCGCCGTTAATCCACGGACGGATTTCATAAACGTTAGTACGTCCGAATGAGGAGAAATAACGCTGATCGGGTATCACATGGGAATCAACCAGTTTCTTATAAAAGCCGAAGAGTTCCCTTACCTGATCGCGGCTATAGGCGATGCTTTGCTTCTTCTCATCAATGAGATCAATGCCGTATTTCTGTGCCATGTAGCTGCGGCCGAGTGTGAGAATATCCAGCACATCGCTTGCCCCTTGGGCAACACCGAGTGGGTAAAAATTGTCACCCAGTTTTTGTTTAAATACCGGGCCTGCGGCAAACAGTTCATCCCAGGTTTTCGGGTAAGCGACACCTGCGTTATCCCAGGTGGTTTTATTATAAATCATGCTGCGAGACGTCATCGAAATCGGGAGACCTTGCAGCTTCCCTTTTACGTCTGATGTTTTCAGATAGTTAGGCGGAAAATCCCCCAGACCTAAAACGTCTTTTTGCTTATTCAAATCATAAAAACCGTCGCCGTTGCGGGAAAACTGTGGCAACCAGTTCCAGTCAATACGCATAACATCAGGTTCTTGTCCCCCAGCCATCTGCGTTGACAGCCGGGAAAGATAACCATCCCAGCCAGCATATTCCGCTTTGACGGTAATCGTCGGGTTGGCTTTTTGAAACGCGTTAATGGCAGCCAGTGTGGCTTCGTGCCGTTGATTTCCTCCCCACCAGGAGATGCGGATCTCCGCGGCGTCAGCCGAGTGAGAGAAGGCAGCCCCAGCAGGAAGAGCAGCACAGAGTAAAAGCAGGTGAGGTAATATGTTCCGTGTTTTCGCCATAATAAAACCCTTATAATAGTATTTGGAGGTTTCCACCCTTCCCCTTTTTACAGGTAGATGGGTACTACGGATGCGGAAGCGTTTGCTGCCGAGATTGCAGGTACTGTTATTAATGACTTCTTTTCAGATCAACGGCCAGCTCGCTTATTTTCACTGGCAGTTCGGTGCGTAGCGATCGATTGGCGGCAATACCGGTTAAAATAGACATCGCCCCATCACGATAATCTGCTGCACGATGTAATGGATCGGGTTCCGGTGTACCAAACAGATCGTTTAGCATGACCTGATCGCCTCCGCCGTGCCCGCCTGATTTAAATTCAACCGGTACGGTATAAGGCGCATCAAACATCGGATAGATCTTTATTTCACATTCATCCAGCGCACCTTCATCCTCTTTTTGTCCGCCTCCGTTTACATAAGATTTTTCCACCAGTTTCATTTCTAACCGGCCCTTGCTGCCATTAAACACCACATTCAACCCTTCCCACGGTAAATAGGCATTTAATGAGTACGTCATAATAGCTTTGTTCTTATAACGAACCATTACTCCCAGCACATCTTCAATATTAATACCGTCATCGAACACGCTTTTATCGCGGTAATAGCCATCTTCATGTTCAGCGTCTAAATATAAAGCCGTCAACTGTTCGCTTTTATTCATATGCAGTGCAAACGGATCGTTCTCTGCTGCGGCACTATTATGCGAACGTGCATAGAACGCCGTGACACCACGTGCTTCAGCATTCGCTTTGCCATAAAAACGCAAATCGCCTTGTGCATAGACGGTTTCTGGTTCGCTATTTAACCAGAAATTCACCAGATCGAAATGGTGTGTAGATTTATGCACCAACAGCCCGCCGCTATTACGTTTGTCACGGTGCCAACGACGGAAGTAGTCTGCCCCATGCTCAGTATTCAACAGCCACTCAAAATGGACGGAATAGACTTCACCAATAACGCCTGCGGCAATTAATTCACGGACTTTACTGTGATGAGGGGCGTAGCGGTAATTAAAGGTCACCCGTAATTTACGGCCGGTACGATTAATCGCATCGATAATCGCCTGGCATTTCTCTTCGTCGATCGTCATCGGTTTTTCGCTGATGACATCACACCCTAATTCCATTGCCCGAATAATATAGTGATGATGAGTCCGATCTATCGATGCCACAATAATAATATCTGGCGTGGTTTCTACGATCATCTGCTCAAACCGATCGGCTTGATACGTTGCCACATTCTCATGCCCAAATTTATGGACAATCTGGTTGGCGTAATCCATCCGCGTCTGGTTTGTATCGCAAAATGCAACAAAATGCCCCTGATCCTGATAATCTCTGGCGATCGATTCCAGATAAAGGCCCGCTCGGCCACCCGTTCCCACTACGGCATATTTCTTTTTCATTCTGCGCATGTCCTCCAAATAACGTAGATCACATAGCTATTCGTACATAAAACGCCCTTGCCATAAAAAATAGAACATACCCACATCGTTCACCTTCATATTATTGCCATGCGATAGCGTTATCTGGCAGTAGGATAAAGATTGGCATGCTCCATCTCTCATAAATACAAATTGCATATTTACTATATTACCGTTTGATTTTATTGGTAATGTTAGATGCGATTTATCCTACAGACCTCACACTGAATGAGCATTGCTTCCCTTAACGGTTCATGCGCCAACGGGATTCCCCCTAAAATGGCGTACCGTACTTCTATTCTTGTCAGACTCAGAATGCACGGCGGCGGCACGGGTTACGATCGTGATGACTTTCTCCTTTTTCCACCTCACTGCGTGACACATCTCGCATTTTATTTTCAATCCACCTGATGATGCAGGATAATCGACGTGCAACTAATGAGAGATGCAAGAAAGCGACAAACGCGTAAGGAATCACTATGCAGATTTTTTTCCAGGACACTATGGCAACCCCGCTTGGGGAGTTATTGATTATTGCTGATGAAAATAATCATTTGCGCGCCGTCGAGTGGCGCGAATATGAAGAGGATTTATTTCGCTCGCTCAATCGCAGTTATCGAAACGATCCTTTCTCGTTACAGCCACGTCATAATCCTGGTGGTCTGACAGACAGCCTGCAACGCTATTTTGATGGCGAATTAGCGATTATTGATACGCTGCCTGTTGCTTCCGTGGGAACCGAATTTCAACAGCAGGTTTGGCGGGAATTACGGAAAATCCCCTGCGGAGAAATTACCACATACGGTGAACTGGCGACGTTACTGGGACGCACTGGTGCAGCACGTGCCGTCGGCATGGCAAACGGCTCAAACCCTGTCAGCATCGTAGTTCCATGTCATCGTGTTATCGGTGCTGGTGGGGCAATGACTGGCTATGCTGGGGGAGTACACCGTAAGCAGTGGCTACTGAAGCATGAAGGTTATTTGGCTCGCCAAAATAGTTTACCGCTATAATTATAACGTGGCCGACACGTAAAAAATCCACGCCGAATTGCTTATCATCGTAAGCGATTCGGGTTAACCAATGTGTTAACCGTTCGGTAACGCGATAGACGATTATATTATCGTCACGTAGCGTTTATATATCGAAACATTTTCCAGAAAAATCGAAAATTTATAGTTAGTTCACTATTTATTGGTCTATTCCTGTGATTGTCGGTCTTATCACAGCCGATAAAAGCTGTTAAAATTGACCAATATCAATTATTGCCTGAGCAAAGCCTATGATCCCGGAAAAGCGAATTATCCGACGCATCCAGTCTGGCGGTTGTGCAATCCACTGTCAGGATTGCAGTAT
This sequence comes from Pectobacterium parmentieri, assembly GCF_001742145.1. Taxonomy (NCBI): domain Bacteria; kingdom Pseudomonadati; phylum Pseudomonadota; class Gammaproteobacteria; order Enterobacterales; family Pectobacteriaceae; genus Pectobacterium; species Pectobacterium parmentieri. The sequence goes on along the minus strand of NZ_CP015749.1, from coordinate 1,504,312 downwards.
CAGTCAGCTATGCATCCCTTTCACCCTGAATGAACACGAGCTCGATCAGCTCGACAACATCATTGAAAGGAAGAAGCCTATCCAGAAGGGGCAAGCGCTGTTTAAAGCAGGTGATGAGCTGAGATCGCTGTACGCGATCCGTTCCGGTACGATAAAGAGCTACACCATTACAGAGCAAGGCGATGAGCAAATTACGGGCTTTCATCTGGCGGGCGATTTAGTCGGTTTTGACGCGATTGGTACTGCGCAACACCCAAGTTTCGCTCAGGCGCTGGAAACCTCAATGGTCTGCGAAATCCCGTTCGAGACGCTGGACGATCTCTCAGGGAAAATGCCAAACCTGCGTCAACAGATGATGCGCCTGATGAGCGGCGAAATTCGTGGCGATCAGGACATGATTTTGCTGCTGTCGAAGAAAAATGCTGAAGAGCGCCTGGCGGCGTTTGTTTACAACCTCTCCCGCCGTTTTGCCCAACGTGGCTTCTCGCCGCGTGAATTCCGTCTGACCATGACGCGTGGTGATATTGGTAACTATTTGGGGCTGACCGTTGAAACCATCAGCCGTCTGCTGGGGCGTTTCCAGAAGAGTGGTACGCTGGCAGTAAAAGGGAAATACATCACGATCGAGAATATCGATGCGCTTTCCGAATTAGCCGGATCTTCACGCAAATAATATTTCCGGCCTAACTATTTGACGCTGCCACTTTTTTTCTGTGGCAGCGTCATTGTTTTCCCCCTTCCCTGCATCATCCGTGATATTTCCTATTTTGTTATTCTGCAGCTTATCTCTGTTGTTCAAAACGATTCCATTGCGGTACTCTTAAATTACGGCTGTGGAGTAACAGTTGTTTGGAGGAGCTATGGCAAAGTATCAGAATTTACTGGTAGCTATTGACCCAAATCAGGATGACCAACCAGCACTGCGTCGGGCGGTTTATCTGGTTCAGCGACTTGGCGGCCATATTAAGGCATTTCTGCCGATTTATGATTTCTCTTATGAAATGACAACGCTGCTTTCCCCAGATGAAAGAGTAGAGATGCGTCAAGGCGTTATTCAGCAACGAACCGAGTGGATTGAGGAACAGTGCAAATACTACCTTGAAGCTGGCGTTTCGATAGAGATCAAAGTGGTCTGGCACAATAAACCCTTTGAAGCCATTATTCGGGAAGTGATTGCCGGGCAACATGACCTGTTGTTGAAAATGGCCCATCAGCACGATCGGCTGGAAGCCGTTATCTTTACGCCAACAGACTGGCAATTACTGCGGAAATGCCCTTGCCCGGTGTGGATGGTAAAAGATCAGCCATGGCCAACCGAAGGCCGTGCACTGGTTGCCGTCAATCTGGCCAGTGAAGACCCTTATCACGATCCGCTCAATATCAAACTGGTCTCAGAAACGTTGGAACTGGCGCAGCAGGTTGACCAAACAGAGGTTCATTTGGTTGGCGCTTATCCAGTTACTCCCATCAATATCGCCATTGAATTACCTGATTTCGATCCTAGTGTCTACAACGATGCGATTCGAGGGCAGCATCTGATTGCCATGAAATCGCTACGCCAGAAATTCAGTCTGGATGAGCGTGTGACGCACGTAGAAAAAGGGCTGCCAGAAGAAGTGATTCCCGATCTGGCGGAACATTTGCAGGCCGGTGTCGTGGTGTTGGGATCGTTGGGCAGAACCGGCCTTTCCGCTGCCTTTATCGGCAACACCGTCGAACATGTAATTGATCATTTGAAGTGCGACCTGCTGGCAATCAAGCCCGATGACTTCATTTCACCAATTACGCAAGAAGATAGCGACAACAGCTAATTACTCATTTCATCACTAAATAATGCCAGCTTTCGTGCTGGCACTATTTTTAGCAATATCATAGATATAAGAGATGTAAAAAAGGGGCGATATCGCCCCTTTCGTTTTCTACTTTCTGCGACTTCTTACAGCGCCTTCAGAATCGCCTCAACGCTGTCTTTGGCATCGCCAAACAGCATTTGCGTGTTCTCTTTAAAGAATAGTGGATTCTGTACGCCAGCGTAGCCGGTATTCATAGAACGCTTAAATACGATAACATTCTGCGCTTTCCACACTTCCAGAACAGGCATGCCAGCAATGGGGCTATGTGGATCTTCTTGCGCGGCTGGGTTAACGGTGTCATTCGCGCCAATGACCAGCACGGTGTCGGTATCGGTGAAATCGTCATTAATTTCATCCATTTCCAGCACAATGTCGTAAGGTACTTTTGCTTCGGCTAACAGCACGTTCATATGCCCAGGCAAACGCCCTGCAACCGGGTGAATACCAAAGCGGACTTTGATGCCACGCGCGCGCAGTTTTGCGGTGATGTCATGCACCGGGTATTGTGCCTGTGCAACGGCCATACCATATCCCGGAGTGATAATGACCGAGGTTGAGTTCTTGAGCAAATCAGCCACATCTTCCGCTGAAGCCTCACGATACTCACCAACCTCTTCGCTCTCACTGGAGGAAACGCCATCCGTGCCAAAACCACCGGCGATCACGCTGATAAAGGAACGGTTCATCGCTTTACACATGATGTAAGACAGAATCGCACCAGAAGAACCCACCAAAGCACCCGTCACGATCAGCAGGTCATTGCTCAGCATGAAGCCCGCCGCCGCCGCTGCCCAGCCTGAGTAGGAGTTCAGCATCGAAACGACGACTGGCATATCAGCACCGCCAATTGATGCAACCAGATGCCAGCCAAATACCAATGCAATCGCCGTCATCAGAATCAGCGCCAGTACCTGCAACGCGACGCTGCCTGTGTTGACGAAAACCAACAACAGCAGGAAGGACACAACCAGCGCCGCCAGATTCATTTTATGGCGATGAGGCAGCATCAATGGCTTGGAAGAAATATTGCCGCGCAGTTTACCGAAGGCGATAACCGAGCCCGTAAAGGTCACCGCACCGATGAAGATACCCAGAAAGACTTCCGTCAAATGGATGTTGACCATCACTGGATCGGTGATTTCACCGTGGTCGAGGAAGCTGTTAAAACCAACCAGCACCGCAGCCAAGCCCACAAAGCTGTGAAGAACCGCGACCAGTTCTGGCATTTCGGTCATTTCAACCTTACGCGCCAGATAAATACCGATTGATCCACCGATCGCCATTGCCACGATGATCCAGCCAACGTTACCAGAGTCAGGCCCCAGAATCGTCGCGATCAGCGCAAGCGCCATCCCGCTGATCCCAAAGATGTTCCCTTGTTGCGACGTTTCGTGCTTAGACAACCCGGCCAAACTGAAAATAAAGAGAATTGCGGCAACAATGTATGCAGCAGTTACTAATCCACCAGACATGTGTTACCCCTTAGTTTTTACGGAACATTTTCAGCATGCGCTGAGTCACGGTGAAACCACCGAAAATATTGATGCTGGCAATCAATACGGCAATGAATGAGAAGAATGACACCCATCCGCCGTGACCGATTTGCAACAATGCTCCGACAACGATAATGCCTGATATCGCGTTAGTGACTGACATCAATGGCGTGTGCAACGCATGGCTGACATTCCAGACCACGTAATAGCCCACCACGCAGGACAACGCAAAAACAGTAAAGTGAGACAGAAACTCTTTAGGTGCGACATCAGCCAGCCAGCCAAACAGCAGAATGGCGATCACGAGGAACGCATATTTCTTCCACGGCGATGTTGGTTTGGCTTCTGCCTTCACCGGTGCAGCGGCAGGTTTCGCCTGCTGTGGCTGCGCCGAAACCTGAATCGGCGGCGCTGGCCAGGTGATTTCGCCTTCTTTAACAACGGTCACACCGCGAATCACGGTATCGTCAAAATCGACGTCGATTGCGCCGTTTTTCTCTTTGCAGAGTAACTTCAGCAGGTTAACCAGGTTCGTGCCGTAAAGCTGTGAGGATTGCGTCGGCAGACGGCTGGGTAAATCGGTATAACCGATAATTTTGACGCCGTTTTCTGTCACAGTTACGCGGTCGGCAACGGTTAATTCGCAGTTTCCGCCCGTTTGCGCGGCCAAATCGACGATCACACTGCCGGGCTTCATGCTCAGCACCATCTCTTTGGTGATCAGGCGGGGAGCCGGTTTGCCAGGAATCAGCGCGGTAGTGACGATAATGTCGACGTCTTTCGCCTGGGCAGCAAACAGTTCCATTTCGGCTTTGATAAAGGCTTCAGACATGACTTTAGCATAGCCGTCACCGCTGCCCGCTTCTTCTTCAAAGTCGAGTTCGAGGAACTCGGCACCCATGCTCTGAACCTGCTCCTTCACTTCAGGGCGGGTGTCAAAAGCACGAACGATAGCACCTAAGCTACCTGCTGCGCCGATCGCAGCCAAACCGGCCACACCTGCGCCGATAATCATGACTTTAGCAGGCGGAACCTTACCCGCTGCGGTAATTTGTCCGGTAAAGAAACGACCAAATTCGTGGGCAGCTTCAACGATGGCGCGATAACCTGCGATATTGGCCATCGAACTGAGTGCATCCAGTGATTGTGCGCGCGAAATACGTGGCACAGAGTCCATTGCCATCACCGTCACTTGACGGGCAGCCAGTTTTTCCAGCAGTACCGGGTTTTGTGCCGGCCAAATAAAACTGACAACCGTACTGCCCGCACGGGTCAGTTCGATTTCGTCATCCTGCGGCGCATTCACCTTCAGGACAATATCGGATTGCCAGACTTCTGAGCTGTCAACAATCGACGCACCGGCTTCTTCGTATGCCGCATCGTCAAAACTTGCCAGTTTTCCTGCCTCTCGTTCTATCGAGACCGTAAAACCCAGTTTTAGCAACTGTTCAACCGTTTTCGGCGTAGCTGCTACACGGGCTTCATTGGCCAACCGCTCTCTTGGTACACCAATACGCATGCTGATACCCTTTTCGCTTATTTTTAACGAAGGTTATTATTCTCACCCTACTCTGTTATATGAGTTTGCCGAGACCTGCTGCACCCTGTATCCCCGCTTTCACGCGGTAGGAAGAGAGTCTACTCGTCTTCTTGCCACACGCTTTTTCGGGGCGTCTCACTGTAGGCGAACTCATTTATAACGTACTGAAAATGTGATCGATGATCCATAAATAAAATGAATTTCACAGAAAAGCCGAGTTATCACAGGTTCCTCCAGCCTTTTTTGGTCGAAAATCATGCTCTTCTCTGCCTTTTGTAGCATTATTACGGAAGTATTTTTCTGTGCTGTTTCACAAAAACGATGTGTTACAGGGTTGTTAATACGATAAATCATATAAATATCCCTTATGATGGCAAAACAATCATTAACCGTTATTATTAGCACTTTTCTTGTTTCTGGCCGAAGCATTACGGCTTTTCAGCACCATTGAAAATGCTAAAGCACAAGAACTTATTCCGTGCGATAATCAGCCCCATTCCGTTACAGGTTGATTGCTATACCTTAAATAATTCGAGTTGCAGGAAGGCGAAAGGATTTTTTATGAAGCTGAAGACTACTGTTATTGCATCCACATTATTGTTATCACTCTCGGCATTTTCAGCGCAGGCGGCACAGGAACTGACACCTGAGCAGGCAGAATCCCTGCAACCTTTTGAGCGAATTACGTTTAAAGGACGTTTTAACGCAATCAATGAAGCGGTTGCCGCAGCATCAAAACGCGCCGACAAGGCGGGTGCAGCGTCGTTTTATGTGCAATCTATGGATGACGCGAATTCGAGCGGGAACTGGAACGTGACTGTCGACCTGTATCGCAAAGATGCACCAAAAGCGAATCAGGACACCCAATTCCGCACTTTCTACGGTGTAAAAGAACTGCCGAAAGATGTAGCTTACGGGCTGGAACCGTATGACACAGTAACCGTAGGCGGATTTTTCCGTAGCCAGCCTGACGTGAATGATGCCATTGCGAAAGTGGCAAAAGAGAAAAATGCAGATTCGTTCTACATCGTCCGTCAGATTGATGTGAATTCGAATAGTGCCAACCAGAAAGTCACTGCCTACATTTATAAAGCCGATGCTCCGAAGCGCCAGACCCAGAGCACGGACGTCATTCCAGCAGATTCTGATGCGGGTCGCGCTGCGCTTGCTGCGGGTGGTGCAGAGGCCGCTAAGGTAGAAATTCCTGGTGTCGCTAACTCAGGTAGCCTAAGCCGTAACGTAGGTAACTTCTTTGAAACGCAATCATCAAAAGGTGGACGTTACACGGTAACGTTAATGGATGGTTCCAAAATTCAGGAACTGAACAATGCCACAGCGGCTCAGATGGTGCCTTTCGATTCGATTAAGTTCCGCGGTAACTACACTAATATGACACAGGTGTCTGAAGCCGTTGCCAAGCGCGCAGGCGAAAAAGGTGCCAAGTACTACCACATCACCAGACAGTGGGAAGGTAAAGGCAACAACCTCACGATTAGCGCCGATCTCTATAAATAACGGCTGTCGTGTAACCGCTAAAGCTTATAAAAAAACCCGCGATATCGCGGGTTTTTTACTATCAGTAATCAATACGACAGATTATTTGCTGGTATCCAATTCTGGGAAGTTTTTAACCAGATCGTCAATCGCTTTTATTTGTTGCAGGAATGGTTCTAGTTTATCCAGCGGCAGCGCGGATGGGCCATCACACTTCGCGTTAGCAGGATCGGGGTGAGCTTCAATAAACAGTCCCGCCAAACCTACCGCCATACCAGCGCGCGCCAGTTCGGTCACTTGCCCACGACGGCCACCGGATGCTGCACCAAACGGGTCGCGGCACTGTAGCGCATGCGTAACGTCAAAAATTACCGGGGCACCGTTGGAAGCCTGCTTCATAACATTGAAGCCCAGCATATCAACAACCAGATTGTCGTAACCAAAGTTGCTGCCGCGGTCACACAGGATCACCTGATCGTTACCGCCCTCGATAAATTTATCGACGATATTACCCATTTGACCTGGGCTGACGAACTGCGGTTTTTTTACGTTGATCACCGCACCGGTTTTCGCCATCGCTTCTACCAGATCGGTTTGGCGTGCTAAAAACGCAGGAAGCTGGATCACATCAACCACATCCGCAACGGGCTGCGCCTGATGTGCTTCATGCACGTCAGTAATAATTTTTACGCCAAAGGTCTGTTTCAGTTCCTGAAAGATTTTCATCCCTTCTTCCAGACCAGGACCACGGTAAGAGTGAATCGAGGAGCGGTTAGCCTTATCGAATGACGCCTTGAACACGTAAGGAATACCTAACTTCTGCGTGACCGTGACGTAATGCTCACAAATGCGCATTGCCAGATCGCGTGATTCAAGAACATTCATGCCGCCAAACAGTACAAAAGGCAGATCGTTGGCAACGGGGATATCCCCTATCTTGACCACTTTATTCGTCATGCTTTTACCTTTATGTCGGGAAATAAATTAACGCAGCATTACTGCAAAACGGTTTCTTAATGTAAGACTGTTTTTCTAGTGCAAGACAATCTGTTTTTGCTCTATCGAGTGAATCTGTACTTTTATCATTTCACTCACCGGATCTTCCGGGCACTGTTCAACAAAATAGTTGAGATCAGACAGTGCAATATGGTCACAATCCAGTTGAGCATAAATCAGGCCGCGATCGCGGATTTCATAGGGATCGTCCGGGTCAAATTGCAGCACCGCTTCGCTGGCTCGCAACGCCAATTCCATCTGTTTTTCTTCCATCAGCGCGACTTTCAACGTATCGAGCATTTTACGCACGATCATGACATTCTCCGCTTCATCCAGATCTTCATCCAGCAAACGGGTTGACGGGCCGATGTTACCTTTCAGCCAAACTTCCAGCACATGCTCACTCAGCGTATCGCCATTAAGTGGATTGATCAGCCACATTTCTTCGTCGAGCCAGTCGGCACGCAGAATCAACTGCGTCGGGAAAATCACCGGCATTAGCGGCAGGCCAAGTTCGTTTGCGATATGCAGGAAGATGATGCCAAGTGACACGGGCATGCCCTGACGAGATTCCAGTACCTGATCCAACCATAGTGCATCAGACAAGCGATAAACACCGCCGGCACCGCCAAATCCCCAGGTGTGATAAAACAGCTCAATCAGTTTTTCAAGCTGAAGATCTTGCTCAAGGTCGTCAGGAATAACAGTTCGGGCGCTCTCAACCAACTGTTGCAGATTTTGCCGCACATCCTGAGCGGGAAAGTCGCGGCGAATAGCCTGTGAAACCAACACGACACCATCACTTAGCAGTGACTGGTTGAATTCAAAATCAGCAATAGCACTCATAATTATTCCATCAGCAACGGTGATTGGGTCAGTGCTAGCAGCACGACCACACCAAAGCATATTAAAGCAGATACAAACGCTAGCCAGCGAATTTTCTGGCTACGGGGGCGTTTCCCCAAGGCGATAGCGCCAAGAAGGATATAAATGATAACGCCAAACAGTTTTTCCGTCAGCCAGCTTTGCTCAGGCGTAAACGGATAAGTGTGACTCTGAATGATTAAACCAATACCGCTGATCAATAACAAGGTATCGTTAATATGCGGCAGAATTTTAACCCAGCGCTGTTGCAGTAGGGGGGATTGCCGACACAGCCAGAAAAAACGGATGACAAACAGGGAAATACTGATGCCAATCGTTGCCAGATGCAGATATATCGTGGCTGGGTAAAGAGTTATCACGTCCATTGCTCCTAATAATTGATGGTATTCAACCAGCGCCCTAACGACACCCGGTCATTGCCACCATAGTCCTGACAAGTTTCTAGTTGTGTAAATCCTCGCGCCTGCAATAGCTGGCGCACCGCATCACCCTGCTGCCAGCCATGTTCCAACAGCAGCCAGCCACCAACCTCTAAATAGTGCGGAGCAGATTCAATAATGATGCGTAAATCCGCTAACCCGTTGTCGGCAGCAACCAGAGCACTGGCAGGTTCAAAGCGAACATCCCCCTGCGACAAATGCACATCATCGGCATCGATATACGGTGGGTTGCTGGCGATAAGCGCAAAACGCCTGTGTTCAAGTGGAGAGTACCAACTTCCGGGCAAGAAACGGGCGTTGTCGAGCCTCAATTGCTGGGCATTTTTCGTCGCTAACGCCACAGCCTCCGGTTGCAGGTCGACACCCATCACCTGGCAATCGTGTCGTTCACTGGCAATCGCTAACGCGATCGCGCCGGTTCCAGTGCCTAAATCCAACACATCACACGGCGTTTTAGGCAGACGCAACAACGCTTGCTCAACCAGACATTCGGTATCAGGGCGAGGAATCAGCGTAGCAGGCGAAACAACCAGAGGTAGCGACCAGAATTCGCGCACGCCGATCAAATAGGCGATCGGTTCCCCCAGCTCACGACGCGCCAGCAGTTCGGTTAGCTGCTGCTGTTCTGCGGCGCGTAGCTCAGTTTCACCAAACGCCAACACGAATGTACGAGACTTACCGGTTACAAAGCCCAGCAAAATTTCCGCATCTCGCTTTGGGCTTTCTCCCGCCGCGAGTTGCGCCGTCGCAAAAGCTAGCCAATCCTGATAGGTCATTATTCCTGCTCGGACAACGCGGCAAGCTGATCGGCCTGATATTCCTGCACGACCGGTTGGATCAGCGTATCCAGTTTTCCTTCCATCACCTCATCCAGACGGTAAAGCGTCAGGTTAATGCGGTGATCGGTCACCCTTCCCTGCGGGAAGTTATAGGTACGGATACGGTCTGAACGATCGCCGCTGCCAAGCAGATTGCGACGGGTTGACGCTTCTTCCTGCTGACGTTTATGGATTTCTGCCGCACGAATACGTGCGCCTAACACAGACAACGCTTTAGCTTTGTTCTTGTGCTGTGAGCGTTCATCCTGACACTCCACGACAATACCGGTTGGCAAGTGAGTAATACGGATGGCGGAGTCGGTGGTGTTAACGTGCTGACCGCCCGCGCCAGAAGAGCGGAAGGTATCGATGCGTAAATCAGCAGGATTAATGTCCGGTAATTCGGCTTCCGGCACTTCCGCCATGACGGCGACGGTACAAGCTGACGTATGAATACGTCCCTGAGATTCCGTAGCAGGAACGCGTTGCACGCGATGGCCGCCAGATTCAAACTTAAGTTGGCCATACACACCATCGCCGGAGATTTTGGCAATGACTTCTTTGTAACCGCCATGCTCACCCTCGCTGGCGCTTACAACCTCGACGCGCCAGCGGCGTGATTCGGCATACCGGCTGTACATACGGAACAGGTCGCCAGCAAAGATCGCCGCTTCGTCACCACCGGTTCCCGCGCGCACTTCAAGAAAACAACCGCGCTCATCGTCAGGATCTTTCGGCAACAATAGGACTTGAAGCTGCTGCTCCAGTGCTTCAATCGTCGCTTTGCCCTCTTTCAATTCTTCCTGCGCCATATCGCGCATTTCTGGATCGTCCAACATCATTTCTGCGGTCTGTTGATCCTCTTGCGCCTGCTGCCATTGCTGGAAACAACGGGTAATGTCCGTAAGCTGCGCATATTCTCGCGACAACGCGCGAAAGCGATCCATATCAGCGATGACGCTGGGCTCACCGAGTAACGCCTGGACTTCTTCATGGCGTTCTTGTAACGCTTCCAGTTTAGCAACAATAGAAGGCTTCATGCGGGCGGTTAAATCCTGTAATAGAGATGAATGCTAGTCCAGCCCAAGGCTGTCACGTAAAATTTGTAACCGGTTTTGGTCGCCGTCACGAGCGGCTTGCTGAAGGGATTTGGTCGGCGCGTGAATCAGACGATTGGTTAAACGGTGTGTCAATTCTTGAATCACCGCTTCAACGTCATTGCCTTGTTGGATGGCAGCCAATGCCTTAGCTGTCATTTCTGCGCGCAGCTCATCGGCCTGAGCGCGATAATCGCGGATCGTTTCCACCGCTGACTGCGCACGCAGCCACGCCATGAAATCGGAGCTTTCTTGCTGCACGATGGATTCAGCCTGCACCGCCGCCGCTTTGCGCTGCGCGAGATTATGCTGAATGATCGCGTGCAAATCGTCCACACTGTAGAGATAAACGTTCGGCAATTTACCGACTTCCGGCTCAATATCACGTGGAACCGCGATATCTACCATCAGCATTGGCTGATTCCGCCTCGCTTTCAGCGTCCGTTCCATCATTCCTTTTCCGATAATCGGTAGCGTACTCGCCGTTGAACTGATCACGATATCGGCATGAACAAGTTGTTCATCCAGCTCTGCCAGCGTGATGACCTCAGCCCCTACTTCCGTTGCCAGCACCTGTGCGCGTTCACGGGTACGGTTCGCTATCAACATCTTTTGTACGTTGTGCTCACGAAGATAACGAGCCACCAATTCAATGGTCTCTCCGGCGCCTACCAACAGCACAGTGACATCCGACAGTGACTCAAAAATCTGCCGCGCTAGCGTACATGCAGCGAACGCCACCGACACCGCGCTGGCACCGATATCCGTTTCTGTACGAACACGCTTGGCCACGGTAAAGGACTTCTGGAACAGCCGCTCCAGCTCGCTGGACAGAGAATGTCCACGCTGTGATTCGGCAAACGCCTTCTTAACCTGCCCTAAAATCTGTGGTTCGCCTAACACCAAAGAATCCAGACCGCTGGCAACGCGCATGAGATGGCTGACCGCTGCGTTACCCTGATGCCAATACAGGCTGTCGTTAACCTCTTCCGGGCGCAATTGATGGTATTCACACAGCCAACGAATCAACTGCTCGCGCTGGTTTTCCTGTTCGTCAACGCTGAGATAGAGTTCCGTGCGATTGCAGGTAGACAGCACAACGCCGCCCTGCACCAGCGGTTGCTGTAACAGACTGTCGAGGGCCACTCCGAGTTTATCTTGTGAGAACACAACGCGTTCACGCAGAGAAACGGGGGCGGTTTTGTGATTAATACCAAGCGCAAGCAGGGTCATTAGGCTGTTTCTGAGTAATACCGGTCTTAGTATGGATTTCGTTTGAGTCGCATTCTACTTGATGCAGGGGTGCAAGAAAAGCGACAGCACGTGATACACCTCGTCTGAGGTATACACTTTTTGACAAAAAACAATAAACACCATTAACGAATAACAATCATTGACGCTGAGCGGTAAGCCCGTTAGCGTGACGTATTTCACGAATGTCTTCATTTACAGGATACGATCGACATGCCAACCAAAACCGTCCGATGCCTGCGTTTACTGCCTTTAGCCAGCGTATTGCTCGCCGCCTGTAGCATTAATCAACCTACCCAAACGGGGACAAGCGCGACGTCGCCAGAGTGGCAACAGCATCAGCAAAAGGTACAGCAACTCAGCCAATATCAGACACGTGGCGCTTTTGCCTATATCTCCGATAGCAAAAGAGTATCGGCTAACTTTTTCTGGCAGGACACACCGCCACAGCGTTATCGACTGCTGCTGACCAACCCACTCGGCAGCACTGAATTAGAACTGAGAGCCCAACCTGACGGCGTGCAAATCACCGACAATCAGGGCAAGCGTTATGTGGGTGAAGATGCCGAATATATGATCCAGCAACTGACCGGTATGGCGATCCCACTGAATAATCTGCGCCAATGGATACGTGGTATACCGGGCGATGCCACTGAATTCACACTAGATGAACGCTATCTGCTGAAAACCATCACCTATCGACAGGGCAATCAAAACTGGAATGTCAGCTATCAGAGTTACAACACCGAGCTAACGCCCCCTCTCCCAACCAGCCTGGAATTAGTTCAGGGTGAACAGCGTATTAAGTTGAAAATGAATAACTGGATGGTTAAATAAGCAATGCAACCGACGGTTACCGAGACATGGCCTGCCCCCGCCAAACTGAATCTATTTCTTTATATTACGGGCCAGAGACAGGACGGGTATCACCTGCTGCAAACGCTATTTCAGTTTCTGGATTACGGCGACACTCTGACGATTCGGCCGCGTGATGACGATCAGATTAACCTGCTTACCCCCGTGGACGGTGTCGATAACGAGCAAAACCTGATCGTTCGCGCCGCACGCTTACTACAGCAGCAGCACGGCGATCGCCCTACCCATTTTGGCGCAGACATCAGCATCGATAAGCGCCTGCCGATGGGCGGTGGGCTAGGCGGAGGGTCATCCAATGCGGCCACCGTCTTGGTCGCCCTTAATCATTTGTGGCAAAGCGGCCTGAGCGTTGATTCGTTGGCCGAATTGGGGCTACAACTGGGGGCGGATGTTCCCGTGTTTGTTCGTGGACATGCCGCCTTTGCCGAAGGTATCGGCGAACAGTTAACGCCAGCAAATCCACCAGAAAAATGGTATCTGGTGGCGCACCCTGGCGTGAGTATCGCCACCCCGTTGATTTTCGGCGATCCGGAGTTGACGCGAAATTCGCCAATTCGTGATTTAGAGTCTTTATTAAACCAGACCTTCGTCAATGATTGTGAAGCTATCGCAAGAAAACGTTTTCGTGAGGTTGAACAGCTACTTTCATGGCTGCTAGAATACGCCCCGGCGCGCCTGACTGGAACGGGGGCTTGTGTGTTTGCAGAGTTTGACACCGAGTTCGCAGCCCGTCAGGTGCTTGACCAGGCCCCGGAATGGTTAAACGGTTTTGTCGCGCGAGGCGTTAACGTCTCTCCGCTACAACGTAAGCTTTCTGGGCAACGTTAGGTTTTGCTACACACCGGCTGCCGTGCGGCCAGTCTGTAGCAAACTTAATTCATACACCCGTATGCATATTGTACCTGTTGCTCTTCCCTGCCTGACAGGTACAATATTTCTCTGGACGCAAGCCTGAGGTTCTTCTCGTGCCTGATATGAAGCTTTTTGCTGGTAACGCCATCCCGGAACTAGCACAACGTATTGCCAACCGTTTGTACACTAGCCTTGGCGACGCCGCTGTCGGTCGTTTTAGCGATGGCGAAGTCAGCGTGCAAATCAATGAAAATGTACGCGGTGGTGATATTTTCATCATCCAGTCCACCTGCGCACCCACCAATGACAACCTGATGGAATTGGTTGTCATGGTTGATGCTCTGCGTCGCGCGTCTGCGGGACGTATTACCGCCGTTATTCCCTACTTCGGCTATGCCCGTCAGGATCGTCGCGTGCGTTCCGCACGTGTGCCAATCACCGCGAAAGTTGTTGCTGACTTCCTATCCAGCGTCGGTGTTGACCGTGTTCTGACCGTTGATCTGCACGCTGAGCAGATTCAAGGGTTCTTCGATGTGCCAGTAGATAACGTCTTCGGTAGCCCGATCCTGCTGGAAGATATGCTGCAACAGAATCTGGAAAACCCAATCGTGGTTTCTCCTGACATCGGTGGCGTTGTACGTGCCCGTGCAATCGCTAAACTACTGAACGATACCGACATGGCGATCATTGACAAGCGCCGTCCACGTGCCAACGTTTCTCAGGTGATGCACATCATCGGGGATGTCGCGGGTCGTGACTGTGTGCTGGTTGACGATATGATCGACACTGGCGGCACGCTGTGCAAAGCGGCGGAAGCGCTGAAAGAACGTGGGGCTAAACGTGTATTCGCTTATGCCACACACCCAATTTTCTCAGGCAATGCTTACGAGAACATCAAGAACTCTGTTATTGATGAAGTGATTGTCTGCGATACCATTCCGCTGGCAGAAAACATTCGTGCACTGCCGAATGTTCGTACATTGACGCTGTCTGGTATGTTGGCCGAAGCGATTCGTCGTATCAGCAACGAAGAATCCATTTCTGCGATGTTTGAACATTAATCGCTGCTGATCGGGTAGCCGATCGCAGAAGATGATGATGGAGCCACCTGTAATAAGGTGGCTTTCTTATTTCTACCGTTTTTATCGCTATAAAAAACAAAAAACCGCCATAGCAAGACTATAGCGGCTCTACTGTTCAATGTTTATTAACACCGATGACTTGATTAACGGTTATGGGTGGCGTTGACTGCGGCAGCGCTTATCAAAGTGTTTAATCCACCAGTAACGGTCTGCGATTTCCTCTCGCCCGCTAACACGCGCCCCCACCAACCAAAATATTGCGCCAGAAAAAATACCGACCAGATCGATATAAGTCATATATTCAGGGACATTCAGTTTCGGGAACTGACTGGCGATAGTGAAGGCAAAACCGCCAACCATCAGAACCATACCGAGCCCCATCAGCACATTACCCAATGTTGTCACGTTTTTACGTTTCATCTGCCACCTCCAGATTAATTCTGTGGATGAACCGGAGCGTCATTACCGTTCACTGTCTTATTATTGATGTAATTATAGACAATGATGCGTTTAGGTGGTTGCGGTAGGGATCACAGATAAAAGGAATGATTAATATTTTTTTACGTTTAAATAAGTAAACAGACAAAAGACACAATAATCACCAAACTAAACAAATAACAATATTTTTACATTCCAACATCGCAATTTTGCTATCTATCACGCGGTGTGTAAACTAGCGCCTCATTATCACGCGACTCTGTGTCAGTTTAAGCACGTAATCTGGAATATACCGTGAGCAGCATTAAATTAATTGTCGGCCTGGCGAATCCCGGCGCTGAATATGCCGCCACCCGCCATAATGCGGGCGCCTGGTTTGTCGACTGTCTGGCTGAGTCTTACCGTCAGTCGCTAAAAGAAGAAAACAAATTTTTCGGTTACACCGCCCGTCTAAATCTGGCGGGGCAAGATGTGCGCCTGCTGGTTCCCACTACATTCATGAACCTGAGTGGAAAAGCTGTTGCGGCAATGGCCACTTTCTACCGCATCCAGCCTGATGAGATCCTGGTCGCACATGATGAACTGGATTTATTACCGGGGATTGCCAAACTTAAACTGGGCGGTGGACACGGCGGTCACAACGGACTGAAAGACATCATCAGTAAATTAGGTAATAACCCGAATTTCCATCGTTTACGCATCGGCATTGGCCATCCAGGTGATAAAAGCAAAGTGACAGGTTTTGTGTTGGGCAAGCCACCGATGAGCGAGCAGACGTTGATCGACGGCGCCATTGACGAAGCCGTGCGCTGCACTGAAATTCTGATGAAAGAAGACATGATCAAAGCGATGAACCGTTTGCATGCTTTCAAAGCGGTATAATCTGGTCAGAATGCGGATGGCAGATCGAGATAAATCGCCATTCCGTGTATAATCGGCCGAAATATTTCCATTCTGACAGGCAAAAGAAAGTAATTGCCTGATTAATAAGTTATTTAAGGTGATATAAACATGGGATTCAAATGCGGTATCGTTGGGCTGCCTAACGTCGGTAAATCCACTCTGTTCAATGCGTTGACCAAAGCCGGCATCGAAGCGGCCAACTTCCCGTTTTGTACCATCGAGCCGAACACTGGCGTAGTACCGATGCCCGATCCACGTCTGGACAAACTGGCTGAAATCGTTAAGCCACAGCGTATCCTTCCTACCACTATGGAATTTGTGGATATCGCCGGTTTGGTAAAAGGCGCGTCCAAAGGTGAAGGATTGGGTAACCAGTTCCTGACCAACATCCGTGAAACAGAAGCCATTGGCCACGTTGTTCGCTGCTTTGAAAACGACAACATCATCCACGTCAATAATAAAGTTGATCCGGCTGATGACATCGAAGTCATCAACACTGAATTGGCATTGTCTGACCTCGACACCTGTGAACGCGCCATTCATCGCGTGCAAAAAAGAGCCAAAGGTGGTGATAAAGATGCTAAAGCTGAGCTGGCCGCGCTGGAGAAATGCCTACCACAGTTAGAAAATGCGGGCATGCTGCGCTCGCTGGATTTAAGCGATGATGATAAAGCAGCCATCCGCTACCTGAGTTTCCTGACGCTGAAGCCAACGATGTACATCGCCAACGTTAACGAAGATGGCTTCGAGAATAACCCGTATCTCGATAAAGTACGTGAAATAGCTGCTGCTGAGGGTTCTGTCGTCGTAGCCGTCTGTGCCGCCGTTGAATCAGACATTGCAGAGCTGGATGATGCTGACCGTGAAGAATTTATGGCTGAGTTAGGTCTGGAAGAACCCGGTTTGAACCGCGTTATTCGCGCTGGCTATGAACTGCTGAACCTGCAAACCTACTTCACCGCTGGCGTGAAAGAAGTTCGTGCATGGACAATCCCTGTCGGCGCGACTGCCCCACAAGCCGCAGGAAAAATTCACACCGACTTCGAAAAAGGCTTCATCCGCGCACAAACTATCGCCTACGACGACTTCATCACCTACAAAGGTGAACAAGGTGCAAAAGAAGCTGGGAAAATGCGTTCAGAAGGCAAAGAGTACATCGTAAAAGATGGCGATGTAATGAACTTCCTGTTCAACGTCTAATTTGACTTTGTTGTCTCATGCGATTTCAAAGCATCTCGTAAAGACTAACAAACCCTTTAAAATCCACGCAGTTGCGTGGATTTTTGTGTTCATAGCATCTCACATGACCTCATGGTGTATTACTAAAATGAGTTATGACACTTCTGGACGTCAAAAATATCGAGGCTGTGATTAAATCGTGTGATTGTCTGTAGTAGATTAATAAAAAAGGTAAGCACCCAGTCAGCATCGTCTGGTTTACATCACTTTCCCGGCGGCCTTGAATGCAGGCACGCCAGACACCTTCTCAATCAGTTTCAGTTCGTCACCTGCGCCGCACTAGTTACAGAACCACGTTCCTCCTCCCCTTCTCGCCAAAGTGGAAACGGTCACATCCGCCGCACACCGGGCAGGGCTTCACTGGATGATAACTACTAAAAACGCTCCCTAGCACTAAAACCTGTTTCTCAAGCAATCGCCAGCTCAATCATCTCGAAGACTTTTTTCGCACCGGCGTTGGATTGGGTCAGCGTGATTTTCTGTTTTTTCCCATCTTTTAGCCAGAGAGTGATTTGCTTATTCAACGCACCTGAAAAAGTGACCCTCTCAATATTACTGAACCGTGTGAAGAATTTCTCTTCATCCTCAAACATGCCCGGTAAACAATAGATAGCTCCATCGGTTAACACTACGCCACGATCGCCCTTTCCTATCAGTGTTTCATCAAAGTAAACAAGGACATCTTCTTTCTTAAGAGGCGGCAATTTTCCTGTGGTGGCAACAGCCTGAATAAAATTACCGATTTTTTTATCATTCAGTCCATCGTAACGATAAAAGTGGTGATCTTTGTGCGTTGCGTAGCGCTGTTCTTTTTCATGATTCAACCGGTTGACGAGCTGTTCATCAGCAGTGGTGCTTAATTTAGCCAGTGAACCGGTTAACGATGCCCCCACAGCTCCAGCTCCGGGAACGATCGTGGAAGTGACCACCGTTTGGGTAACGTTGCGCGTGTAGTCGGCAACGACGGTTCCTCGCGCGGTGGTGTATCCGCTCACCGATTGGGGAAGTTTCGCGGTCGTTTTTACTAAGCTCATCTGGAATGCAGCACGCAGCGAGGCGACAATTGACGCAAACAACAGCACAATCATCGGTACAGATAGCAACATAACGGAGAAGAGAAACAGACTATGTTTTGGCGTATCCGAACGATCGTTGATACGCACGGAACATCCCACTGCCGCGAAAAAGTAGACAATTCCGCATCCTATAGTCAGCAACATATTGTTGTTGCCGTAATAATTAGACTGATAGATGACAGGAATTAAGAGGCTTGCATATAGGGCAGCGCTCAACAGAGCATCCGGCAGCAAATTCCGAATGCTCTCAAATGCCCTCGCGATGTTGTAAAATATCCAGCATACTAGGATTATCCAGCCAATAACGGGGATTGCAGCGGCGATTGCCATCAAAATGACGCTTACAACGATCCCGCCCAGAATACCCGCAAGGTGCCCTTCCGATGCCAGATAGTAAATAAAAAACAGAAGTGCAAAACCAATCATCCCGGGCACAACAAGAAAAATAGCTTCCGGTATGAAAAACACGCCAGCCCAAACAGCTAACAACAACAAAAAGCAGAGGCCTGGTCCGGCATTCTGCGCTTTCACCGTTACATCCGTATAATTGGTCATACCGCCGTTCACCCTATTGTTTACTCGCGTTTATACGCTATTGCTATCACCATGAGTTGTTTTATTTAACTGTAAGACGCAGTAACTCCCCACAAGGAATTCCCCTCAAGGGTAATAACCCTCAAATTGTCTTTGTAGGATTCCGATGAGAATTTCTGTCGAAGATGCCGTCTTAAACGGTTGCTTGCAGCCGTAACGATAAGATTCATAACCGGTTCACTGGCTGTGAGCATTCGAAAAAATATCCATCATCTCAACCCTGTTTAGATCATCAAGGTGTGCAACCTGCTCATCTAGAAAGAAGGAACCACCAAGTGTTCAGGTTCTCGGCCGGGCAATATCCTGATGCAGGGTAGAAATTTATGCTTCACGTTCTTCATCGGTTTCAGGACGCCTCGAGCGTCTTGCCTTTGACATCTACTTGTCATCCTGCTGCGGCATCAGCATTTTTCACGACATCATATAAGGAATGGTAAGAGTCCACAATTTTTGTCAGGCCCTTAATATTGACCCAGCACATAATGCGATATAAAAAAGGCCACATTCCCCTTTGTGCCGACGCACCTTCACGTTACGCATTGAGTTCTAGGTAACTCTACGGACAGGTTGCGTTTGAATATGTGGCAGTACATATCAGGTAAATGGCTACGGCAACGCAGTCATGTCGGCGACATTAGTCCAAAATGGATAATCAGGTGTTGTGGTAGCTAGCCTTAGATGAACACGTAAGTCAAAGTAAGTACACTGATGAGTATAAAAATGAAAAATAAATAAACTATTTATCAAATAATTAAATACGAAGTTACGACTAAAGGTCTAATTTTTTTCTGCTGTCTCATGCGATCTCATGAAAACTAATAAACCTCATGAAATCCACGCAGTTGCGTGGATTTTTCTTTGAAAAATCACCGGTTATGCCGGAGAATATTTTTTAGCGAATGAATAAACAATTTGTAGCCATGTTTTTACCCTAACAATGGCGTGCGTGTTTCTTTTGGTAGTTCCGGTTTCAATCGTTCTGGCGCTATTTGGCAAACCATACCTGCGATAAGTCCCATCATTGACTCTTTATGAAATGCTTCCCACTGCCCTATTTCATCCACAATTGCTATTACATCACCAAGTGCATAAGGCTGCGAAAAATAGACCCGCTCGAATACCGCTCTTTCAAGAGAGTCGCAATTGATGACGTTAATAGCACGGGAGCTCGTAATATAAATATCGGGGTTTTTACTGATTTTTTTACTTTCAGTATAATTATTGATCGTATACAACCGACGAAGACGGTTATTACCTTGATAGGATGAGACATTACGCAAGTCCGCAAAGGTCAGAACTTGCTCATCGCTCATAATTTTTATCACTCCTGCCGGAGGATTACTTACATTTTCTTTCTTCAGTTGGCTGGTGCAGCCAGCCAGTAAGGCTAATACAGCAAATAGCCCAAAAGACTTAATCATTTCTCGCTCCCTATCAGGTCAGGGCGCAGAGACAGTAAAATTTCATCAGTCACATTACCTTGTACCGAGCATAGTAATTGCGCTTTATCTCCGCTGTCGCTTAACAAAGCAAGTTTCTCCACACTTCCCTTCGCTGGCGCAATACCGCTTGCAGCCCCAGAATTAAGTTTCCACATCTGGTCTCCGGGACGTTTTATCATAGGATTAGCGAAATACTCATCCCCCGCTTTTTGCCAATTTACTTTGGATAACGCAGCAGCAACCTCTGCGGCTGAACTGTCAATAATCAAACCCCAGAAGTAGTATTTGCCCATTGCTTCTAAATCATTCTGGCGCATGAAATAGCCAGAAAGCACTAAGTTGCCAGATTTTACTGGTTGGGAGAACCAGGTAACGTCGCCTCCATTTTTTGGAGGGGCAAACCAGGCTCGATGTTGGCTATCAGTCTTTAGCAGAGCAGATCCGATGAATGCTTTTTGCTGGACATAAAGTTCGCTGAAGAAACGATTATCACAATGCAATAAACTTTCCTGAAGAGATTCTGCCTGCACTGACCCCATCACGCTTAATGTCAGCAAGGTGAGCGGAAAAACCACACGTTTCATAAAGTATCCTTACCATTTAAATAAAATCATAACATTAGACCGATTTTCAGATTATTTTAAATATCAGAAAACACAAGCAAGTTGACAGGGATCGTGAAAAACGAGCATATAATAACATTACAGTTGCTATTTTCGGAAAAACGCCAGAAATTGACTGTAATTTATACTGCACAGTTTCTCGATGCTAACGTTCCCTCTGAAAGCACCATTCTCAGGATCGATATCAACCCGTTTCCTAGTGGTGCCAAGAAGCGACAGAACGCCCTCATCTGCAAGAATGATGAGCCCGTAGTCATTCTTTGTATTTACGTTGAGGTTGATGATAACAGTTTATTGCTCGAGCAGTGTTTTCGTGGACTTCTTCTTAACGAAAATAAGATTGCATTATTGTATGGTCAGCATGTTCACCTATTCGACACCATATCGCATGAAGTAAAAAGCATATATTTTCACGATTATGTTGGTCATCTGTCCCCCATTCCAGACATCGATTCTGGCGTGTGGGAACCATTCCGACTGTCACTCAACACAGGCCATGTTATTCATCCAATCGAATAATAAAACGCCACATTATGTGTCTGCTGTCTGGTACTTGTACCCACCAACTACTCATGCAGTAAAACGAATACGCGTAGACCTTCAGCACATCTATTCCCGCTAATACACTTAAAGGGCGCAGGCTTGAGGAGTCGAGCTTTATGACCGAGATGCCGATTACCGTGACCGTGGAGCGCGGGAGACTGGTGATTGAGACCGAGATTAATCTCTGACGACGCACACGATAAACAGCAGATAAAATAAAACCGGAAGGATCGTTGGGATGTTTCCGGTTTATTATTATTTCTGGCTAAATCTGTTTATCCATCCATCTTCCGTAAATAGCTCACCAGATAATCCATCGCTTATTTCACCAACATTAACATCTGACACAAGTATATTTTTATCTTCATCCTCTTCAAACATAAATAGAAAGTTAAATATTGTATTATCAATACTCTCGGCAACTAAATATTTAATTATGTTTTTTTGTTCTTCGTCAAACCCTGACAATAAATCATGTAACTCTATGCCTTTTTGTGACTTCAGTGTACCTAATTGAATTTTTTCGAACTTATCAAGCGAACGGTCACGAACCATACGCATGGTTGCAGAACCAAAATCATCCAATATATCTTTATCAGTCATAGCTGTACCCTATTTGTACCAAGAAATAGCAGAAAAGATCATTAAGATCACTTTTATTTTAGTAACTAACATAAAAATCCGGAGGCACTTACGAAAAAATAAATCATTCGTATTTCGCACATTCCGCAAGCAAATCTTTCAAAACATTTTTTGCGGTTAGTGTAGGGGAATTTATTTCATTTGGAGACATAAATATAGCAAGGTCTACTGCATCTTCGATCAGTTGTGGTAACAATTCGTCAAGTATCTCGTCAAGAGATATTTCTTTTAATTGCAGACCATCCCAATTACCCTCGGCACTAATTCGAGCATATTCTTTTGCTGGCCAGAGTGGAAGGTAGGTTCTACCATTGTCATCCTCACTGGTGACATAGCCATCGTCATCACCTAAAGTCCATACTGACTCCCAATCGGCTACACGCTTAATGAAATAGATATACCGATCTTTCGCAGGCTTACTGGACATAACTTCAATTTCTTTAGCCGAAACTTTCATTTTAATTCCTTAGCAATCTAACCCACGTTTGTTTTACATTTATTACTAACTCTGAGTTTATTTTTTCTTCCTCCCCCATCGTAACAATGCTGAGAACAATGTTGTTCACGAATCTGAGGCTCAGAATAATTGTAACCACATCCTTTTGCTGGTTCATATCCTCTCCGGTGTGCTAAATCATATCGGAGAAAATTTCGAATTGTTTTTCGACGCCCACTAGCAATCATATTCATATCCTGCGTGACCCAGCCTCTAATATGACCAGGCTGTTTAGGATCACTCGCCAATGCCCTCGAACGTGCTTGTTTGCCAGCCGTGTAAAGGATCAACCCACCCTAGCGGATTCGGCGCATACTGATAAAGATTCAGTCCCCCAGCCAGCCCTATCGGGTCTTGTGCAACAATCCAACCGTCTGGTGAATCGTACTATCTTTTTCAGCCGTAAGTGACTTTCATCCAGTCGTCATAAAAGAGTTGGGATTTATGACCGGCATGCCGATAACCGTTACCGTTGAGCGGGGCAGGCTGGTGATTGAGACCGAGATTAATCTCTGATCGTTGTAATAAACAACAAGTAAGAAATAGCCGGAAGGATCACGAAGATCGCTTTCGGTTTTGTCATAAGAGCGTTATAAAAAAGTGAATCCGAAAAAATTATGTGGATCTAAACATAAGTGTCTATCAATGAGTCCTTCTCGATAGTTCAACGTTAGAATTCCGAATGATTCAGATTGATTAGTCACCGAAACAACCGTTATTTCTTGCTCTGTTTTAAACAATTGAGCGTAGATAGACATCAAAGAAAACTTGTCATCTTCATCAAGATCAAACCATATTTCTATTTCAGTAACACTATTCGCATGAATAAATCCAAAATCATCAATGCACACCTCAAATTTCATGTTATTGAAAATAAAATACACACGACCGTACATGGGATGAAATACTGAAGGGCTTTCGGAGTCAACATACCCAGAGACAATAACATCAATAATCGGCTCATTAGTAAGAGAATTAATAAAATTTTTCATGTAATGCCCTCTCTATGGAGATAATATAACCCCAAGATCCATACCTTTTCTTGACTCAATGAGCGTTACGAACTCTTCTACTCCATCAGATAATTTTTTGGATATATATGTCATCCATTCACCTCTATATATTTCCATAAGAGGCTGTCCCTTTTTAATAGTATCCTGACCGACATGAATTAACTTACCGCTATCATTTATTTTTAATCATTATCCATAGCAAAATCAAAGGCCTCTTTAACGCGAGGGGTTTTTTTATTTACTGAAAGAAAATCAGGATCATTTAATAATTCCTCTAATTTATTTTTCCCAATAACATCTTTGATGTCGGATAGCATAATATCAAGATCTGAAACAGGATCCTTTATATGATTTGAAAGATCTAAAGATAGATACCAATCTTTTAAAGTCCCCAATGCTCTATCAGGTGATACATGAAGCATTATTTCAAATGCGTTTAATTGAAAGACCCTGATTTTTATCAAATTTTCAAGAATAGAGATATATTCGTCAGTTATGTTATTTAAGATAAAGAGATCTTTTTCATTCTGATCTCTTATATCTTTCCATAAATTATTATATGCACGTTCAAACTCACGTAATGAATCAATTAACATTTTCCTACCCTACCTCTATTTTTTATATCTTGTGGGCTAACATTATCCTTGATCTTCCAATCCATTACCCCGCCTTTAGTCTTTCCTTTTAGCTCTACATTTTTATTTTTAGTATCAGCATAGTAATCAGCCCCCAAAGCCCCTGTGCTGCGTTTTATTGCATCAGGGTTTTTAGTATCCACTTTTACAGAAGTCACACTTATCCCACCACGGGTATCTATAGGATCAAACTTAAAACCATTTTTGATAAAATCTTTATATTCGGCCTTCGACATGAAACGCCGAACTATCCCTGGATTTTTAGGAACTCCATTAACGACTCCACTTCCATTAAGCCCCAGCGGATCGATCCATGTAAGCGGGTTCGGCGCATACTGATAAAGATTAATCCCCCCGCCAGCCCTATCGGGTCTTGTGCAACAATCCAACCGTCTGATGAGTCGTACTATCTATTTCAGCCGTAAGTGACTTTCATCCAGTCGTCATAATGTAAGAAATCACTCATGCTACATGGCTAAGGCACATTCTAAGTCAGATGTCACCGTAAATAAAGCAACTAAAACAGAACGTTACTATACCATGGGATACGCGCCGCATAATGGCAGGCCAACCCGCCGTCCGCCATCAACCTCAAGGGCCGCTGGCTGGCTGGAGGAGTCAGAGTTTATGACTGGGATGCCGATCACGGTTGAGCGCGGGAGACTGGTGATTGAGACCGAGATTAATCTCTGACGCCTTGAACTAAACAGCAGGTAAAAAATAGCCGGAAGGATCGTTAAGATTACTTCCGGTTTTTTATTTAGTAAATATAAGTAGTACCAACAGATGCCTTACTCTGCTTGACCATTTTTATAATTAATCCCCAACCATCATTTGTTTTTTTTCTTCCCGCAAATGTATATAAAACATCATCAGTGTATAATTTATTCCCCATCATTTCATTATCAATAAATTCAACCTGAGATATAAATATCATAGGTTCTTCATTGATGAACCTCCAACTTGCATCATACAGCCAAATCGGTGGTTCTTTCATATAGTGAAACTCGTTATCAAGAACAGTTTTCATCCACTTCTTTACATTTGCAGGTACTTTATCTATCCAATCAATATTAGGCGTAGGTAATCCTGATTCCTTGTAAAGATTGAATATTTTATTTACAAATTGCCCAGCCTCTTCATGAGCCACGCCAGCAGCGTAGTTCTTTTCTGCCACATCAGATAATGCAGAACTGAAAACAATATATTCTTGATTCATAAAATCACCATGAGTTTACGCCTTTAATTACTTCTAATAGCTCCATCCCCGGGTGCCTATAGGGATCCATATCTACGTGTTACCAAGGATCAACCTCAGACAGATTACTCTTATTGTGGACATTAGGGCCACCAACTCGCTGAGGGATATTGGTATGATGTAATTCATAAGGAATATCTCTAGTCTCTGTGGCTCCAGTTTTATTTATTCTAACTTTTGCAGTTATCTTCGGGGCATTACCCCGAGCCATTTCCGCTATATTTCTTGGAGAATATATTCCTGAAGGATTTTTTAACTCACTCTTTGCAACGTCCTTCCAATAATCCTTTTTAGCTGCACTCCAACACTTTAATCCTAACGGGTCGATCCACGACAATGGATTAGGCGCGTAAGCATACAGGTTATCTCCCCCCGCTATCCCTATCGGGTCTTGTGCAACAATCCAACCGTCTGATGAGTCGTACTATCTATTTCAGCCGTAAGTGACTTTCATCCAGTCGTCATAATGTAAGAAATCACTCATGCTACCGCCTATCCACGTGGTAGTTAATCATGGCTAAGGCACATTCTAAGTCAGGCGTCACCGTTAATAAAGCAACCAAAGCAGAACGTTACTACACAGTGGGATACGCCCCGCATAACGGCAAGCCCAATCCGCCGTCCGCCATCAACCTCAAGGGCCGCTGGCTGGCTGGAGGAGTCAGGGTTTATGACTGGGATGCCGATCACGGTGACGGTTGAGCGCGGGAGACTGGTGATTGAGACGGAGATTAATCTCTGACGCCGCACATCAAGGAATAAACAGCGGATAAAATAAAGCCGGAAGGATCGTTGGGATAACTTCCGGCTTTTTTGATTAAATTAATATATCATCCACGCACTCTAGTATCTCTTCAGTTGAGGTCGATAAATTATTCTTCCCCCTCCATTCTTTCAACAAGTCTAAATTCAAATTTATGTTTTTCCTTTTTGAATAAATATAAATATCACTCATGGAAAATATTGCATCGAATTTATTTTCATAAGAAATGCTTTCACAAAAAACGTTAAACAACGTGCTCCATAGCTCTTCAATTACTTCAGTATTAGCTATTAGCTTGTTATTATAACTTGATGAAAATAAGTCTCGAATCGAGCCTATCAGTTCATACATGTTCGGTTCTTCATTCAACAAAGAGATTTTTATCTCCTTTGTTTTTTCTATTAAAAAACAATCATATTTCAGTGACATTAGGGAACCCCCGGAAAACTCGTTGGTTTATTAATTGGTATATGGACATCATTGATTATTGATGGATTGTAATGAGGACTGCTGGGATTAAAAATTCCGGGAGGATGATAAGCTCCATTTATATCCATACTCCTCTTGCCATCAAATACCCTAACAACCCAACCTTGACTGGCATTTGATCCAGCCGGGGCTGAAGAATCGATTCCATGAATACGAACCCTTGAGGTACTCCCTCCAGAATTTGTCCACTTATATTCATATCCATAATCACCAGAATAACCTTCTGGAGGAGTCAATTTACGGACTCTAGCATTCTCAGGAATTGCTATAAGATCTGTTCCATCTGGCTTTTTAATTGTATTGCCAGACAATGAACACTTACTTAAACCCAGCGGGTCGATCCATGTGATTGGATTCGGCGCATACTGATAAAGATTAATCCCCCCCGCTAGCCCTATCGGGTCCTGACTGACAAACCGGCCCGCGTCTGGATCATAGTATCTAAACCGGTTGTAGTGCAAGCCTGTTTCCGCGTCAAAATACTGCCCTTGATAGCGCAACGGTTGGTGTATCGGCTCAGAATGCGGCACTTCAACCTGCTCCACCCGCACTGTGTTGCCCCACACCCGGTATTCTGCACGCCAGACCAGGCCCCCGTCCTGACCCGTCATCTCACGCGGCAGGCCGGAAACGTCGTTGTGATACCAGTATACCTGCGCCTCGTGCTCCGTTTCCCCCTGCTGTAGGCTCACCTGCGCCAGCGGCGCAAAGCCCTCATCTCCGTAAATCCACAGATGATGACGCGAGCCACAAATTTCACTCAGCAGACGGTTCCCGTCCCAGATGAAGTGCGTTATACCGAAGGTATCGCGCTTCCAACTGCGGCGGCCAAAGGCGTCGTAACCGTAAGTCGTGCGCTGAGCCGTACCGTTGCGTGTGCTGATCGCTTCCGCCAGTTGGTGCTCCGCGTTCCAACTGAACTGCTGCACTGTATGTCGGCCAATATGCTTTTCGGCAACGTTGCCAAAATTGTCATACTTCCAGCGCTTGTCCTCAAACACCTGCAATCTGTTATCCGGCAACGGCTGTGCCTGAGCGCTGCTCAGCAGATTATGCGCCGGGTCAAAGGCGAATCGCTCATCGCCTGACCGTGTCAGACGCCCCAGTGCGTCGTACTCGTAACGGTGGTCGCCAGTGTATTTGTCCACCATCTGCATCAGTTGCCCGTCGCGCCGCCAGACGTAATCGCGTGCCACCGTAGTCTTCCCCTCGCCTCCGGCACGCTGGCTCACCAATCTCCCCATCTCATCGTGCACGTAGTCGCTAGTGATGGCACCTTGCGTTCGACGCACCTCCCGGTGCAACGTGTCACGTTCGCTTTCGCTGATGACCCGACTGCCGAGATTGACCTGAAGACGATGGCCGCTGCCGTAATAGAAGTGCTTCAGCTCGTGGCCGTCCGGCAACCGGGTGTGTGTGCAATTGCCCAGTTCATCGTACTGATAGCTCAGTTCATGGCTGACGCCACGCGTCAGGGTGCGCTCAGCCGTCAACTGCCCAGCATCGTCCCACTCCAGCTCTACCCGGCCACCGTGGTTAACGCCAGCGATGAGACGACCGAGCGCATCATAGCCATAGCGGGTCCGTTGCCAACGGGCATCACCGCTGCGTGCCGTCAATTTTTCCAGCAGTCGTCCGGCGGCATCTCGCTGGTAACGGGTGCGGATACCCGGCCCACGGCCGTCACCGTCCTCCGTGCGAGCCTGTAGATAGCCGCCGTCATCGAATTCATAGCGTGTCGTGTTGCCGTCAAAACCACGTTCGCACACTAGATTATCCCGCGCATCGTAACTGAAGGTGTGGCGGGCACCGTTTTCATTGATGAGCGCCGTCAGGCGGCGCGCGTGGTCGTACTCGTAACCGACCTGGTGCCCCAGTGCATCCGTGCGTGTCAGCGGCAGACCATCAGCCGCTAGTGTCCATCGCGTAATCTGTCCCTGGGCATCATGCCAGGCTGTCAGCCGCTGCCAGCGGTCAAACTCTGCCCGCTCGGTGCTGCCGTCTGCGTACACGACGCGCTGTGGCTGGCCATCACGACCGTGATACAGGGTGGTATGATGACCTGCGGCATCGGTTTGTTGCTTCAGCCAGCCGTATTTATCGTACTCAAACGTGGTGATGCGCCCAGAACAGTCAGTATGACTGACCAGAAAATCAGCACTATTCCAGCACAGTTGCTGCACGCCCGCCGCAGCGTCGCGGATGCGCACCAGATTGCCCCGATCATCATGGTTGTATTCTGTGATGCGGCCTATCTCATCCATCATGCGGATAAGATTACCCGCGATGTCATAGTGATATTCGCGCGTTCCGCCCAGCATATCGGTAACACGTACCGGAAGATTCCAGCGTTCGTGATAGTCGAAACGCGTGGTCTGCCCGTCTGGCTCGCTCACCGCCGTGCAGTTACCCCGCTCGTCGTAGCGGTAACGCGTTATGCGCCCAGCTTGATCGGTGAGTTGTATCATCTGGCCGCGCATGTTGCGCCGAATGCGGATATAACCGCCCATCGCGTCCCGGTAGCCGATCAGTTCCTGATGATCATCAACGTCGTAATGCGTCACGCGCCCCAGCACATCCGTGACGGTGGTACTGTTGCGACCATATTCGAAGCGCCATTCACCACCGAGACTGTCGCGATGCGCCAGCACCTTGCCGTCGGGGGTATGTTTGTCGTAATGATAGAAGCACGCTATTTCGCCCGCGCGACGGTGTGCCACCATCATGTGATTGCGATAGCGGAACTCGCGCAGCACGTCACCCTGTTCATTGCGTACCGCAATGAGGTCGCCCTGCGGCGAGTAGTCATAGCTACAGAGTTTTTCTACGTTGAGAGGCTCGGACGGATGGCATACGCTGACGCCGGTAATACGATCCACCGCGCTGCCATCGGCCAGACTGATCTGGGTAATGTGGATGTGGAAGTTGCGACCGGCGCTGTCTTCAACCTGGACGGGCAGATGCTGTGCATTGTAGTACAGCGTCAGGCGATTGTTGTGGCGGTCACCGATCGCTGAGAGCAGCCAGCGTCCCGTGCCGACCCGATGGGCAAAGTGCCAGTGCTGCCCACCGTCAGCGCTGGAAATACAGAATTCACCCGGTTGAGGTTGGGATAATTCAAGCTGTTCGTAGCGATGCAACTGCGGCTCATGACCGAGTTGCGGATAGGGGAAAGCAATCTCGCGCCCCTGCTCATCAATGAGCACCAACTGCTGATTGTGTTGACGCACTTCCTGAGAAAATGGCAGCGACCAGCCCTGCCCCAGCCAGCCATTGCCGATCTCGTCGGAGAAGTAGTAACGCTGCCAGTTGAGCGGCACAGATGCCGGGAAGGAGAAATCGTTGTCTTCCATCTCAAACAACAGCTTGATACCCAGCAATGGATTGACCGGACTACCAATCGCCATATCCACCTGCGGCAACGGGCTTTGTGGGATTTTGCACGGCTCGGTATTTTTCTGCGTATGGCCTTTATCGCTACCGCCTTTTTCACTGCCGGCTTTCTTGGCCTTAATGGCCCCACCGGTTTCTTTTTTTATCGCCTTGCTTTCCGCTTTCGCAGCCGCCTTTTCTGCCTGCGTTACACCTTCGTTTACCACTTTTTTACCCGCTTTCGCCGCGTCTAGCGCTTTACCCGCTTTCGCCGCCAGCTTGCCCGCTTTGAAAGCCGCTCCCCCGCCCGGAACAAAGTTAGCGGCAGCGGATGCCGCCGACAGCGCCGCATTGCCGTAATCACCTTCGGCGGTATAAATGGCAGCATTGGCCCCATCCGCAACGGCACCGATAATCGGCACCGCACCTAATACATCCAGGCCGGTATGCACCCAATCACCATAGCGACTCCACCAGGTTTTCTGTTTCGGCGGGTTGGCACTACCCGCCGAAACATGGCCCTGTGGTGCAGGTGCATACTGTAATTTACCAATCGTGTTTCCTGTTGCCATTGGCACTCCATGCGAAAAAGTCGCTTATTAATAAGGTTAAAAATTTATGACTGAGATTTTTAAATACGGAGTGACGGCCGTGGTATAAATGCGTGAAAGAGAATTTAATTATTCATTTGTTTTTTAATAGCGAGTGTTATGGTGACATGCAATGAATAAATTCATTGCATGTCACCATAATTATGCTTAAGGAAACTATTGAATCCGTGAAGTGAAATATTTATCACTATTGATATTTATCGTTAATGATGAGGATGACCACCTTTTTGTTTAGCTAACTGAAGGATCTCCATCAATTTCTTGTGAGTCGCACCGGTATCACCATTATTTCGCGTTATGACATAATCAAGCTGTCGCATAAATGACCAACCTGTATTGGTCTCAACAATATTAGGATTAGCACCATGATTTAATAACCACTCGACAGTATCTAATTGCATTCCATCCAGTGCATACATAAGTACCGATCTTCCTAAACTATCACCTTGATTGATATCACCGCCTCTCTCCACCATCAACTTGAGCGTTGATAAAGTATTATCAGAAGCAGCACGATAGAATACTGGACGTCCCATAATTTTTGCATTTGCACTCATTCCACCATCCAACAGTGCTTGCATGTAAATTGGGTATGGCGATGTTGCCAAGACTTCAGCAACACTTCCCATATTGGGGACCTGCTGCAATGGATCTGCACCGTCTTTTATCAATTGGGTAATGATCAATAGCTGGTAGGTTTTTCGACTTTTCGCAATCTGTAGGGCATAAAAAAGCAGAGTCATATCTTGCTTTCCAGCTTGGTTAAGATTGGTGTAAAAAGCAAGAGAAGTCACTGCCGTTAAGTCACCTTTCTCGATGGCTTGCGCAAGTGTAAGTTGCTCTCCTGAGAAGAAACTCTCCGGCGGATAAAATCTCATTGCTGATCCCGATGAGGAAAACAAATAACAAAGAGTGACAATAATAAATTTGGATAAATTTCTCTTCATTTTCTATCCTATAAAAAACCTCGTACAATACCTGTATTATAATTAATTTTATTTTTTTAAGATTAATAATCTGATGGAGGCCATGTCATACCTTTATTAATCGCCAGATTTTTAATCTGTTCTAACTTAGCAGAATTTTTAGCATTCGATTGGCGTTCAATAATTTTACTAAGCATGTTATTGAAACCCCAGCCATTGTCAGTTATCACCCGAGGATCGGCACCATGATTCAATAACCAGATAACACTGTCGAGCTGAAAGCCTGACAAAGATTCAATCAAAACCGTTTGACCTAATGAATCCTTTCTATTAACGTCAGCACCTTTGCTAACTAAATAAGCCATGACTTTTTGACTATGTTCGGAAGCTGAACTGAAAATAATTGGGGTGCCTTCTATTTCAACATTTGGGCTCATACCACCATCAATTAATGCTGCAATGAATATAGGATCATCCGACTTTGCGGTAGCTTCAGCTACGCTGCGCATACTTGGAACTTTCTGTAATGGACTTGCTCCGGCACTAACCAAATATGAGACTATCGACAAATGTTTGGCTTGTTTGTCATAACTATTTTGCATCGCGAAGAATAGTAAAGTCATATCTTGGGCACCCGGGCGATTTAGGTCCGTATGAGCTGAAAGTTTTTTGACTTCTGATTCATCGTTTTTTTCAATTGCCTGAGCCAGCGATAGTTGCGTTCCTGAAAAGAAATTCTCAGCGGGATATTTTTTCATTGCGTGACATCCAAAAACCAGAAAAGGTAATAATAAAAAAACGGAAGATATTTTCTTCAGTCGGATATTTTTAAGTAACCTAAGCATAATTTCTCCTGTTAAAGTCCTAATAATATTAACTCATCATGCTCTTTCTCATTCTCGATGCAAGGTAACACCTGGTCCATACCATGCCTAGTAATAGGATCCCCTTTACCACCATCCATTTCGTGTCGAGTTCCTACGGATGAAGCGGTAAGGGTGACTAAAGCACCTCCCAGTAATGCTCCGCCAATCCCACCGTAGATCCCTCCCATTTTGGTTCCCGCATAGGTGGTTGCTCCTATGGCTGCAAGTCCCCCCCAAAATCCAGGCTCTTGTATTGCCGTCAGCACTTCACCTTTAACACGATAAGCATTGATATTTTCTTTATTTGGTGTTTTTCCTAAACCACCATATTTTTCCACTGTCTTACTATTTAATCCGGCCGAATTATATGTCCACCCCGAGCGACCACTAGCACGAGAACATGCGGAAGCCATACCACCGCCTAATGAATGCCCGGTGCAATCAATTGGTAACTCACTCATCATGATTTTGTTGCCAATTCTGACTGACTGCTCGTAATAATCGGAATGCAGATTCATACCTTGCTTAGCATTATTTGTCCAATCTTCGATTGAAGTCGGGCGTGTACCTCGAAATACCACGGAAGCAGACATATCATCACCAAATACTTTCTTGTCAGGCTCATAAATTCGTGCTTTGAACCCATCATTCTCATCGATTTTTAAATCTTGGGGCTTTAACCCATATTTTTTTAGCCTGGCTGAATCATCACTAATGTCATCCCAGCCATCCAAAATATCTTTACCAGACTTAGGGTTAGTATCGTAAACCTGCTTAGCCAATCTGGCCTTTTCCATGCCAGTATTATTTTGCTCAAGCCGTTGCGCGGCCTCGACAACTTTCGGGTCCTTGCTCTGCTTGCCTTTCGCAATCAGTTCCTTACGTCGTTCCCAGGTCTCTTTCTTCGTCAGATTACCGCCGCGCCCTCCTTTAGCTTTGCCATTCATGGCAAAGATGTCCTGTACCCGATTGATAGGGAAACCACCAATATAAGTATCCGGGCTGTGTTCTATCGACCAGCAATCGCCCTCTACCGTGCCGCTGACTACGCCTTTATTACGCCCAGCGGTATCGCCGATGGTAGTGGGAACAAAGCTGATGTTATACACAAACGCTGGATGGCCATTTAAGCGCACGCTATCTACCGTGCTCTTCGATGACGCAAGTGTAGCCGTTACCGGATACGGTACTGGCGGCTGAATACCCGGCGTGAAACACAAGTCCGGTAGTAATCCCACCACTTTATACACACCGTCTCTGCGGGCGGCATAATTGTCAGCCATGACGTTGCTCCTGTGAAATAAGTGCAGCGAGTGACGGCGGTAGCGGGGTGAAACTGTCGTCTTGAGCGTTGGTAAGCTGGTGTTGTGCACGCTGTACCATCGCGTTGCGTTCATCAACTGCAATAAAGCGCAACTCCGTCATTGCCACTTCTAACTGCTCGGAGAAGACCGCACGATAGCTGCAATGCACTTTCCGGCTCGGCAGATCGATCACCAACGTATCGAGCTGTAGATCAAAGGTCACGCCAGCCCCTTGCTGTGTGGTAACAAATGCAAACAGCGTCTCTACTGGCACAGCAAAGTTGATCTCCTGCCCGGCTTTCTCCTGATGTGATATCAGGTTCTTTAGCATCACCGGCACATGCGACAATGGTTTAGGCAGCGGGAACTGCATCCATGGATGCGCACCGCACCAGTAATCAAAGCGAAAGTCTTCAGGCAGAAACGGGTGACGTTGCTGCTTCCAGGCGTCGTCATGAGTACCGGCGAAGCCAATACGCGGTGTCCAGCCCCGACCATAAAACCCAAATCCGGCAGGCAGCGTTTCATCATCAATGTGTTTAATCGGCTGCGGTAACAGTTCAAACTGCGGCGCGTCCACACGCTGCAACTTAAGCTGTTTCTGTGCCTTCGCCGGTAACCAACCGATGCCCACACTATTTGATGCAGAGGCCAGCACTTCCCCCTTATCTAGACGGTAGCAACCACCCTGCGCATATTCGTAGCGTAAATCGAGGTTGGTGATCGGCTTAGCCTCGGTCAACTGCCAACTGGCGACCATGTTGCGCCACTCGCGCGGACCATAGACATTCAGCAAACGCATGAAATCACCGATGCGTACACCAACGGTGAACTGGCGCACGGCTTTGTCTTCCGGAACCCACGCCGTTCCGTTGATCACGACATCCAACCGTGGCTTATAGGGAGCGAGATCGCTCTCAAAACGCACGCTGCTGCTGCCCGGTTCATCATAGTATTCATCCTGTTCGACCAGCTCACCTTGATCTTCACTCAGGGTAAGCTTGCCGCTGATGATATCGAGATCGTAACTAACACGCGCCACCAACACGCTAAAGCCGTGATCGTGTTGATCGAACGATTCAAACAGTTGCGCTGGGAACGCGCTGTAGTTAGCAAAATTTTCCATAATCAATTGATATCTATCTGCGTTCCGTCAATGTCGATCACCTTCTCACCTACCAGCTTGATGTTGTTCGCGCTGAGGGTGATGGTGCCATTCTTTTCCAGCACAGCAGGCTCTGCGTCGGCAGTGTGAACGTGACCGGCTGGCCCAGCAGCGAATGTCGGTCAATCCGTGCGTCGGTGGCAAGCAGGTCGGCGGTCAGCACAAATGAGTGGGACAACGTCTCGGTGCCCGAGAGTTTCCAGAACAGCAGACCGTCCATCGGCAACTGCGCGGTGATGCGTGAGAACATAGATTCATCCCTGTCAGTAAAAGGATTAGCGTGAGAAAGTCATGCGTTAAGGTGCCAGCATTAGTACTTTGAACTGGCTTGGAACGATGCGCATGCCAATAGTGTTGGTTGAGTTTGTTACCGTCGCCATGTTATGTGCAGGCATGCCCATAAACAGAATGTTGAGTGCATTTGGGATAGCGGTTGGTCCCAGTGCGATATCCGGATAGGGAACCGGCACAGGCGTCAGGTAAACATCAGGGAAAGTTAGGTGGGCTATCTTCGTTATGCTTGACGATAATCCCCATTCCTTTTTTATTTTGTGAATATTATTTGCCTGTGTATATTTTATCTCCTCATTGAAATCAACAGGAAAATAAAAATTATAAAATAGTCGCTCCCATATTTAGTTTCATTTTGTTATCAGGGCTTTATTTCAACCATTACAATCATGCCTTGAAATTTATCTCGCGTTTTTCAGCTCTTGATTTCTAGCAATTCATTTTTATTCGATTGAATAAAAAAATTATGATAAAAAAACCAAAAAAAGTCATTACAATTCGACAATGAACGGTGTTTTCAGTTAAAAGTCACCTTCACCTTTACATATAAACTTATCGAACTAATAACGTGATTTTTAGTTTACTGTTGATTCACGCTAAGTCGCGATGAACCTAAAATATTACCCCTCCCGATATTGCAGCTTTATCTCCGCCATCAAAATTACGATAAAGAATTCACAATATTGATGCTCGATAGAATAATATCCATACAGCGTTTATTGGCCTCAAAGTGATAATCACGGTGATTGCGGTGTCTGCCGACCAGCTCAACATAGCACCAGATCTTTCCCGCGCTGAAAATATAGCACTGATAAATAGCGCGCATTTTTTCCTCAGTGCTGAAAATGTC
Source organism: Pectobacterium parmentieri (assembly GCF_001742145.1). NCBI lineage: Bacteria > Pseudomonadati > Pseudomonadota > Gammaproteobacteria > Enterobacterales > Pectobacteriaceae > Pectobacterium > Pectobacterium parmentieri. Next base: position 1,468,096 of record NZ_CP015749.1, on the reverse strand, counting down.
CCCGCGGCAGGTCAAGAGGGTTTCTCCGAGCGATGAATTAAATTCGTTCGGAATAGAGCTCAGCTCATCGGTCGTCAGCGTGACGGCTGGTTCGTGATCGTGGAACCGTTTTGTTGAAACGCTAAAGACATCCTGCGCTGTAAACAGCATCTCCTGAGAATAGAAGCAAAGATTAATCACGCCGAAATTAACGCCTTCAAACGTATGCTCAACTACCAACCGCGTTTCCGTCAGCGGCTTCACCTGCCAGGACTCGGGTACTTTAAAGCTGCTGCCATGTTTATTGCTGAGATTCACTGTCTTCAGCAGTTCAGCCAGAGCCAGGTTACTGCGATGCATCAAATCCCAGTTTACCACCGTAAAGTGAATATCGTTGGCCAGCACCGGATAATCGCGTGCTGCACAGGCGGCTTTAATCAGGAAATAGTTTCCGCCTCCCTCTTCCGGATTGTAGTCCTTCTGCACGGTATAGCGTGAAATAACCTCATCCCCGGAGGAGTGAATTTTAAGGGTCAGTACATCTGCAAACAGACCGCTACCGGATGGATGTACAATCAATCGCTGGTTCAGCACTTTCTCGCCCATCAACTCCAGCTTATTAAACAACCAGTCTGCGGGATTCATCTCCCACTGACAACGTTCATAAGCAGCCCAGACTTCCATATAAGGTTGCGCATCATCTGTTACGTAGCGGCCAAGATTAGTCAGACCAACTTCGGCAATGTGTTGTGGAGTCAGCTCTGCGGGCTTGGCGCGCTTTGGCAAAATCACCCAGTATTGAAGCATTTTCTTATCAGTGGAGGTGTACAAGCACTTCCAGTAGTTCGCCTCAATGTCTTCGATGTTTGTAGTTAAGGCTATGGGAAAAGCATAGTTATGCTCGGTGTTCATAAAACCTCTTCAATTTAGACTGTGCTGCCAAACCAGATGCCATAGAACATAAGGATACAGCCAAACGATGCCAGACATTTTGCCAGCATACGCAATCTTGGCCCATATTTATTAAACAATGACGACAACTTTGAATAGTTCTCAGCAGTATTATAACGCTCATGAAAACGTATGATAATATCAAAGATGGTATTTAGCATAATGACGAAAAATTTTGAAAGTAATACCGTAACAAATGATGCAGGTATAATTACGGTTAACGTTCGCGCTGTTTCTTTAGTTATCAAAGGGATAAACTTTGATATTCCCACCAGAAAAAAAACCAAAAAAAATGCACCGAGCAGCACAGCAATAAACTTTATCCCAAAAGCACGCCACTCTTTTTTTTCAAACAGATCTGTCCCATTCCAAATATAAATCAATGTAAATCCTATAAATAGAGTAAAACCTACCCATTTCATTTCGCCACAATCTCCATGAACCTTTTAATCGCCAATTAAAACAGTAACACACCCGGTAATAATTTTCCCATTTCCGCTATCTACCAAAATAGGGGCTGCAATTGATTCATCATCATATAAGTAGTCAAAGAAGTCGAGGATGGGTTTAAATGCCACTTTTAAACTTGCATCACCCTTCAAACCAACTAGCGCTGCAACCCCTCCTGTCACCCTTAGGTTGGCTGAATAGTCAGTCGTGTCCCAGAAAGCATTCCCACCCAAAGTTCCACCCACTGAACCCAGACTTGCATCGGCTTTCGCATCCGCAACCAGAATACCCAGGAGATCTATATTACCCACAACTTCGCCTTTTATCCCTTTCGCTTCCGCACCAACATCGGCAGTAAAACCGTATCGCCCATTATTGCCGGTATACACTTCACCAACGGCTTTGGCTTCTGCCGTGCCGATGGTAACGTCTCCCCCAACGCCGCCATACAACGTACCTTCTTTACCTGCAGCCGCGGAACCACCGTACTGTATACCTGTCGCGGTAGCATTAGTATTCAGGCCATAAATACTATTACCACCGCCGTACAATGAACCGGTAACATTGGCAACTGCGACCTTGTTGCGCATCTCCCCTCGCAGTAAATCTTTACTTTTCATATTGCCAATGGTGATATCTGATAGCGCAAAACCGGCCGAAGCGGTATCAAAGTCACCGTTGAGGTTCTTATCCTCCAAGCTAGCATAGGCACCGAGTACGCGGGTATCATAGACATCACCGTGCACCATTCCATCTTCACCCGCTTTTTTCGCTAGTGAACTTCCCCAGTACTGGGGCACCGCAGGTTTTGGCCTGACAGGCGCAGGCGAGCCGCTGGCATTGCACTGTGTCTTATCCCCTTTGCGGGCGAGCGGCATACCGTTCACGAAAACCGTACTGGAACCACCGACAATCACGCCGCTACCGTGGCTTGAACATGATAACGTATCGCTTTTTCGGGCGGCAGGAAAACCACCGATAATCACATCGGGGCTTCCGGATTGTATTGGACCGGTATGCGCGCTGGTATCTATGGTCGCTCTGGCGGCAGGCTGTCCCATAATCACTATCCTTTTGCTAAAAATTAGCTATTAATTTTAACGACAGCACCTTTGATATCCGTCAGGTTGGTTCCGCTGATATTTACCGCCTCATTAGCTTTGAAATCGGCATTTATTCCACCACCCAGTGTTGTCATTTCTATGCCTTTAAAGGATGCTTCGGTGATACTTTCCGCCTTCAGATTCCCTTCAGAAACAATAATTTCTATGGTCGATGGTGTAATGAGAATATAGTTATCATTCACCTTGAACTTGATAGAATTTGTCGCTTCCAGCAGGGCATTACCCTCTTTATCCATGGTCAATACGGTTTGATTTTTACCGACGTTAATCTTGTGCTGGTTTCCTGTATTACTGGTTGAATTTACACCCACGTTAACGTCCAGGTTGCGCTTAACCGTAATGTGTTCATCCTGACCGATAGTTTTTTGACGATCGACACCGACGTTATGTGTCTCACTGTGCTCAATCTCTGTATCCATATTTTTTTCAGCATGGATCCAGATTTGCTCTTGCCCTGCCTTATCCTCAAAACGAAGGGCGTTGGCATTATCTTTGTGCCCATCCTTGCTACGACTCATAAATCCCATCTGCGTCGCCGCCGCTGGCAGCGACCACGGTGGCATGCTCGCCTCGTTGTACACCCGGCCGATGATCAGCGGGCGGTCCGGGTCGCCGTTGATGAAGTCCACCACCACTTCATCGCCCACGCGCGGGATCTGCACCCCGCCAAATCCCTGACCCGCCCAGGCGCTCGATACACGTACCCAGCACGAGCTGGTGTCGTCGCCCTTCGCCAGTCGATCCCAGTGGAACTTTACCTTCACCCGGCCGTACCGGTCCGTCCAGATAGATTCTCCCTGCGGGCCCACCACCTTCGCCGTCTGCGGGCCGTGCGTCTTCGGCCACGCCGTCGTCGGGGGCGCCCGGAACGTTACCGACGCAGGCAGCACCGTGAACGCAATGTTGTGCTTCGAGCCTCCGCTATCACCGCTGGCGTAGCTGTTTTCCTCAAACACATACGTCGCCGATGTCACCAGATACTCACCGTTGTCGCTAAAATGTGGCGCGTTAAGGAGACCAAAGGTAAACCCCGGTGCAATGCCCGTCGCTGTGCCCGACCCGCTCACGCTGTGGTGCTCTACCTGCCACACCTCCTGACGGATACGCGTGTAAAACTCGCCGTGGCTGTGGTCCACAAAATGACCCGGCCAGTCGTACACGTCCACCGAGCCCGGCGTCGGCGACGCCGGATTCTGCCGCGCCTGAAGCATCCACGCGTTTGGCTTGCGAAAATCGTAATCGTCCGTGCTGTACATTCCCGGCGTGACGCTCTCTGCCAGCGACCACTGGCTGATGCCCTCTTCCGTCACGCTGCCACCCGACGGCGTTGCGTGATATGTCATCGTCTCGTAGCCGGGAAATGCCTTGTGCTGGTCTGTCGCGTCGCACAGCACCAGCGTGTGGTGCTCCTGCTCGTGGCGGAACCAGTAGTAAATCCCTTCCAGCTCCATCAACCGGCTGATAAAGTCCAGGCTGCTCTCCTGGTACTGCACACAGTACTCCCACACCCGGTAGCTGCCCGATAAACGCATCTCCACATTTACCCCGTACTCTTTCAGCAGCGTCTGCACTATCTGCGGCACCGTCTGACTCTGGAAGATGCGCAGGTTGCGGTCACGCCGCATCGGCCACAGGTCCGATTCCACCGTCAGCGTGTAGACCGCGTAGCGCGTGCCGCTCAGCTCTTCGCTGCGCACCGCGACCCGAGTGATTTTGCCGTTGAGGTAGCGCGGGCTCAGCAGGCTCTGCGTCGGCAGTGTGAACGTGACCGGCTGGCCCAGCAGCGCATGTCGGTCAATCCGTGCGTCGGTGGCAAGCAGGTCGGCGGTCAGCACAAATGAGTGGGACAACGTCTCGGTGCCCGAGAGTTTCCAGAACAGCAGACCGTCCATCGGCAACTGCGCGGTGATGCGTGAGAACATAGATTCATCCCTGTCAGTAAAAGGATTAGCGTGAGAAAGTCATGCGTTAAGGTGCCAGCATTAGTACTTTGAACTGGCTTGGAACGATACGCATGCCAATAGCGTTGGTTGAGTTTTGCAAGCTCATGCTAGTCAGACGGGTGGCGGGTGTCCCTTTAAGCAACACCGTGAATGAACCGGTAAGATGCCGGGATGGTCCCATCACAGTGCCTGATGCCACACCCGTTGCTACCCCAGGATTGTCACCGTTAGTCAGTGGCGTTACCGTCGCCATGTTATGTGCAGGCATGCCCATAAACAGAATGTTGAGTGCATTTGGGATAGCGGTTGGTCCCAGTGCGATATCCGGATAGGGAACCGGCACAGGCGCTGGCATAGGCGTCAAGCAAACATCAGGGAAAGCCAAGTCCATACCAAAAAGCTGGCAGTTCGCAAACATCGTTAATCCTTAACCCATGTGGATCTGTTCAGAGTCGACCTTAGTGATCGCTTTCGAGGTGATCACCATATTGTGCGCATGCAAACGCGCGTAATCATCTGCTTTCATATCGAGCTGTCCGGCACGCACCTGCTCCGTGTTGCGCGTGGTACGCAGCAGGTTGTGGCTGATCTGCGTAATGGTCTGCCACACAGATTCCGCACGTTTACCGACGACGCGTGAAAGGCTTACCCAGGCCGAGAACTTCTCGCCGCTGTAATTCATATCGCTGATATGGCAATCGCCCTGATCAGCGCTGACACGCAGCGCGGCACTACTCAGGCTCAGTTCACCCGCACTGTGAATGTGTAAATCACCAGGCACGCTCAGTTCTGCCTTTTGCGGATTAGCGCGCTCTAGCACCGCCAACAACCAGATCTGGTTTTCGGTGCAGGTGACTATCACCATGTCGCCAGTCTGTGGCGCAATAACGCAACTCGCCGCGCGACGGCAATGCCAGCCACGTCCTTCGCATTCAACGGTCAGACTGCCATCGGCGAAGCAGTGGGTCACAACGCCAGACGCTTGTACCGGCGGTAAGATGGCCTGCGCCAGTTTATGATTAACATTATTCATTGCTTATTCTCCTCAACTGCGGCTCTGGCGCTGTGCGCTCCAGGCCTCGGCTGCCAATAGTTCTTCATCAAATTCAAGGATGCCCTGACGACCTGAGAATTGCGCGTTCTCCTGACGTGCCCGATGCATACGCGTGCGGGAAAAAGTCGCACCGCGCAGATCGGCCATGCGTAAATCTGCCGCAGAAAAGTCACTGTAAGTGAGATCGCTGAGGGTGAAGAGCGCCTGCGAAGCGTTCACCTTTTGCAGGATGCTCTGGAAAAACCGACTCTGACTGAAATCAGTGCGCACCAGCGTTGCACCAACAAAGATTGCCTGATCGAATATGCCGCTCCTACACTGTGCACCGCTGAGATCGGCCTCCATAAACAGCGCCTGGCTGGCATTGACGTGGTTCAGTTGGGCGGCTTTCAGCGAAGCGCCTTTGAAATTGCACTGTGAAAGTTGCGCACCGTTAAACTGCGCCTCATCCAACGCACAGTCAGTAAACTGACAGCAGATAAATCGCTGTTGCGTATAGTTTTTACCGCGCTGGTCGCAATTGAAAAATACCGTGCGTTCAAATTCGCCCGCGTTCAAAGCGGTCTGGCGCAAATCAATACCGTAAAAGGTAGTGAAAAAACTTTTGCAACCATCAAATCGGCTGTCATCCAGTGGTGATTCAAAAAAAACGCTGCGATCGAGCTGAACCTGTGCAAACTGGCTCTGCGTGAGGGGGCAGCGCATAAACTGCGTGGTAAATAACGCGCTACGCGAGAAATCGCTGCCAGTGAGTTCACACTGGTTAAAAACGGATTCGTTTAACCGGGTGTCGTTGACGATTAACGATTTCATTTCGCACTGGTTAAACACCGTCTGCTCAAGCTTTGCGTTGCATAGGTTAGCCCGAGAAAACTGACATTCGGTAAACACCGACTCCTTCAGATTTGCGCCCTGTAAGTTGGCCCCCATTAACGACACTTCCTGAAAAACACCGCCCGAAAGATCGCATCCGTGTAAATCCAGTCCATCCAGCACCCATTCGCTGATCACTTCGCCTTGTTTAATTCGCTGCTGCAACTCTGCTGCGCTGAGCGCTGTCATACAATTTCTCCATCACGCTTTGGCAGGATTTTGATGCGTTTCGTCCAGGCCCCATCAAGCTGCGTGGTATTGCTGGTAAACGCTTGGGAAAGATCGGCGCGGAACAGATTGGCGCCGCGAAAGTTTGCCCCGCCTAACTGGCTCTTTTGCAATAGTGCCCCGATCAGATTTGCATCGGTGAAATTCGCCTCGCGGAAATCGGTACGCACAAACAAACTGCCAGCCAGATTGGCGCGCTGGAAATTCGTTTGCTGGCAATCAGCCTCACTCAGATCGCTATTCTCCAGTTTTGCCAGCGCAAATACTGCACCTATAAGCGAGGCCTGGCGCAGATTGCTTTGCCGCAACGTTGCTTGTGTAAAATCCGCGCTATTCATTGAACTGCCCGAAGCCACTGCACTGGTTAACCAGGTTGCCCCCGTAAAACGCGCTTCATTCGCCTGAGTCTCCACCCATGAGCAGCTATCCAGCAGGGCGCCGTTAAAGGTGGCCCGTTCAAGCGTAGATTTAAGAAACGTAGTTTTGGTGAGCTTCGCATCTGAAAAATCGAGACCGGGCAGGCTAAGTTCCATAAAAATGCAGGCATTAAGCGTGGCGCGGTGAAAGCCGCACTGGGTAAACCACGTCTCACGGAATAGCAATTCGGTAAAGGTCGCCTCGGCAAATGTGCAGTGATCAAACAATGCTTCTTGTAACTGCGTATCTTTAAAGTGCGCTCTGGAAAAATCGCTGTAACAGCACTGTGCCAGTGCGAGGCTGGCATTTTCAAAATTACAGCCACAAAGTGACGTATTATGCAGTTCGGTACGCGCCAGCATCGCACTATGGAAGTTAGCTCCGTCCAGTTTGCAATTGCTCAAATCTGCACACTCCAGCAGCGCTTTGCTGAAATCTGCGCCGCGCAGATCCATACCAGAGAAATCAGCACCGGTCAGGTCCATACCGCTGAAGCTGCCCCCCTGCGCTAGCGTACGTTCAGCGCGCTGGCGGATAATCTGTGCCAGATCGCCTTTGAGACGGCGAGCCGGTGGTTGACGGTTAACGGACATCAGGTACATCTGGTGCAGCGCATCGCGGCTTTGCGCCAGCTTTTTATCACTCAGGCTATCTTTATTGCGGTGCAGTATTTCCTGCATGCTAAACATCGTTTCCGGACCACGAGGCTGATGCTCATCATTTTTTATCTGAGGATATTTTTCTTCCAGATCGCGTTTATGTTGCTCCGCCTGCTCTTGCATTTCCTGTGCCTGCTGTTCCATTTTTTCGATAAACTCCGGCAGACTTTCCAACTTCGGCAACTCAGGTTCATCAAAATCTTTAAGCAGATCGCCAACCTCTTCGCCTGTCGCCTCCAGGCGCGCCCGGTGCTGCTCACGCAACAGCGTTGCGCGATTTTGCATGTTTTCTCGCATCGGGCTTGGCGTTTGTTGCACTTCGCTATCAATCCAAGGACCGATTGTCTCTTCCGGGATCAAATCTTTTTCGCGGAAAGAGAACAGCGCGCCCTTCTCTTTATCCATACGCTGCGTGAGCACGGTGTGATAGTGATTTACCGATCTCGGAGCGCCCTGTATTTCCAGGGCGGGTACAAGTTGCAAGACATCTGCGGCATCGTCTTCGTTGATGCGAGTATTTCCCTGCCAGAGCAACAACATCTGCTCCAGATGGGGGAAAAACCATACCGTAGTGGCGCGCAATGCAATCTCTTCAAACAACGTTTCATCACTACGCTGGCGGTTAATAAAGCAGCGTGCCTGCCACGGTGGCAATTTGCCTTCCTGCCGCGTTTTTTCCGGATGCATATTCCAGATACGCCATGCAGCCTGTTGCGGTAACGCGTCACGTTCCGGCCACCATTGATCGGGGCTAGCGGCATTGAAGACTTTCCAGTCAATATCACGCGCAAAACCAGGGAAATCATTCTGCAACCAACTGGTATCATATTTTTTCCCCATGCGACTAAAGCGTCGCGGCCAACTGATATCCAACGGACCGAAACCTGCTGGCTCAGGTATTTGTTTAGGCCGGGTGAAACGCCCAGTCATTGCTTCTACATTAGGTAAGCGGATGAATTCATGTCCCTGATGTACTTCAGGGTGAATACCGATGCCATAAGGGTTTTCCTCATGTCCCTCTCCGCCAAAAGCGCGACTCCAGTCGAGGCGCATTTGTTCAAACGGCTGCGGCTGAGTTATCTGATTCCTCACCCAATAACGATCGCCAAATACCGCTAGTGATTTGCTCAGCGTGTCAATTTCAATCCGCGCCGCACAGGCGGTTTTGTCACGTTGATGATGGGTATAGGCATGACCGGTCGCCAGAAACTCCGCACACACTTTGGGAATAGCCAGATCGATAACGCCACCGCTGGTTTGCAATTCATTGGCTGCCAACTGCCACAATTCCATTTCTGGACGAAGTTGTGGGTTTTCCCCCATATCTGTCAGCGCCAGCACCGTAACGCCTAAATGATTTTTTCCCTGCCAGCGAAATGGCCGATTAAGTACGCTCAGGCGCAGTGGTTTAATGATTTTCATGCCTGGGTTCCTTTTTAAACAACAGATAAAACAAACGCCGGGTCTGATCCTGGCCCAGTATTAAGAAAGGTGTGATTGAGAATAACTTCGGTAAGTATTTTTAATTATCAAATTCGACACTCAGCACCGCAATATTTTCAGGAGGAATCTCCTGATGTTTTATTTTCAAAGGAACACCTTTTTTTAGTTTAATCACCTCTGATGCGTTAAGTACTATCACTGCACTATAATTTCTTGGTGTTCCACCGAAAGAAAATTCAAATGTCAGAATATAATAATGATTATAGTTATTCGTTGTGGTGGTTTGCTTCCATGTCTTTAACTTACCCTGTGCAGTTCCCCCTTCCCAGGACTCTCGACTAAGCCATTGTTGAATCTGTATGCTATCCTCTTTTTGTCCCTTTAACCCCTTGAGAGAAACAAAGACAATCAATATTTTCACACCAACTGCGAATAAGGATAAGTTGTCAGAAAAAATATTCATAATATCTCTTTTATATAAAAGCATGGAGCAAGGCGATAGTAACATTTTGAGACAAAGACTTACCTCCAAGGTAATGAATAATTCGTTTAAATATATAAAACTGATTAGCAATTATGAGTAAATAATACACGCAGCATTAATGAAAACTTACACCCACCGTAACCAACACCACCTAACTAATTTAAAATAAAGATAAAATCATTGTTTTTAACAAAATAAAACACCTAACCACAACATCCCCCCTCCCAATACTCATGCGTTTTTAAATATAACGAATATAGATTTATTTCTCTACTTCAATTGGCCAACCATTTCTATTTTTAATAAAAATAATAAAATCAGTATTTTCATCTTTTTTCGCCATATATATTTTCCCAACTTGATATTTGTCAATAGAAATCAATAACACGGTTTCTTGATGTTTTTCAACAAGCCATGTTTTTCCTGTAGAGTCAGCTAATCTTAAGTTCATATCCACTACAGGATTGTTATTTAAAAACAATCCACTCTGTTTCATTGACAATATGGTGACAACCACATCAGTACCAGTTTCAATAAGAGTCGGATCGCGCCGCTGTGAATTCTTTACAATCCTATTCGCAAAATAAAAGGAGACAGCAATGATAGAAAAAGTCAAAATGACATTTACGATACCGAATGTAGACATAAACCCTTCTATAGTTTTCTTGAGAAAAAACAGTGCCATTCTCACATAGTCACTATCTAATCCATAAATCCTCTAAAATAACATGAAACGAATAAATAGACGAATATTACAATGAAGATTTTATTACACACATTTAAAACACAACATTAGAAATTTTAGCCAGTGAAATTCACAAACCTCATTCAAATTTATTTAATATTCGCCATATCACCGCTCAAATCTAAAATAATGAATAGCATCTAAGAAACGTTATGGCAGGAAAATAAATAAACAGTAAAATTCCGAAACTATGAAGTTATACTTATTTATATATCACATCAATAACAGCAACTTTAGGTGGGCTATCTTCGTTATATTTGACGATAATTCCCATTCCTTTTCTTAGTTTGTGGATATCATTCGGCCCGACCAATCCTTTAGCTGTATAAAGTTTTTTCTTTCCATTTAAATCAATAGGAAAGTCAAAATTATAAAAAAAATCATTCCCATATTTAGTTTCAGTTTGTGACCAGGACTTTATTTCAGTTGTAACAATTGTGCCTTGCCATTTATCTCGCGTTTTCCAATTTTTTATTCCTAACAGTTCATTTTTATTCGGTTTAAATAAAGATATTACGATAAAAAAACTTAGAAAAGTCATTGCAATGCCGACAATGAACGGCGTTTCAGTTAAAAAATTCATTTTTACCTTCATATAAATAAATGTATTGCACTAATAACTAAATTTTGAAGAGAGTCTTCAATTTTAGTGATTGAGCGCCTATTATCAATGGTTTTTATCGAATAACTAACCAACGCACTTGAGTTACTTAAGGCGGTAAGGCTATTACTGACTGTGGTGAACGAAGAACTTACTCCTGCCCCACTGATACTATTTCCAGTAAATGAAACACTATTTCCAGTAACACTTTCATTAAATCCAGTCATTGAAAAAGAATGAAGCGCAGTTTTCACCCAACTCGAAGGCGCTTCTATGCTTACTTTTTTACCACTCTTAATACAAATCTCATTAGGGCTAAAAATATTAATTTTTCCCGACACGACGGTCTGATCCCAGTTACCATTAATGTTAACAACAACGTCACCTTCAACTCCCTCGTTTAAACTACCTGAAAGTTCACGTTTTTCATCACCTTTAATTCGAGTTTTTTTATCACCATTAATTGATATTTCGTCTCCACCGCTTGTTATTTTTAAAGTACGTCCATTTTTTATAGTTGTAAATTCACCATTATTAAATGTATTAATCTCAGCATCATCAACTGTTGTCGTCCGCTTTTGCTTGTAATGGAATGTGGCATCACCGGTTACTTTATCGCTCTGTTCTTTGCCGATAGTGGTCGTGCGGCAACCTTCAATGGCGATGGTCTTGTCATTCTCCACTGAGATGCTCATGTCCTTCTCAGCATGCATATTGAGCAGTTCATCCCCCGACTTATCCTCAAAAAACAGGAAGCTGGAGTTGTCATGATGCCCGTCTTTGCTGCGGCTCATAAAACCCATACGTGTCGCATCCTCGGGGAGATTCCACGGCGGCATGCTCGCCTCGTTGTACACCCGGCCGATGATCAGCGGGCGGTCCGGGTCGCCGTTGATGAAGTCCACCACTACTTCATCGCCCACGCGCGGGATCTGCACCCCGCCAAATCCCTGACCCGCCCAGGCGCTCGATACACGTACCCAGCACGAGCTGCTGTCGTCGCCCTTCGCCAGTCGATCCCAGTGGAACTTTACCTTCACCCGGCCGTACCGGTCCGTCCAGATAGATTCTCCCTGCGGGCCCACCACCTTCGCCGTCTGCGGGCCGTGCGTCTTCGGCCACGCCGTCGTCGGCTCCGCCCGGAACGTTACCGACGCAGGCAGCACCGTGAACGCAATGTTGTGTTTCGAGCCTCCGCTATCACCGCTGGCGTAGCTGTTTTCCTCAAACACATACGTCGCCGATGTCACCAGATACTCACCGTTGTCGCTAAAATGCGGCGCGTTAAGGAGACCAAAGGTAAACCCCGGTGCAATGCCCGTCACCGTACCCGACCCGCTCACGCTGTGGTGCTCTACCTGCCACACCTCCTGACGGATACGCGTGTAAAACTCGCCGTGGCTGTGGTCCACAAAATGACCCGGCCAGTCGTACACGTCCACCGAGCCCGGCGTCGGCGACGCCGGATTCTGCCGCGCCTGAAGCATCCACGCGTTTGGCTTGCGAAAATCGTAATCGTCCGTGCTGTACATTCCCGGCGTGACGCTCTCTGCCAGCGACCACTGGCTGATGCCCTCTTCCGTCACGCTGCCACCCGACGGCGTTGCGTGATATGTCATCGTCTCGTAGCCGGGAAATGCCTTGTGCTGGCCCGTGGCGTCGCACAATACCAGCGTGTGGCGCTCCTGCTCGTGGCGGAACCAGTAGTAAATCCCTTCCAGCTCCATCAACCGGCTGATAAAGTCCAGGCTGCTCTCCTGATACTGCACACAGTACTCCCACATCCGGTAGCTGCCCGATAAACACATCTCCACATTTACTCCGTACTCTTTCAGCAGCGTCTGCACTATCTGCGGCACCGTCTGACTCTGGAAGATGCGCAGGTTGCGGTCACGCCGCATCGGCCACAGGTCCGATTCCACCGTCAGCGTGTAGACCGCGTAGCGCGTGCCGCTCAGCTCTTCGCTGCGCACCGCGACCCGAGTGATTTTGCCGTTGAGGTAGCGCGGGCTCAGCAGGCTCTGCGTCGGCAGTGTGAACGTGACCGGCTGGCCCAGCAGCGCATGTCGGTCAATCCGTGCGTCGGTGGCAAGCAGGTCGGCGGTCAGCACAAATGAGTGGGACAACGTCTCGGTGCCCGAGAGTTTCCAGAACAGCAGGCCGTCCATCGGCAGCTGCGCGGTGATGCGTGAGAACATAAGTAGATTCCTGACGATTAACTGTGGGGATCGAGCAACCAGACGCCTTCCTGACTAATCTGCAAGGTTTGCTCACGCGTGCCGCCTTGACCGCTGACAGCGAAAGTGTAGTTGCCCGGGGCCAGTTGTAGCGCAGCGAAGCCATTCATGGCAGGAACCAGCGCCTGCGGCTTGCCGTTAACCTCAACACGTTCTCCCTGCTGTAGCTTGATGTACACCTGCGCAACCCATACTGGCTCGGGTTCGCGCTGCGTAATCTGAGCTTGCACGGGTGCAACAGGTTGTTCTGCCGGCGCCTGGGGTTCAGGGGGGGCCACAGGCGCGCTGTTTTGCACGGTTTCCGGCGGAGCCACCTGCTCAGCACCGCCCGACATCAGCATACCGACGCCCAGGCCAACCAACACGCCCACCGCGACCAGCCCAGGAAGCGCAAAGCGATGGTGCAGCAGCGATGTCACTCGCGATATCGGCTCGGCGTCTACTACGTTGTCTACCAGCACCAACATGGTGCCCGGTTCGCTGATTTCGGTGTCAAACAGCTCGGGTTCGCGCTCCGGTAACGCGATGAGTTTGGCAAAAGTATCGATGCTTTGCGTTCGATCCTCCGGCTTCAGCGCCAACGCGCAATCCACCGCTGTCAACAGCGCAACGGAGTAGCCTGACACACCGCGCTGCGCCAACGGCAAATAGTTGTCTTCGATGCTGCGTACCACGCTAACCGGCGGCGGAGCACCGGTGATCAACGCATGCAACACGGCTCCCAGCGCGTAGATATCGGTCCACGCGCCCTGTTCACTCTCGTCATTGTCGCTGTACTGCTCAATCGGCGCATAGCCGGGACGCAGCATGGTTTCACTTTCATCCGACAGGTTGCCGATGGTTTTACGCGCCGAGCCGAAGTCCAGCAGCACCGGCTCGCCATTGTTCTGAATCTGGATGTTATCCAGCGAAATATCACGATGCAGATAGCCCGCTTCGTGGATGGTTTTGATGGCACCCAGCAACGGCGGCAGCAGGCGACGGATCCAAGCCTCATCCACCCACTGCGGATTACGCTCGCGCAGCGTGGAGAGCGTGGTACCACTGTAGAGCACCGTGCCCATATAGGCGGTGTCGTTTTGCACCCAGAAGCGCAGCACATGCAAGAGGTTGGGATGGTTGAAGCGGGCCAGCAGACGCGCTTCCTGGATAAAGCTGTTCAACCCGGCGTAGAAGGTTTTACTAAAGCGTTCACTGCGTAGTACCAGATTGAGATCATCACTGCGCACCGCCAGCGAGGCCGGCATGAACTCTTTGATCGCAATATCACGCTCTAACTGATGATCCCAGGCACGATAGACAATGCCAAAGCCACCACCACCGATAACTTCTTTAATTTCAAACTCATTGAAACGGTAACCCAGCGGCAAGGCATTGGGGACGTTCAGGGGATTATCGTGTTCCGACATTTTCGAGAACTCTCTGATTACTAACGGCTTTAGATATCGAATTGGCAAACAAATTCGCCCTGTTCACAGCGCACATATATACGGCGATAGTGTTCATCGCGGGCATGGGCGCTGAGCAACATCTGGCTCATTTGCGGCAACAGGGTATTGGTGAGGATGGCATCGACCATACGGCCACCGGATTCAACTTCGGTGCAGCGCTGTACGATCAGGTGTACCACGGAGGCATCGATCTCAGTCTCAATGCCGTGGTTGTCCGCCAAACGGCGAACAATGCGTGCCAGTTGTAACTGCACAATCTTCGCCAGCATGGCATCGCTCAGCGGGTAATATGGCACGACCAATAAACGCCCCAGCAGCGCGGCCGGGAACACCTCCAACAACGGTTTACGCAGCGCGGCACTGAGCGAATCAGGGTCAGGCATCAGTTCCGGATCGGCGCACAACGCACTAATTACCTGCGTACCGACATTGGAGGTTAGAATGATGATGGTGTTACGGAAATCGATATGCCGACCTTCGCCATCCTCCATCCAGCCTTTGTCGAACACCTGAAAGAAAAGTTCATGTACGTCTGGATGCGCTTTCTCAATCTCATCCAGCAAGACTACGCTGTATGGACGACGACGCACGGCTTCGGTCAGCACACCCCCCTCGCCGTAACCCACGTAGCCCGGAGGCGCACCTTTCAACGTGGAAACGGTGTGCGATTCCTGAAATTCGCTCATGTTGATGGTGATGACGTTCTGCTCACCACCATACAGTGACTCCGCCAGAGCCAACGCCGTTTCCGTTTTGCCGACGCCCGACGGACCGCACAGCATAAACACGCCGACCGGTTTGTTAGGGTTGTCGAGGCGCGCGCGCGCGGTGCGCACACGTTTGGCGATCAAATCCAGGCCGTGACGCTGACCAATCACGCGTTGATTCAGGGTGTCAGCAAGGTTGAGTACTGCATCAATCTCGTTCTTTACCATGCGACCCAGAGGAATGCCGGTCCAGTCAGACACAACCGCCGCAACCACGCCAGCATCAACCGCCGCGAACAGCAGCGGTGTTTCGCTCTGTATCTCGCGCAAGCGCTGCCGAGCGATACCCAATTCGTCACGCAATGCCGCTTCACCTTCCACCACGCAACGCCCACACAACGCAATCAGTTGATTAACCAGCTCGCGTTCCTTCTGCCAACGCTGCTGCAACGCATCACGTTCGGCTTCCAGTTCCGTGCGCTGAGCGGCAATCGCCTGCTGCCGCCCAGCGTCACCAAGGCCGACTTTGGTTTCACGCGCGGTAATTTCTGCTTCAATCTCCAGTGCATTCAAGCGATGTAAACAATCTTCCAGTGCCGCAGGCTGCGCGCTCTGGCTTACCGCCACCCGCGCGCAAGCGGTATCAAGCAGGGCAACGGCTTTGTCTGGCAACTGCCGTGCGGGAATATAGCGATGCGACAGTTTCACCGCCGCACTGACCGCTTCATCCAGCAGCAGCACCTGATGATGCTTTTCCAGTGCGCTAACAGTACCGCGCAACATCAGAATCGCTTTGTCTTCATCCGGTTCCTGTATCTGTACAGTCTGGAAGCGGCGTGTCAGTGCAGGATCTTTCTCGATATATTTTTTGTATTCAGCCCATGTGGTCGCGCCGATAGTGCGTAACTGACCGCGCGCCAACGCCGGTTTAAGCAGGTTAGCGGCATCGCCCGTGCCCTGCTGTCCACCCGCGCCGACCAGCGTGTGGATCTCATCAACAAACAGCACAATGGGCGTTGGACTGGACTGCACTTCATTGATTAGTGCCTGTAAACGCGCTTCGAATTCACCTTTCATCCCAGCACCGGCCTGTAGTATGCCGATATCCAGCAGCCACAACTGCACATCGCGCAACGGTGCTGGCACAGCGCCTGTAGCAATCCGTAGCGCCAGTCCTTCTACTACCGCCGTTTTACCGACGCCAGCCTCACCGGTCAGCAGCGGATTATTCTGGCGGCGACGCATCAGAATATCCACCATCTGGCGAATCTCTTCGTCTCGTCCGGTGACCGGATCAATATGCCCTTCACGCGCCCGCGCGGTGAGATCCTGTGCGTACTGTGCCAGCGTGCTATCGGTGGCTATCGGGGCGGCACCGTCTACGCCCGGCGGTGTGATTAGCGCCTGCTGCGCTTCTTTGCTGCTGCCGAGTACCGTATCGAACTGCTCCAACAGCGCATCGGCGTTAATATGGGCAAACTGGCTGGAAATGCCTTTCAGCACGTTGGCGAGATTGAAGGTTTTCAGCATGCCGATCAGTAGATGGCCACCACGGATCCGTGTGGCACCATACTTAAGCGAGGCGTAAACCCAGGCGCGCTCCACAGCACTATCAATGTGTTCAGCGAGGTCGGAGACTGCACTCGCTCCACGTGGCAGGCGGTCAAGGGCAGCAACGATATCTCGCGTCAGTGTGTTTTCATCCAGCGAAAAATGGCTGATGACCCGCTGCAAGTCACCCTCTTGTTGCTGCATCAACTGATGCAGCCAATGCACCAGTTCAACATAGGGATTGCCGCGCAGTTTACAAAAGGCGGTGGCGCTTTCCAGCGAGGTAAATAACAACGTATCTAGCTTGCCGAATAACACGGCACGGCTGATTTCTGACATATCGAGTCTCTTAAATGAAAGAAGCTGGTGGTGTAACAGGGAAAAAGCGATTGGACTAGCGTGCCGCTGCCTCAACCTCAAACATGAAATCCTCGCGATCCTGCAACTGTGGCATTTGCCCCAGCCAACTGGTGTAACCGAGCCGAGCATTACCGCTCAGCGTCACGCTCTGCACGTCATCAGCCGCCAAAATCAGGCTGAGATCCCACTGCATTTCAATACCGAGGTAGTGGCGCACCCAGTCACGCACTTCGCGTGCGCCCGGCGCATCCGGCAGGAAGTGTGCATACTGTTCAATATTGAGCGGGCCAAAGCGCAGGCGAAAACGGTGCTGCACATCACGCACCGAAATACCGAGAAATGACGATGCGCCAAGGCGCGGCATCTGACGGCCCGCCCCTAATCGCGCCCGATCGCGCTTATCCAGCGCCAGCCATTGCGGTACGTTCTGTTCCATCTGTACCGGCACGCCAAAGTAGTGGCGCAAAATACGCACCAGTCCTTCAGCATCGTGACCGTGACGGCTGAGGTGGCCGACCAACATCAGACGCGCATGCAAACTCAGTGAAGTGGCCTGCTGCTGAGCGGGTAATCCAATACCGGACAAACACGCCAGATAGTTGAGAAACCGGCAGTCATCGCTGCGATCCAGAGACACCGTGGGCTGTGCATCGGCCCAGGCGCGATAAAACAGCAACGTGGCGCGGTGGTGAAATAGATCAGCAAAGGCGGCGAAACTGTGGTCCTGATGATGCACGATACGCTCGCGTACATATTCGGTCAGGTGCGTAGGGAGTGGCCCATTAGGGCCAAACAAGCCGAAGCTATAAATGGAAATCTCATGGCGATCATCCTCCTCACGTCGGCTCACCTCCGCTACCGCGGCGGGTGCAAAAGCCAACGACGGCGTTTGACCAATCCGCACCGCTTCAAATTTCGGCAATGGCGCACGGCCCAACGCATAACCCTGCCCACACTGCGCATCCAACTTGCGCAGCAACTGGAAGAGATCGTAGCGCCACGGTGCTGCCATCACCCCCTGCCAGAAATTATCCGGTAGACGTGTAGCCCGCTGCAGCGCAATCACTTGCGCCGACTCACTCATATCAACGCCTTCTTGCCCATTCGAGGCGGCCAGTAACCGACTTCGCCACGCTGCTGACTGTTCAGGGTGAATTCAGTGAAACTGTTTAGCGCAACCAGTCGAGAGAAAACGCGTTCCAAGACGCTGCCAAATAGCCACGGGCTTGCACCGGAAAACGCCTGTTCATCGACCTCCAGCGTGATGCTGACACCCCGAGCAAACACTACGGGCCCCGGTTCAGGTACACGGCGGTTGACGGTGCTGAGCTGGCAATGGCGGATGGCTTCTATTTGGCGTGACACTGGCGCATCGGCTAAGTTGGCGTACAGACTAAGTAGCTGGCGCAATGCTGCAGCGCCTTCACCGCCGGCGCAGTCCATCAGACTGAGGTAATTCATTTGCAGATGGCTAATCAGCCGCCAGGATGAGAGGCCTTCTGCTAGCGCCGGACGCGGTGGCGTTGGGCCTTTGCACAACGTCAACGGCCCCACCGGGATCGAATCTGGCATCACGAAGTTGCCCTGATCCTGCTGTAATAGCATGAGTGGTAAATCACGGCTGGTACACATCACGTCTGCCGATAGATAACGCAGGTCATCACGCCACGGCGTATGGTGCTCATCGACCAGCGACAGGAAAACTTCCGAACCGATGTAGCCAGTGCGTGTGCCATAGCGCTGCGCCTGTTCGGACAGCGTGCGCTGCTCGCGCCGCAGCGAAAAATAGGCACCGTAATCGCTTCCATCGCCACTGAAGGTGCTCCAGAAAGAGCGGAAAATCTGCTCCTCTCGTTTCCCTTCCACCGTGGCAAATAGTCGCTGAACCGAATGCACTTCATAATCCAGTGGACGGATATTATCGACCACCAAGTGGTACTCGTGTTGGCTGTCGCTGATCTTTAAACGTTCAGCGGTTTTCGGGAACAGATTAATGACGGGGGTGCAATGTAATGCCAGATGACTGGCATCCACCACACTCTCTAGTGCGCTGTCGGCTTTATCCAGCAAGATAATAATTTCAAAGATTCGGGCGTTGCCACAGCAGCGAATGAACGGCGCTAACTGCCTTAAACTGATGAACTGGAAACGGGCAGGAAAAGCAAAATACTCCTGCAACAGGCGATAGCCATCGAAGTTACGCAGGTCGTCTGGCAGCAGCGCCTGCTCTGGTGCAAACCCTTCCTGCTGTAGCGCATCATCGCTTAACACCCGGCGCAGCGGCTTTTCTTCCACGGATTGCAACAGGATGCCGACACGATGCTGCATCAATAATTCCAACAGCTTCAGCGCCTGGATATCCGGGCCACTCAGGTACAGTATTACATCATCCAGCTTAAGCTGGTCTAACGACGGAACACCTTCACATTCAATACGGATCCGCAATGCACTGGCGGCACCGAGGCCGCTCAGTTTTAGTTCACCCAAAGGGATATCAGCCGGTACACCGCCGAGCGAGACATCGCTGATGCATAACGGTTGCAGCATCACGTCATGTGCCGTGGTGTAGCTACAGGTGACGCCGCTTTTTTTCAGATTTTGGTTTTCCATCATGGTGCCGCGTGGCACGAGGAAACCATTGCTGATGTCGCCTTTTTGCGTATCTGGCGTCAGTTTGGCAATGGCCATTGACGGCGTTGGCGATAAGTAACCAGGCGCGATCATTTCCAGCATACGCTGCGAAAAACGCGGAAATTCAGCGTCCATTTTCAGTTGAACGCGCGAAGTGAGGAAGGCAAAACCTTCCAGCATTCGTTCAACGTAAGGGTCGGCGACATCGATCCCTCGCATGCCCAGACGCCCTGCCACTTTGGGATAGTGTGCGGCAAATTCCGCGCCCATTTCATGCAAATAAGCGAGCTCACGGTTGTAGTAATCGAGCAGTTTGCTGTCCATGATTAACCGGCATCCTGTAGTTCGAAATGACCGCTCTCCAGCTCAATCTGGGTACGGAACAAAAACTCCAATGGATAAGGCACGCACCACAGGCGGCCCTTAATCTCAATCGACAACACGTTATGCAGGCTGAGTGATGTCATGTCGCTGACGCAGCGCACCTGCAAGCCCTGCGGCAGAATGCGCGGCTCAAAGTGCAGGATGGCATCAGTCATTTTGCGCTGTATATCCTGCCATTCGATGTCTGAGATGTTCTGCCCGGACAGCGGTGCCACACCGAAATTCCACACCGAACGCTGCACTTCGCCGAATTCGCTGAGATCCTGCTGCGCCTCATTGTTGATGGTGTTGAACAGCCACTGCAGGTCTCGCAGCACATGCCGACGCAGTGCGCTGTGCGAGATCAACGTGTTGCTGCTGGCTTCGTTACGTTTGTCCGGCGCATTATCGGTCAGGCGATCGAGCAGCGACGATTGCAGCTTGTCGCGCGCGGTTAACGCATCGCGATTTTTACGTGCGCGGAAACCGCCATACAACTGTGCATGACCGTCGTTGTGCGAGCGGTTATCACTGCTCATCGTCAGCCTCGATCGCGTTAAAGGTGATCTGTTGCAGCGTCAGCAGCGGGAATTCAGCACTGTCGCTCAGCCACACTTTCTGACCGTTGCCGATGAACTGGCCACCCTCTTTGCCCAGCGTCTGCCATTCGGTAACGCTGGCGCGCAGATAGCGCTCATCCGTACCTTGCTGCAAGGGGTAACGCACTGGGATCTGGCAAATCTGTTCGCTGCCATCCACCAGTTGTACGCGGGTGTGACGCCAAATGAGGTCGGTGACGCTGGTTGGAGCCTGAAACACCATCTCGCGAATAGCGGCAAACGGGATCCAGTAATAACGACCGTTGGTGATGGCTTCGCATACCGGACCGAAACGGCTGTCGCCGTCCATCAGCCAAGCGAAATTCGTTGTCTCATCCTGCTGTTGCAGTTGACCAGGATTGGCGTCAGCCTGATCCAGCGCCTCGGCACGCCACTCAGCGCCGCGCACGTAATCACCGGTGATATCAGCACGCAGTGCAGCCAGCAGGGTTTCACACCAGCGCCAGGCGCAGCCCGGCAACTGCGGTTCCGCCTCGCCGCGCAGCACCGCTTCACGCTGTTGTTCACCGGCAATTGCCTGCTGCAGTAAGGTTACCGTGGGCTGCGCCAGTGGCGTTAAGGCTAGCCAAGATTGCAGTTGAGTTTGCGCGCGCGTCCAATTGCCAGCCAAACACAGCAGTTGCACAAAGGCGGCTCGTAAATCGGCATTGGCCGGGGCGGCCTGAATCTGGCGCATGATCTCAGCAAGATTATCGGCCAATGAACCTCTCGTCAGACGCTGTTGTAACGACTCCATGCAAGCTCCTTTTGCATTAATTAATGGTGCGGTAAACCGCAACGGCAGGATCTTGCAGCTCCGGATGCAGTTGTTCGACCAGTTGTACCCCGATCGGTGCATTCCCGCTCAACCACGGCGCCCACACAATGCTCACTTCCCGCAGACGCGCCTGCAGCACGCTCTCATTTTCAGCATCGCGGGCAGGCATCTGTACGACGACCTGGTTCGGTGCCTGCCAACCGTTGAACTGATTATTGAATGGCAGCACCAGCCAACTGTCCGGTGATTTATGGTTGCTCAGCACCATGCGTTCGCGGTTAACGGTGGTAATGTTGAGCTCGCCAGTTTGCGATTTGCTATTCAGGCCCGTAATCGGGAAGCCCTTCAGGAAGGTGACATCCACGGTTTTCGCCGTGCCGTTACCTATCAGCGTCAGGCTGCTGTAGCCGCTCAGCCAGCCATCCTGACCGCAGATCAGTCCCTGTTTTGATGGCACAAACAGCGCGTTGGCTTGCGCCGGATGCTGCCACCAGGTACGGAAGTGGCAACCATCGGGCAGACTGAATTGCAGCCACGGTGTGGTATCGGCCTGCGGTGAATTCAGCACCGGCACAGCAGGTTCAGCCACGGCGGCTGGCGGCGGTTCCACCGAAGGAGGCGGCAGCGTGACCACCGTTTGCCACTGCTGCGCTTTGACGGCACTACCGGTGGCGATTTCGCTGCCATCAGCATCGGTCAGTTGCCAATGTAACTGCTGCAACGGTTTACACTGTGACGCCATGAGCCCGGCAACGCGCGGCAGAAAATCGTCCAACACCGCGGCATTTTTTTCGCCCGTACTGACAATGCGTAGATCCACGCGGCTCTTACACCAGCTCGCCAACTGGTTATCTTTTACATCGTCGATCCAGACATCCAGCTTCTGTGTCGGCGACTGCACAATGCGGTAGTTATCAGCAAAGGCGTATGTGCTGAGCAGCAGCGTAGCCAGCCCCAGTAATCTATATTTCATGTTGGCGTTCTCAATCTCGAAGGGGGGAAAACTGCGCCATTTCGGATAGCGAGTGCAGTAAGGTGATGTCTTGCGGTGATCCAACCCAGACTGCTAGCGCACTGAAGTTATCCTGCTGGTCATTATCTAACTGGCCGTTTTTGATGATTTGCTGCATCAGCGTCATCCACTCTTCCGGCGTATTCACCATGTGCAGCGACTGCTGCATTTGTTCCTGCGCCACCCCGTGCCAGAAACCATCGGTGCACAGCAAAAAGGCATCACCGTCCTCGATCTCCACCACATCGCTG
Source organism: Pectobacterium parmentieri (assembly GCF_001742145.1). NCBI lineage: Bacteria > Pseudomonadati > Pseudomonadota > Gammaproteobacteria > Enterobacterales > Pectobacteriaceae > Pectobacterium > Pectobacterium parmentieri. The sequence continues at coordinate 1,445,205 of NZ_CP015749.1, read as the reverse complement.
TAGCTGACATCGCGCTGCTCATCACCCATACCAAGCGCGAAATAGAGCAGGTTGTTGTTAATGCCGTCGGTCTGGTGCCCGGCATCTTTCATCTGCTGCACCAGGCTATGGTCGGTGGTGACATGATAGAGATAGCCGCGTCGGAACAGATACAGCCGGCTGTCACCAGCATGCGCCCAGTAGGCCAACTCAAAGTCGCGGTCGATAAACAGGCTCACCAGCGTGGTGCCCATGCGGCTGTGTTCGCGGCAGGCTTTCTGCTGCTGGCGAATCGAATGGTTAGCGTGATTGACGTAGTTGCGAATCGACTGCGCATTAAGGTGCGCATTGCCGTCGAATGCGTCCATCAGGCTGTTACGAGCGATATCTGCCGCAACATCACCACCAGGAAACCCTGCCACGCCGTCGCACACCACGAAGCAGGCTGAGCGCTCACCGATGACATCACCAGTTTGATCCTGATTGCTGGCGCGATCGCCCTGATTCGACATGGAAGCAATTGTGATCTTCATGTGGCATCCGTGTGGGTTTGTGAGTCTTTGTACTGATTAACTTCCAGGTCATAGGCATGCAGGAACGCTTCACCAAACAGGGTGTGAAAATCGTCTTCGATCTCGCCTGCCGTCTCACTGTAGCGCTCCACGAAATGCTCCCACAGCGCCGCTTTACGGCTACCGGGTAAACCCAGACGTGAGACTGCGCCCGCCTGACGCGCCTCTTCTTCTAGCTGGTCCGGATTAAAGGATTGCAACATTGAGGCGATGATGGCGCGGATCCCGGCAATCATCCCCAACTGGTGTGCCTGTAGATCGATCAGCGCATCACGTACCGCCTGACGCGGCGGCATAAAGCCTGGCATACGACTGCCAAACATCTGCATCAACACGGTTTTGCCGGAAGGCAGTAGCTTAAATGGGTTGTTGGCGTCATCGAGGATCATCGTCATATCTGCTTTTACGCCGCGTTTGAGGATCGAACGCGACGACAGCAGCGCCACCGTGCCCTGCGAGAACATGCTGAGCATCTGACCAAACTGCAACATCTGCTCACGGTCTAACTGTGGCGTCGGCTGCAGATCGCGCAGACCCATGCCTTCCAGCAGTGCATCCAGCAGTTCGCCTTTCAGCCGTTCGCCGCTGCTTTGGCTGGCTATGCTGCTCGCTGTAGGCGCACTGGCCTGGCTGCCAGAGGCTACCGGGTCGATACGCAAGCGCCCTTTCGGCGTTGGCAATGGCGTGCGCTGTACCGCCTGCGGCGTCGGCAGCGTGATACCGCCATAATCGATTGGCGAATTGGTTGTGTCAGGCTGCTTCAACTCAGGTTCACTGCTCGACAGCGATTCGCTGGTGGCTTGTGTGTCGATGTTATCAAACAGCGGTGAGCTACAGAGATCCGCGAGTTCAACCGGTACGCTTCCAGGCTGCGCTTCGGCGATAGGTTCCGGCTGTTCAGGCTTAGCAACCAGAATCTCGGGCTGTGCCAGCGGCACCGCATTGCCCATCATCAGACCGAGCGGATCGTCGTGACTGCGCGCATCTGTAGCGCTCTGGCTACCGAACAGGCTCAGTGGTTCGATCTCGGTTGAGATGGTTTCCACCTGCGGCTGCGCTGCCGCATTTTGCTGCGCGGAGAGTGTGCTCGGTGTACGGTCGTCAAAGATGCTTTCCTGAGCAAAAAGCGCATCAGCTTCATCGAATAGACTGGTGTTTTGCGGTTGTTGTCCGATATTCAGCGGCGTATCGCTGAGTAACTGTGCTAAAGGATCTTCCGGGTTGCGTTCAACACCTGCAGGCGCTGTCAACGGATGCGCCATCGGCTGCTCAGGCATGGTGTTCTTACGCTTCGACAAATCATCAGAGATCGAAAATTCTTTGGTGAGGCTATCCCAGATTTCACTGGGGATCGTCGCCGTGTTGCTGGCTTTTTCCGCTGATGGTTCATCGGCGATAATAATAGGTTTGACCGCAGGAAGTGGCTCGATAAGTGCAGCCTGCGACTGCGGCGCGTTATTGAAATCGTTGACTAACAGTTGGTAATCACCAATACCCAGCACATCGCCATCCTGTAATTCAACCTGACGGCCCCGTTCCAGCGGGATATCGTTGAGCTGTACACGCGTCACGTTGCCACGGTTGGTCAGGCGGCATTCACCCGTCGCAGTGATGTGCACAATCGCCTGCAGGCGAGAGATAGTGCGATCGTCATCGGGTAATACCAGATTGTTATCAACCCCACGACCAATGGTGCCACCGGGCGGAAGGAAGTCACAACGGATTTGCGGTGGCTGGTGGCCAGGTTTAGTCGTTACTATCGTAAAGCGCATAACGGGTTCCTGCGGTTAGCGGTTCGACATCTATCCCCCACTTCTCGCGGGAAAAGGGACGGGGTATAGAGAGCAGATGCATCTAATAGTACGGTTGGGTTTTAGTTTTATTTGAATGACTGTAATGGCCGGATTTGATCAAGCGTAATACGGTTTAATTTCCTCAATAAGTAGCGCGGTTGGATATCCTATTTAAGCTGATGGCATGGCGTTGAATAAAATGCGTTTAATTAACTAGTTAGGTGGCGTTATTTTTTAAGTTAGTTAAGGGGATCAAGATGTTTTAATCTCACATAGCCCTTTTTTGAGCCGATAAGGTCTTTTTGGGATGCATCATACTCAGCAACATAAATCCAATCAGAGTTAGCCGTTTTAATTTTAACGAGGGCGTGCTGGCTGTCGATTTCATAAATTATCTTTCCAGTATCGTTAGGCTTATCAAATAGACTTACATTATCCACATCACTTTTTAATTGATAAATAATAACATATGGTAATGGATTACAGGAATCTGAGTTATCATCTATTTTAAAATTTGCATCTTTTTGTAAAAAAGAAATAAATTCAGCCTGCCAAATGGCCGAATCGCACTCTTTATAATTGATAAGTTTCCTGAGTGTCACTGTACCATTTTGTTCCATATGACCTTCCTTATTGATAAAAAAGTCATCCGGTATGGTTTTGAAATTCTTTTTGACGAACGCCTCATTTGAATGAGTACCTTTAATATCAATGACTTCTTTTTGCTTACCTTCATTGGAAAAAACAAAAAATCGTAACTTTAGCTCTGGGTCATTTATCCCGTTATTCCACTGTGGGAGCCAATAAAATTGCAATACACCATCTTTTACAGTATCAGCTAAAGAAGGCAAGGGAGAAAGAAGGAAAATTATTATGCAGATAAAAATATTTCTTTTCATGTCCTATTCCTTTAAATTATTCTCTACATCCTGTGTAGCAGGATGTAATGGTTATTGTGAAATTCTCAATATCTTCATCTTTTATGAATTTTTTTAGTTCTATTAACTTAAGCACGCTTCCTCCTACAATGTCTATTCCTTTAGAGCTACCAATGAGCAAGCATCCTTTGCTATGAATAGGTAAATTACCATTATGAATAAGAATATAACGAGAAAGAGGAACTGAAGAGTTATATAGAATGGGAACTGGATTATGTGGAATGACACCAGAAATAGATGAATTATGCCATTTTATTTTATATTCCCCCTCCGGAATTCTTTTGTTTTGGTTAGATTGAGTCGTATCTGGTCCAGGCCTTTCCAAAAAATACCCTTTAATACTGCTGTCAGAAACATTAAAAACACTAATGGTTGATTTATTAGTTTGCCACATCCGTCTGATATAGATCACATGACTTGCCATTACTTCCCTCCTTAAATTAGTGACCCCGTAGGGCCACTAATTTTACTAAAACGATTACGCCTCTTTATTCTCTTTGATATTCCATCCCGCACTGCTTTCAGCACCTTTACTGCCGGATGAAGTTTGTTCCCAGTACTGCTGTTTCACTTTTGAGGCCTGGAAGGCATAGGTAATGCCAACAGTATCACCACTGTCAGAGCCAGTGTAGTTAACGGAAGTTACGAGCACATCTTCTAAAGTGATACGAGCATATTCCACTTGTTGACCGCCCGCTTTACAAACCGAAAGTTCAATTTTGGAAAGGTGCTTACCACTTGCGCAATATTTAAGGATTGCGGTAGTTGATTTGTCGATCAACGCATTGACACTCAGGTCGACAAAATTAACCTTACCGGCCCCGCCGCCACCACCTACGGACATATTACCAGGTTGGTTAGCGCCCCAGTAAAAGGAATTGATATCCGTCCAGCCGGTGTGGTTAGCGTCTTTAGACTCACCCGTCACACCATCAACTTTTAAAAACATATCAATAGCCATAATTATCTTCTCTTGCTTGGTTTATATTCTGCTTTGATAAAGCATCGTTATGGCAAACAGGAAAGCATGGGGCTGAATAAAACAGTCCATATTTTACCTCTGCCTCGTTTTCTGAATATCGCTACATGTGTTATTCAGAGGGATTTTTTATTACCCCACTTTGTGGATTAATAAAAAAAGTGAATAATTTTTCTCATCGGCATAATAAACAAGACCGATTAAGAACATTGATTCTATTTTTAATAAATCAAAAGACGATATTTACCCATATATTATGGCATTCCATAAAATGCCCTTACATTCAACTATCAATTTTCATTCGATTTCAGCGATGGCAGTTTCGATACTAGGCGCAGCGAAACCGTCAGGCCTTCTAGCTGATAATGCGGGCGCAGGAAGAATTTCGCTGCGTAATAGCCTGGATTATCTTCCTGCTCCTCTACGGTTACCTCGGCTGCGGCCAGTGGTTTACGCGATTTGGTTTCCTGCGAGGAATTAGCAGGATCGCCATCAACGTAGTTCATTACCCAATCGTTCAACCAGCGCTCCATTTCATCACGCTCGCGGAAAGAACCGATCTTGTCGCGCACAATGCATTTCAGGTAATGCGCGAAGCGGCAGCAGGCGAACAGATAGGGCAAACGGGCGGCCAGGCGGGCGTTGGCGCTGGCATCAGCATCGTGATACTCGGTTGGCTTCTGCAGCGACTGTGCACCGATAAAGGCGGCAAAGTCAGAGTTTTTACGATGCACCAGCGGCATAAAGCCGTTTTTCGCCAGCTCGGCTTCGCGTCTGTCGCTGATGGCGATTTCGGTCGGACACTTCATATCCACGCCACCGTCATCACTTGGGAAAGTGTGGCACGGCAGGTTTTCGACTGCGCCACCCGATTCCACGCCGCGAATCGCGGTACACCAGCCGTATTCTTTAAACGAGCGGTTGATGTTGGCTGCCATCGCGTAAGCCGCATTGCTCCATGCATAATTGCTGTGGTCAGAGCCGTCGGTCTGCTCTTCAAAATCAAAGTTATCAACCGGATTGGTGCGAATACCGTAAGGCAGACGCGCGAGGAAACGCGGCATCATCATACCGAGGTAGCGGGCATCTTCCGATTCACGCAGGCTACGCCATGCAGCATATTCGGTGTTTTGGAAAATCTTGGTCAGATCGCGTGGGTTAGCCAGTTCCTGCCAGGATTCCATCTGCATCACACCCGGTGCAGTACCGGTGATGAACGGACAGTGTGCGGCCGCACCGATGCGTGCCATTTCACCCAGAAGTTCGACATCCTGTGGGCTGTGGTCGAAGTAATAATCGCCCACCAGACAGCCAAACGGTTCACCACCGAACTGACCATACTCCTGCTCGTAGATTTTTTTGAACAGCGGGCTTTGATCCCACCCCGCCCCTTTGAAACGTTTCAGGCTACGGCCCAACTCCTTCTTGGAGATGCTCATGAAACGAATTTTCAGCATCTCGTCAGTTTCGGTGTTTTTCACCAGATAATTCAGACCGCGCCACGCGCTTTCCAGCGTCTGAAAATCATCGTGGTGAATGATCTGATTCACCTGCTGCGACAGCTTTTCATCGATCTCAGCGATCAGCGCCTGAATGGTGCGGTACGCATCACTCGATACGGTAATGGCGTTTTCCAATGCCTGCTGCGCCAACGTTTTCACCGCGCGCTCTACTGCTTCACGCGCCTGATCGCTCTTCGGACGGAACTCTTTGTTCAGCAGCGCGCTGAACTCATCCTGACTAAAACGGGTTTCGCCCTGCGGTTGCTGCGGTTGTGAAGTCTGGGTCATTATTGATCTTCCTTACCTTCAGCGGCATCGTCCTGCTTCGGCAGATGCGTCAACGCCTGCAGCAGCGTGGGGTCTTGCAAAATTTTACCGACCAGTTCTTCCGCACCGTTTTTACCGTCCATATAGGTCAGTAGGTTAGCCAACTGGGTACGTGCATCCAACAGCTTGCTCAGTGGCTCAACGTTGCGCGCGATGGCGTCAGGCGAGAAGTCGTCCATGCTTTCGAAAGTCAGGTCGATGTTCAATTTACCTTCGCCGTTCAACGTGTTATCCACCTGAAAGGCAGCGCGCGGCTTCAACGCTTTCATGCGCTCATCAAAGTTATCGATGTCGATTTCGAGGAATTTACGTTCATCGAGGGCCACCTGCGGCTCCAGCGGTTTGCCCACCAGATCCGCCAATACCCCCATGACGAACGGCAACTGAATTTTGCGTTCCGCGCCATAAATTTCCACGTCATATTCGATCTGAACGCGAGGTGCGCGATTGCGGGCAATGAACTTTTGCCCACTGGATTTCGTTGATGCCATGGGTTTCTCCATTAATAATGCGCGGATAACGTCCCGCAGGAAGCGCGCAGGTTTCGCTGCGTTGAGTGGTTACGCTCGCTTAGTCGCGGCGTCCAAAAATGTTTTCCATCTGATGCACACCATCCGGCGCGAGATCGCGGATAATGTCCATAAAGTCGAGTTCGATCAGACGCTGCACGCGGTCAATCATCAGCGGAGCCGGATGGCTTGGCTCATGCTGAGTGAAATACTGCTTCACTTTCTCCAGCATCAGTTGCGCATCGGCACGTGAATTGAGCGGTAAACTACGCCAGTCAGCGGTAACACGCATCGGGGTAAGTGCAACCGGTGCGACAGTTTCGGCGGGTTGTGCAGTGGTAACCTTGGGCCGTAGGGCGTTGAGATCGGTGGCCTGACAACGTTCGGCGATTATCGCAATCTGTTTACGCAGTTGTACCAACTCTGGTACCGCCGATTCACCCAAGCGCTCAGCAAGGGTTTCACTAATAGTTTGTAAATATCCCGCTATTTGCAGAACCGCTTCTGTGCCGGGCTGTTCGCCGCGCGCCAGTTCATCAGTCAGGCGTGGCAAACCGCCGGGATACTCGGCAACGTCCGTTTTGCTACCATCACATAGCGCCACGGCATCGCGCAGCGTGATGCCGTCCGAGGCATAACGCAGCAGCCAGGACTGGCGCACCGCACCGCTTAGTGCCGATTTATCCCCCAGCAGCGCCACAGCATTGATGCGATAAAACGGATCTTCTTCGCTGAACTCGTTCAGACGCGGCCACAGTGGCTCCCAGTACAGCAGCAGTGCCTGCTCAATCAGTTTCAACCCTTGAGCGTAACCCGGCAGGCCTTTCAATTCGGTCCATGCATGCGTCAGCGCTAATATCACGCGCAGGTCTTTACTGCGACTCAGTAAGTCAATCGCCAGCTTTTCAACTTTATTCCAGTCCGCCGGTTCCGCCGGGATAATGGTGTTACCGAACTGCTGCTCGGCTTTGCCCGTGCTAGCCTGTTCCATCGCCTGAAAATCCGCGTGATACTCCAGGTTGTCGCCGCAGGGATTGTCACGGCTAACCGGTGCCAGCAAGGCATCTACATTTATCGTCATGCGCATTGGCCTCAGGATTCAAACATCGGTGGATAAAGTCCGTTTCGTCCGGGTTTTGCTCCACCGGCTGGGTCGAACAACAACGAAAACAACTGCGCGGTGAAATTGCCGCTATGTACCTGCGTATAAAGTGGGAAACCGTCGCTCTGATTGGTCCACCAGAAACTGGTGTAGAACTGTGGGTCAAAACTGTCACCCGGTCGTTTCCAGTTCAGCGTTGACGGGTAGTCACCCGCATCAATCACGTCGAGAATACCCGACTGTTCGCCAAGCCCCTGTGGCTGCGGGATGCGAAGCAACGCCTGATCCAGTTGTTCTGGCGTGCCGCCGCTCCGGACCTCGCGCAACAGCATATTACCAACCTGCTGATACCACTCGCCGGAGCATGCCAGCAGCGCTGGCGACCACTCTGCTGGCGTGAAATGGCGCAGTGCGCACAGCGGATAGTTGCGCCCGACGCTGTCGCACGCGGCGATCAGGCAGCCCATCTGAATCAACTGGCTACCGAGCATCGGCGGTACGACAAAATTCCACACTGGCGCGTTGAGAAAGGCACGCGACGGTGCGTTATCCCCCTCATCACTGGTTTTCCAGTGATGCAGTCCGACCTGAAACCAGTTGGACCACTGCCGATAGAGCGCATCGGGAAAACGTCGCTTCACAAAGTCACCCGAGCTGGGCAATTTTCCGTACCAGCCGGGGGCAGCGTAATGAGTCATTATCAGCTCCTGTTTCAGGGGCAGCCAAAGCTGGGAAGCTGGAATGGGTTGCGAATACTGCCAGGCGTGAACGATAGCGTGACCTGATGACCATCGACGTCGAAACGGGCTTCGCGGGTTAAACCGCCGGTTGAGGTCAGCCGGGCGCGATCGAAGAAGCGATTAAGCGCCCACGGGCCGCTGGTGACCAGTGTCGAGGTAGTGCCATTAGTCAGGCCGAGCTGCATGCGCACCTGGCTGGTGCCGCCTGAACCGGGCCAGTTCACCATCTGCACCGCCTGCGGGCCGTGGCTGTAACGCAGAATCTGACCGTCAACATCCAGCGTCAGGTTGAGGATCGCGTTATCCATCTTCACCGTGCGCAGCGTGATGCGGAACGACGATGTGGTGGCTCCGTTGGCAAAGAAGGCATCACGAATCGACTGCGCCTGCTGGAACGGACGCAGCAGTGCTTCGCCCCCCGGCAGCGTTTTACCGTCGATACCCGGCGTAAAGCGCCACGCGGCATTAGTGGTGTCTACTTTACTGGCCAGATTGTCACGGAAGAAGCTATCCATCAGGCCGCTGCCCGGTGCGAACATGCGCGCCAGATCGTCTGGCGTCACTTCACTGCGTGCGTTGCGTACCAGTGGATAACGACCGGCGATCGCCTGACGACAGAAGCTGCCAACTTCCATGGTGATGCGCTTGCGCACGTTATCCATGTCACGGCGTTGTGCATCGCTGCTGGCACCAACCGCCATACTGGAGACCATATTCTGCAGCGAACCCGGCAGACGGCCAGCACTGGCCTGCAGGCGGCTGATGGCATCGTTCGATGGTGGCGGCATGCCGCTGTTGGCCGCATCCTGCACCGCGGTGAGATAACGATAGAGATCGTCAATCTGATGTAGAAAATCGTCCACCGCCAGCACGTTACCGCCCGGCTGTAACGGCTGCGCCAACTCGATAATCGGGGCGAAATGCACAGCAACGGCCTGCTCCGGTGACTGCTGCGTCGCCCCCTGCCCCTGCGTTGCATTAGTATCCATCGAGTTGAACAGCGCTTCCAGCGTGCGCGTCGCGTTGTTGCCGGATGACGACTGCGCCTGTGCCGTTTTTTCATCCGCCGACTCGCGCGTCAGCGTCAGCAATTTTCCCAGATTGATCACCCATTGGCGTAACGGTGAATGGTTGCCGGACAGCAAACGCGCGGTGTTGATGCGCTGCGGTAAATCAGCACTAGTGTTGAGTTGGATATCGCTAAGGAACTGTTCCCACTGACGAATGTAATCCTGTACATACCATTGGCGTACTGCGAGATCGGTTTGTTGGCTGTTTTCCTGCGGCGTGATGCCGCCCAACACCCAGATATCATCCTGATACAGTGCCTGCGTCACTGGCGCAATTTGCTTATCAACGCGCTGCCAGTAACCATCCGGTGTAAACAGGCCTGACACACCATCATTAACCGACTTACCACTTTTACGAGAGAACACCAGTTCACTCTGTGGCCCGCCCAGCGCCGAGAGCGTCACCGATTTCAGGCTGCCATCGCGTTGCAGCAGGCGCTTCAGACGCCCATAGACGCGTTGTGACAGCGGCATTTGGTTAATCAGCACCTGCCCGCGCTTTATCAACGCATCATCCTTTGCGTATGGCGAAGACTGGATGTGCGTCTCCAGCAGTTGTTGTAGATGCCACGCCAGTTGTTTAACTTCCTGCTGAGTGACGTTCTGCGGCAGTTCGCGCGAGATATTTAGCATCAGCCATGCCTGCAGGAACTTACCGTCGTAGTGCTTCGGCTGATACAGCATCTGATACGCCTTTAGCGCTTCGTAGCTGTAGTCGGCATCGCTGCCGTTGTCGTTGCGCAACCAGCGCGTAATATTTTGCGCCACCTGCGGCAACAGCAACTGTTTTAGCGCTTTGCCATACAACGCCTGAGTGGCATCGTTGATTTCAGTCCCGCGATAGAGCCCCATACGGCGCGTCTGCGGCGGCGCGTCCAGTGAGAAATCAGCGCTTTTAGGCAACTGCAGCAGGGTATTGAGATACGGCACCAGAGCGAACAAGTCACCGTGGCCTTCACGCTGTAGTTGCTGGCCGAGTTGCTCAACCTGCGGCGTTTTGCCCGCGATTTCCTGCAGGTAAGATTTATTTTGACTGTAGCTGGTAACCCACAGCCCCCCGGCAATCAGTATCAGCACCAGCAATGCCAGATAGCCAGACCACAAACCAGCACGGTTACGCAGTTCCCACCAACGGTTGCTACCCGCAAGCCCCGATTCCTGAAAGATAACGTTTTCCAGTACATCTTTCAGGAAGAAGCTTTGCCCTTTATTCGGTGGGATCGGCGCGTTTTTATCCACCTGATCCCAGCGTCTGGATCCACCTTCTCGCTGGCTCGGCAGATGCAGAGCACGGTTCAACTCCCCCATCACGCGGTCAAACGGCAGACCTTCCTGTGTACCGCTGGCAAAATAGATGCCACGTGGTGCGAACTGGGTTTCAAAATCCGAACGCGCGAACAACGTGTCAAGCGCATCCGCTAGCATTGGGCGCAACGCGGCAAACTCCTGCGGGAACAGATAGACCTCTGCGCGCGACTGTCCATCTCTCTCTGCCAGCAACGTATCGGCCATGCCAGCATCAAGACGCTGTTGTAACAGCGAATATTCCTTTTGGAACTGGCTGTTGAGTTCGAAGTCAGCGGTGGAGGCCTGTGCCCACGGGAAGGTGAACCCCCAGATCTGTTCGCGTTGCGCTTTATCCAGCGAACCGAAGTAGCTGCGGAAACCTTTGAGCAGGTCGGTTTTGGTCACCAGCACATACACCGGGAAGCGAATGCCGAGGCGGTCATGCAACTCCATCAGGCGCTGGCGTAGCGCGATGGCCTGATTACGCATCGCTTCCGGTGATTGTGTCAGCAGATCCGACACGCTCAGCGTGACGATCACGCCATTAATCGGCTGGCGACCGCGATACTTACGCAACAGGTCGAGGAAGTGATGCCATTCGCTGGCATCGCGCTCCTGCTGACTCTCTTGGGTGGCGTAACGTCCGGCGGTATCCAGCAGCACCGCTTCGTTGGTGAACCACCAGTCGCAGTTACGCGTACCACCAATACCGCGCAGCGCCGCTTTACCAAATTTATCCGCTAACGGGAATTGCAGGCCCGAGTTAACCAGCGCTGTGGTTTTACCCGCCCCCGGCGCACCGATAATCATGCACCACGGTAACTGATAGAGATATTGATGGCTGAAGCGCTGCGCCCAGAACGGGGCGCCTTTACTGCTATTGCGCTGGAAGTGTGCTTTTTTCAGGATACCCGTCGCTTCAGAAAAACGGCTCGCCAAGGCCTGCTCTTCGTTGGTCAGGCGTTCCGGTGCATCGGTTTTGCCAGTTTCCAGACTCGACATCAACTTGCGGTTAAGCCAGAAGTTGTACAGGCGCGGGATCGCCTGACTCAGTCCCCACACCAGATAGAGCAGCGCGATACTGATGATGCGATTATGCTCTGGTGCAAGCGGGCGTGAATCGGCAATGGAAAACACCGGGCCAATCACCCAGATGATAAAGGCAAGCGCAGTAATACCAACAAAGCCCCAAGCGAGACGGCTGGTCAGCACAGCAAAAAGTATATTCAGCATGGATTACTCCCCTCTCGCCAAGCCGTTGAGTTCCGCTTGCGTCGCGTCTGGCGCGACCAGCAGCGTAATCTCTACGCGGCGGTTACGAGCGCGATTCTCTGCGTTGGTATTCGGCACCAGCGGGTGGTTTTCGCCACGCCCTGCGGCTGTAACGCGTGACGGCTGCGTCAACTGCTGCTGCAACAGGGTTTGCACCGACTGCGCACGCGCCAGCGAGAGTTCATAGTTGGAGGCAAAACGGGCGCTGCGAATAGGCACGTTATCGCTGTAGCCAATCACCAAAACCTTGCCGCGCACGTTGTTCATCGCTTCCGCAACGCGCTTAATCACGACGTCGTAGCGTCCACGCACGTCGGTTGATGCCGAAGCAAATAGCCCATCGCCTTTCAGCGTTACCACGCTTTGGTCAGCTTCATCGCGTACCGCGACCAGACCGGCATCGATCTCCGGTCTCAGGAAGGATTTCAGGTTCAACGAGGCAGGCGGAGGTGGTGCAGGATTGCGGATTTTCACTTCCGGCAGCGTCGTCTGATAGATGCTGGCCAGCACTGGCGAGGTGTAATCACCGAGACGCCAGTTAAGGCCAATATAGAACAAGCAGGCAGCAAAACCGGCAACGGCGGCGCAGGCCCACAACGGGATCATTGGACGCCACCGCTTACGCAGCACCGGCTGATCGGTCGGATGGGGAGAGAGTGCCGCAAAGTAGCTGCCGCGCACGCTTTTGATCATCTGCAGCAGACGCTGCTTGATGGTTTCCAACTGTGAACGGCCATTATCCAACACGCGGTAGCGCCCTTCAAAGCCCAGCAGCAGGCAGAAGTAGATCAGCTCCAGCAGCAGAATGTGCTGACGCGGACTCTGTGACAGCTTCGCCAGTAGTTGGAAAAACTTCTCGCCCCCCCAGGTTTCATTGTGAAATGTCACCAGCAGGCTGTTACTGGTCCACACTCCACGGCTACCCCACGGCGTCAGCGCAGCGGCTTCATCCAGCGCGGTGCATAGACAATAACGGGCACCAACAATCACTTCGTAACTCAGGCCAGACTGCTGGCAGTTCAGCTCGAAGAGTCGAACCTGGTCGATCAGTTGCTGACGTAGGCGTGCCGGATCGTCATGGGAGACGGAGTGTCGAATCTGAGGAATAGCGTTAATCAGCGGGTTGGCAGCCGCCACCAACATATTCTGGTGGTTGATATCCTGCTGCGTGGCATCATGGTTCGGTTTCTGTTGTTCCTGCATCATGCGGCGTGCTCAGCGTTGATTATTCTGATGAACTACGAATGGCCCAGAACTCCATGTCCAGGCCCGGAAACTCACCGGCTAGATGAAGTGCAAACGCACCGGAGCGTTCCATCTCTTTCCACAGCTCGCCGTTCTTATCCAGCTCGAAGTAGCTGTAACCGGCATGCCATGGAATTTGCGGCGGTGCACCCGGCATGGCTTTCAACACCAGGCCGGGTAGTTGCAGTTGAACCAGATCGCGGATTTTGGTAACTGGTGCGACTTTCATTTGTGCTGGGAAGTGGGTTTTCAGGGCTTCGGCAGGCACACTGGCTTTTACTGCCAGCACAAAGCCGAATTCGCGTACCATGCTGCTTTCCGGCACCGTGGCAACGTTGAGACCGTGTGAGCGCTGGGTGAGTGGAAGCTGAATCGCACTTTCTTCCATTACCTGAGATAGCCCCTGACGCAGCAGCAGCGTTAAACGGGTAAAACAGCCGTGCAGGTCATCGTGGTTGTAAAGCGGCAAGGGTTCAGGCGTGCGTGCTGGCATCCAGGTACAGAGTTCAGCAGCCAGTTGCAACCAATAGCGGTAGAGCGTTTCAGGATGCAATAGCGGCAAATGTTGCAGATGCGCATGCAGGCCGAGTTGGCGATTCAGCATGGCCAGTAGCATAAAATCGACCATGTCAGCACTGTTGAAGCGACCAGTACCTTGCGCACGCTGGCTTAGTTGCTGACTGCGCTGCTGCATCAGACCATGCAGATCGTTAAGCATGCTTTGCAGTGGCCGACTGCCGTTGAGCGCCAGCATCGGTGGGATGTAATCGGTATCAAGGCGCAGGTGGTTACCGCTGCGCTTCTCAATCACCTGCGCTACGCCCATTGCCGTCCATTCTGCGGTGAGATCTTGCTCCAGCATCAGACGCAAACGCAGTTTACCGAACTGTACTGTAGCCGCGCCGATCGCCTGCGCGTTGTCATCTTCCACTTCGGTTTCCCAAGCGAGATAGCGCGCCAGAGAATCTTGTGTCTCCTGAAACACCACCGCTTCTCGACCATTGCGGCGGGCTGGGATCGCCAGAACCACGTTAGCACGATCAACATTGGCAGGCAGTTCAAGCGGTGCTGGTCCATGTTGCGGCAGGCTGAAGGAAAAGAACGTGCCATCCGGCAGGCAACCGCTGGCGGCACTTAGCGCTAGTTTTCCCTGACGCAGCAGCGCTTCATCAAACTCCAGATCGAAGAATCCCCAGGTATAAGCGCGTTGCGACTGGCCCCAATCACGTAGTGTGCTGTGAAGATAATTTTCCGACTGCTGGAAATGGTGAGGACGCAGGAACATCCCTTCGGTCCAAACCACCTTTTCGGATCTGTTCATAGGCATCCTTTACTGCTTAACCACGCGAAGGCCGTTGATGTCCGCCATCATGTGGGCGTTCAACTCATCGTCGTTACTTTTCCAGAACGCCCAAAACGCGCTGTTCTCACCATCTGGGAACGGTAGCGCCAGCCGCCAGACTTTGCCGTCCAGCGCCTGATACTCCGCCATGATGCCAATGTAGCGCGCTTCTGGCAGACTTTTGGCGTTAAGCATTTTGCTCAGTTGACCTGACATCAGGAAAAACTGTTGGTTGTTGAGCAACGTGCTACCCAATGCATCTGCGGGCTGATTCTGCAGGGAGTAGAAGTCGGCGGACATGAATTCCGCGTCTGAAGTCAATAACATCACCCGCACCTTGAGCGGTGCGCCGCTGTTGATCTGCGGGTGCGCCTGGAAGTGCAAGTTATAACGCGCCACCGGAGTGGGACTGCTGCTGCACGCAATCAGTAGCAATGCCAGTAGCGGTAACAGCCAGCAGCGCAGTTGCATTATTGTCATCATTCAGCCCTCCCTGCTCAGCGCGATTAGTTGATGATCCAGGTACCGCTAGTTGTGTTTCGGCAGGCTTTACTGTCACTATCAACCGAAACGCAGGTCTTTTTCTTGCCGCCTGTGCGGCGTTTTGGCTGATCCGCTTTGATCGTCTGGTCATACAGTTCGCTCTTCACCACCGCGCGGAATGGCACATAACCAATCAGTTGGGTCGTGGGCTGTTCAGCGACTTTTTTATCATCCGTTTTAGCGGTGCCGGCCTCTGGTCTAACGGCAACCTGAACCTGCTCGCCCAACGCCAACCAGTTGTTCTCCACTTGACCAATTACCGTGTAGGTCTCACCACTTTTCAGAGAATTCACCACGTTGCCGCCAAAATCCGAGCGGGTCATGATCGAGGCGGGATAGAGCGCGCGATAGGCTTCATTAATCGGGCTGAACTGCGCCGGTGGTTTAACCGCATAACGGTGACTCAACGTGACGCCGTCAACGGTGCTGTTGACGATAGTGTCGTCAGTCATTTTTGGCGGAGCTTCACAGCCCGCGACAGCAAAAACAAACATCAGGCTTAACACAATGCGGTGGTTCACCATTCTCTTCATATGTCGTTCCATTAATGCCTAAAAAATGGCCGAAGGCCGGTTATGAACAAGGCGAGTCACAGAACTCTGGTCTGTCTGACGGCGAACTCGCGTTAGTTAATCAATCAACCATTGCATAAGAAAGGTTAATTAGTTTTGTTTTGATATAAATAACAAGCGGTTTAAATCAAGCATTCAAAATGCAACAGAAGCAACAGGGGCGTTTGTAAGAAAGGATTCTGAATAGGACACAAAAGCGCAGATTAATGATCAGTTTTTAATCAAAAAATCATGTTAATTTGTAAACTTTAAGCTTTTTTATGCCATATCCAGTTTAATAATCATCAAATCAAGTTAATTAAATTAATTAATTGAGTTTTATGGTTAAAAATAATCACTGCTGGCGTTTGTTTTATTTAAGAAAATATCAATATAAAACAATAAGATATTGAAATTAAATTATCAAAGCTACCGCACGAACCAGGAATTTCCGGTTCGAAATCGAAATTAACAATAAATTGTTTAATATATTTACGGAAGATTACAGAATACTGACAGAATTTCAACTCATCGCTAGCGGAGGAACTGCTTTCGGTAAATTTTAACAAAGGTTTTAAATACACATCTGTATTATAATTGTACAGTGGCCTAGGAGCAGTCTGAATAATTCATTAAAAATATGAAATAATCCCATTTGTAGATGAAATTTTCTCATGATTTTTATTAAAAATAATCATGAAGAAATTGATGCTTATCTTTCGCGAAATCATCAAAGCTGAGTGCCAAACACGGATTTAGCGGGAATAGAGGTCAATGCAATGCCATCCCCTGAGAAGTTACACGAGTCAACGCGATCAGCCCGACGGGGAACAGCAAGCCGAGAGTGAACCCACGTGTCAGCAACGCGGACAGAAAGGTCTTAAATGAATTGATGCGATGATGGATAAACAGGGCGGTGTTCCCTAAACGTCGGGCGTTCATTGACTGCCCGACGTTTAGGGGATAGGGGTAACCCATCAATGATAGCGGCAGGACGAACGTAACTCTGGTTCTTGCCCCACTACCACCACTGACTAAAGGTCTGCTGCGGGTTATCAACCTGAACGCGTTCACCAATACGGGGCGTCATCAACCGCCAGTCTTGATTTTCACTCGCCTGCGAAATCCGCTCTAGCGGATCGTTCCAGCGGTGGTGCGCCAGCTTAAATTTACTGTTGTGGCCCGGTAATACTGCTTTAGCCTGTAAATCGCTGGCTGCCTGTGCGCACTCTTCCGGCTTCATGTGAACATGGGGCCAGTTTTGATCGTATTGCCCACATTCCAGTATCGCGATATCGAATCCCCCCAGATGTTTGGCGATCTCTTTGTAATGTGGGCCATAGCCACTATCTCCACCGAGATACAGGCGATGCTGTGCTGTTATGAGCGCAAATGAGCCCCACAGCGTTTGATTATGCTTGAGGAGTCGACCGGAAAAATGCTGCGTAGGAAGCACATGAATGTCTACCCCGTCCTCTTTCAGGCAACTGAACCAGTCGCCTTCGGTAATGCTTTCCTGGGGAAAGCCCCATTTCACAAAATAGGAACCAACGCCGGTTAACGTGACAATACGGCGGATTTTTCCTCGTAACGCGTTCAGCGTGGGGTAATCCAAATGATCCCAATGGTCGTGAGTGATCAGCAGATAGTCGATTTCGGGAACGTCTTCCGGTGAATACACATTACTGCCTTCGAAAGCAATATTGGTGCGCGGCACCGGCGAGGCGTTGTCGCTAAATACCGGATCCAGCAGAAAGGTTTTCCCTTCCAGTTGAATAAAGTAGCTGGAGTGTCCCATCCAGATGATGACGTTCTCCGTTTTACTTAACTGATGTAGATCGGTTTTTTCCGACGGCAAGCGGATATCTGGTAACGCGCCAACATCTTTACCGAAAAGAAAATGATATAGCAGCGCAATTCGATTTTGGTTCCTCGTCGGGCGTGCGATCGGGTTATGAAACGCGCCATCGCGAAAGAGTGGATTTTCCGGTTGGGGTTTCACCTCTGGTGAAATATATTGCGGCTGTTTTAACCAGCTATAAATAGCTACAGCAATCACAGCCAAAACGAGTAACAAAAGCATAGCGTTTTTCCGGTGTCGTTTCGTAATGAATATTGTTTTGTAATGATAATTCCAGTCATTGACTCTCTGACTTTGGAAGTTATGCACGAACGTCGAAGGGATGGCAAGGAAGAATCGAGGGGTTTTTGGTGCAAAAAAAGCGAAGGCGCTTACCTTCGCTCAGCGTTTTGATGAGAAATAATAGCGATCGTTCGTTGATGACGCGCCTCTTTCCGCATCAACAATGCACTTCGAACACAGCGAATGCAGGACCTTGTTATTCAGAATCGTTTGTAAGCAACGAAAAGGCGTCACATCGTCAATCTTCCCCGCACGCTGGTCGGGCTTGATACGCTGGCGCAACATCTATCTCAGCTTTTGCAGTAAAAAGTGTCGTAGATATTTACATTCATTAATGTAATGTTATAACATTACAGCTATTGGCGCTGGAATGGAATATTACTGAGATGACGGATTTTGCAGTACAGATCGAAGAACTAGCCCTCGGTTACAATGGAAATCCAGCATTGAGCGCGGTCAGCGGTTCGGTAAACACTGGCTCCCTGACGGCGGTAGTCGGACCAAACGGTTCAGGTAAATCAACGCTACTGAAAGGGATTGCCGGAATACTACACCCCCTATCGGGCTTCTGCCGTATCGCATCGGGTGCACGCATCGCTTATCTACCACAGCTATCGGAACTGGATCGTAGCTTTCCTGCCAGCGTCCACGATCTGGTCTCGCTGGGGCTCTGGCAGGATCGCGGTTTGCTACGCTGGCATCGCCGTGACGATCGAGTGCGTATATCCCAAGCGCTTGCCGCCGTCGGGCTGGCTGGTTTTGATAATAAGCCACTCAGCGCCCTGTCGGGCGGGCAGTTTCAGCGTGCTCTGTTTGCGCGGGTGATCGTCCAGAATGCCAGCATCATTTTGCTCGACGAGCCCTTTAATGCCATTGATACAGCGACCACACAAGAGATGCTGGCGCTGATTAAAAGCTGGCACGCCCAACAACGTACGGTCATCGTGGTGATCCACGATCCTGAACTGGTACTTCGCCATTTTCCTGAGACATTGATGGTCAACGGCATGGTGGTCGCTTGGGGAGAAACCGACTGGGTGATGAAGCATAGCCTGCACTCGCCCGTTTTCTGTCAGCATAATACCGCACGGTACGCGACAGGGGCTCGATAATGCTCTGGCTTTACGATCTGCTCGTTAATCCGTTTGTTGAATTTGGCTTTATGCGCCGAGCGTTAGTGGGTGCATTGCTACTGTCGCTCAGCGCGTGTCCGGTGGGCGTATTCCTGACCCTGCGTCGTATGAGTCTGGTGGGCGATGCCATGTCCCACGCCGTGCTGCCCGGTGCCGCCATTGGTTTTCTGCTCTACGGATTGGAAATCATTCCGATGACACTCGGCGGCATGGTCGCCGGATTAATGGTAGCAATAGGTGCCGGAGCGGTATCTCGGCTGACGGTACAAAAGGAAGATGCCTCAATGGCGGCGTTTTACCTTATTTCGCTGGCGCTCGGGGTACTTATCGTCTCGCTACGCGGCTCAAGCGTTGACTTGATGCATGTTCTGTTTGGTTCCGTTTTGGCGCTGAATGTGGAAGCTCTGGTCCTGATCGCCTCGGTTTCCGTTGTTTCTTTGCTGATGCTGGTTCTGCTGTGGCGTGCGCTCATTGCCGAGTGTCTGGATCCGCTGTTCCTACGCGCCGTGTCTCGGCTCGGCTCACCGGTCCATTTTCTGTTTCTCACGCTGGTGGTGATAAACCTCGTGGCTGGCTATCAGGCGCTAGGCACGCTGCTGTCGGTGGGTTTGATGATCCTCCCAGCCGTCACCGCTCGCTTCTGGACTCGGCGCGTCATCACACTGTGTCTGGCTTCGGTGTTGATTGGCATGGTGGCCAGCATGTCCGGCCTGCTGTTCTCCTACCATTATTCGCTGCCATCAGGCCCAGCCATTATTCTCACCAACGGCGTTTTCTATCTGGCCTCAACCAGCGTCGCGATGATGAAAAACGCCCGACGCCGTCCTCACACTTCCTTAGTTAACTCGCGTCCTTCCCGCACGGAGTAAATCATCATGAGAATTATCACGACGCTTGGTGTCGCCGTTCTGCTTTCCCTGTCGCTACCGCTACAGGCCAGCGCCAGGCTTAACGTCATCGCCAGCTTTTCCATCCTTGGCGACATGGCGAAGAATATCGGTCAGGATCGTATTGAACTGCGAACCCTTGTGGGCCCCAACAGCGATGCGCATGTCTATGAGCCCTCCCCAGCGGATGCGATTGCCATGGCTAAAGCTGACGTGATCTTAATCAACGGATTACAGTTCGAGGGCTTTATCAACCGGCTCATTCAGGCCAGTGAGAGTAAAGCACCGGTCATTGAAGCGACAAATGGCGCAGAGATTATTCGCGATCCCGCAGGTGGCCATTACCATTTCTACAATGGCAAAGCCGTGTTTCACGCCGCACCTTTCGATCCCCACGCCTGGCAGTCGTTGCCCAATGCGCATATCTACGTGAAAAACATTACCGCCGCGTTTTGCGCAGCGGATAAAAGCGGCTGCGAAACTTATCAGGCGAATGCTAAAACCTATGAGGAAAAACTGACCAAACTTGGCGTAAACATTGATAACGCGCTAGCCCGTATCCCGGAATCGCGTCGTACCGTCGTGGTCGGCCACAATGCTTTCCGCTATTTCGAACACGAGCACGGCATTCACTTTTTATCCCCTCAGGGAGTCTCTACCGAGTCTGAAGCTTCTGCCGCAGATGTCGCCGGCATTCTGCGAGAGATAAAGAAAAATCATGCCGCAGCGGTCTTCGCGGAGAATATCTCAAACCCACGTCTGGTGGAGCAAATTGCCTCCGAAGCCGGTTTATCCATCGCGGGAGTGCTCTATTCCGACGCACTTTCCGACCCTTCAGGCCCAGCACCGACCTATATCGACATGATGCAGCACAACGTCAACACCATCGTGTCAGCACTGGCCGACAACAAGCACGTCCCCTGACCTCATCCTAATTCAGACTATTTTATAATGGAGAACCACATGAAAAAGCGTTTATTACCGCTGTCCATTTCAGCGCTTTTGCTCGGCTCAGTTGGCCCGGCAATGGCAGCAGAAGAGGACGTTACCGCCTGGCGTCTGTTCGTCGCCGATCACGATAAGTCCGTGGTGAATGTGATTGACGCCCTTGATGGCGACAAACTGACGTCCTTCGATCTGAAAGGGCCTGCGGCGCTCTATCGCAGTGAAAGTGGAGCTACGGTATATGCCGTTCAGGGCAGCGCAGGCACCGTATCGATGATCGGCTCTGGGATTTCGTTTCACGATCACGGCGATCACGCTGATATTGACATCGATGAACCCAACCTACTGAAAACTCAGCTAACTGGCGGCAAACCGGGTCACTTCGTTGAGCGTCAGGGTAAGGTCGCTCAGTGGTTTGACGGCGAACGTTACACGATGATCTATAGCGAAGCCGCCGCGCTGGATGGCGTCAATGACGCGAAACGCGTGTCCGTCAGCGCACCGCATCATGGTGTTGCCGTGCCGTATGACAACCATGCCGTTATCTCTGTCCCGAATCCAGAAGACGCGTCCAAACGCCCGATTGGTGCCCGAGTGATTAGCCTGGATAGTAAAACTGTCAGCGACAATGTGGCCTGCCCAGGTCTGCATGGATCCGCCGGTTCCGGTGACACTTACGCCCTGTCCTGCGAAACCGGTCTGCTGCTGATCACTCAGAAAGGCGATACGCCTGAAATACGCCATTTGCCTTACTCCAGCGCATTACCGAAAGGCAGCGTCTCCACACTTATCGGTGGCAAAGGTATGCAGTATTTCATCGGTAACTATGGTCCAGATCGCATTGTGCTTATCGACCCAACCGAAGATCAAAGTTTCCGTTTGGTGCAACTGCCGACCCGTCGCGTACATTTTGTCGTCGACCCGGTACGTCCGAAATTCGCCTACGTCTTTACGGAAGATGGCAAGTTAAATCAGGTTGATGTGCTGAAGGGGGAAATTACCAAGTCAGTGCGCGTCACGGAGCCATACTCTATGGACGGTCACTGGAACGATCCGCGTCCACGTATCGCGGTTGCGGCTGATAACATCTACATTACCGATCCTCTGAAGAGCAAAATTCACGTGCTGAACGCGGTGGATTTGAAAGAAACCAGTGCGATTACGGTACAGGGACATCCTTTCAATATTGTTGCCGTTGGCGGTTCAGGCAAAGTGCATGAACACGGTCACTCCCACGACCATCAGCATTAGGACCTAAACGTAACCCCCCAGCCTAGCAGGGGGTTTTCAGGGCACAAAAAAGCGAAGGCGCTTACCTTCGCTCAGCATTTTGATGAGAAATAATAGCGATCGTTCGTTGATGACGCGTCTCTTTCCGCATCAACAACGCACTATTTTTTAAGTGCCAACAGTGTTTTTCCCATCTCGATAACGAATTCATTCTGTTGTCCGATGACTTTATGCAGTTCGGCTTCATCCTGAATATTGGTGATCGTATTAATCGCCTGAACTTCCAGCACGCGTCCTTTAATCAGCGTCGAACACAGCGAATGCAGGACCTTGTTATTCAGAATCGTTTGTAAGCAGCGAAAAGGCGTCGCATCGTCAATCTTCCCCGCACGCTGGTCGGGTTTGATACGCTGGCGCAACATCTCTTTTTCCGTGCTGGCAATCACCGCATCGAGATCGCCAGGCGCGGAAGCAATCGGGACATTACCATCTTTATCTGGCGGCAACATAAATAGTGAAACTAGCGCCTTATTTCCCGTCGTAGGGTCAACATATTCAGTCTGAACCATATGATTTGGCACATCGACCACCTTGTCGCGCTGAACCATGTTTAACAACCGCGCAGGTAATGCTGCCGTGAGATCCTGCGTGGTATAGCCAGCGAACAAATCTGGATCCTTTGTTTCGGCAACCCCGTACAACGGCAGCACTAATAACAGGCCCGCAATCCCTTTCTTTATCACACTGATTTTCATTGTATTCCCCTACTCTTTATTGTGTGCATTACTCTATCTCACCACTCGCAATTCTTATCACGTTAACGTCGATGGTTTTATGGCTTTTTTATCACGTTTAAACGCAACAACGCATTCTATAACGATAGGAAATAATAGCATTTTTTATACAAAAGCTTGTTGCCGGAAGATTCCTTCGCTAGAATCGCGCCGTTTACTCACCCCTAATATGTTATTTGGAGCCCTAAAGTGCCCTGTACGTCAGCCCCCCACTAACCGCCGACGACTGCATTAAGCAGCCTCGATTCGGCGCAGTCTGCGCCAGCGTTGGCTGCGGTACGGGTTCCTTTCTCTTTCCCACCATTGCGCGGAGCAGAGAATGAATCTCCCGCTTCCTCCCCCGCGACTCTGACCTCTGGAATGCCAGTGGCCAGCCTATTGACTCGCGCCAGAACACGTTCGTCGGCCCTCTTTTTTATCCTGGATGGGTCTGGCTGCGCTAATAACGCAGTTGGCGAAAAACATGTATTTACATTCAATACCGTTATTAAAATATCCACGAACCCCTCATCTGGAAGGTTCACGTTTACAGCCCGGCGATGATGCGTCGGATCAAATTGCACTGAAAGCGTTAGCAGGCCGTTATGTCGTGATCGAAGAAAAGATCGACGGTGCGAACAGCGGTGTGTCCTTCAATGAAACAGCAGAACTGTTGCTCCAATCGCGCGGCCATTATTTGACTGGTGGCTCGCGGGAACGGCAGTTCAACCAGTTCAAGCTATGGGCCACAGCGCACGAAATGCGTTTTCTTGAACTGCTAGAAGATCGTTTCGTGATGTACGGCGAATGGGCCTACAGCAAGCATTCCGTATTTTATGACCGTTTGCCGCATTACTTTCACGAATTTGATCTTTACGATCGTCGTGACGGCATTTTTTTATCGACGGCACGCCGACATGCCATGCTGGCCGGTTCGCCCGTGTTATCCGTCCCGGTAATCTATGCCGGGGAGATGCCAACTAACCCGGCATTGCTGTGGAAGCTGGTGTACCGTTCGCTGGCAAAAAGCCCGAACTGGAAAACCACGTTTGAATCCACCGTCCAGCGTGCAGGTTTACCGCTCGCGCTGTGCTGGCAACAAACCGATAAATCGGACCGTTCGGAAGGCCTTTATCTAAAGGTTGAAGATGATAAACAGGTGTTGGCTCGTTACAAGTTGGTACGCCATGATTTTACCCAGACCATTTTGGACAGCGGATCGCATCATTCCCAACGCCCTATTTTACCGAATCAACTGGCTGAAGGCGTTGATCTGTACGCGCCTTGTCCACCCGTATCCTGGGAAATGCTGGGGCTGAATACGCTGCGTTCACTAGACGCACTCGCCACCGCCATGCCCGATAAGTAAGGAGTATGACTATCATGGATTGGAATACTATTAGGGGGTTGGTCCCCACCTCTGGCGCACAGCCAGATTTTACTCACTGCCTAGAGGCTTTTCCGGTGCTTCAACGTGCCAAAGAGACACCGCAGGAGCCACGCTATCACGGTGAAGGCGACGTCTGGACGCACACTATAATGGTTGTCGAGTCACTATTAGAGCTTCCCGATTACCAGACAGCCACGCACGAACAACAAGAAATCTTGTTTTTTGCCGCGTTGCTGCATGACGTTGCGAAATATCGAACGACGGTGATTGACCCGGTGACGGGCCAGATTGGTCAACCGGGGCATTCGCGTAAAGGTGCTATCGACGCTCGGGTGCTGTTGTGGGATGCAAACGTACCATTTGCGATTCGGGAGGCGGTTTGTCGGTTAATTTCGGTACATCAGGTTCCGTTTTACTGTCTTGAAGATGAACGCCGTCGGATGTCACCGCTCTTTACGATTCGTGAATTGTCTTGGCAGTTGAGCATTCCGCTGTTGGCCACGCTGGCGGAAGCCGATATGCGTGGGCGAATCTGTCAAGATCAAGCGCGCGTGATAGATAGCATCGAGCTGTTCCGCGAGTTGGCGCGGGAAGAAGGCTGTTACGGTCAGCCGAGAGCGTTTGTCGATGCCCACACACGCCTGAGTTATTTTCGCGGTGCCGATGTCCATCCCGACTATCCGTTGTTCCAGGAACCTGGCTCGAAAGTCACGGTGATGTGCGGTTTGCCAGCTTCAGGAAAAGACACCTGGGTACGAAAACATCGGCGTAACTTACCTGTAGTCTCTTTCGACGATGCACGCACAGAGTTAGGGCTGAAACACGGTGAAAATGAAGGAAAGGCGGTACACTGGGCGACCGATAAAGCACGTTCACTGTTGCGAACGCATGAGCCGTTTGTGTGGAATGCCACGCACCTGAGCCAGCAAATGCGCACCCGCACGTTAGATCTGTGCTACGCCTATGGCGCAGAAGTGGAGGTGGTGTATCTGGAGCGTCCGCGTCAGGAATTGCTGCGCCGCAACGGTAAACGAGATACCACGTTGAGCAATAAAACGCTGCAAGGGATGCTGACAAAATGGGAACTTCCCTCACAGACGGAAGCGCATGTTGTTAGCTATGAAAGCTAAGTGATTACTTTAAGGAGCTAAAAATGAAACAAGATTCAGGGAGCAATAAAGGTGTCTCACCGCTGCTTTCACCACACGACATCACCCGTCTTTTACAGATACCCGTATCGCAGTGTATTTCAGATGAATATCCCTGGATAAGCAATGATGAAGCGTTGATCGACAAGCATTTAAACGACGTATGCGCACACGTCATACAGCAGACTCACACCCAATCAAGAATTGAATGGGATCACTACGGTTCTGGCTATGCTTCCTTTGTCGACGCTTGGTTTTATAAAAATACACCGGATTTTAATGCTAAACACCCGATTCGTTATGGTGAAGAGCATACGGGGTTAACCGTTTTACTGAGCCGCCTGTCGCCCTATTTTGTATTGATGGAAAGCGAAAAGCGTTGGGATGTTCATGGCGGTGGAGCAGGAGAAAGTCCTGAACTGGGGAAAGTCGATAGGTTCGACACCCCCGTAGTGGAAGCATTAAGCCAGCAGGTGCAAGTAGTACTGGAGAAATGCGGGCTGATTCGCGTTTATAAGGAACAATTGGTATCGCCGCTGCCCACCAGCATTCATCTGCAGACACTGTTTACAGAGAGCGGTTTCACACAGTTCGATGCCCTATTCTATTGGGAAGATTGAGTTGTTAACGTAACCGTAGCGCACGCCAGCGAGGAAGATCGGTAAATCTGATTTCATATTCCGTGGCACCGTGTCTTCCTGCACTAAAATACCTTTTTTCATAGATTAGATTATCGTCCTCGAACCTCACGGGGACGATAAATCCCCCCGTCGCCTGAGAAACTTTGCATTGCCTTTCTTCTCGCACATCAATACACAGCAACACCGTTTGCGGGCCGTCGCGCTCCGCGGTAGAGAGCCACTCTTGTACCACAAGATAACGAGAATCAGGCGACCACAGCATCTCCTTGCCAAAAACGCGATCCGCCAATTCTTTGTCGTCAATCGATAGCGAAAAATAAGGCGGGCCAAACCGGATATCTCCAACACAAATCAGCATCGCGCTATGTTGTCGATCGCATGAGGATAGCTTGTGCAACATACAAAAATAACTCCCGAATCAGTCTGATGTTATCTCAATGAGATTACCATCAGGGTCGCTGACGATCGCTTCATAAAAGCCGTCCCCCGTCATACGAGGTGGAGCAACCAGAATACCGCGTTCCGCCGCTTTACTGGCTAACGCTTCCACATCCGCCTTGCTGCCAACTGAAATCGCCACATGCGCCCAGCCGCAGCCTTCTTTATTAGCTAAGGCTTCCGCTAGCACCGGTAGCGTCATCAACTCAATCGATGCCCCTTCACTCAGTTGAACGAAATGTGATTCAAATCCAGGACGATTCCGACTCACATATTTTTCCCCCACCTGAGCGGCGAAAAACGTTTGCCAAAATGCCGCCTGCGCCGCCAGATCGGCCGTCCATAATGCCACGTGTGTCACTTTCATCATGATCCCTTCTTAACCGTCGTCTTTCACATCGTCATGGTCGGTTAACGGTGATTATCGCGTTCCGTTCAGTATGGTTAAAACCTGCTGGTGCAGCGCTGGGCTACCGGTCGCGACCACCGTACCACCCGCTTCCGCTCGCTGCCCGTCGAGACCGGTGATAATGCCACCCGCCTGCTCAATAATCGGGATCAATGCGACAATGTCGTAGGGCTGCAATGCAAATTCCACGCAGATGTCAATCTGGCCTGCCGCCAGCATTGCCAGCGCGTAGCACTCACCGCCATAGCGCGTCATCAGAGTGCTTTCGGTCAGTTCTGCGAAACGAACCGTCGGGTGCATACTCAGCGCTTCCGGCGCGGTGGTGTGAAGGATTGCCTGTTCGAGCGACACACCTTTACGCGTACTTAAGCGCGTTTCTCCCTGCCGATCGCTCCGCCAGGCCTGCGAGCCATCGGCCCAGAAGCACTCTCCGGTAAACGGTTGGCTCATCATCCCCATCACGGCACGTTCATGATGCAACAGACCAATGAGCGTTCCCCACACGGGTAGCCCGCATAAGAAAGGTCGGGTTCCATCAACCGGATCCAAAACCCAGCGTACAGGCCCTTCCCCGCTCAAGCCAAATTCTTCTCCCATAATCGCGTGTTCGGGATAATGGCGTGCGATGTGTTCACGTATCACTCGTTCGGCCTCCCGATCGGCTTCCGTCACCGGATCAAAGCGGAAACCCTCTTTTGGCTTGGTTTCGATTTGATTGGCTTGGAGGGAACGAAAACGTGGCAATGTTTCCTGACTGGCCAGGGCGGCAAGTTCATGAAAAAAGGTAATGTCGGGAAGCGTCTGGCTCATCGTATTTTCCCTCCCTATCGCGTCATTTGGGAATTGAAGCTGAGAGAGCGCAATGCTCGATTTGGCTCGATTATGAATGACGAAACAAGTGCAAACAATCTCGCGTTCATCTATGGATAAAAAATAGCCCCCAAACGCTGTCATCAGGGGGCTATAGCAAGGATAGCTAAACGATATTACTTTATTTAGCTCAAATCGGAACCGTTGCTGGCAATCACCTTTTTATACCAGTAGAACGATTTCTTTTTCTTTCTGGCTAATGTCCCTTCGCCCCGATCGTCGCGATCGACATAGATGAAGCCATAACGTTTGCTCATCTCGCCGGTGGACGCGGCAACCAGATCGATACAGCCCCACGAGGTGTAGCCGATAACCGGGATACCGTCGCCGATAGCGTCCGCCATCGCGCTGATGTGCTCGCGCAGGTAACTGATGCGATAGTCATCATCAATCTCGCCCTGTGCGTTAACCTCGTCCTTCGCCCCCAACCCGTTCTCTACCAAAAACAGCGGCTTCTGGTAGCGGTCGTACATCATATTCATGGTGATGCGCAAGCCCAACGGGTCAATCCCCCAGCCCCATTCACTCGCCTTAATGTGCGGGTTTTTCAACGATTTAACGATGTTCGCGGCGCTGCTGTTGTGCTCGTTCATATCCGCTGACGCACAGCGGGAGGCGTAATAGCTGAAGGAAACAAAATCCACCGTGTTTTTGAGGATCTCATCATCGCTCGGCTCTGACGCGATCGTAATGCCCTTCTCTTTAAACAGTCGTCTGGTATACGCCGGATAGGTGCCACGCGCCTGCACATCAATAAAGAACAGGTTTTCACGATCTTTATTCAGCGCCGCCCAGACATCTTCCGGTTTACACGACCACGGGTAGAAGTTACCGCCAGCCAGCATACAGCCAACTTGATTGTCCGGATTAACTTCATGCGCAATCTTCGTCGCCAGCGCACTCGCCACCAATTCATGATGTGCAGCCTGATATTTTACCTGTTCCTGATTTTCCCCTTCGGCAAACACCAGACCCGCGCCGGAAAACGGGCTATGCAGTAAAATATTGATTTCATTGAATGTCAGCCAATATTTCACCAACCCGTCAAAGGCTTCAAAACAGGTGCGAGCGTAGCGGGCAAAAAACTCCACCATTTTCCGGTTACGCCATGAACCATATTCGGTGACCAAATGCATCGGCACATCGAAATGACACAGTGTTACCAGCGGTTCCATGTTGTACTTCTTGCACTCGGCAAACACATCACGATAAAACGCGATACCGTCCGCGTTGGGCGTCAGTTCATCTCCGTTCGGATAGAGTCGACTCCAGGCGATGGAGGTACGGAACACCGTAAACCCCATTTCCGCCATCAGCGCGATATCTTCCTTATACCGATGGTAGAAATCGATCGCCTGATGGCTGGGATAAAATTCATCCTCACGCAACGCGAAACGCGGCTCTTGCCCCAGTTTCACCGGCAGACGATTCACGCCGTGGGGGATCATATCCACCGTCGTCAGCCCTTTACCGGCCTCAAGGTATGCGCCTTCTGCCTGATTGGCCGCAATCGCGCCCCCCCATAAGAATCCAGTGGGAAATGTTGATGCAGACATACGCTGTTTCTCCTTCGTACTTCGTGTCATTAGTGCTTCATTTAATTCGTGTTCGATACGTGCGGGGTTACGGAAACGTCGTCACCCTGTGCATGTTTCTCTTCAGGCTTTTCTTCTACCGGAATGTCTTCAAAACCCAGCAGTAAAGTGACGAAGAAGGAGATCACGACAGACAGGATCATGACGCCAAATACCCAGGCAATACTCATCGGATTGGTCGGATCGAAGAACTGTACGCTAGTGAATAGCCCCGGCGACGCCATTGAATGGCTTGCCAACCCGCCGATACCTGCGACGGCACCACAGATAAAACCGGTGATTAAACAGGCAATTAGCGGACGTTTCAGGCGTAACGCGACACCGTACAGCGCAGGTTCTGAGATCCCGGCAACAATGGCCGATGCCGCTGCTGCCAGCGCAGTCTGGCGCAGTTCTGGGTTTTTGGTGCGCCAGGCTACAGCCAGTGACGATCCGCCCAACGACAGATTCGCACCGATTTCAGACGGCATGACCATACCTTCTTTGCCAGTTTCAGCGATGGTTTGAATAATGGTCGGCGTAAACACGCGGTGCATACCGGTCATCACCAGCAGCGGCCAGATAGCGCCCATGATGGCAACGGACAGCCAGCCCAGATAGTCATGCACGGTGTACACCACCGCAGAAATGCCGCTACCGATCCATATCCCAATTGGGCCGATAAGCATGATGGCAATCGGGGAGGCAATCAGCACGATCAACATCGGCTTGAGGAAGTTTTTGGTCACGGCTGGCGTAATACGGTCTACCCATTTTTCAATGTAAGACAGGATCCAGGTCATACACAGTGCCGGAATCACGGTATAGGTATATTTCACCGCCGTGACGGAAAGCCCCATAAACACCACCTGCTGTCCCTGTGCTGCTTTTGCCATCAGATCGATAAACGTCGGATGGACCAGCACCCCGGCGATAGCAATCGCCAGCGACATATTGGTTTTGAATTTTACCGCCGCAGACGCCGCTACCATGATCGGCAGGAAGAAGAACGCCCCGTCGCCAATCACGTTCAGGATCGTGATCGTCGATGCCCCCTTCTCAAACAGCCCGGTCATATCCAGGATCATGGCAAGCAGCTTCACCATCGAACCGCCGATAATCGCCGGAATAAGCGGTGACATCGTGCCAATCAGCGCATCCAAGATCCCTGCACCAATCCGTCGCAACGTAATTTTATTGTTTACCGGTACGGCTTTTTCAACCGCCGCGCCTTCTGGCAGCAGCTTCACTACCTCGGCGTAGGCCTGAGAAACAGTGTTGCCGATAATCACCTGGCACTGGTTATCGTTTTTCACCACACCCAACACGCCGCCGATCGCCTTCAATCCGGCCACATTCACAGCATCATTATCTTTAAGCACAAAGCGCAGGCGCGTCATGCAGTGGGTTACCGCAGCGATATTATCAGCACCACCGATAGCATCGACGATCGAACGGGATACAGCCGCATAATTCTTTGACATGGATAGACAATCTCTCGTAATCGCGCACGCTACCCCGTTTCAACAAACCGCTCAAATCGGAATCATTACTCGGTAACAGTGCATTTATTATTAAATTTCATGCAGTTATGAAAGCATTCATGCCGGTATCCCTGCTCCATGCAACGTGATGAAACGCCGATGGGTAACCGGTTCCACACAATAATGTTTATATATCGATGTAATTTCAATAGATGAATTACCAATATTTTACTTATGTGACTACGATCGCCATGAAAAAGGTAATTTCTCTCCTACCCACCCCGGTTCTGCACTTACTACCCTGCTTCTGTCAGCCTAATGTGTGTAAAATGATAAGCGTGTTCAACGTGTCAGGATGTCCCATGTCGACAATGCAGGAAGTGGCGAAGAAAGCAGGCGTATCAAAAGCGACAGTGTCACGCGTGCTATCAGGCAAAGGCTATACCAGTGAAGAAACCAAAGCGCTGGTCTATCAGGCCATTGAGGAGACCGGATATCAGCCAAATTTACTAGCGCGTAATCTGGCGACCAGCAAATCAGCCTGTATTGGTTTGGTGGTGACTAACACGCTCTATCACGGCAGCTATTTTAACGAACTGCTGTCACAGGCCGCCAAGAAGCTCGAAGACAACGGGCGTCAACTCATTCTGGTTGACGGCAAACACAGCGCCGATGAAGAACGCGCCGCGATTCAATTTCTGCTGGGTTTACGCTGCGATGCGATTATCATTTATCCTCGTTTTCTCAACGTGGATCAGATGGACGACATCATCGGACAACACAAGCAGCCGATCATGGTCGTCAACCGTAAGCTGCGTAAACACCAAAGCCACTGCATTTGCTGCGATCACAAGGGCTCTAGCTATAACGCTACGCAACATCTGATTGCGCGCGGTCATAAAGACATCGCGTTTATCACCGGCTCGCTGGATTCGCCAACCGCTATCGAACGCCTTTCCGGCTATAAAGACGCGCTGACAGCAGCCAACATCGCAGTACGGGATGAACTGATTGTGAGAGGGAAATGGACGCCGCGCTGCGGCTCACTCGCCATTGCTGCCCTACGCGATAGCCAGGTGTCGTTCAGTGCCGTTCTCGCCAGCAATGACGATATGGCGATTGGTGCGATGAAAGCGTTGGATGAGGCCGGCGTTGCAGTCCCGAGCGATGTCTCTGTGGTCGGGTTCGATGATATT
Organism: Pectobacterium parmentieri; assembly: GCF_001742145.1. Taxonomy (NCBI): domain Bacteria; kingdom Pseudomonadati; phylum Pseudomonadota; class Gammaproteobacteria; order Enterobacterales; family Pectobacteriaceae; genus Pectobacterium; species Pectobacterium parmentieri. Next base: position 1,413,193 of record NZ_CP015749.1, on the reverse strand, counting down.
CCCACTGCCCCGTTTTTGAAGCCGTCACTCTCCAGCGTAAAGGATCCGGTGAGCGATATGATCAACGAAGTGATTCACCGCCTGATCGCGATGCTGGACGGCGGCTATTTCTCGAAAGAGAACCTGTTTTTGTCTGAACTGCGGGTCAGGGACTCGATTCAGGACGGGCCGTATGGTAACCAGCCCGCCTGATCTCAATATAGGTTCGCGGTGTGTTCATAACCGCCCCGACCGTCAGTATCTCCGTTGCAGCTTGAAGTATGACGAGTATAAAAGCTTACACGTAAACGTTCAGTTGATTAGTGGCCGTTGGGCGATTAACCCCATCAGCTATAGGTGGCGTAAAGACTGGACCGCTATTTTCGTACCCGGATCGCGTTCGGGTGGAAGCATCCTGATTAGGGTAACCAGACAGGTGCGACGAGCGGGAAATGCCTTGGACATAATCAAGTTTGTCAGGCGTAGAGTAATATGACACGGGATAAACTAGGTTGAGACCAATCATTTTTCTTTCCCCCATTCATCTCATCAGTCGGTAAGGCTTACTTTGCTTACTTCTGAGTATAGAACAGTCTAACAGAGGGAATATGTAAGGTTTTGTCTGAAAAAACGCCGCAGATACAGCCGCCATAAAGGGAACGGTAAGGCCAAAAATCATTCTGATTTACTATCAGATCGTTATTTGTTTTTCTCCCATACACGCAGTCGCCCGGCCGCATTCTTATAAGGTGAGGCGGTATTAAACTGAATCATCCGACCACGCGTCCACTTGCCATACCAGCATTCGCCATAGAGTTGTTCATCAGTATAGCGTTCAACCAGTGCGATGAGTGCCAGTTTATTCGCGGCAAGCAGCGCGACCAGTTCTGCCCAATCGGTAATATGGGCATAGTCCTGATAAAATTTTTGTGCCAGCAGGCCGAGCTGATTCCATTTATAACCAGTCTCTGGGAAATCGATGGGGTTGCCCTGTGCTTCATCCTCATGCCATTTCAGCACCAAATTTCCCCACCCCAGCAGATATGCTACCAGATTTGCGGGACTCATCTGCGTTCCCTGCGCATGTCCCGCCATCTCCGGTGAGAAGGCACGTTCAGCGGATACAGCATCGATTTTCTTCATTAATAACGCAAACTGACTATTGATCGCCTTAATCAAGGCTTCCTTACTCTCCGGCACCGCCATCGCATAACCTCGGTTTTCTGTCCCAGATAGACCTAGATTACTACCTGTAATATGTCACGATGTTGTCATTGCTCACGCTTCTAGTCGTTGCTCAGCGTTGCGCCAACAGCCGTATCGAGGCCTCACGTTCACGGGGTGACGTCACGGGCGTGTGGATAATGAATTCATCGACCCCAAAGCGCTGATGATAGCTCTCCAAATGCTGATGTATATGTTCCGGCGTGCCATAAAGCACATGTCGTGGCTCCTGCTCGATACGGAAATCCGTCGCCCCCGACTGCCGAACGAAATTGTCTGCCAACTCCTGACTTCCTACCGTTAGCGGCGGTTTATTTTCAATATAAACTTTATAATTATGCTGCGTGCTGGCCAGCGCCTCTGCATCCTCATGACGTTCGGCGGCAATCACCGATAACGACAGCAGCGTCTGGGCACTGGCTGGCTTCAATTCCCGATAGCTCAAAAGTGATTCCGTTAGCTGTGCTTCGCTGGCATTAATGAATCCCGCAAATACAAAACTCCAGCCCAGCGATGCGGCTAACCGCGCACTCTCCTGACTGGCCCCCAACAGAAAGCGCTGTGGCGTATGTTCTGGCAACGGCGTCGCATTCAGGCGTTCAGCGGTATCATCATAACTATCGAGAAAACGATTTAACTGATGTAATTTCTCCGTGAAGGCAACTCGCTCGTTCTCGCCTATTTCCTGCTGAAGTGCGCGCGTCGCCAGCGGCAGCCCGCCAGGGGCTTTACCAATGCCTAAATCCACACGTCCGCCAGCCAACGCACTGATGACATGGAAATTCTCTGCAACCTTATACGGACTGTAGTGCTGTAACATCACGCCGCCGGAGCCGATGCGCAACGTTGTCGTGTGCGCTAATAGCCAGGTGATCAAGACTTCAGGAGACGAACCTGCCAATTCATCGGAATTATGGTGCTCGGAAACCCAAAAGCGGTAATAACCAAGCGCTTCCGCCACTTTTGCCAGCGACACGGTTTGCGCCAACGCCTGCGCCGTACTCATTCCTTCGGCAATCGGGCTTTGATCTAATAAACTGAGTTTATATCCCACGATGTTTCCTTATTTTAGTGACGCCATGCCAGCAATATTAAGAGTAAAAAACAATAGAAAGGATGTTGCATAAAGGCGTGGAAAATAAATATCAATAATGAATTTTGTTAGCAGAAATATTCATAATAAATGAATGCAAAAATCGCCATCATAAAAAGACATGAAATATAACCAGATGGTATTTATCCATTGAGTGGCTATCGGCTACCTTTATCATGTTTACGTTTTGTTAAGGAGGTGTATTGATATGGCTGAATCTATTCCCTGTGGTGATACGTCATTTGAGCAACAGTTAATTAACTGGCGACGGCACTTGCATCAGTACCCGGAATTATCCAATCAGGAACACCAAACCACCGCGCACATTACCCGCTGGTTACAAGAGAAAGGCATCCGTCTGTTACCTCTGGCGTTAACCACTGGCGTCGTTGCCGAAATCGGTCACGGTAGCGGCCCAACCATCGCGCTACGTGCCGATATTGATGCGCTGCCGATTGAAGAATTGGTTGATGTCGAATTTCGTTCTCAGCACGCTGGCGTCATGCATGCCTGTGGTCACGATTTCCACACCGCCGTCATGCTCGGCACCGCTTGCCTGTTGAAAAAACGTGAGCATGTCTTACCGGGTAAAGTCAGGCTATTTTTCCAACCGGCAGAAGAGGTTTCTACCGGTGCCAAACAGCTCATCCGTGCCGGGGCACTCGCCGGTGTTGCCGCCGTTTTCGGCCTGCACAATGCGCCGGAGCTGCCTGCGGGGACGTTCGCCACGCGCAGCGGCCCGTTTTATGCCAATGTGGATCGCTTCGCTATTCACATTACTGGCAAAGGCGCGCACGCGGCCAAACCGGAACAGGGTATCGACAGCATCGTCACCGCCTGTAATATCGTCAATGCGTTGCAAACCCTACCCAGCCGCAGCTTTAGTTCTCTGGAGTCGCTGGTGATTAGCGTCACGCGTATTCAAGGGGGCAACACCTGGAACGTACTACCGCAGACAGTAGAACTGGAAGGCACAGTACGAACCTACAATGCCGCGATCCGGGCGGAAATACCGGAGCGAATTGAGCAACTGATTGGCGGAATTGCCCTTGCGCTGGGCGCGAAAGCGGAGCTGAAGTGGTATCCCGGCCCGCCTGCTGTCGTGAACACCAGCGAATGGGCAGACTTCAGCAAGCAAATTGCCCGAGACGCAGGTTATCAGGTAGAAAACGCCGAACTGCAAATGAGCGGCGAGGATTTTGCCCTTTACCTTCAGGAAGTGCCGGGCACGTTTGTCAGCATTGGCTCAAACAGCGAATTTGGCCTGCACCACCCTCAGTTCAACCCAGATGAAAGTGCTATTGCGCCAGCATCACGCTACTTTGCACAGTTAGCGGAAGCCGCACTGCACCGCCTGCGCACCACGAAAAGCACCGTTCCACAGGCGGTACTGTCTCCATCGTAATATTTTGATCTGCAAATATAATCACCTCCGCCCAGTCGATTGGGTGGAGGTGTAGTGGTTACATAAATCCGATATTAGGAGAGACACGGGGATGAGGTTCCCGCAGGGACGCCTCACCCCGTGGTTGCTCCGGGTATCTCGATCGTCAAACGATCGGAGTTAGAAAGAAAGCGATACTCATTAACCGCGAACAGCGTGATAACCACGGGAAAAATACACCAGACCATCGGTACTTTGACCCTGCTTAATCGCTAACACTCGGCAAATAAAGATATCGTGCGTCGCCGCGCTCACCACTTCCTCAACCCGGCAATCAAATGCAACCAAAGCATCTTGCAACACGGGTGAACCCGTGTGTAGCACGTCCCACGCCGTGGCCGCAAACCGTTCTTCCGTCGATGACCGACTCCCAAACAGCGACGACAGCGCTTCGTGGTGTGCCGCTAGCGTATTGACGCACAAATGTTCATTCGCCTGAAAAGTGGGATACACCGACGAGCCCCGATTCAGACACACCAACAGCGTGCCGGGCGTATCACTGACACTGGACACGGCAGATGCCGTGAATCCGGCCTTACCAGCAGGGCCATCCGTTGTAACGATATTAACCGCCGCACTCAGCTTTGCCATTGCATCGCGAAACGCCTGTTGGTCAACGGTGGTCACCGCCGCAGAGGGAACCGCGTCATTCGCGGTTACGCGTCGTTCAACTGTCAAATCAGACATCAAATTTTATCCTTTAGATACGGCGAAAAACACAATCATTAACATCATACTAACAAAATAAGCCACACCATCATCTGAATTTTTTTGAATTTCATTATACATTTTTGTTGTTTTACATCATACCTCGCCTCATCAATAGTGAAAACACGCTATTAACGTCCCATTAACCTTTCATTGAATGCGTGAATACCTATTGATGGCTTATTGATTGGTAGCCGGTTTATTGATGGATTATTTTCACCTTCATGGAAGTGTGTTCAATTAATAAAAGGTTTCGAATAATGAGTGAAAAACAAATATCATCAAAACGGCAATTAAGACTGGGGTTAATATTACAGGGCGCCGCGGGAAATATGTCCGCGTGGCGACATAAAAACGTCGTCCCCGATGCCAGTATTAATTTTGGTTTTGTTCTGGACGCGGTGAAAAAAGCCGAACAGGGTAAATTCGACTTTGTCTTCGTAGCAGATGGATTGTATATCAATGAAAAATCCATCCCCCACTTTCTCAACCGTTTCGAGCCGTTAACGCTGCTCTCCGCACTGGCTACCGTCACCAGCCATATTGGCTTGGTCGGCACACTGTCGACATCGTATTCCGAGCCCTTTACCACCGCCCGGCAGTTTTCCAGCCTCGACCATCTCAGCAACGGCCGCGCGGGCTGGAATGTGGTGACATCACCACTGGAAGGGTCAGCAAAAAATTTTTCCCGCGCACAGCACCCAGAACACGCGCTGCGCTACCGCATCGCCGATGAATTTCTTCAGGTGGCGAAAGGCCTGTGGGATTCCTGGGAAGACGACGCCTTTATTCGTGACAAAGCCAGCGGAAAGTTCTTCGATCCTGAGAAACTGCACACGCTGAATCATCAGGGAGAATTCTTCTCGGTACAAGGCCCGCTGAATATTGGCCGCTCCGCGCAGGGTCGTCCAATCGTGTTCCAGGCGGGCGCGTCTGAAGACGGCCAAAAGCTGGCGGCGAAACACGCGGACGCTATCTTCACCCATCAACACACGTTGGAAGATTCACAGCGTTATTACCGCGAGGTAAAACAGAAGTTGGAAGAAAACGGTCGCCGCACCGATCAGCTACACGTCTTTCAGGGCGTCAGTGTAATTGTCGGCAACGACGCGGACGATGTGGAGCGCCAGTATCAGGAAACGGCACAACTGGTAACGATTGAGGACGCCCTCAATTATCTGGGTCGCTATTTTGAACACTACGACTTCTCACAGCATCCGCTGGATGCGCCCTTCCCTGATATCGGCGATCTGGGGAAAAACAGCTTCCGCAGCACCACCGATGAAATCAAACGCAACGCACAGGAAAAAGGCTTAACGCTGCGGCAGGTCGCGCTGGAAGCCGCATCACCGCGCCCGGTTTTCAGCGGTACGCCTGAACAGGTGGCAGATGGTTTACAACTCTGGTTTGAAAACGGTGCGGCAGACGGCTTCATTATTCAGGGTGGTACGCCGGACACGCTCAATCACTTTGTCGATCGCGTCATTCCCCTGTTACAGCAGCGCGGCCTGTTCCGTCAGGAGTATGCCGGTTACACGCTGCGGGAAAATCTGGCGCTGGACTATCCGGTGAATCAATTCACGCGCTAGTTCGCGTAACAGGAGATCCACCGTGAAACGTACCCCTTATATCACCGTGACCCGTCTGGCAGCGTTATTAAGCGCCACGCTGGCGATAAGTGTACAGGCGCAAGACGCGGGATTCGTCAGCCGTATCGATCTCAAGGCCAACCAGGCTCCCATTCATACTGAGAAAAACGCCGAGGCTATTGCGCAGATCCCGGCTCATTTCAAATTCGTGACGCCGGGTACGCTGACCGTTACCGTTTCGGCGCTCAGCTCACCGCCGCTGTCGTTGCTGGCTGACGACAACAAAACGATTGTCGGCAGCGATGCCGACATCGCGCGGTTGGTGGCCGACAGCCTCGGACTGGAACTCAAGTTGGTTCCTGCCTCTTGGGAAGACTGGCCGCTGGGCATCACGGCGGGGAAATACGATGCCGCTATCTTTAATATTGCCGTGACGAAACCGCGCAAAGAGAAGTTCGATTTCGCCACCTACCGCATTGATACGCTGGGTTTCTATGTGAAATCGACCAGCAAAATTACCGCAATTAACAAGCCGGAAGACGTGGCGGGCCTGAAGGTAATTGTCGGTTCCGGCACCAATCAGGAAAACATTCTGCTGGACTGGGATCGACAAAACCGCGCCAACGGCCTTCCCCCCGTACAGCCGGTCTACGTTACCGACGATGCCGCTGCCAACCTGAGCATTCAGTCTGGGCGCGTCGATGCGTTTTTCGGTCCACATTCCATCGGAGCCTATAAAGCAGCGTTAACGGGCAAGACTCGCATGGTCGGCAAAGGCCCGACGGTCGCTTACGTCGCGGTCACCACGCAGAAAGGCAACGGTCTGGCGCAGGCAATCAGCACCGCCATCAATGGCGCAATCCACAACGGTAGCTATGCACAGGTGCTGGATCGCTGGGGTGAAGACGATGAAAAGATCGCGCAGTCTGTAGTGAATCCGCCGGGTATCGGCGAGTAAGTAACAGTAACTACCAACCTTAAAAGTGACAATGTCACCATTATAAATAATAACCTGCAAGGGAAAGACAGATGCAAAAAGAGATTGCCCACACCATCGCACATTCGGTCGCAAACCCGCGCGTGCGCCCCTCATTTTTAACAACACTACTGGCAGGCTCGCTGCTGCTCGGCTCGCTTTCCCTCACGACTGGCGCACAGGCCGCCATCGACCTAAAAGCCAATCAGCAGCCAATCCATGCGCCGAAAAATGCAGAGGCCATCACGCAGATTCCAGCCGGTTTTAAATTTGTTACGCCGGGAAAATTCACTGTCGCTATTGCCACGTTGGGATCGTCACCGCCGCTGGCCTTTCTGGCTGACGACAACAAAACCGTGGTAGGCAGCGAGCCAGATATCGCCCGGCTGGTGGCAGATAGCCTTGGGCTGGAGCTGAACATCGTTCCCACCTCGTGGGAAGATTGGCCGCTCGGCGTGGCCTCCGGTAAATATGACGCCGCCATTATCAATATTACCGTCACCAAAGAGCGTAAAGAAAAGTTCGATTTCGCCACCTATCGCATCGACTCACTCGGCTTCTATGTGAAATCCACCAGTAAGATCCAATCCATCAACGAAGCGAAAGACATTGCCGGCCTCAAGATTATCGTCGGGTCAGGCACTAATCAGGAGGCCGTACTGCTGGCATGGGATAAACAGAATCGCGCCAACGGCCTGACTGCCTTTCAGCCGATCTATGTCACGGACGATGCCGCTGCCAACCTCAGCCTGCAATCCGGCCGTTCTGATGCCTATTTTGGTCCAAACGTGGTGGGGGCCTACAAGGCAGAGCTGACAGGCAAAGTTAAGCATGTGGGTACGGTAAACGGTGGTTACCCCAACGTCGCACATATCGCCGTCACCACGCGCAAAGGCAGCGGATTGGTACAGCCGATTAATACCGCGCTGAACGGCGTGATTAAAAGCGGCGAATACGATCGGGTGCTGAACCGTTGGGGAGAGAGTATTGAGCGTATCGACCGTTCAGAAATCAATCCACCTGGGCTGGGCGATTAATCCCGTCCTACAGCTATCGGGATCCCGATAGCCCGTAATACGCTAATGAATCAGGAGCACTTATGTCCGACGACATTTTCATCATTACCCAGCCCGAAGATCCTATCGTGGCTCCCATTATCGACGGCCTGTTCGCAGAATATGCGCAGCGTTACGGCGATTTTTTTGGTGAACGAGAAAGCGATCCGCCGGGGATCTACCAACAGCCGCACGGCATTTTTATTGCGCTGCTGCGTCAGGGCGTCCCCATTGCTACCGGCGCATTTAAACGCTACGACAGCACCACCGCTGAGATTAAACGCGTATGGACGGATAATTCGCTGCGCCGTCAGGGGTTAGCAGGAAAAGTGATGCAAGAGCTGGAGCAACACGCCCGGCGACTAGGCTATCAGCATTTTTTCCTGACGACGGGCTTCCGTCAGCCTGAAGCGGTGCGCTTATACCTGAGCCACGGCTATACCCCTCAGTTCGATACCACCGTCGATCCAGCGACTTACAGCATTCCACCTTACGATGGGCGTTTACCGTTTAAGAAAGCGCTGTTCAAAACGGCGACGCCACAGGCCGCGTGGCAAACAGAAGTCGAGATGATCACCCGCCATTTGAAAGTGTGTTGATCCTGACGCACCGCTAATAACTCAATGGATTAACCACAAAACGACATTTTTCAGCATCACCTTCAAATGGTATCGATCATGACGCAATCTCTACAAACGTCTTCTCAACAGCCACCGCTGAGCCAGGCGCAGGAACCACCATTGAACATTGTTCCGGCGCGTTATCCCTTTCGCTTTGCCGGTGCGCTGTTTTCGCTGTTTATTTTTGCCGGGATTATTCAATCCATCGCGCTGAACCCACGTTGGGAGTGGGCAGTCTTTGCCGAGTGGTTTTTTAATCCGGTCATCCTTACCGGATTAGCGCAAACGCTGCTGCTGACCGCGCTTGGCACCGTATTCAGTATTATTTTCGGCACAGCACTGGCGCTGGCCCGCCTTTCGCCGTCTTACCTGCTTTCCACGCTGTCATGGCTGTATATCTGGCTGTTCCGATCGCTGCCGCTGATTCTGGTGCTGATCATTTTGTATAATTTTTCGTATCTCTATGACGAGCTGGCGCTGGGGGTGCCGTTCACCTCCATCGTTTTCCTGCGCTATCCGACGATTGATCTGTTGGATCAGTTTTCTGTCGCCGTGCTTGGCCTGACGCTGGTGCAATCCGCGTATACGGCGGAGATTATTCGCGGCGGTATTCTCGGCGTGGACGCGGGTCAGTTTGAAGCTTCTGCGGCACTCGGCCTGCCCGGTGGTCGCCGCACGGTACGTATTATTCTGCCGCAGGCGTTGCGTTCCATTCTGCCCACCGGTTTCAACGAGATCATCAGTCTGGCGAAAGGCACCTCGATCGTTTACGTGCTGGCGCTGCCGGAGCTGTTTTACACCGTTCAGGTCATCTACAACCGGACACAACAGGTTATTCCGCTGCTGATGGTCGCTACCATTTGGTATTTGCTGATCACTACCGTGCTCTCCATCGTCCAATACTACGTGGAACGCTATGTGTCCCGCGGTGCCGTGCGTGAAATGCCGCCCACACCGCGCCAGAGGTTCGTCCGTTTCCTGACGCGCAAACGCGCACGTTCACTTACCTGATTCTGGAGATTCACCATGTCTGAAGCTATCGACTACTTTGCGCATGCACGCACCACCGCACAGCCACAGGCAGAAAGCGTGCGTGGGTTGATCGAGATCCGCAATGTGGCGAAACATTTTGGTCAGCATAAAGCGCTGGAGGATATCAATCTGACGCTAGCACCCGGCTCCGTCACGGTAATCCTCGGCCCGTCCGGTTCGGGGAAATCCACGCTGCTGCGCACCATTAACCATCTTGAGCGCGTGGATGAAGGCTTTATCCGCATCGACGGCGACTACATCGGCTATCGCCGCAAAGGGAATACGCTCTATGAATTGAAAGAAAAGGAGGTGTTACGCCAGCGTACTAACGTCGGCTATGTATTCCAGAACTTCAATCTGTTCCCCCACCTTTCGGTATTGGAAAACATCATTGAAGCCCCGCTGGCGCATAAACTGTATTCACGTCGGGAGGCCGAAGATGTCGCTTTTACCCTGCTGGAAAGCGTCGGTCTGCGTCACAAAGCACAGTCTTATCCACGCCATCTTTCCGGTGGTCAACAACAGCGCGTCGCCATCGCCCGTGCGCTGGCGCTCAAGCCCAAAGTGATGCTGTTTGATGAACCGACGTCCGCACTCGATCCCGAACTGGTCGGTGAAGTGCTGGATGTGATCAAATCGCTCGCCCGATCCGGCGTGACACTGGTTGTCGTCACACATGAAATCGGCTTCGCCCGCGAAGTCGCCGATCGCGTGGTGTTCATGGTAGAGGGAAAAATTGTCGAAAGTGGCGAATCCTGGCAGGTGCTGAACCATCCCCGTCATCCACGGACGATCAACTTTTTGAATAAGGTGCTGTGAGGGAAATAAAAAATAATTTGTTGATTAAAGATCAATCAGGCCCACCGTAGTGAGCCTGATTAAATGACGCTATCAGCCATATTTTCTGGCGAAATCTTCATCTGAATCGCACAGGTAAATAATGAATTCCACAAACGCAATAATGCTTGGAATAAACGTCCAGCAAAAAAGTAAATATAAAATCCCTTGTCCGACTTTTCCTAAGTAGAATTTATGAGCGCCAAATCCGCCCAGGAAAGCGGCAAACAATGCGGCAGATATTCTACTTTTCTCACCCTTACCACCTGCCTGCGTAGCCCCACACTGTGGGCATGCTTTGGCCGAGCTATGAATTTCCTTGCCGCATCCTCTGCAAAACACCATAGTAGACATAATAATTAGGCTCCTAATAATACATTATATTAATTTTAACTTAAGTTTACTTACTGCTATACCACCCCAAATAATTAGCAGCGTACTGCGCCATGTTTTATACACCACTGATTTTCAGTGTTCAATTTAAAACTACCGGGCTGGCGACAGAAATAGAATGACACAATCCTATTGCTATTCTTTAGCCGTCCCATTTTTATCTATCCTTGTCGACTATTTTCACTACGCTTATATACGTTCATGGTTCAACACGTAGAATCGATAAATTGAATACAACAATGGTTCAAAAAATAACGTTATCACACTCAGGCCAGGCAGCCCGACCTGAGTGATGCGGGTTAAATCGCGACCAGCTCCCGTATACCGTCCTGCTCCATCGTTTCGCCCCGCCCGCGTTGTATAATCTCTCCGCGAGACATCACCAGATAACTGTCGGCCAGGTCGGCGGCAAAGTCGTAAAACTGCTCGACCAGCAGAATCGCCATGTCACCGCGCTGCGCCAGTTGACGGATCACCGCCCCAATCTCTTTAATTACCGATGGCTGTATCCCTTCTGTCGGCTCATCCAGAATTAACAGTTGGGGTTTGCAGGCCAGCGCACGTCCAATCGCCAGTTGTTGCTGTTGCCCGCCGGACAAATCACCGCCGCGCCGCTGTTTCATCTCATCCAGTACCGGAAAAAGTTGGTAGATCTCATCTGGCACCTGTCGCGCTTGTTTGCCCGGAAAGCGCGATAGCCCCATCAACAGATTCTCCTCTACCGTCAGGCGCGGGAAAATCTCCCGCCCCTGCGGTACGTAGGCAATACCTGACTGCACACGCTGATAAGGTTTACGAGTGTTAATCGCGTCGCCCTGCCAGCGGATCGTGCCGGATTGCGCCGGAATCAGCCCCATCAGACATTTCAACAGCGTGGTTTTCCCCACGCCGTTGCGCCCTAACAGGCAAGTAATTTCGCCGGGTTTTACTTCAAAAGATAAGCCGCGCAGGATGTGGCTACCACCGTAATATTGATTCAATTCTGAAATTTCTAACATGTTAGCGCCCCAGATAAACGTCAATAACCTGCTCGTTAGCCTGTACCTCGCGCAGCGATCCTTCTGCCAGTACCTGTCCCTGATGTAATACCGTAACGTGGTCAGCAATGCTCTCGACAAAGCCCATATCGTGCTCCACCACCATCAGCGAGTGTTTTCCTGCCAGACTGCGGAACAGCTCGGCGGTATAGGCGGTTTCTGCATCGGTCATCCCAGCGGCGGGTTCATCGAGTAACAGCAGATGCGGTTCCTGAACTAGCAGCATGCCAATTTCTAAAAACTGCTTTTGCCCATGCGACAACAGTCCTGCTGGGCGCTGCCGTTCGTGACCGAGCCGCAACAGCGCCAGCGTGTCGTCAATCCGGTCACGTTGTTCGCCGTTCAGTCTGGCACGCAGGCTTGCCCACACCGATTTATCGGCTTTCAGTGCGATTTCGAGATTTTCAAACACCGTCAGTGCTTCAAACACCGTTGGTTTTTGGAATTTCCGCCCTATTCCCACACGAGCAATGTCCACTGACGATAGCGTCGTTAGGTCAGTGAACTGATCGTAAAACACCTTACCGTTATCCGGGCGCGTTTTACCGGTGATGACATCCATCAGCGTGGTTTTCCCCGCGCCATTAGGCCCGATGATGCAGCGCAACTCCCCCACACCAATCTGCAACGAGAGATCGGTAAGCGCCCGGAAACCGTCAAAACTCACGTTAATCTTATCGAGTTGCAGCACCGGATCGGTCTGGTGTCGATGGCGGTCTGATGGGTGTCTCTGGGCAAACTGGGTCTGTGAAGAAACCGTCGGTACAGACACAGGTTCAGTCATGTTTCTTCCTCCTCAATAATCCAATCACCCCACGCGGTAAAAATAGCGTGACGAGAATAAACATCAGCCCCAAAAAGAACAGCCAGTATTCGGGAAAGGCCACGGTAAACCAGCTTTTTGCTCCGTTGACGATCCCCGCGCCGAGCAGCGGCCCGATCAGCGTTCCACGCCCGCCCAGCGCAACCCAGATCGCTGCCTCAATGGAATTAGTCGGCGACATTTCGCTAGGATTGATAATACCAACCTGCGGCACATACAGCGCACCGGCCAGCCCGCACAGCACCGCGGAGAGCGTCCAGACAAACAGTTTGAAGCCTTTCGGATCGTAGCCGCAGAACATCAGACGATTTTCCGCATCGCGCACCGCCGTCAACACGCGGCCAAATTTGCTACGTGCCAGCGCAAATCCCACCAGCAGACTGGCAACCAGCAGCAGCACGGTGGCAACAAACAATCCAATGCGTGTCCCCGTAGCCGTAATGGGAAAGCCCAATAGCGTGGTAAAACCGGTAAACCCGTTATTGCCGCCAAAGCCGGTTTCGTTACGGAAGAACAGCAGCATCCCGGCATAGGTCAACGCCTGCGTCATGATCGAGAAATAGACGCCCTTAATTTTAGAACGGAATGCGAACCAGCCGAACACAAACGCCAGCACACCCGGCACCAGCACGATCAGGCACAGTACCCAGACAAAATACTGCGTTCCTGCCCAGAACCACGGCAATTCCGTCCACGACAGGAATGACATAAACGCGGGCATCCCTTCGCCAGCGGCCTGCCGCATCAGATACATGCCCATGGCGTAACCGCCCAGTGCGAAAAACAGGCCGTGGCCGAGCGACAGCAGCCCGGCATAGCCCCACACCAGATCCAATGCCACGGCAACAATGGCATAGCACAGAATTTTACCGATTAGCGTCAGCGTATAGGTGGAGATCGCCAGCGGGTTATCTGCGGGTAACAGGGCGAGGAACGGCAATACCAGCAAGGCCAATAGTAGAATCGAACCGAGGCAAAGTATGAGTCGCGGTGCGCGCTGCGCCAGGGTTATCGTCATCGGTTGCTTAATAGATTGCGTCATCAGTCAACCACCCGTCCTTTGAATGCAAACAGCCCCTGTGGCCGTTTCTGAATAAACAGCACGATCAGTAGCAGAATGACGATTTTGCCCAGTACCGCACCGATCTGCGGCTCCAGCACTTTGTTGAGAATACCGAGGCTGAACGCAGCCACTACCGTTCCCGCAAGTTGCCCGACACCACCCAGCACGACGACGAGGAATGAATCGATGATGTAACCCTGTCCCAGTTCCGGCCCGACATTGCCCAATTGCGACAGCGCTACGCCGCCCAGCCCAGCAATGCCAGAGCCCAAACCAAAGGCCAGCATATCAACGCGTCCGGTCGGCACACCGCAGCAGTCTGCCATCGCCCGGTTTTGCGTCACCGCCCGCACATTCATGCCAAGACGGGTTTTATTAAGTAGCAGCCAAGTGAGCAGCAGCACGCCGAGCACAAACAGAATCACCGCGATGCGGTTATACGGCAGTACCAGATTTGGCAACAAACGAAGTCCGCCAGATAACCATGCGGGATTTGCCACTTCCAGATTCTGCGTACCAAACAGCATCCGTACCAGTTGGATCAGCATCAGGCTAATCCCCCAGGTTGCCAGCAGCGTTTCCAGCGGACGACCATAAAGGTGACGAATCACCGTGCGCTCCAACGCCATGCCGACCCCCGCCGTGATAAAGAAAGCGACAGGCAATGCCAGCAGCGGATAATACGCCAACCAGGCGGGCGCAAACTGCTGGCATAGCGACTGCACCAGCCAGGTCGAGTACGCGCCCAACATCAGCATTTCACCGTGCGCCATGTTGATGACGCCCAGTAACCCGTAAGTGATCGCCAACCCCAATGCCGCCAGCAACAAAATCGAGCCGAGTGACAGCCCGGTAAATGCCTGCCCTAGCAAATCGCCAACGATCAAACTTTGCTTAATCTGATCCAGACTCTCTTGCGCTGCCGCACGCACACCGGTATCTGGCTCATTCTGCACCTGCGTCAACGGCTGTAACAGTGCCTGCATTTGCGGATCGCCGGTCTGCCCTAATCGTTTGACTGCATCAAGACGCACCAGCGGTTCGCCATCGCTTAGTTGCCGAGTGGCAATCGCAATATTCAGCGCATCGTGTACCTGTGCGTCTTTCTCTACCTCAAGGCGCTGCACCAATAGCGGCAATTGTTCCGCACGGCTGTCGCTTTGTAATTGCCGCACCGCATTCAGCCGAGTGGCCGCATCATCACTGACTAACTGGTGCGAGGCTAACGCCGTAGCAACTAGCACGCGCAGGCGGTTATTCATAAACAGTTTTTTGGTCGCCCCCACCGGTTGAGCATGCCCTTCCAGCGGCATTAACGTGCCTTGCACATCCCTAAACGGCTGCTGGTCCCGATCGAGCACCACCGATTCGTCGCGCAGCGCCTGTAGCAGTGGCAACCGCGCAGGTTCCGGCGCTGCGGCCCATTGCTGCAACAGTTCGGCCTGCTGTGTGCGGCTGGCGGCGGTGAAATCGGTCGCAGGCCCAGCTTGTGCCAACCAAGGAAGCATCAGACACAGCGACAGCACAAACGTAGATAATTGACGATTAATCATCGCAATGTCCGCCATATAAGAGAGGAAATATCTATTCGGCATCATTTATTTTGCCTTCTATATCCAACAGTCTCACAGCCATACCTTTATGCTGGCACTGTGAGCATTTCGTGCGCTATAACGCCGCCATTCATATGCATACCGCATACGCGCCCGACGCAGGGCGCTCAATCGCCGCCGCCCTGCGAACCCAGGCTTCCGGCTAAATTATGCCGCTACGCGGTGCCATCGATGTTTATGACCGCTAATCGAGCCGCCAGTGACGCGTTCCCGACGCGGCACTGACTCTCGCGGCATCCATGCCGCTCACTCGGCGGTCATACTCACCGATGCATAATTTTTTACGCCAGATAACAAAATGGTTAAGACCTGAAACTCAAATTTACTGTGCGGCTTTGATTGGATGATCGGGCTTCTTATCATTACCGGCGATGTACGGGCTCCACGGCTGGGCGCGCACCGGTTTATCAGTTTGCCAGACCACGTTGAATTGACCGTTTTCCTCAATTTCGCCAATCATCACGGGTTTATGCAAATGATGGTTGGTGCTGTCCATCGTCAGCGTAAAGCCATCCGGTGCGGCAAAAGTTTGACCCGCCATTGCAACGCGTACTTTATCCACGTCCGTGGTACCCGCTTTCTCTGCCGCCTGCGCCCACATGTGAATACCAACATAGGTCGCTTCCATCGGGTCATTAGTCACCACCGTCCCCGCATTCGGCAGGTTTTTCGCTTTGGCATAGGCTTTGTAGGCTTCTACGAAATCGGCATTGGTTGGGTTATCTACCGATTCAAAGTAGTTCCACGCGGCTAAATGACCGACCAGCGGTTTGGTATCAATACCGCGCAGTTCCTCTTCGCCGACCGAGAACGCGATAACAGGCACGTCGGTCGCTTTGATACCCTGATTAGCCAGCTCTTTATAGAACGGCACGTTGGAATCGCCGTTGATGGTAGAAACCACTGCGGTCTTACCGCCCGTTGAGAATTTCTTAATGTTGGAAACGATGGTCTGATAATCGCTATGGCCGAACGGTGTATAAACCTCCTCGATATCCTTGTCCTGCACGCCTTTGGAATGCAGGAACGCGCGCAGGATCTTGTTGGTGGTACGCGGATACACATAATCGGTCCCCAGCAGGAAGAAACGCTTCGCTGCCCCGCCGTCTTCGCTCATCAGGTATTCCACCGCTGGGATCGCCTGCTGATTGGGTGCCGCACCGGTATAGAACACGTTTGGCGACATCTCTTCTCCCTCATACTGCACCGGGTAGAACAGCAAACCGTTTAGCTCTTCAAACACGGGCAGCACCGACTTACGCGACACCGATGTCCAGCAGCCAAACACCACCGCCGCTTTATCCTGCGTCAGCAACTGACGCGCTTTTTCGGCAAACAGCGGCCAGTTTGACGCGGGATCGACCACGACCGGTTCTAGCTTTTTACCGAGCACGCCGCCTTTGGCGTTGATTTCATCAATAGCCATCAGCGCCACATCCTTCAGTGGCGTTTCCGAAATCGCCATTGTGCCGGACAGTGAATGCATAATGCCGACTTTGATGGTGTCCGCCGCCTGCACGCTCCAGGTTAGCCCCATACCCACTACCGTCGCGGAAAGCGCAAAAACTTTTAGCAATGAACGTCTTTTCATTTATTAGCCCTTAAGTCATGTTGAGTGAGAATGGAATCGTGTGATGCATCAGGTGAGGCGGATTGCGTTGAAGTAGATTGAGGCCGCGCCTGCTGTAGCATATGCAAGGTGATCTTCCTGACTTCGGCCTTACTAACGGCAATATGGTCGGTGAGAATGCGCTGCGCCTCCTCAGTGTGTTGCTGCAATATCGTCAGCAAAATCTGGGCGTGCTCTTTATAGGTCGCATCGATGCGATCCTCACGGGTGAAGTCAAGGCGGCGAATAATGCGAATTTTCTCCGTCAGTTCACCGTGAACGCGCGCCATTTCGCTATTGCCCGCCGCCGCAACTAGCCCCCGATGAAAGGCTTCGTCGTAACGGGATACGATCTTGCCGTCATCAAGACGTGATTCTTCAATCCAGAAGCGTTTCAGGTCAGCCAGTAACTCCGCGCAACGGCCTGGCGGCATCCCGCACAGCCGGCGAATGGCTTCGCGCTCCAGCACAATGCGGAAGTCATACAGTTCCTCAAAATAAGCGAAATCAAATGGGCGAACCTGCCAGCCGCTGCGGAAATACACTTCGACATATCCTTCCTGCTCCAGCCAGAACAGCGCCTGACGCACTGGCGTGCGGCTAACCGACATCCGCTCGGCAATCTCATTTTCACTAAAGCGATCGCCCGGCATGAGGCGAAAATCGAAAATGTCGTTTTTCAGCGTTTGATACACCCGTGCCGCCAGCGCTTCCGGGCGATCTTTGCTGCTTTTCTGTGTGCCTGTTCGCATCGTTTCTCCGTCCCGCCGTTTATTTCAGCCAGTCCTTTATTCAAGCCACAGTAAGGCATCACCGGGCCTGACTGGTCGCCCCGGCTGGCAGCCGATGCGTTTCACTCGGCCAGACTGCGGCGCGCTAATCGTCAGTTCCATTTTCATGGCTTCAACGATGATCAGCGGCTGTCCGGCTTCAATGGCATCGCCGACATTCACCAGTACTTTCCAGATATTGCCGTTCATGTCCGCACTGACCTGAAAAGCGTCTTCGTCGTTTTCTACAGGCGTGATTAAAATGTCCTCCTGCGGCGTGCTGTCCTCCTCCTGCTGCCACAGCGCCACTTCGGTTTCAAATGCAGATGCCTGACGCTGACGAAACGCGGCGATATCGTCGGCCTGTTCGGTCAGAAAACGCGTGTGTTCAGCGAAATCAAACGTGGTTTCTTCGATGTGGATCGCGGCGCGGCCTTCGCGGAAATCCTCACGCAGCGTCGTCAATTCGCCTTCGCTGACCGGATAAAACCGCACCTGATCGAAGAAGCGCAGCAGCCACGGTTCATCGGTGATGAACTGATCGTTTTTGAGGAATTTGTTCCAGATCGGCAGCGTGCGTCCCACTAATTGATAGCCGCCCGGCGAATCCATGCCATAGATGCACATGTACATACCACCGATGCCGACCGTGCCTTCGGCAGTGAAGGTGCGCGCAGGGTTGTATTTGGAACTCAGCAAACGGTGGCGTGGATCGACCGGCACCGCACAGGGCGCGCCGAGATAAACGTCGCCCAGTCCCAGAATCAGGTAGCTGGCATCAAAAATGATGTCGCGCACATCATCACGGCTCGATAAGCCGTTAATACGCTGAATGAAATCGACGTTATTCGGCAGCCAGGGCGCACGGGCGCGTACCGTTTCACGGTAGCGTTCAACCGCACCGAGCGTGGCGCTATCTTCAAACGCCATCGGCAAATGGACGATGCGCGACGGCACGGTCATCTGGCTGACGTCACCGAGCTGGCTTTCCAGATGCAGTAACACATCCAGTAGTGCACGCTGGCGGAGAATTCGGCTGTCATAACGCACCTGTAGCGAACGCACACCAGGTGACAGTTCCTCTATTCCTACCGTCTCAGAAGCACGAATGGCAACCATCAGCAAATGAATACGCAGCCGCAGCGCCAGATCCAACACGTTCTCACCGTATTCGATCAGAATGTAGTTATCACCTGCCTGACGGTAAACGGCGGCTGGCGTGGTCGTCGTGGCCTGCACGGCAGCCAGCACCGTGGCGGAACCATGTTCTGTCGTCGCCAACGAGGGAACATCAAAGGCAGGCGCGTGAGCTACGCCCAACGTGGACACGCAGGCAGACTGCGCCTGTTCCAGCGCCAGTGCCTCCTCTGCGCTGATGGGATGAAAACGGATACGATCGCCCGGTTTCACCTGACCGACTTTCCACAGTTCCGCTTTGGCAATCGTGACCGGGCAGACAAACCCGCCCAGACTCGGCCCATCTCGCGTGAGGATCACCGGGAAGTCGCCGGTAAAATTCACCGCGCCGATGGCGTACTCGCAATCGTGAACGTTAGAGGGATGTAAGCCAGCTTCGCCGCCGTTCGCCCGCGTCCAGCTTGGTTTTGGTCCCACCAGACGCACGCCCAATCGGTTCGAGTTGTAATGCACCTGCCATTCCGCCGCGAAAAATTCGTCGATCGCCGCGTGGGTAAAGAAATCCGGTGCACCATGCGGGCCGTAGAGCACGCCAATCCGCCAGTCGTTGCCATACTGTGGGATCAGCGCGGTATCCACGGCCTGCGGGGCGCTCACTGGCGCGGGCGTGGTGCAGGCTGGCAATGTGGGTTGCGAAATCGCCAGCATATCCGCCACGCGCAACGTTCTTCCTGCATGACCGCCAAATTCTCCGAGTGCGAAAGTCGAACGGCTGCCGAGATATTGCGGCACATCAATGCCGTTGCGTACCGCCAAATAAGTGCGGCAGCCAGACTGCGCACGCCCCAGCGTCAGCGTTTGCCCAGCCATGATCGTAACGGGCTGCCAATAGGGTACGATGTCACCATCCAACATGGCCGGGCAGTCAGCCCCCGTCAGCGCAATCACCGCTGTACTGTGGAAACGCAGCGTCGGCCCTTGTAGCGTAAATTCCAGCCCTGCCGCTGCCGCATCGTTACCTACGATGCGATTCGCCAACCGGAACGCGAAATCATCCATCGGACCGGACGGTGGCACGCCGATATCCCAATAGCCGAGCCGCCCAGGATAATCCTGCACGCTGCTCCAGGTACCGGGGTGAATCACTTCAATCACTGACGCAGACGGCGTAAAGCTATCGAGCATCCGCGTCCATACCGTTCCACTACGGAACGCGTCGGTGGTGATAATCTGGCGCAGATAATCCAGATTGGTGGCAATACCGTGCAAGCGTGTAGCGTTCAGCGCCTGCTGCATCTTCTCCAGCGCCAGTTCACGGGTTTCCTCATGAACGATCAGTTTGGCGATCATCGGATCGTAATATGTCGACACCTCGGTGCCGGTGCTCACCCAGCCGTCAACCCGCACGTCATCAGGAAACGCCACTTCGGTCAGTACGCCGGGACTGGGCTGGAAGTTTTTCAGCGGATCTTCCGCATAAATACGCACTTCAATCGCCGCGCCACGCCGGAGTTGTGCGAACTGCGCCCAATCCAGCGGTTCATCTGCCGCAACGCGCAGCATGCATTCGACCAAATCCAGCCCGGTAACACACTCCGTCACCGGATGTTCAACCTGTAAACGGGTATTCACTTCGAGGAAAAAGAATGCATCCCGTTCGGCGTCGTAGATAAATTCCACCGTCCCCGCGCTGCGGTAGTTGACCAGTTCACCAAGTTTTACCGCCGAAGCCAGTAGCGCCGCGCGTGTAGCGTCCGGCAAATGCGGTGCGGGCGTTTCTTCCACCACTTTCTGGTTACGCCGCTGCAATGAACAATCACGTTCGCCCAGCGCTACCACGCGGCCTTTGCCATCGCCAAAAATCTGTACTTCTACATGCCGGGCCCGATCGATGCAGCGTTCGAGAAATACGCCGGAATCGCTAAAGAACTGCTCGCCCAACCGGCGCACGCTCTCCCACGCCGCGTGAAGTGCGGCGGTATCCGCACAGCGCGTCAGGCCAATCCCCCCGCCACCGGCGGTACTTTTCAGCATGACCGGATAGCCGATCTCCTCTGCCGCGACCCGTGCTTCCTCCAGTGAGGCCAACAGCGGCGTTCCCGGTGTCATCGGCACACCAGCGGCGGCAGCCAATTCACGAGCGCGGTGCTTCAGGCCAAACTCGCCAATTTGCTGCGCCGTTGGCCCAACAAACGCGATACCCGCTTTTTCACACGCGGCGGCAAACGGCAGGCTTTCGGATAGAAAACCGTAGCCCGGCCAGATCGCTTCGGCCCCCGTCTGTTGTGCTGCCGAAAGCACTTTATCGATACACAGATAGCTGTCGCTGGCCTTTTCCCCGCCAATCGATACGGCGATATCGGCGTCTTTCACATGCTGCGCGTTTTTATCCGCATCGGAATATATCGCCACGCTGGTAATCCCCAAGCGCTTCAGCGTGCGAATCGCGCGGCAGGCGATCTCACCGCGGTTAGCAATCAGTACGGTCTTAAACATGAGACGCCTCCTGACGGGTAAGCCAGTTGCGCCAGCCACCGAACTCCGTGATATCCACGGCGTCGCTCAGCGCAGTCGGTTCACAGATAAAACCTTTAACCTGTCGCCCGTCCGCTAACGTCAGCGTGCCAATTCCCAACGGCGCGGGAATCTCTGCGACAAACTCACCAAAACGTGCCAGCGGGATGTCCCACAGTTCGACGACAATCGCCGCGCCATCGGCGCTTTTCGCTAAACCGGGCTTAGCCGGTTGCGTATTCGCCAACGCATAAAGACGATAGTTTCCCGCCGTATGCGTCTCTTCTATCCATACCGCATCCCGGTTGATCAGTTGATGGTTCAGCGGCATGCCCGTTAGATGTGCGCCGACAACGGCGAGACGAACGTGCAATGCGGAAGGTAGTAATGTGGCCGGTCTGGCAGGCAGCGGTTTTCCGGTTGCGCCCAGCGTGAGCGCCAGTTGTGCCTGCCAGCGCAGACCAAAACTCGCTAACGCACGGTCGTGCCAGGCGGGTGCAATCAGTGTGATACCTGCGGGCAAGCCGTCGGCACGGAAAGGGGCAGGCAATGCCAGCGCCGAGAGGTCGGCCAGATTGGTAAAGTTGGTGTAGGTTCCCAACTGAGAGTTGTAGCGCACCGGTTCCTGCTTCATCGCCTCAAGCGTGTGGATGGTCGGCGAGGTCGGTACAACTAACGCATCGAACGCGGCCAGCGTCTGTTGGATTTGACGTGCCAGTTCAGCCCGTAGGTATTCGGCTTTGAAAGCCTCTACCGCACTGAAACGCTCGCCGCTCGCCACAATACCGTGCACCACCGGATCCATACTTTCTGGCTGCCGTAGCATGTCACCAACAGCCACCGTGCGCTCTGCCACCCAAGGGCCTTGGTAAAGTTGCTCTGCCAACTGCGTGAATACACTGAAATCGATAGGGTGCAGCGTCGCACCCGTCGCTTCAACTTCGGCCAGCGCGTGCTGCCAGGCTGCCTGTGCGGTGGCATCGGCAAAAAAGGTCGGATCGCTGGGGATAGCAAAACGCGGTGCGGTTGGCAGTGCGGCAGGCGCACTCCCCGGATGGCGGCGCGAGTAAGCATCTGTTGCATCGTATCCGCCAGCCAGTTCCGCGACGGTAAACGCATCTTCGACCGTTAACGCGAACACGGAGATGGTGTCATTCAGACGACAAGCCGGTACAACGCCGCTTGCCGATAGCCACCCTTTGGTCGGCTTCAGACCGACGATATTGTTAAAACCTGCGGGAACACGCCCCGATCCGGCGGTGTCGGTACCCAACGCAAACGCCACCAGTCCACGCGCGACTACCGAAGCCGATCCTGAACTGGAACCGCCGCTGATATAGTCCGTATTAAAGGTGTTCGGCACTGCGCCAAACGGTGAGCGCGTACCGACTAGCCCAGTGGCAAACTGGTCGAGATTGGTTTTACCAATGACAATGGCCCCTGCCGCTTTTAATTTGGCAACGGCAATCGCATCCTTGTCGGCCAGATAGGTGAATGCCGGACACGCCGCGCTCGTCGGCCAGCCTGCAACATCAATATTGTCTTTGACAGCGAAGGGAACGCCAAACAGCGGCAGCGCGTCTGGGTTTTCACGATATCGCGGTAATAGCGCCGCGATCTGCACCTCAATCAGCTCAGGTGTCGCCAGCACGATCCACGCCGGATCGTCCGCCGACAGGCTAGCAAGCAGTGAACTTAACGTCTCGCCAACGCTATCGGCCTGCTGTTGGTAATGCTGTTTCCATTCCTGAAGCGTGAATCCCGTCATTCTTGGCATAGTGTGAATCCCATCTGGTATACAAGATTGAATTCACTAAAGCGAAAACTATGCCAGTTTTTACTCTATTGATTTATATGTAATTAAATGAGTTCATTTCATTAGCATGCACAGAAAAGGAACAATCGTGCGCCATCACAGAGCACGGTTGTTATGGCTTAACTCGCGGAAAATACGCGACTGCCGCGTTTATCTCTGACGTGATTTATTCAACATCTCGGATTTCATCCGCCTGATAATCGAAGAAATCAAACGCAGCAGTATGCTGATGCAACACGCTGTCTACACAGGCGATCCCAACAAACGTCCCCGTAAACTCGCCATGTTGGCTGTATTCATCCGAAAACTTGATCGTTTCGTAAACATTCCCGACCGATTGATAATGTACATCGTCATACGACCAGCCGAAGGAAATCGACCGCCCTTCAATCGTCAGCCGTAAATACACCGCGTCGGCATTAAGCCGAGCGCTGGCATGCCAGTCTTCCCGCTTCGCGCCATTTTCCATGTGAATAACGGAAAGTGCCGCACACCGATGTTCTTCGTCATAGTGCTTTTGTAAATAGAGGTAGTTCATATTGTCGTAGTACAACACCAGTCCTGCACTATGCTGGAACACCTCTGGGGTAAAGCACATTTTAGTTTTCACTGTCGTATAAACAGAGGTTAACTTTCTGGCCAGTAAGCTGACTTTATTCGTGGAACTGAGCGATTCCTGCCCGCGTAAACAAACATAGCTGGCCCGGTTTGTCAGGTCGGTAAATGAATTAGGATGAATTCGCGGAGCGTAGTAATGCAGTGCGAGCGTATCATCATTAAAGTCGTCGCGCGCAGGCGTTACGACTGACGGCGATTCAGGTAAGGCGCTCGGTTCGACCACGGCTTTCGCCATGTTGTCATCCCCTTCCAACCGCATCCACCCCTCTGTCGTCCAGCGCATTTTCTGTATTGCCGATTCGCGCCCTAAGGGGCAGCATAACTCTGGACGAAAAGGCCGCGCGCAGAGATGGACCAAATACACCTCTCCTTCTGGCGTTTCGACATAGCTACCATGACCCGCCTTTTGTATTTTCACCTCTGGGTTAAAACACTCCGGCCGCAGATAGTCTTTCACGCCTAAAATCGAAAAATCGGGCTTCTCATATTCCGCGTTATTTTTTTCAAATAGCGCCGGATTCACCGACGTGAGAATTGGGTTACCCGCATCGCTTTCATAAGGCCCCCAGACCTGTTCCGCTCGCGCCATCGTCACACAATGCCCGTAGCCCGTGCCGCCCTCCGCACACATCAGATAATAATAATGGCCTCGTTTTGTCAGATGCGGTCCTTCTGCACCAATCCCCGTCATACCCGACCAGATCCTTTTCGGATAACCGATGATGGCTTGCGTTTCTGGCGAATATTCCACCAGAGAAATCGCGCCATTGTAGCCATCACGCGTTTCCCAATCGACAGCGACAATCCATTTCCGCCCGTCATCGTCATGCAAAATGGAGGCATCATAACCACCAGAATGCAAATAGACAGGCTCGCTCCAGGGACCCGTAATGTCCGGTGCCGTAATCAGATAATTGTCTACATCGAAATATCGACCATGCATCGAGTTCATAACGCCGTAAATGACGTAAAAAAGCTGTTCTTCTTCACACCAGGTGAGGCATGGTGCCCAAATTCCCTTTGCTGAAGGCAGTCGAGTTAAATCAACTTTCTTTTCATCATTTAAAATATGGGTATGCAACGTCCAGTTTTTTAAGTCGGTAGAATGGTAAATCGGTATTCCGGGAAACCATTCAAAAGAAGAAACAGCAACGTAATAATCATTATTACAGCGACAAATAGACGGATCGGGATTGAATCCTTTAAAAATGGGATTTTTGATCATAAAGCACTCCGTTATAATCTATTCTTAAATCACATAGTATCAGGTAGCATTATCTGCATAGCTAATATTGCTTGTGGATTTGCATTTTCGGTAAGATTTACTTTCAGGGCTTCGTTATTGCCTCAAGTCTGGCGTCATTCAAGGTATAATGATTCATAATAATCACCAGACTAAAAACCAGTATCGCCGGATAAACAGAGAACAGAAGCGCAATGGTATTAACAGCGTTTCCCGACTGAACGTCAGCCCCACCGATATAACCACTCCATGACAATAGCCAGCCAATAAATGCGCCGCCCAGTGCGATACCTAACTTAATAGCAAATAGGTTGGTGGAAAATACAATGCCACTTAATTTCCTGCCACTCTCTTTTTCCAATACGTCAACCACGTCCGATATCATTCCCCATTGCAATGGCGTCGCCGCCCCTTGAATGATATTCACCAGTATCACAGTGAAAAATATCAGCCACAGCATATCGGGAGTGATGATATAGATGGCAATCAGTAAAATAGCTTCCAGGAACATCGCATATTTAAATCCTCTCACCTTATCAATATTTTTAAAAACGTGTGGTGATATGAATGCACCGATGGTTCCAGAAATGATCGCCGTGGTTAATAAATACGTACTGATATCCGGGCGATTTAATACATAGTTACAATAATAGATCGCACTACCGCCCTTGAATAACACCGCAATCAGGTTGACGACGTTTAACGTGAACATGCTACGCCAGTCACGATTCCCACACAGCGTTTTAAAATCACGCCAGACAGACCCAGAATTTTGTTCTATCGGGGAAATATATCGCTCATGAATGTTGGAGAAACAGAGATAAAAGAAAACAACGCTCAATGCACCGAATACCATCATGGTGTAGAAATAGCCTTCCTGGATATTGCCTTTGCCAATGTATTTTACCAGCGGCAACGCGGAGATAGAGACGATTAACCCGCCGATGGCGCTGAGCGAAAACCGCCATGACTGGAGAGAAACCCGCTGGCGGGAGTCGTTGCTGATGTTGTTAATCATCGCACAGTACGGCACATTAATCGCGCTGTAGACGATGGACAGCAGCAGGTAAGACGTATAAGCGTAAATAAGTTTCCCGGTGTAGCTAAAATCAGGCGTATAAAACGTCAGCGTGCAAACCACGCCAAACGGAATGGCGAACCAGAGAATATAAGGCCTGAACTGCCCAAACCGCGTTCTCGTTCTATCCGCCATGGCACCAATACCAACGTCAATGACCGCATCAATCGCCCGAACCACGAGAAACATGGTCCCCATATGGGCAGGCGATAAACCAAAAACATCCGTATAAAAGTAAGCCATAAACAGCATCACAGTCTGCCAGACTAAATTACAGGCCGTGTCCCCTAATCCATACCCTATTTTTTCTTTAATACTTATTGCAGAATCAGACATAACTCCCCCACATCAATTTGACAGAGCTCAACCTTTTTGGGGATTCAGAGTAGGCTTACTCTCTCATCCTCAAAATCAGGTTATTGATTTTCATCCGGGATGATATGTATAAAAAAAAGATAAAAATATAATGAAAGTGAACCTTATGAGTGACGAACATCCCATTTACGAAATCATTCCTGTTTTAACGGGGGAACTTTATACGCTGGTAGAGGATGACGTTCTGCAATTTAACGGCTGCGATGTTATCCCACACTATCACTTCATGAATGAAATTATGTGGTTCAGAAGATCGGATGGGCTATTTTCCATTAACGACAACCAGTATAAAATTAAAGATAACACGCTCATCTTTGTGCCAGCCCTCGTCATTCATGATATGTTTTTATCGCCTCAACCCAATCATTTGCGTTATTTGTTCCAATTTGAAAACGATTTCATCAATGAAACCAACGCCTCAATTCCCTCACTAAAAAAATCAAAACCCCTTGTCTTCCATGTTGACGAAAGAAATGCAGCACGTATTGATACACTACTATCCTGGTGCAATGAATTGTTTACCCATAACAGGTCATCACTATTGATAACGAAATTATTAGCGTCATTTATTGAACTGGTGTTTTCTTTTGAAAGTCAGGAAGAAAATGAAAGTAACCACGATGTTACGTCTAGTGCATCAAGCCTGATAAAATATCTGTACAGCTTGGAAAACAACACAGTGTCTGAGATCACAACGGCGGAGGCTTCCGCTGCCTGCAACTGGTCTAAATCCTATTTTTCTCGGCTATTTAAAAGTTACTTTGGCATGACGTTTAAACAATATATGTTATTAAAAAAAATAAAGCATGCTATCCGGTTGCTTTCCTCGACAGAGTTAAAAATTGTCGATATTGCTGAAAATGCGGGTTTTACGGACAGCGCGTATTTTTGTATGAAATTTAAAATTGTCATGGGCTGTAGCCCAGCCACCTTCAGACACAGGATCTGGGCATCACAAAATTTAGCGGCCCCGGTTCAGATAATCCCCAGTCTGCCGGATTGACGGATAGTGGTCGTGCAATCGTCAGGCAATCTTCTTCGCAGCCTGCTGCGCCAGAATCGACAGCTCTGTTGCCTTGAAGATATGCGACTGCGACATCGCGTTTTCGGTGCGTTCACGGCAGTCCCGCAAAAAATCCGGGAAAAAGGGGCGTTCGACGCTGCCTGCGGGGGTAAATCGCTGTTCCCCCTCACCATTCACCAGATAAACGACGTTGTTTTCGCCGCGCGTGAGATCGACATATTTCCTGATTTCGATATAGCCTTCCGTGCCCAGTATCGTCAAGCGACCATCGCCCCAGACACTCAAGCCATCCGGCGTAAACCAGTCACAGCGGAAATAGCCCGTTGCCCCATTCTCGCCAAGCAGCATCGCATCGCCAAAATCTTCAAATTCGGGATGATGCGGATGGTGATAATTCGCCGTCTGGCTGGTCACCACACGCGCATCGGTGTTGCCGGTAAAATAGAGAAACTGTTCGATTTGATGGATACCGATATCACAGAGGATCCCGCCATACTGGCGCTTTTGATAAAACCAGTCAGGCCGCGCGCCGCGTTCACGATGTGGACCGACGCCAATTGTCTGAATCACTCGCCCAATCTCACCCCGTTGTACCAGTTCACCGGCAAATAACGCACTATCCACATTGATGCGTTCATTAAAGTACACGGCAAACTTACGACCCGTTTCCGCCACCCGACGTTGGACGGCATCCAACTGTACCAACGAGGTCAGCGGCGGCTTGGCCGTGAAAAAATCCTTGCCCGCATCCAGCGTGCGCAATGCCAGTTCTGCCCTGTCACTGGGAATTACCGCGCAGGCGATGAGATCGATCGACGCATCACTAATCAACTGTTCCGCCGAGGACGCAAAAGGAACGAAGGGGAAAAGCGAGATGAATTTTTCCCGGTTATTGGGATCGGGATCGAACACGCCAACCAGTTCCGCACCGGCATCAACCAGTTGACGACACATGTCGTAAATGTGGTTGTGTGCTAACCCAATCGCTGCAAATCGAATATTTTTCATCCTCACCTCGCCACTCTCGCTATGTCGAATCACTACAATAGAGTGGAAACCGAGCCGGCTAAAGACAAAAGCCACGCAACGCGTTAGAATTTTTCCTGTTTTGTAACATACACACATTTTTTGCAACGCAACCACGAAAAATAACCATGAAAAGAAAACGCATACTGATCCCTCTCCTCATTCTGATCCTGTTTGTGCTCTATCTGAATCGCGATGCGCTGAATCCTTTTACTCCAGACTGTAAAAACCTACCAGCGAATCAGCCAAAACCTGAAGAGTGTAAAAAACCGGTGAAAGAAGTCGCTCCAGGTTTCGAGATCTGATCTATTGCCAAGCAGTAAGGTGTGGAAATATTGCTCGGTTCCAACACGTGAGTGACCGTGTGGAAAACGCTTCCTGCCGATTTGGCAAAAATGACGTATGACGGTGATGGCGAAGAGATGAATCGCGGAAATAATGTAGATGATTGGTTAACTATCGTTCAATTACATATCATTATCGTCATTAACACTCAAGAGATATCCTCCTCAATCTGACAACAGCGCTCGCTATTACACTTATTCCATTCCCGTACAATAACCAGACCAAAAACATTACAAAAAATTTCAAAGAGTAACTAAATGTGTGATCCGTGCAAATGAAACAGTGTTTCTTTTTCACCATAATACCACACAACCTAATTATCAAGACTGATGATTAATTAGATTGACGAGTAAAAGGTAAAAATTATCGATATTCACTCATTGCAATAGATGAGATATCCATAATTCAAATCATATATAAGGAGTAATCAATGAACTGATAAAACCTGATTCCCCAGGGAACCCTCTGTCTGACATTATTAATGGCGTCATCATCATTCCTGGTGATTCTATTTTTACGTCCAAAAAATGACATCAACTGTCTGGTTTTAAAGATAGAGACTACACTCGCCAATAATATTATTTACCATACTCTAAATAATTCGAGTTTCAGGCAGGCGGCAAGTGATTCGGGTGACAAATCTGCCGGAAGCAGATTTGAACGCAGCCAACGCACATGCAACTTGAAGCATGACGAGTATATTAAAAAAGAGAAAGATAGAATGAAAATATACACACGTAACCTACTCATCGTTTGTGCCGGATTCGCGCCTTTTCTTACCCAGGCAGAAACCGACGGCAAAACCACCTTCCAATATGAACATAACTGGAAGACGGAAGCCCGCCGCCACGCAGACTCTATCAAGCTGATTCATAAGAAAACTAGCGGTTGGTCATACGAAGTCAAATTCAGTACATCAGCAGGCGGGACCAGCAACTACGACGTTGCCTATGACGATATGCAGGGCGGCTCTGGCGGCATGGTGATCGGCAAGGATTTCAAACTCAGCAAGGCCGCTACCTTAACGCCTAGCTTTGAATTTTCCATCGGCAATTCAACCATGATGTATCAGTCGGGGCTGAAATATGGCTATCGGATTAATAGTGATTGGTCCACCTATGGCCGCTACCGCTATGAATATAAAAAGCCTTCTCGTAGCTCGCGTTATTCGACCATTTCCGCATCTGACAAATATGGTCACGCAGGGGAATCTTATTTGTCAAAATCCGATACCGGACGCCACCGTTTAGATGCAGGAGTAACCTATTCCGGTTTGGATAAAATTAATCTGACTTACGTGTTTAACTACTATATCGGTGATAACACCACAAAATCGTATAAATACAGCAAGGGTGAATTTACGGAAAGAGAATATGCGATTTACGATAATGGGAAAACGGATTATGAACATCAGTTCAAAGTTCAATATAAGTTCAACAAACAGCTAACTCCTTACATTGAGTATGATGATATTAACCAATCCAGCACATCATCAAGCCGTCAGGGGAAAATCAAAGTTGGTTTCAACTACGTTTTCTAAAAAATACCGAATTTTATAAAGAAAACATACCGTATTTCGTGCTGCGTTGATGAAGAAACGAATTCATGAATGAGTTTTGTCTATCAGCGCACAGTTTTCATAATTAACGAACAATATTAATGGTGCTCATAATGAAAAAACGCTACCTTGTGGCTGGTATTCTCTTTGCCCAAATTTATGCTATTTCCGCGTCTGCTTCTGATACCAAACTCAGCTATGAACATAGCTGGGGAACAATGAATCGCTATCACGGTGATGAAATCGGTATGCGGCATTTTATGGATAATGGCCTGTACGTTGGTGTTGAGCTGAATTTTTATAATAAGAATAAAGATCTGGCCATCGATGATGTGGTCTCAAATTCTTATGCCTTTTATACCGGTTATGCCTACAGCTTAACGCCTGAATTAACCCTGACGCCGAATCTGGAAGCGCGCTTCTACTCCGGCGGCACCAGCGGCGAAGGCACTGTGGGTGATATAGGCGCTAGCCAGAGTTCCGGCGCACGCTACACGCCAGGACTGAAGCTGACCTGGGCAGTGACTGATAAGACGGATCTTCATGCGCAATATCGCTATGACCTCAGAAAAATCACCCGCAGCAAGCGCACCAGCACAGATGATGACGCCCACCGCCAACGCTATGAAGCTGGCGTCGCCTACAAAGGCTTCGATAATTTCACGTTGGCGTATACCGCTTACTACTATCACGCGGATTACGTGCTGCAAAACAACAAGAAGCATGATTATCAGCAGGATTTCGATGTGTCTTACACCATCAACGACAACTGGACAGCACACGTTGGCGTTGAAGATGTCGCCAGCGGGCGCGATGTGAAATCGCGTGAAGGGAAAGGAAAAGTCGGCTTCACCTATACGTTCTAACAACGACTTACTGCTACATACTGTTTCTCGGGGATCCTGCTAACCAAGCAGGATCCCTCTATTACAGCTATTACAGGTAAATAAAATGAAAAGATTTGCTCTGTCGCTCCTTGCTGGTCTGGTCGCTTTACAGGCCAGCGCCGCCACACCAGACCGTCTCACCACCGTCAATCAGTATGTTGACAACGTGCTAGCGAAAGCGGGTGACCATTATCACGGTCAATCGCCCACGCCACTGCTTGCTGACGGTGTCGATCCTCGCACTGGCAAACAGATGGAGTGGATCTTCCCTGATGGTCGTCAGGCCGTGCTGTCCAACTTCTCCGCTCAGCAGAACCTAATGCGCGTGCTGGTCGGGCTCAGTAATCTGAGCGGTAATCCCAGCTATAAGCAGCGTGCTGAAGCGATAGTGAAATATCACTTCCAACATTATCAGGATGAGAGCGGCCTGCTGATTTGGGGCGGCCACCGTTTCGTTGATTTAAAAACGCTGCAACCGGAAGGCCCCAGTGAAAAAGAGATGGTGCATGAGTTGAAAAATGCCTATCCCTACTACGATTTGATGTTCAGCGTCGATAAAGAGGCGACCGCGCGCTTTATTCGCGGCTTCTGGAATGCGCACGTTTATGACTGGAAGATCATGGAAACCAGCCGTCACGGTAAATACGGGCAAAAAATAGGCGCACTCTGGCAAAGCCCGTTTGAGCAACAGCCGCCCTTCTTCGCGACCAAGGGTCTTAGCTTCCTGAATGCCGGTAACGATCTGATCTATTCCGCTTCCTTACTGTATAAATACAATAAAGAAGATGGCGCACTGATCTGGGCAAAACGTCTGGCGCAGCAGTATGTGCTACCACGGGATAAAGCAACCGGACTTGGCGTATATCAGTTTACGCAGGCGCTGAAGCGCGATGAAACCACCGATGATGCCGATACGCATTCCAAATACGGCGATCGCGCCCAGCGTCAATTTGGCCCAGAGTTCGGCCCAACGGCGCTGGAAGGCAATATGATGCTGAAAGGACGCACCAGCACAATCTATTCCGAAAATGCGCTCATGCAACTCCAACTGGGTAAAGATTTAGGCGCGGAAGGCAAAGAATTACTGACGTGGACAACCGATGGCCTCAAGGCCTTTGCTAAATATGCCTACAACGAGTCCGATAACACCTTCCGTCCGATGCTCGCTAACGGCAAAGATCTCTCCAACTACGTCCTGCCGCGTGACGGTTACTACGGTAAAAAAGGCACCGTACTCAAACCTTATCCTGCGGATAACTCATTCTTGCTCTCGTATGCTCGCGCCTACACCGTTTCACCGGATACCGAGTTGTGGCGTGTTGCACGCGGCATCGCTCGCGCCCAAGGGTTGGGTGAATTAGGTTCAGCACCGGGCAAGGACGTCAAAGTAGATCTCGCAACAAAGAACAGTGATCCTTATGCCCTGTTTGCGCTACTGGATCTGTATCAGGCTAGCAAAGTGAAGGACTATTTGTCGCTGGCGGAAAAAGTGGGCGATAACATTATCAGTACGCGTTATAAAAACGGCTTCTTCATGGCCGAGCCCAACAGGCAATATGCTGATGTCGACACCATCGAGCCTTACGCGCTGTTAGCGTTGGAAGCCGCGATACGTAATCAACCGCAGTCCGTTGCTCCGTTCCTGAATGGTGCAGGCTTCACCGAAGGCGGTTACCGCATGGAAGATGGTTCAACCCGCGTGTCTACGCGCGATAACGAACTCTTCCTGCTAAATGTTGGTGAGACATTAAAGCCAAACAACAAGAAATAAGCGTTAATCCTCAATAGGCCAATGGTAGCTTATTGCCATTGGTCGTCTCCTGTAGCCCTTCCATGATTCATTAATAATGCTGCTCACTTAACGTGAGCAGCATTAATTAGCGCAATCATTCCAGCGATCGGTTAATTAAAAACACGATCGGTTAAGCAAGGTAACGATCAATTAACCAAAGGCACTGTCGGACGTGGGCCAAGCCAGCCTGGAGTAGGTTCCCCTTTTACCTCACCGATATACAGACTCAACTGTGCGCGAAAGCGCTCGACCGCACCGCGATCGTACATGAAATCAGCAAAGGCCTGCGGACGGGTGTTGCGGTATTCCCAGATAGGCTTATAGCCTGCTGGCGGTGCAACGTCAGTACGCACCGACCACATCCGCGAAACCTGAGTCTGCGTTTGCGGATCGAGTAACCAGCTTAGATACAGCTTGGCGCTCTCAGGGTGTTTAGCCTGCTTAAGAATAGCAGCACGCTGCGCCCAGGACACAAAAGGATCGGACTTCGGCAAAACAAAACGGGTCACAGAATCCGCTGCCGGAACGAGCGCACCAGAACTGGTAAACGTCGCGCTATATTTTCCCGTAGCAATCTCAGCGCCGGGCACGTTGGTGCCACGCACGTAGACGGGATCCTGTTCCTGCAATTTTTTAACAAAGTCCCAGCCGTATTTATCCACGACCAGCTTGTACCAGAACAGCACCGCATCATCGTCATTAGGATAGGCCAGAATCAAATTGCCTCTTAGACTAGGACGAAGATAGTCATTGGCTTCGCGCGGCCAGGACTTTTCATCCAGAAGTTGCGTGTTGACCAGATTGCTGAACGCGATGACATAGGCACCGATCCAAGCACCATCTGCATCACGAAATTCTGGGTAGATTTTGTCCCAGCCCCGTGGTTTGTAGTTCAGTAACACGCCTTCCTTTTTCCAGCGCGGAAAATTTTGTACGGTTTGCAATTGCACTACATCAGGAACCAACGCGTCGGTCGCCAATTGGTTATCGATACGGGCATCATGATATTTGCTGTAATCCACAATCACGTTCAACTTGATGCCAGGAAAACGTGTCTCAAACGCACGTTTGAAGCCCGCTTGCTGTGACTGCACATCACCACCGGCATAGACGGTAACCGTACCGCCCTCGCTCAATGCACTCTTATAAATTTGATCCAGCGAACGCGTCTCCAGCTCGACAGCAGCCTGACTTTGCCCGACGCTTAGCCCGGCCATCATGGCCAGCATCAGCACTGTTTTCTTCAGGTACTTCCCAGTATATTGCATTGTGATTTCCTTCACTTAATGAATAAAACCCGTACCGAAAAACGACCGCGATGAGTCGTTGAAGCGGCAACGGTGTGACCAGCGAATCGTGGGTACACGATGCGCAGGATTGCGTTCGGCGATAGTCGATCGCCGAAAATAAAATCTAAGGAGGATGACGACAGCACTGTCGTAATTATGAAAATATCGGTCTGACGACGCGGGAAAAAATGAGGAAAAGCGGCAGCACAGTCTAATGACTGGCATCACTATAATGTGAGTCACTCGGGTTTGCCGGTGATTGATAATAGAAAATCGATGAGCCTGCATAGTAATTTTCCCTGCCCCCTGTCTACTATCCATGTTTCTATCAGAGATTTAAGATCGAGTTTACAGGATTAAATAAAAACGCATGCAAATAAAAGATGAATAATATAGTTAAAAAAATTGAATGAAAAAATAAATATATTTTACGTGGTATGAGTTTTGCGAGGAAAAATGTAATCCGTGACGGCAAGATGATGATATCACTTAACTTACACTGTAGTTCATAAGAGCAATAATTCTATTTTATAATTATAGCAAGATGGAAAAATTAGGGATGAAATCATCTTCCTATTTCACCCATAAAATAAAATTCTTAAAATAATTATCATTCGGCTAATAATTTTCAAGATAATCTGGTAGTAGGTCATGCTCTTCTAAAAACCGCCGATGCTGCGCAATAACCGCAAAAGCTTGCTGCAACGGATCCTGTATTTTCTCTGCGCCTGCAACCCACTGCTGGTTATACAATAAGAATGCCTCTACCCTTTTCAGTTCCCCTAGCGACCATTGATCGATAGGGTCGTAAGCTTGCTCAAGTTCGGCGATATACGCCCGAAGCTCAGATAGATAAAGCTGAAAAAGATTAACATCAGCCACTGTGGCACAGGCCGCGCGATTAAAAAAATCATTAAATGCCTGTTGAACTAATCCCCTATTCATAGCGCTTTCATCCTTAACCAGTCTGGTTTTTCACAATATACTCTATATCAAACGATTACAGGTGTACTATCCGGCACCAAATACACCGCAAATATTCTGCAAGGTCCCGGTTCACAACCGTGAAAAACGTCACTTTCCAGATGTTTTTTCGCCTCATCAAAAGAGGCCAACAAGCAATGTTCATTAACATCTAACGCCTGCGCCATATGGTTACACGATAAATAAGAACACTCTGGTGATTGCTCAAGGTAAAAAGAAACAATATCAAAACCCTGCAATATTTTTAGCTGTGGTATATTCACATCAGTATCAAAAGACGCTTCCGGTTCGAACAAACCCCATTCTAATGTATCTTCATCATACTGATACTCGTATGCCTCGTAATAAAACATCGTTGTACCGTTCATATCAATCCCTTTTTCTGTTGCCAGGGAATAAATCACCTCCGGCGAATCAAACAGCCAGTAACCATTATGACGCCAGAACTGAATATACTCACAAAAGGAATCGGATATACAACAACTTACCGAATAAATGTCTTTGACTTGTTCTGTCTTTAGCCAATCTGGTTTTAGTTCTATTCTTTTAGATAAATATCCGACTGGGATCATATTCATTTACTCTTGGTATTAGTACATTGAATTAAAAAAAACCATATCTACTCTGCTGAGATCATAAAAATTTATTTTTAGTGAGATTGTAACTCATATTTATTTTTTGATTTTTTTTGTAAAACCCCAGACGTAACCATTTCATCTAATAACTTTTTTATTTCATAATCATTACACAATGGAAAATATTGAGGCAAGCGCCACATATCAATTAACTTAGGGTTTTTGATATCACTATTAACATCGACTACCCTTACCGAGTGGGTATCTTCTATTAAAAATTTAATGCCTTTCCCATGCTTAACAAAATTCCATTTATCATCATTAACCAAAACACTTCCTATCTTAGGGAAGTCCAACAACAACTCAAAATCTTTTATGTCTGGATACGCAATAAAGAAAGCCTTCATTAATTTATCTTGAAGAGTAATAAAATATAAAATTTCATTTTCAGTTATCATATCAATACTCTCCCCTCGTCTCCGCAACCTTGCATAAAAATCGGTTACTATGGTTCAACGCAATTCTAAATCAGAACGTCGCGCAATTGAAGTAAAAGAATCCTAACGACAAGAAAAAACACCGATCTGTTTTAAGAACCGAGATTCATACATTAATTCAGAAGATCCGTTGATACATTGCCAGTATCGAAGAATTCTTTAAAGACCCTGACAACAAGATCGAAGTCTTTTATAAGTTGACGTTCAGGCCAAATCTCACCGAGAACAGTAATTTTGTTATCTACCTTTGACATATCCCAGTATGAGCGAACATCAGAGTCATTCTCCGAATATTCCAGCAAAGTGATTAAGTAAAAACCATTTCCTGTTGAGACATCTATATTCACAGGGCCAACACTAGGCTCAGGTAAGACAACAAGCCTCATTGATCCCTGCTTACCCCTTAGCTTAAACAACAATTCATTAACATCAGACCATTCAGGCCTAGCTATTCTAGTAAAAGAATTTTTACCTGATAAATAAAACTCTGCTTCAAGTTCGGTTTTCATCAATTTGGCTTCCTAGTAAAATTTTTTATACCGGTCTCCATGTACAAAAAACAACCAGTTCTTTCTTCACATATCGTTAGTGATTTAAGCCCTGATTTAGCAGACATTTTACTACATCAGTGCTGCAATAAGAACAAGTTCACTCACTACTCACCGATGTATCCGGGCCATTAAGATTGAGCCGCAGTTCTGACCAACAGATAAAAAAATCCCAGTCTGTTTTTGGGGCTGGGATTTTTTAATTCAACATAGCCTTTCTTTCCCTGAACCTTTTACTGTTATAAATATAAAGTCAAGGATTTATCCTTTTTCTGGTCCGCTGATAAATACAACGTCAACTCTGCTGGCATCAGGATTTACACGATCTTTTGTGATCGCTCAGCGATTCAGAAGAATAGACTACCGATATCACGCGCACCATGCAGGACATGCTAGATCCTCCCTTCCACGTCCGTAGTGCCTCAACGCAAAGGCAATTTATTCTTCGGTATAATGGGGCTTTTTCATGGCTGATGTGTCTCTTTGTGAGATGAAAGAAAGACCCGATACTCCAGTTTAGCTTGGCTCTGTTTTCAGGGATACTTACATTAGGAGTTTGTCACTGAGATGCTGGATAACGTGATTGGTAAATCAGAGTAGTTAACAGACGCGGTGCCAAGGTGATTGCAACACCTCAGCCCCGCTAACCATAACCAACTAAGCAGGAGTTGCTCATGACTGAACGCGATTCTAAGTCAGAACCCGCCACACCCCAAGCATTACGACACCTCAAGGTCGGCTATGTCAGTCGCCGTCACGCTGACCGCAATGACATGACCCGCTATTACCGCCGCAGCCCCAGCCTGCACCTTACAGGCAACTGGCTGGAAGCGGCGGGATTTGCGGCCGATACCCCGGTCGTCATCACTGTTGAACAGGGCCAACTGGTGATACGGCCTGCGGCTGAGTGACGGATAAAAAAAATATCCTCCGGCATAGCCGGAGGTTTTTCATATGCGCCTATAAGGCTCTCTTACCTGCCGCGCCCTAACAGGCGCATCGCGACCTGACATTTGCATCTATGGATTACTTACGGCCCGTAAACGGGCTACCGGGATACGGGATCGAGAGTTGCTCTCCCATTTTATCTTCTTCCAACTGGTGCTTTATGTATTCTTGTATCCTGACCGTGTTTTTCCCTACCGTATCAACGTAATACCCTCGGCACCAAAATTCCCTGTTACGGTATTTGAACTTCAAATCGCCAAACTGCTCATAAAGCATCAGGCTGCTCTTTCCCTTTAGGCACCCCATAAATCCCGAGACACTCATCTTCGGCGGGATTTCCAGAAGCATATGGATGTGATCCACACAGCATTCCGCTTCCAGAATATTCACGTTTTTCCATTCGCACAGCTTTCTTAAAATACTGCCTATCGCTTTGCGTTTTTCCCCGTAGAACACCTGCCTTCGATACTTCGGCGCAAAAACTATGTGATATTTACAGTTCCATCGGGTGTGCGCTAAGCTCTTTTCGTCCCTCATTGGGACCCCCTTTTGATTTCTTGTTGAACGTTTGCAGTTGCCAGACCGCAAACTGTTTTAACAAATCAAAAGGGGTTTTTATAACTGGCTCAAAGCTGAAAGCTTTACTGAACCCCCAGCCTAGCTGGGGGTTTTCTGGGCACAAAAAAACCCGGCCTTTTTAGCGGCCGGGATTAACTTTATTTCGACAAATGCTCCAGATTAAGAAGGTGAACCTTCGCTTTTTCTATCACATCTAAAAAATCATCATACTTAAACTCAAGAACACTATTTTCATCAGGATAAATAATAATATTCACTGATTTTTTATCCTCAGATAACGATATTTCACCCCATTGAACTCGATTAAAAGATAACTCAGCATAGAGATCTTCACGTTCAAAAGAGCTACCTACACTATATTCCAACATATCATTCTCTCTTATTTGTTAGGTGGCTCACGGAATCCAATCAATCTAGTTCCATCTGCATTAAATCTCAAAGCACGCCCATCAGGAGCTGTTGCTTCAACCACAGTAATTTTTTCTGCTTATTTTCAAAAACAACTCTGGACTCAATCTTAGTATTTGTATTATTCAGGATTTCGTTAACTATTGTCTGAGCCTCTTGGTTTAAAACTGAGGCTTTTTGGCTGGAGTATGAGTATACAGACCCCTCTCTGCCACCATGCTTCTGTAATGCTCGACCAGCATCCGTCATGCCATTTCGATTAGAAACTGAAGCTGCTTGGTTAAGCTTATCTCTCGATGGAATATTTGAAGATACATCACCATTCCTCCGTGCATTCTCTTCGTCCTCTGGCCCCCAGCCGCCCGGCGTACCTGAGCCTGACCCGCAAAATTCCGATTTTTTGCACGCGCGACCAGCTCACCGCTGGGGGAACCTAGCGCCCCCGCATCTTGACCCGGCAACTGCTCAACCACTACCGCATGCGCCATCGCGTTTGCCGCGATATCCGACGTCGTGGCTTTGCTTTCATCCTTCGGTATCGTCACGTCTTTCACCAACTGTGCCAGATACGAGGATGCTCCGCTGGCAATCGCTACCCGTGCCGTATTTCTGCATTTCAGCCTTGTAGGTCGGCGATTCCGCCAGCGCCTTTTTATAATCCTCCCACTACGCGACCGAGTAACCGTCTTTCGGGCATTCGACTTTGGAATCTCCTTTCGCTTCCGCCGCTTTCTGCGCCTTCAGCTCGCCTTCGGTACGCACGATATCCATCACCTGCGCGCCGATTTCACCAATCAGTTGCGCCTGTTTCAGACGTTTCTGCTCTTTCTCTTTGTTAAAGATCGGGCTGAGCGCATTGTTCGCATGCTCAACATCATTATGTCAGCCGCCGTCACGCCGACCGCAATGACATAACGCGCTATTACAGTCGCAGCCCCAGCCTGCACCTCAAAGGCAACTGGCTGGAGGCGGCAGGATTTGCGACGGATACACCTGTGGTCATCACCGTTGAACAGGGCCAACTGGTGATACGTATTGTGGCTGAGTGACAAACAAAAAATCCCGGCCTGTTTCAAGGGCCGGGAGCTTTTTAACTCAGGTTATTTTTCTTTTCTTCATAACCCTGAAAATATTTTTCAATAGGATACGCAGTCCCTAAATCAGCATTAGATAATCATACTTTTCGTTTTTCAATTCGAGGCTGGCTATACCACTCTGATTTTTCATATGAATCAAGCCAGTTCATTTGTCCTGCCAACATCGAAGGGAAATGATGTTTAAGTGCATTTAGAAAATAATTAAGACTTTTTACATTTCTTATATACACTGTGGATTTTTCTTTAGGGATGATAATATCATCAATACACCTATCCTCATTTGTCATATATGTGACAATGAAATTTCCGACATCATAAATTAGCACTTCAGTATTTGACTTAACCACACAGAAACGAAGTTCTACAGTCTCCCTCCACATAGTAAATTCCAATTGATAGCCATTCCCAATTAAGAATATAGTATCATCACCCACTGATTTGACTTTAAAATCAAAATGACAGATGACAGCTTTAAAAATATCATTAAATGATGAAATATATTCACTCATATCACTTTCCTTTTATCATTTTCATTGATTTATTGTCAAAATTATAACCGTTCTCTAATAGAGAGTTATATTCCCGACCAAATCCAGTCATTTCCTTCCGCCCTGTTTCATGATTAATTCTGTATAAATTAACATCACTTGGCTTTGTGGCAAGTACAATTGGGTCGTTTCTTGAGATTGCACTATCAAGCCACGGTTTATTATATTCATTCCAGAACTGAGTCGGGTTCTTATACAATTCATCAGGTGTATTCAATAAATTAAATCCGCCTTTTTTAGCGCCAAAATCTGGTAATGTCTCCAATTAGTAGAACATGTGTTTTTCAATGAACGCTCCGATGGCTTTTTCATGCAATTCAATCGAGCGTGAGAAACAGATGGTTTTCCGGGCCAGACGTTTAATGCGAGTCCTCAGTGTCAGGTTGTTACGCTCTATACGCTGGGTAAAAATTTTTCCTGTCAGATGCTTATCCTTCGGCACTTCTCTGGCATAGCTGCCCCACTCATCACTGGTTACCATTCCGATGTTAAACGGCGCAAGGACTGCCAATAACTCACGGCAGGTTTCATCAGTTCGGGGGCCAAATGTATAAGCCAATACACCGCCGGTCTTGGTGTTGTACGCATACCAGAGCCAGTGCTGGCAGGCTTTACTGCCAACAAAACTCCATTGCTCATCGAGTTCGCAGATAAGTGCCACGTCAGCATGAGCGACCGGTGAGGACGTTATTCGCTTTGGCGCGAGTTTTTTAATGTTCGAATGACGGTGTTAATGCCGACTTTAAGCGTCCTTGCGGTATCGCGAACCCCCGCGCCGTTGAAAGCCATTTCGGTGATCTGCTCTTTGACACCGGGCTTGCGTGCTTCGTAGGTGTAAGTGAGCAGAAAAACGCGGTGGCAGTCACGGCAGCGGAATCTGTCACGACCTTTAGGATTTTGACCATGACGATAAACCTGAGCAGACTGACAACGGGGATAATGAACATTAACGCTGGCCATGCGAAAACCTTAAAAGCGAGCATTATATATCACAATCAACTAATTGGACGCATCACCCGATAATGAATGTCTTTAATGGAAAAGCATTGCCCGGCATCGCTTACGCCGCCTGGGTTTACCGTCGCTTGTGGCTGATTTAACTGCAATAAGGAATCACGCTGCTGTCGGGATTGGTCGATCACCTCGGCCTGTCGCTGTTGAATGTCATTTCTGTCCACCGGATTAAGCGGAGCGGAAAATACTGCATAAGAAAAAAATACAGGCGTGATAAATACCAGCCCGAAAAAACCACGCATGATTTCATCCCTGAGATAATCATTTTTTTTGAATAGTAGAACCGTTAATTACCAAGCTCAATATGTCAGCTAATATATAATTTTATGACAATCGGTTTGCGTTAAGACGCGATAAAATATCCCCCTAAGCCATAAATTTAGAGTGGTTACACCTCGTCATACAATACTGTGTATTTCATGACCCTTTTTTGATAATTCTCTGCCAGGGACACAGCGCCCCATAGCCTCGTTGATGCATCATATTGTATATTGTCGCATCGCCGCTCAACGTCTGTTACGGTTTCAGACGTTCGTGTTTCATCAAATTTGCACGGTATTTTCTCTGGGGGAACAGTGAATTATCCAATCGGACAGATCAATCACAGCTATCTGGGTTCCAGCGTTTATACCATGCTGCGCGAGGCGTTGATTACCGGTCAGTTCAAGCCGGACGATCGCCTGAGAATACGGGAACTTGCCGCACAGGTTGGCACCA
This sequence comes from Pectobacterium parmentieri, assembly GCF_001742145.1. Classification (NCBI taxonomy): domain Bacteria; kingdom Pseudomonadati; phylum Pseudomonadota; class Gammaproteobacteria; order Enterobacterales; family Pectobacteriaceae; genus Pectobacterium; species Pectobacterium parmentieri. The sequence goes on along the minus strand of NZ_CP015749.1, from coordinate 1,370,711 downwards.
GCGTAACTCCAGTAAGAGATGCAATCCTGCAATTGGCAAAAGAGCAGGCGCTGGTGCTCAAGACGCCGCGTGATATCCGCGTTCCTCAACTGACTGAGGATCAGTTTAAAGAGATCCGCACACTGCGATTGGCGTTAGAGGGCACGGGTGCCGAGCTAGCTGCTGCGTACATTACGCCGAAAATGCTCAAGCAGATTGACGAGAATATCCACCAGAATCGTCTGGCGATTGATGAGAAAAACCTACGTGAAGCATTACGGTTGAATAGCGAATTTCATCTGTTTCTAGCACAGGCAGCACGAATGCCGTTGTTGACGCAGTTTATTGGCAGTTTATGGATGCGTACCGGGCCGTTGATCGCCCAGGCCTATGCGCATTTTTCCGTACAGATGGCTATCGAACATCACGAGGACGTTCTTACTGCGCTACAGCAGCGCGATGCCAGCGCCGCCCGACAGGCCATCCAATCCGATATTCTGGACGGCAGCGAAACGATGCTGGCCTTTATTGCTGTAGATCAACACATTATCGCTCAATAGCGTTAAACGGCCATAGGCCGTGGCAATAAGTCCGCGAATTAGCAGTCGGGTTTCTTGTGCCTGGCTGATAAACCCGACAGTGGCGCGGTAAAGCTCGATTCGTCCAGAAACGGGGAAAGTTCGAGTTTGATGCCTTTTATAAAAAAGACGATAACCATTCTTGAAAATGTGTCTCTTGTTCTTCCGGTGTCACCAGATCATTTTCTTCATGGTCAAAGATGGAGACCAAATCGCCGCGAACCGCAGGTCTACCCATCTCAAATTCATAGCCCTTTATCCCATAAGCCATTTGTCTCGCCATTCTGGAAGGATATACGTTCCTCTTCGCCCCTTTGCATAAGAAAGTCATATTTCTGAAATTCCGCCTTAGAATACAAAGGCAAGAGAAAAAATCATCACTTTTAGCCGCATATATAAAATCGCCACCGATAAAAAATTTTATTGAACAAGGTGGGTTTTGACTAAGAGAAAATTCGGCATTCTCTCGTATTCCGTTTCTGACTATCGTTATTTTTATTGTCTTATCCATAGCTATTAACGCCTATATTTCCCTTCTTTGAGATCTATCTCACAGTATGCCCCATCCCTGTCAGGCCACGGGCCGTGGCAGCAGGACTTGCACCTAGATTGCCAGAGGGCGACGCTACAGTCCATTCCCAGTGAGATGGGGTGCTGCTTAAACCGCACGCCAGCGTCGCTTCCACTTCCTGCGATAAAGTATAGAAGTAGAGATCGGGCTGGGTGAGTTCCCGCAAAAAGGCAATTTTTTCAGAAAATCCTGTTCAAGAGGAAGAACTAGCCTGGTTTTATCAATCTTTCCTGCCGTTAGCGATAGAGAGTTTTCCTTTAGAATAATAAAGAGAGTGATTACGTCTTCCTAAAGGTCACTCGTTATTTCTGATTTGCAGGAGCGCTGCGCCATACTACTTATACCCAAAATAATGGCTGATAAGCGCTATATCGTTGGCAAGGACGCGGTATCTGAACCTATGCCGTACTCTTTCCGTCACGCTGCCGGATGATCGCTATGCTCACCTTAACTACCAACGCCGGATTATGGTTCAGACTTGCTTTAATTTCGTTTGGCAGCGCATTGCTGGCCCTATTTATTGGGCAAGGGGTTTTAGCCAGACTGGAGCAAACGCAGTTACTGCGCTACGGCCAGGACGTGCTTAATCAGGGAACCGCCGTCGCCCAAGAAGGTCGGGGAACCATTGAACGGGTACTGACGCTGAATAACCCCCCCTGCTCCAGCGCCGATCTGAAAGAACTGCGCCTGCTCTCCTTTTACTCCGTTTATCTGCGCGATATCGGGCGTATCAAAAATAACCACCTTATCTGCTCTGCGGGTTGGGGGATCCTCAATCCGCCGATTTATCTGCTGCCGCCAAACCTAACAACTGCCGACGGCGTACAGTTGTGGACCGCGATGAACGACGTAATTGATCCGCGGATCACCGCAGATATGGCAAGCCTCAACGATGTGGTCACCGTCACTGCTGCCGCCGCATTTCGTCGTTTTGCCCAACCACCAACCGGATACAATTCAGCGCTGACAACCCGTAACTTAGGCCATATTTATCAAATGTTTGGCAACGTAGATCTCTCTGCGTTCAGAGAGAAACAATACGAGGATAACTCGTGGTTGACCATGGGGAAACGCCAATCGTTTTCTTGCGATCCAATGCTGAACATCTGCGTTCTGACCCAACTCGATTCCGCCGGTATCCTGTATCGCCCCTGGTATGTTATCGCCTCCTTGCTGTTGTTGGGCTTGCTGATCGGCGCTGGCTCTACGTTCTCCTATCAACTCTACTACGATCGGCACCAGGCTTTGCCATCACAGTTAAAACGCGCAATCAAACATCAACGGTTCCAGGTTCATTATCAACCGCTCATCAGCCTGCCGCAGCGGGCGATTATTGGCGTAGAAGCACTGGCACGCTGGAAAAACGAACGCGGAGACAGCGTATCGCCGGAGTATTTTATCAATATTGCGGAAAAGATGGGTTATTCCGCGGAACTCACTCGAATCATTACGCGTCAGGCGTTGCATGATATGCAGCCTTATCTCACGCGAGAAACACCTTTTCTTCTCAGTATTAATCTGTCAGTAACCGATATTGTTTCACCTGACTATCACCGCTTCTTACAGCAGATGTGCGACGAAATGGGAATAGACAGGACGCGTATCATGTTAGAACTGACTGAACGTTCGAGCACATCCTATCAAACGCTGGCTAACGGTCTTCATGCATTACAGCACGCAGGCTATAAGATCGCGCTTGATGATTTCGGTACGGGTTATTCCAACCTCGATTATCTCAGCCACCTGCCGTTCGATATGATTAAGATCGATAAGATTTTCGTCGGTGCCATCGGTACAGACTCGGTTAATGCAGCAATGGCAGACCTGTTATTCACCCTAATCAAAAAACTGGATGTCTGCGTGATCATCGAAGGTGTCGAAACACGCGAACAGGCCGCCTATATTCTGGAACAGTGCCCTTCCGCTATTATGCAGGGATGGTATTTCGGTAAAGCGGTAGCATTACACGATCTGCCGGATAGCCGCCACTATCAGTGCCCGCCGATCGAAACGACCTAATCTGACAACGGGTCCCCCGTCATCGTCTGCGGCAGGTCGGTTTTTAAACTGATCTGCCAGAAGACGAGCAAAAGCGCGAGATTATCGAGATGGAGTGAAAGAAACATCAAACCTTATCCGTAGCCACCTGGCTCAGATAATACGCTTCCCCCTGCCGCAATTCCGCTATCATGAAATCAAGAAAGGCCTGCTGCTGCGGTGCATGGGCTTTGCCTGCCAGCGTTTGGACCTGAAGTGAACGCTGGTCGAGCTGCTTGATATTCAACGGTTTAAGGCACATCGGCTCCTGTAAGCACTTATACATCACGGAGTAGAAGCTACAGGCAGTGACCGCTCCTGGTGTGCTCATCGCATAGTAATAGAGCGTGGTGAAGTTGTTGCAGCACAGCGTTGGCTCAAGAAAGGTGCCGTTCATGCGGCATGAGAGGTCAAACAACTGTCGCAGCGTGGTAGACGATTCCGGCAGCGCCAGCGGGAAAAGATGCAGATCCGCCAGTTGAACAGCCTGCTGCGCCAGCGGGTGTTCGTCAGACATCAGCAGCATCAGCGGCGCAGGCAGCGCCAGTTCCACATTAACGCCCTGCTCGGGTGCCAGTGCAAACTGGAGCGCGATATCCACTTCACCGTTGCGGATCATCTGCGACACCTGCATCGCCGAGGCCACCTTCAGTGCAAAAGTGGTATCTGGGTCATGCTGGCAGAAACGCGCAAACAGGGTCGGCAGCAGATCAAACGCCATTCCCTCCGTGCAACCAATCCGCAACAGCGCCCGGCGGCTAGCCTTTAGCCCCTGTATCTCCGCCACAGCGGCATCCATGTCCATCATGCTCTTGCGCACATGATTTTCCAGAATTCGTCCGGCATCGTTTAACACCATTCCGCGCGCGTGACGCTCGAACAGCGGCACACCGATGCGTTCTTCCAGCCGCTGAATCTGGCGACTGATAGCCGAAACGGCAACAAACAGATGCTGGCTGGCGGCGCTGAGCGAACCGGTAGTGGCAACCACCAGAAAATAGCGGATCTCGGAGCTGTGCATGGCGGAGTTCCTTTCAGACAGTGCGGGATTGCCAGGTTTATATTAAAAGCAAAGCTTAATTGCAATTTTTATTATTGTTGCAAAGCTCGTTTTTTCTTTAAATATCGGTAACGTTGTCACATTACCCAACAAGGAAAGGCATGACCAGCGCAGACCTGATTCGTATCGCCTGTGAACGTTTCGATCGCGGAGAATTTAAACAGACGCTGGCTCGGCGTATTGCCCACGCCAGCGAGAGCCAGAAAGCGGACAATCAGCTTGCGCTGAACCGCTATCTGACGGATGAGATCCAGCCTGCGTTGCAGGCGATGGGGTTCAGCATAAAACCGATCGCCTTGTCTGATGCCCGTCATCCCCCTTTCCTGCTGGCTGAACGCATCGAAGATCCCAGCCTGCCGACGGTACTGTCTTACGGCCACGGCGATGTGGTTTTTGGCGACGAGGAAAACTGGCGCAATGGGCTCACGCCCTGGAAATTGGTCGAAGAAGGCGATCGCTGGTACGGACGCGGCAGTGCCGATAATAAAGGCCAGCACAGTATTAACCTGATGGCACTGGAACAGGTGTTTCAGGCACGCGGGCAGCGTCTGGGCTTCAACTGCAAACTGCTGTTCGAGATGGGCGAAGAAATTGGTTCACCAGAGCTTGCCAACCTGTGCCAACAGCACAAACAGGAACTGGCCGCCGACATGTTTATCGCTTCCGATGGGCCACGTCTTAATGCAGAACGTCCGACGCTGTTCCTTGGCTCTCGCGGCTGTGCCAATTTCCGTTTACGCATCAACGCGCGCGATCAGGCGTACCATTCCGGTAACTGGGGTGGGCTGCTGAGCAATCCGGGTACGCAGTTAGCGAATGCCGTGGCCAGTCTGGTCGATGGGCAAGGTCAAATGAATATCGACGCCCTGCTTCCTCCGCCGCTGACGCCAGCGCTACGCGACATTCTCAGCACGATTGATCCCGCAGGTGGCGAAGGCGATCCGGCGATTGATGAATACTGGGGGGCGGAGGGACTCACGCCCGCCGAACGGTTATTTGCCTGGAACACGCTGGAAGTGCTGTCGTTCATTACCGGTAACCCAAATAAACCGGTAAACGCGATTCCCGCTGATGCCACCGCTATTTGCCAACTGCGCTTTGTGGTCGGCACCGACTGGCAGCATCTGGCGCAGCATGTGCGTCAACACCTCGACCAGCATGGTTTTACCCACGTAGACGTTGAAGTCCTTAACACCTCTCCGGCGACGCGGTTTAACCCTGAAGATCCGCTGGTAAACTGGACGCTGGCACTGATGCAGCAAATCAGTGGTAAACAGCCTGCGCTGTTGCCGAATCTTGGCGGTTCGCTACCTAACGACGTCTTCGCCGACATCCTCGGCCTGCCGACGCTGTGGATCCCCCACTCCTATCCGGCCTGCGGCCAGCACGCCGTTAACGAACACCTGCTGAAATCCGTCGCTCGCGAAGGGCTGTCGATCATGACCGGTCTGTTCTGGGAGTTGGGTGAGCAAGGAAGTCAATTGCTGGCACGGCACAGGCAACAATAGCACGCCCTATCGTGCCCAAACGACATAGCGGTGTGACATTACCGGACACGTTAAATCATGGTTACACAGGAAGCCGTTAGCTCCAAATAACCAGCGGGGAAAAGAAAAAATAAAGCCATCTCGACAGGAGATGGCTTTATCGTGAGACAGCCTTATATACTATTAAAAGCCGTCTTTAGTTTAGATTGAGCAATAAACGCGCGCTTCTCTCGGAGTATAAATCCCGAACGTCACCAACCCAAGTAACCCATTAACAAAGGTTAACTGTGTTTCAGTGCGAACAACTTTATCAGCACCGCCACATACCGCCGCAGCATCAATGGTTTTCTTCTGACCAATCCCAGAGACGAAGAAGTGATGCGTTGTCACCTGTTTAGGTGTTGCAACAGCGTCATTCTTTAGTGTAAACGTTTGTTGGGCACATCCCGTCAGCACCAGTGCCAATACGGCCACAGAAAGTATTTTTTTCATTAAACCCTCGTTGTGTTGTGTTAATACCTCTTACAAAGAATGGCATTTATACAAAAAATCACAACACTTGAAATATTTTTATCTTTGCGTTAGCAAAATATGTTAGCTAAGAGAGTATTTACTGGTTGATACAGGTTTTAGTGAGGAAGCCAGTGGCCTACAAGTAATAGGTCACTGGCAGCTTGAAAGGAGAACTACTTCTTCATCCACTCAGGTTTCTGGAACGCGTGGAACATGGAGTTTTTATCTTCAAAGAATGCGGCGAATTCCGGGGATTGAACGGCGGCTTTCAGATCCTGAGCAAACGGTTTGTCGGCATCTTCCGCACGCACAACAATCATATTTTTCAAGTCCTCCGGCAGCACATCTAACTGAATTGCGTCAGACAGGTTCAGACCCGCAGCCATCGCGAAGTTCGCGTTAATCAATGAACCGGTTACGCCACCCAGTGCACGCGGCAACTGTGCCGCTTCCAGCGGTTTAAAGACCAGCCCTTTCGGGTTTTCTGTGATATCACGCACAGAAGCTTTAGTCGGCGTAATGTCTGGGTTGATCTTGATTAGGCCGTATTTTTGCAGGAAATCCAGTGAACGTGCCAGATTTGACGGATCGTTCGGCAACGTAATGATATCGCCGGCTTTCAGCTCATTCAGCGAGTGTACTTTGTTGGAGTAGAATCCCATGCTGGCGGTCGGCACGGTGATCACTTCCGCCAGTTTCAGCCCTTTATCCGCGCTGAAGCGGTCAAGATAGCGGCGGTTTTGGAACAGGTTAGCGTCGATACTGTTATTCGACAGCGCCAGGTTCGGCTGAATGTAGTCGCTAAATTCGCGCACTTTCACGTCATAGCCTTTTTTCACCATTTCCGGCTTGATCGCTTTCGTGACCATGTCGCCATACGGCCCCGGCGATACGCCGATGGTGATTTCTTTGCCTGAATCTGCTGCGTAAGCCTGAGAGATACCTAACGCCAGCATGAGTGGAATGAGTTTTTTCAATCGCATCGTTGCGTTCCTGTCTGTCCGATTTAGTCAGTGTTAGCCGTTTTGCTAACGGCATTCTCATTATGTAGAGCAGCAGCACAGGGTTAAGATCGAGATATCGGAAGCGACCACGGTGCGAGGCATCCCTGCGGGAATCTCATCACCGTGTTTCTCCCTAAATCCACACTCTTATGCACAGTGCGACATCACTCATTATTTTTCTCTATTTTTATAACGTTATTCCCTGGTGTTGGATAACGTTTTACTACTCATATGTTTTACTAAAAAAGGCTTACTAAAAAATCTTTAATCAACATCAATTAAAACAAAAAGGTTTCCTGTCCGTAGCAGTATTTGTCATACAGTTCAGGGTTAATATCGAAGCCGATTCCCGGTTTATTTGGCACCGCGACGCAACTGTCACTGTCTAATTCAACAAACGGCAGCATGAAGTCTTCATGCCAGTAGCGGGAAGACGGTGGAATATCGTGCGCATAGATAAAGTTCGGCAGCGTAGACACTGCAATGTTGTGCGCTTTGCCGACCGCCGTATCCAGCATGCCACCGCACCACACCGGAATGTTGTGCGCCTGACAGTAGTCATGGATTAGCTTGGTTTCAGTAATACCGCCCACGCGCGCCACTTTAATATTGATGATTTTGGCACTGCCCAGTTCGATCGCTTTACGGGCATCCTCTACCGAGGCAATGCTTTCATCCAGACAGATAGGCGTATTTACTGCCGCCTGAAGTTTACGGTGGTCGATAATATCGTCATGTGCCAGCGGTTGTTCGATCATCAACAGGTTGAATTTATCAATGCGCTTAAAGAAGTCGATATCGTCCAGCGTGTAGGCAGAATTGGCATCCACCATCAACGTGATATTCCCAAACGCCTGACGCAGTGCCGCAATATAGTCGTAATCTTTTCCCGGCTTGATTTTTATTTTGATGCGTTTGTAGCCTTCGTTCAGGAAATTATCGACTACGCTGACTAATTTATCGGGCGTTTCCTGAATACCAATACTGACACCCGCTTCGACTTTATCCCGCACGCCGCCCAGTAATTGATGCAGCGGTACGCCTTTTATCTTCGCGTAAGCATCCCAAATACCGCCTTCGATTGCCGCTTTGGCACAGTTATTACGCTTTACTGGCGCAAAAATATCGCGCACCAAAGAAGGATGCTCAATATATCCAGCCTGCTTAACCATCGGGATTAGGAAGTCACGCATAATATGCCAGGCGGTGACGTTGGTTTCTTCGTTATAAAATGGCAGGGAAATGGCTGAACAATCGCCGTAACCAATTTGCCCACCAGCATGAACTTCCGCGATGGAGAAGTGTTTTTCCGTCTGCGTCGCAAAACTAGTGGTAAATGGCGTTTTCAACGCCATTTTCATTTTTCGTAATACAATTTTGTCTATTTTCATGACATCTCTCTGCAGTCCTGATCTGTCGCGGTTTAGCGGCGTTCGCGCTTATTCGCCCGTCGTGAGAGCATATCGCCCAGCGTTTGTACGACCTGCACCAACACGACTAACGCAATCACCGTCACAACCATGACTTCGGTTTCATAACGGTAATAGCCAAAACGGATCGCCAGATCGCCGACACCGCCGCCGCCAACAATCCCGGCCATCGCCGAGTAGCCAATCAGACTGACCAATGTGATCGTCAGGCCGCGTAATAAGCCAGCCAAGGCTTCCGGCAACAGTACGGTAGCGATGATACGCGTCGGGCTGGCACCAAAGGCTTCAGCCGCTTCCACAATACCCGGATCGACTTCACGCAGTGCGGAATCCACCAGACGGGCATAAAACGCAATCGCCGCTACCGACATCGGGACTGACGCCGCTACAGGCCCTATCGTGTTACCCAACAGCAGTTGTGTTAATGGCAACAACAGCACTAGCAGGATCACAAAGGGGATCGAGCGAATAATATTCACCAGAATGGTCGATACCAGATAGATAAAACGGTTCTGCCAGAATAAATGACGATCGGTCACATAAATCGCGATACCTAACGGCAGACCGAATACCACCGCACAAAGCGTTGAAATGCACACCATCGTGAAGGTTTCACCGAAGGCGAAAATTAATTCACTGATTAACTCAGTCATTGATGACCTCCACCCCAAAGGTATTCTGTCGAATATACGCAATAGCCGCGGCGAGATTTTCCGCTGCGGGATCGTCACGGTATGAAATCTGGGCGATAATATGTCCTAACGCACGATCGTTAATGTATTCAATATTGCCATGAAGAATATTTACTGATACCTGAAATTGCTGCGCAACATCGGATAATATCGGTTGTTCTACCGAATCATCAGCAAAGAGTATTTTTAGCAAGACGCCTTTATTATTTTTCTTAAAGCGATCGGGTAATTCGACTGGCGTGGTATGGCTAACCAGTTGTTTGGTATAGGGGTGTTGAGGTGCAGAGAAGATCGTAAAGACCTCTCCCTCTTCCACAATATTCCCGCTCGTCATTACCGCCATGCGCTGACAAATGCTTTTAATCACGCTCATTTCGTGGGAAATCAGCACGATCGTAATACCTAATCGAACGTTAATACTTTTTAATAACGCCAGAATAGACGCCGACGTTTCCAAATCCAACGCCGAAGTGGGTTCATCACACAGCAGCACTTCGGGGTGGTTGGCAATGGCACGGGCAATACCCACACGTTGCTTCTGCCCACCGCTTAGCTGTGCTGGATACGCGGTCCCTTTATCCTGCAATCCAACCAAGGCCAGAATTTCCGGCACGCGCTCGGCAATGTCCGCTTTGCTTTTACCGGCGGCCCGCAGGCTAAACGCTACGTTGTCATAGACATTGCGGGTATGCATCAGATTAAAATGCTGGAAGATCATTCCGATACGTTGCCGATGCTGGCGCAGTTCGCGGCCAGAAGCATTACTGATCAGCGTATCGCCCAGAAACACCCGCCCTTCGGTTGGGCGCTGCAATAAATTGATCGTCCGCAGCAGCGTACTTTTTCCTGCGCCGCTGGTGCCGACAATCCCAAAAACTTCACCCTGTTGAATGGTCAGGTTGACGTTGTTTACCGCTCTGGACTGTGCAGTTTTACCGGCGGGGAAATCAACGCTCACGTTTTCTAACCGGATCATTACCTGACTCACTCCTGCTGTTGCTGACTATTTTAAGAGATGTAACGTCGGCACACGCAACCGTATGCCTGTCTGATGTAGGGAAACCTGTGTTCGTGGGTAAAATCATTTCGCATTAGCGGGCATTAAGCCTATCCCACGGAACGGTTTCACTTGTTATGTTGAACAGAGATAGGCTCTTCATCGCCTTTTTGCATTGAGGAATAGCCGGGCTATTTATGGCTGTCATTCTTGTTATAATCAGATTAATTTCTTATAAATCAATAAAATATTAAAAAATTATTGTCTATTTAAGTTAGAGAGAAATGAGCTTTGCGTCAATGATAAAAAAAGCAAATCACCCTTCTGTTTTTTAGAAACTCTTTTATGCCTTCTACTTCTATATAGTCACGCGCAGTTATGCAGGGTGTGATGACATTATCTTGTCGATCACCTGACATAACTCAGTTGGCTGAGCACACAGGATGTCAGCCTGATGGGTTGCTAGCTCATTGGCCGTTCCGTATCCCCATAGTACACCGACGGATAATAACTGGTTGTTTTGTGCTGCAATAATGTCATCCCCTCTATCTCCCACCATGATTGAACAACGTGGTTCCAACCCATTTTGAGTCAGTAAATAAGCTAATAGTTTCGTCTTATCATCCATTTTTCCATCCGACGGCGTCCCTATAATGTCTGAGAAGAAGGGGCTTATCTTCATATCATCGAGTATTTCCCCAGCGAATAGTTGTCTTTTAGATGTCGCAATAAAGAGTTTATCGCCACGCTGTTTTAAGGTTTTCAGCACTGACAGTATCCCTTCATAGATAACGCTATTGTAAAGTCCGAATTGACCATAATGCGCACGATAAATGTTTATTGTTTCTTCTACTCTGCTGTCACCATAAGGCTCCAACAGTGTTCTGACAATACTGTGCATGGGTGGCCCAATGAGCGATGCAATGTCAATGCCGTCATCAATCATATGCCCTTGCTTTCGAATGGCGTAAATAAGGCTCTCTTTAATTCCCGGAACAGAATCAATAATGGTTCCATCTAAATCAAAAATTATATTCATACCGACATTTCCCCTTTGTCTGATTTTCCGGCTTCATATTTCCTTTTAGGCTTATCCAAGAATACGTCATGGTGGGTTCTAAAACATAACAAAGCATGATAATTCGTTGATAAGTATCTCAAAATATATCCTGAAACATTACTATCACAATCTGCATCTAGCCTGATCCAGCACCAACCAACGTTTATCCTCCCCATTAAGGATACTATCATGCGTTATCACACGACTCTGTTTGCCACGATCGGAACGTTACCGTTTTTACTCCCGCTTTCCGGGTTTGCAGCCCCACCTCAGTCGGAGAGTTCGACTATCAGCACCATTGTCGATACCACCACACAGGCCAGTAACCGTCCTCGCGTCATAGAACTGGAGCAATCCATTCAGGCCGCACTACGCAAGGCGATACAGGGAGATGCCCCACAGCTCACCCGTGCGCAACTGGAACAGGCACAAGAAACATCACAACAGGCAGACATCGAGTGGCTCCACAACAGCAGCTATGACTTCGCAGTAAAAGCCAACCAGCAGGCAGGCATTGCGCTACTGGAATCCTTTTCACACCTTTCTACTGATGTGTTGCAGCAAAACACCGCTATCGTGACACGCATTAATCGTGAAGCCACGAAGGGTCAGCGCGAACAGGCACTGGTGGATGCAGAGGGCCAGGGGTATCTCTACTATCTGGCTGATGCATTGGGCCCACGGTTGGGCAAGGTCTTTATCACCGCCTACGATCGCGGTGAAATTCGTAAGGCCGCCGTGTTGCTCAAGCTATCCGCCGTCAGCACGTCCGCTGCCAAGCAACATTTTAACTATCCTCGCCCTTTCCTACAGCCGAACAATACGATTCATCTGGTGCCAGATACCGCCGTAATTGGCGATAACAAACCGTATACCGCTACCGGCGGCGCATTTCCGAGCGGGCATACCAACACGGGTTACACCGATGCCCTACTGCTAGCGGAAATGATCCCTGAGCGTTTTGTTCCGCTGATCGATCGCGGTGCGCGCTATGGCTACTCGCGTGTCGTGCTGGGCGTCCATTATCCATTGGACGTGATGGGTTCACGAATGATTGCCGAACGCAATGTGGCACATTATCTCAACGATCCACAGTATCGTCGGCTGTTTGAACAGGCCAAAGCCGAGTTACGCAGCGCGTTAGAGAAAGCCTGTGGCACCACGTTGAGCGACTGCGCTAAAAATTCGCCACAGGACGACCCTTACACCGCACCGGAAATGAAAACATTTTATCGCTACACCATGACGTATGGGCTGCCAGCTCAGCCTGACGCGACGTCTGCGGTTAGCGTTCCCGAGGGTGCCGAAGTCCTGCTCGACGCCGTACTGCCAAAGCTCTCCGCCGCCCAACGCAGAAACCTGATGGTGAAAACCGCGCTGGCTGATGGTTACCCGCTCTCCGGTGAGTCAGGTGATAAAGGTGCACAGAATTTCTGGCAGCGCCTTAATCTCCATGATGCTGTGACGTTGGCTCAACATCGTTGATGGTTACCCTCTTCTTCCGCGTTTTCGCACACGGGGAAGAGGGCTGTCATTAAGGATAACGATTATTTTCATCATTTGGCTGTAACGGTAACTTTCCGGCTAGGATAATATTTTAATTATTACCAAGCAGTCAGCATAGAATAGCGAACAGTTTGTAAACCAATGTAAATTACTGCTATCACAAGCCCTCTCATGCCATTTTTAAATTTTAGTTAATCTCAATATAAACCTTCTCTTTTTCCCGTCGATATAAGAATACCGCTCCTTATCTGGGAGTAATTTAGAGGTACTTATGAGCATCAAACTTAAATTAATTTCGGTTATGTTGTTAATGGCATTATTGCTTTTGGCTGTCTCTGCTACCGGCTTGTTTGGTATGAATAATACCAATCAATCTATGAAAACGCTGTATCAGGATCGACTGATCGCGCTGGGTTATTTGGATAATATCACCAGGCAGGTGAACAACGTGATGTTTGAAATTGTCAGCGTTGATCTCTCGCAGCCAAACAACGTCAGAGCAGGACTGGCGCACATCGCAGAAGCACAAAAAATTTATGATGCGCAATGGGACTTATACAGCAAAACCTATTTAACCGGCGAAGAAAAAACCTTAGAAGAACAGTTTGCCGTTTTATATAAAAAATACAATGAAAAAGCCGTTATTCCTGCAATTAATGCAATACAGAAAAATGACACTGACGCATTAGAATATATTATCAATCACACATTAAAAAGCGAATATGAACCCCTGCAAAAAATTGCCGACCAACTGATTAAATTACAATCTGATGTTGGCCAAGAACTCTATTCCGAATCACAAAGCAGTTTCAATAATATATTATCTTCCGTAGTGATTATCCTTCTGGCGGGAATCGTTATCGTTGCGTTATCAGGTTGGCGCTTGATTATGTCGATTGCCGTGCCGATAAAAAATGCCGTGGAGTTAGCAAGAAAAGTAGCCAGCGGCGATCTGACACACCGCATCGCCATTACCTCGCGCGATGAAATGGGGCAGTTACAAACTGCACTGCGAGAAATGGTGCTAAATCTGACCGATATCGTAGAGCGTGTACACAATAACGCCGATATCATTGCGACCGCATCCAGCCAGATTAGCAGCGGCAATATCGATCTCTCCTCCCGAACCGAGCAGCAGGCCAGCTCACTGGAAGAAACCGCAGCATCAATGGAACAGATGACATCCTCCGTCAAACAGAATGCCACCCACGCAGCCCACGCCAGCCAACTGGCGACGACGGCTTCACAGCTCGCTGTCGACGGGGGCAAGATGATGGGCGATGTTACATCGGCGATGCAAAACATGGTCTCATCCGCAGAGAAAATCACCAATATTATCAGCGTGATCGACGGCATTGCGTTTCAGACCAATATCCTCGCGTTAAACGCCGCCGTGGAAGCGGCTCGCGCGGGGGAACAGGGACGAGGCTTTGCGGTCGTCGCAGGTGAAGTCCGCACGCTGGCGCAACGCAGTGCAAACGCGGCCAAAGAGATTAAAAACCTGATCGGGACGTCCGTCGAACAGGCGAGCCTTGGCCACACTATCGTCATCGACGCGGGCAGTACGATTCAGAGCGTGGTGGAAGACATAAAACGCGTGGCATCACTCGTGACTGAAATTTCCACGGCCAGCAATGAACAAAGTCTGGGCATTGGGCAGATTAATACCGCCATTTCACAGATGGAAACGGTCACGCAGCAAAACGCCGCGCTGGTTAACGAAGCCGCCGCTGCCGCAGGTTCACTGTCAGAGCGGGCGGGTGAACTGAGCCATGCCGTTGCCGCGTTCCGTATCTAACCCCCCCCCTTTTTCGCCGCCCCCGCGCAATTATTTACTCTCGTGTGGGGGCGGCGATGACCGCTAATACATCACTCAGCGAAGTTAAGAACACATCAGCATGTTCTTCCAAAAACACCAACGGCGGGCGAATTTTTAGCACATTCGCCGCAGGCCCTGTCGCACTGATCAGCACACCGCGCTGACGCATCGCGTTCACCACCTGCAACGTAGATTCAGTTGCCGGAAATTTGCTTTCACGATCGTTGACCAACTCCACACCGATAAACAGGCCGTAAGCTCGAATGTCGCCAATCAGCGGAAAATCCTGCGCCAACTGCTGCAACCCTTGGCGCAAATAATCGCCGACCCGCTGGGCATTCTGCTGTAACTGCTCCTCTCGAATCACCCGCAGCACCGCGTGCGCTGCCTGACAGGAAACCGGGTTACCGCCGAAAGTATTGAAATAACGCACATCTCGCCCGAAGGCATCGAACAGCGAGGAACGTCCTACCAATCCGGCGATCGGGTGTCCATTGCCCATCGGTTTCCCCAGACTCACCAAATCCGGAACGACGCCATGACGCGCAAAGCCCCACAGCGATTCTCCAGTGCGACCAAAGCCCGGCTGCACTTCATCTGCGATAAACACCCCGCCCGCCTGACGAATCAACGTCGCCGCCTGCGCCAGTTCGCCTTTCGGCGCACAGAACACGCCATCGCTGGAAAAAATCGTATCCACCAGCAGCGCGGCAGGACGAATCCCTTCCTGTTGCATCTGTGCCAAGGCATCACGAATGCTGGTAAGAAATGCGCCGGGCTGGCGATAGGTATCCGGCGCATCGATCAGCTTCACATGACGGCCTAGCGCCACGCCATCCCCCAGCGACGGCGACAGTTCCGCCAGCGCGCTGGTCACGCCGTGATACGCCCAGCGCGTCACCAGGACACCCGTTCCCCCCGTAACATGTCGGGCGATGCGCAGCGCCAGATCGTTAGCTTCACTGCCGGTACAGGTCAGCATCACATTGTTCAGTTCGGCGGGAAATTCGCTCAGCAAATCTTCTGCAAAATCGACAATCGCATGGTGCAGATAACGTGTGTGAGTATTGATCTGTGTGCTCTGGCGCGCCATTGCTTCAACCACCGCCGGATGACAATGCCCGACCGAGGCCACATTGTTATAAACATCCAGATAACGTTTTCCCTGATGATCGAACAGCCACACCCCTTCGCCGCGCACGACGTGCAGCGGCTCTTCATAAAACAGGCGATAACCGCTGCCCAGCACCCGCTGACGACGCGCCAGTAACGCTTCGGTTGTTGTCATTTCAGTCGTGGATTTTCTCTGATTCATCATGCTTTCTCCGCACAAACTTGCTGTAGGCGAGTCACAAACTGCGTATGGGAATAGGTCACCATGCGCTGTAAGCAGTGCCAACTGCGCGGTACATTACGCAGCAGATACTCTCGATTATCGGGGTAGCGTGATGCGCGCCACTGCGCAATGGTCAGGGTCAGCGCCATGCGGGTCGCAATCAGATCCGGCAGTAGCGCGATCTCATCCCGCGTTAATGGCATACGACGGTGGTATGCCGCAACAAACGGCACAACATGCTCTAACAAATCTGTCCCATCGCCAATCTGATACGCCAGCGCCGTCGCCACTTCGCAGATTAACGGGGCAAATACAGCATCGCCAAAATCGATAATGCCGGTAACCCGCGTCGGCGACGTGCCATCCACTAGCACGTTATGCGGATTCAGATCGTTGTGAATGACCTGATGACGCAGCGTCGCCAACTCAGGGGCAACATGATGGTCATAACGGTCAAAAATACGCAGGAGATGCTGATACTGCTGCCGCTCAGCAACAAAATCGAGATAAGGGCGCACCTGCGCTGCCCGACTGATATCCCACAGCAGCGAACGATTTGCCGCCGGATGCGTAAAGCCATGAAGCGCATGATCCAACTGCGCCAGTGTGCCGCCCAGTTGCTGCATCAAAGTTAGCGAGGGCAAAGCCAAATATTGCGGTGTCCCTGGCAGATAACTCACCAACCGCACCCGCAGCGGTACGCCATCAATGTCAATACATGCCTCTGACAGACCTTCTTGTGTCGGCCTGATACGCGGTACGGGCAGCGCCGGCGCCTGACTAGCCAGATGCAACAATAATGAAGTTTGGAAATCGCTGACGTCGGCGGGTTCTGCCGCATTGATGACTTTCAACATATAGCGTTCGTCTGGCGTGACCGTCAGACAAAAATTCAGATCCCGTTCACCTTGAAGCAGCGTCATCTGCCCAAACAGACCATATTCTTGCTGCGCTATCGCCAACGCCTGCTGGCAGGAAACCTGCGGTACAGGCTGCGTCATTAACTCGTCATCGTGTGGTAAAGCCTCGGCAAATACCGGCTGGTTGGACGCAGGAAAGGGGAACTCGGGGGAAAAGGTCGTAAGCCGTCCGTCAGACATGCTGTCCTCCATTCACATGGATTTCTGCACCGTTGACGTAAGAAGCACTGGAGGTACAGAGAAAATAGATCAAACTTGCCACCTCTTCGGGCTTACCTAAGCGCTGCATCGGCACCTGTCGCGCAATAATGTCATCCGTACCGGGTGACAGAATCGAGGTTTCGATTTCTCCCGGCGCAATCGCATTGACGCGAACGCCGTGCGGACCAAAATCAAACGCCATTTCCCGCGTCAACGCCGATAGCGCCGCTTTTGAGGTGGCATAGGCTACGCCAGCAAAGGGATGTACACGCGACCCTGCAATCGAGGTTATATTAATCACGCATCCCTGTGATGCCTTGAGTTCATCGAATAAACCGTTTGCCAGCAGCGCGCTGGAGAAAAGGTTGACGTTGAAAACACGCAGCCAGGTAGCATAGTCCGTGTCGCGTATGCCAAGACGTTGCCCGCCTTCCCCTTTTGGCGAAATCCCCGCGTTATCGACTAACGCATCCAACCGCCCACCCAGTTTTTCCTTAATCAGCGGCAGCATCTGTTGCAGGCTATCAATATCCTCCAGATCGAGATGAATATGATTGAGTAGCTTTTCCGCCCACGGGCACTCTTCTGCCCAGCTCTGACGTGAAGCGGTAAAGATCCGCCACCCTGCCGCGTGGAAATGCTTAACGGTAGCATGCCCAATCCCCCGGCTGGCACCGGTCAGCAGTAACGTTTTTTGCGCTGTCATACCGAATCTCCTGAGCCGTTGTACAATAATCTTTTTACACAATATGCTTTTTACACAGCACACATCAAAATGTGTGTTTGATGCATCATAAATTGGCTTTTAAAAAAAGCTGAAGAAAATTTCAGCAAAATTTAGTCTTTTCACGACTACATACATCCTAGTGTGAAAGTTTCGTGCGTATTAGTAGCGTTATTTCTCTGTGACTTCATCACACGCCCGACAAGGCGCGCTCAATCGCCGCAGCGCCTTGACCACTGGCTTTTTCGGCGCTAATTATGTCGCTGCGCGATGCCTTCGTCGGTATCAGACTTAACGGACCGCTTGCGACACGTTCCCTACGTGGCGCAAGCTTTCGCCGCATCCATGCGGCTCATCCTAAGCCTGATATCTCCTCAGCATAATTTCTTACGCCGGATAACAACCAACTCCTATTGCGCTCTACATTAATTACGTGCAAAAAACAGTACGCGAAGGGAAAATAAAGGATCAAATACGCACGAAAATAATCCATACACCAAGAGCATCTGATTACCCCCCACTCCGTAGCCGCTCCGAACGGCGGCGCAGGATCTCCATTACGATCAGTAGCACAAGCGCGGCACCGACCATCATGGTCGCGGCGGCGGCAATCGTTGGGTCGAGGTTCTCGCGAATGCCGGCAAACATCTGCAGCGGCAACGTGCGCTGGCGTGGGCTGGCAAGAAATAGCGTGACGATCACCTCGTCAAACGAGGTCGCGAAGGCAAAAAGCGCGCCGGAGAATACCCCCGGCGCAATCAGCGGAAACGTCACCTTGCGGAAGGCCAGCAGCGGCGACGCGCCCAGACTCGCAGCCGCACGCGTCAGGTTATGATCGTAATTCTTCAAGACCGCTGTGACCGTAATCACTACGAACGGCACACCCAGCATCGCATGTGCCAATACCAGCCCTAAATAGCTGTTCAACAGCGACAGTTTGGCAAAGAAGAAAAACATCCCGACCGCGACAATCACCACCGGTGCAATCATCGGCGAAATCAGTACCGCCATCACCAGCGATTTACCGCGAAATTCACCGCGTACCAGCCCGACCGAGGCCAACACGCCAAGCACCGTTGCCAGTAATGTCGCCAGCGGCGCAATCAGCAGGCTGTTGCCCAGCGCCCCCAGCCACTCGCTAGAGTTGAAAAATTCGCGATACCAGCGCAGGGAAAATCCCGTCAGCGGATAGCTCAGAAACGAGCCCGCATTAAAAGAGAGCGGAACAATTACCAGCACGGGAACGATTAAAAACAACAGCATCGCCGCCCCATAGAAATTAAAGAACGTGTTCCACAGACGGATACCCACTTCACCCTGCTGTCTCATTTGTTATCTCCCCAGTATAAGGTTATGGATATCGTGCTTAATGCGCCGCCGCTTCCGCATTGGTGCGGGTCACGCGGATATAGACCACGTACAGCAGCGTCACGATGATCAGCAGTTGCGTACCCAGTGCCGCCGCCATTCCCCAGTTCATGGTGGTATTGGTGAAGAACGCAACAAAGTAGCTCAGCATTTGGTCGCTTGGCCCCCCCAACAGCGCTGGCGTGATGTAGTAACCAATCGCCATCATGAAGACCAGCAGCGCTCCCGCCGTCACACCTGCATACGTTTGTGGTACGTAAACCCGCCAGAACGCGATAAATGGATGCGCACCCAGCGAGATCGCCGCACGCACATAGTTCGGGGAAATGCCTTTCATCACCGCGTATAACGGCAGAATGAAGAACGGCAGTAGGATGTGAGTCATCGAGATATAGACACCGATGCGGTTGAATACCAGCACCAGCGGTTCGTCGATAATGCCAATGCTAATCAGCGAGCGGTTGATCAGCCCGCCAGACTGCAATAGCACAATCCAGCTTGCCGTCCGCACAATCAACGATGTCCAGAACGGCAGCAAAACCAGAATGAGTAGCAGATTAGCGCGGTTAGACGGCTGTTTTGCCAGCCAGTACGCCAGCGGATACCCTAGCCCCACGCACAGCAGCGTCACCACGCCCGCCATCAGCAACGTGCGCAGCAGCACATCGACATACAGTGACTGATCGGCAGGCTGTGGGACGATTTGCTGGGTAGTGGCATCGACTTTATGGTCAAACACCGCCAGCAGGTAATAGCTGGTGAAAGGCCGTGCGGCGCGATCGAACGTTTGCCACGTCGCCAGTTCCCCCCACATCGGCTGTTCGCGTATCAGTTGGTCACGCATGTCGCTGCTGCCCTCAACGGGCAGCTTGCGTAATGTCCGGGTAATCAGCGTGCGATATTCCGACCCTTCATACCCTAACCGTTTGGTGATTGTGCTTAGTTTGCCGCTGCTGCGAGCATCACGCAGATCGCCGACCAACGCCTGAAAGACCGCCTCATCCGGTACAGCATTGCCCGACCAAAGCCGCATCGCGGCAATGGTCTGCGGTATGTTGTCGCGCAATTCAGGATTGGAGACGCTTTTCCCCAAAATCGAGGTGATCGGGAACAAAAAACTCACCACGATAAACAGAAACAGCGGTGCAATCAGCAGCAGCGAGCGCTTCTTATAGGCTTTCTGCGCGATCCACAATTGCTGTTTCAGTGTCGCATTTTCCTCGCTCCCGCCAGACGGTGCAGAGGCGACGATTTCGCTCTGGGACATAGGCACTTTCTCCATCATCACGTGCGGTAAATCACTGTGGCCTTATTGGGCGGCCCAGGCGTTAAAGCGTTGTTCCAGCTCTTCACCGTGGTCGATCCAAAACTCTGTATCTACCTGCAAAGCCTGTGCCAGATTATCTGGTGCGGTCGGCAGATTGGCAGCAATAGCCGGAGCCAGCAGGCTGGTCGTCTTAACGTGTGTCGGGCCATAAGGAATATTCTCGGCGAACACCTTCTGGTTTTCCGGCTGGTTGGCAAAGGCAATAAACTGCTCCGCCAGCGCCTTGTGTTTGGAGCCTTTGACGATCGCCCAGCTATCCAGATCGTAAATACTGTCGGCCCAGACAATCTTGAAGTCATGCCCTTCTTTCTGCGCCGCTGCAACGCGACCATTATAGGCAGAGGTCATTACCACATCGCCGGATACCAGCCATTGCAACGGCTGTGCGCCAGATTCCCACCATTGAATATTCGATTTGAGCTGACTCAGTTTCTTGAAGGCGCGATCGACCCCCTCTGGCGTCGCCAGCACGGTGTAGAGATCGTCACGCTTCACACCATCGGCCAGCAGCGCAATTTCCAAGGTGAATTTGGCGCTCTTACGCAGAGCACGCTTACCGGGGTACTCTTTCACATTCCAGAAATCAGCCCAGCTTTTTGGTGCCTGTTTCAATTTCGCGGCGTTGTAGGTCAAGACGGTTGACCACAGGAAGATCCCCGCACCGCATTCAGTGACGGCACCTTTGACAAACTGGGATTGGTCACCCAACTTTGACCAATCCAGCGGCTCAAACAGGCCTTCGCTACAGCCACGCATCAACTCAGGGCCTTCAACTTCCACGACGTCCCATCCCACCTGTCCGGTTTCTACCATCGCCCGGATACGCGCCATTTCACCGTTATACTCACCGGCTTCTACCGTGCCTTTGCCCGCAGCAGCGAACGGTTTGTAAAACGCTTTATCCTGTGCATCTTTGTTCAAACCGCCAAATGAGATCACCGTGACGGATTCCGCCTGGGCCTGACAGGCCATCGTCACCAGAAAAACCGTGGCCGCTATTTTCTTCAGCGCATGACGCTTGAACAGTCCTGTTGCTTTGGAAGAAGTATTGAGTTTCGACATTGCTTTGCTCCTGGAGTGGTAGTCAACGTAACGGTCAAATACATATCACTATTTTGCGTACTCTATTTTCGTGCACTGTATTTTTGATGCATCATGCATCAGCATAATTATGCAAAAAGAGATGAGCATAAACTGTGCCAATGCAGAAATTTTATTGATGTTTTACTAAAACGGCGGCGGGAACGGTACTGAGAAACAACAAGGTTGTGCAGTCAACATTTTGCCCTGGTTGTATTTCGCCATTTTTGCCATGTCGTGGTGCAATCCAGCCTATTTCTGCACCACCCAGACGCATTGCGCGTTTGCTGTGTGCGTGCCAGCGTGGGCTGCCTACACGCACTTTCATCCACTATCGGAACAACAATTTACCGAGAAAGATCGACGCAGAGATATTTCATTTCCAGATAGTCTTCAATACCGAAACGTGAGCCTTCACGGCCCAGTCCAGACTGCTTCACCCCGCCAAACGGTGCGACTTCATTCGAAATCAGTCCAGTATTGATGCCAACCATGCCGTAGTCCAGCGCTTCCGGCACTGTCCACTGGCGTATGGCGTCGCGCGTGTAGACATAGGCTGCCAGACCAAATTCGGTATCGTTCGCCATCGCAATCACCTCGGCTTCATCACTGAAGCGGAACAGCGGTGCAACTGGCCCGAACGTCTCTTCACGTGCAAAACGCATCTCGCGGGTCACGTCGCCGACAATCGTTGGTGTGAAAAACGTGCCGCCTCGTTCGTGGCGTTGGCCGCCCAGCAATAGCGTTGCCCCGTGCGATAACGCATCGGCAATGTGCTGCTCGACTTTGCTGACCGCATCGTTATCAATCAGCGGCCCCTGCGTCACGCCGGGCTGCGTACCGTCGCCCACGTTTAACTTACGCACTTCCTCGATCAGCCGTTCTACCAACGTCGGATAAATCCCGTTCTGCACATAGATCCGGTTAGCACAGACGCAGGTCTGTCCGCTGTTACGGAATTTGGAGGCCAGAATGCCTTTCACTGCCTGATCCACATCAGCATCATCGAACACGATAAACGGCGCGTTACCCCCCAACTCCAACGAGAGTTTTTTCACCGTCGGCGCGCTCTGCGCCATCAGGATCCGGCCCACTTCCGTGGAACCCGTGAAGCTCAGCTTGCGTACCACCGGACTATCACACAGCACCTTACCAACTGACTGCGCATCGCCAACAATGACCTGCAACACGCCGCGCGGAATACCCGCCTGCTGCGCCAGTTCCGCCAGCGCCAGCGCGGTAAACGGCGTCTGCTCGGCAGGCTTAACGATCATCGTACAGCCCGCCGCCAGTGCGGGGCCGACTTTACGGGTAATCATCGCAGCCGGGAAATTCCACGGCGTTATCGCGGCACACACGCCGATGGGCTGCTTAATCACCATCAAGCGCTGTTGCCCCTGCGGCGATTGCAATACGTTGCCTTCAATGCGTTTGGCTTCTTCCGCAAACCAGTCGATAAAACTGGTGGCATAGGCAATTTCGCCGCGCGCTTCCGCCAATGGTTTTCCCTGTTCCGCCGTCAGCAACGCAGCCAGATCGTCCTGATTGTCCATAATCAGACGCGCCCATGCCTGCAACAGCGCGGCACGTTCTTTTCCCGTCTTCTTACGCCACTCAACCAACGCCCGTTCCGCAGCAGCAATCGCCTGCTCAGTTTGTGACACCGTCACGAGCGGCACACAACCCAACACCTCACCCGTCGCAGGATTAGTAACATCCAGACGTTCATCGTTTTGGCTGTCTTGCCACTCGCCGTCAATCAGGCAGTGTTGACGGAATAATGTTTGTTGTTTCAGTGAAATAGACTGTTTCAGTTGCATAGCATCTCTTCTATTGTGTTAATACGCGCGTCAGGATGTTCATCGCCTTGCTGAACTGCTCATCAGGAACCGTCAGCGGATACAGGAAACGAATCACGTTGCCATGTACACCGCAGGTCAGCAGCAACAAGCCCGCTTCTAACGCGCTTTTCTGAAATTGGCGGGTAATCTCTGCCGAGGGTTTACCCGTGTTCGGATCGTTAAATTCCGCCGCAACCATCGAGCCTTGCGCACGAATCGCTACCAGTGCCGGACACTGCGCTTTCACTTTTTCCAACGTTTCGACCAGCGCGGCACCCAGCCGCAGCGCCCGTTGGCACAATTTTTCTTCTTCAATCACATCCAATACCGCCAGCGCTGAAGCGACCGACAGCGGGTTGCCCGCATACGTGCCGCCCAGCCCGCCCGGCGATGGCGCATCCATCACCTCAGCACGACCGACCACGCCAGAGATCGGGAAACCGCCGCCCAGGCTTTTCGCCATAGTGATCAGATCCGCTTTCTCTGCATAATACTCCATCGCAAACAGCTTACCGGTACGGGCAAAGCCGGTCTGCACCTCATCGGCAATCAGCAGAATGCCATGCTCATCACATAGCTTACGCAACCCGCTAATGAAGGCAGGTGGCGCGACGTGGAACCCACCTTCACCCTGTACCGGCTCCAGCAGAATCGCCGCAACCTGATCGGCGGCGATATCGGTATGCATCAGACGTTCGACGCTTTCCAGTGCCTGTTCGACGGTAATGCCGCTCTTTTCATTCGGGTAAAGTGCGTGAAAAATGGAACCGGGGAACGGGCCAAACCCCGTAGAGTACGGTGCCACTTTGCCCGTCAGCGTCATAGTCAGCAGCGTGCGGCCGTGAAACGCGGCATTGAAGGCGATCACGCCGGGGCGTCTGGTGTAAGCGCGAGCAATTTTCACCGCGTTTTCCACCGCTTCGGCTCCGGTGGTAAAGAATGTGGTTTTTGCCGCGCCTTGAATCGGTGCCAGCGCGTTAATACGCTCAGCCAACGTGACATAGCTGCCATAAGGCACAATCTGATAGGCCGTATGGGTAAAACGATCCAACTGTTCGCGCACCGCGGCGACAATTTTCGGGTGACGATGCCCGGTGTTCAATACCGCAATCCCGGCGGCGAAATCGATAAACTCTCGTCCTTCAACATCCCACAGGGTGCTGTTTTCCGCACGCTCAGCATAGAAATCACACATGACCCCCACACCACGCGGCGTGGCGGCCAGACGGCGTTGATTCAGTTCGCTATTCTTCATGATCGGCTCCGGTATCCTAAACACATCTGTTAGTCGTTGGATGATGACTGTTAGTCTAGTTGTAAGATGATGATGTTATTTAGACGCGAGATGGTTCTATAATCCAGTGCCAGTTTTGAATATTTTAAGGATCCACTTTTGCGCTCACTGCTAACCGACTTATTGCTTCAGCGTTTAGCCAACCAGCAGGATGGTGCGTTGAACAAGCGTTTGTACGACAGCATCCGACAGGCAATTCTCGATGGGGCCATTACCGCTGGCGAGCGACTCCCGTCGTCACGCGATCTGGCACAGCAGTTGGCACTGTCACGCAATACGGTGCTGACGGCCTACGAACAACTCCTGGCGGAAGGCTATATTGAAGCACGCAAAGGAAGTGGAACCTTCGTCACGGAACAGTTACCTGATGGCAATATGCTGCCAGTGAACAGCAGTAATGCGGGGGAAATACGAGAGCCTAAACATGAGCTTTCGCGTCGCGGTATGCATCTGCTGGGTTATGCCGGGGCGTCCATTCGCCAATGGGGGGCATTTATGCCCGGCATCCCCGATATCGCCAGCTTCCCGCATGATTTATGGCGGCGTATTCAGACGCGCCTGACACGACGCGTTCGTCCTGAACAACTGTCCTATTCGCCAATTGGCGGCTGTCCCGAACTCCAGTTGGCGCTGGTGGATTACCTGCGCGTCGCCCGTTCCGTCGAGTGTACGCCGGAACAGGTTTTGATTACCGAAGGCACCCATCAGGCAATGGACCTGCTGGCTAAAATGCTATGTAACCCCGGCGATTTGGCGTGGATTGAAGATCCCTGCTACTGGGGGATTCGTAATGTCCTGACGATTAACGGCCTGCGCGTTGCTCCTATTGATGTCGATGAACAGGGTCTGGCACCACCGGAAACGCTTGCGCCCGACGCTGCGCCGCGCCTGATTTGCGTGACACCGTCACATCAATACCCACTGGGTGCGGTGATGAGTTTGGCACGCCGCCAACGGTTGCTGGCACTGGCGCAAGAGCATGGTTGCTGGGTGGTGGAAGACGATTATGACAGTGAATTCCGCTTTTCCGGCAGCCCGATCCCCGCGCTACAAGGACTCCAGTCGCAATCCCCGGTGATCTACATCGGCACATTCAGCAAAACGCTCTATCCCGGCCTGCGCGTCAGTTACATGGTACTGCCGCCGCTGCTGGCGCAGTCGCTGAAGACGGCGCATTCCGAGCTCTATCGCGGCGGACACTGGCTAACACAGGCTACGCTCGCGCAGTTTATCCGCGAAGGCCACTACGCCGCGCATATCCGCCGCATGCGTTTGCTGTATGCCAAACGGCGTGCGTTATTAACATCACTGATCGAACAGCATCTGGGCGCGGATTACGTAGGGGATAGCAGTAATGCCGGGCTACATATGCTGCTCAGCCTACCTCCCCACGTTGATGATGTCGTGCTGAGCGCGGCGATCCTGCGCCGTGGTGTGATGGTCAAACCGCTTTCCAGCTACTACTTACAACCGACGCAGCAGCGCGGTTTATTGCTAGGCTACGCCAGCGTCGAAGAACCCCAAATGGAGCAGGCTTTTTCCGTGATTGTGGCATGTATTCAGGCGCTGGGTACCCATCATTCGGGCGTCTGACAGCCCCCCGTTTTCATGCAGACCAATTCGCACCGTTACGGTGCCATTTTCCCCGACACGCCCCATAACAGCGCATCCGTTCTGATTAACGAGCGAGCGTTAGCGCATTATCGCACGGTATTTTCTGCTCGTTCAGTATCCGGCATGGTTTATGCATTCTTATGAATAACAGTGACTACCGGAGAGTGAAAAATGAGAAATTATGTCAGCTTCAGGAATGTTCAGAAAACCTACGACGGCGACCGTCTGATCGTTAAAAACCTGAATCTGGATATCCGCGAAGGTGAATTTCTGACCCTACTTGGGCCATCCGGTTCAGGAAAAACCACCAGTTTGATGATGCTCGCCGGGTTTGAAACCCCCACGCAGGGGGAAATCCTGCTGCGCGATGCACCGTTGCACCATCTCCCGCCGCACCAGCGCGACATCGGTATGGTATTTCAGAACTACGCCCTATTTCCGCACATGACTGTAGCGGAGAATCTGGCATTTCCGCTGTCTATTCGTCGCCTGAACCGTGCCGATATCAAAGAGAAAGTCGATCGGGTGTTAGATCGTGTAAAACTCACCAGTCTGGCCGATCGCTACCCCGCCCAGATGTCCGGCGGCCAACAGCAGCGTGTGGCGCTGGCTCGCGCGCTGGTCTTCGAACCGAAACTGGTGCTGATGGATGAACCATTGGGCGCGTTGGATAAGCAACTGCGTGAGCATATGCAACTGGAAATCAAAGAACTCCATCAGTCGCTGGAATTGACCGTGGTATACGTCACCCATGACCAGAGCGAAGCGATGACAATGTCCAACCGCGTTGCCGTGTTTAACGACGGCGTGATTCAGCAGATGGACAGCCCCAGCGATATCTACGAAAAGCCGGAGAACGCGTTTGTGGCGCAGTTTATCGGCGAGAATAATACGCTGCTCGCCACGCGTGCCGAGGCCGAAGGTGCGTTTTATCGGGCAACGCTGGACGATGGCACGTCGCTGCGTACACTGAAAGTTCGACCCAGCTCGCCTGGCCGAAAAATCACACTCTGCATTCGCCCGGAACGCATTCACGTCAATGCGCCTCATACTGACAACGGCATGCAACATGTCAAAGCCCGCATTCAGCAGTTCATCTATCTGGGCGATCACGTCAGGATGATGACGGAAGTCGCAGGTCAGCCGCAGTTTATGGTGAAACTCCCCGCCAGCGAGATTCAACCGCACTGGAAAGCTGGCACTGAGGTCAATCTATCATGGCAGCCGGAACACCTGCGCGCGCTGGATAGCATCATCACGCATTAACCCCTTCCGTATTAGCGACCTTCCTGCCTCATTCACCGGGCGCGATATGCGCCCGTCTCACTGATTTCCATCCCACACTCCTGTATAGTCTCGCTAACAGACACAGGGCTGAACTCTCGACCTTATGGATATACTGGGCTTTATCATTGCGTTAACCCCGATAACGTTATCTCCCGGAGCAAGCTTTACGCTGGCAATGAACAATGTCGCCAGTGGGGGAATGTACGCTGTATCACGTATTATTATCGGTACTGCGCTGGGCATTTATACGCATAGTTTACTGGCAAGCATTGGTCTCACAGGGTTGCTATCCCTTTACCCCACGCTCATGCATACCATTACCGTTATTGGTACAGGCTATCTGCTCTACTTAGCATTTCGTTTGATAGAAAGTGGATTACGAGAGAAAAGTACAACCTCATGCAACAGCGGCAGAGTGGGTATCAAAGAGGCCTATTTGGCAAATGTTCTGAATATTAAAGCGATTCTGCTCTATGTCACTATCGTACCACTGTTTGTGAATGCCAATGGTACCTCATCGGTATCGCTTGTGTCCTACCTCACACTCGCTACCCTACACATTGTGATGATGTCGGCCTGGCTGCTATTTTCAGCACAGTTACTTATCCGTTCATCAGGCAGAATCAACCCTATTGCGTTGAAAAAAACTATCAATATTGGTGGCGGGATCGTGCTGATTGTTCTGACACTCTCTCCCTATATCTCAACTTATTTTCACTAGAAATAACATTCCCGCCTAAGTTAAGGCCATCGACCGAATCGATGTCTACTCGCGTCGCCGTAATTCAACAGATAGGCAGCTCCAGCGAGCTCTACGCGCTAACCGTAATCGATTTTCTCACTACCATGCACAAACAGCCTGAAGTATGACGGCATACACTGACCTTATTTTGAAGCAATAAAATATATACTAAAAAAGCATCTTGTGGATAAAAACAAAAGTAGCTTATACGTCATAGTATTTTCGACAATGTCATGTATTTTTCTAATAGACGGGAGGGTAACACTCGTTAAGTAAACATTTTATTTACCACAGCAGTAGCCCTACATCAACGTAGGATGAATACGACAAAAAATAAAATAGTAAAATGATGAAATGATAAAAAGGATTTTTTCATTATGCTTTCAAAATATAATAACCCGCCCATTATAAAAACATTTTACCGCCCCATCGAAGTTGCCATTCGTTGGAGCCATTTAATGACATCAGAGTCTGAAATACTCAAGGAATTCGATAAAAATCCTTTATTTTTTTTACATTATGCCGCTAAAACGTGGCCAAAACTGTCGTTAAATCAGGAAAGAGTGATTGATGGACTCATCAATGGGGAATTACGTCACTGCAAACGAGGGATTACCCGTTCGACACCGGTAGACTTGAGCGATCCAGATTTGTCTATTCGCCATATCGATCTAAAAAACTGGATGATGTCATATTATCCTAACGAGAAACCCGATTTTTTATTTTCTCCAGAGGAGCAATTAACACCGATATCAATAAACATAAATTCAGTGCAAATACTTTTAACTGAATTAGAGGTGATGCGTATAAAAAACACCAACCTTGAAGAACAGCGTAATAATATACAACATGATTACCTTTCACTAAAAGCTATTTACACCTCATCGATGAAGCATCCGACACAGCCCACACTCGGGGAACGTAGCGAAAGTACGTATTTGACGATTATTGGCGCGTTAATCAGCCTATATAATCAACATTCGCCGTCAGGCCAGGCTTATACTCTCTTTACCTCTCAGGATGCGGTAATTTCTGCCTTAATTGCGCATTATGGTGATAAAAGGGGAGTTTCAAAAAGCACGCTTGAAAGTAAGTTCGCTCAGGCGAAACGCCAGCTCAATGGCGCGTAGTCCTCACCTTTGCCAGGGTCTGGCTCACCCCAGTTAAGGTGAAAGCCGCATACTCTTTTTGCATAGTAGGTTATCCGCACTATTTTATTACGCCAGAGGGATAACCTACTATCATGCATAAACAGGATCGTTTTGCATTAGCGTATCACGCATCATTTCCCCCCCAGCGGGTCTCATCAACCAGTAGAAAATCACGAGTATTATCCTTTGTATTTCACATGTCCTGCTTTCTCATTATGCTGTGGACACTCACATTCAGCCCCCCAGGTGTCGCTTTAACGATCGCAGAAACACGGCATCTGATAGATCGTACCGGATTCGGCACAACCCCGCAGGATATTGAACGTTTCAAAGATATGACGCGGGAGCAAGCCGTGGATTATCTGCTGGGTACGCTCAATACGCCTTTTTATACTCGTCCCCCTACTTTCGTACAAAAACCTTATCCCGATTACTGGCAGAAAGGCTGGCGAGAGCAGGAAATGATTTTTTTCCGTATCAACGAAATTAACCAGCTACAAGCGTGGTGGGTTCAGGAAATGATCCTTACGCCCACCCCATTTGCCGATCGTCTCACGTTGTTCTGGCATAACCATTTCGTTTCCCGGTTTGACAATACCTTAATCACCGCGCCTTTTTTCGATCAACTCACCCTGTTTCGTCAGGCGGGTAGCCAGAGTTTTCGCCTTCTGACGCGGAAAATACTGCAAGATCCCATGATGCTTAGCGGGTTGGATAACACGTCCAATACACGTCAGAATCCTAATGAAAATCTTGCAAGGGAATTGATGGAGCTCTTTACCCTCGGCGAGGGTAACTACAGTGAAAATGACGTCAAACAGGTTGCCCGAATTCTGGCAGGGCACGGCGTAAACCCCACCCAACAATGGCGTTATCAATTTGACGCCAGCGCGGCGGTATCCGGCGAAAAAACGCTGTTAGGCCAGAAAATTCAAGGAACGCCGGATGAAGAGCTCGATCAGCTTGTCGATGTTTTATTGTCGCAACCCCAAACGGCAACACGTCTGGCGGGAAAATTTTACCGAGCGTTTATTTCGTTAGAAGACGACCCTGAAACAGTATCGGCATTAGCGCAAGTGCTACGCAATCATGACTATGCGATGAAACCGTTCATGCGTGCATTGCTGCTCAGCCCGGCGTTTTGGCACGAACGCCATCGTGGGGCGTTGGTCAAATCCCCATTGGATCTAATCGTCGGTTTTTCTCGCACGCTGTCGCTGATGTTACCCGATCAACACATCTTACTGGATTACCTTCAGGCACTGGGGCAAAGCCCGTTTATGGCCCCTTCTGTAGCGGGATGGGAAGAGGGTACAGCATGGCTTGATGGTAAAACACTGGTCGATCGCACCAGAGTGTTAACCCGACTGTGGACCGCAGTGGAAAACCCGCCTCCCCCTGATAACAATGGGCTAATCGTACGTTTCTCATCGGAAAGTCGTGGGATCCCGGCACGCTTTATCGTTACCGCCAATGGGCAACATCTTGCCAGCATTACTGCAAAACTTGGGGCGGACACCCGGCAAGAGCAAGCGTCCAACGAGCCAGGAAATCTGAAACCGATGTGGGAAACCGTCGACATTCCACTCCCCAATGCGTCTGCGGTATTGGAAAATCTCACTATTACGATGGATGCTGATGAGCCCGATACCCATTTATTTATCAATTGGATTTCCTTCAAGGGCTATCGCTTTTCTCCCCATCAGGCCAGTTGGATCATCCCGAAAGGTTCTTCCTGCCTTGCCGACTCACCGTTAGGATCTTTTTACTGTAACTTAAGTTTATCTTTTGACCTCACCGCCCCAATTAGGAGCGAAACAGCCAGCCTGATAGATCGGCACGCCCCGCTCAACGCCAATATCGAATACGGTACAGGCCGCCTACGGCCACAATTGAGTCAACCGGGAGGCGTGTTACCCGCCGGCATGACGCCTTATTCCCAAATACCTGCTCGTTCACTATTGGCTATCACGCCTTTCAGGCATTCCATCGATCGGGATAACCATGCCGCAACCTTAAAGGCACTGACTCTTGATCCCGCATTTAATCTGAAATAGATAAGGATATCTGCTTATGTCTGCACCGTTTACATTGTCACGGCGCTTGCTCCTCGGCGGGCTTGGCGCGGGCCTATTAACCGCCATGCTTCCCCTGCCCGGCGTTGCCAAGAACACCATTCCCGCAAACAAGCATTTGATCGTCATCGAATTATTTGGGGGGAATGATGCGTTAAACACGCTGGTTCCCTATCGGGATCCACTCTATCGACATTATCGCCCGACACTGGCGTTAAACGCCCACGAATATGCACCGTTAAGTGATGATCTGGCCTTTAATATCGCCTGGAAAAAGCTCGCTCATGTCTTTCAAAAGGGAGAATTAGCGGTAATACAAGATGTTGGCTATCCCTCTCCCAATCTGTCTCATTTCAGTTCCGCCGCAATCTGGGCCAATGGTGCTGACACCCCGACGCTGAAGTCAGGCTGGGCTGGCCGCGTTCTGAGCGCCTCTTCACGTGAGGACCGATATCATGATACTGACGGCATTATTCTTTCTGGCGATCAGTCTTTACTCATCCATCCGGCGATCCAGGCACTGACGTTTCAGGATAGTCGCGCTCTACTTAATGCCGATTTCACCCTACCCTCAGCCCAAACGAGGGGGAGAAGCACAACGGCAGCACAGCATATCCACCGGCTAATGGAGAGTACCAACACGATAAGTCGACGGATTCAAAATAAGCTGCACAATCAGAACCATTTCACCCGTCGATTTACACAGGACGGCTACATTGAACCGCAAAACGCGCAAGCGGCAACGATACTCTGGCTGATAGAGAACAATGTCCGTTCCCCTTTGTACAAAATCAGTTTGTCTGGCTTCGATTTGCACAGTCATTTGCGCGGTGAACATGAGCGCCAACTCAGTAAAGTAGAGACGCTACTGCTTGGGCTACGGCAAGGACTCATCGATATTGGAGCCTGGCAGGACAGCCTCATTATGGTGCATTCAGAGTTCGGCCGTCGGCCAAAAGAGAATGCATCGGGTGGAGCCGATCACGGCACGTGCGGGCCGATGCTGCTAGTAGGTGGTCAGGTTGAAGGAGGTATCTGGGGAGATCGCAGTCCACTCGACAAGCTGGATAATGATGGTAATCCACTATTTTCTACCGATTTTCGTTCGGTATACGCCACCGTCGCTGAACGTTTTTGGCGACTTCCTGCCGCTCACATTGACGGAACATCGCTCTCTCCTCTGAATATTCATCTTTAATCCACCACCTTATTTCTACAGGACACGCTTTTTATGCAAAAAACAATGACACTAAGCCATCCTACGACGACAGACAGCAAAAACGGACAGATGTTGGAAGAAATCCGTCAATCTTGTCGTGATAATATGCATATACGTGGAGATCTCCCCACCGGGCAAGCCGATATTCTGGTTTGCCTCACGCTGTATAACGAACCAGCCCCCATGCTTGCCGATACGCTGGCAGGACTAGTTCGTAACCAGCAAGAGTTAACCGCAACGTTTGCCAACCGTCCGCCCAATATCATCATTTGCATCCTACTTGATGGCACCGACAGCGCTCATCCATCAACCGTTTCACTTTTAGCCTCGCTGGGGTTGCAACCTATGCAAACGCCCAGACCGGATAACCAGAACAATTCACTGACGCTTCAGGTCAGCGAACAGTCCGCATCTCATATTTTGCGCTGCTGCGATCAATCAGGTGCCGTTGAAAACGTGGATCAAAGCATGACGCTACTTCTTGCCAACAAACACCATAATGCCGGAAAGTTGGATAGCCACGCCTGGTTTTTTTGGGGCGTTGGGCGTGTTGTTAAAGCCGAATTTGCTATGCAGATCGATACCGGTTCGGTGACAGAATCAGCATGTTTGGTACAGTTGCTACAACACATGTGGCGAGATCCTCATTGTGGGGCCGTCACAACGCGCGTTATGCTCCCGGTTCCCACGAATGCAAACCTGTCTCAGAATTGGCAATACGCCGATTTTATCTGGGAAAAAGTCAGTGATTGGGCCATCGGCAGCGCACTGCATTATTTGGAAGTGGTTCCAGGGCAATGCAGTATGATTCGATGGAGCCAATTTTGTGAAAACCGCGGACATGCGCACGCACCGCTCGACGCCTACCTGCGTGGACTAATTCCTCAGAGTTTGCTGGAGCGCAACCTGTTTCTCGCGGAGGATCGGGTTCTGGGGTTTGAACTGACCAAACACCATAAAGGAAGCGGAGTACGTTATGAGCAAGGAGCCATCGTTCGTTCGGATCCTGCCCCCACCTTCATAGAACTTCTGCGCCAACGACGGCGCTGGGTCAACAGTACCCTCGCCGCTCGCTTACACTCGCTGTCCCGATTGCCAGCGGTGATGACACAATCTTCTCTTTCGCCACTGCGGCGCTGCGGTATTACGCTTTCTTTGCTTTGGGGAATGTTGCAGTTTATTGCTCAATTTACCATGCCGGCATTTATCGCCATCTTGCTTGCAACCGGCGTACACCCGTTTGTCAGCCATATCCTGCCAGACGCCGCACCGTCTCTTATTACTGCCGCAGCCATAGGTATGGCGCTGCTTTTCCTTGTCGTATGGATAAGCATCCTCTTTATGAGCCGCAGTACCACCTTGACTAACGAGGGTGGCACACGCTACCACGTCTCAGCGATGTTGCTATTAGGTGCATTAATGGGGGGCGCATTCGCCTTCACGCTGCTGGTGGCACCCATACCAAGCATTGGCCTCATGGGCGTAGCACTTTTCTTACTTTGCCTTGCAACTAGCCTGCATTCATTGCGCTATCTGCGGCAGTTCATACGCTGGATGCCTCTTTACCTCATGCTATTACCCGTCTTCAGCCTCTATCTGACAACCTACTCTATCGCCAACATTAACGATGTCAGTTGGGGAACCAAAGGCTTGACCACTAATCAGGTTGGGGAGAATAAACAAAAATCGTGGGCGGCCACACGCGACAAAGTGCTCTTTATCTGGAGTGCCGGTTCGCTGACCGCAGCGCTGCTGTTCTTGTTGACATTCCCTAACACACAATGGATGTTCATTATCCAATGTGCCTCCACGTTTTTCTGTGCCCGCATAATACTGTCATCCTCCGTCAGCATCGGTGCCAGTATCACCAAACGATTGCGGACTCTGCGTAAACACACACCCATGCCGTTTGTCGATCGCGTTGAATCCCCCGTCTCCCCTTCGCTCCCTATCGTCAGGCCGGTTTTTCCCCCTTTCGAGTCATTCGCTTCGATCATCGAAGAAAGTCTTACCCGCGGTCATGTCACTAACAATGGACCCTATGTTCGCCAGTTAGAAAGCCGGCTGACTGATTATCAATCGGTCCCCACTCGCGTATTCTGTAACGGTGAGCAGGCGTTAATTGCCCTGTTACTGGCCGCCGACATTCGGGGCAAAGACGTCATTGTTCCCTCATTTACCTTTGCTGGCACGCCCCATGCAGTCGTTATAGCAGGGGGAAACCCCGTGTTTGCTGATATCAAAAGCCGGGATTGCCCGCTGCTGGATGCCAACGATGTCCTCCGTCGCATCACTGCAAATACCACCGCGATTGTCGCCGTGGACGCCTATGGCTACGCCAGTGACTATACCGTATTGCAACACATTGCGCGGGACCACGGACTGCGCTTGTTTATCGACAGCGCGCCTGCTTTTGGCACCACAGTCAATGGACAACGAACCGGTGGTTTCGGCGACGCACAGATTTTCAGTTTTCACGCCACGAAATCATATAACACTATTGAAGGTGGCTGCCTGTGCAGTCATGACGCGGAGCTCATCAAACGTGCCGAAGCGATACGTAATTTCGGACAGGATGCATCTGGCATCTGTGTACTTCCGGGATTGAATGGCAAGATGAGTGAACTCAACGCGATTATTGGGCTGGCGCAACTCCCTTATCTGGAATCCCAATTAACGTGCCGCCGACAAGCGGCATCACGTCTGATTGCGGGTATGACTTCTATCCCCGGCCTGACTCCCTGTTTACCTCCCGAGGGGCAATCCCCTGTCTGGCAATATCTCCCCATTCACGTAGACGCAAAGCGCTACGGTATGAATCGTAACGACCTACAACACGCGCTGCATGCCCAAGGGATCATGGTACGCTGCTATTACGCCCCAGCCTGTCATCTCATGCCAGCCTACGCCGGGAAGCATCAGGCCACGCTCCCACAAACCGAACACCTGTCTGCATGCGTTCTGGCATTGCCAATTTACAACGACATGACGAAGGAAGAATGTGAACTCATCATTACTTCACTCCGTGCATTAGCCCTTTCTCCCATCGCCCGCCACGCAGTTGAAGGAGCACACGCATGAAAAACACGATTCTGGTCGCTGGCGCAGGTGGTTACATAGGCATACCGCTATGCCATTTATTAATTAATCATGGATACCGTGTGGTGGCCTTCGATCGCTTTTTCTTCGGCCTTCCTGTATCAGAAATGCCACAATCACCTAGGTTCCATACGCTACGTGGCGATATACGCTATATCACCCCCGATATATTGCACAATGTTGAAGCCGTTATCGATCTCGCGGGATTAAGTAACGATCCTGCCGCACAGATATCATCAGCGCTCACCCATGCCATCAATTACGAAGGCGCGTGTCATCTCGCCAATACGGCGAAAAAGGCGGGTATTCAGCGCTATATCTATATGAGTTCGGCCTCGGTTTATGGTCGTTCTGGTTCAACATCCGCAGATGAAGAAACCGAGTGCCATCCACAGAGTCTCTACGCGGAACTGAAATTAAATGTGGAACGTGAGCTTCTTCGACTACGCGATACCACCTTTCATCCGGTCATTTTACGCAATGCCACCGTGTTCGGTCTCGCGCCTCGCATGCGTTATGATCTCTCAGTCAATATTATGACGCGTATGGCCGTGCGGGATAAATTCATTGCCATTGATGGTGATGGTCTCCAGCAGCGCCCGTTCATTCACGTTCAGGATGTCGCCCGTGCCGTACTACTCGCCTTACGGCTTAATCGCCAACTTTCGGTGCCACCCGTATTTAATATTGGTGGCGACGCGTTAAATCACAACATCAATAGCATTGCGGCCGTCGTCGCGGAGGAAGTGCCCAACGTGAAAATCGTTCATCGTACGCAATCTCTGGATACTCGCGATTATCGACTCTGTTTTTCCCATGCGAAAAATACGTTAGGTTTTTCACCGACACGCAGCATTCGGGATGGTGTAAGAGAAATTGCGCATATTCTAATGACCGATCAACAAGCGGGAACACAGCCGACCTGCTTTACCGCACAGTGGTACACCGATTTGATTGAGTGGGAGAAACGCTTACAGCTTTTGCAACTAGATGGACACCTCTTTTAGGTGTTAACCACAGGAAGTCTGTTGCCCCTGAACAGGGGCAACGGATACCGAATTAATCCCGAATCTTGCGGTACACCCACAGCACGACGATCGCGCCGACAATCGCTACCACAAAGCTGCCGAAGTTAAAGCCATCCACCCGGCCGAACCCAAAGAAAACGCTGATATAGCCGCCCACGACCGCACCGACAATCCCGAGCAGCACCGTCAGGATAAAACCACCGCCGTCTTTACCGGGCATAATCCACTTAGCCAGAATCCCCGCAATCAAGCCGAAAATAATCCAGGACAGAATACCCATACTGACTCCTCGCGTTTTCGTTTCATCACACCCGCTCTTTTGCCACTCATCGGCAGATCGGGCAGTTAAGCAAGTATAGGTGAGGATTGAAGAAGTGGTTGGTAGGGGGCTTAATGATGCAACACCGTGCATAACGTACTGCAGAATACAACATTCGCTCGCCGATAATTAAACATCACCCTACTTCGCATACAAATACACCGACGCCCGCGATACACCCAGATGCTGTGCAATGGTTTCCATCGATTTTTTGACTTCCAGTAGGCCGTTGTCTTTCAATTCCTGAAGCAGGGCTTTTCTGTCCTGCGCTTTTAGCGCCCGTG
Organism: Pectobacterium parmentieri; assembly: GCF_001742145.1. Classification (NCBI taxonomy): domain Bacteria; kingdom Pseudomonadati; phylum Pseudomonadota; class Gammaproteobacteria; order Enterobacterales; family Pectobacteriaceae; genus Pectobacterium; species Pectobacterium parmentieri. The sequence goes on along the minus strand of NZ_CP015749.1, from coordinate 1,333,069 downwards.
GCGTGGTGGCAAACCGTGCAGCGAAGTGATCGATGTGTTGTCTGATCGCCGCGGCACCGTTTGGTTCTAAATGCTCCGTTACGGAGTCGGAAGCGATCTGGGTGAACTGCGCAAGCGCATTCTGCATGCCGCGAAATAGCGTCATATCGACATTCAGACACAGCGCGGCGACATAGTCGCCTTCCGCATTTTTGATACCAACCGAGGTGCTTTTTACCGGACGCCCATCAGCAAACTGATTAGCATAGTTCGCTAAAATATTAGGAAATTCAGGTGAGGCGATGCGGGCAAGACCCAACTCCGTCGCGGGTGCACCCACCTCCCTGCCGGAGAGGTTATTGTGAATGGAAAGTATCGCGTGTTCCGGGTTCTTCAGATCGTGCACGACCACTTCACAGAATGGCGAGAACGTCTCACTCAACCCTTTCGCGATAGCATCTAACTGCGTCAGCAGCAGACCTTCTCCAGATGCAGACATATCACTCTCCAAATACTCATACCGACACAAGTGCGTTTTCTGGCGCTGAGTGTACTGTAAGTACATCTGCTTTAGTACCACACGCGATTCTCGCCTTGCCCTGTGAAGCGCATGCCAGCAACACACGACACATCTCACCTAAGTTGAGAATTTAAAGATAAATCAAATTAGACAATTAATCTAATATTATATATTTTGTTTATCAGGCATTCAACAGCATCGGGGACAACAGCCTCGGTATTCACAATTACTAACAGCGGGTTTTTAGATATGAGCGACTTACGTCTCCCAACCTTCGACGATGTGGTAGCCGCAGCGGAACGTATTGCTGGCTATGCCAATAAAACTCCAGTGATGACATCGCGCACCGTCAATGACGCCTTTGACGCTGAGCTTTTCTTCAAGTGTGAAAACTTTCAGCGTATGGGCGCATTTAAGTTTCGCGGTGCCATGAACGCGCTGTTGCAGTTCTCAGATGAGCAGAAAGCCGCAGGCGTTGTCACCTTTTCTTCCGGTAACCATGCGCAGGCCATCGCGCTTTCTGCCAAATTACTCGGCATTCCGGCAACGATTGTTATGCCGCATGATGCACCGGAGGCAAAGGTCGCAGCAACGCGCGGCTATGGTGGGAACGTGGTGGAATACAATCGATATACCGAAGATCGTGAGCAGATCGGCAGGGATCTGGCCGAAAGGCAGGGTCTGACGCTCATTCCCCCTTACGACCACCCTCACGTCATTGCTGGACAAGGCACGGCCACGAAAGAACTGCTGGAAGAAACCGGTGAGCTGGACGCCCTGTTCGTCTGTTTGGGTGGCGGCGGATTGTTGGCGGGCTCCGCTCTTTCTGCTCGTCAGTTGTCTCCTCGCTGTAGAATTTATGGCGTCGAGCCTCTCGCGGGCAACGATGGGCAGCAATCTTTCCGCAGCGGCAACATTGTGCATATCGATACGCCCAAAACCATCGCCGATGGCGCACAGACCCAGCACCTAGGTAACTACACCTTCCCTCTGATTCACCAAAATGTCGACGATATTCTAACCGTAACGGATGACGACCTGATTGATACCATGCAGTTTTACGCCGAACGCATGAAGATTGTCGTTGAGCCGACGGGGTGCCTTAGCTTCGCGGCAGCGCGCAATCTCAGTGAATCGCTACGCGGTAAACGCATCGGTATTATTATCAGCGGTGGAAATGTCGATATCAGCCGCTATGGTGCATTTCTGACCGGCAATGCTTGAGGAAAAAACGATGATCTTTATTTCTGAAGCGGAATCGGCGGCACTCATCAATCATGAGCTAGCTTATGATGCCGTTCGTGAAGCGCTGCTCGCCGCCAGCAAACCGGAAGCGCGCAGTTTTCCGGTGGTACACGGACAAGGTTCCGATACGGGCAATACATTCAGCGTCAAAGCCTCTGCAACCCGCGAGCTTGCAGGGCTAAAAGTGGGATCATTCTGGCCGGGGAACCCCGCTAACGGTCTGCCCCGCCACAATTCCCTTATTCTGCTGTTCGATCAGCAAATCGGGAAAATAGCGGCGGCCATAGAAGCCGGAAAAGTTAACGCCTTTCGTACCGCTGCCGCCGATGCCGTCGCCGCCGATCTGCTGGCAAGACCGGATTCCTCTGTTCTGGCGGTATTCGGAACCGGTCATCAGGCCCGTTATGAATGCGCTGCGCTGGCAAGAATACGCCCCATTCGTACCGTGTTGATTGTCGGTCGTGACAGCCGCAAATCCGCAGAGATGGCGCAAGAGCTAAAGGCTGCTGGGCTGGATGCACACGTCAGCGATGCCGAAAGCGCGTGCCGCGCAGCGGATATCATCGTGACCGCCACGCCATCACGCACGCCGTTGTTTAACGCCGAGTGGGTCAAGGCAGGAACGCACGTCGTCAGCATGGGATCGGACGCCACTGGAAAACAGGAACTGCCGCCAGAGTTGTTCACCGCAGGCCGCCTGTTTTGCGATCTACCTTCTCAGTCCAGAGCCATCGGTGAATTCCAACACGCACCAACCCAGGTGGCGCTGACCGCCATCGGCGACGTCATTAGCGAGCGCGCAGCGGGGCGTCACACGCCAGATGACATCACCATTTTTGATAGTTCCGGCTTGTCCATTCAGGACTTATATATCGGCCAACGCATTCTTGCTGCCTGGCAGACAGCGAAACAAAATGGAGGCATACAATGAGTAACGTCGAGTGGCTTAACACGCTGGAAACGCCCTTTTTGCTGATTGATGAGTTCCGTTTCCAACGCAATATAGACAGGCTTTATCAACGTACCGAAAATCTGGGCAGCCAGGTTCGCCCACATCTCAAAACGCTACGCTCGATTGAGGCTGGCCGCTATTTGCTCAAAGATTCCTCCTCACCAGCGACGGTTTCGACGCTGGCAGAAGCGGAAGCCTTTGCCGCAGCAGGTTATACCAACCTGCTCTACGCCGTCGGGATCGCCCCGCACAAACTGCCGCGTATTGCTAACCTGATCCACAAGGGTGTGGACCTCCATATTCTGCTAGATAGCACCGTACAGGCGCGGGCGGTAACCGATTTTGCACGCGCCAATAACGTGACGTTTTCGGTATTTATCGAGATCGATTGTGACGGACATCGCGGCGGTATTCCGCCGGAAAGCGATACGCTGCTTGAGCTAGCGAAACAGATCGACGGCAACGGTGCGACGCTCACTGGCCTGCTGGCTCATGCAGGAGAATCCTACGCCTGCCGCACGGACGAGGCGATCAGAGCGGCCGCACGTGCCGAGTGCGCAGCTATCAACATCGCCGGACGGCGTGTACGAGCGATGGGGATTGCTTGCCCTGTTCTCAGCGTCGGTGCCACGCCGACGGCGCATTTTTCCGAAGACTTAACCGGGATTACCGAAGTCAGAGCGGGCGTGTTCACCACATTCGATCTGGTGATGAAAAATGTCGGGGTTTGTTCGCTGGATGATATCGCCCTATCGGTCGTTAGCACCGTGATTGGGCATAACCGCGAAAAAGGCTGGGTGTTTATTGATGCAGGCTGGATGGCGCTCTCCCGCGATCGCGGTACGGCTTCTCAGGCGAAAGATTACGGTTACGGACTTATTTGCGACCTGCATGGCACCCCTTACAGCGGCCTCTGCGTGACCACCACCAATCAGGAACACGGTATTATTGCGCTACCCGCCGATCGCGGATTTTCGGTCGATAATTTCCCCGTCGGCACGCGACTGCGGATATTACCTAACCACGCTTGCGCCACTGCCGCCATGCACCAACACTATCAAGTGCTGAAATCGCACAGGCATGAGCAGGAAACCTGGCAGCGCATTACCGGATGGTAAATATCATTGTCATACCGCCCGATTTGAAGGCATCGGGCGGTAATTTTCGCAACGAATTAGTTTGTCTCCTTAGGTACAGCAGGCCCAGTGTGACTTTCCAACGTTCGCAATAGCGTGGCGAGATTGGCATCCAGTGCAGCCAGCACATCCGTAGATAGCGCAAATAGCACCTGCCGCTCGTTCTCAATATGCGCTTCGACGGCGCGATTAATCAGCTCAAGCCCCGTACTGGTCAGTTGTACCAGCGTACTACGGGCATCCTGTTCGTTCTGCACGCGTTCGATAAATCCTCGGATTTCAAGACGCTTGAGCCGGTGGGTCATCGTTCCTGACGTCACCATTAATGTGGAGAACAAATCGGTTGGACTCAGACAGTACGGCGCACCCGCACGCCGCAGCGTAGCCAGCATATCAAACTCCCAACTGCTCAGATCGAATTTGGAAAAGCAGGATTCCAGACGCTGATCCATGAGCACAGCACATCGTCTGAGGCGTCCAATCGGCCCCATCGGGCTGGCATCCAAATCAGGTCGCTCGCGCCGCCACTGTTCAAGAATGACATCTACCGCATCGTACTCGCTGGTTTGACTTTTCATTTATCTTGACTTCAAGGTAATTAATCCACACTATCATAGTATCTTGAATTAAAGGTAAAGTCATGGACACCACATCTTCACCACACTACTGGCGTGACGTCATACTCACAGCGTTGGCCCCCGCGATTTGGGGCTCCACTTATATTATTACAACGGAATTCCTGCCACCAGACCGGCCCTTCACCGCGGCACTTATCCGCGTGCTACCTGCGGGTCTGCTGCTGCTTTTATTCACCCGACGCTTTCCCGCCCGACAAGACTGGTGGCGCGTAGTCGTGCTTAGCGCCCTGAATATCGGCGTTTTTCAAGCGCTGCTGTTTGTTGCCGCTTATCGTTTACCAGGCGGATTAGCGGCGGTACTTAGCGCGATCCAGCCGCTGTTGATCATGGTGTTAGTCTGGGTCGTGGATCATCGAACGCCCAAGCAGGCTACGCTGTGGTCGGCGGTCATCGGCGTGATTGGCATGGCCACGTTGCTGCTGTCACCGCAGACGACATTTGAACCGGTGGGAATCGCCGCCGCGCTGCTGGGTGCGATGTGCATGGCGATGGGCGTCTGGTTGACGCGTCGCTGGCAGCTTGATCTGCCCGTGCTGCCGCTTACCGGCTGGCAACTTTTCATCGGCGGATTAATGCTGGCACCCGTTGCGTGGCTAGCCGATGCCCCACTGCCTGCGTTGACCCTGTCACAGTGGGCCGCTTACGCCTATCTCTGCCTTGCGGGTGCCGTGCTCGCATATGGACTCTGGTTTCGTGGCGTGACGCGTCTGCCGACGGTTGCCGTTGCATCATTGGGGTTGTTGAGTCCGCTTACCGCCGTGGTGCTAGGTTGGGCGTTGCTTTCCCAGTCGATCACTGGCACAGCGTTCTTAGGTTTGGCGATCGTGCTCGCCAGCGTCTTCGCCGTGCAATGGACGACGTCGCGAAGCAAATAATCAACTGAACTGCCGATGGTGAGTGTTGTTGGCGGGGAAAGAGGAAAAGGAAAAAGTTAAAACGGCGGTGTCATCACAACACCGCCGTTTTCTATCATGCATGCCTAGCGACGGTTACGCACAAGCTGGTAGCGGCGGGTCAGGTACTCGACCGGTGCGCTCCAGATGTGAACCAAACGGCAGAATGGGAACAGAACGAACAGCGTCAGACCCAACACGATGTGCAGTTTGAAGATCAGCGCAACACCCACCAGATGTGCAGACGCACCACCCTGGAAGTACGCCACGCTCTGTGCCCAACCGACCAACTTCAGCATTTCACTGCCATCCATATGCTGTGCAGAGAACGGGATGGTCAGTACACCCAAACCAGCCTGAATCACCAGCAAGGACAGAATGAGAATGTCGCCAACGCTGGAGGTCGCGCGAATACGCGGGTTGGTCAGACGACGCTTTAACAACAGTACGCCACCGACAAACGTCAGCAGACCTGCCGCACCACCGCCGAACATCGCCATTTTCTGTTTTACTTCCATTGGCAGGAACGCTTCGTACATCCAGTGCGGCGTCAGCATCCCAAGGAAATGCCCGGCAAATACGCCCAGGATCCCCAGGTGGAACAGATTAGACGCCAGACGCATCCCTTTCTTATCCAGCATTTGGCTCGAACCCGCACGCCAACTGTATTGGCCGTAGTCATAGCGCAGCCAACTACCGATCAGGAAAATAGCCATCGCCAGATAAGGATAGATGTCAAAAAAGAACACATTGAAATAATTCGTGAAAGCACTCATTAACGTTGCCCCCCCGCAGATGTAGCGTCAAGATTCAGATATTGCGGCACCACCGCGCCAGCAAAGCGGCGTTGGTGTTGCGTTTGTTGGGCCGATGCGCAGCCTTCTTCGCCGAGGAATTTAATCTGCTCCTCTTCCCACACGGCATCCAGCGCCTGCGGTGTGTCGTCACGCGCTTCGTCAGCCACCGATTGTGTGACGTCGTCACTTTGCAGGTCGCTGCCTGAAAGTTGAAGCAACAGATCGAACAGTACGGCATAGCTGCTGTCACGCTGCTGCAAACGCGCACCAATCAACGCCAGAATCGGCGCGATGTCGAGTAAACCCGCACGACTCTGCGCGGGTTCCAAACGAGAAAGGTACTCAAGATACAGAGGCAGATAGTCCGGCAGCTCGCGGCAATCCAGCGCCAGTCCGGCATCGTGATATTGCTGCATGAGATCGACCATCGCCTGACCACGGTCACGAGACTCACCGTGAACGTGCTCGAACAGCAGCAGCGATGTCGCGCGACCACGGTCAAACAGGCCGCTATACTCCGCCTGTTTGTCCAGTAAGTCTTCCGCACACAGCGTGTTAATAAACTGCATCAGTTGATGGCCTTCACGCAACGGTAAGGCATCAGCCTGCTCTACCGCTTCGATCAACTCAGCCCTGTTTTCCCACAGCTCGCTATCGGGATAGTCCAGCAGGCGGGCAATAATCCGCAGGCTAATCATGGTTCGTCTCCCGCATGATTTTGCTGTTCATATCACGCGTTTTGTTGCTGACATCGATGGCATCAATACGCTTGCTGTTGAACAGGTTGAATTTGGTATCGCTGCCGTGGCAACCATCGCCAAAGCTGAAGCCGCAGCCTTTGCTTTCAGGGAAGGCTTCACGCGCCAGTTCACGATGGCTTGACGGGATCACGAAACGGTCTTCGTAGTTCGCAATCGCCAGATAGCGGTACATTTCCTGCGCCTGTGCTTCTGTCAGCCCAACCTGCTCCAGCGCGCTGGTATCGATCTTGCCTTCTACGCTTTCTGCACGTTTATAGTGGCGCATTGCCAGCATACGTTTCAGGGCCAGTAAGACAGGTTCGGTATCCCCTGCGGTCAGCAGGTTCGCCAGGTACTGCACCGGAATACGCAGACTTTCTACATCCGGCAGTACGCCGGTGTGCGCCAATTGACCCGCATCCGCCGCAGACTGAATCGGTGACAACGGCGGCACGTACCACACCATCGGCAGCGTGCGGTATTCCGGGTGCAGCGGCAGCGCCAGTTTCCAATCCATCGCCATTTTGTAAACAGGTGATTTCTGCGCCGCGTCAATCACGCTGTTTGGAATACCGTCTTTCAGCGCTTGCTCAATGACTTTCGGGTCATGCGGGTCAAGGAACACATCCAGTTGGCTCTGGTACAGATCTTTCTCGTTTTCTACCGCAGCCGCTTGTTCGATGCGATCGGCATCATAGAGCAGCACGCCCAGATAGCGGATACGCCCGACGCAGGTTTCTGAACACAGCGTTGGCTGACCGCTTTCAATACGCGGGTAGCAGAAAATACATTTTTCTGATTTTCCGCTCTTCCAGTTGAAGTAGATTTTCTTGTACGGACAACCGGTCAGACACATCCGCCAGCCGCGACACTTGTCCTGATCGATCAGAACGATACCGTCTTCGCCGCGTTTGTAGATCGCGCCGCTCGGACAGGTTGCCACGCACGCCGGGTTCAAACAGTGTTCGCACAGACGCGGCAGATACATCATGAACGTGTTTTCGAACTGGCCGTACATCTCTTTCTGCATTTCGTTGAAATGGACAGGATCGAAGTTCTTATCCTCAGAGCGTTTACTGAATTCACCACCCAGATCGTCTTCCCAGTTCGGGCCGTTCTCGATTTTCTTCATCCGCTGACCGGTAATCAGCGAGCGCGGACGGGCGACAGGCTGATGCTTACCTTCTGGCGCTTTACGCAAGTTCTGATAGTCGTAGTCGAACGGTTCATAGTAGTCGTCGATTTCTGGCACATCAGGGTTAGCAAAAATTTTGGACAACACGCTGATACGGTTACCCATCCGCGGTTCAAGTTTGCCGCTGATTTTACGGATCCAGCCGCCCTTCCACTTTTCCTGATCTTCCCAGGCATGGGGATAGCCCACGCCCGGCTTGGTTTCGACGTTGTTGAACCAGGCGTATTCCATCCCTTCACGGCTGGTCCAGACGTTTTTACAGCTAACGGAGCAGGTGTGACAGCCGATGCATTTGTCCAGATTCAGCACCATGCCCACTTGTGAACGAATTTTCATCAGGCTTTCTCCTGCTGTACCGCTTTCTGAACATAGTCCTGGCCTTCATCATCCAGCCAGTCGATGCGTTTCATTTTACGAACCACGACGAACTCATCACGGTTTGACCCGACGGTGCCGTAGTAGTTAAAGCCATAAGCCAGTTGGGCATAGCCGCCGATCATATGGGTCGGTTTCGGCGTGATACGGGTCACCGAGTTGTGAATACCGCCGCGCTGTTGGGTGATTTCCGATCCCGGCAGGTTAATGATGCGTTCCTGCGCGTGGTACATCATCGTCATTCCCGAAGGCACACGCTGGCTGACAACCGCACGCGCCGTCAGCGCACCGTTGGCGTTAAACGCCTCTATCCAGTCGTTATCCTCAATACCCAAATCTCTGGCATCGTCTTCGCTCAGCCAGATAATCGGGCCACCGCGACCCAGCGTCAGCATCAACAGGTTGTCGCTGTACGTGGAGTGAATGCCCCATTTCTGGTGCGGCGTCAGGAAGTTCAACGCTTTTTCCGGGTTGCCGTTAGGTTTCTGGTTCATCACCGGTGCAGCAGCGCGGGTATCAACCGGCGGACGGTACACCAGCAGGCTTTCACCGAAAGCACGCATCCACTCATGGTCTTGATACAGTTGTTGGCGACCGGACAGCGTACGCCACGGAATCAGCTCATGAACGTTGGTATAACAGGCGTTATAGGAAACGTGTTCATCTTCCAAGCCAGACCAGGTCGGGCTGGAGATAATCTTGCGCGGCTGCGCCTGAATATCGCGGAAGCGAATTTTCTCGTCTTCTTTATTCAGCGCCAGATGCGTGTGGTCACGACCGGTGAATTTGCTCAGCGCTTCCCACGCTTTCACAGCTACCTGACCGTTGGTTTCCGGGGCCAGAGACAGGATCACTTCTGCCGCATCGATCGCCGTTTCAATCTTCGGACGGCCCGCCGCCGCACCGTCAGCTTTGGTGTAGTTCAGCTTTTTCAGGAAATCGACTTCGGTCTGCGTGTTCCAGCCGATACCTTTCCCTCCGTTACCCAGCTTGTCCAGCAATGGACCAAGCGAGGTGAAACGTTCGTACAGGTTCGGATAATCGCGCTCCACCATCATCAGGTGTGGTGCCGTTTTGCCCGGAATCAGGTCGCATTCGCCTTTTTTCCAGTCATCTACGCCGAACGGTTGCGCCATTTCTGCCGGGGAATCGTGTTGAATCGGCAAAGTAACCAGATCGGTTTCCTGACCAAGATGCCCCTGGCACACGCGAGAGAAGGTTTTCGCGATGCCTTTGTAGATTTCCCAGTCGCTTTTGGAATCCCACGCAGGATCGACGGCCGCAGACAGCGGATGAATAAACGGATGCATATCCGAGGTATTCATGTCGTCTTTTTCGTACCAGGTTGCCGTTGGCAGGACGATGTCGGAGTACAGACAGGTGCTGGACATACGGAAATCAAGCGTCACCACCAGATCCAACTTGCCTTCAACGCCTTGATCGCGCCATTCCACTTCTTCGGGCTTCACGCTGCCCGCCGTGCCCAGATCTTGTCCTTGAATACCGTGTTCCGTACCCAGCAGGTACTTCAGCATGTATTCGTGGCCTTTACCGGAGGAACCCAGCAGGTTAGAACGCCAAATGAACAGGTTACGTGGGTAGTTTTGCGGACTATCCGGCTGTTCAGCGGCAAATTTGATTTCACCTGATTTCAGCGCGGCAACGGTATATTCCTGCGGCGTCATCCCTGCGGCACGCGCTTTTTCTGCGATATCCAGCGGGTTAACGTTCAACTGCGGTGCTGATGGCAGCCAGCCCATACGCTCGGCACGCACGTTGAAGTCAATCATGCTGCCGCTAAAGCGGGATTTATCCGCCAACGGTGATAGCAATTCCTGCGGCGTGACGGTTTCATAACGCCACTGGCTGGAATGGTTATAGAAGAACGAGGTACTGTTCATATGACGCGGCGGACGCTGCCAGTCCAGACCAAACGCCAGCGGTGTCCAACCGGTTTGTGGACGCAGTTTTTCTTGTCCGACATAGTGCGCCCAACCGCCACCGCTCTGACCAACACAACCGCAGAAAATCAGCATGTTGATGATGCCGCGGTAGTTCATGTCCATGTGATACCAGTGGTTGATACCTGCACCCACGATGATCATGGAGCGACCGTGCGTTTTATCGGCGTTATCTGCGAATTCACGCGCAATACGGATAATGTTCTGACGGGAAACGCCCGTAATTTCTTCAGCCCAGGCAGGGCTGTAGGCCTTCACATCGTCGTAATCACGTGCGCAGTTGTCGTCACCCAGACCGCGATCCAAACCGTAGTTCGCCATCGTCAGGTCATAAACACAGGCAACCAGCGCTTCGCTACCGTCAGCCAGCGTCAAACGCTTAACCGGCAGTTTGTGCAGCAGAATTTCTTCTAGCGCAACGTTGTTGAAATGTTCGCTGACCGCGCCGCCAAAATATGGGAAACCGACATCAACGACATCGTCGTGCGACCCCAGCAGGCTCAAGCGCAGTTTAACGTCTTCACCGCTCACGCCATCGCGCTGTTCCAGATTCCATTTACCCTGATCGCCCCAACGGTAGCCGATCGACCCTTGTGGTGCCGTCAGGTTGCCGCTTTCATCGTCAATCGCGATGGTTTTCCACTGCGGATTGTTGTCATGACCGAGGTTATCCACCAGATCGGAGGCACGCAGCATACGACCCGCCGCGTAGTAACCGTCGTCACGCGGCTCCAGCAGCACCAGCATCGGTAAGTCCGTGTATTGACGCACGTACTCACTGAAATACTGGCTTGGCTTGTCGAGGTGGAACTCTTTCAGAATAACGTGGCCCATTGCCAGTGCCATCGCACTGTCGGTGCCTTGTTTCGGGTTCAGCCAGTGATCGCACAGCTTGGCGATTTCAGCGTAGTCCGGCGTCACTGCAACGGTTTTTGTGCCTTTGTAGCGCACTTCGGTAAAGAAGTGGGCATCCGGTGTACGGGTTTGCGGAACGTTAGAACCCCAGGCGATGATGTAAGAGGAGTTATACCAATCAGCAGATTCCGGTACGTCAGTCTGTTCACCCCAGGTCATCGGTGACGCTGGCGGTAAGTCACAGTACCAGTCATAGAAGCTCAGGCACACGCCGCCGAGCAGAGAGAGGTAACGCGCACCCGCCGCATAGGACACCATTGACATCGCTGGAATCGGCGAGAAACCAATAATGCGGTCAGGGCCATAGGTTTTGGCGGTGTAAACGTTAGAGGCAGCAATGAGTTCGTTAACTTCGTTCCAGTCAGAACGCACGAAACCACCACGACCACGAATTTGTTTGTAGTATTTGGTTTTTTCGGGGTCGTTGACGATGGATGCCCAGGCATCAACCGGATCGCTGTGCGTTAGTTTCGCTTCACGCCACAGTTTCATCAGGCGTTTACGCATCATCGGATATTTCAGGCGGTTGGCACTGTACAGATACCAGGAGTAGCTGGCACCGCGCGGGCAACCACGAGGCTCATGGTTAGGCAGGTCCGGACGGGTACGCGGATAGTCAGTCTGCTGTGTTTCCCACGTCACCAGACCGTTTTTCACATAAATCTTCCAGCTACATGAACCGGTGCAGTTTACCCCGTGGGTAGAACGTACAATCTTGTCATGCTGCCAGCGACTGCGATAGCCATCTTCCCAGTCACGATTGCTATTGAGGGTCTGCCCGTGACCGTCGGAAAACGGTTCGGCCAGTTGTTTGAAGTAACGTAACCGGTCAAGGAATTTGCTCATCCGGACTCTCCTGCTGCGAAGCCTGTTGGCTCCTGTCGTTATGAAATGCTCGTAGCAGACATCTGTTTTTGCTGACGACACATCGCTCAAATTGGCGCTAGGGTATCCAGCAACGGCGCTGCCAAACTTGATAACGATCAAGAGTGTCCCCGTGTAAAAAACGGAGTACATCACCAACTACCACCAAAGAACTATTACGAAAAAAACACATAAATAAATGATTTTAAAAGACAAAAATAAAACCACTGATTTTGTGTTTATACTAAATTCATACATACAACTATTTGGAGGTAGTAGTCAGAATACGACGAAAAATCGTGCAAATTAAGTAAAGGGGTAGCTGGATGCAGCGCGAAAAAAACGCCGCTCCGAAAAGGGTGGCGTCTTAGTCACATGCTATGCAGACTCTAAGAATGTTTCGTGCGCAGCAACACTGTCATTTTCATGCGGACTCAGAAAATTCCCTCTGTCCTTATTTTTCTGGCGTAAAAAATTATGCTGAGGAGGGAGCGGGCTTAGGATGAGCCCCATTTATGGGGCGAGTAAACGTGTCGCAAGCGGTCCGTTAAGCCGGATATCGACGAAAGCACCGCGTGAGCGGCATAATTTCTTCCGGAAACCTGGGGTCACGGGGCGAGCGGCGTTTGAGCTGCCCCGTGCCGGGCGCGTGCCACACAGTAGCATGAAAAAGACAGCATTAACCGCGCACGGAACCACCTCTTGGTCGACATAAAAATGTGACTAAGAGGCGGTTGGGGGCCGGGTAAAGGCTCAGCTTTTCTTTCTGGCATAAAACAGCCAGGTCACCAGGATGCACACCACGTAGCACACCACAAATACCTTCATTGCACCGGTGGGTGAACCGGTTAACTCAAGCGACATCCCGAAGGCTTGCGGGATGAAGAAGCCGCCGATCGCGCCAATGGCTGAGATAAAGCCCAGCGCCGCGGCGGTATCCGTGGCAGCAGAACTCTGTGCAGCGGCATCACTTCCACCCTGTGCTTTAACCCGATCTCCCGTTAATTTACGGAAAATCACAGCGATCATCTGGAACGTAGACCCACTACCCAGACCGGCCGTCAGGAACAGCATCATGAAGATGCCAAAGAACATCCCGAATGAACCCGCAGAGTTCGCACTCGGCAAAGACAGAAACAACAGCACCGAGAAAATCGCCATCAGGATGAAGTTAATCAGCGTAACTTTCACACCGCCAAAGCGGTCAGACAGCATCCCACCAACCGGACGCGCCAGCGCCCCCAGCAGCGGCCCGAAGAAGGCGTAGTACAGAATAACAATGTCAGGAAACTGCGTTCTGGACAGCATACCGAAGCCTGCCGAAAAACCGATAAATGAACCAAAGGTGGACAAGTACAGAAAGCTGAGCACCCATAGGTGCATTTGCTTCAAAACCGGCAATTGCTTACGTATCGATGCATTAGCCGTCGAAAGATCGTTCATGCCAAACCAGGCAGCCGTTGCAGCAATAACCAGAAACGGTACCCACATCCACGCGGCATGGTGCAGCCAAATCTGGTTACCGTCTGACTGAACAACGCCATTACCAGAAAAACCCAGAATCGGCAGAAAAATCACCACCGGCACCAGCAACTGCATCACGCTCACGCCGAGGTTACCCAATCCGCCGTTAATACCTAATGCACTCCCCTGACGTGATTTGGGGAAGAAGAAACTGATGTTAGCCATGCTGGAGGCGAAATTAGCGCCAGCAAACCCACACATCAGAGAAATCGTAACGAAAACGCTGTAAGGCGTTTGTGGATTCTGTACGACAAATCCAAGCCAGATACATGGAATAACCAGAATAATGGTACTTAGCGTCGTCCAGCGGCGGCCGCCAACGATTGGGATAACGAAGGAGTAAGGAACGCGTAACAGTGCGCCGGAAACGGAAGGCAGCGCGGTGAGCAAAAAGAGCTGGTCTGTGGTAAAACTAAATCCGACCTTATTTAGGTTAACGGCCACGGTGCTGAAAATCATCCAGACACAAAACGACAACAGCAGGCACGGTACGGAGATCCAAAGATTACGCTGTGCTATCCGTTGCCCACCAGATTGCCATAATTTTGTATCTTCAGGATTCCATTCCCTTATCAGCGTGCTTTGCGATACTTTTTCGGGTGATGAAGGCTGCGTCATAAAAACCTCGATAAATAAAAACGCGGTAGAATTAAGGCGCAACATTAGGGATTACACAGCAGGTAAAGTTGATGCAAATCAACACGCTGTCAGGTAAAAAAAACGAGTTAAAATAACCACACTCCTTAATGAGTAATAAAAATAGAAAAATAAGCAACGATAATTCAAACTGTTATCTCTTTATTTTTTCTTACTGTCATATCCCCTTTCAAGACATGGATATTCGGTGGTACTCACTAATAGGTATAGGGTTATCATGTAGGATCGGGAAAAATGCCAAAAGGGTTATCCTTCTCGGTACTGGTTTTCTACTCCTCCAGCAGAGGTCGCTTTATTATGTTGAAACGTTTCCTGCTGCCGCTGTCGCTCGTCAATCAGGTCGCACTATTGATGTTGCTACTCGGTTTGCTGGGTATTGCCGGCATGTCGGTTTCCAGTTGGATGTCGCAAAGCATTCAAGGGAACGCGCACGCCATTAATAAAGCAGGCTCACTGCGTATGCAGAGCTACCGTTTGCTATCGATGGTGCCGCTCTCTGCTGAGAATGAAATTTACCTACAAGAACTGGAAGAAGACGAAATCAGTAGCGACCTTCAACAGGCTGTACGGCGGGAAGGGCTCAGTGAACAATTCACTGCGCTACGCGTTTTCTGGCTAGAGAGCCTGCAACCGCATCTGCGGCAGGCAACGCACTCTGCCGATGCCTCGCCGGATGTGGCGCGCTTCGTGAAGCAACTGGACGATCTGGTTTCCGCCATCGATCATAAAACCGAGCAGCGGTTAATGATGGTCACGCTGGTGCAGCGTATCTTCATCGGCATTATGTTTATTCTGCTGATTACCACGTTCTTTTATCTGCGTCGCCGCTTGTTAACACCGTGGCAACGCCTGGTGTCGATGGCGCAGGCTATCGGGCAAGGTGATTTCACCCAGCGCGTCGCCATTAATGGCCATGATGAAATGAGCACGCTGGGACAGGTGCTGAACAGCATGTCGGATGAGCTTTCCGCCATGTATCACAGTCTGGAACAGCGCGTGGCCGAGAAAACCGCCGATCTGCAACAGAAAAACGATCTGCTTTCTTTCCTTTATCGTGCCAGTCGACGCCTGCATACCGGCGCACCGCTGTGCAGTCGGCTGATGCCGATCTTGAACGAATTACCTTCGTTAACGCCGCTGCGCAATATTCAACTACGGCTGTATGAAGATAATAATCAAGAACAGTTTCATCAGTTTAGCGATTGCAGCCAATTACAACCGGATCACTGCCCGGATAATAGCTGTCAGAGTTGCGGTATGCAGACAAAACGTGAAGAATTGCCGGGTGAACCTCACTGTTGGGATCTCCACGATAAACACGGACAATACGGCGTCGTACTGGCCACATTGCCGGGTAATACCGTGCTCAGTCGCGATCAAAATCAGTTACTGAATACCTTATTGGAACAGTTGACCAGTACGCTGGCGTTAGAGCGACAATCCAACCATCAACAGCAGTTGATGCTGATGGAAGAACGCGCCACCATTGCCCGCGAACTACACGACTCTATCGCGCAATCCCTTTCGTGCCTGAAAATTCAGGTGAGCTGCTTGCAAATGCAAGGGGGCGATTTGCCCCCCGCGTCACAGCAACTGCTGACGGAAATGCGGGAAGAGTTGAACACCGCCTATGGACAACTGCGCGAACTGCTGACCACCTTCCGGCTGAAGCTTTCGGAGTCTGGCTTACTGGCCGCACTGCGCGCATCGGTCGATGAATTCGGCAAGCGGTTAGGATATCCCATCGAGCTGCATTACCAGTTACCGCCACAGTCGGTATCCGCTCATCAAGGCATTCACGTTCTGCAAATTGTGCGTGAAGCACTGAGTAATATTTATAAGCACGCGCAGGCCACGCAGGTCGATATCACGCTACAACTACGTCAGGGTTACATCGAACTCAGCGTGACGGATAACGGCATCGGCATTCCCGATGATGCCAGCCGCGCCAACCACTATGGACTGATTATCATGCGCGACCGTGCACGAGGTTTGCACGGCGAATGCATTGTTCGACGCCGGCCGCAGGGGGGCACTGAAGTGAATGTCAACTTCCTCTCCGAATACCGTCACCGGCTACCATTAACAGGAGAAACACATGATTAACGAAGACGCCGCCACCCTACTGCTGATTGATGACCACCCCATGTTGCGCAATGGCGTTAAACAGCTCATCAGTATGGACCCAGAATTACAGGTGGCAGGTGAGGCCAGTCACGGCGAACAGGGTGTCGAGCTAGCGGAACAACTGGACCCGGATTTGATTCTGCTCGATTTAAATATGCCCGGTATGAATGGCCTGGAAACATTGAATCGGCTGCGGGAAAAATCACTGTCCGGCCGCATTGTCGTCTTTAGCGTATCGAACCATGAAGACGATGTGGTCAATGCCTTAAAAAATGGTGCCGATGGTTACCTGCTGAAAGATATGGAGCCGGAAGATTTATTAGCCGCGTTGCATCAGGCAGCATCAGGGAAAATGGTGCTAAGTGAAACATTGACACCGATTCTAGCCGCCAGCCTGCGTGAAAGCCGTCACAGCAGTGACCGGGATATTCAACTGCTCACGCCGCGCGAACGCGATATTCTGAAATTGCTGGCTCAGGGACTCTCCAATAAAGTGATTGCCCGTAAGCTCACGATTACGGAAAGTACCGTCAAGGTTCACGTCAAACACCTGTTGAAGAAAATGAAGCTGAAATCGCGGGTTGAAGCGGCAGTCTGGGTATTGCAAGAAAAAGTCATGTAATCAAACCGTAACAACCAGCAGTTATGATCAGCGGTAAGGATAAGGCGCTCAGGCGCCCCTCCCATCGAGATTATCCTCGCGCGAGCGAGGATGCAGCAGAAATCGCTGAAAATACCACCATCACCCCGCCAAATTAAACGGTTGCTAAACGACGCCGGTATTTATAGCCATTATCCTAATTAATGTGACGTTGCTCTCGTCTAAACTAGTTCGTAATCGCATTTTTAAGCTTTTACACCGAGTTTAACGTTGAGGAACAACATGAAGAAGGTCAGTAAAGAGCGATTTATCGGCCTGGAGTGGCTCCGATTTTTGCTTGGCTGCTATGTGATGATTTATCACACCGTGCACATTTATCCCCAGCGTGAGCGCATTCCTTTTTTGAGTGAACTCACCAGTATGGGATTCTTCGCGACCAGCACGTTCTTTGTCCTGTCTGGCTTTTTGCTAGCGCATGTCTACATTAAGGATGGACGCCTGCGTGAACCTGTTCGCCAGTTCTGGGCTAAACGCTTCTTTAACCTTTACCCTATCCATATCATTGCCCTACTGTCTTCTATTGCCGTTGTCACGCTCATGCAGTGGCTGGCGGTACCGCCGGAAGGACAAGTCGCCAGCGCGCGTTTCGTCATTTATGACACCAACGACCCCGCCGCCGATCCCGAAACGCTGCGCCATTACATGACGAATGCACAACTGGCGTTCAACGGGTTATTGCAGGTACTGATGTTGCAGGCATGGAATCCCTACTTCCTGACCTTCAATGCCCCGTTATGGTCACTTTCTACGCTGTTCTTCTTCTATCTGGCGTTTCCGCTCTTGGCCCCGCGTCTGTTGAGCAGTCGTCACCCCTGGCTGTGGATGGGCATCGTCTGCTTGCTGTATCTACTACCGCCGATTTGGGTGATCTGGCAGCAGCAATTTGGCATGCCGTACACCGGACTGTTGCAACGTGGGCCGATCTTCCGTTTGCCGGAATTCTTGGCTGGGATTTTGGGCTATGCGCTGTTCCGTCATTATCGCCAGAAAGATCGCTCACCATTGAGCAAAAGCCAACGCTACGGTGTCGCCATTTTTATCACTATAAATTTCCTCGTCGCCACCTGGCTATTCACGAAAGGTGACGCCTATTGGTACTTCCTGCTGCACAACGGTTTGCTGCTACCAGCTCAGGTCGGTTTAGTGTGCCTCAGTGCGCTGGCGCGTGAGCCTAGCAGCGAGTGGCTGAAGCATTGGTCGCCGCGACTGGGTGCTGCATCACTCTCCATCTTTGCGCTACATGTTCCGCTCTTCAATCTGTTCCGCACCCTGGAACAATTGGTACGCGGTAATCCGATGGCCTGCTTCAGCGATTGGGATCAGTGTATTGCCGCTGCAGGTCAGGTGCAGTTGTCCATGACGGGCTATATCATTTTCCTGCTCAGCACAGTGACGCTATGCGTTCTCTTCCAGGAACGGATCGTGTTTCGCGTAAGAACGTTACTGATCTCGCGTTTCCTTAGCAGCAATACATCCCACACGCAGCGCGCCGCGTAGCATTATCACTCGCCCACATTTCTCTGGCCCGAAACAGACTGGGCCAGAGATTCACCGCCCTACATCGACGTTCCCTTCTACCGCTAAAAATGTGACAGACATCGCGTTATAGCGGTTAATCATCAATAGCAACTTTTATAACTATTTACATTCTAATCAATTATCGTTTTCGGGTAGAGCATCGCTCAGATTCCTGTTAATGTTTGCCGTTCCGGGCTAAATCGGTTCGTTTTAGCCTAAATAATTCGAGTTGCGTTAAGGCGACAACCGCACGGATCACCAGGAGCTTTTAAGTAAGTGGCTGGGGTGAGTCAGGGTAGTCAGCGTACAGGCAGCTCGAAGTATGACGGATATTTCAACGGCTGTACGTCTTTGACGGACATCTCACTACATGTCACCACGGTTTATTTGGCAATAATGACACTATCCAAACACGCAATCTCTTCCCTTAGCTTGGTCATCGCCTTCTCCGCAGGCATTACGCAAAGCCACGCTGACACCATTTGGCTGAACAATGGCGACAAGGTCACAGGGAAAATCACGCTGCTTGACGGCGGCAAACTCTTTATCAACACCGACTATGCAGGCTCCATCTCTGTAGCCTGGGATCAGGTGAAAACCTTTGAAAGCGATCATGGCCTGGTGATTCAGGGCGAACGCTACGAGAAAGGTGTACTGTACCCGGCGGTTAAAGCGGGTGAAAACCGCGCTATCGTCGCGAGCCCGTCGCTTTCTAACGAAGCAGCAGGTCCGCAAACATTGCCACTTTCCGAAATCACCTCCATCGTGGCGCAGAAGCCGCTGGTGACCGATTTCCTTTGGAAAGGCAACATTGACGCAGGCATGTCGCATAAGAAAAGCTCGACAGAAACCGACAACTACGATGTGACGCTGAACACCAAAGCGCGTCACGATACGTGGCGACACAACCTTGATGCCAGCTACCATTTGGCAAAAGAGGATAAAGTCGAGAGCACCAAGAATGCGGCTGGCGAATATGCGCTGGATAAATTCGTGGATGAGAACTGGTTCTGGCAGGGTCGTTATCAGTACAAACGCGACTGGATTGAAAGCATTAAAATCAACCGTTCTTTCGGTCTTGGTCCCGGTTATCAGTTCTGGGATAACGATTTAGGCGCGTTCTCACTGACATCGCTGGTCAACTCCCAAACCTTCGTGTACCGCGATCAGGGCGATGATGATTTCTACTCTGGTGCGATAAAGTGGGCATACAACCGCTATCTGTTCAGCAAATCAGTTGAAGCCTTCACCAACGGTGAATTCGGGCGTTCATTTGACGGCACTGCTCCAATCTATCTGAAAGCGGATGCAGGGTTGCGCTTCAAGCTGACCGACTGGTCTTCTATGACCATGAAAGTGTCACGTACCCGTATCGAAAGTAATCAGGGGAATGTTGACGACACGCTGTACACCATGGGTGTTGGTGTCGGCTGGTAATACCATCGTTTCACTGCGTCTCAAGGTGAACGGCGATCTCGCTGTTCACCTCAAATCTTACGCTCGCCGCGTCGTTATTGTCCGCCCCCTGCTGCCGCAGGACAGGACTGTTGCAGGGTACGCACCCGCTGTGCCAATTCGCTCACGCTTTCATCTTCCGTTCCGTGATTCTTCAGCTCTTGCTCTAGCGCAAACAGATATTGCGCATTGGTGCCGAGTGGACCGCTTGCACGGGCAATCAGCGGTGCAACACTCTGAATACAGATGTCATTTTCGTTCAGGGGATGTTCCGGCTCAGACACAAATACCAGCGCCGTCAGCGGTGCACCGTTCTTACGCTGTAGCTCGCACCAGAGCGGACGATAGCAGCCCGTCAGCATTTCTCGCTTCCACAGCAGCTCCAAATCCTCACGCAATGACGTTTCCGGTAGGCGGAAAGCCAGCCCCGTCGTTTGGCCACCGGGTTGCAACGCCAGCATCCGCCCCGGTTGTGCTGTCGTGCCGCGACCAATAGTGAGGCGCAGACAAAAAGCGCGCTGCCACCCCGCCAACGTTGCCAGGCAGATTTCTTCGGCGTCAAAAACCGGATTCCACATAAGCGAACCGTAGCCAAATACCCAGACAGGACAGCTATTGGGCCGAAGCGCCAGCGTCTTATCCAGCGAATCAGCCCGCTGCTGCGGCGTGAGCAGTAAGGTTTCTTCAATACACCCAAAAGACGTTCTACAATCTGCTTTCTGCAAAAAATCGCGTGTTAGCACTACTTACCACCCCCAGCCCTACTCTTTTTCTGCTTGTCAGATCGGCTCTCGCCCTACGTTTAAAAACCTAACTGCTTCATCTGCTTAATTTTACAACACCATAGAACTTAAGGTTATTCATTTATGGCTTCGCGATCAACGTTGATACGGGTCACAAAACCTGAAAAATTTCGTGATAATGTTTCATTCACGCGGTATTCCGCTTTTATATCAACTTAATCGGCAACGCGGCGTCAGACTTGACGTCTTCCTGATATAAACGTCATTTTTGTGATAACAGAAGCCTACCTTAGGCCCTTCGCTTAATGAGAAAGCCCCAACAACGTATTTATTTCGATGAAAATGACAACGGCCAGACACAAAATGATAATAATTATCATCTCGTGTTGTTATCATTTCTCATACTGGAATTGACTACCACGGAGACATTAAATGGCAACGCCGCGTCAGCCTGTTTTAGTTCAGGTTAAACAGATTCACGATATTTCCCCACATTTACGCTGTATTACGTTTCATCATGACGCGTTGCGCGATTACCCAGCCGAGCGATATGGTGCGCATCTCAAACTGTTTCTGCCTCAGACTGGACAACAAAAGCCTGCTCTGCCCACCATCGGCGAACGCGGCCCGATCTGGCCGGAAGGCGAAGCACGCCCTATCGTTCGTACCTATAGCGTCAGGGCGTTGCGTCCAGAAGATGCGGAGCTGGATATGGTCTTCGCGCTGCATGACCACGTTGGCCCTGCCGTCAATTTTGCTCGTCAGGCCAAGCCTGGTGACTGGGTGGGTATTTCACAGCCCGGTGGCCCACTCCCGATGCTGCCTCCAGCCGCCGCGTATTATCTGGCAGCCGACCCATCCTCGCTCCCCGCGCTCATCGCGTTGCTGGAACATCTGCCCGATAACGCCCAAGGACATGCGGTGATCCGTGTCGATAGCGAGGCTGACAAGCTCAATATCGCGAAACCATCACAGCTTCAACTGCATTGGATCGTCGGCGGAACAGAAATGACCGACGCGCTGGTCCACCATTTTCAGGCACTCCCGGTGACTGAAAATGCGTTTTACTGGTTAGCCGGTGAGGATCGTATCGTGGTTCAGCTTCGTCGCCATGTGCGTCGAGAACGCGGGTGTGAACGAAATCAGATGTATGCAGTACCTTATTGGCGAGAAGGGTTAAATGAAGAGGATTATCATCATAAACGCCACGATATCATGGACAATCCTGATGAATAACCATAAAAAATACATTTGATATTATCATCATAGGGAGAAGATATATGAATTCTCCCTTTTCATTTAAATTTATGCTCAAAGCGTAAAAATCCGTAAAACTTCCCGCACCAATACGACAATCTGTTATCATATTGTTCGTTTTATTACGTTATAACTACTTTCTAGTAACCTTTTGCGGTTTATTATTGTGTTACGGCCATGAACAAATGGTTTTATATCCTTAATAAATTGCTTTATGCCCTGAGTCATTCGAGTGTCAGTGCGCTAACTTGAAGTATTACGGGGTTATTTTGCCATATCATTCCTCTGGATAAGGAGAACACCCACAATGAAGTCTCATGCTGAGGTGGTCAAAACTCGCCATCATGAATACTCACTCATTTTTCCTGTTATTGCTCTGGCCGTACTCTACATGTGGGGCAATTCACAAGATTTTATTGCCATTCTCGGTATTAATGCCCTCGCGCTAGCCGGTATTCTTTTCAGTGCATTTAGCGTGGTACGTCATGCTGACGTGCTCGCACATCGCTTGGGCGAACCCTACGGTTCACTTATCCTTAGCCTGTCCGTCGTGATCCTCGAAGTCAGCCTGATTTCGGCGCTGATGGCCACCGGTGACGCGGGCCCGGACCTGATGCGTGACACGCTCTATTCTATCATCGTGATCGTCACTGGCGGTCTGGTGGGCTTTGCCCTCTTGCTCGGTGGCCGTAAGTTCGCTACGCAGTATGTTAACCTCAGCGGTATCAAGCAGTATCTGATGGCGATCTTCCCATTGGCCGTGATTGTGCTGGTTTTCCCCAGCGCCTTGCCTGACGGAAATTTCAGTGTAACGCAGTCGCTGATTGTTGCCGCTATCTCTGCGGCAATGTACGGCGTGTTTCTGTTGATTCAGACGCGCACGCACCAAAGCCTGTTTGTCTACGAGCATGAAGACGAAGGTGACGGCGACGATCCGCATCACGGTAAACCGTCTGCACACAGTTCACTGTGGCACACCGGTTGGCTTCTGGTTCATCTGATTGCCGTTATCGCCGTGACCAAGACGAATTCAATGCCGCTGGAAACGCTACTGACCGAAATGAACGCGCCGACACAGTTTACGGGCTTCCTGGTCGCGCTGTTAATTCTCTCGCCTGAAGGGCTGGGGGCTATCCGCGCCGTCCTGAAAAATCAGGTACAGCGTGCCATGAATCTGTTTTTCGGTTCCGTGCTGGCAACGATCTCACTCACGGTTCCCACCGTCACGATCATCGCCATGATTACTGGCCGCACGCTGAACTTCGGTCTGGATATGCCGCATATCGTCGTGATGTTGTCCGTGTTGGTACTGTGCCACATTACATTCTCTACAGGCAGAACGAACGTATTGAGCGGCAGTGCGCATTTAGCGCTTTTTGCTGCCTATCTAATCACCATCACTCTTTAACCTCTCCTGCTGACGCGGTTTTCGCCGCGTCAGCCTTGCCAAACCGCACTTCTCTTGATGTATCTCTGGATCTTCTGAGCGTCTCCGGCGTATCGTAAGGCTGTCGTCGACGGACCGGCAGGCCCGCCATGTTGATTTACTTCCTTACTTTGGTTTCTGCTTAGATGAAAACGCACGGAATTAACGGTGTCAGGCCGTTCAGCGCGCTGATTGACGCGTGCTGGCGCGAAAAATATACGCTACAACGTTTTATCCACGACATTATCG
The DNA here is from genome assembly GCF_001742145.1 of Pectobacterium parmentieri. Taxonomy (NCBI): domain Bacteria; kingdom Pseudomonadati; phylum Pseudomonadota; class Gammaproteobacteria; order Enterobacterales; family Pectobacteriaceae; genus Pectobacterium; species Pectobacterium parmentieri. The sequence continues at coordinate 1,309,242 of NZ_CP015749.1, read as the reverse complement.
CTGGCATTACCGTCGGCATCATCGCCATCCCGCTGGCGATGGCGCTGGCGATTGCCAGCGGTGTACCCCCACAATACGGGCTGTATACCTCGGCCATTGCCGGGATCGTCATTGCCGTCAGCGGCGGTTCACGCTACAGCGTATCCGGCCCCACAGCGGCTTTCGTCGTTATTCTTTATCCCGTATCGCAGCAGTTTGGGTTATCCGGCTTGCTGGTCGCTACCTTGCTGTCCGGTGTGTTTCTGCTGCTGATGGGGCTCTGCCGCTTCGGCCGTCTGATCGAATACATTCCGCTTTCAGTAACACTGGGGTTTACCTCTGGGATCGCCATCACCATCGGTACGATGCAAATCAAGGATTTCTTCGGCTTGCAGATGGCCGTGGTGCCCGAGCATTACGTCGAAAAAGTGTCGGCACTGGTACAATCGCTGCCTACCCTGCATCTTGCTGATACGTTAATTGGTGCAACGACGCTGCTGGTTCTCATCGTTTGGCCCAGACTCGGCATCCGCCTACCCGGTCACTTGCCCGCGCTGCTGGCAGGTGTCGCGGTGATGGGGATCATGTCGCTGCTGGGCGAAAACGTGGCCACCATCGGTTCCCGCTTTAGCTATCTGCTGGCGGATGGTTCGCAAGGGCAAGGCATTCCACCCATTCTCCCGCAGCTCGTTCTGCCGTGGGACATTCCGTCGCCGGATGGAAAAACGATGACGCTGGATTGGCAAAGCATTTCCGCCCTGCTGCCTGCGGCATTTTCGATGGCGATGCTGGGGGCGATTGAGTCGCTGCTGTGCGCTGTCGTGCTGGATGGTATGACAGGTAAAAAACACAATTCTAATGCGGAACTGATGGGCCAAGGTTTCGGTAATATTATTGCTCCATTCTTTGGAGGAATTACCGCGACCGCCGCGATTGCCCGTTCCGCCGCCAACGTGCGTGCAGGAGCAAACTCGCCGATTTCCGCCGTGATCCACGCGCTGCTGGTGTTGTTGGCGCTTCTGATACTCGCGCCGTGGCTGTCTTATCTGCCGCTGGCGGCGATGGCATCACTGCTGCTGATCGTCGCCTGGAACATGAGCGAAGCACACAAAGTGGTGGATTTACTGCGCCACGGGCCAAAAGACGACATTATCGTGATGCTGCTTTGTATGTCGTTGACCGTCTTATTCGATATGGTGATCGCGATTACCGTCGGCATTGTTCTGGCATCCCTGCTCTTCATGCGTCGCATCGCGCAAATGACCCGTTTGAGCGAACTTCCGGACACCAAAATACCGGATCATCTGGTATTACGCGTTAACGGCCCGCTGTTTTTCGCCGCAGCAGAGCGCATCTTCAACGACCTGACGGTACGCAGTGAAGGCTATCAAAACATCATTTTGCAGTGGGATGCCGTGCCGGTGCTGGATGCGGGCGGGCTCAATGCGTTCCTGCGCTTTAGCGAAACGCTGCCCGAGGGTAAACAGCTCATCATTACGGATATTCCCTTCCAGCCGCTAAAAACGCTGGCACGGGCAAAGGTTCACCCGATTGAAGGACGACTGAGCTTCTACGGCTCATTGGCGCAGGCCATTGAGGCGACAACGGCACGCTCAGCGTAGCAGAAACCATTGGCGCATGTGGATTCAGGGGATGTTTCCATCTTCCCCTTCTCCTTTTCTCGCCAGGGGTTTGCTACGCCCGTCCCTGCCGGGTATAAAACCATAACCTGCATAATCGTTAACTCAGGTATATTGTCACGGTTCGCTTCCCTTTTAACTCGCGTGTTGAGGAGACCTTATTGTGACAACGTTTTCTTCTGCTCCCGTGCTAATTACCGGTGGCGCACGGCGTATCGGGCTGGCGCTGGCGCGTTCATTTCTGGCGCAGTCGACCCCGGTCATCATCAGCTATCGCACACCTTATCCCGAACTTGAGGCGTTACAGCAAGACGGCGCGATTTGTCTGGCCGCTGACTTTTCTACCACGTCGAATATCTATGCGTTTGCTGAGCAAATCCAATCGCTCACGCCGCGGCTACGCGCCATCATTCACAACGCCAGTCGCTGGGTGCCAGAAAGCGCCGCAACACCACCAGAGCAAACGCTGGCTGATATGCTGCAAATTCATGTTTATGCCCCCTATTTACTCAATCAACTGCTGGAACCGTGCCTGCGCGGGCAAGGCATTGCTGGCGCGGATATTATTCACCTGACCGATTACGTGGTTGAAAAAGGTAGCGAGAAACACATCGCCTATGCCGCCAGCAAAGCAGCACTGGATAACATGACGCGGTCATTTGCCCGCAAGCTGGCACCGGAAGTGAAAGTAAATGCTATCGCCCCCAGCTTGATCCTGTTTCAGGAACAAGATGACGACAAATATCGCCAGCAGGCGCTGGAAAAATCATTGATGAAAATCGCGCCTGGGGAAGAGGAGATAGTCCAACTGGTGGACTATTTGTTCAAAAGCAGTTACGTCACCGGGAAGACGCTGGGCGTGGATGGCGGACGGGCGTTACGCTAAAGCCCTTGTTAAAGAAATGGCGGGAAACTTGTACGCCATTTCTTTGTCACTCACACCTTACATTGCCATTATGTTAAGCCTCATGCCATGCTTAAAGAATCAGTAAGACAATCAAGGAAAAACTACGCTATTTCTTCCTGATTGATTAACAGATTTTCAATGTTTTTTGCTGGCAACGAACGGTAAAAAAACCATCCCTGAATTAAGCAACTCGCATCAATCTCTCTGGCAATTTTTAGTTGTTCAGCATCTTCAACACCTTCAAAAACAATATCTTTCCCCATATCCTTAATGAGTGAACAGATTGCATATAATATCTTTTCTTTATTTTTATTATCCAGGTTCTTCATTAGAGAACCGTCAAACTTGACTTCATCGAATCTGAAACCTGTGAGCCACGCTAAATTTGAGTTAGCAACACCAAAATCATCAATCGCCAGGCCGATGTGCATTTTTGCCACATTCTCAGCAAAAAGCTGGATTTCCTTTTGCGCCAATTGGCACCGTTCTGATATTTCCAACTTTATCTGACAAGGTTCAACATCATATAAATCGCACACCCTAATCAGTCGACTAATGAACTCTGGATCGCTAATTTCATGGTCGGTTATATTTATAGATAGCGTTAATTTTTTGTTTTTCTTGAGAACAACAGACATTTCGCTCATTGATGTCTTTATTACAAAATCAGATATTTTTGAGTAAAAACCTATTTTCTCTGAGATCTTTATAAAATTCTCAGGAGAAACATAGCCATGTATATCATCACGCCATCTCACCAGCGCTTCAAGGCCGGCTATTTCCCCATCGATGGCGTTAACCATAGGTTGATATTCAAGGAACATATCTCCTTTATTAATCGATTTTTTTAAGCGAAATTTCAGTGATTTTCTTTTATCAAAAATCTTAAAAAAGAAAAAGGTCAGAAAGCCGCCTAGCATCAATGCAGCAGCCATAACGAAAGTAAGAAGACCGGTTGTTAACAACAGTAGCCCACTGTGTGCGTTTTGAGCTATCACGCAAAACTGCCATTGAGGACTGCAAAGACTGGCGTTAGCGGTAAACATTTTTCTCAGAAACGAATTACCCGAGGCAATATATCCCTTTGGATCTGATTCAAAATACTTGTGCGATTTATCCGCCGATGTCATAACGAAGTATCCATCAACCACCGTACTCAATATACTTTCATAGGTTTCACGCGCGATAAACACCGCAGCATGGCCTTGATAAAGGCCGATATTGTTATACAGTGTTTTGTTGTTATTTTTTACGCCAATCAATTCTGGCTTATTATTTCCCGTTTCACTTTTCACAGTAATCGGCAGTGGAGGATTAATTTCTCCCCAGAAGGAGCTGCAATAAATATCATTTCCTTTTAAAGAAGTCACATCCTCAATATTGGGATGACGCCATCTTATCACTCTTAATTTCTCAATATAATTTGGTGAGCACATATCATCATCAATGGCGTTAATATCATTCAAAGCGGACAGTGCTTGTTTTGCTAACATTTCAGCCTGAAAGCGTAACTTTTCGGACCGAAGCATGAGTTTATTTTCCTGATGACTAACCAATAATTCATTTAATAAAAACAAAAAAGAAAATGAGACAAATATCATCATGAAAATGGTTCTTGTGATCTTTTTAAATCCTGAAAAATGCATCGCAGTCCAATGTCAGTTAATGCCGATTAAAAGCATCCAAATCCAAGCCCGCGATAGTACCCATATGGTTTTTTTGTGTCCAGTTCTTTCAGGAACATTACGCGATAATTAGCACATTTTATAACTCGTCTCACTCAATAAATTAGCGCGAACTTATTAAGCTAAAGCACGTAAAGCTCGCGCAATTAACCGATTGATAATAAAAGAAAATAAGCAATAACACATTAATATGCTTTGCATATGCTCTTAACAAGAATTATATATCCAGTCTATCTATATGCACGCCCCGAAAGCGCGTGCAATAAGATGATGAATATTATTTCGTCTCTTTTTTCTTCGCACGCCCCTTGCGCTGGTAGGCTTTATGCTCGACCACATACGTCAGGTAAGCCGCACGCGTCATCCCGCCAGTATGTTGGGCAAACGCATCGTAAGTCGTCTCAGGTGGAAAACCAAACTCAGCCAATACCTGCTCCCATACTTCACGGCGTTCCGGGTTGTCCAGCGTTTTATCCCAATCAGGGAACCCGCTATCGCCAAAACAGTCGGCTGATACACAGCTATAAGCGCCATTGTTCATATAGCGACGTTGAGCCTTAAAAACCGTATCCTGACTGGCTTTACTGATCGAGCTAGGTCCCCACGATAGACGATAGTCACTTTTCTGTGCAGTGATGCTTGGACCATAGCCCACTGGGAACAAAATGTCCTCTTCCACCAACATTTTCGATCCCACAAACTCATAGTTACCGCGTAGAAAAGCGTTATCCATAACAATCCAGCATTTTTCAGACAAGGGCGATGCCACGATCTCCGACAGCGCAGGGTTACGCTCGGTCGTGCGGAAAAGGTAAGGCCGAACAAACAGCGGCATCGTCATCACATCATTCCAAATGCTGTGTTCAGCAAACAGTTCGTCCTTTTGCATCTGGCGTAGGTTGCCAATAACCAGAACATAGCCATCGGTATGTAAGTCTATTTCGACGCGAAAAATGTCGCCTGGAACCGTTTTATGCTGCTGGTTTTTCATATGCATCAGTCGTTCCAGCTTATGCGCATAATCAGCAGGTAAGCGCTCAGGATAAGCTTGCAGCCAGTCGACTATCTCTTCTTTACTGGCCAAACGCCGACATTCCGGTAGCGGGAGTTGGATAGAATTTCGGTAATTGCTAGCGGTAATATAACCGTCGCTTCCCGAGTTCAGCGTCCTGATACCCGCCGAAAACACAATGCCGTCAGCCATTACGCTGGAAACGCTGGTGTAAGTGAGCTTTTTTTCTTTACCGCGCGAGGTTCTCGGCAAAATAACCTCACGTCCACGCGTGTGAATAATGACGTCTTCTTCCTGATAATTTAACTCGGTGACGGTAATACGCTTGCGGATCGTATCGCCATCGAAACAGATAAAATAGCCATCGCGGATGGATAAAATATCCCATTCAGTCGATAACGGCTCCAGCCCGAAATAAGGGCGTAAGGCTTCCTGCATCCAGCTATTTATCTGATCAATCGGTTTCATCTTTAGCGCGGTTCCCAGTGGAATAATCAGTAATTATGGCGTGGTCGTTCTCGATAAATAGCGAGAATCATCTAAAAAAACACGTCCCGCAGCTTATCTAATTTAGGCAAATAAACAAACACTTAACACCCATTTACGCTTCACTTCTCGTTTATCCTCTATCATCAGGCTATGCTATCAGCAATGAGATGGGGATGACGTAGCTACCATGCATAAGATTGTTTTTATAGAAGATGATACCGAGGTTGGAAAATTGATTGCCGCCTACCTCGGCAAGCATGATATTGATGTTCAGGTTGAAGCTAGAGGCGATCAGGCACAAGCCTTTATTGAACAGCAGCAGCCCGACCTTGTACTGCTGGATATCATGCTGCCCGGCAAAGACGGGATGACTATCTGCCGGGAGTTGCGTCCACAGTACAGCGGCCCGATAGTGCTGCTGACGTCGCTGGACAGCGATATGAATCATATTCTGGCGCTGGAAATGGGTGCCGATGATTACATTCTGAAAACGACGCCACCCGCAGTCTTGCTCGCCCGCCTGCGCCTGCATTTACGGCAATACGCCACCGCGCCACAAACGGTGGCAGAGAATACAGCGCCCGCCGCATTGCAAGTACATAAATCCCTGCACTTCGGCCTACTCTGCATCGACCCGGTCAATCGGGAAGTGACATTAGGGCAAGAGCACATCGTATTATCCACCGCGGATTTCGATCTCCTCTGGCAGTTAGCAACCCATGCCGGCCACATCATGGACAGGGATGCGCTGCTGAAGAATCTGCGCGGCGTAACCTACGACGGCATGGATCGCAGTATTGATGTGGCGATTTCCCGCCTGCGTAAAAAACTGTACGACAACCCGCTGGAACCTTTTCGGATCAAAACCGTGCGCAATAAAGGTTATTTGTTCGCTCCTAACACTTGGGAGAGCGTGACGCTATGAGAAAACTGTTCGTCCAGTTTTTTCTATTGCTGTTCGCCTGCTTTGTCGTCATGACACTACTGGTCGGGCTGGTCTACAAAGTCACCGCCGAGCGTGCCGGACGCCAGTCCATGGATGACCTGATGAAAAGTTCGCTGTATCTCATCCGTAATGAGCTGCGTGCGATCCCCCCGCGCGAGTGGCATAAGACCATCAGCGAGCTCGATTTAAACCTCTCGTTCAAATTGCACATCGAGCCGGTGAGCAAATATACGCTCAGCGCCAAGAATCGACAGCGTCTGAATCAGGGAGAGATTATCGCGCTGGATGACGAATACACGTTTATTCAACGCATCCCCCGTAGCCACTACGTGCTCGCCGTCGGCCCTATTCCTTATTTGTTCTTTCTGCACGAAATGCGGCTACTGGATTTACTGCTGGTGATGCTCATCGGGCTGTCGCTGGCGCTACCGGTTTTCTTGTGGATGCGACCACATTGGCAAGCCATGCTAAAACTGGAAAATGCCGCACAGCGCCTCGGGGATGGTCATCTGGAAGAACGTATTCATTTTGATAGCACCTCAAGCCTGTTTCGGCTGGGCGTCGCCTTCAACCGGATGGCGGATAACCTGAACCAGCTCATCAACAGTAAAAAGCAGTTGATTGACAATATCGCACACGAGCTGCGTACACCATTGGTCAGGCTGCGCTACCGGCTGGCCATGAGTGACAACCTGACAGAAGATGAGCAGCAGGCATTAAATCGAGATATTGGTCAACTTGAAGCACTGATTGACGAACTGCTGACGTATGCGAGGCTCGATCGCCCACAGGTGGCGCTGCATCTTGCCAATATTGATATTCCTTCGTGGCTACAGGCAAAAATTGACGATTTTCGTCTGATCCACCCTGAAAAACACATTTCGCTGGAAATGCCGCATTCAGCGCACATTGGCGCGCTCGATTTACGCCTGATGGAACGAGTCCTAAACAACCTGATCGGCAACGGGTTGCGCTTCTGTCATAGCCAATTGCGTATCAGCCTGACGTCCGACGCCGAGCATATCGCCTGCCTGCAAGTCGAGGATGACGGCCCCGGCATTGCGCCCGAAAGCCGGGAAAGCGTTTTTGAACCGTTTATCCGTCTGGAAGCCGGTATCGAAAATAGCAGCGGTGGGTGTGGGCTGGGGCTGGCGATTGTTCATGCTATCGCACGCGCTTACGAAGGCAGTATTACCGTGGATGAAAGTCCGCTCGGCGGAGCCCGTTTTCGTTTCTGTTGGCCGGTAAAAACCGTGACAGCACCGGCCGCCATCACCATTCAGCATTAACACCGGGACAGCGGTAATCCCGCTGTCTTTCACTGTTTTCCTCGCTTCCCTCAGCTTGTACATTAGGTTACACGCCGAAACCAATCACTCACTGAAGCCGCTCTCTGTTTCTCCTATTCTCTCTTCAACGGCCCACCTAAGGGTCACGATACGTGAATGAGATAACGAGGAAATGATGATGAATAAAGTATTAGCTATGATCGCAGGTACGGCTCTGGGTCTGTCCTCTGTCGCATTTGCCGCAGATACCGTAGCCAGCGCACCCGCTCAAATGTCTGCAACCACGACCACCTCCGCTCCAGCTAAAGCTGTTCACCATAAAAAGCAGGTGAAGAAAGCGAAACCAACTGTTGAACAGAAAGCGCAAGCTGCCAAGAAACACGTGAAGAAAGCAAAGACAGCGCCTGCACAGAAAGCACAAGCGGCTAAGAAACACGTGAAGAAAGCGAAGCCAGCGCCTGCACAAAAAGCACAGGCGGCTAAAAAACACGTGAAGAAAGCAAAGCCAGTTCCTGCACAGAAAGCACAGGCGGCTAAGAAACACGTGAAGAAAGCAAAGCCAGTTCCTGCACAGAAAGCACAGGCGGCTAAGAAACACGTGAAGAAAGCTAAAACTGCAAAACCTGCTGATACCACGCCAGCAGCGTAATCGGTCAGTACCGTCTCCTTCTCCTGCCTATGGAGAAGGAGTCACTTACGGTCAGCCCGGCTTGGATCTCGCCACCAAGGGTAACCGCAGAATCATCATCAAACACCCGGTTCACCGGGTGTTTATTTTATGGGGGGACGAGAGAATGATGCGACGTTATTCATTTGAAATTATGCTATCCCTCGTTGTGCTCTGTGGCATTATCACCCTGAGTTTTTTTCTCTAGTATCGGTATGCCAATAATCCTGTCGGCTTCCCGTCAAAAATAACGATCCGCGTCCATAACCCAGTTACTGGATGATATTCATCTGCATCCTGCTTTTCTTCGCGTTATTCAGATTGTCATAGTCACGCTCAACCGGTTGAGCATCGGTAAAATCGACCGAGTAACCGCTTATGTTTTTATAGCTAGCCTCATCCAGCGTAAAAAATCCCTTGGTTGAGTAGCGACTGCCCGCGATGATCCGTATACCTTCGCCTCATCACCTTCATCGACAGGCATCATTCGCTTCGTTGGTGCTATCGTCGAACCCGTCTGCGATGTTACCACCCAGTCGAGCAATGTGACCGTAAGTTGTGCACAACAAAGAGAAGTACAAACGCTACACGTTATACACGTTGCCGCAACGCTCCATTTCTGCTGGTTCAAGGGGGCTACGCCACGCAAGATCGCGACGTAGTATTCATCACATAACGGGCAGAGTTAATCACCCAAAAAACAAACACCTTTTACACTCAATAACATTTTAATTTCCCGCTCTGCACTAACAATTACATCTATAGTTAAGGCAACACGCTATATTTAGCGCCTCAAAATGACGTTCATCATAAGGTCCATTGACGACATGCGCATATCAGCCTGGTTGCTATGTTCATTATCCTTCATCACCCCATTAAGTTGGGCTGAATCCGTATCAACAGACGCCGCAACGCAGCAAAAAACTTTATTTTTTAATCACGACGATCGGGACATCGTTCCCGACACAACAGTCTGGCCATGGCAAGCCATTGGGCAATTGGAAACCACTAGCGGCAATCTCTGTACCGCGACGCTTATTTCCCCTCATTTGGCGCTGACGGCTGGGCATTGCGTGGTTACCCCTCCGGCAGGCGAAATAGATAAACCTGTCGCGCTGCGCTTTCTAGCGACAGAAAATGGCTGGCGTTATGAAACCACGGAAATTGAAGCGCTGACGAATAAAACACTCGCCAAAAAATTGAAAGCTGACGGCGAGGGATGGATCGTTCCGCCTTCGGCGGCGCCGCTGGATTACGCCCTGATTCGGCTAAAGCAAACACCGCCAGGAATCCGCCCACTCACGCTGTGGCAAGGTAGCCGCCAGGAATTAATGCAGGCTTTGCGGGACAGTGGCCAACGCGTCACTCAGGCAGGTTACCCAGAGGATCATCAGGACACGCTTTATCGCCATCAGGATTGCTTAATCACTGGCTGGGTTCAGGCCGCCGTTGTGGCACATCAGTGCGATACGCTGCCTGGCGATAGCGGTTCCCCTCTCATGTTAAACTCGGCGACAGGCTGGGTGCTCATGGGGATCCAAAGCTCAGCCCCCGATGCCAGTGAGCGCGATCGGGCCGATAATCGCGCGGTTTCCGTTACTGCCATTCGTCAGCAGTTAGAAACACTGGCAAAACTAAGTTCACCACAACCAAGTTCACCAAAATAACGCTAACATCCACAGCGTACTGCCCTCCGTCAGGCGGAAACCGCACCGCTTGGCTCCGTCATTGCCCGCTGGCCTCATGGTATAAAAAAATATCTGTTCTATTCTTATCAGAGTGAATAAGAAAAGCTAAGGCACATACGGTTTGAAATACGACGGGTATATCATCCATATTTTCGCGATCCACAACAGACGTGACAATTATCAAAGATCAATTTCTATCCCATGAAAAATGTCTTTTTTATAATTAGATTATTATTTATTCGCAGAGCACCTCCTCAGTTAACTCGCTCAATCCCCAACCAACCAATTGAAAAACAGCAAGAATGTATACTGAACGCTAAACGTCAAAAACACCGGTTAAGTCAACGGATCCTTAGGGTCTTAACTGAAAGGTAAAAGTGGTATAATAAGTTACCTCAACTTTTAACCTCTATGTTATTGTGTCGCCGTTAAATTAAATTGATGTCGTCGCGATTATTATTGCGGAAAGGAAGAGTCTACATGTTAAAACATTTGAGCCATGATGAAAAAAAACGCATGCAGACTCTCGACGAATTACAGAAATCCGATACATCTCAAGATGATATTCTTCATAAACTCACGAAACTGGCCTGCGAACTGCTTGAAACCCCGACGGCGCTCGTGACGCTCACTGGCACTAAATCTCTGCATGTTAAAGCGAAAACCCATTTTCCTCTGGATGATATGGATAAAATCGGTTCCTTTGATCATTTCACTGTACAGACAGGTCAACACTTCGTCTGCCCCGATGCCATTCAGGACAACCGCTTTAACGATAGCCCCTATGTAACGGGCAAGCCTTTTATCCGTTTTTATGCTGGCGTACCGCTTAAGACCAAAGAAGGCTATTCCATCGGTACATTCTGCGTCATTGATTACGTTCCACGGACCTTCAGTAAGGTTCAACTGCGTTTACTACATGACTTAGCCGCGGTGGCGATGGTTTTAATCGAATACCGTAACGCGATTGGCCTGATTGATGGCGTAACCCTGTTACCCAACCGCCAACATCTGATTGACGACATCAGCCACATTACCGACATTCACGAACGCTACCTGCTCATCCTGATTGATACCATCGATATTTCTTACGCCTATGAAATGGGGTGTGCATTAGGCATGCCGACCGTAGAAGGCCTGCTGAAAGATATCGGCATCTTCCTGCGTCTCAGTTTGAGTTCACCAGATAATCTTTATTGTGCGGCGGTTGGTCGTTTCGCTCTGCTGGTGAAGGCAGATAAAAAAGCGCAAATTCTAGCAGAGCTTGATGCTTGTGCAGAGCGGATCCATGAAAGTATCTCCAGCCATATCCCGCTTAAACTGGAATTTTTCGTTGGGTACACTGAATTCCAGATCCCGGCCAGCGATCCGCAACGAATTTTGCGTGAATCCATGAGTGCCCTACGCGCTTCCATCACCCAAAATATCCGCCAGTTCGCTTATGAACCCGAGGCCGATCAAGCCCAGCAAATAGCGTTTACCTTGCTCAATGAGTTAGCCGATGTTGTACAGAATAATAAGCCAGGTCTCTATTTGGTGTACCAGCCAAAGTTGAGTATTAAAACCAACACCGTTATTGGTGCCGAAGCGCTGATTCGCTGGCGTCACCCCGAACTGGGTGAGATTTATCCCGACCAGTTTATTCCACTGGCGGAAGGGACGACATTGATGCGCCCATTAACTGACTGGGTTACCCGAAAAGCGGCAAGCCAGGTGAAACAGTGGCGTCAGCAGGGGGTAAACTTCCCGGTATCCATTAATGTCTCTGCCAGAAATTTTTCCGAGAATGACTTCATCCCACGTCTTGTCGCCATTCTGGACAGTCACGGCCTCACGCCTCAGGACATTGACATCGAGTGTGTTGAAACGCAGAAAATCATTGAAAGCGCGGAGACACTTGCCACCATCCAGACGCTGAAGCAGATGGGGTTTACTATCGCTCTCGATGATTTCGGCACGGGGTATAGCAATTTAAGCTACTTGCGTAATATCCCCTCGACGGTGATAAAGCTGGATAAATCGCTGATTAAAGATATAAAAACTGACCGTAAGAGTCGTGTCATTGTACAATCTATTATCAATATGCTGCACAAACTAGACTATATCGTGCTGGCTGAAGGCGTAGAGAATAAGGAAACGCTCGAACATTTGGCTCGTTTTGGCTGTGATGAAGTTCAGGGTTATTATTTTTCCCGACCTATCTCACCGGAAGCGTTCATTACCTGGATGGATGAGTACACCTCACGCACGTCGGATTAACATCACCCCACCGTCAAAGCAAGATATTACCGCAGGCAGTCGACAGCCAGAGCCGCCGACCTATGCCCCTGAGAGATTACCCTTCAACCTGCTCCATCGCCTGCAATACGCGCTTATCCGAGATCGGGAACGGTGTCCCTAGCTGTTGAGCAAAGTAACTGACGCGCAGCTCTTCCAGCATCCAGCGTACTGCCTTCACGTCGTCATCGTCACGTCGTTCCGTAGGCAACTTATTCGACCACTGCTGCCATGCCTGTTGAACCTGTTCAACTTTCAGCATCTGCGCCCTGTCACGGTGGACATCCTGCGCCAGCTTCTCCAGACGGCGTTCTATCGCATGCAGATAACGCAGCACGTCCGGCAGACGTTGCCAACCGTTCTGGGTCACAAAACCACGGAACACCAGACCGCTCAACTGGCTTTTGATATCACTTAATGCCAGCGCCATTGCCATGTCTACACGCCCTTTCAGACGCTTGTTGATGGCGAACACCGCCGTCAAGATTTGCTCAACCTGTTTGGCGATATCCACCACCGTCTCGTTCAGCTCTGCACGTACTTTTTCATGCAACTGCTGGAATGCGTCTTCCTGCCAGACTGGGCCGCCGGATGATTCAATAAGTTTGTCTACCGCGCAGGCGATACAGTCATCGATGAGATCCAACACCTTACCATACGGGTTGAAATAGAGGCCGAGTTTCGCCTTGTTCGGCAGTTTTTCGTGTAGGTATTTGATCGGCGAAGGAATATTTAATAACAACAGACGGCGCAATCCGTGTCGCATGACCTGCTGCTGCTGGTGTGGTGTGTCAAACAGGCGGATCGCCACGCTGTCTTTTTCATCCACCAACGCAGGGTAGGCTTTGACCGAGTAGCCGCCTCGTTTCTGCTCATAACAATCCGGCAGCGAGCCGAAGCTCCAGACGTGCAGGCCACGCTGCTCCAGCCCGTCATCCACCACGGATGACAGCGTTTGTTGCACTTTATCCTTGAGCTGATCTTTCAGCGCGCTCAGCTCTTTACCTTCTCGCTGCGTCCGATTTTTCTCATCAATAACGCGGAACGTGATTTTCAGATGATCGGGAACCTGATCCCACTGCCACGCCTCACGCGGCACCGTGACGCCCGTCATCAGCCGAAGTTCACGCTCCAGCGCATCCAATAACCCTTTCTCCAAAGGCGTGGTACGCGCCAGAAAGGCCTCTGCATAGTTCGGCGCAGGAACAAAGTTACGGCGTAACGGCTTAGGCAACGATTTAATCAGCGCAATCGCCAGTTCGCGACGCACGCCGGGAATTTGCCACTCGAAGCCTTCTTCCCGAACCTGATTGAGAATAGGCAGCGGAATGTGTACCGTTACGCCATCCGCATCCGTGCCCGGCTCAAACTGATAGGACAAGCGTAATTTCAAGTTGTCCTGATGCCAGAAATTCGGGTAATCCAGCGCACTCACCTTTTCCGCACCGTCTTTAATCAACATGCTTTTTTCGAAATTAAGCAGGTCGGCGTTGTCGCGGCTGGCACCTTTCCACCATTTGTCAAAATGGCGTGACGACACAACGTCATGCGGCAAACGTCGATCGTAAAACGCAAACAGCGTTTCATCGTCCACCAAAATGTCGCGGCGGCGCGATTTATGCTCTAAATCCTCCACCTCCGCCAGCAACTTAAGGTTGGCGCGGAAAAAAGCGTGATGCGTTTGCCAATCGCCTTCCACCAGCGCATGGCGGATGAACATCTCTCGCGCCAGTGTCGGATCGATTGAGCTGTAGTTCACCTTACGCGCCGCAACAATCGGCAGCCCGAAGAGCGTCACCTTCTCCTGCGCCATCACCGTACCCTGCGCTTTCTCCCAGTGAGGATCGCTGTAGCTCCGTTTAATCAGATGCGGAGCCAGCGGTTCGATCCACTCGGGTTCAATGCGCGCGGCGATGCGCCCCCATAAGCGGCTGGTCTCCACCAGCTCAGCCACCATCGTCCATTTAGGCGGTTTTTTGAATAACCCGGAGCCTGGAAAAATAGCAAACCGGGCGTTACGCGCACCGCTGAATTCTTGTTTCTCAATGTCTTTCTGTCCGATATGCGACAACAAGCCAGTGAGCAGCGAGCAGTGAATACTCAGATAATCAGCCGGTTCGCTGTTGACCGGTAACCCCAACTCTTTCACCACCTGACGCAGTTGCGTGTAGATATCCTGCCATTCACGAACGCGCAAGTAGTTAAGAAAATCGGTACGACACTGACGGCGGAACTGGCTGGAAGACAGCGCTTTCTGCTGCTCACGCAGATAGTCCCACAGATTGACGAAGGCCAGAAAATCAGAGTCTTTATCGGCAAAGCGACGGTGTTTTTCATCTGACGCCTGCTTCTTATCCATCGGCCTTTCGCGCGGGTCCTGAATCGACAGCGCGGCAGTAATTACCATCACCTCACGCACACAGCCCATTTTACGCGCTTCCAGCACCATACGCGCCAAACGTGGGTCAATCGGTAATTGCGCCAACTGTTGCCCTTGTGGCGTTAGATGGTAATGCCCGTTCTCCGCCAGATGAATCGCCCCCAGTTCCTCCAGCAAGCGCACGCCGTCCTGAATGTTGCGCTTATCTGGCGCTTCAACAAACGGGAACGCGGCGATATCCCCTAACCCCAGCGACGTCATTTGCAGAATGACGGAAGCCAGATTGGTGCGAAGAATTTCAGGGTCGGTAAATTCAGGTCGAGAGAGAAAATCCTGCTCGGAATAGAGGCGAATACACACCCCAGCGGCAACACGGCCACAGCGCCCTTTACGCTGATTCGCCGACGCCTGCGAGACCGGTTCAATCGGTAGCCGTTGTACCTTGGTGCGGAAGCTATAGCGGCTGATACGCGCAGTACCTGGATCGATCACATAGCGAATGCCCGGCACGGTAAGTGACGTTTCCGCCACGTTGGTCGCCAGCACGATGCGGCGACCATGATGTGACTGAAAGACACGGTTTTGTTCCTGATTCGACAAACGTGCATACAGCGGTAAAATTTCGGTATGCGGCAAATCCAGGCGGGTCAACGCCTCTGCCGTATCGCGGATTTCACGTTCGCCGCTCATGAAGACCAGTATGTCACCCGGCCCTTCGCGTGTCAGTTCATCAACGGCATCAAAAATCGCCTGTAGCTGATCGCGCTCGCTGTCATCAGCGTCTTCCACCACGGGACGGTAACGCACATCCACCGGATACGTCCTGCCCGAGACTTCAATGATTGGCGCATGATTAAAATGGCGCGAGAAGCGCTGCGGATCGATGGTAGCCGATGTGATAATCACTTTTAAATCAGGGCGTTTTGGCAGTAGTTGGCGCAAATAGCCCATGATAAAATCGATATTCAGGCTGCGTTCATGCGCTTCATCGATGATCAGCGTGTCATATTGCATCAACAGGCGATCCTGCTGAATTTCCGCCAGTAGGATACCGTCGGTCATCAGTTTGACCAGCGTATTGTCACCGACCTGATCGTTAAAACGGACTTTATACCCGACGCTGCCACCCAGCGGCGTTTCCAACTCTGCGGCAATACGGTCGGCGACGGTTCTCGCAGCCAGACGGCGTGGCTGCGTGTGGCCAATCAGACCATGCACGCCACGCCCCAGTTCGAGACAGATTTTCGGCAACTGCGTGGTCTTACCCGAACCCGTTTCACCTGCGACAATAATCACCTGATGATGACGCAGCGCCTCCAGTATCTCGTCTTTTTTCTGACTAACGGGCAACTGCTCAGGGTAGTGAATTGTCGGGCAGCTTGCCCGCCGATTCTCGACTTTCTGGCGCGCCGCAACAATTTCCCCCTCAATTTCCTGAGCGATCGCGGCCTGAGCCTGCGGGCTGCTGACCTTCGCTGCGCCCTGCAAACGACGGCGCAAACGTTGCCGATCGCGAAGCATTAGCTCACTTAACTGCGTAGATAATGCACTGAGAGGTGATTTCACGTTGCTCTTCCTTAATCGTTTCTCTAATTCTTTTCTCTGCCGGGACGATACTCGCCGCCGAATCTGGCTCGATTGAGCCTAACCTGATTTTAAGGTACGGATTTTTAAGCCGTGGATAGTAGCACATTGTCATAGCTGGCTCTAATGGCACCACCTGGTCTTGTGTAAGGCAAGACTGTCTTATTCAAGAAAATCGAATAAAGACCTCGAATATTTGCACTTTTCACTTTCCAAAGCACCGCATAAGATGTGACACATCAAAGGGCGTTATGTTGTCGCCCACTTCAATCACTAAAGGAATTGGCAATGAGCAAAGTATTGGTTTTGAAATCAAGCATTCTGGCAGGTTATTCTCAGTCAAACCAACTGGCCGACCACTTCACCGCCCAGTGGCAATCTGCCCATCCAGCCGATAGCATCACCGTTCGCGACCTAGCCGCCCAACCGATTCCGGTTCTCGATGGTGAATTAGTCGGTGCGCTACGCCCGTCCGATGCAACGCTGACTCCGCGCCAGCAGGAAGCACTGAAACTGTCCGACGACTTAATCGCTGAATTGCAGGCACATGACGTGATCGTGATCGCTGCGCCAATGTATAACTTCAACATTCCTACCCAGTTGAAGAACTACTTCGACTTGGTAGCACGCGCGGGTGTGACATTCCGCTACACCGAGCAAGGCCCTGAAGGTCTGGTGAAAGGCAAACGCGCTATTGTATTAACCAGCCGTGGTGGTATCCATAAGGGTACACCAACCGATCTGCTGGAACCGTACCTGCGTGTGTTCCTGGGCTTCCTCGGTCTGACCGACCTGGAGTTCGTATTCGCAGAAGGCTACGGTTACGGCCCAGATGTGGCACAGAAAGCGACCGAAGACGCAAAAACACAACTGTCTCAGTTGGTCACTGCATAAAGAATCATCGTTACTACCCTTGCCATTATATTGCTTTAATTGGCTTAATTATTGCGCGCCCTCCGGCGCGCTTTTCTTTATTTCATCACCTGCAGCATTGTCCGAACGTTCCAGCAGTTGCGTCGCGTTTTTATCCGCTTTGATGTGAATCTCATGCTCAATCTTCACATTCATATTGATAGTGATCGGCTCTTTCGGGGCGGCGACTTCAATACGCGGCACACATCCCGTCAGGAAAGCCGCCGTGCAACACATCAGCATTATTTCGCTTTTATTCATTGTTTTGCCTTGAGTTTATTCATTCGCCTGCTGTTCCAGCGTATCCAGCAAGTTATCGCCAAAGCGCAGGCTGCGCCAGAGCTGGAAGATATTCTCCTGATGGCGATAGTTAAGAATGACCTGTCGTTTCGCGCTAAGCTGCGGGTTTTTCCCCTGCACCTGCGACGTTAATGTCAGATCACCCTGATTGTTCAGGTCAAGTGTGGCATAGGAACGTCCGATCTCCAGATAGCGCAGCCAGCCAATCGCCGCACCTCCCGCCAAGTTCTTACTCGCTAGCTCATCTGCCAACTGATTGTCCAGACGCAGCGTCAGGAAGCCATCGTTGGTAATACGCCCGCGTTCAATCAACATAGTCGGGTGGTTGAAATTCAGCGGTAGCGTGCCGCTCACGCGGCCGGACAGCGCAAACTGCTTTTGCTTCAGCACCGTCGTCAGTTCGCTGAGATCGACACGCTTAACGGTGAACAACGCGGGTTCCCGCTGCGGCCAGCGTAGCGTGGAGAGGCCGACATGCCCATTCAATACATCCATATCAGCCTGAGACATCACCAGCGGCCGTCGTTCACTGTACGGATAAAACCCCTGTAGATCGACACGGATATTGCTCATCCTAAACAGGTTATCCAGCACGTCAATTCGCAGCGTGACCGGTTGCCTGACACCCAATTGCCAGCGCTGATCTTTCAGGCGGTAAGGCAGGACGAAATTTACCCCGCTGACTTCACCATCCTGTAGCCACAGCCCACCATTTTTCACTACCCAGTGTCCGCCAGCGCTGAACCCTTCTTTACGCGCGGCGGAAAATGCCGCCTGAGCGTAAAACTGTCCGGCACGGATATTCATTTTCAGCAACGGGGAAAGCAGAGGTTGAAACACCTTAAGCGGCTGCGTTGGCCACCACGCACCACCGCGTAGCCGTTCCCCATCCCAACGCCCACGCAGCTTGACTGGCCCGATCTCTTCAGCCTGAAGCTGCCCTTGTAGCTGAAAATCATTCGGGCTGTGCCCCTGCATTGCCAACGTTAATAATGAAGGCGGCAAATAGCCGCCGTTGCTAAAGTGCGCTCGCTCGGAGGCTAGTTGCAGCGCACCTTGAAAATGTTCACCTGAACGGGCACGCTGCCAACGGATCGGTTCAGTAATCGTCAGGCGAGGCTGGAATACCGTTACCATGCCATAACCCAACTGGTCTAACCCACTCGACAGTTGGCTCACTTCTATCAGGGTATCCTGCCAGCGCCCTCGCCCAGCCACATCCCATTGCCCTTTCAGCGGTGGCAGGCGACCATTGCCCCAATATCGCCATTGCCACTGCCCTTGATCCGGCCAGAAATCCTGCGCCTGACCATCAAGGTGTAGATTAAAGTGCCCCCAGTATGCTTCCCGCGCCTTCACAATCGCCTGTAGCCGCCCATTCACGCCGGTCGCACTCACCCGAACGCCCGCTAGCGGCCAACGCGCTTCCTCCAGATAAATCTGCGGCGCGGGCGTCCCCCAGGCACGCAGCAGCGCGCCCGGTAAAAGAGAGAGTTCGGGGTTGAGAATGGAACCTTGCAAAACGCCTGGCAATGTCGCCGTCAGGGAGAGCGCCGGTAAGTTAGCCTGTCCGGTAAGCTGAAAGCGCAAGTCGCTGTTAAGCAGGCCAATATTACCCGGCCCGAGAACCAACACGGCGTTAGCCTTGCCGTTATGCCCTTGCGTCAGCATATTCAAACGCGCGTTAATCATGGTGGCATCCAGCCCTTGCCGCCAGTGCTGCAATGTCATTGCCACTTGCCCGGAGAGCGGCTGATCCGCATAAGGCCAGCGCCAGATGCCGTTAGTAACCTGAATGACGTCATCCGCCAGTTGCCACGGTAGCGATATCAGCGGCACCTCATCATGTGCGGCATTCAGCACCAATTCGCCTTGCTGATTATGCCAATTCAGCAGGAGGGAAAGTGGATCCGGCGTCTGCCCTGAATCAAGTTTCCCAGAGAGACGCCCCTGCACTGGCGTCGCACCCAACGTATCGGCTAATTCTATATCACCGCTGACTTGCAGACGCACGAACCCCGCGGGTGTCGCGAGCATGCTTTCATGTAGAGTCAGGCGCTTATCATTCAGTTCTGCCCTAAACGCCAACTGATCGCCCTGATAATCGAGCGTTTGTTGCTGTTTACCATCACTACTGAACCGCACCTGTCCGGCATAATCCTGCCAGGGTTGTAGCGTAAATTTCTTCACTTGAATAACGGCAGCAGGCAGCCGCGCTTGCCACTGCGCCAACTGCGCGGGAGACTCCGTGTCGCTGCTCGCTGGCACATATTGCAGACAGTCGCTGTTTAACGTCACGGCATCAACATCGGCATGCCATTGCCAGCGATGCCAACGCAACGTGACATTCTGCACATCAAGCAGCGCGCACTCTCCCGCCTGAATGCTGAAACCTTCGCTATGTAACCCGCGGTTCTGCCAACCCAACGTATCTTTTACAGCCAAAGACATGTTCGTCGGTAGCCAAATTTTGGCTAGGCCCGGCAGCCACTGCGGCATCGCCCGCCAGGAAACCAATAGCAAAATGACAAGCAGGAACGCCATTGGAAGTGCGTATTTTTTAATCATTAGCGAATATTAAGCATCCCGTTAACTATTTGTAAAAATCTGTTCGGTATCTATCTGTCGATCATATCAGTATTCGAACACAGCATATCAAGGGCTGTGTTGTGCGTAATAACACCCTTGTAACCAACCATCAACTCCCCTTGTCTGAAAAAACCAGACTGATACCAGCCACTACATCAGAAAGCCACATGGCCTACGCAAACAAAGACTTTATTGATGTCAGCGGCTATAGCATGGATGAATTAATGGTACAGACAACTTCTGTCTTCAGCCTTTCCCGATAATCTCATTTTCACGGGCGCTCACCTCTGGGCATCCAACGTCTTTATCTCCATCATTTTTCCACGATTTAACCTGCGTTGCCCACAGTGCAAATTCGCAGAGTCATAATATACTTAACAAATGAATGCTTTTTGGTCATCGGCATGAACGTTGCTGCGGGTCTAGCCAGATAACTAGTTTCATTAAGAAAAAATAACACTAGAAATCAGTAATAATATATAAGTATTCGCGCTAATTATTTCGTGAACATTGCCGTTAATTAAAGTAATGCCGATCGTTTAAGCACCGAGATACGCGGATTTAAGTGAACAGCATGAGTTAATTCAAGTTCATTAAACGCTTTACTGCTAACCAATGGATCTAAAAACATCACGTTTATACCCTAAATAATTCTAGTTTCAGGACAACACGTTAACGTTTTGAACCACGCAAAGCGTTGGCCCTTTAGGGCAAGGCTCACGCCAGTGGACCGAGTAGCGCGGCCAACGTTCATGTAGCTTGAAATATAACGGGGTTATGCTTGCTTATACTAAAAGGATCAATAAATGCGTAAGAATTTTCCTGTCAGCGATATTCAGTATTTATTAGATGAAAAAGCCAAGCTAATGTCGGTGACGACCACCGATAGCCATATCACTTATGCAAATGACGATTTTATTGATGCCAGTGGTTACGACTTTGAGGAAATTCTCCATCAGCCTCACAATATCGTGCGCCACCCGGACATGCCCCCACAGGCGTTTACCGACATGTGGGCAACGCTGAAGGCAGGAAAAATTTGGACGGCAGTCGTCAAGAACCGCCGTAAAAGTGGCGATTACTATTGGGTGAAAGCCAGTACGACGCCGCTAATGAAGGAAGGGAAAATAACCGGATATATGTCGGTACGAACGCGAGTTTTACCGGAGGAGGTTCGGCAGGCAGAGGCACTTTACCGCCAAATGAACGAGGATAAATTAAAAAATCGTCGGCTCTATCAGGGATTATTGATTTATAAAGGGCCGTTAAAACTGCTTAGCTTATTTAACGTCATTCCCGTGCGTTGGCGGATACGAAGCTACGTTTTCCTTTTCATGCTATTCACACTTCTTTTCTTATTCGCTACCTCTCCTCTCACCACTCCGCTACTCGTTTTTGTCTTGGTGCTACTCGCTGGCGCGACAATAACCAGCGAATTATTAGTTCGACACGTGGCAAAACCCCTGGAAAAAATTCTACGGCAAGCCATTAACTCCGCATCCGGGCAGGCAGATAATTCATTTCAACTTAATCGGGTGGACGAAGTCGGCATGCTATTACGCGCAGTCAATCAGTCTGGTATGAATTTCCGCACGTTTGTCGATGATGTCAACGGTAAACTGGCCGAACTACGTCACGCCTGTGGCGAGATTGCTTCGGGGAATTACACGCTAAGCCAGCGTTGCGAAGATACCTCACAAAGTTTGCAATCCACCGCCTCCTCAGTGGAACAGTTGACGGCGACGATTAAAAGCAATGCTTCGGCTACACAGCTAGCGACACGCTGTGCCAACGATGCTAATCAGGCCGTGGATGCGGGTGAGAAAGCGGTCAGTCAGGTAACGGATACCATGGCAACCATGACCCGTTCCAGCAAAGAGATCACCGATATCATCAGCGTGCTGGATAATCTGGCGTTCCAAACGAATATCCTGGCGCTCAATGCAGCAGTAGAAGCCGCGCATGCGGGAGAACAAGGCAAGAGTTTCGCCGTGGTTGCGGGGGAAGTGCGTATTCTGGCGCAGCGGAGTGCCGCCGCCGCCAAGGACATCGCAGAGATTATCGATACCACCATTACCAACATTCACACCAGCGATAAATTGGTCAATAACACCAGTCAGTCAATGCAGAACATACTGACGCAGGTGCAGCAGGTCACGCAGCTCGTGAATCAAATCAGCCTGGCAACACAAGAGCAATCACAAGGGCTGGGGCAAATTAACTCAGCGGTGAATAATATTGATGAATTGACCCGCCAGAACACCATTTTGGCTACGCATTCCAGTTCTGCCATCAGCAGCCTGGAACAACAGATCGCTACCATGTCTGAAGCCGTATCGGTCTTCAGCATTCCTCGCTAACCCTGCTCTTACGCCGTTACCCCTCTTATTTGCAAACCGTTACTGTCAGTAAGGTAACGGTTTGTCGCCGCCCGATTTTCTGATAGCTTAATCTGAGGATTTTTCGGAGAAACTATCAATGAAATTGGCAATTTACAGCACTAAGCAGTATGACCGTAAATATCTGGAACTGGTCAATCAACAGTTTGGCTATGAACTGGAGTTTTTTGATTTCATGCTGACATCGCGCACCGCGAAAACAGCCGCGGGCTGTCAGGCCGTTTGCATCTTCGTGAACGATGACGGCGGCCGTGAAGTGTTGACCGAACTGGCAGAGTTAGGCATTAAAACGCTGGCGTTACGCTGTGCGGGTTTTAACAATGTCGATCTGGACGCGGCGAAGGAGCTGGGCATCAACGTGGTACGCGTTCCTGCGTATTCTCCTGAAGCGGTAGCCGAACACGCTGTGGGCCTGATGTTGACGCTTAACCGCCGTATTCACCGCGCCTATCAGCGTACCCGCGACGCGAACTTCTCTCTGGAAGGGTTGATTGGGTTCAATATGCATAACCGGACGGCGGGTATTATCGGCACAGGAAAAATTGGCGTAGCCACCATGCGTATCCTGAAAGGCTTTGGCATGCGTCTGCTGGCCTTCGATCCCTACCCGAACCCACAGGCACTGGAGTTAGGAGCGGAGTATGTCGATCTAAAAACGCTGTATGCCAACGCGGACGTCATCTCCCTACACTGCCCGCTGACACCGGAAAATCACCATTTGCTCAATCAGGCAGCCTTTGCACAAATGAAAAATGGCGTCATGATCGTCAATACCAGCCGTGGTGGATTGATCGATTCGCAGGCCGCTATCGATGCGTTGAAGCAGCAAAAAATTGGCGCACTGGGGATGGACGTTTATGAAAACGAGCGCGATCTCTTCTTTGCCGATAAATCTAACGATGTGATCCAGGACGATATTTTCCGCCGCCTATCGGCATGCCACAACGTACTGTTTACCGGGCATCAGGCTTTCCTGACCGAAGAAGCGCTGATCAGCATTTCTCAAACCACGCTACAGAACCTGAAAGACATCAGCCAGAACGCCACTTGCGCCAATCTGGTTGCATCTTGACCTTGTATACCCTAAATAATTCGAGTTTCAGGTCAGGATAAAAACGACAACACGTTTTTAAACAGCGCTTGCGCTGACCCCGAAGGAGTGAGGCACACATAAGTGGTGCCGGGTAGCTCAGCCGACGCTCATGCAACTTGAAGTATGACGGGTATATCGCGGCAGTGCAGACTGCCGCACACTCACCCTGCCGGACAACTGCCATTCATCAGTGATTGTTCGCTACAGCGCTTACCGTTGGCTAACTGACAGGCTCCCACGCTCGCCCCGTCAAGCTGCCTGGAAACAGCCATCGTCCCACCAATCAGCGTACAGTTAACGTCAATCGGAGAACTACTTTTCAGTAGCACTGCTACATTTTCATCATCATTTTGCGTGGCTTTTTGTTGGGTAGCCGCAGTGTTTTCACTATGATTGCTGCATCCCACCAGCAGCAACGCAGCAGCAGTACATAACCATGGCAATAATTTCATGTTTTGGCCTCGAATCGGGTGGGCTGTCGCTTTCGACACGACGCTTTGCGCCAGAACCCAGAGAATGGCTTTTCAGACAAAGACTATATCCACCACGCCTCCCATCGGCAACCTCGAACGTGAAGTAAAAGGTATG
Organism: Pectobacterium parmentieri; assembly: GCF_001742145.1. Taxonomy (NCBI): domain Bacteria; kingdom Pseudomonadati; phylum Pseudomonadota; class Gammaproteobacteria; order Enterobacterales; family Pectobacteriaceae; genus Pectobacterium; species Pectobacterium parmentieri. The sequence goes on along the minus strand of NZ_CP015749.1, from coordinate 1,284,818 downwards.
TTCCCCCCTCTCCCCGAGCCAGAGAGAACGACAAAAACTATCTCTCGTAAGTCGAAACAATGTACCGAATGCCATGTTTTATTCACGCTAAACGCACTTATCTTTAAGATAAGTAATAGCATAGATAGCTTGTCGTTTTTTTATTAAAAATAAGCATTTAATCTTTATTTTAAAGATAACAATTAGGTGCGGAGTTGTTTTTAATTATTAAGATTGCTATTGTTTTTTATTTAAACACCAAGTTTCAGTTATTGTTTTCCCCATTTACATAATATTTTTATATAAATAAAGTAATCAATTTTCATTGATAAATAAAATCGAATCGAATAGTATCATTCCAATTTTCCAGGAAAGACTATTGGAGCATCACGGCAATAATATTAACATTTAAATTAAATAAGGTGACATGATGTCAAATTAACTTCTTGGTGGATGGACTACTTTTCGAAACTTGGATGATGCAGATGAAGCGCTTTTTAAAGCAACCGTACATCTGCTGGGCGTAACTTATTCCCCTTTATTTGTCGCAACGCAGGTGGTGTCAGGCACTAACTACTCTTTTCTGACCAAAGGCACGGTAACATCATCCAGATGCACCATTAAAAATGGTTAAAACCCACATTTATAAACCACTAAGCGGTGATGCACACATCACTAAAATTGAAGAAGTTTTGCCGCAATAAATGATTCAATAAATAATAACACTACGGCTAGCTTATTTAGCTCGCCAGTCGTAGTGTTTTTTTATAATGCAGTTCTGCTTTATAGAATTACTCCTATTTTCCTGATTTCCCAGACCCTCCTCCTGTTTTCCCTGAGTTCCCTCCTGACGATGAAGGTGCATTACCCCTATTACCACCAGACGGATTTCCGGTTGTGCTAGGCCAGTTTCCTCCCTGTTGAGGATGGCTTGACGACGTTCCTTTTGATGTGTTTTGACTCACGATATATTCCTCTATTGATGGAACACTCTTTTCAAGATAGCGATAAATTACGTTTTTGCAAAAAATGGCGTCATTCTTCGGGAACAAAACAGAACAGATGAACTGTTTTCCTGTTACCACAGTAAAACGATCTGGCATTCGTCGCCGTAATCCGTACCATACGCGCCATACTTATGCTTGCTGGTTACTCTCGGCAGGTGCAAACCCTTCGTTTATTGCGAACCAAATGGGACATGAGAACGCGCAAATGGTGTATGAAATCTACGGGAAATGGATTGAAGACATGAATGAAGATCAGGTTGGCATGCTGAATCGGAAACTCGCGCTGTGAATCGTTTTGCCCCTTTGGTGCCCCTTGAGGGTGTAGGAATAGAATAAAATGCAAGAAAATCAACAAACTAACCAGAAACAACAATACAACCTCAACAAGTTGCAAAAACGTCTCCGCCGTAACGTCGGCGAAGCGATCGCTGATTTTAATATGATTGAAGAAGGCGACCGCATCATGGTGTGCCTGTCCGGCGGGAAAGATAGCTTCACCATGCTGGAGATCCTACGTAATCTGCAGCAGAGCGCCCCTATTAGCTTTTCCCTCGTCGCGGTAAATCTGGATCAGAAGCAGCCAGGGTTCCCGGAGCATGTGCTGCCGCAATACCTTGATAGCATCGGCGTGGAGTACAAGATCGTCGAAGAAAATACTTACGGGATTGTGAAAGATAAGATCCCGGAAGGTAAAACCACATGCTCGCTGTGTTCGCGCCTGCGCCGTGGGATTTTGTATCGTACCGCGACGGAGCTCGGTGCGACAAAAATCGCTCTTGGCCACCACCGCGACGATATTTTGCAAACGCTGTTTCTGAATATGTTCTACGGTGGAAAGTTGAAAGGCATGCCACCGAAGCTAATGAGTGACGACGGTAAACATATCGTCATCCGCCCGCTTGCCTACTGCCGTGAAAAAGATATCGAACGCTTTGCCGAAGCGCGCCAATACCCGATTATTCCGTGTAATCTATGCGGATCGCAGCCAAATCTGCAACGTCAGGTGATTAAAGATATGCTGCGCGATTGGGACAAACGCCACCCCGGTCGTATTGAGACCATGTTCAGCGCCATGCAGAACGTTGTTCCTTCGCATCTTGCCGATCATACGCTGTTTGATTTCAAAAATATTCGTCACGGTAGCGAAGTGGTGGATGGTGGCGATTTGGCTTTTGACCGTGAAGAACTGCCGTTACAGCCTGCTGGCTGGCAGCCGGAAGAAGATGACGACGCGCCATTGCTCACCCGCCTTGACGTGTTGGAAATAAAGTAGGCACAGGGCATTCAATGCCCTGTTTTATGTTTAATGCTAAGGTGCGATGATGGAACAAAAAAATACAACCGTTGAACGGTTAGAAAAGGAATTACAGGGGAAAATAAGAGCTAAAAAATGGGTATTTTTCGGTGGTTTTGCCACCGCTATATCCGCTTTTTTGGAGCTTTATTCTAATCCTTATGACGATAGTACCTATCCATATGCTCAACTACTTTTGGCGGTGGTTTGCTTCGGATATGGCGTGTCTTTGCTTTATAACAAAAAAAAGCTGGAAACAGCATTAGCTGCCTTGCGTTCTGAAGCCAAAGGGCCGGACGAGACACTAAAATAACAAAAAAAAAGCCGACAAAATTGTCGGCATGGTGTGAATCAATTGTGCTATGCAGTAATTCAAAAAAGGAAGTAAGACAATATGGAGCGCAACGCCCATCGCTTGACGTTGCATTCACCTGCGGGAATGATAGTGCCGCACAACAAGATAAAAAATGTTGATATTGCTCAATTTACGCGTGGTTTTTTAGCCCTTCACGCCAGTTTGTGACGATCTACGCCCCCCACTCACCATGAGTCGTTATAGCCATTTACTGCGCTTTAACCACCATGCAACGCCGCCAACCAATATCACCAACATCAGGCAGAAAGTGAAAAAACCAAACGGTGCATCACCGCCGGGAATCCCCCCTAAATTGACGCCAAATAACCCGGTTAAAAATGTCGTCGGCAGAAAAACCATCGCCAAAAGCGACATCGTATAGGTACGGCGGTTCATCGCCTCGGTCATCAAGGCGGTGATTTCATCCGAGAGCACCGTGGTACGGGCAATACTGGCATCCAGATCCTCTAGCCCGCGCCCTAATCGATCGGCAATTTCCTGCATTCTGCGGCGGTCATCATCCTGCATCCAAGGCAGTTTCTCGCCGGAAATACGGGAGAAAACATCACGCTGCGGCGTCATATAGCGACGCAGCACGATAAGCTGTTTGCGAATCAGCGCCAGTTCACCGCGCGGTGGAATCTTTTGTTCCAGTAAATCGTCTTCCAGATCGATGATTTTCTCATGCAAATCATCAATGAACTCGCTGGTATGATCGGTCAGTGCTTCCGCGATAGAAACCAGCCAGCTTCCGCTGTCCGTCGGGCCATTGCCTTCCCTCAAATCGGTAAGAATCTCTTCAATCGCCAGTATCTTACGGCGTCGGGTAGAGATAATCAGCTTGTCGGTAATAAACACTCGGACGGCCACTAGTTGGTCCGGGCGCGCATTGGCATTCAAGTTAATGCTGCGCAGTGTGATCAGCGTGCCTTCACCCAAACGCGTGACTCTGGGCCGGACACTTTCCCCCGCCAACGCATTGCGCACGCTATCCGGCACCAGTGTCGTTTTATTCAGCCAGCGCACACTCGCAGGCAATGCAGAATCAAGGTGCAGCCAACAGGGTTTCTCGCTGTTAACGACGTCCTGTTCGCCTATCGGGGTAATCCCGCCCTTTCCATCCAACTGATACGCATGAACCGCACCGCTGTGTTGCAACTCTTTTCCTGCAAAGGATTCCACTTCTTGCCTCCGACAGTTTTGGTTCTCAGTTCTTTTGCTACCAGCTCTACGATTTGCTAACCGGCATGACCATCATGGCCATGCCAGCTTTATTGGCACATATTCGATGTGCCAATACAGGATCTAATGCTTTTCAATGTAAAGCATGTGGCTATATGCCACGTCTTCAGGGTTAGTTATGGGGTAACCCTTCACCCACGGCTTGATCAGGCGTCCGTTGGTATATTGATAGATCGGCGCAATCGGTGCTTCATCCATCAATATTTGCTCTGCCCGGTTGTAATCCGCATTCAGTGCCTGCGGATTAGTCTGGTTGCCTGCCTCATCCAGCACGCGATCGTAATTCGCATTTTTAAAGCGTGCGATATTACCGCTATGGTGTGATGCCATCAGCGAGAGGAATGTCGAAGGCTCGTTGTAGTCACCGATCCAGGACGCACGCACGACGTCAAAATTACCGCTATTACGGCTGTCGATGTAAGTTTGCCACTCCTGGTTAGACAAACGTACATCCACTCCCAGCGTTTTCTTCCACATAGAGGCCACGGCAATCGCGATCTTCTGGTGGCTTTCCGAGGTGTTGTACAGCAGCGACAATTTCAGCGGATTGTTTGGGCCATAGCCCGCAGCCGTCATCAGCGCTTTGGCCTGCGCATTCAGCTCATCCTGAGAATACTGCAGCAGCAGGCTTTCCGTAGGTTTGAAACCGGCGGTCACATCCGGCGTGAAGTGCCAGGCTGGCTTTTCTCCCGTGCCCAATACTTTTTCCGCAATCACTTTACGATCGATAGCATAAGACAGTGCTTTTCGCACCCGAGCATCATTAGTGGGCGGACGTTGTGTGTTAAACGCGTAATAATAGGTGCCAAGCTGATCCGGCGTATAAACCTGACCGGGTAAATCTTTCAGCAGCTTCTGGTACAGATTTTTAGGAAACGACTCAGTGATATCGATATCGCCGGACAGATAGCGTTTTGTTGCACTCGATTCCTGATTGATCGGAACAAAAGTGACCTTTGTCAGGCGCGTATTGGCGTTATCCCAATAATATTGATTCTGCGTGAGCACCAGCTTCTCATTAACGACGCGGTGATCCAGCTTAAACGCACCATTTCCGACCAGATTTCCCGGCTTCGTCCAGTCATTTCCGAATTTTTCTACTGTAGCCTGATGCACGGGAAACAGGCTGAAATTCGCCGTCAGGCTGACAAAATAAGGCACTGGCTTGCTGAGCTGAATTTTCAGCGTATGGTCATTAACGGCTGTCACCCCAAGCTGATCGGCGGGCATGTTGCCAGCAAGAATCTGCTCAGCGTTCTGAATCCCCGCAAGACGGGCAAACCAGGCGAATGACGAGCTGTTTGCAGGCGTAACCAGACGACGCCAACTATAGACAAAATCTTTTGCCGTAACGGGTTCACCGTTAGACCAGCGAGCATTATCACGCAGGGTAAAGATAAACGTGCGGTTATCGGTCGTCTGCCAACGCAGGGCTACGCCCGGAACAATGTTCCCCTTGGCGTCCTGATTGACCAGCCCTTCAAACAGATCGCGCGCCACCTGAGCTTCCATCAACCCCACCGCTTTTATCGGATCGAGAGAAGCGGGTTCATCCTTAATGTGGCGAACGATTTCCTGTTTCTCAGCCAGAACCGTTCCCGCCGGAACCTGCGCCGCGACAGCATTGCCCGCTATGGCCGCCATCAACGCGGCATAAAATGCAGAATATCCATAGTGCATGATGATTTGACCTGAAAGCGTAATGAAATGATTGAAGAATATAATAGTCAGAAATCATCGCTATCATCCAGCGCTACGCCTGCAATTTGTCAATCTGCATCACCGTTTGCGTCTCTGTGGCGATTTTTTTATGATGAAACGCATAGGTAACTACAGGGCGATAACATGGAAAACACAATCATTCCTCTTCAGACTCGCCGGCAACGCGGTAATTTACCGTCGCTGGGTGAACCTTATGGGAAATCGCTGCTGGGCGCACCGCTACTCTACTTTCCAGCCGAATTAGCACCTTCCGAGAGCGGATTAATTATTGCCGGAACGCACGGTGATGAAACTGCCGCAGTCGTTGCGCTCTCCTGCGCGCTTCGTACCCTATTTTCAGGCCAACGGCGCCATCACGTTGTGCTTGCAGTCAATCCAGACGGCTGTCAGTTGGGTCTGCGTGCCAACGCTAACGGCGTCGATCTCAATCGCAATTTCCCAACCAGCAATTGGCAACCGGGGAGCACGGTTTATCGCTGGAATAGCGCCGCAGATGAACGTGATGTCGAATTATCCACGGGGGAAACCGCGGGCTCCGAGCCGGAAACGAAAGCCCTTTGCACGCTGATTGAGAAACTTAATCCGCGCTGGGTTGTCTCTTTTCATGAACCACTCGCCTGTATTGAAGATCCACACCGTTCCGAACTGGGCCAATGGTTAGCGCAGCAGTGTGAGCTGCCGTTAGTATCGAGTATCGGTTACGACACGCCAGGATCTTTCGGAAGCTGGTGCGCCGATCGTTCGCTCCATTGCATTACCGCTGAGCTTCCGCCAATCTCGGCGGATGCGGCCAGTGAATGCTATCTTAACGCGATGGTCGCGTTGCTAAGCCAGCAATTTTAATCGTAATTTTTATACCAATGTTGCTAATGTTGCCCTAAACTGAGCAGCGTGTTAATCACCTGTAATTAAGGACGCAAACATGTCACAGAACGTACATTTTCAAGGCAATCCTGTGCCAGTAGCAGGGGCATTTCCTGCTAAAGGAAGCAAAGCGCCAGCATTTACTCTGGTCGCTAAAGACCTGTCAGATGCTTCACTCAGCAACTATGCTGGCAAACGCAAAATCCTGAACATTTTTCCAAGCATCGATACCGGTGTTTGTGCCGCGTCCGTGCGTAAATTCAACCAGTTGGGTTCTGAGCTGGATAACACCGTTGTTCTGTGCATCTCTTCCGATCTGCCATTCGCGCAGTCTCGCTTTTGCGGCGCGGAAGGTCTGAACAACGTGGTTGTCCTGTCTACCCTGCGTGGCGGTGAATTCAAAGAAAGCTATGGCGTTGCTATCGCAGATGGCGCACTGAAAGGTCTGACCGCTCGCGCTGTCGTGGTGCTGGATGAAAACGACAACGTACTGCATAGTGAACTGGTAAACGAAATCACCACTGAACCAGACTATGACGCGGCACTGGCTGCTCTGAAATAAGTCACACTGTCAGTTATTCGTACTGAACATCGTGAAAAAACGGCTGCTTGCGCAGCCGTTTTGTTACTTACTCCTCGTCATCCCCCGCCGACTTGCGTTGGCTGAGCCCATATTCCCGCAGTTTATTCGCTATTGCTGTGTGCGATACCCCTAGCCGTTTTGCCAGTTTGCGAGTGCTTGGATAGGATTGATAAAGGCGGGTCAGCACGGAACGCTCGAAACGCTTGTTGATGTCGTCCAGAGAGCCATCAAGCAGGGTTTCATCTTGCGGCACATCAATCGAAAACGCCGGAAGATCAATATCCTGCATATGCAACTCATTACCTTCCAGCCGTGTTAGCGCCCGATAAATGGTATTTCTCAACTGTCGAACGTTACCCGGCCAGCCGTACTGTGGCAGGAAGTGTTCTACATCTGCCGCTAATTTAGGGCGAGAAATACCCTGCTCATCAGCAAAACGCGCCACAAAGAGTTCAGCCAGCGGCATAATGTCCGCCGGACGCTCGCGCAGCGGCGGTAACATTAGCGTGAGCACATTCAGGCGATAATAAAGATCCTCGCGGAATTCGCCGCGCTGCACTAGCTCCAGCAAATTTTTCTTTGTCGCGCAAATCACCCGCACGTCCACATGGACTTCGTGATCTTCACCCACGCGGCGGAATGTTCCGTCATTCAGGAAACGCAGCAGTTTAGTCTGCATCTGTGCCGACATCTCACCGACTTCATCCAGTAGAACCGAACCGCCGTTAGCCTGCTCGAAGAACCCTTTCTTGCCTTCCTGCGCATTGAGATACGCACCGGGAGCATGGCCGAACAGCTCGCTTTCCATCACGTCATCGGGCAGTGCCGCACAGTTCAGCGCCAGGAAAGGGTTCTTGCCGCGCGGCCCGCGCAGGTGGCAGGCACGCGCCAGCATATCTTTCCCCGTCCCCGTGTCGCCGACGATCAACAACGGCGCATCCAGCATCGCTAGCTTGCGCGCCTGTTCTACCACCTGACGCATTTTGGGGCTAATGGCGACGATGTGATCGAATTCATTTTCATCGTTCACCGCGAGGTTCTGCAACTGTCGGCCCATGCGCACGGCCGATTTCAGCATGACCAGTGCCCCTGCCGTTGCGGTTTTACCGGCATCATCTTCCAGACGGACTGGCGTCATTTCCAGTAGGAAATCCTGACCACGAATCACCACGCGCTCCGCCACGACGGAGCCGCTCTTCTCCAGCCAACTGGAAAAATTGAAACCGGGGATCATAGTGGCAATCGTCAGCTCGTTGATGGTCTCTGCCGATTGTTCAAACAGCGCCAGAGCGGCTGGGTTAAACAGCTCGGGTTTCCCTTTCATATCCAGCGAAAACACCGGCTCAGGCATGGATTCTAATAGCGCATTCAGCGCCCGATGCTCACGTTCAGACGGCATAAATGCGACGGTGCGCACATCGCTAACGCTGTCAAGGCGACGGATCTCCGTCATCAGAAGGCGGAAATCATCAAAGTCGAGGGTCGCGAAATTGAGGTAAATACGACCAATAGAGGCAATTTCGATGCCGCGCAAATCAATATTGCGCGACGCAAGCAAATCTAACAATTCACGGACCATACCAATGCGGTCTTCACAAATCACTTCCAGATGCATCAACGGCTACCTTCTTCAAGAGACACGACATGGCTATTGCGACTGATAATACCCTTTCGTTTGCACCGGATGAAGTAAGGTGGCAGCAAAAGTTGACACATCTGTACGTTTTTTCCACGTCAATAACGAGACGGGGCTAATTCAGTATAACGTCGTAGCAGCATTTTCTTTATCAAATCAATTTTCATCTACCCGCTAACACTTTAGTGTGCCAACTATCAGGATTACTCTCAGAAATCGCTGACGTTGTAATAGCACGACTATGCCCTGTACCCTATCGTTCAAAATGGAGCTATGAGTATACAGTCTCATGATATTTACTGGCGATTGTTGATAATTGAGTCAGGGTTTAGGTGTGCGTGCTATTGTGCCTTTTTCAAGGTAACTCTATGATAAATTAAAAATCACTTGTTACAAGTAGGTGCTAAATGAAGTATTTCCCCCCAGAATATTTGCCCGGTCACAATTCGAGAGAGAATCGTTTTCATTGCCCCCATTGCCAGACCTTCGCATTGCAGCGTTGGTATAATCCTGTCAAAGACTGGATAAGAGAAGGTGTCAAAGCATGCAGAATATCGACTTGCGACTGTTGTTCAAAAGATAGTATCTGGATGGACGGAAAGCTCATTTATCCTCAGGTTAAACTATCTCCTCCACCAAATCCTGATTTACCAGAAAGTTGTAGAGCTGATTATGAAGAGGCACGTTCAATCGTTACTCTCTCCCCTAAAGGTTCAGGCGCTCTGTTACGTCTTTGCGTGCAGAAATTGATGATGCATTTAGGACAGAAGGGAAAAAATATAAATGACGACATTTCAAATCTCGTTAAAGATGGTTTACCAGTGGCTATTCAACAGGCTCTAGATTTATGTCGCGTAGTTGGAAATAATGCTGTTCATCCGGGTGAAATAGTGCTTGACGAAGAACCAGAGATAGTCAATTCGATGTTTGAACTGATAAATTTCATAGTTGATAATCGTATCACTCAACCAAAACGTATTAGCGATATGTATGCAAACTTACCATCAGGTGCGAGAGCCGCTATAGATAAGAGAGACACGAAATAATGCAGGAAGTCTTTGGCATGCAAATTTGGTTGCCATAAGTATTATCAATGAAGCAATAAGGGTTATGACAAACCTTTTGGCGTGCCTAGTTCGGCATAGACCAGCGGTTTATCGCTATTCATCAGTTTCTGCGTGGTAAAACCGCGCTTCTGAAAAGCCTTTTCCAGCCAATCGGCATTATGCTGGATGTCAGCAGGCACGGCGGCATCATTGGGCAACGTCAGTAATTCGAGATACTCAGGGAAGCTGTTTTGCGCATAACGTTCAGCATCGGCAGGTGCCAACACTAACTGGGCGCTGGCAGGTAAACAGAGAATGGCTACTGACAGCGACAGCGCCGCCAGCGTCAATTTTTTACCGGAAATCATAAAAACGTCCTGTTATACAGAAATGAGAAGTATTTATCCTACACACGATTCTGTAACAACGGTACTGCCTATCATCCCTATGCGCTGTTGCCTGACATTTCCCAGTTGAATAATGGCAAATGGCGATGGCACACACCGTACACCATCGTCTTCACCACTACCGCCCTTTTTGCAGCGTTTCTTTTACCTGACCAATGAGTTCGCGGCGGAAATCCCCCAGGCGTGGTTTGTCATCCAGCCACGGCAGCGGGCGACATAATTCCATCGCTTTGATGCCCAGACGCGCAGTCAGCAACCCCGCACCAATGCCCTGCGCGGCGCGAGTCGATAGCCGTGCCGCAAGATCCTGCGACATCCAGTCCATACCAATTTCCCGCACTAACTCCGATGCACCAGCAAACGCGATATTCACCAACACCAGACGGAACAGGCGAATACGGCTGAAATAGCCAAGTTCGATGCCGTACAACGCAGCAATGCGATTAATCAGCCGCAGGTTGCGCCAGGCGATAAATGCCATATCCACCAGCGCCAGCGGGCTGACAGCGATCATCAAGGTCGATTCCGCCGCCGAACGGCTGATTTCACGCCGTGCCTGTGTGTCCAATACCGGTTGAACCAGACGCGCATACAGTTCCAACACCTCACGATCGTTGTGGGTTTCGTGGAGTGAAGCCTGCCAGCGCTGTATCGCCGGATGACCGTTATCCAACCCAGCCTGCCGCGCTAGTTTTTCACAGAACTCACGTCCGCGTCCCACACCGTGGCTGTGCAGCAGATCACGTGCCACATCGCGCTCTTCCGCGCGTTCTCGCAGGCGATAGAGCCGTCGCCACTCGACGGCCAGCGAACCGATGCCCGCCGCGACAATCAGGCTACCCGCCGTAATACCACCCAGCGCGATCCAATCCTGTTGTACCCAGGCGTTATGCAGGGACTGCACGCCCTGTGCCAGCGCGCTGACGCCAAATAGCCCTATTCCCGCCATCACCATACGCCGCCACAGGCTGCGTTTAGGGCGCAACGCCGCACTGATCGCTTCTTCCGCGGTGCCTTCTTCCGGCACTTCTTCTTCGCGGCTGATAGGGGAAAATGGCGTGTCACTCTGTTCGTCAAACGCCAACCCGGCACGCAACTGTGGCTGCGGCTCTTGTGGTGAAACATCGTCGAACGTGACGCGTGGTTTTAATGGCTCGTTCATCGCAATTTATCCTTTAGCAGAAAGTCCATGACTGTATCTAGCCGGATATGCGGCAACGGCGTGTCTACCGTCATCTCGCGTGGGCGAAATTGATCAAAGTGGAAACCCTGCGTTTGCCAAAATGCAGCGCCCGGTAGACGTGCAGGCACTTCACCGGGATAGACCGTTAACGGCTGGCCGTCGCTGAGCCGATGCCCTTTCAGCGCGGGGATTTTCTGACCCTGATGTTCTACGACCCCGCTCTGCGTTGACTGAATTGACGCAATGCCTTCGCAGCGCATATCAATGCCTTCAAACGCCGCATTCTGCCAGGCTTCTTGCACCAGTTGCTGAAGCAAAGACACCAGATTAGCGTGCTGATCGGCGGTAATGTGATCCGCTTTACTCGCCGCAAACATCAGTTTGTCGATGCAAGGCGCAAACAAACGCCGGAACAACGTGCGCTTACCGTAGTGAAAACTTTGCATTAGTTGAGTCAGCGCCAGCCGCATATCGTTAAACGCATGAATGCCGCTATTGAGCGGTTGCAGGCAATCGACCAGGACTATCTGTCGGTCGAAGCGCACGAAGTGATCTTTATAGAATCCTTTAACAACCGACTGACAATAATAGTCAAAACGCTTGCGCAGCATGCCAATATTGGTTCTCTCATCCGCCTGCGCCAGTTTGGCTTCACCGATATTATTCACCTGCGGCCAGGGGAAGAATTGCAGCACTGGCGCCCCCGCCAGATCGCCCGGCAGCACAAACCGCCCCGGTTGAATAAAGTGCAGCCCTTCCTGTTTGCAGCGGTGCAGATAATCAGTGTAGGCCTGCGCCACCTCGGCTAACTGATTTTCATCCGCGGGTGCCAACGGGTCGATTTTCTCGCACAGCGCTAGCCAGGGTTTCGCCCATTCAACGCGCCCCCCATGCAACAAACCACTCATCTGCTGCGACCAGCTCAGATAGGTTTGTTCCAGCAGCGGTAAATCCAGTAGCCATTCGCCGGGGTAATCGACAATTTCGAGATACAACGTCGAGGTATCTTTGAAGTGGCGCAGCAACGAATCTTTGGAGCGATAACGTAGCGCTAGACGGATTTCGCTCACGCCGCGCGTCGGCGTCGGCCAATCAGGCGGCGAGCCATACAGCGACGCCATGCCTTCATCATAGGCGAAGCGCGGCACGCCCAAATCGCGCTGTGGCACGCGCTTCACACCGAGCAAACGCTCTTCGCGCACGGGGGAAAACAGCGGCAAATGTGCCCCGCTGTGGGTGTTCAATAATTGATTGACGAACGCAGTAATAAACGCGGTTTTGCCACTGCGACTCAGTCCGGTGACAGCAATCCGCAGATGGCGATCCACACTACGATTGACCAGTGAGTTAATCTCATTTTGTAGTCGACTCATTGAATGAACCATCACTCCTGTCGTTGAAAAAGTGTGTAGTTGCAAAAGTGCATTCAGGCTACCGCATTGATCGCGGAGAAAAAAGCAGCGCGACGTTATCCACTTGCGATCGGCATCGCACAGTAGATAACGTCAGCGGCGGTTCTAACGGATGAATGTCATAACCGATGACGAATTACAGATGACGAAAGCGGTTCTGAACGCCAAATGTATCCGAGGTGACGTAGCGTTCAATGCTACGCAGGCGCTGTTCGCTGGCCTGCAATGTTGCGTCAGCCTCATTCAGCAGTTGGCTGGGTGTCCGGGCTGACTTTTCATCCTCAAACCCCGTCCCTGCCGGTGCCGGATCAAGCATAAACGTCAGGATGATGTAGGCCACGATGGTGAAAAAGAACAGGCCGAAAAACATCGACAGCACAACGATTACCCGTAGGAGTTTCACCGGCACGTCAAAATAACGTGCTAAACCAGCACAAACTCCTTTCAGCATCCCTTCTTCCGGTATGCGGTATAACGTTTTACCTGACCATGTATTTTTCATTACGATTTTCTCCAGTCCGGGTGTTCTGCATCCAGAATGTCTTCCAGCGCCCTGATACGCTCACGCATACGGCTAGACTCTTCCGTTAAACGCACCAGACGTTGCATATCGTGTTGTCCCAATTGAGCACTGTCTTTACGCTGGCTGTAATGTAGCCAAAGCCATATCGGCGCCACAAACAACATGAAAATGGTCAGCGGAATGGCAAGAAACAACGCACTCATTGTGTCTCCTTAGTTATTATTCAGACGCTGGTGGCTGCCGTTTTCTAACGACAGCCATCCGATGGCGTTTACGCTTGATTACTCTGCTGGCTTAACTTTAGCTTTAAGCGCCGCCAGTTGCGCGCTGATTTCATCGTCAGCTTTCAGTTCGGCAAACTGCTGATCCAGCGATTTTTGTTTCCCCAGTCCGTGGCTTTCAGCTTCCGCTTCCATCGTATCGATACGGCGTTCAAACTGATCGAAACGCGCCATAGCTTCATCCAGCTTACCGCTATCCAGTTGGCGGCGTACATCACGCGACGATGCCGCAGCCTGATGGCGCAACGTCAGTGCCTGCTGGCGAGCGCGAGTTTCGCTTAATTTATTTTCTAACTCACCGATTTCGCGCTTCATGCGATCCAGCGTTTCATCCACGCTTTCGGCTTCATGTTGCAATACGGCGATCAGGTCAGTCAGTTTCTGCTTCTCAATCAGTGCCGCACGCGCCAGATCGTCTTTATCTTTACGCAGCGCCAACTCTGCTTTTTCCTGCCACTGATCTTGCTGACCATGCGCTTGCTCAATACGGCGGGCAATCTGTTTCTTTTCTGCCAGCGCCCGTGCCGAGGTTGAACGCACTTCAACCAGCGTATCTTCCATTTCCTGAATCATCAGCCGCACCAATTTCTGCGGATCTTCCGCTTTATCCAGCAATGAATTGATGTTGGCGTTCACGATGTCGGCAAAACGAGAAAAAATACCCATAATCACATCCTCTTCATGATTTCCAGCGTCTGATTACGCCTGATTTATCATCGTGACCAGCCGAGCCAGTCGCGATCTCTCTCTAGATATATCAATAAGCATGCCAACTTTTAATTCTATTTAACTAGCTGAAAATAAAAGAATAGATAATTTTGATTATTTTTCCCTTTTCGTTAGATTAGTCAAATACACTAACTGTTAGTAAAAATAACACGGTGGAACATCATGCTTCAGGAAAAAGAGAACCTGCTGGGCGAAGCCAACAGCTTTTTAGAGGTGCTGGAACAGGTGTCGCAGTTGGCACAGTTAAATAAGCCGGTGCTGGTGATCGGCGAGCGCGGTACAGGCAAGGAGTTAATTGCCAGCCGCTTGCACTACCTTTCCCCACGCTGGCAAGGGCCGTTCGTTTCCCTGAACTGCGCGGCGCTCAACGAAAATCTGCTCGATTCCGAGTTATTTGGTCATGAAGCGGGTGCCTTTACCGGGGCACAGAAGCGCCATCTGGGACGCTTCGAGCGCGCCGACGGCGGAACACTGTTTTTAGATGAACTCGCCACCGCGCCGATGCTAGTGCAGGAAAAACTACTGCGTGTGATCGAATACGGCATGCTGGAACGCGTCGGCGGCAGAGATCAGCTTCAGGTTGATGTGCGTCTGGTGTGCGCCACCAATGACGACCTGCCTGCGCTGGCTGCCAGCGGTAAGTTCCGCGCAGACCTGCTCGATCGTCTGGCCTTCGACGTCGTGCAACTTCCGCCGCTGCGCGAACGTCAGCAAGACATTATGTTATTAGCAGATAATTTTGCGATTCAGATGTGCCGCGAATTGCACCTGCCGCTGTTTCCCGGTTTTACCGCTACCGCACGCGAAACGCTGCTGAATTACGACTGGCCGGGAAATATTCGTGAACTGAAAAACGTGGTTGAGCGCTCAGTGTATCGTCACGGCGATAGCGAACAGCCTCTCGATACCATCATTCTGAACCCCTTCCACCGAACTACCGCCATTCAGGAAAAACCACAGACAACATCGGGCCAGCCGGATTTACCGTTAGACATGAAGCCGTGGCTGCTGGAACAAGAGAAAGGCTTGATCGTTCGGGCGTTAAATCAGGCGAAGTTTAACCAGCGCAAGGCCGCGGAGCTGCTGGGATTAACCTATCACCAGTTGCGCGGATTGCTAAAGAAACACGATATTGCGGTGAATGAGTGAGACATTGGAAAGAAAATGCGGGCGCATTAGCGCCCGCAAGATAGATGGGTTAATACATTAACAACGCGCTATTACGGCTCAGTGCCCCAGACCAGCGTGCCTTTATCATGCACAGTGATCTTATCCCAGTTGGTGTAGCTCGTGACGTTAGGGCCGTATGAATAGTCATTCGTCTCATTCACGTTGCTCCAGTCACCCGCGTGGATACGCACCTGCACTTCACCTGTTTCCGCGCCCGGTTGAAGGGAACCCGCGCCGCTGGCGAAAGTCACCAGAACATAGCGATTGGCCTTATCGGTACTTGCAGCAGGTGTCCCTGTACTGGTCACGATGTTGTTAGGGCCGACGTTCGCCCAGTCAACAAAGAGGTTTGCGCCGGGCTTACCATCATCATGGAAGTAGTAACGTACTTGCAGATCGCTGAGTTTGATCGGCGTACTTCCGGTATTTTTGATATTAAAGGCCATACGAATCGCATCATCGGAAGGGTTGTTATCCACATTACGATATTGCAGCACGATGTCACCCGTGGTTCCGTTACCTGGGTTCGTCGGCTCTGTTGGCATCGTCGGCGTATCACCACCGCTCAGACCCGCCCCCGCACGAATCTGCTCTCTGACAAATTTGCCTGACGTTGACAAATTCTGCTCCGTCCAACCGCCTGATTTACTCGCGCCCGCTACCAGCGCCGCAGACGTCTCAGACTTATCGCTAAGCGACCAGTTCACCCAGCTTATACCACGGTTATTCAGGAAATCGATCCAGGTCTGCGATTCTGGCAGGAACGGCCCGCCATTGCCGGACGCATCGCTGGTTCCCCACTCGCTGACGAAAATTGCAGCACCGCGGCTTTGTGCATAGTCAATGCGATCGCGCAGGAACTGCCCGTGCGTGCCAGCATAGAAATGCAGCGCATACAGCGTATTCGGATCGGGCAACTGATTGTCTGCCGCATCATGGATATCCTGGCTCCAGGTCCCGCTGCCGACGATAATAAGGTTATCGGGATCTTTGCTACGGATGGTGTCAGTGACTTCCAGCGCATAAGGTCGAATCTGCCCGTTCCATGTCACACTGCCGTTTGGCTCATTGGCGATTTCATAAATCACATTCGGCGAGTTGCCATACAGCCCCGCCATTTCGGCAAAGAAGATTTTTGCCTGTGCTTTATAAGTATTGGGATCGTTATCCGACAAGGTGTGCCAATCGATGATGATATAGACACCGAGGCCTTGCGCCGCTGCAACGGCCTCTTTTACTTTATTGGCGAGAGAAGGGTTAGCAATATAACCATTCTCCGCCGTGTACATAGCGACGCGGAACACATTTATACCCCAATCGTCACGCAGCCATTTCATCGAATCTTTGTTGACATAGTCACCAACCCACTGCAATCCATTCGAACTGATCCCTCTTAGTTGTACCCGCTTTCCCTGTTCATCCACCAATCGCCCATTTTCGATGGACAACTGGCCATGCGTTTCCACCGGGGTGGCGGATAATGCGGAGAAACTGAGCGACATGCCCAGCATCGTTGTTACTACACCGAGCGTCAATTTCCTGACGATTTGCTTCCTTCTGAGCCACATATTCCTTATCTCCATTGTGAACACCCATAAGTTGGGTATAGGCATGATAAGGGAGATTCTCGTTCCCGCAAATAATTTAGGAAATATCCCAATCAGATTGATTTTATTAATTATTTACATAGAAATAGAAAGCGAGATAAGCATCTAAAGAAGCCATTTTTCAGGCAAAAAAAAGCCAGCACGTAGGCTGGCTAAAATAATACTGGAAGCAATGTGAGCAATGTCGTGCTCTCCTTCAGTGCCTGCGAGAAGCCACTGCTGAAGTGCAAAATGATGATAATAGTTATCAGTATCATCTGTAAAGTACTTTGTTGAGAATTTTTCTCATTTCCATACTGACTATGGGGTTCCTAACGGCTTCAGTGCTACCGATAACAAACGTAATGCTGGGGTACTGGGTATAAGCCTTAACCTTCATGATAACGCTTTCAATCCATCATCCCATCACTCAAACGGTTGGAAAGTCGCCAGACGCACACAACAAGAGTGGGGAGGATGCGAAGAGTGCGATACACTCTCTATAACCGTATTGACTGAAAAATCCCGTATGTTCGGAAAAACCTGTTTCGCACTGGCACTCACCTGGCTGGCTTTACCTGCACTGGCCGCACCGCAACCCGTGCTAACGCCGCCTGCTCCGCTGGAAAACATTCACCAGAGCGGTTTTGTCTATTGCGTCAATGATGTCCTGAACACGTTTAACCCGCAAATGGCGCGCAGTGGCGTCACCATTGATACACTGGCGGCGCAACTTTATGACCGCCTGCTGGACGTCGATCCTTATACCTATCGCCTGATGCCAGAACTGGCGCAGCGTTGGGAAGTCTTGGACAACGGCTCGACGTACCGTTTCTATCTGCGTCACGATGTGCTGTTCCAGAGCACCAACTGGTTCAGCCCAACCCGTAATATGAATGCCGACGATGTGATATTCAGTTTCCAGCGCATGCTGGATAAAAAACACCCGTATCATGATGTCAACGGCGGTGAATATCCCTATTTCGACAGCCTGCAATTCGCCGATTCGGTGCAAAGTATTCGTAAACTGGGCGAATACAGTATTGAAATCCGCCTAAACAGCCCAGACGCCTCTTTCCTGTGGCATCTGGCAACGCACTACGCACCGATTCTGTCCGCTGAATATGCCCAACGTCTGGCGAAAGAGGATAAAAAAGAGCGGCTGGATCGCGAACCGGTCGGCACTGGGCCTTATCTGCTCAATGAATACCGCACCGGACAATATATCCGACTGACGCGCAACGCCGACTACTGGCGCGGCTTGCCACGTATGCCACAGGTGGTTATCGATCTTGGCTCTGGCGGCACGGGCCGTTTATCCAAGTTGTTGACGGGCGAATGCGATGTCCTCGCTTACCCCGCCGCTAGCCAGTTGGCGATCCTGCGTAACGACCCACGCCTGCGTCTCTCGCTACGTCCCGGCATGAACGTCGCCTATCTGGCCTTCAACGTGCGTAAACCCCCGTTGGACGATCGCCGCGTGCGGGAAGCCATCGCGCTGGCGATCAATAACGACAGGCTGATGCAATCAATCTATTACGGCACAGCGGAAACCGCAGCCTCTATTCTGCCCCGCGCCTCGTGGGCATATGACAATGAATCGCAGGTTACGGAGTATAACCCGCAAAAAGCGCGACAAATCTTGCAGGAACTGAAGCTAACTAGCCTAAACCTACGCCTGTGGGTGCCCAGCACCTCGCAGTCCTACAACCCCAGCCCGCTGAAAACAGCAGAGTTGATACAGGCCGATCTGGCACAAGTTGGCATCACGGTCACCATCGTTCCGGTAGAAGGCCGCTTTCAGGAAGCACGGTTGATGGAACTCAGCCACGATTTAACGCTGGCGGGCTGGGCAACCGACAGTAACGACCCGGACAGCTTTTTCAGACCGTTGCTAAGCTGTGCGGCGATTCGTTCCCAGAGTAACTACGCGCACTGGTGCGATCCCACCTTTGATGAAGTGCTGCAAAACGCGCTCTCGTCACAGCAGCTCTCTAAGCGGATTGACTATTATCAGCAGGCACAGCGCATTCTGGCAGAACAATTACCCGTTCTACCGCTAGCGTCGTCATTGCGACTGCTCGCCTACCGCTATGATATGAAAGGGCTGGTATTGAGCCCATTTGGCAATGCCTCATTCGCGGGAGTGTATCGTGAAGGTCAACAGGCGCAGCAGAAGCCCCCTGCACCGGAAACCGTGGAGGAAGCACAGCCGTGATTATTTTTACCTTGCGACGTCTGGTGTTACTGATCGTCACCTTATCACTGCTAACGCTGGTTGGTTTTAGCCTCAGTTACTACACGCCTAACGCCCCGCTCAATGGTGCTGCACTGTTTGATGCCTATCATTTTTATATCAGCAGCCTGCTTCAAGGCGATTTCGGTCGTTCCAGCATTAACGGACAGGCCATCAGCGAACTGCTGAAAGAAGTGTTCCCAGCTACAATTGAGCTTTGCCTGCTGGCGTTTGCACTCTCGCTGCTGGTCGGCATTCCGCTGGGGATTACCGCAGGCGTGATGCAGAATCGCGGGGCGGATATTGTGATTAGCACGCTGGCGCTGATTGGTTTTTCCCTGCCAGTGTTCTGGTTGGCGCTGCTGTTGACGCTCTTCTTCTCGCTGCATCTCGGCTGGCTGCCGGTTTCTGGCCGCTTCGACCTGCTCTATCAGGTGAAAACCGTGACCGGCTTTGCGCTAATTGATGCCTGGCTATCCGATTCACCACATCGCGGTGAAATGATCGTCAGCGCCATCCGCCACCTGATCCTCCCGATTACCGTGCTGGCTGTCGGGCCGACCACCGAAGTAATCCGCCTGATGCGCGTCAGCACCACGGAAATCATTAGCAAAAACTACATTAAAGCGGCGGCAACCCGTGGGTTATCACGCTTTACCATCATTCGTCGCCACCTGATCCACAACGCGCTGCCGCCGATTATCCCCAAGTTAGGATTGCAATTTTCCACCATGCTGACGCTGACGATGATTACCGAAGTGGTCTTTAACTGGCCGGGCGTCGGCCGCTGGCTGGTCAATGCGATTCGCCAGCAGGATTTCGCCGCGATTTCTGCGGGCGTAATGGTGGTTGGCGCGATGGTCATCACGGTCAACATCCTGTCCGATATTTGGGGCGCGATGGCAAATCCGTTGAAACACAAGGAATGGTATGCCCTACGATAACGTCTATAGCGAAAAGCGGCTGCCTAGCCGACTGGGCGATACCTGGCGGGCATTCCATCAGGATATGCTGGCGATGGTCGGGCTGTACGGCTTTTTGATCCTGATCGGCCTGTGCCTGTTCGGCAAATTTCTTGCGCCTTATGAGGTTGATCAACAATTTTTAGGCTATCAACTGCTGCCCCCCTCCTGGTCACACTACGGCGAAGTGTCGTTCTTTCTCGGCACCGACGATTTAGGCCGCGACCAGCTCAGCCGCTTATTGAGCGGTGCAGCCCCCACCGTCGGCGCATCGCTCATCGTCACCTACGCGGCGGCGCTGTGCGGCATCGTGTTGGGCGTCTTTGCGGGCGTCACGCGAGGGCTACGTTCAGCGATGCTCAACCATATTCTGGACACGCTGTTGTCAATTCCGTCGCTGTTGCTGGCAATTGTGGTCATCGCCTTTATCGGCCCGAAGCTCGAACACGCGATGCTCGCCGTCTGGCTGGCGCTGTTGCCGCGTATGGTGCGTACCATCTACAACGCGGTGCACGATGAAATGGACAAAGAGTACGTGATCGCCGCTCGTCTTGATGGTGCTTCAACATTTTATCTTGTCTGGTACGTTGTCTTACCGAACATTGCCGCGCTGCTGGTTTCAGAATTTACCCGCGCACTGTCGATCGCCATTTTGGATATCGCCGCGCTGGGCTTTCTCGATTTGGGCGCACAGTTACCGACCACCGAATGGGGTGCCCTACTCGGCAACTCGCTGGAGCTGGTTTATGCCGCGCCGTGGACCGTGATGCTGCCCGGTGCGGCTATTGCACTGAGCGTATTAATCGTCAACCTGCTGGGCGACGGCCTTCGCCGCGCGCTCGTCGCGGAAACGGAATAAGAGGCGACGAACTCCTATGCCATTACTTGATATCCGTAACCTGACGATTGAGTTTCTGACCGCCGACGGTGCCGTAAAAGCCGTCGATCGCGTCAGCATGACGCTAAGCGAAGGGGAAATTCGTGGGCTCGTGGGCGAATCCGGTTCAGGCAAAAGCCTGATCGCGAAAGCCATCTGCGGGATTACCAAAGAAAACTGGCGTGTCACCGCCGACCGTTTCCGCTTCGATGATATCGACCTGCTGCAACTGTCGGCGCGCGAGCGGCGTAAACTGGTCGGCCATAACGTCTCCATGATTTTTCAGGAGCCGCAATCCTGTCTCGACCCGTCAGAGAGCATCGGCCGACAATTGGTGCAGGCAATCCCCGGCTGGACCTATAAAGGCCGCTGGTGGCAGCGAGTTAACTGGCGCAAGCGCCGCGCTATCGAACTGCTGCACCGCGTCGGGATTAAAGATCACAAAGACATCATGGGCAGCTACCCCTATGAACTGAGCGACGGTGAGTGTCAGAAAGTGATGATTGCCATCGCGCTGGCAAACCAGCCGCGTCTGCTGATTGCCGATGAGCCGACCAACGCGATGGAATCCACCACGCAGGCACAAATTTTCCGCCTGCTGTCGCGCCTGAACCAAAACAACAACACCACGATCCTGCTCATCAGCCATGACCTGCAAACCATGAGCAAATGGGCAGACCGGATCAACGTGCTTTATTGCGGGCAAACGGTGGAAAGTGCCACTTGTGAAGATTTGATCACCGCGCCGCATCATCCTTATACCCAGGCGCTGATCCGCGCGATGCCCGATTTTGGCCGTTCACTGCCGCACAAAAGCCGGTTAAACACCCTGAACGGTGCGATTCCCTCGCTGGAACACCTACCGATTGGCTGTCGGCTCGGCCCACGCTGCCCTTATTCACAAAAGCAGTGTATGCAAACGCCACCGCTGCTTTCCGTGAAGAACCACTTATATTCTTGCCACTTCCCGCTCAACATGGAGGAACCGTGATGGTTGAGATGCTGCTTGAAGCCCGCAATCTAACCAAGACGTTCCGATACCGGACCGGGCTGTTCCGTCGTCAGCATGTTGAAGCGGTGAAATCCGTCAGCTTTACGCTACGTGAACGCCAGACGCTTGCCATCATCGGCGAGAACGGTTCGGGGAAATCGACGCTGGCGAAAATGCTGTCGGGCATGATCGCCCCGACGTCCGGTGAACTGGTTATCGACGATCATCCACTGCATTACGGTGATTATGGCTATCGTAGCCAGCGCATCCGCATGATCTTTCAGGATGCGAGCAACGCGCTCAACCCGCGTCAGCGTATCGGGCAGCTACTGGATGTCCCGCTGCGGCTGAATACCGACCTCAGCGCCGAAGCGCGCGAAAGAGCGATTAATCAGGCGCTACAGCAGGTCGGATTACGGCCCGATCACGCTTATTACTATCCGCATGCGCTCGCGCCGGGGCAAAAACAGCGCGTCGGTCTGGCGCGTGCGCTTATTCTGCAACCGAAAGTGATCGTGGCCGATGAAGCGCTGGCGTCGCTGGATATGTCTATGCGGTCACAGATTATTAATCTGATGCTGGAATTACAGGAAAAGCACGGTATCTCTTATATTTACGTGACGCAGCATCTGGGCATGATGAAGCACATCAGCGACCAGATTCTGGTGATGCAGGCTGGCGAAGTGGTCGAACGCGGCAGTACCGCCGACGTGTTGTCCGCCCCGCTCCATGACCTGACGAAACGTTTGATTGCCAGCCACTTCGGCGAAGCGCTCAGCGCTGATGCCTGGCGACGCGACGGCGCACAACGTTAACCTCCGCGCACTCCGGCGGGTAGTACCGCTAAGCCATCGGACGGTGGAAACTAGGGATACTGCTCGGAGTACCCCTACCGCCCCCAACATGGTAGAATCGCGCGGTTTATTCATCTCGGTCGTCGCTTGTCGCGTAGGTTTACGGGCACAAACGTGGCGATCGCAGCAACAATGATCACAAGGATTACTGCTATGGGTTTTCTTACCGGTAAGCGCATTCTGGTAACAGGTGTTGCCAGCAACCGTTCTATTGCCTACGGTATTGCACAAGCAATGCAACGTGAAGGTGCCGAACTGGCATTCACGTACCAGAACGACAAATTGAAAGCACGCGTTGAAGGTTTTGCCAGCGAGCTGGGTTCCAGCATCGTTCTGCCGTGTGATGTCGCTGAAGATGCGAGCATCGAAGCACTGTTTACCGAACTGGCTAACGTATGGCCGAATTTTGATGGCTTCGTGCATTCCATTGCTTACGCACCGGGCGACCAACTGGACGGTGACTACGTTGATGCCGTGACCCGTGAAGGCTTCAGCATTGCTCACGATATCAGCTCTTACAGCTTCGTCGCGATGGCGAAAGCCTGCCGTAAAATGCTGAACCCGAATTCTGCACTAGTTACCCTGTCTTACCTGGGTGCTGAGCGTGCTATCCCTAACTACAACGTGATGGGTCTGGCAAAAGCCTCTCTGGAAGCGAACGTGCGTTACATGGCAAATGCTATGGGTGCTCAGGGCGTGCGCGTCAACGCCATCTCTGCGGGCCCAATTCGTACACTGGCTGCATCCGGCATCAAAGACTTCAAGAAAATGTTGTCGCATTGCGAAGCCGTTACGCCAATCCGCCGTGTCGTGACCATTGAAGACGTGGGCAACTCTGCCGCGTTCCTGTGTTCCGATCTGGCTGCCGGTATCTCCGGTGAAGTTCTACACGTTGACGGCGGCTTCAGCATCGCTGCAATGAACGAACTGGAACTGAAATAAGTCATTAAAAGTAGCCTATCTCCCAGATAGGCTACTTTCTCTAATTCAAATATTCCCTACTCTTATTTTATTTATTATTCCTTTTAGTCTTTGACTGTGAATGTCTGCTTTCGCGTTAATAGCGAATACTGTATTACCGAATTATGGGCAGATAATGAAATAATTGAAATTTAATTTTTTACATGGAGTGTTATATGGTTATTCAAAAAGTCCGTGCAAACGACCGTTTTATTGAAGAATTGTTAAATGGGTGGATTAGCGCAAATCAACGCTATGTTGAACTATTAAACAGAACAGATTGCTGCTGGTGGTACAACGAACGCACTAATGTCAGCGTTCTTGCTGGCGCTGCGTGGTCATTAGGCTGGGCAGCGATTGAAGAATACCCGTCAGGCAAAAAAAGAAAGGGTGATACAGGAGAAAAACCTGATAACAATACAAGCAAAGGTCGAGTTGATCTTTATATAAAAAGTGAATTGGAAAGTATTGCCGTTGAGGCTAAGCATGTATGGTTAAATCTGGATAGCAGTATAAATATCATTAAAGCAAAGATAGGGTTAGGTCGTGCGCGTGACGACGCAAAACGCTTAAACGACCAAGCAGGCCGTCATTTTGCGGCAACATTTATTGTTTTCAATACGAAGAAAAAATTAGACGAACGCACGCTTGAGGAACGTATCACCGCTACGATTAACAATGCTATAGAAAATTTAGACATTGATTCAATTGCATACGCCTATCTTATTGATAATAAATCAGCATTCATGAACCATAAAAATAAATACTATCAAAGTGTTGCATTGATATTGGAACAAATTGAGATTAAGTGATTGATTATCCATCACATATCCTCTGGAACCAAACCACAGTCCAGTAACAATACGCCAGGCGACGGCCTGACGGGATGATTGTTTAAATCCAGCTCGGTCCAATACTCACGTTGATCAGTTTCATGATCCTCAATAATACGATATTCCGATGACGGCGTTGTGGTGCGGGTAGCAGGCAACTGAATCACGCTAGCAGAAGCGGTTATTTGGTGGCGCTGGCAAAATTGCAGGCACTGAATAGCATCGTCGAGTTGCAGCTTGCTTTGTAAAGCAGACGTATCCCCCTGTGATAGACGGCTAACGGCTTGCGCCCGCAAAGCCGTTAGCGCATTGAGAGCATCGGTGAAACGGCATTGCGTTTTATCTTCAGACATCATTATTCTTATCGAGTTGGAAAAGGGACATTCTGTTTTTTCAGCAGTGACACATCAATCAGATAGCGCAACATATTCCGGTCATATTCCAGATCGGTACTGGCGTATTGTTCCGGTTCACGATTTACCCATGAATCAGTTACCCGAACTCCAGCAGGTGAGCCGTCTAGTCTCAGCGCATAGATAAAAAAACCCGTCCAACTCCGATGAAAACGGAGCCAACCGTCCTCAAAGTAGATAAACCATTTATCTTCCATGTGCTTTGGAATGATGCCTCGTCGCATTTGTTCCGCTTCCATATCCGTAAATAGCGCCTGAAAATTAAGCGGCGCAGTTTGCTGCGGTGCAGGGACTCGTTTCCAGTCTTGTGCCTGAACGTGCATAAATTTAGTCTCCTTCCACTTCAGTTCCATACATCAGGTATTCCCATTCAATGAATTTCTGAAAAGAACCGGTAAATTCTACCCGAGGGAAGTTGGCAAACTCCCTTTGCATGGCCCAGGTCAAGTGTACAACCGACACGCGATCGGGTTCCTGAGTATGTTTCAGCAAGATATCATCGTTACCATCACGATAAGCGATGACAGCTATCTCAATGCCATAAAGTGGATGAACTGTAGGTTGTTCCTGTTGATATTCTGCCAGCAACGTCTGCTGTTTTTTGCCGTTGGCATATTCCCATCCGGCGGGGAGTTTTGGTGTAGAAGGCATGGTACGTCCTTGTGTAATAAGAAAAACTTATTCTATCGACATTACCAGGAGGTAGTACACCAGCAATTCCTACACAGAGAACACTGATGAAACGTTCACTTTCACAACGCCGCCACAGAATAATCCTTATCTAGCAATTCAAACATAGAGTACCGCTGCGAAGAAAGGATAATTTCTCGGTTTTTCGTGACAAAGATGGCTTCGATTTCAGACTGATGTTGTAAAAACTCGATACCTGCGCTCACGCCCATGCCGTAAAGCAATGTCGTATAGATATCACCGTCGAGGGAATCGTGTGAGATAACCGTCACGCTGTGCAGTTCATTATCTAGCGGATACCCAGTCCGAGGATCGAGAATATGATGATAAATACGATCGTCCACGGTAAAAAAACGCTCATAAACGCCGGACGTCACCACGGATTTATTCTTCACCTTAATCACACCGAGCAGACTATCGCGGTCCGCAAACGGTTTCTGCAATCCCACACTCCATAGCCCTTGTTCATCCGTCAGCGCGCTGCCGATGGCCAGCACGTTACCACCCAGATTAATCAACGCGTCCTGAATAGCGTGCTGATGCAGGACGTCCCTGACAATATCGGCAATGTAGCCCTTCGCAATGGCACCCAGATCGATTTCCATTCCTGCTTTTTCTAACAATACGGCGCAGTCTTGCTCTCTGAGAATAATGCGTTCAGGACGTGTTAATGCCAGCGCCTGCTGTATCAATTCCTGGTCAGGCACGGTATTACCGCTAAAGCCGATTTTCCACAGTTTGACGACGGGGCCGATCGCCACGTTAAAACAACTATTTTCAATCAGGCTTACCGCTTTAGCGCGCTTAATCAGCGCAAAGACCATCGGGCTGACCGAAACGAATGCTTTTCCCGCTGCGTGGTTGATGCTCATCACTTCTGACTGAGCTCGATTAACGGTGAGCAAATCTTCGAGCTGTTTGATGCGCTGGAAAATTTGTCTGACGGCGGTTTCATCATGGATAAACAGTTTAAGCAGGATGGGACTGCCCATCAGATGTACAGAATAGACATAAGCGTTATCAACAGAGGGCATCAGGAGGTTCCCATGAATGGATTTCGGCGCAGAGCGGAAACGGTCGAAACATGGCGAGCGCCCTGTCAGACGCCCGCCGGTAGTCACACTACTCCATCATAGCCGACTGTTTTTCAGCGATTTTATCCGTCGAGTTCACAAATTTGGCTTTACGCGCCTTAACAGGAAAAAAACCGGAATGGCGCGGTGTACGCGCATATGCCGCCGCCTGACCCCCCGCCTGAATGCCGAAGATAATGATATCCGCCACGGCGTTGCCCCCAATGCGGTTCGCGCCGTGGATCCCGCCCACCACTTCCCCTGCGGCATAAGCGCCAGAGATCGTCTCTTTATGACGATTCAGCACTTCCGCTTTCGCGTTAATCGTCACGCCGCCCATCGTATGATGCACGCCAGGAGCGACTTTAATGGCGTAGTAAGGTGCATGGTTCAGCGGATCGCGCATGCCGGTTGAACGACCAAAATCTTCATCGTGCTTATCGGCAATAAAGGTGTTGTAGCGTCCGAGCGTAGCTTGCAACGTAGCTTGAGGCATAGCGAGTTTCTTGGCCAGTTCCGCCACGCTGCCTGCGCTAACGGTCAGACCCTGAGTAACATATTCTTCAACCGCCCGATTGCGATTTCTTACCTGTTCATCGAACAGGATATACGCGTATTCCTCCGGCAAATTGACGATAGCTGACGAGACGTTATCGCGTGTTTCCATCTCGTTGAAGAAGCGCTCCCCGCGCTGCGACACCAGAATCGCGCCACCGCCGCGAATAGATTCGGAGATCAAGTAAGAGGTTGTCTGCTCAACCGTTGGATGGGTTTGAATTTCCCCCATGTCCACCGTATCCGCACCAATCTGTTCCAGCAGGCGGATCCCGCCACCCGTCGCGCCTTTGTGGTTGGTCGTGACAAAACCCTTCAGGTCTGGACGGTAGGACTCCACCATCGCCTGATTCGCGCCGAAGCCGCCCGTGGCAACAATCACCGCTTTTGTCGTAATCAGGCTTTCTTCCTGTTCATCATTAACGACTTTCACGGCGGTGACTTTGCCCTTCTCTTGCACAATCTCCGTCACAGACGTTTCCAGCAGTACCTCAATGTTGTATTTATTGAGATTTTTAATCATTCCACTGACCAGATAGCCGCCCACCGCAGCACCGTTGGCAGGCCGATGCGTTCTGTCCACGCTCATGCCGCCCGTCGTCGTGATATCGCTCAGCTCAATATCGTGTTGCGCCAACCAGTTGATCGCATCAGACGCGTGATCGACGAAATATTGCACCAGCGTCGGGTTATTTATCTGTTTTCCGCTTTTCAGGGTTTCGTTATAGAACAGCGCGTGGCTATCTTCGATACCTTTATTTCGCTGGAAGACGGTTCCCGCCGCGTTCATTCCGGCAGAGGCCTTAATCGTGTTTCCGCCGATGACCGGCATCTTTTCAATGACGATAACGCGAGCGCCCTCTTCACCAGCCTGAATCGCCGCCGCCAGCCCCGCGCCGCCGCTGCCAATCACCACGATGTCCGCTTCACGACGCACATCTGGGTTACCACCATCGGCAATAATGGCGTCTTTGCTCGATTTCACCATCGCCTTGGTGACGGCTTTTTTAATCGCTTCACTTTGTGCCGTTGCGCCCGTCACGGCATCAACGTGTGGACTGTTGGTATCCAGAATGCGTTCGCGGATAATTTCAAAACTGATTTTCAGTGAATCATCAATGTCGCTATTATCCAGTGCAATATCGGCGACCCGATTTTGCTCGAAATGGACGGTAATTTGCAGTTCCCCACATTCGTCCTGAACGTTTTCCTGATACACCCCGGATTTAAATTTCTTACCGGTTAAATTTACGTCCCGAATCATGGCTTCGACTAATGAAAAACGCCACAGCGGTTCGGGGATCATTAATGCTTCACGCTTATCGCTGGCAATATAAAGATCGAGTTTTTTCTGTTCGGCAATGCAATCCGTCCAATCGGGATAGGCAATACAGGCTCTGCCAACGGCAATCAGGTCGTAACCATTTTCTAACGCCGCATCGGCGTCGGCTTGATTGACAATATCCCCTACGCCAATAACCGGAATAGCCGCCAATGTCGCAGAACGACGAGCGACATATTTTTTAATCAGCGGCGTCGGATCGTTTGTCTCGATAATGGATGAACGCAGGATATTTCCCATCGAGAAGTGGACGTAATCCAGTCCACGCGCTGCCAGCTTTTCCAGTAAATAGAGCGAATCATCAAAATGAATGCCCGGCTCTTCAATCTCCTCTGGTGAGAAGCGATAGCCGATGATAAATGACGGATCGGCGTATTTACCGGCTACTTCATGGGCAATATCCAGAACGGCAAGCGGAAACGACGCGCGTTTGTCACGACTGCCGCCCCATTGATCTGTGCGCTGATTAGAGTGAGGAGAATAAAATTGTTGAATCAGGTAGGTATTCGCACCGTGAATTTCCACGCCATCGAAACCCGCCTGAATGGCACGATGGACGGCATCGCCGAACTTGCCGATCATGGCTTCGACGTCATCACCTGACAACGCGACCGGAACGATGGCACCCGCACGCGGTGCCGCGATGGCGCTAGGGGCAACCGGCGTTGCACCACCGATAAAACGCGGCTCGACCATACGGCCGCCGTGATAAATTTGTAGGATCGCCGTCGAGCCTTTTTCTTTAATCGCCGTCGCAATCTTGGCCAACCCGGCAATCTTGTCATCGTTGTCGATCCCTATCGCACCAGGAAAGGCCAACCCTTTGTCATCAATAAAACAGCACTCCACAATCACGGTGCCGATGCTGCCTGCTCTGGCCTGATAATATTCCACCAGTTCTTTGGTTACGCTCCCATCGTAAAACCCACTACAGGTGGTCATTGGGGCCATCAGCACTCGATTTTTCAGCGTCGCGCCGTTGGGGAGAGTAAAAGCGGCAAATAAATCATGGTGACTATTCTTCATAGTGAATACTCCACTTAAAATAAAAACTCTGTTCGAAAAGGAATCAGAAGCAGCCATGTTTGTTTTTATTAATTTTTGGGGCTGATAATTCGCGAACTTATTACTTACCAAGTATCTATTTTTTTAACTGTTATAAAACGTTTTTTTACTATTTAAACTATTTTGTAGTTCCGCTGTTATTATGGGTATTCGCACAACTCATTTTTATATTTAATATTCCATTCTTTTTATTAACATCTTCTTATCCTAAAAATAACCAATCAGATATTATCTATATTCTGCATAACAAAAAAACGCCCCGATAAACAATCAGATCGGGGCGCAACAGGAAGAAATAGGTATCGCGGTGATTATTGGTGTCGATACGTCATCGTGCGAACGCCGTTAATGTACAATTGGCGCTGTTCGCCTATCGGCAAGCGCAGCGTCGCGTATTGCCAGGCCGGCTGATACTGCCCTTCTGACGTAAACGTGATGTCAATCCGCTGGCTATCCGCGCGGATTTCCCAACGTAACCACAGCGCGTTCCCTTCACGCCATTGCCACGTTTCTCCGTCATCTTCAAACAACAGCCCACTGTCGGTACCACCAGCGACAGGCGGAAAGAGCAGAAATTCGCGCTGTTCGTCTTCATGTTGGCTGACATACGCCGTGCGCCCCGACAGTGGGATCATCGCACCCGCTCGGACCATCAACGGCAGGCGTTCCAAAGGCGCATCCAACACGATAGTTTGTCCACCGCTGAACCATTGGCCGGAATAAAAATCGTACCAGCCCGACGTATTCACAGGCAGGTACACCGCCCGCCGACGCTGCTCTGGCTCCACCACGCTAGCGACCAGAATATCTCGCCCCAGCATGAAATCGTCGGTTTCCTCCAGCGTCGCGCGATCCTGTTCGTGATCGAGGAACGTCGGTCGCAGCATCGGCTCATCATCCGCACTGGCCTGCCACAGCAACGTATAAAAATACGGCAGAAGACGATAGCGAAGTTCAACCGCGCTACGGATTGCAGCCGTTACTGAGGGATACATCCACGGTTCATTCACCGTATGATCGTCATTCCAGGAATGGATAGTGAAACGCGGATGCATTACCCCGTTTTGTACCCAGCGCACGAAAAGCTCGGCATCTGGCTTGTCACCGGAGAAGCCGCCGACGTCATGCCCGACATTAAACAGGCCGGACAGGCTCATCCCAACGCCCATTCGGGTGTTGTAGCGCAGCGTCTGCCAGTTGGTGCGATTATCGCCACTCCAGGTTTGCACGTAACGCTGCATTCCCGCACAACCGGAACGAGATATTAGATAGGGGCGCAGCGTGGGAGCAAAGCGCTGCTGCGCCTCCAGCGAGGCGCGCATCATCAAAAGCGGCATCAACGGGCGAATATGTTTGATCGCCATCGGTTGGCCGAATCCATGACAGCGGGCTTCGCCATCCCAAACTTCATATTCGTTGTTATCATTCCACGTCGAGTCGATTCCTTTTTCCAACAGTTGCCGAGTGACGTTCTCTTGCCACCACGCCACCGTTGCCGGATTGGTGAAATCAAGGTGCGAGCCTTCATCGTCCCAAAAGCTGGAGCGCTCCGGCACATCAGATTCAGAATCGCGGATAAACAGTCCCTGCGCCGACACCTCATCGTATTTCGGGTGATCTTGCAGTAAACAGGGTTTGATATTGGCCGCCAGCTTGAGACCCGCATCGTGGAAAGCCTGTGACATCACTTCCGGCTGGGGGACTTTGTCGTAGTTCCAGTTAAACACATAGCGCTTATTATTAATCGACGTGTAACCCGACGAGAGTTGAAACGAATCACACGGAATATGGTGTTCACGGCAGAGCGCAATAAATTTCATCAGTTGCTGCTGCGCATCCGGCGCATCGGTGTAGTGCATGGTAGAACCGCTGTAGCCTAAGCTCCATTTTGGCCCAAAGAGCGTTTTCCCCGTCAGCCGCACAAACGCTTTCGTCACATCCAACACGCGTGGCCCGACAAACAGGTAATAATCAAGATCGCCCGCTTCCGCCTGATAGCGTCGATACGCCAGATGATAGTTATCGATTTCATTGCCAAGATCGAGCCAGGTGGTGCTCAGGTTATCGTAGAACAGACCAAAACTGATCTCGTCACGTCGGGTAATGGTAAACGGAACATGCTTATACAGTGGATCGGTGCTCGCCGCGTTGTAACCCATGGCATCCAGATTACGGAACTCAAACCGGCGTCCGGTGCGTTCAAGATCGCCCGCCTTCTCACCCAGACCATAATAGCGCTCCGTCGGGAAACGGCGCTGATAGTGCGCGACGCCCTCACCATGTGGGTTCAGCAGATAAGCGCTGGTTGGTCGGTCGGCGGCAAACGGCTGCCATTCACCCTGCTCATCCCGATATTCCCACGCCAGCCATAGCGGCTGATGAATTGTAATGCGCATCCGTGCGGTACTGATACGCAGCGTGTCATCCACCTGTTCCAGTGAAAACCCCGGCAGGCTAAATCCTTCGCTACTTTCACGGCTGCGCCCCTCCCAGGGAACATCCTGCTGTGGCGCAATGCTCCAGGTACGATTTAGCTTCAGCGCACCGTTCTGCTTAATCAGCACACGCGCCAGCATAGGCTCCAGTACATAAAGGCGAAAAACATGTCTGTCGTCCACCAACAGCTCAATATGATCGGCGCTCTGATGACGAAACACCCAATTTTTCAACGTTTTCATACAGCGTCCTTTTCAGGAAAAAATAAACCAGCCGTTACGCTTAATGCAGGTCTCTTAAGCCCATTTTTAGGAGAAACACGGGGATGAGGTTCTCGTAAGGAAGCCTCGCCCCGTGGTCGCTCTGTGTATCTCGCTTTTTAAACGATCGGCATAAACCGTTATGCCTGCGTGCGCGTTTTCCCACGGCGTTCAGCAATAAACGCGATAAGGAAGATCGCTCCGATCAAATCGAAGAAACCCATCGCTACAAATAGAGGATTAAAGCCAATTTTGTCGGCGGTCACGCCAATCAACAGCGAGAACAGAAAGCTGGCGATCCAGGCAAACGAACCGCGCATCCCGTTCACGGTTGCCATCTGTCCTTTATCAAACGATTCCACTACCAGTGCGCTCAACATGCAGGAAATCACCTGATGGCCGAATCCACCGATGGAAATCAGCAGAATCGCTACCCACGGATCTTTGCTGATGGCGACCAGCGCCAGCGACAGCATCAGAAACGCACCGGTGACCGAGCTGGCAACAATCGAGTTAACACGCGAGCAGCCGAACCAGCGGGTATAGAGCCGGGTGAGGTAGCCGCTGGCGATGCTGCCCAGATCGGCAGCAAGAAACGGCAGCCATGCAAACATCGCAATTTGCTTCAGATCCATGCCGCGTTCATTCGCCAGATAGAGCGGCACCCAAAAGCTGAGCACGGCCCACGCGGGTTCCGCCATAAAGGCTGGAATAGCGATGCCGTAAAAGCGTTTGTTTTTTGAGACCGTTTTCAGTGCGGTGAAGAAAGGCAGTTTGACCGGGGGTGCTTCGTTGTCCTGACGGATGAAATCCAGCTCCTCGCGGCTTAAATTCGGGTGATCTTCCGGGTTATGGTAGAACAGCCACCACAGCACCACCCACATCAGCGCCAGCGCACCCGTGAACATAAACGCGCCCTGCCAGCCCAGATAGGCATGTGCGACGACGATAATCGGCGGTGCCAGCATCGCACCGATGGAAAAACCGACACCGGCCCAGCCTGCCGCAATCGGTCTCTCCTTCTTAGGGAACCATTCGCCCAGCGTTTTGGCGTTTGCCGGTGTTGCGGCAGCTTCGGACGCCCCCATAAAGAAACGCAGAATCGCAAGGTGCAACCAGCTTCCCGCTCCCGCGTGGAAAATGCACATCAGTGCCCATATCACCGCACAAATCATAAAACCCATTTTCAGACCGATGACATCGATCAACCAGCCACAAATTGGCTGAAAAATGGTGTATGCCAGTTGGAATGCACCCACAATCCAGGAATATTGCTCGGTGGTAATGCCCATACTGGTTTTCAATTCAGGAGCCAGAATGCCGAGCGAGTTACGTGTGATGTAGTTAACGGTAACGCCGAGTAAAAACAGGCTCAGCACCCACCAGCGAAGATTTCTGAATGTCCGTTTACCTTTGCTAGCGATGGAGGACGGATTGACGTCGAGACTCATGGTGACTCCTTTACAGGAAAGTAGGGGTACATTGGTCTGATATCTCGACGGCATTTTTTTATTTATAGCCTGCCGGACAATCAAACCTTTTTTATCTCATTGTATTTATTAACTTAAACCCCATTTCATTATATCTAACAACTGAAATTGGTTTACCAAATTGAGAGTAGAACAATTGAAAATCGTGAAACACTCACTTTTTTGAAAAAATTTTCATGCTATGGTCAAAATGCAAACAAAAATCTGTTTATATCGCCTGAAAACAGGAAATATCTGGCTATGAAAATTTTGTCATTTTCAAAGGTGAACGGGATCACAAAATGAAAGGAAACCTGAAAATACGTGAAATTGCGCAGCGGACGGGTTACTCGATCAGTACCGTTTCACGCGTCCTGTCTGGTCAGTCCAATACCAGCGAAAATGCTAAAGCGGATATTCTCAACTGTGCCAGACAGTGCGGGGTGCTGACCGATCTTGCCAATGGTCGCCTGCTGTTGAACGGGTTGACTATTTTCGCCCCGCCGCGCGCGTTTGATATTCGGTCCGACATCTTCTATCACAAGGTGGTACAGAGCATTATTGATGCTCTGAAGCCACACGATGTGCGCGTGCGATACTGCGGGCTGGAGGAAAATGACAGCGATGCGGCGCTGTTTTTAGACAAAATGCGTGATCCCGCTACGGAGGCCGCTCTGCTTATTGGTATCGACGATCCCTATCTTCACGCGCTGGCGGCAGACAGCGGGAAGCCCTGCATATTGATTAACTGTATCGACCGCAAGATGAGGTTACCGGGTGTCGCCCCTGCGCATCAGCTAATCGGCGAGTTCTCCGCTCACTATCTTTTTGAACAGGGCCACCATAGCGTATTGACACTGCTATGCCTGCGTCGTTATACGATGGAACGGCGTCTGGACGGCATCCGGGATGCCTATCAGCACCATAATCTGCCTTTCTCCCCCGAAGCGCATTTGCTGGCGTTAGATAACTTCAGCACGGCGGATGCAGAACACGCGATGACCGATTTTTTAGCCCACTGTCCGCAGGATAAATGGCCCACGGCTATTCTGGCAGGCGGTGATTTTATCGCGGTTGGGGCGGTGAACGCGCTAAACAAGGCGGGGTTACGCGTACCGCAGGACGTCTCGGTGATGAGTATGGATGGGTTCAATCTCTCAGCCATTCACGATGTGCCACTGACATCGGTGCATGTGCCGCGAGAGGCACTGGGCGAAGAGGCCGTCAAACTGTTGCAATACCGTCTGATTCGCCCCGACGCCCCCGTGGGCAACCTCTTGCTCAACGGTACGCTGGTGATTCGCCAGTCCGTTAGGCGGCTTCGCGCCAGTAAATCGGTTGCCCCAGTGCAGGATAAAAGTCTCTATGACTGAGCCCGCAACCACTGCTGTGCGACGTCAAAGAAATTCTGCGCCAACGGTGTCGCTCTGCCAGCCTGTGCGATGACAACCGCAGGCTGACGGCGCATCGGGGGAAATTGCAGCGGCCGTAGCGTTAGCTCGGGCGTCATCTCTGGGATCAGGCTGCCGTGGGGAACAATACCGCAACCAAGCCCAACATAGACGCTTTGGAGCAGTTGCAGGACGGAAGCACTTTCCACCTTGACCCACGGCGAGACACCGGCTTCACGAAAATGGCTATCCAGATAGCGGCGGAAATAGCGGCTAGCCTCCGCCAAACAGAGTGGCACCTCGGAAAGCGCATCGAGTGCCAGCGGAACATCCCCTACCAACTGCGGAAAATGGTGTGGATGGAACAACAAGTCA
Organism: Pectobacterium parmentieri; assembly: GCF_001742145.1. Taxonomy (NCBI): domain Bacteria; kingdom Pseudomonadati; phylum Pseudomonadota; class Gammaproteobacteria; order Enterobacterales; family Pectobacteriaceae; genus Pectobacterium; species Pectobacterium parmentieri. The sequence goes on along the minus strand of NZ_CP015749.1, from coordinate 1,249,017 downwards.
ACGCCCTGCTCCGTCAGCGGCGACGCCTGAAAGTGCAGCTCCTGTAACGTCGAAAATTCAAAAAAGCCGATGCCGACATCTACTGAATGCGCATTCAGCGCCTCCAACAGTTGGTCCGCGCTGAACAGCGAGATCTGGAAATCCAACTGTGGATATTCCTTATTCACTGCCGCCAGCAGGCTCGACAGCGCGATACTACTTTGCGGCACCGCGCCGATACGTAATACCCCGCTTACGCCGCGTTTCAGCGACGCAACTTCCAGTTTTAATCCCTGATAAACCGAGACGATTTCCCGCGCCCAGGCCAACACGCGCTCACCTTCGGCCGTAAAACCTTCAAAATTGTTACCCCGGTTGATTAACGCCAGATCCAGTTCCTTCTCCAGATTTTTCAACCGCATAGAGAGCGTTGGCTGACTGACAAAACTGGCTTCCGCTGCCCGGCCAAAATGGCGCTCTTTTTCCAAATTGCACAGGTATTGCAGTTGCTTAATATCCATCGCCAGGCTCTGTAGTGGGTAAACAACAAGTATACCTTGATAAGCCACCTCTATCCCACCATAGCCACATTTGATTAGACGCGATCGCAGACGGCACCTAAACTTCAAATCAAGAGCAAACATTTAAAGTTTTGTTCACATAAAAAAAACAAACCCTAGATAATTCGAGTTTCAGGCCGGCGGCAACGCAGCGAGTCCCCAGGAGCTTACTCAAGTAAGTGACTGGGGTGAGCGAGGCGGTCAACACACCTGCAACTTGAAGTATGACGGGTTTATTCACCTGCGGATTAGTACATGAAATTCAAACCATCCATCAAGCCATACCGCAATGCGGCTGGCGGCTGGGGCTCGTTGGAAGCCACCACCCGTTTTGTCCTCGACAGCAAGCAAGCGCTGAAAAATATCCGAAACTTGTTGCGGGTCAATAAATCGAAAGGATTTGACTGCCCCGGCTGTGCCTGGGGCGATGACAACAGCAGCACGTTCAGTTTCTGTGAAAATGGCGCGAAAGCGGTAAGTTGGGAAGCGACGCGCAAAGCGGTCGATCTGGATTTCTTCGCCGCCCACAGCGTTACGACGCTACGCCAGCAAAGTGACTATTTTCTTGAGTATCAGGGGCGCTTGACCCACCCGATGCGCTACGATCGCGCCAGCGATCGCTATGTTCCCATCGACTGGGACGCAGCATTTGCGCTGATCGCTCAGCATATCAATAACATGGCACATCCTAATCAGGCCGAGCTTTATACGTCCGGCCGTGCCAGCAATGAAGCGTCTTATCTGTATCAGCTTTTTGGCCGCATGCTGGGCACCAACAATTTTCCCGACTGCTCGAATATGTGCCATGAAGCCAGCGGAATTGGTCTGAAGCAAAGTATCGGTGTGGGAAAAGGCACAATCCGCTTGGATGATTTTGAACACGCAGACGCAATCTTCGTCTTCGGTCAGAATCCCGGCACCAATCATCCACGTATGCTGCACAGCCTGCGCCATGCCGCCGATCGCGGTGCCCACATTGTCTCCTTCAATACGCTCCGTGAGCGCGGTCTGGAACGTTTTGCTAATCCACAAAATCCGCTGGAGTTACTCACGCCGCTGTCCGGCACCATTAGCGAAACCTATCTGCAACCCAATTTGGGCGGTGATATGGCTGCCGTGCGTGGCATGGTCAAAGCGCTGCTGGAAACGCATCGCCAGCGTCTATCTGACGGAGAGTCGGGATTGTTCGATCAGGATTTCCTGTCCACACATACCCAGCAGGTGGACAAGTATCTGGCGGTTGTCGATGCGACAAGCTGGCAGAAGATCGAACAGCAATCAGGGCTGAGTGAAGCACAGTTACGCTATGTAGCGGCGATTTATCAGCAGTCACCGCGTGTGATCTGCACCTGGGCGATGGGCATTACCCAGCACAAGCATTCCGTCGCCACCGTGCGCGAAATCGTGAACCTGCAACTGCTGTTTGGGCAATTGGGGAAACCGGGCGCGGGGCTGTGTCCGGTACGCGGCCATAGCAATGTGCAGGGTAACCGCACCATGGGGATCGATGAGAAGCCAACAGCCGCATTTCTCGATCGCCTGGCAGCACATTATGACTTCACTCCGCCTTACGCCGCAGGCCACAACACGGTAGAAGCGCTGGAAGCCATGCTGCGCGATGAGATAAAAGTACTGATCGCGCTGGGTGGTAACCTCGCCGCCGCCGCACCGGATTCGGCACGCACCGAAGAAGCCCTGAGCCGTTGCGATCTGACCGTGCATATCAGCACCAAACTCAACCGCAGTCACCTGATTACGGGTAAGGTCGATGCGTTGATTCTGCCAACGCTCGGCCGTACCGATCTCGACATGCAGGCCAGCGGCGCACAGTTTATTACCGTCGAAGACTCCTTCAGTATGGTGCACGCCTCACAGGGTGTCGGACAACCGCTTTCATCCTTGCAGCGCTCGGAAACAGCGATTGTTTGCGGGATTGCCAATGCGGTTCTCGGCCATGAAAAGCTCGACTGGCTGGCGCTGGCGGACGATTATTCCCGCATCCGCGATCATATTGCTGCCACCATTCCCGGCTTTAGCGATTTCAACGCCAACTGCGACCTGCCAGGCGGATTCTATCTCGGCAATGCCGCCGCCGAACTGCGGTTTAACACCCTCAACGGAAAAGCCCAATTCGGCCATGCCGCGCTGCCCGAAACGCTGTTCCCGCAGTTGCAAGGCAACGACGTACCCTTTACGCTGCAAACCCTACGTTCGCACGATCAGTACAACACCACAATTTATGGCCTGGATGACCGCTATCGCGGCGTTTATGGTCAGCGGGAAGTGCTGTTCATGCACCCGGATGACATTGCCGCGTTAGGGTTGGAAGATGGCGATCTGGTCGATATCGAAACGCTGTGGAACGATGGCATTACCCGCATCGTCAACGGCTTCAAGTTGGTGAGCTACAATATTCCGCGCGGTAATCTGGCAGCCTACTACCCGGAAACCAACCCGCTAGTGCCATTGTCCAGTTTTGGCGATGAAACGCATACGCCGACTTCTAAATCGGTGCCCGTTAGCGTTCGGCTCAGTACGCAGGCGGAATCCCTACTGCGTATCGCCTGAGAATCTCTGCATTAAGGTCTATGTCATAACATAAACGCCCTCTGTCGCGTCGCGAAATCACTGACGTACACGACAGGGGGACAATTTCAAATCAGCATTGACTTTATTCAAATTTATTCGCCCTTTCGCTACCGTTATGCGACCTCAGCCCCCCTAATTATTCTTGCCGCCAGCACCTGATTCGAGTAAAACTGTGAACTGCTAATTAAGCCACTTACAACCGTATTTCTGGACGCTATGTTTCAAGACAATCCGCTGCTTGCACAGCTAAAACAGCAACTTCACTCTCAGACACCGCGTGTTGAAGGTGTCGTCAAAGGAACCGATAAGGGATATGGCTTTCTTGAAGCTGACGGACAAAAAAGCTACTTCATTCCCCCTCCACACATGAAAAAAGTGATGCACGGTGACCGGATTACCGCCACCCTGCATACGGAAAAAGATCGGGAAATTGTCGAACCAGAAACGCTGATAGAACCTTTCCTTACCCGTTTTGTTGGACGCATCCACAAAAAGGACGATCGACTATCCATTACGCCTGACCACCCGTTGCTGAAAGAAGCGATTCCTTGCCGCGCCGCGCGCGATGTGACGCACGATTTTCAGGAAGGCGATTGGGCAGTAGCCGAAATGCGCCGCCACCCATTGAAAGGTGACCGTGGTTTCCATGCCGAACTGACGCAGTACATCACCACGGGCGACGACCCGCTGGTGCCGTGGTGGGTGACATTGTCACGCCATAATCTGGAGCGTTCTGCCCCAGAAATCGAAGCGACTGAACGCCATGACGGCGAACTGGTCCGTGAAGATCTAACGGCACTGAACTTTGTCACCATCGACAGCGCCAGCACCGAAGATATGGACGATGCACTCTATGTGCAGGACAACGGTGATGGTTCACTGCAATTAACTATCGCTATCGCCGATCCAACCGCCTATGTAGATGTAGGCAGCGAGTTGGACAACATTGCACGTCAGCGTGCCTTTACCAACTATTTGCCCGGCTTCAACATCCCGATGCTGCCACGCGCGCTGTCGGACGATATCTGTTCCCTACACCCGAACGAGCGTCGCCCTGTCCTCGCCTGCCGCGTGACGATTGCCGCCGATGGTTCACTGGGTAACGATATCCACTTCTTTGCCGCCTCGATCGAATCCAAAGCCAAATTAGCGTATGACAACGTCTCTGACTGGCTGGAGAATCAAGGCGAATGGCAGCCACAAAACGAGGCTATCGCGGAACAAATCCGTTTGTTGCACCGTCTCTGTCTGGCTCGCAGTGAATGGCGCACCACGCATGCTCTGGTGTTTAAAGATCGCCCGGATTACCGCTTCCTGCTGGGTGAAAAAGGCGACGTGTTGGATATCGTGGTTGAACACCGCCGCATCGCCAACCGTATTGTTGAAGAATCCATGATTGCCGCCAACGTCTGTGCGGCGATTGTGCTGCGCGATAAGCTGGGTTTCGGCATCTATAACGTGCACAACGGTTTCGATCCTGCTTCGGTTGAACAAGCGGTTGCTGTACTGGATACACATGGCGTTCAGGCCGATGCGCAGACGCTTCTGACACTGGAAGGGTTCTGTACGCTGCGCCGCGAGCTGGATGCCCAGCCGACGCAGTTCCTCGATAGCCGTATTCGTCGCTTCCAGTCTTTCGCGGAAGTGAGCACCACGCCAGGGCCACATTTTGGTCTGGGGCTGGAAGCCTATGCCACCTGGACATCCCCGATCCGTAAATACGGCGATATGGTGAACCACCGTTTGCTGAAAGCGGTGATTACCGGACAGGCTGCGGAAAAACCGCAGGATGACGTCACGGCACAACTGGCCGAACGCCGTCGCCTTAACCGCATGGCTGAGCGCGATGTCGGCGACTGGCTGTACGCACGCTACCTCAAAGATAAAGCTGGCACGGATATTCGCTTCAACGCGGAAATCATTGATGTCACACGCGGCGGCCTGCGCGTTCGCCTGTTGGATAACGGCGCAGTGGCGTTTATCCCGTCCTCCTTTATCCATGCCGTGCGTGATGAGTTAGTGTGTAGTCAGGATATGGGCACCCTCTCGGTGAAAGGCGACGTGGTTTATCGTCAGGGAGAGACGCTGGACGTTCTCATCGCTGAAGTACGTCTGGAAACCCGCAGCATCGTGGCAAAACCTGCCGCATAATAGTCATACCGCTGCAATACAGCATCTCCGCGCGGGCGTTCATCGTGAACTGACCCGCGCGTCATCATCTTTATTCCGCTACACGATTTACCAACGATATAGCCGTGTCTGATCCGTTTTAAAAACAATCAACGACAGGCGGCATACAACCCTACTAACAGGAGTGTTTCCGATGAAGAAAATAACAATCGGCACATCCGCGATACAGGCTTCCAACATTGCGTTGGGCTGTATGCGAATGGCGAAGAAAAGCACGGATGAAGCGGCTGACATCCTCAATGCTTCCGTTGAGGCAGGCATCGATTTCTTCGATCATGCCGATATCTATGGCTCTGGCTTGTCGGAAGAGATTTTCGCCGCCGGTTTACAGAAAACGTCCATCCGCCGGGAATCGATTTTTCTGCAATCCAAGTGCGGCATCCGTAAGGGCTTTTTTGATTTTTCCAAAGCGCACATCATCGCGTCCGTTGAAGGCAGCCTGCAACGCTTAAAAACAGACTATCTTGATGCGCTCCTGTTGCACCGCCCAGACACGCTGTTTGAACCTGATGAAGTGGCGGCAGCATTCGATGAACTGGAACACAGCGGCAAGGTTCGTCATTTCGGCGTCAGCAATCAGAACCCGTTACAAATTGAGCTACTGAAGAAGTCCGTGCGTCAGCCGCTTATCGCCAACCAATTGCAGTTCAGCATTATGCACACGGGCATGATTGATGCGGGTTTTAACGTCAATATGACGAACCCCGCATCGGTGAATCACGATGGCGCAATTCTGGAGTACAGCCGCTTGAATTCGATGACGATTCAAGCCTGGTCACCTTTCCAATACGGTTTTTTTGACGGCGTTTTTCTTGATAATGAAAAATTCCCCAAGCTAAACGCGACGATTGACCACATCGCCGAGCACCATAACGTCACCAACACCGCAATCGCCACCGCGTGGATCCTGCGTCACCCCGCAGCAATGCAGGTGGTTATCGGCACCATGAGCCCGAAACGTATCCGTGATATCGCGGCGGCGTCTACGCTGACGCTCAGCCGCGAAGAATGGTACGAAATTTACCGCGCTGCCGGAAACGTTCTGCCTTAATAAACGTGTTGTCTCAAGCGCACAGGCTCTGCCATCCTTTGAATTTTCCTCGGCAGAGCCTGTCATTTTTTCGCGCTAATGTTACGGCTCAACTACATTAACCATTGTTTAGCCTTTAAGTTTCTTTACAGAAATTCACGTTCGCTCACATTTTCTCATCCATTCGCTTCTCTTCGCCAACAAACCCACTATTGTTAAATTGCATTAACACTCGCGCCATATACCCCAAATAATTCGAGTTGCAGGACAAAACGTTGACGTTTTGAACAATGCAAAGCATTGGCCCGCGAGGGCGAGGCTCATTTGGGGCCTCGTAACGCGGCGAACGCATGAATCCCCAGGAGCTTACACAAGTAAGTGACTGGGGTGAGTAAGAGAAGCCAACGCACATGCAGCTTGAAGTATTACGGTATACCCTTTCTGAATAACGAAGGAGCCGTTGTTATGAGTAACATAAAGAGCATTGTGATCTGGCTGCTAGTCGGTCTGGCGGGCGCCTTTTCGTTCGCCACGCTGGCGTTAAGCCGCGGTGAGCACGTGAATGCCGTGTGGTTGGTTATCGCCGCCGTATCGTGTTACAGCATCGCCTATCGGTTTTACAGCCTGTTTATCGCCAAAAAAGTGTTTGAGCTCGACGATCGCCGGTTAACACCGGCGGAACGTCATAACGACGGTCTGGATTACGTTCCCACCAATAAATGGGTTCTGTTCGGCCACCACTTCGCCGCCATCGCCGGGGCTGGCCCGCTGGTTGGGCCAATTCTCGCTGCACAGATGGGATTCCTCCCCGGCACAATCTGGATTTTGGTTGGCGTGATGCTCGCCGGTGCCGTACAGGACTTTCTGGTGCTGTTTATCTCCACCCGCCGGGACGGCCGTTCGCTGGGTGAAATGGCAAAACAGGAGCTGGGCACGTTCGCGGGTATCATCACCATGCTCGGCGCGCTGGGCGTCATGATCATCATTCTTTCGGCGCTGGCGCTGGTCGTTGTAAAAGCGCTGGCAGAAAGCCCGTGGGGATTGTTTACCATTGCCGCCACCATCCCCATCGCGCTCTTTATGGGCGTTTACATGCGCTTTTTACGTCCGGGTAAAATCGCTGAAGTCTCCATCATTGGCTTTGTGCTGATGATGCTGGCGATTGTTTACGGCGGCAACATCGCCGCACACCCCTACTGGGGGCCGTTCTTCACGCTGAAAGGCACATCGCTCACTTGGGTACTAGTTATCTACGGCTTCGTGGCGTCAGTTCTACCGGTCTGGCTGCTGCTGGCACCGCGTGATTACCTCTCTACATTTCTTAAAATTGGGGTGATTATCGGTCTAGCCGTTGGTATCGTGTTCGCAATGCCAGAAATGAAAATGCCCGCCGTCACTCGTTTTATTGACGGTACTGGCCCCGTTTTCTCTGGTTCCTTGTTCCCCTTCTTGTTTATTACCATCGCCTGTGGCGCGATTTCCGGCTTCCATGCCCTGGTTTCCAGCGGCACCACGCCGAAGCTGGTTGAACGAGAAAGCCATATCCGCTTCATCGGCTACGGTGCGATGCTGATGGAATCCTTTGTCGCTATCATGGCGCTGATCTGTGCCTCGGTTATTGAACCGGGTATCTACTTTGCCATGAACTCACCCGCCGCCTTAATCGGCACCACGGTTGAGAGCGCCTCGCTGGCCATTAACAGTTGGGGATTTGTGATTACCCCGCAGGAATTGAGTGCGATTGCCAATGATGTCGGCGAAGCCTCTATTCTTTCCCGTGCCGGTGGCGCACCAACCTTTGCGGTGGGTATGGCCTATATCATCACGGAAATTTTTAACAGCCGGGCGATGATGGCCTTCTGGTATCACTTTGCGATTCTGTTTGAAGCGCTATTCATTCTAACCGCCGTTGATGCCGGGACGCGTGCCTGTCGCTTCATGGTGCAGGATCTGGTCGGTATTGCGATTCCGAGATTAGCGAACAGCCATTCCTGGCTGGGGAATCTGGCCGGTACGACCGTTGCCGTTTCCGGTTGGGGGTTCTTTGTGTATCAGGGCGTAATTGACCCGCTGGGCGGTATCAACACACTCTGGCCCCTGTTCGGTATTGGTAACCAGATGCTGGCATCGATGGCGCTGATTCTCGGCACCGTGGTGTTGTTTAAGATGAAGAAACAGCGCTATGCATGGGTGACGATCGTCCCTACCGTCTGGCTGTTTATTACGTCGATGACGGCGGGCTGGCAAAAAATCTTCCATGAAAAACCGAGCATCGGTTTTCTGGCCCAAGCGAAGCGCTTCGCGGCAGGTATTGAACAAAACACGCTGATCGCGCCAGCCAAATCGATTAAAGACATGGAAACTATCGTTTTCAGTAATCAGATCAACGCCGCGTTGTGCGGGTTCTTCATGCTGGTGGCTGTGACGATGCTAGTTTCCGCGTTCTTCGTCATTCGCCGCGCTCTCAACAGCAACGTACCAACGGCAAAAGAAACGCCGATTGTCTTGCGAGACAGCGCGCAACCTTAAACACCGTTGGCGCATCTTCTTCAATCCCTCCAATATGGAGGGATTTTTTTGCCCAGGATAAGCGAACGGTATACGGTGGTTTTTATCGCTCTTGATAAACCCCGCAGAGGTAATGAGATACGCCCAACGACTTCAGGGTTCATGTAAACTTCCCATTCTTTCATAGCGCTTTTTATATTCCGCCGGTGGAATTCCATTATGCTTGCGAAATAAGCGTGTGAAATAGACCGGATCGCTGTACCCCACTGACTGTGCGACTTTAAATATGGGCAGTGGCGTCGACTGAATCAGGAGCTTGGCACAATTGATGCGCTGAACTTCACGCCAGGCATAAATAGTTTGCCCCAATTCAATTTTGAACAGATGCGCGAGCCGCGAAGGAGAAAGAAACACCATCCCGGCCAGCGCTTCAATTTTCAGCTCTTCAGTAATATGTTCATTTAAATAGGTGCACACCGTATTTATCCTTGGATCGTGCGCATACCGGCTACTAATAGGCTGTAGCTGAAAACAGGCGAGGATCAACCGCTCCAGTGCATTCATCGCTAACGCTTCTGACAGCGGCGTTGAATCGGCGTTATGGCGGATCGCCTCATAGAAAAGCGCTTGTATATGCTGGCTCGTTGTAGGGGAATGGATGGTTGTTTTCCCAATGCCCTGCGTTTTGTCATCCCATTTTAACCAGTCATTCCAGTAAGGGCGGGGAATAAAGTAAATCCAGACATGATCCCAGTGGTCGCTGTGCTTATCACGACCATAATGGTGTGGAACGTCCGGCGGAAAAAGCAATAATTCATTCTCCTTGGACAATAACGATCCTTCCCCTACTTTGGCACATCCCTGTCCGCGCAGTGTCAGGTTAATAATATATCCCTTCATTCCCTGTGGCCGATTAATATAATAATCCAGTACCGAACCACGAGATATCGGAGTAAAACCAGCGACCATCCAGGCATTAAAGGTAAAGGTTTTCATCAACGGGGAAAAATTCAATAATTCACTGATATTGAGTTCCATATTAACCTCTCGATATGGCCGCTGGCATAGGCTTAGCTTTCGATAATAATAAAATCCCAGGCGTTGAGCAGCAACGATGAGCCTTCTACAACCTCGGTGTCAGTTAATAAAGCGTAACCACCCATTTCACAATGATAAGATTGGGGTTTCTCTGAGTAGTTAAATACAAAAGAAATTGACTTGCCATGAGAGTTTTTCATTCGTTTTACAATAAGCGGAAATGCATAGCGTGATGTGCACGAACGAAGCGATATGCCTCGCGTCAGATGATCAAATAACTGGCAAATAAGGAAAGGTTGCGGCAGAAACCCCACATACATTGCCAACCCATCGCCATAATTCGCCTCGGTTGCGGCAACGTAATCACGCCAGGCCGGATGCTGGTAACGCAGCAAGGCGCGTGTTTCGGGTAAAGGCGTCAGTAGTTCCATCCATAACTCTGCCCGATTATCACGGCTACAATCAATATCAGGCACGCTCGCGGTAACCGTGACTTCTTCTGGCAACGTGAATTGGCTATAGCTCACGCCACATACATGGCTTAGCAACCCAGGTTGAGCACCGTGTCGTACTTTCACATTTTCGTCACTGAACCCCGATTTAAATCCAATCAGCGCACGACCACCCAACTCAATATAACGATTAATCCGCTCCAGAAGCCCATCATCAGCAGCATAGAGCGCAGGAATAATGACAACCTTATATCGCGCCGTGCTTTCGTCCACGTCGTTAATAATGTCGAGTGCAATATTGTGATCGTAAAGCGCATCATAAAACCGACGTACAATGTCGTTATAAACGTTAGTTTTCGCGTCTCCGGGTTTAAACTGATTCAGTGCATCCATCGCTTCATTACTGACCAACAATGCAACATCATGATCTGCCCGCAATGAGTCGAGCGATGAAGAAAGCCGGGCAAAATCAGCCCCAATCGTTGTTGCTTCTTGCCAGGTTGGATTACGAGAGAAATCATGGCTCAGCAGCCCTTTCCAGTAAGTTTCAAACGAATTATGGATAGAATGCCAATGCCAGTACGATACCATCGCTGCACCCGATGCTATGTGGCTAAATGCTTGCAGCCTTAATTGGCCCGGATAGGGTGTCCACTGAGGAAAACCCTGCGCTTGCGTTTCGAGAACAAAATAGTTCCGCCCGTGTTTCAGGCTCCGTGTAACGTCACCACCAAAAGAGATCTCTCTCCCAGTCAGGTGTGACTGACTCGGGTGATAAATATCGACACCCGCTACGCTCAGACATTTCGCTGCCGTAAAATGATCAACGCGAGGCTGTACGCCAAATGAGTAACCGCGCCATTCAAAATCGAAGTTGTGTGTAACGAAATGATGTGATTGCACATATTCCCGCACAATACTCGCCTGCCACGCCAGATAATCCGTGACTTGCTGTCGCTGATAGCGGCTGAAAGCACAGGCGAGGCTGGCATTAATCGTGTTCTCTACGGGCGGAAAATCTTCCCAACGGTCAATACGATTACTCCAGTAATCGAGGCCAAAATCTTGATTCAATTGATCGAGGTTGGCGTATTTTTCGCGTAAATTCTGGACAAAGCCTTCCTGCATATAGCGCCCAATATTGTCGTAATGCTTGGTTTCATTATCCAATTGGTATCCGATGATTGCAGGATGATGCTGCACATGCTCCAGCAACGCGCGGATGATATTCTCTGCATAACGACGAAACACAGGGCTAACAATATCCATGATTTGCCGAGGCCCGTATTTTTGCTGTCCTTCAACGGTCGTGACCATGACCTCAGGGTGCTTGAGAGCAAGCCACGACGGAATCGCATAGGTTGGCGTGCCGATGATGACAGCGATCCCTGCACGATGCATCGCATCCAGAACGCGATCGATATGATAAAAATTATACTCATCTTCTGTAGGTTCTAACGTGCTCCATGTCGATTCAGCAATGCGTACAACATTGATCCCCGTTTCCAGCATGAGTGAAATATCTTTTTCCAGACGATCTTCCGGCATATACTCATCGTAATAGGCAACACCATAATATATTTTCGACATACCGCCCCCTACTTAAATTAATAAACAAAATCAGGTTTATGGACAAACACTCTATTTTTATCCAATGTGAATAATGAAATAACAGTGAAGAACAATGCGACACTTCCTAGTACCAGGTAGCTACTTGAAAATCCCATTTTCTGATACAAGTGACCAATCCCGGTGGATAGAAAAATCGAGCTGAAACTTTTAGAGAATTGAAATCCAATAAGATATATCGTAGCGGAAAGCAGCGGATTGAAATTCGCAATGATATATTTTAAGGCAGCAACCAGCAGCACTGAACTTTCAAACCCATGAAGTAATTTAATTAAACTAATAGATATTGGACCAACCGCCCATGCGGAACCGATAATGCGAAAGCTCATAATAAAACCGCAATAGAGCAGTGCATTTTTCGGCCCAATTTTATTCACAAACCACGGGGCGAAAAACATCACCATGGCATCCAGGAAAATTTGCCCGGTGGTTAAATAGCCAAAAATTTCTGCACCACGAGCTTTGTTTTCAAAGAAATGGGTGTAATAAATCGCGAACTGCTGGTCGTAGGTTTCATAGACCGCCCCTACACCAATCATGTAGATAGCAAAAAACCAGAATCTTTTTAACTTTAACAGTGCTACCGCCTCTTTGAGTGTGACTGGTGAATTAGAACGTGCCTGCTGCGTATGCGGATTAGAAGCGTTAACCTGCGTTTTCCATACAATAAATAATAAGCACACACCTGCGGCACTGGCTGTCCAGAAGATCAGGTTCTGATCAATGCCATACAGTTTTCCTGCAACAAAAGCTCCTAATGCTGCACCAATACCGCCAAACATTCTCGCACGGCCGAATTCAAAACCCGATGCCCGACTGACTTTATCAATATACGCTTCACAAATGCCGCAGCCTGCGCCGTAAGCCATACCGATATATATCCCGCCCGCAAACGCACCGAGAATGACGTTAAGTTTTAATAGCGGAGCAAAGATGAAAATCCAATAAGGTGCAAAAAACGTAATAATAAGAGCGAGCATCCACATAAGATGCTTACGATAAATAAGTTTGTCAGAAATAAAACCGAATAATGGCTGAACACATACCGCCACAACGGCAGTAAAGGAATACACCAGCCCAACATCGCCATAGCTAATGCCAATGGTTTCCGTTAGCCATAATGATAAATAAGGGAAACAGCACCCCCAACCGATGAAGAAAAAAAGGAAAAACAAACAGCTCATGTAATAATTTTTATTTGAATCTATCATGATACCCTCGCGTTCTCATTACCGGAAACATGCCCGTATTGATGCAAGCAACGTTACCCTGTAATAGAAAGCGCAGTCATGAATGTCTCGCTAGCGACCAGTAATAATCTGCTATGCCCTGCGCGGCGTGAGAGTGCTCACATTTTATTACTGTCTACAGGAAAAATAAAAAACCTTTTATTTTAAAATAGAAGAACACCCCGCAAGCAATATGCTGGCAGGGTAAGAGTATCCTTTCATTATTTGAAAGCGCAGGAATATTTCCTGCCGGTAATACAACTAGTGGGCTACTGTGGTTTACTGTCCGTAATAGGCATTCTTGCCATGCTTACGCAAGTAGTGTTTATCCAACAGCGTTTGCTGCATTTCACCCAACTGAGGCGTTAACTGGCGTGAGAAAATCCCCATGTAGGCAAGTTCTTCCAGAACTACGGCATTGTGTACCGCATTATCGGCATCCTTCCCCCACGCAAAGGGGCCATGCGAATTAACCAACACTGCCGGGACATCCACCGGAGAAATTCCGCGCTGGCGGAAAGTTTCGACGATCACCGTTCCCGTATCCCACTCATAGCGGCCGTTGATTTCCTCGTCCGTCATCAGGCGCGTACAGGGAATGGGGCCATAAAAGTAGTCCGCGTGCGTGGTTCCCCAGGCGGGAATGTCTTTACCGGCCTGCGCCCATATCGTGGCATGGCGGGAGTGGGTATGAACAATACCGCCGATATCATCAAATTCCAGATACAGCACACGGTGAGTATCGGTATCTGACGATGGCTTCTTCGTCCCCTCCACTACTTTGCCGCTTTCCAGTTCAACGACGACCATATCCTCCAGCGTCATGGCCGAATACTCCACGCCGGAAGGTTTGATCACCATCAGGCCACGCTGCCGATCTACCGCGCTGACGTTTCCCCAGGTAAACGTCACCAAATTATGCTGCGGCAGAGCCAAATTGGCTTCTAACACCTGTCTTTTTAGCGTTTCTAACATAATCAGCCTCCCATCGACGCGATAACACCATTCTCGCGGCCTGACGAGTTCGTCGCTATGGGCTAAATCGCTAAAGACCTAGCGGTGTTCTGCTATGGGAAAAAGAAAGAGACACGCCACAGAATTGTGCAAAAAACAGCCAATTTTATCAAATATTGCTATCGTTAAAGTAACGTCGGGGAATTAGGAGTTTTTACCTGTTGCTGTTTTTTCCGATGATTATACTTGTCATCAGGCGGTAACAGGCTGCATTTCTTTATTTAATACCGCAAAAATCACTTTGTTCGATATTTTCCTCACAAGAAACGTGAGACTAAGAGCAGAAAGGGGAAGAAAATGAAATTAAACAAACGTTTTGCGACAGCCGCTCTGGCAATTACGCTCGCTGTTACGCTCGCAGGTTGTTCAAACATGTCCAAACGTGACCGTAATACCGCAATTGGTGCCGGTGCCGGCGCGGTTGGTGGGGCTATCTTAACGGATGGCGGAACATTAGGAACGCTGGGCGGTGCTGCCATCGGCGGGCTGATTGGCCGTCAGGTCGATAAATAACAAATTTATAGCAGCAGGCTCACGGGAGTAAACCTGCTGCTTTTATACTTAACCGCCGGCCAGCTTGACCTTCATCCCTTTCGCTTCCAGAAGTTGTTTTAGCAGGTCGCGCTTATCTCCCTGAATTTCTATCACGCCTTCTTTCACTGAACCGCCGCAGCCGCATTTTTTCTTCAACTCAGCAGCCAGTTTATCCAGCGCAGCATCATCAAGGTCGAGGCCGCTAATCAGGCATACGCCCTTGCCTTTGCGCCCACTGGTCTGGCGCTGGATACGCACGATACCATCGCCTTTTGGTCGAACTACTTTTTCTTCTTCCGGCGTAATGCGCCCGGTTTCTGTGGAGTAAACCAGTTGACTGTTCTTATCATGATTCATGATGAAGCACCGTTTAACAACGAAGCGCGAATATCACGCAGCGTCTGCGCTGGCTCGGCAGATTGGGTGATCGGACGCCCAATCACCATATAATCTACGCCCACCTGCTGTGCCTGAACGGGCGTCATGATACGGCGCTGATCGCCAACATCGCTGCCAGCAGGGCGAATCCCCGGCGTGACCAGCTTAAATGACTGACCACATACCTGCTTCAACCGCTGTGCTTCATGCGCAGAACACACCACGCCATCCAGCCCGCTGTTGTACGTTAGCACAGCCAGTCTTTCCGCCTGCTCAGCAGGGCTGACGGTAATGCCAAGCCCGCGTAAATCCTCTTCGTCCATACTGGTCAACACAGTTACGGCAATCAACAATGGCGCATCTTTACCAAACGGCACCAACGCTTCTTTCGCTGCCGCCATCATGCGTGAACCGCCGCTGGCGTGAACATTCACCATCCACACGCCAAGATCGGCAGATGCTGCCACGGCGTGAGCGACGGTGTTCGGAATATCGTGGAATTTCAGATCGAGAAACACATCAAAGCCGCGCTGCTGTAACGTCTGCACGAATTGTGGGCCAAATAAGGTAAACATTTCTTTGCCTACCTTCAAACGGCAATCTTGCGGATCGATACGGTCAACAAACGACAGCGCCGCATCCTGACTAGCGTAGTCCAACGCGACAACAATCGGGGATGATACCGCTTGATTCTTTTGCTGTAGATTCTCGTTTTTCATTCGTCACCCAGTCTTTTGCGAAACCAAAATTCCCGCCGCATTCTACATGTCCCGTCCCTGAAATCCCAGCAGCCTGAAGACGAATGCCATTAAAGACGTTAGCTGAAACGGAAATCAGACACAACGTATTGTATGTTGTAACTAAAAGGCATTAAAATAATGGCCCCCTTGGTATCGCGAGATATTATTGCCCATCTAACCCACGGATCGGCTTCACGCTGGCCCAGGTACGGCAGGAAGGACATTGCCAATAGAGTGATTGTGACGTGAAACCGCATTTACGGCAGTTGTAGCGAGGTTTGGTACGAATTTGTTCGCCCACCATGTCACGCAATCCCTGAAGATTTTCTTTTGTTCGCCCGTCTTCCGCTTCATGCAGGTGAAAATCCATCAGGCGATGGAACACGCGCATCGTGGGGTGGCGTTGAAGCTGCCGGTTAATATAAGCCTGTGCGACCTCCGCACCCTCTTCTTTTTCGAGGATGTCGGCCAGCATCAATTCCGCCGTCGCGCCGGTGTTTTCTTCCACGCAGCGTTTGAGGAAGTTCGCCCAATCCAGGAGTTTATCTAAATGCTGATAACACTCCTGTAGCATCGGCAGCGTTTCACTAACTAGCTCTTTATCCTGATCGAGAACCTGTCGCAACGCTTCCACAGCGCGCGAATGATCCTGCTGTGCCATGTAGATACGTCCCATCATGATAGACGCACGAGCGCACTGCTTGTCCGCCGTCGCCCCTTTCTTCAAGAGCGTTAGCGCTTTATCCAAATCGTCGCTGCCCATCGCCAGTAGTGCCAACTCGCAGTAAAAATGAGCAATGTCCACACGGAGCTGATCTTTACCCATCTTGACCAGTTTTTCCGCAACATCGATTGCCGTCTGCCAGTCACTGGTTGCCTGATGGATTTGCAATAGTTGCTGCAAGGCGCTGCGTCGAAAATCTTCTTCATCCACCAACTGATTGAAAATCTCTTCGGCGCGGTCATACAACCCCGCTACCATATAGTCACGGCCCAGTTGTTGCACTGCTAACAGGCGTTGTTCAAACGTTAATGATGCGCTTTCGGTCAGCGCCTGATGGATGCGGATCGCACGGTCAACTTCGCCACGCGAACGAAACAAATTGCCGAGTGTAAGATGGGCTTCAAAAGTGTTGCTGTCGTCCTTGAGCATGTCGAGGAACAGTTCCACCGCCTTATCCTGCTGATTAGACAACAGAAAATTGACCCCGGTGACGTACTCACGGGACAGGCGGTTGGATTCCTGCTCTTTGTCCTGCTGCGCACCTCTGCGACCCATGTACCAGCCATAAGCAGCGGCCACGGGCAGCAACAGAAACAGCAGTTCTAACATAGAGAGAATTCCTTAGTGGGTGACCGTCTGCTCTGGCACCACATTCTCCTCGGTGGAGGTAGAAAGCTGTTGTTCCAGACGCTTGATTTTACGTTGTGCACGGCCAAGCGCAATGCGTTGACGCAGATAAAACAGACCACAAATAACCCAGCCAAGGCCAAAGCCCAGAGCAAATAGCGTGGCGAGCAGTGTGGAGATAGGATACTCCCCCTGCGCCAGCAGATAGTTAAATGTCACAACCTGATCGTTGTGCGCACCCAGTGTGACAGAAATGATGAATATCGCTAGCACGAGTAAAAAAATCAGCAAATATTTCACATTTTCCTTCCTGTGATATCCATTAACCGGATGAATTATGCCAAATTTTGGCGACCAACCCCATTAAATTACCATGTCCAGCACAGACAGGGAAATCATGGTATCAGTCCGATTTTTTGCCATCGTCTTTGCCATCACTCTTATCACGGTACGAAAGCCGAAAATAAGAACCGCACGCCACTGCCGTCTGCGCTTGTTATTTATTCTGTGCTGAATAAAAATGACAGCAGCATGTCAGCAAGGGGGAAAGTCATGTCAAAGCAGGACGAACAGCGATTATTGGTCAAGATCGCTACGCTCTATTATAGCGAAGGGATGAAACAAGCAGAAATTGCCGCATCACTCCATTTGTCACAGTCTTTTGTATCCCGCGCTATCACGCGCTGTGTTAAAGAAGGTGTGGTCAAAATCAGCGTAATTCAACCCCCGAACATGTTCATGGGGCTGGAATCCGCGATTCAAAAGCGTTATGGCATCGATCAGGCCATCGTGGTGGATGTCGCCGACAACGCCACGTTGGCACAAATCAAGCAGGCAATTGGTTCCGCGGCCGCGCACTATGTCCAAACCAGCATCCGTCCTGACGATTTGGTCGGTATCTCATCCTGGAGTAGCACGCTGCGGGCGATGGTGGATAGCCTGCATCCGCAAAGCGTCAAAGCACAGGGCGTAATCCAACTGTTAGGCGGCGTGGGGCCAAACGGCAATGTGCAGGCGACCATTCTGACACAAACGTTAGCCAACCAATTAAGTTGTCCGGCCTATCTCTTACCCGCGCAGAGCATTGAACGTTCGGTGGAAGATCGCGCCCGTTTGGTGACCAGCGATGAGGTTTCCAGCGTGGTCGACAAATTTAGCGAAGTGAGCCTGGCGCTCGTGGGCATCGGCGTGCTGGAGCCGTCGCAATTACTGAAAAATTCCGGTAACTATTATCACGAAGCGATGCTACACCAGTTGGCCGAACGCGGTGCCGTGGGGGATTTATGCCTGCATTACTACAATGCGGAAGGCGAACCGGTGTTACAAGACGATGAAGATCCGGTGATTGGTATGGCGTTACCACAGCTACGTCTGTGTCCGCGCGTGGTAGCACTGGCAGGCGGTATCGAGAAAAGTGCGGCGATTCGTGGCGCATTAATCGGCCACTACATTGATGTGTTGATTACCGATCGGTTAACCGCCGAGACGCTGATCTAATAGACTTATCACCCAGCGGTTTGTGCCGTTGGGTGTGATGTACCGCAGAGATAGAGCCACGATAACGTCAGGCGCAGAATAATTCCCCTATTCCAAGCCTGACGAACCGTACCGCCGCTACTCGCTAACGTTAATGGATGACAGCAGCGCGTCCTGTACAATCCGCTGAGCCTGTAACGGGTTTTGCGCTTCCTGTGCCGCCTGAAGCGCCGGAATATCCAGTTTATCCAGCGCACGATAGATATGCTTCAAGAAACGAATAGACAGTTGCGCCGCCTCGACGTGATTCTCACGGAACGGGAACTGATCGAGCTGCCACACGCCCTGCCAATTGTTGATTTTCAGCACGTAGAAAAACTCGAAAATCTCGGTCATGTGCACCGTACCGACCACCAAATCATCATCCCAACCGCGCAAATTGTCATTCACATCCATGCCGAACAGCCGACCGCGATCGATAATCAACTGGGCAGAATCCGCTGGTGATTCACCGCCATACAGCGCATGGCCGAAGTCCAGTAGCACGCCAACGTTATCTAACCCGATATCTTCAATCCCCAGCAGCGTTCGCGCTGCGGAATCCCAGGTCATTTTCACACGCGGTTCACGCGGCTTGTATTCGATGGCGAATTTCACATCCGGGTTAGCGCCAGCGAGATCGCGCATACCATCAACCGCCAGCTTCCACAGGTTTTTATGGCTGACCTGGAATGGATAATCCCAGCCATCCTGCCCCGGCCAGACTTTGACGTAATTCGCTCCCAGTTCACGCACAATGCCAGCAGATTCATGCATCAGTTCAAACGCCGCAGCCCGCGCGGCCGGATCGGGATTGGTGAAAGCGCCACGCGACCACTTTTGCAGGTAAATTTCCGGTGTGATGCCAATCGCTTTCAGACCCGCATCCTTCAGCGCATCCTTCACTTCGCTGAGTGTGACGCCCGGCGTGAAGGGATAAGGCAGATCGACGTAGGAAAGCTCTCCGACCTCTTTTGCCGCTTTGATTTGATCGATCGTGCTCAAGGCCGGGCCGTAGCCGTCCACCGCGTAGCGATCGATATAATTCGCGAAATGCCACAAACCGGCACCAAATTCAGGGTAGGTATACGTTGCCATAATAAAGTCACCTCATAGATTTGTAATGGTATTGAGCTGCTTATCTTTCTTGCGTATCGGATAGGTTCTTACTGTTAACATTTCTTACTGCTAAAAATAATCATGATTCAGGCCGCAGACGCGCACGCGCCACCGCCGTTCGCCACTGTTGATAGCTCTCCAAAACCCCGTGATTCACCGCCGACGGTTCGATAATTTCGACCTCTCTCGGCAGCGCGGCGATCTGTTCGTTGTGCTCCCACCATCCCAACATCTTTCCGCCCAGATAGGCCGCCCCCAGCGCAGACACTTCTGCGTTGTGATTGCGAATCAGAGGGCGTTGTAATAAGTCGGCCTGAAACTGCATCAGCCAGCGGTTTTGCGTCGCGCCACCATCGACACGCAGCGCGGGTAACGCGGCCTGCGATGCCTGCTCCATCGCGAAAAAGACGTCGGCAATTTGATACGCAATCGCTTCAAGTCCGGCACGGGCGATGATGGCGGGTGTGGTGGCATCGCATAAACCGCACAGCAGGCCGCGCGCTTGCACATCCCAATAGGGTGCGCCCAGCCCGGATAAGGCAGGAATAAAGAAGACGCCCTGATTTGATTCGGCGCTGAGCGCCAGTTCGGTCAGTTGTGTAACGGATGGGACGCCCAGCATCTGACCAATCCAGGCAAATCCCGAACCGGTATGGGTGATATTGCCTTCCAATGCGTAGCGCAGTTCGCCATCGTGCCAGGCAATCGTGGTGCTGAGCCCAGCGGCGTGAAGATGTGGTGTATTGATGGTGGTCATCAGCGACGAGCCGGTTCCGTATGTCGCCTTGATTGCACCACTTTGGTTGATGCCCTGCCCGTACAGCGCAGCATGGGAATCGCCAATCAGCGCCACAATCGGTACACCAGCAGACAGCCCGCTGATACCCGTCACGCCAGTGTGACCATGTAACGCTGAGGAAGGCGTGACGGCAGGCAGACAAACGCTGGGAATACCGAATAGCGCCAGCAGATCCTCGTCCCAGCAGCCACGGTGGATATTGAATAACTGGGTTCTCGCGGCATTGGAATAGTCGGTGGAGTACGCTCGTCCCCCACTAAACTGCCAGTTCAGCCAACAATCCACTGTCCCGATGCACAGTTCCCCCTGCATCGCTCGGGCAACGCCGTTTGGCAATTCCGCCAGCATGGCATGAAGTTTGGCCGCGGGAAAAAGCGGATCGACTTGCAGTCCGGTACGGGATTCGATCAAACGTGCCTCTGCACTTCCCTGTAGCGCCTGACAGAATTTTTCGGCACGGCGATCTTGCCAACTGACCAGCGGCGTCAGCGGATTTCCGGTTTTCCTGTCCCAAATCAGCACCGACTCACGCTGATTGCTGATGGCAACGCCTACCACCTGAGCGCGGTGTAATGACGACAGGCAGGCTTCAGCGGCCTGACAAACTGCACGCCAAATCGCCATCGCATCCTGTTCGGCCCTACCCGGTTGCGGGTGCGTGACCTGCAAAGCGATCGACGCTTTAGCCAGAATGCTCCCCCGCTCATCGACGGCAATCGCCTTGGCGTTCGTCGTCCCTTCATCGATTGCCAAAATAACCGGCGTAAACATCATCAGCCTCCCGGACAAAGACGCAGTGCTGCGTTGACAATGCCCGTCGCGTCTAGACCGTGATGCGCGCGCATCGCGCTCCGATCGGCAGCAATCGCGTATTGACCATCGGGGATCCCCAACCGAACCAGCGGGATCCCACTGCCCGCTTCAGCCAGCACTTCCGCAACCAGACTACCTGCACCGCCGTTGACGTTATGTTCCTCGACGGTGATGACTCGAGGCGTTTCACTCAAAATTTCAAGCAATTGCTGAGTATTGCACGGGCGGATAGAGGAAAGATTAACCACCGTAGCGGAGAGCCCTTTTTCTGCTAATAATTCAGCAGCCGTCACAATTTCATGCACGGTGGATCCCAACCCAACCAGCGCGATATCACTGCCTTTGCGTAGCACATCGATCTGCCCTGGAACAAAGTGATAATGCTCATCATGCAAGGCTGGCAGCGCCTTCCCATCGAGACGAATATAGACAGGTCCCTGATGTGCAAACGCATAATCGATAATCTGGCGGCACTCTTCCGGGCTGGACGGCGCGTAGATCTCAATATTGCCAAACCCTCTCAACACCGCGATGTCATCAATGCTGTGGTGCGTGCTGGCAAGCGGACCGTAGCTACAGCCCGCATTAAGCCCAAACAGCTTGACGTTGCTGTTGTTGTAACAGACGTCGACTTTGAGCTGTTCGTTGGCGCGGGAGATCAGAAACGGTGCTGCGTTGCAGGTCACCGCAATTTTCCCGCCGATAGACAGCCCTACCGCCGTCCCCACCATCGTTTGTTCTGCAATCCCCACGTTGACGATACGGCCGGGGAAACGCTGTATGAACGGTGAAATTTTCGCCGTGGAGGTCGAATCCGCCAACACCGGAACGACATCGATTCCCTGTTCGACGGCCTTGATGAACTGCTCAACCATGACTGTTGCCAGGTGCTCTGCATTACTCATCTTTTAGTTCCTCCAACGCCAGTGCAATTTCTTCGCCTTTCGGCACCCGGTGGTGCCATTCAGCTCGTCCCTGAATAAACGACACGCCTGCACCTTTTTCCGTATTCGCAATCACCACATTCGGCTTGCCGTTGCGAGGCAGGTTCTCCAATGTTTCCACCACCGATTGCATGTCATTACCTGCGCATTCCGTGACCTGTAAGCCAAAGGCCTGCCACTTCTCTGCCAGCGGATCGGTATTCATAATGGAACAGGTTGTCCCCGCCAGTTGCAGCTTGTTCTTGTCGTTGATGATGATCAGGTTATCCAGTTGGTAATGCGCCGCCACCAGCGCCGCTTCCCAGTTACTGCCTTCTGCCAGCTCGCCATCGCCCGTCAGGACAAACACCCGGCGCGGGCTGTTATCACGCTTCGCCGCCAGCGCAATGCCGACAGCAACTGGCAGCCCATGCCCCAGCGCCCCAGTGTTCAGCTCAATCCCCGGCGTTTTGTGCTTGACCGGATGCCCGGGCAAATGCGAATCAGGATGCTGATAGGTTGCCAGCCACGCTTCAGGGAAATAGCCCGCCTCGGCCAGACAGCAGTAATAACCGCCAACGGCATGGCCTTTTGACTGGATATAAATATCGCGCTGCGGGTCCTGAAGACGATCCGGCGCACAGTTCAGGATGCGAAAATACAGCGCTGTCAGAATCTCAACCTGTGACAGATCTGCGCCCGTATGCCCACCAGCCGGGCTATTGGCATTCAGATGAATAATGCGGCGGCGTATGGCGCGAGCTTTGTTCGTCAGCGCCTCCACCGACAAGGAGTACGGATTCATACCTCACCTCACTTGAATTTTTACTCAAAAACGAATATTTATTCATGTTGAATCAAAAAAAATTGCGCTCAAATCGGGCCTCGGTATGTCTACCGACATCGCTCCCGCCACAACCCAACGCCCCGTGCGATCTACACTAAAATGCACTCTACCCTTAATGCATCTACGCCTAACTAAGCGCCTTCCGCCGCAGCCTTCTGTGACACAATCGCGGCCTTGTGCTGCATACAGTTCTGCATCTGGTCGATAATCACCGCCACAATGATGACAATGCCTTTGATCACCATCTGCCAGAATTCACTTACGCCCATCATTACTAGCCCGTCGGCAAGAATGCCGATGACAAACGCACCAATCAGCGTGCCCAGAATCGTGCCGCGTCCACCTGCCAATGACGTTCCACCGAGTACTACGGCGGCGATCGCGTTCATTTCAAAGGCAGTGCCCGTCGCCGGATGGCTAGCGACCAGTTGAGAAGACACCACGATGCCCGCGATAGCCGCGCAGAAACCGGAAATGGTGTAAACCCAGACTTTGACCTGACGTACTTTGACACCGGAAAGCTCAGCAGCACGCTCATTGTCACCAATTGCATAGACATGGCGGCCGAACGGTAAGCGACGTGCCACGTAGGCAATCACCAGTGCCAACACCAGCATCAACCAGATAGCTAGCGGGAGCCCTAGGATCGTGCCGGAGCCAATCAGCTCAAAACCGGTATTCCCCAACTGTGGATTACCACCTAAGCCGGGGAACGTTTCCCCACCGGAAATCAGCATCGATGCCCCACGCACGATGTACATCGTTCCGAGCGTGCAGATAAAGGGCGCAACGTTATACCGCGTGATAATCCAGCCGTTGATGGCACCGATGAGCGCACCAATCACCAACACGACGGGCACGATGACCCACACGCTGGGGAAAATTGCGATACCAAACATAGGCAGCACAATGCCCTGGGTAATCATGTAACCCGCAACCATGCCGCACAGCCCCAGCGTGGCACCGATGGACAGGTCAATCCCGGCGGTAATGATGACAAACGTGATACCCAAAGCCAGAAACGCATTGATCGCGATGTGCTTCACCATGATGATTAGACTGCCCGTCGCCAAAAATCCGGGCACCGTGAAGGCAAAGAACCCCAGAATCAGGAACAGCGCGATGAACGTGCGCAGCCTGAGGATCAACAGCAGGATGCTCTCTCGTGAGCGTACAAACTTCCCCGGAGATAGCGTACCTGACGCCGCCGGAAGGTGAGTCGTTTTCATGTCAGAACCCTTGTGCACTTGCCGAAACCAATGCCGATTCGCTGGCCGATTGACGCACGATATTCGCCGTCAGTTTGCCATTCGACATCACCAAAATACGGTCCGATACCGCCATAATTTCTTTCAGATCCGAGGTGGAAAACAGCACGCCGATGCCCTGTTCGGACAGCCCGACCATCATTTCAAACACATCGGCCTTAGCCCCCACATCGATGCCCCGCGTCGGTTCGTCCAGTAGCAGCACCTTGGGGCTGGTCAGCAGCGAGCGGCCAATGACCACTTTTTGCTGATTACCACCGCTGAGCGCCTGAATTTCCACCTCGGGTGAAGACACTTTGATCGCTAACTGCCCAATCGCGCTGGCGACCACTTCTTGCTCCTGTCGCTGGAAGATCGCCATGCCGTATTTCAGCCGTCGCCATAGGCTGGCGATAGTGAGATTAGAAGCGACTGATGAGAGCGGAAAAATGCCGGTTTTTTTGCGATCTTCCGGCACCAGGCTCATCCCCATGCGGATGCGCTGCGCGGTAGAAAGACGCGGATTAACCGGTTTGCTATCCAGATAAATCTTGCCCAGATAATCATTCTGAATGCCCAGCAAGCACTCAAACAGCTCCGTGCGCCCAGCCCCCATCAGCCCGTAAATCCCGACAATTTCCCCTTCACGCACCATCAGCGAGACATCATTCACCACCTGATGCCCGGCATCATTGAGACAGGTAAGATGCGCCGCTTCCAATATCGGCGCACCGAACGTTCTGTCCGAATGCAGGAAGCTGGTGACAGGGTCACCGCCGAGCATTTCCCGCACGATCCACGGCACATCGATGTCGCTGACCGCCGCTTCCGCCTGAAAACAGCCGTCACGCAGGATGGTGATGTAGTCGCCAATCGCCATTAGCTCTTCAAGCCGATGCGAAATGTAGATGATGGAAACATTCTGACGAGTCAGCTCGCGGATCACGCGAAACAGAATCTC
Source organism: Pectobacterium parmentieri (assembly GCF_001742145.1). NCBI lineage: Bacteria > Pseudomonadati > Pseudomonadota > Gammaproteobacteria > Enterobacterales > Pectobacteriaceae > Pectobacterium > Pectobacterium parmentieri. The sequence continues at coordinate 1,223,572 of NZ_CP015749.1, read as the reverse complement.
CACTTCGGTTTTGCTTAGCGCGGAGGTCGGTTCGTCCAGAATCAAAATGTCGGCCCGATCCGCCAGCGCCTTGGCAATTTCCACTAGCTGCTGCTGGCCGACTTTCAGGCTAGCGACCTCGGTACGCGGCGAAATAGCCTGATCGAGACGCGCCATCAGCTCCGCCGCAATCCGCTCCTGTTCCAGATGATCGATAGGCGTAACGCCCTTTTGCAGTTCCCGACCCAGGAAGATGTTCTCTGCCACACTCAGGTTTTCGGACAGGTTAAGTTCCTGGTGTACCATGCCGATGCCTTTCGCCGTCGCATCGCGGGTATCAGCGATATGCACCACGTTGCCGTTTAGCAGGATCTGGCCGGACGTAGGCTGCTGTACACCTGCCAGAATCTTCATTAGCGTCGATTTTCCTGCTCCGTTTTCGCCAATGATCACGTTGACCTTGCCGCGATAAACGTTGTAATCGACGTTATCCAACGCTTTAGTGCCGGGAAACAGCATAGTGATGCCTCGGGTTGCCATCACAATTTCGGGGCGACAAGCCGTGCTAGGCTGTAGAGAGACATCCGATTTTTCCATCATTGCGTCCCTCCGCTGCTCGTTTCGGTCAGGTTTAACGTCATCGGCACCGCATCGCTGATGCCCTGCTTCGTCACGACCAGCGCCGCCAACACGTTAACGGTTTTACCTTGCACACTGGCATCCAGTTCCGGCAATGACGCGATCGCTTTGCTATTCAGCGCACGTGCTAATTGAGCAAACTGCACCTGATTCTTGAAATCATCAAAGCGGATAAACCCTGCCGCATCGCGAATCGCATTGCCTTTGACTATCGGTCCTAGCTGTAGAGTGACGGTGTCACCTTTCACATTCAGCACCAATTTTCCTTCACGACTTTCTCGATCAATCCCACCGATCGGGCCCTGAAGCCGTGCGTAGACGGCTTTGCGTGCCGCGCCTTCCAGCGTTGCCTGCATTTTCCTTACGTCATCCCAGGACAGCGCCTGCTGCTGCGCCGTAGGGAGCAATGTTGGCTGCCACAGCGCCGTCGCAATATTCTCTGGCGTCATGGCGCTATAGCCTGGCGTAGAAGTTGGGTCAACCGGAATGATCGGCTTACCATTTTCATCCAGATCGACCACCGTACAGGCAGACAGCAGCAAGGCGCAGAGTCCAATCCAGCCGACGCGATATCGTTCACCAAACAACATAACGACTCCTCTATCAGCAGGAGCTAACGCTCCCGCTGCCTCGATTACGGTTTCAACGCAAAGGTGTTGAGTTTGTTCGCATTAGATTCATCGATCAGAATGCAGTCCATCAGTTGTTTTTCATCGTGCTGTGCTTTGCCGTTCTTCAGGTAGTAATCCGCCTGTTCGACCGCCATCTGTGCCTGCTGCCAACCGGGTTGCAGCACCGTGGCCTTGATGTTGCCTTTATTGATGATGGAATCACGCACGTAGTCGCTGCCGTCAAAGCCCACTACAATTACGTCGTGACGCCCCGCCGCTTTCAGCGCTGCTTCTGCACCTAGCGCCATGGTGTCGTTACCGGAAATCACACCGGTGATATCTGGGTTTGCCTGCAAGATGGCTTCCATGCGGGTAAACGCTTCCGTCTGGCTCCAGTTCGCGGTTTGTCGAGCGACGCGCTTCATGTCGCTATATTGATCGATCACATCGTGGTAGCCCTGCGAGCGGACGTGCGCATTGGTGTCCGACTCACGCCCAATCAGCTCGACGTACTTACCTTTCTGTCCCATCAGTTCGACAAATTTCTCCGCGCCGAGCTGTGCGCCCTGATAGTTATTGGAGACGATCTGCGCCACGGCCACGCCGGTTTCATTAATTTCACGGTCGATCAGGAACGCAGGAATACCCGCCGCTTTCGCTTTCTTCAACGGGCCAATGGTGGCATCGGCCCCGGCATTATCCAGAATGATGGCCTTCGCCTTGCGGGCAATGGCAGTTTCAATCAGTTGATTTTGCTTACTAACATCATCGTCGTGCGACGCCACCAGCGTGGTGTAACCCAGCTCAGCGGCTTTGGTTCTGGCACCTTCGGCTTCCGCTTTAAAGAATGGGTTGTCGTGTGAAGGCGTAATAATGGCGATCAAGCCGTTATCTGCGGCGAACGTGCCAGCAGATAGGGAAAACATGATAGCCAGCAGGGAGGATTTCAGACGGTAAGGTTTCATTGTTATTCTCCTGTTTGAATATATATTCAATATTGAATTAACATTCAAATGAAGTTTTACAACCAACCGAAAAATTGTCCAACAGCAAAAACAGGAATAGCGAAGCAGCTCACAAATTGTTTACATTTTGTGCGAGGAAATCGCGGGAAGAAATAGGGGATGAGGCATAAAGAAGCGGATGACTAATGCCATCCGCAGGATAGAATCTACAGGGTATGACCTGCGACAGGAACCACCGCTCAGGGGCTACGAGGATTTATTCTCAGCGGCATCCTCTTCCGCCTGTTCTTTGATTTCTTCATACTGGAGCGATAGCGGGCCGCACCAACGCTGTGCCAGCCAACTGGCGACCACCACCAGAAGCCAACTGATTAACGTCGCCACCACCAGATCCTGCGGCCAATGCATGCCCAAAACCAGACGGCTGCCCATGACGCCACTGGCCCAGAGCATCAGGATCGCCACGGTTTTATAATGTCGCCGCGCCCACAGCAACCCAACACCCAGCAGCGCCCACGTCGCGGCAAACAGGGTATGTCCAGAGGGAAAAGCAAAGCCAGTTTCAAACTGCCAGTGGCTACGCAGCCATTGTGGGATCTGGGTTTGATCCTGCAACTGCTCTTTCACCAATTCCGAACGATCCTTGCGCGGTAGCGAATAGAAATAGCTATCATCCACCTGATGATTTTTCTCCAGCCAGACCACATAAGGCCGGGATTCCTGCACCCACTCTTTAATCACCGATTTGATTCCCTGTCCAACCAACACCGTAATCGCCATAATAACCAACAGGCCAAGTGCAGCTTTTAGGCGAAAACGCAGGCACCAGAGAAACCAGAGACTTAGCACAATACTAGTCAGAATGCCCCACGGCGATGTCACCGTCTCGGTGATCCAAAAGAGTACACGCAACCAGAGCCCGCCATACTCTGGTTGCCACTGCCAGCCGCTCATCCAGATAATCATTGGCATAATCAGTAATAGCGCTGCGCCAATGGTGGTTCGTTTGGCAATGTCGTACATAATTTATTCCCATAATTCAGCATGATGCTTTGCAACAAAACTTTCACAATTCTATCAGAAAATCTGACATGAACTGTCAGTATGGCGTAAAATAGCGCTCAGTTCTGTCAACGAAGATGAAACCAAACTGAGGTCAGGTCAGACTGTAATTCAATTTTTGTGACGTTCTTAAACAGGCTTTTTTGCTGGTCAAGCGCGATAGGCCGCAGTAGGATTCGCCTCAGCACTTTTTTTGGACACAGCTTTTTTGGATACGCGTTTTTGGAGAAAAGTATGCAACTAAAACGGGTGGCGGAAGCCAAATTACCCACTCCGTGGGGCGATTTTCTGATGGTGGGTTTTGAAGAAATCGCCACAGGCCATGACCACCTTGCGCTGGTTTATGGCGATATTTCCGGTTCAGTTCCCGTACTTGCCCGCGTGCATTCCGAGTGCCTGACGGGAGATGCCTTGTTTAGCCTGCGCTGTGACTGTGGTTTCCAGCTTGAGGCCGCCTTGGGCCACATCGCCGAAGAAGGCCGTGGCGTGCTGCTATACCATCGTCAGGAAGGTCGTAACATTGGGTTGCTCAATAAGATCCGGGCTTATGCGTTGCAGGATCTGGGAGCCGATACGGTGGAGGCTAACCATCAACTCGGGTTCGCTGCCGACGAGCGCGACTTCACGCTATGCGCTGACATGTTCAAGCTGCTGGACGTTGATGCAGTTCGCCTGCTGACGAATAATCCGCAGAAAGTCAAAATCCTCAACGAAGCAGGCATCAACATTGTCGAGCGAGTGCCATTAATCGTCGGGCGCAACCCAAAGAATGAACACTATCTGGCCACCAAAGCAGCCAAAATGGGGCACATGCTGGACATCAAATAACGATTCCGAATAGCGTTATTTGCTCACAGACACAGACCGCCAGTATTTTACTGGCGGTCTTTTTTTGCCTACTGTTTAATCACATATATATCCTGTGTGTAGTAATTACCACGGATGTCGGGCAAAAACCCACCGATGTAAGGTTTCACCATCTGTGGCTGGACATAATAATAAATCGGCAGTAGTGGCATCTGCTGGTTCAGAATCGTCATTGCCTGCTGATAAATCCCCTGCCTTTCCTGCCGACTGTCTACCGTTAGCGCTTTTTGCAGTAACGCATCATATTCCGCGTTACTGAATTTAGAATTGTTGTTGCTGTTACCCGATTGCAGAATTTCCAGAAAGGTACTCGGCTCATTGTAATCACCATTCCATGAATAGCGAACCACCTCATAGGTGCCGGAGCGGATCGTATCCAGCATGGTTTTCCATTCCTGATTCTGTAATGTCGCCTCTACGCCGAGGTTCTTTTTCCACATTGAATTCGCCGCGATAGCAACACGTAGATGCGATTCTGATGTGTTATAAAGCAGATTGAACCGCAGCGGGTTTTTCGCGTTAAAACCGGCCTCTTCCAGTAATTTTTTCGCTTCTGCATTACGCTGTTCTTGCGTCCAGCCGGCCCATTCTGGCTCCTGCCGCGTATAGCCTCCGGTGTTTTGAGGAATCAGGCTATATGCGGGTTTCTGCCCCATGCCCATCACTTTTTCAGCGATAACCGTCTTATCCAAACTCAGGTCTAAGGCACGGCGCACTCTAACATCATCAAACGGCGGTTTTTGCGTATTGAACTGATAGAAGTAGGTAGACAACAGCGGCGAAACTTTCACCTCCTGCGGATACTCTTTTTGCAGCGACGCAAACTGCACGGGCGACAAAAGCCCCGTGATATCAATTTCACCCGATTTATAACGATTCAGTTCCGCCGCCTGCGAGCTAATTGGCAGGTACGTGACTTTGTTAATCACGGTATGCGCATCATCCCAATACTGGCTATTGCGCTTGCCGACGATGCGTTCGTTCACCACCCATTCACTCATCGTATAAGGGCCACTGCTGACAAAATGCCCGACCTGCGTCCAATTTTCTGGGTATTTTTCAAGAACCGCTTTCGGCAATGGCACCAACACATGGTAAGCCGACATTTCCAGGAAATAGGAAAGCGGACGTTCCAGCGTAACTTCAACGGTATGGCTATCCAGCGCCTTTATGCCCAGCGTATCTGGTGCCTTTTTGCCCGCCATAATATCTGCCGCATTCTTCACGTACATACTGGCGATATAGCTGCCATAAGGCGACAGCGTTTTAGGATCGCCAAGGCGTCGCCAACTGTAAACCACATCGTCGGCGGTCAGCGGCGAACCATCAGACCATTTAATATCAGGCCGCAGGTGGAACGTCCACACCGTGTTGTCTTTATTATCCCAACGTTCGGCCAGTCGCGGCTGTATCGTGCCGTCATCACTCACACGCACCAGATTATCGAAGAAGTCGTTGATAATATGGCCTTCTACATCGCTTTCTACCTTATGCGGATCCAACGAAGCAGGCTCTGAACTATTACCTCGTACCAGCTCTTGCTTGTCCGCCAATACCACACCGGCGGGAACCTGGGCAGCAAAAACCGAGGTTATCGCCCCCGCGGCACACAAAGTAAGCAGTAGCAACGAGTGTTTAAAACGTTTTTTGATTACATCATTCATATAACCTCCTGTTATATCCCCGTCATGCTTCAAGCGGTATTCGCATTGTCATCGGGGCATGGCTGAGAAATAATTTTTACTTATTCCCCATAGAGTTAGCGTTACAACAACATAACCATAATTCGCCGGAGGATACGAGGATTTAATGCGGGAAAACGTGCGCGGGTACACCAAGATGAATATCTCGTTCTTCATCACCGGAAATCGAAGTAAGCTGGGCTGCCAGCGATCGTTCACGTTCGGTAAACGCAGCGATGCCATTCTTTCTCTGGAATTAACCATGACATGTAGCACTAAAATACCGGCGCTTCTGCTTACAGTGACAACGTTTCTTCTTGTCGGCTGTCCCGGCCCAGGTGACAGATTGCAGCCAGATGAATTAACGTCGGTCAGGCAAGTTAAAGACAATGTTTGTTTTTTAGTTAATGAGCCAGTGGATTACCAACCAACGCTTATTGTGATTAGTACAAGGCTCGCCCCGCCACAGGAATGGGTGCTGTATGACAATCCCAGTGTGATCGTTACACAGGGCGAACTGTGCATTCCCCCTTCCTTTTACCGCTTTTTAGACGACAGGACATACGTCGTCAGGTATATCCTGCAATCGAAAAAGCACAGTGATTCGCGAAGAAGCATCGTGTCTGCGATAGCGATGACGAACGGCAGCATTCAGAGCGTGCCGCTTAGGGAAGATGAAGCCACTTATTATTGATGTACGCATTTGAGATCGTATAAAAAACTACACCCTAAACACATCCGCCAAGAGTGAAAAGTCGGCTCTTGGCGGTTAGGCATAGAGTTACAACATATTGCGGATAACATAATGCAGAATACCGTCGTTCTGGTAATAGGTCAGTTCATTACGCGTGTCGATGCGGCAGCGGGTCTTGATCGTCTGCGTATTACCATCAGCGCCCGTGATGTTTACCTCAACTGTGGCACCCGGTGTCAGTTGGTTTAATCCCGTAATCGAAATTTGTTCGTCACCGGTTAATTGCAGCGTTTTACGCGTCATACCGTCAGGAAATTCCAGCGGCAGGATCCCCATCCCAATCAAGTTAGAGCGATGGATACGCTCGAACGACTCGGCGATCACGACGCGGACACCCAGCAAGCGTGGGCCTTTCGCCGCCCAGTCACGACTAGATCCAGAGCCATACTCTTTCCCGGCAAACAGCGCCAACGGGACCCCCTCCTCCTTATAGCGCATCGCCGCATCATAGATCGTCATCTCATTCTGCGACGGAATATGACGGGTATAGCCGCCCTCTTTACCCACCACCATCTCATTACGAATACGGATGTTGGCAAACGTGCCACGCATCATCACTTCGTGGTTACCACGCCGTGAACCGTAAGAATTGAACTCCGTGGTTTCGACACCGCGCTCCAGCAAGTATTTCCCTGCCGGACTATCGCGCTTAATGTTACCCGCCGGTGAGATATGGTCGGTGGTAACCGAATCGCCCAACATCGCCAGAATGCGCGCGTTGTGGATATCCTGAACCGGCTCGGGTTCTTTCCCCATGTCCAGAAAGAAAGGCGTCTGACGAATATAGGTCGACTCTTCCGGCCATTGATAGGTGGGGTTGTTGTCGACCTCGATCTCTTGCCATTCCTGTGTTCCTTCAAACACAGCGGCATATTGTTGGTGGAACATGCCCGCGCTGACATGCAGTACCGCGTCCGCCACTGCCTTCGTCGAAGGCCAGATGTCTTTCAGATAGACCGCTTTCCCGTCACGATCTTCCCCCAGCGGTTCCTGCGTCAGATCGACATTCATATTCCCCGCCAGCGCATACGCGACCACCAACGGCGGCGATGCCAGCCAGTTAGTTTTCACCAGAGGATGGATGCGGCCTTCAAAGTTACGGTTACCTGACAACACCGCGCCGACCGTCAGATCGCCTGCCTTTATCGCGGCTTCAATCGCATCCGGCAGCGGACCGGAGTTACCAATACAGGTGGTACAGCCATAGCCCACCAGATTAAACCCCAGTTCGTCGAGATATGACGTTAATCCCGCTTTCGCATAGTAATCCGTGACGACCCGCGAACCCGGTGCTAACGAGGTTTTGACCCACGGCTTGGTTTTCAGACCGCGCTCTACGGCATTTTTTGCCAGCAGCCCGGCCGTCATCAGCACGCTAGGGTTGGAGGTATTGGTGCAGGAGGTGATCGCTGCAATCACGACCGCGCCCTGATGCAAGCGATGCGTTTCACCTCCCAATGTGAACGCTTCATAGTCAGATCGATTTTTCACCGAGCTGACATCCAGTTCCCGGCTGGCTTTAAAGGCTTGCGGCACGCCCGCTAAAGGCACGCGATCCTGTGGGCGCTTCGGCCCTGCCAAGCTGGTTTCCACCGTTGCCAAATCCAGCGCGAGTTGGCTGGTGAATACTGGTTCATCCCCAGTATTGCGCCATAGCCCCTGCTGCTTACTATAAGCCTCAACCAGAGCAATCTGTTCTTCCGCGCGGTTGGTCAACCGCATGTAATCCAGCGTGATGTTATCGATAGGGAAGAAGCCACAGGTGGCACCATATTCTGGTGCCATGTTAGCGATAGTCGCGCGATCCGCCAGCGGCAGCGAATCCAGCCCATCGCCGTAAAATTCCACAAATTTGCCGACCACGCCGTGCTTACGCAGCATCTGTGTTACCGTTAGAACCAGATCGGTTGCCGTGATCCCTTCGCACATCTTGCCACTTAGCTTGACGCCAACCACATCAGGGATCAGCATCGAAACAGGTTGCCCCAACATCGCGGCTTCGGCTTCGATCCCACCGACACCCCAGCCGAGTACGCCTAAGCCGTTAATCATTGTGGTATGTGAGTCTGTCCCCACCAACGTATCAGGATAGGCAAACTGTTTGTCTCCCTGCTTTTCGTACCAAATAGCCTTGGCGAGATACTCCAGATTCACCTGGTGGCAAATCCCGGTTCCCGGCGGCACGACGCTAAAGTGGCTAAAGGCATGTTGCCCCCAGCGTAAAAACTCATAACGTTCACGGTTACGCGCCATTTCCAACTGCGTGTTATCCGCTAGCGCCTGACGATCGCCGAAGTGGTCAACCGTCACCGAGTGGTCGATAACCAGATCGACTGGCGATAGCGGATTAACCTTATTAACATCGCCACCCAGTCGTTTCACCGCCGCTCGCATCGCCGCCAGATCGACCACGGCAGGCACGCCGGTAAAATCCTGCATCAATACACGCGCGGGACGATAGGCAATTTCCCGATCGACGTGGCCGGTTTTCAGCCAGTCCACCACCGCCTGAAGATCGTCTTGCTCTACCGTCTCACCGTCCTGATGACGTAACAAATTTTCCAGCAATACCTTGAGTGACTTGGGTAATTTATCGATATTGCCGAGCGTTTTCGCCGCCTTCGGCAGGCTGTAATAATGGTAAATCTGCTGTCGTACCGTCAGTGTATCCAGACAAGTGTCGCGAAGGTGTGATGACATGCTTCCTCCCAAATTAACTTGCTATACCCGTCATACTTCAAGTTGCATGTGCGTCGGCTGCGTTTAGTTACCCGAATCACTTACTTGTGTAAGCTCACCGGGATGCCTTCTCTTGCCGCCTTCCTGAAACTCGAATTATTTAGGGCATATTCGTTATTCTGCATCGGGCGATTAATGAATAACCAGCCTGAGCTTGCGGTCTTATTTAAAGATAACACAAACAAAAAATAACGTTTTTGCAACAAGACGATATGAATGCAACGATAGCCATTAGCTATTGAAGGGAGGAAAGCCTGCGCAAATGTGGATGGGATAGAAAACAGCGGTCACAATGTGTGAAAGATAACCAAGGCGAGTAGAGAAAAACGGCCCGAAGGCCGTCTGTCTCAGCATAGTAATCTGAAGCAAATTTAGACATTCCCGGTTGCCATCGCAGGGGCTTCTTCATCGGAATGGTCATGGTTTTGTTCCAGTTTGGCAACCACCGCTGTCGCCATGCCGTTACCAATTACATTGGTCGCCGTGCGGCCCATATCCAGAAACTGATCGATACCAATAATCAGTAAAATACCCGCTTCGGGTAAACCGAACATCGGCAATGTGGCTGCTACCACCACCACCGCTGCGCGAGCGACCCCCGCCATGCCTTTACTCGTGATCATCAACGTCAGCAGAATCAGCGTCTGTTGCGTCAAACTTAGGTGAATATTGTAGGCCTGCGCGATAAACAGAATCGCAAAAGCCTGATAAATCATCGAGCCGACAAGGTTAAAGGAATATCCCAACGGGAGTACGAAGCTGGTGATTTTTTTAGGAACACCGAATTCGCTCAGTGCCTCCATTGTTTTCGGATAAGCTGCTTCGCTACTTGCCGTAGCAAACGCCAGCATACTAGGTTCACGCAGCAGTTTGAGCAGTCCCCAGGTTGCTTTCTTCCCGAGGAACAGCGCACCGGCACCGAACATTAGCCCCCATAGCAGCGCCAATCCAATATAGAACTCACCAATGACCTTACCAAAGTCAAAGAGCAATCCCAGACCTTCGGTCGTAATAGAAGACGCTAATGAGGAAAATACTGCCAAGGGCGCTAATCGCATGACATAATCCGTCACCCGAAACATCACTTTCGCCAGTTCCTCTATCATCGACTCCATCGTGACGGCATGCTTATTTTGGCCTTTCACAAAGGCCAGTGCCGAACCGAAAAACATGGAGAACACCAGGATCTGCAATATTTCGTTATTCGCCATTGCTTCGACGATGCTGCGCGGAAAGATATGAGCAATAAAGCTTTTCAGTGTAAATCCGCCGGTACTCACCCCAGTATCTACCTGGATTGGTGTACTTGGGATGGCGAGATTCATCCCAACACCTGGCTCAAAGATATTTGCCAACAACATGCCAATAAAAAGAGAAACCAGGGAAGAGCAAATAAACCACACCATCGCTTTCAGCCCAATTCGGCCGACAGAGGAAGAATTCCCCATACTAGCAAGGCCAGAGACTAGCGTTGCAAATACCAAGGGTGCAATAATCATTTTTATCAAACGAAGAAAAACATCGGTCACTAAATTAAAGTAGGACACCACCTCTTTGGCTTCCTGCGCCGTCAATAAGGAATGACAAGCTCCACCAACAATAATTCCGAAAATAATAGCTAAGGCTATAAAAAATAATAACCGGTTCTTTTTCATAGTAACCTCATGGTAATGAATAGATTCAGACAATACACATTATTAGTAACGGTTAGCCGCCTAATGCACAGTCGTAAACGACCTGCGGTTTATCCGATTTTTTCATCGTATTATCTGTGTCTTGATGTGGTGTTCATTGTGACTCGGGAAGCGTATTTATTTTCCATCATTGATAGAGGATTTATCGACGACACGTAACGTATAATAGAAAACATCATAGTTAATTAATATTACGGGCTTTTTGCGAAAATCATTGAGCATAACTACCTCTTCTTTATTACACATGATAAATAAAGGGGTAGTTCATTAGGAATAAAACGAAAACAACGTCCCTTCATATCCTTTCCTATTTTTAAAATATTAATGATACGTTAACCATGGGTAATAACTTAAATTGACGTTATCATGAAAAATACGAAACCTGTCACTAATGAAATTTTTCTTATCAATAAATTTAGTAATAATTAATTAACCTCTAGCGATCTCTCGTTGAAAAGCATCACTCACACAGCCGATTTACAGTATTTTCTTCAAAAAGTAGCCGGATCATTTTATTTAGCGGGCTCACCTGCACATCGTATCTGGTGACCAGTGGGCGATCCGTACCACAGTCAGTTGTATGTATTACATATGACATCATTCTCGGCATGGCAAAACGCTCAAACCCGAAAAGTAGTCCCAGAATGGCATGATAATTTGACTTTACTCCGTCAAAACCGTCCAAATTTCATACAGCAATCATACATAAGGAGTATTTTGCAAGAAGCCTCACACTCTATCGTTACGTTTTGTTGTAAAAAAACGACATGGCGTCATTCAACCATCATCAGCGCATGTGTTGGTGGAAAAATAATAATAGAAAGGGGTTTTCATGAAACTGTTTTACAAGGCTGAAAGCAGTTCTCTTTTTACACACATCGTTTTGATCGAATCCAAATTGGAGTTCAAACTGGAGAAGGTTGACCTGCGCACGAAAAAGACAGAGCGTGGAATCGACTATATGTCCATCAATCCAAAGGGAATGGTGCCAGCATTAGAGCTCGATGATGGCTCTATCTTGACTGAAGGCGTCGCTATTGCCGAATACATCGCCGATCTGGTTCCACACTGTAACCTTATCGCCCCCACCGGGAGTACAGCACGCTACCATACGATTGAATGGCTGAATTACATTTCTGCTGAACTGCACAAAACGTTTACGCCGATCTTCCGTCCCGGCACGCCGGAAACGTATAAAGAGCTCTTGACTGAGTATTTGCAGGTCAAATTCCGTTATATCAACCTGGTGTTGAGTGAACAAAACTATCTGGTCGCCAACCGCTTCAGTATCGCCGACGCGTATCTGTTTACCGTGATGCGCTGGGCACAGTCGTTAAAGCTGGATATGTTCCGCTACCCTGCGCTGGCCGCCTATCTCGACCATATTGCCGAGCGCCCTTCCGTCGCTACCGCACTTAAGGTTGAAAGGTTGAAAGGTTGAAAGAATAACGCACAATAATGCCCCGAGTTACGGGGCATTATTCGTTTCACGACAGGCGAACAGCCTGGAAATGATGGCGCGGATTGGCGATACCATCCTGAGCAGCAACCAGTTGCAGTTCATACTCATTCATTTCTTTTGTCACTAGCATGACTTCATACACTGCCGCCGTTGTGTGTTCCAGCGCTTTATCCAACGCTACACCTTTCAGCAGGTTAACCAGCAGCAACCCACTAGTTAAATCGCCCACACCTACAGGTTGACGCTCAAACTCTACCAACGGGCGGCTAATGTGCCAGGCATCCGTCGGTGTGACCAACAGCATTTCGAAACTGTCTTCACGACTTGCCGCTCGGCTAAGGTGCTTCACCAGAACGATTTTTGGCCCTTTTTCACACAGTGCTCGTGCGGTCTCCACGGCTTCCGCCACGTTATGCACGGTACGGCCACCAAGCAGCTCCAGCTCAGGCAAATTCGGCGCGATAATGTCAGCCGCGAGCAGCGACTGATGGCAATGAAAATCAGAAACGCCGGGGGCAACAATACAGCCTTTCTCCGGCGTCCCCATCACAGGATCGCAGAAGTACAATGCAGCAGGGTTGGCGGCTTTTACCTGTCGAACAATATCCAGAATATGTTCGCCTTGTTCAGCAGAGCCGATATAACCACTCAACACCGCATGACACGTCTTCAACTTGTCGATATTCGCAATCCCCTGCACCACTTCAGTCAAGTGGCTGGCAGGCATCACACACCCCGTCCAGTTCCCGTATTGGGTATGGTTCGAGAACTGTACCGTATTCAATGGCCAAACGTTTGCGCCCATCCGACGCATCGGGAACTCTGCCGCGCTATTACCCGCATGGCCAAAAACGACATGTGATTGGATGGAAAGTATATTTTTCATTAGCTATGACTCAAACCCTTGCCAGCGCCTATGCGCCTCAACTTACAAGAAGAAAGGGAGCTTACGCTCCCTTATCAGTAATGCTTATGCTTGCCAGCAGATCAGGCAGTAGTGCTTTTTACCGCGACGCAACAAGGTGTAGCGATCAAACAGACGGTCGGCAGCACTGAAGGTGTATTCAGGATTCGCCTGTTTTTCACCGTTAATTGTTACCGCATTTGAAGCGATCATCGTGCGCGCTTGACCGCGTGACGGCACCAGTTCGGCACTGACCAGCGCCTGCTGTAAATCAGCGCTGTTTTCCAGTTCGATAATCGGCATGCCATCCTGCGCGAGCTGAGCAAAGTCGTCCTGCGTCATATCCTGCAATGCGCCAGAGAACAGGCTTTGCGTAATACGACGAGCCGCTTCCAGACCCGACTCACCGTGTACCATACGCGTGACTTCTTCGGCCAGTACATACTGGGCGCGTGGCGCTGTGCCGCTATTCTTGTCTTCCTCTTCCAGTGCATCGATGTCTTCGAGACTCATGAATGTGAAGAATTTCAGGAAGCGGTACACATCGGCATCTGCCGTGTTGATCCAGAACTGGTAGAATTTGTAAGGGCTGGTTTTGCTGGCATCCAACCAGATTGCGCCACCTTCCGTTTTACCGAATTTCGTGCCATCAGATTTGGTGATCAATGGAACGGTCAAACCGTAAACCTGCTTCTGATTCATACGGCGCGTCAAATCGATACCAGACGTGATGTTGCCCCACTGGTCAGAACCACCGATTTGCAGTTCGACATCATGCTGCTTGTTCAGCGAGGCAAAGTCGTATCCCTGCAACAGGTTGTAAGAAAATTCGGTGAACGAAATACCGACGTCATCACGGTTTAAACGCTGTTTGACGGCTTCTTTGCTAATCATCTGATTAACAGAAAAATGCTTACCGATATCACGTAAAAAATCCAGCACGTTCATACTGCCGAACCAATCGTAGTTATTCGCCGCAATCGCGCTGTTTTTACCGCAGTCAAAATCCAGGAAGGGAGAAACCTGACGGCGGATTTTTTCTACCCACTCACCCACGGTGTCAGCCGTGTTCAGCTTACGCTCAGTGGCTTTAAAACTTGGGTCGCCGATCAACCCCGTCGCCCCACCGACCAGTGCTACCGGTTGATGACCCGCCAGTTGGAAACGCTTCAGGCAGAGCAGTGGCACCAGATGCCCCAAATGCAAGCTGTCAGCGGTAGGATCAAAACCGCAATACAGTGCAATTGGCCCTTGCGCCAGCCGCTCTGCTAACGCTTCCTCATCCGTCACCTGGGCAATCAAGCCCCGCTCTTGCAATTGTTTAATCAGGTTACTACTCGCCATCGATAACTCCATTTTTATAAAAACAGGCCATTACGCTCCCTTTGGGTTTACGCACAGAGCCGTGAGAAATGCGCAGCATACCTGTCTGCTACCGCATGATAATTTCGCTGCTGCATTGCCTTACGCAACAGACCACGCACGCCATATCACCGGGCAATATCCAGCTAACGCGAAACTTCATAGAATAAAGTGCCGATGGTAGGAGCGCCAGCGTTTAACACGGATATTTCGTGATTAAGGCGCTAAACGATCAATCTGCCAGCTCTCTCCCTGTCGCTGGTAGAAAAATCGGTCATGCAAGCGGTGTTCACCGCCCTGCCAGAATTCGACAGAATCGATGACGACGCGGAAGCCCCCCCAAAAACTCGGTAAAGGGACGTCACCACTTTGGAACTTTTGCTTCAATTCCAAAAATTTGCTTTCCAACACGCCGCGCGCCGAAATCCGGCTCGACTGTTTTGATACCCACGCACCAATCTGGCTGTCTTTCGGACGGCTATGGAAATATTTCAACACCTCAAGCGTCGGCAATTTCTCTACGCGCCCCAACACCATCACCTGCCGTTCCAGCATATGCCAAGGGAACAGCAGGCTGATACGTGGGTTGTTTTCCAAATGATGCGCTTTGCGGCTGCCCATGTTGGTGTAAAACACCATGCCTTTCTCATCATAGTGTTTAAGCAAAACGATACGCTGATAGGGTTGCCCGTGTTCATCAACGGTCGCGACAGACATCGCAGTAGGATCGGCCAGTTTCGCCTCACACGCCTGTTTCAGCCAGCGTTCAAATAAATCCAGCGGGTTAGCAGGGAGATCGCCACGGCGCAGTCCGCCTCGCGTGTATTCGCGGCGGATGTCAGCGATATCGTTGAGGTGAAGAAGCGGAGTAGCGTCAGAGGGGGAGCGTTCCTGTGTCATAATATCCTGCTATCGCAATGTCGGGCCAGAAGCGGGCGAAAACCTCATTCTGCTCCCGTACCCGAAAAATCGCAATCAGCAGTGGCACCACTAACGTTCTGTGTCAGTTACATCGGTGACAACATGCAATCGTCCACGATAACGCGTTCACCTCGTTGGATAAATGCACGATCGCCTTTGCTCCAGAACGTATAGGTGTCATTGCTGTACCTGACGCCAGAAGCGGACACCACCTGAGGAAGCGCTAAACGTTCGCCATCCAGCAGAAAACTCACCTGCGCAGGCTTTTCGCCACCCGGCTGTAGCGTGACAGTTAGCGGCATAGTGCCACATTGATAATGCAGCGTTTCCACTGTCTGTTTATGACCAAAATAGCTACATCCGCTCAGCAGAATCAGCGCGGTTCCCGTCAGCAATTGTTTCATTTTTCCTCCTGTCATTCTTGTCAATGGCGACCGTTGACGCTGCCGCTCATTGAAGTTTAACAAGAGGATAAGCACGAACCTCTCGGTAAAATCTGATTAATCCACATTGCTCGGATAAATCGCGCCTAACACCGTTTCCTGACTCGCCCCCGTGACGGACGGCAGATTGCCCGACAATCCCGATAGCGTTCGCGACGCCAGCCAGGCAAATGCCAGCGCCTCCATATCATCGCCACTCACGCCATATTCATCCGTACTGCTGACTTCGATACCCGACAATAGGGCCGAGAGGCGCATCATAATGAGCGGGTTACGCGCACCGCCACCACAGACTAATAAACGCTCACATCCACCAACCAGTAGCACCTGCTCAGCAATGCTCATGGCCGTCAGTTCAACCAGCGTCGCCTGAACATCTTGCGGCGCAATCGGTGGCAGGCCAGCCAGCATTCTTTCCAACCAGCCCAGATTGAAATACTCACGTCCGGTGCTTTTCGGTGCCCGTAACGCAAAATAAGGATCGGCCAACATCCGACGTAGCAATAGCGGATTCACCTGACCGCTCATCGCCCATACGGCGTCTTTATCATACGGTTGTGCGCAGTGCCGCCAGATCCAGGCATCCAGTAGCATATTCCCCGGTCCGGTATCGTAACCCCGCACGGGCGCACCCGGCACCAGCAGTGACAGATTGGCGATCCCTCCGATATTGAGCACGATACGACGCTCGACAGGATGCAGTAACAGCGCATGATGGAATGATGGCACCAGTGGAGCTCCTTGCCCACCATAAGCCAAATCGCGGCGACGAAAATCGCCCACGGTCGTGATACCCGTTAATGCAGCGACACGGTTATTATCGCCTATCTGCAACGTACACGGTGCGTCGCTGGTAGGTTCATGCCAGACCGTCTGCCCATGGCAGCCAATCGCGGTAATATCCTGCGCCCCCAGCCCTGTCTCTTTAAGCAACGTCAGTACCGCTTCGGCAAACAAAATCCCCAAGCGCGTATCCAACTGGCCCAGCGCCGACAGCGTCACTGCCTGCCCCTGACACATCCCCAGGATAGCCATTTTGATATCCTGGGGTATCGGGTGACAGTAGCTGGCCTGCTGAGCAACCGTATGTTCGTCAATCGCGGCTAGCACAACATCAACACCATCAAGACTGGTGCCGGACATCACGCCAATATATCTGCCTGATCTCATTATATAGCCTTTTCCCCTGTGGGATTAAAAAGAGAACACCGATAACAACCGTTACGTTAAGAATAAAAATAGCACGTTAACACGCTGAATTATTAAATTTTTTGCGTTTTTGCCATACGGATTAGGTTTTAACCAAAAGTGGGGTTTTGATAATATTTGCTACAAAAAAAGTCGAATGTTGTGCTATTTACTCCTCTGTTTAGACGCAATTTAAGCGCACTCTTATATTCTGAAAAAAAGAGTAAAAAGAGTGGCATGCTACTCTGAGCCAGACCATAATTTATGGGTATAACACTGCGTCGGCCGAGGCTGAGCCAGCCCGACATATTCGCTATTAAGGAGTTTTTATTATGATGAAGCGTTTGCTTGTGGTTACCCTTGCGGGTATCACGCTCGCTGGTTGTGCTAATACCAGTACGCTTTCCGGTGATGTGTACAGCGCATCCGAAGCTAAACAGGTGCAGACCGTTACTTACGGCACCATCGTTTCTATGCGTCCGGTTCAGATTCAGGCGGGGGAAGATTCTAACGTTATCGGCGCGCTGGGCGGTGCTGTACTGGGTGGTTTCCTGGGTAATACTATCGGCGGTGGTTCCGGTCGTAGTCTGGCGACAGCGGCGGGTGCCGTAGCGGGTGGGGTTGCGGGTCAAAGCGCGACAGGTGCGCTGAACCGTACACAGGGCGTAGAGCTGGAAATCCGTCGTGATGACGGCAGTACCATTATGGTGGTACAGAAACAGGGCGATACGAAATTCAGCGCAGGCCAACGTGTTGCCATGGCCAGCAATGGCCGCAGCATCACTGTCTCGCCACGCTAACGTTGTGTGACGATCGCCGCTTTTTGCGGCGATCGTCACAACGAATAAACAATTCCCGGAATAAATAACCAATAATTGGTATCAGTAATATTACCGGGATTTTATTCTCCCTCTGCGTAACCCAAATTTAGTTACACTTGATTTTCATGTAATGCCAATATATTTTTCTCAAGACGCGCAACCAACAGCGCTAATTCATCAACCTGTTCCGGCGTAATTCCAAATAACACCTCACTTCGTGTATGACTAATTACACCATTGACTGCCTGTATTATTGGTTCTGCTGATTCGGTCAGCATAATACGTTTTGCCCGACGATCGTGAGCACAAACGTGGCGAGTGATTAACCCCTTCTCCTCAAGTTGATCCAATGTTCGGACTAATGAGGGTTGCTCAATACCGATTGCTTTAGCCAATTGAATCTGCGACTGGCCGGGGGGTAAGTGGTATATGTTATGCAACGTGACCCAATGCGTCTGAGTCAGTTCAAGTGGTTTTAATCGGTGATCGACCAGTGCACGCCACACGCGCACCAGACGAGCTAAATCAGATCCTAATGGCAATTCCATCACCTCTCCTTATTGTTAGCACGCTAAGTTATATCCCTGGATTGCAATCAACTCTGATTTATAAGAATAAAAAAACGATATTATTATCGTAAAAATAGAACCTTCACGGAAAGCGATTCTATCAAATAAACGCCTTTTAAAAATGATCTTAGGCTTATTTTATTCAATCGAACGCGCCTGCGTTGCTTAAACAAAATTTCACGTAAATAGATCATCTAAGACAATATGGCTTAAAACAACGATGGCTGATGGGACTCTGCTGGTGTATCGGTTTTTTCTGAACGCTGTGACCGTTTCATTCTTTGCCGACACAAACGCAGCACATCCTGTTTCTGCGCATCACTCATTTGGCTCCAACTAAAGCGTTCGTTACGGCTGCGAAAGCAACCGCGACAATATCCGCTGTCATCCGCCTGACAAATACCACGGCACGGATTAGGGACAACAAAGAGTTCAAGTTGCTCTGGCACACTACCTCCCGCGACAACTCTATTTATTGAAGCCCTGTTCTTTACTGCTGGCAAGCCCAAACGGACCGTCACAATGAAAATAATTAGATAAGCATTGTAATCACTGACGATTTTTTTATACGCAAGGTAGCCTAAAATTCCCCTACAGCGCAATTAACCCCTCCGGTTAGTACGTTTTAACACAAACCTCACCATCGTGTCGCATTTTTAGCATCATCCCAACAGCTTGGACTCACCAGAGCCACAACGCTATACTTCCCTTTTGTTGCACTTTTTTAACGAGGGCATTATGCGTTTACTTCATACCATGCTGCGTGTTGGCGATTTACAACGTTCTATTGATTTCTATACCCAGATTCTGGGAATGCGTGTACTACGCACCAGCGAAAATACCGAATACAAATACACACTGGCTTTCGTCGGTTATACCGAAGAGAGCGAAGGTGCCGTTATCGAACTGACCTACAACTGGGGCGTCGACAGCTATGATTTAGGCAACGCCTATGGTCATATCGCGTTGGGCGTTGACGATGTTGCCGCAACCTGTGAGCGTATCCGTAAAGCAGGTGGCAATGTGACGCGTGAAGCTGGCCCAGTCAAAGGCGGTACTACCGTTATCGCATTCATCGAAGATCCAGACGGTTATAAAATCGAATTGATCGAGAACGCCCACGCCGGTAACGGCATCGGTCACTAATATCCCGTATTCTACAGGTGCTGCATCGGCACCTGTTCTCCTCCTTCGATTCCTCCTGTCTTCTGCTATTTCCACCGTTTGAAAGCCAACGGGCATGCTGCATCTCCGGTCAAAATTTGCAATAATGCGCGCTGCGTTTTGCTGACAATTAAGAGACAAATGGCTGATAAAAGTGATCTGAACGCCCTGAGCGGCCGTTTTCGTGGGTTTTACCCGGTAGTGATTGATGTTGAAACCGCTGGGTTTAATGCGAAAACCGATGCCTTGCTGGAAGTCGCGGCGGTAACATTAAAAATGGATCAAGACGGTTGGTTACAGCCAGATGAAACCCTACATTTTCATGTTGAGCCATTCGAAGGTGCGATTCTAGAGCCTGCAGCGCTGGCGTTTAACGGTATTGATCCCACCAATCCGCTACGCGGCGCGGTGAGCGAATACGATGCGCTGCACGAAATTTTCAAAGTTGTGCGTAAAGGGATTAAAGATCAGGGCTGTAACCGCGCGATTATCGTGGCGCATAATGCCACGTTCGATCACAGTTTTATGGCAGCGGCAGCGGATCGTTGTAGCCTGAAACGTAACCCGTTCCACCCTTTCGCCACGTTCGATACCGCCGCGCTCAGCGGGCTGGTTCTGGGCCAGACGGTTCTGGCTAAAGCCTGTATTACCGCCGGCATTGCGTTTGATTCCAGCCAGGCGCACTCCGCGCTGTATGACACCAACCAGACCGCATTATTATTCTGTGAGTTGGTTAATCGCTGGAAACGTCTGGGTGGGTGGCCACTTGCGCTGGAAGAAAACGCTGCCGAAGACGCGTCAACCGAAGACTGAGAAAACGCGAAAATTAGTGGTAAAAAAACAACGGGTGCCATAAGGCACCCGCTGGAATATTCACGCTCACAACATAACAATACTTAGCATTGTTATTACATATGCTTAAAGCATTACTCTTGCTCGGCCTGCTGCGCTTTGTATTTATCAGCCGTTTCTTTGATCAGTTGTTGCAGTTCACCGCGCTGAAACATTTCAACCACGATATCACAACCGCCAACCAGCTCGCCGTCCACCCACAACTGTGGGAATGTCGGCCAGTTCGCGTATTTTGGCAGCTCAGCACGAATATCCGGGTTCTGTAAAATATCAACATAAGCAAAGCGTTCGCCACAAGAAGACAATGCCTGAACGGTCTGTGCAGAAAAACCGCAGCTTGGCAATTTTGGGGAACCTTTCATGTACAGCAGAATCGGGTTTTCAGCAATTTGGCGCTGAATTTTTTCAATTGTCGGTGTCGTCATCTTTTTGCTTCCTTAAATCTATAGGATGGCTAACGTCCAAAACGCTAGCCATGAGTCGCCGTCAGAGTGTTAAGACAGCGACATTGACTCAATGATATTGTACCGATGCCACTGGCTACAAAAAAACGCCATTTTTTGTAGGGTTATTTTTCTATCTCGATTATTCAGCATTGATGAAATCAACGCCAGAAAACGCTGATAAATCAAACGAAAAAATAACTATTAACGTTTTTTCACTATTCTGTATGAATAAAGCGACCGTGCCCACTTTTTTATGACGCCGTTTTCAGGAATACTGTGCGGATTGAGCGAGTTAAGGATTATGTTCGGTCACTTTTATTATGCGCTTATTTATTACTCTTTTTATATTATTTTTCAGCAACCTATCCCTGAACATCGTTCAGGCTGCGCCGCATACCCCGCATTCTGCACCGAAGAAAAGCACCGTTGAAGAAACGAATAAGAAAGGTCGTCAAACAAAGGGTAATGCTAAATCACCGACGCCAATCAAAAGCAAAAAACCAGAACCCATCGCAGTCAGCAATAAAACCAAATCTCGCACGGCGAACAAATCGACAGAAAAGGCATCATCACGGACGCAAGGCAACACACCTGCGCTAGTGAGAAAAAACCTTAAAAAGCTGAAATCTGGAGAAGATAAGCAAACAATCGCACAGACCAGAGTCAAAACCGGGTTGAAGAAGGCCACGCTCAAAGGGAAAGTGGATAAAGAGCCACCAACCACAGAAAAAGGGATGACGCTGAGTGCGGCACATAAAAAACGCTATCAGCACGCCAAAACGACAGCAATGAATAAGTTGATGAGCCAGATCGGTAAACCTTACCACTGGGGCGGTTCATCTCCTTTTACCGGATTCGACTGTAGCGGACTGGTCTATTACGCGTATAAAGATGTCGTTAAGATCCAAATCCCACGCACCGCAAACGAAATGTACCATCTGCGTGATGCCGCGCCGATTAAAAAGAGTGATCTGGAAAGTGGCGATCTGGTCTTCTTCCGCATCAATAATCGTGGTGCGGCCGATCACGTCGGGGTTTATCTGGGGGAAGGCAAATTTATCCAGTCACCGCGTACAGGTTCAGATATTCGTATCAGCAAGCTAAGTGAAGATTATTGGCAGGAGCACTATGTTGGAGCGCGTCGCGTAGTGACACCACAGACGATTCGTTAAGAGACGATTCGTCGAACAGAAGCGTATTCAGACACGTTTATTCGCCATAAACCTGTCTGAATACCTAACCCGCGCAAAAGCACTGAAGGATTAGTTCAACACCGCAATGAAACTAAACGCGATGATCACAGCCAACGAGCCGACGGTTGTCAGCAAAGACATCTTCAGATCTGTATCCATAAACCACTCCTTATTAGCAAACAAATTTCATCTGAAACTTCATCTGAAAAAAAAGACGCCCCCTTCACAGCCGAATCTGCTTAGGCAGTTAAGGCGACAAATAATAGGGTTATTATGATTCTTTCATAATTCTAGCGAAAAATCTCCGACGAATGCGTCACTAATAGTATAAATTAGCCCTTTCACTTTCATGATAAATCGGACACAATCCGCTGTTTATGAAAGCGCTGCGTATCAGTCGAAAAACGTCAAGCCAGATCCCTTCGGTATAACATTCGGCACTCTCCTTCTGAAATCCTGTTTTTTAGCTTAGAAGAAGAACTTTAAACGTAGGCAAACGATTAACAATATACTTACGTCTGTAACAGGTAAGTTCAGGAGTCATTTTTAGATGGCAACGATTAAAGATGTGGCAAAACGTGCTGGCGTTTCCACCACAACCGTATCGCACGTGATCAATAAAACACGTTTCGTCGCCGAAGAGACTAAGGCAGCCGTCAGGGCAGCAATCAAGGAATTGCACTATTCGCCCAGCGCCGTCGCCCGCAGCCTCAAAGTTAATCACACTAAATCTATCGGCTTGCTGGCCACATCCAGCGAAGCACCCTATTTCGCTGAGATCATTGAAGCAGTCGAAAACAGTTGTTATGCCAAAGGTTACACGCTGGTGCTGTGTAATTCTCATAACGACATCGGTAAACAGCGCGCTTATCTCTCGATGCTGGCGCAAAAACGCGTCGACGGCCTGCTGGTCATGTGTGCCGAATACCCGCCAGAACTCTTGGGCATGTTGGAAGATTATCGCAGCATTCCCATGGTCGTCATGGACTGGGGGCAGATGCACAGCGATTTCACCGATACCATCATCGATAACGCCTTTGAAGGCGGCTATATGGCGGGTCGCTATCTGATTGAACGCGGCCATCGGGATATCGGTGCCATCCCAGGGATACAAGAGCGCAACACGGGGAACGGGCGCTACCTTGGCTTTTTAAAAGCCCTGAAGGAAGCCGACATCACCGTGCGCGATGAATGGGTCGTGCGGGGCGATTTTGAACCGGAATCCGGTTATAAAGCCATGCATCAGATTCTCGCGCAAAAACAGCGACCCACCGCCGTATTCTGTGGTGGCGACATCATGGCGATGGGTGCCATTTGTGCGGCAGACGAATTGGGGTTACGTGTACCACAGGACATTTCGGTGATCGGTTATGACAATGTGCGTCACGCGCGTTTCTTTACACCGGCACTGACTACCATCCATCAGCCGAAAGAGCGTCTGGGCCAATCCGCCTTCTCTATGTTGCTGGATCGGATTACCAGCAAGCGCGAAGATGCACACGTCATTGAAGTGCATCCGACGCTGATTGAACGCCGCTCGGTTGCCGACGGCCCGTTCCGCGATTATCGCCGCTAACCTCGGCGATCCAACATAGACCGATTTTCTTAATTCCTGCCTGCTTCCCTTGTCAGCTTCAGCCAATTTTCTTGTACGTTGGCTGAAGCAGATTTAAACTGAAAACTGCGTTTCACTTTCACTGATAACACCCCAAATAGCGATAGCCGCACGTAAGTAAGCGGATACGCGTTTTTTGCCAATGGGCAGATAACCACCTGCTTATGTGCAAATGTCTTCTTCATTTTTCTCTGGTGACAGCCGATACATCGGCTGCGGTAAGTGCTGTCCAGGTATGTTTTTCCATACTTTCACACGTGAAAAATTTAGGAGACATCATGGGTACACCTTATGCAAAAGAACAGCGTAGCCATACCTCGCCCTGGTTCAACATCATGCAAGACAGGTTAGCCACGGCGGATATCGCCATTAACGGCCCCCGCCCTTTTGATATCTGCGTCAACCACCCTGATTTTTTTAAACGCGTCTTGCAAAAAGGTTCGCTGGGATTAGGTGAAAGCTATATGGACGGATGGTGGGAGTGTGAACGGCTGGATATCTTTTTCCATCTCGTCCTACGCGCCGGGCTAAAGAATACACTCCCCCGCCGTCTGCGCGATCTTATGAGGATCGCCGCCGCTCGCGTCACGAATTTACAATCCCACCGACGCGCCCGAGTGGTCGGCGAACGGCATTACGATTTGGGTAATGACCTTTTTGCCCTGATGCTGGATCCTTACATGCAATATTCCTGCGCTTACTGGAAACAAGCGCAAACGTTGGAATGCGCGCAGGAAGATAAGCTCACCCTGATTTGCGAAAAACTTCAGCTCAAGCCCGGCATGTCTCTGCTGGATATCGGCTGCGGCTGGGGCGGGCTTGCTGAGTTCGCGGCACGTCGCTACGGTGTTTCCGTGTATGGCATCACCATTTCCAGGGAACAGCAGACGCTGGCACAACAGCGCTGTCAGGGGCTGGATGTCATCATTGCGTTACAGGATTACCGCGATCTCGATCGGCAATTTGACCGCGCAGTATCGGTAGGCATGTTTGAGCATGTCGGGCCGCGCAACTATGACAACTACTTTAGCGTCGTGCGGCGTAATCTAAAGCCAGATGGGTTGTTCCTGTTACATACCATCGGGGGCAACAAAACGGCCTCTTATAGTAACGATCCCTGGATGCATAAATACATCTTCCCCCACGGCTGTATTCCATCCATCCAGCACATTGCGCAGGCAAGCGAGCCTTACATGGTGATGGAGGACTGGCACAACTTCGGCACCGATTACGATCGCACATTAATGGCGTGGCATACGCGCTTTCAGCAAGGATGGCCCCAGCTTTCCACACGCTATACTGCCCGCTTCCGTCGGATGTTCAGCTACTATCTGAACGCGTGTGCCGGAGCCTTCAGAGCAAGAGATCTTCAGCTCTGGCAGGTCGTCTTCAGCATTAATGGCATTGACGGTGGATTACGCGTTTTGCGTTGAGAAGAAGAGGAACCGGATGAGCACATCCATCCGGTTTAACAAAATAGGCAACACAAAACTTAATCTTCGCTACCGAGTTCGCTCGCCTGCTTGCTGGCGAGCACACGCTCGACGGTATCCACCACGGCCTGAGTTTGTGGGTCGATTTCAATATTAATGCGATTCCCCAAACGTTTCTGCCCTAGCGTTGTGCGATTCAACGTTTCTGGAATTAAATGCACGCAGAAACGCCCGCGAGTCACCTCGCCCACCGTCAGGCTGATGCCATCAATCCCGACAAAACCTTTGTGCAGCACGTATTTCATCAGCGCTTCATCTGCCAGGCGGAACCAAATCTGGTGGTTGTTCTCTGAAACCTGGATCTTAACCACTTCCGCCGTACACATAATGTGGCCCGACATCACATGTCCACCGATTTCATCACCGAATTTCGCCGCTCGCTCAATATTCACGACATCGCCTTCATGAATATCCCCCAGATTCGTTAGCCGCAGCGTTTCTTTCATGAGATCAAAACTGACACGATCGCCATCAATAGCCGTCACCGTCAGGCAGCAGCCGTTGTGCGCCACCGATGCACCGAGCGTGAGCCCTGGCAGCAGGTCGGGGGGGAGTTGAACAACGTGAGTACGAAAATTGGATTTTTCTTCAATTGACACCACAGGTGCGGTGCCCTGAACAATACCGGTAAACATGCGGCTTGCCTCTTAAAAACAAAGAAATGACGCTGTGCAGTGTGCCCGATATTCCACGGAAAACCAAACCGGAATACCGCGCGTTAAACGCGATCGAAACCGCAGCGTAACAAAAAGAATATATTCTCTTTCATGCTGGTTTACTTTTATTAAGTCGTTACAATAACGCTCTCATTTTATTCTTGACGTTTTTCATATCCAGATTATTCATCCCGCTAGCAAAATTAAGTCATTCAAGGAAGGTATCCGTGCAACAGTATCTGACAGAAGCGCGTAAATTATCGGCGCTTGCTGTTCCTGTCATTATTGCGCAAGTGTCCCAAACATCAATGGGTGTGGTTGACACCATCATGGCAGGTGCTTATAGCGCCACCGATATGGCCGCCGTCGCAGTAGGGACGTCCATCTGGCTACCCGCCATTCTTTTCGGCCACGGTCTGCTGTTGGCGTTAACGCCTGTTGTCGCACAGCTTAACGGTTCCGGCCGTCGCGATCGCATCTCTCATCAGGTGCGACAATCGTTTTTCCTGGCCGCCATCATTTCTCTGCTGACCATGCTGGTGCTATATCAGGGTGAATATGCCATCAATCTAATGAGCACCGACTCACCGGAACTGGCAGCAAAAGCCATCGGTTATCTGCATGCATTGCTGTGGGGCGTTCCCGGCTATCTGTTCTATCAGGTGTTGCGCTGCCAGTGTGAAGGGCTGTCCAAAACCTATCCCGGCATGATGATTGGGTTCATTGGGCTGTTAATCAACATCCCGATTAACTATATCTTTATCCACGGTAAATTTGGTATGCCCGAACTGGGCGGCGTCGGCTGCGGCGTGGCTACGGCATCGGTTTACTGGATCATGATGCTACTGATGATGCTTTATACCCGACGCGCGTCCTGGCTACGCGA
Source organism: Pectobacterium parmentieri (assembly GCF_001742145.1). Taxonomy (NCBI): domain Bacteria; kingdom Pseudomonadati; phylum Pseudomonadota; class Gammaproteobacteria; order Enterobacterales; family Pectobacteriaceae; genus Pectobacterium; species Pectobacterium parmentieri. Next base: position 1,196,605 of record NZ_CP015749.1, on the reverse strand, counting down.
TATCCGCCTTCATCGCCCGACATTCCGGCCAGATTTTACCGTACTTAAGCGACTGTTTGGCCTCGGTTTACCTATCGCGCTGGCACTGCTTTTTGAAGTTACACTATTTGCGGTGGTAGCACTGTTGGTGTTACCTCTGGGTGTCGTTGATGTGGCCGGTCACCAGATCGCCCTGAATTTCAGTTCACTGATGTTCGTTCTCCCGCTCTCGGTTGGCGTCGCCACGACTATTCGCGTCGGACACCGTTTAGGGGAAGGGTCGGTTGAAAACGCCCGCATTGCCGCGCACACCGGTATCATGGCCGGTGTGGCGTTAGCCAGTTGCACAGCAATTTTTACCACGCTACTGCGTGAGCCTATCGCCCTGCTCTACAATCAGGATCCTCTGGTAGTCGCGATGGCTGCTCAGCTCATGCTGTTAGCTGCCATTTATCAAATCTCCGATGCGGTTCAGGCGATCGGCAGTGGCATACTGCGCGGTTATAAAGACACCCGCTCGATTTTTTATATTACGTTTACGGCATATTGGGTATTGGGGTTACCGAGCGGCTATCTGCTGGCGTTGACGGATGTCATCGTGCCACGCATGGGGCCTGCGGGATTTTGGTGTGGTTTCATCATTGGCCTGACAGCCGCAGCCGTGATGATGGTGACGCGTATTCGTTTTCTTCAGCGTCAGCCCGCCGCGCGAATTTTGGCGCGGGCCGCCCGCTAGATAACGTTTCACTCTGTTTTCTACCCTAAATAATTCGAGTTGCGTGACACAACGCTAGCGTTTTGAACAACGCTCTGCGTTGACCCTTTAGGGCAAGGCTCATTTATGGCCTTGTAACGCGGCAACCGAGTGACAAATTCGTCGGGAACGAATTTGACCAGCCAACGGCTGGCCTTCGGTGAGAGACAGGAAGTCTCTCATTTCATCTCCAGGAGCTTATACAAATATGTGACTGGGGTGACAAATCTGCCGGGAGCAGACTTGAACGCTGCTTGCAGCTGCCCTTTAGGGCGAGGCCCACGATGGGCAGAGTATTTAAGAGCAACCAACGCACAAACAGCTTGAAGTATGGCGGGTATCGTCGAAAAAAACGACGGAATGGATACAAGCTCAGCAATCGCACCAGCAAGCACACAAAATTGCATTTTTCTTCTTGCCAGTTTTCCCCTTGCTCGCTACTATTCGCCCCGCTGTCAGACAGGCAGTCCGGTATCTAAATGCGTTCATAGCTCAGTTGGTTAGAGCACCACCTTGACATGGTGGGGGTCGTTGGTTCGAGTCCAATTGAACGCACCATTTTTTGTTTTCCCCTCTTTTATTCCTTGTGTATTCCCTATCCTTTGATGCAATAAACACCGTCATTCACGACAATTGGCTAGTTTATCTTTTTCACCACACCCACTTAAGTAACTAAAATAACCATTAAGTAACTAATTTCATACCTTTTGTGCACTTCTTTGTTTCATATGACCCGATTCAGCTAAAATTATTTAATAACCACGCATTATATAAGTGTATATAGCACTACGTTGGTATCCCTTATTTTTTACCTTTTAAAATCAGGATGTCAGGACACCGCTATGCACGATTATTTATATTTTTTGCTGGGTAGCTTCCCACTGTTGGTCATGATTGTTCTTATTCTCAAAATAAAGATACCTATTCACCATGCCGTACTGATTACGCTGGCGCTAACCGTCGCGATCGCCGCCCTATTCTGGCACACACCACTAAAAACGCTGGGGTTAGCGGCAAGCTATGGTGCTCTGAAAGGTCTATGGCCAATTGTCATCGTTATTCTGGGGGCCATATACAGTTATAACCTGATGCAAAAAACACGCAGCATGGATGTGCTTCGGGATGTCCTCGCCAGTGTCAGCGATGATAAACGTATTCAGGTGTTGCTGATCTCATGGTGCTTTGGTGGTTTCCTCGAAGCCGCAGCGGGTTATGGCACCGCGGTTGCGATCCCCATCGGCATCCTTATCGCACTCGGCTTCAACCCGATGAAAGCGGCCATCGCATCACTGGTCGCCAATACCGTTCCTACCGCTTTTGGTGCCGTCGGCATTCCAGTTTCTATTTTAGCGGAACAGGTTAACCTCCCGGTCACCACATTAAGCGCCACGGTTGTACTGCAACTGGCGTTATTCAACATTCTCCTCCCTTTTGTCATCATCGCAATCATCGGTGGCGGAATTAAAGCCATTCGCGGCGTGTTCGCTATTACGCTAGTGTGCGGCGTAACCACGCTGGTGCCGCAGTATATTGTGGCCGTTCATCTTGGTGCCGAATTGCCCGCTTTTGCAGGCAGCTTAGTCAGCCTGATAGCTGTCACGTTAATGGCAAAATGCCGTAAAAAAGAGGCCGAAACGGCCTATCTTATCGACAGTGCACAGCGCACTTCCCTATCAGGGTATTCCGCCAGTCAACTGCTGCGCGCCTGTGCGATTTATATCCTGATTTTTACCTTTATTCTGCTGTGTTCGCCGCTGTTCCCCGCCATCAAAGGCGTCGTCTCTCAGATCGCTTCCGTCATTCCGTTTTATCTGACGGATACACAGGTGCTGAAGTTGAAGATCGACTGGATTGCCACTCCCGGCGTCCTGATCATCATCGCCAGTCTGTTAGGCGGTTTTATACAGGGTGCGAAGTTGGGGACCATGCTGAATGTCTTTGTCAGCACAATAAAACAACTCAAGAATTCGATTATCGCGATTACCGCCATCGTCGCCATGGCGACGGTGATGGATGTCAGTGGACTGATCGCCACGTTGGCACAAACCATGGTAGACGTCACCGGAGGGAGCTATCTGTTTATTGCCCCCGTGATTGGGGCGTTGGGCACGTTCGTCACTGGTAGCGACACCAATTCCAACGTGCTGTTTGGCAAGCTACAAACCATGGCGGCGGAAAAGCTGCATGTCGATCCTGTCTGGCTGGCGGCGGCGAATACCGCAGGAGCCACCGGCGGCAAGATGATATCGCCACAAAGTATCGCGATCGCGGTGTCGGCAACGCGCATGGAAGGGCAAGGCAGCGCAATCATGTCCGGTACGCTGAAGTATTGCGGCGTCTACATCATCATTCTCGGGCTCAAGGTCGGCCTGGTCTACTACCTGTTTATGGCCTGATGTAACAATAAAAAAATCCATCTACATTGAGTAATGGGAGTCTGTCGTGAATGTTAATTTTTTTGTTACCTGTATTGGTGACGCTCTGAAATCCCGTATGGCACGTGATTCCGTACTGCTACTGGAGCAGTTGGGTTGCCACGTACACTTTCCTGAAAAACAGTCGTGTTGCGGGCAACCGGCCATCAATGGTGGTTATATCAACAGTGCCATTCCCGGGATGAAAAGCGTGATTGCCGCGCTGGAAGATAATGACGACCCGATCATTTCTCCCGCCGGTTCCTGTATGAACGCCATCCGTCACTATCCTGAGTATCTGGTCGATGAACCTGAATGGGTACTGCGTGCCGAACGCGTCGCCGAACGCATGAAAGACCTCACCTCGTTCATCGTCAATACGCTTGGTGTGACGGATGTCGGTGCACGTCTGTCAGGGACTGCGGTTTATCACCCCTCCTGTAGCCTGTTTCGCAAATTGGGCGTGCGCGAAGAGCCCATCGCGCTGCTCAACCACGTTCAAGATTTGCATTTACTGCCGTTTAAAGCCGAAGAAACCTGTTGCGGCTTCGGCGGTACGTTTTCGGTGAAGATGGCTGAGATTTCCGGCGAAATGGTCAAAGAAAAAGTCAGCCACATGATGGACGTCAAGCCCGACTACCTGATTGGCGCCGATGTCAGTTGTCTGCTCAATATCGGTGGTCGAATGCAACGTGAAGGCCACCCGGTCAAGGTGATGCACATCGCCGAAGTCCTGATGAGCCGCTAAGGAGAGGATATGAGCCTAAAAACCAGTGATGTTAAATTCAAGGATCGTATTCAAACCCAGATTCACGATCCCATCATGCGTAAGGCGGTTGCCAATGCGCAGGAACGTATCAGCGCAAATCGTCAGAAAATGGTCGACGAGTTAGGCCATTGGGAAGCGTGGCGCGATCATGCCGCCCAGATCCGCGAGCATGTCATTAACAATCTCGACGCTTACCTTTACCAGCTCTCGGAAAAAGTAACGTCCAACGGTGGGAAGGTTTATTTCGCCAAAACCAAGGAGGATGCTACCCGTTACATTCTTCAGGTTGCTCAGGCCAATAATGCCAAAAAAGTCGTCAAAGCGAAATCCATGGTCACCGAAGAAATCGGCATGAACCACGTCTTGCAGCAGGCGGGGATTGAGGTTATCGAAACCGATCTGGGCGAATATGTTTTGCAATTGGACCAAGACCCGCCTTCGCATGTCGTCGTTCCTGCAATCCATAAGGATCGCTACCAAATCCGCAAGGTACTACACGAAAAACTGGGCTATGACGGTCCGGAAACACCGGAAGCCATGACGCTGTTCATTCGTCAGAAGATTCGTGAGGATTTTCTCAGTGCAGAAATCGGCGTAACCGGCTGTAACTTCGCGGTGGCGGAAACCGGCTCGGTGTGTCTGGTCACCAATGAAGGTAATGCGCGCATGTGTACCACGCTGCCAAAAACGCACATTGCGGTGATGGGCATGGAGCGTATTGCTCCGACCTTTGAGGAAGTGGACGTATTGATCACCATGCTGGCGCGTAGCGCGGTCGGCGCGCGTCTGACCGGTTACAACACCTGGCTGACGGGGCCACGGGAGGCGGGACATGTTGATGGGCCGCAGGAATTCCATCTGGTGATCGTCGATAACGGCCGTTCACAGATTCTCGGCTCGGCGTTCCGCGATATTCTACGCTGTATCCGCTGTGGTGCCTGCATCAATACCTGCCCAGCCTATCGTCACATCGGTGGACACGGCTACGGCTCCATTTATCCTGGTCCGATCGGCGCAGTCATTTCCCCCTTGCTGGGCGGCTATCAGGATTTCAAAGAACTGCCCTATGCCTGCTCACTCTGCACCGCCTGCGATACCGTGTGCCCGGTCCGCATCCCCTTATCATCACTGATTCTCAAGCACCGGCGTGTCATGGCGGAAAGCGGAATCACGCCGAAAGCCGAACAGCGCGTGACGAAACTCTTCAGCTACGTCAACAGTCACCCGAGGCTGTGGAAGGTCGGTATGATCGCCGGTGCTCATGCCGCAGGCTGGTTTATCAAAAACGGTAAAACGCCCATTGAGATAGGTGCCATCAGCGAATGGACTGAAGCACGCGACCTTCCGGATGCTGACGGTGAAAGCTTCCGCAGTTGGTTTAAGAAACATCAGGCAAAAGGAGGAAAATAATGGAAAACCGAGATAATTTTCTGGCCGAGATTGCCCGTCAGCTTGGCCGCAAGGTGCGCCATATTCCTGCTCCGCTACCCAGGCCAGCAAGCCATCATGCCCGCACCCGATTAACCGATCTAACCGTACAACAGCGTTGTGATGCGTTTATCGATGTCGCCACTAACGTCATGCTGGCACACTGCGAAATCACCAGTGAAGCTGACGCAGCGCAGGCTGCGCTCCGATTGTGCGATAAATACGGCCACGCGCCCGTTATCATCAGCGACGATCGGCGTTTAGCAGCATTAGGGATCACCGCGTGTTTGCAGCGTGAGTGTCAGGCCAGCGTATGGGATCCCAGCGTGGGAGAAGAAAACCTGCGGCTGGCGGAGCAAGCCAAAGTCGGCGTAGTTTACGCGGAATATGGCCTAACCGAATCAGGCGGTGTGGTGCTATTTTCCGCACCACAACGAGGACGCGCCGTCAGCCTGTTGCCGGAGTCTTCTCTCTTTGTACTACGCAAAAGCACATTGTTACCTCGTATCGCTCAGTTGGCGCAGCACCTACATCACATAGCGCAACAAGGCGAGCGTATGCCATCGTGCATTAACATTATTGGCGGCCCGAGCTCCACCGCCGATATTGAACTGATCAAAGTGGTCGGCGTGCACGGGCCGATCAACGCAGCCTATCTGATCGTTGAGGACTGTTAACACTCGGGCAGGCGGCCTCATTTCGCCGCCTGCTAACAGCATGGAAAATTTCATCACTCTTCGGCCAGTATGATTGCCAACAATCTATCAATATGGCTTTGCATGGTATCCAGACTTGCGACTGGCAATGTCACGCCACTGAACAACAGCGGTAGTTCTGTACACCCCAGAATTACCGCGTCGATACTATTTTCCTTTTTCATACGCTGCACAATATCGATAAAAATCTCCCGCGTCTCAGGGATAACAATACCGTGCTCTAATTCGGTCGTTATTTTTTCATCAATCAGCGCTATCGTTGCGGCATCGGGTGTAATCACCGCCATTCCACTCTCACGGAATGGTTTCTTGAAAAAGTCTTCCTCCATCGTGAAACGCGTGCCCAGTAAACCAGCCCTCGTAACACCCAATCGCAGAGCATCATCACGGGTGGATTCGATGATGCTGATTAGTGGAACGGTGGCCTGTTTTTGTAGTTCATCAAATACAATGTGTGGCGTATTTCCGGTTAATGCGACGACACCCACACCCGCAGCGGTCAGGTTGTTTATGCCTGCCATCAGATACTCGACCAGTGCCCCATAATCCTTGTTACGACATAGCGTCAGCACGTCAAACACGTTCAGGCTTTCTATCGTCAGGTTCGGGAAAAAGTGAGCACCAACCCGGCGTTGCGCTTCATACACCAGTTTACGATAGTAGAGCAGCGTAGATTCCGGCCCGATACCACCGATAAGTCCCAGCTTTTTCATCCTTCCTCCTTAGCAACTCGCATCACTATTTTGCGCCTGCGCTACTGCTGCTTCCGGCGCTGTGTCGTGGTTTCACCGCCAACGCCCCAGTTATCCATATCGACTTCATCAATGATGACAACCGTCGTCGCTGGATTCTTGTTTAACACTCTGGCAAGCAGTTGCGTCACTTCGCGGATGAGTTCGCTTTTCTGTTCTGTTGTCGGCGCTTCTGCACCACCGGTCACTTTGATATTTACATAAGGCATGTTTCTCTCCTGAGTCATCAATAGGGTTGAGTCATGTTAGAGAAAAGCGATATTCTTTAAAATTGAAAAGAAATGAACATACCATTCTGTTTTGGAGAAAATGTGGAAGTTGTCGATCTAAAAACGCTCATCGCACTGGTCGAGCAAGGCGGGATTACGCAGGCAGCCAAAACGCTGAATCGCGTGCCGTCCGCCATTACCACTCGTCTCCAGCAGCTTGAGAGTTCTCTGGGCGTTGCACTTTTCCTGCGCGAGAAAAAGCGCTTTATCCTTACGCCGGAAGGTCGCTCGCTGTATGACTACGCCAAACGGATTGTCGAACTGGTCGATGAAGCTGAATGCCACGTCAGGCACCGCGTTCCGGGTGGAAAATTTCGGCTTGGTGCGCTCGACAGTATGGCGGCAACACGCCTTCCCGCTCCGCTTGCCCGGCTCCACGTCCAAAACCCGACGCTAGAACTAGAACTTTCCACGGGAATCAGCAAATGGCTGCATGACGCGCTACTCGATAATCGACTTGATGCAGCATTTCTCGCCGACGCACCGCCGGACGACCGTCTGGAACGTCTAGCCGTTTTTGAAGAAGAATTGTTCATTATTGCGCCCGCCGGACAGAAAGCTATTCATACGCCGGATGATATTCGCAATGGCACCGTGCTCGCTTTCAGCGATGGCTGTTCGTACCGCGATCGTTTGCTTGGCTGGTATCAGACACACCACCGCAAACCGCAGCGTATCGTCGAGATGACGTCATACCACGCCATTCTCAGCGGCGTTGCGGCAGGTATGGGCATTGGCATCATCCCTGCCATGCTGCTTACCCTATTTCCCGATCGTTCGCTGATTGGTACACACGCCATTAACGGTGTCGAAAACCGGATTGTCACCGAGCTACTCTGGCGTAAAGGCATGCGCTCTGCCAACCTTTCCGCCCTGCTTGCCTGTCTGGAGAAATAGCGTAAGCCGGTATTTAATCAGGGGCTAATCCAGGACAGATAAAGGGTGAGCGTCAGGATAGACACGATTGTCGAGTACAGCACCGTGCGAGAAGTGATACGCGCTTCACGACGATAAAACTCTGCCAGCATGAACGGCCCCGTTCCTGTCGGCAACGCGGCCAGCAGTACGGCGGTATGGGTCAACAACGGAGGTAGGCCAAAGACTTTTACAGCTATCACCCAGGTAATGACGGGATGCAAAACCAGCTTTAACGTGACCAGCAAACCCACGATGACATTCGGCTGAAAAGGCGCATCGCGCGAGGTATTGGCCAGAAAAAGCCCTAACGCGATCAGCGCGCAAGGCGATGCCGTGTTGCCCAACAGTTTCAGGAAGACATCAACAGGTTCGGGGACGCTCAGGCCGCTCAACGGGAAAAACAGCGCCACGGTTGGCGCAATCAAGAGCGGATTACGAGCCAGTGCGCTAGCCACCTTCAGCAGCAGCGCCGTTTTGCGCGTTTCCGTCTGGATCCCGACTTCAACAAACACAATCGCCACAGCAAAAAGCACGCAGACGGTCACGATGGTAGCAATCAGCGTCGGTGCCATCGCCTCTTGCCCTAAAAACGCCAGCGCCAGCGGGAAACCGATAAATCCCGTGTTGGCGTAGCTTGAATTCAGTGCATCCAGTGCGGCATCCGCCAAATGGCGCGAGCGATAGAGCTGAAAAACCAGCGTGAGTGCAAAAACCAGCAGCGCACCAAGGCCAAACGTCATGATAAAACCGGGTTGCCAAACGTCAGACCAGCGGGCGTGTGCAATGATGTTGAAGAGCAGCGCGGGTAGCCCGAGATAGACCACAAATCGATTCAGTTCTGACGTCGCATTCGGGCCGAAGATACCGATTTTCCGAGTGAACCAGCCAATGAAAATCAGCGCAAAGATAGGTAATACAACAGCAAAGGTCGATAGCATGACAAAGGCTCAATGTTATTTGCAGGATACCGCCTGCTTCCTCTAAGCAGTAAAAAAGCTCAGCAACACCGTCGCTGAGCTTTTGCGATCGCTGACGACAGCTTAATTACTCAGATCGCTGCCGTTTGAGGCAATCACTTTCTTATACCAGTGAAAGCTTTTCTTACGCGAACGCTGCTTCGTACCGTTCCCCATGTCGTCCTGATCGACGTGGATAAAACCATAGCGTTTTGACATCTGCGATGTGCTGGCGCTCACCATGTCGATAGGTCCCCACCAGGTGTAGCCAAACAGCTGCACGCCATCCGCAATCGCTTCACGCATTTGCTCAATGTGCAGGCGAAGATAATCGATGCGGTAATCATCCTCAATTTGCCCGTTAGGCCCAGCGAGATCCACCGCACCCAGTCCATTTTCGGCAATAAATACCGGTTTCTGGTAGCGGTCATAGAGCTGATTGAGCGCTAAGCGCAGCCCTTTCGGATCAATCTGCCAGCCCCAGTCGCTTTCAGGCAGGTACGGATTTTTGATACCACCGGTGATCAGGTTTCCTTTCACGCCTTCCAGACTTTCCGGGTGAGCGCTCACGGTGCTCGACATGTAATAGCTGAACGACACGTAATCTACCGGGTACTGCTTCAGGATTTCGTCATCGCCGATCTCTTTTTGCAGCACGACGCCCTTCTGTGCAAACAACCGTTCTGTCCAGGCAGGGTAATAGCCTCTAGCCTGCACATCGCTAAAGAACAGCGACACCCGCTGAACATCTTCACAGGCTTGTAAATCATCCGGGTGACAGGTATGCGGATACAGGATCTGATAACTGATCATGCACCCCACCTGTGAACCGGGAATAATCTCGTGGCAGGCTTTCGTTGCCAGCGCGCTGGCGACAAACTGGTGGTGCGCGCCCTGATATTTCGCCTGTTCCAGATTCGGGTGGTTCTCTTCAATGACCCCGACGCTGACGTAAGGGTGATGTTTCACGCAGTTGATTTCGTTAAACGTCATCCAGTATTTCACTTTCTTGCGATAACGCGTGAACACGGTGGTAGCGAAACGCACATAAAAATCGATGACGCTACGGTTCGGCCAGCCGCCATATTCCGTCACCAGCGTCAGCGGCATTTCGTAATGTGATAGCGACACAATCGGTTCGATATTGTGCTTACGCAGTGCGTCAAAAACCTTATCGTAAAACTGAAGGCCAGCTTCATTTGGCTCTAGCTCATCACCACGCGGGAATAGACGAGTCCAGGCAATCGACATACGAAAACACTTAAAACCCATCTCGGCAAACAGCGCGATATCTTCCTCATAGTGGTGATAGAAATCGTTGCCCTGTCGTTTGGGATAGTATTTCTTGCTGTTGGGATCCTGCGCTTCAGCCACCTGCGCGTGTGTCATCCCTGCCCACTGATCTAGCCAGCGCGCTTTCGGCGCACTCGCATCAAAAATGAAGACATCAGAGGCAGAAAGACCTTTACCATCCGCATCGTGTGCGCCTTCCAACTGGTTCGCCGCCGTCGCGCCGCCCCACAGGAAATCCTCAGGGAATGCTTTGTTGAAATTCATCATTTCTCCTTACACCGCAACAGCGGACAGTTTCAAAAATGCTTCACGGGAATCGACGTCATTTTCTTTCATCACGCTGATTTCCTGATAATTTTCTGTATTGGTCACAATCATGATGACGCTTGGGTCAATGTTTTCTGCACGCAGCGCATCAAGATCAAAGCTAATCAGCAGATCGCCCACCGACACTTTTTGCTCGTCCTCAACGTGACGGGTAAAGTGCCGTCCGTTCAGCTTAACGGTGTCGATACCGATATGAATGAGCACCTCAGCCCCTGCGCTGCTCTCCAGCGTGATGGCATGATTGGTGGCGAAAACCGAGCCTACAGTGCCATTGACGGGTGAGCGCAGTTCACCTTTTTGCGGCACAATCGCAATCCCTTTACCAAAGACCTCATCGGCAAAAACCGGATCGCTGAGCTGGTGTAAGGGCACAACATTGCCAGCCAGCGGTGCAAAAAGCGTCTCGTCTTTCGCGGCCTGCGCTGGTGTCGTCGTCCCTGATGCCTCTTTTTCCTTATCACCTGCTAATGGCGTGTTAGATTCTTCGGTTTTATCAACTGGATCGTCAAAACCGATCAGGTACGTGATCACCGTAGCCACCGTAAAGGAAATCGCCAGACTGACCAGCGCCCAACCGAAGGTCGGCCCCACCAGCGCAGGCAGGCCGGGAATGCCGCTTAAGGCATAGGCATATGCCTTCACGCCCAGCGCCAGCGCAAACCCACCGCCGCAGGCACCGCCGATCAACGCCGCAGCGAAGGGTCGCTTAAACCGGATGTTGATGCCGTACATTGCCGGTTCGGTTACGCCCATCAAGGCGCTGAAAGACGTCGACAATGCCAGTGATTTGATTTTTTTATTGCGGGAGCGCAGAAAGACCCCGAATGCAGCGCCAGCCTGACCAAAGTTGGCGACATACATGATGATTTTGAACGGGTCATAACCAAGACGGCTGATGTTATTGATGATGATCGGCACTAGCACATAGTGCATACCAGTGATAATCATCAGGGACAGTGTACCGCCGACGATAACACCGGCAAGTGGCCCCATGTTGTCCACCAGCCAGATAATGCCACCGGACAGAGAATTGCCGATAAAAATCCCCGCAGGCCCGATAAGGATCAGCATGATAGGCGCGACAATCAGCAAACTCAGCAGCGGAACGAACATCATTCTGAGCGCGGAAGGCATATATTTGCTAATAAACCGTTCCACATAGCTAAGCAGCCAGACGGAGACAACAATCGGGATCACCGATGACGCATAAGACACCGGAGAGACACCAAATCCCAAAAACTCGACAGGCTGCCCTGATTTCAACAGGGTGGTAATGGTGGGGTGAAATAACGTGGCGGCCAGCGCGACACTGACAAACGGGTTCGCACCAAATTTCTGCCCGGCACTAAACGCAAGCACGATAGGAATAAAGTAAAAGACACCATCGCCAATCGCCGACAGAATCAGGTACGTCTGGTTGGTGTTCGCCACCCAGCCGAAAGAAATCACCAGCGACAGTAAACCTTTTAATACCCCAGCACCGGCGATAGCAGGAATGATCGGTGAGAAAATCCCTGAAATGATTTCAAATAGCGCCGAAATCGGATTTCTTCTTTTCGTCGTTTCGCTTTTCTCTTCGATGTCAGAATCATTATCACGCTTAGCGTGCGGAACTTCATCGAAAATAGCCAGACAGACCTGCGCGACTTTCCCGCCGATAATGATCTGAAATTGATCGCCAGACAGGTTTACCCCCATCACGCCATCGAGGTTTTCCAGCGCCTGACGATCGACTTTATCGACGTCTTTCAAATAAAAACGTAATCGCGTAATACAATGAAACAAGGAGATGATATTCGGGGCGCCGCCCAAATGTTCAATAATCCTAGAGGCCGTCTGTTTATAATCCATCGATTATATACTCCAGAAAGAAACACAGTTAAGGTCGAATAAATACCAACAGTTTTTTGTCAGTTTCATAGCTTCCTCTGGGCTTTGCCTGATTAAACAGTAACAATCCTAAATGGAATTCTTTTGTCGCTGCATCATATTTTCTATATGCACCGTCAGATATAACTTTTCAGCATCGGTCATTTGATACTGATAATTCTTTTTGATGAAATCACCAATCGCATTGACGCAATTAACCGTTTTCTCATGTTTCTTTTTGACCAGATTAAACAGGTCATCGACATCATCATTGAGTTCGGTTTTTCTCAGCACACGCTGCGCAAAGAATTTAATATGGGTAATAAAGCGCTGATAGTTGATGCTTTGCTCGTCAATCGTTACGCCATACCAATACTTGACGATATTTTGAATTTGATAAATTAACTTTGTTATTTCAGTTACTTGTCCATCAGCATTTTTCATCCCTGCGTTAACAATATGCAACGCGATACTACACGCCTCAGCATTCGGTAATAGCACGCCGCTGCGGGAGGCGATAATAGCCAGCGCCTGCAATGCGACGGAATATTCATCTTTATAAAAATGACGTACTTCCCACTCAAGCGGATTATTGATCTCCAAACCTTGTTTATGTCGCTCAATGGCATAATGCAGATGATCGGACAGTGAAACATAAAGCCCTTCGCTAATTTTATAATTCAGCGAATGCTGCGCCAAATGCACAATATCATCCGTTAACTGAATCACTTCCACCGGAACTTCATTAAGTAACACCATAAAACGGGAATAGATTTTATCGTCATGCAGATGGAAGGTTTTCTCGACCTTATCTGCTGGAATGCTATCCCCTGCGTGAGCCTCAAAACCCAGCCCTCGACCGGTTAAAATAAGCTCATTGCCCGAAGAGTCCGTGGCGCTGACAACATTATTATTTAATATTTGTTTGATATAAAATGTCATACCACTCCCCAAAAACAAAAAACGGGCAAAACGTAAATACAGTCAAGGAAAGAAATAAAAATTTCCCCGTATCTGCACCTAGGTTTTGCCCGCTTTGCGGTAACAAGCTCTAAAAGCAACGTGAATCTAACACCCTGAAAACACGATCGCAAGACACGAGCACATTTTTACTTAGCAGGGTGTTAAATATGTGATCGATACGACAGAGCGCCGCTATTCCGTCAGGGTGTCCAGCACCACCACGCACTGCCCGGCGCGAACAGACGCGCCAGGCTGGCAGCGAATTTCGCGAACCATGCCGCGCTGTGGCGATACAATCGGGATTTCCATTTTCATGGATTCGAGGATCATCAGCGTTTCCCCCTCGGCCACCGTCTTACCGACCTCCGTCGTCACCTGCCAAAGGTTGCCAGAAATCGGGCTTTCTACGCCGATCTGCCCCGGCAGGATGACGGCTTCAACCGTATCCTCAATCACCACGTCTGCGCTATCCGTCACCGCTTGCCCGGCAATGCGCCAGCGTTCGCGCTCCGCCTCAAACGCCGCCCGCTGGCGCACGCGGAATGTCTCGATGTCTTCGGCTTCCCGTGACAGGAAATCCTGATAGGCGCTTAGCGCCAGTTCGCTTTGCTCGATCCGTAGCGGATAGCGCCCTAGTGGGAAATCCCGTCGGATGGATAACAATTCGTCGGCCGAAACCGGATAAAAGCGAATTTGGTCGAAGAAGCGCAGCAGCCACGGCTTGCCGTTAAAGGCGTCAACGCCGCGATAGCGATCCCACATTTGCAGCGTACGCCCGACAAACTGGTAGCCGCCCGGCCCTTCCATGCCATAAACACACAGGTAAGCACCGCCAATACCCACCGAATTTTCCGCCGTCCAGGTACGCGCCGGGTTATATTTGGTCGTGACTAAACGGTGGCGCGGATCCAACGGTGTCGCAACGGGCGCACCGAGGTAAACATCGCCCAGCCCCATCACCAGATAGCTGGCGTCAAACACCGTGCGATATACCTCATCGAGATTATCCAGTTCGTTAATACGACGAATAAACTCAAGATTACTTGGGCACCAAGGCGCATCGCGGCGTACCGTCGTCATGTATTTCTGAATCGCCAATTGGCAGGCGGGATCGTCCCAGGACAGCGGCAGATAAACCACCCGCGATGGCACGGTTAGATTTTGCTGGGCGCAAACGTCCTGCCACAGCGTAGAAAGCACATCCAAAAGGTGCTGTAACGAAAGCACTTCGGGGCGATAGTGCACCTGCAACGAGCGAATACCCGGCGTCACGTCAATGATGCCATCGATCGTCTGTTGCTCCAGCGCCAGCATCAGCGCATGGACACGAAAACGCAGCGCCACATCCAACTCCGCCGCCCCCACTTCCAGCAACAGATGGGTATCACCGGACAGCCGGGCAACCAGCCGTTTATCCGCGTCACCGATATCCAGCACGACGGGAGAAATGAGCGAGGCAGGCGACCAGTCGATATTAATCGGCGCAAGCCGTTCTACCTCAGCATGACGCGCCAATGCCAGCGAACGCGCCGTGGTGAGATCAACGGGGATAAAGCGCACGCGATCGCCGGCATTAAGCTGCCCCAACGCCCACAGGTCGGCTTCAATCACCGTCACTGGACAAACGAAGCCGCCCAGACTTGGGCCATCCGGCCCCAGAATGACCGGCATATCTCCCGTGAAATCCACCGCCCCGATGGCATACGGGTTATCGTGAATGTTCGAAGGATGCAGCCCGGCCTCTCCGCCGCTATCACGAACCCACTCCGGTTTCGGCCCAATCAAGCGCACGCCTGTGCGGCTGGAGTTAAAATGCACTTCCCATTCGGTGGAGAGAAAGGTTTCCATATAGGCAGGCGTAAAATAGTCCGGTGCCGCATGCGGGCCATAAATCACGCGTAGTTCACGTACCGCAGACAAGGTGGTGCGTAACACATCCGGCAGACTGTCGCCGACGCGTCTGTCCTCCAGCGTAACAAGATGCAAGACATCCCCCGCCCGCAGCGCACGTCCGGCATGGCCGCCAAACTGCCCCAGCGTGAACGTGCTTTTACTGCCAAGGTAATCTGGCACCTCAATGCCACAGCGCAGGCAGAGATAGCTGCGCACGCCCTGTTTCTGTATTGCCCCTAAACGCAGTGTGGCACCGGCCGGTATCGCAAATACGCGATCCATCGGGACGGGCTGACCGTCTATCTCAATAGCGATAACCGCCCCCGTAACAACCGCCACCGCATCCGTATTAAAACGCAATGTCGGCCCGTTCATCGTGATCTCCAGCGCAGCCGTTCCCGCTGGATTACCCACGAGTCGATTCCCTAAACGCAGCGCCCGATCGTCCATCGGACCCGACGGTGGCACACCGACCGACCAATATCCAAGACGTCCAGGGTAATCCTGTACGGTGGTTTGCGTACCCGCGCTCACCACTTCGCAGGTTGCCGCCTTATAGGCCAGCGCATCAAGACAGCGCGTCCACGGTAGGCCGCAGGCAAACGGCTCTGCCGCCAGAATCTGACGTAGATAGTCACGGTTGTGTTCCACGCCGTAGAGTCGCGTATCCGCCAGCGCCCGATCCAGCACAACCATTGCCTGTTCACGGGTTGGTGCGCAGGCGATGATCTTCGCCAGCATCGGGTCAAAAAATGGGGGAATGTCACACCCGGCGGTCACCCAAGTATCGACGCGCAGGCTGCGTCCTTCTGACGCGGGGAATTCGACTTCCGTCAATAATCCCGGTGATGGTTGGAATTGTTTGCCCGGATCTTCAGCGTACAGACGCGCCTGAATCGCATGCCCCTGCGGGTTCAGTTGGGCTGCCAGCTCACGTAACGGCGGCAGATCGCCAGCGGCCAGTTCAATCATCCAACGCACCAGATCCACGCCCCAGACCTGCTCCGTCACGCCGTGCTCGACCTGTAGGCGCGTATTGACTTCAAGGAAGTAGAAACGATCGGTCGCGCTGTCATAAACGAACTCCACCGTCCCCGCGCTGCGGTAATCCACCGCCTGAGCCAGACTGATTGCCGCAGAACACAGCGCGTCGGCGACGCCGTTCGGCAGATTAGGCGCGGGCGTTTCTTCAATGACTTTCTGGTTGCGACGCTGCACCGAACAGTCCCTAACGCCCAAAGCCAGTACCTCGCCCTGACCATCGCCAAAAATCTGTACCTCAAGATGCCGGGCGCGTTCGATATATTTTTCGATGAAAACGCCCGCGTCGCTGAAATTGTTCTGCCCCAGTCGCTTTACCGTATCAAACACCTCGGACAGTTCCGTGGCGCTATAGCAGACGCGCATCCCAATCCCGCCGCCTCCCGCCGTGCTTTTGAGCATGACCGGATAGCCGATCTCTGCCGCTGCTCGCAAGGCAGCGTTGCTGTTTTCCAGCAGTTCGGTGCCTTCCAGCAGCGGAACGTTGTGTTTTTTCGCCAGCGCCCGCGCGGTATGTTTTAAGCCGAATACGCGCAGTTGCTGCGGCGTCGGCCCGACAAAAGCGATCTGCGCCGCTTCGCAGGCTTCGGCAAACGCCGCATTTTCGGACAGAAAACCATATCCCGGATGAATGGCCTGCGCGCCGCTACGCTGCGCCGCCGATAAAATTTTCGCGACATCCAGATAGGTATGTGCCGCCGCACCCTCTCCCAGACTAATAGCTTCATCGGCATCCTGAATATGCAGGCTGCTGATATCGGCATCAGAGTAGACCGCGACGCCACGGACGTTCATCTCGCGCAGTGAACGCAGAATACGGCACGCAATCGCACCACGGTTAGCAATCAGAAGTGTATCGAACATACGCTAGACTCATGCAAGGGCAGGTCGTCCCGCCAAAATGCGATCCGCATGATGGTCGTCCATCGCGGTCACGGTCAAAGAATGTAGAGATGTGCCACAACACCGAAATTATCAGGTTTTGTCAGACGAAGAACGGCTCGTCAGCGGCAGAAAATACCGATTTGCCCTCGCTTCCAGCGCACTCACCAGCCACATTTTCACACGCAGCCAACGCATGTGTTTTTCACGATCTCGATCCGGCGTCAATTCCATACCAGCACCTCCGCAGGCGTCGGATTCCAACCGTTACATGGGTTGTTAAGCTGCGGACAGTTGGAAATCAGCACGACGACGTCCGTTTCAGCACGTAACTCCACGTATTTTCCCGGCGCGGAAATGCCGTCCTCGAAGGTCAGCCCGCCTTCCGCCGTTACCGGCACGTTCATAAAGAAGTTGATGTTCGCGCCAATATCTTGCTTGTTCAGTCGGCCATCGTGCAGGCAAGCACAAAGAAAATTGTCACGGCAACTGTGCATGTAGCGTCGGTCGAGCGCATAGCGCACGGTATTGCTCTCCTGCGCACAAGCTCCACCCAAGGTGTCGTGCCGACCACAGGTATCAGCGACGATCGTCAATAACGGATTACCAAGGTTGGAATACAGCACGCTACCTGTCGTCAGATAGACGTTATTCTGACGGCGTAGCGTACGTTGTGGATCGTAGCGTTCACGCGGGTTATCGACACGATAGAACAACGTATCCACCGCCTGATTACCTTCTAAATCCAGCAGCCGCAATGTTTGCCCTTGTTTTACCTCAAACAGATAGGGTTCTCCGGCTGGGATGACATGGCGGAAGACCGCGTCCTCGACTATTTTATTGCTGGCAATTAACGTCATACCCGGCCTCCTTACAGGTAACCGCGTTCGGTATTGTGAAACGCGCGTGTATTTTCCTCACGGAACTCACGGCAGTATTTGGCGACATCCTCGCCCTCTCCTCGACTCCAGGTGAGTGCAATCGGACGCGGCGCATACGTCGGGTTGGGATCCATCGGGTGCTGCAAAGCGGTCAACACGACCAGCGTGTCCATCGGTGCATACAGCTCGATGTAGTCTCCCGTCTGCGAATGATTGGCATGAAAATGAAATTGCCCCTGCGCATCCACCGTGACTTTGCTGAATAGGTTGATCGTCATCAGCAAATCTTGCAGATTGAGGTTCCATTTCCCCATCTCGACCAGCAGGTTATCCATACCGTTACGGAAAAAACCGTTGCGCAATTCCTGATAACGTCCCTGCCCGTATTTCTCATGTACCTCCTGCGCATTAAGCACACCGCCAAAACTGTCGTGCCAGCCGCACGTATCGGTAACGATCGCTGCCAGCACGCGCCCCATATCGGAATAGAGGCAGTGCCCAACCGTTAATTTGGCGGTATGTTGCCCTTTCAGGGTGTCCGGCAGGTTTAGGCGTTCGCTGGTCTGGCGCGCGTTAAACAGCAGCAGGCCGACATTGCCGCCGCCCTCTACATCCGTGATCCGCAAAATTTGTCCGCGCTTGAGAATGAAGGAGGTATGGCCTCCGCCCGGCACCGTTTCTTCATCAAACGTTGGCCGGCCTGTCGATATCTTTGTCGATGTCTGTATCTCTGTCATAACAGAAAGCTCCTTAAACGGGGGATGCCATCGCGCTGACAGCAGGAGACAGCGGCGTAACCGCACGCTGGCGCGTGGCGAGGCGCGCCTGATTCAGCGGAATGTCATAAGTAATGCGTGCGCCATAGGCTTCCGGCGCATGGGGATCGACACGCACCTTGTCGAACACCAGCAAACGTGTGCCAAGGTGGAAGCCTTCTGGCAAATCGTGGGTGACCATAAAGACCGTTAAGCGGGTTTCACGCCACAGCTCCAGTAACAGGGTGTGCATATCACCGCGAATGCCGGGATCCAGCGCCCCAAAGGGTTCATCAAGCAGCAGGATGCGTGGCTGGACAATAAACGCTTGAGCAATCGCAAGCCGCTGCTGCATCCCGCCGGAAAGTTGATTGGGATATTTGTTCATCGTATGCCCAAGCCCGACGCGTGCCAGCATACGGGCTGCTCTGTCGCGCGCCTCCTGCTTACGCCGTCCAAACAGCCTGCCTAGCCAAGGGGAGCGCGGTATTTCTAGTCCAATCACCACATTTTCCAGCACGGTTAAATGTGGGAAAACCGAATAGCGCTGAAACACCACGCCGCGGCTGGCATCCGGTTCGGCGGGTAGCAGTTTCCCTTCGAGCCGTACTTCGCCACGACTGGGCGTTTCCTGCCCCAGCAGCAGACGTAAAAAGGTGGATTTACCGCAGCCGGATGCACCGACCATCGTGCAGAATTCCCCTTCCTCAACGTTCAGGTTGAGCCGTTCCAGCACGACGTGGTCGCCGTATTCTTGCCAGATGTTATCGATCTCGATAAAACTCATGCTTTGCTTTCCTCTGACCACGGGAACCAGCGGCGATGCAGCCAGCGCAGTACCATATCCATCAACCATGCCAGCAGCGTGATCCACACTACGTAAGGCAGAATCACGTCCATCGCCAAATAGCGACGTACCAGAAAGATGCGGTAGCCCAGCCCCGCCGTTGCTGAAATCGCTTCGGCAGAGATGAGGAACAGCCACGCCGCGCCCAGCAGCAGCCGCAGGGAAATCAACAGCCGTGACAGCAGTTGCGGCAGAATGACGCGCAACACTACCACCCAACTGTTCGCCCCCAGCGTCTGTGCTTTGATCAGCATTTCCTGTGGGATATTGCGGGCACGCTGTTCGAGATCGCGCGCCAACATCGGCGTAACACCAATGACGATCAGCATCACTTTCGAGAGTTCATCCAATCCGAAGACGATGAAAAGAATCGGTAAAATCGCCAGCGGCGGGATCATCGACAGCACCGTCATCAACGGCGAGAGCGACGCACGGAACAGCGGAAAAGCCCCTGCTGCAATCCCAAACAACAGGCTCAACAGGCTGGCGATCCCCAGTCCCAGCGCGAGACGCACCAGACTGGCCTGCGTATCCAGCCAGAACAGGTAGTCACCGCTACGTTTGTCTTCGGTCAATGCCATGCGCTGAATCGCCTCGGCCATTTGCCCAAGACTTGGCAGCAGTTTGTCATTGGGATTAGCTTCCAGTCGTAGCGCTGACCCCACGAGGTACAGCACCAGCAGCACGGTAAACGGCAGCAGGACAAGCAGCAGCCGTCCGCCTCGGCTGGGGGAGCGATTGATCAAGCGCACGATAGTCTCTCCAGTCTGCGAGGTCAGAGTTTGTTCTCTGCGGCCAGACGCACGAAGGTGTCGTCAAAGCGTAGTTTCACATTAGTGCTGTCACCTTGCGTGATCTGCCCAGGGAAGGTCATGCCGATAAAATCGGCACTCTGTGCGCCGGTTCCGAGCAGCCCTTTATCAAAGGAGAAATCGGCAACGCGTTTCATGGTGTTCGGAAGATCCGCGCTGGTCAGGAAGGTCAGATTGTCCTGTGCAGAATAAAACAGATGGGTGGTTTTTAGCTGCGCCTGATAACCTGCTAAATTGGTGCCGGAAGCGGCAGCCATCGATTCCAACGTCGACTTGTCGCCCGCTTTCATCAGCGCCATCATTTCAAACCAGGCACCGGCCAGCGCTTTTCCCAGCGCCGGATTTTCTTGCAGCGTCTGCGTGTTCACGACCATCATGTCGATCAGTTCGCCAGGGATCTGGCCGGACTGGAAAACTTCCGTCGTGTCCGGCTGGCTTTTGATCACGGAAAGCTGCGGGTTCCAGGCGACCGCCGCCTGTACGCTGCGAGTCGCGAAAGCGGCAACAATATCGGCATCCGACGTGTTGACGACCGTGACATCCCGCTCACGTAATCCGGCCGTTTCCAGACCACGTACTAGCAGATAATGAGAAACGGAGAGTTCAGGCAGGTTAACCTTCATCCCACGCAAGTCGTTCAACGTTTTCCCTTTGCCTTTGAGTACGATGCCGTCATTGCCTGCGGAGAAACTGCCAAGCAGCAACGCCGTGGTATCCACACCACCCGCAGCCGGAATGGTCAGCGCATCCATGTTGGTCATGGTGCAGCCGTCAAACTGTCCGGCGGTGTATTGGTTGATCGACTCGACGTAGTCGTTAAGCTGGGTAACCTTAATCTTGATGCCGTACTTGTCGGCCCATTTATCGATAATGCCCTGCGTGCCGATGAAACCCCACGGCATCCATCCGGCATAGATAGTCCAGCACACGTTGAATTGCGTTTTAGGCGCAGCCTGTGAAGGGAAGCTCAGCAGCGTTGAGAGACTGAGGACGCAAACGCCCAGTAAACGAGATAGATTCATGCCAGACCTCCGGTTGAGTAGGAAAAAAGCGGGAACAGCGCGACACCATGGGTGTTGCTGTCTCCCGGGCTTTTGTCCCGCCGTGTAACCTCAACTGGAGGTCGCCAGCTCTCGGACCAGACATCCATATTGCATGGATCGGAACCCTAGCCAGCTATTCAGGTTGTTCAGCGCCCTATGTGGTGCTGTCCCGAATAGATAAAAGCAAAATGCGTGCCAGTACCGGAAATGCCGCTATGGCTGGCGTTTGTGCAGGGAAAAACGCCGTTCTCGCGTCATCGCGGTGCAACCGCACGGTGAGTTCGCCTCACGGCAGTGCAGAGAGGGTTAACCGATACAGGGTTTAGTGTGCGGAATCGCTCGCCGCTATTTTTTCCAGCAGCGCACTAAACAGGGTTTGTTCGTCCGAGGACAGTGCCTGAAGCATCTGTGCCTCTATTTGCTTTTCCTTATGCAGAAAAACCTGCGTAAACGCGACGCCTTTATCGGACAAACTGAGCCATACGCTACGGCCATCATCAGGGTTATCAATCTTGCGGACATAATCACGCTTGACCAGCTCAGCCACCATTCGAGTGATCTGCGCCTTATCCCGCCCCACCGTTTTCGCCAGCGACTGAGGCGTAATGCGCCCTTCCGTCGCGATGATCTTACATAGCCTGACGTGTACCACATCCAGACTAATATCATGCGCTTTCATCTGTTCCTGCATCTGTGCCTTATAGCGTTCTAATAAGGCAAAAAGGGCTTTCATCATGTTTTATTGACTCAGTCAACCAATGATCATATAGTTGATTTTATCAACTATCTATCATGAGTTCAATTTAGCGAGGCTACGATGGGAAACGTCTATCAGATTACGGTAGAAGAAAAAGACGAGCAGAAACGCACGCTGTCGTTTGCATTCTCGCTTCACGACGACCAGTTCAAGTTACTGGAAAAAGTCGATGGCAAGATGGACATGACGCCGGAACAAACTCAGGCCTTTATGGTGGGGCTGAAGCTATTTGGTGAAGTGATGATGCAGCAAAGAAAGCATCCACTGTTTAAGGAATTTGCCGCTCCGTTCAGGGAATTTATGATGAACCTGAAGAAACCGTGATCTGCACGGACGCGCCGAAAATGTACCACAGTGGAAAATGAATCTCCCCACGCGGCACAAGCGCCCGCGCAGGGAGTCGTTACGTCTTACTCTGCCAGATCGAAGCGATCCGCATTCATCACTTTCACCCAGGCAGCAACAAAGTCATTCACAAACTTCTCTTTGCTGTCGTCCTGTGCGTAAACCTCGGCGTAGGCACGCAGAATGGAGTTGGAACCAAAGACCAGATCCAGACGCGTTGCCGTCCATTTGACTTCACCCGTTTTACGATCGCGGATTTCATACAGGTCTTTCCGGTAGGGCTTCCACGTGTATTTCATGTCGGTCAGGTTGACGAAGAAATCGTTCGTCAGCGCCCCTTCACGATCGGTAAATACGCCGTGCTTCGTACCGCCATAGTTGGTTCCCAGCACGCGCAGACCGCCAACCAGCACCGTCATTTCTTTTGCAGTCAGCCCCATCAACTGCGTGCGATCGAGCATGAGCTCTTCCACGCTAACGGCATAATCTTTCTTCAACCAGTTACGGTAGCCGTCATGGATTGGTTCGAGGACGTCGAAAGACTCCACATCGGTCAGGACATCAGTGGTGTCACCGCGTCCCGGCGCAAACGGCACTGTCACCTGTACGCCAGCCGCTTTCGCCGCTTTCTCAATCCCCACATTACCCGCCAGCACAATGGTATCCGCCACGCTGGCCCCAGTTGCAGCCGCAATACTTTCCAGTACGACTAGCACACGCGCCAGACGCTCAGGCTCGTTCCCTACCCAATCTTTCTGCGGGGCGAGACGAATACGCGCCCCGTTGGCACCGCCGCGCATATCAGAACCGCGGAATGTACGGGCGCTGTCCCAGGCAGTGGCCACCAGCTCACTAATGGAGAGGCTACTTTCCGCAATCCGCGCTTTGACAACATCAACATCATAATCGGTACGACCTGCCGGAACCGGGTCCTGCCACAGTAAATCTTCCTGCGGCACATCTGGGCCGACGTAGCGAGCTTTCGGCCCCATATCGCGGTGCGTCAGTTTGAACCACGCTCGGGCAAACACTTCAGAGAAGTAGGCCTGATCTCGGTAGAAGCGCTCGGAAATCTTGCGATATTCCGGGTCAACTTTCAGCGCCATATCGGCATCGGTCATCATCGGGTTGTAGCGAATCGACGGATCTTCAACGTCAACCGGTTTATCTTCTTCTTTAATACTGACGGGTTCCCACTGTGACGCACCCGCTGGACTCTTTCTCAATTCCCATTCGTGATTCAACAGCATGTGGAAGAAGCCGTTATCCCATTGTGTAGGATGCGTAGTCCAGGCACCTTCCAGCCCGCTGGTCACGGTATGACGACCTTTGCCCGATCCCGTCGGGTTATGCCAGCCGAGACCTTGTTCTTCAACATCCGCACTTTCTGGTGCCGCGCCCAGCAGGCTGGCATCGCCGTTGCCGTGGGTTTTACCTACCGTGTGTCCGCCTGCCGTCAGAGCGACGGTTTCTTCATCATTCATCGCCATACGAGAGAACGTAACACGCATATCTTGTGCGGTACGCAGCGGATCGGGATTGCCATCGACGCCTTCTGGGTTAACGTAAATCAGCCCCATCTGTACGGCGGCTAACGGATTTTCCAGCGAGGTACGATCGTCGCTACCATAGCGACCCGTGCTCTTTGCCAGCCACTCTTTTTCCGAACCCCAGTAGGTGTCTTTTTCCGGATGCCAGATGTCTTCACGGCCAAAGGCGAAGCCGAAGGTTTTCAGCCCCATAGATTCATAAGCGATATTACCCGCCAGAATAATCAAGTCTGCCCAACTGATCTTATTGCCGTATTTTCTTTTGATCGGCCACAGTAAACGACGCGCTTTATCGAGGCTGACGTTATCCGGCCAGGAATTGAGCGGTGCGAAACGCTGGTTACCCGTTCCGCCGCCGCCGCGACCGTCTGTTGTGCGGTAAGAGCCTGCCGAGTGCCAGGCCATACGAATCATCAGACCGCCGTAATGACCCCAGTCTGCTGGCCACCATTCCTGGCTGTCCGTCATCAGCGCATGCAGGTCTTTTTTGAGGGCATCGACATCGAGGGTTTTCAGGGCTTCACGGTAGCTAAAATCGCTGCCTAACGGGTTGGTCTTAGTATCATGCTGATGAAGAATGTCAAGATTGAGGGCATTTGGCCACCAGTCGGTGTTTGATGTGCCAGTAGAAGTGTTTCCGCCGTGCATAACCGGACACTTGCCGGCTGTTTTCGTTTTATTCTCGTCCATCATTATCTCCCAGTATGTTGCATTGCCTTAATCACTACGCCAGAAGGTGGGTCGTTCTCCGATAGTCTTGTCATGTGACAATGGAGCCTTCACCTATTCCCTCTACTTGATGCAAGACAGTGCCAGAGTCTCCCTATAATTTATAATTGTATACGCTAACTTCTGCGATAGCTTAACCTGATGAAAAGCGTGATACCGGTATGTGACGCATACAGTCTTTCCCAGAGAAATGTTTATCGTGTCCGTCAAGATTGCGTCGTCCCGCGGATAAAACCCAACGGCTTCGTCTTCTTTGACGCTGGCACCATTTGACGAATACGGCTAAACATTCGGCACTTGAAAGAAGAGAATAAACAAAGCGCTTGCCACGAACGCCGGAGCCGTCCATAATAGCGCCCATTCCAAACATTGGAATGAAGAAAAGCATTCTAATCAAAACGTTACTGATTAAGATGTTATCTCCTGTACGACCGTAGCTCAGTTGGTTAGAGCACCACCTTGACATGGTGGGGGTCGGTGGTTCGAGTCCACTCGGTCGTACCAATTCATGCTCTATAGACGTATGCTAATGTCTATAACATCTTGAAAAGAAGAAAATTTTTATCTTCTCTTGTTCCAGTAAAACCTATCAAAATCTACTCATATCCAATGGTTTTAAGTCCATTTTTAAGTCCATTTGAATACGGGTAATCTCACTTCCAGATTGTTACTGTTAAACAACACGACCAAGAACCAAAATCCAGCTCTGATGCTAATCAGGAGCGACGATCATGGTACTTTCTGCTATAGCTGTTCGCCAAGCAAAAGCAATTGGCAAAGCCTATACACTCCCAGATGATAATGGCCTTTCTCTTTCCGTCTCACCGAGCGGTGGGAAATCGTGGCATTTCCGCTATTACTGGCTAGGTAAACAAAAACGCCTATCTCTTTGCACCTACCCCAAAGTGATCTGTCCTTGATTTAGTGCCCACCTTGTTTTCAAATCAGTCAACGAAAGCGAGGTCACTATGACGAGACAACAATATACCCCGGAATTCAAGCGCAGAGCAGTGGCGTTACTGCTCGAAAGCGGCAAGTCTGTTGCCCGTATGGCACAGGAGCTTGATATCAAAGAGAACACGCTCTACAACTGGAAAAAACGCTATCAGGATAAGGCGGTGACGATCGATACCAGTTCCCCCGATAGCAGCGACGCGATGCTTGCCGCACCTGAAGCCGCCGTATCGGCCTCTCCCGCTCACCCCACATCCGTTCTTGCAACAGCACCGTCCCCCACTGCGCCACACGATGTCATGGAAGACATGCTCGCAATGCTGATACCAGCCGAAGCGCCTAGCACAGTAGCATCCTCCAGTGCGTCGAGCGCTGCACAACCCGCATCCTCGCCACCTGATGACACGGATGAGCCCATACCGTAACAGGCCTCGGATACGCCATCCCAACCTGAGTCTGTCAAACCGCTTTCGAGCGAACACTTCATCGCCTGGTTGAGGGAAGGAGTTAAATCACGCAAACTCATCATCAACGACGCCAAAGCGATGGTGCATACCGTGAACGATACGGTCTATCTTGTCAGTCCTGGGATTTTCCAGCGCTATGTGCAGGAGCACCCGACACACGCCACCCTGGAGAAACAAGAGGGATTACAGGATTGGCAGTGGATTCAAAAGCGCTTCGAAAAGCACCAGGCGCATCGAAAGCAGCCCAGCGGCCTGAACATCTGGACATGCCAGATGACGGGGCCAAGAAAAACTCGGCGGTTGCACGGTTACTTACTCACAGACCCGTCGAGCGTCTTCTCGGAGCAACCACCCAATAATCCATACTTAACGCTTCTGGAGAACGAGCCAACTTAATCATGCAATCCGGCGCAGCGCATATGCCCCGTTATCAAGACGCACTGACACAATACCGTCAATACCTGATCCCCAACCTGAGACATTTACGATTGAACGTACGCTTGGGTATATTCAGACTGTCTGCGGCAGCTTGACGATCCCCCCCGAACTGTCGCAGCCTCGCTTGCAGGACGGTGGCCTCACGTAAACACACCGCAAGGCGTAAATCCGCTATGTGTTGGAAATCCTCTCCCTGAACCTGGTCACTTGCCAGCCGTTTCTGCGCCTCGGGCGGCAGTGACTGCATGGTGATCTGCTGGCCAGATGAGGTATGAGCACAAGCAACCTCCAGCAAGTTGCGCAGTTCCCGCACGTTGCCAGGAAAGGCATACTGCATTAACTGACGCAGGAATGACTGCTCCAGCGTCACGGGTGCTTTCTGCTCCCGTCTGCAACAGAGTGCGATGAAGTGACGGCACAGCAGCGGAATATCCTCTACACGTTCGCGCAGTGGCGCTACATGCAATACACACTGGCATAGTCGGTGGTACAGATCCTGGCGAAACGCACCGTCTGATATGCGCTTTGTCAACGAATGATGCGTGGCGGCAATTAGCCGGAAATCCGAATGCACCTCCTGCTCTGCGCCGAGAGGGCGAAAACACTTGGTCTCCAGCACCCGCAATAACTTGGCCTGCATGGCAAGCGGCATATCTCCGATCTCGTCCAGAAACAGCGTGCCGCCATGGGCCTGCGCCACCAGACCAACCTTGTCGCTCAGAGCATCAGAAAATGCCCCTTTCTGGTAGCCAAACAACTCACTTTCGATCAGATTCTCGGGGATCGCGGCACAGTTAATCGCCACAAAGGGCGCATCACCCCTAGCGGAACACTGATGCAACAGGCGGGCCACCACATCCTTGCCTGTACCCGTTTCGCCTAGGATCAGCACCGACAAAGAATGCTCAGCCGCCTGCCAGACCTTTTGTTGCAATGCCCTCATGCCTAGCGACTGGCCGATCAGGGTATCCTGTATACGTTTTATCAACCTCTGCTGGCGCACCTCATCCCGAGCTCGTTTGACAGAAGCACTGAGCATTGACTGCTGATGCAGCCCTCCCGATCGCTGGCGCAAAAGCACCAGTTGGTTGCAGAATATCTGAACCAGCTTTCTGCCTTCTCCACTGTCGTGCCATTGTTGTAAACGCTCTGGTGTATCCAGTAGCGCCAGTGTTCCCAATACGGTGCCGCTATCCGATAACATCGGTATGGCATACAGCCCACACGCAGCTCCCAGCCCCGACAGCATCTGTTGAAAGGCCAAGTGCTCAATACGCGCACCACCATTCAACGATGGCCAGACATGAGCTTTGCTCTCATGCAGGGCATAGGCCAATGGATGACTGAAATCATCCACATCAAGTGTCATCACAACGGGCTCATCTGCCACCTGACCTTGACAAAAAAGTTGCCTGCCGGTGCGATCAACCAGCCCAAGTATCGTACCACGGGGCCGTAAGTGAGACGCCACCGTGGACAAAAGCCAGTCACACAGTTCAGCCTCAGTGTTCTGTGCAGTCAGCGTTAATGCCAGATCAAGCCAGGATATCTGCCCCGACTCTTTACCGTTTTTGTACCTCTGCTCCTCCTTCTGCAATCCTTTGCATTCAGACATCGCCACCTCCCTGCCGTATTTTTATACCTTTACGTTTATAAAATAATTTATTAGCCCAAGATAATCTATTATATTTTATGTCCAAACCACCAAGTATCGCCGCCTATGATACATAGGGATATTCCCCATTAACAAAACCCGCTCACCCCAAATTTAAAAACAACCACCATCATTATATATAAGTTAATAATTAACAGCCTTACAAACAGAAAAATCATCTAAAACCCACACTCCAGAGACAATCTAAAAATAGTGGAGTAAATTTATTTTAAACAACATATTCAGTATTTCAGGCAGATTAAACATGGCACAGAAAAGCAATAATCCCTGCAGAGGGCAACAAACATGGAGTGAGCTTGATCAAGTTTTTAACATTAATACTTGATGGCTACCAAATACCGCCCCTATGAGTCTTTAATTCAGATTATTTTTTGGAAATTTATAAATAGCATTTGACTATCTAATGGGAAAATTAAAGCCCTGGGCTATCCAGATAGAACTTTCGTCTTCCACGATGAACATCGTAGCCTTGAGTGCTTAAATAACTTCGCACCTTGATGCTTCACTCCTAGTCGTGCAAGGCCAGTGCTGGCGGGGGGCTAGCCCTCTGCAAGTGTAGTGCTATTATGCAAAGCTATTTAGTATTCGATAAACTGACCAGTATCGACTGGTTAAAGGCTATAGATAACAAAAAGCGTGGAACAGCATTCAGATTTGCTCAGGAAAATAAGATGAATAGGAAGGTGAAGAAAACGAGAGTTAAGCCCCCCCAGACGTAAGGATCAGGCACGCACACGGAAGCAAACATGCGCTACCAATATCATACTGATAGGCCCTAGATTTTTTGTTGCAAATTTAAATCGATAGAATAAACCATCTACACAGTTAGCATTCAAAAGAATCGTTGATATAATTAAATTCTCAACTAAAAATCGTGTCTACCTATATAAAGCACTGCAAATCCTTACCAACGACAGTTAGACTTCAATGCTGCACAAGGGTTTATATTCAATGCTTATAAAATTTATTGGAAATCTGGTGTTTTCCAAAAATCCATTGCTCACTACAGTGAAATGCGTCAATTCAACTCTAATGGCAATCAAGAGGTTCGTTTTTATTATCAAGTATTATCTGGAACTGGTGGACGATTTCGCCTTGCTACCGGACGATTCCTCAGGAGATATGCGACCGCATCTTCAGTATACGCGCCCCCTCCTCGCTTATAGAAATCCTTCCCCGGATGCAGAAGATTTTACGAAAACTGTTATAAAAATAAAACAGCCATATCCTAGGATTTTTATCAATATATCGTATGCAACCTAACACTGGACACCTAACTTTAGGTGGGATATATGAAACCATTGACCGTGTAAACCATAATGTTAAATTTTTTATTTTCGCCTCAAGAAAAATTAACTGTTCCAATAAAAAATTCAACCCCAACGTGAAATAAGGTTTTTTATAATGAAAAATATTATTGTAAAGCTATTAGATTTCGAAATTACAATGCCTTTTAAAAGAGAGGACATTATAAAAATATTTGATACATTGCCTGAATATGTGATAGAAAAATCCAAAAACAAAAACATCCCTGTAGAACAAGCCATGAAGGCCATAAATAGTGAGATCCAAACCGTTCTAGAGATGCTTAATGAAGATGATGTGGAGATTTTTTTTAATATTGCGAATGAATATAATTCATTAACAATGGATGAATCAAATGACCATGAGCTAGAAATAATGCAACCTGAAAAAGACAAGTGGGGTTTTTACATTAGATTTCAGATTTCAAGACCTCTTGGGATTGATAGTAATCCATTAGTTTTCTTAGATAAGTTTATTATAGAATCGGATTCTGAACTTTCATTGAAAGAGGCCAAGACTCTCAGATTAAGAAATTTAGAAAATTTAATATACAGAGAAATCGCACAAGTTTCTAGAAGAGTTGAGCAAGTTTTGATTTTGGCCTTCGCCGAATTAGGAATTGGCATTGCATACCCTGACAATTTAGCATCTGCAGCATTTCTTGAAAAAATAAAGAGAGAATCGGAAAAGGACTTTATTAGTCGGCATACCAAAAATCATGAAGACTATTACGAGGTACCATTAATTAATTTGAGTGACAAATTTGGCGTTAATTTATTTTTGGAAAAGTCTACGCCATAGGACACTAAAGCAACCCAAAGAACCGATGCTGTCGATATATCAAAATTCGACGACTTCTTCAATCAGCATTACGGTCGATTTGAAGATGTACTTGTTGCTGGTGAATCGTTTAAAAAAATAAAAACAGCAACCCATATCCTCACCACTTCACTTTTTGATGACTCGCTCATAAATAAGATCATTTTATCGATGACCTCTATTGAAGTGTTATCGAGCAAGGTGCGACGTCCCGATGCTGAGATTAAAGCATTAGACTATTTATCCAAAAAATTGAATGAATCAGATATCAATGATGAAGTTAAAACATCCATTGAGAAGGGATTGTTGTCTTTGCAGACTCAATCAATCGGTAAAAACTGCAAGACTCTTGTCAAAAATCTTTTGGGAAAAAAGGACTCTGAACTATTTTATAGGCTATATGATTTCAGATCGCAATTAGTACATACTGGATCCCTAAAAGAAGAAGAAGAGCAAAAAGAGATGCTCAATATTTACATGGACGCCTACAGCTTGGCCAAGAGATTATTAGTAGCATATATAGATAAATCTTCAAAAAATCCATACTAATATAAATAACTACTATTTTTTCCGGCCAGTTCCTCGACAAAGAGGGAACTGGCCGGCAGAGTCTGACTCATTCTGATGTCACTCTCAGCTTCCATAACATGCACTGGGCACTTGAATGTTAGGTATTCGAATACAATTATGCGTTCCATATATACTCTCAGAGAGAGGTGACATTTTTAAGCCGCATTGAAAAAAATCACTTTCTTTCACACAAATACAGACATTCGTAGCAAGTCGATTTCCAGTGTTACTTAGCACAAGTTTTAGGCAATTAATTCGCTCCCCCTCAACATCTCCCTTTTTGATAAGGCATGAAAAATATCGCCTGACGGTAGCTATAACTTACGAAACACTGCTATTTCTACGTCGCTTTTTGGTATTGGAGAATCTATTTTATTGGTTACACTGCCGAACAAACCACCCCCAAAAAACTATCCCTTTCATCATCAAAAATATAGCAACACTCTCTCCAACCCATAGAAGTAAAATCCAGAACTCTTTGCTAATTTCACTCATCAAAGCAAATATTCAACTCATCCTCAAGCCAACCAATACTTTTTAAATGCGTCACAAACCTTTCAATAAAAATATCCAAATCAAGGCCATCAATATTATATTTTATTAATCTAGGACAGAAAAAATCATAAAAACTGCGTCCAAGCCTATACCTTTGCTCTGCCTTACTCAAAAACCTGTAAGTATCTTCACTAACCGTCAGGTCAAAATATATAGTATTGTCTTTTTTAGACCTCCTAACTTTTGACTTCCTTTCATACTTATCCGGAAGACATCGGAAAACAAAGAACAGTTCAATATTTACATCCGAAAATTCATTTTCCAACTTTTCAAAAATCGGTATCAACTCATCAGAGATGATAGCAACCAGTGTTAAACCAGATGTATCAGACGATTTATCTAATTTCATTTGCATCACCACTTAGTGCTTACATTTATTTCCAGGAGGCCGTCGACCTTTCCACGCCTCATAGCCATTAATTTTCATTGATTCCCAGAAACGATTAGTGGGTTTATCAGTACCCTCAAATAAAGTTACATAATCCAAATTATTTCTTTTTAGCCACGCTCCCGAGTAACGTCTTGTAGGATTTTTTGTTTCTCCAATTTTCCACAATTCTCCTTTTCTTAAATAGACTTGCCCAACAGGATTCTTTTTTCCCCATTCCATAACATCGAACCATCCATCCTTAGAGGCAACCAAAGCATATAACTCATCCAATCCAAAAGGGTCTATATATGCTATGGGGTTTCGCACATAAGAATAGTTATTAACTCCACCGTATATGCTGATCGGGTCTGGCGAGATATAACAACCACCACTCGGATCATAATAGCGGAACCTGTTATAGCATAAGCTACTTTCAGCGTCACGGTATTGCCCCGCAAATGCCAATCCTGGATCGAGACTTTCAGTATTATCTGTATAGCGCTGGCCCCATAAATTGGTGCGCGGAGCCTGCCAGCGAATCTCACCTTGTGGATTAAAGATAGCCTGCGGTTCACCATTATGGCCGCTGGTGACAAAGTCCGTTTCCCAACTTCCATTTACAGTCTGGCGCTGTTGCACCAGCAGTTCCCAGCCGTTGTGTATCCAGTGCCGTCGTGAGACGAGGTCACCGTCGCGGTAGTGACGCACTTCAGCTATCTGGTCTCCATCCCACAGGTAGCGGATATCGTCCTGCGTCTGGTCGCAGCGTTTGCCAATGCGCCGCCCAAACGGGTCGTAACGGTAGAACCAGCGTTCACCCGCTGGCGTATCCACAACCCTGAGCTGGTTGCGGCTGTCCCAGCGGTAGTGCCACACCTGCGGCCGATAGCCCGGCTGCACCACCTGTTTGCGTATCAGCCGCCCGGCTTTGTCATACTGATAGTGAGTGTTGTCCTGCTGGGTCAGGCGTCCAACCTGCCATTCGGTCAGGCGCGTGGCATCTTGCGGCAACCCGCTGCGGGTATAGCGGTATTGTTCCTCGGTGTTTACGCTGCGCCCCGCGCCACCGCTCAGTACCGACAGCACCCGTCCGCTGGCATCAAGTTGGTAGCCTGCTGCTTCACGGTTGCGTCGGGTGCCGGTCAGGTTGCCCGCACCGTCGTACAGGTATTCCCGCGTCTGGGTCGGTTGCAGGCGACCGTCCACCGTCTGGCCGCTCATTTCCCGCGTCAGCCAGCCCATAGCATCGTATTCACGGTGCTGCATAAAGCCAGCCTGACTCTGCCGGGAAGACTCCCGACCCGCACTGTCGTGCGCCAGCGTCAGCTCCGCGCCATCCGGTAACTGCACCTGACGCAGTTCACTTGTCGCACTGTAACGGAAGGTGCTGGTGAGTGCCGCACTGTCTTCTTCGCCCTCCCAGTGCAGGCTGCGAGTAACGGTGTGCGACTCTCCCTGATAGTGGCGTCGGATTGCCGTTCCGCTGTTCCGCTCCTGTACCACCCGGTCACGCTCGTCATATTCAAGCTGGATATGACTGGTGGAGGATGTCACTTCGGTAAGCCGGCCTGCCGCATCGTAGCGGTAGTGCAAGGTATCGTCCGGCGCGGTTTCTTTGATAAGCAGGCCACGCCCGTCGTACAGAAAGTGGCGGGTTTCTCCTTCGCCGTTGCGGATACTGATGCAGTGACCGTCTTCATCGTAACCATAGTGGGTTTCCGTCCCCGCCATGTCCCGCTCACGGATAACCCGTGCATCGGCATCCAACCACCATTGCCAGCGGTTGCCATCCGGTGCGGTGACGCACACCAGTTGCTGGCTTTCCTTATCGTAGTCGTACCGCCAGGTGCGGCCTGCCGCATCGGTGCGCGACATCAGCAGGTCGAACGGGCCGTAGGTTTGCCGCCATACCGCGCCGTTGCCATCGGTGTAGTTCAGCAGGTTGTTGTGCTTGTCGTACTGGCGTTGCTCTTGCTTGTCGTCCGGGCGCAGCAGTTGTTCTGGCAGTTTCCAACTGGCGCGGCGGTAGCCAAGGCGATACGTTGCCCCATCCGGGCGTGTCCAGCTCGTGAGCCGGTCTTGCTGGTCATAGCGCAGTTGCCGGGTGCGGGATTCCGCATCAGTGGCACTCATCAGGCGGTGCCGGTGGTCATAAAACAGGTTGGCCTGCGTCCGGCCTTGTTCATCACTCACCTCGGTCAGCAGGCCGTAGCGGTTCCATGCAAACCGGACTTCGCTGGCGTCCGGCCCGGTCAGGCTCAGCGGATTGCCCTTGCTGTCGTACTGCCAGGCCCAACTTCGGCCCAATGGGTCGGTGATGCCGGTCAGCCGCTCGTAGTGGTCATAGTCGTAGTGCCACTGGTGGCCGCTGCCGTCGGTAAAGGTGCTGACCAGTCCACTGTTGTCCAGATAGGCAAATTCCACAACCCGCCCTGCCGGAGAGATTTCCTGCAGCAGGTTGCCCACATCGTCATACTCATAGCGGGTGATATGGCCGAGCGGAGATTTCTCCCACGCCATCAGGTACAGGTCATTGAAGCCGTATTCATGGCGTTGCCCCAACCCGTCGGTCATGACCACGCGGTCAGCCAGGTACTCGAAATTCGCCGTCAGGTAGCCATCGGCACAGGTGGTATAAACACAGCGCCCCAGATGGTCGTATTCATACCGTGCCCAGGTCTGGTCGTTGTCATGCCAGCGAGTCAGACGGTGATGGCTGTCGTAGTCGTAGAACAGGTGATAGGCATGCGCGGCGTCCGCCTCGACCAGCCGTCCCTGTTCATCCTGCCGGTATTCGGCCAGCACCGTTTTCTGGCCGCCATCAATGCGCTGCACCTGGCGCAGAAACTCGCCCTGCCACACCAGCAACAGTTCGATGCCGTCACTGTGCCTGATCTTGCGCAGGTAGCCTTTGGGGTCGCGCAGAAAGTCGATGCGGTTGCGGTGGTTGTCGGTAATGGCTGACAGCAGTAACCGGTCATCTTGTTTGATGGTAAACGCCCGCCAGGTCTGGCTGTCGCGGTGCCACAGGTGAAAGCCGTTATGGCGCTTGACCAGTTTGAATTCGGGGTATTCGGCGCAGTACACCACGGTCGCGCCGACCACGAAGGTAAAGTCGATGTCGTAGCCCTGTGCCAGGGTGAGGGTCACCTGGATGTCACCCTGCTCGGTGCGGCCCACCGTGGCCACCTCACTCCAGCTATCGTGCCAGCCATGCCCCAGCAAGCCGGAGTAAGGGCTACCGGAGCGGTAGGTGCGCTCGAACAGCAATGGAACGGTCTGGCCCAGCTCCAGATCGAGGCGTTTTTCTATGACTTCGCCACTGGCGATGTAGACGGGGTCCTGGAGGAAGCCGCGAATGGATTCGCTGACACGCGCCAGCCCTTTGTTTTCCCTGAAGCCCTTTTTGGCGCACTCCACGGCGCTACGCAGTCCTTCCATAGCATGTGCTGCGCCCGCTTTCATGCCCCGCAGCACGGCCATTGGCCCTTTGGTGAACAGGGTGCCCAGTCCCCGGAACAAACCCCGACTAGGAGGCACCAGAAATTCCACCGCGAGTATCAGCGCTTTTTCCCAGCCGCTGAACTCGTCCGCTACCGTGAGAGGCGATGCCTGGCCTGAACCAAAGAACACCGTCGAGGCCCCTTCCTTGATCGTCGCGCCGCATACAGCCTTGTCCCCCACCCGCGCCGCATAGTAGCCATCAACGAATACCGTAGCACTGCCCTGGGCAATCAGTTGCGGGCCGTTGTGTTTATCGCAGAGCACCACATCGATTTCAGCACGGGAGACCGGATTACCTTCAACAAAAACGGTCTTCGAACCGCCATCAACCTGCCCTGATGAGGGGGACATGCTGTCAACCATCGCGGATACCCGTTTGCTGACACCGCCTATCAGGTCACTCAGCCCATACACCAGCGCCGCCCCTGCAGCCAGTTTGACTACACCCACAACCAGAGCGAGGCCGGCGCCACCCGTGAGACCGGTCAGCACCACCGCACCAGCGACTGCAGCAGCAGCCACGGCAAAGACGGCAGCCGCAATCAGTGCCCCGACGGCGGCCCCCGCCAGTGCGCCCAGAAAACTGCTGTGTTTGATAGGCTTGCCCGGTGAGGTCGGCGGTTTACCCTGCCCCGGTTCAGGCAAATCGGGTGGCAGGGTGGGGCGATTCCCCGCATGCATCGCGCCAACCCGCGCAATGCGCGAGAGGATGTCGTCAAGCATGACGGTTCTCCTTACCCTCCGGGGCCGCCACCGTGAACGTCTCAATCACTGCCAGCAGTTCAGCCTTGCGCGCATCACTCAGTACATCCGCAGCGGTAATCGTAAAGGTCAGCAGCAGGCTGCCGCACACCTGCATCACCACCACCTGATGCATCCGGCCTTCCGGTGACTGCCAGGTGTATTCGACAGCCTGTGCATTCTGCCCATCTAGCATCAGTGTCCACGCTTGCCGCTCTTCGTAGCCTTTAAGCTGCGCCGACAACTGCGTCAGTGTGTCCTGATATGCCTCATCAGCAGTTTTACTGCCCTCAATCGGGGTGCGGTTGACCACCAGATTGGTGGTCTCGTCCGGCAGCACAAACACGTGCAGGGATTCATCACGCCACTGCGCAGGAAGGGTCAGTGTGCCTTCGTTCATCTGGTACATGTTCACGTGTCCTTGTTGTTTTTGTTATTCAGTTCAGGTCAATACGGCTGCCGTTGACGGTAATGGTTTTGCCTTTGATGGTGATGTCACCTTCGGCACTGATGCCGATAAAACCGCCGTTGGTCGCTATCAGGATGTCGCCCTTTTGTGACTGGATGGCGATATTGTTTTTCACCTGCAGGGAGTCGTGCGACTTTCCCTTGCCGTCTTTACCGATGACGGTGCTGCGACTGCCAATAATGGCGATAGCCTGCTCCCCCTGAATTTCAGTGTGCTGGTCTTTCTCCACCGACACCGTCTGATTGCCGCCGACGCTTTCGGTATGGTCAGCGGTCACGGTGGTGCTGCGGTTATTGAGCACCACGGTGTTCATGTCCTTCTGGGCATGGATAAACACCTCTTCCTGCCCGGCCTGGTCTTCAAAGCGCAGTTCATTGAAACCCGCGCCCTTGTGCGTTGAAGTACGCAGCGAGGTGCGGGTCTTGTTGGCAGGCAGCGGATACGGCGATGGATTGGTGGCATGGAAGGTTCTGCCTGTCACAATCGGCTGATCCGGATCACCTTCCAGGAAGCTGACAATCACCTCATGGCCGATACGCGGGATGGCGATCAGGCCATACTGACCGCCTGCCCAGCCCTGGCTGACGCGCACCCAGCAGGAGCTCTGGTCGTCACTCGCCCCGTAGCGGTCCCACGGAAATTGCAGTTTGATTCTGCCGTATTCATCGCAGTAAATTTCCTCACCAGATGGCCCAACCACGGTGGCGATTTGCGGGCCGTCTACCATCGGCTTGTACGGCAGGCCAGCACGCCAGGTAGATTTGGCACTGACCACCTCAAAGCTATTGCTGTAGGTGGTCGGCTCACCGCCGCTCTCTTCTTCCAGCGCCTGTGGCTGTTGTCCGCTATGCGTGATGGCCACCAGTTGCCAGGCCGCGTTGAGCGTCGGATTGGGGTGTTCAGTCAGGGTAAAGCTGCTGCCCGGCATCAGCATCGCGGCGTTGGATTCACCGGAACCGGTCATCGCACCCGCCCGCAGCGCATCCAGCCGATAGCCGGTAAAGGCTTTGCCGCTCGGGTCTTTCTTGAAGCGGCCCGGATAGTCAAAATGCTGGTAAGTCTCGCGCTGGTGCTCCAGCTCACCGCTCATCTTGCGGTGTAGCAGTCCGTAGGCCGGTGTTTTGAAGCTGTAGTCCTTGAGGGCGACCTCGGCGGTACTGACCGCTTCGGCATAGCGAAAGCGGCGGACGTATTCGCCTTCACTCAGGCCCTGCGTGGCAAGGTTGAAGAACAGTTCGGGGCCTTTGCTGAGTGCCCCGGCATCGTCTGCAAAGACCACCCGGTGCTTGCCGGCCTCAAACTCATGGAAGAAGTACAGCCCTTCCTCAGCAGCCAGTCGGGTGACAAACGCCAAATCACTTTCCCGGTACTGCACACAGTATTCGCGGGGCGCGTGGTCGTGCCGCAATGCAAAGGCGTAATCGGTGATGCCAGACTCTTCCAGCAACGTACCAATAATGTCCTCGGGCTTTTGTGCCTGAAAGATGCGGGCATTGGTGCGCAGCCCCAGCCGCCACAGCGCCGGGCGAACCTCTGCCTGATAGCGGGT
Source organism: Pectobacterium parmentieri (assembly GCF_001742145.1). Classification (NCBI taxonomy): domain Bacteria; kingdom Pseudomonadati; phylum Pseudomonadota; class Gammaproteobacteria; order Enterobacterales; family Pectobacteriaceae; genus Pectobacterium; species Pectobacterium parmentieri. The sequence goes on along the minus strand of NZ_CP015749.1, from coordinate 1,158,247 downwards.
ACGACGAAAACCCGTGTCACCCTGGGCAAAGGCGCTGATGATGCCACTGACCCGGCGTTTGAGTTCCCCCTCGTACCACACCCGCAGTTCACAGGGCTGATCGAGTACCGCGCCAAAGTCGACACCCGGTAACGGGCTGGCCAGATTCAGCGACAGGGCAAACGGCTGGTTCAGGGCCTCGCTGAGCTGAAAATCCACCACCGCAAAGGTGCTTTCGGGCAAGGCACCGACCTTTACCGTGAACTGTAATCCTGTACTGTTTGCCACACGTCCTCCTGATGCTGTCATCCACACTCAGGCATGGCAGGGGCCATGACTCAGTGCAGAAAACCCGGACGTGGCGTCCGGGTTTGAATGGCATCAGGCTTCGACAGGCGTGCGCCAGTCGTCAGAGCCGGACGTACCGGCAACCGTGTGCTCCCAGTCAACCTTGCGGTAGGCCAGAGAGACTTCGATCAACTGGGTGTAATCGAGCTTGGACGGGTCCTGGCAGTGTGGCATCTGGCAGTTGATGTCGACGATGGTGGCATCGGTCAGCACGGTAGAGAAGAAGTGCTCCTGCTTGCCTTCCACCGAGGTGCGATACCACTTCAGGGTGACAGTCGGCAGCATTTCACCAGACGCCAGGGCGTTGTACATCAGCGGAACCGCTTTGTTCAGCGCGACGGTGAACTTGAACGGTTTGTGGACACGCTGGCCGGATGGCTGACCAGACTGCGGGTCGGTCGGTACGGTGACGACGTGTTTGAATTCCTGTACCAGCATTTCATCTTCGTGGCCTTCCACATAGATGTTGCCGACAGAATCAGACGTGAAAGCCCCTGCGGTGATGTTGCCCTGCGTTTTTCCTTCGATGCTGATATAGCATGGAGTTGGCATAGTCTTGCTCCTTTCCTTGTTGTTAGTGTCAATGAAACTCCCATTAACCCTATCAAGATCTATGCCAATTTTTACTTTGTTGTTTTTACTGACTATTTTCTTAAATCAAATTATTCCTAAGCCAAATTTAAGCAAGAAATGGCCCAGCCCCCACTCAAACAATGATAATTCCTTGTAAAACTGGCCCAGACAGTCGAATTATTCTGTAATCTGCGCAAGAAATTGCCTGTACTTCGCAGTTGTTCTGATATTTTTGGTTAGTTTTAGAGACTGCAGTATCTTTTAGAGTTTATGGCTATTGATCATCAAAAAATATTAGAAAAAAACCATCCTTCTTCCTGTAATTGAAAAAACTAATATAACGCACTTAAAAGATTTTGAGTGCGGCGCACTTTTCACTTACCTTGTTTAAGCCTTTGGCAAAATCCATCGGCGGGGCTTCGCAACCCCAAAGTGAGTTACCCATCAGTGTTTACGCACTGGTGTGCCTGATTGTGCCCGTATTATGGCGGTTCAGGCAGGGGAGGACTTGTCCTCGCCGGTTTGGTAACTCACCCGGTATTGCGAACCCTGTCTGAATCGCCACCCGCAACATGGAGCTTTTTATGGTTATGGCGCAACAGCAACAAGACTGGCACCAGGCAGATATCGTCGCCGCATTTCACAAGAAAAACATCAAACTGGCTGCACTCTCACGATAGGCAGGACTCAGCGATGCAACCCTCGCCAATACGTTTTACCGCCCCTGGCCGAAAGGTGAAAAATTGATAGCAGAAGCGCTGGACATGGACCCCGCCGAGATTTGGCCGAGCCGGTATTACGATGAGGCGGATAACAAAGTCATCAGAAGATTCAAAAAAACACGGGCTTCCGTTCGTGGCTAAATTAGCCACTCGCTGGCAAAATCATCTGCCAGCAATAAAATTTATCTTCATTACCCGTTTTCTTCACTGCTTTCCCAATATTCAGGGTAGGTGCCCAAGGACATACGTTTCTGTTTGCCCGCCCAAGAATAGCGGAGATGCCGAGACCGACCGCCCATGTCGGTTACAGCCAAGGAGAGGCCATCAATGTCGCCAAGTGTATAGGCTTTGCCTGTTGCTCTGGCTTGGCGAATGGCCATATCTGATAGTGCTATAGTTCCAGCTCCTAACTTGAAGAGTTAGGCTAGATCCTCACCCCATGGCTCGCTCCGACCCAGCAACAATACGGAACCCCACACACCCATTTTTTATGGACTAAAAAATGGACTAAAAAGTCCCGGACGTGGGTGGATTCCAGCGGACTGCGCTGGAACGAAAAAAGGACCCGAAGGTCCTTTTTTCAACGACTTGCAGACTTCAGTAGCAGTCTACAGATCATAAATTGGAGCGGGAAACGAGACTCGAACTCGCGACCCCGACCTTGGCAAGGTCGTGCTCTACCAACTGAGCTATTCCCGCATAGGATCGGATTTATTATCCTTTATTTCCAGCACACCACGCTGAAACCAGAACAAATAAAATCTCGCCAAATCGCACGTAACTTAATGAATTTAATCATTATTTAACAACACAGCGATTCAACGGTCAGCATTATGTACCAATCAACTTAGCGTGGCAAGCCCTTTTCACTGAAAAACCTTGCAGTACAAGTACAGTTTCAATCCGCTATTTGCGAGCGTGATGAACAATGGCGCGTCGTTGGCAGAAAATCCATTAAACATCAGCATGATAAACGGTGGTAGCTAGAGAAGTCATGCCAGAATTTGCTTTCCACACGCCGTTAAACTGCATGAAAAAGCCACCAGCGGCGTCATTGAGAAATACAATGTTCTATTCATTGGGTGCTCCACTCAACCACTTAATACTCGCGACTAAAATCCACCTCGCCATGCAACGTATTATCAGCATGAAAACGAGCGAGATTGTCCAAAAATAATCGCCCCATCAACCCCGGCACCATCGGCCCTGCAATATGTGCCGTCAACGTCAGATTCGGCGTATTCCAGAACGGATGGCTGTACGGTAATGGTTCTTGCCTAAACACATCCAGCACCGCGCCTGCAATCTGTGCATCGCATAGCGCCGCCCGCAAGTCATCATCCACCACGGCGCTACCGCGCCCGACATTAATAAACAGCGCCGAAGGCTTCATGGCCGCAAACAAATTGGCGTCATAGATATCGGTAGTTGCAGACGTATCTGGCAACAGGTTGATGACATAATCGGCCTCCGGTAGCGCGGTGGGTAGTTCCGCAAGGCTCATGACCCGTTTAAAATCAGGTCGATGCCTTGGTGTACTGACAATGCCGTATAGCATGACGCCAAAAGTCCGTAGGAAACCGGCGACTTCACAGCCGATCTCCCCTGCGCCGACGATCAGTACGTTTTTATCCGCTAACGATCCCGGCAGGCGGTGATCCCATCGCCGTTCTTCCTGACTGATCTGCCGCTCTCCCAGACGCAGTTCGTGTCTGAGCATATAGGCAATCACATATTCTGCTATCGGCTGCCCAAACACACCCACGGCGCGGCTTAAACGGTAATCACGCGGTAACCCATCGGCCAACAGCGGCTTGAACCCTGCCCAGGTAGACTGTAGCCACTTCGGTTTGGCTCCCTGAGCCAACAATGCCGCTGCGGTATCCGGCTCGCCCAGCCAAATCGGACAGTTCGCGGCCTGCTCTGCTGTACCATTTGAAAGCACCAACTCAAGCTCCGGTGCCCCATTATTTAAGACAGGGCCGATTTCATCAGCACGCGAGTCCAGCAGCAGAATAGCGGTCATAAACACGTTCCTTAGCAGGGTTGAGCCACCCACAGCTTCAACCCGATTATTGTCGTCATTACCTTTAAGATTAGGCTGAAGCCTGAATGAGCGACGTCAGCAAAGCGCCGCGCTTCGCTTCCGATTTTTTCACCAGAGCAGCAAGCTTTTTATCATTCCCCCAGATGAGGTACAAAATATGTTCGATCACAGCGGGTTCCCTCCTCCGCACCTCTTCAACCAGCAGTTCGAGCAGTGCGTCATCCTCTAGCGCAGGTAACACATTCAGCTTTAGGCTTTCCGTCGCATGGCTCAGGCAAGCAACCAGTGTCGCTACGTTCTGTACCATCACGCCATGCTTATCGAAAAACGCGCGAATGAAGGCATCTTGTACCGATTGGTGCCCGTCATCCACGCTTTCCATATACTCTTTTACGAGTGGAAAATACCCAGCATCAATCAGGCCTAACCCAAACACCGCATAGCTTCCCGGCATGCAGCACTTCTCGCCTTCTGAATCAGCGTACCATTCAAATTCTTCAATTGCAGCACGAGCATAATCTTCAAGAAACGGATAATTCGACGCATATTGCGATGCGTTAGCAAAAAAACGATGGGTATCTGATTTCGCCAGCCCTTTGATCGGGAGGTACTGCCTTACTGACGATTTCAGGACGATCTTGTAGCTCTTTGGAAAACCGAGTGTCAGTAAACGCGTAATGAAAAGCAACGCCTGCTCATACGCTTCAGCGCTTTCCTGACGAATACGAACCGTGATGGTAGAAAACACATCATTCGCCACGCATTCCACCCACTCGTTCTTCAGGTTAATTTGCGCGTGCTCAAACGCGCCGCTTCCCTCTTCCATAACGCTTACCGCACGCGGATAGCCCAGTTGCTTCGCAATATTCAGGTATTCCAGAGCCCGGGACTTACTATAGGAAGGCTCATAACGCAGGATCATGATTGCGGCATAGAGCAGTAACTCTACGGGGTGAAGCGTCTGCGAATCCTGTAAATCTAATGCCACCTCGGGCTTGAGGGTATAGATTTCCGGTTCTGAAAAATGTTCAGGCGGGGACACATCGCAATACCGCAGCAGAAATTGCTGTTCTACCCACGTTCTTAATGCGTAAATAATGGTGCGCCGATGCTCCAACAATTCCTCATGTCCGGCGTTTCGTTGCTGAATGAGTTCAAACTGAGTGATGATCCAGTGGATATCCTGCGAGGGAAAGAGCTGGACATCAAGCAGGTGACGAGCCAGAAAGAAAGTTTGTTGCTGGTCAGTCGGCGCACTGCCACGCGTAAGATGCCGATCGATATAGGCGTGAATAGACTCAAGTAGCCACTGTTTTTTCGCCTCATTAGTGAACGTAAACAGCGTAACCAGCAGGCGAGCTTCCGTTGTCGGGAATATGGCACGAAAGCAAAACCGATAGTCAATCACCGCACTCTCTGCCAGTTTCTCTACCCACTGGGCAATGGCCTGAGCCAGCGCCGGCACAACCTCCTCCTGTACCTGCGCGATGCTCAATGCCCCTTTTCGACGACCGGGAGACAGCCCATCGGCCTCACGCCTCGACTCAGAGGATATCGACGAACGACCCGGCACATAATCCAATATCACATCATTATAGATGCCCGCTTGCAGCGTGGTTCGCGATACGATTTTATCACCACCGATTCTTCTCTCCTGCGCGTCAAACCATTCGTTGATTACCGTAAGCGATTCATCCCGCATGGGCAGTTCGTGTTGTGGTGATACCCCAGTTTCGTTTGCATGCCCGCCCATCATTTTTCTCTTTTTCCTTGTTCATCGCTGATAAAATATTGCCCCAAAACACGGTACTTGATGATGTTCACCAACCGCCGCCGCCGCCACCGCCGGAACCTCCCCCCGACGATCCGCGACCGGAAGAACCTGATCCACTGGAGCTACTGCCGCCGCTCCTGCCAGAGCCGGTATTCGACACCGTCATCGACGAGGAATTACACGCTCTGTTGAACTGGGAAATACTATCCCACTGCGCACTAGAGAACACGTCAGAGACCATCTGATGGTTCTTCAGATATTGAGCAAACGTATTAGCCCAGGTTTCCCCCACGCCCAACGCCAGCGCATAAGGCAGCATACGTTCAAAATGCCCGACCAGCTTGTCGGGTGGGTACAGCGTTTCATAACGACGCTCTTCGGCGGCGCGAAGATACAGGGTCATTCCTTTGGCTACGGCCAAGCCATTCAGCCCTTTCTGAGTATGACGCGGCACAATGCAGAAGAACCCTAAACACAGTAACAGGCTTACCGATAAGGCCCCCTGGTAGTCATCTGGCAGTTGAGGCGATGTCAGTAAGCGAAATAATGCGAGGCCAAAAGGCAGTGTAAAGAGAAAGCCCGCCACGGCCAGAAAGAGCGATGCCTTGCTTTTCTCGCTATTCTTTAGCAGCGCGGAATAGCGTGCATATTTCAGTAGCTGTAGACACAACATCGTACTGAACAGCAGAAAAGGCATACCGATAACCGAGCCCACCGCCGTCCAAAGATTGAAGAACAAACCGTACAGCACCGGAACCAGCAGACTTAGTGCGATACCCACTTTCACCGCTCCCGCGATAGATAAAAACAGCGTCGGATGCGCTTTTTCATAATGCGCTTCCTGGGCTTTACGCGCCTTCTGCATTGGCACCGAACGCATACTGGTTTCCGTTATATCCAGTTTTTTCGTCTTGCCGGGAAACAACGTGCTGAGGAGCTGTTTATCCTCAGACGTCAGCTTTTCAGACCCGTTGTCAGGCAAGCGAATTAGCCACTGCTCCTCACGCCCCGGCGTCATACCGCTTCGGGTTTTTCTTGGCTTATGCTTAATTTTTGTCAGTTCGATAGCGCGCTTAGCAATCAGATCCAATACATCGCTGCTAAACGCCACGTTATCGTAGGTTCGTTGACAGAGGTAACGCACATAGCCGGGCGAAATGCCATCGGGAACGCTATACAACGGCACGACTGCGGGTTTGGTTAAACGGCTAGCGGTGATATGTTTACGCCACCATAACAGGTAGTAAATCACGATCAGGAAGGGAGGAAACCACAGCACTCCACGTTTCAGCGTGGGTGAGAGCACATACCCCAACAGAGAATCTTCCTGTGGCGCGGGGGCAGAAGCCAAAATACTACGCGGCCAGGTATAGGCAACAGTGACCCCTTCCCCGATCCCCAGCGGTGCAGTGGTTTCAATGTTGCCAGCCGCTAAAATACGAGCATGATGACCTTTCTCGCCTACCGACCCCGTATACACATCAACCGAACGCAAACGGGAGTCTTTACCATCAGGCGTCAGAAACCCATCTTGTTCTGGTAAGTACAAACGAAAACGGACTTTATCGATGGGGTAACGCCAACCATTGCCAGTGACATTCCAATACAGCTCATCCCAATCAGGAAAACGGCTAAAATGGTTACTCACCTGATAGTGGAGACGATAACGATATATTCCGGGCGGTAACAGACGATCGGCACTGCCGATCAAGACCTTCAGTTCCTCGTGGGCTTGTTCAAGTGTGTAATGTTCAGGCACACCATCACGCAGTACTTGCTTAATCTGGTATTGCAACCGAAACGTACTGCCGTCCTGCCGATGCCAGACCAGCGGGAATGTGCGGAATATTCCGCGTTTCATCTGCTCGCCGTTCGATTGCACCTGAATGGTCTCATCCACCAGCATGGAACCATCCAACTGGAAATGAGCTTGTGAATCAAACAGTAAAATACGTTCGCCCATCCCCCGTTGATACAAACTCGCCTCTGATGCAACACTAACTCCTGGGTAAAATTCATGATCCACCGCGCTTGCCGGGGCCAAAGCACTCCACCAGAGTAAAACCAGCCAGCCACACCAGCGCTGCGCATCCCTCCACCTTGCCATTACGTCACTCCATCCGTGGAACGTCACTCTCTGCGGGATTATCCAGTTCAAAGAACGGTTCAGTTTTAAACTGGAACAATTTTGCGATTAATAAGCTAGGGAAGGATTCCACCTGAATATTCAAATCCCGCGCTGTGGCATTGAAATAACGACGCGACATCTGAAGCTGTTCTTCAATTTCAGAGAGCGATTGCTGCAAGGCGAGGAAGTTTTGGTTGGCCTTCAGGTCAGGGTATGCCTCAGCCAGAGCAAAAAAACGCCCCAGCGTTCCTGAGTATTCCTGTTCATTCTGAGCAATTTGGCGCGTGCTGCCAGCCTGATGAGTACGCTGACGAGAAATAGCTTCCAGCAGATCTTTTTCATGCTGCGCGTAGCGCTTAACCAACGTAAGAAGATTGGGAGCGAGATCGTGACGGCGCTTCAGTTGTACCGCAATGCCGCTCCAGGCTTCATCTTTAAAACGCCGTAGAGATATCAACCGGTTGTAGGTAAAAATCGCCCAGATAACCACCAGACCAACCAGAGCCAAACCAAGATAAATTTCCATTTTAAACTGTCTTTTCACTGTGATAGAGAAAGAAAAACAACGTGTTGGTGTAACAATGAAGAGTACCGATGAATAGTACCGCATCCCAACGTCGTTGGTGACAGGAAATTACAATGGCTTGATTTTTCTCATGCTGCAGAAGGCCTGATCACTCAACTGGTGACAATCTCATAATATCGCTTCATCATTTAGACTATTACGCTTCTTTTTTCTTGAAGACCGCTTGATTATTCAGCGTTTGCATGCGTCAAAAAAGCGATTTATCTTGGTGCAAAACGAAAAATACGCACAATTTTATACTCAGTTAATGCAGGAGGTTACTTCCTGCCCTTCCGGAGTTGGAGCACCTTGTTAACATCGGTATTGGAAGCACAATGACAGCACATTCCCGTGAATCTAATTTCACGACACTGAACATGATTATTGCCGCGTCCCTCGTAGGATTAGTCACAGGGTACACGCTGCCGCTGATCAGCCTAAAACTTGCCGAACACGGGCACAGCACGGCGACGCTCGGCATTCTCGCAGCCCTTCCTGCGGCAGGGATGATGCTTTCCTCGTTCGTTACACCCTGGCTCAGTCACCGCCTACACGCCAGATATTTGTTATCCGGCAGCCTGATTATTCTGGCAGCATCAACCGTGGCCTCGTTCCTGCTGTCACACCCGGTTTCGCTCATTTTACCCCGCCTGTTAACTGGGCTCGCTTCGGGGATCCTTGTGGTGCTGGGAGAAACCTGGGTCACTAGCCGGGCTTCTGACAAACATAAAGCGACACTGACGGGGCTGTATGCCTCGGTTTTCACAGGGTGTCAGTTGATAGGGCCGCTGCTTATTGCCGCTGGCGAGCCTATTCAGACTTATGCACTCTGGTTAATTTGTGGCGTATCCGCTGCGTGTGCGCTCATGCTGAGGAATTGCGCCACGATGGTTCGAGCAGATGAACAGTCCTCGGCATCTTATCGGGATCTTATCCCTTTTCTCCCGGCGATCGCCTCTGGCGTATTCTGCTTCTCCTTTTTCGATGCCAGCATACTGTCGCTCTTTCCACTCTATGGTATGGCGCAAGGCTTAGACGAAAAATCCGCGATCTTATTGGTCACACTCATCTTTCTGGGTGATGCCGTATTCCAGACGCCGATTGGCTGGCTGGCAGACAAATGCGGCATCATAAAAATCCACATCGGCTGCGGCATTCTTTTCTGTGTGATGCTGGTATGCATCACCTTTTCATTCTCTTCTCCTTCACTTCTGGCACCAGTCTGCATCATACTGGGTGCAGCAGCGGGTGGGCTTTACACACTGTCCCTCGTTCGGGCAGGTCAGCGGTTTGCCGGCCAGAGACTGATTGTGATGAATTCTCTTCTGGGACTGGTGTGGTCTATAGGCAGCGTCAGCGGCCCCCTACTCTCCGGTGCTGCGATTACGTTTTACGGTTACGACAGCTTCATCGTCGCATTGCTACTCATCGGCGTGTTGTTTGTCGGCACACAGAGCATATTAAGAAAAGAACGCTTATCACGTTCACTAGGTGAAGAGTGAATAACAGGGACGCCCTGATAATATCGATCCTCACAGCGACATTGAAAGTGCATTCAAACAGGGAATAGTCATGACATTCATACATACGGAAGCTCCGACCGATACCGCCTTGCCCGTAGATCCTACTTTGTCCCCATTTCTGGCGGAGCATTCTCCATTACGCCGGTGCCTTGTGGATGCGCTACTCGCGACTAACCCCATCCCCTCTATCAGCCATGCGGTAGCCGGCACCTTACGCAGTAGCATCGATTTCTATCATGGCGCAGAAGACGACCACACTGAACTGGGTAACCACCGACTCGGTGGCCTGCCAGATTTACCTGTCGATATTCCTTACCCTTGTGTCAGCGTCGACGAAGACGCTCTGCTCGAGTACGAAGAGTGCTGGGAAGCAGGTGATGACGAAGAAGATGTATGCATTTTCCCTTGGGACGACGTCACACAAACTTACCGTGTACCGTTGGAATTTATTGCGCAGGTAGATTGTCGCGCTTTGGCACCGTTGCAAGACTACTTACCGCGCGAAGGTACGTTATTCTTCTTTCTGGAATGTGGAAGCAGCCCTTTGACGACCAGAGGAGAGGTGATTTATGTGCAGGATGCAGACAGCCTGTGCAGCGGCACGCGCTTTGCCGATCTTGCTTTCAATGATGAGAAGACGCTCGGGCAGAAACCCGCCTTCACGTTGCACCCCAAAGCTAGTATCGCCGTACCTAGTTTTTATCCGCTGCACCAGAACCCCCATCTTGAGACAATGCTATGTCCGCGCATGAGCCAGGAGCAGCAGGCAGCACTGGACGAGGGTGAATACGACGATGCGTTATCTAACCTTGGCTTTGCAGAATATTACGCCTGGCAGCTACGGCAACTGGGAACGTTCAATCTTCTGCCTGGTAGTCGAGCCTCTAAAGAACAGCTAGCCTGGATGGTCGAAAGGGATATGCTACCGTCAGATTTTTCGCTTGATGTCCCGTTGCCCGAATATCGTGGTATCGCACGAATCAACGGCAGTGGCTTCAGCCAGCATGAATTGCCAGAATTACAGGCAGCACAGAAATTCGGCGGCGAAGCACAGGACTGGCTGGTGCTGTTTCAGGTCTGTCTGGACGGGCAATTCCAGTGGGATGATGGCGTGCTGAACTTCATCATCCACCGCACCGACCTTGCCGCTCAACGCTTCGACCGGATATTCATGGTCTGCGACTACTAAGAGCATGCATTTTGCTAAGGCGAAATGACTCAGAATAAAAAGGGATAAATGTCTCATCGCAACAGATGCGAAATGAGCCAAACATAGGATGGAATCACGATGCAATTACCAAACTGGGATGAGTTTTCCGATTTTTTTGCTGCTCAGGATGATGAGCAGGCCAGTATAAGACGTAAAGCCTTTTTAGAGCAGCAGGGGGAATCATGTCAGACTGCCCTCGAACGAGATGATTATCAATCAATATTCATGAGTGTCTACGGTATTCATATCGATTGGAAAGAGGGTATTTTCAGTCTGCTGGAGGCACTTTCGGAGACGCTGGGCGAAGCGACGTTCTCCGCTGAATTCGACTATGACAGTGACATCGAGAGCGCAACCATAGACTTTGCTGGTGGTCAGTCTGTATTTCACCATTATTCCATAGGCTGTGATGAGTACGATATGGAACATACACGGATTGAGCATCTGTTACTTCTCGGCGGATATGCTCTGCGCGTACACAGGGAAAGCATGATGAGCGATACCCTGTCGTTCCTACTCATGCCCTTAAACGAGTGGAAACGCGCTGAGCAGCAGTTCGGTGCAGAATCAATATCAGCACACTTTACCCCGTATGAAAGCCTGTGCCTCGAACCTGAATATGAGGAAACAACGGCGAACGATACGTCAGCCAATCACCAAAAGACATACTATGCTGGCCTTTTTTATGTCTGGAGAGCTAGGATCCTCTTTTGGTGTGTGCTTCCGGTGTTGGCCGTGTTCATGCTTGGTGCTTTATGGAGTGCTCTGACGAGCACTGAGCCATTACCACCATCTCAACCTAAGGGCTGTGAAAACGTAGAAAAAGTACATTCAAAGTTACGCCCTGAAGTCGCTGAGCCGCTAAAAGCCCGAATGCGCAAAAGCTTAGGGTGTCAGTGAAGTGGCACTGTAGTCCCCCCTGAATTTAGGCTTACCACATAAGCGTGCGACGGGGATGTGGTGTGCTGATGCAGAGCAGAGCCGTTTACTACTGTCAGAGTCGGCGAGATGCTCGTGCTATAACGATGCGCATTCGGGAGATAGCGGAAACGCGAATTCGCTATAGTTGTCCACGCATTCATATCCAGTTGCGTCGAGAAGGTTGGTTAGTTAACTACAAGAAAACGCATCGAATTTATTAATACATTTATTGAATCATTTAACGGCAGCCTGCGGGATGAGTGTCTTAACATTCACTGATTCCTTTCGTTGGAATACGCGCAAGAAAAACTCGACCCGTGGAGAATAGGATATAATCATGAAAGGACACATTCCTCGCTAAATAACATGACACTGGCAGAATTCATCCGAAGTCTCCGGAAAGATGAAGATCTCTAGTTCAGCACTGCATTGATTTTTGGCCAAGATCACGTCTGTAGGATAATGAATGTGAGTTGAATTCCCCCCTACTCGATTCAATTAATCATTACCATATCTTTCTAAGAACAAGTTATGTGCCACTCTGTTATTTATAATTTTAGATGACATATTTTCTATATCTTCCGCACTATCGTCATCTGTAACAGATACAAACATAACAGCTATAGTATGTCCCTCTTGGACTATCTCTTCATTAGCTCTTTTTAATGCATTCGTTAGAGAATAAATCAGGCTGTTCTTAAAATCATAAAAATGCTCTCTTTCTGGCGATAACCTTAATTCTTTACTCATATCAGAAAAAAAATCAGTACCATATCCTTCATAAGCCCATTCGGAAATAGCCCATTTGTAATAACTCTGATTTTCTTTGCTTTTATCACTATCCGCATCAAGTATAGCTTTTAACTTTTCTTTGGAGTTTGCACTCAAAGACACCGTCATAGCACTACTATCTGTATATAAAGAAAAAGCATAAAAATTTTCATCAGGATTTTCAGATAAAATTCTTGTTATCAATTTAACTGCGAGTTGATAACAATCCCCTTCAAATCGATACCAATCCATATAGACCTCACAAGGTTAACTTCCAAAATTCCCAGGTTCAATTTTTAGAACGTTGATTTCATTTCTTCTATTATTCGTAGTTGTTTTTCTACCTAAAGTTAATATCACTTCTGGATTTTATTATAGATAGGCCTGTTTCCATCCCTCGTCATCAAGCCATTCTTTTTTATCAATACGCCACTCATTATTTTTAAAATGAAGCGTATAGCGGTATCTATTTTCAAATCCAGTATGCTTTTGTACAATAATAGATGTTTTGTTTTTTACAGTATTTTCATCTATGATTTCATCACTTTCAGGATCGTAATCGGGTGGAAAACCAACCCTCATCGATACTTGACGACCATATTTTCTTTCTTTAACTGTACACCTATTGTTGAAGATTTTATTTAATTCGGCCAGGTATGGCCCTTTGTCCACGTTGTGATCGGCCATAAAAGCATCACGATAACTATTTTCCCAGCTATTCATATCCTTCATAAAGGCAATCAATACTTCTTTTGCATTCATAATTAAGCCCCAAATATAGAGTAAAGAATTGCTCTCCCATTTTTGGAATACGTTGTAAATAATATCAGTCTATCTTGTACCACTATTTTTATATACAAATGACCAGTCGATATCTACAACCCCATCCTTGTTAATATATTTTATCATCTTATTTTAAAATACGAAATATCCTCCATGGCTAACTGTTGATAATCCTCAAAAACATTAACTTGACTAGAGAACCACCAAAAATATTACCTAACATATGCCCTAAATCATCGCTTTGATCACCTAACGAACGAGCATAATATTTGTAATATTGATTCTTTGCATAACCCAGAAAATAAAACAGTCCGGAAAAGCCGTCTGGGACGCTTCCATTTTTTTATTAATCATCACTAACGGAGTGATAATCAGGATTTTCTTTTTTTATATTTATGTATAGCTCTTTATCCTCTACCTTCCACCAATATTCGCTATAAAACAAAGGGGTTTTATATTCATAAATTGCAACAACACCAAGCAACCCGCATGGGGTTTCAGCCATAAAATCCCAGCCATTCCTCTCAGCACAAAACATATCCAAACTTTCGTCATACCATACAGAAAATCCTTTTTTATCAAGAATATTTAACGCCGTATTATATACATTACTATATTCTGACAAAACAGGCATATATACTCCACTATTGTATAGCTAGTAAGGTTAACCAATTATATCAATTGCAGCAAACGATATAATACACTGGTTGTTCCATCTGGTGTGTTCATCAGATTGAGGTGTAATCACCCCATCCATCAGGCCGTGAAATCAGTAGCGATACATCGCAGCCCTACTGGCCGCGAGTTTCCAGATACAGCACCGTAGCGGCAACGCGAGAACGCACGTTGAGTTTGCGCAGCATGTTGCGAATATGCACTTTTACCGTCTCTTCTGAGATATACAGCACGCTCGCGATTTGCTTGTTAGATAGCCCAGACGCCACTTCCTGCAACACATCCAGTTCACGCTCCGTCAATACGGTAAAGGGCGACGGCGTTTCCTTTATGGCGATACGGTGACGCAACACGTCGCGCACCTGTTCGCTGAAGGCATCACTGCTACGGATGGCATCCAATAAGTGTTCCGGCGCGCTGTCTTTAAGCAGATAGCCATCAGCCCCAGCATCCATCAGTGCATAAATATCGCTCGGCGCATCGGAAACCGTCAGCACAATCACACGGGCGCAGATCCCATCACGTCGCAGCGCGTGCAGCGTATCCAGCCCGCTTAATCCTTTCATGTTGAGATCGAGCAAGATGATATCGGGAGAATCCCGATTAGCGAGGCTTAGTGCCTCCATGCCATTGCTGGCTTCCCCAATCACGTCAAAAATGGCGTCAGTTGCCAGTAACTGACGGATTCCCCGGCGCATAAGCGGATGATCGTCGACGATCAGCACGCGATAAGATGGTTTTTCTGACATGCCCAGCCCCAATGTAATATGGATCTATTATTTTTTATTTATGATTTATCCCTGTTATCTTTCAAGCGGCATAGGCGCAGCTCGAATTATTCAGGGTAGAGATTGTTCGTGTTACCACGCTCGCGTGCTGTCGTCGGCGTCGAAAAACAGACACTCACCTGCGTCCCCCCTTCAGGGTGGAGGCCAATAGATAACCGCCCTCCTAACCGTTCCGCGCGTTCCTGCATAATATTTAAACCGTAATGCCCTGCGGGTTCTTCTTGATTGGCAATGCCACAGCCGTCATCACGAATATCAACACAATGACTCCCGTCAGGTTGCATACAACAGTTTACGGTAATCGTAGTCGCCTGCGCGTGTTTAATCGCGTTCAGCACCGCTTCACGAATGATTTGCAGCAGGTGAACCTGCTGTGATGCATCCAACGCCTGCGTAGGGATCCGGCAATCAATCGCGATTGTCGCCTGGGTCTGCGCCCGTAGCGGCGCGATCATTTCCTGCATCGCCGCAGGCAAATCGGCCTGTTGTAGCGTCAGCCGGAACGTTCCCAGCAACTCTCTCAGTTGACGGTAAGCATCACTCAACGCCTGTTCAAAATCGGTGATGATCTGCCGGGCCTGCGCATTTTCCTGCGCTACTGCACGCTTTAGCAATGTCATCTGGATATTCAGATAAGAAAGCACCTGAGCCAGTGAGTCATGCAGTTCACGCGCGATAGTGGCGCGTTCTTCCATCAGTAACAGTTGCTGGTAGTGCTTCTGTGCCTGATTAAAATAGAGACCGCGGCCCAGCATATTGGCAACGCTCTCCATCACCTGCGCTGACGGCGGTTGCGTTGATGCCTGCCACCGCAGTTGCCCAAACTCCACCTCTTGCAAGCGGATGGGCAGCGCCTGCCACGCAACCTGTGCGTCCGACTGACCTTCGCATAACAGCCAGTTCTCCCCTACCCGCATTTCCAGGCAGTCGACCGTTTCATAGCGGCGAACAATTTGCAGAATCTGCTGAAAGCAGTGCCTGTCGATCGTGCTAACATTCATCGCCTGAGAGCAGTTGTACAGCACCTTCAGCATGCGGTTCACTTCCTGTAAACGCAGCGTTTTCTGCCGCACCTTGTCTTCCAGAGAGCGGTAGAGCTTTTGCAATTCGTCCGTCATGCTACTGAAGGTTTGCGCCAGTAATCCCAATTCATTAGGCAGATTGACATCCAATCGCGAATGGGTAAAGCGCCCCTTTTCAATGGACGCACAGGCCGCCATCAGCTTATTCAACGGCACGACCACCTGACGACGAATACGACGCAGCGTAAAGAAGATCAGTATATAGATAGTGATCGAACCAATTATTGATGTCACAACCACTATCATCATCTTGCGTTCTGAATAATGTTGCAATGCCAGCACAAAGAGATCGATCTGTGTGACATAGTGAACAATATTGTCCTGATACCACACCCGATCCCCCGCACTCAGACGCTCGTCCATCGTTTTCCAGTTCTGCAACAGCGCGGTATAGCGATCGCGTACATCACGCGGTACATACCAGCGATCCAACAGATGAAAAACCGGAGAATCCAGCGTTTGTGCATAAAGGCGGCGGTGCGGTTCTAACGCCGTGCGATCGCCCTGCAGATCATACCCCATGCGATAGCTTTGCATACGCATGGAACCCGCAACGTTGACCGCTTCCGCATCGCGTAAGCCACTGGCTAACGTCAGTAGCGCAATGCCCGTCGTCAGAAATGAAAGCAACGCGATATAAAAAAAAGCGCGGGCCAGACTGGTAGAAACAGGACGTTTGACCATCACAACAAGCAATCCTCTTTAGCAATACAAACTCGATACCCTAAATAATTCGAGTTGCAGGACAAAACGTTAACGTTTTGAACAACGCGAAGCGTTAGCCCTTTAGGGCGATGCTCAGCTATGAGCATCGTAACGCGGCAAGCGAAGGACAAATTCGTCGGGAACGAATTTGACCAGCCAACGGCTGGCCTTCGGTGAGAGACATCCTGTCTCTCATTTCATCCCGATGAGCTTACTCAGGTAAGTGATTCGGGTGAGTAAACGCAGCCAACGCACATGCAGCTTGAAGTATGACGGGTATCCACTATCACGATCCCCGCACGCTCAGGCAAGCCGATAAGGCGCGAATCCTACATAAGCTTGATCCGGCACTCCCATTTACCTCTAAAGGGTGATTATCTCATACAGCCTAGGGAGCATAGTGTAACCCCTATAAAAACAACGTGTTTTTTATTGGATATTTTACCGAGTGCCAGAGCGACAAACTGCCATGACTAACCTTTCCCGACGTTCTTTACTGACCGGTGGCCTACAGCGGGCAGACAACGCGCTGCGCCCGCCGTGGAGTGGGCCGGAAAGCGCATTCCTGAGCCAGTGCATTCGTTGCAACGCCTGTGTTGAGGCCTGCGGAGCGGGGATCATTCAGCGTGGTTCAGGGAGCTTTCCCACCATCGACTTTCAGCACGGCGAATGCACTTTCTGCTACGACTGTGCTCGCGCGTGTCCACAAGCGCTGTTCGCGGAGAGCCACACCACACCGTGGGAATACCACCTGGCGATTCAGGATACCTGTTTATCGCTGCATCAGGTGGAATGCCGCAGTTGTCAGGATGCCTGTGAAACCGATGCGATACGGTTTCGTCCCACCATCGGACGCGTTGCTGCGCCTTCGATCGATGATGACGCCTGTACCACCTGTGGTGCATGTATCTCCGGGTGCCCTGTCGGTGCAATGTCGATGAAAAAAATAACAGCGGGATATCACCCCGCGCCAGCGCGTCTCACGACGCAACAGGAAAACCGATGAGCACAGTCTGGCATGTTTGCAGTGTAGTGGTTCACGTCAATACGGAACGTATGGCGGCAGTAAGCGACGCATTGGAAAAATTACCCAATGTGGAGGTTGCCGCCAGCGATAGCGATACCGGAAAAATGGCCGTGGTGCTGGAATCGGATTCAGAAGACACGCTGTTAAAACACATAGCGTCAATACGCGAACTTACAGGCGTATTGGCGGTTTCGCTGGTTTATCACCAGCTTGATGAACAGTCTTTTGATGAACAATTTTTTGCTTTCGATGAACAACCTCTTGATCAACAAGCTCAGGGTGAGGAAATACCATGAAACTCAGTCGACGACACTTTATGAAGACGAATGCCGTTGCGGCGGCGGCGGCGGTCGCAGGCATCACCATTCCTATCGCGGTTCGCGCCGCGACCGAGCAATCAGACGCTATCCACTGGGATAAAGCCCCCTGCCGCTTCTGTGGCGTAGGGTGCGGTGTGCTGGTAGGGACGCAAAACGGCCGCATCGTCGCCAGCCAGGGCGATCCCGAAGCGCCGGTTAACCGCGGACTAAACTGCATCAAAGGCTATTTTCTGCCTAAAATCATGTACGGGCAGGATCGCCTAACTCAGCCTTTACTGCGTATGCGTGATGGTAAATTCGATAAAGAAGGCGAATTTACTCCAATTTCCTGGGACAAAGCGTTTGACATCATGGCGGAGAAATTCAAAACCGCACTGAAGGAGAAAGGCCCGAACGCGATAGGCATGTTTGGCTCCGGGCAATCGACGATTTGGGAAGGGTATGCCTCCGCCAAACTGTTCAAAGCTGGTTTCCGCTCCAACAATATCGACCCTAACGCACGCCACTGTATGGCATCGGCGGTGGTGGGCTTTATGCGCACCTTCGGTATGGACGAGCCCATGGGCTGCTACGATGATATCGAGCAGACCGATGCGTTTGTGCTGTGGGGTTCCAACATGGCGGAGATGCACCCGATCCTCTGGTCGCGTATTACCGACCGCCGCCTGTCGAATAACAATGTCACGGTCGCCGTGCTGTCTACCTATCAGCACCGCAGTTTTGAGCTGGCAGATAACGGGATGGTGTTTACGCCGCAAACCGATCTGGCCATTCTCAACTACATCGCCAATTACATTATTCAAAATAACGCAGTGAACGAGGCGTTCTTTACCCGCCACGTGAACCTGCGTAGAGGCGTGACCGATATCGGCTACGGACTGCGCCCGACACATCCTCTGGAGAAAGCAGCGAAAAACCCTGGCTCTGATGCGTCCGAACCGATGAGTTTTGAAGAGTACAAAGCCTTCGTCGCCGACTATACGCTGGAAAAAACGGTCGCGATCAGCGGCGTTCCTGCTGACCAGTTGGAAGCGCTGGCAAAACTCTACGCCGATCCGAAGAAGAAAGTGATCTCCTACTGGACGATGGGCTTTAACCAGCACACCCGCGGCGTCTGGGCGAACAATCTGGTTTATAACATCCACCTGCTGACCGGCAAGATCTCTCAGCCAGGCTGCGGGCCATTCTCATTGACTGGTCAACCTTCTGCCTGCGGCACCGCGCGTGAAGTCGGCACTTTTGCCCACCGCTTGCCAGCCGATATGGTGGTCACCAACGAGAAACACCGCGCGATGGCGGAAAAATTGTGGCAATTACCGACAGGCACCATCCCTGAGAAAATTGGTCTGCACGCCGTCGCACAAGATCGGGCGCTGAAAGACGGCACGCTGAATGCCTATTGGGTGATGTGTAACAACAATATGCAGGCAGGACCCAATATCAATCAGGAACGTATGCCGGGCTGGCGCGATCCACGTAACTTCATCGTGGTTTCCGACCCTTACCCGACCGTCAGCGCGCTGGCTGCCGATCTGATTTTGCCTACCGCGATGTGGGTGGAAAAAGAAGGCGCTTACGGCAACGCCGAACGTCGGACGCAGTTCTGGCGTCAGCAGGTTAAAGCGCCAGGTGAGTCAAAATCGGATCTGTGGCAGGTGGTGAGCTTTGCCAAACGCTTCGCCGTAGAAGACGTGTGGCCGGAAGAACTCCTGGCGCAGAAACCGGCCTATCGCGGCAAAACGCTCTATGACGTGTTGTTTGCCAACGATGTCACCACGCGCTTCCCGCTCAGCGAATTAGCGGAAAATCAGTTGAACGATGAATCTCGCGAATTTGGTTTTTATTTGCAGAAAGGTCTGTTTGAAGAATATGCCGCGTTTGGTCGTGGGCACGGTCACGATTTAGCGCCATTCGATGCTTATCATAAGGCTCGCGGACTACGCTGGCCGGTGGTTGACGGTAAGGAAACGCAGTGGCGCTACAGCGAAGGGCACGATCCTTACGTCAAAGCGGGAGAGGCCTACCGTTTCTATGGCAAACCGGATGGCAAGGCAGTGATTTTCGCGCTGCCATACGAACCCGCAGCAGAAGCGCCGGACGACGAGTACGATCTCTGGTTCTCTACTGGTCGCGTGCTGGAACACTGGCATACCGGCAGTATGACGCGTCGTGTCCCAGAGTTGCATCGCGCCTTCCCCGAGGCCGTTCTGTTCATCCACCCGCAAGATGCCAAAGCGCGCGATCTACGCCGCGGTGAAAAGGTACGCATTATCTCGCGCCGTGGCGAAGTCGTCTCCGTGGTTGAAACGCGTGGTCGCAACAAGCCGCCTCGCGGGCTGGTGTATATGCCGTTCTTCGACGCCGCGCAGATGACCAACGTCCTGACGCTGGATGCGACCGATCCTCTGTCGAAAGAAACGGACTTTAAAAAATGTGCTGTCAAGCTGGCTAAGGTGTAGCGAACATGGCACGCCCGGAGCATTCACCACCCGCTCGCCGCCGCTTTCTGCGTGACGCCGTTCGTGCCGTTGCGGGTTTATCCGCAGCGGTGACGATTCTCGGTATTCAGCAGCGGCGCGCACAGGCTGACGTACTCCGGCTGCGGCCACCGGGTGCGCTGCCTGAAGCGGCATTTTCCGGTGCCTGTATTCGCTGTGGCCAATGTGTCCAGGTCTGCCCCTACGACACGCTGAAGCTGGCGACGCTGGTATCCGGCCCCGCAGCCGGTAGCCCTTACTTTGTCGCACGCGATATCCCATGTGAGATGTGCGAGGACATTCCCTGCGTGGTTGCCTGTCCCAGCGGTGCGTTACAGCCGCTGGATACTATCGATGATGCCCGCATGGGATTGGCGGTGTTGTTAGATCAGGAAAACTGCCTGAACTATCAGGGGTTACGCTGCGATGTGTGTTATCGCGTCTGCCCCCTCATCGATAGCGCCATCACACTGGAACCAGAGCGCAATGCCCGCACTGGCAAACACGCCCGTTTTCTGCCCACGGTACATAGCGATATTTGTACCGGCTGTGGAAAGTGTGAAAAGGCCTGCGTACTGGAGCAGCCCGCGATAAAGGTCTTGCCGCGTGCGTTGGCAAAAGGCGAACTCGGACACCACTACCGTTTCAGTTGGCTGGAGGCACACGATGGCAAATCGTAAACAGGACGCCGGACGAGAAGCTCAGGCAAAGAAAGGCTGGTGGCGCAGCCATCGCTGGCTGGTACTGCGCCGCCTGACCCAATCTCTGGTGCTGCTCATGTTCCTCAGCGGCCCGCTGTTAGGGTTCTGGATCTTGCGCGGTAACTACAGCGCCAGCCGATTGCTCGACACCGTACCACTCAGCGATCCGCTAATGGTGTTGCAAAGTCTGGCGAGCGGTCATCTGCCTGCCACTCTCGCGCTGGTCGGGACGTTGATTATTGCGCTGAGCTATGCACTGGTGGGCAAGCGCCTGTTCTGTAGCTGGGTCTGCCCCGTAAATCCGTTAACCGATTTAGCCGCTTGGCTACGTCGTCGTTTCGGCATCACCGCCTCGGCAACACTCCCCCGCAACCTGCGCTACCTGCTGCTGATATTTATTCTGGCAGGCAGCGCGCTGACGGGTGGGCTGCTGTGGGAATGGGTCAACCCGGTATCACTGGCGGGGCGTGGGCTGATTTTCGGGTTTGGAGCCGGTATCTGGCTGCTGTTGACGCTGTTTCTGTTTGATTTATTGGTCGTGGAACACGGCTGGTGCGGGCACCTTTGTCCGACTGGTGCGCTGTATGGTGTGCTTGGTGCTAAAGGCGCATTGGTTGTGGCTGCCGCAGAGCGTGAACGCTGCACGCGCTGCATGGACTGCTTCCATGTCTGTCCAGAGCCGCAGGTGCTACGCGCCCCCTTACTAGATAAACACAGTCCGGTACAGGTTACTGACCGTGACTGCATAACATGCGGACGTTGTATTGATGTCTGCGCTGAAGACGTTTTTAAAATAACCCTTAGATGGAAATCGGGAGCAAAGTCATGAAAAGCCTGAGAATGGGATGGTTTCGTTGGATCACCGCCCTAGCGATAATGTGCAGTGCAATAGCCACTGCACAGGTCGATTTAAGCCAATCGCCAGAAGTCGCCGCGACACAGCCGGGAAATAGCCGGATGCCGAAGCAGCAGGAGCGTATGGCGCTCAACTATGTCAACCAACCACCGATGATCCCGCATAGCGTGGATGGCTATCAGGTCACCCCGACCTTTAACCGCTGCTTACAGTGCCACGGCGTGGAGAACTATCGTTCCACCAGCGCCCCCCGCGTCAGCCCAACCCATTTTGTCGACAGAGACGGCAAAGTGCTGAGCAATGTGGCACCCGCACGCCATTTCTGCCTGCAATGCCACGTGCCGCAAGCGGATAGTTCGCCGATTACCGGCAACACGTTCGCTCCTTCTAAAGGCTTTGGACAGTGAGGTTTGCTATGAAACAACCAGGAAAAGTAGGACGGTTGTTACGCCAACTGTGGCAATGGTGGCGTCGCCCAAGTCGGCTGGCGCTGGGAACGTTGCTGATTATCGGCTTCGCAAGCGGCATTTTCTTTCTGGCGACGTCTCAGAAAGGCATGGAAATGAGCAACAGCGAAGCGTTCTGTATCAGTTGTCATGAGATGCGCAATACCGTTTATCAGGAATATATGGAAACCGCGCACTACAGCAACCGCAGCGGCGTGCGTGCCACCTGCCCGGATTGCCACGTTCCGCATGAGTTTGTGCCGAAGATGGTTCGTAAGATTCAGGCCAGTAAAGAGCTGTACGGCAAAATCATGGGCACGATTGATACGCCACAAAAATTTGAAGCACACCGGCTGACGATGGCGCAAAGCGAATGGCGGCGCATGAAAAATAACGGTTCTCAGGAATGCCGCAACTGCCATAACTTTGATTACATGGACTTCTCAGGGCAAAAAACGGTCGCAGCGGAAAAACACAGCGAAGCGATAAAACTCGGTCAAACCTGTATCGACTGCCACAAAGGCATCGCCCACAAACTGCCGGACATGCACGGCGTCAAAAGCGGGTTATAACCCGCCCCCTTCGTAACACGCGGACGGCGTATGCCGTCCTATCGTTGCTGACAAAGTCCGGCGAGCGGGTGTAACGTATTCTTGTAAGTACCGTGAGGGTTTCGTGCGCAATTGAGTCATGTGATTTTCTGCAACTCGCGTCGCACGCGCCCGACGCGGGGCGGCTCAATTGCCGTCGCCCCGCGACCCCTGGCTTTTTGCGGTAAATCGCGCCGCTTCGCGGTGCCTTCGGTGTTCATGCCCGCTGTTCGGACCGTCTGCGACGCGTTCCTTACGCGGCGCAGACTTTCGCGGCGTCCGTGCCGCTCATCCGGCGGTCATGTACACCTCTGCGCGATTTTTTTACGCAAACTAATCCCATAAAATCCAAAGACTGAACTTCGTTCATTGTTATTTGAGGCAGATGTTTCCGTCTGTACTGAGAGCGGTCTTAGCAGCTCCGTGTCGGGTGCGTGCTGCAACGGTTGCAGAAAAAACCGTGGGTAATGCGCACGAAACCTTCACCGTAACAACAGAAACGAAAAAAGGGCGATATATCGCCCTTCTGCTATTGATAATGAAGATAAAAAGGATCTACTTCCCTGTTGTCGCCTGCACCGACAGTGAAGCTTTCGCCTGTGCGACGCTGCGCTCGATAACCGCACGGCGCGTGTCGTTTTGCGGTAGCAGTTTTAGCATCGCTTGCCAAGCATCAATCGCGTCTTGATAGCGCTGGGCTTCATAGGCATTAAAGGCCAGCAGGCTCAACACCCGCACATTGGTCGAGCCGGAATTCATCAGCTCACGCAACATGTCACCACCACGCTGGCTATCACGCGGATCGGTGGATCGCGACAGCAGATCGGCATAGTCTAGCGCCAAATCCATATTTTTCGGTTCGAGCTGAAACGCCTTGGCAAAGGCCTGCACAGACATGTCGTAGTTATTCAGCAAGCCCGCAATGCGCCCCAGCATCCACCAGTCTTGTGCGTTGTCTGGCTGCGCCTCCAATTGACTACGCAACCCCAAGCCGAGACGCGCCACCTCTTCGATCGTCAGTGGTTCTGCATCCGCATCTAGCGCTCTCTTCATCAAGTCCGGCGTTAACACCACAACTTGCTGCAATTCCTGCACCCGATTAACCGCAGAAGTCTTCCAAAATACACCGAGGCTGACGATAACCAGCAACAACACGCCCGGCAGCAAAACCCAGTGGCTCAGCGGTCGCTGTTGTGCCTTCACCCCGCCGGGAATATCCTGCAATAACGTATGCTGAAGCTCTTCAACCAGTTGAGCACGCTCCTGCTCATTGGCAACATCCCCGTTAAGCTCACGTAGACGATCGCGATATAGCGCCTGATTGATCGCATCGCGATCGTACTCGCCCCGCGACGACCATGGCGCAAGCAGCAGCGCAGACAGTGCAATCAGCGATAAAACAATGATGGTTGTCAGTAATATCATTCCGATTTCCCCTCATGTCCCAACAACGTCTGCAAACGCTTTTTATCCTGTTCGCTCATCGGTTCTTTGGCACTTTTGATACGACGCGCGCGCCGAATAATCATCGCGGCCCCCACCGCCAGAAACAGCCCAGGCAGTAGCCATAACAAGATCGTGAAAGGCGTGATCGGCGGTTCATATGTCACAAAGTAGCCGTAACGATCCACCATGTAATCGACAACCTGCTCTTTCGTTTGCCCCTGCTGCATCAGTTCATACACTTTCTGCCGCATGTCTGAGGCAATCATCGAATTGGAATCAGCGATACTATTGTTCTGGCATTTCGGGCAGCGCAGTTGCATGGTCAACTCGCGGAATTGTTGCTCCTGTGTGTCGTTGTCAAAACGCAATACTTCGGATGACGCCAGCACGCTGAACGACAGCAACAATGCACCAAGGAAGCTGAGCACTCTCATGCGCCACCCTCCTTGCTGTATTTGTCCCACAGTGGTTGCAGCGTTTCTTGCCACACCTGCATGTTGAGATCGCCCGCATGACGATAGCGAATGATGCCCTGTCCGTCGATCAGGAAGGTTTCCGGCGCACCATATACACCCAGATCCAGCCCCAACATACCGTCGCCATCAAACAAGCTCATCGCATAGGGGTTGCCTAGCGTCTTCAACCATTCAACCGCTTTGGGGCGCTCATCTTTATAGTTCATGCCCACGACCCGGATCCCCTGCGCCGCCAGCGTGTTGAGAAATTGGTGTTCCGCCCTACACGTTGGGCACCAGGTCGCCCAGACGTTCAGCAGCAGCGGTTTGCCATCGCTCAGTTCAGATTGGCTATACACCTTTCCCGGCTGATCCAGAGATTCAAGCCGAAACGCAGGAATTGGCTTGCCAATCAGGGCTGACTCCAGCCGCATGGGATCGTCGCCACCGCTGTTCCGCACCAGTTGCCACAGCAAGGCGACGGCCAGCAGCAAAAACAGGACGAGCGGGATTAACAAGATCTTACGGCTCATGATGATATCTCCCTCACGGCACGACGCAGGCGATAACGCGGATCAAACATGCACAGAATACCCCCTAGCGCCATCAGCCCACCGCCATACCAAATCCAGCGGATAAAGGGTTTGTAATACAGTCTTACCGCCCAGCTATCGTCATCCAACTCTTCGCCTAAGGCCGCGTAAAGATCGCGCGTCACACCCGCGTCAATTGCCGCTTCCGTCATGATCGCGCCGCTGGTGTTATAGAAGCGTTTTTCCGCCGTCAGGATCGCCTCCGGCTTGCCGTTGCGCGTGACCTCGATCGTCCCTTTACCGCTGTGCCAGTTCGGCCCCACGACATCCTGCACACCTTGAAACGTAAAACGGTAATCATGGATCTGTATGCTGTCGCCTGCCCGCATCCGCACATCTCGCTCAACGCTATAATTCTGGCTGAATGCGATACCTACCACCGTCACCGCCAGCCCAATATGGCCGCACACCATGCCCCACTGGCTCAGTGAAAGCGTGGTCAAACCGCGCAGCAGACCGTGGCGTCGGGTGGAATTGCTATGCAGTTCGTACACTGTTAAGAAAAATACCCACAGCGCCATCGACAGACCGACCACCGTCATGGCAACAAGGGAATCCTGTAACAGCCACGGAAGCAGCAGCGACAGGGCCGCCGTCACGGCCATCGCCACCAGCAGCAGTTTGCGCAGCTTTTGTGGTTCATCGCGCCGCCAGCGAACCAGTGGCCCCACGCCCAGCAGCAGGGCAAAAGGTGCCATTAACAGGGTAAACATCGTATTGAAGAACGGTGCACCAATCGAAATGCTGCCCAACCCCAACTGCTTATGCACCAACGGCAGCAGCGTTCCTAACAGCACAACAAGCGTGGCCGCCATCAGAATCAGGTTATTGCCGAGCAGAAAAGTTTCACGCGACCAGAGCGAGTTCGTTACCCGTGCCCGCACTCTATTACCTTTGATAGCGAACAGCAGCAAAGAACCGCCGATGACAATGACCAAAAACGCGAGAATAAACATGCCGCGCGCCGGATCGGAGGCAAACGCGTGCACCGATACCAGCACGCCGGAACGCACCAGAAAGGTTCCCAGCAGGCAGAGCGAGAACGCGCCGATAGCCAGCAGTACCGTCCAGGCCTTAAAGCTGCCGCGTTTCTCGGTAACCGACAGCGAATGCAGCAGCGCCGTGCCCACCAGCCACGGCATCAATGAAGCATTCTCCACCGGATCCCAGAACCACCAACCGCCCCACCCCAGCTCGTAATACGCCCAGCCAGATCCCAGCACGATACCCAGCGTCAGGAATGACCAAGCCGCCTGTGTCCACGGTCGGGACCAGCGAGCCCACGCGCTATCCAGTCGCTCGGCCAGCAGCGAGGCGACCGCAAACGCAAACGCCACGGAAAACCCGACATAGCCCATGTAAAGCAGCGGAGGGTGAAAGATTAACCCGACATCCTGCAATAGCGGATTGAGATCGCGTCCGTCAATCGGATAGTCCGGAAGCGTGCGCGTAAAGGGATTCGACGTCAGGATGATAAACAGCAGGAAGCCGACATTAATCATCCCCATGACGGCTAGAACCCGGGCGACCGCATCCAGCGACATTCCTCGGCTGAAGACCGCCACGGCGAAGGTCCAACCGCTCATTAACAGAACCCAGAGCAGCAGCGATCCTTCATGTGCCCCCCATGCCGCGGCAACGCGATACCATACCGGCAGCGCACGGTTCGAGTTATTTGCTACATAGAGGACGGTGAAATCATTGATCACCAGCGCATGAACCAGCACGAGGAAGGACGCCAAAATGCATGCGAACAGTACCCAGGAAAGAGGACGCGCCAGCGCCATCAGGCGTTCATCCTGACGCGACGCGCCCCACAGTGGATACACGCTGAGCAACAGCGCAACACCCAGCGCCAGACAGAGCAGATAGTTGCCCACTTCAGGCATCATAACCGTTTACCTTCTGTGGCCGCCGCCGGAGCGTGACCGTTTTGCCCTTCCATCGCCGCTTTGATTTCCGGTGGTGTGTAATTTTCGTCATGTCGGGCAAGCACTTCTTTCGCTGCAATATGATCGTCGCTATCCAGAATGCCCTGCGCCACAACGCCTTGCCCTTCGCGGAACAAGTCCGGCAACATCCCGTTATAAGTCACATCAACTGAACCCTGCGCATCATAAACGGTGAAGCGGACTTCCAGACTTTGACTATCGCGGCGCACGCTACCCGGCATCACCATGCCACCTACGCGTAAGCGCTGCCCAATCGCCGGTTTTTCCTGTGTTTCATTCTTGCCATAAAGAATTTCACTGGGCGTATAAAAGAGATCGATATTTGAGCTCAACGCATAGAACGTTAGCCCTACTGTCAACACCGCGCCGCAGGCGACGGCCAGAATGGCATAGAGACGGGTTTTACGCGGTACACTCATTGCGTCACCTCCACCGCAGTCGACTGACGAGCCGTACTCTTGCGCTGCTCACGTGCCTGCTGGCGGCGGATGTCGTTCAGTAATGCACGCCGATGCCAGAGGGTATGACCGATCAATGCGCTAAGCGGCAACAGCGTTAACACCACAGCTAGCCATACGTATAAGGCATAGCCACCCATCGCAAAAAAATCTTGCCAGTTCGTGAAAGCGATGTTCATCGTGCTATTCCTCCTTTATTAACCAACGCGGCAACCCAGGGCGCGCGACGTTGTTGCACCAGTATCAGATTACGCAACCGCATGAGTGACAACGTCACGAACAAACTCATAAACCCTAACATCATGATCCGCAGCGGCAGACGCATAGCGGGATCGATGGTTTTCTGCATTTTTGTCGATGCCTGATGTAGGGTATTCCACCACTCGACCGAGAAATGAATGATGGGTAAATTCACCACGCCGACCAGCACCAGAATGGCTGCCGCTCGACCAGCGAGGCGGCGATCGTCAAATGCGTTGTAGAGCGCGATGATACCGACGTACAGAAACAGTAGAACGAGTTCCGACGTCAGGCGCGCATCCCAGACCCACCAGGTTCCCCACATCGGTTTGCCCCAGGTCGCCCCCGTTGTCAGCGCAATAAAGGTAAACACCGCACCAACCGGAGCCATCGCCGCCACGGCAAGCTCCGCCGTTTTTGACTGCCGAATCATCCCGATAAGCGCAAACATCGCCATTACGGCATAGACGCCCATCGACCACACCGCCGCTGGCACATGCAGGTACATGATGCGATATCCTTGCCCTTGCTGGTAATCCGCAGGTGCAAACCCGAATCCCAGCAGGCAACCGCCAATCAGCAGCGCCACGCTAATCAGTGCAAACCAGGGGATAAGCTTGCCGCAAAGGCCATAAAGGCGATCCGGTTGCGTAAGCTGATAGTTTTTTCTTAACATAATCGTGTGCTCACTCTGCGTAAAACTCATCCCAGCGGGACGATAAAGGCGATCCTGAGATCGGAAAATTATTGTATGCTCACCCGCAACGCCGCCGCCGTAGCAAACGGGCTCAGGGTGGCGCTGCCTGCCAGAAAGGCACCGAGGATTGCCAGATACCCACCCACCGGCAGTTGCATCATGGCGGCCTCTACCGCCGCTGTAGCAAAAATCAGCAGCGGTATGGTGAGCGGCAATACCAACAGACTTAACAGTACACCGCTGCGACGCAGCCCAACCGTTAACCCCGCACCAATCGCCCCCAAAAAACTGAGTGTGGGCGTACAAAGCAACAGCGTTAGCGCCATCACCCACCAACCGTGGCTGTCCAGTCCAAACAGCAGCGCCGCCAGCGGGGAAAGCAGTAGCAACGGCAGCCCGCTGACCATCCAGTGCACCACCACTTTCGCCAGCACCACTAACGGCAGCGGCAACGGCAGCAGCGTCAGTTGTTCCAGCGAACCGTCCTGATAGTCATCGCGAAAAAGACGATCCATCGCCAGCAGAGAAGCAAGCAATGCCGCCACCCATACCACGCCCGGCGCTACACGCATCAATAGCTGCGGTTCCGGCCCGATGGCGAGAGGAAACAAAATGATGACAATCAGGAAGAACCACAGCGGGTTAAGAATCTCCGCGTTATTGCGCAACGCGACGCGCAACTCTCGAGCAATCAGTCGCCGCATTATGGTGCTCCTTCACTCGGTGTAAGCTGGATACAGCGGATGCTTTGAGCAAACGGACGTAGCGGCTGATGAGTGGTTAAAATGATGATGCCACCGTGTGCAATATGATGTTCCATCCGCTGTGTCAGCATTTCAACGCCCGCCACGTCAAGCGCAGTAAGCGGTTCATCCAGGATCCACAGCGGTACGTCGGTGAGCCACAAGCGTGCCAATGCGACACGGCGCTGTTGCCCCGCCGAAAGGCGCGCCACAGGCACGTCTTCATATCCTGACAACCCGACGGCGGCGAGTGCCTGCCAATGGGCATCCTGATGCTGCTGCGGAGAGAAAAAGCGCAGATTTTCTTCACCGGTCAACACGCTCTTGATGCCCGGCTGATGGCCTAACCACAGAAGCTGCTGATTAAAATGTTCACGTATACGGTTGATCCGCTGTCCTTGCCAGCATACGTCTCCCGACTCGGGGGTCGCCAAGCCGCTTAAAATGCGCAACAACGATGTTTTCCCCACCCCGTTGGCACCGGCAATCTGCACCATTTCTCCCGGGCCGGCGGTAAACGACAACGCGCTGAACAGCACATGCTCATCGCGTATGCAAACCACATCACGCGCTTCTAACATCGGGGTGTACTCCTACTTTCTAATGCCATATACCCTGGGTATAGAATAACATGGTGCCTTTACTCCCCCTCTCGGGGACCGTAACCATAAAGAGTTAATCTTTTTTATTGAGATCAATAAAGCCAGAGATTCCGGTTATTCCCGCCACCACCACGGCGCAACGGCCGCACTGGAGTCCTCTGATTCGAGGAGTATCACGCGTTATTTCTGGCTATTCTTCAGCAGCGTTGCCGTATTGATTGCCTCGATTAGCTGAGCACGATTAACCCGAGGGCTGTACGTATCCAGCAGGTGCTGCCAAATCGTAATAGCGCGTGCATAATCCGCCTTCAAGAACGCATCAGATGCCAGCAACATCAGCGCCGTCACTTCATTGGCATCCAGTGCCAGCGCTTTATCGACCATCTCCTGCATCGGAGGCGTGACGGCCTGACCCGCCTGGTAATACAGTACCGTTGCCAGCGCTGAATACAGCTCTGCACTGTCGCCCTTCAGCGCAATCGCCTGTCGATAAGCACGCAGCGCATTGTCATAGGCGTTACGGTAAAGATAATATTCACCCAGCTCGGCCCAGAGGACGCTGTTGCCAGGCGTTTTACGAATGTTGTCCTGCAAGGCAGCAAGCTGTTTTTCCTGCTGTTGTGCGTCGCTAAAATCGTGTAGCGGATCGGCAAGCCGCTGTCGCTCCGCTTGAACGAGCGCACCGCGCGGGCCCAGCGCATAGAACACCGCGCTACTCAAGAAAATAACGATGACCGCGGCCACGACGACGATGATTGGCATCGGGCGCGGCACGAAGGGGGGGGATGACGTTAGCGGCAGGTCATGCACCAGTTCACGCCCCAGCATCTTTGCCTCATGTTCGGAGAGATGCTTCGCAGCTTGTTCACACTGAAAATGCCAGATACGCTCCGCTAATCGCAGTAGCTTGCCATCGCCCTCCGGTTTGCGCTGGGGCAGTAGTGGCCATAACAACCCAGCCATTAGGATAATGGCGACAGCAGCGATCAATACGTCTAACAGGCTCATGAGCGCGCCCCTCGGTTTTGTCGCCGCATCACCCGCCACGCAATAGCCACAATCGCTAGCAGTAAAAGCCCTGGCGTTAGCCAAAGTATGCCGGTTTGCATTTTCATCGGTGGGTTGTACTGAACAAAGTCCCCATAGCGCTGGTTCATAAACGCCATAATTTCTGACTTATCTTTGCCCTGTTCCACCATGGAAAAAACCTCATGGCGCATACTGACCGCCACAGGCGAATTC
The DNA here is from genome assembly GCF_001742145.1 of Pectobacterium parmentieri. Classification (NCBI taxonomy): domain Bacteria; kingdom Pseudomonadati; phylum Pseudomonadota; class Gammaproteobacteria; order Enterobacterales; family Pectobacteriaceae; genus Pectobacterium; species Pectobacterium parmentieri. The sequence continues at coordinate 1,126,808 of NZ_CP015749.1, read as the reverse complement.
GATTCCAACAGGCTCTGGTTTTGGCATTGCGGGCAGCGTAATTCCCCAGCAATCGCCATCGCATCCTGACGCTGCGCCTGACTGGAAAATACCCAGGTATCGACCACCTGAGCCTGCACAGAAAAAACCAGCAGCATGAGAAGAAGCGTAAGGTATTTAGTCATAGACCTTTCTCCCTCGGAACCACCCCAGCAGAGCGCCCGCGACCATTAACATGCCACCGCCCCACACCCAGCGAACGCCAGTCTGCACATAGAAACGCATCGCATAGCGATTTTCGCCGGTTTTCTCGCCCATCACGGCATACCATTCTCTGATCGGCCCCCAGGCAATACCCGGCTCAACCATCTGCTGTTTACGTGCATTGTAGTAACGACGTTCCGGCATAATTTGGGCGATCGGCGCATCACCACGATAAATCGCAATCACGGCCTGCTCGGAGGTGTAATTCTGCGCCGCCACTAAATCCAACCGTAAAAATCGAAAATGATAGTCACCCAGCGTGACCTGCTCTCCCTGAGCGACATTGACGCTGATTTCCTGCTTACTGCCCGCAGAAAACGCGATGCCCAAGGCAAACAATGCCACGCCGGTATGTGCTAACAGCGCAGGAAGTTGCTGGCGTATCGCCGACAGCGGCTGCAGCCACTGCACGGCCATCACCCAGCCTATCAAGCCTGCAGCCAGCGCCACGTCATACCCATACGGCCATACAATCAGAGCAGTGATGACGGCGACTGCCAGCGAGTTCCCTAAACGTCGGGCAGACCAGCGCGCACTACGCTTCCAGTAGCCTCCCGCCGCGCCCCCAATAAGCAACAACATCAGGCCACCGAAGGGCAAGAGCACGCGGTTAAAATAAGGAGCACCTACCGAAATTTTCCCCCAACCCGCCAAACCATAAATCATCGGATAAAGAGTGCCGATCAGTACCACCAGCGCCACCGCGCTAAATAACAGCAACACCAGCAATATCGCCATTTCCCGCGACCAGCCAGAGAAGCGTGCAGCAGAATGGATAAGCTGAGCACGCCAGCCATAAACAGCCAGCGCCGCCATACTTAAGCAGGAAAATAGGATAAATAAAGGCACCGCGCGACCATGTTCGAGGGCGAAGGCGTGAACCGAAACCAGTATCCCGGAACGAACAATCAACGTGCCCAGCAGGCATAAAATGAAGGTCAACAACGCCAATATCAGCGACCAATGGCGGAAGATGCCGCGCATCCGGGTGACAGAGAGACTGTGGAGCAGCGCGCTAGCCGTTAACCACGGGAGCAATGAGGCGTTTTCTACCGGATCCCAGAACCACCATCCTCCCCAGCCCAGTTCGTTATAGGCCCACCACGATCCCAGGATGATGCCCAGTGTTAACAGGCTCCAGGCGGGCAGCGTCCAGCGCCAGCAAATCCAGGCAGCCGGGGCCGTAAACTCGCCATGAATCAAGGCAGCTAATGCCAGTGCCGCACTCACGGTTAACCCGCCATAGCCCAGATAGAGCAACGGCGGATGAAGAATAAGGCCAATATGTTGCAACATCGGGTTGAGATCCCTCCCCGCCACAGCGGGCGGGAAGAGACGCACAAAAGGATCGGAAAAAAATACAATGAACACCAGCAGCGCGGTCGCTATCACGGCCAGCATCGCCAGCGTCAGCGGAAACAGTGCGCTCGTCGCCTTGCGATAGCGGCAGGCAAATGCCGCGCTCCAGCCGGACAAACATAACAGCCACAGCAGCAGCGACCCTTCATGTCCGCCCCAGACCGCTGCGATCTTTAGCCCCAGCGGTAAATCACGATGGCTATGTTGAGCGACATAGTTGACGGAAAAATCATCCTGCACCACGCTCAGCGTCAGCGCGATAAACGCGAACAGCACAAGGCCAAACAGCACCAGCGTCCAGCACCGCGCCAGTCGGTATGTACCCGACCAGCGCAGGGTGTAGCCTGAAAATGTCAGCAACGCCGTCGCCACACCTACGCAACTCGCCAGCGACAACGCCACATATCCAAATTCTGGCAATAACAACATCAACAGGCCTCTTGCGGGGAATTAGACAACGGTTAACTGCCCCGCATAGAGGATAAAGAAGCGCAGCAGCAAGACCCCCACCAGACTCATGCCACAAACCGCCAGCACCCCATAGGGTGAATGCAATCGGTTAGCCCATGACTTGAGCAGCAAGGGAATGACTAATCCAATCCCTACAACACCCAGCCAGAACCACGCGGCCCAAAATCCACCACCCAACGCAGCCACCAGCGCCCGCTGTTTCCCATCGTCCCCTAACGCGAGGCCAATAAAGAACGCGAACAGTAAGAAGATTTCTAGCCACACGACGGGCGTTTCGACACGATGAACAAAGTGCGCCTCTTCGCTATGCGGATTGCGACGATAGCGGCAGGTCATGGCGATCAGCGCCACTGCCGCACCGGAGGACACCCCCGAAAACAGGAACAATGCGGGTAGGATCGGGTTATTCAGCAGCGGGTAAGTTTTCAACGCGGAGAGTAAAAACCCGGTATAAGCCCCTAACATCACCGCCAACAGCAACATCACGATATCCAGCGATTTTTGCAGCGGTGCCAGCCAACCCAATACCTTAGGAAGGATACTCAGCTTCGGTAACCAGCGCTGTTGCAGCACGATAGTCTGCTCGCTAAAAATGTTGACCAGCCAGACCGCCAGCGCCGCCATGTAAACCTGAAACAGCATGACCCCAACGGACATCACCGAGGTAAAGCTGTAATGGAACATGAGCTTCCAGAACGTCCAGGGACGCGTCAGGTGGAAGACAAGAATCAACAATCCCAGAATGATGGTGCACGGCGCAAGGATCAGCGTGGTGCGCATTAGCGTACTGTCTGCGGTGGCCTGTTCGGGATGGTAGCGCCGTAGTAAGACTGACAGCGTGACCAGCCCCGCAGAAATGCCCACCAAAAACAGGTAAATCGCAATCGGCCAGTCCCAGACTAACGAATCAAAATGGAATGCGCTTGAAGACACGGGCGTCATTGATGAACCTCCCCGTATTTAAACGGTACGCGATAGACCTTAGGGCGGGTGCCGAGCGCAATTTTGTAGCGATACGTCGGCTGTTGACGAAGCAGGCGGGAGATCTCGCTGTCAGGATCGTCAAGGTTACCGAACGTCAGCGCCTTCGTCGGACACGACAACACACAGGCCGGCAGCTTTCCTTGCTTCAGGTTGGTCTTGCGGCAAAAATCGCATTTATCCGCCGTTTTCGTCTGCGGATGAATAAAACGCACCTGGTAAGGGCAGGCAGCAATACAGTATTGGCAGCCTACGCACAGATCGGGATTCACATCCACAATGCCGCTTGCCGCATCGCGGAACGATGCCCCGGTAGGACACACATCAACACAGGGGGCATGATCGCAGTGCTGGCATGAGTGACGGAAAAAGCGGTATTTCACGTCAGGAAAGGTCCCGATCGGTTCGCTGCGAATGATCTTCAGGCGTGATACCCCTTCTGGCACCTGATTGACTTCACGGCAGGCATCCATGCACGCCGTACAGCCGATACAAAGCGATTCATCGTGGATCATGCCGTAGCGGACGCCGTTAACGTTCAGCGTCTGTGCGACAACCTGCCCCGCCGTACTGGTGATGGCAATCAGCCCGCCCATACGGGCAAGAAATTGACGACGAGAGCAACTCATGGCTGCCTCTTATTACCCAGATGCACTGAGGCTGGGTTGAAATCTGGGTTATTACGCTGATCGCTATGGCAATCTACACACAGTTTAATGCGGCTCTTGTCGTTCAGCGTTTGCATACTATCCTGCGTAGGATGCAACTGATGGCAACTGGCGCACGCCACTTTGGCTACATGCACATCGTGTGGCCAAAACGACTTCTGCAACTGCTCCGGCATATGGCATGACATACAGACGCTGTTTTGCTCTTCCACCTTATACATCGGGAAGTTAAAGCGCATGACATCTTTAACACCCTCACGGTGCAGCAGCGACGGCTTGCCATGACAGTTGGTACAGGTCAGTTGTTGTTGATTATGCGGGTTGACTGCGGAGGCATGTTTGCCCTGCATGCCATCCTCTTCCGGTTTATGGCACTGTAGACAAGCCTCATCGGGATTGCGCTGTGGCATTACCGTCCACCGCTCTCCTTTTTCCGCCTGAGGTGCGGGCTGCGTCAGCCCTGGCAAGGCCCAAAGCATGCCTGATACCAGCACCCCGGCAGTCAATAACGAACGTGATACGCTCATATCCACTCCACTTTATGATCGCCCGCGTCCGCGGGCGATGGGGTTATTAGTTCAGTCGTCCAGCTTTACGCGCTTGCTCATTCCACTGCGGCACCACCGTATTCAGGAAATCCTGTTTCTCGGCTTTTATTTGCTGCATGTTGAGCCCGATCGCCTGCTGCGCTTTCTCTTTCGTCGAGATATCCGGCAGTTTGACTTCGCCAGTCACCCCTTTCTGAGCCAGCAGACGCACCAGCTTGGTTCTCGCTTCAGCGGATTTACTCAGCGAGGTGCCGAGCATCCGTAAACCTTCGTCCGGCGCATGCATGTGAATGCCGTGAGAGGCGACGGCCAGATCCCAGCGCCACTGCGCATGGCGGATATCCATAAGAATTGGCTGCATGTCAGCTTCGGTTGCACCGGCATCCCAGGCCGCTTTAGCCTCAAAATGCGCATGCACCAGTTGCTCTTCTGCTTTCAGTTTTAATTCCTGAATAGCCGTTTTACGCTCGGCGACAACCGCCTGCATTGCCGCTTTATCCTGCGTGTGGCAATTGGTACAGGTTTCGCCGTACTTATCGAAGGGGTTACCTATCTTGTGATCGGTGTACAGCTTGCCGTCTGCGTTTTTCACTTTCGGCATATGGCAGTCGATACAGGTCACGTTGTTTTTACCGTGGATACCGATGCTCCAGGTTTCATACTCTGGATGTTGAGCTTTCAGCATCGGTGTACGGGAAAGAGGGTTGGTCCAGTCGGAGAAGGAAATAGCATCATAATATTTCTCCATGTCTTCGACTTTCGTACCGTTATCCCATGGGAACTTCACGGCCTTGTCTTTACCGGAAAAATAATACTCAACGTGGCACTGCCCACAGACCATAGACTGCTGTCCGAACCGACTGGTTTGATCAAACGGCTTACCAATCGCTTCCATCGCACGTTCAGCATAAGGGCGGGACAACGTCAGCGCCGGTTTACCCTGCGCAAAATCGGGTGACGCGGTGTCATGGCAGTCTGCACAGCCGAGATCGTTAGCAATCTCCGGCCCGCCTCGTGCCCACTTACCTTTAAAGTACCCTTCTTCACCCTCTTGCTGGATCAACCGTGCCACATCCGGGCTTTTACAGCTCCAGCACGCCATTGGTAACGGACCATCTTCCGCCGTCTTCGGTGCACCGGTGCGTAGCGTTTCGCGCACGTCTGTTAACGCATAAGCGTGACCACGCGGCTTGTTATAGTCTCTGGAAAAGGGGTAACCCGCCCAGAGGATCACCATCATAGGGTCTTCTGCCAACGCATCGTGGCGCTCAGCTTGTTCGCTGGTCGCTTTCCATGAGTTGAACTGATCGGGGTGTTGATTGATGAACGTTGAATTTCTTGCTTCTATTGGGGCGGGGGAAGACGGCGCCGGAACATCAGCGGAATAGGCTGGCATCAGTAGAAAGAGACTGGCTACCATGCCCCACAGATAGGAGACTGACATGCTTATCCTGACCATGCGTTTGTGTCCAAATTAAGCCGCCTGCCGGCGGTCGTTTTAGTTATCCATTCGACAGAAACCACACCAACTGTCGTGACATTACTCGGTGCTATAAATAGCAAAAAGATGCATCCTAAATATTGTTTTTGATCAAAGGTAAAGAAAAGTAATGAATCGTATCGAGGAATGTATGAAGGTTGTCCCATTTTCCCACTAATGGTTAGCTCATGACTCTTTAGTGCCTTAACAAGATCCCAACATCGGAGCGCATCAGATCATACCAAAGAGTTAATAGACTATTTTTCATGGGGATATCATCAAAAGAACAAACTTTCAGCACATGGTTTGAAATGCAGAGTTAAGGGCTTGTCAATCGCCTCAGAGGAAGGCATTGTTTTCCTCTCCCACGGTAAAGGAAGGGAGGAAGACCCATTTAATCGATTGATAGATTATGCTGTTTTTACTGTACGACTGTAGCCCAATTGGGGCGCATTAAGGAGTTTGTTGTGTGCAAAAAAGGAATGCCGCGTTTTTCACAAATTTTGCTGGCCATCGCAGCCATATTTTCCACCATAATGGCCAGCCTGTTCGGTTCCCTCTACTTTATACTTTACTGGCCATACCGTAATAAATTCAATGAATTGGGTCGGTACTTTGATGAAGAAAATTCTGTCGTCTACGAGGAATCAGCAAGTACGTTCCTTCTCCCCATGGTGTTTTTTATCGTCCTAACCTTGCTGGCTGTGGCCGTTGGCATTAAGCGCTATAGAGACGTCACCAAGCCGATCAATACACAGCCATAACACCGGGTAGGGTCGCGATAAACACCACATGAACGCTTGCCGCGTTCATCATTCTGGTGGCTTCACCAAGGCCATCATAGGAAATGCATTCACCGTAACAAGCCACTCCGTGTAGTGGCAGATTGGTGTGCTTTCCGCACTACTCCGTCACGATCTTATTCTTTATTTCCGCAGGCTAGCGCCAGCTTGGCGTAAAAATCCTCCAGCGTGAAGCGAGCATCAACCGCGTTATACACCCTAATCTGGCGTGCATTTTCCTGAGGTGCATAGGTCAGATCGTCGTTTAACTGTGGCGCGTTGACCAGCGTGTAATGGTATTCGTGGTCATCCAACAGTAGAGAAACCGAGGGGTTGTCACCTAATACCCAGACTTCGCTTTTCGGCCAGGGAACATCTTTTATGGTTTCGGAAATCGCACGATTAAACTCGATGAGCTGTTGCCACAGATACTCCCCGACTTTCCCCTGTGGCTTAACGCGCACCGCAAGTTCAGACAGCGAGACGCGCACAGACATGTAGACATCATGCGGAACCTGCCACAATGGCACCTGAGATTTGAATACCGTGTTCGCCGCGACTGGATCATTGAACATATTATATTCCCAGCCGCCTTTCGGATAAGGCATGCCGCCAATCCACACTACCGTCATTTTGCTGGCGATCTTCGGTTCAGCTTGCAGCGCAGCAGCAATATCCGTAATCGGCCCCATGACTAACACAAACAACGGATGCGGATCGTCTTTTAATGCCTCCTTGATCAGCATTTGCGCACCTTCGCTCAACACAGGCGCACCGCCATCAACCTTCAGCGCCTGCGTTGCACCGCGATAAACGGGGACGTCAGTTTTTCCCATCACGTTCATCAGGCGTTGAAGTTCCTGATAACTTTCCATCATGCTATTTTCGCCATCACGCTTCATCAACGGTGCGGTACGCGAATAATGGGCAGCAATCACCCCTTTCACCTGCATCGTTGGCGTGAGTACTGCATGAGCAACGGCAAAATCATCGTCAGCCTCGTTTTTCGCATCAGCGCTGATAATGACGCGGATCTGTTTATGATCGGCTACATCAAAAGGTGACGCTTGCGCCTGGACGGCGAACGCGCTGAGAAACTGCAATGCCACTATCAGCATGGCAAACCGAGAAAAATATCTGTGAATAAACATAATTATCCTTAACTGTGCTGAGCCGTCGTTGATATGGCAGCCCGATGATTCAAGCTGCCATCAGAGAAAGCGGGCATGCGACTATTCAGCCCTCAGCATGAAGACGCTATTTAAAAAGCTTCTGAACAAATTCGCTGTAGGCAGGCCGCCAGACATCCATCTCATGGCCAAGGTTAGGGTAATGGGTATAGTCAAACTGGATGTTTTTCTGCTCCAGTACCGCTTTCAAACCCGCGATGTCCTTGCCCGTGATGTTGTCAGTTTCGCCAATCACCACCGTGAAGTTCTTCAGTTGCCGATTAATCTGCTCAGGTCGCTCAAGCTGTGCAGCAACCGCAGTATTCGGCACCGTTTCAGTGGTCACGCCGCTGAACGTTGCCAGCCAGCCAAAATGATCCAAGTGGCTCATGCCGGATACCAACGCCTGATAGCCGCCTTGAGACAATCCAGCCAGCGCCCTGCCGTTCGCATCCTGGCGGACGTTAAAGCGTTTGCCGATCTCGGGGATAATGTCATGAATGAGTTCCCTGTCCGCTGCTAACGCGTTACGCGGATAGAACACATTACGCCGCTCCTGCGGTGGATATTCTTCTGGGATAATCCCAGGAATATCGGTTTCCGTATCAGGGATGACGACCAGCATTGGCTCAATTTTTTTCTCTGCTAGCAGGTTGTCCATTATCTGCGGTATCCGCCCCTGCACCACGGCAGATGCGCCCGTGTCGCCGAAGCCATGATAGAAATAGAGCACGGGTAACGGTTTTGACGATTCGCTATAACCCGGCGGCGTCCAGACATACATCTGACGCTCTGATTTCAATGCGTTGGCGTGATAAGTTAGCGTTCTCAGCTCACCGTGCGGTACCTGACGCACATCCAGAATACTCCCCGGCACCAGAATCAGGCTGGTATTCACCTGACGCTGTGGCTTGGTAAACGCTGTCCCGGTATCGATGGTACGGAAACCATCAACGCTGAAGAAATATTCATACAGGTTCGGTGCCAGCACCGGCGTTTTGAACGACCATACGCCTGATTCACCTTTCGTCATCGCGTGGGAAACGATGCTATCAGGTGTCGAACCGGTAAAAACACTGACCTGTTTCGCCGTGGGCGCAAACAGGCGAAAAGTGATACTGCTATCGGCATTAACCGCCGAGACATATTGGCTCACGGGAACAGTTGCCGCAGGCATAACAGGAAAATCGGCGGGGAGTGCAGACACATTGATAGAAACGCCAGCCAGCATACTCAGGGTCAATAATGATAAAGATATTTTCTTCATGTTCATTCGCATAATCCCATCCCGACTATCACGTAATCGAGTCTGTTTTTGCTAAATGTGACGGCACCGCCTCAGCGGTGCCAACGTTTTTCATGGCTCTTAAATTTTTTTCATGAGCAAAATGGCGGGTTTGCCGACCAGTTCAGGCGGCTTGTTAGCATCAATCCAGACATATCTCACATCTCTTATACCTGCACTATATTCTTTACCTGTGAGCGTTGAGATCCATGTCATTTCAAACTTATCGTCTTTATAATCGGGAGTTAGATGCCCTTTTATACCATCACCATCTGCTGGTAAATAGAACACGATCCCTTCCTTATCATTAACCAGTGACCAGGTAGCGAAATTGAAGCGATGAGGTTTCCAGTGCGTCAAAGGATATTTATCAACAAAAGATTTAAATATTCTCTGATAAGCCATATTAGGCTGCTTATCTTTAGGCAATTTCTGTGGTTCATAATTCAATTCGAACCATGATGTATTTTGCCAGTAATGACTTGTAAATGCGCCGTTGAAGTAGATTTCATAATTCCGGTTAAGACAAGCTTCCGCAGTGTTATAAGCACCATTGAAAATACGATGCGTTGTTGTCTCGTAGCATCCATTCTCAATATTATGAACGGGTTTATTTGGATGAAGCGCTACAAGATCCGATGTTTTTTTAGCGATATCCGGGGACCATTCCTGAATGGAAATATAATCAAGATTTGCAGCCAGGAATGGGGATTGTGCATAAATAAAATCATGCAACGTAATCAAGTGTTTATTTGAGTCCAAGAATTTTATTCGATCAATTTTATCATTTAAGAACTGCGCATTTGCATGATTATAATCCATGGCTTCTTTAGCAACATCCCAAATGATATTATCATAACCGCTATAGCGTTTAATAACATAATCAAAGAATCGTTTATCTTCTTTGCTTCCCAGCGGAGCCCAATTGACAGATTTATTCCATACATAAATCATTAAATGCGCCTGAATATCTTGTTCATTCAGGTAAGCGATTTTTTTATCAAGTGCTTTGAAAAACTCCACATTTAGTGAAGAGTAGTCTGGCTTAGAATTCGTCCCTAAAAATGGAAACTCCGTTACCTTATTGAAATTATAACGCGCATCAATATCTTTAGTGACCCATCCCCCCGTGTTTATAGCACCATACCCATAAACATTCATTAATACCTGATTAAAACCACCTGTTTTAATATAATTAACAATGGATTTAGTTTGTGCCAAACTGGCATCATTTTTATCAAGACTAAATAACCAGTCCAGTTCATAGGCATGTGGGGTATAAATATCCCCATTTTCATATCTAAAGCTCTTCTTTGTAGCAGGATCAACGATAACCTTGCCTTTTGAAGAGGCAGTGCTTACGGTTACAACTCCTGACCTGCCATTAAGATCTTTGATATCACCTTTAATTTCATAAACCCATTTCCCTTCTTCTGGTAAAGAAACACGACTAACATACTGACTTTCACCATCATAAAACATGTGTGAAACATAGGTTTTACCCGTTTTATCGTTGGTGAATGTTGCGATTAAGTCCTGATCAAAGGGATTGTCCATTTTTTCTTTTGTTTCAAAGACAAAATCTTGTGTTTCCCATTTTTTAAAAGTATTCGGAATGGACTCCGCCGCCATTACATAAGTTGAAGCCAGCACAGACAGTGCAACCATAGAAAGTTTCAGCGATGGTATTTTATATTTACGGATGCTATTCATAGTATCTCCTCGATACACTGACCCAGAAAAATAAATAACTTGAAATGTAAATTCGGTATCAGTATTACCACCAAACTTCAGACTGGATACCAACGGTAAACTGATCTTTTTTTCCATCCCTGAAACTATAGTTAGTCAACTCATTTTCTTGAGATTTAAGGTAAGTACCATATAAACGAATTTCAGGTCGAGATGTAAGCATACTCGTATCGACTTTTAGCGCATGGTACAACGTGGTTTTATATCCCTTCTCTTTCAGTTTACGTCCATCGCTAGCGGTATTTTCCTGGTAGAACCAACCTAACTCAACACCAGTCTGGTTCGATCTATCCCATACCCAAGCGGGTCTGACAACCATTTTATAACTTTCAAAATCAGAATGTGCGCCAGATTCATAGCTATAAACATCACTGCCTTTAGAAAATACAACCGCATTTGCCATCAAGATATTATTTGTTATAAATGCTTCCCCCTGTGAAATAGCACGCCAGGCTAAACCGTTTGTATGGTCACCATAATAAATGCCATTCAATCCAAGAAATGGACTTGAACCCGTAGAGCGAGAGAAACTGCTCGCTATTGAATTATTAGCAACCTGCAAGGTAAATTCATTAAAGCTCATCTCCTGAAATTCTTGTCTCAAAATAGCTGCCGTCATCCAAGCATCCTTGAGTTTGTATGACGTTCCATTATCCTCATTATTTTTTTGCTCATTAGTTTTATTCGCCATTGTATAACGGCCAGCCAAAGTTAATGAACCACGATCCCACAAAGGAATATTTCGGTATCGCAAATCAATTGAGTTTGTATTTTCTTGCTTTTTACTCGTTCGACTTCTGTTATTAACATCAATATCTTCTCTCGTCAAAGACACATCCAGCTTTGCCTTGCCAAGGTTAATATTTTCGATACCGACACCTGAACCGGAACTCGTTCTCACACTTTTCCAGTCAAGCATCTGAATTTCATAAACAGGTAAAGCATGTTTACCCACCCAAAAATCAGCTTCCGGCGCGAAAGGTAAAAAACCTTTTGTAGTAACATATACATCTGAGAATTGTAGCTTATTTTCATTTGCACTGTCATCACCGAACCAACTTGATTCATACTGTTGACCGACTTGACCATCTAATTTTATTACAGCAGTGGCACTTTTATCTCCATCACGATACACCCGTTGTTTTAGAAACAAATCAAACCACGTACTGTTTTCATTACCAAATCTACCGAGAGAACCAATAGCATAACTTTTAGGAGAACCATTATTCCCCGCAGACCAACCAGTTCTAAAATACCCCGAATACGTAAACCCAATATCATCCTTTACATATTTACTAATGTCTTTCATAGTCACTGATTGAACAACAGGCTTATCAAGCATTAACTTCGCCTCTTGATTATCTCCCCCCCCCGCCGAAGGGGCTAATGTTATAACCTTATTTTCATTTTTTTGTTTATACTCCATAAATTCTTTTTTAGTGTCACGAAGCTCATCCCTGTTTTTATCTAACTCTTTTTCAAGAATTTCTAAGCGCTGCTCTAAACTTAACTTCTCAGCCTGGGCAATACTAAGAGGCAATAGCAAACATGATATAGCTAATGCAATCTTTGTAGGATTCATTTTTATTTACCCTCGATAAATTATTTTCATTTTAATATTTAGACAATGAAGCTCCCTGATTTTCTATTACCTCTTTATACCAATAGAAACTTTTCTTACGCCGACGTTCTAATGTGCCGTTTCCTTCATCGTCGCGATCGACATAAATGAAACCGTAGCGTTTCGACATTTCGGCTTTTGATGCACTCACCAGATCGATAGGCCCCCAGCAGGTATAACCCATCACCTCAACGCCATCTTCCAGCGCTTCGCCTACTTGATACAGGTGATCGTTCAGGTATTTGATGCGATAGTCATCATTAATGCTGCCATCACTCTCAAGTTTATCTTTGGCACCCAACCCATTTTCCACAATGAACAGCGGTTTTTGATAGCGGTCATACAGATAATTCAGGATATAGCGCAGCCCTTCCGGGTCGATCTGCCAGCCCCACTCCGAGCTTTCCAGATGCGGGTTCGGCACCATATTCAGAATATTGCCACGGGCTTTCTGGTTCACTTCTTCATCGGTGGTTACGCAGCCCGTCATGTAATAGCTGAACGAGATGAAATCGATGGTTTCCCTCAGAGACTGGCGATCGTCTTCGGTTACCGACAACGTAATGCCGTGCTGTGCGAAAAAACGTTTCATGTACGCCGGGTAATATCCTCGGGCTTGTACATCACCGAAGAACAGCCAGTCGCGATTCTGCTGCATCGTTTCCATTACATCCGCAGGCTTGCAGGTTAATGGATAGAACATGGAACCCAACATCATATTGCCAATTTTGGCATCAGGGATGATGTCATGACACGCCTTCACCGCTTTAGCGCTGGCAACGAGCTGGTGATGAATCGCCTGATAAATATCCTGCTTACTACTCTCAGTAGGTAAACCAATTCCTGTAAATGGTGCATGTAATGCGCAGTTAATTTCGTTAAACGTCAGCCAATATTTCACTTTGTTTTTATAGCGCTGGAATACCGTACGAGCGTAGCGCTCGAAGAACGTAATCGTTTCACGACTTCCCCAGCCGCCGTAATTCTTCACCAGACCGAACGGCATTTCATAATGGGACAGCGTCACCAGTGGCTGAATGCCGTATTTTGCCATTTCATCAAACAGGCGATCGTAAAATGCCAGTCCTGCTTCATTCGGCTGGGTTTCATCGCCCTGCGGGAAAAGGCGCGTCCAGGCGATTGAGGTTCTCAGGCATTTGAAGCCCATTTCAGCAAATAGCGCAATATCTTCGGGATAGCGGTGATAAAAATCGATCGCGGTGTCTTTAATTCCGCTGTCACCCGGGGTACGCATAACAATCTCGCCAAAAATGCCCTGCGGCTGTAAATCGGACGTTGATAGCCCTTTGCCGTCCGTTAAATACGCACCTTCAACCTGATTGGCCGCAATCGCGCCGCCCCACAAGAATTCTTTCGGAAACTGATGGCTCATTTTTTCTCCTCCCAATTGGGTCGTAAATGTCAATTTCAGCGGATTAACGTCAACAGTGCGCCCTGTTCCTGCACGGTGTTTCCGGCGGTAGGCAGAACATCAACGTAGTTTTCGCTATTCGTGATAATGACGGGGGTTGTCGTGTCATAACCGGCTTTCTCGATCTCCTGATAATCAAACTCCACCAGAAGGTCGCCCTGCTTCACGACATCACCGGTCTTAATGTGCGCAGTAAAATACCGACCATCCAGTTTCACCGTATCGATACCGACGTGGATGAGCACCTCGGCACCGTCTTCCGATTCGAGGCCAATGGCATGATTGGTCTTAAACAGCGAAGCAACCGTCCCATTCACCGGAGAAACCACACGCCCGGCTTGTGGCTTGATCGCAATGCCTTTTCCCATTAATCCACTCGCGAACGTTTCGTCGCCAACCTGTTCCAGCGGCAGTACGATGCCCTCAATCGGACTATTGATTGCTTGTTTACGCGTTGCATCATTTTGGTTATGCGTGGCTTGCGGTGCCGCTGCCGGTGCATTTACTGCTGCAGTATTTTCTTGCGGCGGGATCCCAAAGGCCCAGGTAGCCACAGCAGCGAAGGTAAAGGCGATTGCTGTACCGATAATGGCAGCCCAAACCGTAGTATCGACACCTGTCGGTGGGATAACCTGAGTAAAGGTAAAGATGCTCGGGAAGCCGAAAGAATAAATGGTGGTATGGAAATACCCCAAAATCGCAGCGCCCAATGCGCCCCCCAAACAACCAAAAATGAAAGGACGTTTTAGCGGCAGCGTAACGCCATATACTGCAGGTTCCGTAATACCAAAAATGGCTGCCGAGAACGCCGAACCCGCAATCCCTTTCAGCTTCATATCACGCGTGCGCAACAGTACGCCAAGCACCGCGCCCGCCTGCCCTAATACCGCAGGGATCAATAGCGGTAGCATAGTGTCATGCCCCAACACGCCGAGATTATTCATCATCAGCGGCACCAGTCCCCAATGCAGGCCGAAAATCACGAAGACCTGCCACAGCGCCCCGATCATTGCACCCGCAATCGCAGCATTAAGCTCGTAAATCAGTTGGTAACCGCTAGCTAGCATATGTCCAAGCCAGGTTGCTGCTGGACCGATTAATAAGAACGTGACGGGGACCGTAATACAGAGGCACAACAGCGGCGTGAAGAAATTGCGGATATTAATATGCAATATAGCGTTTAGGGGTTTTTCCAGACGGGAAGAGAACCATGCGGAGAAAATAATCGGAATAACGGATGAAGCATAATTGATGAACGTAATCGGGATACCAAGGAAATAAAGCGACTGGTAATCCGCATGCTGCATCGCACCAAATTCAGCAATCATTGATGGATGAACCAATGTGGCACCAATCACCATAGTAACAAAGGGATTTCCACCAAATTTTTTCCCTGCGGTATACCCTAACACCACGGGGAAGAAAAAGAATAATGCATCACTTGCAGCAAATAACATTTTATAGGTGCCGCTGGTTTCAATTATCCAACCACAGGCCAAGCTAAGAGCAAGAAAACCTTTTAAAATACCCGATGCGGCCATGACCCCAATTAGCGGCGTAAATATCCCAGAAATGACATCGATGAAGCGGGAAAGAAGATTCCCTTTCTTCTCATCACTTTCCTCATTATTTGTCGCATCAGCCTGATCGCCCAGCCCCGATACATTTAATAAACTGCGATAGACATCACTAACATGATTACCCACCACGACCTGAAATTGCCCGCCACTTTCCACTACCATGATCACGCCTGAATTATTCTTCAGCGTAGCAGCATCCGCTTTTTTGTTATCTTTTAGTTTAAAACGCAGTCGGGTTGCACAATGTATCACGCTGATAATGTTGCCTCGCCCACCGACACCATCGAGTATCTCACTTGCTAATGCTTTGTATTCCATCGTCTATCCTTAATGCTATATCCGTCATACTTCGAGCTACATGTGCGTTGGCTGCGTTCGCTCACCCGAATCACTTACCCGAGTAAGCTTATCGGGATTCACTTTCTTGCCGCCTTCCTGTAACTCGAATTATTTAGGATATAAACAGACTTAAATATCAATAAGTTATATTTACCAGCTCGATTTGAGACAAAAAAAAACCTAACTCGCTTTTCCCAATAATCATTGAGAAAACGATTTAGGTTTTGCCTGCCCGCCTAAACTAGCCGCCTGACAGTAACAATCCTCGTTGTTTGTCAGCGCTATCTACTTGCCGACAATAAAAATGTTATCTGATAATTTACTTTCCACACATACTTTATTCTTTCATTTCCATCGCACGCAAGGAATTTATCTTGCCACGCGGCTATTTTGTGACGAAAAGCAAATTAGCAGAATTTATTCTCCATCGCCGGGTTCTATTTTATCCTGCCCTTCCGTTCGCACACGTTCAATATGAATAGTTAAGAACATCAATTCTTCTTTTGTTAACGTGTAATGGTACTTTTGAATAATATGCAACTGTATTTTCTCTGCGCAATGATAAGACAATTGATATCTTTCTTTCACTACGTCATGTAGTGATTCATCATCACTACACACGGTGTTTTTTCCTATTAATCGCTGCGCAAAAAACTTCAAATGCGTAACAAAACGATGGTAGCTTAACGCTTGTTCGTTATAATCCAGACTCAGTTGATATTTTACAATATTCAGTATTTCCTGCATGATCTTGGTGATTTGCAAGACTTCAGGCATTTCGCTATCAAGTTGCGCATTCACCAAATGCAGAGCAATAAATCCGGCCTCATCCTCCGGTAACCGCACAGCAAGGCGCTGTTCAATAATATCCAGCGCTTCCAGACCAACAGCAAATTCCTTTGGATACAGGCGCTTTATTTCCCACAACAGCACATTGCGGATATCTACGCCTTGTTTATGGCGCTCTATCGCAAAGTGGCAGTGATCGGTTAACGAGATATAGACACTATTTTGCAGTTTCCCAGGCAAACGCGTTTTTGCCAGCAGAATGATCTTGTCTGCCGTTGTGATGACATCCAGCGGAATCTCTGATAACAGCTCCTGTAGGCGTGAGGTCAGTTCTCCTGACTTCATCACAAACACACGTTCAATCAGCGTTTCGTCCAGCAGATCGCCAGAGTGCTTTTTGAAGCCCAGCCCGCGTCCCATCACAACCGACTCATTATTGTTTTCGTCGATTACGGTGACGACATTATTATTGAGTATTTTGGCAATCTTCATTTTTCAAACCCTGGAAACAAAAAAACCAGACACCCGTAGCAAGAACGAGCATCTGGTTTTGCCTGCTTACGCAGTAACAATCCGCAATGACTGGTAAACTACCATCTGCATTCATCTTCTCAAGGAGAATGACACAAAAACGTGATGCGGATCGCCAGAAAAGCATGTCGCTTACACGCACTTTATTTATTGTTGGCTATTACAGGAATCAATCTACCGCAATAGCGTATTTATACAGTGGGTTTCTTAGGCAGTTGCGCAACAAAGTTAGGTAAAAATACCAAATCGCGCAGTTTTTTGCGTAAACGCACTGAAATATTCAATTTCTGACCTTTTACCACCTTGTTTCTCGCCGCTTAATAACTATAATACGAAACGTCGTTTCAATTGAATGGTTTCAGCTAAACAACGTGCCACTATCAATAACATTATTATCAACGGCATCGCCAACGCTAGCCCCCGCGAATCCCATGCGACGAGCGGTTGCGCACTTCATCACCCATTCGCTACGACCCTCTATACTTACCTCTTTTATACCGTTCCTCCATGCATTCTTTCCAGCGGCTTGCCTCACACGGCCACTGGTTCACTCGTTTTTTTATCCATCACAACTTGTAGAAACTATCGTATGAAAAAGACAAAAATTGTTTGTACCATCGGGCCGAAAACAGAGTCAGAAGAAGTGCTTGGCAACCTGCTGTCTGCCGGCATGAATGTTATGCGCCTGAACTTCTCTCACGGGGATTACGCAGAACATGGCCAACGCATCAAGAACCTGCGTGCCGTCATGGAAAAAACCGGTCAGAAAGCGGCTATCCTGCTTGACACCAAGGGCCCAGAAATTCGTACCATGAAGCTGGAAAACGGCGCTGACGTCACGTTGACCGCAGGCCAAACGTTCACGTTCACCACCGATCAAAGCATCGTGGGTAACAAGGATCGCGTCGCTGTCACTTACGCTGGCTTCACCGAAGACCTCAGCGTCGGTAACACCGTTCTGGTTGATGACGGCCTGATCGGTATGCAGGTTACGGCGATCAACGGCAACGATGTCGTCTGTAAAGTGCTGAACAATGGCGATCTGGGCGAAAACAAAGGCGTTAACCTGCCAGGCGTTTCCATCCAGTTGCCAGCTCTGGCTGAAAAAGACAAACGCGACCTGATTTTCGGTTGCGAACAAGGCGTCGATTTCGTTGCTGCCTCTTTTATTCGTAAACGTTCCGACGTTGAAGAAATTCGCGCTCACCTGAAAGCACACGGTGGCGAGCACATCCAGATCATCTCTAAAATCGAAAACCAGGAAGGTCTGAACAACTTCGACGACATTCTGGAAGCCTCTGACGGTATCATGGTTGCCCGTGGCGACCTGGGCGTTGAGATCCCCGTTGAAGAAGTGATCTTCGCGCAGAAGATGATGATCGAAAAATGTAATCTGGCACGCAAAGTGGTTATCACCGCGACGCAAATGCTGGATTCAATGATCAAGAACCCACGCCCTACCCGTGCTGAAGCTGGTGACGTCGCTAACGCCATCATCGACGGCACCGATGCCGTTATGCTGTCTGGCGAAAGTGCGAAAGGTAAATACCCGCTGGAATCCGTTACCATCATGGCAACGATCTGTCAGCGTACCGATTCCGTGATGAAAAGCCGTCTGGATACCATCAAAACACCTGGGATCCTGCGTATCACTGAAGCGGTCTGCCGCGGTGCGGTAGAAACCGCAGAAAAACTGGATGCACCGCTGATTGTGGTTGCAACCAGCGGCGGTAAATCAGCCAAATCTATCCGCAAATACTTCCCGAACGCTCGTATTCTGGCGTTGACGACTAACGATGTCACCGCGCGCCAACTGCTGTTGAGCAAAGGCATTGATACACTGCTGGTGAAAGAAATCGCTTCTACGGATGATTTCTACCGCATTGGTAAAGAAGCCGCGCTGAATAGCGGTTATGCGCAAGCGGGTGATGTGGTAGTGATGGTATCTGGTGCACTGGTTTCTAGCGGCACAACCAATACCGTTTCCGTACACCGTATCTGATCCTAACAATCCGATCGGTAAAAAGCGCCTTAATGGCGCTTTTTTTATATTCTGAAATGACTTTCTACAGCACGATAACCTAATTAATGCCTTTGTGTAACACGCCTTTTTAATAGCCTTAAGCCTCAGAGTTATCCGACAAAAATAGCGCTGTTTTCCTTACTTTTTTAATGAATAGGTAAAACTCGCTGTTTCTTTGAGCGAACGATCAAAATTAAGCATGTTCTCATCAAAAATTTATTCTCATTAGAAAATAGTTTGTGTAATACTTGTAACGCTACATGGAGATTAACTCAATCTAGAGGGTATTAATAATGAATCGTACTAAACTGGTACTGGGCGCGGTAATCCTGGGTTCTACTCTGCTTGCTGGTTGTTCAAGCAATGCTAAAATTGATCAGCTGTCTTCTGACGTTCAGACTCTGAACGCTAAAGTTGACCAACTGAGCAACGACGTGAACGCAATCCGCTCTGACGTACAAGCTGCTAAAGATGACGCAGCTCGTGCTAACCAGCGTCTGGACAACCAAGTTCGTACTTACAAAAAGTAATCGAGCTGGTTAAGTAGTGAAAATGGCGCACAATGTGCGCCATTTTTTTTGCCTTCGTTTTATTCTTTCAACCTTTATCTTCAATCCCTTTTTCACGTTATCGGGTATATTCCCTCCCCCACCCTACACGCTGAAGCAGCACAGATGCGTCTGAAACGCATCTGGCTGACTTATCTCATCATTACCGCGAGGTAGTGTTAATAGAGGTGATTGGTGCAACCTGATGCGTCTCAGGCGTTTCTGGAGACGACTCGACCGGCGATTGGTAGGTATTGATATCTTGCCCTACGCTAACCACAATCGGCATACCGGAACGGCGCACAATCGCATCAGCAACGGCTTTACTGTCTGTCTCCGCATCCTTAACAAATTTCTGCGTCTTTGCCGTCAGCGGAATTTTCATCGTTTGTGGATCGTCTTTATCGGTCTTCGACAAAGGCTGATGCACTTCAACGTAGCGTTTGCCATCCGGTTCAACGGAGGTTTTAATCGCATCGTTAAGGATCTGTACACGCGTACCGACTGGCACGTTATCAAACAACGCCTTGATGTCATCTGGGCGCAGGCGGATACAGCCAGAGCTTACCCGCATACCAATACCGAAGTCCGCATTCGTGCCATGCAGCAGATAAACGCCGC
Source organism: Pectobacterium parmentieri (assembly GCF_001742145.1). Lineage (NCBI taxonomy): Bacteria > Pseudomonadati > Pseudomonadota > Gammaproteobacteria > Enterobacterales > Pectobacteriaceae > Pectobacterium > Pectobacterium parmentieri. Next base: position 1,106,586 of record NZ_CP015749.1, on the reverse strand, counting down.
CATGCGCTGACAAACGTAGCGCATGTAACCCCATCGGGTTATCTGGGCCAGCCGGAACAACAGCAGGCAACTTAATGCCCTGCTCTTCGAGATAATGCTTACGGATGTTCGCCGTTGGCGTCCAGGTCGGATTCTCACGTTTCTCGCTTACGCTGGTCGTCATCAATGGCGTATTGCGCCCCAGTTGACCGATACCGATCGGGTAAACAATGACGGTATTCTTCCCTTTCGGATAGTAGTAGAGCCGTAGCTCCGCCAAATTGACCACAATGCCTTCGCGCGGTGTATCCGGCAGCAGCATTTGCGTCGGGATCGTGAGGGTGGAACCCGCTGTCGGCAAGTAAGGGTCTGCTCCTGGGTTCGCTTCCAGCATGCCCAATAGGCCAATCTTGAAGTCCGCCGCGATAGCTTCCAGCGGGCGGCCGTCATTAGGGACCGTATAAGCGATATTCTCACCGATAAGACGGCTGTTTGGTGGCGGTAGCGGGTATTCCGTCGCACTGGCGGCGGTGCTGGCCAGGTATGTCGCAAAGGCCATACCAAGTAAAGTTAACGCGCGTTTCATAGTAAATTCCCTACAATCAATAACATCTGGTTGTGTACCCAGAATGCAGTATCCGGCTGTACCTCTCGACCTGGTGTTCAATGCGGCTGTTGCTGCCTCTTTCCACCGGACGTGGGTATATATTAGCATTGTTGTAACAAAAGAATATTTGATTTAAAAATCAACGCATTGATATTCAATTCTTTACAAAGCAAAGTCAGCATAAAATTTAGCGGGAAATAAATATACGGGACGAATTCTGAAATATCAGCGAGTTAATAAATGAACTGGAAAACAATAACGTATCGTTGGTAAAAATCAGTAAATGAAAAAAACAAAAAGCGCCGAACGTTTTTTCCGTCACAGCGCTTTTTTATACTCAGATAAAGTAGGAAAGAAAATTAAAGCAGAGCAGCGGCATGCGCACGAATCGCACGTAGCATCGCCTCAAGCCCCTGCGAGCGGGATGGCGTCAGGTGTTGATTCAACGCCAGCGATTCAAAGAACGGCCGCACATCCAGCTCAACAATCTCCCGCGCTGTCAGCCCCTGATACAGGCTGAAAACGACCGCGATCAGGCCTTTCACAATAGCGGCATCACTGTCGCCGTGCAGAACGATCACGCCCTGCTCATCCGGCTGCGTCACAATCCACACCTGACTCTGGCACCCAGAGATCAGGTTATCGGGATTACGCCACTCATCGGGCAGTGGATCAAGACGCTCCCCTAGCTCGATGACATACAGATATTTTTCTTCCCAGTCATTACAGCGCGCAAAATTGCGCGCCAGCTTCTGCGGTTCTGGCAGACTCGCCATGGTTTCCTCCCCGGACAGGTTCGCGCGCAGCGCTTAACTGCCCAGCAATCGATGGATACGTTGCAATCCGGCAACCAGCCGGTCAATTTCTTCGCGCGTAGTATAAACGGCCAGCGAGGCGCGGCACATACTGGGAACACCATAGTGTTCCATCAGCGGCATCGCGCAATGGTGGCCGGTGCGAATCGCAATACCGTACCGATCGAGGAAACTTCCCACATCATAGGCGTGGTGCTGCCCAAGATTAAACGCAATCACACCGTGGCGTTCAGCCGGGCCATACAGTGTTAAATCAGGCACCTGCGTTAACGCTTCCAGCGCGTACTGCATCAAAGAGGATTCATAGCGCTGAATCTCTTCACGTCCCAGTGCCGTCACATAATCCAGTGCGGCACCCAGGCCCATGATACCGCCCGTGTTAGGCGAGCCGGCTTCAAAGCGCCACGGCGAATCCGCATAGGTAGTGCCTGTTCGCAGACTAACCTGACGAATCATCGCCCCACCGCCTTCCCACGGCGGCATGGCCTGAAGCAGGTCACGTTTGCCGTACAGCACACCAATACCCGAAGGACCGTAGATCTTATGCCCTGAAAAGACAAAGAAATCGCAGTCCAGATCCTGTACATCGACAGGCTGATGCATAATCGACTGCGCACCATCGATCAACGTCACCGCGCCCGCCGCTTTTGCCTGTGCAATCATCCCTTTTACTGGGTTCAGCGTGCCCAATACGTTAGATATCTGCGTCACTGCCAGCAGGCGAGTACGTTCATCCAGCAATGCAGGAAGCTGCGCGACATCCAGCGAACCATCTTCAGCCAGCGGCAATACGCGAACTTCAACGCCACGCGCTTCTGCCAGCATCTGCCAGGGAACAATATTCGCGTGATGCTCCATCTCGGTGATGATCAGGTTATCGCCCGGCTGGATGAAGGTACGGCCATAACTGTTAGCCACCAGATTGATGGCCTCCGTTGTACCGCGTACAAAAACAATCTCTTCCACTGAGGCAGCATTGATAAAGGATGCCACCTGCTCGCGCACCGCTTCCATCGCGCTGGTCGCCTGCGCGCTCAGCGTATGAATACCGCGGTGCACAGCGGCGTATTCATGGCGATAGAATTCGGCTTCGCGCTCGATAACCGACTGCGGCTTTTGCGCACTCGCCGCGCTATCAAGATAGGCTAACGGCTGGCCGTTAACCTCACTTGCCAGCAGCGGGAAATCGGCACGAACCCGTTCAATAGGATAACTCATCATACCGCCTTGCCGGCATTCGCCAGCGCGTTGGGCAAACGCTGCGCGATACGTTCCAGAACCACATCTCGCAGAGACTCGTTTTCAATCGCTTCTGTGACTTCCGCCGCGAAGGCGAAGATGATCATCTGTTGCGCATCCTGCTGCGTAATACCGCGGGAACGGAGATAGAACAACTGTTCTTCGTCCATCCGACCGATAGTGGCACCGTGGCTGCATTTCACGTCATCCGCATAGATTTCCAACTGCGGTTTGGTGTCTACCTCCGCCAGTCGGCCCAGCAACAGGTTGTTGTTGGTCATCTGTCCGTCAGTTTTCAGCGCATGTGGCGCAACCTTGATCATGCCGTTAAACACCGCTCTGGCACGATCGTTGACGATGACCTTATGCAGTTGGCGACTTTCGCCATAGCCCTGATTATGTTCCAGATACGTTCGCGTATCACACACTTCGCTGCCGACAGGCAGAATCAGGCTGTTCATGGACAGATTCGTCCCTTCGCCGTTCAACTGAGCACTGGTGTGGTGACGCGTCAGCCCTGCGCCCAACAGGAAGCTGTGGCTGCGAACCCGGGCATCGCGTGCCAGAACCAGATCGTTATGCGCGAAGTGGTAGCTCGCCGCCGCTTCAAACGCCAGCTTATAGTGGCTAACCTGGCTATTTTCCGCCGCATTCACCGTCAGGCGTGCACCGGTAAAGTGCGCATGTTCGTCCAGACTGACGTAATGCTCGATAATTTCCGCACTGGCACCACGTTCAACGTTCAGATGATGGCGATGGTGAACCGTATTCAACGCTGCCGTCTGACTGCTGCTGATGTGCAGCAGGTAAAGCGGTTTTTCCGCCTGCTGCCCGGCAGCCAGACGAATCAATGTACTCGTACTAGCCAGACTTTCAGTCAGATGCAGGAACACTTCGGGCTGGATCGCCGCAGGCAACGCGCCACGCGCATGCGATGCCTGTACATCAACCTGATAAGGTCCCCATGCGCTATCGCTGAGTTCTGCATTGAACACACCATCGACAAACACCAGACGCCAGCTATCCACCGCGAATGCCAGCGCATCCACCGCAGCACGGTCGATAGACTGCGCCTGCGGTGCGACAAATTCGTTACTCAGCAAACCATCCAGCGGCGTGTATTTCCAGTGCTCATGCTTACGGTGCGGTAAGCCAAGACGCACCACGTCCTGCCAGTGTTGGTTCGCATCGTCAGAACGGCGTGACGCATCGCGTTCAAACAGGCCACGCCATTGTTGCAGCGCGTGTTCTTGTTTCTGCACGATGCTGGTCTTACCCGTTGCGTTCTCGCTCGTCACATTATTGCCCGTCGGTAAGCCAGCCATAGCCTTGCTCCTCCAACTGTTTCACCAGCGAGAAATCACCGGATTTCACAATGCGACCTTGATACAGAACGTGTACGTGATCCGGTTTGATATAATCAAGAATACGCTGGTAGTGCGTGACGATGATGAACGAACGTTTGCCGTCGCGCAGGGAGTTCACGCCGTTAGAGACGATTTTCAGTGCGTCGATATCCAGCCCGGAGTCAGTTTCATCCAGAATGCACAGATCCGGCTCCAGCGCCGCCATTTGCAGAATGTCGTTACGCTTCTTCTCGCCGCCAGAGAAGCCCACGTTGACCGAGCGGGTCAACAAATCTTCCGGCATATTCAGCAGCTTGATCTTTTCTTCGATAAAGTCGGCAAAGTCAAAGCGATCCAGCGGTTCCTGTTCACGGTATTTGCGCACCGCGTTCACAGAGGTTTGCAGGAAGAACTGGTTGCTGACGCCGGGGATTTCTACCGGATATTGAAACGCCATGAAGACGCCTTCACCCGCGCGATCTTCTGGAGACAATTCCAGCAGGTCTTTCCCTTTGAAGCTGACCGAACCGTCAGTCACTTCATATTCTTCACGTCCAGCCAGCGTTGCGGAGAGCGTACTTTTCCCTGAGCCATTCGGGCCCATAATCGCGTGCACTTCACCCGGCTTAATGGTGAGATTAAGCCCTTTGATGATCTCTTTACCTTCTACGCTAACTTTTAAATTTTCGATGCTTAACATGCTTATTCCTTCCAACGCCCAATATGACGGACGCTTAATGAATTCCGGGACCGATGATTCTCATTATTAGTCTGTGAAAATCCCGGCAACCGCCGAATTAACCCACGCTGTGTTCCAGGCTAATCGCCAGTAACTTTTGTGCTTCTACCGCGAACTCCAGCGGCAACTCAGAGAAAACGTCCTTACAGAAACCGTTTACGATCATTGAGATAGCATCATCTTCGCTAATTCCGCGTTGCAGACAATAGAACAGTTGGTCATCGCCGATTTTCGACGTGGTCGCTTCATGCTCCAACTGTGCAGTATTGTTGCGCACTTCCACATACGGGAACGTGTGCGCACCGCATTCGCTGCCGATCAGCATCGAATCACACTGGGTAAAGTTACGGGCATTGGCCGCGCTCGGCATGATCTTCACCAGGCCACGGTAGGTGTTCTCGCTGCGCCCGGCAGAAATCCCTTTGGAGATGATGGTCGAACGGGTGTTTTTACCAATGTGAATCATCTTGGTGCCGGTATCGGCCTGCTGACGACCGTTGGTCAAGGCGACAGAGAAGAATTCGCCGACGGAATAGTCACCGCGCAGAATGACGCTCGGGTATTTCCAGGTGATCGCCGAACCGGTTTCCGACTGCGTCCATGACATTTTCGAATGCTCACCCGCACACAGCGCGCGCTTGGTCACGAAGTTCAGGATCCCGCCTTCGGCGTCATCTTTACCGGAGAACCAGTTCTGTACCGTGGAATATTTCACTTCGGCATTCTTGTTGATGATCACTTCCACCACCGCGGCGTGCAGTTGGTAGGTGTCACGAACAGGCGCGGAGCAACCCTCGATGTAGCTGACGTAGCTGTCATCATCGGCGATCAGGATCGTACGCTCGAACTGACCGGTTTTTGCCGCATTGATACGGAAATACGTCGACAGTTCCATCGGGCAGCGCACGCCTTTCGGGATGTACACAAACGTGCCGTCAGAAGCGACCGCTGAGTTTAACGCGGCAAAGAAGTTATCGTTCGCCGGTACTACAGTACCGAGATACTGACGTACCAAATCGGGATGTTCCTGAATCGCCTCGCTGAATGAACAGAAAATAATGCCCTTTTCAGCCAGTTCATGCCGATACGTGGTCGCAACGGACACCGAGTCGAAAATGGCATCGACCGCGACTTTCTGGCCTTCGCGGACGGGAACACCCAATTGGTTAAAGGCATTCTCCACTTCGCTAGTCAGGTAATTATTCACGTCCGTAATCCCGGATTGCTGCTTGGCGCCGGGCTCAGAGCCACAGCTATCGTCGCAGTTACCGCAGGAAGGCGCGGAATAATAGCTATAGTCCTGATAGTCGAGTTTCTCGTACTGGGCTTTCAGCCAATGCGGTTCTTCCATCTCCAGCCACGCTTTGTAAGCGTTAAGACGGAATTCCAGCATCCACTCAGGTTCATTACGCTTCGCCGAAATTGCCCGGACAACATCTTCATTGATGCCGTGCGCTAGCTCATCGGTCTCCAGTTGCGTGAAGAAACCTTCTTTATAGCGTCCATCACCCATCCAGATCTGGACATCATCAGGTACATCTACCGTGCTACGTGCCATAATTTTTCATCACTTAAATGCCAAAGCTTTCGCCACATCCACAAGCATGCTGCGCTCTGGGATTATTAAACTTGAATATCTGATTCAGCCCTTCACGGACGAAATCAAGTTCTGTGCCGTCAATGAAAGGCATTGCTTTCAATGGGACATACAGTTTTGCGCCATCACGTTCGAACACCAGGTCGTCGGTTTCGAACTCCTGTACCAGATCCAGCACATAGCCAAATCCCGCACAGCCTGATTGTTTAACGCCAAGCCGCAGTCCTTGCACGGCCTCATCCTGCTTCATCAGATTCTTAATCTGCTTCACGGCACTATCTGTCAGCGTCAGTCCTTGCCAGACATTTTCATCCAGTGAAAACGTCCCTACATTTTCCGCTTGCATATGGAATACCTCATTGCGTGTGGTACCAGTTTTAGGCTGGTTTCCCCTAATGTTAGTGATAATGAAACTAGCTTCAACCTCTTGTTTTGCAGGGCTATTCGTAACATTTGGTTTTTTAGCGAGCCAAGAGCGCTATTTTACACGTCTTAAATGCCCCAGATAACACAGCAAGAAACAAACTAACCAATTGATAAAAAACAGATTAATATCATGACCGTTATCCCTTTCGGTCAGATAAAAATCATCATCTCGTTATCATTATTATAACATTTATCGGTGATACCTATTTATAAAACAGGGAAGGTATATGAAGATTTATGTGATTTCCGATCGTACTTTTGATGTTAAAGCACGTTTTGCCCATTGATCACCGCCTTTTTTATCAATATGATAATGATTATCATTTGATATTCAGGATCGATGACCATGCTTTCCGTGAATGCCTGGCTGCACCACCAAATTGACGAATATAAATTTCAGATTCGCGATGCCACTGTTGATTTCTATATGGCGGAAGCCCGCCTGAACCGTCCGGGAAGCAATATCGATCATTTACGTCGCTTTCATAACGCCTGCATGGATATGGTTGAACTCTGCCTAAGAAATGGCGATGACGACAGCTATCTGCACGCGCTGGTCAAATTGCACAATCGGTTGATTAAAGAGATCAATAATGAAGGGCGTTGCCACCTCTTTCGAGTGCAAAGTTACTACTTTGCCCGTAACACGCTGAAGTCGATTTGCCATCAGTTAAGCATGCAAGGCTCATGGGATAAAGCGACCGCCTTTCAGACGGACTTCGTTAAGCGCGTACCGTTTCTACCCTGAAAAAATATTTTCCCAAAGCAACCGAACCAGACTGACCTGCAGCCTGGTCCGGCGTTTCATGCTTTATGGCGTAATCACCGACGTCGTCAGACGTGAAATGCAGCACAGGCGGTTCTGATTATCAAAAATCTCAATCTGCCACACCTGGCTACGGCGACCTACGTGAAGCGCACGGCATACTCCCCGGACTTCGCCTTCACGCACCGCACGCAAGTGATTGGCATTGATTTCCAGCCCCACCACCTGCTGATCGCCCTCAGAACACAGATAGCCCGCGACGGAACCCAGCGATTCCGCCAGCACGACAGAAGCGCCGCCGTGCAGCAAACCAAACGGCTGACGCGTGCGTGAATCCACGGGCATCACCGCTTCCAGAGAATCCTCCGTAAGGCAGGTATAACGAATACCGATATGGCCGACCATGCACGCTTGGCTCTGTTGGTTAAGCTGCTCCAGCGTAACCTGTCTTTTCCATAGCATCAGAGGATCTCCAGTAAGGCCTGTAACGGATGGCGTAATGCGCGACCTTCCATACGTTTTACCTGACTACGGCACGAATAGCCGGTGGTCAGACAGCGTTTCTGCGGTAACTTCTGCAGCACCTGTTGCCAGGATAGCGCATAAATTCCCTGCGAGCTGGCGAGGTTTTTGGTTTCATGACCGTAAGTTCCCGCCATGCCGCAACATCCGACGCTAATATTCTCCAGTTTAGCGCCAAAGCGAGAGAAGATATCAGCCCACTGTTTCGTACTAATCGGCAACGCGGTCGTTTCCGTACAGTGACCGAGTAGATACCAGGATTCGCCGGTAGCAGGTTGAGGCGTATTTTCTGCTAGGGCCGTCACTAGCCATTCATGCACTAGCTGCACCCGAAAATCACCACGTTTCTCACCCAGAATTTCTCGGTATTCGTCGCGGTAGCACAGCACCAGAGCTGGGTCGACCCCCACCATCGGCATACCAAGCTTGGCAACGCGATTAAGGAAATCTGCCGTCTTCGATGCGGTTTTAGCAAAGCGCTGTAAGAAGCCTTTAATGTGTTGCGCCTTCCCATTCGGCGAGAATGGCAGCAGCACTGGTTTCAGCTTCAGTTTTTCGATCAGATGAACGAAATCCGCTACCACCTGCGCATCGTAATAGCTGGTGAACGGATCCTGTACGATTAACACGTATTGCTGACGCGCCTGCTCCGGTAGCTGTTCCAACTGTTCCAGCGTGGTGTTAACCCCGTTATGCCCGGCAAACTGCTGGCGCAGCGACGGTGATGACAGCAAGGGCAAATCAACCATGCCGATCTGGCTACGGCTCAAGTTATTCAGCAATGGCATTTTCAGGAAGAAGTTAAACATCTTCGGGCTGCGTGCCATCAGCGGCGCATAGCCTTCAACACCAGCCACCAGATAGTCACGAACCGGACGCAGATAGCGCGTGTGATAAAGTTGCAGGAAGCGAGAACGGAAGCCCGGCACGTCAATCTTGATAGGGCACTGCGTTGAACAGGCTTTACATGCCAGACAGCCTGACATCGCCTCTTTTACCTCATGCGAGAAATCGTAATCCCCTTGCTTCGCCTGCCAGGTATTACGGGTTTTCTGGATAAAGGCGCGCAGGCTCAGCTTCTGCTGTGGTAACGCGTTCTCCAGCGCCACCGGATCGACGCCCTGTTCCGCTAGCAGACGTAACCATTCACGTACCAGCGTTGCACGTCCTTTCGGGGAATGAATTCGGTTTCCGCTGATTTTCATCGACGGGCACATTGGGCTACGCGCATCGAAGTTAAAACACAGCCCATTGCCGTTACATTCCATTGCGCCACGGAATGCAGTGCGAACCGTCAGCGGGATCGTGCGGTCAAATGTGCCACGCTTGACCGCATCGACTTTCATCATCGGTGCATCAACATCCAGCGGCGCACAAATTTTCCCAGGATTCAGCCGGTTATCAGGGTCGAATGCGGCCTTGATACGGCGCAGCTCGGTATACAGTTCCGGTCCAAAGAATTCAGGGCTGTATTCGGCGCGGAAGCCTTTACCGTGTTCTCCCCACAGCAGACCGCCATATTTGGCCGTCAGCGCGACAATCTGATCGGAAAGCTGTTTCATCAGCATTTCCTGCTGCGGGTCGCACATATCCAGAGCAGGACGGACGTGCAGTACCCCTGCGTCCACATGACCAAACATGCCATACGTCAGATTGTGGCTGTCCAGCAGTGCGCGGAACTCTTCGATGTAATCCGCCAGATGTTGTGGCGGTACGCAGGTATCTTCCGCAAACGGAATGGGTTTGGCCAATCCTTTACTGTTGCCCAGCAGCCCGACGGCTTTCTTACGCATGGCATAAATACGTTCGATTCCGGCCAGGTCGTTACAGGTTTGATAGCCAATCACCCCGCCCTCTCCGGTAACCAACAGCGAATCCAACCGCTGACAGAGCGATTCCACCTGCCCATTGATCAGCGCTTCATCATCACCCGCAAACTCAACGATATTCAGGCCAAGCATTTCCTGGTTAGGCACATCGGTAATCAGTTCACTGACGGAATGCCAGACGATATCTTCACGGGCAAGGTTTAGTACCTTGGAATCCACCGTTTCGACGGATAGCGCTTTCGCTTCCACCATGAACGGCGCATTGCGCAACGCTGAATTGAAGGAGTCGTACTTGATATTCACTAGACGGCGGCTCTTCGGCAACGGCGTGATATCGAGCTTCGCTTCGGTGATAAATGCCAGCGTACCTTCAGCTCCGGTCAGAATGCGCGTCAGGTCAAAGGTGCGCAGATCGTCGCTGAACACATGACGCAGATCATAACCAGTCAGAAAGCGGTTCAGCTTAGGGAATTTGTCGATAATCAAGGCACGCTGTTCGCGGCAGCGGTGCAGCACCGTATGGTAAATGCGGCCAATGGCGGAATCTTCTTCTGCCAACTGCTCTGCAAGCTCGACTGGCATCGCCTGCGTATCCAGCATCTCGCCGCCTAGCAGTACCGCACGCAGCCCCAACACATGGTCTGAGGTTTTACCGTACACCAGCGAGCCTTGCCCTGACGCATCGGTATTAATCATGCCACCCAGTGTCGCCCGGTTGCTGGTCGACAATTCAGGTGCGAAGAAATAACCATAAGGTTTCAGGTACTGGTTGAGTTGATCTTTAATGACACCCGCCTCAACGCGCACCCAGCCCTGTTCAGGGTTGATTTCCAAAATACGGTTCATATAGCGCGACATATCGACCACGATACCGCGATTCAGCGCTTGCCCATTCGTTCCTGTCCCACCGCCGCGTGGGGTAAAGGTCAACCCTGAAAAACGTTCCTCACCTGCCAGTCGCGATAGGATCGCTACATCGGCGGTTGAACGGGGGAAAACCACCGCATCCGGCAAGAGTTGATAGATACTGTTATCCGTCGCCATCGTCAGACGATCGGCATAATTGGTCGCCGTATCGCCCGTAAATCCGTTTTTCTTTAATGCTTCCAGAAAATTAAGCACCGGCTGGACCAGCCCGGGAGATTGCGTGATCTGTGGGATCATTATTTTTTGACCCTGTCCGTACATGATATGTTTGCCAATATGTCGTGATATGCCTGTGAAGAGTGGTATATAGCCTAATGTCGATCGGTTAAGAACCGAGTTACACGGAGCGACCACGGGGCGAGGCCTCCCTGCGGGAACCTCATCCCCGTGTTTCTCCTAAAATAGGACTTAAGTGACCCGCTATGCTATAGCCGCCCTTTCATCGGGGACATCACGTTTTATCACATTTCGCAATCGTGTGCGCTCCCAGAACGGCAAAAACATACAGCATGTTGGCGAACCGCTGTTTCACCAACAAAATGTTCAACAGGCTGTCAAAATACCCGGAAATATCTCATGATGACGTGTGATTAGATCACTTCACCCAAGCTACCGCGCCTTCAGCCTTTTCTTTTGCTATTGAGGAACGATTCGTTGAGCAAATACTCTCAACCACCACGATTTGACCTGGCCAGAAACCTGTTCAGTCTGGTGTTTATTACCATCATGATTATTGCCTGTTTTTGGGTGGTACAGCCTTTTATTTTGGGGTTCGCCTGGGCGTGTATGGTGGTGATTGCTACCTGGCCGCTGCTGATAAAATTTCAGGCGCTACTATGGGGACGGCGTTCTCTGGCGGTGCTCGTCATGACGTTTCTGCTCATCCTGCTATTTATTGTACCGATTGCCGTTCTCATCAGTAGCGTGGTGGATAACAGCTCGGCGCTAATGAGTTGGGGAGCCAGACAGGAAAACTTTTCGCCACCGACGCTGGAGTGGCTAACGTCGATCCCTTTAGTGGGAGAAAAATTGTTCAACAGTTGGCAGGCGCTGTTGCAAAGTGGCGGCAGCGGTCTGTTCGCCAAGGTGCAGCCCTATTTTGGTAAAACTGCGACCTGGCTGGTTGCACAGGCCGCCCATATTGGGCGCTTTCTGATGCACTGCACCCTAATGCTGATCTTCAGCGCCCTACTGTATTACAAAGGTGAAGCCGTTGCGAAAGCCGTGCGACATTTCGCTATCCGGTTGGGGCAGGAGCGCGGCGATGCGGCGGTGATTCTGGCAGCGCAGTCAATTCGTGCCGTTGCGCTGGGCGTGGTGGTAACGGCCATCGTGCAATCAGTGCTAGGCGGAATCGGTCTGGGGCTATCGGGCATTCCCTACACCACACTACTAACCGTTCTGATGTTTCTGTGCTGTCTGGCGCAGTTGGGGCCACTTCTGGTACTTATTCCGGCCATTATCTGGCTGTATTGGACGGGCGATAATACCTGGGGCACCATCCTGCTGGTCTGGAGTTGTGTCGTTGGAACGATCGATAACGTGATTCGTCCGATGCTGATCAGAATGGGTGCCGATCTTCCGATGCTGCTGATTCTTTCCGGTGTAATTGGTGGATTACTGGCATTTGGCATGATAGGGCTATTTATTGGCCCGGTCGTCCTCGCCGTTTCCTATCGTCTGCTGTTTGCCTGGATGCGCGAAATTCCCGAACCACAGAGCATCCTCTCCGTTAATACATCGAATAAAGAGTCATCGCAGTAAGCCCCTCCCTTTTCTTCTCGTGGGCGGTGCTGGCCGCCCATTCCTTCCTTGAACTCAACCCTGTTTCGTCGTTAGTACTCCTTTATCTATTTTTCAATAGGTAAAAATAGCTAATGATTAGCCCTCTATTCTTAGGGATTAGTCCTAAAAATTTTGATACCATTTCTCTAATGCATCAATATTATTGACAATATAAAAACTCCGAGGGGCCGATTCTTAAAAGATAATTAACTATTAGGATGATTCTTAATGACTGAATAAGGCATAATCCATAGGATAAATACCGGAGCTAGTATTAACCTACTGTTTGTCAATGAGGTTTCCTCCTCGTCAGAGTTAGTAACGAATTGCTGTGTGTAGTCTTTGCCCATCCCCTGAGATGGGCCTTTTTTTTTCTTTCATTTCCCTTCCATTGCATTACGCCTTATCCCTTTTTTGTTACTCTCCTGTCAGCCTACCTTCAGTTCAGCTTTTCAGGAGTTTTTCATGACGCCTCTCGCCGCGAAGAGATTACTACTCTGTGGCTTATTTAGCCTTCTGACAGCCTGCGATAACCCGACGCCTATAACACAGCGCCCTTTATTGACCATTGAAGGCAAAACCATGGGGACGTTCTATAGCGTAAAAATTAGCGGCAACGTCACCGAAGATAAGACAGAACTGCAACAGGAAATCGATGCGCTGCTGGAGCAGGTCAATAACGATATTTCCACCTACCGTGACGATTCCGTGCTATCGCGTTTTAATCAATATCGGGGAACCGAACCACAGCCCATCAGTAATGGCATGGCGGATATCATTCTGGCTGCGCTGCGCATCGGTAAAGCCACCCACGGTGCGATGGATATCACCGTTGGTCCGTTAGTTAACCTCTGGGGATTTGGCCCACAGAAGCAGCCGACACGCATTCCCAGTCAACAGCAGATCGATTTAGCACGACAAAACGTCGGATTGCGCCATCTGAAACTGATCGGCGATGAAAAAGGAGAGTGGATTCAGAAAGATCTCCCTGATTTATATGTCGACCTTTCCACGTTGGGTGAAGGTTACGGCGCAGACGTTCTCGCACAATTGATGACGCGTAAAGGGATCACCAATTATCTGGTTTCTGTCGGCGGCGCGATTTCCAGCCGTGGCGTTAATGCCGAAGGAACGCCGTGGCGCGTGGCGATCCAGAAGCCAACCGATCTGGAAAATGCGGCGCAGGCGGCGGTGAATTTGCAGGGTTATGCGATCAGTACCTCCGGTAGCTATCGGAATTACTTTGAGGAGGACAGCAAGCGCTATTCTCACGTTATCGATCCCGAAACCGGAAGGCCGATTACCCACCAGTTGGTTTCTGCCACCGTGATTGCGCCGAACGCGCTGGAAGCAGATGGCTGGGATACGGGCTTAATGGTGCTGGGAACGGAGAAAGCATTAAAGCTGGCGGAACAGCAAGGGCTGGCAGTTTATCTGATTACCAAAACGGATAAGGGCTTTAGCGCAGTAATGACGCCACAATTTAAGTCATTCCTGATTGCGGCACCGTAAAACACCAAGATTGATGACAACACCATCGCGACAAGAGCGAGATACACGGGGCGACCACGGAGTGAGGCATCCCTGCGGGAACCTCATCTCCGTGTTTCCCCTAAAATCTGACATCATCAACGACCATGACTCCCAGTAGCTACCGAGCGTCATGGTCTTCACCGTACTAATTATTTGTGCTCAGCCAGATTCAGCCAGGTTTGCACCACGGTGTCCGGGTTGAGCGACAGGCTATCGATACCCTGTTCCATCAGCCAGATCGCAAAATCTTCGTGGTCTGATGGGCCTTGCCCACAAATACCGACGTATTTACCCTGCTTCTTCGCCGCTTTAATCGCCATCGACAGTAGTGCTTTCACCGCATCGTTGCGTTCGTCAAACAGTGCCGATACCACACCGGAGTCGCGATCCAGCCCCAGCGCTAATTGCGTCATGTCGTTTGAACCGATGGAAAAACCATCAAAGTGTTGCAGGAATTCATCGGCCAATAACGCATTGGACGGAATTTCGCACATCATGATGATTTTCAAGCCGTCTTCACCACGGCGCAGTCCCTGATTCGCCAGTTCGGCAATCACCGCTTCCGCTTGCGCCACAGTACGAACGAACGGGATCATGATCTCTACATTCTTCAGGCCCATCACGTTGCGCACGCGTTTGACCGCTTCACACTCCAGCGCAAAACAGGCTTTGAAGTCCGGTGATACGTAGCGACCTGCACCACGGAAGCCCAGCATCGGGTTCTCTTCTTCCGGCTCATAGCGCTCACCACCGACCAGATTAGCGTACTCGTTCGATTTAAAATCGGACAGGCGGACGATGACGCGCTTCGGTGCAAATGCCGCTGCCAGCGTCGCGATCCCTTCCGTCAGACGACCAACGTAGAATTCCACCGGATCGTCGAAGCCCTGCATCAGCGCTTTGATCTCACGTTGCAGTTCTGGGGTCTGCTGATCGAATTCCAGCAGCGCACGCGGATGCACGCCAATCATGCGGTTGATGATGAATTCCAGACGAGCCAGACCGACGCCATCGTTTGGCAAACAGGCAAAATCAAACGCACGGTCAGGGTTACCCACGTTCATCATGATTTTCAGCGGCAATGCAGGCATTTCATCAATCTGTGAACTCTTCACGGAGAAGTCCAACAGGTCTTGGTACACATAGCCCGTGTCGCCTTCCGCACAGGAGACCGTCACTTTCTGCCCCTTGCGCAAACGTTCGGTCGCATCGCCACAGCCCACCACGGCAGGGATGCCCAACTCACGCGCGATAATTGCCGCGTGGCAGGTACGTCCGCCGCGATTGGTCACAATCGCCGCCGCTTTCTTCATGATCGGTTCCCAGTCAGGGTCGGTCATGTCGGTCACCAGCACATCGCCCGCATTGATCAGATGCATCTCGCTGATGTCCTGAATCACTTTGACTTCACCTGCACCGATACGGTGGCCGATCGCACGCCCTTCCACCAGCACAGTGCCGCTGGCTGGCAGGTGATAGCGCTCCATGACCTGACCGTTGGAACGTACCGTTTCCGGACGCGCCTGCACGATATAGAGTTTGCCTGTGTGGCCATCTTTCGCCCACTCGATGTCCATCGGGCGACCATAGTGTTTCTCAATCAGCAGTGCCTGACGCGCCAGCGCCTGAACTTCGTCATCCGTCAGGCTAAAACGCGCCGTTTGTTCTGTTGGCACATCTTCAATTCGCACCTGCTTGCCATGTTCCTGACTCGCGGCATAAACCATACGGATTTTTTTCGATCCCATGTTACGGCGCACGATCGCAGGCTTGTTGTTTTGCAAGGTCGGCTTGTGAACATAGAATTCGTCTGGGTTCACCGCCCCTTGCACCACCATTTCACCCAAACCGTAAGCCGAGGTGATGAACACCACCTGATCAAAACCGGATTCGGTATCAATGGTAAACATCACCCCCGCAGAAGCCAGATCGGATCGCACCATACGCTGTACGCCCGCCGACAGCGCCACGCCACGGTGGTCATACCCCTGATGTACGCGATAGGAGATCGCGCGATCGTTAAACAACGACGCAAATACGTGCTTCACGGCGACCATCACCGCATCAATGCCCTGCACGTTCAGGAAGGTTTCCTGTTGGCCGGCAAAGGACGCATCCGGCATATCTTCCGCCGTGGCGGAAGAACGCACCGCAAATGAAGCCTCTTTTTCGCCATCGGCCAGTTGCTGATAGGCATCACTGATTGCCTTCTCCAGTTCCGGCTGGAACGGCGTATCAATAATCCACTGGCGAATTTGCGCACCGGCGCTGGCCAGTTGGCTCAGATCGTCAATATCAGTGCGATCGAGCAGCGCATAAATACGTTGGTTGATCCCGCTTTGATTAAGAAAATCATTAAACGCCTGCGCCGTTGTCGCAAAACCGTTGGGAACGGCTACGCCCAAATCTGAAAGGTTGGTGATCATTTCACCCAGAGAGGCATTTTTGCCTCCTACCCTTTCAACGTCGTGCATACCGAGCTGGTTATACCAAAGGACATTACGCAAATCAGGGCCGTTATTGGACATCGAAAATAATCCTTTCTGCATACAATTAGGGTATGGAAGAGTTCGGTTGAGAATCGCCTCAACGCAATCAGGTTAGCATAGCGTTTTGATGAACATGGACAGGTGAATCGATCAACCTATGAAAAAAAACTGATTTCACGGCGAATGATTGCCTAACACAGTAAAAATCCAATATCGTAGAAGATTAGCATTCTTTATCATGAAGATAATGAAATAGTGTTTTAATAAAAGTATTACCAAAACGCAATTTTTGACGAGATTAAGGTGTTTGAGCTGTCGGAAATATCATCAGGAGGTTATGTGGAAAGAAGCGTATTTTATGTCTCGGACGGTACGGCAATTACGGCTGAAGTATTGGGTCATGCGGTGCTATCCCAATTCCCCGTGAACACGGTTAGCTATACCTTACCCTTCGTTGAAAGTGAAGCCCGCGCTAAAGCCGTGTGTGAACAGATCAACACGTTGTATCAGCAAACCGGCGTGCGCCCGCTGGTGTTTTACTCCATCGTTACCCCCACTGTTCGTAACATTATTACCAGCAGTGACGGGTTTTGCCAGGATATTGTACAGGCGCTGGTTGCCCCCTTGCAGGAAGAATTGAATATCCCGCCGACGCCGGTTGCCAACCGCACTCACGGTTTGACAGCCAACAACCTGGGCAAATACGACGCGCGTATCGCGGCTATCGACTACACACTGGCACATGATGACGGCATTTCGCTGCGTAATCTCGATCAGGCTCAGGTTATTCTGCTCGGTGTGTCACGCTGTGGCAAAACGCCGACCAGCCTGTATCTGGCAATGCAGTTTGGTATCCGCGCTGCCAACTATCCTTTTATTGCCGATGATATGGACAACCTGCGCCTGCCGGATGCGCTAAGACCCTTTCAGCACAAGCTATTTGGGCTCACCATTGATGCCGAACGCCTAGCGGCAATTCGAGAAGAACGCCGGGGTAACAGTCGCTATGCTTCGCTGCGCCAGTGCCGTATGGAACTCAGCGAAGTTGAGGCGCTGTTTCGCAAACATCAGATTAAATATCTCAATACCACCAATTATTCCGTCGAGGAAATCTCCGCCAAAATCATCGACATCCTCGGCATGAGCCGAAGAATGTACTAGTACATGATGGATTTTTTTGCCCTGATACGGTTGTAATGTGTGTCATTTCGTTTATTGTGTGCTCCATCACTTCCCGGCATTTCGCCGCTGCGAAGCAACCCATTTGGCTGAAAACATTGTCTGAAAATGCTGCCATATCCACGTTTTTTCGATGACAACACGTTTTCAGCTTGACCGTATTTAGAGATAAAACATGCTACAAACCGATGAACTGCGGAGCGCGCGCATCGAGAGTCTGGTTCCCCCCCAAACGCTACTCGCCAGGCTCCCGATTACCCCAGCCGTTGCCGAAAATGTCACCTCATCACGCAAGAAAATTGAAGCCATTCTCACCGGCCACGATCCCCGTTTACTCGTCGTGATTGGCCCGTGTTCCATCCATGATACCGACAGCGCCTTGGATTATGCGCGCCGTCTGGTTGCGCTACGCACGCAGTATCAGGACCGGCTGGAAATCGTCATGCGCACTTACTTTGAAAAACCGCGCACGGTAGTGGGCTGGAAGGGGTTGATTTCCGATCCCGGGCTCAATGGCACATTCCGGGTGAATGAAGGATTAGAGATTGCTCGCCGCCTACTGCTGGACGTCAATCAGCTTGGATTACCGACCGCGACAGAATTCCTCGATATGGTCACTGGCCAATATATCGCCGATCTGATTAGTTGGGGGGCGATTGGTGCGAGAACCACCGAAAGCCAAATCCACCGTGAAATGGCCTCTGCGCTGTCTTGTCCTGTTGGCTTCAAAAACGGGACGGATGGCAATACGCGTATCGCCGTCGATGCGATCCGCGCCGCACGCGCCCAGCACATGTTCCTCTCACCGGACAAACAGGGCTTCATGTCGGTCTACAAAACGCAGGGTAACCCGTTTGGCCACATTATTATGCGCGGCGGGAAAAAGCCGAATTACCATGCAGAAGATATCGCCGCCGCCTGTGCACATCTCAGCGAATTTTCTCTGCCCAAGCAGTTGGTGATCGATTTCAGCCATGCCAACTGCCAGAAACAACACCGCCGCCAGCTTGATGTTGCCGATGATATTTGCCAGCAAATTCGCGACGGTTCACGCGCTATTGCTGGCATCATGGCGGAAAGTTTCTTAGTTGAAGGCAACCAACCCGCGATCAACCCTCTGGCGTTGACGTATGGGCAATCCATTACCGATCCTTGCCTAAGCTGGCAGGATACCGAAACGCTGCTGGCACGTTTGGCAAACGCCGTCGACAGCCGTTTTTAACCCGATACGCGCTGGCACATTCCTCCCTCCCGGTTCTGTGCCAGCCGTCTTTCTGATTTCCTGTCACCTCTCTCTCAGCACATAAATTCCGCTCTCGATTCCGCTTATTCCACTTATTAAGAAAACTTCACTTGAGGTTGCGTTTTTGTTACATGAAAATGATTCTCATTCATTGCTATAATCTTTACGACAACGATTAAGGGAATCCGATGCAGACGTCCATTTACCAACAATACCTCCAGGCTAAAGTTGAACACCCGCGCAAATACGCACGCGATTTGGCGGCTCAGCTCGGCATCAGCGAAGCGGAGTTGACTCACGCCCGTGTTGGACACGATGCGCAGCGCCTGCAGGGTGACGCCAAAGTGTGGCTCAGTGCGCTGGAGCAGGTTGGTAATACCAAGTCGATCACACGCAACGAGTATGCCGTGCATGAACATACCGGCTACTATCAAAACCAGACGCTTGACGGGCATGCCGGTCTTATCCTCAACCCGCGCGAGTTGGATCTGCGTTTGTTCCTTTCTCAATGGGCTTCCGCTTTTGAACTGCGTGAAAACACCGCGCGCGGTGAGCGCCAGAGCATTCAATTCTTCGATCATCAGGGTGATGCCATTCTGAAGGTCTACACGACCGACACCACGGACATGGCCGCCTGGCAGCTATTCGTTGAGAAATTTACCAGCAGCGAAAACCCGGCGTTGGCACTTCGTCCAGCAAGTAACACTGCCGCTGAGCAGGCCGTCGCCCACAATCCTCAGTTTGAAGCAGACTGGCGTGCGATGACGGACGTGCATGATTTCTTCATCCTGCTCAAGCGTTATAATCTAACGCGTCAGCAGGCGTTTAATTCGGTCGCTGACGATTTGGCCTACCGTGTAGAAAATGATGCACTGTCACAGATTCTGTTTGCCGCACGTGAAGATCAGAACGAGATCATGGTATTTGTCGGTAACCGTGGCTGTGTGCAAATCTTCACGGGGACACTTGAGCGTGTAGAGCGCATGGAACAACACGCGGAATGGATTAATATCTTTAATAAAGATTTCACGCTGCATTTGATCGAAGGCGCGATCGCTGAAAGTTGGATCACACGTAAACCGACCACCGACGGCATCGTGACCAGCCTCGAACTCTATGCCGCAGACGGCTCTCAAATTGCACAACTCTTTGGGCAACGTACTGAAGGTACGCCGGAGCAACAGCAGTGGCGCGACCAGATCGATACCCTGAAACCGCATAAGGATCTTGCCGCATGAAAAACTGGCTATTCCCCCTGTTATTGACACTCCCTCTCGGGGTGTCTGCTGCCGAGCGAATTGTGTCTATTGGCGGCGACGTCACGGAAATCATCTATGCGCTAGGCGCAGAGAAAGATCTGGTTGCGCGCGACAGTACCAGTCTGCACCCGGAAGCCGTGAAAACGTTGCCTGACGTAGGCTATATGCGCCAACTCAACACCGAAGGCATTCTGGCAATGAAACCCTCTCTGGTCGTTGCCAGCGATCTGTCTCAGCCATCGCTCATCTTGCAGCAGGTTGCGGACAGCGGCACCAAAGTAGTTCATGTGACCGCCGAGCCATCGCTGGATGCCGTACCGAAGAAGATCGAGACCATCGCGCAGACGCTCGGAAAAGACGCAGAAGGTAAAAAACTGACAGAAACCTATCAGCAGCAGTTGGCGGCAGTAAAAACGTCACCGCTGCCGGTTAACGTGCTGTTCGTTCTCAGCCACGGCGGCATGACCGCGATGGCAGCAGGCAAAAATACCCCAGCGGACACGATTATTCGCCACGCTGGGTTGAAGAATGCCATGCAGAACGTTGAACGTTATCAGCCTCTGTCGCAGGAAGGCGTAATTGCCAGCGCACCGGATCTGATTCTGATTTCTAGTCAGGGCCTGAAAATGCTGGGCGGTGACGCACAAGTCTGGAAATTACCCGGTCTGGAACTGACGCCTGCCGGTAAGCACAAGCGTCTGTTGGTCGTCGATGACATGGCGATGCTCGGCTTTACGCTCGAAACCCCGGCGCTGATGGCAACGCTGCGTCAGACAGCCGAAGCGATAAAATGACGTTACGGTTTCATCCGCGCTCTTGGTTGATCGCGCTGCTGTTGCTGATGGTGGCACTGATGGTTGGTGCCGCTAACATGGGTGCGCTGAGCCTATCGCTAAAAATGTTATGGCAAACGCCGTTTGACGATCCTATCTGGCATATTTGGCTGAATATCCGCGTTCCCCGTGTGCTGCTGGCGATACTCGTCGGCGGCGCGCTGGCCTGTTCTGGCGCGATTATGCAAGGGCTGTTTCGTAATCCGCTCGCCGACCCCGGCCTGCTGGGTATCAGCAGCGGTGCCGCCCTCTGCGTAGCGCTGACTATCGTGCTACCGCTCGGCCTGCCTCCTCTGTTAGCGCTTTACAGCCCGATGTTCGCTGCTTTTGCGGGTAGCTTGGCGATTACCGCCATCATCTTCATCCTCAGCCGTTCTGAACAAGGTGGGTTAACCCGGCTATTGCTGGCAGGTATCGCGCTCAATGCGCTGTGTATTGCCTTCATCGGCGTCTTGACCTACCTCAGTACCGACCAGCAGTTGCGCCAGTTTTCACTGTGGGGCATGGGGAGTCTCGGACAAGCGCAGTGGCCCATGCTGCTTGTTGCCAGCACGCTGACAATTCCTGCGATGATCGCCACGTTGTACTATGCACGCCGCCTGAATCTGTTGCAGTTAGGGGATGAAGAAGCGCACTACCTCGGCGTTAACGTGAAGCACACCAAATACACGCTACTGTTGCTGAGTTCACTGCTGG
The DNA here is from genome assembly GCF_001742145.1 of Pectobacterium parmentieri. Lineage (NCBI taxonomy): Bacteria > Pseudomonadati > Pseudomonadota > Gammaproteobacteria > Enterobacterales > Pectobacteriaceae > Pectobacterium > Pectobacterium parmentieri. The sequence continues at coordinate 1,084,777 of NZ_CP015749.1, read as the reverse complement.
TTGGCGTAGCGGTAGCGGTCAGCGGCGTGATCGGGTTTATCGGGCTTATCATCCCACACCTGATGCGTATGCACCTGGGTGCCGATCATCGCTGGCTTCTCCCAGGATCTATCCTCGGCGGTGCCTGTCTGCTGCTGTTTGCCGATACGTTGGCACGCACGTTACTTTCTCCGGCAGAAATGCCCGTTGGGTTATTAAGCAGCCTGATTGGCGGCCCCTATTTCTTATGGCTGATCGTTCAGCATAAAGGACGCGGCAATGACTGACTCAGCGCTTGACCGAACGTTAGTCGCCCACCATTTGCGTTTTCAGACCAACGGACGCTATCTGACCGATGATGTTTCTCTGGAACTGAATTGCGGGGAAATCGTGGCGATTATCGGTCCTAACGGCGCAGGGAAATCCACTCTGCTCCGATTACTGACCGGTTATTTAACACCCGATGAGGGCGAATGCCTGTTAGCCGGACACCCCTTTTCGCACTGGCAACCCGGCGCACTGGCAAAAACGCGGGCGGTGATGCGCCAGCATAGCGGCATGGCGTTTGCGTTTAGCGTGCAGGATGTCGTCACGATGGGACGATCTCCCCACGGGCGTTACTCAAAAAATGATGACGTTGTTCAACAGGTTATGGCGCAAACGGGCTGTCTGGAGCTGGCGGCGCGCGACTATCGCCATCTTTCCGGCGGAGAGCAACAGCGGGTACAATTGGCTCGTGTGCTGGCACAACTGTGGCATCCAGAACCGACGCCAGGCTGGTTATTCCTCGATGAACCGACCTCGGCGCTGGATCTGTATCATCAGCAGCACCTCTTGCGACTGCTCAAGCAACTCACGCGTGAACAACCGCTAGCCGTGTGCTGTGTCCTGCACGACCTGAATCTGGCGGCGCTGTATGCCGACCGCATTCTGCTGCTGCACGAAGGTAAGCTGGTTGCACAAGGTTCGCCTGCAGACGTGCTACAGGCAGAAACCTTGGCCCACTGGTATCGCGCCGATCTTAGCGTGGGTTCGCACCCTGACTACGCCATCCCACAGGTTTATCTGCGGCAATAGTCTGTCATCCCTGCTCCGGCTTAGCTGGAGCAGGATATCTCCAGATGCTTACCCCAGTCTGGCGGTAATGCCGCCAAATCGTTGTTATCCGGCTGTTCGTCAAACGGCCGACACAGCGCCTGATGCAGACGTGCAAGCACGCTGATGTCATCATTTTCCGCCCGTTCAATCGCCATTTGCGCCAGATAATTACGCAGAATATATTTTGGATTCGTCGCATTCATCAGCCGACGACGTTCTTCATCACCCTGATCTTCCTGCATCAGCCTCTGGCGGTAGGTAGCAAACCAGTTATCAAATGCTGCCCTGTCGATGAATTCATCACGGAGCGACGCACGCGATGCCTGCTTTTCGCTGTCCGCTAACAGCCGGAACGTGCGTGTGTAATCGCTGCCCTCTTTCTGCATCAGGCGCAATAGTCCGGCCAGCACATCATTATCGTCGGGACTCGCGGTAAATAGACCCAGCTTGGCACGCATCAGCGTGCCGTAGTGCTGCATCAGTGCTGGTTCATAGCGAGCAAGCGCACGCTCCAGCGTATCGGTATCCATCAGTCCCGACAGCGCCTGTGCCAGACGATGCAGATTCCACAGCCCAACCGCTGGCTGATTGTCAAACGCGTAACGCCCGCGATGGTCAGAATGATTGCAAATGAAGTCCGGCTGATAGGCATCTAAAAAGCCATAAGGGCCGTAGTCGATGGTCAGCCCCAGAATCGACATATTGTCCGTGTTCATGACACCGTGTGAGAACCCAACCGCCTGCCAGTGTGTAATCAGCCGGGCGGTACGTTCTACCACATCGCCAAACCACAGTTCATAACGGCGTTCGTCGTTTTCCCACTGCGGCCAATGACGGGCAATCACATACTCCACCAACTGACGCACTTTTTCCGGTTCACGACGGTAGTAGAAGTGTTCAAAATGACCGAAGCGTACATGGCTCTCTGCCACGCGCAGCAGCATAGCGCCCTTTTCTTCCTGCTCTCGCTGCACCAGATGTGTGCTGGTGACAATCGTCAACGCCCGTGTGGTGGGGATCCCCAGATAGTGCATTGCTTCCGAGGCGAGAAATTCACGTATCACCGAACGCAGCACGGCACGACCGTCACCCATGCGCGAATACGGCGTTAGCCCCGCGCCTTTCAGGTGCCAGTCCACACTACGTCCATCCGCCAACTGCTGCTCCCCCAGCAAGATGCCGCGCCCGTCACCCAATTGGCCCGCCCACATACCAAACTGATGGCCGCTATACACCTGTGCCAGCGGCTCCATTCCCGGCAGCAAACGTTCACCGCTCCAGACATTATCCTGTGCTGGCGTAAACCAGTCGGAAGATAAGCCGAGCTCCGCGGCCAAGCCTTCGCTGTGATAAAGCAGGCGAGCGCCATGCAACGGCGTCGGCGGTAGCGCGGTGTAAAAACCCGGCAGTTGATGAAAGTAGTGATTTTTGAATAACGGTGTTTGCTGCATCCTATCTCCCTAATGCCACCCTGTTCAGGTGAAGAGAGCCACACGCTCACGACACAACGACTAACGGGTATAGAGAAAGTGTAGAGGGATGGCAATGAAATTAACACGGAGGAAACACAGGGGTATTATTTCACGCCCCTATTCAGACAGCATCCTCCCTGGTCAGTTATATCAGCCGAGCGGTGCCATGCGCTGTTTAAGCCCATCAAAATGTACGGCTGGCCACATCTGTCCTTGAACAGCATCAATATTCAGTTGCCCAATTTTATTCAGGATTGCCATATTATTAATTTCCTTGGCGACGATACTGATGCCCGAATAACTGTTTTTAATCGTTCGTAGTAACGGCTCTATCATCAGCGTATTGGCTGGCCGCGATAAAAGCTGCCCAATAAACTGGCGATCCAGCTTCACACCACGCACTAACCCATCGTGTAAAGGTTTAAGCGTAGTCTTTCCAGAACCAAAATTATCCAGCCACAAAGGAAAGGATTGACTCAAATTCAGCAGTGCTGCGTTTTCTTTTCCCTGCGATAGCTGTGGAAAAAATTCATTAATTTCCAACAAGACAAAATCGAGACGCTTGATTTCACCGCGCAGTACGTCAGATTTAATTAAAATTTCTGTTATTTCACGACCTACCTTCAACACCAGTTGAACGTGGTTATCAATAAACCATGCGGATTTTTCTTTAATAAAAAGCAATTGTTCATGAACAAAATCATGCTTCTGGCTCGAATTTAACTGCGTGAGGAGAATATCGGCAGGCATGCTCAACTTGCCCGAAAGTCCATTAAAATGACTTATCATTTCAACAGCCAGTAATGTTCCATCCAACCTGAATATCGGCCAAAAAACATAGTCACTAATGTAATCAACAGCCAGATGGATGCGCATGATCCTGTACTACAGGGATGAAATAATAATCACATTACGTTATTATTATAAGTGAATCTACAGCATTCTCTCGCATACCGCACGGAAAGTACTTTTCTGCCATGCCGCCAGTCTATTCAGAGTCCGACCTTGCGAATGACTTTAATGGTGTGTGTTGTGCAATGACTTCCTGAAAGATCAGGTTTTGCCAACCGGGAAGCGATGAGGACGACGGTGTTTAATTATCATGAGTGTGATTATAACCGCGGGCGTCGGCATAGTACCTATGGCGGCCTGAGCCAGGAGCAATTTGCAAACCAGAACCTCGCTTAAGGCGGCGTCCACTTTACGCAGGTAAGATCATGATTCGGTTGCCCTAAGAACGAGGGCAACCGAAAAGCAGGACTTAAATCACCATATTCAGCAGCAGACAGCCAATCAGGCCACACACCGCAATAATGGTTTCCAACGCAGACCAGGACTTCATCGTTTCGACAATCGTCAGGTTGAAATACTCTTTAAACAGCCAGAAGCCTGGATCGTTCACGTGAGAGAAAATCACGCTGCCGGAACCCACTGCCAGCACCATCAATTCAGGGCTCACCCCAGTGATGGTCAGCAACGGCGCAACAATCCCGCCTGCGGTCATGGCCGCAACGGTCGCTGAACCCAGAGCCAGACGCAATGCCGCAGCAATCGCCCATCCCATCAGCAACGGCGACAGCGTACTGCCCGCCATCAGCGTTTCGATATACTTCGCAACGCCACCGTCCACCAAAATTTGCTTGAACGCACCACCACCACCAATAACCATCAACATCATGGCGATGATCTTGATGGAATCACTAACGGTATCCATGACCTGATCCATGCTACGACCGCGATTAAGCCCGAAGGTAAAAATCGCCACGATAACGGAAATCAGGGTCGCCATAACCGGATCGCCCAAAAACTCCGCGTAACCCAGTACCGGGTGGCCTTTTTGCAGCGTCATTTCTGCCACTGCACGACCCGTCATCAGAATAACAGGGATCAGGGTAGTGAATACGCTGATACCAAAGCTCGGCATCTCGTGGTCGGCAAACACTTTCGGATTGTGCAATCCGGCAGGAATGGGTTTATCGATACTTTTCAGGAAACGCGCATAAACCGGCCCTGCCAAAATCACAGTAGGGATAGCAATCAGGGTGCCGTAAAGCAGGGTCTTACCCATATCAGCTTTGAACAGAATAGCGATAGCGGTCGGGCCCGGATGCGGAGGCAACAGCGCGTGGGTTACTGATAACGCGGCAGCCATCGGTACACCGATAAACAGCAATGGAATTTGCGCCGCGGCCGCAATGGTAAACACCAGCGGCAACAACAACACAAAGCCAACTTCATAAAACAGCGCAAAGCCGACAGTAAAACCGGTTAAGACCACTGCCCACTGGATGCGATCCTTACCGAATTTATCGATAAGCGTCGTCGCAATACGCTGCGCACCGCCGCAATCTGCCAGCAGTTTGCCCAACATGGCGCCAAACCCCATGATCAGGGCCAGGCTGCCCAGCGTGCCGCCAACCCCATTTTTGATAGAGGTAATCACACCATTGACGTTAAATCCCCCCTGAGTGGTGTAGCCCAACGCCAAGCCGACGGCCAGCGACACCAGAATCAATGAAATGAACCCGTTCAATTTACAACGGATCATCAGCAGCAGCAGTAGGGCAACCCCAATTGCTACAATGATTAATGGCATAATAATTCTCCGATATAGGAATCGTACAGATGCTGTCGCTATTACAGTCAGATCTATAAAAGCTACGTTGACTTCAAGATAGCGTTCTTTTTATTACCTGGTAGCGCTTGCTACCGAGCTTTAGGAGCCAAAGCCTGGCATGCTGGAGTTGTACTTCACGCCCTCTATTATGCCATCGGTAATTTGTGATTTTTGTCACACCCCTACTTGTTACCGGTATCATGATACCGGTAACGTGATAAAATGCGAAACTACCAAGCAAGCTTAAATATTCATTTTGAGATAGAGATCAAACTATGGCAGGACAAAGCATCATCATCATGGGCGTATCTGGGTGTGGTAAATCCAGTGTGGGGGCTGCCATCGCGAGTTCGCTGGGCGCTAAATTCATCGACGGCGACGATCTACACCCGCGCGCCAACATTCAAAAAATGGCCAGCGGCCAGCCATTAGATGATAACGATCGTGCGCCGTGGCTTGAGCGTCTCAATGATGCCGCCTACAGCCTGCGCCATAAGAACGAAGTGGGCCTGATCGTCTGCTCTTCCTTAAAACGCCGCTATCGCGATCGTCTGCGTGAAGACAACCCAGAAATGCTGTTCCTTTATATGAAAGGTAGCTTTGACGTCATTCTGGAACGTCTCAAGGCGCGCGCTGGGCATTTCATGCCAACCGACCTGCTCAAAAGCCAATTCGACGCGCTGGAAGAACCGGCCGCTGATGAAACTGACGTGGTCAGCATCGACATCGATGGCGACTTTAATGAAGTAGTTGCGCGTGGCCTGGCAGCATTGCGCAATGCGGGCGTTGTCTCTCGCCGCTAGGGTTCAAATACTGCCGCCGTGCAGGATGGTGAAGCCCAAGTCCAATCGTTGCGGGGTAACAATTTCCCCGCGCAACCGGGACAACAGTCGCTCTGCCGCCACCTGCCCCATTCTTTCACGCGGCGTCAACACGCTGGCCAGCTTAGGTTCCATCGACTGGCCAATATCGTGTCCGTGAAAGCCCGCGATCGCCATTTGATCGGGGATGTGTAACCCTTGCCGTTGGCACTCGAAGGCGGCACCAATGGCGATATCATCGTTGGTGCAAAACAGGCTGTCGGTTTCCGGATAACGCTCGAGCGCTTCTTTCATCAGTTCGCCACCCAGACTGTAAGACGAGGGGCGATCGGTGCTGACATCACGCGGCACCAGCCCGGCCTCACGCATCGCCTGTTCATACCCTTGCATTTTAATCAGGGTACGTTCATCCAGACGCGAGCCGAGATAAACCGGAAAACGGTGCCCACGCGCCAGCAGTACCTGCGTCATCTGGTAGGCGGCTTCAAAATTGTTAAAACCCACGGCCAGATCGATACAGGGGGACTCGCTGTCCATGATTTCAATCACCGGAATGCCGGCCACTTCAATCATCTTGCGCGTGCGTTCCGTGTGAGAACGCTCAGAAAGGATCAGTCCATCAATGTTGTAGGAAAGCAGTGACGTCAAGCGCATCTCTTCACGCTCGGCATGGTAGCCATAGTGCGCCAGCATCGTCTGGTAGCCATGCGCATCCGTCACGCGCTCAATGCCGCGCAATACTTCAGCAAACACCTGATTGGTCAATGAAGGAAGCAGAACGCCAATCGCTCGGCTAGTGGCATTCGATAAAATCTCCGGTGCCCGGTTGGGTATGTACCCCAATTCATCCAGCGCAGCGGCAATTCTGTCGCGTAGCGTCGCCGATACCTTCTGCGGATCGCGTAAATAGCGGCTAATCGTCATTTTAGTGACGCCTACACAGTTGGCCACATCTTGTAAGCCTGGTCTTTTCTTCTTCATTTTCAATCAATTGAAATATTGTTGGCCGGTACTCTAGTGTAACAAAGAAAACCAACGCTGTCTGTGTACGGAGGTGACACGATGGCAACCCGTTCACAACCCGACCCTACATAACAATTAAATGATTAATAATGACAAACCCCCCCTTCCCCCTAGAACCTATCTCAGTAGGCGTTATTGGTGCAGCCAGTTTGGACTCGGACAGCGCGCAGACAACATGTAACGCATGTTGAACGGACGCTAGTCCGGCCCAACGGGGTTCAAACGCAATGGCGTTTGTGCGATCGCTGCCCAGGTTCAAAATGGCAAATGAAGTAGCCCTAATGAGATAGATTCTTATTGTTCATTTAAAAAATGTCATTATTCCAGGCACATTAACATCCATAAAAAATATTCAACGCAGCGCTTTGTAAAAAAACATTCCGCTACACATTAGTTAACTTCTATTTTTCATTCTTTAACCTTAAATAATACCTAGCCATAAAATGGCATTAAAAAAACAAACTATTTTTTATTTTTTCCATTATTATTTTAAATATTACCCCCCATCGCGATGATATCCTGATGTAGCACATTTTGCGTCTTTCTCACTAGCACACATCACAACGTGATCTTTATCACAAAATAATTTCCACCTTGGCTGAATCGAGTAAAGCGCCATCATAAAACTCATTGTTACCGGTATCATTTGAGTATATAGTGGTCTTAGCACCGTCAGGACGTCCTGATGAATGGCCTATTGGAGAGAACGATTAGCGGCAAAGATGAAAGTCTGAATCAAGTAAGGTTGCGATAACCCTATTCGCCGCCCTGAATACGCCCACGCTGTTTTACGGTATACACCGTATTAGAGGGCACTTTATTTATTGACGATCTCGTATCGTGCGTTTATTTGCACGAGGGTATTTATCATCTTAAAAAATAATAAAAACGCCCGATAGCCGCAGTAGCCACATTATTTCTTTCGACGTCATTGGCGTCCAATTTTAATTAAGCAAAGCATCAATGTTAAACACATGGGGCATAGCATGAATCCTATTGTTGCACGCGTCACCCAGAATATCCTGTCTCGTTCTCAGGCTGAACGTAGCCGTTATCTGGCACGGATTGCATTAGCCAAAAATAAAACCGTACACCGCTCCGAGCTTGCCTGCGGCAATCTGGCGCACGGCTTCGCCGCTTGCTCGCCAGAAGATAAAGCCGATCTAAAGAACATGATCAAAAGCAACATCGGCATTATTACGTCCTATAACGACATGCTCTCTGCCCATCAACCTTACGAACGTTACCCAGAACTGATCAAAAAGGCGTTGCACGCCATCGGTGCTGTCGGCCAGGTAGCAGGCGGTGTACCGGCCATGTGCGACGGCGTGACACAGGGGCAAGATGGCATGGAACTTTCACTGTTCAGCCGCGATCTGATCGCGATGTCAGCAGCGATCGGGTTGTCACACAATATGTTTGATGGCGCACTCTTTTTAGGCGTATGCGACAAGATTGTCCCTGGGTTGTTTATTGCCGCACTCTCTTTTGGCCACTTGCCTGCGGTTTTTGTGCCCGCAGGTCCGATGCGCACAGGCATTTCCAATAAAGAGAAAGTGCGTATCCGCCAACTGTATGCCGAAGGGAAAGTGGGCCGTGATGCGCTGCTGGAATCGGAAGCCAGCGCTTACCACGGTGCCGGCACTTGTACCTTTTACGGTACGGCCAATTCGAACCAGATGGTCATGGAGATCATGGGGCTGCATCTGCCCGGTTCCTCTTTTATCTACCCGGATATTCCGTTGCGCGATGTGTTAACTGAAGCCGCTGCACGTCAGGTCACACGAATGACAGAAAGTGCGGGAGATTACCTACCTGTAGGCAAATTGGTGGACGAAAAAGTGATCGTCAACGGTATCGTCGCTCTGCTGGCAACCGGTGGCTCCACTAACCACACCATGCATCTGGTGGCAATGGCGAAAGCGGCCGGTTTTACTGTCACTTGGGATGATTTCTCTGAACTATCCGAAGTCGTGCCACTGCTGTGTCGCATTTACCCTAACGGCCCTGGCGACATCAACTATTTTCAGGCCGCAGGCGGCGTATCACTGTTGGTGCGGGAATTACTGCGCGGTGGCTTGCTGCACGAAGACGTTCACACCGTAGCAGGTTTTGGCCTGCACCGTTACACCCAGGAACCGTTTCTGGAAGAGGGTAAACTGGTCTATCGCGAGGGGCCACAGATATCGCTGGATGCCGATGTGATTGCCACGCTGGAAGCCCCGTTCGCCAAACACGGCGGCACCAAGGTGCTTTCCGGCAATCTGGGCCGCGCGGTGATGAAAACCTCTGCTGTGCCGAGTGAAAGACAAACTATCGTCGCACCTGCCGTGGTCTTCAACGATCAAAATGATGTCGATGCCGCCTTTAAAGCCGGTCGGCTGGACAACGATTGTGTCGTTGTCGTGCGTTATCAGGGGCCGAGAGCGATAGGCATGCCGGAACTGCACAAACTGATGCCACCGCTCGGCGTCTTGATGGATAAAGGCATCAACATCGCGCTGGTGACGGATGGCCGCTTATCAGGCGCATCTGGCAAGGTGCCTGCTGCTATCCATGTCACACCGGAGGCCTACGTCGGGGGGTTGCTGGCAAAAGTCCAGGATGGCGATATGATCCGCGTTGACGGTATCAGCGGCGAAATCAGCCTGTTGGTCGATGAAGCCGAACTGGCACAGCGCCATCCCGAACAACCGGATTTATCCGCATCCCACGTAGGTATGGGGCGAGAGTTGTTTACCGCCTTGCGTGAGAACATTACCGGTGCAGAACAGGGAGCCAGTGCGATCCCCGACCGTTACGCGCACTGACTCAACAGGGAGCTACACAGTAGCGTTTTACGTACAAATTTCAGGCATGTAAACAAAGTAAGGAATTAGATGCGGCGGGCCTGCCAGTATGCTCGTTTCCAATATACGTTATCCAGCGACGAGCGGATGACGCCTTGGCTGGTGGAAGCGTGAATAAACTGGTCGTCTTTATCATAAATACCAACATGCAGCCCGCTGCTGCCGCTGCCCGTTTTGAAAAAAACCAAATCGCCCGGCAGCAAATTATCACGATCAATACGCTCACCCAGCTCAGTTTGTCCTTCCGTGGTGCGCGGTAGCTGCATGCCAAACTTATCACGAAACGTCAGGTAGACGAAACCGGAGCAATCGACGCCATTACGATCCAGACCGCCATAACGATAAGGCGTTCGGTACCATTGTCCCAGTTGATCGTTTAGCTGCACCATCACCATGATCGAATCGCTCAGACGCGCATTCGGCGGCGGATTATTATGCCGGCTGCTGCTACAGCCGACCAAAATCAGGCTGGCGAGGAGTAAACTGTATCGTAGGATCAAACCCTGTCGTAGAGAAAAACCAAGTCGTAAACGTATCATGCGCGATTACCATAAAACCGCCGGGGCCATAAACCTCTGGCGTTTGAAAATGCTAGGTATTGGATTAATTTAGCGTTTAATCAGGGTAACTGGCAAGTAAAGGTGATTTTTCCTATTTTCTGGAGACGCCTATTTTCTAACGATAAAGGTTAGGCGCTACGGGTGATAATCCAATTTCTGCCATCGACCACGTGCCGCTGAAACGCGACACCGAACACAGGAGACAGCACCTCAGGCAGCATGACATCCGCCGTCTCACCCTGCGCCACCAGCGAACCCGACGACAACAGCCACACGCGATCCGCATGGTGAGCGCTGTGATTGAGATCGTGTGCGCAAACCACGACAGCAATCCCCAAGCGACAGAGTTCGCTCAGTAACGAATCCAGCGCTACCTGCTGAGCCACATCCAGACTGTTGGTGGGTTCGTCCAGCAGCAGCAGACGCGCGTGCGGGTTAATCGTCGGCCAAATCTGTAACAGCGCCGCCGCCAGCCGAACGCGCTGCCACTCACCGCCCGATAGCTGCGTGAGCGGGCGCGCTAGCTTGTCGGTTAACATCAGGCGTTCCGCCAGAGAGTGCACCACCTTTTCAACCGCGTATTCTTGTGCCAGCGCCGGCTGGTGCCGTTGCCAATACTGAAACACTGGCATCAGCGCCAATGGCGGTTGCTGCTGCGCCAGATAGGCACGCCGCACGGCTAAATCCGCTGCCGTATACTGCGACAACGCTGTACCAGCCAGCAACACTTCACCTTCTCCCGTAAGTAGGCCCGCCGCTCTTGCCAGCAACGTGCTCTTTCCTGCGCCATTCGGGCCAATGATATGCAACAGTTCACCGCGATAAAATTCCGCAGTCGTTGGCGACAAACGCGGCAAGGCGCTAGCCTGCCGCAGTTGCAATACCGGGGAAGTCTGCTGAGTCAATTATTTTGCCAACGCCGCTTCTATCGCTTTGACGATGGTGTCATGGTCAGGCGACATATCCGGCGCAAAACGCTCAATCACGCGTCCGTCGCGATCGACCAGAAACTTCTCGAAATTCCACAGGATGTCTTCTGGATCCTTGGGTTTACGGCCTTTATTCACCAGTCGCGCGAAAAAGTCACTCTTCCAGGTACCGTTGGCTTCTGGTTGCTGACGAATCAGCAACTGATATAGCGGATGGCGGTTCTCACCGTTCACTTCAATTTTGCTGAACATCGGAAACTGAACGCCAAACGTCCCACGGCAGAATTCCTGAATCTCTGCTTCTGAACCCGGTTCCTGCCCCGCAAATTCATTGGAGGGAAAACCCAGCACGACCAAGCCTTGGTCGCGATAGGTTTCGTAGAGTTTTTCCAACGCATCGTATTGCTTAGTCAGGCCGCATTGAGAGGCGACATTGACAACTAAAGCAACCTGCCCTTTAAACGCTTCGAACGTTGTCGCTTTCCCATCGATGGTGGTCAGCGGAATAGCATAGATTTCAGTGCTCATCGTTTTGCTCCCTTTAGTGATAAAACCAGCGTTGATAAAACAAGAGTGGTAAAACAAAACGTATCGCTACAGCCGATTACGTAATAACAGCCAGATAAACCATGGCGATCCCAGCGTAGCGGTAACCACGCCTATCGGCAACTCGGCTGAACTCAGCGCAACGCGCGCGACCGTATCTGCCAGCAGCAGAACACCTCCACCAGCTAGCGCACATCCGGTCAATAAATAACGCTGATCGGTCAGTCCACACAGTCGCAACATGTGAGGGATCACCAATCCAATAAACGCAATAATACCAGCCAGTGCCACACTCAGCCCGACCTGTACGCCCATAACCAGCACGAAAATGGTACGCCAACGGTAGACTGGAATACCCAATTGGCGCGCCTGAATCTCGCCCAGCGTCAACCCGTTCAACACCGTGCCCTGACGACTTAGCCACAGCAACAGCGGCAATAGCGTCAACATCAACCAACCGTGCCGCCAGTCAATGCCGCTGAAACCGCCCATCATCCAGTACATCAATTGGCGTAAATCGAGGCTGGTACTGAAATAGACCGCCCAGGTCATCACCGCGCTACAAATAATTCCCAGCGCAATGCCAATGAGTAACAAACGGGTATTGGAAATATGACGACGGGCAAAATGGAGTAATAGAAAGGTAATCAGCAGCGCACCGGCAATGGCGCTCAGGCTTAACATCCAGACAGGCAACAGTCCCTGCCCCAGCAGCACCGTCAACACTAAGGCGACGCCTGCGCCGTTCGCAACACCCAACAGCCCCGGTTCAGCCAACGGATTATCAAAGACGGCCTGCATGACCGTACCTGACATGGCCAGACTGGCACCCACCAGCATGACGGCCAGCGTTCTGGGTAATCGCAGTTGCCAGACAAAGAGTTGCTGAGCGTCATCCAGCCAGGCTGTCGGCCAAATCCAGCGTTCTCCGGCGCACAGACTGACAACCAGCGTGAGCACGAGAAACGCCGACAGCAGTGCCAGACTCCGACGATCGCGCCTGCACTGCTGTTGTTTTAGCTGGCTGTAATGGGGCAACTGCGCCGCGTGTTTCAGCGTGACATCACCCGGCGAAAATGGCTGCATTGTTCACCGTAACAAGGAGTCCAGCGCAATGAAAAGAGCGCAATAAAGAGAGTCCACCGTAACAATAGCAACTGCACGGAGCATCTCTACACATTGTCACGTATGTTAAACGATTTCGCCTGCCTTACACGCTTTTTCCTTGTTACCGCGACGCGTTCAAAAGGAATATGGCCATTACTTGGTACTGCACACCGCAATATAGTTAAGCTGGTTTCGATTACGGCGGAAGGTATGAAACATGTTGAAGAACATGCTGCGATTCTCTTTTTTCAGCGCATTTTTTACGATACGCGCCGCACCAACCACACCTTCATCATAAATCAGCCCTTGTGGCGTCAGCAGCGTCATCGCACCGTTATCATAGTTGACCTTGCTAAAACCACACTCCTGAAACAGCGTAACCCAGCGTTCACGCAGCATAGGCTGAGCGTGTACGTTGATCGCTTTATGCATCTGCTCCACCGCCTGCAATGCCCCGGTATCTTTCTCGGAAAGCAGCATGATATCGTGGGTGATCAGACGGCCGCCCGGCTTTAGCACGCGATAATATTCAGCAATAATGCGGCTCTTGGCCTTGTCGGCATACATCGTCAGCATGGCTTCATTAATCACTACGTCAAAGTGATTATCGGGAAACGGCAGTTCCAGCGCATTTGCCTGCATAATCGTGACCTGCGAGGCCAAACCGTTCGCTGCCACATTTTCCTGCGCCTTCTGTAGCGCCACTTTATCCATATCAGCACCAATGACCTGACAGCCAAAACGGCGTGCGATCTCCATCGCCGTGGTGCCCATATTGCAGGCAACTTCCAGTACTACGCTGTCTTCCCTGAACCCAGCCTGACTGAGCAACCATTCGGTTGCCTTTCTGCCGCCGGGGCGCAAACGCTTTTTCCCCAAGCGGGCTAAAAATTTATGTCCTGCCTCATGATCGCTCATACTGTCACTCCTTAATTCTGTGTTATCGCATTCGCTATTTACTGCGTTTTCAGCGTCTTCAACATGGTCAACAACATACGTGACGACTGCTGTGCATCAACGGCATGAGGGATATTGGCAGGCATACGTACCAGCGTGCCGGGCTGTGCGACGACAGGCTCACCCCCGATCGTCAGCAATAATTCACCTTCAAGTACCATAACCAGTGCATCATAAGGTGCGCTGTGTTCGCTCAACCCCTGCCCTTGGTCGAAGGCAAACAGCGTAACATTGCCGCCGTCGGTACGGGCCAACACGCGACTGGCGATACCGTGTTCTGTTGGGGTAATCAATTCATGGAGAACCAGCGCCTGTGCTGCCGGAAGAGTATTGTCTTTCATGGAAACGCTCCGCTATTTTCGATTCAGCGCGCCGTGATTTTGCTTGCTGAATTCATGCAAGTGATTATTATTTTCATTTACCAGCTTAATGGTAATACCAGCCTCTGGGAGGGCAAATGACATTTGTCAAAAAGGCGCTATCGCCCGATGAATACGGCGACGTGCTGTTTCAGCATGACTGGATGCGCGGTGAATCCAGCGACGTAGTGTGCGAGCTACTGGCCAAAAGCGAGCGCCTGTTTTTCCAGCAGGATGATGTTCTGTTTCGCGAAGGTGACAAAATGCAGCACTGTTTGCTAGTTGAAACGGGAAAATTACAGGCTTTTCGCCATACCTATGGCGGAGATGAGAAAATTTTCGGGCAGTTTGAACGCGGTGAATTTGTCGCTATTGCTGCCGTCTTTATGGATCACGGCCGCTTCCCGATGAACATCCGCGCGCTGAGCGACGGCCACACGCTGATGATCCCACGGCAGGATATTCACCAGTTTTGTTTGCAACGTCCCGAACTGGCGCTGCGTTTGCTGAATTATCTAGGCAAAAAGCTCTACTCGACGATCAACCAAATCGACTGGCTGACCTCCAGCTCCGCACCACAGCGTCTGGCAGATTATCTGCTGCGGCAGCATCACATTCAGCAAACTCAACACCTGACATTGCCAGTGAGCCGGGGTCAGCTCGCCACATCATTGGGGATGCGCAGTGAAACATTGAGTCGATTGATGTCTGACTGGAAGCGGCAAGGCCACATTACCTATCGAGGCCATCAGGTGGAATTGTGCGATCTGATTTATCTGAAAGCGTTGGCAGCCGAAGCCAGACGAACATTCTGACAGGAATAATCTGTGGTGCTAAGGCTTTGTAAGATGAAGCATAAAGGGCGAATAGAACAACGGTCGTTATACTCTAAATAATTCAAGTTTCAGGAAGGCGGCAAGGGAAGGAATCCCGATGAGCTTACTAAAGTAAGTGATTCGGGTGAGTGAACGCAGCCAACGCACATGCAACTTGAAGTATGACGAGTATATACATTTTGACAATTGTCATTCCCGTATTACCGGATTATCGACTACGCTTAGCTTACATTAATGAGAATAACTCTCATTAACATAATTATCTCATTAACATCGTAATGAGATATCGTGAGGGTAACGCTATGCTGGGCTTTTTCCGACGAGCACTGTCACATCATGGAATATTGTCACGCGACAACAGTCAGCCGCCGCATCCGCAGACGGCCTCGCCGACAGAAACCGCTGCGTATGCTCGCTGTAGCGAGAGTGAATATTGTTTCTTTAACCACGCTGCCATGTTGCCTTTCGATCAGCTTGACGAATGTTGCTGTGGCAACGATCGGCATGAGAAAACGCCATCGTCATACGATTCATGACGTTTTCACGTTTTGCTGACGCTTAAAATTTGATGCTTTTGCCACGCGTCAGCCAGGCACCGACAAACTCGGGTACCACGGCACTCGCAGGACCGTAGATTTTTTCATCAAACTGGCTTTCTACCTGACTGGGTTCTAAATTCAGCTCCAGCGTGTAGGCACCGTGCGAGTGGGCTTCATGGACAAAGCCAGCGGCGGGATAGACATGCCCCGACGTGCCAATCGCAATAAAGTAATCCGCCTGCGACAGTGCGTGGTAAATTTTGTCCATGTGCAACGGCATTTCACCAAACCACACCACATGCGGGCGTAACGGCGCGGGAAATTGACAGCAGTGGCAGCGTTCACCGGCAGCGAGATCGTCCGTCCACTCAAAAATCTGCCCACTTTGGCTACAGCGTATTTTCAGTAGCTCACCGTGCATATGAATGACGCGCCGGCTGCCAGCACGTTCATGCAGATTATCGATGTTCTGTGTGATCAGTTGGAAGTTATCTTCTAGCATCGCTTCCAGATTGGCCAACGCCAGATGTGCGGCATTCGGCACAATTTCCGGCTGCTGTAGTTGACGGCGACGGGCGTTATAAAATTCCTGCACCAGTTCAGGGTCACGCTGAAAACCTTCTGGCGTTGCGACATCCTCAACGCGATGTTCTTCCCACAGGCCATCGGCCGCACGGAAGGTACGAATGCCCGATTCTGCTGAAATGCCAGCGCCCGTCAGTACCACAACACGCGGCTTTTTCATTTCGCTTGCAGCCAGATAATCACGATGGAAAATACGCGCCCGAAGACGCTGTTGCCGCATACGCTTTCCCTTGTGAAAACGTCCTAATCGTTGACGCGTATACATACTTACTCCAGCTAGTTATCCATTATGTGTAGCAATGCTGCGCCACGTACACCACCCGCATCGCCATGACGCGCTTTCTCTATACGTGGCAGTTGCGCAATCGGTAAAAGTCGTGCAGGAAGACGCGTCGGTAAAATTTGATAAATTTCGTCAAAATTCGACAAGCCGCCGCCCAATACCAACAAATGTGGATCGAACAAGGTCAGCAGATTGCCCAGACAGGCCGCCAGCAAATCCATAAAACGGTCGACAAACTCCCGCGCTTTTTCTTCTCCGCCACGATAGTGCCGGATGATAGTGACAGCAGGTAGGGTTTCACCATACAAATGTTCGTATAGCCATTCAAAACCGCGACCGGAAATATAATTTTCGATACAGCCTGATTGCCCGCAGCCGCACTTCACGCGCGGAATATCCACGCCGATAATATCCAACGCGTCTGACGGCAAGCGGAGATGGCCGAACTCACCCGCGATGCCGTTACGCCCGTCCACCGGACGCCCGTTAATCACCAGCCCGCCGCCCAACCCTGTGCCCAAAATTACCCCTAATACGACAGGATAGGAACGGAACTCCGCATCCCAAGCTTCAGACAGCACAAAACAGTTGGCATCGTTGCTGATACGAACGTCACGCTGTAAGCGCTGCGACAAGTCAACGCGCAGCGGTTTTCCCATCGTCGCAGGTAGGTTGGCGGTGAATAGCGCCCCGCTCTCATTCTGGATACCCGGTACGCCGATACCCACGCTCCCCTGCATGCCAACCTGAGCATCGGCCTCACGCACCAGATCGACCAGCGTAGTGAGCAGATCATCATAATTATTGCGCGGGGTCGGCACCCGCTTTTGCCACACTTTATTCAACGTAGCGTCGAACACGCCTAACTCAATTTTCGTGCCGCCCATGTCAAAACCGTAGTACATGACCGCTCCTTAGGGTGTGATCGCAGTGCCACACGATAGGGAATATCCCCGTCATATCTCAAGCCGCATGTGCGTTGGCTTGGCTTACTGTCCGCTCAACACGCGGGCTGGGTCAATCCGACTGGCGCGCCGTGCCGGATACCAACTGGCAATCAGGCTCAGCACTAGCGATGTACCCAATACGATAAACACATCCATCAGATGTAATTCCGACGGCAGGAAATCAATAAAGTAGATGTCACCAGACAGCAGCTTATGGCCGATGAGGGCTTCAACACCGCGAATAATCGGCGTCAGTTGCCAGGTGGCGATCACGCCGACCACTGCGCCTATCACACTGCCCAACAACCCGGCCAATAGTCCGTACCAAATAAAGATAGCCCGAATCAGCCCATCTGACGCACCCAGCGTGCGCAAGACAGCGATATCGCTACTTTTATCTTTCACCGCCATCACCAGCGTTGAAACAATATTAAAACAGGCCACGCCGATCACCAGGATCATCGCCAGATACATGATGGTTCTCACCATCTGGATGTCCCGATACATATAACCATAGGTGCCAATCCAACTGCGAATATAGACATAGGCATTCGTGACGTTGCCCGCATCGCGCACCAGTTTATTGGCGGAGAACACATCGTTGGCTTTGATGGCGATCCCCGTCACGCTCGGCCCCATGTCCAGATACTGCTGGGCATCCGCCAGCGGGATCAGCGCTAAACCGTGATCGAGCTGGCCGCTCAGTTGTAAAATACCGCTAATGTGCAACCGGATGCGTTTAGGCTGCATCAACTTCATTTCAGGGTCGCTGTTCGGGATCATCACAGTGACCCAATCACCCTGCGCAACGTTCAGCGTTTTCGCCACACCTTGACCGATAATGACCTGCTGCTCACCCGGACGAAACTGCTGCCAGGCATCATTGAGAACATAGTTGGGCAAGGCACTGAGATGTGTTTCCTGCTGCGGATCGACACCTTTTACCTGAATCGCCTGAAGTTTAGCGCCATTCTCCAGCAGCCCGGTGAAATTGATATAAGGCGCAGCAGCGGCAACGCCGGGCACTTGCTCGATTTTAGGCAGGATGTCCTGCCAGTCATCAAAAGGCTGGTTAACCGGCTCGATCTCGCCATGCGGCACCACCGCAAGAATGCGATTATTCAGTTCACGCTCAAACCCATTCATCGCGCTCAGGCCGAGAATCAATACCGCCACGCCGAGAGCGATACCCAACGTTGAAATGACTGAAATCAGCGAAACCATGCCACCGCGCCGACGGCCACGGCTAAATCGCAGGCCAATCTGCAACGAGAGCGGAGGAAAGGTCATTGCCGCGCTCCCATTAGGGTCAGTTCCTGCTGCAGTTGACCGTCACGCATTTCCAGTTGGCGGTTCAGTCGGCCAGCCAGTTGCAGGTCATGCGTCACCACCAGAAAGGCGGTACCCTGCCGAACATTCAGTTCTCCCAGCAGTTCAAAAATAGTATCTGCTGTGCGCTGATCGAGGTTACCGGTCGGTTCATCCGCCAGCACCAACGACGGGCTGTTGACCAATGCTCTGGCAATAGCGACACGCTGCCGCTCACCGCCAGACAGTTCGGACGAACGGTGGTGGCTGCGCGCATCCAGCCCGACGGCGGCCAGCATTTCGCGCGCTTTATCTTGTGCCTGTGACGTGGGTACTTTGCCAATCAGCAGCGGCATTGCCACGTTTTCCAGCGCGGTGAAATCCGGCAGCAGGTGATGGAATTGATAAATAAAGCCCAGCTCGCGATTGCGCAAATCTGCTTTTGCCGCCGCCGAAAGCGTGCTCAACGGTTGGCCTTTGAAGATAACCTCGCCTGACGTTGGCGTATCTAATCCCCCCAGCACATGCAGCAACGTACTTTTGCCCGAGCCAGAGCTTCCGACTATCGCCATCATCTCGCCGCTGCTCATCTCAAAAGAGACATCGCGCAGCACGTCGGTAGACAACTTGCCGTCCTGATAACGCTTGGACAGGTTAGTACACTGCAATAATGATAAATCACTCATAACGTAAAGCCTCAGCGGGTTGAACGGTGGCAGCACGCCATGATGGGTAAAGTGTCGATAAGAGGGCAATGACCATCGCGGAAATAGCGATCGTCACCACCTGCATGGGATCAATATCCACCGGCAACGCAGCACCATCCAGTAATACACCCAGCACGGGCATCAGCGTATTCAGTTGGCTGGCCAGTAGCGCTCCCAGCAATGCTCCTAACAACGCGCCAACCACACCAGCGCTTCCCCCCTGCACCATAAATACCGCCATCACCTGACGTTGAGTCAGCCCCTGCGTCTGCAGAATGGCGACTTCTCCCTGTTTTTCCATCACCAGCAAACCCAGTGAGGTAATAATATTGAACGCTGCCACGGCCACGATCAGGCTGAGTAACAACCCCATCATGTTTTTTTCCATGCGCACGGCCTGAAACAGCTCACCTTTGCGCTCGCGCCAGTCTTTCCAGACCGTGCCTTCCGGCAGCGTTTGCGTACTCAGCGTATCGACTGACAGCGGCTTTTCCAGCCACAAACGCCAACCGGTAATCTGGTTCACCGGATAACGCATCAGCCGTGAGGCATCCTGCTGGTTCACCAATAGCTGGTAGCTGTCCACCTCGCTGTTAGCGGCAAAGGTTCCTGCAACGGTGAAGATACGCTGGCTAGGAATACGCCCCATCGGCGTCAGTTGGCTGGCACTCGTCACCATCATACGCACCTGATCGCCCATTTTAACGCCCAGTTGCTCGGCCAGTTTCTCACCCAAAATGGCTTGATACTGACCGGGTTGAAGCTGCTGCTGTTTGACGTTGACCAGATAGCGCGATAGCGGCTCTTTTTCGTCAGGATCAATCCCTAGCATCACGCCGACTGCGACGCTGCGGGCGCTTTGCAGCACCACATCGCCCGTGGTCAGCGGCGCGATCCGCGTCACACCGTCCAGCGAGTTTAAGGAGGAAGCAGGGATCAACGCGGGGTTCAGCGAACCTTGCGGCGTAGAGATCACGGCTTGAGGCATCACGCCAAGAATATTGCCTTCCAATTCGCGCTCGAAGCCATTCATGACGGAAAGCACGGTGACCAGCGCCATCACGCCCAGCGTGATGCCAATAGCGGATAACCAAGAGACAAACCGCCCGAAGCGGTCTGATGCACGCCCGCGCATATAGCGCAGACCGATAAATAAAGCGACAGGTTGATACATGAAATCCGTCTGGATAAGGTTGCCAAAGCAAAGTGATCAAGGATAATAAAGGGTAGTACTGCTTTATGGAACCCTAACACCCTCACTCAACGGCTTTTTCTTGGTCGAATGCAGGGAGGCGAGACCCGATAATCAGATGATGCCTGAAAATTACCGTTATTCGTTGCCACCCAAAGCGGGCGAACAGCGCCTGTTGGGCGAGTTAACCGGCGCGGCCTGCGCCGTTGAATGTGCAGAGATCGTTGAACGCCACGCCGGGCTGGTGGTGCTTATCGCGCCCGATATGCAAAACGCCCTGCGATTGCGTGATGAAATTCAGCAATTTACCGACCAGCACGTCACCACGCTGCCTGACTGGGAAACGCTGCCCTACGATAGCTTTTCTCCGCATCAGGAAATTATTTCAACTCGCCTTTCCACGCTCTATCAATTGCCCAACATGACACGCGGCGTTCTGATTCTGCCGGTCAACACGCTGATGCAACGCGTTTGTCCGCACAGTTTCCTGCACGGCCACGCGCTGGTGTTGAAAAAAAGCCAGCGCCTCTCGCGCGATAAGCTGCGTTCGCAGTTGGAACAAGCGGGCTACCGTAGTGTCGATCAGGTGATGGAGCACGGCGAATATGCGACGCGCGGCGCGCTGCTGGATCTATTCCCAATGGGGAGTGAAGAGCCCTATCGCATCGATTTCTTTGATGACGAGATCGACAGCCTGCGCTTGTTTGATGTGGACACGCAGCGAACGCTGAATGAAGTACCACACATCAATCTGCTGCCCGCGCATGAATTCCCGACCGACAAAACTGCAATCGAGCTTTTCCGCAGCCAGTGGCGTGAACAGTTCGAGGTACGACGCGATGCCGAGCACATTTATCAACAGGTCAGCAAAGGCGTCTGGCCCGCAGGGATCGAATACTGGCAGCCACTATTCTTCAGTGAGCCGCTGCCGTCGCTATTCAGTTACTTCCCGAACAACACGCTGATCGTCAACACGGGTAATATTGAACAGAGCGCTGAGCGCTTCTGGCAGGATATTCAGCAGCGCTTTGAAAGTCGCCGTGTCGACCCCATGCGCCCGCTGTTGTCGTCGGATTCCCTCTGGCTACGCGTCGATGGGTTGTTCACCGAGCTGAAAGCGTGGCCACGTGTACAGTTAAGAACCGATACGTTGCCGGAAAAAGCCGCCAACGTAAATCTGGCCTATCTGCCGCTGCCGGATCTGGCGGTTCAACACCAGCAGAAATCGCCGCTGGATGCACTACGCCGTTTTATCGAACAGTTCGACGGCCAGATCGTTTTCTCTGTTGAGAGCGAAGGTCGCCGCGAAACGCTACAAGAGCTGCTGGCTCGCATCAAGCTGAACCCTAAGCTCATCAACACGCTAGAGCAGGCACAGGGACGTGGCACTTATCTGATCATTGGTGCCAGCGAACACGGCTTTATCGACACCCTGCGTCAGCGCGCCTTAATCTGCGAAAGCGATCTGCTGGGTGAACGCGTCAGCCGTCGCCGTCAGGATAGTCGCCGCACGATTAATACCGATACGCTGATCCGCAATCTGGCAGAACTGCGTCCGGGGCAGCCCGTCGTTCACCTCGAACACGGCGTTGGCCGCTATGTGGGGCTAACCACGCTGGAAGCCGGTGGCATCAAAGCCGAGTACCTGATTTTGACCTATGCGGGTGAAGACAAGCTGTACGTCCCGGTTTCTTCGCTGCACTTGATTAGCCGCTACGCGGGCGGTGCCGATGAGAATGCACCGCTGCACAAATTGGGTGGCGAGGCGTGGTCGCGTGCGCGGCAAAAAGCGGCGGAAAGAGTGCGTGATGTCGCCGCCGAGCTACTGGATATTTATGCCCAGCGCGCGGCGAAGAGCGGCTTTGCCTTTAAGCATGACAAAACGCAGTACCAGCTTTTCTGCGAAAGTTTCCCTTTCGAAACTACGCCCGATCAGGCCCAGGCCATCAACGCCGTGCTGAGCGACATGTGCCAGCCGCTGGCGATGGATCGTTTGGTGTGTGGCGATGTCGGCTTTGGTAAAACCGAAGTGGCAATGCGCGCCGCGTTTTTAGCGGTTGAAAACCATAAGCAGGTTGCCGTTCTGGTGCCGACGACGCTGTTAGCGCAGCAGCATTTTGACAACTTCCGCGATCGCTTTGCCAACTGGCCGGTGAAGATTGAGATGATCTCCCGCTTCCGCAGCGCGCGTGAACAAACCCAGATTCTTGAGGAAACGCAGGAAGGCAAAGTCGATATTCTGATCGGCACCCACAAATTGTTACAGAGCGACGTGCGCTGGCGCGATTTAGGGCTACTGATTGTCGACGAAGAACACCGCTTCGGCGTGCGTCACAAAGAGCGCATCAAAGCGATGCGAGCGGATGTAGATATCCTGACGCTGACCGCTACACCGATTCCACGAACGCTCAACATGGCAATGAGCGGCATGCGCGATCTGTCGATTATTGCCACGCCCCCCGCCCGTCGTCTGGCGGTGAAAACGTTCGTGCGAGAATATGACAATCTGATGGTGCGTGAAGCCATTCTGCGTGAAACGCTGCGCGGTGGGCAGGTGTACTACCTCTATAACGACGTCGAAAATATCGAGAAAGCCACTCAACGGTTGGCGGAACTGGTGCCAGAAGCACGCATTACTATCGGCCACGGCCAGATGCGTGAACGTGAGTTAGAACGGGTGATGAACGACTTCCATCACCAGCGTTTTAACGTGCTGGTATGTACTACCATCATCGAAACCGGGATCGACATACCGAGCGCCAACACCATCATCATTGAGCGCGCCGATCACTTCGGTCTGGCACAGTTGCACCAACTGCGTGGTCGCGTGGGGCGTTCTCACCATCAGGCTTATGCCTATCTGCTGACGCCGCCTCCTAAAGCGATGAGCACCGACGCACAGAAACGTCTGGAAGCGATCGCCTCATTGGAAGACCTCGGTGCAGGCTTTGCGCTGGCAACGCACGATCTGGAAATTCGCGGCGCGGGCGAACTGCTCGGGGACGATCAGAGCGGACAGATGACCAGCGTCGGTTTCTCACTGTACATGGAACTGTTGGAAAGCGCCGTAGACGCTCTGAAAGCCGGTCGGGAGCCGTCACTGGAAGATCTGATCAATAGCCAGACCGACGTCGAACTACGGTTGCCCGCCCTGCTGCCCGACGATTTCATCCCCGACGTCAATACGCGCCTGTCGCTATACAAACGAATTGCCAGTGCGAAAAATACTGTCGAACTGGATGAGCTGAAAGTAGAGCTGATCGATCGCTTCGGCCTCCTTCCTGATGCAAGCCGACATCTGTTGCAGATCGCCGCCTTGCGCCAGCAGGCGCAAGCGTTGGGTATCCGCCGTATTGAAGGCAATGAGAAAGGCGGTTTCATCGAATTCGGCGAGCAAAATCGCGTCGATCCGTCTCATCTCATCGGCCTGTTGCAGCGCGATCCGGGCACCTATCGTCTGGATGGTCCGACTCGCCTGAAATTTATGAAGGATTTAAGTGACCGTCCACAGCGCATCGAGTTTGTCGGTACACTGCTGGGGAACATGGCACAGCATACGCTAGCAGCCTAATTCGTCCTTTCACCATAAAAACGGGAACCTTCGGGTTCCCGTAAGGTTGCTGAGCAAGGCCGCAATGCGGAAAATAGGTTTGTCATTAGTCTGATGGGAACCTTCCCATAAGCAAACATTTCCCTTCCGTTACATCCACCTTTACAACTACCTCAGTAACGCAGTAAAGTCGCCAACCTTTTTTATGGCCCGCTATCTCTGGCGGCACCTTTCCGGGCAGTCGCTAGTGCGACGTTAAAAGTTTCTCCCGGAAATTTTTCATGGCATGGGGCCTCACTATGTTTATCGGTTTTGACTACGGCACCGCCAACTGCTCCGTGGCGGTGATGGATGCAGGGACACCACGGCTCCTGTCGCTGGAAAATGGCTCACCTTATCTTTCTTCCCTGCTGTGTGCGCCCGTGCGTGAAGCGGTTAGCGAGTGGTTATGGCGACACCATCAGGTCAATGCCGAGGGCGAGAACGCACTGCTGCTGAAGCGTGCCATCAGCTACAACCGCGAAGAAGATATTCGCGTGCAGCCCGATAGCGTGAAATTCGGGCGTGAGGCGTTACGCCACTATATGGATGACCCGGAAGAGACGTGGTTCGTCAAATCGCCGAAGTCCTTCCTCGGTGCCGTCGGGTTGAAAGCGCAGCAGATCGCGCTGTTTGAAGATCTGGTCTGCTCCATGATGCTGCATATCCGCACACAGGCAGAAAGCCAGCTTGACCAGCCTATTCATCAGGCCGTCATCGGTCGTCCGATTAACTTTCAAAGTATCGGCGGCGAAGAAGCCAACCAGCAGGCGCAAGGAATTTTAGATCGTGCCGCACACCGTGCAGGGTTTAAAGACGTCGTCTTCCAGTTTGAGCCCGTGGCTGCCGGACTGGACTTCGAATCCACACTGACGAAAGAAACGCGCGTGCTGGTCGTAGATATCGGCGGCGGCACCACCGACTGCTCCATGTTGCTGATGGGGCCGGAGTGGCATAAGCAACACGAACGTTCGCAAAGCCTGTTAGGACACAGCGGCTGCCGTGTTGGCGGTAACGATTTGGACATCATGCTCGCGTTCAAACAGCTCATGCCGCTGCTTGGCATGAATAGCGAGTCGGAAAAAGGCATCGCCCTACCGATCATGACCTGGTGGAATGCGGTCGCGATTAACGATATTCCGGCACAAAAAGAGTTTCATAGTACCGCCAGCAGCGCGTTAATCAACGAAATGATCCGCGATGCCCGCCAGCCTGAACTGGTGAAAAGATTGCTGACCGTGTGGCAACAGCGCCTGAGCTACCGTCTGATTCAACTGGCGGAAGAGAGCAAAATCGCGCTTTCCAACCAATCGGAAACGGCAGCCGATTTGCACTTTATCGAATCAGGTCTGGCAACGCGCATTCATGCTGATGAACTTAACGCCGCGATCGATAATCCGCTCACGCGCATTCAGCAACAGGTTACACTGGCGTTAGAAACCAGCCAGACCCGACCAGAAGTGATCTACCTGACTGGCGGTAGCGCAAAATCTCCTCTGCTGCGTCAGGCCATTCAGCAGTTGCTGCCTGATATCCCTATCGCCAGCGGTAACGATTTTGGCTCCGTTACCGCCGGTCTGGCACGCTGGGCAGAGGTCGTCTTTCGCCGTTAAGTCAAATACGAGACGTAAGCCATGTGTCCCGTAAGGTTATGATTTTATTATTGGTTGTGGTTTGACTAACAGCCCACGCAGCAGTAATTCCAGCGCGGCAGTGCCTTGTGCCAGCCGCGCATTACCATCCTCTCCCTCCGCGATCCAAAACGCCGCTTCGGCCAAACTGCCGTAGATCAACGATGCCAGCGCCTGTGGGTCAGCTTCAGCCACTACGCCTTGGCGTATGAGATTGTCGATCAGCCGCTGCATCGACTCCACGCAATGCCGTTGTGAATCCGGCGATCCCCCCCCCAATACAGCCCGCGCATCGCGCAGCACGATACGCTGAATTTCCGGTTCCAGTGCCATTTCCAGATAGGCACGGCAGCGACCACAGAAACCTTTCCAGTCATCTTCGGCAGTATCGGAGATCGCTTGCAGTCTCTCATCCATCTCAGCATCAATCTGTTCCACCACCGCCGCCAACAATCCTTTCTTGTCACCAAAGTGATGATAAAGCGCCCCACGGGTCAGGCTCGCCTGCGCAGTGAGATCGTCCATTGAGGTATCTGCATAGCCGCATTCGCTGAAGACCTTACGAGCGGTCGCCAACAGTGTAGCGCGTGTTTCTTCCATTTCAGCACGGGTACGACGAACCATGAGAACACCCTTACATACACACCGTATGATTATTTACATTCATTCCGTATGAATATATGCTTTTATTCATACGCTCTGTATGTATTGTCGCCATATCGTGAGGTGGTGGCAAGTGGATTCACTTTGGAGAACAAGATGCTCAATCCTTATCGAGAACTTTTCGCCGCTCCTGGCACCAGAGGTTTTGCGCTGGCTGGCCTGTTGGCGCGAATCTCGCTGCCCATGACAGGCATCGGCATTATCACCATGCTGTCGCAACTGCGCGGCAGTTATGCGCTAGCAGGAGCGGTATCTGCCACTTTTGTACTGACCTACGCCCTGCTATCACCGCAGATTTCTCGTCTGGTGGATCAACATGGACAAGGTCGCGTACTGCCATTGGCAACGATAATCAGCGCGATCGGCATGCTGCTTCTGCTCGCCAGTTCCCGATGGCAAGCACCAGACTGGACCTTATTCATCGGCGCATTATTGGCCGGTTTCATGCCCAGCATGTCAGCGATGGTAAGAGCACGCTGGACGGCCATCTATCGCGGGCATCCTCATTTGCAAACCGCTTACTCGCTGGAGACGGTATTCGATGAAGTTACCTTTATCGCCGGACCTCCGCTGGCTGTCGGGCTATCAGTAGCGATGTTTCCTCAGGCGGGCCCGCTGGCAGCGGTGCTATTACTGGTTGTTGGCGTATTTGCTCTGGTTACACAACGCGGCACCGAACCACCAGTAGAAAAACGGGATGTCAGCACGGCTCGTTCAGGAATGGTGATCAAACAGGCGAACGTGCGTTTGCTGACGCTGTTGATGGCGGCGATGGGCATCATCGTTGGCACCGTGGATATCGTCAGCGTGGCCTTCGCCGAACAACGTGGCCAACCGGCGGCGGCCAGTCTGGTTTTGTCAGCTTATGCGTTCGGTTCTTGTCTGGCCGGGCTGCTGTTCGGTGCCCTCAAGCTACGGACTCCACTGCATCGCCTGCTATTACTCGGCGGTGTGGCAACGACAGCAACCACGCTACCTCTGCTACTGGCTGGCAGCATTCCTGCATTAGCTGCGGCCGTACTGATCGCCGGGCTGTTCTTCGCCCCCACCATGATCGTGGCGATGTCGCTGGTCGAACGTCTGGTGCCCGAACATCGTCTGACCGAAGGCATGACCTGGCTGCTGGCGGGGCTGAATGTCGGCGTAGCGCTGGGCGCAGCCGTGTCAGGCTACGTCGTGGATGAGGGTGGCGCGCGCGCTGGATTCGCCGTTGCACTGTGCGCTGGCGTTTTGGTGCTACTGGTCACGATCTGGGGGTATCAGCGTTTGCGAACACATGCTTCCTCCTTTCCCCATACCGTCTGACGGTTACCAAACCTTTTCCCATGTTAAGGATTGAACCATGAATACATCTTCATCTATTCCTATAAGCGCTGTTGCACAGCATCCCTGGCTGGCCGTCGCCGCTGTCGGTCTTGCGACTTTCTCTGTGGTCACGACGGAAATGCTTCCGGTCGGTCTACTGACCCCTATTGCCGACACATTGAATACCTCGACCGGAACCGCAGGGCTGATGATTTCACTGCCTGCACTCTTAGCCGCGTTATTCGCCCCACTGGTGGTGATCGCATCCGGCGGCATGGATAGACGCATGATTTTATGCGGTCTGCTAACGTTGCTGATTATCGCCAATATTGCCTCGGCACTGGCACCAGACATCGGCTGGATGCTGGGTGCACGCGTGCTTGTCGGCTTCTGTATGGGTGGTATCTGGGCGATTGCCGGAGGTCTGGCTGCACGCCTCGTTCCCGAGCCATCCATCGGTCTGGCGACATCTATTATCTTCGGCGGCGTCGCAGCAGCGTCCGTGCTGGGTGTACCGTTCGGTGCCCTGATCGGCGACATCGTAGGATGGCGCTGGGCATTTGGCTGCATGGCAGTGTTTAGCGGATTGGTACTGATACTTCTCCTCGCAGTGATTCCGGCGCTGCCCGTTGCCCGCTCAACCACCGTACACCAGTTCGGTGAGCAACTGACCAACAATAAGCTGCAAGTCGGACTAATCCTGACACTATTACTGGTAGCCGGACACTTCACAGCCTTTACCTTCGTGCGACCGCTGCTGCTCTCGGTATCGGGATTCGACACACAGTGGATTAGCGCATTGTTGTTTTCCTATGGTCTTGCAGGCATCGTTGGCAATTTTCTGGCAGGTATCATTGCGGCGCAGCGCACGGTGTTAACCTTGACGATAATCGCTTTCGGGCTGCTGTTGACCTCGATATTATTCCTGACCCTCGGGGACTCGCCTGTCGGTGGCGGCGTGGCGCTGCTGGTCTGGGGACTGGCCTATGGCGGTGTATCCGTTGGTTTGATGACATGGATGATGAAGGTTGCACCACGCGCTGTAGAGGTTGCTTCCGCGCTGTATGTTGGCGTTTTCAATATTGGCATCGCGTTTGGGTCATGGGTCGGCGGTCAGATCGTAGATAGCTCAGGTCTTATCACTACGCTTTGGCTGGCAGGTGGATTTACGGCTACCGCCTTACTGTTATTGGTAAGTATTAGGTTGGCTGAACAGTGGAAGGTCGTCGAATGAAAAAAACCGCGAGCACCTTCTTCAGGTGTCTCGCGGTTTTTAGAGATGGTGTCAGCGCAAAAACGTAGACGTTGAGGTAAATCAGCTCTGTTGATTCAGGACTAACTGACCATTTCTATCCACTGGAATTTGTGTGCCTGGATCGCGATCCATGCGGATTTTACCCTGCTGGTCGCCGATTTTATAGGTGACATCATAACCTAAAACTTTTTGTGATTTGTCGTACACCGTCTGACAACGCTGCTGTTGTGTCGTGTACGTATCATTTTCCTGCATGCCGCTTTGTACACGGTTACCCGCGTAACCGCCTGCCAGCGCACCAGCTACCGTCGCAACATCTTTACCGCGCCCGCCACCGAACTGATGTCCCAGAACGCCACCGGCCACTGCACCCAGTACCGATCCGGCAATCTGGTTTTCATCCTGCACCGGACGACGATGAGTCACGTTTACGTTACGACACTCTTGGCGAGGCGTTTTGACCGTTTCTTTAATAGGTGTTGCCGTTAACACCTGTGCATACTGAGGTTTAGACGAAAAGACGTCCATACTCGCCACCGCCGCCACACCCAATGCCGCAGCTACACCAATACCTACACCCGCTAACATTGATTTGTTCACAGGATACCTCCCAAATCTATTCTCACGCATTCCCCATCTGCAATCCCGCCGTAATCTTGTCTTACGCCAGCTCGCGTTTAACGCGATGAATCCGATGGTTCCTCCTGAATAACAACATTCAGAATTTTCGGCGTGCGTGCTACGCCATCTGTAAACAGTGGAAAGTCTGCACAATGTTTCACATTCTCGCAATAAGACTAACTCACCAAAAGTGTCAGATTCGTAACATAAAACTGTCATTTGGGAATTATCTTAACTGGAATTGCTAATAGGACGATATTTTATACTGTTAATTCAGAAAGGTGCTTAATGGCATGGCGAACAGAGGAACGTCTCAGGGGCGGCACTGGTTAATACGTTGACGAAAAGACAGCTATTTTCCAAGAGCCAAAGCAGGCCGATGATAAAAAAATACGGGCGTGAAATCGCGTTCACGCCCGTAGCAGAAGGATGTCACTCGTTGCAGATTAATGCAATTTGAGCCGCGGGCGTATCACCCGGTTGATACCCCCCACCAGCATCATCAAACCCGTCTTCACATAGCCATGCAGGGCGACCTGGTGCATACGATAGAGTGAGATGTAAACGAAGCGAGCAATCCGGCCTTCGACCATCACGGAACCCCGCATCAGGTTCCCCATCAGGCTACCCACCGTACTAAATTTAGACAGTGAGACCAGCGAACCGTGATCTTTATAGACGTAAGATTTCAGCGTTTGTCCGTTCAGCAGCGCGATGATGTTGCTGTGGCAGCGTGATGCCATCTGATGAGCCGCTTGCGCGCGCGGTGGCACGAAGCCGCCGCCTTCCTGCGGGCAGGATGCACAGTCGCCGATAGCGAAAATGTTAGGATCGCGTGTCGTCTGCAACGTGGGTTCAACGACAAGCTGATTAATCCGGTTGGTTTCCAGGCCAGCAATGTCTTTCATTGCATCTGGTGCTTTGATCCCTGCCGCCCAAACCATCAGATCGGCGTCGATAAATTCACCATCCTTCGTATTCAGACCACCGCTTTCCGCGCTGGTTACCATGGTTTTCGTCAGCACGCGCACGCCAATGTTGTTCAGCTCCTGATGCGCTGCCGCTGAAATACGCGGCGGCAGTGCAGGCAAAATACGTTCGCCCGCTTCCACCAGCGTCACATTCAACGTTTGGTTATCCAGTCCGTCAAAACCATAGCTGTGCAATTGTTTCACCGCGTTATGCAATTCCGCAGACAGCTCGACTCCCGTCGCGCCACCGCCCACAATCGCAATATTTACGCGCTCTTTTTCGTCCTGATTTGCAGTGAATTTGAGGAACAAATTCAGCATTTCATTATGGAAGCGACGGGCTTGCTTTGGGTTATCCAGGAAAATACAGTGATCTTTCACGCCCGGTGTGCCGAAATCATTTGAAGCACTGCCTAACGCCACCACCAGAATGTCATACGGTATGCGACGCGCCGCGACCAATACATCGCCTTGCTCATCACACACTTCAGCCAGTTGAATCTGCTGCTGCCCGCGATCGATATCCGTCAGCATTCCCAGTTGGAACTGGAAACCGTGATTGCGTGCGTGCGCCAGATAGCTCAGCGCATCCATATCATCGTCCAGAGAGCCGGTCGCCACTTCGTGCAGCAACGGTTTCCACAGGTGGCTATGGTTACGATCCACCAGCGTAATCTCCGCTTTCTTCTTGCGTCCTAACTTGTGGCCTAAACTTGTGGCAAGTTCAAGTCCGCCAGCTCCCCCGCCGACAATGACAATTTTTTTGGTTGGTGATGTCAAAATGACCCCCTAAAATGTGAACCAATCGTTAATAAAGAGTAAAAAATAATATCCTTATATAACATAGGGTTCGCGTAAATTAAGCCTGATATCTGCTGCAAGAATAGCACGCTGGGTTATTTGGTCATACCAAAATTGATATATATCAATTTATTTTGCTTTGCAGGTTTTTACCGAGAAAATTTCATCTTTATTTCAGTGGATTAGCGGAAGTCTGTCTGAAGAGAAAATGCAGAATAGTATGCACATGCGCTGGCATACGAACTAAGGAAAGTAAATAAACTGCGCCATTCCCCTGATCCCCTCAAACAAGGGCATCAGAAGGAAAGCCAGTAGCGATTAACAAGCCACCACGAGCACAGTCTCAACCCAACGTTTTGAAGGCTTTTATACGCTGTAAATGGGGAGAGATGCTTTTGAATTTATGCGTCTGGATATCGTCCCAAACAATCTCATAATATTCTCCCAACACCTGTGCACTGCGCTGGCTGTCGAGCATCTCATCCTGACGGGAAAGCATTACCATGCAGCGATCGCGGTTCTTTTCACGAAAGTTCGCGACACACTTCGTGGCGATATCCAGATACTCTTCGGGCCGATCAATTTTACCGCTCATGTTTTCCTGAGGGAAAAGGTTTGGATTGACGATGACTTGTCGTATATCACACAGGAAACCGACCCGTTCAGCCCAAAACCCCCCCAACCCCACGCCACAGATTAGTGAACGATCGTCATCAGAATGCTGGATCATCTTATCCACCTGCTTTAGCAGATGTTGCATGTCATGACGCGGGTGCAGCGTGCTGTAGCTAATCAACCGTACATCTTCATCGATAAACTGAAGCTGCAAGACTTTTTCATGGTTACCGGGGCTGGTCGAGTCAAAACCGTGTAAATAGATAATCATTTTTTATCCTCACCACTGACTAGGTTGCCTATTTCTCACCATTTTTATGCGCCTGCCAGCGCTCACTGAGTGAGGTGAGCGCCCGATTTGCCTGCTTCCAGCGCGACGAATCCAGCAGTTCTCGGCGAGAAAACGAGCCCTGATGATATAAGCGCATCAGTTGATCTGCTTTGACCGGGGACAGGTTATCCAGCACGCTGATGGCTCCTTCACGATGATTACAGACCAGAATCATGTCACAGCCTGCCTGCAACGCGGCTTGCGCCCGTTCAGGGTAGCTCCCCATCACGGCGGCGCCTTCCATCGAAAGATCGTCAGAGAAAATGATGCCCTCAAAACCCAGTTCTTCGCGCAGTACTGTTTTAAGCCAGTAGGGAGAACCACTGGCGGGACGCGGATCGGCTTCTGTATAAATAACATGAGCAGGCATGATCGCATCCAACTGCTGACGCTGGATCAGTTCTTTAAAAATCAGCATATCGTGTGCGCGAATCTCCGCAAGCGGACGCGGATCGCGCGGCGTTTCTTTATGTGAATCGGCACTGACCGCACCGTGACCAGGAAAGTGCTTACCCGTCACCTTCATACCTGCACTGTGCATACCGCGAATAAAACTCTGCGCTACAGCTAACGCCGTTTCTGGCTGTTCGTGAAACGAACGCTCGCCAATCGCCGCGCTCTGGTGACCAATATCCAACACGGGTGCAAAGCTGATGTCGATATCCATCGCGATCATTTCTGCCGCCATCAGCCAGCCACCCTCTTCCGCCAACCGTTGAGCCTCCGACAGACTATTTAATGCAGCAAATGCCTGCGCGGCAGGCAAACGGGTAAACCCATCACGAAAACGCTGAACGCGTCCACCTTCCTGATCCACAGAAACCACGAGACGCTCGCGCGATGCCGCGCGGATTTGGCGTACAAGTTCACGTAACTGCGCCGCATCATGAAAATTACGGGTAAACAGAATAACGCCGCCAACCAGCGGATGTTCCAATACATCACGATCTTCTGCGTCCAGCTCATAGCTGGCGACATCTAACATTACCGGACCCACAAAAACCTCATTCTTTAGAGTGTACTGCTGAGTAAAACGGTCACAACATGCCTTCAGCTTGTCTGTAGCCGATGGCCCAGTTGTAGGCGCTGATAGAGTGCGGGGATTGCCGCTAAAAATTCGGGATTCTTCGTTTGCTGCCAGCGAATTTCAAACCACATCAATACCAGATAATCGACCCAGGGAAACCACCGTATCATCTGTTGCTGAAGGCGGCTCACGGAAAACTCTCGCCGATGCTGCTGATAGCTCTGTAGAAAATGCGTTTGCGCTACGCTTTCCATCTGACTGGCTCGCACAATGAATGCCAGCTCAAAGGCAATGTCGCCATCTGAGGCGTATTCCCAGTCAATGAGCATGGTGCCTTGCTGCGTAATCAACAGATTTTCCGCATGCACATCCAGATGGAGGGGAGCCAACGCCAAAGGCGTGGGTAACGCGGTACGTTGAAAATAATGGTGAGCACGCAACAACGCGGGCGAACGACGGCGTGGATCCATCAACTGCCAGTGTTGAGCAAACAACGTCTTGAGATCGATAAAATAACCACAGCATGGCAGGCGATGAAGCTGCGACAACATACCCGCCACTTCGCCATTAACCAGCATCATCAGGAACTCATCAGGTGTAGCAACGCGCCCCGGCACCCATTCGACAATCAACCAGTCATCGCGCCATAGCAGTGGCCGTGGCGCAAGCCCTATCGCTGACATCTGCCGCAGCAGGGCGAACTCTCGCTGGCGATCGACGCCCATTTTCCGCTCAGTTGCCGACTGTCGGCGTGCAAGCCACTCGATGCCAGGCCCACGGATACGCCAACTTTTACTACTCAGCCCGCCCACCAGTTCAAAGCGAATATCGTCCATCGCCACTGCCGGGAAATGTTTCTGGATCGCCGCCGTCAACTGTTGCTGGATGCCCGCCTGCTTAATTCTGGACAGCGCCATTGCCTGACCACACAATTTCACCGGTCTGCACCAGCATCAACTGCATGTCGAGCTGCGGCGATTTCACATCACCACTGACATCGCTGTACAGCACATACTGTGCGCTGACATAACGCGCCAGACCAATCGCCTTGCTGCGCGAACCTAAGCTGTCATCAACCGACAGGCCCAGCGTTTGCTTCGCGGCGGCTAGCTGCTCACGCGGTACCAGCGTAAATGCCTTGCCGGAGGATAATGCGCTATACAACGCTCCTGTTGCTTTCGCTATCGGCAGCGAGCCATTGGTGCTGTTTTTCACACTATCCACCAACAGTATGCTACCCGGCGTGACGCCATCGGCTTTCAACATCTGCGCCACCAGCGGGTTAATGCTGGCTTCCCAGTTCAACGTCTGGATTTTAGGCGGTTGTGGTACAGATTCCCCCGGTGGCGGCGTTGTCGTACTCGGCACTTGCGGCTCAACCGGTTCAATAGTCGCAGGCGGTTCGGTGGGCTCTGGCGGACGACTCGGGCACCCAGTCAGTACCAATGCCGCCAGTATCACCCCTAGATACTTTTTCATATTTTATCTCTCAGCACACCATTACAAAAACAGATGAAGACGAACCTGACGCGCATTGGGACTACTGCGCGTTGAAAAAACCGTCATTTCCGTCTGTGGCGGGATTTCAAGGGACTGCACCTCTTCAAAAGGCAGTACATCCAGCCCGTTCTCATCATACCAATAGAAACGATAATGCACGGTTACCGCGTTTGAGGCGTCGTTGCTAACGACAGAAGACGCACGCAACCGACCATTTTCTGAATCCAGCGATGGATTACCCGCCGTAATACCGGCCGATAGCACGGGTGCATCCAATACCAGCGTTTGCCGCTCATTGATGGTCAGCACCTTTGGCGCACTACAGCCCGCCAACAGCCCTACCATCAGGCATGCGGACAGAAAAAACATCGGATTACGCATGATTTTCTCGCATGAGGATTTTCTCACCTGATTGTCTAACTTAATCCGCCAGCAAAGGCCCCAACGCACGACCGCCAACCAAATGCATGTGAATGTGATAAACCTCCTGCCCGCCGTGTCGGTTGCAGTTAATAATCAGGCGATAGCCGTCCTCTGCAATCCCTTCCTGCTGCGCAATCTTACCCGCTACCGTTATCATGCGTCCCAGTGCCGCTTCATGCTGCGGCGCCGTGTCGTTAACGGTTGGAATTAATACATTCGGGATAATCAGAATATGCGTTGGCGTGCGAGGTGCGATATCACGGAAGGCGGTAACCAGTTCATCCTGATACACGATATCGGCAGGAATTTCCCGGCGAATGATTTTACTAAAAATGGTTTCTTCAGCCATGATTGATTTCCTTGTTAAAGCTGGCGTTTAACGACGTCATGTAGGCAGTATGAGTGACATATTCTATTTCTTTCAACCTTCTTTATCTATTTCCGGCGCAGATGGTCAAAATACGACTCTCAGGAAAATAAGAAACACGTCAGCCTTATAGCGAAAACCGCGCGTTCGCGGCGACCATAAAAAAAGGGGCTTTCGCCCCTTTCTACAACTCCCCAACAACGCATCAGTGGTTACGGATGTAGTCGTCCATATCGGTTTTCAGGTTATCTGATTTCGTACCGAAAATTGCCTGAACGCCGGAACCGGCCACAACCACACCTGCTGCGCCCAGTTTTTTCAGGCCAGCCTGATCAACTTTAGCCACATCGCCTACGCTAACGCGCAGACGGGTGATGCATGCATCCAGGTTAGTGATGTTTTCTTTACCACCAAACGCGCTAACCAGAGCAGCCGCCATTTCGGTGCTGTCCTGTGACGTTTGCTCAGATGAACTGTCTTCACGACCTGGCGTTTTCAGGTTCAGTTTGGCAATCAGAACGCGGAAGATGGTGTAGTAAATCAGCGCATAGCACAGACCTACAATCGGGAACAGCCACAGGTTGCTACCGTTGCCACTCAGTACCACGAAGTCGATCAGACCATGAGAGAAGCTGGTACCATCACGCATACCCAACAAGATACAGATTGGGAACGCCAGACCCGCCAGAATCGCATGGATTACGTACAGGATCGGCGCAACAAACATGAATGAGAACTCAATCGGCTCAGTGATACCCGTCAGGAACGAGGTCAGCGCCGCAGAGACCATGATACCGCCCACTTTCGCGCGGTTTTCTGGTTTAGCAGAATGCCAGATAGCAATGGCCGCCGCTGGCAGACCGTACATTTTAAACAGGAAGCCACCAGACAATTTACCCGCAGTCGGGTCACCGGCGATGTAACGTGGGATATCACCGTGGAAAACCTGACCCGCAGCATTAGTGAACTCACCCACTTGCATTTGGAAAGGTACGTTCCAGATATGGTGCAAACCAAATGGCACCAGAGAACGTTCAACGACCCCGTAGATACCAAATGCCAACATCGGGTTCTCATTCGCTGCCCAATGTGAAAACGTTTGGATCGCGCTACCGACTGGTGGCCAAATGAAAGACAGCACCGCACCGGTAATGATCGCTGTCAGGCCGGAAATAATCGGCACAAAGCGTTTACCAGCAAAGAAGCCCAGATACTCAGGCAGTTGAATGCGGTAGAAGCGATTAAACATATACGCGGCAATCGCACCGGCAATGATCCCGCCCAGAACACCGGTATCCGCCAGATGCTTCGCGGTAATCTCGGCAGCCGGTAGATTAAGAACCAGCGGCGCAATCGCAGCCATGGTTTTCACCATGATGCCATAAGCCACCACCGCCGCCAGTGCGGAAACACCGTCGTTATTGGTGAAGCCCAGGGCAACACCAATAGCAAAAATCAGCGGCATGTTAGCAAATACCGAATCACCGGCCTGTGCCATGACGCTGGAGACAATTGTAGGCAACCAGCTAAAATTGGCCGAACCGACACCCAGCAGAATACCTGCGATAGGGAGTACGGATACGGGCAGCATTAGCGACTTACCTACTTTTTGCAGGTTTGCGAATGCATTCTTGAACATAATTGAGTGTGCTCCTGAGTAATAGTGCTTTTACTTCTGATACTTCATCTATAAGCAAAGGCGGGGAGGATGGCCCTTGCGAGTTGGGGTGTCTTAGCCCCCTTTAATTTTTACGCAGAGTAAAATAAATAGCGTTCACAATGTTTGATTGCTATCACGTTTCCACAAGCAAACAGGCTGAGAACGAACAGATATCGCACTTTTTTGTGATATATCGCTAAAAAAGATGCCCCCCTGAAGAAGAAAAGCCTGATCAAGGGGATTATGAAGCGCTATTAATTACACGGGTAAAAAAAACTCGACTATTCTCAGCCACTATTACGCAGCGGTCAACCGAGCCGGATCGATGTGAAACAGGCGGGAGAAGTTTTCTGTCGTGGCAGCGGCGAGAGTTTCCAGCGATGTGCCTTTCACTACGGCAAGGTATTCCGCGACATCACGCACATACGCAGGCTGATTTTCCTGGCCTCGGAATGGGACAGGCGCTAGCCAGGGAGAATCCGTCTCAATCAGCATCCGATCCAGCGGTACATAACGTGCTACGTCACGCAATTCCTCGGCATTACGAAATGTCACGATGCCAGAAAACGAGATGTAGAATCCCATATCCAACAAGGCTTTTGCCGTAATCAAATCTTCCGTAAAACAGTGCAGAACGCCGCTGCATTTCTCCGCATGCTCGTCACGCAGAATTGCCAGCGTATCTTCACGGGCAGAACGCGTATGCACGATGACTGGCTTGTTCAGGTCATTGCCAATACGAATATGTTCGCGAAACGATTCCTGTTGCTGGGTTTTCGTCTCCTGCTGATAGAAGTAGTCGAGCCCCGTTTCGCCCATCGCCACCACACGACTAGCGCTGGCTAATTCACGCAGTTCGGCATAATCATAGGGGGCTTCCTGATTGAGCGGATGAACACCGCAGGAAAAGGCTACGTTATCGCGCTCGCCGATTAATTCTACCATCGCACGATAGCCGGGCAGCGTTGTCGCCACCGCCAAAAGGAAACCGACATCACGGCGCTTCGCTTTATCCAGCACGTCAGAGACGTCTTTATGCAATGACTGATAATCCAGACCGTCAAGATGACAGTGGGAATCCACTAACAACATAATATTTACTCGATAGTAAGTAATTAAACAGAAAAAGGATGGCTATCACGCTTAAGCGACGAGGTAAACGTGCGTTCGCTATCAAGCAGGCGTTCCGTCAGCAATAGCTCACGATTCACGCCTGTGACGGTCAGCAATTTTTGTCGGCAAGCCAGCCACTGTTGAAGCTCATACTGTAAATGCGCAGACGGTTCACGTGCCAGATGCTCAACCAGTTCGAGCTGATCCTGATTCACCAAATGCTCACTAGCACTCTGTTGCCATTTCATGGCATCCAGCAGTAGCGCGGCCAGCCAGTGAATACGAGCATCCGCATCGTCATGATTCAGTTGCGGTATCAATGAAAAAAGATCCCGTGAAGTCAGCGCAGCAGAAAATGCCTGGCACAGCCCGCTACGCTGTTTCCAGCGCTCTGGCTGCAATAACGCTTCGGCAGCGAGCGGCGCGCCCGATTGCAATCTCAATGCGGTACGCAATGCTTTGCTATCATGACGATGGCGCGCATTCAGCCATAGCACACTCTGCGTCTCATTCGGGACATCCAGGTAGTGATACAGGCAGCGACTGCGTAAGGTTGCTAACAACCGAACAGGCTCACGACAGCCCAATAAAAAGAAGGTGTTTTTTGGCGGTTCTTCCAGCGTTTTCAGCAGAGCGTTCGCTGCTGCTTCGGTCAGTTGCTCAGCGGAAGCCAGCCAGATCACTTTTGCTCCGCCCTGTCGAGAGTGTTGGTACACTTTTTCTACGACGTCACGCACTGGATCGACGCCCAGACTATGCTTGCCCTTCTCCGGGCTCAGCACATGCCAATCTGGGTGTGTTCCCGCCGTCATCAAATTACAAGAGTGGCACTGACCGCAGCTTTTCATGCCGTCAGGTCGCTGACAGATCAGCCAGCGACTCAGCGCATAAATAAGCGATTCATCGCCCATGCCCGGCAACGCGTGCAGCAACACCGCATGGTGGCCTCTGCCTGTCTGATATTGACCAATAAGCTGCCGATAGGATGCGTTCAGCCACGGATACCAATCCATCAGTGCGGCCCCTGCGCAACAGGCCGTAATCCTTGTCGCTGTAACCACTGCTGTAACGCAGCCTGAATATCCGCACTGACGGCATCAATAGATTGTGCAGCATCGATCGTCAGGATGCTGTCATCCTCCGCCGCCAGTTCCTGATAGCGGAAGCGGGTACGATCAAAGAAAGCCAGCGACTCCTGCTCTATTCTGTCCAGCTCGCCGCGCTGACGCGCGCGCTGCAAGCCGATGGCTGGTGGTAAATCAAGATAGAGCGTCAGATCGGGACGAAAATCGCCCAGCACAGTGTCACGCAACGAGCGCAGCAGTTGCTGATCGATCCCACGTCCACCGCCTTGGTAAGCCTGTGAAGAGAGATCGTGACGATCGCCGATAACCCATTTCCCATCTGCCAGTGCAGGTTTAATGACGTTATCCACCAGTTGCACTCTGGCCGCGTAGAGCATCAAAACTTCCGCTTTGTCAGTCACCTTCTCATCGGCCATACCTTGCTTGATGAGCTCTCTCAGCTTCTCAGCCAGCGGCGTGCCGCCGGGTTCTCGTGTGAACATGACTTCTTTCACACCATGTGACCGCAACGTTTCCACAACAATATTGCGTGCAGTGGTCTTCCCTGCCCCTTCCAATCCTTCAATGACGATAAATTTACTGTTCATCCCGTTCCTTTAACGCTGAGCGGTATACCCTCACAGCACGATTATGGTCTGCAAGGTTAGTGGTAAAACTGTGTCCGCCTTTTCCATCCGCCACGAAATACAGATACGGCGTTTTAGCTGGATGCGCAGCCGCATCTAATGACGCTTTCCCCGGCATCGCGATCGGCGTCGGCGGCAAGCCGGCGATGACATATGTATTGTAAGGCGTCGACGTATCTAATGCTTTACGGGTTATCACGCCTTTATAGTCATCCCCCATGCCATAAATCACCGTAGGATCGGTTTGCAACCGCATACCAAGCCGTAAGCGATTAATAAAAACGGAAGCGACCTGCGTGCGTTCTTCATTGATTGCCGTTTCTTTTTCAATGATTGACGCCATCGTCAGCAACTCGTCTGGTGTCTTGTACGGTAAGCCCTCTTCACGTCCTTTCCATACCTCATCCACCGTTTTTTTCATGCGCTGATGCGCACGCTGTAACAGGGCGCTATCACTTGTACCAGCCGTGTATGAATAGGTGTCCGGATAAAACCAACCTTCCGGGTTAGTCTTATCTTTGATGTCTAGCTGAGCGGCAATGTCCTGTTCAGTTTTATCGGCCAGTGCATGCTTGATATAAGGTGCCTGCTGCAACGTGACAAGCCACTCTTTCAGTCGTGAACCTTCGACAAAACGGATGGTGAACTGTGCTTCCTTTCCGCTGGACAGTAAGGACAACATTTCGCGTACCGTCATTCCCGTTGTAAAGCGATACGTACCCGCCTTGAATTTTGCCAATTCAGGTTCGATACGCAGCAACCAAGGGAAAAACGCACCATCGGTAATAATGTTCTGATCGAGAAGCAGCGTTTCCAGCCCTTCTCTTCCCGTACCAGCAGGAAGCGTGAAAATAGTTTCTTTTTCGATAGCCAGTGGAGAACCAGCAAAACGCTGCATTTTCTGCCACGCTACCAATAACATCAGCACAACAGCAGCAATAATCAGCAAACCAATTTTCTTTTTCTTCATAAATCAACCATCTACTAGCAGTTAGGACTCAGGAATTGATAAAGCTCTCGGGAGTGGTAACGCCAGACGTGCGCCTGATTCACGGGGACTAGAGGCATTAATGCGTTACAAATCAGCACTTCATCCGCATCAGCCAATACGCCAATCGGTTCACTGACGATCTGTAACTCAAAGTCAGAACCCACCAGCAAGGCGATGATATGCTGCCGGGCAACGCCATCCACACCTGACTGAGATAAATCCGGCGTATAGACTCTATGCCCTTTGCGCCAGAATAAATTAGCGGCACAGCATTCCACTAGCGCACCGGAGGTGTCAAGCACGAGAGCCTCATCGGCCGAGGTCTGGTCAAGATATGCACGAATCAACACTTGTTCGAGCCGATTCAGATGCTTTATGCCCGCCAGTAGCGGATTTTTAGCTAATGCCACAGGACTTAAGTTCAGGCTAATCCCCTGTCCACGCCAGTCGGTATAATGCACAGGGTAGTCTACCTGCATAACGATTCGGCTTGGCTGCGCACAGCCTTGTGTACTGTAACCACGTCCGCCGACGCCGCGCGTTAGCATGACTTTCACTACACCGTTTGCACGGCCCAGTGCAGCCTGTTTCATTTCCGAGATCAGGCTTTCCCAGTCAACAAGCGGGAATAGCAAGCGCTCGGTGGCCTGCTGCAGCCGCACAATATGTCGATCTAGCCAAACAATCTCACCATCGCATACTCTGGCAGTCGTAAAGCAGCCGTCACCATACTGCGTTCCCCGATCGAGTACCAAGAGCTGTTCCTGTAACTGACCATTAACCCATAACATAATAGGCTCCGT
Source organism: Pectobacterium parmentieri (assembly GCF_001742145.1). Classification (NCBI taxonomy): domain Bacteria; kingdom Pseudomonadati; phylum Pseudomonadota; class Gammaproteobacteria; order Enterobacterales; family Pectobacteriaceae; genus Pectobacterium; species Pectobacterium parmentieri. The sequence goes on along the minus strand of NZ_CP015749.1, from coordinate 1,042,686 downwards.
CTCATTCATCGCCGCCAGCTTGCCAGTAAAGCAACATCGCACACAAGCAGGTGTATCTGATTTTATTCAAAATAGAATAAGGGTAATACTGATTGTTTACAGATCGGCCTGATAGAGCAATGAGTCACCATCATAAAAAATAAATGCAGGTGCAGAGGTACGCCTACGAGTGTGCCATAAGTAGCATCCGCCAGTGTGACATCGTTTTTCGGTAGATCTGCCGGGTGGCGAAGCGAAAATGCGGGGATCATCAGAAAAGAAGGCGTTGAATATAGCGTGAGAGATCGTGGCGGTAGATCTGAAAAATATCCGCCGACGTTACCCTCATTGTGTGGTCAGATTTATGCGGAGGGATAGCAACGATGCAACGCTACTATCCCATTGATATATTTATTAATGATAACCATCATCGCCAAAACACTTCGGTATTTCAGCGTATTACGCCTAAGCCACGGCTGGCAATGCGCAAAAACTCATTCATTACCCGATGGTGGCAATGCGGCCAAAATACGTTTTGCATCTTCCGTACTCAAGGCATAGTTAAAAAAACGCGAGTAAAAGTCCTGCGTCACATTGGTCATATCGATATCAGCAAATAAGTCAGGGTGGAGGCGCGATGCTGCCCACTTCAATTGCAAGGCTGTTTCAACACCGTACCGATCCCACGGGAAAACGCCAACTGGATTTTTCCAAACACGCTGATGGCGTACTGCATCAAGTCCCTTGAATAGGTCAGCATAAGGTGATTGTGAGATTTCACCGGCATTACCGCCGATAATGATGATGTCAGGTTGCCACGCCAGCACCTCTTCCGGCGATACCTCATGCAAATTGCCTTTCACGCTGGCAGCCGCATTCCTACCGCCTGCTAATGTGATCCAAGTATCGACCAATGTACCATTCCCGTCGATCTTGAGCGGCTCTAATGAAGCAATGTGCAAAACGCGAGGGCGCTGCTTTTCAGATAGTGCGTTCGTCTTTTGCGAAACGGCGGCGACAGTCTCTTCCAGATACTGGTTATAGTGCTCCGCACGCTGTAGCGCTTCTGGCGTACCAATGGCTTGCGCAGTATTCAGCATTGAGCGTTTCATAGACGGATAATCGTTAAAAAACATTTCCAAAACCGGCAGTTTCGCTTGTCGATACACTTCTGCATCACTATTACCTCGTGACACAAAAACGGCATCGATACCCGCTGACAGCAAAGATTCACTATTAAATGTCAGGCCATTAGCGCGCAGCGCCGAATTCAAAGACGGTTGTACCTTAAACATCCACGGACGATCTTCAGGATGATTAACAGTAGCCACGATACGGTCACCGACCCCCAACGCCATCAATAAAGAATGATGCGCGTACCAGGCATCAGCAATACGCAATACGGGTCCCTTAAGAACAACAGAGTGACCCACATCATCAGTAACCTGACGTGATACAACGTCTGCATAAATCGCGGGACTGGTGAAGAGAGATAGTAAAAATAAAAACGAAGGGGTAGAAATTTTCATGGGATGCCAGCGCTCCTGCTGACCTTGATAGTGGGATTATACTATCATCGCTATATTTAAATGTATACAGCGAAAGCCACTGCCTCACCCATAGCCAATTCCAGGGCGCAACCAGAAATGCGATCCCGATAAGATCGTAAAGTGGGAAAACCTGTCAACAGAGCGATTAAAAAAAAATGCCGGTCACTTTATGTGACTGGCATTTTTTAATGCACAATTTAATTGCGGCATAGCCATAATTAAATCTTACGGAAGATCAGAGAACCGTTGGTTCCACCAAAACCGAAAGAGTTGCAGAGTACATATTCCAGATTGCTAACCTGACGCGCCTCATGAGGTACGAAATCCAGATCGCAGCCTTCATCTGGGTTATCCAGATTGAGCGTTGGCGGAACAGCCTGATCACGTAGAGCAAGAATACTGAAGATTGACTCCACTGCGCCTGCCGCACCGAGCAAGTGACCCGTCATGGATTTTGTCGAACTAACCAGTACACGACTGGCGTCCGCGCCAAATACGGATTTCACTGCCTGTGTTTCAGCTTTATCACCCGCTGGCGTAGAGGTGCCATGCGCGTTGATATAACCGATCTGGCTCGTTGACACACCCGCATCACGCAATGCATTTTCCATCGCCAGTGCTGCGCCCGAGCCGTTTTCTGGCGGAGACGTCATATGATACGCATCGCTGCTCATGCCAAATCCAACAATTTCTGCATAGATTTTTGCACCGCGCTTTTTCGCGTGTTCATACTCTTCCAGCACCATGAGGCCTGCACCGTCACCCAGTACAAAACCATCACGATCTTTATCCCACGGACGGCTTGCCGCCTGAGGATCGTCGTTGCGCGTAGATAACGCACGAGCGGCACCGAATCCACCGACACCTAATGGCGTGCTGGCCTTTTCTGCACCACCGGCCAACATCACATCCGCATCATTGTAGGCAATGATACGTGCTGCCTGACCAATATTATGCACGCCAGACGTGCAGGCCGTAGCAATAGAGATACTCGGGCCACGCAGTCCGAACATGATAGTGAGATGCCCGGCCACCATATTGACGATGGTTGATGGCACGAAGAACGGACTGATTTTACGTGGGCCACCGTTCACCAGCGCAGTGTGGTTCTCTTCAATAAGACCCAGACCGCCGATGCCGGAACCAATCGCCGCACCGATACGCGGGGCGTTCTCTTCCGTTACTTCCAGACCGGAGTCCTGCATAGCCTGAACGCCAGCAGCAACACCGTATTGAATAAAGGCATCCATTTTGCGAGCTTCTTTACGCGAAATGAATTCCTCAGAATTAAAATTCTTTACTAAGCCAGCAAAACGCGTTGCATAGGCACTAGTATCGAAATGGTCGATCAGGCTGATACCACTCTGACCGGCAAGAAGAGCACTCCAGGTAGACTCAACTGTATTGCCGACAGGAGATAACATGCCCAGTCCGGTCACAACTACTCGACGCTTAGACACGCTTATCCTCCAGGGAGGGAAAAAAAGACACTGCGGGACAAAAAAACTTAGGCGGTCGAATGACCGCCTAGATATGTTCGCTTACTGCTGGTTAGCCTGAATGAAATCAATGGCTGCCTGAACAGTCGTGATTTTTTCAGCTTCTTCGTCTGGAATCTCAGTATCAAATTCTTCTTCCAGAGCCATTACCAGCTCAACAGTGTCAAGAGAATCAGCGCCGAGGTCATCAACGAAAGAAGCATTGTTTACGACTTCTTCCTGCTTAACACCAAGCTGTTCAACGATGATTTTCTTAACGCGTTCTTCGATAGTGCTCATACTCTTAAATTTCCTATCAAAACTCGCTTTCGCGATGGTTTTCGTAGTGTATAAAATGTTTGAAAAGATGCAACAAAATCTCGGCTGGTCGAACCACGATTTTGTGCTATTTTGCGGTTATCACCGCAAATAAAGCAAATAGTTTCGAGCTTTTTAGATCATATACATGCCGCCGTTGACATGCAATGTTTCGCCAGTAATGTAAGCAGCCTCATCAGAGGCTAAAAATACAACAGCACTGGCGATTTCTTTAGCATCACCGAGTCGGTTAGCTGGAACCGACGTCAAAATGCCTGCTCGCTGTTCTTCTGTCAATGCCTGAGTCATATCGGTTTCGATAAAACCAGGTGCAACCACGTTGACCGTAATACCACGAGAAGCCACTTCACGCGCGAGGGATTTGCTGAACCCAATCAGCCCCGCCTTCGCAGCAGCGTAGTTAGCTTGCCCTGCATTGCCCATCGTTCCCACAACGGAACCGATAGTAATGATACGGCCAAAACGTTTCTTCATCATGGCACGCATAACCGCTTTAGACATACGGAATACCGAGGTCAAATTAGTATCCAGAATATCGTGCCATTCATCATCTTTCATACGCATCAGCAGGTTATCACGGGTAATACCAGCGTTATTGATAAGAATATCAATTTCTCCGAATTCCGCGCGAATTTCGGCTAACACGCTTTCTACTGATGCTGCATCAGCAACATTCAGCATATAACCTTTACCGTTCTCACCCAGCCAGCCGCTAATCGCTTCAGCCCCTTTTTCGCTGGTTGCAGTACCAATGACTTTTGCCCCGCGAGCAACCAACGTCTCGGCGATGGCACGCCCTATACCACGGCTTGCACCGGTAACCAGCGCAATTTTCCCCTCAAAACTCATTGTATTCTCCGCTCTTATTTCTCAATCGCCGCTGATAGAGAAGCAGGATCGTTCACCGCAACTGCTGTCAAGGTATCGACGATTCGTTTGGTTAAGCCAGTCAATACTTTACCCGGCCCGACTTCTAACAGTGACTCAACCCCTTGAGAGGCCATGAATTCAACACAGTCAGTCCAGCGCACTGGACAATGAAGTTGACGCACCAGCGCATCACGAATCGCTTCTGGTGTGGTTTCGATACGCGCATCCACATTATTGACAACTGGGATGACCGGAGAATTAAAGGCCACGGATTCTAGCGCCACAGCCAATTTCTTCGCCGCGGGTTCCATCAACGCACAGTGTGATGGCACGCTGACAGGTAACGGCAACGCACGCTTCGCACCGGCCGCTTTACACGCGGCACCCGCACGCTCAACGGCGTCTTTATTACCCGCAATAACCACCTGACCCGGTGAATTAAAGTTTACCGGCGACACCACCTGCCCCTGCGCGGATCCTTCACACGCTTTGGCTATCGCATCGTTATCAAGGCCGATGATGGCATACATCGCTCCAGTACCTTCCGGCACGGCTTCTTGCATCAATTTGCCACGCAATTCAACCAGACGAACAGCCTGTTGGAAATCCAAGACACCAGCGCAAACCAGTGCAGAATACTCGCCGAGGCTATGGCCAGACATCAACACAGGTGTTTTCCCCCCCTGTTGCTGCCAGGCACGCCAGATAGCAACAGAAGCGGTCAGTAATGCAGGCTGCGTCTGCCAGGTTTTATTCAACTCTTCAGCCGGCCCTTGCTGGGTAAGCTGCCACAAGTCATAACCTAACGCTTCAGAAGCCTGAGCAAACGTTTCGGTGACAATCGGATATTCTGCTGCAAGTTCAGCCAACATCCCTACCGTTTGCGATCCCTGACCGGGAAATACCATTGCAAATTGCGTCATATCACAATCCTGTTTAATTAAAAACGAACCAGCGCGGAACCCCAGGTAAACCCGCCGCCAAAGGCTTCAAGCAGCACCAGTTGTCCTGGTTTAATACGCCCATCGCGCACGGCTTCATCAAGCGCTGAAGGCACGGAAGCCGCAGAGGTATTACCATGACGATCGAGCGTCACAACCACTTTGTCCATCCCCATGCCCAGCTTTTTCGCCGTAGCACTGATGATGCGCAAGTTAGCCTGATGGGGTACCAGCCAGTCTAATTCACTTTTGTCCAGTTGAGCCGCTTGCAGCGTTTCTTCAACAATGTGTGCCAGTTCCGTCACTGCCACTTTAAAGACTTCATTACCCGCCATCGTCAGGTAAGCAGGTGTATCCGTGTGGTTACGATCCTGATGCGGTAACGTCAGTAGCTCGCCATAGCGACCATCGGCATGAAGATGGGTAGAAAGAATGCCCGGTTGCTCTGACGGCGTTAATAGTACGGCACCCGCACCATCACCGAACAGAATCAACGTACCGCGATCCTCAGGGTCCAATGTACGAGACAAGGCATCTGAACCGATCACCAGTGCGTATTTCACCGCTCCACTTTTAACATATTGATCGGCAACGCTCAGCGCGTAGGTAAAACCTGCACAAGCGGCAGCCAGATCGAAGGCAATCGTATCCTTTATCCCTAATAATTGCTGAACCTGACAGGCTGAGCTAGGGAAAGCATGGCTTGATGATGTTGTAGCAACAATCAGAAGGCCGACTTCAGAAGCATCGACATTCGCCATTTCCAGCGCTTTCTGCGCGGCACGGTATCCCATGGTCGCAACGTTTTCATCCGGCGCAGCAATACGGCGCTCACGGATTCCAGTACGTGTGACGATCCATTCGTCCGTTGTTTCCACCATCTTTTCTAAATCAGCGTTTGTCCTGATTTCTTCAGGCAGGTAGCTGCCCGTTCCGATTATTTTTGTATACATGTACGCTTAGTCACTCTTGGGTAATACCGCTTCTAGACGAGCGGCAATCCGCTCGGGAAGCTGCCGCCGTACCGTCTGCATTGCCTGTTCAATAGCAACCGCAAACGCTCTCTGGTTTGCTGCACCATGGCTTTTGATTACAGTTCCCCGCAATCCTAGCAGGCATGCGCCATTATATTGATCGGGGTTCAAATGACCGAAACGCTTTGATAAGCGTTTTTGTAACAAACGTCCTAGCCATTTCAACCACCAAGATCGTTTTTGTTTTTGCTCCGGGCCTGAAGCGGGTGATTTCAGCAGTGACAGAAACATCCTTACCACGCCCTCTACCGTTTTCAGTGTGACATTACCCACAAAGCCGTCACAGACCATCACATCTGTTTTTCCAGTCAGCAGATCGTTGCCTTCCAGATAGCCGATGTAGTTTATTGATGGTGCCTTTTTTAGCTGTGCCGCTGCTTCACGGATAGTGCTTAACCCTTTGTTTTCTTCTTCACCGATATTCAATAACGCAACCCGGGGATTCGTCAGTTCCAACACTTCTTCTGCCATCACTGAGCCCATCACGGCAAACTGAACCAGCATCGTACTGTCACAGTCAACATTCGCCCCCAAATCCAACACGACGGTTTTCCCATGTTGCTGGTGAGGCAACACCGTCACCAACGCAGGTCGCTCAATCCCTTCAAGTGGCTTAATCAGGAGCTTAGCGAGCCCCATAAGTGCCCCCGTGTTACCAGCGCTCACGCAGGCCTGTGCCCTGCCATCTTTAATCAACTCAAGCGCGATACGCATTGAGGTACCGCGACTCGCACGAATAGCCTGCGACGGCTTCGCATCACTAGCAATAACCGACTCTGCCGGAACAACTTCCAAGCGGGAGAGCAAATTAGAATCGACTTTGGCAAGTAATGGAATAATCGCAGCAGGATCGCCGACTAATAACAAATTGAGAGTTGGATTAGAAGTCAGTGCCTGCAATGCAGCAGGCACTGTTACGCAGGGACCAAAATCCCCGCCCATCGCATCTAACGCCAGAGTTAGGCGTGTCAAGGTATTGCCTTGCAAATAATTCGCAAGAATTACTTGGCAATGACCTTGCGACCGCGGTAGTAACCGTCCGCAGTGATGTGGTGACGCAGGTGAGTTTCGCCAGAAACTTTATCTACGGATACAGAAGCGGTAGTCAGCGCATCGTGTGAACGACGCATACCACGTTTGGAACGGCTAGGTTTGTTTTGTTGTACGGCCATGGACCTTACTCCTTAATTACTTACGCTTTAAACTGGCTAATACGGCAAACGGATTTGGTTTTTCCGCCTCTGCAGGCAGTTGACCAAAAACCATGTCCGCTTCGGACACTTCACAGTGTTCAGAATCATGCACCGGGGCGATAGGCAACATCAGAATAATTTCATCTTCAATCATTGCCAGCAGATCGACTTCGCCAAATTCATCAACGCCGATCGGCTCATACGCTTCCGGTAACGCTTCGGCCTGCTCATCATTGACGACCGGGCTGAAACAGAATGTCGCATGGACTTGGTGTTCAAACGGCTTTCCGCAACGTTGGCACATCAGAGTGACAGTAACGTCAGCGTTACCGTCAATCACTGCCAGACGCTGATTATCAATATTGAAAGATAAAGAGGCCTGAACATCACTATCCACACTCACCACTGATTCGGCAACACGCTCTACTTGTTCAGCCGAATAGATACCAACGTAATCTAAACGCTTCTGAGCAGTGCGGACCGCATCAAGGGTTAAGGGTAATTTTACCTTTTGCATAGGGCGCGCATATTAACGTCGTAACGACATAGAGTCAAAGAAAAAGGCAGTGGTGCACCACCTTTCACCAATATTCGCTTCCAGAGCGGCGCACAGTTTAAAATGCCTTTCATCATTACGCTACGGTTTATCAAAAAATTATGCAGCAGATTGTTCTCGCCTCAACCTCACCTTACCGTCGAGCCTTATTGGAAAAGCTAACGCTACCCTTTATTTGCGCATCGCCAGACATCGATGAAACCCCTCGCTCCGGCGAAGACGCCATCGATCTTGTAATCCGCCTTGCTGAAAGCAAAGCGCGAACGCTGGCTGCGCACTACCCCAATCACCTGATTATCGGTTCCGATCAGGTTTGCGTATTAGGTAACACCATTACGGGAAAACCACACAATAAGGTTAACGCAACACGGCAATTACAGCAGGCCAGCGGAAAATGTGTGTCTTTCTTTACCGGACTGGCACTTTTCAATAGCGCGACGCAGGAAATACAGAGCCTCGCAGAACCCTTTGATGTCCATTTCCGAATACTAACGAACGCGGAAATTGACGGTTATCTGGAGAAAGAACAGCCGTGGAACTGCGCGGGCAGCTTTAAAAGCGAGGGATTGGGTATTGCCCTCTTTGAACGATTATCCGGGAGAGATCCTAATACACTCATTGGGTTACCGCTGATCGCGCTAATACAGATGTTACAAAAGGAAGGCATGAATCCATTGACGGTATGAAATAAATCGGGATAGCCCAATAGAAAGCTATCCCGACAGACAAAGACATCGTGAGTGATTAGATTTTTGTCTTGCGCAGCACTTGCAGACAGCGGCGTAACCCGCTATCCAATGGTGCTTCAACTCTCAGTGTCTCACCCGTGTTCGGGTGCTCAAAACGCAGTGCCTGTGCATGCAGGAATAGACGCTTTAAACCCGTACCTGTCAGTTGCTGATCGAACTCGCGATCGCCGTAACGGTCATCAAACGCAATGGGATGCCCAGCATATTGGGCGTGTACACGAATTTGATGTGTACGCCCGGTAACAGGGCTCGCCCGCACTAGCGTCGCATGTTCAAAGCGCTCTTCTATTTTAAAACGTGTTTCTGACGGTTTACCTTCGCTGTTGACCCGCACTATGCGTTCACCGCTTTGCAGGATATTTTTCAACAGCGGCGCCTGAACGGCCTTACAGTGAGACTGCCATTGACCGCGAACCAGCGCCAGATAGTCTTTTTGCATACCTTTCAGCCGCAGTTGTTCATGTAGAGACCGTAAAGCCGAACGTTTTTTGGCTACCAGCAAAACGCCCGAAGTATCGCGATCGAGGCGGTGTACTAACTCCAGAAAACGCGCTTCTGGGCGTAAAGCACGTAGCCCTTCAATCACACCAAAGCTCAAGCCACTGCCGCCATGTACCGCCGTACCCGAGGGCTTATTCAGCACCAACAGGTAGTCATCTTCATAGATAATACACTCGGCTAATGCCGCCACTTTGCCAAGACTGGCGGAAACCGGCGTTTCATCTCGTTCGGCCTGTCGCACAGGCGGAATACGAATGACATCACCGTCGAGCAATTTATACTCCGGCTTGACCCGTTTCTTATTTATCCTTACCTCACCTTTTCGCAAGATGCGGTAAACCAGGCTTTTAGGCACGCCCTTTAAGTGGGTATGCAAAAAATTATCGATACGCTGCCCCGCTTCATCTGCGGAGATCGTCACAAATTGTACTGAAGGATTATCTGTTTTCATGATGCGCGATTCTAAATAGAGCAACCCGATAGCGCCACTTCTTTTTCTGTGCTTAACTGTGTGTCTGACTTATGAAGATATTGTTGCACTTCCGGATGCGTTGGGTTGTAGCATCAAACCCTGTCCGTTTTGGTGATCACAACAGGACTATCTTTATACAGACAGGCAAAGTCACCTTGCTATAACGGTATCAGCAGTGGAATAATGCTTTTGCGTTTCCCATGCGGATTTCCGGTAGAACAAGGGGAAATTGCGAAATTATTAAATTTGCCTGATGACGCACACACGCAGCAATGGCGTAAGACGTAATGCGAAATCAAGCAGTTAGCGGGCTGCGGATTGCAGCTTGGCCGGCAAATGGAATCAGATCTGGCGACATTATTCAGAAGCTGTTCCCTCAGTAAATGCGCTGTTTTCCATAAGGAAACACAGGCTACCGAAACATGCGTCTCTATGCAGGCGACAACCGGGAGGTTGACGTCCCTGCGATAAGCCACGAGGCCATCGGTTCACTCCGGTCATGCGGTTCTTTTGTCCGCAGCTCTATCAATAATGCAAGTAAAAATAACGAGTAAGTTGAAGATGAAAAGAATGTTAATTAACGCAACTCAGCAGGAAGAGTTGCGTGTTGCCTTGGTTGATGGTCAACGGCTGTATGATTTGGATATCGAAAGTCCAGGCCATGAGCAGAAGAAAGCAAATATCTACAAAGGTAAGATCACTCGTATCGAACCCAGTCTTGAAGCAGCCTTTGTTGATTACGGCGCTGAGAGGCACGGTTTCCTCCCTCTTAAAGAAATTGCCCGCGAATATTTCCCCAGTAACTATGCTTCCCATGGTCGGCCTAACATTAAAGACGTGTTACGTGAAGGTCAGGAAGTCATTGTTCAGGTGGACAAAGAAGAGCGTGGCAATAAAGGTGCGGCACTGACCACCTTTATCAGCCTGGCGGGTAGCTATCTGGTCTTAATGCCGAATAACCCTCGAGCAGGCGGTATCTCGCGCCGCATCGAAGGCGATGACCGTACCGAACTCAAAGAAGCGTTGGGATCGTTGCAACTGCCCGATGGCATGGGGCTCATTGTTCGTACAGCCGGCGTGGGTAAATCCGCTGAAGCACTGCAATGGGATCTGGCTTTCCGTCTGAAACACTGGGACGCGATCAAAAAAGCCGCGGAAGGTCGCTCGGCACCGTTCCTGATTCATCAGGAAAGTAACGTGATCGTCCGTGCTTTCCGTGATTATCTGCGCCAGGATATTGGCGAGATTCTGATCGACAACCCAAAAATTCTCGAACTGGCGAAAGAACATATTTCTGCGCTGGGTCGCCCCGATTTCAGCAGCAAAATCAAATTATACAGTGGTGAAATCCCACTTTTCAGCCACTATCAGATCGAATCGCAGATTGAATCTGCTTTCCAGCGTGAAGTGCGTCTGCCATCCGGCGGATCTATCGTTATCGATACCACTGAAGCACTGACTGCGATTGATATCAACTCCGCCCGTGCAACACGCGGTGGTGATATTGAAGAAACTGCATTTAATACTAACCTAGAAGCCGCAGATGAAATTGCCCGTCAACTTCGCCTGCGTGACCTCGGTGGTCTAATCGTCATCGACTTCATCGATATGACCCCCGTCCGCCACCAGCGTGAAGTTGAAAACCGCCTACGCGATTCAGTACGTCAAGATCGTGCGCGTATTCAGATCGGCCGGATTTCCCGCTTCGGTCTGTTGGAAATGTCACGTCAACGCTTGAGTCCTTCACTGGGTGAATCCAGCCATCATGTTTGCCCACGCTGTAGCGGCACAGGCACGATTCGTGACAATGAATCGCTTTCACTGTCGATTCTTCGCCTGATTGAAGAAGAAGCGCTGAAAGAAAACACCAAAGAAGTTCATGCGATTGTTCCAGTCCAGATTGCGTCTTATCTGCTGAACGAGAAGCGTGACGCCGTTAACGCCATTGAGACACGCCAGGGCGGCGTACGTGCGATCATCGTGCCACACGACGGCATGCAAACACCGCACTACTCCGTGGTTCGTGTCCGTAAAGGCGAAGAAAAGCCAACACTCAGCTATTTGCTGCCTCAGCGTTTGGAAACAGAAACGCAGCAGTTGCAAGACGAACAAACGATCGAGCGTAAACAGCCTGAGCAACCTGCATTAGCAACGTTCAGCATGGCTGAAATGCCTGAAGAAACCACGCCACCTGTTGCCAAAGCGACTCCAGCAGTAGTGAAAGCCGCGGAAGAAACGCAGCCTGGTCTTATTAGCCGTTTCTTCGGTGCCTTGAAAAGCGTCTTTGCTTCTGAACCAGCCGTAAAAGCTGCGGATAACGTTGACGAGAAGAAAGCTGAAGAAGAAAAATCTACTGAAGGCCAACGCTCTGAACGTCGGAATTCACGCCGTCAGGGTAATAATCGCCGTGACCGTGGCTCTCGTGACAATCGTGACAATCGTGACAATCGTGACAATCGTGACAATCGTGAACAGCGTGATGATCAGCGCCGTAACAAGCGACAAAATGATGAAACGGTTACTGAAACTCGCGTTGCGGAAAATGCGGAGAAAGCGGGTTCGGAAGAACAGCCACGCCGTGAACCGCGAGCTGAACGTCAGCGTCGTCGTCAGGACGAGCGCCGCCCAGCGCCAGCAGAAGAAAAAGTTCAGCCAGCGACCGCGGATTCCGATGACAATGCAGCCGATCAGGATAAACCTACTCAGGTTATGCAGCGTCGCCAACGTCGTCAGTTGACGCAGAAAGTACGCGTTCAGTCTGAAGCGCAGCAGGATACTCTCTCTGATAACACGGCACCGGTTTCTGAAGCACCAGAGCAGGTTCAATCTTACGCTAAGCCAAGCGATGCTGTTGTAGACGGTAACGAGAGCGATAACGAACAAAACGATGCAAATCGTAGCAATGGCGAAAATGGCGGTATGCCGCGTCGCTCACGCCGTTCGCCTCGCCACCTGCGTGTCAGCGGCCAGCGTCGTCGTCGCTATCGCGATGAACGTTACCCATCTCAGTCGCCGATGCAGTTGGAATTTGCTGCTGCATCACCGGAGATGGCATCAGGGAAAGTGTGGGTCAGCTACCCTGTCGCGCAGCCACAGCAGGCTGAAAGCCAACCGTTGGAAGAGGACGTGGCAGCTATCGAAACACCGCTGTTACCCGTCGTTGTCGACGTCGCTGTGACTGCACAAGTCGATACCGCTGAATCTAACGCGATTGAAAACGTTGCAGGCGTTACTGAAACAGTCGTTCAGGAAGATACTGTTGTAACAGCAACAGCGCAATCCGCGGACGTTGTTCAGGACAGCGATATCGCTGATGTCGAAGTGAGTGCGGCGGATCAAAACACCATCGTCGAGCCAGTTACTGAGCACACGGCGATCGATGATGTCATCGCGCCGGTTGCAGTAAGTGTGGTCGAAGAAGTAAAAGCCGCTGAGGTTGATGATACAGCTCAGACAACTGAAGACACACAGACCGTTGAAGCTGTTGTTGCTGTTGAAACTGCTGTTGCTGAAGAAAAATCAGCAGATGACATCGCTGCTGATACGACCGAGACAGTCGATGTGGCAGAACCGGTTTCTACCCCGGTGGTTTCCGCAGTACAGGAAATAAGCCAGCCACAAAGCGTTCAGGATGAGCCAGCGATCGCTACCAGCGCACAAGCTGTTGTAGAAGAACCTGTTCCGAGCGTAACAAAAGCAGTAACCGTCATTGAACAGCCTCGCTATAAACTCCATGCAACGGCACCAATGACTAAAGCTCCGGCTCCGTCATACCACTCCGAGCCTGCTCGACACAGTGATTGGGTCCGTCCAGCCTATCCGTTCTCAGGAAAAGGCTCGGCAGGCGGTCATGCCGCAGTTAATCAGTCAACTGCGCCAGCAACCAAGCCTACGCCAGCCAACGAGTAACGCTGACGTTTATAGACAAATACCCGCCAATTGGCGGGTATTTTTTTATTAACCTAAAAAATTCAATTGCTTGATATCGACACTGTCCGTTTTGCCACCCAGTTCGGCCAAGAAACTTTTGAAGTGCGCACTTTGTTCATGTGATGCCAAAGCGTCCCGATCCTTCCAGCGCTCGAAGAATACAAATGAACCGGGTTTATCTACGACTTCATGCAGATCATACTGCACGTTGCCCGCCTCCTGTCGGCTGGGTGACACCACGCGTTTTAGCGTTGCGGTAACATCAGCAATGAACTCTGCCTTTGCCTGAATAGTGGCAACAATACGAATTTCCATCTACATCCCTTATTTATCAATGAAAAGATAATACTATCAGATGCCAATCTGCGCTTAATTTCAAGCATTCATCAACAAACGGATGCATTCAAATGGCTTTACGCTTATCCTTATCCCCCGCCGTATCAGTCCCAAAACCAACCGAAAGACGATGTTTTTCTACTGACCGCCGGAGCGCAATTCCATGACCGCACAGCCCACTATTCTTAAAATCCGTCGCCCTGACGATTGGCACATTCACCTGCGTGACGATCGGATGCTGGAAACCGTTCTCCCCTATACCAGTCGTTTCTTCGGCCGTGCGATTGTTATGCCCAACCTGACGCCACCGATTACCAGCGTAGCCAGTGCGATTGCGTATCGTCAGCGTATTTTAGCTGCGATCCCGCAGGGCGATAACTTTCATCCGTTGATGACGTGCTACTTGACCGATGCACTGGATGCCAATGAAATTGTGAGTGGCTTTAAGCAAGGCGTCTTTACCGCAGCCAAACTCTATCCAGCCAACGCGACAACGAACTCCAGTCATGGAGTGACCAGCATCACCAATATCTCCGGTATTCTGGAGAGAATGCAGAAAATTGGCATGCCGTTACTCATTCACGGCGAAGTGACCGACCCCGCTATTGATATTTTCGATCGGGAAGCTCGCTTCATCGAAACCGTTCTGGAACCGTTGCGCCAACAGTTCCCTGAGTTGAAAGTCGTCCTTGAGCACATTACGACGAAAGAAGCGGTGCAGTATGTTGTTGCAGGTGATGATTATCTCGCGGCAACCATTACACCGCAGCATTTGATGTTTAACCGCAATCATATGCTGGTTGGTGGTGTTCGCCCTCACCTGTATTGTCTGCCGATCTTAAAACGTAACACACATCAGCAGGCGCTACGTGAAGCCGTCGCCAGCGGTTGTGAGCGTCTTTTCCTCGGTACGGACTCCGCCCCGCATGCCAAGCATAGAAAAGAATCCAGTTGCGGCTGTGCTGGTGTGTTCAATGCCCAGGCAGCATTGAGTACCTACGCCACGGTGTTTGAAGAAATGAACGCGCTTGATAAACTCGAAGCATTCTGTTCCCTGAACGGCCCACGTTTTTATGGCCTGCCGGTGAATGACGGTTGGATTGAGCTTCATCGTGAAACGGTCACGTTCCCAGAAGAAATTGCCCTCGGTGATGAGTCGCTAATTCCTTTCCTGGCCGGACAAAGCCTCAATTGGTCAGTCCGTTAATCGACAAGCCTATCGGCATTATGGCGATGGGCTAAATTTTATTGCACATCTTGTTCTTCATTCTTAATGGCTGTATAAATAAACAGTTAAAATTTGGAGGTCAGCATGCGCGTAGAAATCACTCTTGCAAAGACAACGCCTTTACCCGCTGGTGCCATCGAAGCACTCAGGTGTGAACTGGAAAAGCGGATTCACAAAATTTACCCCGATACCCCAATTCAGGTCCGCTATGCATCCGCCAATAGCCTGACGGTGATGGGGGCTGGCAAAGATGATAAAGATCGTATCTCCGAAATCTTGCAGGAAACGTGGGAAAGTGCCGATGACTGGTTTGCGATAGAGTAATCTAAAGCTTGAAAGATAACGGAGACATAGGCTGTAATGGCACTTTAAAGCGGCATTCCGCCATGTGCTATGACCGAGGGGATCTATTATGACGGTAGAAAAACCAGAAGAGGCAATGACATTCGGGGAACTGCTGGAGCTGATTGGCGAGCAACAACGCAAGATCGATGCTCTGGAGCTCGCCTTCTCGTCCTTGGCATTCTGCTTCGATGAAAAAGCAAACAAGCTGATGATTCACAATCTGACATTGGAATCTCAGAATGAGAATCGGGACCCTGCTGTGAAGAAATACCTTGCTAGACTGGCTGCTGCATTGGAGAAAAATGCAGGTTCCAGCACGGAATAATATTCTACCGCCCAGTAACCTCACCTTCGGGATGAAAATCTATTCGTCCCGATGTCTCATTAGATCCATCCTCTATCCCTTTGCCATCCCTGCAGATGTAATGTTTTACGAAAAATTGAAAATATTTCCCATAAATTAAATAAGCAGCAGTATACTGATAATGCTCGTTTAAGAATAATGAGCCACCTGAAGCCTCGTTAGTCACTCATGTTAGTAACTAGTCAATAAGGGGTATTTATGGATAGAAAAAATGAAGTTATTCAGACACATCCTCTTGTAGGTTGGGACATCAGTACCGTTGACAGTTATGACGCCATGATGATCCGTTTGCATTACTTATCCACCTCGGATCAAGCACCAGATGAAGCCCATGTGGACCGGACGCTTTGGCTAACAACCGATGTTGCCAGGCAACTGATACATATACTCGAAGCCGGTATTGCGAAAATCGAATCGACAGACTGTGACGTCAGTGATTATCGGAAACATTAGCAATTGATAGCGTTATTAATATTACATTCAATACCTATTAATTTTTATTGATAACATTTCCTTTAAAAATATTTTCTTTAGTAACAGTTGTTAAAATAAAAACACCGCCTTTTAGGCGGTGTTTTTATTTTCGGTATATTCTTATTCTTTCATTCCCCACCGCATTTAATGCTAAATCCTCCAATCATAATTAATCACTCCCGTCATTATTATGACGTAAACAGCATCAGTCAAATGCCATATCACCTTATTTTCTCTCACTAACCTTTCTCTTTTTCAGAGAAATAGCGTGTACGCAATACCTATTTCATAAAAATATTCATAACTAAATTGAATAAAATATAAATTTAAATTCAAAAAAATTGTTCATGATTATGATAATGTTAAAATTGAAAAATTTATATTGCTTTTATGTTTTGTGATGATTAATTATTAACCACCACAATGTTATCGATTAGATAAGGAGTTCTTATCATGCTTTGGCGTAATACCCCTTCGCGTTACGGCCATATCAGCATTCTTCTGCACTGGATTGCAGCATTAGTTATCTATGGGATGTTCGCTTTAGGACTATGGATGGTCACATTAGGATATTACGATACTTGGTATCACCGATCGCCAGAAATTCATAAAGCCGTCGGTATGCTGCTCTTTGCCATCATAATTTTTCGCGTAGTGTGGCGTTTTATCTCCCCCCCACCTGCACCGTTAAAAAGTTACTCTACATTAACTCGTGTCAGTGCAACGCTGGCGCATATCACACTTTATGTTGTGTTGTTCGGCATCCTCAGCAGTGGATATCTTATTTCCACTGCTGAAGGGCACCCTATCTCAGTTTTTGGCTGGTTTTCTATTCCGGCCACTATTAGCGGCTTGACGGATCAAGCCGATATCGCAGGTGACGTGCATCTTTATCTTGCATGGGCGGTTGTCGCTTTATCAGCGCTGCACGCTTTAGCCGCATTAAAACACCATTTTATCGATGGTGATAGCACGTTGAAACGGATGTTGGGTCGCAACGTCCCTTAACTTTCTGTACTTATGGAGAAAAATCAATGCTGAAGAAAACACTACTGAGCCTGACCGCTGTATCCATGCTTGCTTCTGCTGGCTCGGCCCTGGCAGCAGAATATAAGTTTGACAAGGAAGGCCAGCACGCGTTTATTGAATTCCGCATTAAGCACCTTGGTTATAGTTGGCTTTACGGTAGCTTTAACGACTTCGACGGCGCTTTTACCTTTGATGAGAAGAACCCATCTGCGGATAAAGTGAATGTCACCATCAACACCAACAGCGTAGATACTAACCACGCTGAGCGCGACAAGCATCTGCGCAGCGCAGAGTTTTTAAACGCATCTAAGCACCCGCAGGCAACGTTTGCTTCAACAGAAGTGAAGAAAGACGGTGAAGGTTACGATATTACCGGTAATCTGACCCTAAATGGCGTCACCAAGCCCGTTAAACTGGATGCCAAACTCATCGGTCAGGGGGATGACCCGTGGGGTAACTATCGTGCAGGGTTTCAGGCAGAAGGTACGATCAAGCTGAAAGACTTCAACATTACGACAGATTTAGGTCCTGCTTCACAGGATGTAGAACTGATTATTGCCGTTGAGGGTGTTCGCCAGAAATAAGGTTCCACCACGCATCTGACAGCAAAAAGCCCTTTCTTTTTGAAAGGGCTTTTATATTTACCACCGAGTCGTTAGCTATTCCGGTTTGTCTTTCGCTACAGGCGCTGGAATATGTAACGTTGACTGCAATAATCCTTTAGATTTATTGAAAATCTTCATTCCATTTTCACGCCCACTGCGTATTGCTCTTTGTTCTTCTAACGGAAGTTTCATTTCATCCTGACACTGCGAGCTACAACAGCCGCCATATTTTGCGGCGCAGTTCGGACATTGAATAAACAGAAGATGGCATCCTTCATTACGGCAATTAGTGTGACTATCACACGACGTACCACACTGATGGCAGTGTGCAATAACGTCATCAGATATACGCTCGCCCATACGTTCATCAAACACGAAATTTTTTCCGATAAACTTCAACGGTAGCCCTTTCGCCTTGGCCTGACGCGCATATTCAATAATACCGCCTTCTACGTGATACACATTCTTAAAGCCATGGTGCAACATATAGGCGCTGGCTTTTTCACAACGAATCCCGCCCGTGCAGTACATGACAATGTTTTTATCACGTGAGCCATCAAGCATATCCACAGCCATCGGTAACTGCTCACGAAAGGTATCCGACGGCACTTCCAGTGCATTCTCAAAATGTCCGACTTCATATTCATAGTGATTACGCATATCAACGAATACGGTATCAGGATCGTCGGCCATCGCATTAACCTGATCGGCTTTCAGATATTGCCCGACATTCGCCGGGTTAAATGTGGGATCGTCGATTCCATCAGCAACAATCCGTTCGCGTACTTTCATACGCAATACCCAGAAGGATTTCCCGTCATCTTCCAAAGCGATATTTAAGCGAATCTGATCGAGTGCCGGATGTGCGCTGAACAAGGTCGCTTTAAAGGCCTCGAACTGACTATTGGGTACGCTAATTTGTGCATTAATGCCTTCAGTTGCAATATATATGCGCCCAAAGACGTTATGCTGTTCAAGCTGGATATACAGACGATCGCGAAATGCTTTTGGATCATCAATCGTAAAATATTTATAGAAGGAAACTGTGGTACGCGGCTCGTTTTCCGCAAGCATACGCGCCTTCAGTTCCTCATTGGACACCCGGTTATGTAACACTGGCATGGTGTACGTTCCTGTCTTCATTGAGGTTAGTGAGCAACATTCACTGCCGAGTCGTAGCCTAGCATAGTGAATCGCCCGGCATCATACCTGATAGCGCCGAGGCTGTCAGGGCATGAAATGCATAGCGAAACGATAAAGAGTGATCTACCGTAAATAGATTACCCTTGAGCGTTCATGCAGCATCATCGAAGGATTTGTCATTATGAGTCAGCTTTTCTCCCCTGTATCTCTTGGTCAACTCAACCTGTCCAACCGAATCATCATCGCACCAATGTGCCAATATTCGGCCGAGAATGGCAAAGCGACAACCTGGCATACCATGCACTTAGGTAATCTGTCACATTCTGGCGCAGGACTGCTCATTATTGAGGCCACGGCAATCTCACCAGAAGGCAGAATTTCCCCGCATGACCTTGGGTTGTGGGATGATGCGACTGAACACGCGCTTGCTAGCGTGATCCGCTCCGTCAAAACCTATTCTGCCATGCCCCTTGGTATACAGTTGGGACACGCCGGGCGCAAAGCGTCAACGGGCGTTCCGTGGAGTGGGCGGGCATTCCTGCGTCCAGAGCAGGGAGGATGGCAGACTCTCGCGCCATCTGCCGTTCCTTATAATGCCAGCGATGATGAACCATTGGCGATGTCAGAACAGCACATCCGAACGCTCGTTGAATCCTTCGTTGACTCAGCAAAACGCGCAGACCGTTTGGGCTTTGATCTGATAGAGATTCACGCCGCTCATGGTTATTTACTGCATCAGTTCCTTTCACCGCTAACAAATCAGCGCACAGATAACTATGGCGGCTCACTTCAAAACCGGATGCGTCTGGTCATTGAAATTTACCGCGCAGTACGAGATGTTTTCCCTGCGCATAAAGCCGTCGGCGTGCGCATTTCTGCAACAGATGGGGTTGAAGGAGGCTGGGATCTAGAGCAGTCCGTACAGCTTAGTAAAGCACTACACGAGTTAGGTTGCGATTTCATCCATGTATCCAGCGGCGGACTCTCACCGTTACAGCAGATTCACCCGGCACCTAATTATCAGGTGCCCTATGCGCAAAGGATCAAACAAGAGGTTGGCATCACCACTATCGCCGTGGGGTTGATAACCGAGCCGGAACAGGCGGAAGCCATCGTTGCAACGGGTGAAGCAGACGCGATTGGGCTGGCTCGCGCTATACTTTTCGACCCACGCTGGCCATGGCATGCTGCCGCCAGACTAGGGGCTCATATATCTGCTCCCCCGCAGTACTGGCGCAGCGAACCGCGTTATGCCAGAGGCATTTTCAAACAATAATTAATACGCAGTTCGGGTGGGTGGGTCTGGTGGGGTCGTCCCTTTTCTATTGCACTACGCGTTATGCTACCAAAGCCCGAAAAAACACGTTCTGGATAGAATGCTATTAACGCTGCCTCTAGAATAGAAAGCAGTTAATAATATGGCAATAATTTGTTTTATTGGCGAATAACCGCAATAATCCGTCTTGTAGTTAACCATTAACTCGTTTTTTAACGGTTCGCGTGCTGACCCGTACCACAATGTTGATACTGAGACTATGACACAAATCCCTTCTTTTAATCGTTCATTACTACATCCACGCTACTGGCTCACCTGGGTGGGAATCGGTATCCTTTACCTTATCGTTTTACTTCCCTATCCCGTTATTTATCGTATCGGCCGCACTCTCGGCTATCTAGCGATGCGCCTGTTGCCGCAACGAGTCAAAATTGCCGCCCGCAACCTTGAACTGTGTTTTCCTGAGATGCCGCAAATTGAACGTGATGCGTTAGTCAGGAAAAATTTCGAATCTGTCGGCATGGGAGTGGTTGAAACAGGTATGGCCTGGTTTTGGCCGAATTGGCGTCTCGAACGCTGGTTTACGGTCACAGGCCTTGAGCACATACGCCCAGAGAATGAAAGAGAACAGGGTGTCCTACTCATCGGGCTGCATTTTTTAACGCTAGAGCTCGGCGCACGAGTTTTTGGCATGCACAACCCGGGTGTCGGCGTGTACCGTCCAAACGATAACAAGTTGATTGACTGGTTACAGACGTGGGGCAGACTGCGCTCCAACAAATCCATGATCGATCGAAAAGATCTTAAGGGCATGATACGCGCCCTCAAACAAGGTGACATCATCTGGTATGCCCCAGACCATGACTATGGCCCGCGCAGTAGCGTATTTGCCCCTCTGTTTGCCGTAGACACTGCGGCCACAACCCGCGGTAGCTATATGCTGATAAAAACAGCACGCCCGGTAATCATCCCTTTTGTACCGTGCCGATTGCCTGAAGGAAAAGGTTATGAACTGCGGATCCAGCCTGCTGAGCAAAGTGCGCCGGTAGACAGTGAAACCGTGACGGCAGCCTGGATGAATAAAGTTGTTGAAAAGAATATTCTGCTCGCACCGGATCAATACATGTGGCTGCATCGCCGTTTCAAAACCCGCCCAGAAGGCGAGCCATCCCTTTATTAACTCATTCAATTTCAGGGACAGTAGTCCCTTGTAAGAAGCGAAAAAAAAGCAACGGCGACTGCCGTTGCTTTATCTCTGACACTAACATTCTTTCACACTACACGCCGTTAGCCCTTGATATGAAGTATGGGAAGTTTTTGATAAGACTCAACCCATGCCGCATACGCTTCCGGCTTTTGCCACACGTGGTAGTGCAAGCGAGAGATCGTAACGGGATCGCTAAGCAGCGCCAGACGCTGATTATTGCTTACCTCTTCCGGTTTACGGCTCAAGGCATCACGTACATTCTGCTCACGCACGTCCTCAATCGCCTGACTGAACCGATGACGCGCCGTCGCCATTGCACTGGCAAGGGCGTTAACAGACGGATCGAAGACAGCCTGCATAAACCCGTTATCAAGCCTACGCTGGTGGTTCAATCGGCAATATTCATCCGTAGCAACCAGTTCACGCGGTGGATTGAACTCTTCCGGTATCATCAGCAGTTTCGCTCGTTTACAACCCAGCCCCAATACCGCTCGGCTTGAATAAACCGACACAAACGGCGACAGAATCAGTGAGAAGACAATCGGCGACAGCCACCACAAGAAGCGCAGATCCAACCATGCCATGCCAATCGCCCAAACCAGCCCGAGAATCAACTGGGAACCGTGGCGCACAAATGCCTCACTCCATGGTGTCGCATCATCGTCACGCTGCGGAGAATTCCACTGCACTGACCAACCGAGGAACGCGCTGACAACAAACACCGTGTGGAACAACATACGAACCGGTGCCAGTAGAACCGAGAACAGCATTTCCAGCAGTAGGGAAAGGAATACCCGGAAAGCGCCGCCGTACTCTTTTGCGCCTTTTGCCCACACCAGAATCACGCTCAACAGCTTTGGCAGGAACAGCAGGACCAATGTTGTAGAGAAGAGTGCGATAGCCAGTTCTGGCCGCCACTGTGGCCAAACAGGGAACAGTTGTCGCGGCTGTAAGAAGTACTGAGGTTCCATCAGCGTATGCACAACCTGCAACGCAGTAGAGAGCACAAGGAACATAAACCACAGCGGTGCCGACAGATAAGACATCACGCCAGTCAGGAAAACGGCACGGTGAACCGGATGCATCCCCTTAACCAGGAACAACCGGAAATTCATCAGGTTGCCATGACACCAGCGGCGGTCACGTTTCAGTTCATCCAACAGGTTAGGCGGCAGCTCTTCATAACTTCCCGGTAGATCATATGCGATCCAAACCCCCCACCCGGCACGACGCATCAGCGCCGCCTCAACGAAATCGTGAGAAAGGATCGCTCCGGCGAATGAACCTTCACCCGGCAACGGAGCTAGCGCACAGTGCTCGATGAACGGTTTAACCCGGATAATCGCGTTATGTCCCCAGTAATGCGATTCACCCAATTGCCAAAAATGCAGACCGGCGGTGAACAACGGGCCGTAAACACGTGTCGCAAACTGCTGGCAGCGCGCATACAGCGTATCCATGCCCGAAGCTTTCGGCGAGGACTGGATGATACCGGCGTTCGGGTTCGCTTCCATCAGTCTGACCAAAGAACTCAGACATTCGCCGCTCATGACGCTATCGGCATCCAGAATCACCATGTAGCTGTATTGGTTACCCCAGCGACGGCAGAAATCATCGATATTGCCGCTCTTACGCTTAACACGGCGACGGCGACGGCGATAGAAAATGCGCCCTGCTCCACCGACATCACGACACAGCTCCATCCAGGCTTTTTGCTCAGCAACACAGATATCGGGATCGTTACTGTCGCTCAGGACGTAAATATCAAAATGTTCAAGATTGCCCGTCGCTTCAACCGATTCATACGTTGCACGTAACCCCGCAAACACACGTTCTACGTCTTCGTTACAAATCGGCATGATCAATGCCGTGCGATGCTCTGGATTCAGGGCTTCGTCACCCACAGTCGTGGAAGAGATACTGTATTTATCCCGACCGATAAGCAGTTGCAGGAACCCCATCAGCGCCGTCCAGAACCCGGCCGATACCCAGCAGAACAGCACCGCAAACAAAACGAGTATCCCGCTTTGTAGCACATAAGGCAGCAGTTGCATCAGTGAGCGCGTCCAAGGCTGACCCGCCATTTCAAACGGATCGATCAGCGCCCAGCCCTGATAAGGCAGGATGGTTTTCATGTACCAGGTTGCAATTGCCGTCTGGAACAGCGTCAGCGCCAGCAGGATATAGCGGCGGATGGTTCCCACCAGACGCCAGCGATTTTCGGATATTTTCTCTTCCGGGCTATAATGAGGACGAGGTGGCACAGTCCGACCTAACAAGCTTTCCCACCAGCGAATCAGCGGGTTAGTCCGCCAAACGTCGGGGAACATCGAAGCGCGGGTAATGACAGGCATCGCTTTTAATGCCGTCCGTCCTTCTCTGTCTGTGCCGAGTTGCTTACCATTGTCCAAACCACCAGACCAAGCCACGTCAAGACGTGCCTCCACGGAATGCAGCGCAACATCATCCTCGGCCTGAACATTAATCTGATTACCTTCAGGCCGGCTACCTTCAGACAAAGCCTGATGCAAAACGGCCTGATCGTTCCAGGCCGCTTGCGGTAACTTTTCACGAAGAACCTCTGCCTGCTCGGCAGGCAGAGGAAGTTTCTCAATATAATCGAGAGAAGAAGTTGACTTATTCATTAGCAGGTAGCTGATTGCTCCAGGTTTCAGTCAATGTCGTCTCGCCATTAACCAACGCAGCCCTCATTTCGATCGGCTGTTTCGCATCTTTCACACGCAAACGCAGCGTCAGACGCCAGCCATGAGTTACTGGGTTATAGCGAACATTATTTTCTACAATCTCGCCGTTGTCGCCAATACTGACCTGAGAGGCTACCGGAGCGTTCTCATCCAACTCTTTTAAATTCGGTCCAACGAAATCCACAATATAAGCGATCGTGCCATCAGGCTGGCGGATCAGGTTAGATTGTTTGACGTCACCGGCAGAACGGCGAGTTTGTTGAACATAGGCAACATCTGGGGAATGCAGTTGATCTTCATCGCGCGTAAAGTGCAGACGATATTTGATATCCAGTGGTTTGCCCGTTTCCGGCAACACATCAGGGGTCCAGAAAGCAACGATGTTGTCATTGGTTTCATCCGCAGTAGGGATTTCCACCAGTTCAACTTTTCCTTTACCCCATTCGCCTTTCGGTTCAACCCAACCACTTGGGCGTAAATCGTAGCGGTCATCAAGATCTTCATAGGCAGCGAAATCACGGCCGCGTTGCAGCAGACCAAACCCTTTCGGATTTTCTACCGCATAGGTACTCACGGATAGATGCTTCGGATTATTCAGCGGACGCCAAATCCATTCACCATTACCAGCATGAATTGACAAACCGTTAGAGTCGTTCAGCGCCGGACGGTAGTTCAGCGTCGGGGACGGTTGGTTCGGCCCAAATAGATACATACTAGTCAGTGGAGCAATACCCAGTTTGCCCACCTTATCACGCAGGAAGACCCTAGCCTGCACGTCTACTACACTGTCACGGCCGGGATAGACGGTAAAGCGGTAAGCCCCAGCGGCACGTGGAGAATCCAGCAGTGCATAAATAACCAGATGCTTATCATTCGGCTTTGGACGTTCAATCCAGAATTCGCGGAAACGAGGGAATTCTTCGCCGGAAGGCAACGCGGTATCGATAGCCAAGCCACGGGCAGACAAACCATAGATCTGGCCTTTGCCTACCACACGGAAGTAGCTGGCACCCAGCATGCTGACGATTTCATCGTTCTTATCTGCTTTATTGATTGGATAGAGAACTTTAAAACCCGCAAAGCCGAGATTTTTAACCGCGTCAGCATCGTGGTTAACGGAACCAAAATCAAAATACTCAGGCGAGTATTTAATCTCATCAACCGTTGTCGCCGTGACTTCATTAACTTTCACCGGGGTATCGAAATACATCCCCTGATGGTAAAACTGTAGCTTGAAGGGTGTCTGTACATTATTCCAGTATGACTTATCGTTATTGAAACGAATTTGCTGGTAGTCCGCAAACTTCATATCACGGAATTGCGCGGGAAGATTACTTTTCGGCGCTTCAAAACCCTTTTGTGCCAGCTTTTCAGCCTGCTGTGCCACATCATCAATAGAGAATGCCCAAGCAGGCACTGCGCTTACAGACAGCATAATAGCGGCGGACAGCCAGCGAAGGCTAGCAACCCGCTGTTTAAACCCAAATTTATTATCCAGCACAGCTCCCCCTGTTGGTGTGCTTCAATCAACTAAAATCCATATTAATGGATAAGTTAGCTTTCCTACAACTTGATAAAGATATTGTTCATCATAATAGGCTAGCGTTTAAACAAAGAGAACGCTAAAGCACGATAAATCGGGTTGTAAAATGGAAAACAGCCACGGACTATAGCGAATATCGATCTATACGGGCGTAGGATTATTCCGTTTAAGTCTGCACCACCTTCTATGACTCCACCGATAAAAATCGGAACGTGTGGCTACGCTAACACACATATAGCCTAAAGCATGACTGGCATAAACATTTGTGTAACAAAGCAAGGCCAAGTAAAGTATCCCTCTTGGCTGAACCCGGTATTGTTAAATTAAGACTGCTATGCTTTTGTCCGCACTACGACGGCGAAGTTTCCCAGCCTGGGTTGGCATCTTCGCTATTTTGACCATCTTCATTGCACCAGTGATTTCACAGACACTGGTACCTCGCGGGCATGGACTTTATGAAGATGGCACAACCGCACATAGCACGACCCCACACGGTAGATCCGGGCATGATATAACCGCGCCTGCCAGTGACAGCGGCGCTATCGCTGAGCAGCATCACTCCCATACTGGACACACGGTGTCCGGGCATCACGCGACGCCATCACACCATTCCTCCTCATCTCCGTCCATGATGATGGATCATGCCGCTTGTGGTTATTGTGCCCTTTTTGCGTATACACCAGCGCTGTTCGCAACGGGCTCACCTAATCCCATATTGACAGCGTCCTTATCCGAAGCGCTAGCCATACATTTTATTTCCCGGATTGCTCTTCCCGATCGTTACGCCTCTCCTGTGGTGCGCGCCCCGCCGTTCTGAATCCTGCATTGCCATGCCTGCGGGCATTTATAACGCATCGCGCCATCCTCTTTCCGGTATGGTGTTTGAGCATTTTTCTGCTAAATGATTTTAGAGGGTTTTATGTCACACCCTAATCAGGCATCAGCCACTGCTGCCGCTTCTGGTGCGCGCCCAACCAGCGAGACTGCGTCGGATAAGCACATAATAGATAATATATCGCCGCGAGCCGCAATCGTTGCCCTGTTGATTCGGCTGCACTTTTATATTGGTATTTTTGTCGGTCCTTTTATTTTCGTCGCAGCCCTGACAGGAACGCTGTACGTCCTAACGCCGCAGATTGAAAATCGGCTGTATTCACACCAGCTTTTCACCGAAAGCCAAGGTACGCCGCACTCACTGGCAGAGCAAATTCATGCTGCGCAGGCGGAGCTTGCACATCATCAGGGAGCCAAACTGCTTGCGATACGCCCTGCCCCAGACGTCGGAGAAACCACTCGCGTCATGTTTGCCTTACCGGAATTGGGGCCATCGGAAAGTCGTGCGGTTTTCATCGATCCCGTTTCGCTGGAAAATCGCGGTAGTGAGATTGTCTATGGCACCAGCGGTATTCTGCCATTTCGTACCTGGCTTGATTACCTGCATCGTGGGCTGCTGTTAGGCGATGTCGGGCGTAATTACAGCGAGCTGGCAGCATCCTGGCTGTGGGTTGCAGCCTTGGGTGGCATCGTCATCTGGTGGTCAACCCGACAGATGACCTCAGCAGGCAAACGGCGGAAATTGAAAAATAGCCAGACGACAGCGGCGAAAACGCAGCGCCTACGTCATTGGCACGCCACGATGGGACTCAGTCTCGTACTTGGTTTGCTCTTTTTCTCCGTAACAGGGTTAACCTGGTCGCAGTGGGCAGGAAGCAATATCTCTGTCGCACGCACCGCTTTAGGGTGGCAAACCCCATCGGTAAAAACCCAGTTGCCCGCACCGATGTCTCACCACGACATGATGCACGGCCACGATATGACGATGACTACGGATGAACATGCGGAGCACCATGCATCAATGCCAATGGGGGATGTTGATGCCTATCCAGCAGCGTTATTTGATGAGGTGCTTATTGCCGCACGTCATGCGGGGATTGACGCCAATAAAATCGAAATTCGCCCCGCAACCAAGCCACACCGCGCCTGGACCGTCAGTGAAATCGACCGTTCCTGGCCAACGCAGGTTGATGCCGTGTCGGTTAATCCAGATACGTTGAATATCGTGGATAAAACCGATTTCAACACTTTCCCGCTTGCCGCCAAACTCACCCGTTGGGGGGTGGATGCACATATGGGTGTGTTATTCGGTTTGCCAAATCAATTGATTCTCGCGGCATTTGGGCTTGGGCTCTGTGCAATGATTGTGTGGGGTTATCGGATGTGGTGGATACGTCGTCCAAAATCTCGTCATAGCGTGAATCCAGTCAACACACTGACGGCAGCATTGTTAGTGATTCCTGTCTTTCAGCGAGTGCTCATTGTACTTATCACACTACTACTGGCAGTGAGTTTACCGGTCATGGGAATCAGCCTGCTCATCTTCCTGCTAATTGACACGGTTCGGTGGTCTATGAGCCATCCCAAGCAGGCTATCGTCAAACGCTGATTTCTTCGTGGGTATCCTCGCTCGACCCAGCAAAAAAACCGCCATTGTGCAACACAATGGCGGTCAATCAGCAATACACAATTAGCGACAAAGGATTAGAACGTAGTCCAGTCAGCCAAATCGCCTTTAGCAGGCGTTTTTTCTGCGCGATTATTTTTAGGTGCAGCCAGGGCAGGCGTTTCTACTTTTCTCGTTAACGCAGCACTTTTATAAGATGCGCCAAGGTTGAATACGCTGACCGTACGCGCGAGGCTATTTGCCTGATCCTGCAAAGAGAGAGCCGCAGCCGCAGACTCTTCAACCAACGCCGCATTTTGCTGGGTTGTGGTATCAATCTGCCCAACGGCCAAATTAATTTGATTGATACCATCACTTTGCTCACGACTGGCCTGCGCAATTTCACTGATAATTCCTGTTACGCCCTGCACGTTCGCCACCAGTGAATTCATCGTGATGCCGGTTTCTTCCACCAGTCCCATACCATCCTGCACTTTCTTAAACGAATCATCGATAAGTTCTTTAATTTCTTTTGCCGCCGTAGCACTTCGTTGAGCCAGTGCACGTACCTCAGTGGCGACAACGGCAAACCCTCGACCCTGCTCACCCGCACGCGCCGCTTCAACGGCCGCATTCAGTGCCAAAATGTTGGTTTGGAAGGCAATGCCATCAATCACACCGATAATTTCCGCCATACGCTGCGACGAATCACGAATGCCGCGCATCTCCTGCGTTACCGTTTCCATCATCGCGCCACTTTTCTTCACCG
Source organism: Pectobacterium parmentieri (assembly GCF_001742145.1). Lineage (NCBI taxonomy): Bacteria > Pseudomonadati > Pseudomonadota > Gammaproteobacteria > Enterobacterales > Pectobacteriaceae > Pectobacterium > Pectobacterium parmentieri. The sequence goes on along the minus strand of NZ_CP015749.1, from coordinate 1,013,630 downwards.
TTGCAGAAGCGCCAGCCGCAAGATCTGTCGCCTGCGTCGTATTATCTGCGGTATTTCTTATCGTTGACGTTAATTGTTCCATCGATGAGGCTGTTTCTTCCAGCGAACTTGCCTGTTCTTCCGTTCTGGCAGATAAATCCTGATTTCCCGCGGCAATTTGCGATGCCGCACTGGAGATCGTTTCAGCACCATCACGCACCTGACTGACGATCTGCCTCAGACTACCGTTCATATTATTCAAGGCGGATAGCAACTGACCTGTTTCATCTTTGCGATCGGTATAAATTTCAGAGGTCAGATCGCCTTTCGCGACATTTTCGGCAATAACGAGAGCTTCTTGTAGCGGTTGGGTTACGCTACGGGTAATCAATGAAGCAATAATCAACCCAGCCAACGCACTAATTAAAATGATCGTGGCAAGCACCATCAGCGCATTTTTATAGCTGTCACTCACTTCTTGCGCTGAGGATGACATCTTATCATCCTGTATATCGATGAATTCCTTTACTTTTCTGGTGTATTTCTCTTGAGTAACACGTGTTACATTGAAATATTCTTCAGCAGCCGCATCCGTATTCCCAGCAGAGACCAGTGAAGAAAGCTTATTCGCTGAACCAAGAAAATCGCGTCGGATGTCGCCGATATCGCGCAGTACCGTAACAGATTTATCGTCATTAACGGATTGATTTAAATATTCCATGAGTTCAGATATCTTTCCTGAACGCTCTTTGTTCAACGCAAACTGTTTATTGATTTCACTTTCTGATTTAAGTAATAACAACAGTTGCTGATTGTTGAGGTAACCATTTAGCTCATCAATGAGTGTATTGCTCTTGACGGTTAATGGGTAGTTTTGAGAAACGATATCATCCATTTTCTGATGAAAATCACTTAGCTTTGAAATTGCAACGCTGCCAATTATCAGAAGCATTAATACCAGAAAAGAAAACCCTGCTCCTAATCGATATCCTATACGCCAGTTGGACAAACCCATTAACATCTCCTTAACTAATGTTTTCTATCTGCATAAAAATATATAATTTGAAAATTAATATTTATTAATAAATGCAGATAATCCCAATACTCTTTTTCATAACAAAAAACACACATCCCTAAACAGATCGTTTATATTCTTTGGTAAGAAATACAAACAATATGCTGGTTGATATGTTCATCAAACCACACGCATCGTGGCGTAGCCGAATTGATCTAACCCGTTGCAGTACGCGGCACTAAAGCCCTACACCTGCAGACGGTAGAAAATTCATCATCCTTTCCACTTCATCTTTCAGTACGTTTTTCCGTACCATAGTCTGACGCTTGCATACCGCCCATCTCCCATAAAATCCAAGTGAATCACCGTCACTAAAATTAGGGTTGAATAGCAACGGCAAATACCAATACAAGTCAGAACAAATCTTCCATACGCCGAAGGCGGTATCGGCGTTTTTTAGATAATCTTTATATTTTCTAACTTATGGTATTCATATCTATTTAATCGATCATTTTACATAAATCTATCTACTTATAAGATATAAGTATTTTAAACAGACAGGAATATTGCATTTAGGATGTAACAATTAAATCAAAAACAAATAATAACAATTTGTCATAGATTTAAATAAATAACACTTGGATTTATATTATGTTACGGACGGGAAAGAGGAGGTAAACGCATGATACGAAATAAACTTATTTCCAATAACATTCAATTTCCATAAAAGCATCACACGTTGGGTAAAAAATTCACCCAGCCACTTTTTCATCAAGATAGCTGGGTGATTTAATGTTGTTGTTTTCGTTTATGCTACCCAGAGAACCTGGTTATATTCCAGCATCACTTTTTCTTGGAAGTTACTTTGGATTTACCTTTCAGCAATTCCCGAAGTTTCTTGAGTTCTTTTTGCGTCAGTGGCGCTTCGGTACCCACCTCTTCAGTACCCTGGCTGTCCACCGATTCAGACGACAGGTCAGAGGTTAGGTGGCTTTCATCAAAGCTCCGTAGTAAACGAGCACTGACTTCCGCACTGATTGATACTTCGTTTTCCAAAGCTGCAGCTTTGATTTTTTCTTTCAGCTCTGGGGAAATTTTCAGGGACAGGCTAGATATCTCACTCATTTTATTACCTTTCTCATGGGGTAAAAGAGTAACCTATGATACCCAGTCAGTAATGTCCATACTGAAATAAAAATTTAATATTTCTGTCACAAAAATAACCACGTCAATTCATTAGCAAGGGGATTATTATTTCGCTATTTTTATTTCTCCAACAGATGCTATTTATTTCCGTTTTTCATTCTCCACTCGTCAATCATTTTTCTGCTCACATCGCCTTTGTAACAAATTGGCGAATACCCCCCTGCTCGACTCCAGGCACTACGCTTACCACACTGACTACCATTACGAGTAGAATTATAAGGGCAAGGACAATTTCCTGAATAAGCAGCAATTGACGCCTGAATGATCTTTTCTTTGATCTGCTCATCAGAAATCCGAGAGTTTTTCGCCATACTAGGTGTAGAAAAAGAAAACAAGCTCATAGCAAAAACCATCGCGACAGCCAGCGTTATTTTCATACTGAAGGTCTCATTTTAAGCAGCGGTTATTAACAGTAATACGATATAAGTACCACCGAACGCAGCCTTCCCTGACTACTCATTATGGGTTAAAAAATTGATCATAGAATATTAACGACATAAAATGCAGGCGCTTCGAGAATAAAAGGAAACAAACGTGCCACATCACTCCCTATGGGAACTCATTAAGCTGACCTACATGATCGGTTTTGTTGTTTCCTTGATCGTTACTTTCTTGTTAAGTAAAGATAAATCCCTATTCATCCGATTTTTTGCTTCGTTAATAGTCGGGTTAACCTGGCCGTTGAGCTTTCCTGTTGTCTTGCTGTTCTCAATTTTTTAAAGCGGTGTCTATCTTCATGATGGCTCAATGCAGCAACGCCTATGCTCGTCTTTTAGAGGGAATACCCCGCGATGAGTAATATTCTGATCAGCGCCTGCCTATCCGGTTTCCCCATTCGCTATAACGGAACTGAAAAGAAATCTGTCGGCGACTATCTTGATCAGTGGCGACAACAGGAAAGGTTGATTACATTTTGCCCGGAACTGGCTGCGGGTTTATCAACCCCCAGGCCTTCAGCAGAAATTATTCCAGCCTCTGGTGACCATTCGGTCATCACGGCCGGCGCCAGAGTTGTCGAAGCAACCGGCAGCGATGTAACCGCGCGTTATATTCTGGGAGCCTGGTTAACACTGCAAATGGCACAACAGCATAACTGCCGCTTTGCTCTCCTCACGGAAGGGAGCCCATCCTGTGGCAGCAATATTATCTACAGCGGACGATTTGATGGTTCACAAACGGCAGGCAGCGGCGTTACCGCCGAGTTATTACGCCGCCATGGTATCGAGGTATTTTCCGATTGCGAGATCGAACGTTTAATCGAACGCGTTTCATATTGCGATCGTCATACTGATGCATAGCAACGCTGCTGCCGGTAACCAACCCCAAATGAGCAGCAGCGTTATACGAAAAATTAACGGACCACTAATACTGACATTTTCGCATGGCGAACGATGGCAGCGGCATTTGAACCAAGCAAATAGGTTTTCACATCCGGCCGTCGTGAACCGATTACGATTAAATCTGCATTAATTTCCTCTGCCAGCGATAGCACTTCGTCTCTGGCCGATCCAAAACTCACGCTGAATGACACACGCGATGCAGGAAGATCGATCGTTTTGATTAGTGATTTAAGCTTATCGTTCGCTTTCACCACGGCTTCATTCTCAAACTCTTTTATGCCGAAAGAATAAGCAGATAAAAATGCCGACGCATCCGGGAGAGAATGAAAGAGGTGTATTGCAGCACCCGACATTTTGGCCAACCGGACTGCATGCATAAGCGCGTGTGCGGTAAGTTCATCTTCTTCTATATCTACTGGCACCAGGATACTCGTGTACATAATCACCTCTCCCCTACGTGGATAACTGATTACCTGTCAGTATGTAAGAAGCGTAGTCTGCTCGTCGTCAGCAAAATATGATCCCGTTCACTTTTACGCATGTTGCCCGCGGTTTTTAACCTAATGGGGGCATAAAATGCGCCGCTAGCTCACCACCGGTTTGAGCGATCGGGTATAGATGCGTGACGACTCTCCCCAAGGGTGATAGCCCATTCCAGTAAAGTGGAAGCCATATCGCTCGTAAAAGCTGAACAACTCAGTGCACAGATGCAGCGTAGAAAAACCAGCACGCCGAGTTTCCTGAGCAAGGTGTTCGATCAATTGCCCCGCATACCCCTTCCCACGATGGCTCTCTTCAACGTAAAGCGCACACAGCCAAGGATAAAGATCCATACGGCTAATGAAATCATTGGTAATTAACCCTGCACCACCAATAGTGACCCCATCCTTTTCCAACAAATACCAATCAGGCAGTGGGTTTTCAGCATTAATGCAGTGGCTAATGCAGTCTTCATAAAGCATCAACGTTTCCTTTGATGCCCAGTGGCGTTGGAAATAATGGATCGCCTGTTCTTTGTATTCAGGACGATTTCGGATCGAAATAATATTCAACATGGTACTAGCGATCCATCTTCCATGAAGCAACGATGTGCGCCGTTGTTGCTAGCGTAATCGTGTTACCAGGAATAATAAAATTCCGCCACACATCGTTGTAATGCGTGATTAATTGTTCTGCTTTCAGTTCGCCACGATTGGCTGTCGTGTGTGCATCAGCGGCAATAGTCAACGCATAGCCTCGGCTAGCAGCATTTTTAATAGTCGCATCAACGCAATAATCTGTCGCACATCCGCAGATCGTAAGGTGATTAACACTTCGTTCAGCCAGCACATCAGCTAACGACGTGCGATAAAACGCATCGCACGCCGTTTTAGTGACAAACAAACTGCCTTCGGGTTGATGGAGTTCAGGTAATAATTGCCATCCGTCACTGCCTGATAGCATACCGTCCTCTTCATGCTGAATAAAAATCGTCTGATCTGCTGCGCCTGAAAGTTGGTTTATCAATGCGACCGTCTGCGCCTGTCGCGCTCTCGGCGTTGCAAACACGGCATTCTGCATATCAATGACGAGTAAAATCTGCATTTTCTTTCCTTTTTCGGCGCTTAATATCATCATCACGGAGGCAGTAGCGTACCATCATCCCAACAGTTAGATACCCGCTAGATCATGTCTACTATACCGTGAGGATAAAAGTTGATTTTCCCGGATCGCAGCAAATCAATATCAAACCAGCGAGTAACAATCGGAACACCATTTGTCTCGATACCATGAATGATATCTTGCTGATAAAGCGATTCATCCTGAAAACGGGCTTCATAGACAAAGACAATTTCATGCCCCGGTTTACCATTGTAGGAAAAGATATTTTCTGAAACACCCAATAGCGAAAAACCTTGGGTTGCGGCACTAATTTCTTCCAGGACTTCCCTCTCAGCAGCCGCCTGCGACGACTCGCCAAATTCAATACCACCACCGAGTGGCAACACATAATGCTCATCTTTTATGGGATCATACCCTTCAGCTAGTAGAATTTTGTTATTATTCCGGAAAAGACAAACTGCTTTTGATCTGATCTTTCGCATGCCAACGCTCCAGGTAAACAACCGCACTATGTGGGATAAAAAGACATTTTTTATAAAATGGTGTGTATCACAGAAAGATGCCATCTCCTTGTACAGATAAAAATCTGTAGGACGAGATCAAAATACATTAACAGTCTTTATATTCAGTTAACTTTTTCTTCTATCCCCCTCCCTCTCGTAATGCTTAACTCATTGAAGTCATGCTATCTCGTATAATTATTTCAGACATACTATTGGTGGGAAATAGCAATTTCATATTTATTCACCTGACATTGATCGCCGTCATTCTTTCACGATCTTACGAGTTACTGAGTAATCCCGTATTTATTTATCTTATCGACTGGTTTTATGCACGTGATGCGCTAAAGTTAACTAACTGTTTCTTCATACTCGGTGGATAGTGTATTAGCACTGTCTGGCAGCGTGTGCATAAACTCAGTCCAAAGTGCGAAAGTGAGGAAAAGCAATGCATCCAGAGGTGCCCCCAGACGAACTCCCAACATCAGGTGATCTTGGTCTTGACTCTCAGGCCAGTGATATGGAGATACTCGGTAACATCGTGGAAGAAATCATTCGATCCGGTCACTCCGTTAGTAACAAGGCCATCATTGCCCAATTAGTTAAAAAAATTGAAAAAGAGGCCAATATCGCTTTTCAGGAAAAATACCGAACGTTGCTGGAGTTAGTGGTTTATAAAACTCAGGACGATTTCCTGATTTAACGACCTATCAATACGTCCATTATTACCTCCATAAGGTTTTCGTATTATTGAGATGTCATATTATTTAACGAACAGCGACGTCGGTAATAAATAGACTAAGTCGAAATAATGAAAATACATTCATTGCCATACTACTGCCTATTACGAGTAGGTATACTTAAAACTCGATATGAAATATATTTATTTTTTTGCTAATCGTTAGTGTTCATTCACGAATAAATAAGCGATGAATAACTCCCACACAGATTTAAACCGCCTAACACATACCGTCTCTGGCAGAAATAACAACTCCACAATAAAAAAGACTATATCAAATTTCGACCACAGAAACGAAAACGGGTTAACCTAAGCTAACCCGTTGAATTTTTTGGCGGAAGGAGTAGTCCGTTTTTTTCAAGGTCCAAATTCGCCCCACGATGTGACATTTTTATATATAAAACAATATGTTATATTTATTTCTTTGTTCGGGGACGTGTTGCTAAATTCATCTCAATCAGGCATTTTATGCAGTACCGTATGCATGGCGGGTTGTATGACAGGATTTCACTATGCCAAAGAAAGCCAAGGAACTTTCAGGACTTGCTGTATCAAGATTAAAAAACAGAAGGAGCCTATGCTGTTGGTGGCGTTGACGGTTTATATCTTCGCATCAGAGGGCAATCCCGTTCATGGATCCTTTGCGTGGCGATGGGTGTCAGAGTTAACGCACTCGGTAGAACCATTCCAGGACGCTTGAACATGGGTCTTGGCCCCTACCCCGAAGCGTCATTAGCTGAAGCCCGAGACAAAGCGCGTGAACGGCGTAAGCAAATCCGTGATGGTATTAACCCACTTGAGGGAAAACATGCCTCCAGAGCGCAACAAGAAAAACTGGCATATAAGAAAAGGACTTTTGCCGAATGTGCTGCAGATGTTATCGAAATTAAGTCCAAGGAGCTAAAGAACAAAAACACATCGCTCAGTGGCGTTCCACGCTGGAAACCTATGCTTATCCATTTATTGGTCAAAAGGCCGTTAGCGAAATAATGAAAGCCGATCTTTTAGCCATACTGGAACCTATCTGGTTAACCAAAAATGAAACGGCAAGCCGTCTTCGTGGACGCATTGAGATTGTGCTGGGCTACGCGACCAGCACTTCAACATATTGGCCTGCTAATTGCGTCGCCAATGTCGCACAGGATTTATCTGGCACATGGCTTAGCGTGAGTTTTAGAACGTTTGCACCACTATATGCTGGGTTGTATTCCAATAAATAGATACTGCCGACGGAGCTTTAAAAAGGCTATCGACTGATAGTGCTTGTGATGTAAACCCACTGACTAAAAATATGCATAGCCATCTTGTTTTACTGAATGACATAATTCCCCCTGAAATTTTTACGTATACTGAGGAGATAATAAATTTATTTTATGTTGACAAGTATCTGGGATGTTATATTTATTTTTTAATGTTGCTAATTTAGCTCACACCTCTTATGATTAATTCGATAAATAGATTTCAGGATAATAAATTATGAGTGAAGCACTAAAAGTATTAAACAATATTCGTACTCTGCGTGCTCAGGCGCGTGAAATCGATCTGGTGACATTGGAGGAAATGCTGGAAAAGCTCACTGTGATTGTAGAAGATCGCCGTGAAGAAGAAGCTAGCGCGCAGCAACAAAATGCTGAACGTCAGGCCAAAATTGAAGCCCTTCGTGCTCAACTTCTGGAAGATGGTATTGATCCATCTGAATTGCTTGGTTCTGCTTCTACTGCCAAGTCAACAAAATCCAAACGTGAGCCTCGCCCTGCCAAATATAAATATGTCGATGAAAACGGCAATGAAAAATTATGGACAGGTCAGGGGCGTACACCTAAAGCGATTGCTGCTGCTATTGAAAGCGGTAAAAAGCTGGAAGAGTTTAAGATCTGATGCACGTATCAGCCTGCAACCCTATTTATTATAGGGTGCAGGCCGAATAAACATTCATTACTCAGAGTCTTTAAATAATGGAAGACCTTGAGATTTTCTCCACTCCTTAACAATAGAAAAAATTCGTTCTGGCTCTCCATCTTCAGGCGTTTCTGGATAAGCAATTAAATCCCCTTCTTCTGGATGCTCACTAACTAAAATAAAATCACTCAACAAATCATCAAGATATTTTTCTAAATTTTTCCCCTTGAGCATTTTAGCCTGTCGAGTACTTTTCTTGAACTCCTTCAATAAGGAAACAAACTCATCCTCAGTGTATTCAGAAATTTTATCTTTTAGAACTATATATTTCATGAAACTATCTCCGATAATGAATTTCATCATGCAGCTTAGGGGTAACAATGATCTGTCCCTGAAATTATACCCACCTAATTATGCTGCCATTTCATAATCCACCAGCGTTTGATAACCCAGCGTCGAGTGCTTGCGACGGCGATAGAGTTTTTTCCAGTTGTAGAGCGTGTTCTCTTTGATATCAAGCTCCTGTGCCATACGGGCAACAGACTTGCCGCTTTCGAGCAGTAACGCCACGGCTCTGCGCTTGAACTCCGGGGTATATTGTTGTCTCGTCATAGTGACCTCGCTTTCGTTGACTGATTTGAAAACAAGGTGGGCACTAAATTAAGGACAGATCACACCAAACTCCACTTTCTATGCACATCCTTTTAGCGATATCATCTCTTATCAAGCACAGAAATCACGGTCATTCACCTCAGTGAATAGCTATTCTGGCGCTGATACAGACACGTTTTTCGGGTTTTCAGTCGAAAAGTCGTAGCCTATAAGAAAAGTCCTGAGAAACATGCAAGTATTGTGGTGTACAGATATGATGGTAAAAGGAGAGAACGTGAGAGTAGAAATGAAGGAAAAGATCATCAAAACGTGTGAGGCAAAAATTGTGGCTAAGGGCAACAATGTAGGGCTGTCGTTTTATGCTTTTTTTGCCAATAAAAATGATGACCCGGAACTGCTGATGGAGGTTGCACATTGGTGGATTATAGAGATGAAACTGGATCACTTTGAAAAGGCTGAAAAGATAAAATCCCTCGTTTCGTCCATGTAATAAACCATTCGAGCTACGTGGTCTTCGGCAAGGCTGTTCACAACTCGTGATGTTATGATTAATTTTTTACTCAGATTGAACTACTGCTTTACCACTTTCATGACTTCGCTGGCTTTCACTCGCTTCCCTTCCTAATTGTTAGCAGAAATCTCTCAATCCATTTTCTATTGATTTCAACGCCTGGCAACAGGTAAAGATGAATTTTTGACGATATGGACAAGAGGAGATGAGCCGATCATCAAGGGAAATAAGATGAAAAAAACAGGTAGGCCAGAAACAAAAAAGCCTCCGATTAAGGAAGCTTTTATGCTGCACTTTATGCAGGACAGAATCAAAAAAAATTAATAAGCTATTGATTCTATTGAATTCGTGGCGGAGGAGTAGAGATTCGAACTCTAGAACACTTTCGCGTCGCCGGTTTTCAAGACCGGTGCCTTCAACCACTCGGCCACTCCTCCGCAATGACGCGAACTATAAACAGTGTGTGAGATCTTGTAAAGCATCACGGCGCTCAATTGCCTGAAAAACAACCTAACACAACCTAATTGAGCGCAAAACCGTCACACCATGCATGAAATAGAGCAATTTATCCCCACCATTATAAGAAGGGCAGGACAAAACACGAACGCAGGTACAGAGCCATGACAAATTTTGCAGCGTAAAGAAGGGTAAACCATCTTTAATAACGTCTTGAAACTATTTATTCTTTGACATTGAATAATAGCACCCTTAAGAGAGAGTCGCTGATATGGATCGCATTGTTGTTTCTTCTACCCGTGAAAGTTCGTTACTCAGTACTCACAAAGTGCTGCGCAACACCTATTTCCTGCTGTCGCTGACGCTGGGTTTTTCAGCCGTTACTGCAACGGCAAGTACCGTACTTAACCTGCCCGCACCGGGTTTAATTCTGATGCTAGTTGGGTTTTATGGTCTGATGTTCCTGACACATAAATTAGCGAACAGCCCTGCTGGTATTTTGGCTGCATTCGCACTGACTGGATTTATGGGCTATACACTAGGCCCAATCTTAAACTCGCTGATTTCTTCTGGCGCAGGTGACATTGTCATGCTGGCGCTTGGCGGTACGGCTCTGGTGTTCTTCTCCTGTTCAGCCTATGTCTTAACAACGCGTAAGGATATGTCCTTCCTGTCTGGCATGATGATGGCAGGGTTTGTTGTTCTGATTGTTGCCGTTATTGCGAATCTGTTCTTACAGATCCCGGCATTGCATTTGGCAATCAGCGCCCTGTTTATCCTGTTCTCTGCAGGGGCCATTCTGTGGGAGACCAGCAACATCATCCACGGCGGCGAAACTAACTACATCCGTGCAACAGTTAGCCTGTATGTCGCGATATACAATATCTTCGTTAGTCTGTTAAGCATCTTGGGCATCATGCGTAACGATTAAGCCTCATTGATCACCGTACCGAGAAAGCCCCAATTTTGGGGCTTTTTTTATTCCAGTGCAGACAGGAAAATTTGTTAAACTGCGGGCTGAGATATCGTAGGTGGAGAGAAGATGTTGAAGTTTGAAGGGCAAACGATAGCAACAGACGCACAGGGTTACCTGATGGACAGCACAACGTGGAGTGAAGCATTAGCTCTCGCGCTAGCTGAACAGGAAGGCATCGCGTTGACAGAACCACATTGGGAAGTCGTCCGGTTCGTGCGAAATTTTTATCAGGAGTTCAACACCTCACCCGCTATACGTATGTTAGTTAAAGCGATGGCGCAAAAATACGGTGAAGAGAAAGGAAATAGTCGCTATCTGTATAAACTGTTTCCAAAAGGGCCGGCAAAACAAGCAACCAAAATCGCGGGCTTACCCAAACCAGTGAAATGCATCTAGCTTCCCCGTTTCAATAGCGGATCGCAAAGCCTTCGTAGTCTATCTTGCCATGTGGCTCAATAAGCACCTTATCAACTCTGGCGCTTCGTGGGCCTCCTTGCTTCAGCCACTCAATCAACGCGTCTACCGCATAAGGTTCACCGCTTGCCACCACTTCCACGCTGCCATCATTACAATTGCGTGCGTACCCATTGAGACCAAGTTGCCTTGCCTGACGTTGCGTACTGTAACGAAAACCGACACCCTGAACCACACCATAGACATAGGCCGCCATTGCTATTGTTGTCATCTTCCCCACCTTTTTCACCCCAAGCCGCCAAACAACATTTATTAGCCGGACTGTATCTTCTAAAAATTTACACCATACTGTTAATAATGTGTTCAACCTGTGACGCACTAACGGCACATGGCATCATCACTTGAAAAAACCTCTGAACGTTAAAAACGTTATCGGATGCGGCTATCCTCTCCCCGCAACATCCGTAGCGATGTAGAAAGTATAATCAATTTCCAGGGGGTTATATGATCATCAGCAAATTCGGCATCGGACAACAGATTCGTCATAAACTCCTGGGTTTTCCAGGGATCATTATTGATATTGATCCCGAATATTCACTAGAAACACCTACCTGGGAAGAAATTAGCGGCAATGACACACCACGATCCGAACCGTGGTATCACGTGGTGATGGAAGATGACGAAGGCCAACCGATACATACTTATTTAGCGGAGGCACAGTTGATGAAGGAGGAGCTTTCTGAGCACGATCACCCTTCGTTAAATGAATTAGCTGAGGTCATTCAACGTCGTGTCCCCCAGTTGCGCCACTAATTTTTATCAAAAGCGGGGATTGGCGCCACTATCAGGTATCGGCGATGTTGTGATATTCAACATCGCCCAGTGCCTACCACTTATTTATCCAAACCCAGCCGTGGGATTTCAATTTTAGGGCAACGATCCATCACAACTTTCAGCCCTGCATCATGGGCCAAAATTGCCGCTTGCTCATTAATGACGCCAATCTGCAACCACAGGACAGTGGCACCGATGGCGATAGCCTCTTTAGCCACTTCATAAGCCGCCTCTGGCTGACGAAAAACATCGACCATATCAACAGGGTTAGGAATGTCCGCCAAGCTGACATACGCTTTTTGCCCTAAGAGGGTCTGCCCAGCCAGCTTGGGGCTGACGGGTATGACGTCATAGCCTTGCTCTAGTAAATACGCCATTACACCATAACTTGGACGGGACGGTTTATCGCTGGCACCCACTAACGCAATGGTTTTTACCGTTTTCAGTACCGATTCAATATCACTGTCATTCATGCTATTCAGCCTCTCTTGCGTGATTTATTACAGTGTATCTTACATTCAACGAATGGCGTGAAATGGCTTACAGCATCCGTGACCTAATGCAGCATGGCACGAAAAATGCCATAACAGCCTGTTTCAAATTGAAACCTTTGACACATTCAGACAATTCCTCAACAATACTCGAATGACGTACCATCTGAGAAAATTATGAAATTCGGCTTCATCACTGTCTGCCTTTTTATTGCAGGTTTAAGCACCTCGGCAATTGCGGCAACAACGTTGAAATTAGATCAGAAAATCGATCTCCTGATGGTTGACGGGCAGAGGATGTCAGGCTCGTTGCTGAAGGGTGCCGATAGCCTCGCGCTTGGCAGTGGACAACATCAGATCTTGTTCAAAGTTGTAGATACTGTCGATACTCAGACTGGCGCACCAGCGACCTATTTTCCTTCAACATTTATTGCCACCTTTAACACCGAAAAAGTGGCATCGGTGTCATTTAAGCTACCGCCGCTGCAAACCCTTCAGGATCGCAAAAACTTCACAGCCCTTCCCCAATATCAATTGCTTGATGAAAAAAATCAGGCTATCCCCGTGCGTACCGATGCACTTGTAATCGCAGACAATGAGCTACTCGATATAGAGCGAAAAATGTCGGAATACAATGCAGCAGCAAAAGGGGCTTCAGTTGCAGGTTTTGCTAGCGCACTGAATGAATCCGTAACCTGGTGATTTAACGCGCAGTTACATCAGATTTTTGCTATCCGTTCGCCTTTTCCTGCTTTTATCGCTTTGCACTGAAACAGCGTTTCCGTAATCTGTCTGTACCCTAGCGTCAGCTTTACTACACCAGATTGAAGGACGTAACCATGGAGTTCACCACCCGTACCATCCCCGCGCAAAAACATATTGCGCTGGTAGCACACGACCACTGTAAACAATCCTTACTGGATTGGGTTGGTACGAATAAAGAACAGCTCAAAGAGCACACGCTTTACGCCACTGGCACCACCGGGAACCTGATTCAGTTAAATACGGGTCTGCCCGTAAAAAGCATGCTGAGTGGGCCAATGGGGGGCGACCAACAAGTTGGCGCACTCATCTCCGAAGGGAAAATTGATTTAATGATCTTCTTTTGGGACCCACTTAACGCCGTACCACACGATCCCGATGTAAAAGCGCTGCTGAGACTCGCCACCGTCTGGAACATTCCTGTTGCCACCAACCGTGCAACGGCGGATTTCCTGATTAATTCTGCGCTGTTTAACGAATCGGTTCAGATAGCCATCCCTGATTATCAGCGCTACCTGCAAGACCGCCTCAAATAGCACTAACACATAAAAATAGATCAGCGGCGAGTTGCACACCCGACGCTGATCTCTACAGCCCCATTTCTCTATTTTTCCTTATCCTGGCTTACGCTGTGCTGGCACGCCTAAACGCCGAAGAGACTCAACAAACACTGAAGGGTTAGTCACGTCCTGTAACAGCCAGACGCGATGCTTTGCCCTCGTCAACGCGACATACAGCAAGCGACGCTCTTCCGCATCGGGAAAATTTTCAGGATCAGGTAGCAGCACTGCCTCAATCACCGATTCTCTTGCCGGAGCCGGGAAACCATCTTTGCCCTCATGCAACCCTACGATAATGACATACTCAGCCTGCTGCCCTTTACTGGCATGCACCGTCATGAAATCAATGTGTAAATTCGGCCATTTGGTCGCAGCCTTCTCTAAAACCGCAGGGCGTAAATGGTGATAGCGGGCAAGCACGAGAATGCGTTCATCAGCTTTAGCAAAACCGCTCAGCTTATCCAAGAGTGGTTCAAACTGATCCTGAGGCAGGATAGTCACCGCTTTTTTATCCCCCTTGCTCAAGCTATTAAGCGGCTTCTTTAACTGATACGGGTTTTGCTGTATGAACGTGTTGGCAATCTCACCAATGCGTTCATTAAACCGATAGGTCGTATCTAGCGCACACTGTTCGCCTACGCCAAAATGCTGTTCAAATGCTGTCGTTAACGCCAACTCCGCGCCGCTGAAACGATAAATTGCCTGCCAGTCATCTCCCACGGCAAAAAGGCAGGTACGGCTATTTTGTCGCCGCAGAGCAGCAAGCAAACTCGCACGCTGTGGCGAAATATCCTGAAATTCATCGACCAGAATATGTTTCCAGGGACTGACAAAACGCCCTTTATCCAGCAAGTTCACTGCCTGATGGATGAGGCCGGAGAAGTCGACCGCGTTTTCGTCCTTAAGCGCTTTTTTCCAGACTTTCAATAACGGTGCCATCAGGCGAATACGTTGCTGAAATTCAGCCCTAATCGATTCTGGCGCTTGTTCGACCATTTCGCTTTGGCTACCACCGTGCATACGCATCAATCCCAGCCAGCGCTCAAGTCGTCCAGCCAACCGCCCCGCCAGCATCGAGTCATTCCAAAAATCGCCTTCTGGTACATCCCACTCTAGCTCTTCCGTTAACCAACGTCGCCATCCGTTAGCCTGCGTTTTTTTCTCAGCACATTGCTGTTGCCAGTGAGAAATCAACAGTTCACGGCGCTGTTTCGCATCACTTTCAAGCTGACTTATCATCGGGGCCTTGCGGCTAGCCTGCTGAATGATGTGCAATGCCAGCGCATGGAATGTCTTAGCCTGAATTTCATCGGTATTGAGCCGCTCAAGAATGCGTTCATTCATCTCTTCCGCCGCTTTACGACCAAATGCCAGCAGCAAAATCTGATCGGGTGCCGCCTCTTGACGATGCATTAACCAGGCTGCACGAGCCACCAGCACAGACGTTTTACCACTGCCAGCCCCTGCCAGCACCAGTACGCCCTCTTCGCCATTAATCACGGCTTTACTCTGAGACACATTTAATGGCGAACTCTCCACCGTTTCAAAGAAAGGCTGCTCAGCCGCCAGCGTGCGATCCATCCATGCCTGATTCTCCGCAGTACGCATCTCATCGCCCTGCTCAAGCCAACGCACGCAATGTTGGTAGCTATCACGGCAGTTATCAAAGGTATCAAGCCGTTCAACGGGGAGAGGCAGAGACTCCAGAGAATTGCGGATAGCACTCTGCAACGTTAATAGAGCATGACGACTAAACCATTTATCCTGCTGCGTCAGCATATGAATGCTGTCCATTTGACGCAGCAAAACCTCAGCACTGATCAGACTCATCTCCTCGCTCCAGCCAAGCCAGGATTTGAGAAGGTGGCGGTAAAAAGCCTGCGTTTCCTGCCACTCCGTGCCGTGCAAACGCACCACTTTTCCGGCGGGCAACTCAAACTCTAACTCACCCCACACCAAGCCTCTTTTACAGTGAATACTCAGCAACTGATTAAAAGGAATTAGGTATTCATGCTTATCGCCGCTCACTTCGACACCGGCATTCAGTAACCGCACCCGGTTGTAAGGATGCTGGGCCAGATGTTTACCTAACGAGGTAGATTTCAGTTCCATGATGTTCGCGCCATGACTATGTGAGAGGGACAGTGGTACATTTGTTAGCGTTTCTCTGTTTCCTAGTTTACCCGTTATCGGACTTCACGCTCTAGCCTTAAAAACAGGTTAGGATATCCTGATGCTTAATGTGATAATTCTTTTACCATCAGCAAGTTTGGTTACCTTGCAAGCACAGGAGAAACTATGCGTACTGCGTTGAACATCCTTAATTTCGTACTAGGTGGTTTTTTCACCACATTAGCTTGGCTTCTGGCAACCGTCGTCAGCGTGCTGCTGATTTTTACCTTACCGCTAACGCGTTCATGCTGGGAAATCACCAAATTGTCGCTCTTGCCTTATGGCAATGAAGCCGTCCATGTTGATGAGCTACGCCCCGATGAAAAAAGCGCCATTCTCAGTGCGGGCGGTTCCCTACTTAATATCTTCTGGTTTATTTTCTTTGGCTGGTGGCTTTGCCTGTCGCATATCATTACCGGTATCGCGCAGTGCATTACGATCATTGGCATTCCTGTCGGCATTGCCAACTTTAAAATTGCTGCCATTGCGCTATGGCCTGTCGGACGCCGCGTGGTTTCCGTCGAATTAGCGCAGGCTGCGCGGGAAAATAATGCCCGCCGCCACTATCGCTAACGGCATCTAAGGATATTACGTTGCTCACCGTCGTCCCAGGAATTCGTCGCTATGTCTATAACAGCAGTTGGCTGTATAGCATCCGCATCTTTATTGCACTCAGTGGTGCGGCGGCCGTTCCCTGGTGGTTAGGCCAGCCAACCTCGACGATCCCGGTCACGCTGGGGGTTGTTGCCGCAGCCCTCACCGATCTCGACGATCGCCTCACCGGGCGTTTACGTAATTTGCTTATTACGCTGTCCTGTTTTTTTGTTGCTTCCGTTTCGATCGAATTGCTTTTTCCCTATCCCTGGTTGTTTGCCATTGGTCTGGCGGTATCAACCTGTGGCTTTATCCTGCTCGGCGCATTAGGGCAGCGCTATGCGACGATCGCATTCGGCGCACTGCTGATCGCGATTTACACCATGCTGGGGATATCCCTTTACGACAATTGGTATCAGCAACCCATCATGCTGTTGATCGGAGCCTCTTGGTACAATCTGCTGACGCTGCTCGGCCATCTGATATTCCCGATTCGCCCGTTACAGGACAATCTCGCACAGTGTTATCAGCAGTTGTCCCGCTATCTGGATGCAAAAGCCAATCTATTCGATCCCGATATTGAGGAAGACACCAACAAACCCTTGATTGATGTCGCAATGGCAAACAGCCAATTGGTTGCGACACTTAACCAAACCAAATCATCATTGTTAACGCGCCTGCGTGGCGATCGCGGACAACGCGGAACACGCCAAACGCTGCACTACTATTTTGTCGCTCAGGATATTCACGAACGTGCCAGCTCGTCGCATGTTTACTATCCACAATTGCGTGAAAAATTACGCTATAGCGATGTCTTATTTCGCTTTCAACGTCTGTTGAGTATGCAGGCCAAAGCCTGTCATCAGCTATCGCAATCCATTCTGCTGCACCAAAAATATCAGCACGACAGCCGTATTGAGCGAGCGTTTGTACATCTCGAATCCGCTATTGCGCGCGTCGCTGCCAGCAACATGGCGGATTCCGCACAAATTAAGGCGCTCACTTATCTATTGAACAATCTGCGTGCCATTGATGCTCAGTTGGCGACCATCGAATCCGAGCAGGCCATTGAACAAGAAAACAATCCGGAAAACACACTGGCAGATGAAAACATAACGGGTTGGAGCGATATCCACTTACGCATTAGTCGGCACCTGACGCCTCAATCAGCGCTGTTTCGTCATGCCATCCGTATGTCCGTGCTGCTTTGTAGCGGCTACGCGTTAATTCAAATAACGGGCTTGCAGCATGGATACTGGATTCTGCTGACCAGTTTGTTCGTTTGTCAGCCCAACTATAACGCCACTCGCCGACGACTGACGTTGAGGGTTATCGGGACATTGACCGGTATTTTAATCGGCCTTCCCATCCTATACTTCGTCCCTTCGCAGGAAGGACAACTCACGCTGATCGTCATTAGCGGCGTACTGTTTTTCGCCTTTCGTAACGTGCAGTACGCGCATGCGACCATGTTTATTACGCTGCTTGTCCTGCTCTGTTTCAACCTCTTGGGCGAAGGCTTTGAAGTCGCAGTGCCGCGTATTATTGATACCTTGTTGGGGTGTGCCATCGCGTGGGCGGCCGTGAGCTTTATCTGGCCAGACTGGCGTTTCCGCGGCCTGCCGACCGTTATCAATAAAACATTAAATGCCAACTGCCGTTATCTTGATGCGATCATGATTCAATATCATCAGGGGAAAGATAATAGCTTGCCTTATCGCATTGCCCGCCGCGATGCACATAATTGCGACGCAGAATTGGCATCGGTTGTGTCAAATATGTCCTCAGAACCTCACGCCACCAGGAACAAACTGGACAACGCATTCCGTTTCATGTGCCTGAATCATACGTTGTTAAGTTATATCTCAACGCTCGGCGCACACCGTGGAAAAATAACGTCATCGGAAACGCTGCAATGTCTGGATGATGCCGTGTGTCATGTTGATGACGCGCTACACTGCCGCGAAGAGGAAAGTTTACGTATCAATCAGGGATTGGAAACTATTGCCACCAGCATTCAATCCCTTTCACTTGAATCAGACAGTAAAGAGTCATTAGTGATTCAGCAAATCGGCTTGCTGATCGGCCTCTTACCCGAACTCGTACAGCTAAAAAATGACATGATTGCACAGTAAAACAGGGGGAAACGCTTAGTGTTTTGGCCCTTTGGAAACCGCATTATTCTTATACCACTCCAAAAGTTCATTACGAATGCTGTGAGGGAGTGCTGCCTGATGCGTGCCACAAATTGCGCCAGCCAGCGCCAATAGCACATTAACACTCAGATTAGCCCGGACTTTCCGCAACTCAAGATAGCTATTTTTCGCGCCATAATGCTGTAATTCATCAACATTCTTTATCCCCGCTTTCCACAGTAAACGTTCAATATCGTGATTAAGATTCGGAAGATCCTTTAACCGCCCGCTCGAATTTTTGACTATTTGATCATACTGCGCCCCCATCAACGCCAGTCGGGCAAAAGCCAATAACTGCACAGGTTCTTGCCATAATACTTCATCAACAAGAAAGTAGTTCAGCGGTAGCGGCATACCGCGTTTGGTATAAATCAGGTGTGGCATATCACGCTGCTGAAAATATTTTTCATCTTTTTTACTGGCGCGAAGATAAAGTTCCCCCTCCGACACCAATCCAAAAATCGTTTTATTTGCTGCGATGCTGTAGCCACCAAATTGGGAACGCGAAGTGATGTCCCCTAAAGATGAAAAAGAATGCTGAGATTGCAAAATCCTTTTTTTGCATGATTGCTTCATTGCCATAATCCTTAGTATTGAAATGATCTCTTCCTGAACAGTTAAAATATTTGTAGCAGGAACAAATAATTAACCACACCTCCGAGGGTGCTTCAAACAGTAAATGTGTTTACTATCTCTTGCATAAAGAATATGCGAAGCGCTTTCAAAAAATCAGGTTGATTTTCACGCACACAGCAGTTACTGTACATCCATACAGTAACACTATGGGTGGAACTCATTATGCGTACGCAATCAATCAGCTCTCACAACGTCCAGTCATCATCGTTTTCTACCAATCAACACACAGCAAAACCTTCGGTTGCCACGGGCGGTATTATCAGCGAAGTCGTGTACAACGCCGATCAGCCCATAGTCACACACCTGTTACTACCGCTCTTACAACAGCTAGGTGCACAGTCTCGCTGGCTACTATGGCTTTCTCCTCAGCAAAAATTGAGTCGCCCTTGGGTAGAGCAATCTGGATTGCCGCTGGATAAAATAGTGCAACTCAACCACATCAACCCCTTGTTTACCGTTGATGCCATGGAAAGAGCGTTACTGACAGGAAATTACAGCGCCGTTTTGTGTTGGCTGCCGCACGAATTGACGGAAGAAGAGAAAGTTCGGTTACGGGGTGCCGCGCAGGCAGGAAATACATACGGCTTTATTATGCGCCCAGAAAATGCCAGCGGGGACGCCTATAGACTGTTTCCCAGCCTTAAAATTCATTCGACATTGTATCATTAAGTAAATTAAGATTTTTCTCAGCTTAATCACGTTATATGTCCAGTAGATCGCCGCAAAGCGGTATTCTGCGGGCTTTTTGCCTATATTTAATACATCCCAACGGCATAAGATCTGTCAAAACCATCTACTATTTGTTAGTAAGTGTGTATGATTCGTGCGTTTTTCCTATGACGCAAGTCACATCATACTTGTAACTTTCTCATCACGTTGTAGACTTTAACTCGCTGGAGTTGCTCTTTTATAACGTCAGTTGACTGACAGTAAGTCATAAATAAGGGCAAAGTCTCCAACCAAAGGATTTTAACCAAAGGTTTATTAGCCCTCCAGGTTAATTGCCGATTTGGATGATAATGAGGCGTAAAATGAAAAAAACAGCTATCGCAGTTGCAGTGGCACTGGCTAGCTTCGCGACTATCGCGCAAGCAGCTCCTAAAGACAATACCTGGTACACCGGTGGTAAACTGGGCGTGTCTCAATTCCACGATACTGGTTTCTACGGCAATGGTTACACTGGTGTCGTTAACAACCCAATCAAAAGCAAGTTAGGTGCGGGTGCGTTTGTTGGTTATCAAGCCAACCCATATCTGGGTTTTGAACTGGGCTACGATTGGTTAGGCCGCATGAAATATGCTGGTTCTGATACTAATGCAGCAGACAGTGCTAGCTTCAAAGCGCAAGGCATCCAACTGGCTACTAAACTGAGCTACCCAGTGATGCCGGACCTAGACGTTTACACCCGTCTGGGCGGTTTGGTATGGCGCACTGACAGCCACGCAGACAGAAGCGGTACTCATCTCAACAACAACGACACTGGCGTTTCTCCGCTGGCTGCTGTTGGTATTGAATACGCTATCGACAAAAACTGGGCTACACGTGTTGACTACCAGTGGGTAAGCAACATTGGTGACGCTGGTACCGTTGGTGCCCGTCCAGACAACCTGCTGATGAGCGTTGGCCTGTCTTACCGTTTCGGCCAAGATGACCGTGTTGCCCCTGTTGTTGCTCCAGCTCCAACCCCGGCACCAGCTCCAGTTGTTGAAACCAAGCGTTTCACCCTGAAATCTGACGTCCTGTTCAACTTCAACAAAGCAACGCTGAAAGCAGAAGGCCAGCAATCACTGGATCAACTGTACACTCAACTGAGCTCTCTGGATCCGAAAGACGGTTCCGTTGTTGTTCTGGGCTTTACTGACCGTTTAGGTTCAGAGCAATACAACCAAGCTCTGTCTGAAAAACGTGCACAGAGCGTAGTGGATTACCTGGTTTCTAAAGGTATCCCTGCGAATAAAGTCTCTGCTCGTGGCTTGGGTAAATCTCAACCAGTTACTGGTTCTACCTGTGACAACGTGAAACCTCGTGCTGCGCTGATTGACTGCCTGGCACCGGATCGTCGCGTAGAGATCGAAGTTAAAGGCATCAAAGACGTTGTAACTCAGCCTCAGGCTTAAGTTATTAACGAAAAAAACCTCGCTTCGGCGAGGTTTTTTTTATGGAGTACATTCTTGTCCGTCACCCTGCGAGCCGTTGCTATGCAACGTTGGAAAACGCTCCCTGCACTTTTTTATGTCCGTTTTTCGGCAAGATAAATAACAAATACCAATCATTTTTCGTCTTTATTATTCAGAATGTCTTTAAGATCCTGCTTGAGCAGCGACATCTGGCTGGCATATTTCTCTTTATGCTCAGCATCTTCAATTAACTGTACAATCGTTTCTGACAAGGTCACCCCGCGCCTCTGAGCGAGAGCCGCAAGGCGCTGCCAGACCAAATATTCCAAATCGATTGATTTCTTACGCGTATGTTGGTGTTCCGCATTAAAATGGCGTTTACGCCGTGCGCGGATCGTCTGCTTCATACGATTTTCTAAGGTGGGATTCATACATTGCGCAATCCACTCCAACACTTTCACTGGCTGGTTTTCCATTTTCAGCAATGCCAGCACAGCATCATCCGCCGCACTTTGCTCCAGAAAACGCGTAATCGCTTCTCCCTCGCGATGCTTTTTCACCAGGTATTTCCATTTCCACCCGCACTCAAGATTTTCTAGTTGTTGATATTTCATATTAAATTCTTCAGTGACCGCGTAACGTTACTTTCAGCATAACAGTTTTCCCTGATTTTGACCGCTTTCTGGCAGTTCTCTCGCTGTTTTTAAGATGATTAGCCAAACATGATCCAACTTCAACGTGTGAAAGATGACGGAGAGATGACTCTCCTTATGCGCAGTCCGCATTATTCTTGTATAATCACGCTTTTCCTTTAGACGATTACATTGATACTTTGACCAGTAACCGACTCTCATGGCAGCATTTACTGCCTAATAATACGCCTTATCAAACGCTATTCACTCAGGCAGCTCAGCTTGCTCCTGCTGAATTCTCCGCTATTCAGTCGCGTCTGGCAGATAGCCTGACGCTCTTTTGCCACCCTCGTTCCCCTTCCCACTTTATGCTGTTGAAAGCGCAAGAGAACGATGAATACATGGCATTGATCGCCCGGGCGCTGAGCGCCATCAGGCCAGACTCCGGGGCGATACATGGCAGTAAATACATCATTGAGGGTCGTTATATCCGGGTCGAACCCGCCACACAGCCTGCGGATAATTTTGCCGCACAGCAATCCTGTGGCTATCAGGAATGGATCGAACCCGAACAACTCTTCGGCTGTCTGCGCAATTTCCACGATGAAATCACACTGCATCCAGGGCTGATTCATCAAGTTAATGGCGGTACATTGATCCTGTCAGCCAGAGCATTGCTGGCTCAGCCTTTAATGTGGCTGCGTCTGAAGCAGATTATGGCTGAGGGGATCTATCGCTGGCAGTCGCCAGACGAGCGCAAACCTCTTCCCGTTGATGTGCCCCCGATCCCACTCGATATTCGTCTGATTATTATCGGTGACCGGGAAAGTCTGGCGGATATTCATGATATGGAGCCAGAATTAGGCGAACACGCGATTTACGGTGAGTTCGAAGCACAACTACAGTTGATTGAGACAGATGATATGGCGCGCTGGTGTACTTACATCAATGCGTTATGCAACGAAAATCAACTGCCGCTGCTGGATGCAGATGCCTGGCCGGCATTCGTGAACAGTGCGGTGCGTTACAGTGGCGATCAGGGTAATTTGCCATTATGCCCACGCTGGCTAATCAGCCAGTTAAAATATGCGTCTCTGTACGCCAGAGATGGTCAGATTACGGAGCAGGCACTGGTCGATGCCATTGCCGCGCGCCAATGGCGTGAGGGCTACCTGCGTGAACGTATGCAGGATGAAATAGAACTTGGCCAGATTCTGATCGAAACAGAAGGCGAAGTTGTCGGCCAGATTAACGGGCTTTCCGTACTGGAATTCCCTGGCTACCCCATTGCCTTTGGCGAACCGACACGAATCACCTGTGTCGTTCATGCCGGCGACGGTGAGTTCACTGATGTCGAACGCAAAGCCGAACTTGCTGGCAATTTACACGCTAAAGGCATGATGATCATGCAAGCGTTCCTGATTACCGAATTGGAGCTTGATCAACAACTTCCTTTCTCAGCATCCATAGTCTTCGAGCAATCGTACAGCGAAGTTGATGGTGACAGCGCCTCACTGGCAGAGCTGTGTGCTCTGATCAGCGCCCTATCTTTACAACCAATCAATCAGCAGTTCGCCGTTACCGGTTCCGTCGATCAATTTGGTCACGTACAGCCAATTGGTGGCGTGAATGAGAAAATAGAAGGGTTCTTTGAGGTTTGCCAGCGTCGCGGATTAACGGGAACTCAAGGCGTGATTTTACCGGCAGCTAACCTACGCCATCTGTGCTTACAGGAGGATGTGGTTGAAGCGGTACGCGACGGGAAATTCCATTTGTTCCCAGTAGAAACTGCACCGGAAGCGGTGTCATTACTGACCAATTTCGCTTATGACGATGAGCAGCAGCCAAGTCTGTTAGCGGCGATCCGTGAACGAATTGGACAACTTTTACCACAGGAACGCAGACGTTTTCCTTGGTTTTTCCGTTAAACCAACTGGTTCAACCAGACGCAACAGACTTGCCCAGCGTACAGGTGTACGCTAACCTGCGTGCTTCATTAAAACAAGGCTTACAGAGACCATGGTAGATAAACGCGAATCCTATACAAAAGAAGACCTCCTTGCCTCCAGTCGTGGTGAACTGTTCGGCCCACAAGGCCCTCAGTTGCCCGCCCCTAACATGCTAATGATGGACCGCGTCGTTAAAATGACGGAAGACGGCGGTAACTACGGCAAAGGCTATGTAGAAGCCGAATTGGATATCACGCCTGACCTGTGGTTCTTCGGTTGCCATTTCATTGGCGATCCGGTAATGCCAGGCTGCCTTGGTCTGGATGCCATGTGGCAACTAGTCGGCTTCTATCTGGGCTGGTTGGGTGGCGAAGGCAAAGGCCGCGCACTCGGCGTGGGTGAAGTCAAATTCACCGGGCAAGTTCTGCCGACAGCGAAAAAAGTGACTTACCGCATTCACTTCAAACGCGTAATTAATCGCCGTTTGGTAATGGGTATTGCTGATGGCGAAGTGCTGGTTGACGGTCAACAGATCTATACTGCTGCTGAACTGAAAGTCGGTCTGTTCAAAGACACCAGCGCTTTCTAAGTACCAGACTGGATTGCGGGCGAAGAATTTTTCGCCCGCGCTATCTCTTCTATTTATCCGATTACATCCAACCGCAGCCCTAAATCACTCGACTTATCATGTTGGGCTTTTAAGTTCATTAGTGATCGACTGGCGCACGTCCTGCGGTATCTTCAGCTCCGTTGCTAACGCATCCAGATAGCTTTTCTCCATGAAGTGATCAACATCAATGACCGCGCAGCTAAGGAAATAGACCTCAAGCGCCTCTTCTTCATTCTTCACGTCTTTCGCCAGCAAAATCGGATCAAGCGGTTGTTCTATGGCTTCCTGTACCCAGCGTTGCGCCTCGCTGCCCAATTGCAGTTGCTGAATATTTTCATCAATCCGCTGTTTTTCCGTTGCATCAATATGTCCATCGCTCTTGGCAGCAAAAACCAGAGCCTGAATCAAACGCCGTGCACGAATATCATTAGCCGAAGACTGAGAGCCGAACTGCGGATCTTCCTGGTGTGTGTCACGAACGCGTTTCTTATACTGGTTCCATAACACGACACCCGCCGCCGCACTGCCACCAATGATCAGAGCATTTTTACCCAATGAACCCATGATTTTTCGCGTGGATTTATTTGATAGTAAAACTCCCGCCAACCCCCCCAGCGCTGCGGGCTTCAGCATATCACCCAAATTGCCGTTTTTTCCCCCTTGATGATGACTCCCCTGTTTGCTAGCGGAACCTAATAAGCCCTGAATTTGTTGCAGCCAATTATTCATTTTCATTCCTCAAGGAAAAGTGACATCACTAGATGGTGCTATCACTCATAGTAATGGTGTGGAGGGCATTTGTTTGTCAGATTGTGTATAACAGTGAAAAGTATGGAGCGCGTTTCTACTCGGCAGCACGATGGAGACAGTCCGGCGTTGTACGTTGATCATTCCGTTTGTCTTTACGCTGTTGTGACTCTCCATTTTCGGCAGCCGTGGGCTTTATCCGGTAACCCACCGTAACAGGGAAGCACGGAGCAATACGCTCACCTTCTCTGGCACAGGATCCCATCACCTATAATTCTGAAATAAATTACAATTTTTCAAAAACTTATCCCAACATCACTTGTTTTTCTTTCATCGTGTTTTTCCCAAATTTATGGGCTGTGCCGCATTCTTTGCTTCCACGATTTGCGCTTTATTTTTGAAACGGTATACTGCACACATCAAATTGAAATACAGTTTTAAAAAATGTATTTGTCCGTCACAGAAAAGGAACGAACATGAAAATTGCACTGATTAACGAGAACAGCCAGGCTGCTAAAAACGCCATCATCGCCGAGTCTCTGACCAAAGCGGTTGCACCGTTGGGTCACACTGTACACAACTACGGCCAATACGCCGTTGAAGATGCAGCGCAACTGACTTACATCCAGAACGGTATTCTGGCAGCTATCCTGCTGAACTCTGGCGCGGCTGATTTCGTTGTGACCGGTTGCGGTACTGGCCAAGGCGCAATGCTGGCTTGTAACTCCTTCCCTGGCGTAATCTGCGGTCTGGTTGTTGACCCATCTGATGCTTACCTGTTCTCTCAGATCAACAACGGTAATGCAGTATCTGTTCCTTACGCTAAAGGCTTTGGCTGGGGCGCTGAACTGAACCTGGAAAATCTGTTTACCCAACTGTTCAAAGAAGAAGGTGGTCGAGGCTATCCAAGCGATCGCGTTGTTCCTCAACAACGTAACAAGAAAATCCTGGATGCCGTAAAAGCAGTAACCTATAACGATCTGATCACCATCCTGAAAGGTCTTGATCAGGATCTGGTTAAAGGTGCCATTGCAGGTCCTAAATTCCAAGAATACTTCTTCGCTAACAGCAAAGACGAAACACTGACCAGCTATATCAAAACACTACTGGCGTAATCGTCCAATAGCTGACAAAAAAACCACAGGCCATAGAGGTCTGTGGTTTTTTTATGCCAACACCCCACTCATTTTGCCTATATTTTGACGACACAGTTACATGAACGACCCGTTACCGTTCAATGCTTAGCCAGACGTACCGATAGCGCGAAATACTGCTTGACCGAAGCTAAGTGACTCCCTATAGTAGCGCCCCGTTGCCCCTTGTAGGCAACCCCCGGTGAGGTGTCCGAGAGGCTGAAGGAGCACGCCTGGAAAGTGTGTATACGTGAAAACGTATCAAGGGTTCGAATCCCTTCCTCACCGCCATATTTCAAACAAAATCAATAAGTTATCTATCCAATTCGATTTTGTTCTATATAAAGTCATACATAAAAGTTCGCTCCGGCGGACTTTTTTGCTTTTGAGATCCAGCATTCCTCGCATTAAGCTAGTTTTTCTTGTACCAACAGACAGATAAAGAAAAGCTCAGGGTATAGCTATAACCCTCTTCATTCATTAGGTTTGAAAACATCACTGTCTGGCGAATGCCCCGCTCTCTCGGTATGGGATTGTTGACTACAATTCCCCACAGGAGACCTCAGGGGGGTCTGCAGGAAAAAGTGTGCTTCTCCTGTAGACACAGGCATAACCTTTAGATACACGCGTAAGAGCTTTCCTGAATTATCGCGAAAATGATGATAATATTTACCCGTTACTTGTTCATTTAGTTAATTTATTGACTTTACTAAGACAGGAGTCAGCGATGATAGTAAGAACATGGCATGGCTGTGTGCCATTGGAGCATGCAGAAGGTTTTGCAACTCATCTTCAATTAACAGGTGTAAAACATTCGCAAGGCATAACAGGTAACCAGGGCGCTTTTGTTAAGCGAGTCACCCAAGGGAACTGGGAACATTTTTTCCTTGCGACTTATTGGACTGACATTGATGCGATTAAGGCTTTTGCTGGTGAAGATTATCATATCGCCGTAACCTACCCTGAAGATGATAAATTTTGCCTTTTATCTGATCCTTATGTTTTTCAGCATGAAGTTCAGGCTATACAGTCGTTGTAAGTTTAGTGATCAGCCACATAGGAAAAAATAACGTCGCCTGATGCTGCAATGGTGGACTGATTTTCTGGACGCTAATAGCAACAATATGTAAGAAACTCGCTCCCGGCCGAACGTGTCGGCGAGTTGATGCACAAATCTCTTTCTTTGGGCACAGCCGAGTGGTGTGAGTTTATGTTGCTCGATGGGATCCTATGGCAACACACACGGAAAATGATGGTGTTAGTGCATCGTAAAGCAAAATTAAATTTACAGCACAGCCAACGGTAAAATCAGCATATCAAACGAAATACTCCTGTCATGCACAGGCCATTTCTCATTATGATTTTTCGTTTTAGCCACATGAACAAAAATAGAAATTAAAACAATAAAAACAGTTAGTTATAATATAAACCCAACCTCTTCCTTGGAAAAATCAAGAGTCGCTACACTGGTGTTTCATACCTTCCCCACCGAATTCAATAACGAAATTGCCACTGGAATTACTCTTGTCGAATAAGAATGATATTATTCAGGCCAGATGACACAAGCAGCAACTGACTGAGACCTTAAACCCTTGGGCTACTTATGAACAATGAAATACCACTTAAATATTATGACATCGCGGATGAATATTCGACGGAATCCGCAAAGTCGGTAAGCGAGCCAGAACGCGAACCTCTGGCGCACTATTTTCAGTTGCTGATCACCCGCTTAATGAATAACGAAGAAATTAGCGAGGATGCGCAGAAAGAGATGGCCAGCGAAGCTGGTATAGACGAACAACGTATTGATGAGATAGCGATGTTTCTGAATCAATGGGGCAATGAGTAGTTTTGAAAAGGATACAACATAGCGATGTTATGATTGCATACCGCTCATAACACCTAAGAAATCCTGGCACTGCTCACGGACGGGTAGTGCCTAAAACTGAATGTTGTATCCAATTCGGAGACCAACTAACGCCAACTGCAGACGGCTGCCTCCCCCAAATTCAAGTGACACAGCGATCAAATTCTGCAATCTGGTATAGCCTCAAAAATTACGGGTATAATCCCACACATTATCCAACTGGTTTAGAAACGAAGATGACAAAACTCACCTTACAAGAGCAGATGCTAAAAGCTGGATTAGTCACCAGCAAAAAAATGGCCAAAGTCCAAAGAACAGCTAAAAAATCACGTGTTCAGGCTCGTGAGGCAAGAGAGGCTGTAGAAGAAAATAAAAAAGCACAACTTGAGCGTGATAAACAGCTAAGCGAACAACAAAAACAAGCGACGTTATCTAAAGAATATAAGGCACAGGTTAAGCAACTTATTGAAATGAATAGGATTGACGTTTCAAAAGGCAATATTGGTTTTAACTTCACAGATAATAATTTAATTAAAAAAATAGATGTGGATAAGCTGACTCAAGCTCAGTTGATTAGTGGCCGTCTCGCTATTGCACGTTTGGTTCTCGATAACAGCGGAGAGAGTGAATACGCTATTATCCCCGCCATTGTAGCCGATAAAATCATGCAGCGAGATGCGGACAGCATTGTATTAAATAGTGCGCTTAGTCAGGAAGAGCAAGACGAAGAAGATCCGTATGCTGATTTTAAAGTGCCAGATGATTTAATGTGGTAATGAACGTCTTACAACTGCCTAGACTGAACAGTCCTCCAGGGCTTTTCAGTCATATTTTGTGTTCAGCCAGCCCATAAAAAGCGCTGTGTTTCCCTAGGTTGCTGCCGACCCCGTTGACGTTTCCGTCGCAGTTGAACGCAGCGCTTTACTCTCCATCGCTTATATCGTCATTGTCACCCTCCCCCTCGCATACCAGAAATTTATCGTCCAGACTTAAATCAAAGGCGTGGTCTGCGCAGGAAATGTGTTTTACACTGCGCGCTGCAAAAACTGAGTAGATAAACGATTAAGTAGGCGGTAATGGCGATGAACGGAACGATCACAACCTGGTTTAAAGATAAAGGTTTTGGATTTATCAAAGATGAAAACGGTGATAACCGTTATTTTCATGTGATTAAAGTCGCCAATCCTGAGCTGATTAAGAAAGATGCGGCAGTCACCTTCGAACCCACCACGAATAACAAAGGCTTATCAGCGTATGCTGTAAAAGTTGTGCCGGAAAGTAAATACATCTACATCGCGGGCGAACGCTTAAAGCTCACGTCGCTCAAGTCTTTCGTGGTTTACAGCGAAGAAGTGCCTGCCGATACCCGCATCGATAAAGAAAATGTGGTGCTGTCTGTGGGGGTACTGATGAATAGTATCAGACCGAAATCAAGCGCTAAACCTGGTGAAATGCGTTCTTTGAAAAAACTGGCGATCACCACCTTCCAGGGAACGACGTTAATCTTCTCGGAAGATGAAATAGACGTAGATGCCGCGGTGAAACAGCTAAAGATGTGAAATAATTCATACTGGCTTTGTGCCGAAATCCTGCGCACATTAATAAGCAAGATTTCGGCATTGCTAACTGACTAGCTCTCTATTTTTTCTAGTACTAAAATTTGTGCTCTTTGTTCCATAGGAACTGGGCAAGAAGCACAGCGCTCTGTCAATTTTTCTTCAAAGATACGTGTAATATTTTGTAGCGCAATAGCACTATATGTAATTTCCAAAGCAG
Organism: Pectobacterium parmentieri; assembly: GCF_001742145.1. NCBI lineage: Bacteria > Pseudomonadati > Pseudomonadota > Gammaproteobacteria > Enterobacterales > Pectobacteriaceae > Pectobacterium > Pectobacterium parmentieri. The sequence goes on along the minus strand of NZ_CP015749.1, from coordinate 983,306 downwards.
AAAGTAGCGACGGCATAAACGTTGATCGAAAAAATAAAACTTGCTGCGCGGCCATTTCCTTAACATCATTATGAGCGAGGTAATGTTGCCAGGCAGGATCGGATAGAACATCAACTGAAAAATGAACAACGCGAAGACCACAATAGCTGATTTGATGAGTAAAGGGGGCTAATACTTCTTCAGAACGACGCATATATGTGGCAATTTTCATTACTGCACGTTCATCACTAGAAAAATAGCCATCTATCACCATTTCATCCAGTACTTGTGCTGCATTATCAATGATGACATCAAAACCAGAACGATTTTCATTATCGATACCAGCTAGTAATAGTACTAATTTACCACCGACTTGTAACTCCGTGGCTCGAGCCGCAAGAAATCTTCTCCAATCCTGTTCTCCTTGTTGGGCTAACTGTCTCTGGATGTTAGATGATGTTTTATAAGGAACAATATGATCCCACTGATTAATAGAAACATAACTTAACCACATCGCTGCATATGCTGACCACCCCAAAAGGATGGAGTTACTTGGGAGAATAGGCGAATAAAATGAACGACCAATCGCACAGTAAAAAACATCTTTATGGCTAGTATAACTTTCAGAATCATTTTCAAGCACATTAAACAATGTTGAATAATCATTATTAATTTGGTCAGTATGCATTACAAAAATAGGATGAGAAGGGAATCTTGAACGTATTGAATGAATGATCTTACCAATAGGAAGCAAAGAATTCTTCCCTTGAGATGAACCATAGTCAGCAATAGATATATACTTACCTTCAATGAAAACGCTCATATCATCAACAATTCCATCTAAGATTGGCATGGCAAAAAAATTGCCACTAGCCTGAACCTTTGCATGTTGATTATAAATGCCACGAGACTCCATAATTCCTTGACAATAAACACTATCTTCCAAAGTGAACTCTCCAAAATCATAATCAGGTCTATAAATATAGACAAATAAAAATAAATTGGATAAGTTTTCAACTAAATAATTAAAAATTGAATGTCATTTCATAATCAGATTAGATATTAGTAACATCATTCGCTTTTAAATTTATTAGCAACAAAATAATTATATACATTAAAGTGATATTTAAATGACAGAAACACATTAATACATTATTTATATGTTTCATCGTGCAATAAGCGGAGGAGGAATTTGGCCAGCCAGAGCCTGGATGAAATGAGAGACAGCTATCTCTCATTTCATCCAGCAGAGTTTGCGCAGATTAATCATTCGTGTGAAAGAGATTTCCTATACGACTATCGACTAAGTCCAGCTAGAGAAAACACAACCCGTCTCCGTGACACCAAATTAGCCCCTGACATCAATCCACAACAAACAGCTTAGCGCCAGTCTCCGTGTAGGAGCGATGCGCTTCCGCGTTATCCGCGACCTGATAGCTCATTCCAGGTTTGAGGACAAAAACACGACCATCGTCTAATTCCGTATGGAGTTCACCTTCAAGGCACAGCAGAACATGCCCTTTTGAGCACCAGTGGTCGGCCAGATAGCCCGGCGTATATTCGACAATACGAACTCGGATATTATCAAAACGCTGTGTTCGCCAATACGCGATCCCCGACTCCCCCTTATGCTCAGTGGGTTCTATTTGTGACCAATCAGTCGTACCAAACGGAATGTTCTTCATGTCCATACTACAGCCCCTATTCTCAACGTTATTGGTTAACACTCCGTTGACTATTTTTGCTACTCAGCGTTTGGCCCCACGGTTCCACGGCATTCTCATCAATAGCCTTGCCATACCGCAAAAACCAGTAACGCCAGCAAACAGCAACCCGGCCCCTACAAATCCAGAGAGCAGGAAGAAAGCGCTATTGACGCTGTAACCCAGTAATACACCACTCAGAATAAGTACACCAGCGGCGATTTGAACCTGCCGCATGACGTCAATTGGCTGTTTATTATTGATTTCTGTTGGAAAGCCCGCCTTTTTCCAGGCAGTCATTCCACCATCAAGTAAAAAAGCCGTTGCCGGAAACGCAGACTGCATCAGAATCTCAGCATTCTGTGCTGAACGCATACCAGACAAGCAATGGAAAATTATAATCTTTCCTTCCCTATCCTCTTTAGGAAGAACATATCCTGCTGCAGGATCCAGCGGGTGTAATCTCGCCGGTACGATATGCTCGCGGGCGTACTCTTCCGGCTGGCGAATATCGATGAGTATCGCGCCTTCATCTAACAATTTGCTGGCCTGTGCGGGTGAAATCGCAAGTGGTGTTGACATGATCGTGATCCTCTTTTGAGCCGTTGAAACCCGTCATAATGCGTCACTCAACACGGTGTTCAGCCAGCAAGAAAGATGATGTTGCTGATTATATGCGTGTTGCTATTAATTTAGATAAAACTAATTAAGTAAAATCTAAACTAAATAATGCACGCGTGCAACCACTTTCCGTGCAGGGAAAGCAATCGAGGCTGGACATCGATTTGGCGGCTGATACTCTGTAAATAGGAACACTATTTTAAAAACAGCCATGCTACCGCTATCGCACCAAAGAGATAAGTGTACTGTATAAAAATGATGCTATTTACGAGCCATCCTATGGTTCTGTTTACCTTACCGACCGGGAAACTTGAGATATCTCCAAGACCGTTTCATGAAAAAATTAAAAGATACAGACTGGTATAAAAAGCGTTACTCCAACCGCGTTCTCTTCTGGAGAGAAATCTCACCACTCGCCTTCCCTATCTTTATTGAAGGCCTCTGCGTCGTGTTGATGGGAGTTTTCAGTACGTTCCTGGTCAGTTGGCTGGGAAAAGAGGCCATGGCGGCCGTCGGTCTGGCTGATAGCTTCAACATGGTCATCATTGCATTCTTCACTGCGGTCGCATTGGGGACCGCAGTTGTTGTTGCTTTCAGTCTGGGGCAACGCAATAGAAAGCAGGCACGTTCTGCCGCTCGCCAATCAATGTCATTACTGGTTTTGTCATCGTTTCTGTTGGTCGCGCTGGTTGAATTTGCTGGTTCAGCAATCATCGATCTGATCGCAGGACAGGCCGATGAACAGGTTAAAACGCTGGCTCTCACGTTCCTTCGCTGGACAGTGTGGGGATATCCTGCTGTCGCTATCGCGTTAGTCGGTTGCGGCGCGCTCCGGGGCGCGGGGAATACCAAGTTACCCATGGTCATCAATATTGGGATGAACATCCTCAATATTGCCATCAGTAGCCTACTGATTTACGGGGCATTCTCCTGGGATGGACTCGGTTTTATCGGTGCAGGCATCGGAATTACCATTTCACGCTATATCGGAGCGATACTCGTGATTCTGACGCTGATGCACGGTTTTAACGGTGCGCTGCGCATACCCTTCAGGTCTTACTTTGCACCTTTTACCGTATCGATTCTCTACGAGGTGCTCAGCATCGGGATCCCCGCCAGCATCGAATCCGTGATGTTTAATATCGGTAAACTCATCACCCAACGTTTTGTGGCAGGCATGGGGACCGAAGTGATTGCCGGCAACTTTATTGCTTTCTCCATCTCGACGCTGATTAACCTGCCCGGCAATTCGCTCGGCGCAGCCGCCACGATTATTGTTGGTACACGGCTGGGGAAAGGTCAGATCATGCAGTCCACTCGTCAGCTAAAACACATTTTCTGGCTATCCAACATTGGGCTGTGTGCTCTTGCCGTACTTTCGGTCCCTAGCGCTAGCTTTTTGGCATCGTTTTACACCAATGAACCGGAAGTGATCGACGTAGCAAAACACCTCCTGTGGCTTAATGCGCTATTTATGCCAATCTGGGCGGCATCGTGGGTATTACCCGCCGGGCTGAAAGGGGCGAAGGATGCCAGCTACACCATGTGGGTAGCGATGGCGGGCATGTGGGGATGTCGGGTCATCGCAGGATACATCCTCGGCGTGATGCTCGGCTTTGGCGTGATCGGCGTGTGGATGGGTATGTTCTTTGACTGGATTGTGCGCGGATTCTTCTATTACCGCCGACTGATGAGCGGCCGCTGGCTATGGCGCTATCGTTCACCGACAGATTGATGATAGCGAGCGAGGAAGTTCGCTCGCTTACAACAAGAATAACGTGCTTAGCGGCCCAGACTCTTCAACGGAGCAAAACGGGTCGCCATGATAATCAACACAACCACACCAACGGTCATAATCATCCAGGCTTGCTCCAAACCTGCCGTATGCTGACGTATAAACCCGGCGAGCAGCGGCATTAAACTGGCGAGGATATAGCCACCACCCTGCACAAAACCCATCAGCGAGCCCGTTTTATGCGGTTCAGTCACCTGATCCAATGCCACGATCAGCGACAGCGGGAACAGCGCGCCAATCCCAATCCCCAGCATGATGATGATAGGGTATGTGAACGTCAGCGGGGCGGCAATCAGCCCAATCATGCCCACCAGCATCACAGCCAAAATAGGAAGTAGCAACTTCCGTCGATCGGGAAAACGGTTAATGAACGTTGATACCAGCAGACCGGAAATCACTTCCGTCATCGTTAATGCGCCTAACATCAGGCCACTTTGTGTCGCATCTAATCCCAGTTGCATGTAATACGGCGGTAACCATGCCAGCACCAGGGTATATGCGCCCGTCCCAATGCCAAAGAACACCATCAGCAGCCAGTCCATTCCACTTCGACGCGTCGCTAAAACGGCCACTGCATCTTGCTTCGTGGTATACGCTTTAGGAACGCATCGCCAGGCCACCACCGCAACCAACGCCACAATTCCCCAGCAGGCCAACGCACTTTGCCAGCCCCACGCATTTGCCATCGGAGAGACCGATGAAGCAGCAAACGCCGCTCCGGTCATTATCGCCGTGGTGTAAAAGCCCATAAGAAGACTGCTATGACGACCAAAATGGAGCTTGATAAACGACGGCACCAGCGCCTGAATCAAGGCAATTCCGACACCAGCAAGCGCCGCACTAACCAATAAAGCAGTACCGCTATTCAGCCACCAACGGGTGCTACACGCCAAGGCAATGACCACGATACCCAGCGTGACGCCTCGATACTCACCAAGACGCGCCTGTAATTGCCCGCCATATAACGCGCACCACCCCATAGCGAACACAGGGAGCGTCGTTAACATCCCGGCCATGCTGTCATCCAGGCCCGTTGCGGCCTGAATCTGATTCAACAACGGACCAATGCCCGCCAGAACAGGGCGTAAATTCAACCCCAACAGAATAATCGTAAAGAAAAGAAAAGCCCGCGTGCGGGCCGTTGGTGCCACTACCATGTATAACCTCAATAGCTTAAACAAGTCACTGCTTCCTGATGATCATTATCTTCACAGAAAGAATCTTCACATCAAGATAAAATCTTTAAACAGACCGTTACAGTATGCATGTGATCAATGGCAACAAGAACGACCGGATATCGATCGGTTGGAAGGTGACTGGATAAATTACGGGTAAAGCTCGTTGCTGGCTTAGACAAAAATCCATAAAAAATCCGCCCTAAAAAGAGCGGATTCTTTTGACACAGCTAACACCAACACTGAGGGATAAAAAACCCTACAGGGTTAGATTAGAAGCGATAACCTACGCCAACAGCCCAGGCACCAACGTCAACACTGCGGATACGGCTTTGTTCGTAACCAACATCCAGAGCAACGTCCTGAATTGGGTTGAACTGAACACCGGCGCCGTAAGTGAAGCCGTAATCATCATTGCTGCTGTTGGCAGAACCGCTGGTATCATTGCTCGTTACTTTACCGTGGCTGAAACCAACAACACCATACAGGCTTGCCCAATCATTCAGACGGTAAGCAGGACCAGCAGTAAAGCCCATGTACTGGCCTTTGTTATAGTCACTACCATCACTACCCGTTTTTTCCAGGTAGGTGAATGAGCTAATAACGCCCAGTGGGTTATTATCTTGCTCGTAACGATATTTCAGGTTAAAGCCTTTAACTTTATTTTGTACGCCCTGAGCATCACCTTGAGCATAACCGGCAGTTACGGTACTTTGACCAGCAAATGCAGAACCTGCGCCAACGGCTAATACACAAGCCAGAGCGGAAAGACACGCGATTTTTTTCATATTTACAGCCTCAAATTCATTTTATGAAAGACTAACTAACGCAGTAAATATAACAAAGAAGTTCGGAACTTGCCGCCCTATAAATATTTATCAATTAGGCTTTAGATGTAACAAATATTGTCAAAAACAACCTATACCACTAATTAAATTGAAGTTTTTATTGTGACAGTTAGATTAAAAATAAATTCATTACTGGACGGCAAAACAGACAATTCTGAATTTCTCGCTCAATTTGTATGCTAGTGGTATTGAATGAAAACATCCTGGTTAAATGATGCGTAAATAAAGGTCAATAAAAGTCAATTCATACCAGACAAATTGTTTACAATTGGATATAATAGCAACGGAATGTTATATCTTTTTTAAGGCCAAAAGAATGACCTTATTTTCCCACCGTTTGCCATCATTCATCCCTGTATTGCTCATCATTATCTCGATGCTGTCTATCCAAAGCGGGGCTGCTCTGGCCAAAAATCTGTTTCCGCTCATCGGTGCCACTGGCGTTACGGCATTGCGTCTGGGAATTGGGACGATCATTCTGTGCATCATTTTCAAACCGTGGCGTATGCGCTTCAGTAGTAACCGCCTGCCGCTGTTGATTTATGGTATTACGCTGGGCGGTATGAATTTTCTGTTCTATCTCTCATTGCAGACGGTGCCGCTTGGCATTGCTGTCGCACTGGAATTCACCGGTCCACTTGCCGTTGCTATGTTAGCTTCACGCAGGCCGATTGATTTTCTATGGGTTTTTCTTGCCGTTGCCGGTTTGTGGTTTTTATTACCGCTGGGTCATAACATCGGAAATGTTGATTTAACGGGCGCAGCCTACGCCATCGGTGCAGGCACCTGCTGGGCGTTCTATATTCTATTTGGGCAAAAAGCAGGGGCAAATCACGGACCAGGAACTGTCGCTATTGGCTCCTGTATTGCTGCACTGATCTTCTGCCCTATCGGTGCATATTACGCGGAAAGCACGCTGTTTTCGCTCACGATACTCCCGCTCGGCATTGCTGTTGCGATCCTATCCACCGCGCTGCCCTATTCTCTGGAAATGGTGGCGTTAACACGTCTACCCGCCAGAACGTTCAGTACCTTAATGAGTATGGAGCCGGCAATTGCCGCCTTATCAGGGATACTTTTCCTCGGCGAACACCTCTCGTTCATACAGTGGATGGCGCTGATATTTATTATCACCGCATCACTAGGCGCAACGTTGACAATAAAATCAGCAGAGGTACGTAAAGAAGAGAAGACGTAAATAGAATACGTTCTTATTTCATTTCCTCGGGAAAATGTTGCAGAAAAGTTTCACATTCCTGAGGTGAATGCAGGGTAATAAAGCGAATATGGCGATAACGAGGGTCGGCTAAATCCGCTAGGTATCGTTTCCGGTTTCTCGAATAAGTTTTTATTGTCCAGAGGATAATCGAATTTCGACTAAAGAAACTGCGAAGAAAGGACTCCTTATTACCTGTACCGCTCCAGAGTTCTTCTTTTCGCCAGGCCCGAAGATAGGCACGCCGCACAGCCTGGAAAAGTGTGCGAGTAAAAGAGTAATCGACCCATACCACGACATCAACATTGCGCCATTTAATATCTCGCGTTCGGTTATAGTTGCCATCCAGTACCCAGTTGTCTGGCCCCAGTGCGCTTTCAAGCCGTTGAAAGAAGTCGGTATCCGTTCTTCCTTGCCAGTCGCTCAGCCAAAACAACGCATCCATTTCAACGTAGGGTACATCCAACTGCTCAGACAAACGACGAGCGAGCGTAGATTTTCCACTTCCGCTGGTACCAATAAGATTGATTCTCATTCTTCATGACGCCTTTAATAACACATTATATGCCTTAAGAAAAAACAAGAGAATAATAACTATTTTCACCTCAGGAGTAATGATTTTTATCAATATATGTAATTGTGTCGCAAGGATAATATAAAATATTGCTATCACTCACCATTTATACATTATTGACATCAGATAAATTCTGACTACAAATAAGCATAATATCGTTATGCTATAGCTATTCATTTGATAGGTAATTCTTTTCAATCTTAATTTTTATCGCTGTTATAATTAATCACGTTGAACAGCAAGACTATCAATAATTAAAGAGAGGATAACTATTATGTCTACCGCCAAACTCGTGAAATCAGCACCGTCCGAACTGCTTTACACTCGCAATGATTTGGACGATAGCGTTAAGACCTCGACGATCGCACTGTTAAACCAACTGGTTGTTGATTTTATCGACCTGTCGTTGATTACCAAACAGGCTCACTGGAACATGCGCGGTGCAAACTTTATCGCCGTTCATGAAATGCTGGATGGCTTCCGCACCTCGATTATTGACCATCAGGATACCATCGCCGAACGCGTTGTGCAGATAGGCGGCGTCGCGCTGGGTACGGTACAAATTGTCGGTAAACAGACTTCGCTGAAAAGTTATCCGACTACCATCCATAGCGTTCAGGATCATCTAAAAGCGCTGGCCGAGCGTTATGCGATTGTCGCGAACAACGTTCGCCGTGCTATTGGTAAAACGGAAGATGAGGCCTCTGCGGACATTCTGACCGCCGCATCACGCGATCTGGATCAGTTCCTGTGGTTCATTGAATCAAACATTGAATAATTTGCGCTATCGTCCCACGGACGCACTTAAGGCTGCTCTCGGGCAGCCTTTTTACTGCCTGCTCAATCCACTCAGCCCCTCGATCTTCGTGTAATCTGCACAAACTTCGCATTTTTTCCGTTAAGACGCTCAAAAAATTAGCTTTCCGCCCCATTAATTGGCCATAACACCAATCAACGGTTGTTTCCCTCGTGTAAATCAGTTAATCATAGCAGCGCCTTGCCTGGGCCAATCGGAGATGAAAATTTCACCGCCTGCAAGGTAATAAAATAAAAACAACAGGTTAAGTACAACGCATGATAATTGACCTAATGTTCTAATGGGTTCCACTTTCGTACTATGCTTAAAACCCCTGTAAAACAAAAAGCTCCCACAACTGCTAAATAGGAAGGATTTGATGAAATCACTACTTAAGGCCTCTTTGGCTGCATTGACGCTAATGATGAGCGTATCCAGTTATGCCGCTGAGAAAGAACTGATTGTCGCGACAGACACCGCTTTTGTCCCTTTTGAATTCAAACAAGGCGACAAGTACGTCGGTTTTGACATCGACCTCTGGGATGCTATCGCTAAACAGCTCAACCTGAAATACACCCTGAAGCCAATGGACTTCGGCGGTATTATTCCTGCCCTGCAAACGCGTAACATCGATCTGGCGCTCGCAGGCATTACCATTACCGAAGAGCGTAAAAAAGCAATCGATTTCTCTGACGGTTACTATGACAGCGGCCTGCTGGTGATGGTTAAAGCGGACAACAACGATATCAAAGGCGAGCAGGATTTAGCCGGTAAAGTGGTTGCGGTGAAAAGCGGCACGGGCTCCGTTGATTACGCGAAAGCCAATATCAAAACCAAAGATCTGCGCCAGTTCCCGAATATCGACAACGCCTATATGGAACTGGGCACCAATCGTGCTGACGCTGTTCTGCACGATACGCCAAATATCCTCTACTTCATCAAAACCGCAGGCAATGGCCAATTTAAAGCGGTAGGTGATTCTATTAAAGCCCAGCAATACGGCATCGCGTTCCCGAAAGGCAACAACGAGCTGCGTGAAAAAGTGAATGGCGCCCTGAAAACGCTGCGTGAAAACGGCACTTATGCTGAGATCTACAAGAAGTGGTTTGGCGTAGAACCTAAGTAATTGCCGATTTAATCTGGAGATATTCCATGCAGTTTGACTGGAGTGCCATTTGGCCTTCTCTGCCCCTCCTGATGGAAGGGGCAAAAATGACGTTGTTGATTTCTGTTCTGGGTCTGATTGGTGGCCTGGTGATTGGCGTGGTCGCGGGCTTTGCCCGCGCCTACGGCGGCTGGTTTTCCAGTCGCATTTCGCTCGTTTTTATTGAAATTATTCGCGGTACGCCGATTGTTGTGCAGGTGATGTTTATTTACTTCGCCCTACCAATGATTTTCACATCCGTGCGAATTGACCCTTTTGCCGCCGCCGTAGTGACTATCATGATTAACTCCGGTGCCTATATCGCGGAAATTACCCGTGGCTCGGTATTATCAATTCACAACGGCTTCCGTGAAGCGGGTCTGGCACTAGGGCTGTCTCGTAGCGCGACGTTACGCCATGTGATTGCCCCACTCGCGCTACGCCGCATGCTGCCACCACTGGGCAATCAGTGGATTATCAGCATCAAAGATACATCACTGTTTATTGTTATCGGCGTGGCTGAACTCACTCGTTCAGGTCAGGAAATCATCGCGGGCAACTTCCGTGCGCTGGAGATCTGGACTGCGGTTGCCATTATTTACCTGTGCATCACGCTGGTCCTCAGCTTTATTCTGCGTCGTCTGGAAAGAAGACTTAAGATTATATGATTGAATTTAAAAACGTATCCAAACACTTTGGCAAGACGCAAGTCTTACACGATATCGATCTCACCATCGGTCAGGGTGAAGTTGTGGTTATCATTGGGCCTTCGGGTTCGGGTAAATCTACGCTGCTACGCTGCATCAATAAACTGGAAGAAATTACCAGCGGTGAATTGATTGTTGACGGCCTTAAAGTGAACGATCCCCGCGTTGATGAGCGCTTAATCCGTCAGGAAGCTGGGATGGTATTCCAGCAGTTTTATCTATTCCCGCATCTTACCGCGTTGGAAAACGTCGCGTTCGGTCCGATCCGAGTGCGCGGAGCGAGTAAAGCTGAGGCTGAGAAACTGGCGCTGGAATTGCTGGCGAAAGTAGGCCTGTCAGAACGCGCGCATCACTACCCTTCTGAGCTTTCCGGTGGCCAGCAGCAGCGTGTGGCCATCGCCCGTGCGCTAGCAGTCAAACCGAAACTGATGCTGTTTGATGAGCCGACGTCGGCACTCGATCCAGAGTTGCGTCATGAAGTACTGACCGTAATGAAAGATCTGGCCGAGGAAGGTATGACGATGGTGATCGTCACTCACGAAGTAGGCTTTGCGCATAAAGTGGCTTCACGCCTGATCTTTATTGATAAAGGCCGTATCGCAGAAGATGGCGATCCGGAAACGCTGATTACGAATCCACCCAGCGACCGCCTGCGTGAATTCCTGCAACACGTATCTTGATCAACAAGGGGGCTTTTGCCCCCTTGCTTCTTTTCAGCTTTATCCCTGTGAACGCGGATATTCCCGTTCAATAAACGCCGCAAAATCCTGACACATCTTCTCGTCGCCCTGTACGTTATCCGCTAACACACGGCTACCATCGACCACGCGAATATGGGCAGAGAGATCGAAATCTGCGGCTGGCTGAGGACGGCTAGCGGCCTGCTCCATCGTGCTTTTCGCCTGTGTCCAGGCATCTTCTACCGTCAGATTACAAGCCTGTGCCAGATAGGCGGGATTGAACCCCTCCCCCGTCAGGCTACGCAGCGTGTCGTCATGACTCACGCTATTACCCGGTAGCCAATAGTGCTGCGCCAGATCGGGACCGATAGCGGGGTTATCCGTCAGATAGCCGTCACGTTGCAGGAAATAGCTCCGAGTCTGCTCCACCGCCATCAACGCCAGCAGATAGCCCTGATAAGAACACGCCGACTCCATAGACAGCAGATGTGGAATCGCCAGCGTCGGCCGCGGGCTACCGTTAGTGCCCAGAACACGCAGCTCGGTATCACGTGCCAGTTTTGTCATCGCTTCCGGCGTGCGCGCCTCGTCATCCCACGAATAGAGCTGCCACTCAAAATACGGCACCAGCAGAATATGCCGATCGTTGAAGGCTCGCATCGGCTGCTGAGTACTGATATCCGCGCGGATCAACTCATCAGGAATCGTTTCTCCCTGCGCATTCTTTGCATAACGTTTTAACCAGTCAGCATCGCCCAACAGGCTGTCACAGAACATGGATTGTGTTTCGGCATAGGCCATTGAGGTTGGCGGAAACTCCTGCGAAAAACAGGGCGCATTCTGCTTAATATTGGCAAAATGCGCGGCGTGGCCCCCCTCATGAAACAGCGTATTAATGCCGCTGGCACCGCTACCGATTTGATCCGGCTTTGCCAAACTGGTGAAATTAATCCGTGCAGGAACCCATTTTCCCTCTTGTACAAACGGCGGCACCGGACCGTGCATAAAGCCGTTCTCGTATTTGCCTTTGCGCACCAGCAAATCAAGCTGCATTTCCGCCCCACTGAACCCAATGTGCAAGCGTTTAAAGCTGTTGACCCAACGTTCCAGCGACGCCGAGAAAGGAAAATAAGGATCGAGCTGGCGCGTCACATCCCCCGCGCTGGCATAGCGAATATTCCACGGTTGCAGCGCATCTTCACCCTTTTCATCCGCCAGGTTTTTCAGACTGCGAGCATTCGCTTCACGCGTTTGTTCTTCAAAAGGATCGAGGATGGCAAATAACTGCTCCGGCGTCATCCGCTCTGTCTTATTGACCTTATAGTCAAAATAGTTCCGGTAGCCCATCTGACGAGCAAAGCGGTTACGCAGCGAAACTAACTCAGGGAAACCGTTCTGCAACAGCCACTGTTCGAGAGAACGCAGCGCCTGCTGAGAGCTCTGACGATAAGCTTCGGTATCATTGGTCGCCTGATTGGTCAGCAGTTCCCCAAGCGAGGCTGGCACGCGCTCACCCTTGGCATCCAGATGCGTCATCTCATAGGATTTGCGCTTGGCGTATAATGCACTTTCGGCGGCAATAATCTCGTCCATCAACGCCTGAGCCTGCGGATCTTCAATCACGTTACAGTCGAAAAACCGATACCAACCTTGTAAACCGTGTAACAACGCCTGCTGCTGTTCATCACGTGGGCTATTTTCCAACGTGGCGAGATGAACTCTCAATTCAGCCAGACGTTGCGGCTGTGAAATAAAGCGCTTATACGCACTTTCTGCGGCGGAGAAATGCTCAGACACCTCATCGTTGCCCGTTCCCATATACAGTTGCCAAAACAGTTCTTCTTTTGCCTGATGGACCGCAAGATAGTCACGATTCAATGCATTAAAATAGTCCACTACCTGTTGCATGCTATTCCTTCTCTCTTCAAATGACAGCCGTCTGGCTGTGTGAAGTGGCGCGACAACCCGCGTTCTAATCCGCCCCGGTAAACCATTCAGCCAAGGCGTTTCTTAATCGTTGCGACAGCCTGCTCCATGGTTGCCGCCTCACCGGCAGCAACCAGACAGCACGCCAGTTGCAAGCGAATCGCCTGCGGTATAGCAATTTCACCTGTCAGGCACTGTACCGTCCAACGCGCCGTGGTTGCGGCATCCTTCGCAATAGGCAGCGCATCGGGCGCGACGCTAATATCCTGCCGAAGTTGTAGCACGTCAGTATGCTGCTGATGAATAAAATGAATTTCCGGGCAGCGTTGCGGGTTGGCGTACACCTCCCCTTCAGTGCCGTGCATCAGAAGCGCGCGCCCGTTGATATCCTTAAAAAACGTCCCCACGCGGGAAACGTATTCAGGGTGGGACACGCTAGCGACGCGCAGTGCCTCGCTTTCACCAAATGGCGTCGCCACCTTAGCCAGCGTATGACTACTGTTACGTACCCCCATGCGCCAGCGTAACTGTAGCTGACGATCGATAGCTGGGCACAGCACAGAGACGGGAATAAATACCGGGCTCCCCTTATCAAGCTCCTGCTGAGCCTGCCCGGCGTTCTCCGCAATCGTCACGCCGAGATGGCGCAAAATCTCCGCGCTGGTAACGCGAGTCGGATCGTCATTTACGCCGTGCACGACTACCGGAAAACCTAATTTTGCCAGCAAAAGCGCCAACAGAGGCGTCAGGTTAGCTTGCTTGCGCGCACCGTTGTAGCTGGGAACCACGATCGGCATGGGAAAGCCCACAGGCGGATTCAGGCGTAACACCTGTTCGTCCATCGCCTGATAAAAACCCAGCATCTCGGCTTCGGATTCGCCTTTGATGCGAAACGCAATCAACAGCCCGCCGAGCTCCAGATCCGGTACGTCACCGCGCAGCATCGCGCTATACAGTTCATAAGCCGTTGCCTGATCAATGTCACGCGCATGATTTTTCCCGCGCCCCACTTCTTTGATAATTTTAGTGTAATCCATGCTGGCCTCTCATTTTCGGCGACACAGTAAAGAACTTATCAATGAAAATAACATGTTTGGTGGGGTTCAGGTCACTCTGCCGCAGAGGAAATTGCTATTACAGTGCTTTTTAGCCAGCAGCAAGAACGCTATCCTTACTCCGTGCAGGAAAGTACTTGTAGATGGTTTTTTCTGATACACCGACGACATTCGCTACCTGAAAGCGCGTCGCCCCCGTCGCCAACATTGCTTCCGCTCGGCAAAGCGCATCTTGCGTCATCAGTCGTTTGCGCCCCTGCAACCGAGCGGCCTCGAGACCAGCCAGTGTACGCTCGACAATCAGCTCACGCTCCATTTCCGCCAGTGCGCTCATCACATGAAAGAAAAAACGACCTGCGGGGGTCGAGGTGTCAATACTGTCCGTCAGACTGCGGAAATGAATACCTTTCGCCTGTAATGCGGATACCAGCTCAATCAAATCACGCACGCTGCGTCCTAGTCTGTCCAGCTTCCACACTATCAGCGTATCACCGCGCCTTAATCTCCTCATCGCCCTTTTCAACCCCGCCCGCTGTGCATTCTTCCCACTGGCGGTATCCTCAAAAATCAGCTCACATTCTGCTCGAATCAGCGCTTTTTTCTGCAAATCCGTATTCTGGTCGGTAGTAGACACCCGCGCATAGCCAATCAGCATTTCATAACCTCATGAAATTATTGATTGTATTTTTATTGGGAGGTTCTCGCAAACCTCGGTTTGGGGGAAATGGGCGACGGGTATTATAAACTGTCGGGAGGTTTGATTATTCAGTGGGGCTATATCAGTCAGCCCAGCGCGGGTGTAGTTGAGATACCATTCCCGCTACCATTTCCAAATCGGCCTCTTTCTATTACTGCAACACCAATTCTCCTTAACCCAGCAGGGAATGATACAGTGAGTATCAGGAGTATTAGCAACACTGTATTTACTATCAATCGGATGGCGCAGGGTGCAGCTGCGTGGAGTGCATATTAATATAGCAATAGGGAATTGATGATAATGCCCATTGGGGCGCCTATCGGCGCACCCAATGGGTAACGGGCACTATACAATGTCATAGACAATAATCGTTGCCATGTCTGTATCACGAGGAGAAATAATATCTGTATCTGCAACAGAAAATGAAACGATATCCTTCCCCAACATTGCGGCACTAATTGATGTAGGTTGATTATCTGCACCTACAGTGACCGAACCTAACGTATCATCAAAATCATAATGAGATGAGGATGATGAGGAAATTATAGGTGCATTTGGTACTGAAATAGGTTTATTAAGAGTCATATAATACGAATTATATGATGCACCAGATGTACTTACATGTCCCATCCATGAACAGCCGATTTCACGATATATAAATCCTGCCACCCTAAATACTTTGCTACCTCCAATCGTCAATCCGTGATTTTGATAGTAAATCTTAACTGTTGCTAGATTATTATTTCCTGCGGGGAATGTTATTGATGTAACAATAAATTTCCCGACAGGATTGAAGCGACTGGTTCCTTTCCCTGATATAATGGTTGCATTATCGTCCAAAATAAATAAACGAGTTTTATTAATTTCAACAAAACGTCCATGCGATTTTATTTCTAAACTCACCTCTAGAGTATCATTACTAATTACTTTAAAATTTAACCGTTGCAGTAAATGCGATGAAAATTGCAGCAATGCAGCAGGTGCCAAATTAAACTCCCCAAAACCGAGGTTTACGGGAGTTAATGTAATATCCGCCGAGCCATCAAATGCTACACCGTTAATTTTACGCGGTGTGGCTAATTTTGCCGCAGCGGTAGCTGTTCCCGCAACGGGTAATGCGCCAATATCAGCCGCCACTAGCGCAATGTCTGCGGTTAATGCCTTCCCATTCACCTTACGCCCAGATGGTACACGCCCATTGGCGTTCGTATTCGCATTGGTCGCTGCAATAACAGCGTTGTTCGCGACGGTCATGGCTGCAGAAACTTTCGTATCAGTCTCGGCTTTGGTGTAGGCCCCCACATCCCCAGCCGCGAGGGTAACATCGTCCGCCAACGGCTTACCATTCACCTTACGTCCAGATGGCACGCGTCCGTTCGCATTGGTGTTCGCGCTCGCCGCAATAGCCGCAGCGCTGCTAGCAGAAGCCTTCACATCAGAGATGGCATTCAATACCGTTGTTGAAAAATTCGGATCATTCCCCAAGGCATTAGCTAACTCCTGCAACGTATCCAGGGCTGCAGGCGAACCATTTACCAATGCGGCAACAGCCGCTTTAACAAATGCCGTTGTCGCTACCTGCGTGTCATTAGATGCCTGCACAGCCGTTGGTGCCGTCGGCTTCCCCGTCAACGCAGGGCTCGCTTTCGGTGCATATTGCGTATGTGGATCAGCCGCTGCGGTGTGTGCATTCAGCTTATTCGCCGCCTCGGATTTGACATCAGCGATGGCATTCAACACCGTTGTCGAGAAATTGGGATCATTACCCAAAGACTTCGCCAATTCCTGCAATGTATCCAATGCTGTAGGCGCATCATTAATGAGTGCTGCAACAACAGATTTAACAAACGCCGTCGTCGCAACCTGCTGACTATTGCTATCGGTTGCCGGCGTTGGCGCTTTGGGCGTGCCGGTGAAGATCGGGTTCGCCTTCGGTGCATATTGCGTATGCGGATCGGCAGCCACCGCGTGTGTCGCCAGATCGCTACCTGTTTTTTCCTGCTCTTTTTTCAAATAGCGGGTACGACTGGCCAGTTCTTTAGCCTGTCGATTTGAGACACCGTCCGGTCCACCCACGACCGGATCTGACGTTTCAATTTGATAAATACCGTCAACCCATTGTGGGTTCTCTGACAAATTCGCCATGTTCAAGCGCTCCCATGATTGTAGTTACTGTCATATATCGCCGTCCGGTTGTAGCGGATAGGCACTTCCCAATATTCGATACTGGCCAGATGGCACCGTACTGGAGCAAACATCCCAATGGCATTGCGTAGCATTCTGGCCTGATCGTTGGTAATCGGTTGTTTTAACAACACGCGATAAACTGCCCACGCTGCTTTATCACCGTGTACATAAAGGTTGTTATAGGTGGTTTCGCCGTCGTAGTTCAGACGGCCAATGTTTTCGATCAGCGTGCTGTCGCCAAAACCAAAACGTCGAATGATCTCTTTAATGCTCCAGGGCGTCCCTTTGCTACGATGCAGATCGATTGCGGCCTTGATCAACGCGCGCTTGGAGTCATCCGATTCAGCCAGTTCCCAGCCATCACCAAACAATGAGAACTGTTCGGCTAGCCAGGGCAAGGCACTGCCATCAGCGATATCAACCAGATAAACCAGCAACGTATTCAGATCGATGTCATCAAAGCGGTCAGCCAATTCCGCCAGCGAACGAAAGCGTGCGTCAGCAGCCAGCGGCGGTGGCAGCAATTGCAGTGAATCAGCCATTCGATACCCCAACGATGCTGACGTTAACACCCGTACAGTTCGCCCATTCACTGTCATCAAGCACCATAAATGACGGCGAAACGAGCTCCACCTGATACACACCGGGGATGGAAAGCGTAGCGATAATCTGGCTTGGGACAATGTCCCGCCCCAACGTTGCCGTGCGGGTTTCCACCCAGGCCTGTACCGCTTTCTCCGCCGCGGCCTGAACAATGCTGGCCTGCTCGCCGTTAAACAGCGTCAATTTGGCATTAATGGCATAATCCACCTGTGTGGGGGACTTGGCGGAAACAAAATCAGTCAGTGGGCGAACCTGTTCGTCGGAGCAAAAACTCTCCACCAGCGAGAGTAGACTTTTGTCCGGCAAGCCAGTACTAAGCAACGGATAGAGCACCACCTCGCCCGGTTTCGGCGACATTACCGCGACATCGACAATGTTTTGATGTGCCCGCATCGCATGGAAGCGATATGCCAGCTTCGATCCTGCAGTGCTGAACGATTCCGGAGCCAATTGAATACGTTCGCGCAGGCGATCGTCCCCCTCTTCGGCGGAACCGCCGCTGCTTTTGGTGATATTGCTGACGCTTAAATCGCTGTCGCCAATCTCATCTAGCAGCGTACTGATCTGGGCTGGCAGCCAATCATTGCCAACATCACCACGCTCAGTACAGGTCGCCAGCACAGTGACACCGCTGCCGTTCGCTCTCAGCAGCGCATCGCTGTCGGTAGCAAAAGTCACGCTGTCCGACGCGCTAACGCGAGTACCCGCAGGGATCAGCAGATCGCTGACTAACGGCGTTTCGGGGGTAAAGCGAAGCTCTGCCCGCGCTGGCTGTGCCGCCAAACGATAAACACCGACCAGTTCTGCCAGATAATCCAGCATCGGTGCACGAGCAAACGCAACCAGGTTCTGCTTGGCGGCTTCCTGAACCGCACTACGCACTAAGGTTTCCCGGTAGGCAAAGAGGTTAATCAACAGGCGCTCGGCCTGCGCTGGATAGAGCGTTTTCCCTGAGTCAGCTTCATATTTCGCGATCATTTCAGCGGTAATTTTCGCCGCGTCGCGTTCAATAAAATTGGGTTCTGTCAGCGCCATAACAACTCCGTGGTCTGTGTCGCGCCGTTAGCGGTTTTCCAACTAACGAGCAGCGTCAAGTGAGCCCCATTAACAGAAGGTTTAACCGCCAGTAGCTGGCAGCGAGGTTCCCATCGTTTGATCGCTTCTACCGACTCTCTGACGACATGCGGGATCGCACGATCGATCGGATAATCGAGATACAGATGTAGATTGCTACCAAAGTCAGGCCGATGTGGGTCACTGCCGCAGGGTGTCCGCAGGATGATGTGAATCGCCTGCAGGATATCTGCCGTTCCTTCGACGATGTCGCCAGAACGTTGCAGAGCCGGTTGCCAAAAAACAGATTGAGTTTTCATAGGGGGCTATTGTCGCCCCCGAAGAGAGAAAGGAATTGTAAAGCGGTTTAGAGAACGCGTTAGTGTGAGTGGTGATTGGAATTGCCACCAGCGTCCATGACGCTGCCGCTGGCGCTGACGTTGCCGGAAATGCTAACATCGCCGCCGAGGCTGGCACCGCCGGAGCCGGACATCCCACTCTCGTAAGTGAATTGCCCTTGCACCAGCAGCTTGCCAGTCACGGTCGTTTCCGGCGCATTGATAGTGACTCGCTGGGCATTAACCACCACGTCAGTGCCGCTGCTAATTGCAATATGCTGCACGCCGCCGTTGATCGTTAACGTATGCGTTCGACGATCGTATTCAATATGTGCACCGTCGGCGAACGTCACCGCCCGCTTGTCCTTATCCGACAGCGTTGGTACATCGGCAGCAGAATAAATTGCTCCCAGCACCAAGCCGTCTTCGCCGTTGTCGTCTAGCAGGACTTCAACCTGTTCACCAATATCCGGCAACCAATAATCCTTATTATTCTGTGTATTGTGCTGTAACACTGGCAACCAGGCCGTGCGCAGATTGTCACATTCTGGCAGACGAACGCGCACCATAACATGAACCTCATCCACCGCGCTTATCGTGCCAATTCGACGAGATAAACTCATTCTACCTTCTCCTTGTTGCTATTGACCTTCCTCGCTATTGCGTTACCATCCGGGTGGTACGTCACCAGCGTTTTTCCGCTATCCGACTTTCTCTTGCCCGCCGTAATCGGCCCGCGAATCAACCCAATCGCCGTGGTGTAGCCACTGCCACGTTCCAGAATATGGCGAGCCGATTCGATCAACCAATGGCCAGAAAGTTGGCCGAACGACACCAACTCCACTTTATTTCCCGCCGCCAACTGCGGGCTGCCCATCAGCGTCATCGACCCCTTTTGTTGCTTTTCGTTGTGCGCATCCAATGCTGCATCCGTTTTCATCCTCGCTCCAGATGCATCCGCCGCGCGAACGTTAACTTTCAACGTATCCGCACTGGTCTCAGCACCGGCAGACTTCATCCCGTTGTTCGCGCTACCGTCGGCTTCACAAACCACCAGTTTCTTTTCACTCCCTTTCTGATATTTCGTCTTGGCATTTTTATAGACGTGGCTGATCGTGTCGCTCAGTGAAAAACGCGCGACGTCCGTTGGCTTAATTTGTCGAACAGACGCCTGATTGCGCAGCGTTGCCAGATGGGAAAAAATCAGTTGGTCGCTGACCACTTTCACAACATAGCCATATTCACTGGCGAGCCGCTTTAGAAAAGCGACATCAGTTTCCGCATATTGCGTAACGCGATCGATCTTGATGATCTGAATCATCCCCACGAGCATCAACCGATGCTTTTTCGCGATGCGCGTCGCAATGGCGGCTAACGTCGTATCTTCAAAACCGCGATTTGACTTGGTTCGCAACGCTCGATTAACCGATGTAGCCACCCCACGAATCATCACTTCGCTAGGCGGTCCACTAACCTCAATTTCATCAATCGAGAAAGTGCCGCAGTCAAACAGCATTTCACCGAGATAGCCTAGTTTGAGCGATAACGTATCGCCCGTACCGGGATACCACTTATCCATCCAGCGGCCATCGGTATCATCGAGTCTGACTTCAATCGCATCCGATTCATTCTTGATGCTGTCGGTATAAGTCACGCTGGTGACATACGGCGCGATATCATTGGTGATGTCTTTTTGCTGATACCACAGGGTGAACGCCGGTTGCAGGACTTCCGACACCGCAGGAGAGAGCAGGGTTAGTTCTTCCGTTAACGCAGCCATGGTGGGGTGTCCTCCGCTTTACTGGCCTCTACCTGTTCAATAATCGGAATCAGTACCACCAAACCCGATGGCAACAGCGGCACGATGGGGACATGCGGGTTAGCCGCAATAATCCGCGGATAGCCAAGCGGATCGCCGTAATACAGGTAGGACAAGGTATCCCAGCGTTCGCCCTGTGTAGTGATATGTTCAAGGTGCATATGCTTCAACCCTCTTCACGATTTCCGCCGTCAGTTTGCTCAGCGCAGGTTCAGCGCCTTTAAATGTGTCGCTCGCGGCATCCACATGTTTACTGATGGCTTCCAGCTTCTCGATAACGTTTTTGCTGTCGACGCCCTGCAACAAGGTGGCAACTTGCTTGACCTGCTTCAGCATTTCATTCGCCGCTTTATTAACCGCTGTAATTTCAGGCATCATCTTCTCTGCCTGAACCGCCGCATCAGAAATAGCTTCTGCCGCTTTTTTAAACGCCGGTTCCACCTCACTTAACGGCGTCAATACATTCCCGACTTGCGTTAGCAGCCCAGGAATTTGCAACAGCGCGGTTTCGGGATTGTTCTTCATCCGTTTTACAATCTGAACGGTGGTTTTCACCGCCTTAACGGCTGATTGAGCCTTCTTGGCATACGTGACAGCCGTGCGTAGTGAAGCTGCAAAATTGCTCACTTTATCGACTGCTTTGGTGATGGCGCTAACATTAGGAACAGGCGTCTCTATCGCAGGCGGCTTGAGCGGATTCTTCGGATCGCCAATATATTCTCGCAGCGTCAACTCTGCATTCATCGCCAAGACGTTACCCTTCGAATCGGTATGTTGGCTGGTCGAGGTGAGTGCAGTAATCACAAACCAGCCGCGATAATCCCCATTACCGAAGACCAACGCCATCGCCTGATGCGCCCGCATCGCTTCATTCAAGCGCTTCAGCTCCACATCAGGCGTGCAATACTGCTGGTGAAACGCCAGGCTAATACGAATCTCATCCAGCTTCGCACCGATAAATTGCAAACCGGGTTTACCCTCAATGCGGCTATGCTCGGCATAATCTGCACCGAACGACGCATCAAAACCGTCCCAATAAGCAATCACGTTAAATTCAATATTTCCTAATACCGCAAACATCAGGCGTACCCCCTGCGCTCGCGTTGGGCGAGCAACTTGTTCAACATATTTTCCAGCTCATTCATGCTGAGCGTCAGCGTCTTCGTCATTTCAGGCGTTGGCACAGCCTTCTGACCGCTGAGGTAAATGGTGGGTGAGAAAGCAACCTGAATACGTTCGGAAGGGTTTGCGTTGGCGGACTTGCCCTTCGTTCCGCCGGCAGGTGGTGCCAGTGAGACGCGCTGTTGCGGGGTTGGCGCGTCGCCCTTTTCAGCCACGAATTCATGTGGCGACAGAACAGATGCCGATGTAGGTTGCAGAATGGGCGAGGTGATAGCACTCGCAGCGATAGATTGCCCGCCAGTAACAGGAGAGACCGTTTGCGAGCCAATACCCAGAAAATCTTTAACGCTATCGGGAATAAATTCGTCGATCGTTTTCAGGACGTTTTTCAACTCAGGAAAAGCGCTCGTCAGGCCATTGACTAAGGCATCAATAATCACGCCGCCGAGTGCACTTAAACTACCGGGAAGTTGAATGCCCAACTCGCTGACGGTATCAGCAAAGATGGAGTACAACACGCCAAATGGCGACCAGTCGAACAGCAACGCCGTAATCCCCATTACACCGCCGGATACAGCATTATTGAGCGCCTCCCACCCCGCATTGAAAGCCTGACTCACTTGTGACCACAGGTTTTTAAAGAACCCACTAATCGGTTCCCAGTATCGGTAAATCAGATAAGCGGCTCCCGCGATTGCCGTTACTGTCAGGCCAATCGGATTCATCAACAGCATTCGTCCCAGAAACAAAACCGCCCGACCTGCTATCATCAAGCCGCTACGCAACACGCCCCCGAGCATGCGTGCTAATGTTCCGGCTCCGCTAGCCACCCCATTCAACATCGCACCAATACCCTGTAAGAAACCCGTCGTTCTTAATCCTGCGCTGAACAGTTGCCAGCCAAGCTTAACCTGTAAAATACCGTCCCAAAGTTTCTGCAACGCGGATAGCAGCGAGGTAATTCCCTGCTTCGCGCCAATTACCGCCTTTCCAAATATAAAAAAACCTGCAACCGTCATCACGATACCGCGCACTAACTCAGGGTTCGCGGCCGTCCAGGTCACCAGTTGGTCCAAAATAGGGATCAGCGCATCACTCAGAGAAACCAGCACCGGCGTTAGCGCCTCCCCCACGTTAAGCGCAATATTCATCAACGACGTTGTCATTCGATTCCAGCGCGCGGTCAGTGTGTCGTTTCGCCGGGCAAAGTCGCTACCCAGCGTTTGCGTGGCGGCCGGGCCGTTCATCGCCTGCTGGTTAGATTGATAGCTTTTCCAGTTCTGCTTCATCGATAGTGCGTGATTCACCGCTTCTGGCGTGCGGAATACCTCCTGCAATCCGTAACGCTGCATTAAACGTTGCTGCGCATCCACATTGCCCGCGCCCCGGGCCCACAGTTGCTGGAATTGACTGCCTTTACTATCGATAAGCTGATTACCGATCAAAACCGCAGCGTCGTACTGCGAATATCCGTCTTGCATGTGGCTTTTCAGCGACGCGTTATAATTCACACCCGCGCTACGGTAGCTGTCGGCAATGTCTGTTCGCCCCACGGCATGCAAAAAGCTACCCAGTTGCGCAGCCGCGTTTGCTTCCGTATCCGTGCCCTTCGTGGCACTAAGACTGGAAACCAGTTGGCTCAATGCCTGATCACCCGTCGCGCCCATCGCCGTAAAACCCGGAGCCAGCGCGGGGACATATTGCGCCATCGATGCCATGGAGAAACCCTGTTTAGTGCCTGCCAGCATCCGGGAGAAAGATTCCTCCAACGTCTTCGCCCCTTTCAGGTTAAACACATCATCCAGCGTGGTTGCGAGTTCAGTAAGATCGGACAGTGCAGTACCGGAGGCCGTTGAGGTTTTCCCCAACACCGTCACAACATCCGTTGCCTGATCCGCAGACATCCCGCTATCAAGCAATTGTCCTGCACCGCTTAACAACGCATCCGGCGTTTGGTTCACCCACTGTGAAGATTGACGTAGGCGCTGCCCCATCACCTTTTCCTGCTCACTCGACATCGCATGTGAAACACTGATGTCGCGCAATTGCGCCTCAAATGACGCATAGCGCGTGACCGACTCCACAATGGGTGATATCACCGAGCTAAATGTCTCCTTTATTTCCAGGGGGTTTTCAGTCTGTTCAGCACGATTATCGTGTAGCGTTTCCTGACGCAACTGACTGTGAGCCAGACGTTCTTGATTGATTTCCAGTTCACGGATCGACTGGTTTAGTTGAAACATGATTTGTACGCTGATAGCACCAAAGCGCTCCAGCGACTGATTAAACGAACGCTGCCGCTCCTGTACTTGTTTGAGGCTATCGCTCAGTGACAGCAACGATTTTTGTGTGTCATCCAGTGTGGTGCTAAACGCCTTGCCCAATATGGCTCCGTTTAAAAGTATATCCACGGTTCACTCTCATTCAGAAAAGCCCCTCGCGGGGCGGATTAGAGACGGTGGCTTACGCCGTTCCAGTTTGGTTTTCCCATCACAAATAAGGAGAAAAGCGAGTAAAGGACGGGCGATTAGCGGGAGAATGAAGACAGGTGGTGAGGAACAAAACGGCCAGCGTCCTGTCGCTGGCCGGGTTAGGGTGGATGGTGGCCTAATTACTCCTGTCAATAATCAGTCTTCCTCACCGTTCTCACGTTTTAGCTGTTCGCTGGCCTCATCCAGCCAGCGTTCAAAATCGTCCAGTTCCAACGCATCAATCTCACTCGGCTGAAAGCGAAACCACCTCGCCAGCAGAGCTTGCGCTTTCCACAGCAGCGCTGGCTGAGTTATCCAACCCAAGTAATTGCTGAAATCGTTTTTGCAGCGCCATGTAGTCCTGCGCATCCATCTCATCGATGTCTTCCGGCACCAGACCAGTCATGCGCGACAACAGGGCGTCGTCCCAGTTGCTTGGATCATCGCTGATTTTTTTCACCGCTTTGATATCTTTTACTTTCAGACGCTTGAATGAAATGGACTCCACACGTTGACCGGCAGAGGTGGTATAAGGGAATTGCAGAGAATAGGTTTCAGTGTGCATAACAGCTCCTTAGTAAATGTCGGGAGCAGTATCGCGTGCTGCAAGGAATAAGGATTTTAAAGCAAATTAGAAAACGAAACTGGCGAGCATAAGAAAGGGGCCGAAGCCCCTTTCTTACCAACCTTAATCAATAACGACCGAATTAACCGCCGATATTGGCGCGGTAGCTATTCAGTTGATCCACGCCGCCCACCATGAAAATGTTGGACATGTAATCCAACTCTAGCAGGTCTTCCCCGTTCATCACCTGCTTGATGTAGGTGCAGTTGAACGCGCTGCTGAAATCCGGGTTTTCGTGCTGTTTGAACGTCCCCAACGGATTCTTTTTAAACATAATGGTCATGTACGTCACCAGCGGCACTTCCTCGATACGACCCTGGGAACCATAGCGTTCCACGCTGGAGCGACACTGCAACGCCAGCGATTGGTACGGATTCGCCGCTGCCAGCATCGCTTCGCGATAGAAGGAGTTCCATTTGATCTCGCCTTCCAGCTTGTCGAAACCCGCAGGCAGTTCGATCTTGCCGACCATACCCAACGCCTTGTGCTCCTGCATGATCATCGAGACATCCGGCAGTTTGATTTCCTGTGCACGCCCCAACAGGTTGGTACCGTTGATGTAGATGTTGGCGTTGGTGATACGGTTTACTTCAATTTTCCCGGCCATCAGTTAGTGCCCTCCAGCGTTACCAGGTATTCCGAGGTGATTTCCGTCTCAAAGGTCAGACGTTCAAGCGGTGGCGGCGGAGTGAATTTGTAGTTAAGCAACAGGTGCCCTGCCGCCAGCTCGGTTTGCTCGTTACGAGCGGCATCGAACCAGCATTTGAAACCCAACAGCGCGCCGTCACCGATCAGCTTGCGGCCGTAGGCGTTAACCGATTCCACCAGAGCATCGATCAACGCCTGATTGATCGGCATGTCAATGTATTGTTGGCTGAAGTAGCGGATAGATTCGTTAATCACATCACCAGTACGACGCACGTTTTCAAAGTTCTTCATGTGCGTCACGGTTGGCCAGGCTGCGGTGCGGTTGCCCCACAGGCGCAGGCCGGAACCGTAGCTATTAAAGATAGTGCTAATGCCCTGCTCGTTCAGCAGGTTCACTTCACTCTGCGGATCGTCAATCATCGCAGACAATTGGCGCTCTACGCCGGTGATCCCTTTGATTTCCTGATTGGATGATGACCACCAGAAACCTTTCTCCAGATCGACTTTGGCACGCAGACCAGCGGCACGCGCCGACAGCGGCTCCAAGCGTTCGCCGTTGGTTTCTGCGTCGTATACTTTTACGTGCGGATAACACAGACGAGCGCGTTCAGAGCTGGTGTTGAAATTGATCGTGCCTTCCGGGCCACGACCGCTCAGCGCCTGTGCAAAGGTGGTACCGATTGGCGCATCGATGTAGGCAATCGCGCCCAGTTTGTCCGCCAACGAGATCAGTTCGGTCGTTACGCTGTTTTGCGTACAGAACACCGGAGAAATCAGAATTTTGGCGAAGAAGCCGTACAGATTGTAGGTATCGTTCAGCAGCTTCATACCGGTGCGTTTGCCCGCGGCGTTGATGCTGCCAATGATGTCAGCGGCAGTCACTTTCGTGACATCAGCAAAGTCATAAGACGCACTGACCACGGCAGCAACATCGATATTTTTACCCAAGTTTTTCAGTACACCGGTTTGAGCATCTTGCGTATAATCCTGACCTTCAACAAACGGCTCACCACCTTCTGCCGCAGTCAGTACCAACTTGGCGATAGCGCGGTTAGCCAGTTGCGCCGTCCCCGTTGCTTTATCAAACGTGACTTTTTCCGCGCTCACAGAGGATTTGTGTTTCGCCGGATCCAGCACGTTGATCACCAGTACGGTGCCTGCTCCATGATCGTAAATCGCATCCAGCGCCTGTGGGATGGTATAACCGCCGAACTGGTTACCAAACTGCGCCGCATCTTTTTCGGACAGGCACAGCGTGACGTCATTTACCGCTCCCTGCGGTGCCGTACCAATCAACCCAATTACCGCCGACTTGACGGTTTTCACCGGACGAGCACCCGTTTCAACTTCAATCGTTTCTACACCGTGTAAATAATTAGCGGCCAAGGGTCACCTCCGTTGCGCTATCAGCCAGAATCTGACCCACGACAGGCAACAAATAGCCCAGCGCGATCAGCGTTTTCACGTACTCATGATCTGCTGGCAGTTCAGTTACCTGAGCGGGCCAAAGCAGAATTTCCTGACCATCTGCCAGCGTGACTCCGCTGGCGGGGCCGGTATAGCGGTATTTCATGCGTCTTTCTCCTCATAATTAACCGTGGTAAGCAGCGGATCATCCGTCTGCTCGCGGCCTTCGATAAAAAGGGTTTCTGTAGTGCAATCGATGACGTAATGCCAGCGTCCTTCGGTGTAACCAACGTAGCGGTCACGTACTAACCGGATGCCGCGATGACAGTCAGGCAGTCGGTATCCTCCCAGCGCCTGACGAATGGTATCGAGCGTGGCCAGCACGCCCTCTTCGCCATCTAGCTTCGGCAGCAACACGGCAACCATCAGTTGAGGTCGCTGCGTCTGAACCGGAGAATCCACGTCTTCCGGTGCGGAAAACTCGGAGCCGCGATATCCCACCAGCACATCTCCAGGTGTCAGGAAGTCTGGCCCGATCAGAATACTTTCTGGACAGGAAGCGATCCGCCGCGCGGGTAAATACTGCTGAAGGCGGGCTATCACCGCATCGATAATTGGTTTGGTATTCATATCCTTTCACCCGCTGTGTTGGTGCTGCCCTGTTTTGATGGCGCTAGTATCCGGATAACGGTTGGCGGCGGCTTTTAATCTGTTTTAGAAAAAAACAGCGACAGGTTTTATTGGAAAAAACGTCTAATTACATGAAATATAAAATTATTTAGATAAAAAAAACGCCAACACAACCGTGCTGGCGTAAAGGAAGATGACGACACAGATAAAGAGAACGTGCAGAAGAAAAACCAGCGTTACGACTCACCGATCCCAGTATTTTTCCGGTCGGGCGATGCCAACCATACAGTCAACTGCATATTCCACGACATCCACACCCAGGCGGGTTAGGTTCGCCAGCCAGACACCTTCCATCTCTTTAGTTAATATCGCCATCTTGCGATCGGCCAAGTAATCCAGCGCCTGACGCAACTCCGGCTCTGAGGCATCAACATACAGCCGCTGCATCACGGCTAGCAGGAACATTTCATTCGCCGTATAAGGACGCGTTTTATTTAATGCGATGAGCAAATGCCAGCGCATCGATTCCTGTCGGATACCCTGCGTATCAGCCATGATTTCCTCCCGAATACCGTTGCTGCACTAGCTCCAGCTTGTTGTAAAGCGCATCCAGTTTGGCTTCAATTACCGTCTGACCACGGATGTAGTCCTCGCGACGCACGTAAATCAGCGGTAAATCAGCACGGAACTCCAGAAACTCGCGCTCCAGCCGCGTCCACCCTTGTTCGCTCTTTTGGCGAGCACTTTCCAGTGCAGCAAAACGCTCGTTCAGCCGCTTTTCAATCTGGATGAGTAGAATCCGACCAGCGGCAAACAGGAAGCTCATAAACGACAACAGCAGACCGACCAGCGACCAAAACTCCACTTCAATCTTCACGTGTTACCTCCCCTGTCGGTTGTAACGCTTCGATGTAGTCCAACAACGCATTAACCTGCGCACTTAATGCTTGATAGCGCTCTCCGTTGTCGCTGATGTTGGCGAGAATATCGCGCTGGGAGACGCCTGAAGGCTGTAATTCGGTGTCAGCGGTTGCGCCGAAACCGGACGCTGTGCCAGGGCGGCGGGTAGCGGCGGTAATATCTGAGGCACCGCCAGCAGACAGACCGAACGCGGCGTTGTAGTGCTGCACGAAGCCACGAGTAAACACGCACTGCATAGGCTGAACTTTGCCTTTCTCGTCAATATATTGCTGAGTAACATGGTCAATTCTCCGTTGCAGAGCGGCGTTATCCGCCGCCAGTTTTTGGCGCGCAACTATATAGCGCTGTTCGAGTTGGTTCCCATGCGCTACCTGCTGCTGGTATTGCTCCGCCGCCGCACGTAATCGCTGATTCTGAGTTTCGGCCTGCTGCTGCTGTAGCAAGTTGAATGCCGCCTGCTGCTTCGCCAATGCCATGTCCCCCTGCGCTTGCGCTAGTTGATAACCCTGATTACGGCCGGTCAGATAGACCGTAAATAGCAACACAACGGCAATCAGGGCGGTGACCACACGTGGAGAAAAAAGGGATTTCAGGCTATTGAGAAACAGACTATTCCACACAGGTCGCCCTCCCCCAACTCAAATAACGAGGTGCTAGTTGATGCAAAATGCGATCGGGATAATGGCGGTTCTCACGCCAGTTGGCAGCGCTGCGCCCAGCATTGACGGTTTCCACATGGCCGAACCAGCGAAGGATATCCTTCTCAGCGATCTTCGCACGCTGCTTATCACGCTGTAACCAGCCAAGCCCGCCGTTGTAGGACGACAAGGTCATTGCCATTCGTTCACAGTCATTACTGGCACTGATTCTTGTCCACAGCCAGCGATCGTAGCCCGTCAGAGCACGGATAGCCCAGGCGGGATTAAACGGTTGATTGGCGCGAAGTTCAGGAACAATACCGCTAAACCAGTCGGCGGTGGTCGGCATAAACTGCGCCAGCCCCTGCGCACCGACGGGTGAAACAGCCCGAGGATTCCAGCCGCTTTCCTGATGCAACTGCGCCGCAAAATCAGCAATCGGGGCATTCATGCCCCAATCCAGCCGTGCGCTGCGGATCACATCACTGCGGTACGCCTGCGCAGCACGGGGGACCGTGTCAGCGCAGACCGTAGCGCTAAAAAACAGGGAACTAAGAAGCAGAGTGATAAGGAGATGTCGCATATCACAGCCCCATCGCTACGCCGATGCAAACGGCTGACACAATCAGCGCTCGTCGTAACATTGCAGCGGCAAATACAGTGTGGTGACCATCCCGAACAGGAAAGCGTCCACGCGGTACAGGTTCATCGCCTTGTTCGAGGAATAAACCGGGGCGAGCTTTAGGAAATAGTGAACGATCCAGCCAATAACCTAATACGGCGGCGAGTGAGATAAGCGAGAGTTTATAGACGGTGACGGGAAGCTGTTGTGGTGAAATCAGCCCGATAACAGCAAAGAGAAAAGCCGATGTCACGATCCAGCCGGTAAGACGTGGTTTTTTGATTTGTTTCACGATAAAGCCTCCTGATAAGAATGGAGGCCATTATGCAAAATGAAGAGATTTGATGATTTTAAAGGAGTTTAAGTATGGCTAAGGCACAATATCCCACAGAATTGAACCATTTATATTCACCATACATAGGCGTCAGTATCCACACCAGACTCGTGCTAATTTTACGTCCACGCGAAAATCATACTCCTTTATCGAGTATGATTTTTATCATCTGTTTTAGTTTTTCATACCTTTATGAGTGTCTAAAGAATTCGTCGCTGGCTGAAACCAGGCTGCCAGTTCCAGAATATCTTTCTCGTTCAGCGTACCAGCCGTATAGCGCAGTAATAGCCATGCCTGAAGCCAACTATATTTCGCTTCCGCCAGCTCTCGTCGGGCGTTATACCAATCCTGTTCGGCCAGCAGAATATCCAGATTAATGCGTTCACCGCCCACGACACTCAATCGTGTGGCCTTGACAGCTTCTTGTGCCGACGAGGCCGTCATTTGCCAAGCGTTAATTTTCGCCGAGCCGTTATTGTACAAATTGTAATATTTTTTCAATTCTGCCAGCGTGGACTTGGTTTGATCGTCCAACTCTGCCTGACTTTGCTGATATTCTGCTGCCGCTTGCCGCATGGATGCCGAAACGGAACCACCGGAGTAAAGCGGGACATTCAGTTGCAAACCGACGCTCTGCGTGTCGTATTTCTGATTGTAGTTGTATTCACTTTCCGAACGACTATTGCGCGACGATGCCACCAGCGACAGCGTAGGTAAATGGCCAGCGCGACTGCGTTCGATTTCATAATGGCTGACCGCCAGCCCTTCTCGCTGCGTCGCCAGTTTGGCGTTGTGCTGCACAGCAAGATCGCGCCACTGCGCCAGCGTCTGCCTGGCTGATTCCGTAGACGGCAGTTGCGTGAGCGTTAGAGGATATAGCGCCGTGATATCCAGCGCCGCGCCCGTCATATTCTCCAGATCGACGATCGCAGAATCCAGATTATCCTGCTGTTCAATGCGCTGTGCTTCAGTCAGCGTAAAACGCGCCTCCGTCTCCCGCACATCCGTTAACGTACCTTCGCCTGCCAGCAGTAGACGTTTATTCAGCGCCAACTGCTCCTGATAGGCTCGCTGCTGCGCATCCAGCAGTTGTAGTTTTTCCTGCGCCAACAGCGCACTGCTCCAGGCTTTGTATAACCGTACCATGAGATCCTGACTACGATCGCGAAAACGCTGATCGGCCATCAGTGTGCGGGCAACGCCCTGCTGATAACGCGCCCAGGCCGCATAATCCAGCAACGGTTGACGCAGCGATAGCGTCGACGTGTAGCTGTTATAATCACGTTTTAGCGTGTTATTGTTGAAATTATCCGTTTGGGTGACTGTAGAATGGCTACGATTAGCACTATAGCCATATTGGAGGTTGGGGAGCAGGTTAGCACGCCCGATCGTCTCCTCTTCTTGACCTGCGGCATGCTCAAACCCCGCAGCACGAAACTGTGCGTCATTGCGCAGCGCCAACTCCCAGGCATCAAGTAACCCTAATGCGTTAGCACCCGAAGAAAGCAGCCCCAACAACACGACTATCGCGATCCTTTGCATGATTACTCTTCCGTTAATGCCAGATGCAGGCGATCCATTAAAGGCTTAAAGAGATAATTGACGAACGACCGTTCTCCGGTACGGACGAACCCTTGTACCGGCATACCGGGTTTAATCTCCAACCCTTCCAGCGCACGTTTCCCCTCATCATCCACCATCACTCGTAGGCTGTAATAGGGAGAACCGTCCCGCTCATCAAGCAGGCGATCGGCGGACAGCAGTTCGACGGTCCCCGCCACGCGCGGCGTCGTGCTTTGATTAAACGCTACAAACTGAAGCTCAACGGGTAGCCCCGGCCAGACTTTATCGACCAATTCAACGGGAAGGTGCGCATCCACTCGCAAAGGCTGGTCGTCCGGTACGATCTCCAGAAGCGTCTGCCCCGGAGCAATCACACCGCCTTCCGTAAACACTTTCAACCCGACCACCGTACCGGAAACTGGCGCACGTATCTGTATATTCGCCAGATTGAAATCAGCCTTCTCTTTCTTGCTACCCACATCGCTCAACAACGCCTGCACCTCTGCCAGCTCGCTGTTTACCTCTTTGTCGTACTCCTGCTGGCGCTGGGCGATCAGCAGCGTTTGCTGCTCAATATCATGGCGGGTGCGATTAATATCTCCCGCCAGTTGCGCGATATCACCGTTAAGCTGCGCCAGCAGACGTTCATTCTCCAGCATTTTATTGCGCGGTACGTAGTTCTCTGCTGCTAGTGAACGTAACCCTTCCAACTGTTGTTCCAACGTTCCGCGCTGTTTCTGCTTACTGAACATCACCTGACGCTGGGCACTGAGCGACGCCTCCATGCCCGCGATACTGGTACGCATCCCCTCAGCTTCAAGCTTGAGCGACTGCTGACGACTGCGCAATAAATCGCGCTGCAATGCCGTAATTACGCTCACCTCAGGTCTTTCCGCTATCGGTTGCAGACGTGGCGTCATCACCATGTCATTCAGGCGCTGCTGCTCAGCAAGCAACCGACCTTCCCGCGCCACCAGTTGTAAATACTGACCATCCAGCCCTTCACTCGCCGAACGCGCATCAACCTCATTCAGCGTTAGTAGGATCTGCCCAGCCTCAACGCTATCGCCGTCTTTCACCTGAATTTTATCGACAATGCCGCCCTGATTGTGCTGTACAACCTTGCGATTACCGGAAATCACGACGCTGCCATTCACCATGACGCCCTTATCCAACGGTGCAAACAGCGCCCACAGGAGAAAACTGCCGAACCCAGCAAGCACCAGTAGCCACCCCAGGCGTACCGCACGTTTTTCATCGCGCCGCGCCGTCTGGTTCATATTCTCTTCGCTTAATTCAAATGCGGACATGTCTTTCCCTGTTTTCTCTCATTCCCTGTTACTGCTGGACAGCGGCAGAAGGTGTCATTTGCGCTTGGTTTGCGGCGCGGCGCGACTGCAATTCGCTCAAAATGTCGCGTGCAGGCCCAAAGCGCTGTTGCCTGCCTTGATTGAGAACCAGAATCTTATGCGCCAGTGTGGTTAATGCTGGACGATGGGTAATCAATACCACCGTCGCCCCCCGCTTCTGAAGGTGGGAAATCGCCTGCGCCAGCGCGAGTTCCCCTTCGTTGTCGAGGCTGGAATTTGGCTCATCAAGTACCAGTAGGCAGGGGTCACCATACACCGCACGCGCCAAGGCGATACGCTGCCGCTGCCCGCCCGACAGACCGTTGCCGTCAGCCCCAAGGGGGGTGTCATATCCCTGTGGCTGACTAAGGATCATATCGTGAACACCAGCCAGCTTCGCCGCCGCGACAATCTTTTCCGCGTCATGCTCGCCAAAACGGGAAATATTTTCCGCTAACGTTCCTTTAAACAGTTGCACATCCTGTGGCAGGTAACCCATTGCCGGACCAAACGCCGCTTTATCCACCTGGCTGAGATCGGCGCCATCCAACCGAACCTTGCCGCGCGTTGGCGTTTGCGCCGCGACCAGCAGACGTGCCAGTGTTGATTTACCCGAACCCGATGCGCCCAGAATTGCCAACGTTTCCCCCGCCAGAAGAGAGAAATGGATGTCCTGCAATCGTGACGCCCCTTGCAGAGTCTGCAATAACACGTTCTCGACGCTAAGCTGCCCCACTGGTGCAGGCAACGCCATTGTCTCGGTTCTGGGCGGATAAGCGGTCATAATTCGATTCAGTCGATACCATGCTTGTCGCGCACTGCTCAGCGGTTTCCAAATACCGATAAACTGATCGATAGGGCTTAGCACTCGCCCGACAAGAATTGACCCCGCGATCATCATCCCCGGCGTGATTTCGCCCTTAATTGCCAACAGCGCCCCCACACCAAGCATCAGCGATTGTAGAAAAATACGAGAATGTTTTGATGCCGCCCCAACAACCGCAGCCCGTTCGCTGGCTAAATTTTGCAGCGTAATGAAGCGATAGTGTTGCCCCAGCCAACGGCGACGTAAATTAGGCAACATGCCCATCGATTCAATCACCTCGGCATTACGCAGTTGTGTATCCGCAAGATGGGTCGCCTGCAGTGCCTCGTGGCTAGCCTTTTCTAATGTCGACGTGGTGAGATACTGGTTCAGCCAGGCCAGCAGCACCAGTACCACCGTTCCCCCCAGTGCCAGCAGGCCGAGAACCGGATGGATCAGGAACAGCACCAATAAAAAGAAGGGAAACCAGGGAATATCGAAGAAAGCAAACAGTGAATTGCCCGTAATAAACTGCCGCAGTTGCGTGAGATCGTTCAGCGCCTGCCCCGCTTTTGCCTCACCGGCTTCCAGATTGCGCTCGAATGCGGCGTTAAATACCTGCTGATTCAATTGCAGATCGATCCGCGTACCGAGTCGGACAACAACCAGGCTCCTCACCCATTCAAGCGCCGCCATGAATATTCCCAGCCCGGCAATCAGCAAGGTCAGCATCAGCAACGTCGTACCATTCCCCGACGCCAGTACACGATCGTAAACCTGAAGCATATAAAGAGAAGGCGACAGCATCAGGATATTAACGATGGCGCTAAAAATCCCAATGCTCCAGAAGCTGCGCCGGAAAGGACGCAGTATACTCAACAACGAACGTTCCTTATCTGCTAGTTGACTCACTGCGTTTGTCTCTCCTGTCAGGGCTGTTTGTGCATTGTGCGTGTACCGCCATCAGGCAATATTAGCGTATAGCCCTCTTTTTCCTTGCTAAAGAACGCCACTGTCTGACCTTGCGCTTTCGTCAGCGTGATACCGTCCGGCGTCGGCCGCCACCCTGCTGGCACCTCGGATAACAGCACTTTTAAACATTGGGCATCACCGTCAAGACGCCAGGTGCTGTCCACTAACGGCGTATTGTGCAGCACAACCTCACACTGCTGCTCCCCGCCACGCAATTGCCATACGCCGCTTAGCTCACTTGCTGAAGGCAATTTCAGACTACTTGCCATACATCCTCCGCTTATTGCACTTAACAGCGCCGCGATGATTAACTTTTTCATAGAGGCCCCAGGTTGATAACAGAAAAGGACGGGTTGCCCCGTCCTCGCTACATCACACGATAAAATCGGTTGCCGCAGATGGCTGACCAACAATATGTACAACAAAATCTGGTGTGGTCTGGCCTGCAAAATTCAACCACAGATTGGTCGTGTTGCTACCCGCATCCCAGTCAAGCAGCACTTCATTGCCAAGCCCGGTAAGAGCGTCGACAAAATGCAAATCTTTATTTGGATTCAACGCAGACAGGTCGATCTTGTCGATACCGCGTTGGAAATCCGTGATGATGTCATAACCTGATTTATAGGAAGAATCGCTCGCGCTGGCATAGACAAAAATATCTTTGCCCGCACCGCCGGTCAGTATATCGGCACCGCCGCCGCCGTAAATGACGTCATTGCCCGCGCCACCCTGCAAAATATTATTCGCATCGTTACCGATGATAATATCGTTGCCGGAACCGCCAATGGCGTTTTCGATGGTAACACCGTGGGCAATGGAAACATTACCTTTCAGGCCGCCAACATCAGAGAACCCTCCTTCAGTAAGGTTGATACGCTGATCGTCTCGGTAACCAGAGAAATCAAACGTATCATTACCACCCGCATCCCAAACGGAGAAGATCAGCTTATCGCTGTTGCTATGCGCTGAGTAGAAATCACGATCGGCGTTGGAGTTGAAACCGTATACCGTGTCACCGGTACGCGTGTTCATATTTGCGCCGTAAAGATATTGGATCGCAGTGATGTCATCAATCAGCGGGCCTGCGGCATAGTGCCATTGGAAATCCCCCCCGGTGTTCTGCTCACTCCAGTAGCTCATCAGGCTGAACTGGCGTGTATCTTCTGCATAAGTCACATCACGGTAGGTTGGATCACCTTCACCCGCATTGTAAGAACCAGGGTGATTCAGGCCTAGCGCATGACCGATTTCATGTGTCAGCGTCTGCTTACCGTATTCCGTCGTCGGGTCACGCACCGTCTCGGCGTTGTAGTTAAACCAGGCGCTGCCTGCAGCAGAGTGGTTACCCGGCATATAAGCGTAAGCCTGCGTATCGTAGTCCATCTTACCGCTTGAATCACGGGTGTAGTTACCAAACGTGATGGTGGCTTTTTGGGTGGGACTCACCTCGGTGAACGTGAGGTTAGCGACATCTGACCATGATTGCAGAGACAGTTTGGCTTGATGTTCCTGAGCCGCGCTGAATTTCACAAAACCCTGATCGCCAGAAGGGATAGACTTCACGTTCTGTAAGAACGAATAGGTCAAATTAGCGGATTTACCAAATACGTTCGTTCCATTCCAGGTCAGACCGTCACGGACAATTTCCTTCGCTGCCAGATCGCTGGTGAACGAGGGTTTGCCATTAAGCTGTCCTTCACCACGGGAGTGGTAATTATACAGATCGTACACATCGCTATACCCTGTACCCGCGGCATGCAATGCAGATACTGAGGTATCGTCATCTCGTAAAGCCATCTTTTCTTCTCCATAAGTCTGATCGGGATGATCAGAATCCTAAATCCCTTCGTGCATGTGTTTTGCATTCGCCGCGAACTCATGGTCTCTTGGCGGGATACAATTAATCCAAAATTATTTATATACGAAAAATTATATAAACAAAAAATTATCTCCATAAGGAAATAATTCAGGAAAGGTGCTAATTATTTTCGTTATTATAAAATGATAAATAATAAGGTAATGATGACTAATTTTTATTATCGATGTAGAGAGAGAAAGCAAAACAAGCGGATATCAAACAGCATTCACTATTGAAAAGGAAAGGTTTTTTATTAATGGCATTCATTTTTATCATCGTACCTGTCCTTGGTTGACAAAACCGCGCTACGTAATGACATAAGTTGTCACCTGTATTAACGGCGTCCTTGCTGTTCCAACACAAATCTAACAAATAAGAATAAAAAAATATAGCGCAAAATAGGGACTAATTACCCCCTTATTCGGCGGACGGATATATAAAAACTCGTTATGGCATATCCCGCTGTTCAATCGGAAAAACGGGCAGTGCCGCCAGCAATTGTGCGCCATAGCCTTTTGTCAGCAGTCGCCTGTCGTAAATGACGATTTCACCAAAACAGTCATGGCTGCGGATAAGGCGCCCAACTTGTTGGATAAGGTTAAACGACGCACTGGGTAAGCTTTGTACGATGAACGGGTGTCGTTTGAGGCTTTTTAGCCATTCGCCTTCCGTCAAAATCACCGGGCTGTCGATCGGTGGAAACGCGATTTTGTGGATATGTACTTGAGAAAGCAGTTCGCCTTTCAGATCCAACCCTTCCGCAAACGACTGTAAGCCAATCAGCACGCTGGTCTGCCCTTCTTGTACCCGCTGGCGATGTAGCTCGACCAGCCTGTAGCGCGGCTTATCTCCCTGCACCAGTAGCATCAGGCGTAAATCGGTAACCTGCGTCAGAAAGAGTTGCATGGCACGCTGGCTGGCAAACAGCATCAGCATACCTTTATGTTTATCCTGCTGTAATTCTGCCCGGAAAAATTGCGCCATTTCAGCAATATGTTGCGCTTCAGACTCCATCAGAGGTTCATGACGCATTTTAGGGATCACCAGACGCCCCTGTTCACGGTGGTTGAACGGTGAATCTAACGCAATAAACGTATCGCCTTCCTGCTCGCTCAGACCGGAAAGCTCCTGTATTCGCGCAAAACTGTTTAGGGATCGCAGCGTTGCTGAGGTCACCACAACGTGTGACACCTTATCCCACAACAGCCTTTCAAGCTGATCGCAGACGCGGATCCCCGCGCAGTGCAGGTGAAGATGCGCCTGGTTATCACGCATTTCACGCGTTATCCATTTGGAAACTGGCGCATTAGAGGATTTCTCCATCGCCGCCAGCCGCCACAGTTTCCCTAGAGATTCTAGATACCCCTGCTGGCGGCTCATTTTCAGCAACGCGTGATAGACCCGCACCACATCATGCTTGCCGGTTTTCTCACTGAGATCGTTAAGCATGTACTCCACCAACGCCCGCAGCGTGTCGGTCAGCTTAAACAATCGCACACAGAGTTCACGCATTTCATCGGGCATTTTTCCCATCGCAAAACGGTATTCGGTTTCCTGCCCGTCATGTGGCAAAAACAGCGCGCACATTTGTGAGAAAGACAGCACACACTCGCGGATTTCCTCACAATGGCTGGTTAACCGTTCACTGTTAGCGAGCCGCGGTGGAGATTTAGGCGCGAATTGCGCCATACACTGCCCGATGAGCTGCACCAACTGTTCCAGTTGCGCCATCATATAGGCGGGATGAATATCGCCGGACATCTCCAGCGTATCGCGGGCAACGTCGGGAATGTGGTGCCCTTCATCGAGCACCAGCAGTAAATTTTTCGGGGGAGGAAGTACCGACTCGCTTTCCATCGCCGCCATCACCAACGCATGGTTAGTGACGACCACATCGGCCTGCTCGATCTCACGCCGCGCGATAAAGAAGGGGCACTCGCGGTAGTAATGACAGTTGTGCGCAAGACAGTTTGCTTTATCCGTACACAATTTCTGCCACAGGCTATCGTCAATCGAATCCTGATAATGGTCACGCAACCCGTCCCAGGCGTGGCCTTGCAGCGCTTTTTCAAGCTTTACACAGATGCGTTCTTCTTCCTTACTGGCAGACACCCGCTCGTCATCCAGAAAGAGCGGTAAATCCCCCTGCGCATCGGGATCGGTTGCCAGCATCGCCAGATTGCGCGGGCAAATATAACGACGACGGCCAAATGCGGCGGTAAATGTCAGTTCGGGAATAAATTTCTGCAACAACGGCAAATCTTTGCTGTAAATCTGATCCTGCAACGCCACATTCGCGGTACTGACCACCAGCGTTTTGTCCTCCGCACGCCCTACCGCAATCCCCGGAATAAGATAAGAAAGCGTTTTCCCGACGCCGGTTGGTGCTTCAATAGCCAGATGGCGCGGGTAATCACCCGCCAGCGTTTTCGCCACTTCGGCAATCATCTGTCGCTGGGGAACGCGGGAAATAAAATCCGGAATTTGCTCTTGCAGGGCCTTATACCATTGACCAATCTGCAATTTTATTGCGGGGGACAGCGTCATGCATACTCTGTATCTGCGTAATCTGGCCGCCATTGTCCCACAGACGCCCGGCGACGTCAGCCGATATCATATTGATGATGATTCCAGCCTCGACAATCTTCCGTACAGCGATTAGGGTAAGCTATTCTTTTTATCAAACACGTATTTTTATCAAACACGGTCTTTGTCGCGAGCGGTAAACGCGATCTTAGGTAAACAACAGCTTCGGTAAATTATGTCTTCGGTCCACACCATTAACCAATCGTACTGGTTTTCACCACGCTTACCGCATGTTGAAAGCCGCACTACGCGCAACAGCAATCAAGCCTATAAAACACACAGCCATGCGCAATTCTCGATTGGGGCGATCGAACACGGCGAGACGCTTTGCCATTATCGCAACGATGTTCATCATTTACAGATTGGCGATCTGATCTTTATCGATCCCCAGCAACCGCACAGTTGTAACCCGCTTCCAGGGAAAACGCGCAGCTACAGCATGCTTTATCTGGATACTGAGTGGTGCCTCGACCAGATCGCAACACATTGTGGTTATCAGGCAGACAGCTTACGTTGCAACCGTATCGTTCTACGCGATCCGACGCTGTTTATGCGCTATCAGCACGTAGTCACCCTGCTGTATCAGGGTGAAATCACATCAGCAGACAACCAACTCAAAGCGATGCTTGAGCCTATTTGGCGGCAATATTGTCTACCGGAACCTGCATTACCCCATCCGGCACCGCAAGCCACAACACGACACGTCCGCGAGCGTCTGCTGAATAATCTGCAAGAGTCCCCCTCGCTGGAAACGCTGGCAGATGAGCTAAATCTACGACGCGAAACCATCGTGCGACAGTTTCGTCACGATACCGGCATTACACCGATGGCATTCCTTAATAATGCCCGCATTGAGTATGCCAAATCGCTGATGAAACAAGGTACACCGCTGGTGGATACCAGCTATCAAAGCGGCTTCTGCGATCAAAGCCATTTCCACAAAACGTTTGTGCAATACACCGCTGCGACACCGGGTCAGTACGCGCGATCAATATTTGACAATAAATAGCCGAACACCTTGTCTAGACTGGCTTCGATTACTTATCGAGGTCAGAAATCTGATGTTTATCAATCCCCTTTTCTCCGCCGACTCCCTCTTTCCCGCTCATTTTCCTGCGCTGGCGCTGGCACATTTTGTGGCGCTACTAAGCCCAGGCCCAGACTTCTTTCTGCTGACGGCCTACGCCATTCGCTACCGATTGCGCGGCAGTGCGGGAATCTGTCTGGGTATCGCGTTAGGCAATGGCATTTATATCCTGCTGGCGGCGATAGGTTGGGCAGGTATTCAGCACTCGCCGATGCTTTTTACCGCTATCGAATTGGCTGGCGCGGCTTACCTGATCTGGATTGGCTACCAGTTACTAAAAAGCCGTTCTATTCCGTCCTTTCAGGCGGAAACCTCGTCAAACCGTTGCCCAACGCTGCGTAAACAAATTATGTTGGGGCTCGGTTCTGCGCTGTTGAATCCCAAGAATATGCTGTTCTACATCAGCCTGATGACCAGCATTCTTGGACAAAATGTGACGCCTTCTCAGCACGTTGTCAGCGGTAGTTGGATGTTTTCTGTGGTTCTGGTGTGGGATCTGCTAATCGCGGCGCTGATCGCAAGTCCGCGAGTTCAGCAGCGTTTAACGCGCTGGATTAATCCGATTGAACGCGGTGCTGGCGTCATTTTACTGTTTTTCGGCCTGCTGCTTTTATTTTGGTAATAAAGTGTATTTAAAAAACGAGGGGCGTTTCGGCCTTGTTTCATGAGCGGAAGGCATTATAATTCGGAGCAGTTAACAAAAGGATAACCTGATGACTCTTCAAAAAATCGGCATTATCGGTCTTTTTGCCTTTCTCGCCTTAGGCGGTATGTCCGGCATGATGCTGGTGGGCTACATTATTATCGAGCACGCGGGCTAAGGCTTTCGACCCACAACGCTGCCTCTACGGCACGTAGTGCACGAACAGTGCCGCACGGAAACGCGGCAATTCAGGCTACCGTGATGGCTCAGATTTGAACGCCTGCCAGTACTCAGGAATACGCGCGAAAGTCAGTTGGAACCAGGCCGTAAACTGCTCAGGTGTTGCCATCATCCGCCCTGCGATCGCATCTATCGACTGGTATTCATAGCTCGACACTTCATCGGGATTGATCTGCGGAGCGTCGTCCGTCACGCCAAAATATACATGCCCCAGTTCATGCTCAATCAACCCGTTATCCAGCGGCAGACGATAGGTCAGCGTAAACATCGGCGTCAGCGCACAGCGTAACCCCATTTCCTCATACAAACGGCGGTGTGCCGCCTGTAACGTCTCCTCACCGGGGGCTGGGTGACTGCAACAGGTGTTGCTCCACAAACCGCCGCTGTGATACTTCGCTTCTGCCCGCTGCTGTAATAACAACTGCTGACGAGAGTTGAAAATATAGACAGTAATCGCACGGTGTAACGCGCCTTTTACGTGCGCTTCCTGCTTTTCCATGACGCCCGTTGGCTTATCATTTTCATCAACCAGCACGACTTCAGTCAACGGCATACCTTCCTCCTGCAAACCTTATCCTCCGGTAATCACGCTTTAGTTCGAAAATCACACTGCATTTCGGTAATAACCATTCGTACATTCGCCGCCGGAAACACCGGCGGCGGATTGGCCTATTTATAGTAAGGTGAAGCTGTCGCTCTTCACACGCTGTGAATCCAGACCGATCATGACGTCGAACTTACCGGGCTCAACCACCTGCTGCATTCGGGCATTGTAGAACTTCAGCGCATCCTGATCGAGCGTGAAGGTAACCGTGCGCGACTCTCCCGGTTGTAGCATCACTTTCTCAAAGCCACGTAACTCTTTTAGCGGACGGCTAATGGAAGCCACCACATCGTGCAGATACAGTTGTACAACCGTTTCCCCTGCGCGGCTGCCGGTGTTTTTCACCGTCACGCTGGCATCGATCGTGCCGTTACGCTTCATGGTCTGGCTGGACAAACGCACGTCCGACACGCTGAACGTGCTATAGCTCAGGCCGTAACCGAACGGATATAGCGGCCCATTAGCTTCATCATAGTAGTGAGAGGTATATTTACCTGGGTTTTCCGGCGTGTAAGGACGGCCTGACGGCAGGTGATTGTAATAAATCGGAATCTGTCCGACAGAACGCGGGAAGGACATTGGTAACTTGCCTGATGGGTTATAGTCACCAAACAGCACATCGGCAATCGCATTACCGCCTTCCGTACCGCTGAACCAGGTTTCCAGCAACGCATCGGCCTGTTGATCTTCACGCACCAGCGCCAGAGGGCGACCGTTCATCAGCACCAGCACCAGCGGTTTACCCGTGGCTTTCAGCGCAGCAATCAGATCGCGCTGGCCTTGTGGCAGATCGATATTCGAGCGACTGGATGCCTCATGTGCCATCCCAGCAGCCTCACCGACAACCGCAACCACCACATCCGCCTTCTTCGCGGCGTCTACGGCCTCATCGATCATCACCTGCGGTGGACGTTTATCCACCTGCACAGCATCTTCATACTGATTCAGGAAGTCGATAATGCCTTTGTGATTACTGACGTTGGCACCTTTGGCATAGAGAATCGTGGCTTTATCACCGACGGCATTCTTCAGACCTTGATAAACGGTAATCGTCTGTTTCGTTACGCCAGCCGCAGACCAACTGCCCATGGTATCGCGCTGGCTGTCAGCCAATGGCCCCACGACGGCAATCGTGCCCTGCTTTTTCAGCGGCAGCGTTTGCAGACGGTTTTTCAACAGCACCAGACTTTTACGCGCCACATCACGCGCATCCAGGCGATGTAAGCGGCTTTCCGCATTGGTATCTACCGGATCGGAACTCGCGACGCCCAAATGACGATACGGATCTTCAAACAGCCCCATATCATATTTCACGTTCAAGACCTGACGACAGGCGTCGTCGATCTCCTGCACGCTCACCGCACCACTTTTCACCAGCTCTGGCAGATAGCGCACGAAATACTCATCGCTCATGCTCATCCCGATACCAGATTTAAGCGCCAGACGTGACGCATCGCGCGGATCGCTGGCAACGCCATGCTTAATCAGCTCTTTAATCGCACCGTGATCGGTAATGGTAATACCTTTGAAATTCCACTGATCGCGTAGCACATCCTTCAGCAACCAACTGTTTGAGGTGGCCGGTGTCCCGTTGATAGAGTTCAGCGCCACCATCACGCCGCTACTACCCGCGTCAATCGCAGCTTTGTAAGGCGGCATATAGTCCTGGAACATGCGCTGAGGGCTCATGTCTACGGTGTTATAGTCGCGCCCACCTTCAACCGCACCATAAAGCGCGTAGTGTTTGACGCTGGTCATCAGAGAGTGACGTCCAGTGACGTCATCGCCCTGAAAGGATTTGACTACCACACCGGCAATTTTACTGGTCAACCAGGTGTCTTCACCGAAGCCTTCCGACACGCGACCCCAGCGCGGATCGCGGGTGATATCCACCATCGGCGCCCAGGTCATATTCAGGCCATCTTCCGTTGCTTCATAAGCCGCTACGCGTGCGCTTTTGGCAATCGCGTCCATATCCCAACTGGAGGCTAACCCCAGAGCAATAGGGAAAATAGTGCGTTGACCGTGCACGACATCATAGGCGAAAAACAGGGGGATCTTCAGGCGGCTGAGCTGCATAACCTGATCCTGCATCGCACGAATATCCTGGCGGGTTACCGTATTAAAAATCGCACCAACCTGGCCGTTTCTAATCATTTCCCGGATGGCTTCTTTCGGGTTATCCGTCCCGACGCTAATCAATCGGAGCTGGCCGATCTTCTCTTCCAACGTCATTTTCTTCAGCAAATCCGTGACGAATGCATCACGCTGCTGATGTGAAGGCGATATTGATGCTGGCACAGGCGTCAACTCCTGCGCAAACGCCGGATTACAGGCAAGTCCAATTGCTATAGTCAGTGAAGTAAGCCATTTCATTCGTTATAAAGACCCAGTCAATCCAGGCGTCAGAGTCAGAACAGCGCGCTGAAGCACAAGACAGGTTGAAAATTCCGACGG
Organism: Pectobacterium parmentieri; assembly: GCF_001742145.1. Classification (NCBI taxonomy): domain Bacteria; kingdom Pseudomonadati; phylum Pseudomonadota; class Gammaproteobacteria; order Enterobacterales; family Pectobacteriaceae; genus Pectobacterium; species Pectobacterium parmentieri. The sequence continues at coordinate 938,808 of NZ_CP015749.1, read as the reverse complement.
TCACATCCCTTCTCTGACAAGGTGAAAAACATCTTCCCTGCCTTAAGCAACTAAAGCTTCCCGATAAAGGTTGCCGCACCGACGCACTCAAATGCACAGCGCGTAATATAGTGCATTTATTGAGATTTCATTTAATAAAAACTGCAGAATAATGCTAGCCGATACGCAAAACTAACATTCAACCCAGGCGGTGACAGAAAAGAAATATACGGGATGGCGACACATACGGCGGACCGTTGCCGACGCATGTGTCTCTGAAGGGAATTAACGTCGATGTGACTGCAAGTTTAACGCCCGATCGAGCGCCCCGACCAGCCAGTCAATATCACGCTCCTGAAATGCCAATGGCGGGCGCAACTTCAATACATTACCATGCGGGCCGGCAACCGATGTGAGGACGCGTTCAGCACGAAGTTGTTCAACCACGTCCAGCGCCAGCGCTTTATCCGGTGTTTTTGTTTCTCGATCGCTGACCAGCTCAAAGCCGATAAACAGCCCCGCCCCGCGCACATCGCCAATACACGTATGGCGATCGGCAAGCAGCGCCAGCTCCCGCTGCAATTTTTCCCCGACAATGCGGCTATGCTCCTGTAAACCTTCCTCGCGAATAACGTTTAATACCGCCTGCGCTGCCGCCATCGACACCGGGTTTCCACCAAACGTATTAAAATAGGGAATATCATCGCTGAATGCCGCCAACACATCGGCTTTTGCCAATAGCGCCGACACCGGTATGCCGTTGCCCATCGGTTTACCCAATGTCACGACATCGGGCACAATACCATGCCGGCCAAACCCCCAAAAATGTTCGCCCGTGCGGGCAAAACCGGGCTGGACCTCATCGGCAATGAAAATACCCCCATTGGCATGCACCACCTCTATCGCCGCTTTCAGGTAGCCAGCCGGCCCCGGCATTACGCCATCCGAAGAAAAAATGGAATCAACCAGAATACCGGCGAATTTGATGCCGTTCGCGGCCATATCATCAATTTGCCATTGAATTTGCTGCGCGAACCAGACACCTAGATCGGGCGCATTCACGCGATAGCGATCGGGCGCTGGCACAAGACGCGTAGTAGCCGCCAAAGGCTGCCCACTTCCGAGCGCAGGCGACGCACCGGACGTCAGCTCACTGGTCCCGTGATAGGCTTCTCGGCTCACAATAATGCCCGTCCCTCCGCTATAAGCGCGAGCCACGCGAATTGCCAGATCGTTGGCCTCCGATCCCGTACACATATACATCGCCTTATTGATGGCGGCTGGCACTGTGCTGAGAATATCCGCTGAGTAATCCAGAATACGTTCGTGCAAATAGCGGGTATGGGTATTGAGCTGACGCATTTGCTCGTGAACGGCGTTGATAACCGCAGGGTGACAGTGTCCGATACTGGCGACATTGTTATAGACATCCAGATATTTATGCCCGGCAGCATCCCACAGATATTGTCCCTCACCACGTACCAGATGCACCGGGTTACGGTAGAACAAACGATAAGAATCCCCTAACACCTCAGTGCGCCTATTCGTCAGTCTACGGGTGTCCTCATCCAGCGCATCCGCATGCTCAGTGCGAAAGCTATTGGTATCCATGATGGTTGAGCGTGTCGCCATAATGACTCCTGTATCAAGGTTGTGGCCCGACTGCGTATCACGTAGATAAAACGCATCGCGCATGTTCAGATAACGCCCACCCTACACCAAAAGCAATAAAATACACAAATACAAAAAAATGCACTTTTTTGATGCACGAAAATGCCAAAAAAGTGCAATGAAATCGTCAAGAAAACAATACATCGGTCAGTCCATTCGTTGCTTAAGTAATCTTACGCACAGAAAAAATCAACAACATATTGATTAAACTTAAAATTTTAACAATAAATATCATCAGGTCAGAAAATGGCACGATTAGTGCTAAAACTTTAGACCACTCGGAATAAACACAAAAATGCACATGGCGAGCGATATTCCGTTCGAGACGAGGGGGATACCGATGCCAACATTTTCCACAACAGTAGGGGAACATTTATGAACCGATCTTCATTTCGCCGCGTCAGTCTGCTCACTGCGTTCACCTGTGCCACGCTGGTTAACGCTGCCGCACACGCTGGCACCATCACGGTCTATACCTCACTGGAAGAAGATGAGATCAAAGATTACGTCGCACAGGCCAAGAAAGATTTGCCCGACCTGACCATTAACGTACTGCGCTTGTCCACTGGTGACCTTGGTCCACGGATCCTGGCCGAATCCAAAAATCCGCAACATGACGTCATTTGGGGCTGGGCGGTAACCAGCGTGATGGACCCTCGACTGTCTGCATTATTAGAACCTTACGATGCCAAAGGCAGTGACAGCCTCGCCGCTACTTATCGCGCGCCGGATCACAAGTGGTTTGCGGCAACCGGTTATATGGCCGCCTTTTGCGTCAACACCGAAGCGCTAAAAGCCAAGAATCTTCCCGTACCCGTATCCTGGCAGGATCTGACAAACCCGATCTATAAGGGGGAGATTGTGATGCCAAATCCCGTCTCGTCCGGCACCGGGTACCTGCAAATCGCCGCATTGCTACAATCGAAAGGTGAACAAAACGGCTGGGAATTTCTGAAGTCGCTGGATGGCAATATCGCCCAATACACCAAATCAGGCTCACGCCCGTGTAAAGCCGCACGCACGGGGGAATATGCCATTGGCGTGTCACTGGCTTTCGCCGCCATGCAGTCAATTGAAGAAGGCTATCCCGTCAAAATGGTGATCCCAAACGATGGCGCAGGCTATGAGTTGGAAGCCTCCGCCCTGATGGCGGCGGCCAAGAACAAACCGGACGCTAAACGGTTCCTTGACTGGACACTTTCCAGCCATGCCGCCGCGCTGTACACCAAATACAAAGAGATCGTAACCATCCCAGGCGTTGAACAGTCAAAAGCAGCGCAAATGGCGGGTCTGCCAGCCGATCTCACTCACGTTCTCTACCCTGTGGATTTTACCAAAAGCGCCAGCGATCGTGACGCTACCCTGGCAACCTGGCAAAAATCCATCGGCCGCTAATGGTCTGAATTCGCAGTAAAGGCTGCCGCGAAAAATCTGTTTAGCTGCGCGGCAACCGTAATTAAGAGGTCGCATTCATGGCACTGGTTATTCAAAATCTTCATAAAAGCTTTGACGGTTATGTCGCTCTCGATCGCATCAATTTGTCGATCGAAAATGCCGAATTTGTCTGCCTTCTTGGCCCTAGCGGCTGTGGTAAAACGACTTTGCTGCGCATCATTGCCGGGCTATTAAGCTGTGATGGGGGGAAAATCACGTTGGACGATCGCGATCTGGTCAACGTGCCGGCAAGGGAACGAGGTTTTGGCATCGTCTTTCAGTCCTACTCACTTTTTCCCCATATGACGATTGCACAAAATATTGGCTATGGTCTCAAAATCCGCCAGACGCCTGCCGAGGAAATTGCTGCACGCGTCAGCGACCTATTGGACACCGTGCGCCTAAACGAATTCGGCGATCGCTATCCTGCCCAGCTTTCAGGTGGGCAGCAGCAGCGAGTCGCGATTGCACGCGCGCTGGCGGTCAATCCTTCCCTACTGTTACTGGATGAACCCCTTTCGGCACTGGATGCACGCGTGCGCGCCGGATTGCGTCAGGAATTACGCGACGTGCAGCAGCGGCTCGGCATTCCGACCCTGATGGTCACGCACGATCAGGAAGAGGCCATGAGCATGGCGGATAAAATCATTTGCATGCACGGCGGGCGCATTGTGCAGGAAGGGACACCGCACGAACTCTATACCAGCCCACGCACGCGTTTCGTTGCCGAGTTCATGGGGCACAGCAATTTGCTGTCGCGTGATGTCGTCAACACATGGATGCCGGAACTGCTCCCCTCAGCGCAGGAAACAGCACTACCAGAAGGCGCCGAATTGTTTATCCGCCCGGAAAGGATTGCGCTGCATAAGCTAGAAGGTGCTGAAGGACGGGTCATCAATACCAGTTTCCTTGGCAGTATCCAACGTGTACAGGTGCTATGGAAGTCGCAGCCGCTGTTGGTCGAGACTAGCAGCACCGTGAACTGGAGCCCAGGCGACCCCATTCATCTCTCGATTCGCGCAGAAGACTGCGCTTGGGTGCAAGCATGAATCAGACACATCTCCCTCCGCAAACGGTCAGCGATCGCTGGCTTTCCCGTCTGTGTCTGTGGATCCCGCTGCTGGCGCTACTCATGTTTTTCGCTATACCGATGCTAAGTATCGTCTGGCATAGTCTGTTGAACGATCGCAACGGTACCGTTGGGCTATCAAATTATTTGGCGCTAATGGATTCGCCTGGCATCTGGCGCGCGACGATCAACAGCCTGTTACTTGGCATCGTCACCACATTGGTCACACTTTTTCTGGGATTTATTGTCGCCTATGGGTTGGAATGTACGGCGATGCCCGCAAAGCGTTTTATCGCATTTTCGACCTCGCTTCCTATCCTTGCTCCCTCGCTAGTGTTGGGATTGGGGTTGATTTTTCTGCTGGGAAGAAACGGAATTATTGGCAATATTCTTGGCGTGCGACTGGATATTTATGGTTTCTGGGGGCTATTGATCGCCAACGTCCTGTACGCGCTGCCGCAGGCGATTCTGATTATTCGCACCACGCTACGTCATAGTGATACTCGCCAGTATGAAGCCGCTAACGTTCTGGGTGCATCTGACTGGCGACAGTTTCTGGATATCACCCTCCCCGGCCTGAGATATGGCTTGCTGAGTGCGGCCTTTGTCATCTTTACCATCACAATCACCGATTTCGGCAACGCGATTGTCATCGGCGGCAACTTCTCGGTACTGGCGACCGAGATCTACAGCCAGGTCAGTGGTCAAATGAAATTCGGCATGGGGGCGGTTGTCGGGATCCTACTCCTGCTGCCTGCGGCTGCATCAATCTGGATAGAGCGCGCAACGACCAGACGGCAGAAGGCCATCGGCTCACATGCTGCTATCCCGCACGTTCCACAACCACTGCGCACGCGCGACATGTCGTTCTACCTGTCAACCATGACTATCGCACTCATGATTGTCACCGTTATCGGCACCGTCATTATTGCCAGTATGATACGCCTATGGCCGTACCGTCTGGATCTGACACTAAAACATTATGATATCGATCTCGCAGGGGGCTATACGCCACTGTGGACGTCAGTCTGGATCTCCGCGCTGGCGGCAGTGGCCGGCACCGCACTATTATTCCTGCTTACCTTCGGCATTCACCGCCAGCCGGGCAAAGTTGCCAACACCGCCGCACTACTTAGCGCGTTGCCTGTTGCCGTTCCCGGCCTGGTGTTGGGGCTATCTTATGTGTTCACGTTCAATACGGCCGATCTTCCCTGGGGTATGCTGTATGGATCGGCGCTGCTGGTGGCATTATGCAACTATTACCACTATCACACACAAGGCTACACCACGATGATGATGGGGATACGCAACGTCCCACATGCGATGGAAGATGCCACCACGGTTTTAGGCGGCGGCGTGGTGCGTATTTTACGAGATGTCTACCTGCCGGCCATGCGCGTAACGCTGATTTCGGTCGCCATGTTTTTATTCATGCGCTCAATGGTTACACTATCAGCCGTGATTTTTTTGGTCACGCCGTCGCTGCCTTTAGGTGCCGTCACCGTTATGCGGCTGGATGAAGCCGGTTTTACGTCACAGGCGGCTGCTTTTTCGACCTGTATTATGGGTATCGTGGCGATGACAGCACTGCTTCTACACTTTGTGACAGAGAAGCGGCAATCATGGTAACCGGTGTCAAAACATTAAAGAATGGACAGCTATGCTAGAAGAAACGCGGTTACATCGCATACAGGCCCTGCTCTCAACATTAAACCGGGTGAGCACCGAGAAAATTATTCAGCATCTCGGCGTTTCACGCGAAACGGTACGACGCGATATTCTCAAGCTGGAAGCAGCAGGGGCGTTGCGCCGCGTTCATGGCGGGATCGTAGCCACAACGGAAGAGCCGGAACCCCCGCTGTCCATTCGCAATACCGTGCGTGAAAAAGAGAAGCAGGCCATTGCCCGTGCAGCGGTGCAACAGCTAAAGGCCGGACAAACGCTGTTTATCGACGCAGGTAGTACAACCTCCCTGTTAGCCGACGAACTGCTTTCCATGCCGGGGATGATGGTGATTACCAATAGTCTCACCGTCGCGCAGAAACTTACCGCAACGGAGTCTGTCGCACAACATAGCGTGATACTACTCGGTGGATATATGGGGGCTTCAGCACAGGCAACCAGCGGTGATATCACCCTCAATGAACTGGGTCGCTACCGTGCCGACGTGGCGATCCTCTCTCCGGTCGGGGTGGACGCGGTCTCTGGCGCGACCAGTTTTGCTCACCACGAAGCGGCAGTTGCCCGATCGATGGTGCAATATGCCAGAACGCGGATTATCCTCGCGGATCACAGCAAAATTGGCGTCACGAGTCGCGTAGTCTATGCCACCATGCAGGAAATCGACATGATTGTGACTGATACGTCTAGCGTAGACAAACCCGAACTCTCGTTATTACAGAGGTATTGCCAGCAGGTTATTATCGCCTGATAAGCCATGATGGATCGCCTTTCCTGTGGTTCATCGCTGGCCTCATACCCGATTTTTATACTCGCCACACTGGCATATAGATGCAGGGTGATTTATGCCGTCTTTCGTGCTAATGCTAAGGCTTCGTTAATACAAGGAGCCTCAGACATGTATCAGTTGTACATCGCCAATAAGAACTATTCGTCCTGGTCACTGCGTCCGTGGGTGTTGTTGAAAACACTATCGATTCCTTTCGAAGAGAAACAGGTTGTTTTTGCACCGGGCATGGCACAGCCGGCATTTAAGGCCTTTTCCCCGACGGCAAAAGTCCCCTGCCTGATCGATGGCGAAACCACCATTTGGGATTCACTGGCGATTACCGAATATCTGGCTGAACAGCACCCCAACATCTGGCCTGACGATGCCAAAACCCGTGCCTGGGCACGCTGTGCCGCCGCCGAAATGCATTCCGGCTTTACTGCACTGCGCAATACCTGCGCCATGAGCTGCGGCGTGCGCGTCAAGCTGAACGAGATATCTCCTGCTCTCAGCAGCGATATTACCCGTATCAGTGAGCTGTGGCAGGAAGGGTTGACACGATTTGGTGGGCCGTTTTTGGCAGGGAAACAATTTTCGGCGGTAGACGCGTTTTTTGCTCCTGTCGTTTTCCGTATCAAAACCTATCAGCTTCCCGTCTCGTCAGAAGCCGCCGCCTACTGCGAACACTTATTGGCATTGCCCGCGATGCAGCAATGGCTACAGGATGCATTAGCAGAAACCTGGCGTGAAGCCGCGCACGAGGAAGATGTGACAAATGCAGGTGAAGTGATAGCGGATTTTCGCACACACGCATAGCGCAGACGGTGCCCCATTAGGCCACCGTCAAAACGCTCCCTCCCAAAACATGGGGAGGGGATAATCTGTTATTCGGTATCGATATTCGCCATGCTCTGCGGTTGGCGGGAAGCCAGCGATTTTTGTTTCTTATAGCTCAATGCCGCAGCGGGCACCTCGCTAACTTTACCGGTTTCAATCCACTTACGCAGGCGGTTAGCATCCGCAAAGTGCGTGTACTTACCGAATGCATCCAACACCACCAGCGCAACAGGCCGTTGATTAATGACCGTGCGCATCACCAGACAGTGGCCAGCCTGATTGGTGAAGCCCGTCTTGGTCAGTTGAATACTCCAGTCCGCCTTGTAGACCAGATGATTGGTGTTTCTGAACGGCAGGCTATACGCCGGGTGGGTGAACGTCGCCGTTTTTTCCTGTGTCGTGCTGAGCTGGCTCAGTAGCGGATATTGCTTGCTGGCAATCAGGAGCTTGGTAAGGTCACGAGCGGTCGAGACATTATTGATGGACAGGCCAGTCGGCTCCACATAACGCGTGTGGGTCATGCCTAAAGCATTGGCTTTGGCATTCATCGCGCGGATAAATGCCTGGTAGCCGCCCGGATAGTGGTGCGCCAGGCTAGCCGCCGCCCGGTTTTCAGATGACATCAGCGCCAGTAGCAGCATGTCATGACGGCTAATCTCACTGTTCAAACGAACGCGCGAGTACACCCCTTTCATTTCTTTCGTCTGGCTGATATCTACAGAGATGATTTCATCCAGCGGCAGGTTGGCATCCAGCACCACCAGCGCGGTCATCAGTTTCGTCACAGAGGCGATCGGCACCACGACGTCAGGATTACTCGAATAAAGGATATGGTTATCACGCAAATCCACCACCATCGCGCTACCGGAAGCAATTTCCTGATGCGCGCTGCCAGCGGAATACGTCGGCGCTTTCGCCATAGCCTGAGGCAGCATCACAGCATGGGTTGACAGTACCAACAGGCCAAAAAGAGAAAGCTTAAAATTTTTAGTCATTCTTCAATAACTTAAACAGTATTCTGTTAAATGAAAGGGATAGGCGTTGGCATTATAATTTACTGCCTCTCCCCACGCACTCATGCAGCAGAAAAAGCTTTGTGACAAATTTTGACAAAAGGATTTAGCAACATACTGTTTTTTATATCATTACGTTAGAGACGGTCTTATTTTACGCACCTGGTTGAACAAACGCAGGCATAAAGTCAGGTAACCCAAAATAGCCCATACCCAGTAAGGCGAGTGACGCAGGGTAATCAGCAGGTTTCCACGGCAGTGTGATTCCTTTATCCATCAACGCGAATGGTCACGATTACGGTGTTACTTTTGCCTGTTCCAGCGCCTGTTTCACCGCATTAATTACGCCCTGGCTTGATAATGTGGCACCCGTTACCGCATCCACCTTGTCAATATCCTGTTTCTCAAGAAGTTCCGGCACGATTTCATCGGTCGCACTCAGCATCATCGCTTCGGTATCGCCATGCTTCAGCACTTCAGCGTTAGCTATCTTCCCCTCTTTAATGCTGACCGTCACCTCAATCTCTGCCGCCTTACCCTGCGCTTTACCGATGTAGGTGCCATCTCTATATTGCGCCACATTATTACCATGAGCGGATAAAGAAAAAGCCATTACTAACGTGGTCAGTACGGCCGGAATAGATTTTTTCATCAGTTTCCCTATGTAAATAAAACAACAAAAGCAACAATTCAATAACCAGAAAAGAACAATCAGTTAAAACCTAATAATTGATAATACGATTTAGTTTCAATATTATCCAATGACAATTGAAGCTGTAGCGCACACGACATACACCGATCTCTGAGTGCTTTCAACTGGGTTTCATCATCGGTCATCATCGATATTTCCACGAAATAACCAAGCGATTCAATATAATCGAGCGTAATATGAAAAGCATTCAAAAAATAGATGCTGCGAATTTTATGAATTTCAAACAGAGGCTGATACCCTAACGTCTGTAGCATGCTGTCGGTTTTTTCAAAAATTTCGACGTTAACCGCTTCGCAGCGATCGGCTCCCGGCCCTTTAACAATCCAGAGTTTTATCCCCGATGGTTCCATCCGACGTACCAGCATTTTTATATTTTGCTGTTGCAGTCGCTTCTCTGAGTCATCGTAATAAATATCATGCTCTTTATTTTCAAAGACGAAAGCCTCTGGATGAAGACTAAAAAGCGTATTTCTGAAAACGGCGATATCTTCGATGTGAAATTTAAGTTCAACTTCATATTTCCCTATGAAATGTTCAACCATGTTCTTTCCCCTCACTGGATTCACTGAAATAAAATTGATCTTCCGTCACATTATTCAGCGCTTTATTACGCTGTCATGCGGAAATTCAAGAAAATAATGATTCAGTCATCCGAAAATAGATCATACCGGTAAAATATACTCTAAATAATTCGAGTTTCACGACAAACGTCATTATTTTGAACAACACGACGTGTTGGCTCTTTAGGGCGAGGCGCGCACAAGTGCGCCGAGTAACAACTATCCACCCATGATTTTCAAGCCCAAAAATACGGTCAGAATCGCACGGGATGCTGACCGCCGTTAATAGTAGCTGAGAAAGAAAAAACCGCTAGTTCTTCACGCAGTAACCGCAGGTAACAGCAAGATCAGTGCAGAATCGAAGCCGTGATGGTGCATAAACTCACGTAAAATAAGCAACCGGGCGGAAAAGGCGTTTTCTAGCGGAATGCCTTCCCAGCTAGCCGGACTCCCCAGCATGACACGTTCCAGGCGTTTAAATGTCCGTTCCATGTCATCCTGCGGTAAGCGCCAGCTCGCCTTCTCCTCTTCTACGCCCGAAATCTGTGCAATCGCCGCCAATGCTGGATCGAAAGAAAAGAGGACGGAATCCGCCGGGATATCGTACCGAATACGCGTCACCTCATCTTCTACCGCCATGATCGCCAATTCCATCTCATCTGGCGTTGGAGGAAGATCCTTGAAAAACGTCGCTGCTGTTTTGTCAAAACCGATGGTCAGTTGCAACGTTACCGACGGCTGTGATGCCGTTCCGCAGATGACAGCCGTCTGCTGTTCACCAATGCACAGCACCGTCACCGGCACATCCAATGCGACGCGCCGCCTGGCAAGCGCGTACATATGTTGCAGGTCCACCTCATTTTCCATCACAGCATTTCCTTATTTAGCGCTACCCCTCATGCTGGCAGCAGCGTGCAATACCGGCAATATCAGCAGGTGTGGTTCGGCAGCAGCCACCAATCAGACGCGCCCCTGCCGCCTGCCACTCCGGCAGATACGCCGCCAACGAGCAGGCAGCATCGTGACCGCTGCTCCAGGTTTTGGTGATTGCATCATACTGCTCGCCGGAATTGGGATAAACCACCAAAGGCAAATTCGTCAACGAGGACAAGTACGTCAGCGCAGGCGTCACATTCTCCAGCGCAATACAGTTAATACCAACGGCAACCACCTGCGAGCAGGCGTTAACCCGTTCCAGCACAGTGTGTAATGGCGTACCGTCGCTGAGGTGTTCGCTGTCACGCAGCGTGAAAGAGAACCAGGCTTGCGCCTGAGGGAATTCGGCCAGTAACGCAATCAGCGCCTCGACTTCGGCAAAAGATGGCAGCGTTTCGCAAGCCAACAAATCCGCCCCTGCCTCATGCAGCGCCGCTATACGCGGGCGATGAAACGCCATCATCTCAGCCTGCGGCAACTGGTAGTCGCCACGGTATTCTGAACCATCCGCCAGATAGGCACCATACGGCCCGACTGACCCTGCCACCAGCAGCACGCCAGCCTGCGAATTGTCACGACGATAATCATCCCGCGCCTGCGCCGCTAACTGTACGCTTTTGGCAATCAGCGTCAACGACTCCGCTTCGCTATACCCACGCGCCTTAAACCCTTGTGGCGTCGCCTGATAGCTGGCGGTAATCGCGCACTGCGCCCCAGCGTTGAAATAGTCGAGGTGTACCTGATAAATCAGAGCCGGATTTTCCACCAGCACTTTCGCCGACCACAGTGGATCCGTTAAATCACAGCCACGCGCTTCCAGTTCGGTCGCCAGCGCACCGTCCAGCACAATCGTTGATGCTGTCGCCAGCATGTTGGTCACCGTATTTTTACGCAATGTCTTCCACTCCCGTTAATCTACGCTTCTTCATTGACTGCGTGAAATAATAAGCACCGTAACACAGCGCGACAAATGGAATTCCACACCACAGCGCAATCCGCTGGCTTGGGTCAAACGCCAGCCCGACGCAGGCCAGCAGACACAGCAGGAATCCCAAAATCGGTGTTATCGGGAACCAAGGTGCACGATATTGCAGTTCGGAAAGGGGTTTTCCGGCACGGACATGGTGGCGACGAAACATATAGTGCGAGGCACAAATACTCAACCACACCGCCACCACAGCAAAACCGGAAATCGCGGACAGCGCCACGTAAACGGTGTCCGGCGCAATCACGCTGGAAAACAGCGCCAGCAACCCACCCAGCATACTGACAGAAATGGCAAAAAGCGGAATACCACGACGCGTCAGACGAGAAAAACGGCGTGGCAGCGTGCCTTCGTTGGACAACGACCACAGCATACGCCCTGAGGCATACAGCCCTGAGTTAGCAGCGGACAGGATCGCCGTCAAAATCACGAAATTAAAAATATCGGCGGCGTAAGGAATACCAATCTTTTCAAACACCAGTACAAACGGGCTTTTGGCGATACCGGCCTCTTCCATTGGGATTATCGCCGCCAGCACCAGCACCGTCCCCAAAAAGAAGATCACCAACCGCGCGACGGTCGTGCGGATCGCCATCGGTACAACCTTGTGCGGATTCTCAGTTTCTCCTGCCGCGATACCAATCAGTTCCGTACCGGAGAAGGCGAAATTTACCGCCACCATCGTCATCAAAATCGGCAGGCCACCGTAGGGGAACCAGCCAGACGCAGTAATGTTCTGGAAGAACGGGGCGGGAGAACCATCTTGCATCGGAATAAAGCCAAACATCGCCCCCCCACCAAGCACGATAAAAGCGAGGATCGTGACCACTTTAACAATCGAGAACCAGAATTCCCCTTCGGCAAAGAAGCGGGACGACACAACATTCAGCAAATAGATCAACACACAAAACAGCAGGCACCAGGTCCAGACTGGCACCTGTGGAAACCAATACTGCATACAAAAACCAGCAGCGGTCAGGCTGGAACCGAGCGCGACCGTCCACGTCAGCCAATATAGCCACGCCACGGTATAGCCTGTTGCCGGGCTGAGATAGCGGGATGCATACACATGGAATGCCCCGGTTTCCGGCATGGCAACAGACAACTCCCCCAGACTCAACATCACCAGATACACCACCAACGCGCCGATCAAATACGCCAATAGCGTCCCAGCCGCCCCCGTCGTGGAAATAATGTAACCCGTATTGAAAAACAGGCCAGTACCGATGACACCACCGAGCGAAAGCATCACCAAATGGCGAGCTTTCATGGTGCGTTTAAACTGCCCTTCCGAACCTGATGCGTGTTGTTCCATGATGACCTTTCGTTATCAATGTATCCGCCCTGCTTTATGCAACCGAACGGTATAGCCCCTAAGCGGGTATAGACGTCTAAACTTCCAGATAGATGGAGTGTTATACCGTCAACTGATTCGTAAAGTAAAGTACAGGCAGCGGGAGAGCGATGAGGTGGTTTAAAATTGAGCAAGAGGAAGAAACACGGTGAGCACCTACGGCTCACCAATCACACGAGCGATATCCGTAGAGGTCTTCAAGGTGCGAATTTCACTGAATAATTCGGTGGCATCGTCGTACTCTTTACGCAAATAGCCGAGCCACTGTTTGATACGCGCGACGTGGTACAACCCCGTGTCACCCTGCTTTTCCAGTCGCACATATTTTTGTAGCAGTAACATGACGTCAGGCCACGGCATACGCGGTTCGTTATACTTAATCACGCGGCTCAGGTTCGGCACATTCAGCGCACCGCGCCCCAGCATGATGGCATCGCATCCCGTCGTCGCCATACAATCCTGTGCGCTCTGCCAGTCCCAGATTTCACCGTTGGCAATCACCGGAATCCGCAGACGCTGGCGGATTTCCCCGATCGCTTGCCAGTTAATGCATTCGGCCTTATAACCGTCTTCTTTCGTGCGACCATGCACGGCCAACTCGCTCGCCCCCGCCTGCTGCACCGCATCGGCAATTTCAAACTGGCGAGCGCCGGAATCCCACCCCAGCCGTATTTTCACCGTGACAGGTAAATGCGCAGGCACAGCCTCACGCATGGCTTTTGCGCCCTGATAAATCAGCTCGGGATCTTTTAACAGCGTCGCACCGCCCCCGCTGCCGTTCACCAGCTTCGACGGACAGCCACAGTTAAGATCGACGCCATACGAACCCAGTTCCACTGCCCGCGCGGCGTTCTCCGCCAGCCATTGTGGGTACTGTCCCAATAGCTGCACGCGCACCAACGTGCCGGACGGGGTACGGCTAGCATGCTGTAACTCTGGGCAAAGGCGATAAAAGGATTTAACCGGCAGGCACTGATCCACCACGCGTAAAAATTCGGTGATGCACAGGTCGTAGTCATTTACTTCGGTCAGCAGTTCTCGCACTAATGAGTCGAGAACCCCTTCCATCGGGGCAAGCAAAACACGCATAACGCTACTCAATAATTCTTCGATCGTTAATAGCACGGCCCAAAAAGCAGGCAATATTAGGGTAATACAGGTCACTTAAGCCCGTGGTTAGGGGTATTGTACGGATAACGCAACGGGAAAGATAACGCCAGATAGGCCCAAAGGTTGCCTCTCATGGGCATATCATCAATAATTCGTTACGAATTTGTGCCAGTACCGTCCTCACGGACCACAACGAAGTGGCTATTTTTTATGTCGAATGTCAAAACCGCAGAATTCAAACGTCCGCAGCTTTCACTGCCCAATAGCGCAGACAAACTGCTGCTGCACTCTTGCTGCGCCCCTTGCTCTGGTGAAGTCATGGAAGCCATCACCGCTTCTGGCATCGACTACACCATTTTTTTCTATAACCCCAATATTCATCCGCAGCGCGAATACCTGATCCGCAAAGAGGAGAATCTCCGTTTCGCCGAACAGAATAATGTACCTTTCATTGATGCGGATTACGACTCAGATAACTGGTTCGAACGCGCCAAAGGCATGGAACGGGAGCCCGAACGCGGTATTCGCTGTACCATGTGTTTTGATATGCGCTTTGAACGCACCGCGCTGTATGCAGCGGAAAACGGCTTTAGCGTGATTTCCAGTTCGTTGGGGATTTCTCGCTGGAAAAACATGCAGCAGATTAACGAATGCGGCCAGAATGCGGCGCAGAAATATCCTGGTGTCACCTACTGGGATTACAACTGGCGCAAAGGCGGTGGTTCAGCGCGGATGATCGAAATCAGCAAGCGTGAACATTTCTATCAGCAAGAATATTGCGGCTGCATCTATTCACTACGTGATTCCAACAAATATCGCCAATCACAAGGGCGCGATATTATCCGCATCGGTAAACTGTATTACGGTGACGAAACCGAATAACCGCATAACACAGAAAGTCCGGCACAACGTGCCGGACTTTCTGCTTCTCACTTCTTCACATCGACCTGATAAAAAATATGCTTATCGAACGGGTCAACTTCATACCCGATCACTTCCTTTCGTACTGGAATAGAGAGCGTGGAATGCGCAATCATGACGGCCGGAGCCTGATCGTGCATCATCTGCTGCGCCTGCTTGTATAGCGCAATGCGCTGCTGGTGATCCTGTGAAGCACGCGCTTCGGTGATAATTTTATCAAACGGTGCGTAGCACCACTTTGCCGAGTTGGAACCACCGTTAGCCGCCGTACAGGTAAACAGCGGGCCGAAGAAGTTATCAGGATCGCCCGTCGCTGTTGTCCAGCCCATCAATGCTGCCTGATGTTCACCGCCCTTCACCCTTTTCAGGTATTCGCCCCACTCGAAGGTGACAATCTTGGCCTGCACGCCGACTTTCGCCCAGTCGGCCTGAATCATCTCCGACATGCGACGAGCATTCGGATTATACGGGCGTTGAACCGGCATCGCCCACAGTTCGATAGCGGTGCCCTCCGCTAAACCAGCTTCTTTCAGTAACGCTCTGGCCTTATCGGGATCATAGTCATAATCCTTCAACTCACTGTCGGCGCTCCAGACGCCCGGTGGCAGCAGATTTTTCGCCGCAGTGCCGGTGCCCTGAAAAACGGCTTCAATAATCGCCGATTTGTTAATCGCCATCGTCAAAGCCTGCCGCACTTTCACATTATCCGTCGGTGCCTTTTGGGTATTGAACGATAGGAAACCGGTATTCAATCCCGCCTTCTGCATCAGCACAATATCTTTGTTCTCTTTCATGCGCGGCAGATCGGCAGGATTAGGAAAAGGCATCACCTGACACTCATTTTTCTCCAGCTTGGCGTACCGCACAGAGGCATCTGGCGTGATGGTGAAGATCAACCGATCCAGCTTGGCTTTGCCTTCCCAATAGTCTGGAAAGGCCTTAAACAGAATGCGCGAATCTTTCTGATACTGTGCTAATTCAAACGGTCCGGTGCCAATCGGGTCCATATCCACGCGCTCCGGCGTGCCGGCGTTGAACATGGCGTCAGCATATTCCGCAGAGAGAATGGAAGCAAAGTACCAGGCTAAATCGGCAAGAAACGGGGCTTCCGCATGGGAAAGCGTAAAGCGCACCGTGTGGTCATCCACTTTCTCGATATTCTGAATCAGTGAACTAAAAGACAAGCTTTCAAAATTGGCATAAGTCCCTTTCGAGACATTGTGGTAGGGATGCTGCGGGTCTTTTTGCCGCATGAAGGAGAAAATGACGTCATCGGCGGTAAAATCACGCGAGGGTTTGAAGAATTTATTGCTCTGGAACTTCACCCCTTTGCGTAAATGGAAGGTATACACGCGGCCATCCGCACTGATATCCCAACTTTCCGCCAGACTCGGCACCAGTTCCGTGGTGCCGACTTTGAAATCCACCAGACGGTTATAAATCGGCACCGCACTGGCATCCACGCTGGTTCCGGAGGTATAAAGCTGCGGGTTAAAATTTTCCGGCGATCCTTCAGAGCAATACACCAAGGTATTCGCCGATGCCGCAGAGGCAACCGCCAGCGTCAACGCAGCCAATGTGAATCGTATTCCTGCTTTTTTCATCCCAGTCCTCGCTTGTTATTTATGTTCCACCACACCGCTATAAAAATCATGACGATAAAATGACAAATAAAACCCTCAAATGAAATAATTTCTACGTTAGGATAGCCATCATCGGTATTGCAGAACAAAAAGGATTCGTTATGACAGACAGTCTGGCTCATCAACTCAGCAACCGTTTTTACCGTTATCTCGCCGTCACCAGCCAAAGCGATGCCAGCTCGACAACGTTACCCAGCACACCGGAACAGCATGAAATGGCACGTCTGCTGGCGGACGAACTACGAGCACTGGGTTTGCAAGATGTCGTCATTGATGAGCACGCCACCGTGACAGCCGTGAAACCCGGCAACTGTCCGTCCGCACCGCGCATCGGTTTTATTACCCATATCGATACGGTTGACGTCGGTCTGTCACCGCATATTCACCCGCAAACGCTGCGCTTTACCGGTGAAGACCTGTGCCTGAATGCCGAACAGGACATCTGGCTGCGCACGGCGGAACACCCGGAAATTCTGCCGTATGTTGGGCAGGACATTATTTTCAGCGACGGTACCAGCGTACTCGGCGCAGACAACAAAGCCGCCGTTACCGTAGTGATGACGCTGATGGAGAATCTGACCGATGCGACACCACACGGTGATATCGTGGTGGCTTTCGTGCCAGATGAAGAAATTGGGCTACGCGGTGCGAAAGCGCTCGATCTCAAACGCTTCGATGTTGATTTCGCCTACACCATTGACTGCTGCGAGCTGGGTGAAGTGGTGTATGAGAACTTCAATGCGGCCTCGGCGGAAATCCGTTTTACCGGCGTGCCGGCACATCCGATGTCGGCGAAAGGCGTGCTGGTCAACCCGTTGCTGATGGCACACGATTTTATCAGCCAGTTCGATCGCCAGCAGACGCCAGAGCACACGGAGGGACGCGAGGGCTATGTCTGGTTTAACGATCTGACGGCAAATGCCAATGAAGCGAAGCTTAAAGCGTCTATCCGCGATTTCGACTTAGCGACGTTTGAACAGCGGAAGCAGCAGATCGCTGCGATCGCAGAGAAGATTGCCGCGCAGTACCCGACCGGCGGCGTGACCTACAGTCTCACCGATATTTACAGCAATATTAGCAATGCGATTACCGACGATCGGCGGGCTATCGACCTACTGTTTGCTGCACTGGACACGCTGGGCATTGAACCCAAGGTGACACCAATGCGTGGCGGCACGGACGGCGCGGCGCTGTCGGCCAAGGGGTTGCTGACGCCAAATTTCTTCACCGGTGCACACAATTTCCACTCGCGCTTTGAGTTTCTTCCTGTGCCATCGTTTGTGAAATCGTATGAAGTGGCATTGAATTTATGCCTACTGGCGGCGAAATAATCGCTTTTAGAAAAGAATGAGGCGGACGGTCGTCCGCCACTACAGGATAAAACCCACGTTTACTTCACCAACTTTCCCGCCAGCCTCAGCGCCGATGGCGTCAGGCCGTATTCCTTTTTGAATTGGTGGCTCAGGTGGCTGGAGGAGCTAAATCCACAGGCCAGCGCGATGTCCGTGATCGGCAACGCCCCTTGCCGTACCAGCCACTCAGCCCGGATCAACCGCTGCTTGAGAACATACTGATGCGGTGCCATCCCCACACTCTGACGGAACATGCGCGCAAAGTGAAACTCGCTAAGTCCTGCTTCTACCGCCAGCGCCTGTAGCGTTAGCGGTTGATCGAGATTCGCGTCAATTTGCATCTTGCTGCGCCGCAGCACCGCGGGTGCCAACCCGCCGCGCACCGTCGGCAGTTCCCATTGCAATTGGGTGTAACTGCGCAACACCTGAATCATCAACAGCGTTGCTGCGCTGCCCAAAACAAGCTGATTTGCTGGATCGTCCCAGCGGTTGCTAAGCAGAAACTGTCGATACAGCGACGTAATCAGCGGATCGTTACCAAATATACGCTCTTCTGTGCAGAACGATGCCGGGCTGCGATCCCAGGTTTGCTCAGCCAACTGTCGCAGATGAGCATCGTCAAAATACAGATGCACGAAATCAAGATCGCCACGGATATCCCAGGTCGATGCACTCTGTTTCGGCATCAGGCAGAAACGATCCGGCCCCCCGCCGTTATGCCAGCCGTCCGCCGTTTGATGGTAGCTCTCATAGCCACCGGCAATATAAAGGCTGAGCGTATGGTGTTCGGTATTTTCCATCGTGACGCGGTCGTGGCGGTTAAACCATGCAGCCAGCCGCACACCGGATGTCAATTCGACGGTGTCACGCAACTCGGTTTTGTGATGCAGCATGGTATCAAACGCTTTATAACGATGCATGGCTGCCTCCATTTTTCATTTAGCCGCAAGATTCTGTTATTCACCGCAAGGTGCTGAAAGCCCGCAACAAACGCATGCGCCATACTGCCGACATGAACTCATGCGGAATCACTCAATGAATACCCTACTCTACTTTTCTATCGTCCTGATTTGGGGGACGACCTGGATCGCGATTAGCCTGCAACAAGGCGACGTCGCGGCAGAAGTCTCCGTTTTCTGGCGCTTTGCGCTAGCATCGGCTGTTCTATTGGCGTTCCTGACCCTGACGCGCCGCCTGCGCCCGCTTTCTCCACGCGCCCACCTGCTGTGTATGGTACAAGGACTATGCGTATTCGGCGTCAACTTTCTCTGTTTTTACCACGCCATCGCCTGGATTTCGAGCGGGTTGGAATCCATCATTTTCTCGATGGCTGTGCTGTTTAATGCCTTTAACAGCCGTCTTTTCTTCGGACAGCCGCTAACACGCAACGTGGCGATCGCCACACCGCTAGGGCTTATCGGCATCATCGCGCTGTTCTGGCATGACCTGACGCTAATCGACGCACAGCCCTATCTGCTGTGGGGGGTGGGATTGAGCATTCTGGGCACATACTGCTTCTCGCTCGGCAATATGATCAGCGCTCAGCATCAGCGACAAGGGCGAGATGTATTGACAACCAACGGTTGGGGCATGGGATATGGGGCGCTCTGGATGGGGCTGTTTAGCCTGATTCAGGGGTATCACTTCGCCCCGGAGTACAGTACCAGCTATCTGGGATCACTGTTCTATCTGGCTATCTTTGGTTCAGTCATCGGCTTCGGCGCTTATTTCACCCTGATCGGCCGCATCGGTGCCAGTCAGGCAGCTTACACCACGCTGCTCTTTCCGCTGGTGGCACTGTCGATTTCGACGCTATTTGAAGACTACCACTGGCGACCCAACGCGCTTATCGGCCTGCTGCTGATTCTGGCGGGCAACGCGGTGATGTTCTATCGCCCACGCCATCCAACTACGCAACCTGCCACGGTAAAATAACGTGATAAAAAAGGGAGCCAGTGGCTAATGCCGATCGTTTAAGGATCGGTTGAACGATCCAGTGGCTAGTGTAAAAGGGTTCATGTCTCTACATGGACCCTTTTAAAATGGAACTTTCTCAGGCTCTCGGCATTATTAATCTTACCGCACCAGATGACGTTCAAACTCTTGCCGACCTGCTTTCCCCTGACCTCATCCAGCAAGCTTTTTCTCTCACTGATACCGTGACACTGCGCAAGCGCAAGCTTTCTCTTGAGTCCATGGTCTGGTTGGTTATTGGCATGGCGATTTTCAACAATAAGTCGCTTTCCCACATTGTTAATCTGATGGATATCGCTGACCGCACCGGAAGACCTTTTACAGCGCCCAGTTCCGTTGTCTCACGCCGAAAAACGCTGAGTGAGGATGCCGTTCGGGTGCTCTTCGAGCTCACGCAGCAACATTGGCATGAAGAGGCCAGACATCCGCTCTGGCACGGACTGACCCTGAATGCGGTTGATGGTGTCGTTTGGCGCACGCCGGATACGCCAGATAACGCGCATACTTTCGGTAAAGCGAGTAATCAGCATGGTGAACGAGGATATCCGCAGGCGCACATGGTCTGCCTGATGGAACTGAGTAGTCACCTGCTGCGTGCCAGCGTCATGGATAGCTACGATGTCAACGAGATGCGCCTGGCTGCCAGATTGGCAGCGCAAGCCCCAGATAACAGTGTCACGCTGTTCGACAGGGGATTTTGGTCAATAGGGCTGCTGAATAACTGGCACAACGCGGGAGAAAACCGGCACTGGCTGCTTCCACTTAGGAAGGGAACCCAATATGAGGTAATCCGCAGATTAGGTAAGCAGGACGAGTTGATCATGCTGAAAACGACGGTACAAGCCCGCAAACAATGGGCCGGACTGCCAGATGAGTTAATAGTTGCGGTTAATCAGACGTAAAGTAAACGGCGTAGAGCGGCAGGTAGTGACTTCCATGACTGATGCGATGCGTTACCCGGCAGTAAGCGTGGCAGAATTGTATAAACACCGATGGGAAATCGAACTGGGTTACCGTGAAACTAAACAGTTTTTAATGGGTAATAGGTGGACGCTACGAAGCAAACTGCCGGAAATGGTGAAACAGGAGCTACGGGGAATACTGCTGACATACAATCTGGTTCGCTATCAAATGGTAAAAATGGCGTTCAGTCTTAAGGGGGAATACCGGCCCTATCAGTTGAGCTTCAGCGGAGCTATATCAGAAATATTAAGACTCTTGATCAGCCTCCCATGGGTATCACCGGGAGCCATCCCGGGCCAACTGAAACAGTTTTACAGCAATGCCGCAATGCTGATATTGCCACCGAGACAAGAACGGGAATATCCTCGGGAGGTCAGAGAAAAACGGTCAAAATATCCGTTAAAAAACAATGCCAGTCACCTTAAGTGACTGGCATTAAGCCAATGGCTCCCTTTCGATGTTATTTGTTCACTGGCTTGCTGCGGTTTTGCGGACGCGGCGCGCGGCGCTGGCCTTCGCTATTGCCTTTTCCGCCAGTACCCCACGGGCTATCGCTATTACCGCCCGCTTTACGCGGCTGGCGATTACCCTCGGCTGAACGGCGTTCGCCCTGACCTTGGCTACGTTCGCCACGCTCGGACTGACCGCGCGGCGCGCCAGACTGCGCACGAGGTGCCGCGTTACGCGCACCGCCACCGCCACGGTTACCTTGACGGCCATTCACAATCGGTTCTGCCTTGATGGACGGATCCGGCTCGTAGCCTTCGACAGCAATACGCGGAATCTCACGTTTCAGCAGACGTTCGATGTCACGCAGCAGTTTGTGTTCATCGACACACACCAAAGACAGCGCTTCGCCCGTTGCTTCCGCACGACCGGTACGACCAATACGGTGAACGTAATCTTCCGGCACGTTTGGCAGTTCATAGTTCACCACGTGCGGCAGTTGGTCGATATCCAGACCACGCGCAGCAATATCCGTCGCGACCAGCACCCGAATGCTGCCGTCTTTGAAGTTTGCCAACGCACGAGTACGCGCGCCCTGGCTTTTATTGCCGTGGATAGCCGCAGCGGTGATACCGTCTTTTTCCAGCAGTTCAGCCAGGTGGTTAGCCCCGTGCTTGGTACGGGTAAAGACCAGCACCTGCTGCCAGTTATTTTCACCAATCAACTGAGATAGCAGTTCACGCTTGCGGCGCTTATCGACAAAATGTACGTGCTGCGTAACCAGTTCAGACGGTGTATTACGACGCACGACTTCAACCGAGGCTGGATTAGTCAGCAATTTGTTCGCCAGCGCTTTGATCTCATCCGAGAAGGTCGCGGAGAACAGCAGGTTTTGGCGTTTAGCTGGCAGCTTCGCCAGTACACGACGAATATCGTGAATGAAGCCCATATCCAGCATACGGTCCGCTTCATCCAGCACCAGAATTTCGATCTGTGACAGGTCAACGGCGCGCTGATGTTCCAGATCGAGCAGACGCCCAGGCGTCGCCACCAGAATATCCACACCGCCGCGCAGCTTCATCATCTGCGGGTTAATACTCACGCCGCCGAATACGACCAGTGAACGCAGGGGTAAATATTTACTATACGCCTTCACGTTCTCATCAATCTGCGCTGCCAATTCGCGGGTTGGCGTCAGGATCAGCGCGCGTACTGGACGACGACCTTTCCCTTTATGCTGCGCTTCACGACTGGTCAACAGTTGCAATAGTGGCAGCGTAAAACCTGCCGTTTTGCCCGTTCCCGTTTGGGCGCTGGCCATTAAATCGCGCCCTTCCAGCACGACAGGGATCGCCTGACGCTGAACAGGTGTAGGATCGCGATAACCCTGCTCTTCAATCGCACGCAGAATATCGGCACTCAGGCCGAGAGAATCAAATGACATAAAAAGAACAACTCCAGATCCGCTCTGACCGGACAGCAGCCGGTGTAGTTTTCAGAGGGTCAATAAGACGGGTTTGGCGGGCCACTATTAACGTAACAACTTACGTAACACTTCACGTAACAACGACATACGCAACAACCACGGTGAACGAGCACAACTACGGTGCATGACTGCCGACGATTGTAGCAGAGATTCTGACCACTAAGGGATTTTTATCTGTGTCAGCCCGTTTTTCTGGTAGGGCGCAATAAGGGGCAGTTATTGCAATATTCCTGCGGCTGCGATGCCTTGTAATAAAAACAGCAGGTGCGGCGAAAGCGCACTTCACGAAAGCTCACCGAACGCCCCGCGACAGGAACCCGTGTTTTCGCACGAAAGAACGGTTTCAGCGGATTATCATCACAGCCAAAACATTCGCCGGGCGCAGCCAGCAAGGCGTCAAAGTCCTGTTGCACCTGTTGTGCCAGCGTCATTCCCGGTGAGCACACCGCCGCCGGATCGTCCCACTCAATGCGCTGTTCGTATAATGAAAATACCCGTACCGCGACGTTTTCCCACAGAATGCGCAGTGGCGCGCCCGACACCGCAGATAGCGAATGCAAGATCGGCGACAGGTGTTGAGCAAATAGCGTGTCGAACAGACTATCGCGCCACGCCTCCCGCCGCCCTATTTCTGGTTGAGACACCGTAAGATCGTAAAGTGGCATGGTCGATGTCCATAGACGCTGGTGTCCGAATTCCAACACGCTGTTATCCAGCGTCATGTTCAGCCCTTTGTTATACACCGACATCGTGTACAGGCTGGCGGCTGTGGTTAAGAACCCTATCCGCTTCGCCAGTAGTGACGCGGTAATCTTGATCGACGGTGACAACAACGGCGGCGTCAACGTTTCCAGCAGCCAGCGGCAATAATCAGGTTCCAACACCCTACGGCTCGGGCAACTGTCATAGCCTGCCCGCAGCGAAGCATCCGTTAATTGCAGCGTGCCGGAGAGCATCGCCCACTGCGGTGCCGTCAGGCGGTTAGCCGACATCAGTCGCAGCCTCCACCGCCTCGCGCCCAAATGGAATGCACAACGGTGTACCGAAAAATGGATCGTCGATGATGCGACAGTTCAGGTTAAACACCGTTTTTACCGTAGCTTCGGTGAGAATGTCGCGTGGATTGCCCTGCGCAAACACCGTCCGGTTATGCACGGCCACCATGTGATGCGCGTAGCGGCACGCCAAATTCAGATCGTGCAGCACCATGACGATGGTTTTCTGCTGCTGAGCGTTCAGTTCCCGTAGCAAATCCAGCACCTCCATCTGATGCGCAAGATCGAGATAGGTCGTCGGCTCATCCAGCAACACGATATCGGTATCCTGCGCCAGCGTCATGGCGATCCAGACGCGCTGGCGCTGCCCGCCGGACAGAGAATCCACCGCGCGATCCTTTAATGCCAACACGCCCGTGCTGCGCAGCGCTTGAAGCACTTTTTCCTCGTCGGTTTCCGACCACTGTTTCAGCCACGATTGGTGCGGATAGCGCCCCATTTTCACCAGTTGATAGACCGTCAAGCCTTCCGGTGCTGTTGGCGTTTGCGGCAAAATCGCCAGCGATTTCGCCACTTCAACGGTAGATTGCCGATGGATATCCGCCCCGTTGACAATAATCGTCCCGCTGGTCGGTTTCAGCAGGCGGGCGAATGACTTCAATAATGTACTCTTGCCGCAGCCGTTACTCCCCACCAGCACTGAAATTTTCTGGGCTGGCAGCGCAATATCCAGTGCGTCAATCACGATCTGCTTATCGTAACGTAGCGTCAGCGAGTGGCTGGCAATTGCGTCGCGGGAACGACTGTTCGCGGGAAGCGTACTCTTTGAAGACACATTATCTGAAAACATAACCAGGCGATCTCAATAGCGTTGCCGAAGCAATAGATAGATAAAGAAAGGCGTTCCTAGGACGGAGATAAAGATGCCAGCAGGTAGATCCAGCGGCAGGAACGCGGTGCGGCCAAGTAAATCGGCCACCATCACCAATAAACCGCCCGTCAGCGCTGACACCAGCGCCAAGCCGGGGAATGAACGGCTTGCCAGCTTTTTCGCAATATGCGGTGCCAACAGGCCGACAAATGCCATCGCACCGGCATAAGCAATCGCTGCCCCTGCCAGCGCGACGCTTAGTGTTAACAACGCAAGCCGGATACGCCCGACAGACTGACCGACGCCGCAGGCCAGCGCATCATCCAACTCATGCACGTTGACATGCCGCGCCAGCCCCGCCAAAAACGGTGCGCCAAGCAGCAACCAACCCGCCAGCGCCGACACATGCTGCCACTGTGCGCCGTAAATACTGCCCGTCAGCCACACATAGGCCGTCAATGTCGTTCCGATCGGGCTAAACACCAGCATCATCGTGACCGCCGCGCCCATGATGGCGGACAGCCCAACCCCAACCAACACCAAGCGCAGCGGCGATGCGCCCTGCTTCCAGGCCAGTAGGTAAATGGCAATCGCGGTAACCCACGCCCCACCCATTGCCGCCAGTGGAAGCCAACGCTGGCTTATCGCCGTCGCCAGAAACGAGAGGAAGAATACCGCTGCCGCCGATGCGCCGCTGGTAATCCCGAGAATATCCGGCGAGGCCAGCGGATTGCGCACGATGCTTTGCAGAATCAAGCCGGATATCGCTAGCGCGCCGCCGACCAGCAGTGCCAGCAGCGCACGCGGCAAACGCAGATCGTTGACGATAAAACGCACGCCGCTGTCTGCTTTTCCCAGCAGCGCTGACATCACCTGCGTGGGAGACAGCACCACCTGCCCTAATGACAGCGACAGGAACACGACGGCTAGCAACACCAGCAGGAGCGACAGCGCCACCGCAGACGTGCGGCGATCAATCTGACGCGAGACCATTCCCACGCGCACGGTATACACCTTATCCATACCGCATCCCCCTTCTCGCCAGATAAATGAAGAAAGGCGCGCCCAGCAGCGCAGTCATTGCGCCAACCGGCACTTCCTGCGGCACGATCAGCAGACGCGAAGCGACATCCGCCAGCAGCAACAGCGTGGCACCGAAAATCGCGCAGCCGGGCAACAGCCAGCGGTGATCGGCAGACAGCACGCGACGCACAATATGCGGCACGATCAGCCCGACAAAACCGATATTTCCGGCTATCGCCACCGCGCCGCCCGCCAGCCCGATCACGCACAGCCCGGACAACGCACGCACCAGCGCGGTACGCTGTCCCAGCCCTTTGGCGATCTCGTCGCCCGCCACCAGAATATTCAAGTGACGTGCCAGCAGCAGCGCGAGGAAGAGTGCGATAACAAAGTATGGCAGCAGCGGCAACAACATCGACAGATTGCGCCCAGACACCGAACCGGCCAGCCAGAACAGCATGCTGTCCAACCCGTCCTGATTGATCACCAGCAGCGCCTGCGTAAACGAGATAAACAGTGCGCTAATCGCGGCACCAGCCAGCACGATGCGTAAGTGACTGGAACGCGCATTGCCGAGCGTTCCCAGCGCATACACCATGACGCCAGCCACAGCCGCGCCCAGATAGGCCGTCCAGGCCAGCGCTACCTGCGAGGAAAAGGTCAACAGCGAGGACAGCAGCACGACAGAAAACATGGCTCCAGCATTAATGCCGAATATCCCCGGCGATGCCAGCGGATTACGCGTCAACGCCTGCATTAAAGCACCGGCAACAGCAAGACTGGCACCAACAACGACGGCAATCACCGTCCGTGACAGGCGAGTCGTCAACACCAGTATCTGATCGATCTGCTGCGGATCGTAATGGAATAGCGCGTTGAACACCGCACCAAATGAAATCGTGGTCTGTCCCAGCATCAGGCTGGCGACGATACTCAGCAGCAATAATGCGATACCCGCTGCCGTCACGATGCTCTGTCTCATCGTGTCGTGCTCTCCCTTGCAATATTGCTTTTTTTACCCGCAGGAGCGGCAAACTGTCGTTCGATATCATCCAGCATATGATTCGCCCCCAAAATACCGCCAGACAGGCTCCAGGCCACGTTATCCACCGGATACACCTGTTGCTGCCGAGACGCCCGCAGCCGCTGCCAGAGCGGGTGAGCCTGCCAATCCCGGTAGTTCTGTGCCACCGCCGGCTTGTCTGAGCGTAGTAAAACAAAGAACAGATCGGCGTCCACCACCGGAATGCTCTCCTTGCTGGTGAGTTTTTGCATCACGCCCGACGTATAGCTTTCGGGCCGCGACCAGACAAAACCGATTTCCGCCAGTACCGATCCGGCAAAGCTGGCGGGCAAATAGCTGCGCATATGATCTTCACGAAATTCGAGAATGGACACGCTGAGCGGCCAGCGCGCGCCGAACCGGGTTTTCAACCGATCACGCAGCGCATTCACACGCCGATCCCAGTGGGATAAAATCTCGTTCGCCTTATCTTCTCTGTTCAGCGCGACGCCCATCATCCGGACCGTATCCTTAAATTCCGACACCCTATCCAGCGCAATCGTCGGCGCGATCTGCGACAGCAGACCGTAAATTTTCTCATGCCGAAAGGTAGACGCCACGATGAGATCGGGCTTGAGTAACGCGATAGTTTCCAGACTAGGCTGCGTTTCCAGCCCAACCAGCGCCACGTCCTGCAAAGCCGGACGCAAATAGCGGTAAATCGGCTTCTCCGTCCACGATTCCACCACGCCAATCGGCTTGATACCCAATGCGACAGCGGAGTCGGTCGCACCCTGAAACAGCGTCACGATGCGCAGCGGTGTCCCTGTCACAGTGGTCACGCCCAGCGCATGCTGAATCTGACGCGATGGTTCTGCCGCCTGCACTAACGTCACCAGCAGAAAAGGCAACAACACGGCCAGCGTAAAACGCTGCCGTGTTGCTGAATTGAGAACGGAATTAAATCGGTTAAGCTTAGAAATCAATCGAATAACCCAGCGTTACCGCGCGGCCGCGCCCGGAGAAATAGCGCGTATCGTTAACAAGCCCCGCCTGCGAATAGTAGGTGATGTACTGTTTATCCAGCAGGTTCGCCACCGCCACGTTGAGGCGACCATACGGCAGCTTGTAACCCACGGCAGCATCCATCAATAGGTAACCATCAAACGCCATACCCGCATCGTCAAAACTGCGGCCAAAGGCATAATTCGCCTGCACGAACGAACTCCACTTATCATTCCAGTTCGCCGACCAACTGGTAATCAAGCGATCCGGTGCAATATTCAGGCCGTTGAATTTTTTATCCACTTTGCCATCTTTATTGTCGTCATACTTTCCTTCGCTGTGCGCATAGGAAGCATTAACTTTGTGCTGCTCGTTGATCTGATAGCCCGCGGTCACTTCAACACCGCGAATCTGTGTGCGCCGGCGTTCGGACAAAAATACGCCACCACTCTCCGTCACGTTTTCGCCCAGTTTCGATTTGGACTCATAATAGCTGGCTTCAAAATCAAACTTATCCCGCTTAAAACGGAACCCTGTCTCTACGTTATCCGTCACAACAGGCTTAAAACCGTCAAAGTTTTTCAGACTAACGCCTGAACGTTTGATGGTCCGCAACGCACGCCCCACATCCGGCATACCGAACCCTTCCGAGTAGTTGGCAAACAGACTCAGCGAATCCGTCGCCGCATAGACGATACCCGCGTTATACAGCGTTTCATTAAATTTCGGACTACCGCCTTGTACTGTCACGCCATTGTTAGACGCCAGCGTTTGATAGTCGCCGACCTTCAGCTTGGCGATTTCATGACGAATTCCCGCGTGCAACGTGACGTTATCCAGCAGTTGATATTCACCCTGAATAAACGGGGAATAGTTGGTGTATTCCGTTTCCGGCACATAGGTACGCTTGGTCAGGTAGAGGTCTTGTTTACCCTTATCGTACAGGGTATCGAAACCGACCGTGACTTTCAGGGTGTCGTCCAGTAAATCGTCCTTGGTCAGCGCCAGCTTGGTGCCGTATTTATTGGCTACTGAGCGAGATTGATCGTAAAGCGTTTTGTCTGGAGCAATCGACGTATCCTGAAAAGAAGATGAATTCGTCGCGCCAAATAATGCTTCATAGCGCTGGTTAAAAAGCAGAGCCGACAGTTTCATTCCTGCAAGATCATGGTTTTCGTAAGTAAAGCCGGTCGTCCATATGCTGTTATGGGGTGCTTCACCCCGTGGTGTACCCCGTACTGACGTCGTCGGGATCCCCTGGCTACGGATACCATCCACGCTCAGATAGTTATTCTCATTTTTAATGTTATAGCGGTTCACGCTCAGTTGAATGCGCTGATAGTCATCCAGCCAATACCCGACTTTTGCTAATAAGTCGTAAGCGCGGGAATCCATGGTATCGCCCTGGGTATTATCCACACCGACAGGCCGATTGTTGCCGTCCAGATACAGCCCCTGATTCTCATAGCCAATCGCGAACAGATAATCGAGATAATCCTCGCGTCCATCCACCCGATAGGTGGTTTTATAGCTGGCGGTTTCGCCGCGAATCTTTTCCGTCGGGATCGTGGTTTGCACGTTGACGTGCTGATTAAATGAGCCATTTTCCGGTCGACGAGTAATGATATTAATCACGCCCCCCGTCGCACCCATGCCGTTGGTGGCATTCGCGCCGTGGATGACTTCGATGCGCTCGACCATCGAGTAGTCTATCGTGTGCATCTCACGCCCGGTCGGACGTAACGGGTTGGACTGAGGAATGCCGTCGATCATCACCAGAGCAGCACGACCGCGGAAGGTTTCACCGCCGCCGCTCATTTTCTGACGGCTAGGGGAGAACGAAGGCAGCAGATTGCTTAGAATTTGCGACGAGTCGGAGGTGACCTGCATCTGCTGCTCGATTTGCTCTTTGGTAATCACCGTGACCACCTGCGGCGCTTTCTGCTGCTGGATATTCGAGCGTGAGGCGGTAATCACCATCTCATCACCGCTCGAATCACCCTTTTTGGTCGTGTCATCCTGTGCATACGCCGGAGCAATCAGCACGCATGGCATCAATGCAAGTAAAGTGCGCATCTGGTTCACTGTCCTTCCCCTTTGGTTAAATATCCAACCGTGAATAAAAGCCATTGCCTATGACAGACCACTCACCGCAGCACAGACAAAAAAATGCCAAAATGCTTCGCCTTACGCGAAACACTTTGGCGGGTTGCTATCGGTTCTGACAGTGAATGCTGGGGTTATCCCCCTGTGGCATAACCTCAATGCTGCCAAACCACGATATCAGTACCAATAAAAATGTAATTGCTAATAACAATTATTATCATTCAATTGAATTAATTACAATAGCTACAGTTAATTTTCAACTCCTTAACAAAAATAAGGTGTTATGCCGGATACGAGCGGTCATACGTGAGAACCATCGATTGGAGACCTGTATTTTTGTGAGGCAGATCGCTATAAATCGCCATAAACCTCTGTAACCCGTCATATGATTAAGATCTTATAGAAATAAGAGACGACGCGTCCTTTGAACGGCCGGCGGGATCGCTACCGTTGACAAGCTCACCGCTGATAAACAAGGAATTATGCGTGATGAACAAGAGAAAACTGGCGCTCGCCGCCCTCGTTCTTGTCCTGCTCGGTGCAGGTTACGGTTTCTATCACCACCAACAGCAGCAGGAAAAACCACTCACGCTCTACGGTAATGTGGATATCCGCACCGTCAATCTGGCCTTCCGCGTCGGCGGCAGAGTCGCTGAATTGAAGGTTGACGAGGGAGATACCGTACAAGCAGGCCAGCCGCTGGCAACGCTCGACGCCGCGCCTTACATGAATGCACAGCATCAGGCACAGGCGAATCTCGCCAGCGCGCAGGCACAGCTTCAACTGGCACAGGAAGGCTACCGACAGGAAGAGATCGCGCAGGTACGCTCTCAGGTTGCCCAAAGCCAGGCTGCCTATGACTATGCCAACAGTTTCTATCAACGTCAGCAGGGACTGTGGGATAAACGCGCCATTTCCGCCGACATGCTGGATGATGCCAGAACGGCACGTAATCAGGCGCTAGCAACACTACAGGCAGCGAAAGACAAATTAACCCAGTTTGAGCGCGGCAACCGGCCACAGGAAATCGCCGCGGCACAGGCGACGGTAGCACAGGCCGAAGCAGGACTGGCACAAGCTGAATTAGATAGGCAGGACACTGAACTGCTTGCACCGTCTCCCGGCGTGATCCTCACCCGTGCCGCCGAAAAAGGCAGTATGCTGACGGCGGGCAGCACCGTTTTCACCCTCTCTCTAACTCGCCCCGTTTGGGTACGCGCCTATGTCAGCGAGAAAGAACTCGGTCGCGTTGTACCCGGTAGCCAAATGCTGATTTACACCGATGGCCGTCCAAACCAGCCTTATCATGGCAAAATCGGTTTTGTCTCGCCAAGCGCCGAATTCACGCCAAAGAGCGTTGAAACCGAAGATCTTCGCACCGATCTGGTTTATCGCCTGCGTATTGTGGTTAACGATCCCGATGACGGCTTACGACAAGGGATGCCGGTCACACTGCGTTTTGAGGACGTGCGCAACGAGGAGACCAATCGCGCCAATGAGCCCGTTCGTCATGACTGATTCTCCCACCCAGATTGCGTTGGACAGGCTGGAGAAGCGTTTTGCCGGACAGGAAAAACCCGCACTTGCCAGCCTTACCGCCGAGATTCGCAGCGGTGCTGTGACCGGATTGGTCGGGCCTGACGGCGCGGGGAAAACCACCCTGCTGCGTATGCTGGCGGGATTGTTAACACCTAGCCACGGCTCGTTACGCGTCGCCAACCTTGATCCCATCAACGAGGATCGTCAGCTCCATGCCATTTTGGGCTACATGCCACAAAAATTCGGCCTGTATGAGGATCTGACGGTGATGGAAAACCTGACGCTATATGCCGACTTACGCGGTATCACCGGCGATGTGCGCAAAGGCACCTTTGACCGCTTGCTGTCATTTACCGACTTAACCCGCTTTACCGACAGACTGGCAGGCAAATTGTCCGGCGGTATGAAACAAAAGTTGGGGCTGGCCTGTACGTTACTGGGGCAACCTAAGGTGCTTCTGCTGGATGAACCGGGCGTAGGCGTCGATCCCATTTCTCGCCGTGAGCTGTGGCAGATGGTGCACGAACTGGCCGACGACGGCATGTTAATCTTGTGGAGTACGTCTTACCTTGATGAGGCGGAACAGTGTCGGGATGTGCTGCTGCTGAACGAAGGCGAACTGCTGTATCGCGGCGCGCCACGCGATCTGACCGCACGCATGGCGGGACGCTGTATTCTGGTTGACACAGGAACGCGACGACATCGGGATGTGTTGCAGGAAGCGCTGCGTCTGCCGCAGGTCAGCGACGGCGTGATCCAGGGGCAATACGTCCGGCTGATGCTAACACCCGATGCCGATCGGACAGCGCTACTCTCCGCTTTGCATCTGGACGCCAACAGCCTGCACGATACCGATCCGCGTTTTGAAGATGCGTTTATCGATCTGCTGGGCGGCGGCCCGGCCAGTGATTCATCGCTGGCGAGCATCATGCCGCAGATTGATATCAGCGGCGGTGAAACGGTGATTGAAGCACAAGCGCTGACGAAAAAATTTGGCGATTTCGCCGCAACCGATCATGTCAGTTTTCACGTAAAACGCGGTGAAATTTTCGGCCTGCTCGGCCCGAACGGAGCGGGAAAATCAACGACTTTCAAGATGATGTGTGGCCTGCTAATACCGACTGACGGCAAGGCGCTGGTGCTCGATATGGATCTGAAAACCAGCTCCGGCAAAGCACGCCAGCATTTGGGCTACATGGCGCAAAAGTTCTCGCTCTACGGCAACCTGACCGTCGAACAAAACCTGCGGTTCTTCTCCGGCGTCTATGGGCTCAAGGGTAAAGCGCAGCGCGATAAAATAGCCGGTATGACCGAAGCCTTCAACTTCCAACCGATTTACCGCCAAACGCCGGACGCCCTGCCACTGGGCTTCAAGCAGAGACTGGCACTGGCCTGTGCGTTGATGCACGAACCCGACATTCTGTTTCTTGACGAACCCACCTCCGGCGTCGATCCGCTGACCCGGCGCGAATTCTGGATACACATCAATGGCATGGTTAATCGCGGTGTCACCGTCATGGTCACCACCCACTTCATGGACGAAGCCGAATACTGCGACCGCATCGGGCTGGTATATCGCGGCAAACTGATCGCCAGCGGCACGCCGGACGAGCTGAAACATCAGGCCGCCAGCGCACAAACGCCATCGCCGACGATGGAAGAAGCGTTTATCGCGCTGATTCAGGCATACGACGGGGAAGCGGAACATGGTTGAACAGAATAGCGTTGAGCAGGATAAAACGAACCAGCACGGCAGCACGCATTTTTCCGCTCGTCGTCTGCGGGCACTGTGTCTGAAAGAGACGCGCCAAATCTTGCGCGATCCCAGCAGCGGACTGATCGCGTTCGTAATTCCGCTGCTGTTGCTGTTTATCTTCGGCTACGGTATCAATCTGGATTCCAGCCGCCTGCACGTCGGTATCCTGATGGAGCAGCAGAGTGAAGACGCGCGCGATCTGGCGAATACGTTTGCAGCCTCACCGTTTATCACGCCGACCATCAGCAATAACCGCCAGCAGTTGATTCAACAAATGCAGGCAGGCAGCATCCGTGGTCTGATCGTGATCCCAACTGATTTTGCCGAACGGCTGGCGCGACCGGGCGATCGTGCGCCGATACAAGTCATCACCGACGGCAGCGAACCCAATACGGCAAACTTTGTTCAGGGATACGCAGAAGGCATCTGGCTGCTGTGGCAACAGCAGCGGGCGGAAGATCGCGGCAACACGTTCGAACAACTCATTGAGGTGCAATCACGCTATTGGTTTAATCCGGCCGCCATCAGCCAGCATTTCATCATTCCCGGCGCGATTACTATCATCATGACGGTGATTGGAGCTATCCTCACCTCGCTGGTCATTGCCCGTGAATGGGAGCGCGGGACAATGGAAGCCTTGCTCTCTACGCAGGTCACCCGTGCCGAGCTGCTGCTGTCCAAACTCATCCCGTATTACGTCCTTGGGATGATCGCCATGACGCTGTGTATGCTGGTCGCCACCTTCATCATGCAGGTGCCCTATCGCGGATCGTTACTGCTGCTGTTTGTTATCAGCAGCCTGTTTCTTGCCAGTACGCTAGGCATGGGGTTGCTGATTTCCACCCTCACCCGCAACCAGTTCAACGCTGCGATGGTGGCGCTAAATGCAGCATTTCTGCCAGCTATCATGCTGTCCGGCTTTATTTTTGAAATCGACAGCATGCCGGAATTTGTCCGGGGTGTGTCGTACATCATTCCGGCACGTTACTTCGTCAGCACACTGCAAACGCTGTTTCTCGCGGGAAATATCGGTACGGTGCTGATAACTAACCTGCTGTTTCTGATTCTCTCCGCGATTGTCTTTATTGGCCTGACGGCCTGGCAAACCCGGCGCAGGCTGGATTAGGGAGCGATTATGCTGCATCGTCTGTGGACGTTGATTATTAAGGAACTGCAATCGCTGCTGCGCGATCCACAAACGCGCTCCATTCTGGTACTGCCCGTTATCCTTCAGGTTTCCCTGTTTCCTTTCGCAGCGACGCTCGACGTCACTAACGCAACCATTGCAATTTACAGCGAAGATAGCGGCCCCCACGCCATAGAATTGACGCAGCGCTTTGCCAAGGCAAAGTCCTTTTCTCACGTGCTGATGTTACATAGCCCGCAGGACGTGACACCGACGCTGGATAACCAGCGAGCACTGCTGATTCTGCGTTTCCCGCCGCAGTTCTCGCGTGATATTGCCAGCGGGAACAGCGCCTCACTTCAGCTTATTCTGGACGGCAGACGCTCCAACAGCGCACAGATCGCCGCCAACGATGTGCAGCACATCGTGCGTGACTATCAGTTGGAATTGCTGGCGGCTAGATCGGCTCAAAGCAGTGCGAATCAGAACAGTTCAAACACAAACAACAGCGAGCTGGTGGTACGCCACTGGTATAACCCAAATCTTGACTATAAATGGTTTGTGGTGCCGTCGCTGATTGCCATGATTGCCACTATCGGCGTGCTGATTGTTACGGCGCTCTCCGTCGCGCGCGAGCGGGAACAGGGCACGCTGGAACAGTTGCTGGTTTCGCCACTATCGACTAGCCAGATATTCATTGGCAAAGCCGTGCCTGCGCTGATAGTCGCCACGTTTCAGGCCACGATCGTACTGCTGGCAGGCATATTGATTTTCCATATTCCCTTCGCCGGATCGCTGCTGCTGTTTTACACCACAATGCTCATTTACGGCCTGTCGCTGGTCGGCTTTGGCCTGCTGATTTCCTCGCTCTGTGCCACACAGCAGCAGGCGTTTATCGGCGTGTTCGTCTTCCTGATGCCGGCGATCCTGCTTTCCGGCTATGTCTCACCGGTTGAGAACATGCCGATCTGGTTGCAGCACATCACCTGGATTAACCCTATCCGTCATTTCACGGATATCACCAAGCAGATTTATCTCAAGGACGCAAATTTCAGCATTATCTGGGGCAGTTTATGGCCGCTGCTTATCATCACGTTAACCACAGGTTCAGCAGCTTACGCGATTTTCCGGCGGAATATCGCGTAATAGCAGATAAGGGAAAAAGATAACCAAGTGGCGTAAAAAATTGTGCTGAGGTGGCGTGGCCGCCGTGTGAGCGGCACAATTAACGCCAAACAGCCATAGGTCAAGGAGCTGCGGCAACTGAGCGCTCCTTGTCGGGCGTGTGATGAGACACAAAAAACGCTATGTTTGACACGCCCGAAACCTTTGCACTGATTCACATAACGCAGTGAAGCATTTAGGTTACAGCCTTGTCCTTAACGACGATTACCGAAAATACGCAGCAGCATCAGGAACAGGTTGATGAAATCGAGGTACAGGGTCAACGCACCCACGATGGCGTATTTACGGAAGCTGTCTTTATCATCAACGGACAACTGTTCGCCAATGTTTTTCAGCTTCTGGGTGTCATATGCGGTCAGACCGACAAACACCACCACACCGATATAAGTCACTGCCCACATCAGCGCTTCGCTTTTCAGCCACAGATTCACCAGCGAGGCCAGAATAATCCCGATCAGCGCCATAAACAGCATACTACCAAAGCCGCTTAAATCACGCTTCGTCGTGTAGCCGTACAGGCTCATCGCCCCGAACATCCCCGCCGTAATGACAAAGGTGCTGGCGATAGACTCAGTAGAGTAAACCGCGAAAATGCTGGATAGCGTCAGTCCCGTAAGCGCGGAATAGAGCATAAACAGCGACGTGGCAACCGCACCACTCAGGCGTTGCACCATGCCAGAAATGACAAAGACCAGCCCCAGTTGGGCAATGATCAGTCCGAAGAACGTAACCCGGCTGGAGAAAACAAAATCAAACACGGCTGGCGTATGCGCCGCATACCAGGAGACGAACGCCGTCAGCAGCAGGCCGCAGCCCATCCAGCCATAAACCTGTGCCATATAGGCCTGGAGACCAGACTGCGAGCGTTCAACGATTGAACCCGAGCGTGGATATCTATCCATGATGTTACCTTTGCATAAAGTTATCTGATTAACGCGGCGCGAACCGCCTGTTTGGGGGATCGAGGCTGAAAATGCTCTCCCCGCCATCCTTTTATCCTAACACAGAAATCAACTACCAGCGTTGCGCAGCCTGTTTATCGCTGTCGCGTGATTCAACCCAATGATCCCCTTCCGGCGTCGCCTCCCGCTTCCAGAACGGCGCGCGCGTTTTCAGGTAATCCATGATGAATTGGGCAGCATCAAACGCCGCGCTGCGGTGGGCGGCACTGACGCCGACAAACACAATTTCATCCCCCGGATAGAGTGCGCCTACCCGATGAATCACACTCACACGCGGCAGTTCCCAGCGTTCGCGCGCCAGATCGACAATCTCCGCCAGCGCCTTTTCCGTCATGCCGGGATAATGCTCCAGCGTCAACGCGCTGACATTTTTTGCCAGATTGTGATTACGAACCTTCCCAGTAAACGTCACCACCGCACCGTCTTCATCACACTGCGCCAGCCACTGATATTCATCACCTACGTTGAAATTCTCTTCGCCGACCTGAATGCGCGTCTCTGCCACGATCAACCTCCGGTTACCGGTGGGAAAAAGGCGACTTCGTCACCGTCCTGCAGCGGTTGCGACAGCTCAACCAGTGATTGATTGACCGCTGCGAGCAGCTTGCCGGATTCCAATGCTAATTCCCAACGAGCGCCACGCTGGCACAACGCCTGTCGCACGTCCTCCACGGTGGCATAATCGGCAGGCAGCGACAGACTTTCTGTGTCGATCAGCTCACGCACCTGTGCAAAAAACAGAATCTTAATCATGATCCCTCCGCCGTAAAGTCGCCAGATTTGCCGCCGCTTTTCGCCAGCAGGCGCACCGGCCCAATCACCATATCTTTCTGCACGGCCTTGCACATGTCATAGATAGTCAGCGCGGCAACAGAGGCAGCCGTCAGCGCTTCCATCTCCACGCCGGTTCTCCCTGTCAGGCGGCAGACGGATTCGATGCGAACCCGATTGTGCTCCGGCTGCGCTTCCAGTTCGACGGCAACTTTGCTCAACAGTAGCGGGTGACAGAGCGGAATCAGCTCCCAGGTACGCTTTGCAGCCTGGATCCCGGCGATGCGCGCGGTAGCGAACACATCCCCTTTATGGTGGCTGCCGGCAATAATCATCGCTAGCGTCTGCGGTGCCATTTCAACGAAGGCTTCCGCGCGCGCTTCGCGCACGGTTTCAGCTTTGGCGGAAACATCCACCATCGCGGCTTCGCCAGCGGCGTTAATGTGGGTTAGTTGTGGCTTAGATGATGACATAATGAACAAGGCTTACCGTTAAGAGGATTTTTTCACGTGCGGATAAAAATTGCACGGTTTCTGACGCGCATCCAACTGTTCCTGAATGATACGTTCCCATGCCGTTCGACAGGCGCGCGTCGAACCCGGCATCGCGAAAATCACCGTCTGATTAGCCAGACCGGCAAGCGCACGGGATTGCAGTGTCGCCGTACCAATATCTTCATACGACACCATCCGAAACAGTTCACCGAAACCTTCAATTTCCCGATCGAACAAGACGCTAATGGCTTCCGGCACCACATCACCCGCCGTAAAACCCGTCCCGCCATTAATCAGAATGCCCTGCACCTCGTCGCTGGCAATCCACGCCGAAATCTGTGCTCGAATCTGGTACAGGTTCTCTTTCACGATGGCGCTGGCGACAATGCGATGTCCTGTCGACTGTGCCGCTTCGCGCAAATAATCTCCGGAGGTATCGTCTTCCGCCGCACGGCGTTCGGAAACGGTCAGAACCGCAAGATTGAGAGAAACGAATTCGCTGCTAACTTTGCTCATGTCAGGTTCCTTTAAGAATCAGTGATGTCGCGGATTAACCGCCGATAAATGACAGATTTTGCGTCATGCCGCTATTGCCGTCATGCAGGAAGTGAGTCTGCTTCTTCGTCGACAACCCGCCCGAAATACGCATTTTCAAATCATCAAGATGGCGATCGTCAGCCAGCAAATCACGCAGTGGGATACCCTGTTCGCCAAAGAGGCACAGATGCAAATTACCGATAGCAGACACACGAAGACGGTTGCAGCTCAGGCAAAAATCTTTCTCATACGGCATGATCAGCCCGATTTCACCCTGATAATCAGGATGGTAAAACACCTGGGCTGGGCCATCGCTGCGTGCGCGTTGCTGCTGTTGCCACCCTTGCTGCAACAGTTGTTGGCGGATCACCTCGCCGGAAACGTGGTGGCGACGAAAGAGTTCTCCTCCTTCACCGGTTTCCATCAGTTCAATAAAGCGGAGTTGAATCGGACGGTGTTTAATCCAGTCGAGAAAGGTTTGCAGGCTGCCCGCGTTCACATCACGCATCAACACGGTATTGACCTTTACCTTGGCAAAACCGCAGTTAAATGCCGCATCAATGCCGTCCATTACCTGGCGGAATTTATCCTGCCCGGTAATCGCATGAAACTGGCGTGCATCTAAACTGTCGACACTCACGTTCAGCGCCGTGAGTCCAGCATCACGCCATTGCGCAGCATCTCGCGCCAGACGATAACCGTTAGTGGTCACCGCCAGCGTGCGGATCGCCGGATTTTCTCGGATTGCAGCAATGATGTCGACGAAGTCACGACGCAGAGACGGCTCACCGCCGGTAAGGCGGACTTTTTCCGTCCCTAATTCGGCAAAAGCGCGGCTGACACGACGAATCTCATCGAGTGACAAAAAACGATGTGGATTGGTGCCATTGGCCTGATAACCATCCGGCAGACAGTAGGTACAGCGAAAATTGCAGACGTCTGTGATAGACAGACGCAAATAGTAAAACTTGCGCGCAAACGCATCAGTCAGTTGACTCACCATAAACACCTTTCCAAATACGGGAGATGCAGGCATTTCTACCTCGCACCCTGGTGACCGCGAAGGCCACGGCCGAAGCACCGTATCACGCGCGATAAGCGCATCACTTAGGCACCAAGGCTAGGAGTTTGATTCTCATCGTTTATCCGTTAACCCGCAGCGGAATAACCGATGAAGAACCGTGATTTCATTGAGCAGTCTACTGCGAAAAAGCACAGCTAACCACTCTCAAAATCGGTATATAAATAAATATATAACGTATTTTCAATATCTTATGTTGCACAGCATACGGAAAAATACGCGACAGAAATTGTCTTAGGTCATGCCTGTGTGAGGATTTTTCGCCTTTTAAGGTAAAATCGGCTACCTTAGCGGCGATCGTCACTCGTTATTCATTATTAATAAGGTTTCTATGCGCAATCGCACGTTGGCCGACCTTGACAGGGTTGTCGCATTAGGAGGCGGACACGGTTTAGGTCGTGTTATGTCTTCGCTCTCTTCCCTGGATTCACGGCTGACTGGCATTGTCACGACCACGGATAACGGTGGTTCTACTGGCCGTATCCGTCGCTCCGAAGGCGGCATTGCCTGGGGCGATACCCGCAACTGTCTGAACCAACTGATCACTACACCCAGCGTGGCATCTGCGATGTTTGAGTATCGGTTTAACGGTAACGGCGAACTTGCCGGGCACAATCTGGGTAACCTGATGCTAAAAGCACTCGATCACCTGAGCGTGCGTCCATTGGAAGCCATCAACCTGATTCGCAATCTGCTCAAGGTGGATGCCTTTTTAATTCCGATGTCCGAGCATCCTGTCGATTTAATGGCGATTGATGAACAGGGCAACCCTGTTTATGGCGAAGTTGAGATCGATCAGTTGGCAGCCTTACCGCAAGATTTGCAACTCTACCCGACCGTACCGGCCACGGGCGAGGCCATTGATGCCATCACCAAAGCCGATCTCATTTTGATCGGCCCTGGCAGTTTCCTGACCAGCCTCATGCCACTGCTGCTGTTGAAAGAGCTGACACAAGCACTCCGCCACACGCCCGCGCCCATGGTATATATCGGCAACTTGGGCAGTGAACAAAGCAATCCGGCTGCCCGTTTGACGCTGGTGGAGAAGCTGTCCTGGATCGAACACAAAGTGGGAAAACCGGTGGTTGATGCCGTCATCGTCGGTCCGAAAGTCGATGTCAGCCAGATTAATAACCGTCTGGTTGTACAGCAGCCGCTGGCTGCAGAGGACGTGCCACACCATCACGATCGCGAACTGCTGCGTCAAGCCATAGACGTCGTACTGCAAAGGCTGGGATAAACTGACTACCGCGGGATATTCGGGCTTTCACAACGCTCCATGTTCACCAACATTGGGGTATTCATGCTGATGAACGGGCGGTATTCCTCGTATATTTTCGCCGCCTGAGCGCGACTGCCAATCTCATGCAGAATTGCTTCAGCCTGGAAATAGCGTTTCAACATATCGGCGTCATTGCACGGTGGAAGATGAGCAAGGTTTACGCCTAAATCAGAGAACTTGCTCATCAAAGCAGAAAGCTCATCGCGTACTTTGTTGATTCTTAATTCAGGCTCCAGCGACTTAACCGAAAGCGCGACGTTCTGCTCACGCAGGTCAAGCCGCCCTTCACGCTCAGTTATTTGTCGAATCTGGCTATTAAGCGTCTCTTCACGCGTTGCTAACTGCTGTTCACGAAAATCTACAACCGATGTTTGCTTCACCAACGCGAGTTCCCTTTCACGAATTTGATTAAGCTGCTCATTGCGATAATCCTCAAACTGCATTTTTTGCTGATAGTTGTATATCGTCCAACCAGACAACGCCGCAACAACAATAAGAAATGTTTTGGCGTTATTTTTGATTAATTCCCTATCAATCATCTCTTAGAACCTCGTCTTGCTTCAGGAGTCAGCCGTTCCCAGATGTCGTTAGCGACTGCCGTATTTTCTCATGTTCCCCCCTGACAATGAGGCATCGCATCAAAAAGGAAACATTAATCGCGGCTCCCTTCAATCCCGCAACCACGGCGTATAAGTCACACCAATCAGCATCCCCTCGGGGCTCAGGAAGCGGGTAACCTGCTGTCCCCAAGGTTCAAGACGGTTTTCAACCAGCAGCACATAGCCCTGTACTTTCAGCGCCGCTGTCGCTTGCACCATATCCGCGACTTCAAATTCCAACCAGCTTTGCGGTTCAGGAAGATCCTTTGGCCAACTTGCCTGCCCGAAACAAGATTCGCTGGCCTGTGACAGCGGCCACAGGGCGAAATGCTTCACCCCGTCCATCACATCGGTCACCAGATAGTCGCTCCCTTCCGCTACCGGTTTCAGCGGTAACTTCAGCGTATCGACATAGAGCATATGACTGGCAGTCAGTGATTTCACAATAGGTCCGAAACCCGCCACAAATAATACATCTACGCC
Organism: Pectobacterium parmentieri; assembly: GCF_001742145.1. Taxonomy (NCBI): domain Bacteria; kingdom Pseudomonadati; phylum Pseudomonadota; class Gammaproteobacteria; order Enterobacterales; family Pectobacteriaceae; genus Pectobacterium; species Pectobacterium parmentieri. The sequence goes on along the minus strand of NZ_CP015749.1, from coordinate 897,095 downwards.
CGGTATAATAGGGTTCATAATGATTCCTTAACCGTATGCCACATCGTCATGATGCTGCGATCGTGAAGAGGCAGCGAGCACTAAGAGACGGCAATAAATTGTGCGCGTAATGCCTGCACTTCATCGCGCAAGGCGGCAGCCTCTTCGAATTCAAGATTCTGCGCGTGCGTTAACATCTTACTTTCCAACTCGCGGATTTTCAGCTCCAGCGCCTTCGGCGTCATGAGTTCATAACGCGCTGCGGGTTCTGCCGCTTTACGGTTACCTCGCCCTTTGCCTTTACTCGCCGATTGACCCAGTTGCAGAATATCGGAAATTTTCTTATTAATTCCCTGCGGCACAATCCCGTGCTCGGTGTTGTACGCCTCCTGCTTCTCGCGACGCCGCTCTGTTTCGCTAATCGCTTTCGCCATTGACGCTGTAATTCTGTCACCGTAAAGAATAGCCTTGCCACGCAGGTTACGCGCCGCGCGGCCAATCGTCTGGATCAGGGAGCGTTCAGAGCGCAGGAAGCCTTCTTTGTCAGCATCCAGAATCGCCACCAGCGACACTTCTGGCATATCCAGCCCTTCACGCAACAGGTTGATACCGACCAGCACATCGAACTCACCAAGGCGTAAATCCCGGATGATTTCCACACGCTCGACGGTATCAATATCCGAGTGCAGATAGCGCACCCGCTCGCCGTGCTCTTCCAGATATTCCGTCAGGTCTTCCGCCATCCGCTTGGTCAGCGTCGTCACCAGCACACGTTCGTTAATCACCGCACGCAGGCGAATTTCGGAAAGCAGGTCGTCCACCTGTGTCGCGACAGGCCGTACTTCAATGAGCGGGTCGAGCAATCCGGTGGGCCGAACCACCTGATCGATAATTTCACCGCCCGATTTTTCCAGCTCATAGTTACCCGGTGTCGCAGACACATAGATCGTCTGCGGGGCCAACGCTTCAAATTCTTCAAACTTCATCGGTCGGTTATCCAGCGCCGAAGGCAACCGGAAACCGTATTCGACCAGCGTCTCTTTACGCGCACGGTCGCCGCGATACATCCCGCCGATCTGGGGCACGGTGACGTGGGATTCATCAATCACCAACAGCCCATCCGCAGGAAGGTAGTCAAACAGCGTCGGCGGTGGCTCACCGGGGCCACGACCTGAAAGATAGCGTGAGTAGTTTTCGATACCGGAGCAGTAACCAAGCTCGTTCATCATCTCCAGATCAAACTGCGTGCGCTGGCTCAGGCGCTGCTCTTCCACCAGCTTATCGTTGGCCAGTAACACCTTTTTACGATCGGCCAATTCAACTTTAATGTCTTCCATCGCCTGTAAAATACGCTCACGCGGCGTGACGTAGTGCGTTTTCGGGTAGATGGTATAGCGCGGCACCGTTTGAAGAACATGCCCCGTCAACGGATCAAACAGCGACAGCCGTTCCACTTCTTCATCGAACAATTCAACGCGCAGCGCTATTTCGTCAGACTCCGCAGGGAAAATATCGATCACCTCACCACGCACGCGAAACGTACCGCGCTGAAATGCCTGATCGTTGCGGGCATATTGTAATTCTGCCAGACGCCGCAAAATAGCACGCTGGTCGATCAGCATCCCCTGCGTTAGATGCAGCATCATTTTCAGATAGAGATCGGGATCTCCCAGACCGTAGATAGCGGACACCGAGGCCACAACGATCACATCGCGCCGCTCCAGCAGCGCTTTTGTCGCTGAAAGACGCATCTGTTCGATATGTTCGTTAACCGACGCATCTTTCTCAATAAAGGTGTCTGAGCTTGGAACGTAGGCCTCTGGCTGATAGTAGTCATAGTAAGAGACAAAATACTCGACAGCATTATCAGGGAAGAACTCTTTCATTTCGCCGTACAGTTGAGCGGCTAGCGTTTTATTCGGCGCCAGCATCATTGTCGGCCGATTGAGATCGGCAATCACGTTGGCTATCGTGAACGTTTTACCTGAACCTGTTACTCCGAGCAGCGTTTGGTGTGCTAACCCGTCCTCCAGGCCTTCTTTTAAACGACGAATAGCCTCGGGCTGATCGCCTGCCGGTTTAAAGTCGGAATGCAGTGTAAATACTTTACTCATCGTTAAGCACGCTACTTATCGTTATTACTCATCGCTAAATACGATGTTCGTGGATGGACGCACGGAGGCAGGTAAAAGATACAGACTGACGATTTCTGGCACGGCAATGATGTCGTCAGAAGTACCGCTATCGTACTCACTACCTGTGACGCACGATGCTTTATTCTGAATGCCAATGATGAAATTTGCCACCGTCATGATACTGGATATAAAAACAGCATCAAGGAAATTATCGCCGGATTGGATGATTAATCGACAAATCAATTTGCTAGCACATCCATCTGGAATCTACCAGATAAAATAATCATGATTTATCCCCAGATTAGGTAAAAATGTAACATACAGGGATGACCAGTGATGTTAATTTATGCAACGACGCACTATTGATGTTCAAGATGCTTGATTTTACTTAAGCATATGATAATAAATAGATTAACAAAAGCGTGGAGAATAGCGTCAACCTAGCGTCAACCCGCGCCAGCTCTCGCTTAGGACGCGTTGTCTATCCATAATGCACATAGTTATCCACAGAAATGGTGGATAACTCCCACAACCCCGCATCAGCCCTGAGTTAGGGAAATACCCGCTTCATTCACGATCCCTCCTGATATGGATTTTCTTCACATGCTTTCTGTGATTTATCGCATAAGTATTAGACGGAAAAAGACTAAAAACAGCCGGAGGCTCCCATGCCACCATTCAGGCACCTCGTGGGGTAGAGAAGAATTCAAGAAGGTTTTATCTATTGATCTATACCTGTATTCAAAAAAAAACCGATCAGCCTCCTTCAATACAAAAAACGGGTGGCGTACTGGCCTACACCTTTGATCCACGAACAGATGAAGCCTGTCATGAATTGCTGACGCTGAGAACCAAAATAAAAGGGTTGACCCCTCGCTTGCCACATTCTGCAGAGCGACACGAAAGGTCATCGGAGCCTTCATTGAAAAGTACATGCTCTACTAATTAGTAGGTGTTACTGACAATTCATCTTTTTATTTTAATAATATGATTTAAATCATCATTAAGCTCATCAAGCTTCATTTTCATTCTTATACTTTCAGCCTTATTTAATATAAAGCTCATTTTATAATAAGGATATGAGTCCATACATGATAAGCGATATGAACTTATATTGTAACCATCGAAAATAAACGCTCTGTAATCATTATCCGAGACTTTAATAAACCTGGCCTCTTTGTCACTACCAAATGTTTTGTATCCACCAGCACAATAGAACCCCTCTGAAGAATCAAATTCTATTGATTGCCTAATGAAATAACTATCAACAGCCACATGATGTTTAAAATAACAAAGAAAAATAATAAATACCAATAACATAAAAGGCATGGAAACGGGTATTGAATCGTATTTTATACATAACTTAACATTTTTCCCAACGGTTGTATTAAATTGTCTATCAATCACCTTACTTTCAAATAAAGTTATAAACATATAAATAAAACCAGAAAAAACAAATGATAAGACAATCATTAATATAATAAAATAAGCATATATTATAGTTCGAGAAGAAGCGTCACCATAAGTCAAATCCATATAGTTCATCGTGCTATTTTTCGCCCAAGAAAGTATACAATAGGCGATAAAAATTGATATGAATTGAGCACCCCAAATAATCACCCCCTTATCTTTTTCGAAATACCAATTAGAGTTAGAGATATAAAAGTAAATTGAAACAAACATTAAAGAAGCAGAAATAACAAGGAATGACATTGCAATATTATAATAGCCCACCACTTCTGTGAAAAACAAGAAGAACAGTGTTAAAACCCCTGCCACATATATCAATACAAGAGACCTTTTATATCTACTCCATCTTCTCACTCTTTTCCCTCTACTCGTACCAACGCCAGACACATTACCTATTATCCAGAAACGGGGAAAAATAAAAATTGAAATAACAATCAGCGTAATTATGAGGATAAATAGTGGTAGAATTTTAGAATCAGGGGGAAATAATAGAGACAAGGCTAAAAAGGCAAACAAGACATAATGACTATAAATTGATTTAGGCGGTGTTATCTTCTTATCTACACTGTACATATTACGATCACCATAAAAATTAGATTATTCAGGAATAATATTTTTCGGACTGGCCTTTTTATTCTGGCTCTCTGCGTTAGATTATTACGTTCAATACCCTGAGTAAATATTTTCCGATCAGATGTTTCTCTCCTTCGGTACTGATCCTATTCCACGAATAGTGGACACGTGGCTAAGCCCCAACACAAAAGGAGTTGTCATTAATAAGTAATACGCGCTTTTGATGTTCCCGAATGCCCAATGTTAATGTTCAGGGCCACTTTTGCCTGGCCCTAATCCGTCGGGAGAAAAAAACTGAAAACTATGAGGCGATGTTGCATTTTTTCTGTGGCATTGTTGTCTGGAATAAACGCTATTGGGATCGGCTCTAAGAGGCCTACGGATAGGCTAATAACCCAATATCAATATACTGCCCCAGATCATGTTGATGAAGAGTCGATAAATAAGGAATTTCACCCAGCATCGGTGCAGGCAAGCGCTGTTGCAAGGTGTGGAGATACGGCTGATGCCATTTTCCTCGCGGCATGATGTCGTTAGCGATCCAGCCGCCAAGGTGCAAACCGGTATGTTGAATCGCCTGGGCGGTAAGCATCGCATGGTTGATGCAGCCCAGTTTGATACCGACCACTAAAATCACCGGAAGCTGTTCCTGCACCACCCAGTCAGCAAACGTCTCCTGCTCCGACAGCGGCGTAAACCACCCGCCAGCACCTTCGACTAGTACCCAATCAGCTTGCATTTCTAATGCACGTAACCCTGCCGACAACACTGAAAGATGAATCGGCCGCTGCTCCGCCGCACTGATAATATGCGGTGACGTCGGTTCCATAAACGCCAGCGGGTTCACCATTGAGTAATCAAGATGAATACTGCTATTGGCCTGAAGCGCCAACGCGTCGCTGTTGCGAATGCCGTCAGCCGTCATCTCACAGCCGGACGCCACAGGTTTGTAGCCCGCGGTTCGGTATCCTGCCTGACGCGCCGCCTGAAGCAGCGCCGTACTCGCAACGGTTTTCCCGACTTCGGTATCTGTGCCCGTCACAAACCAGCGTTTAATCACGATAAATCACTCCATAAACCAGTTGATAGCTGAGCGGATAGCCGCCCTGCTCTTGCGGATAGCAAGCGGACAATGCAGCCAGACGGGCTCGACTCAATAGCCCAGGCGTGCGCCCGTCATGCAGCCAGGTCGCCCCAATCCCCTTTAGCGATTTCATCAACGCTAGCACATCGGGAAAAAGGCACACTTCACGCTCCTGCACCAAATCATGTCGATAAGGCTGACAGGCCGCGTCAATCGCAGAGAGCGGCAGAAAGTGATTCGTCCGCTGCGTGTCGTCCAACCGCTGCCACGCCTGTGACAGTTCGCTTAAAGAGCCGTCCGCCAGCGTGGTAAACGCAATCACGCCGCCCGGTCGCGTCACTCGGTATAGCTCTGCCAACGCACGCGGTAACGAGTTGCACCACTGCACGGCCAGATTGCTGTAGCTGATATCCACACAACAATCCGCCAGCGGCAGATTTTCGATATCCCCTTCCTGATAACGATCCGCAGCGTGCCGCTCACGCGCATGTGCGAGCATCGCCGCCGATAAATCCAGCGCGGTGACCGTTTTTCCCATCTGACGCCAGTGGTGGCTAAAATGCCCGGTTCCGCACCCCGCATCCAATACCTCTACACCGCGGTGTGGCGGCATCAGCGTCAGTAGGCGTTCTCCGCTAGTGCGTTGCAGTTCGGCAAAGCGGTCATAACATCCCGCCGCCCGCCCAAACGCCTGCGCAATCGCCTGTTTGTTATAGTTTTCTGTCAGCATGGTGCAACACCGTAAGCAAGCGGCTGATATCTTCCGGCTGATGTTCCGCCGTCAGCGTAATTCGCAGACGTGCACTGCCAGGTGGCACCGTCGGCGGCCGCATCGCACTAACCCACACGCCTTGTTCACGCAGATGGGTCATCAATGCCAGCGCCCGCGCGTTCTCGCCAACAATCAGCGGCTGGATCGCACTCTGTGAATCCATCAGTTGGTATGACGAGTTGGAAAAGCCCGCGCGAAACTGCGCGATGTTACGCCGTAGCGCATCACGCCGTGCGTCACCCTGCCGGACACAATTGACCGCCTCGCTCATCGCACAGGCCTGTGCTGCTGGCATCGAGGTGCTGTAAATCAAATGACGGGCAAATTGCAGGAAATACTCGGCCAACGGTTCCGCACACAGCACCGCTGCACCGCTGACGCCAAACGCTTTACCGAACGTAACGATCAGTAGCTCAGGCTTGATGCCCTGCTGCCAGCAGCTCCCACGGCCTTCTTCACCCAGCACACCAATTCCGTGTGCATCGTCCACCATCAACCAGGCATCGTGTGCCCTGCACTGTTCCTGCAATGCAGACAGTGGCGCGGTATCGCCATCCATGCTGAACACACCTTCGGTCACCACCAGCGTCTGGCCGTCTGTCGGTTTCTCCAGCAACGTTTGCAGACTATCAGCCTGATTGTGTTTAAAGCGCCGCAGCGTCGCCGGTGACTGTGCGGCCGCTTCCAGCAATGAAGCGTGGCTGAGTTTATCGGCCAAAATCCGGTCTTCCGCCCGTGCTAGCGCAGCCACCACGGCCTGATTCGCGGCATAGCCGGAAATAAACAGCAGCGCACGCGGGTAACCCAACCAGTCGGCAAGCTGAGTTTCCAGCGCGGCATGCGCATCGGTATACCCCGTTACATGGCCGGAACCGCCGCTGCCAATACCGTATTGCTCTGCACCCTGCTGCCAGGCACGCACAATCTCGGGATGATGGCTCAGCCCCAGATAATCGTTACTGGAAAAATTCAGATAGCAGCGATCGTCCTGCATCAGCCAGCGTCCGCTACCGCCTTGATTAGCCAGCCGCATGCGATAAGCATCATCATGCTGACGCTGTACCAACGCGGCTTCAATACGTTGCTGCCAGCTCATGATTCACTACGCCTTATCCCGTGGTTTGCGTACCACGCGTTATACCGCAGCATTATAAAACTGCTCGCTATCCGCGTTAATCAACTGTTCTGCCAAGCGCTGCTGCTGTTGGTTGTCCCCAAATTCGGTTCCTGTTTGCTGTGGGTTCAGACCTAACTTGAGGAACAGCGCCAGATCTTTGTCTTCTTTCGGGTTTGGCGTGGTAAGCAGTTTGCAGCCGTAGAAAATGGAGTTCGCACCGGCCATAAAACACATCGCCTGCGTTTGCTCACTCATCTGCTCACGTCCGGCGGACAGGCGCACATAGGAGGCCGGCATCATGATGCGCGCAACGGCAATAGTCCGAATAAAATCAAACGGATCGACATCCTCGTTATCCGCCAGCGGCGTTCCTTTTACTTTAACCAACATGTTGATCGGCACGCTTTCCGGCGGCGTTGGCAAGTTAGCCAGTTGCACCAGCAGCCCAGCGCGATCGCGCACGGTTTCACCCAACCCAACGATGCCACCCGAGCAAACTTTAATGCCCGCACCGCGCACTTTATCCAGTGTGTCCAGACGTTCCTGATACGTGCGGGTGGTGATGATGCTGCCGTAAAACTCCGGCGAGGTATCGAGGTTATGGTTATAGAAATCCAGCCCCGCAGAAGCCAGACGTTCCGCCTGATCGTGGTGCAGTGTCCCCAGCGTCATGCAGGTTTCCATCCCCATCGCTTTAACGCCTTGTACCATCTGTTCCAGATAAGGCATGTCGCGCTCGTGCGGGTTTTTCCACGCGGCGCCCATACAAAAGCGCGTCGATCCCGCAGCTTTCGCCTGACGGGCCGAATCCAAAACCTGTTCGACCTGCATTAACCGTTCAGTATCAATCCCTGTCCGATAGCGGGAGCTCTGCGGACAATATTTACAGTCCTCAGGACAGGAACCGGTTTTTATCGACAGTAACGTGCTGACCTGTACCTGGCGGGGATCAAAATGCTGGCGGTGGATCTGCTGGGCTTCAAACATCAGTTCCAGAAACGGTTTATTAAATAAGTCTTGCGCTTGCTCAAGCGTCCAGTACATGCGGTCAGCCATCTCGGCATCTCCAAACTAAAAACGTTTCGCCAGTGTAAATTAACCCGATATACTGTCAACCAAATAGAATCACTTTTGGTTTACGAAAGATCATCATGAGCCCGGAAGACCTCACTTTTGACCAGCGCCATATTTGGCACCCCTACACGTCGATGACTACACCGCTGCCCTGCTATCCGGTCATAGCAGCCAGCGGCATCGAGCTACATCTGGACGACGGACGTCGCCTGATTGATGGGATGTCATCGTGGTGGGCGGCGATCCACGGTTACAACCACCCGGTAATCAACCAGGCGGTACAGACTCAGCTCAGCCAGATGGCGCATGTAATGTTCGGCGGGATCACTCATCCGGCAGCGGTTGCGCTGTGTCGTCAACTGGTGGACATCACACCAGATGCGTTGGAATGCGTTTTTCTGGCGGATTCAGGCTCGGTGGCCGTCGAAGTGGCGATGAAAATGGCGCTACAGTACTGGCAAGCGCGTAGTGAAACCCGCCAGCGATTTCTCACTCTGCGTCACGGCTATCACGGTGACACTTTCGGGGCGATGTCCGTGTGCGACCCACAGAACTCGATGCACAGCCTGTATCAGGGCTATCTGCCCACTCACCTGTTTGTCGATGCGCCACCCTGTGATGCTACCAACGAAGGCGGTTTTGCCGACAAGTGGCAGGAAGCCGATATCGCGCCATTACAGGCGATGCTGTCGGTGCATGCTCATGAGATCGCCGCCATCATTCTGGAACCCATCGTGCAGGGCGCAGGCGGAATGCGCTTTTACCACCCGGCCTATCTGCGCCGAGTACGCGAGCTGTGCGATCAATTCAGCGTGTTGCTGATTGCCGATGAAATCGCGACCGGATTTGGCCGCACCGGTAAACTGTTTGCCTGCGAACATGCGGGAATTTCACCGGATATTATGTGTCTGGGAAAAGCGCTTACCGGCGGTTATATGACACTCTCCGCCACGCTGACCACCCGGATGGTGGCCGAAACCATCAGCAACGGTGCAGCAGGCTGTTTTATGCACGGCCCTACATTTATGGGCAATCCGCTAGCCTGTGCCGCAGCCAACGCTAGTTTGTCGCTGCTGGCAGAAAACCGTTGGCAAAATCAGGTACAACATATTGAGCAGCAGTTGCGAGAAGAACTACGCCCCTGTGCAGAGTCTCCGCTGGTGGCTAACGTTCGCGTACTCGGCGCTATCGGCGTGGTGGAAACGCAGCGTCCGGTCAATATGGCGCGGCTACAGCGCTTCTTCGTCGAACGTGGCGTCTGGATCCGCCCCTTTGGCCGGCTCATTTATCTAATGCCGCCCTTTATCATTCAGCCTGATGAACTGCGTAAATTGACCGACGCCGTCTGCGCAGCCATCCATAACGCATCGTTATTTGAATAACCAGTAGCCCAAAGCGCGCACTTACGTGCGCCTTAAAATAACACCCTGATTTTATTTCACATTATTCATATTTATTACGACTTTAATCATTTCCCCATGAATTGGATTATTCCGACAGAGTGGAAATAACATAACCGGTTAAACTAACCACATCTCAGACTTGATCATAGTCACGTGATAACGATGTGTTAACTTTCAGATTAAAACACCTCAAGAATATATTTAAAAAGAGATTTATTATGCAGACTGTGAATACCCAGCCACACCGTATTTTCCGCGTATTATTGCCCGCAGTATTTTCTTCCTTGCTACTCTCATCACTAACAGTGTCTGCTGCCAGTTCATCAAACGATGCGGATAAACTCTATTTCGGTAATAATAAACATTACCTATTCAATAACGTATGGGGAAAAGATGAAATAAAAGGATGGCAGCAAACGATTTTCTATAATAGCCCAATTAGCATGGGGTGGAACTGGCACTGGCCAAGCAGTACCCACAGTGTTAAAGCCTATCCTTCACTGGTGAGCGGTTGGCACTGGACGGCGGGCTATACGGAAAATAGCGGGTTGCCGATACAATTATCCAGTAATAAGAGTATCACCAGTAACGTTACTTATTCTATCAAGGCTACGGGTACTTACAACGCCGCTTACGACATTTGGTTCCACACTACCGATAAAGCCAACTGGGACTCGTCGCCTACCGACGAATTGATGATTTGGCTAAATGATACCAATGCAGGCCCTGCGGGTGATTATATTGAAACCGTTTTCCTCGGCGACAGCAGTTGGAACGTATTCAAAGGCTGGATCAACGCGGATAATGGTGGAGGTTGGAATGTCTTTTCCTTTGTCCATACTTCCGGCACCAACAGTGCATCACTCAATATTCGTCACTTCACCGACTATTTGGTGCAGACAAAGCAATGGATGAGCGATGAAAAATATATCAGCAGCGTTGAGTTTGGCACCGAGATCTTTGGCGGCGATGGGCAGATCGACATCACCGAATGGCGCGTAGACGTAAAATAGCGCGTCTGGCGTTGCTATTCCTCCCCGTTCAGCCGCAATAAACACGTTAACGTAGAGCTGAAACGGATTGGTCTCATCGACGTTCTCTTTTCATTTTCAGTTCAGACAGACGTTGCCCGTTCTTTAGGCGGGTTCGCCTTCCCCCCACAACAAAATTCGTGAGCTGTGGCACGTAAATTTCATTAGCGTTATGATAATCCCCTCGGCTAATCAGGAATGTCCCATGCGTAATACGTTCACCGTTTGCTGGCAGTATTTACGCGCTTTCGCATTGATTTATCTCTGCCTGTTGGCAGGCAATGCGGTATCCGCGTTACTTCCGTTCACTATCCCCGGCAGTATCATTGGTATGCTGGTCTTGTTCACCCTGCTCTGTTCGCAGATCCTACCCGCGCGGTGGGTGAAACCGGGCTGCCACCTTCTTATTCGCCATATGGCATTGCTATTCGTTCCCATTGGGGTCGGCGTCATGAATTATTACGATCTGGTCAGCCAACAGTTTGGCCCTATCGTGGTTTCCTGTCTGATCAGTACCTTTATTGTGATGTTAGTTGTCGGTTTTAGTACCCAGATTATGCAGCGTGAACGCGCCCTAGCCAGCGATAGCACGCCCCCGAAGGATAATGAATAATGTTCAGCTATTTATGGTGGTCACTGCCGCTTACTCTGCTGGTTTTTTTCGCCGCGCGTAAGCTGGCCGTGCTGACCAAGCTCTCCCTGTTGAATCCGCTGCTGGTGTCGATGGCGATTATTATTCCGCTGCTGCTGGTGTTGAAAATCCCCTACGAGCATTATTTTCAAGGCAGCAAAGTCCTTAACGACCTGCTGCAACCCGCAGTAGTCGCGCTAGCGTTTCCACTTTATGAACAGTTGCACCAAATTCGCGCCCGCTGGAAGTCGATCATCAGCGTGTGCTTCATCGGTAGCCTGACGGCGATAATCTCCGGTACGCTGGTGGCGCTGTGGATGGGGGCATCGCCGGAAATTGCTGCCTCAATACTGCCGAAGTCCGTCACCACGCCCATTGCGATGGCGGTAGCCAGCTCCATCGGCGGCATTCCCGCTATCAGCGCCGTCTGCGTGATTTTTGTTGGTATTCTCGGTGCGGTATTCGGCCACAGTCTGTTTAGTCGGGTCGGCATCAAAACCAAAGCCGCACGTGGGTTGTCGATGGGCACCGCTTCGCACGCACTCGGTACGGCACGCTGCGCCGAAGTGGATTATCAGGAAGGCGCGTTCAGTTCACTGGCGCTGGTTATATGCGGGATCATCACGTCGCTGATTGCACCGTTAGTGTTCCCTCTATTACTGAATATCGTTGGTTATTGAATTTTTCATAAATAAAAATGGAGCAATAAGATATGGAAATGCAGGAATTTTACGACTTTCTCATGGACGATCGGTTGTTAGAATTACGAGAAAAACTACGCACTTCAGATAATATCTTTGATGTCATCAACCTTACCGAAAATCAAAATTCCAGCATGCTCGCGTGGTGCCTGAACCCCAATGAAGGACACTGTCAGGGCGATGCCGTCATCAAAGACTTTCTGACCGCGGCTTATCAGGCTGGTTATGAAACAAATAAATCCGCCAATAAAAAATTCTTTGCAAAATGGACGCCGGGCAGTATTCAGTCGACGAGTTTTGGCTCAGCTTTTATGACGCGTGAATTTAGTATTAGTGACAGCGAAGGTTCGAAACGCCGCCTCGATCTCTTTTTAATCGACCCTAAGAATAAGTTCATCGTCACCATTGAAAATAAAGTCGGTGCGGAATTATCGGGTGCTCAACTTGATGATTACTACAAGGCTGTGCAAAGTACCTTCTCTAATAAAACGGTGTTTAAAGATTACGGTTTTGCCTACGTGGTGCTAGATAAAAAGCTGGAAACCTACAGCGAGGAAAAACTAGTAAAACTGGGCGATAAATGGGCATTATTAAGCTACCAATGGCTGGAGCAGGCCGCTCGGCGTGCTCGTCTGCAATTACAAAATAACAACGCTGCGGCACAGCTACTCATGGCCTACTGTCAGAAACAGGCACAGTGGCAAGATCCAAATGAAAAACATATTTCTGAACTGTCCGCTCAGCTAGCCGCACAGCATGAATCGGTGATTGATCGCCTATCTCAGCTAAAAAAATTAAAACCGACAGATTGGAAACCGACGCACCTGGAAGGGGTTGAGGGTGAAGCCCTGCTTTTTATGCAGCAAAACGATCAACTGTGCGATCAACTCATTCAGGCTAAAGGCATTTCCGGTATTTTGGTTACCCTGCGCAAATCATTCCCACTGTTGGCAGAAGATCATTTGGAAATAGGCAGAACCTGGTTGAATGTCACGATGCCCGCCATACTCGCGCTGAGGCACCCAGATAATGGCTATTGGCCAATTTATGTCAGTGTCGTTCGTGAAAATGGCCCTAATTCTCCGTTTACCCTTTCGTTGGTTTACTACGAAGACAACATATCGAAAGAATTGTGCGATGTTCCAGAGCTACATCGGTTATTGCGCTCTCACTATCCCAATCTGGAAAAGAAACAACGCCGACAGTGGAAAATTGCGGCCAAAAAAGAAGGTATCTCAACACAAACTATTGCCGAGGAAACGGTGACGTTTCTTCAGGATGTTGGAAAACTGCTGGAAACAGCCAGAGAGAAAAAGATCGTTCTTAATTAAGCCAGCGAGTATAGCGGTACAAAGCGCACAACAGAGCATAACAAGCCTCGGTTGTACGCTTTTTTGTCTCACCTATTGCAGTTGTAGGAGAGGAAACCGATGTAAGGGAAGCCGCACAGGGGATAAAAATTGAGATACATCTCGCATTTAATGATCAAGTTGCAGTCATTTCATTCAATAAAGAGATTTTGATCACAATTTATTGTTACTCTGCTTTCTAACATGACGTCATTGACGGGCAAAAAAGAGTAAACCGACATGCATCCACGATTTGAAAACGCCTTTCAGCAATTACCAGCCAACCTGCAAACCGCACTCGGTCCCGTGCTCGATAAACCAGATTTTGCCGCGATGCTAACCGCTGACGACGTGAATGCCATCTGCGAAGCCAGCCAATTAGATACCGATGCGTTGGCCTTTGCGCTATTACCTCTGGCAGCCGCCTGCGCACAAGCCTCCATTTCGCACTTTCAGGTTGGTGCGATTGCGCAAGGGCTCAGCGGAAATTTCTACTTTGGCGCAAACATGGAGTTCACCGCCGTTCAGCTTCAACAAACGGTTCATGCGGAACAGAGTGCCATCAGCCACGCCTGGCTGCGCAATGAACGTGGATTGCGGGCGGTGACCGTGAACTACACGCCATGCGGCCACTGTCGCCAGTTCATGAATGAATTGCGCAATGCGGCGTCGTTACGTATTCAACTGCCGGGTCGCCAGCCTGCGGTGCTTAGTCACTATCTGCCCGATGCCTTTGGCCCCATCGATCTGAATATTGATACCCTGCTGATGGATGACATCAACCACGGCGCAACGTTGCAGAATGTGAATGCGCTAGCGCGTCAGGCACTGGATGCCGCTAACCGTAGCCACGCGCCTTACAGCAAAGCGATTAGCGGAATCGCGTTGGAAACCGCGAGTGGCAACCTTTATGCTGGCCGCTATGCAGAAAATGCGGCATTCAATCCCAGCCTACCGCCCTTGCAAGCCGCATTAAATCTGATGAACCTTGCCGGCGAAGATCCTCGAACCATTACACATGCCGCCGTCGTTGAACGCCGCAATGCGACTGTCAGCCACTGGACGATCTCACAAATCATGCTGGCCGAACTGGGTTGCACCGACGTTGAGTACCACTTTATTGAGGAATGATGGCGGCGAGAAGCACAAAAAATCAGCGTCGTGAAGGTGAAAAAAAGAGAGGTGAATCGATAAAGCCTGTATTTTGATTAATATGCAAGCCATCTGTAACTATTTAAATTAACATTTCCTGTACATATTCTCTGGGTAATTTAAGATCCGCAGCAGTTTCTCATCGACAACACCTGAATTTCTTTTCTGTTACCCGAAGAGTAAAAAGTCATGGAATTAGAATACGAAAGCAAACGTCCTCTTTACATCCCCTATGCTGGTCCGATCTTGCTCGAATTTCCCCTGCTGAATAAAGGCAGCGCGTTTACTGAAGAAGAGCGTGCTGATTTTAACCTCGCAGGTCTGCTGCCAGAAGCGGTTGAAACCATCGAAGAACAGGCAGAACGCGCCTGGCGTCAGTATCAGGAATTCAAACACGATATTGAAAAACACGTTTACCTACGCAACATTCAGGATACCAACGAGACACTGTTCTACCGTCTGTTGGACGGTCACCTCAATGAGATGATGCCTATCATCTACACCCCGACCGTCGGCGAAGCCTGTGAACACTTCTCTGATATCTATCGTCGCGCCCGTGGCCTGTTTATTTCCTACCCTAACCGCGCCAATATCGACGATATGCTGCAAAACGCCACCAAGCAGAACGTGAAAGTCATCGTTGTCACCGATGGTGAACGTATTCTCGGTCTGGGCGATCAGGGTATCGGCGGGATGGGAATTCCAATCGGTAAGCTGTCGCTGTACACCGCCTGTGGCGGCATCAGCCCAGCCTACACCCTGCCTGTCGTTCTGGACGTGGGTACAAACAACCCGCAGCGCCTAAACGATCCGTTGTACATGGGCTGGCGTCATCCGCGCATCACCGACGACGAATACTATGCATTCGTTGACGAGTTCATTCAGGCCGTGAAACGTCGCTGGCCGAACGTGCTGTTGCAGTTTGAAGACTTCGCGCAGAAAAATGCGACTCCGCTGCTGAACCGCTATCGCGATGAAATCTGTAGCTTTAACGATGACATTCAGGGCACCGCCGCCGTCGCTATCGGCAGCCTGATTGCCGCCAGCCGTGCAGCAGGCACACAGTTACGCGATCAGACCGTCGCCTTCCTGGGTGCAGGCTCCGCTGGCTGTGGTATCGCTGAGCAAATCATCGCGCAAATGAAGTCCGAAGGGCTGAGTGAAGAAGAAGCTCGCGCACGCGTCTTCATGGTTGACCGCTTCGGTCTGCTGACGGACAAACTGCCAAACCTGCTCGATTTCCAGAGCAAACTGGTACAGAAAAGCGAACTGCTGGCTGATTGGGATTGCAGCAGCGATGCAATTTCACTGCTGGAAGTGGTGCGCAATGCCAAGCCGACCATCCTGATCGGTGTATCCGGCCAGCCGGGTCTGTTTACGGAAGAAATCATCCGTGAAATGTACAAACACTGTGCTCGTCCTATCGTGATGCCACTGTCTAACCCGACATCTCGCGTGGAAGCTCGTCCAGAAGACATCATTCGCTGGACAGAGGGCACCGCGCTGGTTGCAACCGGTAGTCCGTTCTCTCCGGTTCACTATCAGGATAACGTCTTCCCTATCGCACAGTGCAACAACTCCTACATTTTCCCAGGTATCGGGTTAGGTGTACTGGCATCGGGAGCCAAGCGTATCACTGACGGTATGTTGATGGCCGCTAGCCGTGCGTTGGCTGACTGCTCGCCGCTGGCGAATAACGGTGAAGGCGCTCTGCTGCCGGATCTGTCCGATATCCAGCAGGTGTCTAAGCGTATCGCGCTGGAAGTGGGTAAAGCCGCGCAACTGCAAGGTGTCGCGGTTGTGACCTCTGCCGATGCCTTGCAAAAAGCGATTGACCATAACTTCTGGCAGCCACAGTACCGCAGCTACAAACGAACTTCGTTCTAAACGCTAACGGTCTGACTATTGAAAAACGCGGCACTCGTTGCCGCGTTTTTTTTATTCAGCTTTTCAGTTTCGGGTCGAGCGCGTCGCGCAGGCCATCCCCCAGTAAATTAAACGCCAATACCGTCAGAAAGATCGCCAAACTAGGGAAGATGGCAACATGCGGGGCAATCACCATATCCGATCGTGCTTCGTTCAGCATCGCGCCCCACTCGGGCATTGGCGGCTGAGCACCCAGTCCTAAAAATGACAGGCTGGCGGCGGTGATGATCGACATCCCAATGCGCATCGAGAAAAACACCACGATGGAAGACACTGAGCCGGGTAAAATGTGTCGAAAGAGGATCGTCCGGTCGCTAGCACCGATACTGCGAGCAGATTCGATGTAGGTAAGTTGCTTCAGTACCAGCGTGTTGCCCCGCACCAGACGGGCAAAAGCCGGGATGCTGAAAATCGCGACGGCGACAACCACATTCGCCATTCCACTGCCCATAATCGCCACAACGGCAATCGCCAGCAAAATGCCGGGGAAAGCAAATAACACATCGCCTATACGCATGATGATTCGGTCCGTCCATCCTTCGTAGTAGCCCGCCAACAGCCCCAATGTCGTGCCGATAATCATCCCCACCAGCACCGAGAGAATGCCCGCCGCCAGCGAGATCCGCGTCCCCATTAGGATTCGACTAAAAATATCACGCCCTAATGAATCGACACCCAACCAGTGTGCCGAAGAAGGACCTTCGTTCAGGCGTTCATAATCGAAATAGTTCTCGGCATCATAGGGCATCAGATACGGAGCCAGAAACGCAACCGCTATCAGCAACAGCACAAACAGACCTGCGACGACCGCCACACGTTGCTGAAGAAAGCGCCGCCAGAATTCACGCCACGGCGTACTAACGGGTTTATCCCTCATGACAGGGAGCGTCGCCAGCATCGCTTCACGTCGCCAGTGTCTCATTCCCTTTCCTTATTTATAACGAATGGTTGGATTAATCGCGGCATACAACATATCAACCAGCAGATTGATCAGAATAAACTCCAGCGAAAACAGCAGCACCTCGGCTTGAATCACCGGGTAGTCGCGCATCTCCACGGCATCCACCAGCAACCGCCCTAAGCCCGGCCAGTTGAAAACCTTCTCCACGACGATGGAGCCACCGAGCAGGAAGCCAAATTGCAATCCCATCATCGTGACCACCGGAATCAACGCATTGCGCAGCCCGTGCTTCACCACAACCAGCGATTCGCGCACACCTTTTGCCCGCGCTGTTCGCATGTAGTCTTCCTGCAACACATCAACAAACGACGCCCGGGTAAACCGCGCCATCACCGCCGCCACCGCCGCCCCCAACGTCAGCGAGGGCAAAACGTAGTGCAGCCAGGTATCCGCTCCCACCGTCGGTAACCAGCCTAACTCAACGGAAAAGACCTGCATCAAGAGCATACCGAGCGCAAAAGCGGGGAAAGAGAGGCCAGATACCGCCAGCGTCATCCCGATTCTGTCCGGCCAGCCGTTGCGCCATACGGCAGACACGATGCCGATCGCCATGCCAAAAATCACCGCCCACGCCATACTGCAAACCGTCAGCCAGAACGTCGGCATAAAACGCATGGCGATCTCTTCCGTGACGGGCCGTTTCGACACTATCGACGTTCCCAGATCCCCCTGCAGGATATTGGTGAAGAAGTGCCAGAACTGGTGCGGTAGCGGTTTATCCAATCCCAAGTCCTGCCGTACCATCTCGATAACGGCGGCGTCCGCTTCCCGTCCGGCGGCCAAACGCGCCGGATCGCCAGGTAACAGATGAACGAATAGGAACACCAGCACCATAACAATCAGGAGCGTGGGGATCAGCCCCAGTAGCCGTTTAATAAAATAATTCAGCATGAACGGTTTTCCACAAACATGCGTCAGACTCTCCTATGAGTGGACGTGTATTAACCATGGCGGGTAACCTCATGGCCACCCGCCTCCCTGGTCATACTTTTGCAGTGCGTTATTCCGTCAGGTCAGCATCCTCAAAGCTAAATAAGGTATCCGGCATCACATAAAATCCGGTCAATTTCTTACTATTAGCCGACACTAAACGCTCTGTCGCCAGAAAAATCCACGGCGCATCGGCCCAGATTTTGTCCTGTGCATCCTTATACAGTTTCTGTTTTTCCGCTCGCTCCGTCGTTTTCAACGCATTGGACAGATCCGCATCAACCTGCGGGTTGCTGTAAAACGCTGTGTTGAACTGCGCGGGTGGCCAGGAAGCGGTAGCAAACAGTGGCGACAGCGCCCAGTCTGCCTCGCCCGTCGATGCCGACCAGCCGGTGTAGAACAGGCGGACGCCCGTTTCTTTCACACCTTTACCTTCCACTTCAGCCGCGCGTTGCCCTGCATCCATCGCAGTCACCTGCACTTTCACGCCAACCTGGGCCAGTTGCTGCTGCGTGAACTGCAAGACTTTCTGCGCCGTGCTGTGGTTATGTGATGACCAGAGCGTAGTGGTGAAGCCGTTCGGGTAGCCCGCTTCTTTCAGCAGCTCGCGCGCTTTGGCCGGATCGTAAGGCCACGGGTGATATTTTACTGAATAATCAATGCTGCTCGGCAGTGGCCCTTCTGCTGGTGTCGCATATCCGGAGAATGCCACTTTAATCAGCGCTTCTTTGTTAATGGCGTAGTTCAACGCCTGTCGTACTTTCGGGTTATCAAACGGTTTCTGCGTGACATTCATGCTGATGTAGCGGTGCAGAATCGACGGTGACGCCACCAGAGCCAGCTTGTCATTTTTCTCCAGCACCTTGGCCTGTTCGAACGGTATCGGGTAAGCAAACTGCGCTTCACCCGTTTGCAGCAGTGCCGCACGCGTGTTGTTATCCACTACCGGACGCCAGGTAATGCTATCTAGCTTAGGTAGCCCAGCCTTCCAGTAGCCGTTGAACTTCTCAACTTTGACAAAATCGGTCTGATTCCAGGCCACAAAGCGGTACGGACCCGTCCCTACCGGATGGAAACCAATCTCCTTGCCGTACTGCGTTAATGCCGCCGGCGAGATCATCACCGCCGCCGGGTGCGCCAGATTGTTAACAAACGCCGAGAACGGCGTCTTCAGCGTGATTTTCACCGTCAGTTCGTCTACTACGTCGGTTTTTTCGATCATCCTGAACAGGTTATACCGCTTCAGACGACTGTCTGGATTGCTGGCACGATCCAGATTCACTTTGACAGCGGCGGCATTAAACACCGATCCATCGTGAAATTTCACGCCCGGGTGCAACTTGATGGTATACGTCAGGCCGTCTGGACTCACGTCATAGCGATCCGCCAGCACGTTCACCAGCTTCATATTTTTATCGAAACCAAAGAGCCCCTGATAAAATGACTTCGCCACCGTCTGTGATAGCGAATCGTTGGCATCATACGGATCCAGGCTGGTAAACGTGGAACCTACGGCGATAACCGCATCTTTAGCTGCCCAGACGGGTGAGGCCGCCATGGCTGCGGTTACTCCTACGGCCACGAACCAGCGCCGCTTTATCGTCATTACGCTCATGCTACGTTCTCCTTGTGAATCCCTGTTAATAAGCACCGGCAATCGGATGGTGCGCAACAAAGTGTCGCTCACCAACCTGAACCAAGGGCGCTGTGGTGGGCTCATCGCCAATCACCCGGATCGGGCTGGGTATTTCATCAACCAGCAGAACCTGCTCACGCTGGCGGCGTGAGGGATCGGCAATCGGCACAGCCGACATCAGTTTGCGGGTATAAGGATGCCGGGGACGTTCAAACACATCTTGCCGTGGGCCAATCTCGACAATTTGCCCCATGTACATCACCGCTACGCGATGGCTGATACGCTCAACTACCGCCATATCATGTGAAATAAACAAAAACGCGATGCCAAACTCACGTTGTAGTTCCAACATCAGATTGATGATTTGCGCCTGAATCGACACGTCCAGCGCGGATACGGCCTCATCCGCAATCACCACTTTAGGATTCAGCGCCAGCGCTCTGGCGATACAAACGCGCTGACGCTGGCCGCCGGAAAATTCATGCGGATAGCGTCGGGCATGTTCCGGCTCCAACCCCACGCGCGACAATAGCCACTCAACCCGCTTTTCTGCCTCCTGCCGACGGCAAATGTTGTGTACCAGCAGTGGTTCCATAATTGAGAACCCGACCGTCAGACGAGGATCCAGAGACGCATAAGGATCCTGAAAAATCAGTTGAATATCACGCCGCAAACGCTGTAATGCAGACCCTTTCAACTGATGGATACGCTGACCATTAAAGATAATGTTGCCCTTCTGGCTTTCAACCAGTTGGAGCAGCGCACGGCCAGTGGTGGACTTGCCACACCCCGATTCGCCAACCAGCGAAAGCGTTTCGCCCGGCCAGAGATCGAAGCTGACATTTTCCACCGCATGCACCTGCCGTGTCACACGGTTCAATAACCCGCTACGAATCGGAAAACGCGTCACCAGATTGCTAACCTGCAAGATCGGCCCCGCCTGCGCGGGAACCGTGTCCTGCGGCGCGCTGTCCACGATAGGCAGCATATCTTGATTCAGTAGCGGAAATTTTGCCGGAAACGGTTGCCCGCGCATGGATCCTAATGCCGGAACTGCCGCCAACAGCCCCTGCGTATACCGATGCTGTGACGCGGTAAAGATCTGCCCCACGCTTCCCGCTTCAACGCTTTCCCCACGGTGCATCACCAATACGCGCTCAGCCACTTCCGCCACCACGCCCATGTCATGAGTGATAAAAATCACCGCCATGTCCATTTCACGCTGTAGCACACGGATAAGTTGCAGGATTTGCGCCTGAATGGTGACATCCAGCGCGGTCGTCGGTTCATCGGCAATCAACAGCGACGGTTTGCAGGAGAGCGCCATTGCAATCATGACCCGTTGGCGCATGCCGCCGGAGAGCTGGTGGGGATAACGATCCAACACATTACGCGCTTCCGGAATTCTGACCAGATCCAACATCCGCAAGGTTTCTGCACGCGCAGCCTGCCGGTTCATCCCCTGATGCAAACGAATCGACTCGGCTATCTGTTCACCGACCGGGAAAACGGGATTGAGCGACGTCATCGGTTCCTGGAAAATCATCGCGAGATCTGCACCGCGTAACCTTCGCATCACTCGCTGACGGGCACCACGAAGGTCCAGTACGTGTCCATCACGGCGCCGAAAGAACATATCCCCCTGATGGATCACCCCACCCGCGTGTTCGACCAGACGCATCAATGCCAGCGACGTCACCGATTTGCCCGACCCCGACTCCCCGACAATAGCCAGCGTTTCGCCCCGATCGACAGAGAACGTCAAATTGCGTACTGCATCCACCCGCAGTCCCTGTTGTTCGAAATAGACACTCAGGTTGCGCACCTCCACTACCCGTTTCTCAGGCAAAACCAGCCCCGGAACAGAGGAAGACAACGAGGCATAATGATCCTGTGTGAACGACATGAACGGCGAATCTCCCTATAAATGCGGCTGGAACCAGCGCAACGCGGTCAGGAACAAATTATCAGCGATTTTCGACTATATTTAGCGCAAGGTATGATGTAAAGCGGAAACTGAAATCAGTGCAATGAAAAATTTCTTTTTATAACATTAAGTTAACCACTATAAAGCGACGTAATAAAGCACGATATCTCCCGCAGATGCACTCACTTCTGCCCGAAATAGGTCAAGTTGAGGGAAAAAAACGGCGGCGTTGAACCCTATCTGGAGGCTCAGCCTCTAATCGGGGTTCACACGCCAAAAGCCGGATTCCTTGACTTGCATACATTCACCCACGTTACGAACTCTGACATAATTAATACTGGCATAAGAAACGGGTTTCCGCTCATGAGCGACATGTTGGTGGAACATACCGTGCTAATGAAACACGCCATATGAATGAAACAATCTGTATTGATGAAAAAACGGTGGAGTGAAGATGGAAAGCGTTAACTCAGGTTTACTGACTCTTGAACAAGCTCTGGAAAACATGTTTTCTCAGGTTCCTTCCCTTACCGAGACAGAACGCGTATCCCTGTTCGACGCCGCAGGACGGATCACCACCCATGCTATCGCCTCGCCGATTAACGTCCCGCCTTTCGCTAATTCCGCGATGGATGGCTATGCGGTGCGCTGCGCCGATTTGTCGGTTACTACACCGCTACCGTTAGCAGGAAAAGCCTTCGCTGGCGCCCCCTTCACGGGCGAATGGCCCACGGGAACCTGCATTCGAATCATGACCGGTGCACCGATTCCCGCAGGAACCGACGCCGTGATCATGCAGGAACAGGCCGAAGTTAGCGAGACTGGCATCCGTTTTCCCCATGAGGTCAAACCCGGTCAGAATATTCGTCTGGCAGGAGAAGATATTCAGGCGGGTGCCACTGTGCTACCCGCTGGCTGCAAACTGGGCGTGGCCGAATTGCCGCTGTTGGCTTCGCTGGGAATTGCGCAGGTTGACGTGGTACGCCGCCTTAAAGTCGCGGTGTTTTCAACCGGAGATGAACTGCAACCGGTTGGCGAGCCGCTGGAAGATGGTCAAATTTATGACACCAACCGTTTCACGGTCCGTTTGATGCTGGAACAACTGGGCTGCGATGTACACGATCTGGGCATCATCCGTGACGATCCAGACGCGCTACGCGCCGCATTCCATGAGGCAGACCAACGTGCCGATCTGGTGATTAGCAGCGGCGGCGTTTCCGTTGGCGAAGCGGATTACACCAAACAAATGCTGGATGAACTGGGTGATATCCATTTCTGGAAGCTGGCAATCAAACCCGGCAAACCCTTCGCCTTCGGCAAATTACACCACGCCTGGTTCTGCGGTCTGCCGGGGAATCCGGTGTCCGCTGCGCTGACATTCTATCAACTGGTTCAGCCGCTGCTGGCTCGCCTGTCTGGCTATACACAATGGCACCAGCCGCCGCGAGTGCGCGTCAAAACCACCAGCGCACTGAAAAAGACGCCGGGGCGCACCGATTTCCAGCGCGGCATTTTCAGCAGAAACGCGCAGGGAGAGCTGGAAGTAAGAACGACCGGACATCAAGGTTCGCACGTTTTCAGCTCGTTCAGCCTCGGTAACTGTTTCATCGTGCTTGAACAAGATCGAGGCCGCGTCGCCGCTGGCGAATGGGTAGAAATCGAGCCCTTCAACGCCTTGCTGGGGCACTAAGTATGTTGCCGGAACTGAGCGATGACGAAATGCTACGCTACAATCGACAGATTGTGTTGCGCGGCTTTGACTTTGACGGACAGGAAAAACTAAAAGCCTCGCGTCTGTTGATTGTCGGACTGGGCGGCCTCGGTTGTGCCGCCGCACAATATCTGGCTGCGGCGGGCGTCGGTCACTTGACGCTGCTGGATTTTGATACCGTCTCTTTGTCTAACCTGCAACGTCAGGTTCTACACCGCGATACCCGTATCGGGATGGCAAAAGTCGAATCGGCACGCCTGACGCTGTCCGAGATGAATCCGCATCTTTCGCTCGACACGGTTGATGGCAATCTTGATGACGAGGCGCTGAAAGAACAGGTCAGCAAGCATGATGCCGTGTTGGACTGTACCGACAACGTCGACATTCGCAACCGACTGAATCGTATTGGCTTCCAGCTCAAGAAACCGCTGATTTCCGGTGCAGCAATTCGGATGGAAGGCCAAATCAGCGTCTTTACCTATCAGCCTGATGAACCTTGCTACCATTGTCTCAGCCGTTTGTTCGGTGCCAATGCGCTGACCTGTGTCGAAGCGGGCGTCATGTCGCCGCTGGTCGGCACCATCGGGAGCCTACAGGCGATGGAAGCCATTAAATGCCTAACGGGTTACGGTAAACTCGTCACCGGACGGTTACTGATGTTTGATGCGATGACGCTGCAATTTCGTGAAATAACGCTGCCAAAAAACCCACGCTGCGAAGTCTGCGGCGGGTAACCGTGAAGTGGGAAAGATTCATATCCGGCACATAAACCGTTGAACACAAGAAACATCAGTGACACAGTATCAAAGTTAGTCATCACGTAAACTGAGGAACACACCATGAGTAATGCTTTTTTGCAATCAATCAAGGCCCGTCGTTCAATCTATGCCATCGGCAACAAATTGCCGATACCAGAAGATCAGGTTACCGCGCTCATTACCGAAGCCGTTAATGAAAGCCCCTCCGCTTTTAATTCGCAAAGCTCCCGCGTTGTCATTCTGTTCGGCGAGCAACACCACAAGCTGTGGGATATCGTTAAACAGCAACTGAAGAAAATTGTGCCTGCGGACGCGTTTGCCTCGACAGAAAACAAACTGGCCTCCTTTGCTGCCGGTGCGGGAACCGTCCTGTTCTTTGAAGACACCAGCGTGATTGAAGCGCTGCAGGAAAAATTCGCACTTTATGCCGATAACTTCCCGGTTTGGTCAGAACACTCAACCGGTATCGCTCAGGCCGCCGTGTGGTCCACGCTGGCGCAGGAAAAAATCGGTGCCTCACTCCAGCATTACAATCCGCTGATCGACAATGACGTCAAAGCACAGTGGGATCTGCCTGCCAGTTGGAAGCTGCGTGCTCAAATGCCATTCGGCTCAATCGAGCAGCCTGCAGGTGAGAAAACCTATATCGCCTTTGAAGAGCGTTTCCGCGTATTTAAGTAATCCGCTTGAATCATCTTTATAAACAAACAGGACACCGCGTGGTGCTCTGTTTGTTTCCAAGTCTATGTACAGCATAAAAACGTGGAAGGGATAATCAAACCGACAAAAGCACGTCCACAATCCAAAACCTTACGTTTCAGCAATCTGCTCTAATACTTCCATCGTGGAACCACTATACTGAACCCGATGCGTCAGTGATTCGTTTGCCCAATTGTGCCACACCGTCATTCCAGTAAAATGTTGCACCACAATTTTTAGGTGAAAACAGAGGCTTATTCACCTACCTCATCAATGGTTCTCTGGGGAGATTATTTTGCAGACTGGATTCATCAATAATTCACGCTGGCTGGACAAAACGCGCGCAATCATAATACTTGGCTCCATGCTGCTCGCCGCCTTTCTCGTTATCAGTTGGACTAGTTATGAAGTGGCTAAGGAATCACTGGAAGAAGAAATCGAAGAAAATACCCTGCCGCTGACCAGTGATAACGTCTATTCAGAAATCCAACAAGACTTGTTGAAACCTATTTTTATTTCGTCGCTGATGGCACACGATACCTTTTTACGCGACTGGGTGCTGAACGATGAAAACGATCCGCAAGCCATGTTTCGCTACCTGAGAGAAATCGATCGTCGCTTTGATACCGTATTTTCTTTCTTTATTTCGGATAAATCCAAGCGCTACTACGACCCACTACGCATCCTGAAAACTGTCTCAGAGGATTCACCAGACGATCGGTGGTATTTTCAACACCGAACGCTATCGGACGAGATGCCTTATGCCATCAATATCTCGTTTGATCCTGAGAATCGCTCGCGCCTTGATATTTTAATCAATCACAAAGTCGTGGATTACGACGGCAATTTTATCGGTATTACCGGCGTAGG
This sequence comes from Pectobacterium parmentieri, assembly GCF_001742145.1. Taxonomy (NCBI): domain Bacteria; kingdom Pseudomonadati; phylum Pseudomonadota; class Gammaproteobacteria; order Enterobacterales; family Pectobacteriaceae; genus Pectobacterium; species Pectobacterium parmentieri. The sequence continues at coordinate 871,206 of NZ_CP015749.1, read as the reverse complement.
TATTCCCGTGGAGCGGGTTAAACACCTCATTAATAAATATGAGCAACGCTATAATCGAACGATCTATTTCGTTGATAAAGAAGGCAACATTACCTTACATGGCGAAAGCTATAGCCGTCCGGTCAAGATCCAGCAACAACCGGGGTTGAGCAATATTTCGACCATGATCCTAACCGCTCCCGGTGGCGCTTATGAATATCAATCAAACGGGGAGCATATTTTCCTTAACACCCGGCTACTCCCCGAATTCGGTTGGTATTTGATGGTAGAGCAAATCAGCCACCCCAGTGAAAAGCGACTGTTATCCACGCTGCTAAAAAACCTGGGTATCAGCGCGTTCGTCAGCATCCTTTTCTTATTTCTGCTATGGCTGACCATTGGTGGATACCAGCGCCGTCTGGAACAAATGGCGACAACCGATAAATTAACCGGTCTCATGAACCGTCAGGCATTTGATTATTTATTCCATCGTCTCGGTACAAAAAGTGTCTTACAGCACAAATCGCTTTCTATTCTTCTCATTGATATTGATCACTTCAAGAAAATCAATGACCAGTATGGGCACAATGTAGGGGATCTGGTTTTACAAGAAATTTCCGCTCTCTTGTCCACTAATACCCGCTCCAGCGATCGGTCCTGTCGTTGGGGAGGTGAAGAGTTCGTCATTCTGCTCGACAATTGCGATATCAACGCCGCACAACAACGCGCCGAGGCACTCCGCCAGAGTATAGAAATAACCCACCTTCCCTACCGTGAAGGAACCATTAAGGTGACCGTCAGTTGCGGTGTTGCTGAATATCGGGCTGGCGAAACACTCAGCATGCTGATAAACCGCGCCGATATCGCGCTTTATCAGGCCAAACAGCAAGGGCGAAATCGGGTAGTGCAAGCAGTGTAATATCATCCCACTACCAATTTACTGTTTTAAAAAATAGCGGGGAGGCACATTGGCCTCCCCGCTATTTCGTGATGATCGTCATTCAGCTTTTTCAACCATTAAATCCCATCGTCTTTTGTCTGCACCCAAAATGCATGCACCAAGCCGGGAAAATAGCCTAACAGCGTCAGAATAATATTCAGAATAAATGCCCAACCAATTCCTTTCCCCAATAACACGCCCAGCGGTGGCAGAAGAATAGTCAGTACGATGCGCCAAAATCCCATATCAACCTCCGTAACGTGATAATTACTTATGAAAATAGTTCAGCACCCGGGATTTGTCAGCACGCGTCGAAATAATTGAGACTAATCTTCACTGAGAGAATGAAAGGGCGTATTTCACGCAAGCTATCGCTCCCAAAACGGCACCGTAATCCAGCAAAGAATGGCTACGGTGCCGTTTATTCATTACAACGACATCAGAAGGTAATATTTACCTTCGCCCAGTAGGTTCGGCCCGGTTCATTTACGGACGTGTTGGCTGAATAACCGAAACTGCTATTGCCAGCAAGGTTAAGGTGTTCACTGTAGGTCGTGTTAAACAAGTTATCGACACCCGTACTCAGTTTGACATATTGGTTAACGCGATATGCCGCATTGGCTGAGAAGATCGCAAAGCCAGGGCTATGCTCAAAATCTTTCCCGACAACATTACCTTCGCTAATCGCGACCCTATCTTGCTGACTCACCAGACGCAGTAAGCCCGTGCTGCTCCAATTCCCTTTTTCCCACGATAATCCCAGTCGTGCTTCCAACGGTGGAATTTGCGGCAGCGGCCGATGGTCATCGGTATTCTTCGCCCAGGAATACGCTAGACTGGCGTCCGTTTTCCAGCTATCCGTTAATTTATAGCTGAATCCCGTTTCTCCCCCCATGATGGTCGCACTAACATTATCCGCCTCGCTGACTCTGGCATTCATCGGATCATAGCGGAACAGGATAAAATCATTAACCCGTCCCACATAGGCAGAAACCCAACTACTCAGACGCTCGCCGCTGTACTGCGCCCCGATATCGAGCTGGGTCGTTTTCTCAGTTTTAACATGATCGAATGCATTCTGCGTTCTGCCCGGCCCATAGGTTGGCGAAAAAATCTCCCAGTAGTCAGGAAAGCGCTCGGTGTAGCCAACGCCTGCATACAGCATTAATGGGCTATTGGCCAACGTATGCTCAACACGGATAAAACCTGCGGGCAACGTATCATGACGCTCGCTCGCGCCAGTGCCCGTGCCATTCTCGACCTTGGTTTTATCAAGGCGGGTTCCCCCGATGACTTTACTCTGCCCAGAGGCCTGCCAGATAAGCTCGCTGAAGACGCCATAGGTGTTAAATTGCGCATCTTTCTTCCAGCCATCATTTCGCCAGCGGCGATGCGTATTCGTTTGCATATCTGCCCCACTTTTCAGCTCGTAGTCGGACCATATCCACGTCGCCATCATCCGTCCACCAACCGTTTTTCTATCCAGTTGGCTGGCCATGGGCATACTCATCATCCCCATACCGCCCGGTGAGCGCAGCGTGAAATTATCCATCACGTGGTCGGCATAGTTGTAGTACGCACTCGCCTCAAGCTTATCGAACACGCCCCCTAGATTTGATTTCTCGGCGCGGATACCCAAACTCTCACGCTTAAATTGCGAACCATCCATGCCACGCCCGGCGTAGCGTGCTTCTCCATCGCCTTTGCCTGCGGTCAACTCCAACAAGGTGTCGCTGTCTGGCGTCCAACCGAGCGCTACATCCGCATTCCATTTATCCCACTTTGATGCCACACGTTTTCCGTCACCATCGTTATAATCGCCCGACTGTGATTTATTACCAATGAGCCGAATATATCCCTCTTCGCTCCCGAGGCTGACATCAGCATTTTCATCATGACGATCGTTTGATGCCACCAGCACGCTGGCATTGCCCTGTATTCCTGGCTTATCAAAACGTGGCGGCGTCCGTTCAAACCGCACGGTTCCCGCTGAATTTCCGGCCCCCCACAGTACGGTCTGTGGCCCTTTGGTAAACGTTAACAGATCATAGCTTTCGGGCGAGATGTACGAACTCGGCGCATCCATGCGTGACGGGCAGGCTCCCAACATCTCTCCATTATTGGAAAGAATACGCAGTCGCGATCCAAACATACCTCGGAAAACAGGATCGCCATTTGTTCCGCCGTTGCGTATTTGTGAGAACCCCGGAATAGTTTTCAGATAATCCGAGCCATCGCTGGCTGGTACGGGCTGGCGCGGCGTTTTCGGCGAGGTCACCAGCGTGAGCGGGGAAATATCGGGGGCAGTCACCACCATCACGGCATCATCATTGAGCGTGGCGTGAGAAGTGGAATGATCGTGAGTGCCTTGAGCCATCACGGATAAAGACGATAACGCCACCAGCACCAGAGAAGCGGCGGGCGTGTATACCAGTTCAATTTTTTTCATCGTGTTGCCTTACGGTTTCTTATGCCATAACGACGCACGGCAAAACACCTATGGAGAGATTGCTCGACCATAAGGGAGTACGCCGACAGATATCGTTAATTAAAAAAATCAAAACAAAGAAACCGCCTCAGGAGGCGCACGAGCACGCTGTGAGCAATAAGGTCGGAATAACGTTGGGCAAACAAAATCAGGAAAATGCGTCGGTCGGTGAGCGGATAATAGCAGCCAGAGCAACGGCAATACGACCGAAAGAATCAGCGGCAAATGCACCAGCAGTTGGCAATATCCGCAGGCAATATCCTCCATCGGCGCGAGCCCGACGCTAGACATCATCAGATTATGTGGCGTACCGCCGTGATGGCATGCATCATGCTCATGTGCACCATGATGCTGCTGCGACATAGGCATAGCGTGAGCCGATACCTGACAGGCTGATAGCTGCACCAGTGATTTTGAAATCAGAGGAGCAATAAACAGCATCATCATAGAAAAAATGGCCAGCCAGGCGGCTACTCGTTTAACGCTCACGCCGAATGATTCGCTACCGTACTCCATTGATAAGATAGCCGAAGTGTATCGCACTCGCCGCCAAATTGTTACATTTGGCCTTATTCATTACACGGAGAGAGTAACCTTTACTGCTTTATCCTGAAAACGAAGCAAGGCATCAGCAGCTCGTTGCAGGCTTTCTGCGCTCGCCTTTTCATTACGCGATAACGCCCCATCAATGCCTTCTTGAATTTTAGAGAACACGTTCATCGGTTGGCGTGACGAAACGGGTGCAGTGCCGTCGTAAACAACTTTAGACAATGCTGTTGGAGCCATAAAACCCAATAGTGATGAGGATTCATCAAGATCCATCTGCCTACTCTGAATCAGGCTGTTTACAGTTTCATTCAGCTCTTGTGGCGTCATATTTGTGAAATCGTATTGCTTAGTCTTGGCAGAAGAAGCCGGGGCGTTATTTACGCTCGTTTCCTGTGTTTTCCCTGCCAAAATAGCAGCAAACGAAGCTCGACTACTGGTCTGAACCGTTGAATTAGCAATCGAAGCTCGATGCGTAAAAAGGTTATTTTCTCCACTCTCAATTTTCATATCTTTCCCTCTCTGTCGTTGCAAACATTAAATGCCTCTAGGCAAACGTGATGCCAGCGCCCTAGTATAGGATTTTCGATGAAAACATCCTTTTTTAATTGGTGGAATAGCGTCGTCATTCTCAGCTTGCTCAAATGTTCAGCTACGCAAAAAGAGTAGGGATTCTGGAAAGGTTCCACACTTACCCTATGGAACTCAATGGAACAAATGAAGCTCGCCTTTGTAGGTTCTCTCACTCAACGTATGTGCACCTAAAATTGGTACATATTACTGTGAAGTGGATGAATGACTGGCTTTCAAATTTACTCTTCGGGTAACATCTTTGCGTCTATGGATTAGTGAAAAGGAATTAAAAATGAATCTGTTAACCGCAATTCCTGTAGGGTTGATGCTATCTTCCCCGGCTTTCGCCCTTCCCTCCCCACAAGAAATGTTAAAAAGCGTAGACTGGGTTCCCGATAGCACGGTTCAGGTAGGAAAAAGCATTAATGTGCTTTATCGCATAGTAATGCACACTGGCGAAGTTAACGAATCATGGTTGAGCGCTGACTGTACAACGGATAAGAAAACGCTGTTATTTTCTACAGTTACCTCATCAACCCGGTCAGATATTCGAGTCTATGGAACAAATTCCCTTCTTCGTTACATCCCCGGTGTACCTTTTGAGCCAGATGAAAAAAGTTTACTCAAGACAAAGCCCGAATTGGATGTTTGCCATCAAACTATTCCAGCCCCGCAATGGGTTGCTCTCTCTATTAGAAATGACCTAAAAGATCAATATTTTGTTGACGTTAGCAAGAGTAAGCGCGAAGGAGAAATACTTAAAATACGTTTGGCAACCGACTATGCCTTAACCTATAAAGATAAAAAATATGCCGCGCCATATTCTATCAAGATTCAGGACATGATCCTGAACTGTAAAAACAACCAAGGTAAAGAGATAAACAGTTATTTCATAGATAACCAAGGATTTATTACAGATTACACAGCGACGACTGAAGATAATTTCATTTCCCTTGGTCAAGAAAAAGTTGAGATATCAAAAAAACTTTGCGCCATTCGCGATATTCATCAACTTAAAAGCACAGGGACATTAATACTTCGCGAAAAAGCACTGGCGGATAATCAACTCACGTTACCCAATTTTGAAAAAAATGATCCTGCGTACTTACAAAGTTATCCTCTTGCCAAAGAAGTAACGACGGTCATTGAGAAAGCGTTAGCCAATGCTCCCCAACCTAAGGCCTTCCAGCAACTGGCTTATACTCAAATATCACCCGACGACGACGAAATGAATATTAGCATGCACTCAGCCACGATAATCGCTCGTCAACCGGATGGGACAACATTGACGCTGGATAAATTAACGCTTGGTGGTGTTCCATTTTATACACAACATCAACGCTTATTTAATATTGTTGAATTAAAAAAATGGGATTCCATCGCCCCCTCCCCCGTTGTTAGCCAAAAACTAGAGAATACCTTCTCCCTTCCCCCAAAAGAAGGGACCGAATATCACTGGAAAAGCATAGGCAGCGATAATAAATCAACAAGCCAGCAGTGTCAGGCTGATAAAAAATGGTCCAATGCTAAAGATATGAGTTCAGCGTTCACAGGGCGTTATCTTGAAATAATTTGTACGGATAACCGTGGAGATGGCGTGCCAATGAGCAGTGATTACGCCTACATCGAAGATTTAGGTATCTTCGTGCGTATCGGTTACCAAAAATCAGGTCAGAAACAACGCTTTACTTTCCGCGATGTTATGGTGAAATAGCGATCAGAAATGAGAATACTCTTCTCCTGATAGTGATGATTAAAGCCAGATTTAACAATTTAAATCTGGCTTTAGTCAATCAAGAAAAGCGTCATTTACACAATCTATCCCTTTAAAGATAGCCAGGATATTTATCCCTTATCCTCTACCGCAGTCGTCGTGGTGTAATGCCTTCAATCGATAGCAATTCCTGATACTCAATCTTTTCTATGGCCATCATCACTGTTCACTGCCCTCATTGCCACCCAGATAAGGTTTATCCGCATCACGATCGTATCATTCTAAAAATATCTTGATAATTTGATACAACGGTTGGTGCCCCTAATGCCTCAATCATCGACTCTGGAAGATGTTTAATCGTTTCTTCTCTCCCAACAGCTAAACAGTTACCATCACCGCCCCAGAAAAGTGCAGACGATGTTATTTTTAATATATTACATAACCCTTGCCAAAAATCATCATGCCCCGGTGGACGATTCACGGAAAAGCTAGATAGCATCTGGATATTGTCAATAAGTTCAATTTCAATATAAATTTCCGCATCTTGATTTTGGTATTCTAAAATGATACAGCACTCATTTCCTTCTATGTTAGAATAGGTAATAGCAGTACCGAATGACTCAAAAACAACCGATAGAGGAAAATACCCAAACCCGCCATCTTCATGCGCTTGTAAAAATATATCCCAACTCATCATTTTCATCCTTGGTAGTGATTATTAACAATAATTAAAATAATATCCACAGTGCATTAATTCGATATTTTCATTGATAATTAAGTTCATCAATATTCGGTGTGATTTATTTCTACCACATAATATAGCGAACAACACAGACGCTTTTCCTAACGTTATCATACCCTATACTATTGTACCATACTTCACCTATACCCAAGATAATCCGAGTAGTGTGACGAAACGTTAGTATTTTTAACAACGCGATGCGCTGACTCGTTAGGAAGAAGTGTGTCAGGTAACGCAGCTAATGTACAAGCAGATTGAAGTATGACGAATATAGCGACATTCACAGAATGACAAACATGGGTATTTAATGATGCTCAGACAGTAATAATGGGTGATTTAAAACGTTTATTTTTCCATCGTGGATCTGGCAGGAACCTAGAATTATTAAAGCACAACCTAACGATCTGAACCGGCAATCCGACAAAAAATTCAATTTACTCAGCAAAACTATTCCAGCCAAGAGAGCGGTTGCCTACTGCTAACACAGCGACAACCTGTACTCTAGGACATTAATGGCCGTATTTAAAATTAAAGCCTAATGCATCACCCGTAGTATCGTACTCACGGAAATTATATATCAGGGGTTTCCATTTCGACGAGTCGATAACATCATTCGAGCCTAATAACTCACTGTCCACCCAAACATTAACAATATCCAGTTCGACAAGAATGAAACGACCTTTGTCTGTCGTGCTAACTGTCTTACATTCTGCCTGGATAGGACATTCAATAACCCGAGGTGGCGTAATACCTGTAGAGGGTTCAGTATGAAGACCAACTTTGGAGAATTTATCCTGGCATATCTGAACCCCCCATTTTATCTGGCCTTCAGATAGCGTATCGCTTCCAGTCAACTTACCGAGTGCTTCAACCTTCTCCCAAATTTTGTAATCAGGGATATTGATAACAACATCAGATCCAGATAATAAATTATCGTATGTTTTACTTCCTTTACTGACACCGATAATAATTTTATCGCCGAGAGAAATTGACGATGAGATAGAAGCGACATTAATATCTCCGTTGCTATTATCCGTCGTTGTAACAAGAAAAACAGGGAAGCCATAATAAAACGAACTGAGTTTCACATTTTTTTTCATTTGAGTTAAAACCTCATCATAGACTAGCGTTATATTTTTCCATTCTTACTCTTTTGATTTGCACTTAACAATAACCATAATTGAGTAGCAATGAGGGTATTTTTCTAATTTATTATCCCCAATAAGTAGGTCATTAATAAATAACTTAATGTAACTATTCCTTAGTGTGAGTTTCATCTCAACTCAGAAACGGAGAAAAATAACCGAAATGCGAAACACCGGCCCCTGATAATAGAGCCTTTTACGAAGTGTTTCGGTATTGTAAAAAATTAATTAGCAAAAAATAATTCACAAGTTTCAAAAGAGGTATATGATATGCACTATATGGTTTTTTCCTTCCAGTCTACAATGTGACTGGGTAAAGCATGAGGTTTAAACATGGAACGAATTGTCATACCCGCAAATTATGTTCATACCCGTACAACGCCTTTTTGGACAAAAGAGACGGCGCCAGCGTCGATCTGGCAGCGCCATTTGGACGCAGGAACACGGCAAGGCGTTTACCCGCGCTTGTGCGTGATGCAAGGGACGATTCGTTATTATGGGTATGCTGATGAGACAAGCCCGGAACCCGTCGAAACACTAACAATCGAAGCCGGACAATTTGGCGTATTCCCTGCGGAGAAATGGCATAGAATTGAAGCATTATCTGATGATACGCTATTCAATGTAGATTTTTATGTCGATCCAAAAATCCTGATAGAAGGTTGAGGTAAATATTATGACAAGTGAAAATAAAGGATACTCATTAACACTGTTGAACTGCGATAACAATGAAAAAAAAGAAAAAGTTTATCTTAAACCGATGGCTTTTTATGTACCAGACTTCGCCGCGGGTGCAGTCGCGGAATTGATTAATGAACTGTCATTAGTCGGTGAGAATAAAAAAGGATTTTTGCTAACGGTAACAAATAATAATAATGGCGTATCCGTTGACAAAAATTTTTCTACGCTTGATGAATTAAAAGATAAAACACATTCCGCTGAAGCGGTGAAGGAATTGGTTAATATCGTCCGTGGTTACGATGCAGATGAAGAAACCAACGTCTGCGGCTGGTAAGTCAATATATACTTTAAATAATTCAAGCTAAATCTGTACGATGCTTCCGCAATTCGAATTATTTAGCCTAGGATTTTAGTACCCATTCTAATTAAAAACAGGCGCTGGATGTCTTTTGACCTAACAAGCGCCCCTGTACCCTACTCTTGGTTATTTAAAACAACTATTCACAAAATTAATTATTAACAAAGTGATGCGCACGCGCTCTCACTCACCATTAAAACACGCTGGTGGATATCCCCTTATCTGCAGGCTGGCCGTAAGCCAGACACCGTAGCAATACCCCTACTCAAAGCCGCCAACCACCACGATACCGACACAGAGATCCGCGCTCTCTCCAGATGAGTCGGTATGTTGACCCCCATCACGATAAAACTGCGTCAATGAGATTGCAAACAAGAGTGATTATCATATACTGTTTTAGTTACCTGCCAAAAATATCTCCTTATTTTATTAATTTACGTACCATATTCACTCTGGAGAAGATAATAACATGTCAAAAACGCTGTCTGTTCTGCGCAAAAAAGCGCGCCTGCTCACGCTAGCCTCATCGCTGATGGTGGCCTATGCATTACCTGCCGCCGCAGAGGATTCTCTGACCCTCTACACCACGCGCGAGCCTGGACTCATTCAGCCACTGCTTGATGCCTTCACTAAAGAGACATCTGTCAACGTGAATACCGTGTTCATCAAGGACGGCATGCTGGAGCGTGTGAAGGCAGAAGGCCAAAACTCACCGGCTGACCTGCTGATGACCGTCGATGCCGGTAACCTGATCGATCTGGTGGAAGCTGGCGTTACCCAACCGATTCAGTCCAGCACGTTAACCGATGTCATCCCTGCCGCGCTGCGCGATAAAGACAACCAATGGTTTGGCCTGTCGATGCGTTCCCGCGTGCTCTATGCGGAAAAATCACTGCCGTTGACCAGCATTACTTACGAAAATCTGGCCGACCCGAAATGGAAAGGCAAAGTGTGTATCCGTGCGGGTCAACACCCTTACAACACCGCGCTGGTTGCCGCGATGATCGCACACCATGGCGAAGCTAAAACCGAAACCTGGCTGCGTGGTGTGAAAGAGAATCTGGCACGTAAAGCCACCGGTGGTGACCGCGATGTCGCACGCGATATTCTCGGTGGTATCTGTGATGTGGGTCTGGCGAACTCTTATTATGTCGGCCACATGAAGAACGCTAAAGAAGGTACAGATGCCCGTAAATGGGGCGATGCCATCAAGGTGGTTCAACCTACCTTTGAAAACGGCGGCACACACGTCAATATCAGCGGTGCAGCCGTTGCACGTCATGCTCCGCATAAAGATCAGGCAGTGAAATTGATGGAATATCTGGTCTCCGCTCCGGCTCAGCAGATCTACGCTCAGGCAAACTACGAATATCCGGTTCGCAAAGGCGTTACGCTGGATTCCACCATTGGCAGCACGATTGGTGAAGTGAATGTGGATAGCACTCCGCTGACCGACATCGTTAAATTCCGTAAACAGGCCAGTCAGTTGGTAGATAAAGTTGGATTCGATCAATAAGACCGGTTCGTCAACCCTGCGCGGCGCCCTCGGGCGGCCGCGCCTCTTTTTTTCTCCACTTCGCATCGCAGCTATCGTCATTGCACTCGGTGTACTGGCTCCGCTGGTTTCCCTGCTTTGGCTAGCGGCTAGTGCAGGCATTGGCCATTGGGATCATCTGATGCGCTACGTGCTGCCCAATGCCGCATTCAACACGCTAATTCTGCTGGTCGGCGTCGGCGCATTAGTGATGGTGATTGGCGCAGGCTGCGCCTGGCTAGTGACCGCATTTGATTTCCCCGGCAGGCAGTTCGTTAGCTGGGCGCTGCTGTTACCGCTGGCGATGCCAACCTACATTGTTGCCTTTGCCTGGCTCGATCTGCTGCATCCTATTGGGCCGATTCAGGAAGCGATCCGTAGTCTTCTCGGCTATGACAGCCCGCGTCAGTTCCGCCTGCCGGATCTGCGCTCGATGACGGGCGCTATTCTGCTTCTCGGGCTGGTACTCTACCCCTACGTTTACCTGACCATGCGTGCCATGTTTATCAGCCAACCCGCGCACCTGCTGGAAGCGGCTCGCACACTAGGGTTGAGCGCGACGGGCACCTTCCTGCACGTTGCCCTGCCGATGGCGCGTCCTGCGCTGGCGGTCGGCACCAGCCTGGCATTGCTGGAAACGCTGAATGATATTGGCGCGTCTGAATTCCTTGGGGTGAATACGCTGACCGTGACGGTCTACACCACCTGGGTCACCCGTTCGGATTTGCCCGCTGCGGCACAGATTGCCTGCACGATGCTAACGGTGGTCATCCTGCTGTTAACGCTGGAATATTATGGCCGGAAAAACCAGCGCTACGGCACCAGCCGGCAGATGCGCGGCATCATGCCCGCGCCGTTGAAAGGGATTCGTGCCTGGCTGGCGACCTGTGCGACGGCGTTGCCGATTCTGCTCGGCTTCATCGCTCCTGCCCTCTTTCTGGCATGGGAAAGCGCCAAACGGCTGGGTGATAGCGTGACGATCTCCGCGGGCCTGATACAGTCGTTACAGAACTCGCTGCTGCTGGCCGTTGGCGTCACGCTGGTCGTCACCGTCGTTAGCCTGATTATTGCATGGTATGCCCGCCATTCGGCCATCACTGACCGATCGCCGGAACGACGCCGCACCGTATTAAGAATCGCCTCGCTGGGTTACGCCGTTCCCGGTACGGTACTGGCGATCGGTCTGCTGACGCCCGGTATGGCGACGGATAATTTTCTCGCTGAGCTGATCGGCTATAAAGGATTACCGCTGCTTTCCGCAGGGATCCTCCTAGTAGTCTGCTGCGCCATTCGCTTTATGGCGATTGGGATAGGCGCGCTTGATGCCGGACTGACGCGCATTCCTCCAGTGATGGAACAGGCATCGCGTCTACTGGGTGAAAGCGAGCTGGTTACCTTTTTCCGCGTGCATCTTCCCCTGCTGCGCCCGGCACTGGTAACCAGTGCGCTGCTGGTGTTTGCCGACGCGATGAAAGAACTCCCCGCGACGCTGCTGTTGCGCCCCGTCAATTTCGAGACGCTGGCAACCGTCCTCTATGCCGAAGCGGCCAGAGGCACCTATGAAGAAGGCGCGATTGCCGCACTGCTGATTGTGGTGGCCGGCACACTCCCCGTAGTGCTGCTGGCACGCAGTCAGCTAAAAACGTCGATTGAGAAAGAATGAAAATCATGAGGAAGAGTCAAGGTGTCTGAGGCTACACTCGTTCTGAATAATGTCCACGTCGCCTACGGGCACAAGCATAATTTCCATCATGTGCTGAACGGTTTCTCCATGCAGGTTGTCGCGGGTGAACTGGCCTGTTTGCTGGGCGCATCAGGATGCGGCAAAACCACGGCGCTACGCGCCATTGCCGGTTTCGAGCACGTGACTCAGGGAACCATTCACGTCGGCGGGCACTGCGTGGCGGGTCCAGACAGGCATCTGCCGCCGGAACAGCGCAATGTCGGGATGGTGTTTCAGGACTACGCGCTGTTTCCCCATCTGACCGCCGCGCAGAACATTGCCTTTGGCCTGCGAAAACAGCCGAAAGATCTTCAGCAATCGCGTGTTCGCGCCATGCTTGAGTTGGTTGATCTGACCACATTGGGACAACGCTACCCGCATGAGATGTCCGGTGGACAACAGCAGCGTATCGCGCTAGCACGGGCGCTAGCTCCCCAACCCGCCGTACTGCTGCTCGACGAACCGCTATCCAGCCTCGATCCCGACAGCCGCAAACGATTAGGGCAGGAAGTCCGCGACATCCTACGCGACGCCGGACAAACCGCGCTTTTAGTCACGCACAGTGAACAGGAAGCCGAACTCATGGCCAGTCACATTGGGTATTTGAAAGAAGGCACGCTGCAATGGCGGGAATGAAGCTAGGAATGGGGTAGCGATGAGATCCGATTTACTATTTACTTTTGAATCTGGAAGACAATCTCATCAGCATTAGCAGAATCTTTAGCTACTACTGCAAATTTTTTTCTCAGAGTATCAACGGTGGAAGCCGTTTTCTCCGTGGCAGAGGAAAGCAATGCAGGGAGCATATCATTCATAGAGCGCTCGAACGCTAACATGTCAGCCTTTGCGGCATCAGGAGAGATATCGTCACCATAGAGGTCAGCAAGAGAAAATGTTGTCTCTTCTTGCAAAGTTTCAAATTTTGATGGCATAGCGACTCCTTAATACTGAATATTTATCATACAGAAATAACGCCAAGGTGAGCAAGTTTTGTATAAGGGCAACGATGCGAGTTCAAAAACTCGGTTTCTGTTTTAATATTTCTGATACGAGTAACGTTAAATTTATTGGGCTGCGTAAAGTCTTTTTCACGGTAATACACCGTTACCTGTACCCTTCCTATAAATCGTTCATCCTTCAACACTTTCTTGATCGTCGAACGACATTTAATGAAGTTATTCTTTAGTACACTCAACGGTACCTTGCGCTTTCGCTGTCTGGCATACGCCCAAGCGAGTGCAGGATCTAAATAGACATAATCGATAGCCGTTAAATAACCACGACCTAAAGCCAGAGAGAGATTGAACTCAGCGTTCTTAAAACTCGCAAAATTTGAATCCATGATGATGTCTAAGCCTTCAGTTGTCGCTTTCATGTAGACATACTCAACAAGATTCGATGCTGCACGCTGAAAGAGTGGCGCATTGGTTCCTTCGTAGTAAGGCAATAGCCGACGGAATTCATCAGCATCTATCACCAGAATATTAGAAAAAACGCGGAGCCTTTGGTTAATCAACTCAGACTTGCCAGCACCGGGAGAACCTGCCGTAAAAAATACTGCTGGGGTCACCGATTTCATCAGGCCAGCAGTTATCGCGTTATAAACAATATCCTTTATCGCCTCAGCAACAGCCTCCGCTAATGCAGAGATTTTTATGTCATCCATGAATCCCTTACCCGTCATTCCTTATGATGCTTGCGAGGCAATATAACGAGTAGCCCAATAGAAACAGTAGGTTTAAATGAGAAAATACACAGACCAAACGTAAAACTGGCATAGGCCTCGCAAAACAGAGAAGCGCTATGCCAGATACTTTCACCACCTTGCGGCAATACGATTATTTCTATCCCTGCCTGTGCTTATCCGCATACTCGGGGCTGTTGATCCACTGGTGATCTGCTTCCCAGGTGAAACGCCACTGGCGCGTAGGGCCTGCCATCACATTTAGGTAATAGCTGTCATAGCCCGCAATCGTGGCAACCGGGTGGTAGCCACGCGGCACCTGCACCACATCCCTATCGTATACCGCCATGCATTCATCTAATGAACGGTCATCGGTATAGACGCGTTGCAGGCAGAACCCCTGTTCTGGATTCAACCGATGGTAGTAGGTTTCTTCCAGATAGGTTTCCTGCGGCGGATTATCGACGTCATGCTTGTGGCTGGGGTAAGAACTGGTACAGCCCTCATCGGTGTACACTTCGACCACCAACAGGCTATCCGCCGCTTTATCCTCTGGCAAAATGTTATGCACGTAGCGCTGATTATTGCCGACGCCACGCTGCTCGGCGTCAATATCCTGCGGCGCGATCAGCCGGGTAGAATGTGTGCCAAACCCCGGTGCGGCGCACACTGCCAACTCCAGCGCGGTGTGTGCCGTCACCGTAATCGTTTCGCCAGTCGTGACATAAACCGCATAAGGCTTTCTGCGTTCAAACGGGCTCATTCGGTCGCCAATCTGCTCGAAATGCTCACTCGGCGTGACAACGGTAGCTTTACCGCTGATCAGCACCAAGCAGCGTTCGTTATCGCTAGCGGGCAGCGACAGCACCTGCTCCGATGCCAGTTGATACACATCGAACCCTACATATCGCCAGCCCGCCGTTTCCGGGGTGATGTGCTGCGAGCGCCCGTTTTCATCAGGCGCACGATGACGTGATAAGAGTCGGGACATCTTTTTCCTCCTATATCACCACAAATCAGATCAATTCCGCCTGCTGGGCGAAACGTTGCAAGTTATTGTAGCCCAGCGTTGCATAGGTTAGCGGATGCGCGACGGCTGGGTCCTGTTCCGCTTCGACCACCAGCCATCCGCTGTAGTTGTTAGCTTTCAGAATGCTGAATACCGCCGGATAATCGACACAGCCATCACCCGGCACGGTAAAGACGCCGCTTAGCACCGCGTCCAGAAAGCTGGTTTTACGGTTTTTCACGTCTTTCAGCACGTCTGGGCGGATATCTTTGCAGTGAACGTGGTTGATGCGATTAATCCAGCGCTTCGCCACTGCCACCGGATCGGCCCCCGCAAACGCCAGGTGCCCGGTATCCAGCAGTAGCCCGACTTCCGGCCCGGTGTGTTCCATCAGATTATCCACGTCCTGTGCGCTTTCGATCACCGTACCCATATGATGGTGATAAGCAATCTGCACGCCCTGACGTTGTGTGTAGCGCGCAAATTCGGTCAGCTTTTTGCCGTATTCCGGCCAGCGTTCTTCTGGGAAGCGCGGACGCAGATGAACCGGTTTTTGTTGGTCGCCATGGATCGCGCCCGTGACTTCGGCAAACACCAGTACCGTCGCGCCGAGGTCGCGCAGCAATGCCAGATGCCCTTGCACCGCTTCAATCTCTTCTTCGACTGAACGGGTCAGCAATTCGCCGGAATACCAGCCGGAGACTAACCGCAAATCATGCGCTTGCAGGATCGGCGCCAGCACGCTGGCCTGACGTGGAAACTTGTTACCTAATTCAAAACCGACGAAGCCTGCCTGCCGCCCTTCGCTCAAACAAGTTTCCAGCGGCGTGTCCGCGCCCAGAGAAGGCAAATCGTCATTGGTCCAGGTGAGTGGATTAATACCAAGTTGAACAGTCATGTTATTTTCCCTTTATTCGATCACATAGAAACGGGTTAACCGCGCTGACGCCAGACGGCGATCAGTTGCAGGTAGTTATGTTTAACTTGCTCAATCAATTCGGCGTCATCGATCTCGTTACGCAGCCACTTTTGTGCTGGCTGGGCAAACAGGGTACGACCGACAGCAAACCCTTTCACAATCGGGAAATTGACGGCGGCGCTGAACCCCTGTTGTAGCGTTTCCAGCGGCGCATCCAGTCCAAGGATGACCACGCCGCGACAGTAAGGATCGCGCTGCGCCAGCAGCGGCGTGAGCTGTTCCCAGCCTTCGGCAGACAGCGGTGGCAACTTCCACCAGTCTGGCCGCACGCCAAGGTTGTAGAAGCGCTGTATGGCACGCAGATAAAGCGCATCACTGTGCGCCATCCCTGCGGGAAGAATGACTTCGAGCAGCAGTTCATGACCCGACTGACGACAAGCCTGATAGACCTCCATCACCTTCATTTCCTGCTCGCGCCGCAGCGCGTGGGCATCTTCAGGGTGGAAGAACACCAGACATTTCACCACGTGCTCCAGCGGCCAGCTCACCAGTTGTGAACCGATGTTGCCGCGTTCCATGATTAACGGACGCGATCCCGGTAGCTCAATCGGTCGGCCGATCCACCAGCCTTTGCCAGTGATGTCATTCAGTGCATCCTGTCCGAACGTGCCGTCGCACAGCAGACCCGCTTTGCCTTCCAGCCCTGCCTGTTGTGCCGCGTCATAGCTGGCACGCAGAATCAGCTTTTTCAGTGCCGGAATACGGCTGATTTCCGTGCCGCAGTTCAGCGCCATGTCTTCCAACTGGCTACGGTGATCGAACGCGATCACGCACAGCTCATGCCACTGTTTACGACGTGTCGTCACGCGGTGCAGATGGTTAAGCTCTTCGTCCAGATCGGGGCGTGGAACGCTCGCCGCACGCGCCAAATAGTTATCCAGCTCGATTTTGCTTGGCATCGCTGGCGCACAGCCGTGGCGTGATACCACCAGCGCACCACAGGCATTGGCGTAAGCACAGGCTTTCTCCCAACCTTCATCGTTGAGATAGCCACGCAGCAGGCCGGACATAAACGCATCACCCGCACCTAACACGTTCAGCACATCCACACGGACGCCTTTGATCGTAATGCCTTTATCCAGGTGGTCGGGAATGGTATCGCTAAACACCGAACAACCCAGCGCCCCACGTTTGCACACCAGTTCCGCCTGCGTGTACTGCCGTACCGTGCGCAACGCCTGCAAGGTATCCGTGCTACCGCCCGCAATGTGGAATTCCTCTTCGGTGCCGACAATCACGTCGAACAGCGACAGCACCTGCTGCAACTGTGCTGTGACGGCCTGCGCTTCAACAAAACGGGTTTCACCATCGCCCAGCGACGTCAGCCCCCATAGCACCGGACGGTAGTCAATATCCAACGCCGTCTTCACCCCGTTGCGCCGCGCATATTGCAGTGCCGTCAGCACCGCTGCACGCGTGTTAGGGTGAGAGAGATGCGTGCCGGTAATCGCCAGACAGCGTGATGACGCAATGTAATCTTCGGTGAAATCCTCAGGCGAAATCGCCATATCGGCACAGTTATCGCGGTAGAAAATCAGCGGAAAGGTATCGCGATCTTTGATGCCTAACAACACCAGTGCTGTCAGACGTTCTTTATCGGTAATTAAATGGCTGGTGTCGCAGCCGACCTGATTCAGCTCTTCACGCAGAAAGCGCCCCATATGCTCGTCGCCGACCCGCGCCAGCATGGAAGAACGTAGCCCCTGTCGCGCCGTGCCATAAGCCACATTGCCGGACGACCCGCCCAGATACTTAGCAAAACTGCCCATATCTTCCAGACGCGCACCGATTTGCTGCCCGTACAGATCGACAGCAACGCGCCCCATGCAAATCACATCAAACGTCTTTTCCTTACTCATAGCGGCAAACCCTGTAAAAAGTCGCGTAAAAAAAACCTTAATCAGCCCACCTCGCCCACGTTCACCCAGCGCGCCGTTTCGTGTGACTGCACGATCGCATCCAGAACCCGTGAGACTTTCCAGCCCTCTTCAAAATCCGGCCACATAGGTACGTCGGCCGCAATACCGTCGATCAGATCGCGTACTTCCACCGTTTTCTGATCGTTAAATCCAACGCCGTGTCCAGCACTGGCACAGAAGGCCGCGTAATCAGGGTGTTGTGGTCCGGTCAGCAGCGTTTTAAATCCCTGCCGATTTTCCGGTTCGTCATGTCGATAGAGCTTCAACTCCGCCATGCGTTCCTGTGTGAAACTCAGCGTGCCTTTGGTGCCGGTCACCACGTAGGTGAGGCCCATTTTGCGTCCGCAAGCAATGCGCGAGGTTTCAATCACGCCGCGTGCACCGTTGGCAAACCGCACCATCGCGTGCGCCTGATCTTCATTCTCCACCTGTACCCGCTCGCTGCTGCCCGATACCGTCGGGCGCTGCGCAATCACCGTTTGCAGATCGCCGCAGACGCTGGCGATATCACCCACCAGATACTGCGCCATGTTGACGATGTGCGCCGCCAGATCCCCCAGCGCCCCCAGCCCTGCGGTTTCTTTAAAGCAGTGCCAGTCTGCGGGTTTGTTCGGATCGGCCAGATAATCCTCATTGTGCGTGCCGTAAAAATGCACCACCTCGCCAATTTCGCCGCTGGCGATAATCTCTTTGGCCAGTTGTGAGGTCGGGTTCTTCATGTAGTTGAAACCCACCAGCGTTTTCACGCCCGCCCGCTGCGCAGCATCGACCATTTCTCTGGCGTCACGCGCGTTCAGCGCCAGCGGTTTTTCCGAGTAAACATGCTTGCCGTGCTGGATAGCCGCCATCGCCATCGTCTTATGCAGAAAGTTCGGCGCGCAGATATCCACCACATCAATGTCGGGATCGGCCACCAGCGCGCACCAGTCTCCCGTCGAGCGCTGAAAACCGAATTCCTGCGCTCGTTTAGCCGCCAATTCTGGCGACACTTCCGCTAGCATGGCTTTCACCAGATTCCCTTTCAGCGCGAAGACTGTCGGTGCCTGCGCGTAGGCGATGGCATGCGCACGCCCGATATAGCCCGTGCCGATTAACCCAATGCGTACATCCTTCATATCCACCTCGGTGCAAAAAAGATTCGGTACAAGCGCGGATCAGATCGCGCCGCGACGGCTCTTGGCATAGGTGTCAAAGGCCACGGCCAGCACGATAATCAACCCGGTGATAATCTGCTGGTAGTAGGCCGACACATTCATCAACACCAGTCCGTTAATCAGAATGCCCATGATGATCGAGCCGATAATCGTGCCGCTGATCCGGCCATAGCCCCCCATCAGCGAGGTGCCGCCGATCACCACCGAGGCGATGACGCGCAGTTCGAAGGTGATCCCCGCAACCGCTTCTGCACTGCCGAGACGGGCGCTGAGAATAAATCCCGCCAGTCCGGCCAGGCAGCCAATCACGACGTAGACGCTGACCAGCACACGCTGCACATTCACACCAGCGAGTCGAGCGGCTTCGGTGTTGCCACCAATGGCGTAGACGAAGCGTCCCCAGCGCGTTTTATGCAGCGCCAGATAGCCCAGCAGGGCGACCAACGCAAAGATCCAAATCGGCACCGAAATACCGAGGATCTCTCCCCGCCCCCACCAGCGATAGCCGGGGTCAAAGCCCGCAATCGGCGCACCGTCGTTCATCACCAGCGTTAATCCCCGCCAGATGGTCATCCCGCCCAACGTGACGATGAATGGCGGCAGACGCAGTTTGGTCACCCCTAAACCATGCAGGAAACCAATAAAGGTGCCCATTGCCAAACAGACGCCCAACGCCACCAGCCAGCTCAGGCCGTACCAGGCATCGGGATCGACGGTGGTGAAGTTGTCGCCTTTAATCACCGAGGCGGCAGTGATGGCACATACCGCCAGAATTGAGCCGACGGACAGGTCGATCCCGGCAGTCAAAATGACGAACGTCATCCCTACGGCCATGATGCCGTAGATAGACACTTCGGTCAGGATGTTGGTGATGTTGCGTTCTGACAGAAAGTTGCTGTTCTGTGACTGAAAGAAAATCAGCAGCAAAATCATGAAAATAAACACGCCGAAGCGTTCAAAAAAAGCAATCGGGTCAAAACGTCCGCGCGTATTGGACGGCGTAATGGTCTTAGAAAGCGGCTGCTGGGACATGCGTCACCTCCGTTATGCGGCGTGTAATGCGTCGTGGCAAATGGCCATCATCGTCATCAGTTTTTCTTCTGTGGCGTCATCGCCATGAATTTCCCCGCTGATCCGTCCTTCACTGAGCGTGATAATGCGGTCGGAAATCGCCATGATTTCCGGCAGGTCGGAGGAAATCACAATCACGGCGACACCCCGTTTCGCCATATCGAACAGCACCTGATGCACTTCGGACTTGGTGCCGACATCGATGCCGCGCGTGGGCTCATCCACGATCAATACCTTGGGATTCAGCGCCATACAGCGGGCAAGAATCACCTTTTGCTGGTTACCACCCGACAGCTTGCGCACCTCCTGATCGCTGTTCACCATCTTGATGTGCAGCGCCTGACGGTAGGCGTCGATCAGATCGTCTTCTTTACGGGTGTTAACAAACCAACGCCAGCGCATGAGCGATGAGAGGTTAGAGAGCGAGATGTTTTCCCTGATTGACAATCCCAGTACCGCGCCCTCTTTCTTGCGATCTTCCGGCACCAGCGCAATACCCTGCGACAGTGCATGCAGCGGCGTGGACGGATGATAAGGTGCGTCATCCAGTACAAACTCACCGCTAGAGAACCCATCGGCACCAAATAGGCAGCGCGCGATCTCTGTGCGCCCCGCGCCCACCAGCCCGGCGATACCGAGTACTTCACCCGCATGCACCTGAAAACTGATATCTTTCAGTGCGATACCGTGCGCATCCAGCGGCGGTTTTTCCCGGTTTAAGCCCTTCACCGCCAGACGTACCGGTTTATCCTGATGATGCGTCTCGGAAGGTGGGCGGCGGTCGAACACCACGTCACGCCCCACCATCAGGCGAATAATCTCCTGCACGTTGGTGCTGGCGACATCCCCAGAGCCGGTGTAGCGGCCATCCTGAAACACGGTAAATCGGTCACATAATTGAAAGACTTCATGGAGTCGGTGTGTCACATACACCACGCTCACGCCGCGACCTTTTAGCTCACGTACTACGCGATGCAGGCTGTCGACTTCACTGTCGCTCAGCGCCGCCGACGGCTCATCCATTACAATCAGTTTGGCGTTCAGCGTCAGCGCTCTGGCGATCTCCACCATCTGCTGCTGCGCCACGCTCAAACGCGCCACCTGCGTCGTCGGCGCAATGTTCAATTTCAGGTAATCCAGTACCGCTTTCGCCTCGCGGTTGACCGCCAGCGCATCAACGAATAATCCACTGCTCTGGGGTTCACGCCCCAGGAACATGTTTTCCGCCACGCTCATATTCGGCAGCAAATTAAATTCCTGATAAATGGTGATAATCCCACGCTTTTGGCGTTCAACTGGCGATTCAAGCAGTAACAGTTGCTGACCACCAAACCAGATATCACCGCTGGTCTGCGGCTGCGCCCCTGCCAGCGCTTTTAACAGCGTCGATTTACCCGCGCCGTTCTCTCCCAATAGCGCATGAATTTCTCCCCGCTGTACGGTCAGTTGCGCATTACTCAGCGCCCAGACGCCGGAGAAGCTCTTTGCCAGATTGGTGATGTTCAGTAGGGGTTCCGTCATGCGTACCTTCCTCCCGCAAGGCCGCGCGGACGCGGCCTGCTGAATACCTTTTATACCCGTAATACTTCAAGCTGCATGTGCGTTGGCTGCGTTTAAATACTCGGCCCGTCATGGGCCTCGCCCTGAAGGGCCAACACTCTGCGTTGTTCAAAACGTTAACGTTTTGTCCTGCCACTCGAATTATTTGGGGTATATGATTTAATAATGGCGTGGAAAACGATTTATTTACCCGCTTCGCCAATGCGCTCGGCATCGTTCAGATTATCTTTGGTAATCATGGTCGGTTGGTAGTCAGCCCCGGTGATCGGCGCTTTACTGCGGATGTTATTGGTTAACTGCGTTAATGCCGTGGTCACCGCATAGCCTGGACGCTGATCGGCAGTAACCGCCAACCAACCGTCGCGTACGCGAGCCAGCGCTTCCGGCACGGCATCAAAGCCTGTCACCATCACATCGCCGGGTTTCAGCCCCTGCCCCTGTAACGCTTCAATCGCGCCCAGCGCCATATCGTCATTCGCAGAGAGGATCACCTGCGGGCGTTTAGGCAGCGAAGGAAAAACACTTTCAACGATGCGCATTCCTTCAGAACGCATCCAGTTCCCCGTCTGGTCAGCCACAATGTGATATTTGCTGCCGCCCGCTTTCAGGCTGTCGCGGATCCCCTGCGTCCGCTCAATGTTAGAAGAAGAGCCCGGCTGACCGGTCAGCAGAATGATCTCTGCCCCATCCGGGAACTTGGTTTTCACATAGTCGGCAATCGCCTGACCGCCTTTGTAGTTGTTAGCACCAAAATGCAGCACCGCTTTTTCTGTTTTCACCGAACGATCCAGCGTCACCACCGGCAGTTTGGCATCTTGAATTTCGGTCACCGCGCTGGAAACCGCGTTGACGTCATTCGGTGACACCACAAAGCCCTGCGCACCACGCGTGAT
This sequence comes from Pectobacterium parmentieri, assembly GCF_001742145.1. Taxonomy (NCBI): domain Bacteria; kingdom Pseudomonadati; phylum Pseudomonadota; class Gammaproteobacteria; order Enterobacterales; family Pectobacteriaceae; genus Pectobacterium; species Pectobacterium parmentieri. Next base: position 848,514 of record NZ_CP015749.1, on the reverse strand, counting down.
GGCATTCTCTAAATCGGCAGCCTGCTTCGGCGAGCTACCCTGTCCATCCAGCACTTGTAAATTCACGCCCAATTCTTTGGCGGCTTTAACGGCAGTGCGCTGCATGTGAACTTCAAACGGCATAGCGAGATTCGGCGTACTGAAAACGATTTGTTCATTTTGAGCCTGAGCAAAACCAGACAGACCCAGTGCGATGGCGATTGCGGTAACGCTGATGATCTTTTTCATATGTCTTTTCTCTTCATCTGCTTCTGTTATGGGTATGGGTGTAGGGTTGAAAGCAGGTAAAACGCGGTGTGCCGATACGGTTACACGGCAACCTCCTTGCCTTGAGCCAGGGATTCAAACGCTTTATCCGCCAGATTCAGCGCGCGTTCGCCATCAAGCCCGGAACATTCCGGCTGCGTGTTGCCATGCAAGACCTCAACAAAGTGCTGCCACTCTGCTGCATAGGCCGCGTGATAGCGTTGCAGGAAGAAATATTCAGGTTTCGCGGACAGGCAACCGTCGTCTGTCCACTGCTCAACCACGTTCTCACGGATATTGCCCGCGCTGAGCACGCCTTTCGCGCCGTGCAATTCGAGACGCTGATCGTAGCCATAGCCGGAACGGCGGCTGTTGACGATGGTCGCCATCGCGCCTGAGGCAAATTTCAGCACGATAAATGCGGTATCAATGTCACCCGCCTCGCCAATCGCCGGATCGACCAGATTGCTGCCTTGTGCAAAGACCGACACCGGCTCTTCGCCCATAATGAAGCGCGCCATATCGAAATCATGGATCGTCATATCACGGAACATACCGCCAGAAACGCGGACATACTCGGCAGGCGGCGGGGACGGATCGCGCGAGATAATCAGGAGAGATTCTGGTTTGCCGATATTGCCTTCGCTCGCCAGCGTTTTGACACGGCGGAATTGCGGGTCATAGCGACGATTGAAGCCCACAAACAACGGTACGTTCTGCTGTTTGACGACGGTCAGGCAATCGCGAACGCGAGCAATATCCAGATGCACCGGCTTTTCACAGAAGATGGCTTTGCCGTGTTTGGCGGCTAACTCAATCAGATCGGCGTGCGTGTCAGTCGCGGAGGCAATCAGGACAGCGTGCACGGCGGGATCGTTCATAACCTCGTCAACCGTTTGTACTTTGGTATGGTAACGTTCGGCCAGCGCGATAGCATTTGCGGGGTTGGGATCGACCACCGCGTACAGGTTAGTTTCTTTGTGTGCCGCGATGTTCACTGCATGGACCTGACCGATGCGGCCAGCGCCCAGTAAAGCGATGTTAAACATAGTTGCTCCCCTGCTGCCTGAGTGATAGTTAACGCCAGACTGATAAAGTGACGGGATAACGGTGAATTTCATTCTCTCCTGCCCCATCACTCACTTTTTACCGCAAATCCTGATAGCTAAAATAAAACATTTATTTCAATTTTGTATAAATTGAAAATTATGTTTTTGCGTACCAGTTAACATTTTCATGACATATTCACTGTTTTCTGCAACCCCAATCACACATCGAATGAGAACGTTTATGGCGATATACATGACTATCTGGGGATCGGTCAGGTGCAGGCTTATAACAGGAGGGAAAATGAAACTGCGGTTTGAAAATGAAATGGATATTTCAGTTTAATGTTACATGTGAGAGAAATCTTAAGCAGCACTATGACGCTAAGCTAACAATATCTAAAGCCATATGAGTGTCTTTCTGTTTCTGTTTCCTCGGCGTAAAAAATTGCGCTGAGGTGGGCGTGACTGCCGGGTGAGCGGCATGGACGCCGCGAAAGGCAGTGCCGCGTTGGGAACGCGTCACTGACGGCCCAAACAGCGGTCACGAACGCCGAAGGTATCGCGCAGCGACGCCATTAGCGCCGAAAAGCCAGTGGTCAAGGCGCTGCGGCGATTGAGCGCGCCTTGTCGGGCGTGTGTGGACACACTGAAGAAATAAGTATGTTTAACACGCCCGAAACCTTCGCAGAGGCTGGAATGAAACGGCAAAACTCATACCAGCCGCCTGGCACAGCCTGCCTAGTACTGCCGTGCGCGGGAAAGCGCAGCTTTCACACTATTGGCCGCAGATTCAATCTCTGGGTTGTCGGCAACTTGCGCCGTTCCCGTGCGCCACCAGGATTCATAGCCGTGCGTCATGGTCTTCGGCAGTACCTTGATATCGAGCAGTACTGGTCCCGCGTGCTGGCGTGATTCAGCCAGAGCGAGTTTGAGCGAAGCTTCATCATGCACCCGCCACGCTTTGCAGCCGTAGCTTTCGGCATTCTTGGCGAAATCCACCGGAATGAGCGCACCGCGCAGTTGCCCCGATTGCGTATCGCGGTAGCGGTTTTCCGTACAGAAGCTGCCCATACCCTGACTCATTTGCAGATTATTGATACAACCAAAACCCGCGTTGTCGAACAGCAGTACCGTGATCTTGATGCCTTCTTGTACCGCCGTTTGCAGTTCCGTGTGAAGCATCAAATAAGACCCGTCGCCGACCATCGCGTAGACCGGCTGCCGCGGTGCTGCAAGGCGTGCGCCAATCGCCGCCGCAATCTCGTATCCCATGCAGGAGTAACCGTATTCCAGATGATAGCTGTCCGGCGTTTTCACCTGCCACACACGCTGTAGATCGCCCGGCAGTGAGCCCGCCGCACCAACCACAATCGCGTTATCCTCCAGTTCCTCATTCAGTATGCCAAGTACCCGCGTTTGCGTCAGATGGGTATTCAGCATCTGGCGGTATTCATCCAGCTTGTCTTCCAGACCATCCACCACTTCCGGCACCAGTTCCCCCTGATCTTGCACGGTAAACAACCGCTGTAACTCCTGGTCCCATTCCGCACGCGCCTGTTCGATAGCCTGCTGCCAACCGCTACGATACGACACCGTTGCCAGCCGTTCACTCAACGCTTCCAGCCCAACACGGGCATCGGCGATCAGGGGTTGCGCATCCAGTTTTAGCGCATCAAATTCGGCAACGTTGAGCAGTAAAAATTCGACATTCGGGTTCTGAAACAGCGACTTGGAACCGGTGGTGAAATCGGTTAAACGCGTCCCAACGCCGATAATCAAATCTGCCTTTTGCGCGAGCCGATTCGCTGCCAGCCCACCCGTGACGCCAATACCGCCACAGTTCAGCGGGTGCGATGAGATAATCGCGCCCTTGCCCGCCTGCGTTTCACCAAACGGAATCGCAAACTGCTCAGCAAACTGTGCCAGAGCATCATGTGCACCGGAATAACGAACGCCGCCACCGCAAATCAGCATTGGACAGCGTTTTCTCGCAATCAACGCCGCAGCGTCATCCAGACGCGATGCATCTGGCGGACGTCGTTCGAGGTGATGGACGCGCTTGCGGAAAAACGATGCAGGATAATCCCAGACTTCCGCCTGTACATCCTGCGGCAAACACAACGTTACCGCACCGGTGTCTGCCGGATCGGTCAGCACGCGCATGGCATTAATCAGCGCGCTCATCAGTTGTTCAGGGCGATTAATACGATCCCAATAGCGAGAGACCGGTTTGAAGCAGTCATTGGTGCTAATGGACAGATCGTGATATTGCTCGACCTGCTGCAATACCGGGTCCGGCTGGCGGCAGGCAAAGAGATCGCCAGGGAGAAGTAGCACGGGAATACGGTTGGCGGTAGCGGTCGCCGCAGCGGTCACCATATTTGCCGCGCCGGGCCCCACTGAAGAAGTCACCGCATAGATTTTCCGCCGCTTGTGTTGTTTAGCAAACCCAACGGCGATGTGCGCCATTCCCTGTTCGCTGCACCCCTGATGCACCGTGAGGCAGTTCGCTTCCTGCTCTAATGCCTGACCGATGCCCAACACATTACCGTGACCAAAAATGGTCATGACGCCCTGCACAAAGGGGGTTTCTTCACCGTCTACGCTGATGTACTGCTGGTTGAGAAACCTGACTAGCGCTTGTGCCATGGTGATGCGACACGTATCCATTGATCTACTCCTTAAATAAGGATCTGATTTCTATAATGAACTATGTATATTCAGCGAGCATTTCGTGCGCGAAAATTTAGCCATTCTTATGCTACGTTGTAGCACGCGCCCGACTCAGGGCGCTCAATCGCCGCAGCCCTGAGAACCCAGGCTTATGGCGATAAATTATGCCGCTACGCGGGTCCTTCGGTATGTGTCACCGTCATCCGAACCGCCAGTGACGCGGTCCCTCCGCGGCACTGGCTTTCGCGACATCCTTGTCGCTCTTTCGGCGGTGCACCTACCTCAGCATAATTTTTGACGCCGGAAGAGCACAACCAGTGCACTCCATTCATCACCCGTTAGCGGTCAAATCCTCACTCCAGCGTGGGCATGATGAAGCTGCTGGTGTGGTGTTCCAGACGGACGCTGGCAGGCCAGCGGCTGGTGACGGTTTTCATGCGGGTGTAGAAGCGTACACCATCGTTGCCGTGGACATTGAGCGGCCCAAAAATAGAGCGCTTCCAGCCGCCGAAGCTGTGGAACGCCATTGGCACCGGAATCGGTACGTTCACGCCGACCATGCCGGCCTGCACTTCTTCGCAGAACTGACGTGCCGTTTCACCATCGCGGGTAAAAATAGCCGTACCGTTGCCGTATTCATGATTATTAATCAGCGTCACCGCCGTCTGGTAATCCGGCACGCGCACGACGGATAGCACCGGGCCAAAAATTTCTTCCTGATAGATTTTCATCTCCGGCGTGACATTATCGAACAGCGTCGGCCCGATGAAATAGCCTTGCGGATGCCCCTGCACGGACAGCGTGCGTCCATCAATGCGCAGCGTCGCCCCTTGCTCGACACCACTTTGAATATAGTCGGCAATTTTCGCCCGATGCGGCGCGCTGATCACCGGCCCCATTTCATTTTCCTGCCCGTCCACCAAGCCCGGCCCAACACGCATCGCTTTTATCTGCGCGCTCAAACGTTGGTGTAGTGCTTCTGCCGTGTCATCGCCAACGGCCACCACCACCGACAATGCCATACAGCGCTCACCCGCCGCGCCAAACGCCGCGCCCATAATCGCGCTGGCAGCCATATCCATGTCGGCATCTGGCATCAGAATGCAGTGATTTTTCGCCCCGCCCAGCGCCTGACAGCGCTTACCGTGCGCCGATGCCGTCTGATAAATATATTCCGCCACTGGCGTTGACCCCACAAAGCTCACCGCCTGCACGCGCGGATCGGTCAACAGCACATCCACCGCTTCTTTGTCACCCTGAACCACGTTAAACACGCCATCCGGCAGGCCTGCTTCTTTCAACAATTGCGCTAACAGCAGCGAGAGCGACGGATCTTTTTCCGACGGCTTAAGCACAAAGGTATTGCCCGTCGCCAGTGCAATCGGGAACATCCACATGGGCACCATCGCCGGAAAGTTAAACGGCGTAATCCCGACACACACGCCAAGCGGCTGCATGAGCGAATGGCTATCCACACCGGTGCCAACATTCGCCGAGTGCTCCCCTTTTTGCAGATGCGGAATACCGCAGGCGAACTCAACAACTTCCAGCCCGCGCGTCACCTCCCCTACAGCATCGGAATAGACCTTGCCATGCTCCTGTGAAATCAGCCGAGCCAGCGTATCCATGCGTTCTTCCAACAACGCCTTGAAGCGGAACAGGACACGCGCACGGCGTAGCGGAGAGTGCTTTGACCACGCAGGGAATGCCGCCGCCGCGCTGGCAATGGCCTGCTCGACTTCCGCCTTATCAGACATCACAACCTGACGAATCTGCTCGCCCGTCGCCGGGTTATACACCGCGGCGTAGCGCTGACTGCGGCTGGAGACAATCGCCCCCTGAATGAAGCTAGATACGGTTTCCATGTTTACACCTTTGTGGGTTTGAGGAGACAAACGGCTGATATCGAATTACAGTATATGAAATGAATATTCCATTTAATGAGAAAATAAAATAAATGTTGATTATTGTGATCCGCTGCGAATTTTTATGTAAACTTGAAGTCAGCGGTCCATAAAGACAGGCGAGCAGCCTCTGAAATAGCCGTATTCCTAAAAGGGTGTGCCGTCAGAAATGTCGTACAGATAAAACAGCCGTATACAGAAATGAATTTTCTGTTCCGTTTCAGGTGCGGTCATTAAAGGCATGACGGAAGCCGAACAGAATCGTGATATGAGACTTTGGGAGATAACCCGATATGCCCATGGCAACCAGCCTGAGAGAGTTACAGGAACAAATCCGTGAGCGTTACGATTCGCTCAGCAAGCGGTTACAGCAGGTCGCGCATTATGTGCTGGATAATACCAACAGCATCGCGTTCGATACCGTCGCGGTGATCGCCGAACGCGCTGACGTCCCTCCCTCAACGTTAATTCGCTTCGCCAACGCCTTTGATTTCAGCGGGTTCAACGAAATGAAACAACTATTCCGCATGAATTTAGTGGAGGAAACCGCCAGTTATACTGACCGTGCGCGGCTGTTTCGGGCGATGGAAGCTGACGCGGTGCCAGAAACGCCGTTGGATATTCTGCATGAATTTGCCCGCTCAAATGCACAGGCGATGCAACAGTTGGCAGCACGCACCCCGCAAGACGATCTGCAAAAAGCCGTCGACCTACTGGCGCAGGCGGACACGATCTATATCGTGGGGTTACGACGCTCGTTCAGCGTCGCCACCTACCTTACCTATGCGCTCAGCCATCTGGAAAGCAATGCGATTCTAGTAAACGGTCTGGGAGGCATGTTTCGCGAACAGCTCAGCCGCGTCCGCTCACGCGATGTGGTAGTCTCCATCAGTTTCTCGCCCTATTCACAGGAAACCGTGATGGTCAGCGAAATGGCAGCTAAAGCCGGCGCGCGACAAATTGTGATTACTGACAGCCAGATCAGCCCGTTGGCAACGCTCAGCGATGTCTGCTTTGTGGTGAAGGAAGCGCAGGTTGATGCATTCCGTTCACAGTCTGCCACGCTGTGTCTTGTGCAGTCGTTGATGGTATCGCTGGCCTACCGGCAGGGAAGCGGCGCAGAACAGAGCGAAAAACAACAGCGCGGCTAGCCGGAACGAGTTAATTAGCAGAATAAACATGTAAGGAGACCCATTTAATGCTTCAAGTCATCGCACAGGATTTTATTAAGCCGGAGAGCATTGAGATCGTCATGCCACTGTACCGAGAATTAGTAGAGAAAACGCGACAAGAGCCGCTGTGCATCTCCTATGCGCTTTTTATCAATCAGAAAGATCCGGGGCATTTCACCTTTATCGAAACCTGGCCGGATAGAGCCGCGCTGGATATTCACTGCCAGACCGAACACTTCCAGCGTCTGGTTCCCATGATAAATAGCCACCAGCGAGCCGAGTGTACCTTCCTGCTGATGGACCCGTTTGACAGAAACATTACCACAGTTTGAATCAATTCAATTTTAGGTCGCTATGCGACCTACTTATCGTCGCAACATCTTCCTTATTTTGCTTTTTTTTACATTCAAATTTAATTCATTTTTTTTGAATTAAAATATCAATTTTTTCCTTCCTAAAATTTACCACAACCAGATAACATACAAAACCATCTGATAATAGGAAATAAAACTGTTAACTCAGCGGGAAATTATTATCAAACAAATTAAATAACCTGATAATCATTTACTAATATCGCCAATACATTCTTATCCAACCAACAATATTAAGGGATAAATAATGTGTCGGTAGATATCGGCTCTCATTCAGGAGGAATCGATGTTTAACATAAAACAAGTGGTCGCATTTACGGCGCTGATAGCGGCGGCAGCGAGCAGCTCTGCGGCAGTAGAGACCGACAAGCGTCCAATCAATGATCTTTATCAGAACGCACTTCGAGAAGGCGGTATTGTAACTGTATACGCAGGCGGAGACACGCCGGGTCAGCAGGATGGCATCAAACAGGCGTTTGAAAAACGCTTTCCAGGTATGAAACTCAACGTCATTGTGGACTACAGTAAATACCACGATGCCCGTATTGATAACCAGTTGGCGACCAATACGCTGGTGCCGGATGTGGTACAGCTACAAACCTTGCAGGATTATCCGCGCTGGAAGAAAGAAGGCGTGCTGCTGAGTTACAAACCGATTGGCTGGGACAAAGTGTATCCAGCGTTTAAAGATAAAGACGGTGCCTGGACCGGCGTGTTTGTCGATGCGTTCAGCAACGTGGTCAATACCAAGCTGATTGCCGAAAATGCCTGGCCGACAGAAGCTAATGATTACCTGCGTCCCGATCTGAAAGGCAGTATTGTCTTGACCTACCCGAACGATGACGATGCCGTGCTGTTCTGGTTCAAGCAGGTCGTGGATAAATACGGCTGGGAGTATGTTGCGAAGTTCAAAGAGCAGAACCCCGTTTACGTGCGGGGTACGCAGGCACCAGCAGACGATGTAGAAAGCGGTAAATCTGCAGCGACATTCTCAACCGACGGCGCGCTTGCTCCCGATCAGAATGCCAATTCCCGTTTTGTTCTGCCTAAAAACGATCCATTCGTCTCTTGGGCACAGCGGGCGGCCATTTTCAAACAGGCCAAACATCCGGAAAGCGCCAAGCTGTATCTGAGCTGGCTATTGGATAAAGAGACGCAGAGCAATGTCTGGTATATGTGGTCGGTTCGTACTGACATTGCACCGCCCGCTGGCTATAAACCTATCTGGGAATATAAGAATACCAGCCCGCAAGCTTTTGCCGATTTCATGAGCGATCGTGAGGCGGTAGAGTCATTCCGTGCCCAGATCGGGCTGTATCTTGGCGAAGTGAAAGGTGAACCCTCTCCGGGTCACTTAGGGCTGCATCCAAAGGAAGCACTACCGCATTAATGTGCGCTCTGTAGTCTGATCTCGATGGATTCCACAACGCCGTGGAATAAAAAAGACAAATCCCTTATCACCATCTCTATGGCATAAGGGCTTTTGTCTATCACCGAAAGATAGTCACATACCAAACAGTTATCTTGCGCGATCAGGCCACTTCAGTTCGGCGACGGCCTTTATTTTTTGCCCGATAGAGCGCCATATCCGCCGCTTTTAACCAGTCAATATACTGCCCCATCTCCGGCGAAATCTCCGCAATGCCAACGCTGACAAAAACCGCGAGCTGGGGTGTCTGGCTCAGGAACTTCAGCGATAAACTCTCTCGAATGCGATTCACCGCATCCAGCGCGTCCCCCGCACGGGTTTGCGGTAAAATAACGGCAAACTCATCCCCACCGAATCGCCCAATTACATCCGTATCCCGAAAGCCGGACGTTAGTTCACGCGCCAACAGCAATATCGCCTGATCGCCGACGTTATGCCCAAAATTATCGTTAAATGCTTTAAAATGATCGATATCGAACAGAACCAACGTCGCCGTCCGCTTATGACGCAGACAAATGTCATACTCGTGTTTCAGCAGGTGTTCCCAGTGGTGACGATTATAGAGATTCGTCATACCGTCATGAATGCTAACTTCCATCAGCATACGTTTATGTTCCGCTAGTTTCAGCGCGGTAGTGTAGGTCACATAGCCCAGGGAAATCGGGTAGATCAACAGCATCGGCAGGCAGGCATAAAGCTGTATCGGCGTCGTATCCAGCGAGATAGGCACCGCAAACAGCGCAAGAACCAGTACGCCTGTGGCACACTGTAATACGATGCCTTGAACAAACAGCTTGATTCCACCACCAGCCGTGCCGTTCATCCCAACCATCGCAACAATCAGTGCGCTGGGTAAAAGATTTACGCCCATAAATCCTATCCAAACACCACCAAAAACCACATCAATCAATAAATTGTGCCTCTCACGCCGCATAGGATCGCGTGACCGCTGGGATAGTCTGTAAGCCAGGTGAGGCCAGACAAAAACGTTCACAAAGAGTAATCCCCATAATAACGCTGGCGTAGGCTTGGTAATCAGCACCGAGGATATAAAGAGAGCACACAGTATCGTACCGGCAATACGTGGAATGTAGACACGCTGGGAAAAGCGTAACCCTGAGCGACGTACATCTACCGTCAAAAACGTCGGCGGCAAGGCTGACATAACGACCCCTATGCGGTTCACTAACTAATAGCGAGAAAAGAATATTATGGCTGAAAACATGTCAGCAACAATGAGTAGTTTTTACATTCATTGTGTTACATAACGAACTGGCGTTGTAACGGTTAAACAGAGTAACACGAACGTTAACCCACGGTGGTCTTACCCGTGATTTGCGTGTTGTCAAAGCCTGCAATAGCGCCTTTCCCCTGATCGTAACAGACAGGAGTTTCCGTTCATGCGATGTTTTGATGCGTATTCCGGGCATTCGTGGGAGAATGGTAGCGGCGCTTATGCTCTGGGGCTGGGTGCAGAGCCCTCGTTCGATGGATTTGCAGATGGAACGTTCTATGTTTTCAATGCAAAGTGCTTGCATGCAGGGTTGGAGACAGCAAATATAGGCTGGGAGTTACTCTTTATTCATTTCAGCGAGGCACCGAATCCACGGCTCCCTTATATGGATAGATGAATGCAACATGGCTTGATTTTCCTGCCCCATATATTCATATTCCGATCGGAGGAAAAACGCAGGTTAATACAGCATTATACTCTAAACCTTAACAACCGCTGATCTGAGGGGATAACAACCTGATATGAATGCGGTTACATCGCGCATCATATCAGGTTTCATTGTATTTTAGTCCACGAGCGCCTTTACCTAACGACGGATTTAGCGTCCACCTTCGCCTTCATCCTCTCGTGCACCATTGAGCCTGACGAGCCGCTTCAACAGCCTCAGCAACTTCACGCCATCTGGCGACCCCAGCCCTGTACAGGCATCCCATCCTTCAGATGCGACAAATGCCCCATTATTTCCCCGCACGATATCTTTGCAGCTATTACGGTTGCGATAAAGCAGCGGGGGAATAAACAACGCGACCGACTCGGTCAATGCGAGCATACGCGCCAGTAAACCGGCCCACAGCGGCGCAACCGCACTGGTTCCCCCAACCACGCCTACCTGTCCGTTGACTTCAATCAGGTAGCCCGTTTCAGGATCGGCATTGCCGCTAACATCGGGTACACCACGATGTTGCAGGGCGTGCTGGCCGCCATATTTATCGACCAGAGACAGCCCTAACTGCCAGCCAGGTAACGCAAAGTACTGACTAACGCCGCCCCCCGTCGCGCTACCATCTCGGCTGTGCCACGCTGTTTCCTCTTGCGTTTTTTGCAATCGAGTACCGCCACAGGCCAAAACGTAAGGACTGGAAGCAGGGAAATTCACATGCACCCCATGCGGTTCACCATCACTCGATCCTAGATCGCCAGAGGCTACACACACCGTAATACCTAATGCTGCCGCCGTTTGAAAGGCCTGATTGAACACCTGTAATGCTTGTGCCGTCCATTTTGACTCACTGCCCCCCCAGCTAATTGAAATAACCGACGGTGCGTTTCTCTCATCATGGATCGCAGCATTGATCGCTTCTAAAAATCCAGCATCAGTGTTCGGGGCAAAGTACACCACAATTTTGGCGGCAGGGGCCAGCGTACCCACAATTTCGATATCCATCTGCACTTCGATATCAATGGGATTCACCTCGTTTTCACCGTCTGGCGATGTCGGAGAATTCGTCGCCCCCCCGACACAAACATCAACAATCTGCGGTGAGCTGACGCCCATGCGTTTAAAATAGTGCTCCAATTGCGGTAAGTGATATCCGCCCCCCAGTTCAATAATACCGATGCACTGCCCCGCCCCATCATGTTCAGGAAAGTGGTAGTGCTCCGCCAGTTCTAGCGGCGTATAACTTGACGGATGCGTTGTCGCATTAGAGAACGCGTCATTCACATGCAGGCAGCAGTTCGTTGCCAGGCGATCATCAAGGCCAAGCACGGCAACCACGACGCCCTGTAGATATTCCGGTAGATAAATCCCCCCAGCTCTTCCACGAAATGTTCCATGTTTGTGGTCATACCGGGCTAAGCTCACACGAAACGCTTGCTCCATCTGCCCCACCGTTCCCGCCAAAAAGACGGTACGGCTGGCAGGATGTTCACGTTCAATAGATAACCGATAATGACGCGCAAACGCACGGACATGTTCTATATCGGCCTCATCAGCGCCGAATTTTCTGGCATAACTGGCTTTCGACAGCGGTCTGTTGGCATTGATCCCGCCAAATTGTGGGTCGATGCTATCGTGCAGTTCGGCGTAATATTCATCATCTGGCGTGGTAAAACGTAGCACCAGCATGACTCTGATGCTTTCATTAATATTACAGCGTTCGCGATACGCGGCATCAGCGATATTTCCGCGCTCGCTCCCTTTCAATAATTGGTAAGTCATCGTCTTCTCCCCCACTCAGCTATTTGCCGTCTGGTTCAATTTGACTCAATGCCACATAAATCTGGCGTTTGTCGTTCTGTGACAGATGCTCAACATTAATAGAAGAAAGAAAAGCCTCCTCTTGCTGAGGCGTAAAATGCCCGCCATTCGAGAGGTAACGTTTAATACTTATCAGGAGTTGGTCGTCAATCGTCAGCAACGTGGGCCTGATCGTGTCGTTCAACGAAAGCGGCGTCCAGTCGTTCTCCGGTGTCGCAAGCCAGTCCGCCATATAGCGATACTGAATGGCTTTGCTGGCATTCATTAATGAAGTAAAAAACAACTGTGTACTCTGAGGGAATAAACCAACGGTCGCAGATTGCTCCCGCACCTTACTCAAAATACGTTCCTCTTGTTTTAGATCCTCAACCGGCAGATGTTGACGAGCCTTATACCCCGCAACATCTTTCATGAGCACCATCCTCTCCTGAATCAACTGATAGATACCAAAAGAGTTATCCTGCACGGCCGCATGCAGAGGGAGACACCAGGCAGAACTCATCACTAATGAGATAACAGCGGAAATAGGAAAATTCATCGGGTTGCACTCTCCTGTTAGTACTACTACAAAGATCTATGGCTAGATTTTTATTTCGCCACTGCGGCAGGAGATAATAGGTTTCGCGATATGAATCTTCCATGACGTAAATATTTCAATCATTACTCACAGGAAACACTTTTTCTTAAAAATTACCCAGACTGTCGTGACATCCACTATTAAGTCGCTAAATTACAAGCAGCTTAGGGATCGCCTCCCTGAATCGTAACCCTCGGCATCAGATGATTAAGACACAAACAATAACCAAATGAAATAGTTCAAATAAGTTATCAAATGGTGATATTAAGCTGTAAAGCAAAGATGCACAAAAAAGCCCGCCGTGGCACTCGGCCATGGCGGGCTTGATTCACATCAAACGAACGGGGAACGATTAGTGATCGGTAACGTCATACAGCGGGTTACGGCGTTGCAGTTGCTGCCCACCGTCACGCGTCAGCGGTACCCAACCGACAGAACCACGTTTCACCGTTGGTTCAGTGAACAGTAGATCAAACGGTATAGAGACGTAGAAGCCTTTAGTAAAGCTGCCTTCACCGTATTCCGCGGCGCTAACGTTGGTTTTGGTGGCAAAGGCACCCGCAACAATCCCGCTGTCAAAGCGGCGAGACAGATCGATGGTCACCCCTTTATCTCCAGCCAGATAACGACCCACGCTGACTTTCGCCACCGCACCTTCTACAAACGGCAGCTCCCAGTACGCCGTCAGATGGCCTGTCACCACATCGTAATCGGCCATCCTCATGATGTCGTTCCAGTCACGCTGTTTGACATAGTTCACATCCATGCCCAGTGCCCAACTTTTACCGAACGGACGATACAGCACCTCAGAGCCGACGCCGGCATACATCATTTCCAGATAGCCGCCGTAGACCTGGGTATACCAGTCCTGCGCCGGGTTATCCCGGCGGGTCAATTGCAGATTGGTCAACAGCAGATCCGAAGAGGTGACGTATTCACGTACCCAGGTTCTGACACGCGGAAGCGCTGCGCCATCCCCCGGAGGGGTTTTATAGTTAAACTTATCGTAGTTATCCACCAGATTCAGCGTTGCCGTTCCACCCACGCTCCAGTGATCACTTAGGCGATAATCGACGTTACCCTTCAGCGCAATCTGATACATATAGAAAGATTCAGGACCACCAAAAGACTGCGAGAGCGTAGGATCTAATGAATACGTCAGACGATCGGGTTCCGCAAGCAGCACCTGCTGACCACGCGCGTCGGATACGGGTTCTTTACGATGCGTTTCAGGTTCCGGTTGGCCGAGTGGAGTGGCAGCCTGCTTAACCTGATGGAAGGCTTTGGCATCCACCTCCGTACTGGCAATAGGCAGACGCTGGCTGCGCTGAACAAGGTGGTATTCATCAATACTGTCCGGCACATGGTTTGCCAATACCGTAGCGGCGCGCTGTGTTGCCTCTTCGCTGCTGCGATATTTTGTCTGTTCGGCAACAATGGTGACCTGCTTTTGGTCCGCGTAGATATCAGCGTCCTTAAAGCCCGCCTTATCGTTCAGCTCTTTTGAAACGAGCTGCCAGTTGGTGCCTTTACTATCCTGCACAGGTGCATACACCGGTGGCGCATCATCTAAGTAATTTGGCTTCAGGCTATTAAAGTTGGTACGCAGGGTAAAGCCCCACATCAGGGTATTGCCGCGCTGCCACGACAGCGTGGTATCCAGATTATTGCCAACACGGTAAACCGCACCAATGTTGAAGGGGGAATCTTGTTTGATAGTACCGGCAAATTCACGGCTGTAGTCATTACCATCATACTCAAGTTTTAAGCGCAGCGGGTCCCACGGCGTCTGATATTCGATACCGCCAAACAACGCAGCAGGGCCGTGGAAGAAATTCTCAAACTCAAACTGTCCTCCTCCTGCTTTAAAACCACTACTACGCTGGCAGAAACTGGCTTTAAAGGAACAAGCAGGGTTTTTAATATTGCCGCTCTCAGCCATATTGCCCCACCCCATACCCAAGGAAAAATCAAACGGCCCCATACGTTTACTGGCCACCAGATATTCGCTATCAAACAGCCCTGTACCCGCAATATCACGCAGTCCCAAGGAAACCTGAGGCAACCAGTAGCTTTCTTGCCACAATCTCGCTTTTATATCAAAACCTTTATCTTTTTGCGTTTGGTCACCGCTAAAAGCAGTACTGGCGCTGTATGGCTGTGTACGCGTATCGGTATAACGCACCGTCGTTTCCAGCCAGTCAAAAAGCTGAAGGGATATAGAATAGCGCCGATATTCTTCGTTATCACGGTAGTTCAGGCTGAATTCACCTGTTTCCGCCATACGCGCAGTCGGGGTTTGCAACAATCCCGTGCCACCAAAATCAGACTGCGATACCCCTGCAGGCTGAAAACGCAGATTCGGGTTCGTCGCGGTACGGTTGCTTTCACTTTCCGCTGCCATCACCTGCGCACTCAAAATGCCGCCAATCGCCAACGACAGACAGCTTAGTTTAACGTTTCTGTTCTTGGTCATTCGAGTGGAGTCCGGTTAGCCAGGTAGTCAGCAAGCTGATCGTTAAGTGATGACATATCCTGAGGTAAAACAGAGGGATCGAAACCGATAAAGAGCATTTCGCCCGCAGCAGGTTCAATATGCTGACGGTTCCACAGCGCTAGCGGTATTTTGCGCCACTGGCCATTTCCCCCAATCAGATAGCCGTAACTATTATCTGCTCCCGCAAGCAACCGTCGCCCAGAGAGATAATCCTCAACCGACCATCCGGCACGTAGCGCTACTTTCCCCGACGTTTCCAGTTCGCCTACATCGGCGGAGGTATTGACCAGACCGATCAGAGAGAGTCTGTCATCATGGGGCGCGATATATAGCGCATACTCCCCCACCAAAGGACGGTTATTTTCGATATAAACACGCACACGGTCAGGATCTAAATCTGTGTGGATACGACCTGCTACATTAATCGGGCTAATAGCCTTTCTCAACAGCCAAGCGGAAATAGCCAAATCACCATCACCTGAGTTACGCCAGCGCGTTTCCAGTTCAGCCAGTTTTTGCAACAACGTGTCGCCCTGTGCCCGAACGTTCTGCGTCGTCGCGAAATCAGAAATAAATGCCGTTTGCCAGTTGATATTCTGTGGCCAAGGAACCTGTTCGTAAAATTTTTCAAGACGCGTGCCGTCGTCCAGTTTAACAACGGCGATCGTCTGTTGAGGCGATTTCACCGTCAACTGTGCAGACATCGCAACGCCGGAAACCAGCAGCAACAAAGCTGTGATGCGATTAAGTGCCAACATTGCAGCCCCTTATTGTTCGTAGGGTTTTAATACGGTGAATGCGACCAATGCCATATCCGGCCCCATATACTGCTGGCTCTGAACTACACTTCCGTTAGTCGGATCAAGCCAGTAACTATTCGTATAAGATTCATTCAAGGCGGGAACCGTCACCTGCTCATCAAAGCGCAACAACTCACGCGAGGTATCCAAAATTTTTACCGTCTCTTTGCCACGATCCTGAAAAACGGACGTCATGTCGTAACCACCGCGAAAAACCTGAGCCCACTCAACCCGGCTTTTCCACGTCATTGGCGTCGATGCCTTCAATAGGCCTAACGTTAGGGGATCCTGTTGCAGGTTATCCACATAGATGATGTCTTCACCAAAGCCTTGCGTCTTCACTAAACGGCCATGTTGGATCGCGACCATATTTTTATCGGCTCCGATCCATTTCAACTGGTTATGCTCTGCAAAAACCAGCACGACAAACGCCTGTGGTGCCGCTCCTACTTTCAGATAGGCCGACGCATAGGGCGTATTGGCAACCTGTTTGGCCGTTACGTGGGTATCATCCTGTCCGAAAAAGGCCAGCTTGAATGTCTTGCCCACCTGATCCACATTTTGGGAACAGCCAGTGAGCACAATAGATAAAAGGGGGGCGACAACCAGCGCTTTCATTTTTGCTATTCGTTTTATTCTTGTCATGCGATGAAATTCTCGTTGAACAGCGCAGCCTGGAAAAAGAAAGGCCACCGAAGTGGCCTTGGAATCAGAGAAATATTAAGGTGTCGTCGTAGTCGTTGTTGTGTTGTTGTTGTCATTGCTAGCAACAGCAACAGCCACACCAACAGCAACAGCGGCAGCAACACCAACTGCAATCAGTGCAGTGGTACCCGCAGCAGCACCAGCACCAGCAGCAGCACTACCGGCAGCAATGCCAGCAGAACCAGTAGTACCGACAGAACTCGTCGCGCCAGTAGCCGCGCCACCAACAGCAGCATACACGTTTGACGACATGGCCAGTACCGCAACCAGCGTGATTAACGTTTTCTTCATTACGATTTCCTTTTAAACATGAAGCACTTCAGGGTGGAGCACCGTCGAAAAGACCATGCTCCGTCCTTCATTCCGGTCAGCACGATGGTAAATATACTATTGTGCCTTAACATGACCGTTACTGAGATCCTTCCAGCAATGAGTTACAGTTCAATGGCGCTGAAACTCTTTACGATACAAGCATCGTTGATAAGGTAACACGCTCGGATAATCAAGGCCAAAGCGCAAAACTACCACTCAATTTTTGCAATACCGTTAAAAATAGCAAGATCCCAATGTAATAAACAGCAATGATCTCGGTAAAAACGCAGATTTCTTTAATGAAATTTACAGTATTTCAGAAAAAAATCATAGATATCTTAATGATATCAATACACTGCTTCACCAATATAAAAAACGCCAGATATTTCCTAATCTGGCGTTTTATTAACAAACTACACTATCGAATTATAAGAAACCTAAGCATAAAAAACGATTATTCCAACCACTCGGTATGGAATACACCTTCTTTATCCGTACGCTTATAGGTATGCGCACCGAAATAGTCGCGCTGAGCCTGAATCAGGTTAGCAGGCAACACGGCGGAGCGGTAGCTATCGTAATACGCGATTGCCGCGGAGAACGTTGGCGTCGGGATGCCTTGCTGAACGGCGTAAGATACCACGTCGCGCAGTGCTTGCTGATACTCGTCTGCCACCTTCTTAAAGTAAGGTGCCAGCAGCAGGTTAGCAATATCTGCTTTCTGATCGTATGCATCGGTGATTTTCTGCAGGAACTGTGCACGAATGATGCAGCCCGCGCGGAAAATCTTAGCGATTTCACCGTAGTTAAGATCCCAGCTATTCTCGTCTGATGCGGCTTTCAACTGTGAGAAGCCCTGAGCATAAGAGACGATTTTACCCAGATACAACGCGCGGCGCACTTTCTCAACAAACTCAGCTTTATCACCACCGAATAGCTGAGCCGTCGGGCCTGTCAACACCTTAGAGGCGGCAACACGCTGATCTTTCAATGAAGAAAGGTAGCGGGCAAAAACGGATTCCGTGATCAGCGATAGCGGTTCGCCCAGATCCAGAGAACTTTGGCTGGTCCATTTACCAGTGCCTTTGTTAGCCGCTTCATCCAGAATCACGTCAACCAGATATTTACCCTCGTCATCTTTTTTCTTGAAGATATCGGCTGTGATTTCAATCAGGTAACTGCTTAACTCGCCTTTGTTCCATTCAGAGAACGTGGTAGCAAGCTCCTCGTTGTCCAGATTCAGTGCCTGCTTGAGCAGTGCATAGGCTTCGGCAATCAGTTGCATATCACCGTATTCGATGCCGTTATGCACCATCTTGACATAGTGACCTGCACCATCTGCGCCAATGTAGGTCACACAGGCTTCACCGTCTGCGCGTGCTGCAATCTGTTCCAGAATCGGCGCAACCAGTTCATAAGCTTCTTTCTGACCACCCGGCATGATAGAAGGCCCTTTCAGTGCCCCTTCTTCCCCACCGGATACACCGGTACCGATGAAGTTAAACCCTTCAGCGGACAACTCGCGGTTACGGCGAATGGTATCTTTATAGAAAGTATTACCGCCATCGATCAGAATATCGCCTTTTTCCAGATAAGGTTTCAGCGATTCAATCGTTTTATCGGTTGCTTCACCAGCCTTCACCATCAGCAGAATACGGCGGGGTTTTTCCAGGGATTCGACAAACGCTTCAACGGTATAAGAAGGCACCAGTTTTTTGCCTGGATTTTCCGCGATAACTTCATCGGTTTTATCGGAAGAACGGTTAAAGATGGAAACGCTATAGCCACGGCTCTCAATGTTCAGCGCCAGATTGCGCCCCATCACCGCCATACCGACAACACCAATTTGCTGTTTGGACATTAAAGCAACTCCTGTCTGAAGGATAACCTGCCTGCAACGGCGACAACGCCTCACGCTGCGACCTCACAAGCAATTTAAAAACAGATCGACATGGTAACTCAGCTTTGCGTGAGTGGATAGTGATTGGTTTGATAGCGAAAGCTCGCCTAATCGGAACATATGGCGGGCAAAAGAAAAAACCGCAGAACGATTCAGCGATCTACGGTTTTACAGCGGGTTACCACGCAATATTACTTTTTCAGCAGTGCCTTAATGCTTTCTTTAAATTCGGCACCAAACTCGGGATTGCGTAACCCATAGGACACAAATGCCTGTGCGTAACCCAATTTACGACCGCAGTTAAAGTTTTTGCCCGACATCTGCACAGCATCAACCTGCTTGGTCGCAATCATATCGGCAATCACATCTGTTAACTGGATACGTCCCCATGCGCCGGGTTCGGCTTTATCCAATAATGGCCAAGCATCGGCGGTTAAGACATAACGCCCTACCGCAGAAAGGTCAGACCCTGTTTCAGACGGTGCCTCAGGTTTTTCAATCATTGACGTAATCGCGGCGGCATCGCCTGGGTTCACCAGCGGTTTTTCACAATCAACCACAGAATATTCAGGCAACACCTCATAAGGACGATGTTTCACCAGCACCTGACTGCGCCCAGTTTCTTCAAAGCGGGAAATCAACAGCGCCAGATTTTCCTGCGTCTGATCGGCCGAGCTTTCATCCAACACCACATCGGGCAATACAACCACAAACGGATTATCCCCAACAATTGGACGAGCACAGGAGACCGCATGCCCTAATCCCAGCGTTTCTCCCTGACGAACGTTCATGATCGTCACGCCTTTCGGACAGATGGCCTGAACTTCGGCCAGAAGTTGACGCTTAGCGCGTTCTTCCAACAAAGATTCAAGCTCAAACGAGGTATCGAAATGGTTTTCTATCGCGTTTTTAGACGCATGCGTAACCAGAACAATTTCTTTAATCCCAGCCCTCACGCACTCGTTGACGATCTTCTCGATCACCGGGCGGTCAACCAGAGGCAACATTTCCTTAGGAATAGCCTTGGTCACCGGTAACAAATTCATCCCTAAACCTGCTACAGGGATAATCGCTTTCAATGATGTCATGGATTGACTCTCTTCAATCTGATGGTTTTTATTTAAACATCTATGTTGATCGAACCGATCATTTTCACTTCGTAGCCTAATACCACTCGCCACGCATGACACTAAGATTACACCCAATCAGCCACAAAGCGATCTCGGGTCTCTGACTTTTTCTGCAACCCCGGGAAATTCTGTTGAAAGAGGATGGTATACTATTTAAAGATAATATTTGATGAATTAAAGGTAGAGTTGTTAATGAAAGGGATCGTATTAGCAGGGGGAAGTGGTTCGCGGCTATACCCCATTACACGTGGAGTTTCCAAGCAGTTACTGCCTATCTATGATAAGCCAATGGTTTATTATCCGATATCCGTTCTTATGCTTGCAGGTATCCGTGAAATACTGATTATTACTACGCCTGAAGACACACCAGCATTTCAACGCCTCTTAGGCGATGGGAGCCGCTTTGGCATTGAACTCAGCTACGCGATCCAACCTAGTCCAGATGGGTTAGCCCAAGCTTTTATCATCGGTGAAGAATTTATCAATGGAGAACGCTGTGCGCTGGTACTCGGTGATAATATCTATTTCGGACAGAGCTTTGGTAAGAAACTAGAGTCAGTAGCAGCAAAAGAAGAAGGTGCGACAATATTCGGCTATCAGGTCACCGACGCTGAGCGCTTTGGCGTCGTCGAGTTTGATCAAAATTTCAGAGCACTATCTATAGAAGAAAAACCGGTAAAACCGAAGTCAAACTGGGCCGTCACAGGACTTTACTTCTATGATAAGAATGTTGTAGAGATGGCGAAACAAGTCAAACCCTCCCATCGCGGTGAGTTAGAAATCACCACGCTGAACCAAATGTATCTTGAACAAGGCACATTGAATGTTGAGCTGTTGGGAAGAGGTTTTGCCTGGCTAGATACGGGCACGCACGATAGCCTGATTGAAGCATCACAATTTATTCACACTATTGAGAAACGCCAAGGGTTTAAAGTCGCTTGTCTGGAAGAAATTGCATTCCGCAAAGGCTGGCTGTCTAAACAGCAAGTTGCTGACGAAGCAAAAGTAATGAGCAAAACGTCCTATGGGCAGTATTTAGCCCAACTCATCATAGAAAAATAAGATGCAAATCATTGATACCGCTGTTTACGGCGCAAAAATCATTCAGCCGAAAGTATTCGGTGATGCAAGAGGCTTCTTCCTGGAAACGTTCGAGAAGAAGCGCTATCAAGAGATGTTGGATATCAATGTAGACTTTGTTCAGGATAACCACTCCCGCTCGAGTAAAGGTGTCTTACGCGGCCTGCATTTTCAGAAAACAAACCCACAGGGAAAACTGGTTCGCGTAGTTCACGGCGAGGTTTTTGATGTTGTGGTGGATATTCGCCAAGACTCGCCTTCCTACGGAAAATGGTGCGGCGTAACGCTGTCAGAAGAAAACAAAACACAATTTTGGCTCCCACCGGGACTCGCGCATGGTTTTGTTGTCCTCTCTGAGTTTGCCGATTTCGAATACAAATGTACGGATTATTACAACCCAGCCGATGAAGGTTGCCTGTTATGGAACGATCCTGAAGTTGGTATTGAATGGCCAATATCCGATCCATTGCTCTCTGAGAAAGACAAATTAGGGAAGTTATTCAAGGATCTGGCAAAATGAAAATATTACTGACGGGTGCAAAGGGGCAATTAGGCCGCTGTTTTCAGGATCGTTTACCTGCAGAATGGGAGATTTTGGCAACCGATTCTAATGAACTGGATATCACAGATTTAGAACGTGTTGCAGAGGTAGTAAAAAATTTTCAACCAGATGCTATCGTTAATGCCGCGGCCTACACAGCCGTGGATAAAGCAGAATCAGAGCCTGAGATTGCAGAAAGCATCAACGTGCACGGCCCCCAGAACCTAGCAATCGTAGCGACTAAATATAATGTGCGGCTCGTTCATGTCTCTACAGACTACGTCTTTGATGGTAATGCAACAGAACCTTACAACGAAGATAGTGCAACAAATCCGCTAAGCGTTTACGGCAACACCAAGCTGGCAGGTGAACAGGCGGTAACAAAAATCGCCCCCGAAGCAATTATTGTGCGTACCGCATGGGTCTTTAGCGAATACGGCAATAATTTCGTTAAGACAATGCTCCGGTTAGCTAAAGAACGAGACTCGTTGAGTATAGTTAACGACCAGCGCGGTTGTCCAACCTACGCAGGGGATTTAGCACAAGCGATTATTGCTCTTCTGGAAAAGAATGCTGAAGGTGGGATTTATCACTATTGTGGGGATGAGGAAGTAAGTTGGTATGAATTTGCTGAGGAGATTTTTAAGGTTGCCAGTAAGAGAAACGCTATTTCCTCTGCGCCAATATTAACAGCAATAAATACTGAGGAATATCCTACGCCAGCGAAGCGCCCGAAATATTCGACATTAGATTGCTTTAAAATTAATAACCTTAACATTACCCAATCAAATTGGTTAAAAAAAATCAACAAGAGCATTTAAAAACGGCCTGCCTTCATAATCAAGGCAGGTTTACAGTATATAACAATCCAATTCAGTCAAATCAGTTTGAAAATTCGTTTCGAACAGTTCTTTCAATTCCTTCAGACAAAGGAACTGGCGCAACGAAATCAAAATCACCAATAAAATTAGATTTAAATTGAGTTCTGGCACAAAACTTCTTGATGCGAATACTACTAACAGGAAATTCTTTACCTGTAATTTTACTTAATACATCAAAACAGTAACCACCAAGCAAACCAACAGAATATGGGACTCTAATATTGTTTTCTTTTTTCCCTAAAGCTTTAGTTATTATTCCTGTTAACTCGTTCATGGTGAAGTCAGGTTTATCAATGTAATTAAACACATATTTACCATCAGATAGCCCCGTAACATAATGAATAAATGCTGCAATATTTTCAACGTATGCCATGGATTTTTGATTATCACCAGAACCAATCATCAAAAACTTACCGGATGCTATCTGGCGAAATAAATTATATACATTCCCACGATTATTTTCACCAAAAACAACTGTTGGCCTTATTGTTACTAATTTATTACCCTGACTTTCAGCGAACCATGCATCGTACACATACTCTGCTTCTAACTTTGACTTTCCGTAGTGATTAAATGGATGATATTCGCCATCTTCCCCTGTTTCGTTTTCTACAAAACCATATACTGCAACAGAAGAGGTAAAAATGATATTTTTGATAGAATTTATTTTTGCCGCTTCACAAACTTTTTCAGCTCCCGTGACATTCACGTCATAGTACAGGCTTATAGGGTGTACATTATCTTTATGTTCGGCAGCAAGATTAATAATTGTATGGACATTATTTAACACAGGGATAAGCGTATCAAGATTAGTAACATCGCCATATTCCCATTTCTCAGGAAAAGCCTCAGATTTTTTTTTGTCAATTATTTTAAATTCAATGTTTTTTCTCGTCAAAAGACGGGAAAAAACAGTCCCAATAAATCCAGAACCACCAATGATCGCAATCATTATGATCTCCATACGGTTTTTTTTCTATTAATTTTGTAAATGTATGTCAACAACAACTTAGGAAGTAATCGTGGCACACATCTAAAAATAAAAGTAAAAAATGATGATTTCCTATCTTGAATGCCTAACTCAACTTTAAGCTTCGCTAGCTTGATCTCACTTTTTATATATAAAAAACCTTTCCTTCTCACCAAAGAATTACTATCAACCCTCACACTTAAGAGAGTATCTTCCAAATTTTTTACGTGATGTCCAGTTGCAATAACTCTAAGCCAAAGATTGTAGTCCTCCATTAATAAATGATCCCTATATCCACCAACTGATAATATAACACTCTTTCGAAAAACCACACTCATATGATTAAAAGGATTTCTTTTTTTTGAGAAGGATAAAATTTCATTATATGAACTCGGTACATTTTTAAACCCAAGAGATTTTTGCATCAATCTATCATACTCTTCAACATTAGCACCTAAGATAGCAATGCTTGGATTTATACTCATAAAATTGATTTGCTTAAAAAATCTATCCGGTAAAGAAATATCATCAGTATCCATTCTTGCGATCAACTCGTGGCTACAAAAATTCAACCCAAAATTCAAAGCATTACCTAAACCAACGTTACTTTTAATTTTTTTAACAACAAGATTAAGTGATGACCTCCATTTCTCTATAACCTCATAAATAGCATTATCAACAGGACCATCAACAACTATAACAACCTCTGCCGGTTTTAATGTCTGACAAAACAAACTATTTAATGAGTCATTAAAGTTATCAGGCGTCTCATTCTTATATATAGACATTAAAACACTAAAAAAATCTTCCTCTCGCATAAATCATTTGTCTCTAAATAAAATTATCACATACATAGAGTAAAACCCACGAAATAACCTATCAACACTGTTCATTGATATCTTAAAAAACCAAATTCGTTAACTAATGATTGATAATCACAATATGTAAAAACATTTAACTCATTAGTTGATTTATTAATAAAATTAAACTCTACATAACCCCTAAGTTACTATTTACATAGTAATAAGCGCACAACTCAACCTTTTTAGGACTACTAATGGCTAACCTTAATGTTCACTACAGCCACCACTTTTATTTTTGATGCCATACCCTAGTTCCCAAGGTCAGAATTGCTCTCTCACTAATAACTACCATCGGATGCTTTTGCCAAATCACAACAAATTAGGAGATTTACATTAAATAGGAAAATGCATAAATTTTATTGATAGCTTCACTGGAGAATATTTCACTCACTAATGACTGGGCTCACCAGAGATTATATCAAAGTAATTCCTTTCATATAATGAAGCCATTATTTTAGAATTTAATCTTTCGTCAACCAATTTAATTGCATTATCAGCCAACAATGATCTATTGGCTGAAAGCAATAAATTTATTTTCTTTATGAAGTCTTCTTTTTTAGACAATTCATATAAAAAGCCTAAATTACCCTCCCCCCCCATGTGCATTAACTCTATATGTGGTGATATATTTGAAATTAACAATGGTAACCCACATGCTAAAGCTTCGATAACAGAATAAGGTAATCCTTCAGCCTTAGACGCTGAAACATAATAATCAGCACATAGAAGATAGTCAGAAACATTATCAACATGGCCTAAAGAAAGAATCCCTTCTTCACTTTCAATCTCAAATTCACATTGCCTTTTAAGAAGGCCGTCGCCAAGAAGAATTAATTTCAATCTTTTATTTTTTTTTATTAACTCTGAAAAAGCATCAATTAAAAAAAGAGGATCTTTTCTATCTACCAAGTGACCCGATGAAATAAAAACAATGTCATTGTCGCCCAATAAGAGCTTTCTTTTCAACAAACTCTTTTTACTCGAATTTGTTCTAAATAATTCCGTGTCAACACCATTAGGAATAGAAACAACTTCTCCAACATCCCTATCATTTATTAAAC
Source organism: Pectobacterium parmentieri (assembly GCF_001742145.1). Taxonomy (NCBI): domain Bacteria; kingdom Pseudomonadati; phylum Pseudomonadota; class Gammaproteobacteria; order Enterobacterales; family Pectobacteriaceae; genus Pectobacterium; species Pectobacterium parmentieri. The sequence goes on along the minus strand of NZ_CP015749.1, from coordinate 822,859 downwards.
ATTTTTTAACAGCATCAGAAACAGCGACACGAAGATTAAATTTCCTCATCGCAATAAGATGTATAAATGACATAATCCCACCAAGGATTACTCCATATGTCATACGATAATCCAGCTTAGGGAAGTTATGAATAGTACATAATTTTTTAGAATTAGTTCTTATTAAAGATACTAAAAAATCAGCACGAAAGCCTTGTGAATGAATAATATCAGGACGTTCTTTTTTTAAAAAAAACATTAACTCTTTACGTAAAAAAAACATACCTTTTAATCTACTCATAGAAAGAGATGTCAAAGATACATCTAAGTCCTTAAAATCTTTCCATCTAGTCTGCTCAGGCTCTGGAGAAAAAGTTATAATATTTACTGAAAAAGAAGACTTATCTATATACTTTATAAGATTAAAAAGCTGGTTCGTTGGTCCGGATCGCCCAAGTGTACTTACTACATAAACTATTTTTTTCACGTTACAAAACCTCAAAAAGACAGTAAATAAGGGAATCGACCTTCTTTAACAAAGAGATTAATATATAAAACCAAAAAAGAATATAAAAAAATCAACATTATTGGAATTATTTTTTTATTAAAGAAAACAATAAAACATGATATTAAAATAGGTTCGGTTACACTCAGAAAAGTCGACACCCTCCCAGCTAAAATACCAAAATCGGAAAACAAAATCCGCCAAAGCACTGATAAAAAGAACATACTGAACATTACATCAAAATATTTCACCTCAGTTTTAAACTCTTTGAAATAAAATAAAATAGAAGCGCAGATGAATATATTTTTTATATTTGTCAGATCGAATAATGCAGTCGTATCAGCTTCATTTGAGGCTGCATATGAGGTTACTTTAGCAGAAATATATCCTAAACTAGGGATATTATTAATAAGAAAGGCCGGAACATCAGCCAAATTCAAAAAAATGGCTAAAGTTAATAGGAGCAATACCAAACCCCTTGATAACGCCAGCTTATTAAAAAGCACAAACAAAAAATAAATAATCGCTGACATGTGAAAAAAACATGCTGATAATATTATAATTATCGTTTTGAAAATCTTTCTATCATGCATACTAAAAATTAAAAAAAGGCCCATAGAGACAGCAAGTCCTGCACGAATTTGATTCATATCTCTATATAAATATGCATGAACAAAATAGATCAAAAAAGAGAATATAGGATAGGGGGATAACTTCCTATAACAATAAGCTGTAATAAATATAGATATCGATGCTACAGTTAAAAATAAAAACCTATAATCATCTGTAAAATATCTCAATATTGAGTTTAAAAAAACAAACCCAGGCTCCATATAACTATCTAAATATCGATAAACATAGCTCGATGAAAACCAACTATTTAGCCCCGGAGTGATCATGAATTGCTGTACATAATTATAGTCATCAGCACCAACACCAACATGCCGAAAACCAGCAAAAAAAACAAGAACAATAGCAACAGAAAAATTAAAAAAAACAGTATATCTCTTTAAAGGAAAACAAATGCACCCAGTAATAAAAATAAATGAAAAAACATAAAAATACGGTTCCATTACCAACGCCTCAAAATAAAAAAATGAAATAAATCATGCAATCCCTTATGTAGAATCAACTAAGAATTAATTACATATTTACAATTAAAATTTCAAAAAAATTATCTATCAAATCACTAACTAGGCTGCGGTAAGTATCAAGATAGTTGGCCCCCTAGTTGATTTAGGCGACATGTTTTTTCCGCTCGGGATTCAGCATCATCTCACCTACGGGCTGCCAGTTCCTTGTCCTGCCTGAGCAGAATTCCGGGTGTTGTGCTTTTACCAACTGGTGCACCTCACTTATCTCACCCACGTAAAGTGGACACAGCCTTAAGCGAGATTCTGGTTTTCAAACTGCTCTGGGCTAAGGCCGCCACAAGCACTATGCCGACGCCAGCGATTATAACCGCACTTGATATAATTAAATACTGTTGATCTCATCGTTTCCCGGCTGCTAAATCGTTTTCCGTGAATGCATTCAATTTTCAACGAGTGGAAGAAACTTTCCACACACGCATTATCGTAACAGCATCCTTTAGCAGTCATGTTGCCACGCAACTTATGTCGCTTCGGTCACTTTTGATAATTCCCTGAACAATATTGACTTCCCCTGCCCGTATGCGCGATAACCGGTTTCGGATGCTGTCTACGCCACAATGCCATCTAGCGCGTCGCATACAAGTTGTGCCATCATCATTGATGACATCGACCAGCACAGATAGCGGAACGCGGCCATAAATCAATTACCACCGCCAGATACAGTCCCCCTTCATCGGTACGCAGGTAAGTGATATCACCTGCCCACTTCTGATTCGGACCTCAGACACTAAACCCTGTTGTAGCAGGTTTCTGATACCGGAAAGTTATGCCCACGATAACTCACTGGACGATATTTTCACGATGCTTTTGCCCGTACTCCCTGACGCCGCAGGCTGGCTGCGATGGTTTTTACGGTGTGTATCCGTAACTCAGCAGCCAGACAAGGTGCACTATGGTATTGTTTTTCATCGAAAAAAACCTATCATTACAGTCCAACCGGACCTGCTGTCGTGACGAGTTCAGATAACAACATGTGAGCCGCCTATACCAGCCGCTGCGAGCAACCAGCAATACACGGCACATCGCCTTAGCACTGAACCCAGCCTGATGTTTTTCAATGAAGACATACTTTATTTCAGGCGCTTTGCAAAGCATGTCGCGGCCTTTTGGAAGATGGCCAGCTCTTCCTCTCGTTCAGCCAGTTGTCGTTTGAGGCGAGCATTTTCGACAGTAAGAGCATTCTCCCATTCGGATGACGAGAGCTGCTGTTGCAGTTTAATTCGCCATTGATAATGGCTGGGGGCAACCGCAGCGATACCGATACGTTCAGCAAGTTTCAGGACGTCCTGACGAAATTCTGATGTATATTGTTTACGTAGCTTCTAGTTGGTTTTGTCACGTGAATTTCCTCTGTTATTGAGTTTACACACTTAGCTACGTACCCACTAATAATGCGATGGACGCTCCACTTAAACGCCAACAGATGTGCCAAAGTTGAGAGTCACATCCTGGTTAAGAGGAGCGCAAAAATGCAAATACCTACACTCGGTATTGATTTGGCTAAAAACGTATTCGTTCTTCATGGTGTTGATCACTCTGGAAAAAACCGTCCTGAGAAAAAACTTAACCGTAGTCAGTTTGTACTTTTCGTTATACAACTCCCAGCCTGCCTAATTGGCATAGAAGCATGTTCATCAAGTCGTCATTTCGCCCGTATATTTATCCGTGAGAGTCACGACGTTCAGATGATGCCGCCACAGTATGTCAAGCCGTATGTCAAAACCAATAAAACCAACGCTGTCGATACAGAAGCCATTTTCGAGGCTGTCACTCATCCTAATATGCGATTTGTACAAAAGAGCCCCAGTAATACTGGAAGATGCAGAAAATGAACTCTCGTCTTTTGTGTGTCGAAGTATCAATCGCCGACTGTAAGAATTAAAAACAAAAAAGAAGAACAGATTGAGCCCAATCTTCACTCATGATTTCAGACTTCAGACTTCAGACTTCAGACTTCAATCTGAGGGTCGGGTAATGAAAGCCCCATCAGAAACCGGATATATGGCTTCAGTTACTCTTTTTGAACATTGCTGTAAACACCTTGCACTGGCTGAACCTCCGTAGGATCATTTCGGTGTTTAATTCTCCAAGTACATGTTCTACTAATCGGGGGCCTTATCAAGGTAGTTTACTAATGTACCGATGATATTCAAAGAAGCCTTTCCATCACCATAAGGATTGTGAGCCAATGCCATTGATGCATATATATTTTGATCTTCGATGAGCATTTTCATATTAGAGTAAATACTCTCAATTTCGGTTCCCACTAACTTAACTGTCCCCGCATCAACGGCCTCTGGACGTTCAGTGGTATCTCGCATTACTAAGACTGGTTTTCCCAGTGATGGCGCTTCTTCTTGGATCCCGCCAGAATCCGTAAGAATGAAATGCGAACGCCCCATCAGATAAACAAATGGCAGATAATCCTGTGGTTCAATTAGAAATATATTATCCACATCAGAAAGTAATTCGTTAACCGGCTTCTGAACCTTTGGATTAAGGTGCACAGGGTAAACAAACTGCATATCAGAGTATTCTTCCGCTACTTTTTTTATTGCGTAACAGATATTTTCAAAACCACTGCCAAAATTCTCGCGTCGATGACCAGTAATCAATACCATTTTCTTTTTATCACAGAGAAACGGAAAACGGTCTCTCATGCCAGCAACCGTATTTTTATTCTTATTAAGAAGATCACTAGCTAAAAGTAATGCATCGATAACTGTATTCCCAGTAATTGCGATATTCGATTCAGGCACATTTTCTTTTAACAAATTTAATTTAGCATGCTGTGTAGGAGCAAAATGAATATTTGCAATCGCACCAGTAACCTTCCTGTTCCCTTCCTCTGGCCATGGAGAATATAAATTTCCTGTACGGAGGCCGGCTTCAACATGACCAACAGGGATCTGATGGAAATAAGATGACAATGTGGTTGCCATCGTCGTTGCGGTATCACCATGAACTAAAACAATATCTGGCTTATTGGCTAAAAATATGCTTTCCAAACCTTCTAGTATTGCAGAAGTTACTGTAGATAACGTCTGGTTAGCTTTCATAATATTGAGATCGTAATCCGGAACAATATCAAATAAGGATAATACTTTATCCAACATTTGTCTATGCTGCCCTGTTACACACACCTTACATATAAAACGGTCATCATGTTTAAGATAATTTGCTATTGGTGCCATTTTTATAGCTTCTGGACGAGTTCCAAAAACTAACATAATTGTTTTTTTCATTAATTATTCTCGTTTAGAATTCTATTGAATTTTTCTTTAACTTCATCCACATACATACTCCTATTATAATAATTATCAAATATATGTTTATATTCATCAACTAACTCATCCACATCAATTTCTTTATCAATTTCAGCGGAAAAATCATCTATGACACATTCAAGAGGACGCGACTGGGTATAGCAGAATGAATACTTTGTTGATATCCTTGAATTAAAATCATGAATGACATCAGTCATTATAATAATAGTTCCCACAGAAAGATAAGTACTCATTTTAGTGGGTGTTGCTACGTTATTGACTGTATTATCTTCACGAATCAGAAAGCCATACTTACAACCTGCAATATATTCATCAACTTCACTTTCTGATACCCGCAGTATCTCGACATTGTCAATTTCATACCCACCTACAATTTCCTTAGCTTCATCGACATTGAACGTCAGAAATAATAATTTTGACTCTGGATGAAGATATTGAATATTTTTAAAAAAAGCCAATACTTCATCTATACATTGCCATTTATGTAGACTTCCAGCATAAACGAAAGTTTTTTCTTTATATTTTTTTTTGTTGCGATATATTTTTTCCTCAGATAATTCTTTATTAAAACAAGGTATTATTTGATAATTATCCTTATTAAATCCATAAATTTTCTTATAATGTTCCAACATTGCCGAAGATACAAAAAAGTTAAAATATGAAAGATTAAGGGAAATCCATTCAAAAAGCCGCCAATAATAAAATTTAACTTTACTATTAAACATCATCAAAGCTTCTTCTGGCACTACCCCCTGATACCATACTATAACTTTTTTAGTGGGGTATCGAAATTTGACGAATATCAAACTTTTTGCATCCAACACAAACACTAAATCGCACTTATTCAACTCATTTATGTTATATGCTATTTTATAATTAATACAACCCAACCCTTCAAGCACTAAATCACAGTAGTAGTTTGTTGCTTCATTTAAGTAGATCTTCTTCGGTACATAGAGAACAATATCATTAGCCATTTTGTTTCTCATTTTTAAATTTGAACAAATAGAGGAAACCAAAAATAATTGCCGCAGTATAACCCATAAAGTTGGCAAGTATAACAGAGTGCAGACCTAGCGATTTAATACAAAAAATATTCACAAGTAGGCTTATAGCCAAAGCAATCGCCCATTTCAATATAATAACTTTTCCACTTCCATATTTAATAATAAAAGTATTTAATCCGGAATCGATAAAAACAAGAATAGAAATAAGCAAGGTTAATCTAAGAACGGTAGCTGCATCAGAAAAATCAGTACCAAAGATTACATTTACGATGAAATTTGCAAACACACTCCCAGTTAACGCAATAAGAACGCCGATAAGAGCCATAAAAACCGTAAGCCTGACTACATTACGTTTTATCGTTTCAATTGATTTAACGCTATAGATAAGAATTGGAGCTGCAGATATCGAAATAATCGGAGCCAGTGTAACTAAATTGTCACTTATTTGTGCTGCAGCCGCGTAAATTCCTAATTGCTTTAAATCTGTATAATGGAGCAAAAATATTCTATCGATTCGAAGAAAAAAATACATACATACTAAACCCAACCAAAATTTAGTACCAGACACTAACAATTCCTTTATTCTATTTATGTCGAATTTAAATTTCAAGTTAGGATCAAGCAATCGAGCCAAAAATACTAATGCAATCGCAATAAGTAACGCTTCGATAAACCATAGGATTGAGGCAGAAGTAACGGTAATACTGCTAGTATGAAAAAGTAAAAAAAATGCCGAAAATTTAATACCGAGTGATATCAAACGTATAAACACACCAATTTTTTCATCTGTTTTTGCCTGCAGCAGACTTACCACAATATTGAAGGGTTCTCTTACAAGTATAATAGCCCCTAAGAAAAATAAAGCTTTAAGAGGTAAAGGATCACTTGAGGAGAAATACATGTATACAACAAAAGCAATATAGCCTAATACTGCTGATGATAATCTTAAAACAAAAGCAGAACTAATAATTTCAGCACGCATTGATTCATTTGCATTAACAAGACACGGTAATACCACTTCCATCCCACATATAAAACTTAATGAAGAAAAAAGCAAAACCATGGCTAAAGCATACTGATACGAGCCGAACATTTCGACGCCTAAACCTCGAGCTAACATCCCGCTAATAATTATCCCAGCAATAACTTGGAAACCTTTTTCGCTAATTAGCCAAAATATGTTCAATAATATTTTTACATTCATAATAATATAATATACCTACCATCAATACTAGGCTGTGTCCCTTAATTGCATAACTTCTTGTAAAAGAGTCGGATGCAGCTCAGTTTCACCATCGACAGATAATTTCTCGCCGTTTTGTCGTAGCGTGTGGCAATACGCCGGCACTCTTTTAACCAGCCAAAACATCCCTCCACTACGTTGCGGCGACGGTAAACGTCACTGGCGAACCGTGAGCGTCCGTCAGAAGCTATTTTTTCATTAGATTTTCGGGGGATAACTGATTTTATCCCTTTTCGTTTCAATTCGTTACGAAGCGCATGCCCTGAGTAAGCTTTGTCAGCTAAAACCGCATAACCACGGCAGCTTCATGCTGCCGTTCTGACGCTGAACACCAATACCATCCAGCAAGCGTAATGCGAACTGGCTTTCGTGAGCCTGTCCAGGACTCAGTACAATGTTTAGCGGGAGACCGCCTGTGTCTGCCTCCAGATGGATTTTAGTGCCAAAACCACCGCGAGGGTGAGATTGGGATGTTTTTTTGAGCACCGGCAGCACATTTCAGCGCACGGATATTACTGCCATCCAGCGCAGTAGCAAGCCAGCCAACAAGACCATGGTCATCAAGTAATGAATACTTGTTGAAAACAATGTTAATAACGCCAGATTTAGACCACCGATTAAAGCGATTCTAAACCGTTTTCTAGGAGCCATATCGCTCAGGTAAATTGCGCCATGGTGCACCAGAACACAACACCCAAAACATATCGTTGATGACTTTACGGTGCTCAGCCCATGGGCGTCCGGCTCGTGGGGATGTAGATTCAGCAGGCAGTAAGAGCTGGATGATGCTCCATGCTTCATCGGGAAGATCGTATCGGGCCATATCTCAAAGTGTTGTGGAAATAAGTAGTTACTATAGCTCAGATGATTAAGGGGCACAGCCTAGTATGTAGTGCCCACGCTGTGTCACGAATACCCGCATTATTCATTGCCAAGTCAATGACTTTGTCTGTCATTTCCGCTTGGCAGGCACAATAGGAATAATCAAATTGGAAGGTGCGTTTGCATGACTGATAAGGCCACTTTTGCCATAACCGTGTTTTTTCACAGGGACTGCCTATTCAGAAAACGGGCATCTTACATCAACTTTAGCCACTGTATTGCATATCCAAAACCGGAGATTTTACACTCCAATCAATATATTGAATACACGACTCTTTTAGAGAACAACCAGATGCACACGTCTGGTTGTTGAGTTATGTAATTTATTTAAGATGCAAACATTAATTGTTTCTCTCTGATTTATATTCATAAGTATAATAATTATAATTTCCATATCCATAATAGCTAGCAGCACGTTTTACAATCGCATTCAGAATAACACCTTTAATTTCTGTACCATTCTGCTCAAACCGACGAACACTTACCTCTATTTCTTTCAGTGTATTCACTTCAAAACGTGCAACCAAGAGAGAAGTTCCCACATTCCGGCTGATAATTGCAGCATCAGTCACAGCTAGAATCGGTGGTGTATCCAATAGAACAATATCATAACGTTCGGAAGCCCAATCAATAAACTGAGAGAAACGGCTATGCATTAATAATTCAGAAGGGTTAGGTGGAATTTGTCCACGAGAGATAAAATCCATGTTTTCTACAGCGGTCTTACGGACACCCTTTTCTGTCGTTATTTGCCCAGACAATATATCAGAAAGACCATCAATCCCATGAGTTCCCATTAACTCATGGGCATACCCTTTACGCATATCACAATCAACAATCAGTACCCGCTGTCCCGATTGTGCGATAACAGCACCAAGGTTTGCGCTAACAAATGTTTTACCGATAGCCGGACTTGCACCTGAAATCATTAATACATTATTTTTAGCTTCCATCATGGCAAAATGCAGGCTAGTGCGCAGGCTTCTAATCGCTTCAATGGCGAGATCGGCAGGATTACCTACTGCCAAGAGTTCAGTAGAACGTGTATTACTTTTCTTACCTTTTCCTAATATTGCCCTGTCCTTCTTCTGTTGCCACTCTGATAAAGGAACGCTGGCGTACACATTAATACCCAAATCCTCTAGCTGTTCAGGGTTTTCAATACCTTTATGCAGCATTGTTTTTAATATAACAAATGCCGTTGATATTACTGTGCCTATGATTAGCGTTAATAACACAACAATCAGTTTTTTGGGTTTCACAGGCTTAAGCTGAAGTGCAGCTGCATCAATAATACGAACATTACCGACCGTACTCGCTTTGTTAATACTCAGTTCTTGCTGCTTATTTAACAACTGCATATAAACTTCTTGTCCAACATTTACATCACGTGTTAAGCGTAATACTTCTTGTTGGGTTTTTGGCATGCTACCAACACGCTTGTTAATTTTCTCTTTCTCATCTTCCAACGTTTTACGTTTTTCCATTAACGCACGATACGCTGGGTGTTCTTTAGTATAAAGCTTTGATATTTCAGCTTCTTTAAACGTCAACTCATTTAGCTGAGTATCAACAGAAACCATCGTATCCAAAACAGCTTTCGCTTCTAAAGATAAATCAACGGATTCATTTTTTTGCCGATAGCTGTTTAATTTATTATCCGCATTATCAAGAGTTAAGCGAACATTAGGCAACTGCTCTTTAAGAAACTCAAGGCTCTTTCCTGCTTCCTCAGATTTTCGTTCAACATTTTGTTGAAGATAATTTTGGCTAATGCTATTAAGTATTTTATTGGTTAACTCAGGATTTTCACCTTCATAGTTTAGTGAAAGTACTCCGGTATCCTTTCCTTTATCTGCAACAGCTAAATTTTCTAATACATTATTGATAGCCGTAATGGTATTTAACTTTTTAAGATGAAAAACCGTGCCTTTTTCAGCCTTAATATCGCTTACTAATATAGAAAGACCATTATGTTTTTCTATATTTCCAATCTTTCCATTGAATTTTACAGCATCCCCTGCTTCTATTACGTAATTTTGCTCATCAATAATGGTAAGTCTGATAAATTCATCTTCCCAAGACTTAGGCACTTCCAATCTTGATACTGCAATCTTACCCGCGTCTTCTCCCAACAACCTTGCAAAACCTTTGCCAAAAACGGGAAAGTATTTTTGTTGAACAATAATGTCTAAAGAGAGATCGCTAACCGTCTTACCCACAACCATACGCGATTTAATCAGTTCAATCTCTGCGGCTGATTCAGGCTTCGAATCAGGTAATACACTAGAAATGTCCTTAAGGAGGGAATTTCCGGCATTTTGTTCCACCTGGATTAAGGCATCCGATTTATAAATCGGTGTAGCAAACGTGGCATAAAGAATACCAACGATAGTAAAAACTGCGGTAACGCCAATAATTAACCAACGATGATCCAATAATGTTCCCAACAAACGCCCTAAATCAATCTCATCCACATTCGTTTCGGATGCTTTTCCTGAAATTTTCTCTGTCATGGGGTTCCCTGACTTGTTAACGGCTTAATACCTGCACCCATTTTTGGGCAGACTGCTCAAGTTGTGAGTAAACGAATTCAAACGCTTCACGGCTTTTACGATACGGATCGGCAATTTCTTGCTGATTCAGCCAGTGGCCAAAGAGCATGGTTTTACCTCGCACTTCTGGCGCGATACGCCCCACCCCGTCAATATGGCCTTTCTCCATCACTAGAATCAGGTCGTACTGGTGGCATAAGGCAGAGGTTAATTGCTGTGCCTCATGCCCTTCGAGAGAAAGGTTATGATGATTTGCCACCTCAGTTGCCATTGCATCAGCAGGCTTTCCTACCAATGCACCTAATCCAGCAGAAGCGATTCTTTTCGTCGGTAAAACCTGTCTTAACAACCGTTCCCCCGTAGGGGAACGGCAAATATTACCAACGCAAACGACAAGTATTGAATCAAACATAATTATCTCTACGGCCAAGTACGAATTCGCAGCGAGCCCTCAGTCAACTCATTGAACCCAGAAATCGTAGGCACAAGCTGACTGATAACACGGTTCCAGCGAACAATCGGTGCCGTCGTTACATAAACGATATCATAAGGTTGTAACTGGAATTCCGTCCCCATTACCATCGCTGTAGCATCTTTCGCGTTAAGTTGGTAGATGTCTGCCAGTTTAGGACCTTGTGTCCCTCGTAATGAACGGATCACAAAAATCCCAGTGGCATCAGAAAACGTCTGATCAATGCCTTCAGCATTACCCAAAGCCTCTGTCAGAGTCATGCCACTGCGATCCATTTTGAGCGTACTTTGCTTCTTGACTTCACCCATAACGAATACTTTTAGATCATCGTTACGAGGAATATAGAGGATATCGCCAGGGTATAGCAGGGTGTTTTGCGAAAGATCGCCGTTTTGCATCAACGCTTGAAGAGAAATACGTTTTTCCTGACCGTTATGCGTCAGCACAATGTTACGCCAATCAGCATTTTCGCTTAACCCACCCGCTTTATTGATTGCATCTAGGATGGTTAGTGGCACATTGGTAATGGGTTGTTCACCAGAGGTTTTAACTTCACCAGTCACATACGTCTTTTGAGAACGGAAAGCGGCTATACTAACATCGACCTGTGGGGATTCGATATAAGTTGCCAGACGTGATGTGATATCTTCACGAATTTCCATTACCGTTTTGCCTGCAACCCTCACTTTGCCGATATACGGATAGAAGATTGTACCGTCGGAATGTACCCAGTTGCCCGTATCCGCAGCGGTGCGATATGTGCCAGCCGGGGTAGTCAATTCAGGGTGATCCCATACGGTAACCATGATGACATCGCCAATACCAATACGGTACTCATACTGTTGGAGTTCACGTTCTAGCGCAGGGTTAGTTTGCGCAATCAGTGGCTTAGTTCGCATCTTATCCACTAAATACGGTGTGAGCGGATAAACATTTACTAATTTATCAATATTAAAATCAGCGTCTTGCTGCTCGATAACCGCTTTGCCGCTTGTAGAAAGATGGCTACCGGGGATTAGGGTACAGCCGCTCAGCAAAGCGAGTGATACCGCCATTGGTATCAATTTCAATTTATGCTTTATCATCCTGTTCATGCCATCACTTTTGATTAAAAATAGCGCAAATCCCTACAAAATATCAAATAATTATAGAGGACATTTCGTTAAGCAAACCTACAGTCTAAAGCGCAAACAGCCGTTAATTTGTCTGTTAGCGTCGTTGTTCCATCTTATCTGCAACAACAGCTGCCCCATGACTGGCACGCCTTATCCAGGTCAGCAGACGCCATACTCGCGTTATTGCCCAAAAATAACCGACAAAAACAACCAAGAACGCGCTCAACATAACAGATTCGGTTATACCACTTAATTCACAAATAATACCAATTGCAGCCAAAGCCATTGCTACAAAAACGATTGCCAATAGCGACTGCCTAGGAGTCAAACCTGCACGCATCAGAATATGGTGTAGGTGCTCACGGTCAGGCTTGAACGGACTATCGCCTCTGCGGATCCGACGCACCATAATCGTCACCATATCCATTAAAGGAATAGCAATAAACCACAGCGCCGTCACCGGACGAATCACCGCATCAGAACCTTGTGTAGCCAAAATCAGTAGCCAGATAACGGTAAAGCCAATAAGTGTACTACCCGCATCACCCATAAATACTTTAAATTTTTTACCCCACGGTACACCAAGATTCAACAGAATATAAGGTAACGTCGCAGCCAATAAGCACAAGCTCCACTGTGCGAGTTCGTGCCGTCCATTAAGATAAAAAACCACCGCCAACGCACCAAATGTTACACAAGAAAGTGCCCCCAGTAAGCCATCGATACCGTCAACCATATTAAAGGCATTGATCGCTCCCCACACCGCAAATAGTGTGACTGTATAGCCGAAAATGCCTAAGAATAACTCATAACCAAACATCACCTTGCCTAAAGATACAAGATAGACCCCAGCGTACATCATCAAGCCAGCAACGAGTGCCTGTAGACCAACCCGGGGGAGAACGGGAAGATCGTAGCGATCGTCCAAAACGCCCACTACTAGCAATGCCGTCGCGCAAATCATGTAGAGAGAAAAATCAGGGAGCCACGTAGAATCAAATAGATACATAACCCACAGGGCCATATAGATAGAAACACCTCCGACAAGTGGAATATGACCACGATGTCTCTTGCGCTCATTTGGTTTATCTACCAATCCGACTTTTATTGCCACTTTTCTTGCTAAGAACAACGCAACAAAAGCACTCAGGAAGACCACCACAAATTCTTGCATTTTTGCACCATCATCAACCCGTTATGTGAATGTTTTGCATCAGACACGCTACCGCCCTTGGCTCATAGCTACCAATGCGCTGTCAAACAACGTACGGAACACCCTCCAATGGCTACACCCTGGATCCGTAAACCATCTGCTTGCGTCTAAATACTTTAATTTCTCTGTTAGCGAATGATTTATCTAACAAAAAATGGCCATTCAATATATTTTTTTATATGGTTTTAGCTAAATAAAAAAAACTAAATCCCGCTCATAGTATTGACGGCGACATCAATAGCACAAGGGCAATATGGCTTGAAAGGAGCTTTTCAGAATAAGACTACGTGCATCCCTGTCGTAAAAATCCTCCCGAAATTCGGGCATTATTCTATGCGTTGTATGCACGTATTATCAAATAGTAACGTGCGCTACCTTACGTATCATTCTTAAAATTTTACTTATTGTCGATTTTTCATCCAAAGCCTGTCAATAAGCTACTCATCTTTCTATGTCAAAAAAATGACAAGACTTATCCTGTCATCTATCTGGTCGGTATTTGTCCGTGAGCACTATTGCGGTAAAGAATATCCCCGCAAATTCTGGTTCATCTACGCGCGCCCTGATACGCTATCAAGGTTACGTTCATTTAAAGGTGAAAAAATAACTATGGAGTGGATCGCTGATCCAACGATATGGGCCGGGTTGGCCACGCTGGTTGTCCTGGAACTGGTTCTGGGCATTGATAATCTTATCTTCATCGCCATTCTGGCTGAGAAACTCCCAAAAGAGCAGCGTGACAAAGCCAGAGTCGTCGGTCTGTTACTTGCCCTGATTATGCGACTGGGTCTGCTGGCGTCCATTTCCTGGCTGGTGTCGTTAACTACCCCTCTTTTCACGTTTATTGGGCACACATTCAGTGCTCGCGATGTCATCATGCTGGTTGGCGGGTTATTTCTGCTTTTTAAAGCCACCATGGAGCTCAACGAACGCCTCGAAGGAAAAGATGAGGAGCAGCAAGCCCACCGTAAAGGTGCACGTTTCTGGCCGGTAGTCGCCCAGATTGTAGTATTGGATGCCATATTCTCGCTGGATTCCGTGATTACCGCTGTCGGCATGACTGACCATCTGCTGGTCATGATGTCCGCCGTGACGATCGCCATCTTCCTGATGTTGCTGGCCAGTAAACCACTGACCCGTTTTGTCGCTGAACACCCGACCATCGTTATCCTGTGCCTCAGCTTCCTGCTGATGATTGGTTTTAGCCTGGTGGCGGATGCGTTTGGTTACCACATTCCCAAAGGCTATCTCTACGCGGCGATAGGCTTCTCAGTACTGATTGAGATGTTGAATCAGGTTTCCCTGTTTAACCGTCGACGCTTTCTTTCTTCTTCCATTCCACTGCGTCAGCGGACTGCAGAGGTCGTTTTGCGTATTTTGCGCGGTAGCCATGAAGAAGCTGAACTGGACAATCAAAACTCGTCGATGATTGCAGACAACACCCGGTCAGGTCAGGAAGTCTTCAATATTCAGGAACGCCGGATGATAAAGCGGGTATTGGGACTGGCCCAGCGAACTATCAGTAGCATCATGACGTCGCGGCATGATATCGAGTCGGTTGAGCTGGACATTACGCAGGAGGCGCTCTCTAAACTGTTAACCAGCAACCCGCATTCCCGGCTTGTGGTAACCGACAGCAATACCTCTGACGAGCCTCTAGGCATCATAAATGTTGCCGATTTACTCCAGCAGCAGCTAAACCGCGAACCATTTAACCCACGAATTCTGATCCGTCAGCCATTGGTTTTCCCTGAGCAACTCTCGCTTTTACAAGCGCTGGAACAGTTTAGAGAAGCAAGAACGCATTTTGCATTTGTCGTTGATGAGTTTGGTTCGATGGAAGGGATTGTCACATTAAGTGACGTGATGGAAACCATAGCGGGCAACTTACCGCGCGAAGGGGAAGACCGCGATGCTCGCCACAGTATTCAGCAGAATGATGATGGCAGTTGGACCGTAAATGGTTATATTCCACTTGAAGACCTAACGATGTATGTTCCGCTGGCGCTGGACGCAAAACGTGAATACTACACGTTGGCAGGGCTGCTGATGGAACACGCCCAGCGGATTCCACAAGTGGGCGATACGCTATCAATCGATGGTTACCAGTTCACTATTTTGGCGGTGGAAAGCCACCGTATTGTGGAAGTCCGCATCACACCAAACGACGAACCACAGACTGACTTTGAAGTGTGATAGAGTCGGTATAGCGCAGCCGCCAACACCGTCTCCATACTCACAGCCCCTTCAAGGACGGTAGGGGCTGTTGCTATATATTATCAGGCAGGGATCATAATCTCTGTAGCAACCACCACCACTATCAGCCCCACCAGCACGGGAACTGATGTGCGCTTCACTACCTCAAACGGCGATATTTTCGCCATCCCTGCTACCGCAACCACTACCCCGGATACCGGAGAAATGGTACGCCCCAAATTGGAAGCCTGAAGCATCGGAATGGCAAGGTAGGCAGGGTTGATACCCATTTGAGACGCCAACTTTGGAATCAGCTCAACAAACGCATAGAACGGCGCATTGCCCGAACCGGTCGTCATTGCGGCCAGCATCGTGATGACCACCAACACCAGCATAATCACCAACCCACCGCTGCCAAATGACTGCGCGAGACCAATCAATCCGCTGATAAAGCCAATCGTGCCAAGCCCCTGAGCAAAGACGCCGGCCGCGACCAGTAGAATAACGACGCTAGAGAAGGCCTCTGCCATGCCACGATAAGCTACATCCAACCCATCAAACACTTTTTGCGCATTGAACGAGCGAAAAAATTCCAGCACTGCGGCAAGCACCATACAGATAACCAGTACGGTGATGATGTGAAGCTCAGGCCCCCATTTGCCATCAAAGACCAGAACGCCCATGATCGGCGTAAACGGCAGAATAGCGTAAAAACGCGGGGCATTCGTCGTGATCTCACTGACATCCAGAATCTCATGGCTAACATTCGCTTTGTTGTCCAGATAGCGCTGCCAGAAAAAATGGGCAACGGCCATGCACACGATCGCTATGATGGAAATGGGCAGCGTAGCCTTAAAAGCGAAATCAACCAATTTCATCTGCGATGCCTGTGCGGCAAGTACCACATCGCCTGACGTCGGCGACAGGATCAACGCTACAGGGGAAGCGCAGATTGCAGCAGCAGCGCCACGGCTAATGCCGACGTTCACCATGACAGGGAACAGCGTTGCCATCAACAACACCCCCAGCCCAGTAGCCGATGACACCGCCAACGACATCAGACAAGCGACAAAATAGGCTGCAATCATCAGCAAATAAGGCGAGTTGATCATTTTCAGCGGGCGGGAAACCAGCTTAACGACGACATCATTGGCACCGATATGCGTCATATACGCAGCAAAGCCACACAGTACCATAATCATCATGCCGAGATCGCCACCGCGGCTCATCAGCAAAATTTTTACGTATTCAACAATATCTGTAGCATTCCAGCCCGTCGCCTTCGCACTGGCTGGCAATACGTTTTTCCCCAGCATGGCGCTGATTGCCAAGAGTAACAGGCCTCCCACCAACAACACGCCAGTCGCGGAGTACCCTTTTATAATGTAACGACCAACCAGAGTCGTTACAGCAACACCAATCAAAAGTTCGAGCATAGTGAGTTTCGATACCTGAGTAATAAATTATCTGACAGAAATTCCCCGGCAGCGGAATATGGCACCGCACCGAAAACAGGGTGCGGAGTTTACTGCTTTAGAAAATAAAAAAAGAGAAAAATATTAATATGCAGCGTTAAAAAAGAGACATCGAACACAAAGCCTGTCTGGGGAAGTATAAAAAAGGAAAGCATTGAGGATAAGCCACCGATTTGCTGACGGAAAGCAGCAAATCGGCCTGGGACACAGTATGTCTGGGAATTAAAGACGGTCGAGCAGTTGCTTCAGGTCTTTGCCCTTCTGGTTTTGCTGATTTTGACTGGCCCAGTCATTCAGGCGTTTCTTCAGTTCATCCTGTAGACGTTTACGCAGTAACTGATCCACCTGTAACTGGTAATTCAATTTATCCCACTCGCCATAGACGCGTAACGGGATTGCCGTATTTTTCAACACGCTGACCAGTTGCTCATCGCCTTGCCATCCCTGCGTGATAGAAACATTCACGTTGACATCACACGTCTGAGCCGGCAAATCGAATTGTCCGACACCGCTTAGTGACAGCAGCTCTGAGCGACCATTAAGATCGGTAAGGCGCAACTTACCTGCGTTCAACTGTACTTTTCCGGTCAGTTGTTGCAGTTCAGTATAACGCTCATAGCGTTCTTGACCGCGCACATTGCCGTTGCTACGTGCCACAGCCATCTGCACCATTTGCTGAATATTCAAGCCCTGCAAACGGACATTATTGGCTTGCAGCACCGCCGTTCCTTGCCACTGCTGGAGCAAAGCAGGCAACGCAAAGCTATTGCCGCTAAATTGTCCTGTCATCGACAATTTTCCACTGACCGCCTCGGCAGGCAGCGTAAACGCAGACATCAGTTGAGACAGTTCAATATCCTTGAGATCGGGTCGTAGCGTGATATTGGTTGATGATTTCGTCACAACTTTACCGGGCAATGAGAAATGCCCACTGCCCAGTTCGCCACTTAGGGTCGAAATATCGAGCAGCCCCGGCTGATTATCTGCCCGTAATATGAATTGGCGGGCATTAAGGCCACGGTAAATCAGTGATGCCGCCTGTAGCGACAGACGCGCGGTGAATCGCTGTAAGCTATCTTCTGGCTTGGACGCTTCAGCTTCATTTGAAATGACAGGAGCTGATGGTTTAACCGCTACCGTAGGCGCGTTATTTTCTTTTACCGCCGCAACCCCCAGCAGAGAATCTAGATCCAGCTTCTCAGACAACAAATCCAGTTCGTAATGGGGAATATCACCCAGAGTCACACTACCTGCCCCCGACAACTGACTGTTATTGGTATTGAGTACAAGCTGGTTAAACGTGATTTTTTCAGGCTGTTGCTGATAACTTACCTGAACACTTCCTGTTCCGCTGATACCGGTTGTCGGTATTCCAGCGCCCTGGAGCTGGTAATCTAGTTTGGTGATAGTGGCATTGACCTGCTCGGGGAAACGCAGCAGATCGACATCTGCTGCGAGAGAGAAGGCGATATCACGCTGATCGCGGTTGATACGACTCGATAGCTCGATGTTAATCTGGCGATCGCTATTCTGCTCCATCGCAAGATTAATATCGCGAACATTAATCTGTTCATTATTACTGCGTTGCAGAATTAACAGGCTATCGGCGACTTTTATCTTATCGATATCCAAACGCCAGCGCCGTTCTTCAGATGGAGCCTGTGATCCCACTGGAGCAATTGGCGCATTGTTGGCCTGCCTGGCTTCACTTTCCGGCGTCAGGCGAATAATAGCCCCTTTCAGCATCACCTGTTTAACTGCCAGCTTATGCGATAGCAGCGGCCACAGTTGCACATCAAGGCGCATATTCTCAGCACTGACAATTGGCGCACTAGAACCCGGCGCACTTAGTGACATACCGCCGGATAAAATACTCAGTTGCGGCCATACGTGCCAGCGCAGATCGCCGTCCAGTTGGAGGCGATAGCCGCTACGTTCCTCAACCTGCTTCACCATGTAAGCGCGGAAGTCATTGGGATTAACCAGTACGACCAAGGCCGCCATTCCTGCCACCAGCACCACAAGCAGAATTGCCAGCGTCGTCAGAAATCTTCTCATGCCACCCTCATTGCGAAACGCGCGACTGCCTGATTATTACGTTACAGGCCTATTGCCAAACGCTCAGTCTTTATCGATCCGGCTCGCTACCGCACCCTGTTGATCTTTATATTTGGCATCCTGACGGCGGTTGTACGGACGAGCAGCCGGCCCGGAAAGCGGTTCAAAACTCAGAGCACCAATCATCATGCCGGGGCGTAACGCCAGCGGCAACTTACCTGAATTATAGAACTCCAGCACAATTCTTCCTTGCCAACCGGGATCGATACGGTGTGCGGTGACGTGAACCATCAATCCCAGGCGAGCCAGAGAAGAGCGACCATCCAGCCAACCTACCAAATTATCCGGCAGTGTGACGGACTCAAACGTTACTGCTAGCGCTAATTCTCCTGGATGCAGAAAAAACGCCTCGCCTTCCGGCAAATTTATTTCATCGCTCATGACGCGATCCAGCGCCGCGCTAACTTCATCTTTAGGGCCACTTAAGTCAATGAACGCCGCAGTGTGTCCGCGGAAAACGCGAAACTGATTCCCCAAACGAACATCAACGGTCGCGCCACTAATTCTCTCCATTGGCGGACGGGGCGTAATCACCAGTCGGCCATCATCCAGCCAGGCTTCAATGTCTCGGTCACACAGTCTCATCTTATTCTCCATTCGACACCGGTATCTATCAGATAAACCTCATCTACTCGTCATATTTCACGCTGCAGTGCATTATCTGTGCAACGTGAAATATTTAAGATATCCACTACTCAAAGAACTGGCTTATCTTGGCTTTCAAAATATCAATCGCAATACGGTTTTTACCACCACGTGGCACGATAATATCGGCATACTGCTTAGAAGGCTCAATGAATTGAAGGAACATCGGGCGCACTGTCTTCTGATACTGCTCCATCACGGAATCCATTGAACGCCCGCGCTCATTAACGTCGCGGCGCATGCGGCGCAGCAGGCAAATATCCAGCGGCGTATCGACAAAGATAGAGAAATTCATCTCATCACGCAGACGTGCATCCGTCAGTAGCAGAATACCTTCCAGGATAATGACCTTTTTCAGCTCAATATGCACCGTTTCCTGTTTACGGGTGTGCTCGACATAGCTGTACTGCGGGACTTCGATAGCCTGACCCGCTTTCAGCATTTGCAAATGCTTAACGAGCAGGCTGTGATCCATCGAACTCGGGTGGTCATAGTTGGTTTTTACCCGCTCTTCCATGGTCAGGTGGCTTTGATCTTTATAATAGCTGTCCTCAGATATCACCCCGATATGCTGATCACCAACCTGATCGCGTAATTCGCGATATAAGGTGCTGGAAATAAGACTTTTACCCGAAGCGGATGCTCCAGAGATCCCGATGATGACGCACTGGTGAGACTGATCAGTCATGGTATTAACGACCTGATTAACATAAATAAAAGAGAGGGGAATGCGCCGACGGGCGCTTTGACGTGCAATTATAGGGAGTTAGCCGCCCTCACGCCACCCTTTCCATGCATTGCGCTCAAGGGGAACTGAGGGCTGGCGCAGATTTAAGCCGGGACAGAACCCGGCGTTTTTACTCACTGACGGATGGGCTACAACGCTCGGAAAGAAATTTCTCCGGGAATAATGTCCCCCTGCCAGTAGAGCTGGGCGGCAACCTGCCCCGCCAGTTCACGATACAGATAAGTAAATTCGCTGTCCGGCTGGCTGACCACAGTCGGTTCACCGCGATCGAGATCTTCACGCAGGGAAATATGTAGCGGAAGCTGGCCTAACAGAGAACAGTGGTATTTTTCCGCCAACTTCTGCGCACCGCCCGTGCCAAAGATCGGCTCCAGATGCCCACAGTTGCTACAGATATGGACACTCATATTCTCAACGATACCCAGCACCGGCACGCTGACTTTTTCAAACATCGCAATGCCTTTCATGGCATCCATCAGCGCGATATCCTGCGGTGTCGTCACAACGACCGCACCAGTGACGGGAATATTCTGCGCCAGCGTCAGTTGGATATCCCCCGTTCCCGGCGGCATATCTAACACCAGATAGTCCAGATCCGGCCAAAGCGTATCCTGCAACAGTTGCAATAACGCTTTGCTGGCCATCGGCCCACGCCACACCATCGCATTATCATCCGTCACCAGATAACCAATCGAGTTGGTTGCCAGGCCGTGCGCGATAATCGGCGCCATATGCTGCCCATCCGGCGAGGTTGGGCGCTCACTGGCCGAACCCAACATGGTAGGAATGGAAGGCCCGTAGATATCGGCATCCAGAATGCCCACATTGGCGCCTTCAGCCGCCAACGCCAGCGCCATATTGACCGCCGTACTGGATTTGCCAACGCCGCCTTTCCCAGAACTGACGGCAATGATATTTTTCACGCCCTTCACACCAGCCTGATCGTTCACCCGGCGCAGCGTAGCGACATCATGTGTTAAGCGCCATTCAACCGCCTTTGCGCCTGATAAACGCAATAACTCATCGCTAACCGTTTCTTTTAAGGCTGCCAAACCGCTCAACCAGACAAACGGCATCGTCAGTTCGAGGTGCAACACATTATCCAACAGCGCACAATGGCGCAGCGCATTCAGTGTCGTCAGGTTATTTTTCAGTGTCGGGTGCTGAAAAGTAGATAAAACCCCGGTGACCATTGCACGCAGTGCTTCAGGACGTTGTTCGGGGACTGTCGCGTTCATTCCGGCTCCTTGAAATTCTCATATTTGACCGTTGAGACTGTGCATAGCATATCAGAGCCATCGCCACCTGACGCCCTTCGGCATCAAAAACGTGGAAACGCTACGCAAAATAGAATCAGCCATGTCGTTTCCTGCCGTTTTACTCACGCCAGCGGTTTACGCAGTAAGGCGCTATCGGTTAACATCGATCTCCCTCTATTCACAAAAGAAAGCAAGTTCCTCATGACTCAAGTCGCAAAGAAAATTCTGGTAACGTGCGCGCTGCCTTACGCTAATGGTTCGATTCACCTCGGTCATATGCTTGAACACGTTCAGGCCGATATCTGGGTTCGTTACCAGCGAATGCGCGGCAACCAGGTTCACTTCATCTGTGCGGACGACGCCCACGGCACACCAATCATGCTGAAAGCGCAGCAGATGGGGATTGCGCCAGAACAGATGATTGCGGCAATGAGTCAGGAGCATCAACAGGACTTTGCCGGTTTCAATATTAGTTATGACAACTACCACTCTACGCATAGCGAAGAGAATCGTGAGTTGTCAGGCCTGATTTATCGTCGTCTGAAAGAGAACGGTTTTATTAAAAACCGCACGATTTCCCAGTTGTACGATCCAGAGAAAGGCATGTTCCTGCCGGATCGTTTCGTGAAAGGCACCTGCCCGAAATGTAAGGCAGCCGAACAATATGGCGATAACTGTGAAGTGTGTGGCGCAACCTATAGCCCAACAGAGCTGATCGAACCGAAGTCCGCGGTTTCTGGTGCGACGCCGGAGATGCGCGAATCAGAACACTTCTTCTTCGATCTGCCTGCGTTCAGCGACATGCTACAAGCCTGGACACGTTCTGGCGCATTGCAAGAGCAGGTTGCCAACAAGATGCAGGAATGGTTCGATTCGGGTCTGCAACAGTGGGACATTACCCGCGATGCGCCGTATTTTGGGTTTGAAGTCCCTGATGCTCCGGGCAAATATTTTTACGTCTGGCTGGATGCGCCAATCGGCTACATGGGCTCGTTCAAGAACCTGTGCGACAAACGTGGCGATCTGAATTTTGATGATTTTTGGAAGAAAGACTCAGACGCGGATTTGTACCACTTTATCGGTAAAGACATCGTTTATTTCCACAGCTTGTTCTGGCCGGCAATGCTGGAAGGCAGCGGTTTCCGTAAGCCGACGAATCTGTTCGTTCATGGCTATGTCACAGTCAACGGTGCCAAGATGTCTAAATCACGCGGCACCTTCATTAAAGCGGGCACGTATCTGCAACATTTGGATGCCGATTGCCTACGCTATTACTACGCAGCCAAACTGTCTTCTCGCA
Source organism: Pectobacterium parmentieri (assembly GCF_001742145.1). Classification (NCBI taxonomy): domain Bacteria; kingdom Pseudomonadati; phylum Pseudomonadota; class Gammaproteobacteria; order Enterobacterales; family Pectobacteriaceae; genus Pectobacterium; species Pectobacterium parmentieri. The sequence goes on along the minus strand of NZ_CP015749.1, from coordinate 799,706 downwards.
TTGATGACATCGACCTCAATCTGGAAGATTTCGTCCAGCGAGTGAATGCGGACATCGTGAATAAAGTCGTGAATCTGGCGTCACGTAATGCAGGTTTCATCAGTAAACGCTTTGACGGCAAACTGGCGGACAAACTGGTCGATCCTGATCTGTACAAAACCTTCACCGACGCCGCCGCCAGCATTGCGGAAGCTTACAACAGTCGTGAATCCGGGCGTGCCATTCGTGAGATCATGGCACTGGCGGATATCGCCAACCGCTATGTTGACGAGCAGGCACCGTGGGTAGTGGCGAAAGCCGAAGGTCGGGATGCCGACCTACAAGCCATTTGCTCAATGGGCATTAACCTGTTCCGCGTATTAATGACGTACCTGAAGCCGGTTCTGCCTTCGCTGGCACAGCGTACCGAAGCGTTTTTGAACACGGAACTGAGCTGGGATGCGATCGCTACCCCGCTGCTGAACCATCAGGTCAATCCATTCAAAGCACTATTCAATCGCATCGATCTGGATAAAGTCAGCGCAATGGTTGATGCCTCTAAAGAAGACATGGTCACCACACAAAAAGCCGTGTCCGGCCCATTGGCAGATAACCCGGTGCAGGACACCATTAACTTTGACGATTTTGCTAAAGTTGATATGCGTATCGCACTGATTAAGCAGGCCGAATTGGTTGAGGGTTCTGACAAGCTATTACGTCTAACGTTGGATTTAGGCGGCGAAACCCGTCAAGTCTTCTCCGGCATTCGTGAGGCTTATCCCGATCCGGCTAAGCTGGAGGGCCGTTTAACCGTGATGGTCGCCAATCTGGCTGCGCGCAAAATGCGCTTCGGTATATCGGAAGGTATGGTAATGGCAGCCGGCCCTGGCGGGAAAGATATCTTCCTGCTGAGTCCAGACAGCGGCGCACAGCCTGGCATGCAGGTCAAATAACAACCCCATCAAGCCGGATTCTTATCCGGCTTTTTTTTTGCAACAATTCCTCCACAAATACCCGCTGATCTCCCTCCAATTGCCTCGTTGCTTTGCATAGTTTGTAACCATGAAATAACAAAATCGTTATGCATTACAATATATAACGAATAAAAAATATACCTCTTTGTAGGTGTAATGGGCATTTAAATACGTAAATTTTGATTTTGCGCAAAGCCCACATTTTATGTGTTGTTAAATTGCTCGCAACAAAAATGACACATAATTACACAGGGAAACTAATGCAACTCAATAGAAGAGGTTTCTTTAAAGTTTGCGCGGGAGGGATGGCTGGAACCACTCTCGCGGTATTGGGCTTTACACCCACAGAAGCAATGGCATCAGTCCGTCAATACAAATTGTTGCGGGCGAAAGAGACACGTAACAACTGTACATACTGCTCGGTCGGTTGTGGTGTGCTCATGTATAGCCTGGGCGATGGTGCAAAGAATGTAAAACCCTCCGTTTTTCACATTGAAGGCGATGCAGACCATCCGGTCAGCCGCGGCTCCCTTTGCCCGAAAGGTGCGGGCCTGGTCGACTACATCCACAGCGAAAACCGCCTGCTCTACCCTGAATACCGCGCGCCAGGTTCAGACAAGTGGCAACGAATCAGTTGGGACGACGCGATTGAACGTATCGCACGTCTGATGAAAGCGGACCGAGACGCTAACTTCCAACGCACCAACGCGAAAGGCGAAATCGTCAACCGCTGGCTGACTACCGGTATGCTGTGCTCTTCTGCCGCCAGCAACGAAACCGGTATTCTCGACCAAAAATTTGCCCGCGCACTCGGCATGGTGGCTATCGACTGTCAGGCCCGTTTGTGTCACGGGCCAACCGTTGCCGCACTGGCACCAACATTTGGCCGCGGTGCGATGACCAACAACTGGGTGGATATCAAAAACGCCAACGTCATTATCGTGATGGGCGGCAACCCGGCAGAAGCACACCCGGTAGGTTTCAAATGGGCCGTTGAAGCGAAAACACACAACAATGCGAAACTGATTGTTGTTGATCCGCGCTTTAACCGCTCCGCTGCCGTTGCCGATCTTTATGCCCCGCTTCGCGCAGGTTCAGACGCTGCTTTCCTACTCGGCATCGTTAACTACCTTATTACGAACAATAAAATTCACCGCGAATACGTGGTGTCTTACACCAACGCCAGCTTGATCGTGCGCGATGATTTCAGCTTCGATGAAGGGTTGTTCAGCGGTTACGACGAACAAAAACGCCAGTACGACAAGTCCAGTTGGCAGTATGAGCTTGATGAATCTGGTTTCGCCAAACGCGATAACTCGTTGTCCCACCCGCGCTGCGTCTGGAATCTACTGAAAAAACACGTCTCCCGCTATACGCTGGAAATGGTGACGTCCCTGTGCGGAACATCAGCCAAAGACTATGAAGAAATTTGCCGCACGCTGGCTGAAACTTGTGTGCCAGATAAAACGGCAACCTTCATGTACGCGCTGGGCTGGACGCACCACACCAACGGTGCGCAAATCATCCGCACAGCAGGCATGATCCAGCTTCTGCTGGGCAATATTGGTATGGCGGGTGGCGGTATCAACGCCCTGCGCGGTCACTCCAATATTCAGGGCTATACCGACCTCGGGCTACTGACGACAAACCTGCCGGGCTATATGCCACTGCCGTCAGAAAAGCAGCCGGATCTGAAAACCTATCTGGGACAAATCACGCCAACCGCCGTACTACCCGATCAGGTTAACTACTGGAAAAACACGCCAAAATTCTTTATCAGTATGATGAAGAGCTTCTATGGTGATAACGCACAGGCTTCGAATAACTGGGGTTATGACTGGTTGCCGAAGTGGGATCGTAGCTACGACGTTATGGTGCAAACCGAACTGATGGTTGAAGGCAAAATGAACGGTTACATCGTTCAAGGCTTTAACCCTGTTGCCGCGTTCTCCAACAAGAACAAAGCGACCGAAGCGCTCTCCAAACTCAAGTATATGGTTGTCATCGATCCGCTGGTCACAGAAACGTCCACGTTCTGGCAAAACTACGGCGAATTCAATGATGTGGATACGAAGTCCATTCAGACTGAGGTCTTCCGTCTACCTTCTTCCTGCTTTGCCGAAGAAAATGGTTCTATCGCCAACTCAGGCCGCTGGTTGCAATGGCACTGGGCGGCGGCTGAGCCACCAGGAGAAGCCCGCCACGACGGGAAAATCCTCGGCAAGCTGCTGATGCGCCTGCGTGAGTTGTATAACGAAGAAGGCGGTGCTTATTCCGATCCGTTGATGAACATCAACTGGAACTATAAAGACCCAGAAGATCCGTCGCCGGAAGAAATTGCCCGCGAAGCCAACGGTATGGCGCTGGCGGACATTTACGACGACAGCGGTAAACTGATCCTGAAAAAGGGCCAGCAGCTTGCTGATTTCTCACAACTGCGTGATGACGGCACAACGTCAAGTTTCTGCTGGATCTACGCCGGTAGCTGGACGGAAGCCGGTAACCAGATGGATAAACGCGATAATGCTGATGCCGGTCTGGGCTGTACACCAAACTGGTCATGGTCCTGGCCACAAAATCGCCGCATTCTCTACAACCGCGCCTCCGCCGACCTGCAAGGCAAGCCATGGGACAGCAAACGCAAACTGTTGGAATGGAATGGCAAGAAATGGCAAGGCATTGATGTGCCTGATTTCGCCGCCACCGTACCGCCGGGCGCAGACACTGGGCCGTTCATTATGCTACCGGAAGGTCTGGCGCGTCTGTTCTCCACCGACAAACTGGTAGATGGGCCATTCCCTGAGCATTACGAGCCGGTCGAGTCACCTATCGGTACTAACCCGCTACACCCTTCAGTGATTTCCAGCCCGGTGACACGCCTGTTCGCACGCGATGCGAAAACCATGGGCACCGCAAAGGATTTCCCTTACGTGGCAACGACATATGCCATTACCGAACTGTTCCGCCATTGGACGAAACACGCACGTCTGAACGCGATTGTGCAGCCCGAACAGTTTGTGGAAATTGGCGAAAATCTGGCGAAGATCAAAGGCATTAAAGCAGGCGATGAAGTCAAAGTCTCCTGTCAGCGTGGCTACATCAAAGCCAAAGCAGTGGTGACCAAGCGTATCAAAACGCTGGAAATTGCCGGGCGCAGCGTGGAAACCGTTGGTATTCCCTGCCACTGGGGCTATGAGGGAACCACGCGTAAAGGGTTCCTGGCTAATACACTCACCCCGAGCGTCGGCGACGCTAATTCACAAACGCCTGAATATAAAGCGTTTTTGGTTAATGTAGAGAAGGTGTAAGGGTAGCCAACTATGTCAATGCAATCACAAGATATTATCAAACGTTCGGCCACCAACGGCTTTACACCGCCTCCGCATGTACGTAATGACAAAAGCGAAGTGGCAAAACTGATCGATGTCACCACCTGTATCGGCTGTAAAGGCTGTCAGGTGGCCTGTTCAGAGTGGAATGACATTCGTGATGAAGTCGGTCATAACCTCGGGGTTTATGATAACCCCGCGGATCTGAGCGCCAAATCCTGGACGCTGATGCGCTTTTCCGAAGTGGAAGAGAACGATCGTCTGGAATGGCTGATCCGTAAAGATGGCTGTATGCACTGTAGCGATCCTGGCTGTTTGAAAGCTTGTCCTTCCGCCGGTGCCGTGATCCAGTACGCCAATGGTATCGTCGATTTTCAGTCTGAAAATTGTATCGGCTGCGGCTATTGCATCGCCGGTTGCCCGTTCAATATTCCTCGTCTGAATAAAGAAGATAACCGCGTCTATAAATGTACACTGTGCGTCGACAGAGTCAGCGTTGGGCAAGAACCAGCCTGTGTGAAAACCTGTCCAACCGGTGCTATTCGTTTCGGTACGAAAGAAGAAATGAAGCATCTGGCGGAAGAACGCATTGCCGACCTGAAAAGCCGTGGTTACGAGCACGCAGGTCTCTACGACCCGCAGGGCGTCGGCGGTACGCACGTGATGTATGTTCTGCACCACGCAGACAGACCATCGCTCTACCACAACCTGCCGGATGACCCGCAGATTTCTACGCCGGTCAATCTGTGGAAAGGCATTCTGAAGCCGCTCTCTGCATTAGGGTTTGTCGCTACGTTCGCCGGGTTAATGTTCCACTACATCGGTGTGGGTCCAAACACCGAGGAAATGGAGCATGAACATGAGGGAGAAGACAAAGAAGGGGGAGACAAACATGAGTAAACCAAAAATGATTTTGCGTACCAAGTTTATCGATCGCATCTGTCACTGGATTGTGGTGATTAGCTTTTTCCTGGTCGCACTCTCAGGGATTGCTTTGTTCTTCCCGACCCTGCAATGGCTGACGCAGACGTTTGGTACGCCGCAAATGGGACGTATTTTGCATCCGTTTTTTGGCGTATTGATCGTCATCTGCCTGATTCCGATGTTCTTCCGCTTTGTTAGTCATAACATTCCGAAGAAGCGCGATCTGCCGTGGTTTCTCAACATTATTGAAGTGTTGAAAGGCAATGAACACGAAGTGGCTCAGGTGGGTAAATACAACCCTGGCCAGAAAATGATGTTCTGGAGCATCATGGGGCTGACGCTGGTTCTGCTGATCACTGGGGTTATCATGTGGCGTCCTTACTTTGCTCACCTGTTCCCAATTGATGTCGTGCGCTATGCCATTCTGATTCACGCGGCTGCGGCTATCGTGCTGATCCATGCCATCCTGATCCACATGTACATGGCATTCTGGGTTAAAGGCTCGATTAAAGGCATGATTGAAGGCAAAGTCTCCAAACGCTGGGCGAGTAAACACCACCCACGCTGGGCGCGTGAAATGGAAGAGAAAGAAACAAAGAAATAATTCACTCTTTCCACTCCATTGCTTTCCTCAAATGCCCGCCTTGCGGGCATTTTTCTTTTCATCCGCAGTCAGTACAAATCGTTATAACTTAAATCCAAACGTCATAACTTCCCCCTCTTTCTCGGCTATCACTCGATAGCCATGATGCAGTATTATTTTTAAATAGACATCCAGACATAAAGACAGCTATAACGTAGTGACGCAAACTACATAACAATACTGTCATCGACACAACATCAATTTATAAAACGCCATGGAGCTGATAATGAAGAAATTTACGCCCGCCCTGCTTGCATTGAGCTTACTGACCGCATTACCGGCACTGGCTAATCAGAGCGCCACCATTGCTCCCGTTCCGGCAGCGATCGCCAATCATAGTGGCCCGGTTCGTATCGCTGTTATCCGCAATCTGGGATCGGATGACAACACGACCCAGTTCGTTTCCGGCGTGCTCGAAGAAGGTAAAAAGTTGGGCTTCAAGGTCAGCACGTTCCTAAGCAACGGCGATGATGCTCGTTTTCAGGATTTCGTAAATCAGGCGATTAGCCAGAAATATGATGGCATCATCCTGTCGCAGGGCCGCGATCCCTACTCTAGCGATTTGATTAAGCGCATCGTCGACAGCGGCATTGCCGTTTCCGTGTTTGATACCGCCGTGAACGGCGAAATTCCAGGCGTAACCGTCACACAGCAGGATGACGCCTCGCTCACTAACGAATCACTCGGCCAACTGGTGAAGGATTTCAACGGTAACGCCAACATCATCAAACTGTGGGTCGCTGGCTTCCCGCCGATGGAACGCCGCCAACTCGCTTATCAACAGATCCTGAAAGCCAACCCCGGCATCAAGGAACTGGAATCAATTGGTGCTGTCTCCTCTGACGTACAGGGTGATACCGCCAACAAAGTCGGTGCAGTACTGGCGAAATACCCTAAAGGCAAGATTGATGCGATCTGGGGCTCGTGGGATGCCTTCAGCCAAGGTGCTTATAAAGCCCTGAAAGAAAATGGTCGGACTGAAATCAAACTGTACAGCATCGATATCTCCAATCAGGACTTACAACTGATGCGCGAAGCGAGCAGCCCGTGGAAAGTCAGCGTGGCTGTCGATCCTAAGCTGATTGGTAAAGTGAACCTGCGTCTGGTTGCCAACAAAATTGCTGGTGAACCGACGCCAGCCACCTACGAGTTCCGTGCCGCTGCAATTCCACAGGCGCTGTTAGCCAGCCAGCCGGGTGCGGTCAACGTCGCCGGACTGGCAAAAATCATCCCAGGCTGGGGCCATACGGATGATTTTATCGCACCGTGGTTTGCTACACTGGAAGCCAAACAGGCGAAATAATACGGAGATAACTCATGGCATCGACACCTCTGCCCACACCCGATTACAGCCGCAATATGCGGCTGATTGGACACAGCGATCAGGGTGGCAGACCCGATGGTGTGCAGGTAATGGTCCATCGCGGCTATGCTTACATCGGGCATATGGTTTCACAAGGTGTGTCGATTGTGGATGTGCGCGATGCCAAGAATCCCAAGCCAGCGGGGTTTATTACTGCCCCGCCCGGCACCTGGAATATCCATCTGCAAACTCACGATGACCTGTTACTCGTCGTCAACGCGCGCGACTTATTTGCCGACGCCAGCTTCGCCGAGGAAAAGGTCTACTACACCCGCTCCGTCGCTGAGACGGTCAGTACTAAACAGCAAGGCAAAAGCTGGAGTGCCGGATTACGGATTTTCGATATCTCTATGCCGGATAAACCACGTGAAATCAGCTTTCTGCCGCTAGACGGCATCGGCATTCACCGCATCTGGTACGTGGGTGGGCGTTGGGCCTATGTCTCCGCTCTGCTCGATGGCTACAGTGACTACATCTTTCTGACTATCGATCTGGCCGATCCGCAGCGCCCGGAAGTAGCCGGGCGTTACTGGTTACCCGGCATGCATACCGCAGGCGGAGAGACCGCAAGCTGGCCGGAAGGTAAACGTTATGCACTTCACCATGCCATCATTAGCGGCGACACCGCCTACGGAAGCTGGCGCGATGGTGGCTTGACGCTGTTGGACGTCAGCGATCGCACCAACCCGCAGCTCATCAGCCACCGTAACTGGAGCCCACCGTTTGGCGGTGGTACACACACTGCGCTACCGCTGCCGGACCGCGATCTGTTGGTCGTATTGGATGAAGCCGTGTTGGATAATCAGGAAGATGGCGAAAAATTGATTTGGGTGTTCGATATTCGTGATCCGAGCAATCCGGTGAGCATCTCCACCTTTCCACAGCCGAAAGAGGCAGATTATGTGAAAAAAGGCGCACACTTTGGCCCACATAACCTGCATGAAAATCGGCCTGGCAGCTTCATTAGTTCGTCACTGATTTTCGCCACTTATCAAAATGCAGGAGTGCGCGCTTACGACATCAGTAATCCATATCAGCCAAAAGAAACAGGCGCACTCGTGCCTGCTGCGCCAACCAGAATGGTCGATAAACGCCCCGGCAGACCGCAGATTATTCAGTCTTGCGATGTGTTTGTGGATGCCGATGGCATCATCTATAGCACGGACTACAACGCAGGTTTGTCGATTATCGAATACCGGGGCTAAGCTCTTTCATCTTCTTCTTACCCCTAGGCGCGGCATCAGTATGCCGCGCCTGTTTTCATACTGCTGTCATTGTCGATTTCTATAGTGGCTAACCTTACGGCTTATTCACCATGACCCAAAAAGGAATCGTAATGAGAACGTATCACCGTTTCCCCCTCCGTTGGCCAACGCTGGCACTTTTCACACTTATGGGATTGAATCATTCATTTGCCACGCAGACATCGGCAACTACCGCCTCTACGGCTGAATTAGCGGGCCACGTGGTTATACCCGCAAAATCTTTTATCCCCGCGCCCAATGATGCCCCAGCGGATATGAAAATCAGCGGTAAATACACGACGGGTTCACGCGTCACGACGCTAAACAGCGTGCCGGCAAAATCTGCGGATCGGTTAACGGGGCTTTCGCTTCCCGTTGAAGGGCAACCGCTGCAAGGCCATTCTGGTATCAAACATATGCCTGATGGCACCTATTGGGTGCTGACAGACAATGGCTATGGCACCAAAGCGAATTCTCCCGACTCGCTTTTGTACCTGAATCACTACCAAATGGATTTTAAGAACAATACCGCGAATCGCTTGGAAACGGTGTTCCTGCACGATCCCGATAAACGAGTGCCGTTCCATATCGTCAACGAAAGCACAGATAAGCGCTATCTTACCGGTGCCGACTTCGACCCGGAAAGTTTTCAATTTGCAGATGGCAGCTTATGGATTGGTGAGGAATTCGGCCCTTATCTCATCAAAACGGATCTGACAGGAAAAGTACAAGCGGTATTCGATACCTATGTTGATGGCAAAATGGTGAAATCGCCAGACAATGCAACACAGCCTTCCCCCGGCACGCCAGACGGCAAACCGAGCTTTCAGGTGTCTCGCTCTAAAGGCTTTGAAGGCATGGCGGTATCAAAAGATGGTTCAAAACTGTACCCACTGCTAGAAGGCGCATTATGGGACAGCGCACGCCAGGAGTATGAGAATATCGCGGGTAAACGTTATCTGCGCGTTCTGGAGTTTGATGTTAAAAAACAAATCTGGACAGGTCGTAGCTGGCAATACGTGCTGGAAGATAACCAGAACGCGATCGGCGATTTCAACATGATTGACGATCGGCAGGGGTTAATCATCGAACGTGACAGCAACGAAGGCACAATGGACAAAGCCTGTCAGGCAGGTACCACAACCACGGACTGTTTCAGTGCGCCAGCCCGCTTTAAGCGAATCTACAAAGTGGGGTTCTCAGATGACAATGTGGGTAAACCTGTCGATAAATCAGCTTACCTCGACCTCATGAACATTCAAGATCCCAACCATCTGGCACGCAAACCGCTAATGCAGGGTGTATTCACCTTCCCGTTTATGACGATCGAAAACGTCGATGTTGTTGATGACCGCCATATCATCGTCGGCAATGACAATAACTTCCCATTCTCATCCAGTCGTCAGCCCAATGCGGCGGATGATAATGAGTTTATCCTGCTAGACGTAAAGGATTTTCTCTCCCAATAAACCATAATGCTCCCCTTCATAGGGGAGCATACCGACTTAATCCAACGCCAGCACCGACACCCACATTGGCCCTTGGCCGACGGCGTAACGCGCCAGCGGTTGCAGATTGCCCGTGTGCTGATCGATGTGATAGACCTCGATGTGCTGAGATTTCTGCCCTGCTGAAATCAGAAACTCACCGGTATGATCGATATTGAAACCACGTGGTTGCGTTTCGGTCGGCTGATGGCCGGTCAACGTTAACGTGCTGCCATCTTTAGACACCTGGAAAACACTCAGCAGGCTGGCAGTGCGATCGCTGATGTACAGGAAGCGTCCATTCGGCGTGATGTGAATATCCGCTGCCCAGCGCGTATCGCTGAAACCAGCAGGCATCGCATCCAGCGTTTGCACTTTCTGTAAATCGCCGCTGGCTGCATCCAACTGATACACATCGACTGAGCTGTCCAGTTCATTCACACAATAAGCAAAACGCTGATTCGGGTGGAAAGCCATATGGCGCGGACCCGCACCTGTTACCGTTGTCATTTCTGCCTGGCGATGTACGCTCAATTCACCTGCTACTGCCAGATCGTACAAACGAATACGGTCTTCTTTCAAACACGGAGCCCACACCACGGTATTGGTTGGATCGATATTGGTAGAGTGACACCCTTCCAATCCATCCAATTGCTGAATCGGCTCGCCGACAATGCCGTTAGCATCAATCGGGCTCACGCTAACGCAGGCACCGCTGTAAGATGCGCTGAACAGGAAACGTCCGTCGTTATCGGTAGACAGGTGCGTCGGGCTACCCGGTAAAGAAGCGACGCCCGCTTGCGTCAATTTACCCTGTGCATCAATACGATAGCTCAGAACCCTGAAATCAGGACGAACCCCGACATACAGATGGCGCTTATTCGGCGCAATCACCATCGGCTGAACCTGTCCCGGCACTTCAACGGTTTGCAATAATGTCAGATTTCCTTGGACACCGAGCTGCCAAACATGGATTTGCTGGCTTTCCGGGCTAGCGACATAAACAACTTGCTGCATCGTATTCTCCTTAATTTCACTCGAATGTGGTGGCGCAGGAAGGCTCAAAAGAGGTAGAGGTTCATTGAAAGGATAGCGAACTGGCTCAACCTGACGCGCGGTATACCATAGATGACCAATCACTCTATTCTACAGTGACATTGCAAGGCTACTATTGATTTAAGTAATGACTGATTTAGCTAACGGGCATTGATGGTGCAGCAATAATGAATGTCCTTCACCAACTGAAAGGTATTCCAACGCAAGCACAGGAACCACCGTTCATGATTGAGCAAGTGAAATCACATCACACCAGCAAGAAGTTATCGAACATGCATTAGCGCATCAATTGGCAGATAAAGTAGGAGCGACTTGTCAGCGTGAAATACGCTGGCCTAAACGTGTTGCGCTGATGGATTCATGTAAAAAGAATCATTTTTTGCCACATCAAGGGATTTCATTTTGATCATATTTAGCTGGTTTCAGCTCTTTTACATTCTCAGGCCAGTCATCTTGTAATCTAAAAAGCATCTTCATTTAATCATTCCTGTTACCGATTGTTAAAATACGATCGTGTTACTTTTCCTGATTTGCACAGTGTTACTGTTTTATCGGCGACCACATAGTTTCCGTTCCATATGGTTCGATAAGCAAGCGGCGATAACGACACGTTATTGATTGTTGTTCAATATTTCAAAATATTTCCCCGCTAATTACGTTGCTAATATTGCACAAGATTTATCAGACATCTTTTTTAAGGTGAGCTTTAGAACACTAGCCTTAGCGTATATCTGGTTATACCCCAACGAATACGCGCTACCTATCGGTGCGTTAAAAACACCACTAACTGGTGGCGCTAGCCCAGAGAAACAGCTTGCGATTAATAAACACACACTCTTTTTTATTGAATGACATAATACCGCCTGAGATTTTTATGTACCCTCAGGAGATAACCAATTTATTTTTTGTTGACACGTGCTTGAGGTATTATTTTATTTTTTAATGTTGCTAAATTAACGCATAGGATTTATGATTAATTCGATAAATAACCATCGGGATAATAAATCATGAGTGAAGCTTTAAAAGTATTAAACAATATTCGTACTCTACGTGCCCAAGCGCGTGAAATCGATCTGGCAACATTGGAAGAAATGCTAGAAAAGCTTACGGTCATCGTTCAAGATCGCCGTGAAGAAGAAGCCAGCACACAGCAACAGAATGCTGAACGTCAGGCCAAAATTGATGCGCTTCGTGCTCAACTTCTTGAGGATGGTATAGATCCGTCTGAACTTCTCGGCACCCCTTCGGCTAACAAATCAACAAAAGCCAAACGTGAACCTCGTCCTGCCAAATACAAATATGTTGATGAAAATGGCAATGAAAAGTTATGGACTGGTCAGGGCCGTACTCCTAAAGCGATTGCTGCGGCGCTTGAGAACGGTAAAAAGCTGGAAGATTTTGAGATCTGATGAACATATCAGCCTGCAATCCTGTTTACTACAGGGTTGCAGGCTGAATAAAGATTCATGATTCTGAATCTTTAAATAATGAACGACCTTGATATTCTTCGCCAACGCTTTACGAATTTAATACTTCCCTCTGACGTTCCGTCATTGGCATCTGCTGGGTAATACCATTACCATTCGGATGTCACACTATTTTTTCAAAACCACTACCCTATGTATGATGATGGGCAACACGTGGATAAACGAAAGTTCAGAATCACCAACTTGAGGCTTACAACAAAGCTCTCATTAAGCGCAGTTCCATTCCTTTTTGGCTTGACGAATCAAGATGAAACCACCATATGATAGCATCAATCTCTGGATTTAAGACTGGAACGTGTCAACGCTATTCAGGGCGAGTCTGTACATAATAAAAAGCCCCATGATAAACATGAGGCTATGATGATATGGATGGGTGGTCGGTTTTCTGACTATTGATATGTGTTCTTTACTCTATCAGATCGGTGTAGATACGAAACCCAAATGGCCGCCCAAATGAAAGTTCTGGCTATGTCTTTAGGTATGTCAGAGTCGACCGCTAAAGCCTCGCTGGGGGGCATCCCTAAAAATAAATAAGGGGATACAATATACCTAACCAAAATAAGAAAAGGGAAAACAACACCGATAATCAGCTTTACAGATATTACGGTGCCAATAACCTTTCTCTTTAAAAGAAGAAACCCAGCATAAAGCAAAACGGCGCCAGATAAAAAGCCTACCACTCTGTCAGCCATCTGAAAATTCTGAAATCCAGAGTGATATATTAACTCAGGGCTTTCTCTTTCAAGGTCTTTCCACTCTAAGCCTCCGATGCTAACTAAGATGTGCAATGCCCCACCAATAAAAATTATTATTACTAAAAACCTAAGCCAACCCGCAACACCAGAAAGCGACCTATCTCTAGTCATGTTAATCCCCAAATACTCGACTTAAACCCAGCTATCTGTCTGGAGTGGTATCACCAGGTTCCTACCAAAAACGCTGATTTCCGTCTTTACGTGCTCGGTTTTTCATTCGCAGCAAATAACCGGGTGACGCCTCTTCCATCATTTGGTTATAGAATGCATGAGCAAATGCAGTTTTGGTATACCAGAGGTTCATAAAGTTAACGCAGGGGGTCACATTAACAGCATCAATGTCAGTGAAAATCGGGGCTGGTTGTGATTGAGGATTTTGGAACCGAATTTTGCCAGAACGGACTCAGAAACGAAAACGGGCTAGCCTAAGCTAACCCGTTGAATTTTTGGCGGAGGAGTAGAGATTCGAACTCTAGAACACTTTCGCGTCGCCGGTTTTCAAGACCGGTGCCTTCAACCACTCGGCCACTCCTCCGCAATGACGCGCACTATAAACAGTACGCCGCGCGTTGTAAAGCGGCGTTGTGGTCAATTGCTTAAAAAATAGATGACAACCTGTTGAAAGCATAGAAAATAAACAGTGGCATTACCAATCCGTCCAGTTATCCTTATTTCTCCTCGCAGCGCCGGCACTTCTTCACCACATGACGTGAGACACATTTATCCATTGTTGTCTGTCTATTTTTCGCCGCGTCCTTTATCGTAAGACGCATTCGATACCCACATTTTTATTTGCGAGACAACGATGACCTACCGAGTAATTGCGCTTGATCTTGATGGTACCCTATTGAATCAACAGAAAAAAATCCTCCCCGAATCCCTTAGCGCACTCGCGCTAGCCCGTCAGCAAGGCATAAAAGTGATGATCGTCACGGGACGCCACCACTCAGCGATCCACCCTTTTTATCAGGGATTGCAGTTGGATACGCCAGCGATCTGCTGCAATGGCACCTATGTCTATGATTACCAGCAGAGCAAAACGTCACATACCAATCCGCTCTCTGTCGAACAGGCAAAAAATGTCATCGCACTGCTAGAGGAATTTGATATTCATGGCCTGATGTATGCCGATGACGACATGTATTATCAGTACTCTACAGGGCATGTGGTTCGCACGCTGGCATGGGCTTCCACATTGCCGGAACCGCAGCGCCCTCGTTTTGCACAGGTGGAAAATCTGTTGTGCCAGACGGAAGCCTCCCGCGCCATCTGGAAATTTGCGACCACGCATACCGATATCCCCACACTGAACCATTTCGCCGCAGAAGTGGAAAAGCAGCTCGGACTGGCCTGCGAGTGGTCATGGCAGGATCAGGTTGATATCGCCCAAACCGGCAACAGCAAAGGTAAGTTGCTTCAGCAATGGCTTGGCGAACAGGGCATCAGTATGAAAGACGTCGTGGCATTCGGCGATAACTTTAATGATATCAGCATGCTGGAAGGTGTTGGATTGGGTGTTGCCATGGGCAACAGCGCCGATGAAATCAAGGCGCGAGCCGATCTGGTGATTGGCAGCAATGAAGAACCCAGCATCGCAGAGGTTATCCGTACCCGTATTCTGGCATAACCAATAATGGCGCAATCAGGCAGGCAAGAAGCATCGCCTTTCCTGATTGCGTTCGACGACCAGACTGACTTATAGCGCGCTACCCAACACCTGTCGCAGGTAAGCTCCCGCCCCCATTAACCCCGGCTGCTCATGGGTAATCAGGTACACAGGGATATCTTGCATATAGCCTTTAAATCGCCCTTTGTCTTCAAAAGCCGCACGAAAGCCAGAAGCTTTAAAAAATTCAAGAAAGCGCGGTACGATGCCGCCAGCAATATACACCCCACCAAATGTGCCTAAATTTAACGCCAGATTGCCACCGAAGCGCCCCATGATGACGCAGAAAAGCGAGAGCGCGCGGCGACAATCCACATCCGTATTATTGACCGCCCGTTCGGTAATATCCTTCGGCTCCAGCGCCTCCGGCGTGCGATCGTCAGACTGCACGATGGCACGGTAAATATTTACCAGCCCCTGCCCGGACAGCAAGCGCTCCGCGGAAACATGTCCTAATGATTGGCGCAGAATAGCGAGAATATGGTCTTCTTCATCGCTATTGGCCGCGAAATCTACATGTCCGCCTTCACCCGGCAAGCTGATCCATTGGTTGGCGACATGAACCAGGTGAGCAACCCCCAGCCCGGTGCCTGCACCATACACAGCGACGGGCTTACCCGGCACCGGTTCCCCGCCACCGAACTGGAGCAAACTCTCACGCCCCAGCACCGGAACCGCCATGGAAACAGCAGTAAAATCGTTGATGACCTCAAAATGGCGTAAACCCAGACTCGCTTTCATTTCAGCAATGGAAAATGCCCAGGTGTGATTCGTCATCGCCACCCAGTCACCGGTAATCGGGCAGGCAATCGCGATACAGGAATCCTGTACCGTGGCCTGCCGAGAATCGAGATAATCACGGATCGCCCCTTCCAGAGAAGGAAAATCCAACCCAGAATACGTTTCGATTTGCGACAATTCGCCTGTCATGGCGTCACACAGCGCCAAACGCGTATTGGTGCCACCAACGTCGCCCACTAGAACAAAGTGCGTCATTCTTCTTTTCCCCTCAAGCAAAACAGATACCCGATCATTGCGCGAAAACAGCCCGCTACGCTATGGCTATATAACTTTCTAGTGATAAGGATCTCATTTATGGCTAAAAGCTGCGGTTAAGTTAAAAGTAATCGATTACATTCTTAAAACACAAATTGTAATCGATTACTTTTAAGAGGGATACCGCATGGTTTCTTCATCTGAAAACACAGCTACCAAATCGTTACAGCCGACCTTCGTGGTTCCCAGACTGTCGCTCATGATGTTCTTAGAGTTCTTCATCTGGGGTTCATGGTCAGTCACCCTAGGTCTGGTTATGACACAGTATAATTTGGCCGCCATGATTGGCGACGCCTTCTCCGCTGGGCCGATCGCTTCGATCCTTTCTCCGTTTGTGCTGGGCATGGTGGTTGACCGCTTCTTCCCATCGCAAAAAGTCATGGCGCTGCTGCACCTCATCGGCGCGGTCATCCTGTGGTTTGTACCAACCGCGTTGATCAACGAAGACGGCTCACAGCTACTGATCCTGCTGTTCGCCTACACGCTGTGCTTTATGCCAACGCTGGCATTAACCAACAACATCGCGTTCCATAACCTGACTAACAGTGAAAAAAGCTTTCCGGTTGTGCGGGTCTTCGGCACCATCGGTTGGATCGTTGCCGGAGTCTGCATCGGGACGGCAGGCATCTCCGCAAGCGTCAATATTTTCTACGTCGCTGCGGCGTGCTCCGCCATTCTGGCGGCCTACAGTCTGACGCTACCGCATACCCCAGCCCCGGCAAAAGGCTTGCCGCTGGCAGTGCGCGATTTGTTCTGTGCCGATGCGTTCGCGCTGCTGAAGAAAGGCCATTTTCTGGTATTTGCCATCTGCGCCATGCTGATCTCCATTCCGCTAGGCACCTATTATGCTTACACCGCGTCCTTCCTGAGCAATGCGGGCATCAGCGACGTCAGCACCGCCATGTCGTTTGGTCAGATGTCCGAAATCGTCTTTATGCTGATCATCCCGCTGCTGTTTAGAAAGCTGGGTGTGAAATACATGCTGTTCATCGGCATGGTGGCGTGGTTCGTGCGCTATGCCCTCTTCGCCATGGGCGTGAATGAAGAAACACGCTGGCTGCTCTACATCGGCATCCTGCTGCACGGCGTTTGCTATGACTTCTTCTTCGTCATTGGCTTCATCTACACCGACCGCATCGCCGGAGAAAAAATCAAAGGTCAGGCACAGAGTCTGGTGGTTCTGTTCACCTACGGGATCGGCATGCTACTGGGATCGCAGGTTTCTGGCGCGATTTACAACCGCCTCTTCGACAACGGTACGTTAAACGCTCCCGAAATCTGGGCGACGTTCTGGTGGATCCCTGCGGTTGCCGCAGCAATCATCGCTGTCATTTTCCTCTTCTCCTTCAAATATAAAGAAGAGCACGCCTAACCGTCTGATACGGATTATTTAAGGAGAAAAAGGATGAGGTCGCCTATGGCACCTCATCCTTACACATTTTCCACTACTGCTATCGCAATCGTGCAACGGTATTCATGACCACAACCCGTTGTCAAAGGAGGTAATAATGAAAACGTTAAAAGGACCGGGTATTTTTCTCGCCCAGTATATTGGCGATCAGGCTCCCTTTAACTCGCTGGAAAATCTGGCGCAATGGGCAGCCGAATTAGGTTTTAAAGCGCTGCAAATTCCCTGTAACCATCCGCATATATTCAATCTCGTCACGGCTGCCGACAGCCAAACGTACTGCGATGAGGTGAAAGGCCTATTGGCACAACATGGGCTGACCATCAGCGAACTGTCGACCCATCTGGAAGGACAGCTTGTCGCCGTCCACCCTGCGTATGACGCTGCCTTTGACGATTTCGCCCCACCGGCCTACCGCCGCAATCCACAGGCTCGCCAACAGTGGGCCATCGCAGCGATAAAGCAGGCAGCAAAAGCCTCTTCACGCTTAGGGCTCAACGCCCACGCCACATTTTCTGGCGCGCTGGCCTGGCCCTATTTTTATCCGTGGCCACCGCGTAAAGACGCCCTGATTCAAGAGGCCTTTAAAGAACTCGGCCGACTGTGGACGCCGATCCTTGACTGTTTTGACGAGCACGGCGTGGATGTGTGTTACGAGCTGCACCCTGGAGAAGATTTACACGACGGCGTAACCTTTGAACGCTTCCTTGATGTCGTCAATCATCACCCGCGCGCCAATATTCTTTACGATCCGAGCCATATGCATTTGCAGCAGATGGACTACCTTGGCTTTATCGATCGCTACCATGCGCGAATCAAAGCGTTTCATGTGAAAGATGCAGAATTTACCCCATCGAGCAAAAGCGGCGTCTATGGTGGCTATCAGTCATGGGCGGAACGTGCCGGACGCTTCCGGTCACCGGGGGATGGTCAGATCGATTTTGGCGCGATCTTCAGCAAACTTGCCCAATACGATTACGACGGCTGGGCGGTGCTTGAGTGGGAATGCTGCCTGAAAGACAGCAACTGCGGGGCGAAAGAAGGTGCGGCATTCATCAATCGCCACATTATCCCTGTCGCTCAGCGCGCCTTTGACGATTTCGCCGCCACCAGCGACGATCGTCCGTTGGTAAGAAAAATGTTGGGATTAAAAGAGGAAGACACAGAATGATCCGCGTTGGCATTATTGGTTCCGGTTTTATCGGCCCGGCACATATAGAAGCGATTCGTCGCCTCGGTTTTGTCGATGTGGTGGCGTTGGCGGAAAACTCGCTGGATGTCGCTCAGCAGAAAGCTCGCCAGTTAAATATTCCTCATGCCTACGGCAGTGTCGCTGATTTGTTAAACCATCCAGATATTGACGCGATCCACAACTGCACGCCAAACCACCTCCATGCGGCGATCAATAAGCAGATTATTCAGGCTGGCAAGCACGTCTTTTCAGAAAAACCGCTGTGTATGACCAGCGAAGAAGCGCGTGAACTGGTCGCACTAGCAGAAGAAAAGGGTGTTGTCCACGGCGTCAGTTTTGTCTATCGCCAGTTTGGCATGGTGCAGCAGGCCGCCAGCATGATTAAGCGTCAGGAGATCGGCCGCCTCTTTGCAGTACACGGCGGCTATCTGCAAGACTGGATGCTGCGCGACACCGACTATAACTGGCGCGTTGAACCGGAGTATGGCGGCATTTCCCGCGCAGTGGCCGATATCGGTTCACACTGGTGCGACACGGTACAGTTTATTTCCGGCCGAAGAATTGTCGAGGTTCTCGCCGATTTCGCTATCGTCCATCCGGTACGCAAATCCAATCGGAATGGCACTGCCACGTTCTCCTCATCCGACACACCACTCGAGTACGACGATAAACCGGTCAAAACCGAGGATTACGCGACCGTGTTGCTACGTTTTGATGATGGCAGTCGCGGATCGTTTACCGTTTCTCAGGTCAGCGCTGGCCGGAAAAACCGCCTTACATTTGAAGTCAATGGCAGTGAACGATCGCTGGCTTGGGATCAGGAAACGCCTCAGCAGTTATGGATTGGCCATCGTGATAAGCCAAATCAACTGTTGTCGGACGATCCGGCGTTGCTGAATCCAGAAGCCGCCGCCGCGGTCCATTTCCCCGGCGGGCATATCGAGGGCTGGCCGGATGCGTTCAAGAATATGATGGCGAATTTTTACAGCTATCTGCGCGACGGCAAGCAACCGGGCGTCGATCCGTTCAATTTCGCTACCTTCTACGACGGTGCGAACATCATGTTTATCATTGACGCCATCGTGCAAAGCCATCAGCAACAAACGTGGGTGAAGGTCGCCAAATAAGGTATCAGGCCCCATGATATTCATCCCGCAGGGGCGATGCCTGCGGGATGCAGCCAGAGATATTTATGGTAATCTGCTCAGCCAAGCATAAGTAGCGTGAGTGCCTTCTGAATTATGTCGATTCAAAAAATAGCACGGATAGCTGGAGTCTCGGTTGCCACCGTTTCACGGGTGTTGAACAACATTGGTACCGTGAAGCCGCAAAACCGGGAACGTGTTCTCAATGCGATAAAAAGCAGCAATTATCAGCCGAACTTACTGGCCCGCCAGCTACGTACCGCGCGCAGCCAGATGTTATTGGTCATGGTTTCCAACATTGCCAACCCTTTCTGCGCCGATGTGGTGAAAGGCATTGAGGCGGAAGCGGAAGAAAACGGCTACCGCATTCTGCTGTGCAATTCAGGTGCCGATATCGTTCGCGCCCACTCCAGCCTGCAACTGCTGTCCGGTAAAATGGTCGATGGTGTGATCACCATGGACGCTATTTCGACGCTTTCTGCGCTTCAGGACATGATTGGCAACGCACCTTGGGTGCAGTGCGCCGAGCATGACGATACGTCTGCTATTTCATCCGTCGGTATTGATAACGCAGAGGCATCCCGTTTTGTGATTAATCACTTTATTGGCAAAGGCCGCCGCCGTATCGCCATGATTAACCACGATATGAATTACCTCTACGCCCAGCAGCGAGAAAAAGGTTATCGCGACGCGCTCGCGGAGAATGCGTTTGATTATGACAGGGTAGAATACGCCAACGCGTTGAGCTACCAAGGTGGAAAAGCGGCAATGAACGAGCTACTTAGCGCCCCAGATAGGCCGGATGCCGTCTTTGTGGTGTCCGATACGCTGGCCGCAGGCGCATTGTCGGCAATCTGCGAGGCGGGGCTGAGTGCGCCACAGGATATTGCCGTCATCGGTTTCGACGGCTCGGAGCTGGGTTACATCACTTCCCCCCAGCTCAGCACCATTCAGCAGCCGTCTGCACATATCGGCAGACAAGCCGTGAAGCTGCTATTGCAACAGATCGACCAACCTGACAGCGCAACAGAAAAGCGTTTACTGGAATGGACGTTTGTCGAACGGGCATCCAGCTAACTCACGCTACATTCACCTTTCGCAATCCTACTTCTGATAACCTGCGGTTCGCTGACCGCAGGTTGATATTTCCGCTTCTTACTTATTTTTTACCTTACTTAGCTTTTCATACAACGACTGGTAGGCCGCGGAAATAATGGCTTGTGGATCTTTCGGCAAGTCATGCTCAGCAACAAACCAGTGTGCACCCGCCTTAGTCGCCGCAGGGATAATTTCTTCCCATGCCAAAATACCTTCGCCCGGTGGAGCAAAGTTCATTTCATCATCACGGATACCGATGGAAGTATTGTCTTTCGCATGAATCGAGTAGATACGGCCTTTGTATTGGCGCAGAAGGCGCGCAGGATCCTGCCCTCCTCGGGATACCCAAGCGACATCCATTTCCAGCATCAGGTTCTCTGGCTCTGCGGCATCTAACATGATTTCCAGCGCCGTTTTACCGCGATACTTCTTCATCTCAAAATTATGATTGTGATAAGCCAACTGCATGCCCTGCTTCTTCAGTTCACGCCCAAGGTCGTTCATTTCCACACCAAAGCGCTGCCATCCCTCTGCGCTATTCGGTCGGTCTTCAACATTGAGCCACGGCACGATAATCATGCGGTTGCCTATCACCTTGTTAAAGGCCACAACCTCAGACATATTACTTTTCAGCTCGCCAAACTGGACATGCGCCGCAATGGCTTTCAACTGATATTTGCCCAGCAACCCCTTCATTTCTGGCGCACTAATATCGTGCGTTCCCACTAACTCAACCGCCTTAAAGCCAGCGTTGTGCGCCATGGAAAATTGCTCATCAAGCGTACTCACGCTACGCAGCGTATACATCTGCAACGCGATTTTCTGATTTTCTGCTGGACGCTCGGCAAGCGCCAGACCTGATGAAACCATCAACAACAGCGGTATCGCAAACACACGGCGCAACAATGTCATAGCAGGCATGTCCTTCTCCTATTTTTATCCCGTAGTACAGGTGAAAACAAAAAAGTAATCGATTACTTTTTATGGTGAAAAAATAATAACGCGGGAATAATTTATCTGACTACCCTGTTCATACGGTAGGAAAAACGAATTGAAAATCACTCTCAATGTGTATTCTGTTATCTTAGTCACAGAATACTGACGAAATTAACACGATAAACCGAGCGATACGGATCACATCTCTATCGCTCGGCCTGTGTTTACGCCGTAATCGACACGCTCTTAATCTGCGCATAGAGCGTTTGACCTGGATGAAGCGCGAGATCGTCCCGAGCCCACGGCGTGATACGGGACCACAACGTCTGCTGACCAATCGCAAGCTTCACTTCAACCTGTTCGTCGACATCAATGCACTCCACCACGCTGGCACACAGTACATTACGAATACTGCTTTTTTCCGGCGGCTGTAGCACCAGAGAGACATCGGCAGCATTCACGCGAATACGCAATGCAGCGTCCTGCGGCAACTCGACTTTTCCGACCCACACCTGCTGGTCGCCTAATGCCAATGCCGTCATGGCGTAATGCTCATGCTGAGCCAACACGTGCGCACTGAGAATACTGCTCTGCTCGTCTTTCGGTAACCAAGGACGTAGTGCACTGCTTGCCCACACATCCTCCAACAAACCTTGTGCTTTCACTTTGCCTTTATCAAGCACCACAACATGATCGGCTAACCGGACTATTTCTTCCAAACTGTGGCTGACATACAGAATCGGAATATTGACCTCTTTCGCCAGCCGTTCCAAATACGGCAAAAGTTCACGCTTTCTCGGCAAATCCAGCGACGCCAGTGGTTCATCCATGAGCAACAACTCCGGCGCAGTCAGCAACGCCC
Organism: Pectobacterium parmentieri; assembly: GCF_001742145.1. Lineage (NCBI taxonomy): Bacteria > Pseudomonadati > Pseudomonadota > Gammaproteobacteria > Enterobacterales > Pectobacteriaceae > Pectobacterium > Pectobacterium parmentieri. The sequence goes on along the minus strand of NZ_CP015749.1, from coordinate 777,102 downwards.
GGCCTATCGCAACACGCTGCTTTTCGCCACCAGACAGCGTCAACGGATAGCGATTTAGTAAATGTTCAATACCCAGCAAATTGACAATGTCATCAAACTGCGATGCCATTTTTTCAGCCATACCGTAACGCAAATTGCCGCGCACACGATAATGCGGAAACAGACGGGCATCCTGAAACACATAGCCGATATGCCGTTTTTCTGGCGGAAGAAAAACACGCTGCTGCGTATCCACCAGCACATGCTCATTAAGCACAATCCGACCACTATCGGGCCGAGTCAGGCCAACAACCGCGTTGATCAGCGACGTTTTCCCTGCTCCGGACACGCCAAAAATCGCGGTAATACCGTTCGCGGGCAATTCAGACTGAACGTGGAGTTCGAGGCTACCCAGTTGTTGATAAAAATCGAGTTGTAGCATTATCCCCCCAACCGCTTGCGGCTCCAGTTTGTTAGCCATTCCGATGCCAACAACGCTGCCAGCGACAGGACGATGGCAATGATACATAGCCTTGCAGCATCCGCCTCCGCGCCTGGCGTTTCAATCAAGGTATACATCGCCAGTGGTATGGTTCGGGTTTCGCCGGGGATATTAGAAACAAACGTAATGGTTGCGCCAAACTCACCCAGAGAGCGAGCAAACGCCAATACGGTTCCAACCACAATTCCGGGAAAAGAGAGAGGTAAAGTGATGGTGAAAAATACGCGCCAAGGCGAGGCACCCAGTGTTCTAGCGGCTTGTTCCAGATGCGTATCGACAGCATCAAGCGAGAGACGAATCGCTCTGACCATTAGCGGAAACGCGACTACCGCAGACGCTAATGCAGCACCGCGCCAGCTAAAACTAAAGCTGAAGCCGAACCAATCATAGAGCCAGGAACCGATTACGCCACGTTTTCCCATCGCCACCAGTAGCAAATAACCAATGACCACTGGCGGCAGCACCAGTGGTAAATGGATAATGCTATCCAGCAATGACTTACCGGGGAACCGACAGCGTACCAAAACCCACGCCATCAGTATCCCAAACGGCAAGCTGCAAGCCACAGCCACAACGGATACTTTGAGGCTCAGCTCAATAGCCTGCCATTCGTAATCACTCAGCATCGTTAACGCGGCGCAAAGCCATAACGTTTAAACACTGCTGCAGCTTCTGGCGTTTTCAGGTAGTCATAAAAACCAGTAACCGCAGGGTTTTTATGTTCTTTTACTACCGCCATTGGATATTCGACAGGCTTGTGGCTCGCGGCAGGGAACGTACCGACAACTTTAACTTTGTCGCTGGCAACCGCGTCAGAACCATAAACAATGCCCAGCGGCGCTTCTTCTCGCTCCACCAGTGCCATAGCTGCACGCACGTTGTTAGCCCGTGCCATCAGCGGGGAGAGTTCATCCCAGGCTTTCAGATTCTGTAAAGCTTCTTTAGCATAGATTCCGGCAGGCACATGATCTGGGTCGCCAACGGCCAGACGGCCGCCTTTCAACAGGCTTTTCCAGTCAGTTTTATCATCAATTTTGATATCTTTCTGCGCACTTGCCTTCGGCGCAATCACCACCAACTCATTGCCCAGCAGTGTGTGACGTGTGGCAGTATCCATCAGGTTTTTATCCTGCGCATAGTCCATCCACTGTTGGTCAGCGGAGATGAACAGATCGGCAGGTGCACCTTGTTCAATCTGGCGCGCCAACGTTGAGGAAGAGGCATAAGACGCCACGACAGCAACGTTTTTCTCTTTCTGATACTGCGCGGCGATTTCCTGCAACGCATTGGTGAGTGATGCCGCGGCAAACACCGTGACTTTATCTTCTGCTGCTGCGGGCAGCACCATTCCTGCACTGAGGGTCAATGCGGCAAACCATTTTAACCATTGCGGCTTCATTCTTGTCTCCTGACAATTATCGTTGTGTAAATAATGATATAACGAATCATGAAGCACTGTCATGCGCTTTAAAGAGGTAGATGTGGAGAGGTAGAAAAGCAATGTCCGGCAAACGCCGGACATTAAAATAGAAAAGGATCGTAAATCAGTGCTGATTATTTACGCGCTGACCATCGGAATGGCCGATGCGGGACAACACGTTAAATACTTCGCCCAGGCAATAAATTGAGCCCATAATCAGCACCATCATCACCGGAACCATGGCCACTGCAAACAGCAGGCTCTTCAACAACTCCAACATGCTTACCTCACTTATTGCAACGGTTACCGCTACTTTAGCCGCCTGATGCGCTATTTTACGATAAGCCGAAATCGTCGTAATTGCCATGTAGTCTACCGCAGTAATAGAAAATAGTGCGTCTATTTGTGCGATTTGCCCCTGATGAAGAAAATAGCGACAATACAGCCAATTAAACTCACCGACGGTGCTCTAACTATGCAGGCCGAAATTCTTCTCACCCTGAAACTCCAACAGCGTTTATTCGCCGACCCGCGGCGTATTGAATTGCTCAAGCAAATTCGTCATACCGGTTCAATCAGCCAGGGGGCCAAACTGGCGGGGATTAGCTACAAAAGCGCATGGGATGCCATCAATGAGATGAACCAACTGGCCGAGCAAACCATCGTCGAGCGTATGACCGGCGGTAAAGGCGGTGGCGGTGCGCAACTCACTCGTTATGGCGAACGTCTTCTCCAATTGTACGATTTGCTCGCACAGATTCAGCAAAAAGCCTTTGATGTATTACAGGAAGACGGGTTGCCGTTGGATAGCCTGCTGGCAGCCATCGCGCGTTTCTCGCTGCAAACCAGCGCACGTAACCAATTTTTTGGAACCGTGCTCGCACGAAGTGAAGAACAGGTACAACAACATCTGGATATTTTGCTCGCCGATGGTAAAACAGCGATCAGCGCACTGATTACGCAGCAAAGCGCCGAGCGTCTGCAATTACAGAAAGGGAAAGAGGTACTGGCACTCATTAAAGCACCGTGGATCGATGTATACGCTGCCACCTCTACCGCGCCCGCCGTTGATAACGTCCTACCAGGGCGGATTCAGACCATTCAGCAGGGTGTGGAGAACAGCGAACTTTTGATTACGCTTAACGGAGGCGAAACCCTGTGTGCCATGGTGCCGAATACCTTGCTTGAGCAACAAAAACTACAGCAGGGAACGGACGTAAAAGCCTGTTTTAATGCCGACCGGGTCATCATCGCCACGCTTTGTTAATCACGCGGGTATGCCACAGATCACTGACGAGGGATAGAAGATGTCATTGTTGAAAATCATGCAGGGGTTATTTCGTCTCAGCGATACCCGCATGCTGCGTCTGGACGAATTGACGCTTAAACAAAACCAGTGTTGGGCCTTTGTCGGGGCCAATGGAAGTGGTAAATCGGCACTGGCGCGGGCGTTATCCGGCGAACTGCTTCTCTTGAATGGTGAACGCACCACGGGATTCCAATGCCCTGTTCGTCTGTCGTTTGAACAATTACAAAAACTGGTTTCTGACGAATGGCAGCGTAATAACACCGACATGCTGAGTGAAGGCGAAGATGACACCGGGCGCACCACGGCAGAAGTGATTCAGGATAGCCTCAACAACCCAGCACGTTGCCAACAGTTGGCACACCAGTTTGGCATTACGCACTTGCTGGAGCGTCGCTTCAAGTACCTCTCTACGGGGGAGACTCGGAAGGCGATGCTTTGCCAGGCGCTAATGCCTCACCCCGATCTGCTGATCCTTGATGAGCCTTTTGACGGACTAGACGTCGCCTCCCGCCAGCAGCTTGCCGATGAGTTGCGGAAACTGGCGGACAGCGGCTATACGCTGGTGCTCATTCTCAACCGCTTTGACGACATCCCTGACTTTATCAACCATGTTGGTGTGCTGGCAGACTGTACGCTGACCCGCGTTGGCGAGCGTGAAGCGATCCTCTCTGAGGCGCTGGTGGCCCAGCTCGCTTTTAGCGAAAAGCTATCTGGAAGCTCGCTGCCAGAACCCGAACATCCACTTCAATATATGACACTTCCCACCGATGAAGCACGCATTCTGCTGCGCAACGGCGTGGTACAGTACAACGATCGCCCTATTCTTCACGAACTAACGTGGGAAGTCTTGTCCGGCCAGCATTGGCAGATTGTCGGGCCAAATGGCGCAGGAAAATCGACACTGCTCAGCCTGATTACTGGCGATCACCCACAAGGCTACAGCAATGACCTCACCCTGTTCGGCCGTAAACGCGGCAGCGGTGAAACGATCTGGGATATCAAGCGCCACATCGGTTATGTCAGCAGCAGTTTCCATCTGGACTACCGCGTCAGCACTAGCGTGCGTAACGTTATCCTCTCTGGATTCTTTGACTCTATCGGTATTTATCAAGCTGTCTCCGACCGTCAGCACCATCTAACCGAACAATGGCTTACCCTGCTTGGACTCAATGGCGCTATCGCCGATACACCGTTTCAGTCGCTTTCTTGGGGTCAGCAGCGCCTGACGCTGATTGCTCGTGCATTAGTCAAGCACCCCGCTCTGCTCATTCTTGACGAACCCTTACAGGGGCTCGATCCGCTCAATCGCCAGTTGGTACGCTGCTGGCTGGATATCTTGATTGGCGAAGGGGAAACACAGCTACTCTTTGTCTCCCACCACGCGGAAGATGCGCCCGAGTGCATCACACACCGGCTCACTTTCGTTCCGCATAACGACATCTATCGCTATCAGATTGATGAGTTATGTAAATAATGCCTAAAAACAGGGATGATAACGCTACCACAAAATAAAATGTAGGGTAGAAGACCAGGCTCATTTACACTATAGCCTACGTTTCACTACGTTTATTCGTAAAAAAACCATCGATAACAGAGGCGGATTCTCGCTGTAGATCACCTTTTTCAGTATCTAGCCATGTTATTTTGCAACATTGCGATAATAGAGGTCATTATGAACGTTCTCATCACTGGTGGTAGCGGTTACATAGGGAGTCATACTTGTGTACAATTGCTGGCAGCCGGGCACACTCCCGTCATCCTCGATAACTTGTGCAATAGCAAGGCTAGCGTCGTTAAAACCATTACACGTTTAACGGATAAAGCGCCCATTTTTTATCAAGGAGATATCCGCGACAGCGCACTGCTGGACGATATTCTCGCTAAACATTCTATTGATTCCGTCATCCACTTTGCCGGCTTAAAAGCGGTGGGGGAATCCGTGCGTGAACCGCTGAGTTACTATGACAATAACGTCAACGGTACGCTCGTGCTGGTTGAGGCGATGAAGAAAGCGGGCGTGAAAAACCTGATTTTTAGCTCTTCCGCCACCGTCTATGGCGATCAACCACACACGCCTTATCAGGAAAGTTTCCCAACGGGACACCCCGCTAGCCCCTATGGCCGCAGCAAGTTGATGGTTGAGCAAATCCTGCAAGACTTACAGCATGCCGAGCCAGAATGGAGTATTACGCTGTTGCGCTATTTCAACCCAGTTGGCGCACATCCATCCGGTGAGATGGGCGAAGATCCACAGGGCATTCCCAATAATCTGATGCCGTATATCGCTCAGGTTGCTGTCGGGCGTCGCGACTCGCTGGCGATTTTCGGTAATGACTACCCTACCGTTGATGGTACTGGTGTTCGAGACTACATCCACGTCGTCGATCTGGCCGACGGCCATATCGCCGCCATGAATACCCTGCAAAATCGTGCTGGTGTGCACATTTACAACCTCGGAGCAGGCGTAGGCTACAGTGTATTACAGGTTGTGGAAGCTTTTAGCCAAGCCTGTGGTAAACCGCTGGCTCACCATTTTGCTCCGCGCCGTCAGGGCGATCTACCTGCTTATTGGGCGGATGCCGGACGTGCAGCGAAAGATCTTAACTGGCGAGTCACGCGCTCATTAAAAGAAATGGCGCAGGACACCTGGCGCTGGCAGTCCAACCATCCCAATGGATACGAAGAGGCGTAGCAGCGTTTTTTATGCCCGGTGACGAATTAGGGGATAACTACTTTAAATAATTCAAGTTTCAGGACAAAACGTTAACGTTTTAAACAACGCAGGGCGTTGGCTCTTTAGAGCGAGGCCCACGCAAGTGGGTCGAGTAGCGTAGCCAACGCACACGCACACGCAACTTGAAGTATGGCGAGTATAAGCAGAACTGATTTCTGTTACCTTCCCCAACATTACGCACATCGCCGCCCTCTATCTTGTCGGGCCTCTACAGGAGCAAGTTATGTTGAATGAAAATCTTGGCACGCTGGCACCAGATGGTCAGCCGTTTCAATTAACGACCTTGCAGAACCAGGCGGGTATGCGTGTTTGCCTAATGGACTGGGGGGCAACCTGGCTTTCCTGTGAACTTCCTCTATCAGAGGGTGAGGTGCGAGAAGTGCTATTGGGCTGCGCCTCGCCCGAACAGTATCCGCAACAGACGGCTTATCTTGGTGCATCAATTGGCCGCTATGCTAACCGCATAGCCAAAGCCACATTCAGCCGAGAGGCAGAAATCTTTCATCTGGTTCCAAATCAGAATGAACACCAGTTGCATGGTGGCCCGGAAGGTTTCCATGCCCGCCGTTGGCGAATTATCAGTCACGATGCGACGCAAGTTACTTACCAATTGCACTCACCAGATGGCGATCAAGGGTATCCGGGACATCTCAACGTACAGGTGACCTACGCACTGACCGAGCATAATTCGCTGGAAATATCGTATCAGGCAACGGTAGAAAAAGCCTGCCCTGTCTGTCTGACTAACCATGCGTATTTCAACCTTGATGGCGCGCCGACTGATGTACGTAAGCACCAGTTGCAACTGTTTGCCGACTATTATTTGCCGGTCAATAGCGCGGGGATTCCCAACGCCGATCTGACGCCGGTAAACGCTACTGGAATGGATTTCCGCCAGCCGAAAACGCTGGAAGAAGATTTCCTGCGTGACAGCGTTCAAATGGCCGTCGGCGGCTACGATCACGCCTACTTATTGCATCGCACCTGTGGTTCCAGCGAAAGCCCTGCGGCCAATCTATGGTCACCTGATGGTCGCGTGCTGATGAGCGTTTTCACCAGCGCCCCCGCCTTACAACTCTATAGCGGCAACTTTCTGGCTGGAACTCCCTCACGGGACGGTGGCCAGTATGAAAACTATGCTGGTGTCGCGCTGGAAAGCGAATTCCTGCCTGATAGCCCGAACCATCCAGACTGGCCGCAGCCTGACTGCTGGCTGAAGCCGGGGAAAATCTATCGCTCGGATACCACGTACCAGTTCCTCATCCAGTAACCGAACGATTAAATGTAATTAACTCATTGATAACATTGGCAGGTGGATACCTGTCAATTTACAAAACGACTTTACAAAACTATGCCATTCCCCGCTTGCCCCCTTCCAGCGTAGACGCTTACACTGCAATGACGCCCAAAAAGGAAATGCAATGTCCACATCATCACGGTCTCCACTATTCATCCATCATCTGCGCCATAAAGGCAGGTGGGGATGGCTATTGGCGCTGTGCTGGCTTTTCCTGAATGCACAATTAGCTATCGCAGGTCATCAATGCGACATGACGCTCAGTCAGGCATCCCCCGCGATCCAGCATCAAGCACATCTGCAACAGGGTGATGCTCAACCCTTATCGCCTCACGCTCATCATGCGACGAAAGCGTCTTACGCAACGGACCAGCAAACGCCGCTGTGTGAAAAGCACTGCGTGCCGGATAGCGTGAAGCAGGATAATGGCTCACTGGCATTATTAGCGTTGCCTGTCAGTAGCGAACTGGTGTTAGCGGATCACTCTGTCACACTGAATCAGTCATGCGATACCTGGCTCTCTCCTCCTGCGGCTGGCCCTCCGGCTGAGATCCGCTTCTGCCGATTCAGAGAATAACCCAAGCGATTGATAACACCTGCGCCATCGAGCGCAAACTTTTGTTTATCAATAACTTTTATTGGGATTATTTCTATGCGTATCACTTATTCGGCTATTATCAGCAGCCTGATTTTTTTCGTTTCTTCTTTTATCTCCCCGGTGTGGGCAAACGACCACCAGCACCATGCGATGATGCATACCACTCCCCCTGCGGCGACTGCCGTTTATCAGACTACCGGGATTGTTAAGCAGTGGAACGCCGACAGCGTCACGCTCTCTCACGCCCCGGTTGCCGACCTAAAATGGCCAGCGATGACAATGGCATTCACACTGCCATCAACGAGCGAAATAACGCCACTCGCTGTTAATACGCCAGTCACGTTCAGTTTTATCCAAACTGATAGCGGCTATACCCTGACCGCGATTACGCCACAGCAGCCTTAACCGGAGCACATCATGAACGTATCCAAACACGACGCCGCGCGCGCGTGTCTGGCGATGTTGCTGTGGCTGCCTGCCGCCGTTTTTGCGGCAGATCTGAGTCTTGATCAGGCTTTACAGGCGGCGGAACGTTATTCCGCCGATCTGTCAGCCAATCAACACCAGATTAACGCGCTACAGAACATGGCTGACTCCGCCACACAACTTCCCGACCCTAAACTAAAATTTGGCGTCGAAAACCTGCCATTAGGCGGCAACAACGGTAGCCGACTCACGCGAGAAGGCATGACGATGCAGCGTATCGGTGTCATGCAAACCTATGTCAGCAGCCGTAAGCGTGATAGCAAAGCGCAGGCTATTCGGGTAGAAGCCGATGCGCTGCAAAGTAATAGCGAAAGTATCCGTGCTCGCCTGCAACGGGAAACCGCGCAGGCATGGCTAGATCTGGCGCTCTCGCGCAAAGCGTTGAGCGAGGTCGCGGTGCTGGTCAACGAAAGTCAGCGGCAGATCGCCTCGCAAAAAGCGAGTGTGGCAGCAGGCAGCGAAGCCAGTAGTGTACTGGATGCGCGTCTGACGCTGGCGGCCATGCAGGACAGACTGGCCGATGCCGAGCGAGATACCCGTATCGCGCACGCCAGACTGGTGCAGCTTACCGGTATCGCGGACATCAATGTGAACGGCGAACTGCCCCGCTTTGAACGCTTGCCCGCCTCACCGGAGGTGTTAGGCAACGCCATTCATCAGCATCCCGAAATGCAACAGGCACAGCGTGAAGCCGAACTAGCTCAGGCCCGCTCGGCACAGTCAGCCGTTGCCGCCATCCCCAATGTTGATGTTGAAGTCTATTACGCGAAACGCGGAGATGATTACGACGATATGGCGGGCATGATGGTGACGGTCGATCTGCCGCTGTTCAAATCTAAACGTCAGGATAAAGACTACGCCGCAGATGTATCGCGCAGTATGGAAGCGCGCGACAAAGTCTTGCTCACCGAACGAGAACATCAGGCACAGCTCGATACGCTGATTGCCCAATATCAAGCCGCACAGTCACGCTGGCAGCGTCAGAATAACGAGATTCTTCCGCTACAACAGCAGCGTATCAAACTGATTCAGGCTCAGTATCAATCTGGCAGCAGTAATCTTTCAGCCGTACTGGACGCCCGCCGGGCGCTACTCGAAAGCCGGATTGCCGTTCAGGATACCGCACGGGAGATGGCTCAATATTGGGCCGCCATTCGCTACCTGACGCCACAAGGAAACCCTACGCGATGAGCAAAACAGTAATGAGAAAATCACTGATGTTTAGCCTGATTACGCTGGCTATTCTCAGCGCGGGTAGCGTGGGCTATCTGGTGGGTAAACAGCAAACATCACTCTCCCCCCCTACTACAGAGTCAGAACGGTCAGTTCTCTATTGGTACGACCCAATGGTGCCAGATAAGCGGTTCGACAAACCGGGAAAATCGCCCTTTATGGATATGGAATTGGTTCCCCGCTATGCCGATGATGTGCAGGAAGACGGCGGAGTCACCGTCAGCGCCCGGCAGCAGCAAAATCTTGGCGTTCGCACAGCCCGCGCAGAAATGCGCGAACTTGCCGACCGCAGCACGGGTTACGGCACCGTCGCGCTCAACGAACGCGGATTGCACACGCTGGTCGCACCTAGTGGTGGTATTGTCGAGAAACTCACGGTCAACGCGCTGCAACAACAGGTGAAGAAAGGCGAGACGCTAGCCATATTGTGGAACCCAACCTGGGCAGCGGCACAGCACGAATATCTGGCGGTACGGCACCTGGGCGACAAAATGCTGACCCAATCGGCTCGCCAGCGCCTGGCGCTGCTCTTCATGCCGGAAGCGATTATTCTCCAAGTCGAGCGTAGCGGCAAACCGCAGGATAGGATCGCGATTATCGCACCAGAAGATGGCTACGTGAATAAACTAGAGGTGCGACAGGGTATGCAGTTGAGCCCTGCTCAGCCGCTATTCGAGATTGCCAGCCTGAATCCGGTTTGGATTGATGTCGATTATCCCGAGACGCAGGCCGCGCAGTTAACGATCGGCAGCGATATCGGTGCCACCAGCGCCGCCTGGCCGGGTAAAACCTTCCGCGGCAAAATCAGCGAACTGCTGCCCGTATTGGATAGCGCCACACGCACGTTAAAAGCACGCGTCATACTCGACAATCCGCAGCAGCAACTTAAACCCGGCATGTACCTGACCGTACAGCTTTCTCACGCTCAGGCACAGTCGCGTCTGGCGATCCCGCAGGAGGCCTTGTTGGTCAGCGGTAGCCAAAATCGTGTCTTGCTAAGCGACGGTAACGGCCATTTTACTCCACGTCACATCACTGCAGGCGCATCGATGGGCGACTGGGTGGAAATCATTGATGGACTGAAAGAAGGCGACAATGTGGTCACCTCCGGTCAGTTCTTGATTGACTCCGAAGCCAGCCTGCGCAGCGCCTTACCGCAGTTTGGTGCTGAAGCATCAACAACACCTACAGCTCCCGCAGGCTATCAAACGCAAGGAGTGATCAAAGCGATAAACAGCAACCAGATCACCATTGAGCATGAAGCCGTTCCGGCACTCAACTGGTCACCGATGACGATGGATTTCACGCTGCCGTCGTCAGGGTTGCCACAGGGTGTGGGTGTCGGCAGTACCGTCAACATCCAGTTCACTATGGATGACAACGGGATTCACATTCTGCATTTTTTGTCCGCTAACAATCCGCATGCCGAACACGGAGGTCATCCATGATTGCCTACGTGATTCGCTGGTCACTTAAAAACCGCCTGCTGGTTTTACTGGCTGCGCTGTTCATGGCAGCGTGGGGCCTGCTTTCTCTGCAAAAAACGCCGCTGGATGCCCTACCCGATCTGTCTGATGTTCAGGTCATCATTCGCGTTAGCTATCCGGGGAAAGCACCGCAGGTAGTGGAAAATCAGGTGACCTACCCATTAACCACCACCATGCTTTCCGTTCCGGGTGCCAAAACGGTACGGGGCTTCTCCATGTTCGGCGATGCCTACGTCTATGTGCTGTTTGAAGATGGCACCGATCCTTATTGGGCACGTTCCCGCGTACTGGAATATCTCAGTCAGGTGCAATCCAGCCTGCCTGCCGAGGCCAAAACCTCGCTCGGCCCGGATGCCACTGGCGTCGGCTGGATTTACGAGTACGCGCTGGTCGATCGCAGCGGAAAATACAGTCTGGCCGATTTACGCGGCTTTCAGGACTGGTTGCTGAAATATGAGCTGAAAACCGTGCCCGATGTGGCAGAAGTCGCCAGCGTGGGCGGCATGGTCAAACAGTATCAGATCGTCGTCGATCCAGAACGTATGAGGACGCAGGGTATCACCCACCAGCAGATTGTGAGCGCCGTTCAGGCAGCCAATCAGGAAAACGGTGGCTCGGTGCTGGAGTTGGGTGAAGCCGAGTACATGGTACGCACCACCGGTTATCTGAAAACCGCACAAGACTTTAACCACGTGGTGATTACCACCCGCAACGGCATTCCCGTGCTATTGCAAGATGTGGCAACGCTTCGCGAAGGCCCGGAGATGCGGCGTGGTATCGCCGAACTGAACGGTGAAGGTGAAGTAGCAGGCGGCATCATCGTTATGCGCTATGGCAAAAACGCGCTGAATACGCTGCATGCCGTCAAAGCGCGGTTACAGGAAATACAAAAAAGCCTGCCTGCGGGCGTGGAGATCGTACCAACCTACGATCGCTCACAACTGATTGAACACGCCATCGACACGCTGAGCTTCAAACTGCTGGAAGAATTTGCCGTCGTCGCGGTCATCTGCGCCCTGTTCCTGTTTCACTTCCGCTCAGCGTTAGTCGCGATCATCAGCCTTCCGCTGGGGATTCTGGGGGCATTCATCATCATGCGTTATCAGGGGGTGAACGCTAACATCATGTCACTGGGCGGTATCGCGATTGCCATCGGCGCAATGGTGGATGCCGCCATCGTAATGATAGAAAACATGCATAAAGTCATTGAACAGTGGCGACATGAAAACCCGGGAAAACAGCCGCAGAATAACGAGTGGTGGCAGCTAGCAGAACGAGCAGCGGTGGAAGTGGGCCCCGCGCTGTTTTGCAGCCTGCTGATCATTACGCTGTCGTTTGTGCCTGTGTTCTCATTGGAGGCGCAGGAAGGCCGCATGTTTTCACCGCTGGCCTTTACTAAAACCTATGCCATGGCCGTCGCTGCGGGATTAGGGATTACGTTGGTGCCGGTGTTAATGGGGTATTTCGTTCGCGGAAAGATACCGGACGAGCAGGCGAATCCAATTAACCGTTGGCTGATCGCGCTCTATCATCCTGTACTACAAAAGGTATTGAGCTACCCAAAAATCACGCTGCTGGTTTCTGGTCTGTTACTGCTACTGACGCTATTTCCGCTCAGCCGTTTGGGAAGCGAATTTATGCCGCCGCTAGATGAGGGCGACCTACTGTATATGCCCTCTACTCTGCCCGGCATCTCCGCACGGGAAGCAGGCCGACTGCTGCAACAAACGGACAGGTTAATTAAAACAGTACCCGAAGTCGAGTCGGTCTTCGGCAAAGCAGGCCGTGCCGACACGGCGACTGACCCAGCACCGCTGACCATGCTGGAAAGCACGATCAGGCTGAAACCACGCGATCAATGGCGCGAGGGTATGACGATGGACACGCTGGTTGCCGAGCTGGATCGCACTGTCAACTTGCCGGGTATTGCCAACGTGTGGGTGCCGCCGATCCGCAACCGACTGGACATGCTGGCTACCGGAATCAAAAGTCCGGTGGGTATTAAGGTTAACGGCAATAATCTGGAGGATATCGAACGTACTGCCGCGCAAATCGAGCAGGTGGTAAAACAGGTTCCAGGCGTGACGTCTGCGCTGGCTGAACGGTTAGCCGGAGGGCGATATATCGATATTGATATCGACCGTCAGCGTGCCGCACGCTACGGCGTGTCCGTCGAGGAACTGCAGTCGGTGGTGGCTACGCTAATTGGCGGGCAAAACATTGGTGAAACCATTGAGGGTCGTCAGCGCTACCCCATCAATATCCGCTACCCACGTGAATTACGCGATTCGCTACAAAAGTTGCGTGACCTACCCATCGTGACAGCCAATGGTAGCAGAGTCACACTGGCCGAGCTGGCCGATGTTCGCGTCAGCGAAGGGCCGCCCATGTTGAAAAGCGAAAACAGTCGACTGTCGGACTGGATTTATGTCGATCTGCGCGGCCGCGATCTGAAATCTGCCGTTGAAGACATGCAACAAGCCGTCGCCCAGCAAGTCACGCTACCGGAAGGCGTGTCGTTAAGCTGGTCCGGGCAGTTTGAGTATCTGGAACGTGCCACGGAGAAAATGAAGGTCGTCATCCCCTTCACGCTGCTGATCATTTTCGTGCTGCTCTATATCACCTTCAACCGCATCAAAGATGCACTGCTGATTATGGCAACGTTACCCTTCGCGCTAATAGGTGGCGTCTGGCTGCTCTATCTCCTTGACTATAATCTTTCTGTCGCCGGTGCGGTGGGCTTTATCGCACTGGCGGGGGTATCGGCCGAATTTGGCGTCATCATGCTACTGTACCTCAACCATGCGGTAGAAAAGCACCGTGTGGTTGGTCAGGCACTTTCGCGCCAACAGTTGATGGATGCCATTCACGAAGGTGCCGTTCTGCGCGTGCGGCCGAAAATGATGACCGTGGCAACCATTATGGCAGGGCTGCTCCCCATTATGTGGGGCGGCGGTAGCGGCTCCGAAATCATGCAGCGGATCGCCGCACCGATGATTGGCGGCATGGTCAGCGCTCCCCTGCTGTCAATGCTGGTGATTCCAGCCGTTTACCTGTTATTGCACAAGGGAGATTCCGGTTTGCTGAAACGGTAAAGCCCGAGCGTGATTTTACGCAAATAACCTGCGGATAAATCACGCTTGCCATCGACTATCGATTGCCGATAACCGTTCTCCCCCCCTATAATGAAATCAGTTATCACAGAAATCTTAGGATAGGAAGGAGTTTAGCTATGGCTGTAACTAAGCTAGTACTGGTAAGACACGGTGAGAGCCAGTGGAACAACGAAAACCGCTTCACAGGCTGGTACGATGTTGATCTGTCCGACAAGGGCCGTTCAGAAGCCAAAGCCGCAGGTCAACTGCTGAAAGACGAAGGTTTTGCCTTTGATTTCGCGTATACCTCCGTGCTGAAACGTGCCATTCATACACTGTGGAACGTACTGGACGAGCTGGATCAAGCCTGGTTGCCAGTTGAGAAATCCTGGAAACTGAACGAGCGCCATTACGGTGCGCTGCAGGGTCTGAACAAAGCCGAAACCGCTGAAAAATACGGTGACGAGCAGGTTAAACAATGGCGTCGTGGTTTCGCCATCACGCCTCCAGAGTTGACGCGTGATGACGAACGTTTTCCAGGCCACGATCCACGTTATGCAGCGCTGAGTGACAAAGAGCTACCGCTGACTGAAAGCCTGGCTCTGACCATCGAACGCGTTGTGCCTTACTGGACCGAAACCATCCTGCCACGCATCAAGAGCGGTGAGCGTGTGATCGTTGCGGCTCACGGTAACTCGTTGCGTGCCCTGGTGAAATACCTGGACAACATGGGTGAAGACGAAATTCTGGAACTGAATATCCCAACTGGCGTACCGTTGGTGTATGAGTTCGACGAGAACTTCAAACCAATCAAACGTTACTATCTGGGCAACGCGGATGAAATCGCCGCAAAAGCTGCCGCAGTAGCGAACCAGGGTAAAGCGAAGTAATTTACCTTTGAAATAAAAAAACCCGGCCTGTGCCGGGTTTTTTTATTTCATAATCTTCAGCACTGGCATTCACAATCAATGCCTCATTGATAAAAAGACGAGGGCTACTTTGTATGATAAATGGAGTATCGCTTGATCAATTAAGAACATTCATCGTTGCAGTTGATGAAGGAAGCTTCTCCGCCGCAGCACGCAAACTCTATCGCGCGCAATCTGTCATCAGCGATTTGGTGAGTAATCTCGAAGCGCAGATGGGCGTTCAATTATTCGATCGGTCCGGGCGATATCCCAAACTCACTCCGGCTGGGCAGGCTTTGCTGGCCGATGCACGCGGCATCGTAACCTCTGTCGATTTCATGAAAGCACGGGCAAAGGGGTTATCAGAAGGGCTGGAAGCAGAGCTTTCCGTTGTCATCGATGTGCTGTTTCCTATTGCCACTGTTGCTACTATTGCAAACGAGTTCAAACAGCGCTTTCCTGGTACGCCTCTTCGAGTGTTCGTCGAGGCGCTGGGAGCCACCTATCATCGCGTGCTCGACGGGACGGCGGCGATCGGGGCTGTCGCGGCCTTGCCGAGCGCGCTTGCCTCACTGAGCACCGAGCACCTTGCTGGCATCACACTGGTTATGGTCGCCTCACGTAATCATCCGCTTGCCGCATTCAGGGGATTCATCCCTAAATCGGAACTGGTAAAGCATGTGCAGCTTGTCCTTACCGACCGAACAAGCCTATCCGAGGGGATTGAATACGCCGTTATGTCCTCATCGACCTGGCGGCTCACGGACTTATTTGCCAAGCACGCTTTTCTTCTTAGCGGACTAGGCTGGGGCGGTATGCCATTACACGTAGTACAGCGTAACATTGCAGAAGGAGAGCTGGTTGAACTGATGCTTGAGGATGTCCCGCCCGCAGGCATCTCTGTCCCCATGTCCACCATCTACCGAACAGCAGCGCCCCCCGGCCCTGCCGGGCGTTGGTTCCTTGACCGCCTGAAAAGTCTTCATGGGGAAACAACCGCTGGCCAATAAACGCTCAAAAAGGCGTTCGGCTCACACCGACCTATCGCAGGAACCGATAGGTTCGTTCGGAAAATATCGGGTTTTCGGGTGTCTTTAGCGCAAATATACTGACATGGAAACGATCGGTGCCTGATCGTTGTGCTTATTCGTTATGCTACGAAACCAGTCAGGAAGTCACCTTATGAAAATTCTTCATATCGATTCCAGCATACTCGGCGACTATTCCGTCAGCCGACAACTTTCCGCCGATATTGTCGTAAGGCTGCGTGAATTACACCCAGGTTCCGAGGTCGTCTATCGCGATCTTGTCGAAGATGCCGTGGGTCATCTTTCTGGAGCATATATGGCCGTAATTCGCGGCGGTGGCAATCCCGATCCGCAATTGAGCGACGAAATTGCCCATGGCGATGCTTATATCAACGATCTCTTTGCCGCCGAGATCATTGTCATTGGTGCCCCCATGTATAACTTTACCGTTTCTTCCCAACTCAAAACCTGGATTGATCGTGTCGTTATCGGCGGACGCACATTTGCTTACGGGCCCAACGGACCGCAAGGGCTAATACAGAAAGGGAAGAAACTGTTCATCGCTTCAACTCGCGGCGGAACCTACAGTAGTGATGATGCTACCGCCACGCTTGAACATCACGAAACGTATCTGAAGGCTGTACTTGGTTTTATCGGCCTGACCGATGTAACGGTCATCCGCGCCGAAGGCTTGGGCCTGGGAAATGAAGCAACTAAATCAGCCATCATTAGCCAGGCAAAGCTCAGCATTGCAACGTTAGAAGCCTAACAACGCCAACAGACCAAGAAAGGGAATCGCCATGGAAAAGAATGCTTCAATCATTTCAACAATCGGCCGAGCACTCATTGCAATTGTTTTTGTACTGAGTGGCCTGAGCAAAATTGGTGCATCAGAAGCCACCCAAGGCTACATCACCTCGGTCGGTTTACCCTTTCCTCTTCTCGGTTATTTGATCGCCTTAGTGGTCGAAATCGGCGGAGGAATTCTTTTACTTATTGGTTACCACACGCGAGTGGTTGCTCTCGTGCTGTCCGCCTTTACCGTCGCCACGGCGGTGTTTTTCCATCATAATTTTGCAGACCAGAATGCGATGATTAATTTTCTTAAAAATATAATCATTGTGGGGGGACTGTTACAAATTGTGGCTTTTGGGCCGAGCAAATTTAGCCTTGATGCAAGACGTCACTAGGTGGGCATTTATCATTGACGGCAGTGTTGGCCCGGTTTGCGTTTTCACGAACACAAAACGCAAGACTTTCACTGCCGTTTTTTCACTGGCGTACCGGATAGCACGCCATTCGATATTACTTGCTGCGGCGTTCGCGTACAGCAGACGCTAACTGACGCAGCAGAGATTCCGTATCTTCCCAGCCAATGCAAGCATCGGTCACGCTACGGCCATAAACCAGCGGCTCACCACTTTCCAGATTCTGGTTGCCTTCAACCAGATGGCTTTCCACCATCACACCCATAATCGCTTTTTCGCCCTGAGCGATCTGCCCACAGACATCAGTACAGACTTCCATCTGCTTTTTGAACTGCTTGCTGCTGTTCGCATGGCTAAAATCGATCATGACCTGTGGAGTCAGACCCGCTTTTTCCAGACCAACTTTCACGTCTTTAACATGCTCTGCGCTGTAGTTCGGCGTTTTACCACCGCGTAAGATAATGTGGCAATCGTTATTACCGCTGGTATTCACGATAGCCGAATGACCCCATTTGGTGACAGACAGGAAGCAGTGTGGTGCGCTGGCAGCGTTGATCGCATCAATCGCTACCTTGATCGTGCCGTCCGTACCGTTTTTAAAGCCAACAGGACATGACAGGCCAGATGCCAGCTCACGGTGTACCTGAGATTCCGTAGTACGTGCGCCGATAGCGCCCCAGCTCATCAAATCCGCCATGTATTGCGGGGTAATCATGTCCAGAAACTCACCCGCAGCCGGTAAACCGATATCGTTAATTTCCAACAGCAGTTGGCGCGCAATGCGCAAACCATCATTGATCTGGAAACTATTATTCATGTGCGGATCGTTGATGAGCCCTTTCCAGCCAATTGTGGTACGCGGCTTCTCAAAATAAACCCGCATAACCACTTCCAGATCGTCGTTCAGCTCATTGCGCAACGTCAGCAGACGCGCGGCGTACTCTTTCGCCGCTTTTGTATCATGGATCGAGCAAGGGCCAATCACCACCAGCAGGCGATCGTCATTGCCGTTAAGAATTTTATGGATGGCTGTACGCGCGAACGATACCGTTTCCGCGGCCTTCTCCGTGGCTGGAAACTTTTCTAACAAAGCAACCGGCGGCAAAAGTTCATTGATCTCTTTAATTCTTAAATCGTCATTTTGGTAATTCATAAATAAATCCATCGGTTCCGAAACGGTATGTTAACCCCATCCAATATGCGCCATCCCACCTGTGCGGGCAGCCTGAAAAACGGGATGTTTCATATTGAAGATTGATTATTATATGTCAAGCTGGTGTTATCGGGGCGCTGAAATCAGTAGGATTTACGCGATCAAATGCTCTCAGATGCCGCATCCGTCCTATTTTCACCAGAAAATAGCCCTATCGACAGGCCAGCGAGCGGTAGGATAGGTTTCTCTGTCGGGTTCCAGTAACGCAGCATAGCAACGAAACTTAGGGTAATTTATGGCACATAATCACAGCCACACGGGATCCAGCAACAGTAAACGTCTGTCGGCCGCATTTATCATTACCGCCACGTTTATGGTGGCAGAAGTCATTGGCGGTCTGCTGTCCGGCTCTCTTGCTCTACTTGCGGATGCGGGTCATATGCTGACGGATGCCGCTGCGCTGTTCGTCGCCCTTATCGCTGTACGTTTCGCTCAGCGTAAGCCCAATGCGCGCCATACCTTCGGTTATTTACGGCTCACCACCCTCGCCGCCTTTGTGAACGCACTGACGTTGATACTGATTACCGGCTTCATCTTCTGGGAAGCCATTCAACGCTTCTATGACCCTCAGCCCGTTGCTGGCGTCCCCATGTTGCTTGTCGCCATTGCCGGGCTGCTGGCAAACATCGTGGCGTTTTGGCTGTTACACCACGGCAGCGAAGAGAAAAACATTAACGTCCGTGCGGCGGCCCTACATGTGCTGGGCGATCTACTGGGCTCCGTCGGTGCGATTGCTGCCGCCGTCATCATCCTTTATACCAACTGGACGCCTATCGACCCGATTCTCTCTGTTTTAGTGTCGTGTCTGGTGCTACGCAGTGCATGGTCGCTGTTGAAAGAAAGTATTCACGAACTGCTAGAAGGCACACCGAGCCAACTCAGCGTTGAGGTTCTACAGAAGGATCTGACGCTGAATATCCCCGAGGTCAGGAATATCCACCATGTTCATTTGTGGCAGGTTGGTGAAAAAACCATGATGACACTGCATGCACAAGTGGTTCCACCTCACGATCACGATGCATTGTTAAGACGTATCCAGGAATATTTACTGAAGCATTATCAGATTGAACACGCGACGGTTCAGATGGAATATCAACGCTGTGATGATGACCACTGCTCTTTTCATCAGGAAAGCCATGATACAGAAGGCCACCATCACAAGCATTAAGTTTGGATTACGCGCCGTTTGAAACCATACTGACGCGATTTTCCTGTGCGCTCTTAATCCACAACCAGGAACCGTTCAGGGCAATCAACGTCAGGATCGCGTATTCTACCGCCATCGCATACACGCCCTGATAAGCAAAAATCACCACGCTTATCACATCAATCACCACCCACAGCAGCCAGTTCTCGACGTATTTACGCGTCATCAGGATCATCGCCACGATCGACAACACCATCATGGTGGAATCCCAGAATGGGAACGCATCTGGCTGAAGATTAGGCATCTGCACCGCCAATCCGAGTCCCTGCATGCCAGAAACAGCGATACGCGTCAGCACCACAAATACCGCATCAATGTAGAACGTCATCAAGCCAATCGTGATAATACAGGCCACCGACCAGCCAATCAGCTTCTGCACCGGCAGCCAGCGGATACGCAACTCCACTCCCTGCGCATCGGTCTTACGCGTCCAGGCGTACCAGCCATAAATATTGGCGGCGAAGAAGAAAATTTGTAGTAACAGGCTGGCGTACAGTTGGATCTGGAAAAAGATCACGGCAAACAGCGTGACATTAATCAACCCAAACAGATAGTTGATATTTTTTTCCTGACTCGCGAACCAGATACACAGCAAGCCAAACAGCGTGCCGATCGCTTCAATCCAGGAAAGCTCATATCCCCCTTCGCCAAAAGGGATATGAATTAAAATATTACTGGTACTAAAAAAATCCATCTCACCACCCTGTCTCAATTATTGTAAGAAACGCCTATCAAACTGCCTGGGATCCCCGTCAGGCATTCCCCTTCACACGCAATTTTAGCGAAGCCGCAAAATCCAGCATGCGATTCAGCGGGATTAACGCGCCTTCTCGCAGGGCTGCATCAACATGAATCTCATGTTCATGGCCACCTTGCTCCAGACCGTTAGCAATCGCCTCCAGCCCATTCATCGCCATCCACGGGCAGTGAGCGCAACTACGGCAGGTTGCTCCCTCTCCCGCAGTCGGCGCTTCCAGCAATGTTTTCTCCGGGCAGGCCTGCTGCATCTTGTAGAAAATGCCACGATCGGTTGCCACAATCAGTTCGCGCTGTGGCAGTGTTTTCGCCGCCTGAATCAACTGGCTGGTTGACCCAACGGCGTCAGCCATCTCTACCACACTCTGTGGTGATTCTGGATGAACCAAAATCGCCGCATCGGGGTACAGGATCTTCATACGCTGCAGCGCCTGCGTTTTAAACTCGTCATGCACAATGCACGCACCCTGCCAGCACAGAACATCCGCCCCTGTCTGCTTTTGCACATAGCTTCCCAGATGGCGATCCGGTGCCCAAATAATCTTTTCTCCCAGACTATCCAGATGTTCGATCAACTCCACCGCGATGCTGGATGTGACAACCCAATCTGCACGCGCTTTCACCGCCGCTGAAGTATTGGCATACACCACCACGGTTCTATCTGGATGCGCATCACAAAAACGGCTAAATTCATCAATGGGGCAACCGAGATCGAGCGAACATTCGGCTTCCAATGTGGGCATCAGAACCGTCTTTTCTGGGTTGAGGATCTTGGCCGTCTCTCCCATAAACCGGACCCCCGCCACCAACAGCGTCGATGCTGCATGGGTGCTGCCGAAGCGCGCCATTTCCAGCGAATCCGCCACACAGCCGCCCGTTTCTTCTGCCAACGCTTGAATTTCAGGATCGGTATAGTAGTGAGCAACCATAACCGCGTTTCTTTCCCGCAGCAGTGCCTTTATCCTGCTACGATAGTGCTGTTTTGCATCAGCCGATAATGGCTTGGGCTTTGGCGGAAAGGGATAAATGGTCTCATTGCTATCAAAAAGAATACTCATTATGGATTTCCACGATGATAATTCGGGTTGCAACACCTAACACTGATTTAGCATCGGTATCGGAGTTTTTTATCCTAAACAAAATACCGAAAACACGCCGCAAAGTCGCGGTATTTTTTCCAGATCACACACCATTTTGTTTATTATGCTTAAAATAATGGAATGAAATGCATGAAAGGTATTATCTGTAGAAGAGAGACAAGGAGATAAATGGCATGGCCAGCCTCTATATCAGAATATATCGCGATACGCTGATGCTCAGAAACGTGGACACTAAAAAAGAGGTGGCCGGGCAATCAGAACCCCCTTTTACCACCTCGCGCTTACTGCTCGGACAGATGATCCCGGCGATGAAGCTATTGGATCAACTCTCACGCAAAGTGGCGGGAAAGCGACTGGTTGATCTATTCACCTCGCACAAGGTCATCATCCATGCCATGGAGATGAATGAAGGCGGACACAGCCAAGTAGAATTTGCCAGCTACATAGAGCTCGCCAGGAGCATCAGCCCGCAAGGAAAGCATATTTATGTGTGTAGCAAAACTGTGCCGCTTACCGACCAGGAAGTTATACAAATATTTAGCGGCGACATGCCTTCGATCGTCAACCGCTAACCCGACGTTGTGCTTTAGGCGAAGAGCCGATGCCAATAGAGAGAGAGCGGAATAATCAAAACCAAAGCGGGAAGAAAGTTAACCACCGCAAATGATTTTATCTGCGCAATCCGTAACCCAACGGCAATCATGATAATCCCACCACAGGCAGAAAAATCGCCCATCGTGACATCTGTCATAAAGGGCATAATCAATTTGGCGGAGAAGAACAACAGCGCCTGAACAATCATCTGCGGTATCGCAATCGACATCACAGCAAGGCCAAGCGTGATGGAAAAAATCAGTGCGGTGAAAATATCCAAAGCAGATTTGATAATCAGTAGCTGATAATCACCGGTTAATCCTTCCGTCAACGCCCCAACCACACCAGTACCGCTGGCACAAAACAAGACGATTAGCGCGGTAAAATTCTGAGTATACACATCCTGCGGTAAACGGTGTTCCTGTGCAGGCAGAACGCGGTTTAATCCTTTTTGAATCATCATGCCAGCCCGCTGCACGGCAGACTCCATGCGTAGCAATTCTCCTAACGCAACACCAATCACGATAGCCAGCGCCACCGCCGGCAGTTGCTGAACTTTAACAACCAGCGTGATACCCATTGCAATCGATACCATCGCAAACGCCGGAGGCAGGCCATCCTGCAAACGTTGGGGAATAAAGCGACGCAAGGCAATGCCCAGCCCACTACCAATCAAGATAGCGGCACCATTAATCAACGGACCAATCATATACTTTCCTAAACAGGGCAACGCACGCTTCCCTGTGGCAATGACTCCATCCCTGCTCGATAGGTTTAGAAAACCGTTCCTGATGGGTTATACAGTCGATAGAGAGGGATAAAGACCCTAATATACTCCAAAGGCTTAACGAGCAGGGAATGATAATGGGGTTTTATCTCATCGACACGGTACGTGTGCTAGCCATGACGTGAGTTTCTTTGAGGGAGGAAGTTTATTACTGAAGTGGTGGGTCGTGCAGGATGACTCGTCCTTCGGACTCGCCCCTTCGGGGTCAACGCTGACGCGTTGCTGTCTCGCTTCGCTCGGCTCGAACCTGCGACCAATTGATTAAAAGTCACGGTGTTCGTTATGTTGGTAACCGGAGAAGCTAGATTATTTAATTTAGAATCGTGTTGCTAATTACTAGAAGATGGTGGGTCGTGCAGGATTCGAACCTGCGACCAATTGATTAAAAGTCAACTGCTCTACCGACTGAGCTAACGACCCGCAATGCGGAACTGCTTTGATACTACAACTACATTTGAAATTGGTGGGTCGTGCAGGATTCGAACCTGCGACCAATTGATTAAAAGTCAACTGCTCTACCGACTGAGCTAACGACCCAATTTCATGCTGCTTTAGCGTTTCGCTGTTTGCCTTGGCAACGGCGGCACATATTACTGATTTAAATTTTCAGCGCAACCTATTTTCTTAAAAAACTGTTTGATTGCTTACTCTTAAGACGTTTAGGCACAAAAACCGCTCATGATGCGCAATTTTTGTGCCAATTAATACGGTATTACGATCCTGATAAACGCTTTTGCGCTTGCTTTGCACTTTCCGTATTGGGGTACATTTTTACAACTTGCTGGTAAACGGCTTTGGCTTTATCAGCCTGACCTTTTTCCTGCATGATCACCCCAACCTTCAGCAAGGCCTCGGAACTTTTTGGTGACTTAGGGTAGTTTTTAACAACATTGGCGAAATAGTACGCAGCATCGTCCTTTTTCCCTTTATTGTAATTCAACTGACCAAGCCAATAGTTGGCATTCGGTTGATAGGTTGAATCTGGATATTTCTTGACGAATGCCTGAAATGCGCTAATAGCCTGATCGTACTGTTTTTTCTCCAGCACGAGAGCGGCTGCGGCATTGTAATCACTATTCGCATCACCCGTACTGGCCGGTGCAGCCGTATTGGCCGCACCAGTATCAGTACCCACAGCAGCGGAAGGCGTACTGCCTGTCGTCGGAGTAGAAGATGATTGCGAACTTAATCCATCAATTTGCTGATAGATCTGTTTCTGCCGTTCAACGATCTGATTCAACTGATACTGACTTTCCTGGATCTGCCCGCGGAGGCTGTCAATATCTCGCTGGTTATCAGACATCTGCTGTTGAAGTTGAGTTAAAAGCTGACTGTGAGCGTTAGAAATACGCTCCAATTGAGTGACGCGGTCTTCGACCGAGCCTGAGCCGACATTACTGATTGGCGCTTGGGCAGTAGCGGCCCAAGGGACCGCTACGCCAACCAGTAACGACAGACCCAACAGGTGACGTCTGAAGTTACTGCTCATGCGATTCTCTTAATATACCAGAACGGCACGACGGTTTTTGGCATAGGCCGCTTCGTCATGACCGAGAACTGCTGGTTTTTCTTTACCGTAAGAAACGATAGAGATCTGATCGGAAGAAACGCCTTTGCCCTGCAGGTACATTTGTACTGCGTTGGCACGACGCTCACCCAGAGCGATGTTGTATTCTGGCGTACCGCGTTCGTCCGCGTGACCTTCGATAGTCACTTTGTAAGATGGGTTGCTACGCAGGAATGCAGCGTGGGCGTCCAGCATCTGAGCGAATTCAGAGCTAACATCATACTTGTCCAGACCAAAGTAAACGATGTTGTTGCGCTGTAATTCTTGCATCTGCAAACGAGCTTGCTCAGAAGAAGACATGTTGCCGCCGTCCATCATGCCGTTGTTACCAGCACCCATGGAAGATTGGTCATTGTCCGCATTCTTGTTGGAGCTACAAGCGGCCACTGCCAGTACCGGCAGAGCCAACATCAGGCCTTTCAGCACTTTATTGAATTGCATTTCTTATGTCCTTTGACGAGTTTATTGTACATATTTGTACTTATAGATACGGCGACCAGGCAGGGAATTTAACCTGTCCATCAGTAGCCGGAAGACGCGCTTTGAAACGACCATCGGTCGAAACCAGTTGTAGCACTGAACCCAGCCCTTGTTTAGAACTGTAGATCACCATCGTGCCATTTGGTGCGATGCTTGGCGTTTCGTCCAGGAACGTGTCCGTTAATACTTGTACGGCACCCGTTACCAGATCCAGTTTGGAAATATGCTGAGCCCCACCATTCGAGCCCACCGTTACCAAAAATTTCCCGTCGGCGCTCACATCAGAGTCCTGGTTCTGAGAACCTTCCCAGGTCACACGCTGTGGAGCACCGCCGTTAACATTAACTTTGTAAACCTGAGGACGACCAGCCTGGTCTGAAGTATAGGCCAAGGTTTGGCTATCTGGGAACCAGGTTGGTTCCGTGTTATTGCTGCGGCCATCAGTCACCTGACTGATCTGACCCGATCCCAGATTCATCACATACAGATTCAGACTACCACTCTTAGACAGAGCAAATGCGAGTTTGCTGCCATCAGGAGAGAAAGAAGGTGCACCGTTATGACGCGGGAAGGAAGCAACCTGACGGATCGCGCCATTGGCCAGCGTTTGAATAACCAGCGCAGAACGACCGCTTTCAAACGTGACATAGGCGAGTTTGCTACCGTCGGCGGACCAGGCCGGAGACATCAGCGGCTGTGGTGAACGATGAACAACGAATTGATTGTAGCCGTCATAGTCGGCAACGCGCAGCTCATAAGGGAACTGACCACCGTTGGTCTGAACCACGTAAGCAATACGAGTACGGAATGCACCTTTGATACCACTCAGTTTTTCAAACACTTCATCACTGGCTGTATGCGCGGCATAGCGCAACCACTGTTTGGTTACTTTGAACTGGTTCTGAGCCAGTACGTTCCCTGGGTTACCCGACGTATCGACGAGTTGGTAAGAAACCAGATAGCTACCATCAGCACTCGGTTGAACTTGACCAACAACCACCGCATCAATGCCCAACGCCGTCCATGCAGCAGGCGTCACTTCAGATGCCGTTGCAGGTTGCTGTGGCATACGATTTGCGTCGATCGGGTTGAATTTACCGCTATTACGTAAATCAGCACCCACGATACCGCCTACGTCTTCAGGCGCAGCGCCCGGCCCGGCCCATTTGAACGGAACCACACCGATTGGGCGTGCAGAGTCTACCCCTTGGGTAATCTCTATACGTACTTCCGCGTGCAGCACCGCTGCCCACAGCATTAAAAAGCTTACTGCAACTTTCAGTACTTGCTTCATCTCATCTCCCTTATCCAGACACGAAGTCTACGATAAATTAGCAGAATTTTAACAAAAACAAACCAATGTCAACAAAACAACATAACCTGGTTCATTTACCATCGTCATAATCTTAAATCTATTGGGTAAACAGCCCGGTTACTGCGGTTTAAAGTCTATTGGCGCATTTTTGAAAGCCTCATAAACATCCGTACTCGGTGGCTTCGGTATTTTGGCCTGTTTGGCAGCCGCAATAGCCGCCTGACATAACGCTGGATCGCCGCCTTCAGCCGTGACATCAACCAGCAAGCCATCAGGCGCCAATTTAATCCGTAGTGTACAGGTACGCCCTTTATAGAGCTGCCAGTCATAAAACTTACTCTGAATGGCTGAACGTACCTGACCACCATAACTATCGAGCGCCGCACCTGATGCACCACTCTTCTTATTGTTACCCGCGCCAGCAGGTGCTCCGCCGCCAGACTTCGGCGCATTTTTCGACGAAGCCAGCCCGCCTAGCAAATCATCAACGGCGCTTTCCTGCTTAGCAGCCTCTGCTGCCGCTTTCTTTTTATCATCAGCAGCTTTTTTAGCTGCAGCGGCGGCCTCTGCTTTTTTCGCTGCATCAGCCGCTGCTTTTTGTTTCGCTTGCTCAGCCTCTTTTGCTGCCTCTGCTGCTGCCTTTGCCGCTTCTGCTTTCGCAGTTTCTGCTGCCTTTTGTTTGGCAGCCTCAGCGGCTTTTTCTTTAGCCTCTTCTTCCGCCTGCTTCTTAGCAGCAGCGGCCGCAGCCGCTTGTTTCTTCGCTTCGTCTTCCGCTTTCTTTTTAGCGTCTGCTGCTGCTTTCGCCTGCTGTTCAGCTTCAGCCTTCGCTTTTGCGGCCGCCGCTTCGGCTTGCTTCTGCTGTTCCTTAGCTTGCTGTGCCGCCGCTTCAGACTGCTTACGTTGTTCAGCCTGCTCCTGAGCCTGCTTTTTCGCTTCTTCCTGTGCTTGCAGACGCTCTTTTTCTAGCTCTTTCAGCCGCTGCTGTTCAGCGGCTTGCTTCTGCTGAAGCTCTTCGGCCTGCCGTTCAGCCTGCTTTTGACGCTGCTGTTCAGAACGTTTCGCATCGGTCTGTTGCTGTTGCTGGCGGTTATACTGCTCTACCACTGCGCTCGGATCGACCATCACTGCATCAATTGACGAGCCTCCGCCGCCTCCGCTAGCATCCATCGTTTGCGTCGATGAATTCCAGAGCAGCAAAGCAATCAGTATGATGTGCAGAACAGCCGAGATAATAACGGCGCGTTTCAGCTTATCGTTTTGTTCGTTTGCCTTTAGCACAAGCGATTCCCAAAAACAGTGTTGCCAGAAATAGGCTTAACGATCATTACCGTGATGCACTCATTTAAATCGGTTGCGTCATCAAACCAACGGATTTTACGCCGGCCTGATGCAACAAATTCAACGCTTTAATGATCTCATCATAAGGAACATCCTTCGCGCCACCAATCAAAAATACCGTCTTGGGGTTAGTTGCCAGCCGTGATTGCGCTTCAGCAACCACCTGCTCTGCCGGAAGTTGTTCCATACGGTTTTGCTCAACAACCAGGCTATATTGCCCGATGCCTGAAACCTCTACGATCACGGGCGGATTGTCGTTGCTGGAGACCGTTTTTGAGTCGGTCGCATCCGGCAGATCAACCTCAACGCTCTGCGTAATAATCGGTGCTGTCGCCATAAAAATCAGCAACAGAACCAACAGCACGTCCAGTAGCGGAACAATGTTGATCTCGGATTTTAGCTCACGACGACCTCTGCGTACTCGTGCCATGATCCCCCCTGATTACTTGCTGTTGTCGCTGGAGAACGCCTGACGGTGCAGGATCGCGATAAACTCTTCGGTAAAGTTGTCGTAGTTCTGCTCCAGTTTACCTACCCTCTGGTTAAGGCGGTTATACGCCATGACCGCAGGGATCGCCGCAAACAGACCGATTGCCGTTGCAATCAACGCTTCTGCAATACCAGGGGCAACCATTTGTAAGGTTGCCTGCTTCACGGCACCCAGCGCGATGAAAGCATGCATAATCCCCCAAACGGTACCGAACAGGCCGATATACGGGCTAATGGAGCCCACGGTGCCCAAAAAGGGGATGTGAGTTTCCAGCGTTTCCAATTCACGATTCATTGAAATGCGCATCGCACGGGATGCACCTTCAACGACCGCTTCCGGCACATGACTGTTAACGCGATGCAACCGCGCAAATTCTTTGAAACCAGAATGGAAGATTTGTTCAGTGCCAGTCAGGCTATCACGGCGAGTTTGACTTTCCTGATAGAGACGCGACAGCTCGATACCCGACCAAAATTTGTCCTCGAATGCCTCGGCCTCACGCGTCGCTGCATTCAAAATTCGGGTACGTTGAATAATGATCGCCCAGGAAGCGATAGAAAAACAGATTAAAATCAGCATGATTAGTTTGACCAGAAGGCTTGCCTTCAGGAACAAATCAAAAACGTTCATGTCAGTCACTGCTTGAACTCCGCGACAATAGACTTAGGAAGCGCAATTGGCTTCATTTGATGTGGATCGATGCATGCGATCAAAACTTCAGCATGGCTTAGCAGGGTGCCCTGAGCATTGAGAATACGCTGTGCGAAAGTCAGAGAAGCGCCACGAAGCGAGACAATTTCGCTCTGCACTTCCAGCATATCGTCGAGGCGCGCAGGAGCAAGGTACTCCACCCTCATCCGACGAACAGCGAACGCGATATGCTCACTTAGTAAGGCTTGCTGATGAAAGTTGCGCTCCCGCAACGCCTCGGTTCTTGCCCTTTCATAAAAGGCAACATAGCGCGCATGGTAGACAACGCCACCTGCATCAGTGTCTTCAAAGTAGACTCGAACTGGCCAGCGAAACAACGAATTACTCACTCTACATCCCGGTAATGCATTAAACCTCGCTACTATACGCAAGAGAAATGAGGTTTGGAATGGATTGTGACAGCGGAAAGAAAATAATTATGGGTCGCAAGCAACCCATAACTAAATGGAATAGGAGACTATTTTAACCGAAGAAATAGTACAATCCTGCGCACAGGATCACAAAGGCGGGAAGTGGTGCGAAAAACGCACGCCAAAGCAGGCGATGTGGACGGAAACCAACACCATGAACAACGCCAGCGCAAACGGCCCAAATCAACAGCAGCCCCTGCCAAACCGCGAGTTCACTGGTCCGCGCAGCAAAGCGTGTCGGGTCCCAGAAGACACAGCCAGCCAGTAGCAACGCCATGACAAGGGAAAGAGCCCTTAACGGGCTCTTATCCATCAGGCGATAGAGTTTATCGACCAGATCATTCATTGCTTATCGTCTTCAACCGCTTTGCTTGCCTCACTCTGCTCGATAGCCAGGGCCGTGATGATCCCCAGTGAGCAAGCAAGAAGCGTTCCGAGTATCCAGGCAAAATACCACATAAATTAAGCTCCTTACTTAGTACATAGAGTGAGTGTTTTGCTCAATCTGCTCTTTGGTAATACGACCGAACATCTTGTAATAGCACCATGCGGTATAAGAAAGCACGATAGGAACGAAAATCATCGCCACTACGGTCATGACTTTCAGCGTCAGCAGGCTTGATGTTGCATCCCATACCGTCAAGCTGACGTTAGGCACAGTCACTGACGGCATGATGAACGGGAACATGGCGATCCCTGCGGTCAGAATCACACAAGCGATAGTCAGAGAGGAGAACAGGAATGCCCAAGCCCCTTTCTCTGCACGCGCCATAAGGGTAGTCAGCACTGGCAGCACTACACCCAGAGCAGGGATAGCCCACAATACCGGATGGTTATTGAAGTTGATCAGCCAGGCACCCGCCTGCTGAACGACTTCTTTACGCAGTGGGTTAGACTCAGCGGCAGTGTTAATCGCCGACGTCACCACATAACCATCAATACCGTAAATCACCCAGACGCCAGCCAGAGCGAACGTCACCATCATCACCAGCGCGGAAATCTGCGCAGCAGATTTAGAACGCACGTGCAGGTCGCCCGTGGTCCGCATCATCAGGTAGGTTGATCCCTGAGTAAGAATCATCGTCAAACTGACCACACCAGCCAGCAAGCCAAACGGATTCAGCAGTTGGAAGAAGTTTCCGGTGTAGTACAGACGCAGATATTCATCGACGTGGAACGGTACGCCCTGTAACAGGTTGCCAAACGCCACACCAATAACAACCGGCGGCACAAAGCTACCAATAAAGATGCCCCAGTCCCACATTCCCCGCCAGCGCGGATCTTCGATTTTTGAACGGTAATCGAAACCGACAGGACGGAAGAACAGTGAGGCCAGCACCAAAATCATAGCAATGTAGAAACCGGAGAACGCGGCAGCGTAAACCATCGGCCAGGCCGCGAACAGCGCGCCACCTGCGGTGATCAACCATACCTGATTACCGTCCCAGTGCGGAGCAATACTGTTAATCATGACGCGACGCTCGGTATCCCCACGCCCCATCAGACGGACCAGAATGCCCACGCCCATGTCAAAACCATCAGTGATAGCGAAGCCAATCAGCAAAATACCGATCAACAGCCACCAGATAAAACGTAAGACTTCATATTCAAACATAGTGGACTCCTGTTTACCGTGCTTCCTGCGCAGCCGCTATAGGTTGTTCAAAATGGTAACGCCCTGTTCTCAGGCTGCTCGGCCCCAGACGTGCGTATTTGAACATCAGATACATTTCTGCAACCAGGAAGAGCGTATACAGACCACAGATCAGCCCCATTGAGAACAGAATATCCCCCGCTGTTAGCGATGAGGTCGCGACGGCTGTCGGCAGGATTTCACCTATGGCCCAAGGTTGACGGCCGTATTCAGCCACAAACCAGCCTGCTTCGATAGCAATCCACGGCAGCGGAATACCATACAGTGCGATGCGGTGCAGCCAGCGTTTCTGACCAATTTTGCCACGCAGAACAGTCCAGAAAGACAGGCCAATGATCAACAGCATCAGAATGCCGCTGCCCACCATAATACGGAAAGAGAAATACAGCGGCGCAACACGTGGGATAGAATCTTTAACCGCCTGTTGAATCTGCGTTTCTGTCGCATCAGAGACTTTCGGCGTATAGCGTTTCAGCAGCAAACCATAGCCCAGATCCTGCTTAGCTTGATCGAACGCTGCTTTTACTGCTGGGTCGGTGTTACCCGCGCGTAATTCTTCCAGCAGGTGATAAGCCTGCATACCATTACGAATACGCACTTCATGCATCGCCATCAGCTCTTTCAGACCTGTGACTTCTTTGTCAGTAGAACGCGTGGCAATTAACCCCAGAGCGTAAGGGATCTTGATGGCATAGTTATTTTCCATCGTATCCTGGTTCGGGATGCCGAACAGCGTAAAGGAAGCGGGAGCCGGTTGTGTTTCCCATTCGGCTTCAATCGCTGCCAGTTTAGTTTTCTGCACGTCCCCCATTTCATAACCGGACTCATCGCCCAATACGATAACAGACAGAACAGAAGCCAGACCGAAACTTGCTGCGATAGCAAATGAACGCTTGGCAAACGCAACATCGCGGCCTTTCAACAGATAGTAAGAACTGATGCCCAGAATGAACATCGCGCCGGTACAGTAACCTGCTGCCACCGTGTGAACGAATTTCACCTGAGCAACCGGGTTCAGCACCAAGTCAGCGAAGCTCACCATTTCCATACGCATGGTTTCAAAATTGAAATCTGATGCGATAGGGTTTTGCATCCAGCCATTGGCGACCAGAATCCACAGTGCAGAGAAGTTAGAGCCCAGTGCGACCAGCCAGGTAACGGCCATATGCTGCACTTTTCCTAAACGATCCCAGCCGAAGAAGAACAAGCCAACAAAGGTCGATTCCAGAAAGAATGCCATCAAGCCTTCAATAGCCAGCGGCGCGCCGAAAATATCCCCGACGTAGTGAGAGAAATATGACCAGTTGGTCCCGAATTGAAACTCCATGGTCAATCCGGTAGCGACCCCAAGAGCAAAGTTAATTGCGAATAACTTGCCCCAGAATTTAGTCATATCTTTATAGATTTGTTTGCCAGACAGCACATATACCGTTTCCATAATCGCCAGCAGAAACGCCATCCCCAGCGTTAATGGTACGAATAGAAAATGGTACATTGCAGTTAAGGCAAACTGTAAACGTGACAGTTCGACTACATCAAACATTTTGACTCCTTGCTCCTCGCAGGAAGGGATTAGCTTGCAAACGCTGACAAGCCGCCAAACATTCGGCCATTACACCCAAAAAGAACACAACAAGAATTGCTTTAACATCGGCTGTAACAAACGCTAAAAATACCGTTCACCAAGGCAGTCGCATCGCGACGCCCCCGACAGCAAGCTCAAGATAAATCACAAGTATTACAAATAGCGTACCCCGTAAGGAGGTAACCGTATATTACGCCTGTAATCCCCTACAATAAATAGGTTTTTACGTGACCCAGACTAGGTTTTTGGCTTCAAATCAACTTTCCCACCAAACGGCATGAGAGGCGATAATTGACCTCGCGCAATTTAAGCCTATTTCATAAATTATATCCAGAGACGTTTCTTGATCTAAAACAATTTAACGTCTTTCTCGTGATTAGCACGTTACATTAATTTCTTTACCACACTCATTGTTAATGCAATGTGACTTTTAAGTTTAATTGAAATTAATTCAGCAATATAATTGCTACTTCTCGTTATCGATTATTTAATCGATTCCCTCGTCTTCTATTTTATGTCAAATTTTTATTTTTTATTGCTGACAACAGCGCTGTATTTTCGCCGTGAATTCCCCCGCCCTCCCCGAGTGCCACCTGCTTGTGACGATCCATACCACTGCGGAGACCAAAAGGCCTCCGCAGTGGTTACACACGTAGCAAGATGCTGCGATTTACTTCTT
Source organism: Pectobacterium parmentieri (assembly GCF_001742145.1). NCBI lineage: Bacteria > Pseudomonadati > Pseudomonadota > Gammaproteobacteria > Enterobacterales > Pectobacteriaceae > Pectobacterium > Pectobacterium parmentieri. The sequence goes on along the minus strand of NZ_CP015749.1, from coordinate 743,932 downwards.
CGCGTTCATCCGTTCAATGGCTTTATCGTAAACCGTGTTACTTTTCTGGCTTCTTGCAAGCTCATAATGCTGAAGTGCATCGCTGAACTGACCCGCATTCTCGTAAATTTTTGCAATATTGTAGTACGAGCTGGCACGCGTGGTTGCCGCATTGCTACCATTTGCCAGCGCAATCGCTTTACGGTTGGCCCAAATAGCTTCGGCAATATTGCCGCGCTTTTGATAGGCCAGACCCAGGTTGCTATATGCCTGGCCAAACGCGCTGTCCTGATCGATCGCGGCCAGAAACAACGTTGTGGCCTGCTCTAGCTCACCCCGCCCATAGGCGGCTTCACCGTCGCGATTGAGGCTTTTTGCCAGCGCGGTATTCCCAGTAACGGAAACTGCCGTCTGCGCCGGGTTAAGCACCATTGGCAGCGCATTACCATCTTTCGCTTTTGAGAAATCAGCCTCGCCAACGGCATTGATATCTTCAAAGTCACCGTTAGGGTTAAGACGGAAAACCGTCCAGATATTCCCTGTCTTATTCAGTGGGACGGAATATGAACGTACCTGCGAGCTTCCAACATAGACAAATACTTTTGCACTACTTGCGGAAAGCGCTAATGAATTAGCCTTATCACCATTTGAATAATCATGGACGGCATAAATATAACTTTCACCTAAACGCTTTTTATCAATTGTGATCGTTTCTGGGCCGAAACTATCTGTATCATCGACATCAAGATTAGCATCGCGTCCTTTTTTGTGGCTGAAATAAATATGATTACCCGGATAAATAAGATGGGAATCTAAATCAAAAGGTTTTTCGCCCCAGGTTAATACAATTCGCATGCCATCCAGGCTTTTCATTACTGGGCTAACTGCATAGGTCATTCCGTCACACGGGCATTTAACCACCAGATCGGAATACCCTTCTTTTTTAATGATCAACAGACTGTCTTGATCGACACTGAATGGCGCGTTGAGCGCCGCACGGCCTGCGGCATCAGAGCGTGCGGTCACTGACTGCGCACCGTTTTTCTGTAGAATAACCGTTGCATCATCAATCTTTTTATCTTTAACCGTCGCACTTAGCACTTCAATATTAATAGACTGTGCGCTGGCCACGCAGGTAAATGCAGATAATGCCAAAATCAGCGATTTTATATTTCCTTTCACACAACATCCCCTTAAGGAAAATTAATTAATCATTCCCTGCTTATACAAAACCAATGAGATAATCATCATTTCTGTTTATCACTCATCGCTTTTTTTCAGGCGCGCAAATTATCCGATAAAACCCCGAAAAAGTCATGCGTAATTCAGTTATGCCAATTAACTTCGCAAGCCAAATATGAATAAAAAAAGCCACCCGGAGGTGGCTAGCGTGTTTCATCGAATAATAAATTAACGAGTTAATACCGCTTTTACTGCATCGCCGATATCCGCCAGACTGCGAACGGTTTTAACACCTGCCGCTTCTAACGCTGCAAATTTATCATCGGCAGTGCCTTTACCACCGGCAATGATGGCACCAGCATGGCCCATACGTTTGCCTTTCGGCGCCGTTACACCCGCGATGTAACCGACAACCGGCTTCGTCACGTGCTCTTTAATGTACGCTGCCGCTTCTTCTTCTGCCGTACCACCGATTTCACCGATCATGACGATGGCTTCAGTCTGTGGATCCTGTTCAAACAGTTTCAGAATATCGATGAAGTTAGAGCCTGGGATCGGGTCACCACCGATACCGACACAACTGGATTGACCCAGCCCGGCATCGGTCGTTTGCTTCACTGCTTCATACGTCAGCGTGCCTGAACGAGAAACGATACCGACTTTACCCGGCAGGTGAATATGGCCCGGCATGATACCAATCTTACATTCGCCCGGCGTGATCACACCGGGACAGTTCGGACCGATCATCCGCACGCCGCTCTGGTCAAGTTTCACTTTCACCGTCAGCATATCCAGCGTCGGGATACCTTCAGTGATGCAGATAATCAACTCGATACCTGCGTCAATCGCTTCCAGAATAGAGTCTTTACAAAACGGTGCGGGTACATAGATAACGGATGCCGTTGCGCCCGTCGCTTCTACCGCTTCACGCACCGTATTAAATACGGGCAGACCCAGATGTTCCGTGCCACCTTTACCCGGCGTCACACCACCGACCATTTGTGTACCGTAAGCAAGTGCTTGCTCAGAGTGGAATGTCCCCTGACTACCGGTAAAACCCTGACAGATAACTTTGGTATTTTTATTAATCAGAATGGACATTATTTATCCCCCACTGCTGCAACAACCTGCTGAGCTGCACCCGTCAGGCTGGTCGCGGCAATAATATTCAGGCCGCTATCCGCCAGTTTCTTGGCACCCAGTTCCGCATTGTTTCCTTCAAGACGTACCACAACCGGCACGCTAACGCCCACTTCGGCTACCGCGCCGATGATACCGTCAGCGATCAAATCGCAACGCACGATGCCACCAAAGATGTTAACAAAGACGGCTTTTACCTTGTCGTCAGACAGGATAATTTTGAACGCTTCAGTAACACGTTCTTTCGTTGCGCCACCGCCTACATCAAGGAAGTTAGCAGGAGAACCGCCGTGTAGCTTCACGATGTCCATGGTGCCCATCGCCAGACCGGCACCGTTCACCATACAGCCGATGTTGCCGTCCAGCGCAACATAGTTCAGTTCCCACTGGGCTGCATGCGCTTCACGAGAGTCTTCCTGGCTTGGGTCACGCATTTCACGCAGCTCAGGCTGACGGAACAGTGCATTACCGTCTGCGCCCAGCTTGCCATCCAGACAGATCAGATCGCCCTGCTTGGTGATAACCAGTGGGTTGATTTCGACCAGCGCCAGATCGCGCTCAAGGAACAGCGTCGCCAGACCCATGAAGATTTTGGTGAATTGCGCAACTTGCTTACCGCTCAAACCCAGTTTGAAGGCCAACTCGCGGCCCTGATAAGGCTGTGGACCTACCAGTGGATCGATAGCAGCTTTGTGGATCAGTTCCGGCGTCTCTTCCGCCACTTTTTCAATTTCTACGCCACCTTCGGTGGACGCCATGAACACGACACGACGCGTGCCACGGTCAACAACCGCGCCCAGATAAAGCTCTTTGTCGATATCCGTTGCGGCTTCAACCAGAATCTGATGAACCGGTTGACCCTGTGCGTCAGTTTGATAAGTAACGAGCTTTTTACCCAGCCAGTTTTCAGCAAAAGCGCGAATGTCTTCTTTGTTACTGACTACTTTAACGCCGCCCGCTTTACCGCGACCGCCTGCGTGAACCTGACATTTTACAACCCACGGACCCGAGCCAATCTTAGATGCGGCTTCTTCTGCTTCACGCGGTGTCGTACAGGCATAGCCGGTGGGTGCCGGTAAACCATATCGAGCAAAGAGTTGTTTTGCCTGATACTCGTGTAAATTCATGATGTTCTATCCATTTAGGTTTGGAGATAAGTCGGCAGACGACTTTCATCACCGACTTTTTCGGTAGAAAAAAGCGCCATAAACTCTCTGATATATTTGGATAACGCCGTTGAGAAAAAACGGCCTGCATAGCACATAATTTGGTTTATCTTTTCGGGCGGAAAACCGTCAGGGTTATCCGCCCTCAAGAATGACTGACCCAGCGATAATTAAACGTCTAGCAGCAGACGCGCGGGATCTTCCAGCATTTCTTTCACCGTCACGAGGAAGCCAACGGACTCACGGCCATCGACCAAGCGGTGATCGTAAGACAGCGCCAGATACATCATCGGCAAAATAACCACCTGACCATCAACTGCCATTGGGCGATCTTTAATGGCATGCATGCCCAGGATCGCACTCTGCGGTGGGTTGATGATTGGGGTAGACATCAGAGAACCAAAGACACCGCCATTGGTAATCGTGAAGTTACCACCCAGCAGTTCTTCAACCGTCAGTTTGCCGTCACGGCCTTTCACGGCCAGCTCTTTGATACGCTTCTCAATGTCGGCCATGCCCAGCGCATCGACATCACGCAGTACTGGCGTGACCAGACCACGCGGGGTAGAAACCGCAATGCTGACATCGAAATAGTTGTGGTAAACCACATCTTCGCCATCAATGGAGGCATTTACTTCAGGGTAACGTTTCAGCGCTTCAACGACGGCTTTGATGTAGAAGGACATGAAGCCCAGACGCACACCGTGACGCTTCTCAAACGCTTCACCGTATTGCTTGCGCAGATCCATGATCGGCTGCATGTTGATTTCGTTAAACGTCGTCAACATTGCGGTGCTGTTTTTCGCTTCCAGCAGACGCTCAGCAACACGCTTACGCAGGCGCGTCATCGGTACGCGTTTTTCGCTACGCGCCCCCAGAACAGGCGCAGGAGAAGCTGCCGGAGCTTCAGATTTAGCCGCTTTACCAGAGTCTTTCTTCTGAGCAGCCAAATGCTTATCCACGTCTTCACGGGTAATTCGACCACCCACGCCGCTGCCTTTAATCGTTGACGCATCGAGATCGTGCTCTGCAATCAGGCGGCGGATAGCCGGGCTAAGCGCATCGCTGTTCTCTTCTTCCAGACCAGCGGTATGACGCTGTGCCGGCGTCGATTCTTTACTCTGCGATTTCTCGCCAGTTTCTTTACCGGAACTATCACCACGGCGAATACGGCCTAGCAGTTGGCGAGACGTTACCGTCGCGCCTTCTTCTTCCAGCACGGCATCCAGAACGCCTGCTTCAGAGGCTGGCACTTCCAGCACCACTTTGTCAGTTTCAATCTCAACCAATACTTCATCACGCTGGACGCTATCGCCTGGTTTTTTATGCCAGGTTGCAACAGTGGCGTCAGCTACAGATTCAGGCAGGTCGGGTACAAGAATATCTACGCTACTCATTATCTATCCTTTTATTTAATCAACGTTCAGCGCGTCATCGACCAGATCTTTCTGTTGTTTCTGGTGTACGGACATATAGCCAACGGCAGGTGATGCAGACGCCGGGCGTCCTGCATAACGTAAAGAAGATCCAAACGGAATCACTTCACGGAGATGGTGCTGACTGCAATACCAGGCTCCCTGATTCAGCGGCTCTTCCTGACACCATACGAAATCATGGACTTGGGAAAAAGGCTCCAGTGCCGCTTGAACAGCCTGATGCGGGAACGGGTAAAGCTGTTCGATACGGACGATCGCGACATCTTTTTGCTCGTTCTTGCGGCGCTGCTCCAGCAAATCATAGTAGACCTTACCGGAACAAAGCACGACTCGCTTCACGGCTGCTGGATCTAATTCTTCTACTTCACCAATCGCTGGCTGGAAGGAACCATTTGCCAGTTCATCCAGTGAAGAGATCGCCAACGGATGGCGCAGCAGAGATTTTGGCGACATGACCACCAGCGGACGGCGCATACCGCGCAGCGCCTGACGGCGAAGCATGTGATAAACCTGCGCCGGTGTTGACGGAATACAAACCTGCATATTTTGCTCTGCACACAGTTGCAGATAGCGCTCCAGTCTGGCAGACGAGTGCTCCGGGCCTTGCCCTTCGTAGCCATGCGGCAGCAGCATGACCAGACCACACATCCGGCCCCACTTCTGCTCGCCGGAACTGATGAACTGGTCGATCACCACCTGAGCACCGTTGGCAAAGTCACCAAACTGCGCTTCCCAGATGGTCAGCGTGCGCGGTTCTGCGGTTGCATAGCCGTATTCAAACGCCAGTATCGCTTCTTCTGACAGCACGGAGTCCCAGACGTTAAACTCGCCCTGTCCGTTATGCACATGATTTAACGGTGTATAACTGGAACCGTTTATCTGGTTATGCACGACTGCATGGCGATGGAAGAACGTACCGCGACCGCTGTCCTCTCCAGACAAACGAATCGGGATCCCTTCATCAACCAGCGTAGCGTAAGCCAGCGTTTCTGCCCCACCCCAGTCGAAAGGTTTGTTGCCAGCGGCCATTTCGGCACGGTCAGCATAAACTTTGGCAACGCGAGGATGAACGTCAATCCCTTCCGGCACTTCACTGATACGCTTCGCCAGTTCCTGCAAACGTTTCATTTCCGTTGCGTGCGGATAAGGTTCATCCCACTCATGGTTCAGATACGGCGTCCAGGTAAAGGACTGCATATCCATCTCACGCCATTCTTCCACCACGCATTCACCCGCATCCAGCGCATCGCGGTACAGGTTGACCATTTCGGTGGCGTCTTCCAGCGTGATAGTTTTATTCTGTTCCAGGCGATCGGCATACACCTTACGCGGCGTCGGGTGTTTTTTGATCTTCTGGTACATCATCGGCTGCGTTGCACTTGGCTCATCAGCTTCGTTATGGCCATGACGACGATAACAAATCAAATCGATGAATACATCGCGCTTGAAGGCGTTACGGAAATCCAGCGCCAGACGAGTAACAAACGCCACGGCTTCCGGATCGTCTGCATTAACGTGGAAAATCGGTGCCTGCACCATTTTGCCGATATCGGTACAGTATTCGGTGGAGCGGATATCCAGTGGGTTAGACGTCGTGAAGCCAATACGGTTGTTAATGACAATACGCAGCGTACCGCCAACTTCATAACCACGCACTGTCGACATATTCAACAGTTCCTGCACCACGCCCTGACCACTGACTGCTGCATCGCCGTGAATGGTGATCGGCAAAACACGTGGACCGCTCTGGCTATTCAGGCGGTCAAGACGCGCACGAACCGATCCCGTCACAACCGGGCTGACGATCTCCAAATGCGAAGGGTTGAACGCCAGCGCCAAGTGTACCAGACCACCAGCAGTCTCAAATTCAGACGAGAAGCCTTGGTGATATTTAACGTCACCTGTACCCAGGTGCTCTTTATGCTTACCGGCAAATTCGTCGAACAGATCCTGAGATTTTTTGCCCAACACGTTGATCAGCACGTTAAGGCGACCACGGTGTGCCATCCCCAATACAACTTCACGCGTATCGTTTGCACCAGCATGGCGAATCAGTTCTTTCAGCATCGGAACCAGTGCGTCACCGCCTTCCAGAGAGAAACGCTTGGCGCCAGGATATTTGGCCCCCAGATAACGCTCCAGCCCTTCGGCTGCGGTTAACTCTTTCAGGAAACGGCGTTTCTCTTCTACCGTAAACGACGGTTGACCGGTTACCGATTCAATACGTTGCTGGATCCAACGTTTCTCTTCCGTGCTGGTAATATGCATATACTCCGCACCGATAGAACCGCAATAGGTGCGTTTCAGCGCGTCATACAGATCTTCCAGCTTCATGGTGTCTTTGCCGATGGCAAAAGAACCCACGTTGAAGGATTCCTGTAGGTCATCCTGAGTCAGGTTATGATAATCCAGATCCAGTTCTGCAACCGGCTCCTGAGGACGCAGGAAAATCGGGTCCAGATTGGCCTGCTGATGCCCACGGAAGCGGAATGCATTGATCAGTTGCAATACCTTGACCTGCTTGACATCAATATCGGGATCGGTGACAGATGAGGTAAAGCGCGAAGAGTCTTTCGCCAGACGGCGGAAATAGTCGCGCGTTTTGGAATGGAGTTGATCCGGTTTGACCCCGCTCGTAGGCAGTTGCTGGAAGATCGAGCGCCAGCTATGTTCGATCGAGTCAGGATCGGTTAAAAAATCTTCATAGAGTTGCTCTATGTAGGACTGATTCGCACCCGCCAAATAGGAGGAATCCAGCCAGGCCTTCATCGCGCCGTTCTGCATTATGATCCCTTAAGCTAATAAGCTTCAGTTTTCGCCGTGGTTAACATGTAATTAGTGTCCGTATATCGTTTGCCGTACAAACGGTTCACTTGTCGTACAATCGGTACGTGCTTAGAGTATCCATCCCCCTAAGGAACCTTTAAAAACCGGTTCTGGCGCGCAAGCCGGTTTTTAAAGGTTTCCTGCGCTCCCTCTGAAGAATAGCAACTCCAGAGGGAGATACATGTTTACTACTTAACTCTTTATGCAATAACGCGTTATGTAATGGCTATCCGTTACGCGCTGCGGTGCAGTAACATCGATTTAATATGGCCGATAGCCTTAGTCGGGTTCAGTCCTTTCGGACAGACGCTGACGCAGTTCATGATACCGTGGCAGCGGAAAACGCTAAATGCATCGTCCAGATCGTCCAACCGTGGCGTAGTTTCCGTATCACGACTGTCAATCAGGAAACGGTACGCAGCCAGCAGCCCCGCAGGCCCAACAAACTTGTCTGGGTTCCACCAGAACGACGGGCAAGACGTTGAACAGCATGCACACATAATACATTCATACAACCCATCCAGCTTGGCACGTTGTTCAGGCGATTGCAGATGCTCACGCGCTGGTGGATTTTTCCCATTATTCAACAGGTAAGGCTTTATTTTCTCATATTGAGCATAGAACTGTCCCATGTCCACTACCAAATCACGCACAACCGGCAATCCCGGTAAAGGACGGATAACAATTTTGCTCTTTCCGCGCTGTAACGCGGAAACCGGCGTAATACAGGCCAAGCCATTTTTGCCGTTCATGTTAACGCCGTCGGAGCCACAGACACCTTCACGGCAGGAGCGACGGAATGAAAGCGTTGGATCTTGTTCTTTCAGCAGCATCAGCGCATCCAGCAGCATCATGTCGCGGCCTTCTTCCGCCTCCAACTGGTAATCCTGCATCCGCGGCGCATCGTCAACATCCGGGTTGTAACGATAAATGGAAAATTCGAGTTTCATCGTTTGATCTCCGCAATTAATAAGTACGTATTTTCGGCGGGAACGCCGGACGCAATTTAGGCTGCATGTTCACCTCACGGCGCGTCATGCTGTCGGTTTGCGGCAGATACAATGAATGGCACAACCAATTTTCATCGTCACGCTCTGGGTAATCGAAGCGACTATGCGCCCCACGACTTTCGGTACGGAAGTTAGCCGAAACCGCTGTTGCATAAGCCGTTTCCATCAGGTTATCCAATTCCAGACACTCAATGCGCTGGGTGTTGAACTCGCTTGAGGTGTCATCCAGACGTGCGTCTTTCAGGCGCTCACGGATCACTTTCAGCTCTTCCAACCCTTTCGCCATCGCATCGCCTTCACGGAATACCGAGAAGTTATTCTGCATGCAGGATTGCAGCGCCTTGCGGATTTCAACCGGATCTTCACCGGAACGGGTATTGTTCCAACGATTCATACGATCGAGCGACGCTTCAATATCGGATTCGCTGGCATCACGGCTTTCGCCCTGTTCTTCCAGTGATTCTTTCAGGTGAAGTCCGGCAGAGCGACCGAATACCACCAGGTCGAGCAACGAGTTACCGCCCAGACGGTTGGCACCATGAACCGATACGCAGGCAATTTCACCCACGGCGAACAGCCCAGGGATCACCACATCTTCGCCTTTCTCGTTTACCGTCAACGCCTGACCGCTCACTTTGGTCGGAATACCGCCCATCATGTAGTGACAGGTTGGGATAACCGGAATCGGTTCTTTTACCGGATCGACGTGAGCAAACGTGCGGGACAGTTCCAAAATACCCGGCAGACGAGATTCCAGAACGTCTTTACCCAGATGATCCAGCTTCAGCTTGGCGTGCGGCCCCCATGGACCCTCACAGCCACGACCTTCACGAATCTCGATCATAATAGAACGAGCAACCACATCACGGCCGGCCAGATCTTTCGCGTTTGGCGCATAGCGTTCCATGAAACGCTCACCGTGCTTATTCAGCAAATAGCCGCCTTCACCACGACAGCCTTCGGTGACCAGCACACCCGCACCAGCAATACCCGTTGGGTGGAACTGCCACATTTCCATGTCCTGCAACGGAACACCGGCACGCAATGCCATGCCCACGCCGTCGCCGGTATTAATGTGCGCATTGGTGGTGGACTGGTAGATACGGCCCGCACCGCCCGTTGCCAGCACGGTTGCTTTCGCTTTGAAATAGACAACTTCACCGGTTTCGATACAGATCGCCGTACAGCCGACAACCGCGCCATCCTGATTTTTCACCAGATCGAGGGCATACCACTCGGAGAAAATAGTGGTGTGATTTTTCAGGTTCTGCTGATACAGCGTGTGCAGCAGCGCATGGCCGGTACGGTCAGCGGCTGCGGCGGTACGTGCAGCCTGCTCACCGCCAAAATTCTTGGATTGACCACCGAACGGACGCTGATAAATGCTGCCATCATCCAGACGGGAGAACGGTAGCCCCATGTGTTCCAGTTCCAGAATCGCTTCCGGGCCGGTTTTACACATATATTCAATCGCGTCCTGATCGCCAATGTAATCCGACCCTTTGACGGTGTCATACATATGCCATTCCCAGTTATCCTCATGGGTATTACCCAACGCGACGGTAATACCGCCCTGCGCAGATACAGTATGAGAACGGGTTGGGAACACTTTCGATAATAGGGCACAGGACTGGCCCATTTGGGAGATTTGTAGCGCGGCACGCATACCTGCGCCACCCGCACCCACAACCACTGCATCAAATTCTCTGACTGGCAAATTCATCACGCACCCCACACCACAACAGTTCCATAAATGACGTACACCAACAGCGCTACCACAATTGCCAACTGTAAAGTCAGGCGTAAGGCCAGCGGTTTAATGTAGTCGGTCAGCACTTGCCACATCCCTATCCAGGCATGAACCAGAATGGAAAATAACGTTAGCAGTGTGAATACTTTGGTGAGGGCCATCGCGAAGAAACCACGCCAGATTTCATAAGTGATGTCGCCAGCCGTAGCAATAAAACCAATAATATAAATTACATATAGAACAATGACGATGGCGGAAGCGCGAATCAGTAACCAATCGTGTACGCCATTGCGTCCTAACGCAGAAGCATTGCTTACCATACGAGGACTCCAGCCAGAATTGAAAGCACGACAGTAATAATAAATGAAATATTTGCAGAACGCTTACCTGCGGCAAGGTCTTCTTCTATATAGCCAAAATCCATCAACAGGTGACGTAAACCACCAACAATGTGATAAGCCAACGCAGCGAGGATGCCCCAGACGATAAACTTGACGATGAAACTATCCATAATTTCCGCGGCGCGTAGGAACCCTTCCTCTGAAGAAAGAGAAGTGCCTAACAGCCACAGTAAAATACCGACAGCGACAAAGGTGATAACGCCGGAGACGCGGTGAAGAATAGATGCTATCGCAGTAACGGGGAACTGAATCGTCTGCAATTCCAGATTGACAGGTCTTTGTTTTTTCACGGATTTGCCCACACAGCTTTTATTATTGTTTCTTCCTCCGGGCCTGATGTGAGGTCAGACAGTATGAAAGTTGCAGCCCTGAAAGTGGGTTTACGATACGCGCTCAAACATCGACATTCCGGTGTCTAAACAGCGCATGATCCTTTCATACTGGGTGCTCCTACTGCAGGGTGATTCCGGAGACCTGGCGGGAGTATAGGTCCTTCACATTCCCATTACAATTCCCATACAAACTGTTTGGTGACATTTGCCACGAACAGTGATTTAGATCACGAAGTTCACAATTTATATAAAATTAATTATCTGATTTGACAAAACTTCAACATTTCAATTACAACTAGGGGATTGAATTTCTTATGATGTGTTAAAGCACGGTGGACACTTCCACACTGGCGTAACTTATGTAACAGTGAAGAGAGTCCACGTAAAAGTCATAGGTAATGGCTACAATCTATTCAGAACGTGATTAATTATCTGATAATTGTTAATTGCCTGGAGATTGTTAATTACCTGGAGAACGAATTTTTCATCCTGAATGCGGCTACCCGCCTTACTCTGTATCCTATTTGACGACTGTGTCACGACAGAGTTTCACCGGTCATTACTCGTCCGGTGCACAGGCATGACGGTATTTCTTCAGTGAGAATTTTTAAAATTAAAGCGCTAAGGAGACTGTAAATGGCTGATAAAAAAGCAACACTTACCCTAGAAGGTAAAGAACCGATTGAGCTAAATGTCCTATCTGGTACGCTAGGATATGATGAGATTGATATCCGTCCTCTCGGTTCGAAAGGTTACTTCACATTTGACCCTGGCTTTACCTCTACCGCATCTTGCGAATCAAAAATTACCTATATCGACGGCGACGAAGGCATCCTGCTGCACCGTGGCTTCCCGATTGCCCAACTGGCTGAAAAATCTAATTATCTTGAAGTTTGTTACATCCTGCTATTCGGTGAAACCCCAACGGTAGAACAGTATGAAACCTTCAAGACAACCGTGACTCGTCATACCATGATCCATGAGCAGATTACCCGTCTGTTCCACGGTTTCCGTCGTGATTCACATCCAATGGCCGTTTTATGCGGCGTCACCGGTGCACTGGCGGCGTTTTACCACGATTCTCTCGACATTAATATCGAGCGCCACCGCGAAATCGCGGCCTACCGCCTGCTGTCGAAAATGCCGACCGTCGCAGCGATGTGTTATAAATATTCACTGGGTCAGCCGTTTGTTTACCCGAAAAACAACCTGTCCTACGCGGGTAATTTCCTGCACATGATGTTCTCCACCCCTTGTGAAGAATATGTTGTGAATCCGGTGCTGGAACGCGCCATGGACCGCATTCTTATCCTGCATGCCGATCACGAACAAAACGCCTCTACGTCTACCGTGCGTACCGCAGGTTCGTCTGGTGCAAACCCATTTGCCTGTATCGCCGCGGGGATCGCCTCGCTGTGGGGACCGGCGCACGGCGGCGCGAACGAAGCCTGTCTGCGTATGCTGGAAGAGATCAGCAGCGTGGAACACATTCCGGCGTTTATCGAGCGAGCAAAAGACAAGAACGACTCTTTCCGCCTGATGGGCTTCGGTCACCGTGTGTACAAAAACCACGACCCGCGCGCCACAGTGATGCGTGAAACCTGCCATGAAGTGCTGAAAGAATTGGGCAGAAAAGACGATCTGCTGGAAGTGGCGATGGAGCTGGAACATATCGCGCTGAACGACCCGTACTTCATTGAGAAGAAACTGTACCCGAACGTGGACTTCTACTCTGGAATCATCCTGAAAGCGATGGGGATTCCATCTTCCATGTTTACCGTCATCTTCGCGATGGCGCGTACCGTGGGCTGGATTGCACACTGGAGCGAAATGCATGCCGACGGCATCAAGATTGCCCGTCCACGTCAGTTGTATACTGGCTATGACAAACGTGACTTCTCGTCCAACCTGAAACACGATTAATCCATTCAGCACATACACAAAAGGCCGGATTTTCCGGCCTTTGTTGCTTCAGAACCGAATTTCTCTTACTTCTACTACCTCTGGCAGTGCGGGCACCAATAAAATGGGCGCGATGACAGCATCGTTCTTTCAATGATCCCACCGCAGCGCTCACAGCTTTCCCCTTCACGATGGAAAACCTTGAACGAGAAAATTGCACCATGATGGTGGTTTTCATCAACGGTGCCGCGCGTGTTGTAAGACAACCGAGGAATCTCCAGCAGCGCTCGACTCAGCGTCTGCAACTGTTCCTCATTCAACTGCGACGCCGTATGCTGCGGTGCCAACTGGGCCTGCCAGAGAATCTCGACGCGCAGATAATTCCCCAACCCTGCGAGAAAAGCCTGATCCAGCAGCAGCCCACTGAACTGACGACGTCGAAAACGCGGTAGCAACAAACGCTCGCAGACCTGCTCCGGCGTCAGAGACAGATCCAACACATCAGGGCCAATACGTTGCAGAAAAGGGTGTGTCGCCAGTGTCTCCGGCGTCAGCATTTCAATATCTGATGCGCTATAGAGCAAAATGGCACGATCCTGTGTTTCCAGCCGGATGCGTAAATCCCGTTTCGTTTCCGGCGACTCACCCGCATTCACAACTCGCCACACGCCATAGAGCTGATTGTGGCTATACAACACCCGATCGTTGCTAAAATAGGTCAGTAGCGCCTTTCCGCGCGTTTCGATCTGCCTGACCTGCTGCCCGACCAATTGTGTTTCATACGGCTTCAGTTCTGGAAACGCAAACCAGACACGCGTCAGCGTTTTCCCCACCACTGCCTCAACCAGCTTATCAGCCGCCCGGCGAATTTCCGGTCCTTCCGGCATACTTTACTCCCTAAAAATCAGACACTCTGCGGCAGAGCGATTCACTAAACTAATGTAATGCCCCGCCAGTGACCGACACATCACCCTGCTGCACCAGCGATTGCTTAATCATCACTTCCAGCGCCGTGGTGACTAGCGACGTGGGCATACTCGGCTCACTGGGATGATGAGCAGCCTGTTCCGGCGAATAGGGAATATGCACAAAACCACCACGCACTGCATCTCCCTGCTGATGGAGACGATGTAAGAGCCCGTACATCACGTGATTGCAGACAAACGTCCCCGCAGTTTGCGATACCGCAGCGGGAATGCCCGCCACGCGTAATGCCTGCACCAGCGCTTTCACCGGCAGCGTCGAGAAATACGCCGCTGGCCCGTTTTCCACCACGGGCGTATCGATCGGCTGGTTGCCTCGGTTATCAGGAATTCGAGCATCATTAATGTTGATCGCCACACGCTCGACGGAAATATCAGCACGACCGCCAGCCTGCCCCACGGCGATCACCACTTCCGGCTGCCATTCCGCCATCGCACGGTAAAGCTGTTCCAGTGACAGGTCAAAGGCGCAAGATAAACGGCAAGCCACCACGCGTGCACCGCCGACCTCGCGCTGATGAAGGACTTTTACCGCTTCCCAAGAGGGGTTAATCGCTTCCCCCTCAAAAGGTTCAAACGCCGTGATTAAAACGGTTTTCATCTGTTATCCCCGTCATACAAAAATAATGATTACGCGGCAGCAACAGCTATCTGATGCTGGCTAAAACAGTGTCGTAATTTGCGAGCAAACAACAGCGCATGCTGCCCATCGCCGTGAATGCATACCGTATCAGCTTGTACGTTAACCCAGGAACCGTCGATCGCCCTGACCCGCTGGCGTTGAATCATTTCCAACGTCTGTGCCAGCGCCAGTTCATCGCTGTTAATCAACGCCCCCGCCTGAGTGCGCGACACCAGCATCCCGTCTGGCAGATAGCAGCGATCGGCGAACACTTCCTGGCGCGTTTCTAGCCCTAGACGTTTTCCGGCTCGAATCAACTCACTTCCCGCCAACCCGACCAAACGCAGTGCCGGGTTGACGGCCTTTACCGCCTTGGCTACCGCATCGGCTAACCCTGGCTGGCTGGCAGCCTGATTGTAAAGCATACCGTGAGGCTTTACGTGCGACAGCGTTCCCCCTTCAGCAGCAACGATCGCACTGAGCGCGCCAAGCTGATACACCATCTGCGCAAAGACAATTTCTGCGGGTACATTCATCGCCTTGCGACCAAAATTTTCACGATCGAGAAAACTTGGGTGAGCACCAAGCGCGACCCCATAGCCCATCCCCCAGCGCACAGACTGACGCATGGTCTGCGCATCACCCGCGTGAAAGCCACAGGCAATATTGGCCGATGTCACCAGCTTCAGCAGCGCTTCGTCGTTCTCACCGCCCTCGCCCAAATCGGCATTCAGATCAATAATCATGCAGCCTCCACGCCAATTGTTCGAGGTAACGCCGCTGCTCTTCTGCGGCTTTTTGCGCCTGAGCTGGCGTACAGTGAATAAAATGTATCGGTTCACCGAGCCGAATTTGCGCCAAATGGAATAAATCCGCTTCAATCACACTCGCAATGCGCGGATAGCCACCGGTGGTCTGTGCATCCGCCAGCAGTACAATAGGATGACCATTGTGGGGAACCTGCACGACGCCCGGCAGCAACCCATGTGAAGGCAGCTCGCGCGGTTGATTACCTGACGATGTGGTTCGCTGTAGCTCAGCGCCCTGCAGCCGGTAACCCATGCGGTTACTTTGTGGGCTCAACTGCCAGGAGGTGCGCCAGAACAGTTCCTGCATCTCTTCGCTGAACTCCTGGTATTCCGGCCCCGGCAATGCCCGCACGCGGTTACTGAATAACAACTGCTTGATACCCACTTCTCGTGTCAGTTCGCGAGTCGGCGTCCCCAGCGGAAGCGCATCGCCATCCCTCAATAAACGCCCGTCAAAACCACCAAATCCGGCTTTCAAATCGGTACTACGCGAACCCAACGCTTCTGGCACATTGACGCCACCGGACAGAGCCAAATAGCTACGCATTCCGTTACGCGGCAGGCGCATTTTTAACGTTTGTCCCGGTTTCACGGCGAAACGCCAGCCTGTCCAGAGCGGCTTTCCATCCAGCTCTGCATGGCAGTCGGCGCCGGTTAGCGCAACCCAGCAGGCCGTGGTAAACGTTGCAGTAAATTTACCCAGCGTAATTTCCAGCGCAGCCGCATTCTCTGCGTTACCCACCAGCAGGTTAGCCATTTGCAGAGCAGGCAGATCGAGCGCACCTGACTGGCTGATGCCCAAACGACGAAAGCCGACGCGACCGCCGTCCTGCACCGACGTATGTAATCCGGCATGGATAACTTTCAGCATACGCCCTCCTTCAGTGGCAGAAACCGAACGTTATCCCCAGGGCGCAGCAGCGTTGGCGGCATCGTTTGCGGGTTGAACAGCGTCAATGAGGTGCGGCCAATCAACTGCCAGCCGCCCGGCGTCGCCAGCGGATAAATCCCGGTCTGCGCACCGCCAATCCCGACCGATCCCGCTGGCACACGCAGGCGGGGTTCAGCGCGACGCGGCATATGCAGTTTCTCATTTAATCCGCCGAGGTAGGCAAAACCCGGTTGGAAACCCAAAAAGTAGACCACGTACTGTGCAGCCGCATGCGCTTCCACAACCTGGCTCACCGTCAGGCCGCTGTGAGTGGCTACTTCTGCCAGATCTGGCCCCGCTTCTCCGCCATAAACGACTGGAATGTCGATGTCACGTGGATCAAATACCAGCGATTCGCTTTCTTCCCACCAGTTCTGCAAACGCTCAATCGCATCCAGCGCCACCTGTTGTGGATGCGCCAACAGCACCGTTAGGTTGTTCATCCCCGGAATCGCTTCCAGCACCTCTTCATGGTGATTCAGGCGCTCGGTAAGCCCCCATATCCGCTGCTGGCTCTCCAGCGACATGGGCGGTTCCAGTTCCAGTACGACAGCTCTCTCGCCCAGAAGATAACACCGTGCTCGTTGCAATCTTTCCTCCTGAATCACGTTTTATCCATCATGATGAACATGGCTAAATGATTAACGCTGCTTACCGATCTATTCTCTTCTCAATAGTTAAGCAACAACGATGCCAACATACAAAGTACACCATCATTCATGTGCAATACCGATATTTTCAGTCCATCAGGCTGGGTTAGGAATATCAATAAATGTCACATCAAGACCATGCTGTACCGCCAGCCATTCACCCAACGCGCGAATGCCGCCGCGCTCAGTAGCATGGTGTCCGGCAGCGAAAAAATGCAGCCCCATTTCACGCGCGATGTGGATGGTTTGCTCAGACACTTCACCCGTAATAAAGGCATCGACGCCGAATCGGGCAGCTTGTTCAATAAACCCTTGACCGCCACCGGTACACCAGGCCACACGCTGTATCTGTTGCGGTGCATTATCCCCACAATGCAGCACGCTACGCCCCAGCCGTTTTTCTACGCGGCGGCAAAAGGCCTCTGCTGTCATGGGCTGCGCCAACTCGCCATACGGCACCAGCGGTTCGATCATGCCCTGCACCTGAATCTCAAGCAGCGCCGCCAACTGTGCGTTATTCCCCAACTCCGGGTGTGCATCCAGCGGCAGGTGATAGCCATACAGGTTGATATCATTGAGCAGCAGCGTTTTCAGTCTGTTACGCTTCATGCCACAGACAATCTGCGGTTCGTTTTTCCAAAAATAGCCGTGGTGAACCAGAATCGCATCGGCCTGCTTTTCTACCGCCGCATCCAACAGCGCCTGTGAGGCGGTGACGCCCGTTACAATACGTTTTACTTCAACACGCCCCTCAACCTGTAAACCGTTAGGTGCATAATCCTGAAACGCCGCCGTACTCAGTTTCTCGTTAATGACCCTTTCTAAATCCGTATTACGCATACTTACTCTTCTCTTCTCGATCGTTATTCGCCATGCCGATGTTTTTTGCCGCTTCAAACGCCGCCAGCGTATCCTGACGAGCAGTTTTGTGGTCAACGATTGGCTGCGGATAGTTCAGCTTAAAATGTTGTTTGTCGGCCCAGCGATGGGGCTGATGAATGTCTTTATCCGGCACAATAGCCAGTTCAGGTAGCCAATGGCGAATAAACCGCCCTTCAGGATCGAAACGTTCACCCTGCGTTGTCGGATTAAAAATACGAAAATAAGGTGCCGCATCGGTGCCCGTTGACGCCGCCCACTGCCAGCCGCCGTTATTCGCTGCCAGATCGCCATCCAGCAGTTGTGACATAAAGTAGCGCTCGCCTTCACGCCAGTCGATCAGTAAATCTTTGACGAGAAAGCTGGCGCAGATCATACGCAGTCGATTATGCATCCACCCCGTTTCATTCAGTTGACGCATCGCCGCATCCACAATCGGATAGCCAGTTTTCCCCTGCTGCCAGGCCGCTAAATCCTCCGGCGATTCCCGCCATTTCACCCACTGCGTCCACGCGGTGAACGGGCGGTGCTTACACAACAGTGGCCAGGAAACGATCAGGTGGCGGTAAAATTCACGCCAGACTAACTCGTTAAACCAGGTAAATGCCCCGCCTTCGCGCCGTTCCAGCATCTCTGGGCATTCGGTACGCAGGCGGTTAAAACATTGACGCGGCGATACGATTCCAAGTGCCAGATACGGAGACAGTTTACTGGTGCCGGGCTGCGCCGGGAAATCTCTCTGTTGATCATAATCCTGCACCTGCTCGCGGCAAAAGCGTCGCAATTGCTGCAATGCCGCACGTTCGCCGCAGGGGAAATCGTCGTTATTAACCTCAACCCGCGGATAACTGAACGGCACGAATGCCACTGTGTTATTGATCGGCTCACCGCGCACGTCCGGTGCGGGTACACACATGGTATCCGCTTCCAGCAAGCGTTTGATAAAGGCCTGACGGAATGGCGTAAATACTTTATACATCTCGCCGTTACCCGTCAGCACGCTACCCGGTGGCAACAACAGGCTGTCGTGATAGCCATGGCAAACCACGCTATCAGTCAGCCGATCTTTCACCTGCTTATCACGCAGGCGTTCGTTGATTTCATACTGATGGTTGTAAAAAAGATCGGTAGCCTGCTGCTGTGCACAGAACTGCACTAGCCAATCAACCGACGCCGCAAAGTCAGCACATTCGTGGTAATGCAGCGGGATGCCTTTCTCCGCTAGCGCGTGCTGTACCAACGTCAGGTTATCTAGCAGAAAAGTCGCCTGACGCGGTGCCATATCATGCAGCTTCCACTGCGCAGGCGTCGCGATGAATACCGCCAGCACGGTCGCATTCGGATTCTGACAAGCTGCGTGTAGCGCCAGATTATCGGTAACGCGCAGGTCATTGCGCAGCCAGACAACATGTGTAACGACAGGCGTGGTCATGAAATTCCTCAGGCGATCAAATTAGTGTCCATAACGCAGGCGCAATGCTTCCGGGTACGGCTCAAAGTAACGCTGCTGGGCCAGATACGCATCGGGGTATTCCGCCATATAATGTTTTAGCAATGTGATAGGTGCCAATAGCGGCTGCAAACCCTGTCGATAGCGATCGATAAGCTGCGCCAGTTCCTGTCGCTGTTGAGAATTTAGCTGGCGTCGGAAGTACCCCTGCACATGCATCAGCACATTGGTGTGATTGCGTCGCGTCGCAGGCGTCGATAGCAGTTTCATCAACCTTATCCGGTATTCAACAATATAGTCTTCCAGCGATTCCCACTTATCGATCCCCGCAACAAACGGCCCCAGCTCGCGGTATTCCGGTTGGGAGTGCGCCAACAGCAGTAATTTATAGCGGCTATGAAAGGCAATAAGCGCGCCACGGCTCAGCCCGTTTTGCCATAGCTGATTCAGTTCGTGCAGCGCATAAACGCGTTCAATGAAATTTTCCCGCAAGCCAGGATCTTGCAGGCGCCCATCTTCCTCAACCGGCAGCCAGGGCATTTGCCGCATCAACTCCTGCGTAAACAGGCCGATTCCGCTTTTACGCGCATCCTTTTGCGCTTCATCGTAAACCTTCACGCGCTCCATGCCACAACTTGGTGATTTAGCGCAGACGATATACCCGCATAAGTGCTGAAGTTCGCTCACTTTGTCAGCGGAAAACACCGTCATTTGCTGGGTGACATCCAGAGGCGAGCCATTACTGGCGCGTAGTGTGATGTGGCTCTCCCCTTCGCGCACCAGCCTGAGCGCAGGACGCGGCACCGGTAAACCAATCGCCATTTCCGGGCAGACCGGCTCAAAACGAAAATAGGGCGCCAGTTGTTCAGCGGCAAACGTCAGACGCTTGTGTCCACCATCAAACCGCACGGGATTACCGAGCAGACAGGCGCTGATACCAACAGGGATGAGTTCGAGCGTCATGATTTATCCTTATACCCGTCATAGTTCAAGCTGCATGTGCGTTGGCATTCTGCAAACCCTCTGACCAGCATAGCGGATTTCACCGCAATTCAGTGCAGTCGCAGCGAAGAATAAAGTAATAAATCATGAGATTGGAGAGGAATAAAGGGAGAACTGGCGAGAAGAGAGAAGATCAGACAACGTCAAAACCCCTTGAACCGATACTCTATCAATGAAGTATGGTTCATTTTCGTGTTTATCTGCCATTCCTTTAGGTATACAGCAGATAAACACGATAGACCTTACACTCAGGCCTTAATAGAAATCGCAGGCTGCGGCTTCGGACTGCGCCATCCATACCGGTTTATCGCTGGTTTTCAGCCAGACACGGTGTAGATAGCTGTAAAAACGTGCCCGATCGCGGCGGAACAACATCACCGGTAACGCCAAGACACCGATGGCAACCACGGCGGCACGACGCAGGAGAATACGGTGCAAGGGATAAGTAGTATAAAGCGACATAACGATCCTCCTCTGGGATAAGCGCCCTTGTTCAGCGGCACCTTTCATAACGATAAAATAAGAACTGTGATATTGGTTAAAATTTTACCGCCTTTCCTGAAAATTTACTACTCATCGGACCAGAAAAAGATGAAATAATCGCCAGTTTTTTCGTCATCACGTTATTAAGTTACAATAACGTTAACAACAAACTTACTATTCGTTAACTCATGGACAAGAGGATGAGCAGCATTTGTATTGCCAGATTAGATCGTCAGGTGTCTCTTCAATCCCTCCGCTCTCCGATGGCAAAGCAAACGTTTGAAATCACCACCCGGCCCATCTACATAAAATACACAGACGGCGTGACTCCCTGATGATATGGCTCGATGAATCGGTGGTTATCACATAGGCGATGAACATCAGTACAAAAGCGTCGGCACAGGGTGAAATCACCCACCTGATCATTTAAATCCAAGGAGGGATGAAAAAAGGAGGTTACTAAGATGCGCATTTAGCCATGGGCCCATGATATATCATGGGTAAAAAACGGATTGATATTACTCTAAATCATTAAAAAACCATTTTATATATCCCATCGCAGAGTATGTTATCTTTCGTGACCTAAATAATTATGAATGTGCCAATCTCGCTAGTTGGTTCTCAGCATTCGATTTAATAATCTCTATATCTGATTGGCACAGCTCGGATAATTTAGATTTGGCATTCTCGTTATTTATTCCACCTAACGCCCATATACACTTTATTGCCAATGCATAACTATCGTCAAATGATAAGTATTTATAATCCTCTTGAATGGCTTTAAATAAACACTCCACACTGCTTTCTGATCTAATGTCCTGCAGCAAACTAGCAATATCCTCATGCTTATAATGCCAGTGTTCAAGCAACAAAAAATTTAGCTGTTCTACAGGAACATCCTTCTCATTAAAAATAAAAACAAGCGTTATCGCATCTTCTAATTCATCGGCATTTTCTTTTTTTGATGCGATGCCTATTTCTTTTGAAATGAACGCAGCAGGGCTGTAGCACTCAAGGTCAAATCTCTTAATTAACTCCTCTTTAGAAAAATTTTGAGAGTAAAACTCATTGAGTAATGTTTGATTATATAAATTCATTTACCCCCCGTAATTTCAGTCACATTATAAATCATCTAGAGTTAACCATATCAAATACCTTACCATCCCCCATCAAGTTATGTACATATCCATAGTTATTATCACCTAAAATACTATAGGATCCTGAGTCAAACAACCGTTAATACCGAGGGATCAAAAACAACGATTTCATTAGCATTTTTCTTTACCCCACAAGGTAAAAAACCCATTTTAAAAATATCGAACAACTCCTCAAGTTTATTGTTAACCCCCTCACCTTTCAAATATCTCTGCACACTCAGCATCATTAACATATAATTGCACTCATCACCGACCTCCTTAACAAATTCATCATATTCAGAATTATCGGCCAGCACCGCCTTTTTCCTTATAAGATATTCTTTCCTTTTCCTTATAGTTTCTTTTAATGTGTCATCATTCTCAGCTATAATTCTCTCAACTATAGATTTTTGTGCTAAATCATAATTATCATCCAATATCAATTCTGATATTAGACCAGAAAAGAAATCATCCCAAATCCAATAGCCTGAAGGTACGTCTTGGCTAAAAATAAGCTTTAAAGCATCATCTTTTTTCGTAATCACATCGTGTTTAGATGAAGCCATTTTAGATCCAGATAAAAACAATGGATTTTTAAAAAAACGGACAGGTTCCATATAAAATTCAACTTGCTTATTCATTTCATCACCTTACCATATCTATTTATAAATAAAACACGCTCTGCCTATCAATTTATCCTATAGCTTTACCAAGCCGAGGATATCAACATTCTACATATCTTTATAGTCCGCCATCCATCAGATAAGCCACTTTCTTCCTGCCGTCGATGCTTTGGATTTAGTGTAAGGTTAATAAAACAACCCCTACTCCATCATGTTTCTTTATGGGCATTAATTTCGAATATATCACTATATCCATCAATGAGTAAATTAAAAGAAACCGGAGAGATAACAAACATAGAATAAAGCAAAAAACAGTGATTTTCAGTCGTTTTTTTCATAAAAAACTATTTTTTATCTTCCGACGGAAGGGGAAAGAAAAAATCATGCCTTTCCTGAGTTATGTTTACCCTACAATTATCTACAGTTTGAATTAATGAAGTAAATAACCGATTGAAAAATAGTTATTTAATAGATCAAAAATAAAAAAGACGATAATTCACTCAATTTTATAAAATATAAATGAGCAGTGACTTACATTTGTTTATGTAAAGTCTACATAGCAACGTGGAGATCTCCACCGTCTATTTCCATTTCACCCCATTTTTATACTTTTTTTACGCCTACCGACGGGAAATTTGCACCTTCTTTTCCTGCGTTTTCCTACCCTGACGCTGTCTATTTTGTTCCGGAGGTGTGTTGTGACGCTCAGCATCGTCTTAGGCAGTCTGCTCGTGCTAGTGATGATTTATCTGCTGGCTGTCGTCATCGTCGCGCTTTTCTTCGGTCGTTGGCCATTGGTGTTCGCTGCCGTGATTAACGTCAGTGGAGCAGCCTGCCCGTTATTGTGCTATCTGCCTGTACCGACGAGCAGGATAAAATAGCTGCGCTGGATGCCGGTGCCGATGATTACCTAACCAAACCGTTTGGCATCGGCGAACTGCTGGCACGGCTGCGCGTCGCGCTCCGTCGCCACAACAATACCCAGCAGGAAACACCGCTGGTGAGCTTCGGTACGATTACCGTAGATTTGCTTAATCGGCAGGTGAACCGCGACGGTCAGGAACTGCACCTGACGCCCATCGAATTTCGTCTGCTGGCAACCTTGCTCGCCAACCCCGGCAAAGTGCTGACGCAACGCCAGCTCCTGACGCAGGTCTGGGGGCCAAACGCCGTCGAACACAGCCACTATCTGCGTATTTATATGGGGCATCTACGCCAGAAGCTGGAAAGCGACCCGGCAAGACCGCGCCATCTCTTGACTGAAACCGCTATCGGTTATCGATTTATACCGTAAAATCATCCTTCTGTATCAGGCAGCGTCCTTGGCGAACCTCTCCCACGGTACGCGCCTGCCTTCTCTTCAGGGATACGCCATCATGAGTAGTTGGTTAATTTATGCTTTGTTGTCTGCCGTATGCGCCGCGATGGTCGCAATATTTGGCAAGATCGGTCTGCAAAATTTGGACGCCAATACGGCGACCGCGATTCGTGCCGTCATCATGGCACTTTTTCTGGTGGGGGTAGTGGTCGCACAAGGTAAGCTGGTGCTGGTCGGTGAAGTTATCGCTAATAAGAAAGCGCTATTGTTCATTGTACTCAGCGGCATCGCGGGAGCGCTGTCGTGGCTGTTTTACTTTGTCGCGTTGAAGAACGGTAACGTCGCACAGGTCGCGCCGATCGATAAACTCAGCGTGGTATTTGCCGTCGTGCTGGCGGTCATCCTGCTGGGAGAAAAAATTTCGCTAATGGCGGGAGCCGGCGTGGCGCTGATTTCAGTGGGTGCGCTACTTGTTGCGTTAGGATAAATACGTTTTCTGGCTGAACGAGATTAACAAGGGCGCTGCAAGCAGCGCCCTTTTCACTTATTTGGCGCTGGCAAGCACCGCACTAACAATCTCTACCGCTTCTTTCTCGATTCGCTCGCGGTGTTCCACCCCGAGGAAACTTTCACAGTAGATCTTGTAGGCTTCTTCCGTACCGGAAGGACGTGCGGCGAACCAGCCGTTCTCCGTCATCACTTTCAGGCCACCAATTGATGCACCATTGCCCGGTGCAGCGGTCAGGCGAGCCGTAATCGGATCGCCCGCCAGCGTGCTCGCTGATACCTGCTCAGGAGACAACTTGGACAGCGCGGCTTTTTGCGCGTGCGTCGCGGAAGCCTGAATACGGTTGTAGCTTGGTGCGCCAAAGCGCTGTGCCAGCTCATCATAATGCTGCTGCGGATTCTTACCCGTCACAGCCGTAATTTCCGCTGCCAGCAGACACAGGATGATGCCATCTTTGTCCGTTGACCATGGCGTGCCATCAAAGCGCAAGAAGGAAGCTCCCGCGCTTTCTTCACCGCCGAAGCCAAAACTGCCGTCATATAGGCCATCAACGAACCATTTGAAGCCAACCGGCACTTCCACCAGCTTGCGGCCCAAATCTGCCACCACGCGGTCGATCATCGCACTGGATACCAGCGTTTTACCGACAGCAACAGATTGCCCCCACTGTGGACGGTGCTGGAACAGATAGTTGATTGCCACCGCCAGATAGTGGTTCGGGTTCATCAACCCAGCAGGGGTGACAATGCCGTGGCGGTCATAATCAGGATCGTTGGCAAACGCCAGATCGAATTTGTCACGCAGCGCTAGCAATCCGGCCATCGCGAATTCTGACGAGCAATCCATACGGATCACGCCGTCATGATCCAGCGACATAAAGCGGAATGTTTGATCGACAGCATCGTTAACCAGCGTCAGATCCAGCTTGTAGTGTTCTGCGATGCGCTGCCAGTAGGCAATGCCGGAACCACCTAGCGGGTCGACGCCCAGTTTCAGACCGGCGCGTTGAATAGCCACCATGTCCACCACGCTAGCCAGACCTTCTACATAAGCTTGAACCAGATCCTGCTCGTGGACATGTCCGCTGTTAAACGCCTGATCCAGCGTAATACGCTTCACGTCACGCAGTTCATCTGCCAACAGCGCATTCGCACGCGTTTCAATCACGCTGGTCAGATTAGTATCCGCAGGGCCGCCGTTCGGTGGATTATATTTAATGCCGCCATCTTCCGGCGGGTTGTGAGACGGCGTAATCACAATACCGTCCGCCAGCGCACCGCCCTGACGATTATGAACCAAAATCGCGTTAGACACCGCAGGCGTTGGGGTAAAACCATTATCCAACTGAACAATGACATCCACACCGTTGGCAGCCAACACTTCCAGCACGGAAATAAACGCTGGCTCGGAGAGCGCGTGAGTATCTTTCCCAACATAGCACGGGCCGCTGATGCCCTGCTTTTTGCGCTCTTCTGCAATCGCCTGCGCAATCGCCAGAATGTGCGGTTCATTAAAGCTATGACGCCCGGCGCTACCACGATGGCCAGACGTACCGAATTTCACCGCATGAGCGGTATTGCCGACTTCCGGGCGCAACACATAATATTGTGACGTTAACTGTGCCACATTAATCAAATCGCTCTGCTGGGCAGGCTGTCCGGCCCTTGGGTGATTAGCCATTGGCGCTTCTCCCTAACGCTGTAGTTAGTGTAGTTAGATAAGTGGTTGATGTTATCCCCCTCATTCTTCGAGCGGTTTGGGTGTTGACTGCATGCCACTCGAATTATGTAGGGGATAGATAGATGATTAGATGGTTCCACACACTTTTTCTGTTAGTTCCGCAGGGAACTGCATCGTCAGCATAATGTGCTCAACCATACTGCGTTTACGACCCGTATTCGTATTGGTAATCACCCAGTATGGCGTACCCGGAATATGTTTAGGCTTGGTGTGTGTGCCATGCTGAAGCAATGTTTGTTGGTCGCCCGCAAAATAGACCCGAGTCCGGCCATGAAGCGATTCCGTCGCGGCAGCAAATTCCTGTGGCGCCAGGGTATATAGCGAGCACAAAACCAGCATAAAGCGATTAATGGCCTTATTTTGTTCAGCGTATTCATCTGACAGCAGCAGTTCACGCAAGGTGCGAACCCGATCGCGCGGGCTCGGCGCAACAGCAGGCTGAGACGTCGCCGTTGCCGTCGTCTCTACCGCTGGCGTTGTAACAGGCTGCCCAGCAGTAAATTTCAGCATGCGCCGTAAAATATCCGATGCGCTCTCACCAATATGCTGTGTGTGGCTGGCAATATAACGATAAAGCTCTTCGTCGACTTCAATAGTTTTCATCTTTATCCAGTGCTGTTTTTTACCCATTATCGTGCAAATTACAGAGTTGTTCCCTTCTGCAACCCGACATCGATGGGTAGATGACTCAAATCAAAAGGATTATACAGGCGTTCAAACATTATCGAACAGCGGCATAATGGGACAATACCAAAAGTCAGACTATGCCCCAATGCCTTTCACATCCATTCAAGTAGCTATACGTGTCCCTTACCGTTCCTTCAGTGACAACATTGCCTCTAAAGTCATGATACCCTAAGCCCATGTCTCTCTGAATGAACTTCACCATGAAATTGAATCATCGCTGGCAAAATGCGCACCAGCCCACAGATAAACGCCCTGTCGTCCTGATTCATGGCTTGTTTGGCACATTAGATAACCTTGGCGTACTGGGTCGGGATTTGCAAAATACGCATGACATCCTGCAAATCGATTTACGCAATCACGGTTTATCGCCACGGTCATCACAGATGAACTACCCCGCCATGGCAGAGGATGTATTGACGCTGCTGGATGAACTGAACATCGAACGCACTATCGTTATTGGGCATTCGATGGGAGGAAAAGTCGCTATGGCGCTCAGCGAGCTTATTCCTGAACGGCTGGACAAACTGGTCGCGATTGATATCGCGCCAGTGGATTATCAAGTACGCCGCCACGACACCATCTTCACTGCACTGCGTGCCGTAACGGAAGCAGGCCTGACATCACGAACCGAAGCAACCGCACTCATGCGCCAATATATAAAAGAAGAAGGCGTAATTCAGTTTTTGCTGAAATCCTTCCAGCAGGGAGAGTGGCGTTTTAACGTACCAGCCTTGTGGGATGAGTATGAAAACATTGTTGGCTGGCAAGAGGTTCCGGCTTGGCAAGGGCCAATATTATTCATCCGCGGCGGCGATTCCCCCTATCTGGACGATCGCTACCGTGATTCGCTGCTGCGTCAGTTCCCAGCGGCGCGGGCGCACGTTGTCAGCGGCGCGGGCCACTGGGTTCACTCAGAAAAACCCGATACCGTTTTGCGCGCTATCCACCGTTTTCTGGACGCGAATTAACCAGACCATACACACACTGGCGGATTCATGGCAACAGCGGCAGTTAACCGTTGTCGCCGCCAGTGTGGCTAGGGTATGATGGCGTTCGCAGTAGAGGGACGGCTGATTCAGCCACAAGTCATTGTAACCACTTCATCAAAGTGCACGCGTAATTCCCCGGCATGTTCCACAGATAGCCAAACCGCCCCCTGACAATCCTATTGCAGAGTGAGGGTAGGCATCGATTTTATCTGTAGGACAGAACGGGCAGTTCTGTGTATTTTGATCCGAATACCTTGCAGTATCATTACTTATGGCAAAAGAACAAACGGATCGCACTACACTGGATCTGTTCGCAGATGAGCGTCGTCCGGGCCGCCCCAAGACCAACCCGCTCACACGTGACGAACAACTAAGAATTAACAAGCGTAATCAACTACGTCGCGATAAAGTGCGTGGCTTACGCCGTGTTGAATTAAAGATTAACAGCGACGCTGTGGATATCCTGAACAGCCTTGCTGAACAGCGGAACATTAGCCGCAGTGAATTGATTGAAGAGATGTTGCTGGCACAGTTGGCCGAACAGCAGCCCTGATTGACGTAACGCGATATTCACATAGTGCGGTTTCATATTTTGCGCGGCGCCATCTCTGACGCCGCCTGAACATTCATCCGAGACTAAAAACACGCCACCGGATTAAAACAACACTGTTTTCTGATTAAAAATTTCCCGATTAAAACAACAGTTAGAATTTTTCCCAGTTGTCGCTACTGGCTGGCAGTGCTTTGCCTGCACGCGGGGCAATCACTGCCGCTTTTTGCACCGGTTTTGCAGCCACTTGCAGCGCTGACTGCGAATCGGACAGTTGGAACAGGGACACAGTCTGGTTCAACAGCGCCGCCTGCTCTTCCAGCGACAAGGCAGCCGAAGAGGCCTGTTCAACCAATGCCGCATTTTGCTGCGTTACGCTGTCCATTTCCGCCACTGCCTGACCAACCTGTGCGATGCCTTTGCTCTGTTCTTCAGATGCCGAGGCAATTTCACCCATAATATCTGTCACGTTAGTGACCGCGCGGACGATATCCTGCATGGTGTCGCCGGCATCGCTAACCAAATTGGAACCCGTATCCACACAGCGGACCGATTCAGAAATCAGCCCTTCAATCTCTTTCGCCGCCTGTGCACTACGCTGCGCCAGACTACGTACTTCTCCGGCTACCACGGCAAAACCACGGCCTTGTTCGCCCGCACGCGCCGCTTCTACCGCGGCGTTCAGCGCCAGAATGTTGGTCTGGAAAGCAATGCCGTTAATCACGGTGGTGATTTCTGCGATTTTTCTCGAACTGCCGGAGATTTCTGCCATGGTTTTCACCACGTTTTCGACGATCTGCCCACCCTTCTTCGCCGTTGTTGAGGCTTGCAATGCCAATTGGCTGGCGTGATTGGCATTTTCTGCGTTCTGTTTCACCGTCGCCGTCAGTTGCTCCATGCTGGCTGCCGTTTCTTCTAACGCAGAAGCCTGCTCTTCGGTACGTGATGACAGATCGTTATTACCCGCAGCAATCTCAGAAGCCCCCTGATAGATGGAGTCCGTGCTGTTTCTGATGGTGCTAACGGTGCTAGCCAAACTCCCCTGCATTTCACGCAGCAATGGAAATAGGCGGCCAACGCAGTTATTACCAAAGTCCAGAATCGGCTTGCCCAAGTGACCAGAAGCAATCACGCCAAAGTGATAGCGCAGGTCATTCAGCGGGCGAACCAAGCACACCACCAAATAACGGTCGGTCAGGAACAGCATGATAAGACCGATAAACAGCCCGCTCAGCAAAATGTTCTGTCCAACCGTGGTGATTTGTTCAAAGCGAACCCCCGCTGCAGCGAATTTCTCTGCGCTGGCGCTACTGAATGCGGATAGGGACGCGCCAAACTGACGGCTCAATGGCGGCACAATATTCTTGGCCTGATTTTGGTAATCGTCCAGCGCGTTGGCAACAGCCTTTTGATAAAGCGGTTCAACACCTTGAACAACCAGACTATTCCAGTCACGACTGACAGCCTGCACCAGAGCATTATCCAGACCCGCATGATCGATGGCATTAAACGCCACCAAATCAGACTTCAGTTTATCCAGCGCGACGAGAGCAGAGGCCTGCTCTTTATCAGCGGTAGCATTATCACCACTGCGACGCGCATCTACGGCACGCGCCAGACGGGTTACCATACGGAAGTATTGATCGTTGCCCTGGTTGATGAAATTCATGTTCTGAACCAGCAAGGTGCTGGTTTTTGAGGTTGTAGTCATCTCTTTAAAAGAGAACAGGGTATATATCGATACCCCCCCCCAAAGAACACAAAAAATGCCCAGCACCCATAGCATAGCGGTTCTGATGGCAATATTTTTAATAAGTCTCATAGCTCACTCCAAATCAGGAAAATGGTTAAAAAGATTTTTATCGCTAATCAACCAATATGAATCAGAAAATTCACACAATAAAACAGACCACTTCTCCCTAGCGTTCACATTTCACCGAGTCGAAAACTCAAAAACCACGCTAGTTCATCGGCTAAATACAGAGAATATTTAGCACTCTTGCTATATTTATTAATATAATTTTTCACACCGAGAATAAATTCGCCTATTTTTATAAATATACGTTTTTTAATCAGAGGGTTGAAAGCAAAGCGACTGCCACCCTACGTCCCTTGTGCGTTGGCGTGGATACACAGCCAGACGGAAAAGCAATTTAAACATCATTTTCATTTTATTCTTTAATATCAAAAGCTAAAGACTTTCTCTTCAAGGTTGCATCGTTTCAGCTACAAATGATTATAATTCTTATCTTCTTTGATTAGGAATATTCCCGAAAAATGTTACAAATCTTCAATTCAATAAAAACATTATCTTTTGTATGTATTTTAATTCTCCCTAAATAGAGATGTACCGTTCCGTGACTTTTATTTCTTAAAAAAAGAAGTCTGCTTTTAATTACAACTGAAAGGAAATGCAAAATAAAAACATCATTCATAAAAAATGAAACGTCGTTGCAAATAAATAACCTTCTGGTACTGGGCTATGCATGTCTAATCTCGGAAGGCAATATAACCATACTATTGACATGGATAATTTAGCGCCAGAAGAGATGCACTTCGCTCCTTTTATCGCCCTCCGCATTTTGCATGCTCTTGATTTACGCCTCTATACCGATACGAGTTTCTCCTAATGTGAGTGTCTGTTATTATTAGCAGATAAGTGGGTGAAACATTACACCATACCATTAGGAATCAAGGGGTTATTCAATTCATGGCACTCATCGGAATATTCTTTGGCAGTGATACCGGCAACACGGAAAACATCGCCAAAACGATCCAACAACAGTTAGGCACCAGCGTTGCTGATGTTCATGACATCGCCAAAAGCAGCAAAGAAGACCTGGAAGGTTTCGATATTCTGCTGTTAGGTATTCCAACCTGGTATTACGGTGAAGCTCAGTGCGATTGGGATGACTTCTTCCCTTCGTTGGAAGAGGTTGATTTCACCGGAAAATTGGTTGCTCTGTTTGGCTGTGGCGATCAGGAAGACTATGCAGAATACTTCTGTGATGCCATGGGAACTATTCGCGACATCATTGAGCCTCGCGGCGCGACGATTGTCGGCCACTGGCCAACAGAAGGCTATTATTTTGAAGCGTCTAAAGGACTTGCCGACGATAATCACTTCATTGGTTTGGCTATCGATGAAGACCGCCAGCCTGAATTGACCAGCGAGCGCGTGACGACGTGGGTGAAACAGATCGGCGATGAACTGAATCTGAAAGAGCTGGTTGGTTAAGCCATTTTGGCTCTGATAATCCCTATCAGAGCCAAAATAGTATCGATAGGTAAAACCTTTCATAATAATTGATACATTTTTTTAACTTCTATCAGTAAACCTGTACAATAATCCCATCGGTTTTATACGCGCTTTACCTTTTCCTCATTCATCAACAACGGATTGCGTTATATATCAGTAGTGTGAGTGGGGACAATATTGTTAACATTCCCTTGTTTTCATTTTGTATGCGCGGTTCTATAATTGAGACGCGTTTGCATTTTTTGAGCCGACCGATGTCATAGGCTAGGCAGCCTCCATTGATAAGTAAGCTACAGGACTAAACCCGCATGACTGACAACAATACCGCATTGAAGAAGGCCGGCTTGAAAGTCACTCTTCCAAGACTGAAAATACTGGAAGTGTTACAGGATCCTGTCTGTCATCACGTCAGTGCGGAAGATTTATACAAGAGACTGATTGATATGGGCGAAGAGATTGGTCTTGCTACCGTCTATCGCGTACTCAACCAGTTTGATGATGCAGGTATCGTAACCCGTCATAACTTCGAAGGTGGTAAATCCGTCTTTGAATTGACGCAGCAGCATCATCACGATCACTTAATTTGCCTCGACTGTGGCAAAGTCATTGAATTCCGCGATGAATCTATCGAAGCACGTCAGCGTGAGATCGCAGAAAGACACGGCATTAAATTGACCAACCACAGTTTGTATCTCTATGGGCATTGCAGTGAAGGGGATTGTCGAGAAGACGAAACCCTGCATGAGTCCACACGATAAATCGACCACATAAAAAAATAAAACCGCCGAGGCGGTTTTATTTTCTAACTCATGCCCTTAACCTACCCAGGTATCGCGCAGCCCGACCGTTCGGTTAAACACCAGATGGTCTGTACTGGAGTAAACGCGATCGGCACAGAAATAGCCTTCGCGCTCAAACTGATACGCTTTCTCTATTTCCGCCTGCGCCAAACTCGCTTCGACAAAGCCTCGCGTAACTTTCAGTGAGTCTGGGTTAATCGTCGACAGGAAGTCATCCGCCGCGCCAGGATTTGCCACACTGAATAAACGATCGTACAAACGGAATTCTGCTGGCACGCCATGCGCCGCGGAGACCCAGTGGATAACCCCCTTCACTTTACGGCCGTCAGCCGGATCTTTGCTCAGCGTTTCCGCATCATAACTACAATAGATCGTGGAGATGGTGCCCTGCTCGTCTTTTTCAATGCGATCAGCTTTGATCACATAGGCATTACGCAAACGAACTTCTTTACCCAACACCAGACGTTTGTACTGTTTGTTAGCTTCTTCACGGAAGTCAGCGCGATCGATGTAAACTTCACGGCTGAATGCCACCTGACGCGAGCCCATTTCCGGCTTATTAGGATGGTTCGGCATCGCAACAAACTCTTCGTGCTCAGCGGGCAGGTTCTCGATCACGACTTTGACTGGATCTAACACTGCCATCGCACGCGGAGCATTCTCATTCAGATCGTCACGGATGCAGGATTCAAGCGCGGCCATTTCCACGTTATTGTCCTGCTTCGTTACGCCGATGCGCACACAAAATTCACGGACGGAAGCCGCACTATAGCCACGACGACGCAGGCCTGAGATAGTCGGCATACGCGGGTCATCCCATCCTTCAACCACATTTTCCACAACCAGTTGGTTCAGCTTACGCTTGGACATAATCGCGTATTCGAGATTGAGGCGGGAGAATTCGTACTGGCGTGGATGGCAAGGAATCGTGATGTTATCCAGCACCCAGTCGTACAGACGACGATTATCCTGGAATTCCAACGTACATAGAGAATGCGTGATCCCTTCCAGCGCATCGGAAATGCAGTGGGTGAAGTCATACATCGGGTAGATGCACCACTTATTGCCCGTCTGGTGGTGATCGGAGAACTTAATGCGATACAGCACCGGATCGCGCATCACGATAAAGGATGATGCCATATCGATTTTTGCACGCAGACAAGCAGTACCTTCAGCAAACCCGCCGTTACGCATTTTTTCAAATAGCGCCAGGTTTTCCTGCACGGTACGGTCACGATAAGGGCTGTTTTTGCCCGGTGCCGTCAACGTACCACGGTATTCGCGAATCTGATCGGCGGTCAGCTCATCAACGTAAGCCAGCCCTTTACCGATCAGCTCAACCGCATAAGCGTGCAGTTGATCAAAATAATCAGAAGAATAACGAACGTTACCGCTCCATGAAAAACCCAGCCACTCGACGTCACGTTTGATCGACTCAACGTATTCGATATCTTCTTTTACCGGATTGGTGTCGTCAAAACGCAGGTTGCATTGCCCTTGATAGTCACGCGCGATACCAAAATTCAGGCAAATAGATTTGGCATGCCCAATATGCAGATAACCATTCGGCTCTGGCGGAAAACGTGTCTGAATACGGTCATGCTTACCAGACGCCAGATCTTCATCAATAATCTGACGGATAAAGTTAGTCGGGCGGGCTTCAGCCTCACTCATTCTTCATTCCTCAATGCTAAAACGACGTATAACCGACAATGATCCAACAAGCTACGCTGGGAAACAACCGTTAATTATTCATAACGAAAAAAAGGGGCGAGATTGCTATCTCACCCCCTCAGTTTCATCGATATAACACGGCGTTACACAAGCATCGTCATTATATTACGCCTTGTCATACTCCGCTTTCAGCGCCGTTGCGATCGACTCAGCCTGCGTGCCCACAACAATCTGTACGCTTTGTTTATTCAGGCGAATAACACCCGCAGCGCCAAGACGTTTCGCCTGTGCATCATCAACCAGAGAGGAATCAACCACGTTCAAACGCAAACGTGTGATACAGGCATCGATGCCAACCAGGTTGGCTTTACCGCCAAGTGCCTGTAAATATCCCTGTGCCAACGCCGCCGTATCGTTTGACTTCTTGCCCACAGACGCTTTAATCACGTCATAGCCATCTGCCTCACTACCGCTTACCGCCAGCTCACGTCCCGGCGTTAACAGATTGAAGCGAGTGATGGTAAAGCGGAACACCACGTAGTAAATGACGAAGAATACCAGCCCCTGCGCTATCAACATGTACCACTGGGTTGCCAGCGGATTACGTGAAGACAGCACCATATCCACCAGACCGGCACTGAAACCAAAACCGGCGATCCACTGCATACTGGCTGCAATAAAGACGGAAAAACCTGTCAGTAACGCATGCAGGAAATACAGCACTGGCGCGACAAACATAAACGAAAATTCCAGCGGCTCGGTGATCCCGGTAAAGAATGAAGCAAATGCCGCCGCCAACATAATCCCGGCCACTTTGCTTTTGTTCTCTGGGCGCGCGCAGTGGTAAATCGCTAGCGCAGCGCCCGGCAGGCCGAACATCATAATCGGGAAGAAGCCCGCCTGATAACGCCCAGTGATCCCAACGATGGCTTTACCAGAATCGATAGACTGTTGGCCTGCCAGGAAGTTAGGAATATCGTTGATACCTGCGACATCAAACCAGAACACAGAATTCAGCGCATGGTGTAATCCAACAGGGATCAGTAAGCGGTTAAAGAAAGCATAAACCCCAGCACCAGCCGACCCTAACTGTTGAATATGTTCACCAAACGACACCAGCGCATTGTAAATGACTGGCCAGACGTACATTAAAATGAACGCCACCAGAATCATCAGGAAAGAAACCAGAATCGGTACCAAACGCCGCCCACTGAAGAAAGAGAGCGCTTTAGGCAATTCAACCTGGCTGAAACGGTTATACAGTTCGGCGGACATCACACCGACGATAATCCCGATGAACTGGTTTTCAATCTTACCAAACGCAGCCGGCACCAGTTCAACGGGAATTCGTTGAATCATAGCGACCACGGCGGGTGAACACAGTGTAGTCAGCACCAGATAACCAACAAAACCGGTCAAGGCGGCCGCACCATCCTTATCTTTCGACATGCCGTAAGCGACACCGACCGCAAACAGCACCGCCATATGTCCAATGATCGCCTCACCCGATTTAATGAGAAGCGCCGCCAACGCGTTTTCACTTCCCCAGCCAACCGGATCAATCCAATAACCTATCCCCATCAGGATAGCGGCAGCAGGCAGCGTCGCGACAGGCACCATCAATGCCCGGCCGACTTTTTGTAAATAGCTCAGAATACTCACTTTTCCCTCTCTTACCTTTGTGAGGTAAATGAAATGTTGTGGGGCAAACAAACCTGCCAATAAATTTCACTGCCAAAAATTTCACTGTCGAACAGTTTCATTGTCGAAAAACCATGACCCGCGGTGGTTCTTAGGGACAGTGTAAGAAAAATAATTCGCTACACAAATTAAACCCCATAATTATGTGATAAAAATCACCAAAAAACTGCATACGAAAACTTTATATCTGAATAAAACCCCAACTTATTTCAAGATTAAAAAAAACGGAGTAGACTAATTTTAATGCATAGACAACGCGCGTCACTGGCGCGACTTACGCGATAACGAATTTAATCCCACTAGAAATCAGGAGAGCGCCGATGAGACTCATCCCTTTAACTACCGCCGC
This sequence comes from Pectobacterium parmentieri, assembly GCF_001742145.1. Lineage (NCBI taxonomy): Bacteria > Pseudomonadati > Pseudomonadota > Gammaproteobacteria > Enterobacterales > Pectobacteriaceae > Pectobacterium > Pectobacterium parmentieri. Next base: position 707,665 of record NZ_CP015749.1, on the reverse strand, counting down.
AGACGTCGGAAAATGGGCCGCCCACTACATCGTTGAGAAAATTAACGCTTTCAAACCCAGCGCGGAGCGCCCTTTTATTCTTGGCTTACCGACAGGTAGCTCACCACAGGAAGCCTATAAATCGCTGGTCGCCATGCACAAAGCCGGTCTGGTGAGCTTCAAATACGTTGTGACTTTCAATATGGATGAATACGTCGGCCTGCCAACCGATCACCCGGAAAGCTATCATACCTTTATGCATCAAAATTTCTTCAATCACGTTGATATTCCGCGTGAAAACATTAACCTGTTGAACGGCAACGCAGAAGACACCACAGCAGAATGTCGCCGCTATGAAGAAAAAATAAAATCCTACGGGAAAATTCATCTTTTCATGGGCGGCGTGGGTAATGATGGGCACATCGCCTTCAATGAACCCGCTTCCTCTCTGGCTTCCCGCACCCGCATCAAAACGTTGACGGAAGAAACCCGTATTGCGAATTCCCGTTTCTTCGGCGGGAACGTCAGTTTGGTGCCCAAATTTGCCCTGACCGTTGGCGTTGGTACATTGCTGGATGCCGAAGAAGTGATGATTCTGGTGACCGGACGCAACAAAGCGCAAGCGCTACAGGCTGCGGTAGAAGGCAACGTCAACCACATGTGGACCATCAGTTGTCTGCAACTCCATGCTAAAGCCATCATGGTTTGTGATGAGCCTTCAACGATGGAGCTAAAGGTAAAAACCGTTAAATATTTCCGTGAGTTAGAAACGGAAAGTATGAAAAATCTCTAACCGATCGCGGGAGTTGATGATGTACGCGTTAACCCATAGCCGGATTTTCACCGGCCATCAGATTTTGGATAATCACGCCGTTGTGATTGCCGATGGGCTGATCGAACGGATCTGCCCACTTGCCGCTCTCCCTTCTGGCATTGAACAGCACGACCTGGGCGGTGCGTTCCTCGCCCCCGGGTTTATTGATCTCCAGTTGAACGGTTGTGGAGGTGTGCAATTCAACGATTCGCTGGAGACGATCTCCGTCAAAACGTTGGAAATCATGCAGCAGGCAAACCAGCGATCAGGCTGCACCAGCTTTTTACCTACGCTAATTACGTCCAGCGACGCGTTCATGAAGCACAGCGTCAACGTAATGAGAGACTGGCTGGCGCAGAATAAGCATCTGGCGCTTGGACTGCATCTCGAAGGCCCATGGCTGAACGTAATAAAAAAAGGCACACATGACCCTGCTTTTATCCGCAAGCCAACGCAAGAACTCGTCGACTTTCTGTGCGCCAACGCGGATGCAATTACGAAAATCACACTGGCACCGGAAGAAGTCGAGCCGTCGTTCATCCGCCAGTTGACGGCGGCGGGTATCGTCGTCTCTGCTGGGCATTCTAACGCGACCTGGGAACAGGCTAAGCAGGGTTTTGCCGCCGGAATTCGTTTCGCCACTCACCTGTTCAACGCCATGCCGTATCTGACTGGTCGTGAGCCTGGGCTCGTTGGTGCGATTTACGATGCCCCTGAAGTCTATTGCGGCATTATCGCGGATGGACGACACGTAGACTGGGCCAACATTCGCAACAGTAAACGCATCAAGGGCGACAAGTTGGTGTTGGTTACCGACGCCACCGCACCGGCGGGCGCGGATATTGACCAGTTCATTTTTGCTGGTAAAACCATATACTACCGTGATGGCATTTGTGTTGATGAAAACGGCACCCTGAGCGGTTCGGCACTGACTATGATTGACGCCGTGCGTAATAGCGTCGAACACGTCGGTATCGCATTGGATGAAGCCATTCGGATGGCGACGCTCTATCCCGCTCGTGCCATCGGTGTCGACAAACAGTTAGGCAGCATTGAAAGCGGTAAAGTAGCGAACCTGACCGCCTTTGACCGTGATTATCACATTCTCAAGACATTTGTTAACGGCAACCCAGTTTGGGGGTAAAGCGAAAGCGTCTTGGGGTAACGCAGAAATACGTTGGGGAAACCAAATAAGGTTCCCCAACGTTGAGTTAAACCTAAGCGAGTACTTCTTAATGACCACAGGCGGACAGGCGCAGATAGGGAATGTCGATCTGGTTAAGCAATTAAACAGCGCGGTGGTTTACCGCCTGATTGATCAGCAAGGCCCGATCTCACGGATTCAGATAGCAGAGCAGAGCCAACTTGCTCCCGCCAGCGTCACCAAAATCACCCGCCAACTTCTGGAGCGCGGGCTCATCAAAGAAGTCGATCAGCAGGCTTCCACCGGTGGCAGACGCGCCATTTCGATTATCACCGAAAATCGCCCTTTCCATAGCATAGCCGTTCGTCTCGGTCGTTATGACGCCACCATTGCGCTGTACGATTTACAGGGAAAAGCACTGGAAGAAGCGCACTACGAACTACAAGAAAACACGCAGGAGACATTGGAAACCGCGCTTTTTCAAGCGCTCAATAGTTTTATCACCAACCACCAGCGCCGCATTCGCGAGCTTATTGCGATCTCTGTGGTGCTGCCGGGGTTGGTTGATCCCGTTGCGGGTATTGTCCGCTATATGCCGCACATCAGCGTGGATAACTGGCAACTGGTCGAAAACCTGCAACGCCACTTCAACGTCACCAGCTTTGTCGGTCACGACATCCGCAGTCTGGCGTTGGCAGAACACTACTTTGGCGCAACCCACGACTCGCTAGATTCTATTCTGGTACGTGTCCACCGGGGTACAGGCGCAGGGATTCTCGTCAACGGGCAAATTTTTCTTGGCAGCAACGGCAACGTGGGTGAGATCGGTCATATTCAGATCGATCCGCTCGGCGATCGCTGCCACTGTGGTAATTTCGGCTGTCTGGAAACCGTCGTCGCCAACAGTGCGATTGAACAACGTGTACAGCATCTGCTGCGCCAAGGTTACCCCAGCAAACTTTCTGCAGATAACGCAACGATTTCTGCGATTTGCAAAGCGGCGAATCGAGGCGATGCGCTCGCCCGTGAGGTCATCGAACAGGCCGGGCTTAATCTCGGTAAAGCGCTTTCCATCGCGATCAACCTGTTCAACCCTCAGAAAGTCGTGATTGCTGGTGAAATCACCGCAGCAGAAAAAACACTACTTCCTGCCATCCAGCGCTGTATCAATTCTCAGGTGCTGAAGGAATTCCGTCATAATCTGCCGATTGAGATCTCAAGCCTTAACCATCTTTCCGCTATCAGCGCCTTCGCCTTGGTCAAACGTGCGATGCTAAACGGTGTTCTGCTACAGCAATTGCTCGAAAACGCCTGATTCCCTTTCTGGCCGGATTATGTAATCACTAAAAACCCGGCCTTTCCTCTTCATTAATTTGACGGATCAATACCAAATGCGCCAAATAATTATCGAAACACCACCCCAATGGCTTTTTTCATTAAATAATATTGAATTCCTATAGCACTTTGATGCTAAATCAATAGCACTGAGGTCGAATTCGTAATTACTGGGAGTCATGTATGTGTTCTATTTTTGGTGTGCTTGATCTGAAAAGCGATCCTGTTGAACTGCGTAAGAAAGCGCTGGAGTTATCTCGTTTAATGCGTCACCGCGGGCCAGACTGGTCCGGCGTTTATGCCAGCGATAAAGCGATTCTGGCTCACGAACGTCTGTCTATCGTTGACGTCAACACGGGCGCACAGCCGCTTTACAACGCCGAGCGCACCCACATTCTGGCCGTTAACGGTGAAATTTATAACCATCAAACATTGCGTCAGCAATACGGTGACCGTTACGCGTTTCAGACTGGCTCCGACTGCGAAGTCATCCTGGCGCTGTATCAGGAAAAAGGCCCGGAATTCCTGGATGAGCTGCGCGGCATGTTCGCTTTTGCGCTGTATGACAGCGAAAAAGACGCCTACCTGATTGGCCGTGACCACCTCGGCATTATCCCACTGTATATGGGCTACGATGAGCACGGTAACCTCTACGTCGCGTCTGAAATGAAAGCACTGGTACCGGTTTGCCGTACTATCAAAGAATTCCCAGCAGGCAGCTACCTGTGGAGCAAAGACGGGGAAATCCGTGAATATTACCAGCGTGACTGGTTTGATTACGACGCAGTAAAAGACAACGAAACGGATAAAGAAGCACTGCACGACGCGCTGGAAGAAGCGGTGAAAAGCCACCTGATGTCTGACGTGCCATACGGCGTGCTGCTCTCTGGCGGCCTGGATTCTTCCGTTATCTCCGCAATCACCAAAAAGTATGCCGCGCGCCGCGTAGAAGATGGTGAACGCAGCGAAGCCTGGTGGCCTCAGTTACACTCTTTCGCCGTCGGTTTGGAAGGTGCGCCAGATTTGAAAGCGGCGCAGGAAGTCGCTAACCACTTAGGCACTGTGCACCATGAAATTCACTTCACCGTGCAGGAAGGGCTGGATGCGATTCGCGACGTGATTTATCACATCGAAACCTATGACGTCACCACGATTCGCGCCTCAACGCCGATGTACCTAATGTCGCGTAAAATCAAAGCGATGGGTATCAAAATGGTACTATCAGGCGAAGGTTCTGACGAAGTGTTCGGCGGCTATCTCTATTTCCACAAAGCGCCAAACGCCAAAGAGCTGCATGAAGAAACCGTGCGTAAGCTGCTGGCACTGCACCAGTATGACTGCGCTCGCGCTAACAAAGCGATGTCGGCCTGGGGCGTAGAAGCTCGCGTGCCATTCCTGGACAAAAACTTCCTTGATGTCGCCATGCGCATCAACCCGCGCGACAAAATGTGCGGCAACGGCAAGATGGAAAAACACATTCTGCGTGAGTGCTTTGAATCCTATCTGCCACACAGCGTAGCATGGCGTCAGAAAGAACAGTTCTCTGATGGCGTGGGTTACAGTTGGATCGACACGCTGAAAGAAGTGGCAGCTAACCAGGTTACCGATCAACAGTTGGAAACTGCACGCTTCCGCTTCCCGTACAACACGCCGGGCTCCAAAGAAGCCTACCTGTACCGTGAAATCTTCGAAGAGCTGTTCCCAGTTCCGAGTGCAGCAGAATGTGTACCGGGTGGCCCGTCAGTTGCCTGTTCGTCGGCTAAAGCGATTGAGTGGGATGAATCCTTCAAAAAACTGGATGACCCATCAGGCCGCGCGGTTGGCGTACACCAATCTGCCTACAAATAATTTGATTTAGTTTCATCAGCTAACGGGCCATATACCCTACATAATTCGAGTTGCAGGGCAAAACGTTAACGTTTTGAACAACGCACATGCAGCTTGAAGTATGGCGAGTATAATGGCCCGTTTTTGTACGCTTAATTGATTGGGATTATGTGCTTTTTGGCGCTTTTCTCACCATACTGTTCATAACCCAAACAAACGATACCCTGAGGGCACTTTTCGGGAAAAAACTAGTTGACGCAATTAGACCAACTACGCATAATGCGCCCCGCAACGCCGATGAAGGTGACGCGAAAAAGATGGCTACGTAGCTCAGCTGGTTAGAGCACAGCACTCATAATGCTGGGGTCACAGGTTCGATTCCCGTCGTAGCCACCATCTTTTTTGCGGGAGTGGCGAAATTGGTAGACGCACCAGATTTAGGTTCTGGCGCCGCAAGGTGTGCGAGTTCAAGTCTCGCCTCCCGCACCATGTCACTTTTTCGGTCTGGCATCGTTTTTCGAAGCCTGTTGGTATTTTGTAGTGATTGGGGTATCGCCAAGCGGTAAGGCACCGGTTTTTGATACCGGCATTCCCTGGTTCGAATCCAGGTACCCCAGCCATTTCGAAATACATGCTAAAAAATTCGTTGTCCTGTTGGGGTATCGCCAAGCGGTAAGGCACTGGTTTTTGATACCAGCATTCCCTGGTTCGAATCCAGGTACCCCAGCCATCTACTTGATAGTAGAAGATTTTGTTGAAATGAAATAATAATAGCAGTACATTTGGCTACGTAGCTCAGCTGGTTAGAGCACAGCACTCATAATGCTGGGGTCACAGGTTCGATTCCCGTCGTAGCTACCAAATTTTTGGGGTATCGCCAAGCGGTAAGGCACCGGATTCTGATTCCGGCATTCCGAGGTTCGAATCCTCGTACCCCAGCCAAATAAAGCTGGTAAAACAGCGAGATACGGGGCGACAGTCGAAAGACGTCGCCCCGTTTTCTTATGTCTGGTATTAACATAGTCTGGTGCCAGCAAGCATATCCCAACCATTCGATTTTCCCAAAAAGGGCAGCATGAAGGTTTTATCTACATTTTTTATTACTTATGGTTTCAGCCACGTAGTGCCATCGCGACAAAAACACGTTAACCAATCGTGGCAATCCATTGTTCGTGCGCGGTTAAACACGTTGCTGCTCAATGTGGCTCTGCTGTTTTGCTTCATCGCCCCAACGTATGCCGCGAATATCGCGTCTTTCAAGATTTCATCACAAGAGTTTGCTGACAGAATGAATGCCAATCTGACACAACTCAATATCCCTCTCAAACTGACCATTAATCTGGAAAAGGGACATTCCGTTGATGATTTTCAGCATATTTTCAATGAGCACGTCGGGTTAATCGGGTCAGCAGAGAAACAAAATCAACAACTCACAGAGCTCATCGTGTTCAGCGCTTCATCAGAATCTGCCGAAACAGCGACACAGAACCTACAAATTGTCACAGCCGTGTTTTCTGCACTACTGAGTGAGAATAATATCGAAAATCGTGAAGTAACTGAGATGATGTTCGGCCTACTTCAGGATAGCCGAACCTCAGGTAAAGGCATTCGGCAGGTAGGGAATACTCGTTTTACAGCAACAACCGACGCGGACGCCGATATTATCTTCACCGCCAAGCCAGTACGGTAGCTGGCGGCATCCTCATTATCGGATTAGACACCAATGGCATATTTCAGTGCGCGCTGTTTTAACACGCCAGCGCGCTGTGCAATCATCAGCGCCATATTGCGAGCAAAGCTCAGCGGCGGTAATGTGTTACTGAACGCGTTATAGAATAAATCCATCCCACTTTGCATCATCAGGTTATCCGGCATACGGCGGCACTGATAACGGCGTAAAATCCGTTCAGAAGCCCATTCTTCCCCAGCATCGCGCGCGTTAATCAACACATCCAGCAACGCCTCAACATCGCGATATCCTAAATTAACGCCCTGCCCTGCCAGCGGATTAATGGTATGCGCCGCATCGCCCAGCAACACCAAACCGGGCTTGATATAAGTTTGGGCATGGCGTCTGATCAGCGGAAATGACCCTACGGAGAATGCCTTTACCGCACCCAATCGCTCTGGAAACGCGGCGGTAATCTCTTTATCCAACTGTGTAAGCGGCATCGCCTGAAGCTGGCGAATACGCTGCGGGCTGTCATACCACACTAGTGATCCCCATTGGTCAAACAGCGGTAAAAACGCACGTGGGCCACTCGGCGTGAACTGTTGCCAGGTAACATCCTGCTGCGGTTGAGAAGTTTCAACACCTATCAACATACAAGACTGGCGATACTGCCACCCGCTAATGCCAATTCCCGCCCACTGGCGAACCTGAGAGTTCGCGCCATCAGCGCCAACCACCAGTGAAGCCATCAGTTGTTTCCCATCAGTAAGTTGCAAGCACCAGCCATCATCCGTGTGTTGCAGACTCTGCGGCGTAGCCGGGCAGTGACATTCGCAGTGTTCTTCTTCCTGTAAGCTTTCCCAGAGCGCCAATTGCAGCACACGGTTTTCCACCATAAAACCCAGCTCAGGTAGATGAATGTCGGCAGCATCGAAAACTACTCTGGCATTCGCCCATTCCCAGGTTTCCAGCCGGCGGTAAGGCGCACTGCGCATCTGCTGCACTCTCTGCCATACGCCCAGCTCTTTCAGCAACGCAACCGACGCGTAGCCAATCGCCGAGATCCGTAAATCTGGCGGGCTGGCAGCATCAAACGGCGCAGGCATTTCTTGCTCAACCACCGCAACCTGAAATCCTTGCTGTGCCAGCCCAAGCGCCGCAGCCGCGCCGACCATACCACCGCCGACCACAATCGCATCGTAATGCATATTGGCTTTATCCCCTCTGGTTCTGGTTTATTCACACCAGTAAAAATGCATGAAAATAGTGTACTGGATTTACGGGGGATTTTTCAGAAAAGCCGCATTTTTATAGAAAGTAAGGGGTTATCAAATCAGCACGGCTTCCAGCTCTGGTCACAACGTCAGCGAACGATTACAATATCCATCCCAAATGAGGGGAATCTTTCTTATTTTCCGCACTGAGTAATGGCAAGTCGATGACAAAAAAACTGCATATTAAAACCTGGGGCTGTCAGATGAATGAGTACGACTCATCAAAGATGGCTGATTTACTGGGAAGTACGCACGGCTATGAGCTTACTGAAATCGCTGAAGAAGCCGATGTCCTGCTGCTCAATACCTGTTCGATCCGCGAAAAGGCGCAGGAAAAGGTCTTCCATCAACTTGGTCGCTGGAAAGCGCTGAAAGATCTTAATCCGAACCTGATTATTGGTGTCGGAGGCTGCGTTGCCTCGCAGGAAGGCGCGCATATTCGTGAACGTGCGCACTACGTTGACGTTATTTTTGGTCCGCAAACCTTGCACCGCCTGCCGGAAATGATTAATCACGTTCAGGGCACGCGTAGCCCTATCGTTGACATCAGCTTCCCTGAAATCGAAAAATTTGACCGTCTGCCAGAGCCCCGCGCCGAAGGGCCGACGGCTTTCGTCTCCATCATGGAAGGCTGCAATAAATATTGCACATTCTGCGTGGTGCCTTATACCCGTGGCGAAGAAGTCAGCCGCCCGTGCGATGACGTCTTGTTTGAGATCGCTCAACTGGCGGCACAAGGCGTGCGTGAAGTTAACCTTCTGGGACAGAACGTTAACGCCTATCGAGGTGAAACCTATGACGGTGAAATCTGCTCTTTCGCCGAATTGCTACGCTTGGTCGCCGCCATTGACGGGATTGATCGTGTCCGCTTCACCACCAGCCATCCGATTGAATTCACAGACGATATTATCAGCGTCTATGAAGACACGCCGGAATTGGTCAGCTTCCTTCATTTGCCAGTGCAAAGCGGCTCTGACCGCGTATTGACAATGATGAAACGCCGTCATACCGCGCTGGAATACAAGGCTATCATCCGTAAATTGCACAATGCGCGTCCGGGTATTCTGATCAGTTCTGACTTTATCATCGGTTTCCCTGGTGAAACGCAGGCTGACTTTGAACAGACCATGAAGCTGATCGCCGATGTGAATTTCGATATGAGCTACAGCTTTGTCTATTCCGCCCGTCCGGGAACACCGGCTGCGGATATGGTCGATGACGTGCCGGAGGAAGAGAAAAAACAGCGGTTGTACCTTCTGCAAGAACGCATCACCCAGCAGGCAATGCGGTTTAGCCGCCTCATGCTGGGCACCGTCCAGCGTATTCTGGTGGAAGGCACCTCGCGTAAGAGCGTGATGGAACTGTCTGGTCGTACAGAAAACAACCGAGTCGTCAACTTCGAGGGCACGCCGGATATGATCGGTAAATTTGTCGATGTTGAAATCGTTGACGTTTATACCAACTCATTGCGTGGCATCGTGGTGCGTACCGAAGATCAAATGGATCTGCGCGTACATGAATCACCGTCTTCCGTGATTGCGCGTACTCGTAAAGAGAACGAGATCGGCGTCGGATTCTACCAGCCATAATCGACGTTCATTTGCTTAGGTATTATTGTGGGTGGCTTTGCCACCCGTTTTTTATGGCAGGCTATCCTTGCCTGCCACCCTTCGGGCCGTTGCTTTGCAACGTTGAAAAACGTTCCCTGCGTTTTTTTATGGCAGGCAGAGATAAACTTCAACCAGTTTCAATTTCATGGCGCTTACATTTGCTTTTGCGAAGCGGCATCCCAATATCATTATTGTGACTTGCAGCATAGGGCATTCACGATGAATAATTCACTCACATGGCGGATACATCAGGCCATCTGACAACCGTTCATTTTGTGCGGGCAGAAATAGTGCCAGCACCGTAACGCTCAAGAGGAATAATTTGAACGTAACAACAAAAGAAATTGCCCTTGAACCCGCAGATAACCAACGCCTGCTCAGCCTTTGCGGTCCGTTTGATGACAATATTAAACAGTTAGAACGCCGCTTAGGCATTGAGATCAATCGCCGGGATAACCAGTTTAAACTGGTCGGTAAAAGCCTGCTGACGCAGGCTGCCGCCGATATCCTGCAACGCCTGTATGTCGATACGGCCCCAGTACGTGGCGTCATCGGTGACATAGACCCTGAGCAGATTCATCTTGCGATTAAAGAATCTCGCGTGCTGGAACAGTCTGCTGAGCACGTTCCTGATTATGGCAAAGTGGTCAATATCCGAACGAAACGCGGCGTAATCAAACCACGCACACCGAATCAGGCACAGTATGTCGCCAACATCCTCGATCACGATATCACGTTCGGCGTTGGTCCGGCGGGAACAGGGAAAACCTACCTGGCCGTCGCTGCCGCCGTGGATGCATTGGAGCGTCAGGATATTCGTCGCATTCTGTTAACACGCCCAGCGGTCGAAGCTGGCGAGAAATTGGGCTTCCTGCCTGGCGACCTGAGCCAGAAAGTCGATCCTTACCTGCGCCCACTTTATGATGCCCTGTTTGAAATGCTGGGCTTTGAGCGCGTAGAGAAACTCATCGAACGCAACGTCATTGAAGTGGCGCCACTGGCTTACATGCGTGGGCGAACGCTGAATGATGCTTTTATCATTCTGGATGAAAGCCAGAACACCACCATCGAACAGATGAAAATGTTCCTGACTCGTATCGGGTTCAACTCAAAAGCCGTCATCACCGGCGACGTTACACAGATCGACCTGCCGAAGAATCTGAAATCGGGCTTACGCCACGCGATTGAAGTGTTGGCCGATGTGGAAGAGATCAGCTTTAACTTTTTCCACAGCGAAGACGTGGTGCGCCATCCGGTGGTTGCGCGGATTGTGAATGCCTATGAAGCGTGGGAAAATGCCGACCAGAAACGTAAAGACGCCTTAGCAGAACAGCGTAAGCGTGAAGCACAGGCTGCGGCATCAGATCAGGAGCAAAAATGAGTCAGGTGATTCTCGATTTACAAATCGCCAGCGAGCAAGCACAGGGGCTACCGGAAGAAAAAGACTTTCAGCGCTGGCTGGAAGGCGTTCTACCGCAGTTTCAGGAAGTCTCTGAAGTCACCATTCGTATCGTCGATGAAGCTGAAAGTCGCGATCTGAATAACACCTATCGCGGGAAAGACAAGCCGACCAACGTGCTGTCATTTCCTTTTGAGGCACCACCTGAAGTCGAGCTTCCTCTGCTAGGCGATTTAATCATCTGCCGTCAGGTTGTGGAACGCGAAGCCGCTGAGCAGGAAAAAACCGTAGAAGAGCACTGGGCGCACATGGTTGTCCATGGTAGCCTGCATCTGCTAGGGTATGACCACATCGAAGATAGCGAAGCCGAAGAAATGGAAGCGCTGGAAACCGAGATTATGCAAAGTATGGGTTATACCGACCCTTACCTTGCAGAAAAAGATGGCCTCACCGAATAAATAGAAATACATTTTATATGACCCTAAATAATTCGAGTTGCAGGACAAAACGTTATCGTTTTGAACAACGCAAGGCGTTGGCCCGCTAGGGCGAGGACCATTTATAGGACTCGTAACGCGGCAAGGTTCACGCGAGTGAGCCGAGTATCGCAGCCAGCGCACGTGCAGCTTGAAGTATGACGGGTCTCCCCGAGATCGGGAAGATATCGGGTACTTATCCGTTCCACATCAGCCACTGTGCCGCTTCCAGTTGCTGGCAATAATCCTTTAACAAGAGTGATGTTAATTAAAACGCATGAGCGACGACCATTCTCAAAACAGCGATGCACCCAGTCCCAAGAAGGGCTTCTTTTCTCTTATTCTTAATCAGCTTTTTCACGGCGAGCCAAAAGATCGTAACGGTTTACTCACTCTGATTCGTGATTCCGAGCAGAATGACCTGATCGATCCTGAAACACGAGACATGCTCGAAGGCGTCATGGATATCGCCGACCAGCGTGTACGTGACATCATGATCCCTCGCTCGCAGATGATTACGCTCAAGCGTGATCAAACGTTGGAAGAGTGTCTGGATGTCATTATCGAATCCGCTCACTCCCGCTTCCCCGTCATTAGCGAAGATAAAGACCACATTGAAGGCATCCTGATGGCCAAGGATTTACTGCCGTTTATGCGCAGCGATTCCGAACCGTTCAGTATGGATAAAGTCCTGCGTTCCGCCGTTGTTGTGCCGGAAAGTAAACGCGTTGATAGAATGCTGAATGAGTTCCGTTCGCTGCGCTATCACATGGCGATTGTCATCGATGAATTTGGTGGCGTATCCGGCCTGGTCACGATTGAAGATATTCTTGAGTTGATTGTCGGCGAAATTGAAGACGAATACGACGATGAAGAAGACAGAGATGTTCGTCAGCTTAATCGCCAGACCTACACCGTTCGTGCATTAACCGATATAGAAGATTTTAACGAGGCTTTCGGCACACGGTTTAGCGATGATGAAGTCGACACCATCGGCGGCTTGGTCATGCAGTCTTTCGGCCATCTTCCTGCTCGTGGCGAAACCATCGACATAGAAGGTTACCTGTTTAAGGTTGCGATGGCAGACAGTCGCCGTATCATTCAGGTTCATGTCAGAATCCCTGACAATGCCCCCCAACCAAAATTGGAAGAATAATTTGGCAATGGTTGTCGCATCTTTTCTACAACGCCAGCGGGTCAAAGCCCTGCTGGCGCTCTTATTTGGTGCCTGTGGCACGCTGGCATTTTCTCCTTTTGATTTCTGGCCTGCGGCGATTATCTCGCTCATGGGCCTACAGGCACTGACGCTCAACCGCACGAGTCGTCAGTCAGCCTGGATAGGGTTTTGCTGGGGATTAGGTCTGTTCGGCAGCGGCGTAAACTGGGTGTATGTCAGCATCGCGCAATTTGGCGGAATGCCAGGCCCTGTCAATGTTGCGATAGTCATTCTACTCGCCACCTATTTGTCACTCTATCCTCTGCTGTTTTCTGCCCTGCTCTCACGCCTGTGGCCAAAAACCACGCTGTGGCGTCTTGCGCTTGCCGCCCCCGTTCTCTGGCAGCTAACCGAATTTCTACGCGGTTGGGTGCTCACCGGCTTTCCCTGGCTGCAATTCGGCTACAGCCAACTTGACGGCCCATTAAAAGGTATCGCGCCCATTCTGGGGATCGACACCATTACCTTCCTATTGATGAGCCTCAGCGGGCTACTTGTTTACGCCATCAATCAGCGAAAAATCGCACCAGCAGCCGTTGCTATCGGTGTTTTCGTTTTAGCATGGCCGCTACGTAACGTGCAGTGGTACACCCTGCAACCAGAACGCGCCGTCAATGTCGCGTTGGTACAAGGTAATATCCCGCAGGCCATGAAGTGGGAACAAGATGAGCTGTTGAACACGCTGAGAATCTATCTCGATAACAGCCTGCCTTATATGGACAAGGCACCTATCGTTATCTGGCCGGAAACGGCAATTCCTGATATTGAAAGCCGCCAGAACGCCTATTTGAAGCAGATTGACGATATTCTACGTAGCCACAATAGCAGCCTGATTACGGGTATTGTCGACATCCGGCGTGATGGCAATAAGACCGATTTCTATAACTCAGTTATCGTACTCGGCGACAAAGGGCCATACAACTACCCCACGACGAACCGCTACAACAAAAACCATCTGGTGCCTTTTGGCGAGTTTGTCCCGTTGGAAACGCTGTTACGTCCGCTGGCCCCGTTCTTCGATCTTCCGATGTCGTCGTTTAGTCGAGGGGACTATGTTCAGCCACAGCTTTCTGTGCATGGTTTTAAACTTAATGCCGCTATTTGTTATGAAATCATCCTAGGCCAACAGGTGCGTGATAACTTCCGACCAGACACCGATATGCTGTTGACCATCTCGAACGACGCCTGGTTCGGCCATTCAATCGGCCCATGGCAACATTTCCAGATGGCACGCATGCGTGCGCTGGAGTTAGGGCGTCCTCTGGTTCGTAGTACCAACAACGGCGTCACCGCGGTGATTACGCCAGATGGTAAAGTTAGCGCCAGCCTGCCGCAGTTCACACGTGCAGTGCTTGACACGCAGGTCGTTCCTGCAACGGGAATAACGCCTTATGCCCGCTTCGGTTCCTGGCCGCTCTGGATCGTTACGCTGCTAGGCGGCATCACCGCCGTTTTCTTCGGTTTACGTCGCCGATAACCGCCCCTCCTCACGTCCCTAAGGGCATGCTTTTGCATGCCTTTTTTTATTTTTGGCACGGTATTTGCCTCTTATTATCCTGTAAAGGGTTGTTTCTGTATTTTTTTGGATATTACGTCGACTTAAAGCCCTATCGCGGGGCAAGTTACGCACCAAATTGGTGCCAACCTCTGACATTGCTGCCATTTGGTGCGGCGGATATCGCAAAAAGAAAACATTTCTATTTCAATCTATTTACAATCAGCTACTTTTTAACTGTATACGCAGTAACTTCGCGCTTTAACGGTGCAACGTTATCACTGAGAAGTAGCAACGTGTCATGAGTGATTCAGCGATATAACGTTAACTTGAAGATAACGAACACATTAACCCTATGGTTATTGATGACAGCGCTATAACTATTGCAGCAACGACAGCAAAGGAGTTAGAACATGCAAATGCGTAAACTGGCATTATCACTGATTCTGCTTGGCACTGCCGCCAGTGCAGCCCAGGCTGAAGATCTGGCCGGTACATTGAAAAAGGTCAAAGATAATGGCGTGATCGTCATTGGCCACCGTGAATCGTCCGTCCCTTTCTCTTACTACGATAATACGCAGAAAGTCGTCGGCTATTCTCAGGCCTACTCTGACAAAATTGTCGACGCGATTAAGAAAAAACTGGATGCGCCTAACCTACAGGTCAAACTACTCCCGATCACCTCTCAGAATCGTATTCCGCTGTTACAGAACGGGACTTTCGATTTGGAATGTGGCTCAACGACCAACAACCTGGAACGTCAGAAACAAGCTGCGTTCTCTAACACCATTTTCGTTGTCGGTACACGTCTGTTAACCAAAAAAGATTCCGGTGTAAAAGATTTCCCGGATTTGGCGGGTAAAACTGTCGTCGTGACCTCCGGTACAACCTCTGAAGTTCTGCTGAATAAGCTGAACGAAGAAAAACAACTGAAGATGCGCATCATCAGTGCGAAAGACCATGGCGACTCTTTCCGCACACTGGAAAGCGGCCGTGCAGTCGCCTTTATGATGGATGATGCACTGCTGGCTGGCGAACGTGCGAAAGCAAAAAGCGCCGATCAGTGGGATATCGTTGGTAAAGCGCAGTCTGAAGAAGCCTACGGCTGTATGCTGCGCAAAGACGATCCGCAATTCAAGAAACTGGTTGATGACACCATCGCCGAAGTACAGACCTCTGGCGAAGCCGAAAAATGGTTCGATCGCTGGTTCAAACAGCCGATTCCGCCAAAAGATCTTAACCTGAACTTTGCCCTGTCAGACGAAATGAAAGCGCTGTTCAAAGCGCCAAATGACAAAGCACTAAACTAATTAATAATGAGAATAAGGGCAGAATAATCTGCCCTCTGATTGCTGATTCGTGGCAGGACAGACAGGCATGTGATGGTCGTTCCCCATCACATGTTGCCCCGAGAAATTTCGAGAAACAGGAAATAAATACAACGCCTGTAGTTTGAAAAAAAACGGGAATATGGCCGCTCATCAATCTTCAGGGTAGCTTCGCTACCCTTTTTTTACCGGAGTTCGTTATGTCAATAGATTGGAACTGGGGCATATTTTTACAAGCCGCCCCCTTCGGCAACACAACCTACCTCGGGTGGATTTTGTCCGGTCTGCAAGTCACCGTCACACTATCCATCTGTGCCTGGATTATCGCTTTTCTGATTGGTTCTTTATTTGGAATCCTACGTACCGTCCCGAACCGTTTTCTTTCAAGCATTGGTACTTGCTACGTCGAACTATTTCGCAACGTCCCGCTTATCGTCCAGTTCTTTACCTGGTATCTGGTGGTTCCCGAGCTGCTTCCCGTCAACATCGGTATGTGGTTTAAAGCCGAGCTAGACCCTAATATTCAGTTCTTTCTGTCATCGATGATTTGTCTGGGGCTCTTCACCGCAGCGCGCGTTTGTGAGCAGGTGCGCGCAGGGATTCAATCGCTACCACGCGGGCAGAAAGCAGCCGGGTTGGCGATGGGTCTGACGCTACCGCAAACCTATCGCTATGTGTTACTGCCGAATGCGTATCGCGTGATCGTCCCGCCGCTGACGTCAGAAATGTTAAACCTGGTAAAAAACTCGGCTATCGCCTCCACGATTGGTCTGGTTGATATGGCGGCACAGGCAGGGAAGCTGCTGGACTATTCAGCCCACGCCTATGAATCCTTTACCGCCATCACACTGGCGTATGTTGGCATCAACGCCATTATTATGTTGATCATGCAGGTCGTTGAGCGAAAAACCCGTTTGCCGGGCAATATGGGGAGCAAATAAATCATGTATGAATTTGACTGGAGCTCAATTGGGCCAAGTATGCCGTACCTGATTCAGGGGATGGCCGTCACACTCGAAATTACGCTGACGGCGGTAGTATTCGGGATTGTCTGGGGTACGATCCTCGCGGTAATGCGTCTGTCGCCGATAAAACCCATCAGTTGGTTCGCCAAACTGTATGTGAACCTGTTCCGCTCCGTTCCACTGGTCATGGTACTACTGTGGTTTTATCTGGTGGTTCCTAGCTTATTACAAAATGTGCTTGGGCTATCGCCGAAAACCGATATTCGACTGATTTCAGCTATGGTAGCCTTCTCGCTGTTCGAGGCAGCCTACTATTCGGAAATCATTCGTGCGGGTATCCTCAGCGTATCGCGCGGTCAATCTTCCGCAGCGTTAGCATTAGGAATGACGCACTGGCAGTCCATGAAGCTGGTTATTTTACCACAGGCATTCCGTGCCATGGTGCCGCTGTTGCTGACACAAGGTATCGTCCTGTTTCAGGATACCTCACTGGTTTACGTACTCAGCCTCGCTGATTTCTTCCGTACCGCCTCAACCATCGGCGAGCGCGACGGGACACAAGTTGAAATGATCCTGTTTGCTGGATTCATTTATTTTCTCTTCAGCATTACTGCCTCAATGCTGGTCAGTTACCTGAAAAAAAGGACGGTTTGATGATTTCCCTGAAAAATGTTTCTAAATGGTACGGCCAATTTCAGGTGCTAGCCGACTGCTCCACAGAAGTAAAAAAAGGTGAAGTTGTCGTCGTCTGCGGGCCTTCTGGCTCCGGTAAATCAACCCTGATCAAAACCGTAAATGGACTGGAACCGATTCAAAAAGGTGAAATTACCGTCAATGGCACTGCTGTTAACGATAAAAAAACCAATCTGGCCCAGTTACGTTCCAAAGTCGGGATGGTGTTCCAACACTTTGAGCTTTTTCCACATTTATCGATCATCGAGAACCTAACGCTGGCACAGGTAAAAGTGCTAAAGCGTAAGCGCGAAGATGCCAAAGCCAAAGCACAGAAGCTGTTGGAACGTGTGGGGCTGGCGGCACACGCCAACAAGTACCCTGGGCAGCTCTCCGGTGGTCAGCAGCAACGTGTCGCGATTGCCCGCGCGCTGTGTATGGACCCTATCGCGATGTTATTTGACGAACCGACATCCGCACTCGATCCAGAGATGATCAACGAAGTGCTGGACGTTATGGTTGAATTGGCGCAGGAAGGTATGACCATGATGGTCGTCACCCATGAAATGGGCTTTGCCCGTAAAGTTGCGCACCGCGTGATCTTTATGGATGAGGGCAAAATTGTTGAAGACACCCGCAAGGATGATTTCTTCAATAATCCACAGTCCGAACGTGCGAAAGACTTTCTGGCGAAAATCTTGCATTAATACCCGTCAAAGCGTGCCGCAAGGCACGCTGTATCTATTTAGCGCGTCTTACGGCTGAAACGGCTGGCGATGAAACAGGTCATGTGAACATTTCGGACAAAGTGGCAAAATTTCCGGTGTGTAGAACGCGATATGGTGATGGCAGTTTTCACACACCAGATTGCCTAGCCCCACCACTTCACCACTGTGGTACACCCCGTGATGATTCACATCTTTAAAGAGTTCACGCCACTCCAATTGCGTTTTATCCGTAATATCCGCCAACTCCTGCCACAGACTTTCCTTGATCACTCGCATAAAAACGCTGTCGGTAAATTCATCCTGGCTTTCGCTATAGCTACGGCCAAATTCTTCCAGATCGCGCTGAACAGCCTGAATCACCTGTTCTATTTCTTTCTGCGTCAGCTCAGAGCCTTCCTGTAAGGTTTTGCGGGCGCTCTGCACCAGACTGTCAAAATCGCGCTCACCGTTGTTCAGCCGGGCCGTCACTGAAGCCATTAACTCGCGGTAATAGCGGGCTAGTTTATTCATGCTTCCTCCTGAATAGCGGGTTGAAGGGTGATAAAAAACGATTATTCGCTGTCTGGCATATCTAGCCAAAAACCGATACGTTGCCTATCTCTCTCTATTTTAGATTATTTTTTCCGCATACCTGATGAATTGTCGCCAATTTGCGCAATTCCTCGCAGTATTCCGCTCACAGATCAGAAATATTCCTCAGTCGGGCGCTGGGTGTTGTTGCCTGCGCCGCTTACGGCTATGCTATGCGGATCTTTTGTTATGAATCAGAACAGGCTACTCACGTAGCGATTCTTCACTAAACAGGACCCCTGGCAGCCATGCAAGAGCAATACCGCCCAGAAGAGATAGAAGCGGACGTCCAGCTTCACTGGCAAGAGAAGCAGACATTTAAAGTCACCGAACAGCCTGGCAAGGAAAAATATTATTGCCTTTCCATGCTGCCATACCCTTCTGGTCGACTACATATGGGCCACGTCCGTAACTACACCATCGGTGACGTGATTTCCCGCTATCAGCGCATGCTGGGCAAAAATGTTCTGCAACCGATCGGTTGGGATGCGTTTGGCCTGCCTGCTGAAGGCGCAGCGGTCAAAAACAATACCGCACCTGCCCCCTGGACCTATGCCAACATCGACTACATGAAAAACCAGCTCAAACTGCTGGGCTTTGGCTATGACTGGGATCGTGAAGTCGCGACCTGTAAACCGGACTACTACCGCTGGGAACAGTGGTTCTTCACCAAGCTGTACGAAAAAGGCCTGGTGTATAAAAAAACCTCCGCCGTTAACTGGTGTCCGAACGACCAAACTGTGCTGGCGAACGAACAAGTTATCGACGGCTGCTGCTGGCGCTGTGACACCAAGGTTGAACGCAAAGAGATTCCGCAGTGGTTTATCAAAATCACCGCCTATGCAGACCAACTGCTGAACGATTTAGATACGCTGGAAAGCTGGCCTGAGCAGGTCAAAACCATGCAGCGTAACTGGATTGGCCGTTCTGAAGGGGTGGAAATCACCTTTGACGTGGCAGACAGCACAGAGAAACTGAGCGTTTACACTACGCGTCCGGATACGTTCATGGGCGTGACCTACGTTGCCGTTGCTGCGGGTCACCCTCTCGCCGCGCAGGCTGCCGCAACCAATCCAGCGTTGGCCGATTTCATTGCAGAGTGCCGTAATACCAAAGTCGCTGAAGCCGATATGGCGACGATGGAGAAAAAAGGCATAGCCACCGGCCTGTATGCCATTCACCCGCTGAACGGTGAGAAAGTCGCTATCTGGGTTGCCAACTTTGTTCTGATGGAATACGGCACAGGCGCAGTCATGGCCGTTCCGGGCCACGACCAGCGTGACTGGGAATTTGCCACCAAATATGACTTGTCCATCAAGCCAGTTATTCTGAATGCCGACGGCAGCAAGCCCGATCTGTCCACTGAAGCAATGACGGAAAAAGGTAGCCTGTTCAACTCCGGCGAGTTTGACAGTCTGGATTTCGATGCGGCCTTCAACGCTATTGCCGATAAGCTGGTAGAAAAAGGCATTGGCGAGCGTAAAGTCAACTATCGCCTACGCGACTGGGGTGTCTCCCGTCAGCGCTACTGGGGCGCGCCAATTCCAATGGTGACGCTGGAAGACGGCACCGTCATCCCGACTCCAGAAGATCAGTTGCCGGTGATCCTGCCGGAAGATGTCGTGATGGATGGCATCACCAGCCCGCTGAAATCTAACCCGGAATGGGCGAAGACCACCGTTAACGGTCAGCCGGCGCTGCGTGAAACCGACACGTTCGACACCTTTATGGAATCGTCCTGGTACTACGCCCGCTATACTTGCCCGCAGTACGATCAGGGGATGCTCGATCCGGCTGCCGCCAACTACTGGCTGCCCGTTGACCAATATGTCGGCGGTATCGAACACGCCATCATGCACCTGATGTATTTCCGCTTCTTCCACAAACTGATGCGCGATGCGGGTCTGGTTACGTCTGATGAACCAGCCAAACGCCTGCTGTGTCAGGGTATGGTGTTGGCGGATGCCTTCTACTACCTGGGTAATAACGGCGAGCGCATCTGGGTTTCACCTGCCGACGTTACCGTTGAGCGTGATGAGAAAGGTCGCATCGTCAAAGCCGTCGATAACGAAGGCCGTAACGTGATCTACGCGGGTATGAGCAAAATGTCGAAGTCCAAAAACAACGGCATCGACCCGCAGGTCATGGTAGAGAAATACGGTGCGGATACCGTTCGTCTGTTCATGATGTTTGCTTCCCCGGCGGAAATGACGCTGGAATGGCAAGAATCCGGCGTAGAAGGCGCGAACCGCTTCCTGAAACGTGTCTGGAGACAAGCCTTCGAGCATACCGAGAAAGGTGCGGTAACGGCTCTGGATATCGCTACACTGACTGAAGATCAGAAGTCACTGCGTCGAGATCTGCACAAAACGATCGCTAAAGTGACCGATGATATCGGCCGTCGCCAGACCTTCAATACCGCGATCGCTGCCATCATGGAACTGATGAACAAGCTGGCGAAAGCGCCGCAGGAAAGCGATCAAGATCGCGCGCTGACGCAGGAAACACTGCTGGCCGTCGTTCGTATGCTCTATCCGTTCACTCCGCACGTTTGCTTCACACTGTGGCACGCGCTGCAAGGTGAAGGCGATGTGGATACCGCACCGTGGCCGGTTGCGGATGAGAACGCGATGGTGGAAGATTCCAAACTGGTCGTCGTTCAGGTTAACGGTAAAGTACGTGGTAAAATTACCGTTGCCGCTGATGCCAGCGAAGAACAGGTTCGCGAACGCGCTGCTCAGGAACCGCTGGTCGCGAAATATCTGGACGGCGTCACGGTTCGTAAAGTGATTTATGTCCCTGGCAAACTGCTTAATCTGGTTGTAGGTTAAGGCAAGGAGGAACTGTGCGACATCGTCTATTCACGTTGTTGCTGGGGCTGGCGGTGTTAATCACCGCTGGCTGCGGTTTTCATCTGCGCGGCACGACACAAGTGCCTACGCAGTTACAAACACTCATCGTCGACAGCAGTGACCCTTATGGTCCGCTAACGCGTGCGGTGCGCGAGCAGCTCCGTCTCAGCGATGTAAAAATCGTTGACGATGCGACGCGTCAGGATATTCCGTCTCTGCGGGTACTGGGCTCAAGCGAAACGCGTGATACTGTCTCTATTTTTCAGGACGGTAAAACAGCGGAATACCAGATGGTGCTAACGTTGCAAGCGCAGGTGCTGATGCCGGGTGAAGATATTTATCCGCTCAGCGTGACGGTGTTCCGCACGTTCTTTGATAACCCGCTGGCTGCACTGGCGAAAGATGCCGAACAGGACATCGTCCGTCAGGAAATGCGTGAGCAGGCAGCCCAGCAGTTGGTACGTAAGTTGCTGACCATCAACGGTAGCCAGGAAGTCAAAAATCGGCTGCAGTCCACCGATTCAACGACTGCCGCCACGCGTTCATGATTCGGCTTTACCCCGAACAACTCACCGCGCAACTCCATGAGGGGCTGCGCGGTTGTTATTTGGTCTTCGGTTCAGACCCTCTCCTGCTGCAAGAAAGCCTCGATAGCATTAAACGCGTCGCTCAACAGCACGAATTCAGCGAGCATTTCAGTTTCATTCTGGATCTACATACCGAATGGGATGCGATTTTCAGTACCTGTCAGGCGCTCAGCCTGTTCGCTTCGCGCCAATCGCTTCTGCTGATCTTGCCGGAAAATGGCCCGAATGCAGCGATGAGCGAAAATCTGATCAAGCTTTCTGGATTATTACACCCCGATATTTTGCTGATCCTGCGCGGCCATAAGCTGACGAAAGCGCAGGAAAACAGCGCCTGGATCAAAGCGCTGTCGCAAGACAGTGTCTATATCAATTGCCTGACGCCGGAACAAGCACAGCTCCCCCGTTGGGTTGCTCAGCGCGCCAAAGCGATGAAGTTGACGTTGGATGAACAGGCCACGCAGCTCATTTGCTATTGCTATGAAGGCAACCTTCTCGCGCTGTCTCAGGCGTTAGAACGATTGGCGCTGCTTTATCCCGATGGCAAGCTGACCCTGCCGCGCGTAGAAAATGCGGTCAACGATGCCGCACACTTCACGCCTTTTCACTGGCTTGATGCGTTACTGGCAGGTAAAGCCAAACGCGCCTGGCACATTTTGCAACAGTTAAAGCAGGAAGATTGCGAACCTGTCATTTTGCTGCGCACGCTACAGCGCGAGTTGCTACAACTGTTGGCGCTGAAACGGCGCATGTCAGACACGCCGCTGCGCACGTTATTCGATCAGCAAAAAGTGTGGCAAAACCGACGTGATCTGCTCAGTCAAGCATTACAGCGGCTTTCTCTTCAGCAACTACAGCAGGCCGTGCGGTTACTGACACAGGTGGAAATAACCCTAAAGCAAGATTATGGTCAATCCGTTTGGTCTGAACTTGAATCGCTTGCCATGCTGCTGTGCGGCAAAGCCTTGCCGGAGGCATTCATCTGAATAGGCCATCCACTGCACCATCGTTGACCGCATTTTTTGGCGGCACGTTCGATCCCATCCATTACGGCCACCTTCAGCCAGTGACTGCGCTGGCAAAGCTCGTAGGGCTGACTAGCGTCGTCCTGATGCCCAATAATGTTCCGCCGCACCGACAGCAGCCCGAAGCCAGCTCCCGGCAGCGTTTTCATATGGCTGAACTTGCCGTTGAAGGTAATCCGCTCTTTACCGTGGACGATCGGGAGCTGCAACGGCAAACCCCCTCCTACACCATTGATACGCTGGAAGCATTGCGAGCTGAAAAAGACCGCGATACACCACTGGGATTTATCATCGGGCAAGACTCGCTGCTGACTCTACACCGTTGGCACCGCTGGCAAGATCTACTCAGCGTTTGCCATTTACTGGTGTGCGCCCGTCCCGGCTATCGCTCGACGCTGGAAACACCCGAATTGCAGCAGTGGTTGGACAATCATCTGACGCACACACCAGACGATCTTCATCAGCAGTCGCACGGACGTATCTTTTTGGCAGACACGCCACTGGTCACCATTTCCGCAACGGACATTCGCCAGCGGCGACAGCAAGGCCTGGACTGCCACGATTTATTGCCTCCCACCGTACTCAACTACATCGACGAACACGGCTTGTACCAATAGCACAGGTTTTCCCATCTATCAGCCACGGGCTTTATACCACTCGGCAAAAGTGCGTGATATACTCCGCGGCTGGTTTCAATCACCGGGAAAAGCGGGAATTCTCGGCAATTACTCGGTGATTTACGTTTTTCTTAAACAATTCAGCGCCACACGCGTTCATCAGTGACTGATAGAACGCCATTGAGGGGGAACCTTTGCAAGGTCAAGCACTCCAAGACTTCGTTATTGATAAGGTCGATGACTTAAAAGCCCAGGATATCGTTGCACTCAACGTCCAGGGTAAATCCAGCATCACCGATTACATGGTTATCTGTACGGGCACATCTACACGTCATGTCGCGTCTATTGCCGATCACGTCGTGCAATCCTCACGCGCAGCAGGTTTGATTCCACTCGGCGTTGAGGGTGAAAATGCCTCTGACTGGGTTGTTGTCGATTTAGGTGACGTGATGGTTCATGTATTGCAAGAAGAAAGCCGCCAGTTATACGAATTGGAAAAGCTGTGGGGCTAGCATGAAACTGCAACTGGTCGCCGTTGGCACCAAAATGCCCGACTGGGTGCAGACTGGTTTCACCGATTATCTGCGGCGCTTCCCGAAGGACATGCCTTTCGAATTACTCGAAATTCCGGCGGGGAAACGGGGCAAAAATGCCGATATTAAACGCATTCTGGAGCGCGAAGGCGAACAGATGCTGGCGGCGGTGGGCAAAGGCAACCGTATTGTTACGCTGGATATTCCAGGTACTCGCTGGGAAACGCCGCAGTTGGCGCAACAGCTAGAGCGCTGGAAACAGGATGGGCGCGATGTCAGTCTGCTGATTGGCGGACCTGAAGGGCTTGCGCCGGAATGCAAAGCCGCAGCGGAACAAAGCTGGTCACTCTCG
Source organism: Pectobacterium parmentieri (assembly GCF_001742145.1). Classification (NCBI taxonomy): domain Bacteria; kingdom Pseudomonadati; phylum Pseudomonadota; class Gammaproteobacteria; order Enterobacterales; family Pectobacteriaceae; genus Pectobacterium; species Pectobacterium parmentieri. The sequence continues at coordinate 683,198 of NZ_CP015749.1, read as the reverse complement.
CCATTAACGTTGCCTCACCCGCTCGTTCGTGTACTGGTGGCAGAGAGTCTGTATCGTGCATGGAGCATTACGACTAATCACCCTTACCATCGGGAGTAAGGCGATACGATGAAACATGTGAAATAACACTGGATGAAAGTAGAACGCAAACCCTTTCGTGATTATACGGCGGAGTCCGCTCTGTTCGTGCGCCGTGCTTTGGTAGCCTTTCTGGGCATTTTGCTGCTTTCTGGTGTATTAGTCGCTAATCTTTATCATCTGCAAATTTTGCGCGTCGATGACTATCGCACGCGCTCTAACGAGAACCGCATTAAGCTGGTTCCTATCGCGCCAAGCCGCGGCATCATCTACGACCGTAACGGTACGCCGTTGGCATTGAATCGTACCATCTATCAATTAGAGCTGGTGCCCGATAAAGTCGACAACCTGAAAGAAACGCTGGACGCGCTGCGCCCCATCGTTAATTTGACCGATGACGATCTGGAAAATTTCGAAAAAGAACGCAAGCGTTCACGCCGTTTCACTTCCATTCCAGTAAAAACCGGGCTTGATGAGATTCAGGTTGCCCGTTTCGCCGTCAACCAATACCGCTTTCCCGGCGTTGAGGTTAAAGGCTATCAACGCCGCTATTATCCTTACGGTTCTGCACTAACGCACGTCACTGGCTATGTCTCCAAAATCAACGATAAAGACGTAGAACGGCTGACCAAAGAAGAAAAAATCGCCGATTACGCCGCGACGCGCGACATAGGCAAGCTGGGTATCGAACGTCATTATGAGGATTTGCTGCACGGTAAGCCCGGCTATGAAGAAGTTGAAGTTAACAACCGCGGCCGCGTGATCCGCCAGCTCCACGAACAACCTCCGCAGGCCGGGCGTGATATTTATCTAACGCTGGATCTGAGCCTGCAAATCTACATCGAAAAACTTCTGGAAGGCAGCCGCGCTGCCGTCATTGTCACCGACCCACGCGACGGTGGTATTCTGGCGATGGTTTCCACCCCCAGTTACGACCCCAATCTGTTTGTCGACGGGATTTCCACCAAAAATTATGCGAAGCTACAAAACGATCCCAATCGTCCATTGATCAACCGTGCAACACAGGGAATTTATCCTCCCGCCTCCACCGTTAAACCCTATATAGCAGTTTCCGCCCTGACTGCGGGCGTTATTACCACGAATACTAGCTTGTTCGATCCCGGCTGGTGGCAATTACCTGGCTCCGAAAAGCGCTTCCGTGACTGGAAAAAATGGGGGCATGGTCGCCTTAACCTCACCAAATCACTGGAAGAGTCTGCGGATACCTTCTTTTATCAGGTCGCTTATGACATGGGGATCGATCGCCTATCCGAATGGATGAATAAATTTGGTTACGGCGAGAAAACCGGCATCGATATTTCGGAAGAAAGCGCTGGCAACATGCCAACCCGTGAGTGGAAACTCAGGCGATTTAAGAAACCCTGGTATCAGGGGGATACGATCCCCGTAGGGATCGGTCAAGGCTACTGGACGGCAACGCCGATCCAGATGAATAAGGCACTGGTCACGCTCATCAACGACGGCCAGGTCAAAACGCCTCATTTGCTTTATAGCTCGCGAGAAAATGGCGCTATTGTGCCTTTCCGACAAACTGAGAACCAACAGATTGGCAATATCCACTCTGGCTATTGGGAAGTGGCGAAGGACGGGATGTATGGCGTAGCTAATCGCGCTAACGGCACCGCACACAAAAGTTTCGATGATGCGCCCTATAAAATTGCGGCAAAATCCGGTACGGCGCAGGTTTTCGGCCTGAAAGAAAATGAAACCTATAATGCGCACAAGATCGCAGAACATCTGCGTGACCATAAATTAATGGTCTCATTTGCCCCCTATAAGAACCCTAAAGTCGCACTGTCGATTATTCTGGAAAATGGTGGAGCGGGCCCAACCGTGGGCACTATCACCCGCCAGATCCTTGATCATATTCTGCTAGGCGATAACAATACCGATTTACCCAGTGCGCCTCCTGCGCCGCCGGGTAGCGAGAGTGAGTAACAGATATTCATGACCGATAGCCAACAAAAGGGTTCGTTCTGGGCAAAAATCCACATCGACCTCCCGTTTCTTCTCTGCATCCTGGCACTGCTGGGCTATAGCCTATTTGTCTTATGGAGTGCCAGCGGGCAGGACGTCGGTATGATGGAGCGAAAAGTCATTCAGATCGTGCTGGGGTTTACAGTAATGATCGTGATGGCACAAATCCCTCCTCGCGTCTATGAAGGCTGGGCACCCTACCTGTATGTAGTTTGTGTCATTTTGCTGCTTATCGTGGATATTTTCGGACAAATAAGTAAAGGTGCACAGCGCTGGCTGGATTTAGGTTTTATCCGCTTCCAGCCATCGGAAATCGCCAAGATCGCCGTGCCGCTGATGGTTGCTCGTTTTATTAACCGTGATATGTGCCCACCGTCGCTAAAAAATACGGCGATCGCGCTGATCCTGATTTTTGTTCCTACCCTACTGGTTGCCGCACAGCCGGATTTAGGCACTTCGATCTTGATTGCCTTATCTGGTCTGTTTGTTCTTTTTCTGGGAGGGATGAGTTGGGGCTTAATTGGCATCGCCGTACTGCTAATCGCCGCGTTTATTCCGATACTCTGGTTCTTCCTGATGCATGATTATCAGCGTGCCAGGGTCATGATGCTGCTCGATCCAGAAAGCGATCCACTCGGTGCGGGATACCATATTATTCAGTCGAAAATTGCGATAGGCTCAGGTGGCCTGTCTGGTAAAGGCTGGCTACATGGCACACAATCTCAGCTAGAGTTTCTGCCGGAGCGGCACACTGACTTTATCTTTGCCGTGTTGGCAGAAGAGCTTGGATTAATCGGCGTGTTGATTCTGCTCACGATGTATCTATTCATGATTATGCGCGGTCTGGTCATTGCCGCCAATGCGCAAACCTCGTTCGGCCGGGTGATGGTCGGCGGGCTGATGTTAATTCTGTTTTTCTATGTTTTCGTCAATATCGGGATGGTCAGCGGTATACTTCCCGTCGTTGGCGTGCCGCTACCGCTAATCAGCTACGGCGGATCGGCGCTGGTCGTCTTAATGGCGGGATTCGGTATCGTCATGTCGATACATACTCACCGCAAACTGCTATCTAAGAATTTATAATACGAGGTGAGCAATGCGTAAGAATTGGCTTTGGATCGGCGTAGCAACTCTGGCGCTTGCGGCCTGTACCACAACGGAACAGCGGCAACCCGCGCCGCCCGTTACTCAGGTTTACAGCGGCCCGACGGAAGAGATCGGTGGAGCGGAACCTCGTTATGAACCCTACAATCAGGGTACGCTGCAAGACTACAGCATCAAAGGCAAGAGCTATAAAATTGTCAAAAATCCGCAAAACTTTAGCGAAGCGGGTTTAGCGACATGGTATGGCGAAGAAGCCAGCGGTAACCGCACGTCAATCGGCGAAATTTTTGATCCTAACGCAATAACGGCGGCCCATCCCACGCTACCGCTACCGAGCTATGTCCGCGTCACCAACCTAAGTAACGGTCGTCGCCTGGTTGTGCGCGTTAATGACCGCGGGCCGTATACGCCAGGCAGAATTATCGATCTATCGAAGGCCGCAGGCGATCGCCTGAACATCTCGAATAATACCAAAGTGAAAGTGGATTTCATCAGCGTCGCGCCAGACGGCACACTTTCTGGCCCAGGAACCGTGGGAACCACCGTTGCCAAACAAAGTTTCTCCCTGCCAGAACGCCCGAACTTCGGTGCTAGTGGGCTAGGTACACCCATGATGGAAACGACGTCGCCAACGTCTGCCAGCGCCGTTCGCCCAATTAGCAATAATAACCTGAGCGTCCCCACAGAAAGCACACAGTCGCAGAGTAGCGCACCATCGCATAGCGGTGGCTTTTTAGGCGCGCCTTCCGCACTGCGCGATGGCGTAGTTGAGTCAAACGTGACGCCAACCGCCCCCTCATCACCATCCGCTGCGCCAATGAACGTCGCGCCAGCGGTTGCTGCTCCCGCAGTTGTTGCTCCTTCTGCTACGGGTCGCTATGTGGTTCAGGTCGGTGCGTTGAGCGATCAGCAGCGAGCGCAAACCTGGCAACGCAGCCTGAGCGAACGCTTCAGCGTGGCCGGAAAAGTCATGGCGAGCGGCGGGTTGTATCGTATCCAACTAGGGCCATTCCAGAACCGTCAGCAGGCCGCTGAACTTCAACAACGTTTGTCGGTCGAAGCTCAGCAGCAGTCGTTTATTACCGCCGCACCCGGCACGCTCTAGTCACGGATAATCGGCAGGCTCACGAAGCGAAAACGGCGGCTATGGCATTGAACATACCGCCCTTTTGCAAAATCACGTAACGTAATGCCTGATGCCTGCCTATTCCCCATCTGCTATAGTGTGGCTCGTTTTTAACTCATACCCACGGATGTTGTTGTTCCAATCATGAATACTGTAAACACGTCTCGTTTTACTAAGCGTACTGCGCTTGGCGCACTGCTCGTCATTAGTGCCTCTTCCTTTGCCTATGCCGAAGATATCAATCTTAAAACGATGATCCCCGGCGTCCCGCAAATCGATGCTGAATCCTACATCCTGATTGATTACAACTCTGGGAAAGTGTTGGCGGAAATGAATGCCGACACACGCCGCGATCCGGCCAGCTTAACGAAAATGATGACCAGCTACGTTATTGGTCAGGCGATTAAATCAGGAAAAATCAGCCCGAACGACATCGTTACCGTCGGTAAAGATGCCTGGGCAACCGGCAACCCGACCTTCCAGGGGTCTTCCCTGATGTTCCTGAAGCCAGGCGACCGTGTTCCTGTTTCCCAACTCAATCGCGGCATTATCCTGCAATCCGGTAACGATGCCTGCGTCGCGATGGCCGACTACGTTGCTGGCAGTCAGGATGCTTTCGTTAACCTGATGAATGGTTACGTGAAAGCGCTGGGGCTGCAAAACACCAATTTTGAAACTGTGCACGGTCTTGATGCGCCGGGTCAGTTCAGTTCGGCGCGTGATATGGCTTTGATCGGTCAGGCGCTGATCCGCGATGTTCCAGAAGAGTATGCAACCTACAAAGAGAAAGAGTTCACATTCAACAATATCCGCCAGCCTAACCGTAACGGCTTGCTGTGGGATTCCAGCCTGAATGTTGACGGCATCAAAACGGGCCATACGTCATCAGCCGGCTTCAATCTGGTCGCCTCAGCAACAGAAGGTCAGATGCGCCTGATTTCAGCGGTACTGGGTGGACGTAATGCCAAAGGGCGAGAGTCAGAAAGTAAAAAACTGCTGACCTGGGGCTTCCGCTTCTTTGAAACCGTCGCGCCGTTAAAAGCCGGTAAAGAATTTGCGTCTGAGCCAGTCTGGTTTGGCGACAGTGACCGCGTTGCATTGGGTGTAGAGAAAGATGCCTACCTGACCATACCGCGCGGCCGCATGAAAGATCTGAAAGCCAGCTACGTTCTGGACAACACGGAACTGCACGCACCGTTAGCCAAAAATCAGGTTGTGGGCTCCATCAACTTCCAGTTGGATGGCAAAACCATCGATCAGCGCCCGCTGGTCGTCATGAACGAAGTGAAAGAAGGCGGGATCTTTGGCCGTATGATCGATTACATCAAACTGATGTTCCACCACTGGTTCGGCTAATCCCCCTTGTCTGGGGCCAAAGCGTCCCCATATAGCTAGAACGTCACATATAAATATGTATCCATAACTCCCGCAGAACGCGGGAGTTATGTTTTTTAGTATAATGTAATAGCATCGTGCTAATACCGTCGGAATCATGCCGACGTATTACCCTCTCTGGAGCGCAAATGAAAACCAAATTAAACGAACTGCTTGAATTCCCCTGTGTTTTTACCTACAAAGTTATGGGTGAGGCAAAGCCGGAACTAGTCGATCTGGTCGTTGAAGTGGTACAGCGTCACGCGCCTGGCGACTACACCCCGCAGATCAAACCCAGCAGCAAAGGAAACTATCACTCAGTTTCCATCACTATCACGGCGACTCACATTGAGCAGGTGGAAACGCTGTACGAAGAACTGGGCAACATCGACATCGTGCGTATGGTGCTGTAAAAAGAACGAGCGGGAAAGTTTGCAAGTGCGGCATTGTTTTGCAAGTACGACATTGTTTTGCAAGTACGGCATTGCTTTGCAAGTACGGCATTGCTTTGCAAGTACGGCATAGTTTTGCAAATATGGCATAGTTTTGTGCCCTATAGCGCTGCGTAATTTTGCATAGTGCTGTTCGCTGAGGCTTCCCGCCGTTATAATCCCCCCACCTTTCCTTAACCTGAAGATGACACACTTGCTACAGGATAAGATCGTCGTGCGTCAATTTGGCGTACAACCGTATGAACCCGTCTCTCTGGCGATGCATAATTTCACCGACCGACGTGATGATAAAACTCCAGACGAGCTCTGGCTAGTTCAGCACCCTCGCGTGTTCACACAAGGTCAGGCGGGCAAAGCCGAACATGTCCTCATGCCCGGTGACATTCCCGTGATTCAGAGCGACAGAGGCGGCCAGGTGACCTACCACGGCCCTGGTCAGCAGGTCATGTACGTGCTGATTGACCTAAAGCGCCGCAAGCTCGGCGTTCGCCAACTCGTCACCGCGATTGAAAATACCGTGATTGGTACACTGGCACACTTCCAGATTGAAGCCCATGCGCGCCCTGATGCGCCCGGCGTTTACGTGGGCGAACGCAAGATCTGTTCGCTAGGACTGCGTATCCGCAAAGGATGCTCTTTTCATGGGCTGGCGCTGAATATCGCCATGGATCTCTCTCCTTTCCTGCGTATTAATCCTTGTGGTTACGCTGGTATGGAGATGACGCAGATAAGCGATCTGGTGCCGGGCGTCACGCTGGATGACACCGCCCCCGTGCTGGTAAACACCTTTTTACAGCTAGTCGGCTATTCTGCACCCGAATGTATTCCTTGGAATCTGGACACACAGGGTGAGCCGATTTCTGGTTAATCTTTTTCATCTTGTCAATAAAAATCAGTCAGTTAGACGACCATTTTTTGATAAATTACATTTTATTCACATAATTTCTTCATTTTGATCGCGCAAGGGCTGATTGTCGTTAGGCAAGATGATATAATTTTTATTGTTTTTTAAAAAAAAGTTTAACTAAAAACATAATCCTTTGAATTTGAATAATAAATTTAAAGAAACGATTCAGAACTGGAACTTACGCAAACATGAGTAAACCGATTCAGATCGAACGCGGCGTCAAATACCGCGATGCCGATAAGATGGCGCTAATCCCGGTACGTACCGTCGTCACCGAACGCCAAGAGCTTCTGCGCAAACCTGAATGGATGAAGATTAAACTTCCGGCGGATTCGAGCCGTATTCAGGGAATCAAAGCAGCCATGCGCAAAAACGGGTTGCACTCAGTTTGCGAAGAAGCATCCTGTCCGAATCTGGCAGAGTGTTTTAACCACGGCACTGCCACCTTCATGATCCTGGGTGCCATTTGTACACGGCGCTGTCCGTTTTGTGACGTTGCCCACGGCCGCCCGCTTACGCCAGATGCCAATGAGCCAGAGAAACTGGCACAGACCATCCATGACATGGGCTTGCGCTATGTCGTGATCACTTCCGTTGACCGTGATGACCTGCGCGACGGCGGGGCTCAGCATTTTGCGGACTGCATTAGTGCTATTCGCCGCAAAAACCCGCAGATTCGTATCGAGACGCTGGTGCCAGACTTCCGTGGCCGTATGGATCGTGCGTTGGAGATCCTGACTGCTACGCCGCCGGATGTGTTCAACCACAACCTGGAAAACGTGCCGCGCGTTTACCGTCAGGTCCGCCCCGGTGCGAACTATGAGTGGTCGCTGAAGCTGCTGGAAAACTTCAAGAGCGCGCATCCTGATATCCCGACCAAATCTGGCCTGATGGTGGGATTGGGGGAAACCAATGCTGAAATCGTGGAAGTCATGCGCGACCTGCGCCGCCACGGTGTGACGATGCTGACGCTGGGACAATATTTACAGCCGAGCCGCCATCACCTGCCGGTACAGCGCTACGTCAGCCCGGATGAATTCGATGAGATGAAAGCCGAAGCCATGGCGATGGGCTTTACCCACGCAGCCTGCGGCCCGTTTGTTCGCTCGTCTTACCATGCCGACTTACAGGCAAAGGGTATCGAAGTAAAATAAGCACTCATATATTTTTACACATTTTTTGTGTGGAATAAAAAACGGACGGTCATTACCGTCCGTTTTGCTATGCAATGTGCGATCAGGATCCTTTGTGTGACGAATCATTCAGCGCAGTCGTATCATCCGTCTTCGCCGGTTGCTCCTCATTCATCGCCTTTTTGAAACCTTTAATCGCCGCGCCCAGATCACCGCCTAAACTGCGAAGCTTATTCGTACCAAACAGCAGAACGATTAATGCGCCAATCACCAACAGTTTGGCAATACTGATACCTTCCATACAAACCTACCTGATTTACAGAGGCTGGAGACGCCAGCAAACGAGAACACGTACTGTCGAACAATGGTTGTCGAAAAAAAGGGTTGTCGAAAAAATTCTTTGTATCCTATGTCCTCTATGTAAAACCTTACGCAGCACGACACAATTGCCATCTGTAACAAAGTAAGACGTATAAGAGCGTGCTTTCGCACGTATTCAACTCCCTTTACCGCTTTCCCTTCCCGCATCACTACAAAAATCCTGTCTGACGGCGTAAACTTTTCATACTGGAGCGGACTCCCTACCCTAGCGCGACCACAATGCTGGTAGCCTGAAGTTCAGGGACAATCACCACTCGGCTAATGATGTCTACGCCCGTCTCGCTGAGAGGTCGTAGCGCCCGATCCAGCGCGCGTCGAGATCGCAAAAACTATCCATGTAAAAAAGCAATCTATGTAAAAAACCATCCATGCAAAAGCAATCCAAGAAAGGTTCCTATGCTTAGTACATTACTCGCGGTATTTATTGGTGGCGGCGTCGGCAGCGTAGCACGCTGGCAGTTGGGCGTTAAATTTAACAGTCTGTATCCAACGTTGCCTTTGGGGACGCTGCTTGCCAACTTGATTGGTGCTTTCGTAATTGGCGGCGCACTCGCCTTCTTTCTGCGCCATCCTCATCTCGATCAGGACTGGAAGATATTGATTACCACCGGGCTATGCGGCGGCTTAACGACATTCTCTACTTTTTCAGCAGAAGTCGTTATGTTCCTGCAAGGCGGGCAATTGGCGGCGGCGGGGTTGCACGTGCTGTTGAATCTGGCGGGGTCGTTACTTATGACCGCACTGGCGTTTGCCTTGGTCACTTGGGTGACAACACACTGATATAACGTGGAAAATGATGAAAAAAAACCCGCCATAGGCGGGTTTTTCACGAAATCGGTATAATTAAATAGCGTTAACGTTAGCAGCAGAAGGACCTTTGGCACCGTCAGTGATTTCGAACTCTACACGCTGACCTTCAGCCAGAGTTTTGAAACCATTGCTCTGGATGGCAGAGAAGTGTACGAACACGTCTTTGCTACCATCTTCTGGAGTAATGAAACCGAAGCCTTTAGACTCATTAAACCACTTAACACTACCTTTAATCTTAGACATCAAACTTACCTTTACATGAATGAAAGACACAAAATCTGTGTCAGATACAGTACAACAATAGATTGACCTTTTGTCCAGTTGAAGTTGGATAAAAAGTGATAAAAGTCGCTAAAAATGTATACCGAATGACCCGCTTACCCTATTTTAACCCGATGCAGAACGCAGAGCGTTCAGTTCTGGCTGGTTCATTACTTTTTATGATATCGAAGGGAGACACTATGGTAAGTAAAACGCTGGGTCTGATCGGGGGCATGAGTTGGGAATCCACCATCCCGTATTACCGCATTATCAACGAGTATGTGAAAAACCAACTGGGTGGCTTGCACTCCGCCAAAATCATCCTTCACAGTGTTGATTTTCACGAGATAGAACAATTGCAGTCACAGGGCGATTGGGCACAGGCAGCAGCCGTACTGGGTAATATCGCCGTAGGATTACGTCAGGCGGGGGCAGACGCTATCGTCATCTGTACCAACACCATGCATAAAGTCGCTGATGACGTTGAACGCGCCAGCCAGCTTCCCCTTTTGCATATTGCTGATGCTACCGGAGCCAGCCTGAAACAGCACGGATTGAAGAAAGTCGGTTTGCTTGGCACCCGCTACACGATGGAGCAAGACTTTTATCGTCAGCGCATTCAGGAGCGGTTTGGCGTAGACGTGATTGTTCCCGATCAGGCAGGGAAAGAAGCCGTTAACCGCATCATTTACGACGAACTGTGTCTGGGAAACATTAACGATACCTCACGGCTGGTTTATCGGGACATTATCCAGCAGCTTGAACAACAGGGTGCGGAAGGCATCATTCTTGGTTGTACAGAGATCCCGCTGTTAATCAACGCTCAGGATGCGAAAGTTCCTCTTTTTGACACCAGTAAGCTCCACGCTATCGCTGCAGCGAAATTTGCGCTTAATCAGCTATTGGTATGAATTAATTAGAGAAAAATAAGATTCACACGCTAACGAATAATAGCCTCTTTTATTTACTCAGGTTTCCTCTTTTTACATAAAAAAAAGCAGTATTGAGAGACTCAATACTGCTTATTCGTATGATTTTATTCCTGGTATGCAATGACTATCGGTACTTCTCGTTATTATTTGCGTAACATTGCTTCAATAAAATCTTTCCAAGTGCTTACTTCTACTTCTACCATGTGAACCTCTTGGTGATTAACGGCGACATATTATACGCACACTTTTTAATCAGGTAAAAGTGTTATGAAAGTATAAAAAGTGTACTGGCATCTATTTCTGCCACACAGTTCACAGTAGATCTCCCCGCCTTTTTTCGGCATGCTGGACTATCGTACGATCTAGCCCAGTGAGGCCATGCTGTTCGATACAGCAATCGTCATGCAAATCAATAAGCAGAAGGATTTTACCCCTATGGCGCTGACTATGTACGGCATTAAAAATTGTGACACCATAAAGAAAGCGCGCCGCTGGCTGGAGGATCAACAGGTGGCGTACCACTTCCATGATTACCGTGCCGATGGTCTGGATGCACAGCAGCTACAGCGTTTTATCGACCAACTGGGATTTCAGGCCTTACTCAACACGCGCGGAACAACCTGGCGTAAGCTCAGTGAAGAACAGCGTGAACAGATCAACAGCAATACCAGTGACAGCGCAGAGGCCGCTAAAAACCTGATGCTGGAACAACCAGCAGTAATTAAACGGCCTTTACTGATTACCGATGACGGTAATGCACTGCTTGGGTTTAGTATCGATAGCTATCAGAAATTTATTGCGGAGAACAAATAACGTGTCTTGCCCAGTCATAGAGCTTGCTCAACAGTTAATTAAACGCCCTTCCCTCAGCCCGAACGACGAGGGCTGCCAGGCACTCATGATTGAACGCCTGACGGCGATCGGCTTTACCGTCGAAGCGATGGATTTTGGCGATACCCAAAACTTCTGGGCATGGCGCGGCACCGGAAAAACGCTGGCCTTCGCGGGTCACACCGACGTGGTTCCCAGCGGCGATGAAAACCACTGGCAGCATCCGCCGTTTGAACCCATCATTCGTGACGGCATGTTGTACGGCCGCGGCGCAGCGGACATGAAAGGTTCACTGGCTGCGATGGTGATTGCTGCCGAGCGTTTCGTCGCCGCCCATCCAAACCATCAGGGACGTCTGGCATTTCTGATTACGTCAGACGAAGAAGCCAGCGCGGTTAACGGCACCGTAAAAGTGGTTGATGCGTTGATGGCACGCAATGAACGGTTGGATTACTGTCTGGTCGGCGAACCATCCAGTACGCATGTCGTGGGCGATGTAGTGAAAAATGGCCGCCGTGGTTCTATCACTGCGAATCTGCGCGTACACGGGGTGCAAGGGCACGTTGCCTATCCGCATCTGGCAGACAACCCTGTTCACCGTGCCACACCGGCGCTCAACGAATTGATCGCCACCGAGTGGGATCAGGGCAACGCATTCTTCCCGCCAACCACGATGCAAATCGCCAATATTCAAGCGGGTACGGGTAGCAATAATGTCATCCCCGGCGAACTGTTTGTGCAATTTAATTTCCGTTTCAGCACCGAATTAACGGATGTATTAATCCAGCAGCGTGTAGCGGAATTACTGGATCGCCACCAGCTTAATTACACCATCGACTGGAAGCTCTCCGGCCAACCGTTCCTGACCGCACGGGGCGAACTGGTCGATGCCGTAGTGAATGCCGTCAAGCACTACAACGAAGTTACCCCAGAGCTGCTGACGAATGGCGGCACCTCCGATGGTCGTTTCATTGCCCGCATGGGTGCGCAGGTGGTTGAACTCGGCCCCGTTAATGCCACGATCCACAAAGTGGATGAATGCGTCAGTGCGGCAGACCTGCAACTGTTGAGCCGCATGTACCAGCGCATTATGGAGCAACTCATCGCATGATGACGTCAGCGATGTTAACCGGTAAAAGCGACCAACATCTGGTCGCCTTAGACGCTCGTCATCGTCTTCAGCCAGAGGCGGTAACGGCGTTTCTGGCACTACAGCAGGCAGCAAAAACCGCAGGCTTCAACTTACAGCCCGCCAGTACATTTCGTGATTTCGAGCGTCAGCGCCAGATCTGGAATGCCAAATTTCGCGGCGAACGCCCTGTTATGGATGCCAACAGCCAGCCGCTGGATGTGTCATTTCTGGACGACGGTGAACGCTGTGAAGCCATTCTGCGCTGGTCCGCAATGCCCGGTTCCAGCCGCCATCATTGGGGCAGCGATCTGGATATTTACGATCCCGATTTATTACCCGCAGGCAGCTCGCTCCAACTGGAGCCGTGGGAATATGAAGAAGACGGCTATTTTGCCGCACTAAATGTGTGGCTGAGCACGCACATGCATGAATACGGTTTTTATCGGCCCTATGCGCACGATCTCGGCGGTGTCGCAGTCGAACCCTGGCATATCAGCTATTATCCATTAGCACAGTATGCGGAAGAGCAACTGACCCCTGACCTCATTCTTGCCGCCTGGCAAGATGAAGACATCGCAGGCTACCATTGGCTTTGCCAACACTTACCGCAACTGTTTACCCGTTACATTCATAACGTTGATGAGGCATGATTCATGGCATGGCTGGCTGATTACTGGTGGATAATCCTGATTATCCTGATAGGCATGCTGATTAACGGCATCAAAGAACTGCGCAATGTTGACCATACGCGTTTTCTGCTCAACAAACCGAAATTGCCCCCGCATCGTGACAACAACGACAAATGGGACAATGAAGACGACGACTGGCCGCAGAAAAAGCCCTGACACCTGTCATCACCAAACCGCCTGCACACAAGCTAAGTCTCGCGCTGCGGGGGGTTGGGTTATCACGTAGCGGGAACAAAACTTTCCGCCCGTTCCAGAAGAAAATCATAAAACTCTTTCGCACACACCGAAAGCTGGCGTTCTTTATCCGTCACCAGATAGATACCGCGCTGCAACGATAAATCCCGAAACGGGATAATCGCAATGTCTTTGTGCTGGAACTGGAACAGCGTCAGCCCCGTAACAATACTCACACCATAATTTGCCGCCACCAGCCCCATCATTGTGGTCAACTGACGCACTTCCAGCACGTAGTTAAAGCCTTCCGGTTCGATAAGCTGATCGGTGTACTGCCGGATACTGGTGCCTTTGCAAAACCCAACAAACGGATACTGCACCACATCAACCACATCAACATTAGCGCGTTGTGCCAGCGGGTGCTGGTTATGGCAGATCAGATAGAAGCTATCGGCGAACAGCATGCGGGAGCTAAACGTTCCCGGCGATGGCTGCCCTGCCGTCAGCGCCAGATCGGCGTGACCATCCAGCACCGCTTTCAGACAACGATCCCACTGTGTATCCAACAGCTCGACCTTAATCTTGGGGTAAGCCCGGTGATACTGCGTCAATACCTGAGGCAACCATTCCACCGCCATTGACGGCAGTACCGCCAACACAATTTTCCCTTTATAGCCGGTGGCATAAGACTTGATCTCACCGACAGCATCATCATGGGTTTGCACCAGACGACGGGCAATCTCAATGAAATGGAGCCCATCAGCATTGAGTTGCACTTTACGGGTATCACGGTCAAATAACCGATAGCCGACCTCTTCCTCTAACCCGGCAATTAATGAACTAAATGCAGGCTGAGAGAGATTTATTTTCTGGGCGGCACGCGTGAAATTATCAGTTTCTGTCAACGCGATAAAGGCCCGTAATTGTTTTATCGATAAGTTCATAGTGTTTTTATATAAATAAAATGAAGTCTCCGGTAAGAAAGGAACGAATTCAACAGAAAAAAACCGCAACGACTGTTTTTATGATCCTTCCCGCATTTATTTAATTCCATTCAAACAAAATTCACCATTCATCAAAATGGACATCTTAGATAAATATCACAAACCATAAAAAACAATTAAGCAAAAAGGCCTAACTATACAAACCAAATCAACCAATTAACCATTAATAAGAAAAACAGAACAGTTAATACCATTAACAAATAAAATAAACCCATCAAATTTACGAATAAAACCATTTCGATTACGAGTTAGTATAAAGAGGGATGAGGGTGATAAAAATAGTGCAGACAAAAAATCAAATGACTCTGGGGTAGGCATTCATTTTTATTTGTTAATTATCACATGGATTGTTATTGAGTTGTTTAATTTATTGTAAATAAAACATATAGACAACATACAGTACCCTAAATAATTCGCGTTGCGTGAAGGCGGCAACCGAGCGAATCCCCAGGAACTTACTCAGGTAAGTGACTGGGGTGAGTAAGGGCGGCCAACGCACAAGCAGCGTGAAGTATAACGGGTAAATTATACTAATGAGGAGTTTTTATGCTAGCTCTCATCGGGGTGCTCACCATAGCTACCCTGCTATTTTTTATCATGACAAAGCGAATGTCGCCTCTGGTGGCGCTTATCGTTATTCCGGTTCTCGGTGCGCTCGCCGCAGGTAGCGGCACCGATACCGCGAAATACGTGGTGGACGGCATCACCAAACTGGCACCGATGGCAGCGATGTTTGTTTTTGCCATCGCCTTCTTCGGTGTCATCACCGATGCCGGTATGTTTGATCCCATCATCAAAGGGATCTTACGCATGGTCGGCACCAGCCCGGTCAAAATCATTATCGGCACGGGCGTGTTAGCACTGATTGCGCACCTGGACGGTAACGGAGCTGTCACCTTCCTGATCACCATTCCCGCGATGCTGCCACTGTTTGATAAACTCGGCATGGATAAGCGCATTCTGGTCGGGATTACCGCACTCAGCGCGGGTGTTAACTTCTTACCGTGGACCGGGCCGATGATCCGCGCCGCCGCCGCGTTGAACACCACCACGCACGACCTGTTCATTCCGCTTATCCCGGCACAGGTTTGCGGCCTGACGTTCATGGTGCTCATGGGTTATTACTGGGGCAAAAAAGAAGAGAAGCGTCTGGGATTGGCATCGGGTAATCCGCTGGCGGGTGGTACGCAATCCATCACGACTGAAGTGCATGTGAAAGAGCTGACCGATGCGGAAAAAGTGCTGCGTCGTCCAAAAATGTTTTGGGTCAACATTGCACTGGTTCTTGCCGTGATCGGCACTATGGTGTTTACCAAAATTTCGCCGACGGTCGCCTTTATGATCGCCCTAACGCTGGCGCTGATGTTCAACTACCCCAACGTTGAAATGCAAAAAGAGCGCATTAACGCCCACGCCAAAGCCGCACTGATGATGGCTAGTATCCTGTTCGCTGCGGGTGCCTTCACCGGCATTATGAGCGGCACCGGTATGCTGAAAGCCATGTCGCTCTCGGCAGTCAGCTTCGTGCCGGAATCTTTTGCCTCCCACATTCCGTTCATCGTCGGCCTGATCTCCATGCCGTTGAGTCTGGTATTCGACCCGGATTCGTACTACTTCGGCATCATGCCGGTCATTGCCCACACCGTGGACATGCTGGGTGTGCCGCCGATTCAGGTTGCGCAGGCTTCCGTATTAGGACAGATGACCACCGGCTTCCCGGTTAGCCCGCTCACGCCGGCTACCTTTCTGCTGGTCAGTCTGGCGGGTGTCGATCTCGCCGACCACCAGAAATTCTCTATTCCTGTGCTCTGGGCCGCCAGCGTCATCATGACGTTCGCCTGCGTCATCTTCGGGGTCTTCCCCTTATAGAGAACATACGGTTTCCCATTGATTACGCCAACAGACACATTTCATTGATAAAGGTAAGTTTATGAAAACAATTCGTATTGGTTCCGGGGCTGGTTATGCCGGCGATCGCATCGAACCGGCCGTAGAACTGGCTCAAAAAGGCGACATTCAGTATCTGGTATTTGAATGTCTGGCGGAACGTACTATCGCCATCGGTCAAAAGCAGAAGCAGCAGAACCCAGAAAAAGGCTACAACGAACTGCTGGCCGACCGTATGCACGCCGTGCTACCGCTTTGCCTGGAAAAAGGTATTAAAATCATCACTAATATGGGCTCAGCTAATCCCGTCGCAGCCGGTCAACGCGTATTAGAAATCGCCAAGGAACTGGGTGCAGACAAGCTGAAGATTGCGATCGTCACTGGTGACGATGTGCACTCGGTGCTGATCGCACAAGATTCCAAATTGGACGAGATTGGCCAACCTGTTTCACGCTGCGGTAAAGACATTCTTTCCGCCAATGCCTATCTGGGTGCAGATGCGCTGGTTGAAGCGTTGCGTCAGGGTGCAGACGTGATTATCGCTGGCCGCGTTTCCGATCCCTCTCTGTTCCTGTCCGCGATGATGTATGAATTCGACTGGGCTGCCGATGACTGGGATCGTCTGGGCAAAGGCACCTGCCTCGGCCACCTGCTGGAATGCGCGGGACAAATTACCGGCGGTTACTATGCCGATCCCGGCGTTAAAGATATCCCCAATCTTGACCGTCTGGGCTTCCCGATTGCGGAAATTACCGAAGATGGCAGCGCGGTGATCACCAAAGTGGAAGGTTCCGGCGGCTGCGTCTGTGTCGACACCTGCAAAGAACAGTTGTTGTACGAAATTCACCGTCCGGACAGCTACATCACCCCGGACGTGATTGCCGATTTCAGCCACGTGACATTTACGCAAGACGGTGAGAACCGCGTGCGTGTACAGGGTGCGACCGGACGGGCAAAAACCGATACGCTGAAAGTGTCTGTCGGCTATCAGGACGGCTTCATCGGCGAAGGGGAAATTTCCTATGCGGGGCCCGGTGCAGTCGCGCGCGGCCGTTTAGCGCTGGATATCGTCAAAGGGCGTTTTGCACTGTGCCAACTCGACCCTCAGGAAGTACGCTACGACCTGATCGGCGTTGATTCACTGCACGGTGCACAGCGGTCGCAACGCAGCGAACCGTATGAAGTTCGCGCTCGCGTCGCAGCACGCTGCACCTCCAGAGCACAGGCGGTGAAAGTGGGTAACGAAGTTGAAACGCTTTATACCAATGGCCCGGCAGGCGGCGGCGGTGTTAACAAAGCGGTAAAAGAAATACTGGCGATGGATTCCACCCTGCTGTCTCGCGCCTGCGTCACACCAGCCGTTGATTATCTGGAGATTAAATAATGAAACTGCGTGAAATTGCTCACTCTCGTACCGGCGATAAAGGAAATACCTCCAATATTTCACTGATTGCTTACCGGGCAGAAGATTATGACGTGCTGAAAGAGAAGATCACTGCCGAAAAAGTGAAATCCTGGTTCGCCGATATCGTGACGGGTGATGTGGTTCGCTATGAGTTACCCAGCATCGGTGCACTGAACTTCGTCATGTACGGCGCACTCGGCGGCGGCGTCACCCGCTCGCTGGCGCTGGACATGCACGGAAAAGGACTAAGTTCAGCCATACTGGATATCGATATTTAATCCGATAATAGGGAACAGATGGGAGTTATTTAATTACCTCTGTTCCCGCTAAATAATTAACACTCGCCGCTACGATTAACAGATATTTATTACCTGCGGGATTCGTGCGGCCATTTTCAGAGCAACAACTTTCAGAGTAAAAACACAATGAATAATAAAGTCATTGATGCCAGCCATTTTCGTTCTTATTTATTCGACGGAATGACAATTATGTTCGGTGGTTTTATGGGCGTCGGAACACCGAAATTATTGGTAGATGAAATCATTAAATCCGGCGTCTCTGATTTAACCCTGATTGGAAATGATACTGGGTTTGTCGATACCGGTGTTGGGCCGTTAATTGTCAGCGGTCAGGTAAAAAAACTGATTACCTCGCATATTGGGACGAACCCGGAAACCGGACGTCGTATGCTCTCCGGTGAACTTGACGTAGAACTCGTTCCACAAGGCACGTTGGCAGAGCGTATTCGCAGCGGCGGCGCGGGCTTAGGCGGTTTTCTGACACCGACCGGCGTTGGCACAATCGTCGAAGAAAATAAACAAAAAATAACCATTAACGATATTACCTATTTATTAGAACTGCCCATTAAGGCAGATCTCGCCATATTACAGGCCAGCATTGCCGACACCAGCGGAAACCTTATTTATCACCTCACCGCCCGTAATTTCAACCCACTTATTGCGCTTGCCGCGAAGAAAGTCGTGGCGCAATGCGAGCAGGTTATTCCGGTTGGCCAACTGGCACCAGAATGTATTGTCACCCCAGCGGCACTGGTTGATCACCTTTATTTGGGAGAAAAATAATGGATGCAAAAGAATTAATCGCCCGCCGCGTCGCACTGGAACTGAAAAACGGCGACGTGGTGAATTTAGGCATTGGCTTACCCACCAAAGTGGCGAATTACGTGCCGCATGGCATCGAAGTCACTTTCCAATCGGAGAACGGCTTTTTGGGGCTCGGTGCGGTTACCGAGCCGGATGGCAATCTGGTTAACGCCGGGGGGCAGGCATGCGGCATGGTGCCGGGTGCGGCAATGTTCGACAGCGCTTTTTCTTTTGCGCTGATTCGCGGCGGCCATGTCGATGTTTGCGTACTGGGCGGCTTGCAGGTCGATGAACACGGCAGCCTCGCCAACTGGATGGTACCGGGAAAAATGGTGCCAGGCATGGGCGGCGCGATGGATCTGGTTGTCGGGGCGAAGAAGGTCATCATCGCCCTTGAGCACTGCGCCAAAAATGGCGATGCAAAACTATTGCATCAATGCACCTACCCGCTAACCGCCGCCAATAAAGTCAGCATGGTTGTCACCGAGTTAGCCGTCTTCCAGTTTATCGATAGACAAATGGTGCTGACTGAAATCAGCCCTGATATCACCGTGGACGAACTGCGCCAAAAAACCGAGGCGAACTTCATCGTGTCCGCCGATGTAAAACCCTTCAGCATTCATTAATCGAGGCGATCATGAACGACTCCATTGTTATTGTTAATGCCAAGCGCACCGCAATTGGTAAATTTGCAGGCAGTCTGGCCAACACCTCTGCTATCGAGATGGCCTCTGCCACCATCCGCGACTGCCTGTCGACGCTGCCGGATACGCTGGCGATCGATGAAGTGATTCTCGGCAACGTGCTGCAAGCCGGTCTGGGACAAAACCCCGCGCATCAGGCCAGCCAAGCTGCCGGTCTGTCTTTTGAAACTCCTTCACTGACCATCAGCAAAGTATGTGGCTCCGGCCTGAAGGCCGTTGTGCTGGGCGCACAGTCTATTCTGTCCGGCGATAATCAGGTCTGCGTGACCGGCGGGATGGAAAACATGAGCGCCGCGCCTTACCTGCTGGAAAAAGCGCGCCACGGTTACCGCATGGGAGACGGCAAGCTCGTTGACATCATGATTAAAGATGGTCTGTGGTGTGCGTTTAACGATTACCACATGGGCACCACAGCGGAAAATATCGCCGAGCGCTATCAGCTCACGCGAGAAGAACAGGATCGGGTGGCGCTGGCGTCGCAGCAGAAAGCGGTCGCCGCGATTGAAGCGGGTCGCTTCAAAGTCGAAATTACCCCACTGTCGCTGCGTAGCAAAAAAGAGACACGGATTTTCGATCGGGACGAATTCCCTCGCGCAGACACCACGCTGGCGTCGTTGACAGCGTTACGTCCGGCATTCTCCGCGAATGGCACCGTCACCGCTGGCAACGCATCCGGCATTAACGATGCCGCCGCGACGCTGGTGTTAATGCGTGAATCCGAAGCGAAAAAACAGGGTATTACCCCGCTGGCGCGTATCCGTAGCTGGGCTTCGGCTGGCGTACCGAGTGAAGTCATGGGGCTGGGGCCAATTCCGGCGACGCAGAAAGCGCTGATCAAGGCTGGGTTGACGATCGGCGATATTGACCTGATCGAAGCCAATGAAGCCTTTGCCGCGCAGTTTCTAGCCGTACAGCGCGATCTCCAACTAGACCCAGAAAAGGTGAATGTTAACGGCGGTGCGATTGCATTGGGTCACCCTATCGGCGCGAGCGGTGCCCGTATTCTCGTTACGCTGGTACATGCGCTGCACAGCTATAACAAAACGCTGGGGTTGGCGACGCTGTGCATCGGCGGCGGGCAAGGTATCGCCATGATCGTCGAGCGCGTTTAAAGCGGGTTGTTGGTCGAAACGTGTGTCAGAAAATAAAGTAATCTGACCGTCGACAAACCTATTTGCAGAACGAAAACGGTAGTAACGGAATAGAAGAGTAAAGCGTTTGCGCCAGGGATGGCGCAAGCCGAGCGCACAGGGATGTGTTTACAGCGTCTTTACGATCTATCCGTTACTACCGCTCTACGGACGGTTTTTATTGTTTTAACTGGGGAACAGCAGCACAACTCCTCGGTTAAAACGTTTCCCAATTCGCATTCGATGATCCGGCTGACGTGGGTTTAGGCAGAAGCGATTTCGGTAATGCAGCCGGAGAAGGGGCACTCGCCACACGCGGTTCCTGCGCAGCCGACTGATTAATTTTGAACACCTCAACGGCGTTCTGCAAAAATCTAGCCTGCTCTTCTAATGCCGCTGCGGCAGAAGCCGATTCCTCAACCAGCGAAGCGTTTTGCTGCGTGACGCGATCCATTTCATTCACCGCCTGCCCGACCTGATCGATCCCCCGGCTCTGCTCGTCCGAGGCCGATGCGATTTCTCCCATGATATCCGTTACCCGGCTCACGGCACTGACGATCTCCTTCATCGTCTCGCCCGCGTCTTTTACCTGCAAAGAACCGGTATTGGAACGGCTAACCGAATCGTCAATCAGCACTTTGATCTCTTTTGCGGCCTGCGCACTGCGCTGTGCCAGTGTGCGTACTTCACCTGCTACCACGGCAAAGCCACGTCCCTGCTCCCCGGCACGCGCAGCCTCAACCGCCGCATTCAGCGCCAGAATATTGGTTTGGAAAGCAATACCATCAATCACGCTGGTAATGTGGGCGATTTTTCGTGAACTATCAGAGATCTCATCCATCGTTTTCACGACGTTATTGACCACAACCCCACCCTTATTCGCCGTCTCTGACGCACTTTTTGCCAGCAGCGTGGCCTGACGCGCGTTGTCTGAGTTCTGCCTCACCGTTGAGGTAAGTTGTTCCATGCTAGCAGCGGTTTCCTGTAGCGAGGCGGCCTGTTGCTCCGTGCGCGAAGACAGATCATGACTGCCCGCTGAAATTTCACTGGCACCCGAGTGAATGGAGTGGGAACTGTCGCGCACCAAACTCACGGTACGGGTTAATGACTGCTGCATATGGTGCAGACCCGCCGCCAGTTGGCTCATCTCATTACGCCCGCTAGCATCAATATGCAACGTCAGATTACCTTCGGCAATGGCGCTAATATGCCGCATGAGCGTGCGCAGCGGATGTAAAAGAATACGCTGCAATCCGATCCAACTGAGGATAATCACCAGCACGACAACCACGGAGAGTGCGCCTAAAAGCCACAGCATCGTTTCAAACGCGACGTGGTTTTCCTGTAAGCCATCGTCCGACAACTGGTTTTGGGCCGCACGCCACGTAATATAGGCATCCTGCATCGCCACGTTAAACGGCGTCGCCCCACTGCTCAATTTCATCGCTGCCCCCGCTAGCCCACCGGAAAGCGAATCAACAATGTCATTCAGCAACTTATCGTAGGCGGTATAACTCTCCTCAAGCTTTTTAGATAATGACTCATCCAATCCGGGCGTATTAGGCAGGGACAAATAATATTTATAGCTACTCTCTGAAGCGACCAGTTGCGATTTCGCCTGCTGTAAGAGTGCCTGCATAGCTTCTTTATCCGCATTTCCCATCATCATGTTTTGTATAATAGAACCAATCGCGATGCGTGTCTGATTCATCATAATCCAGGCATCGGTAAAGGCGGCCACATTCTGGTTAGAGCGTTGAGAAACAAGGAAACTGTCTTTATCGTTCATCAATGCCCGAACGGATAGCGCCCCGGTTAAAAATTGAGATACACCTAATACAAACAAGAGAATAACAAGGATGGTAATGACTTTAATACGCTTAAACATGGCACACCCTCTTTTTCCATAAGGATGTGATAGTTATATCCGAAAAAATAAGGAAAATATTGAACGTTCAACACAAATCAAAACATTGCCGATATTATTTAACATCCCAATATGGATTATATTATCTTTAATATGGATAAAACCTCACGTCTGAAAACATATTATAAATTTAATATATGCAGGCCGTATTAGTTATCAAAATAACCAATAAGATAATCTGATGGCATATCGTCCATACCCTAAATAATTAGATGACAAAACGTTAGTGTATTGAGCAACGCGGTACGTTGGCCTGAAAAGCCAACGCACAAAACGCTTGAGTATAATAGGATAGGTTTTATTTGAGGTAGGCCAATGCCTGTTTCAACATCCGTTCATCAATGCCGTGCCCAACACCGGGCACACTATCCAGCGTAAACAACGTCCCCAGTTCCTGAAAGCGGCGGGAGGCAGCATGCGCATGCCCAACCACAATGACACCGTCCGCTTCACCATGAATCAGATGCACCACAACATCGGCAAATGCGGTCTCCGGTAAAACAGCAAAGCGACCGCTAAAAGCAATAATGTGTCCAGCGAGTGAGGCTTCAGATTTCAGCGCCTCCAGCGACATAATGCTCCCCTGCGAGAACCCCACCAGCACGGTTTGTTCTGCGCTAATGCCGGTTTGCTCCTGCCAATCGCGCACCGTCTCAATAAAACGCGGCAGGTTTGCTTCAATGCGCGATAACCGATTATCTTCCGTCACGCCCTGAACAGAGAACCACTGCCGCCCGTCACCATAGCCGGTACTAAATGGCCCACCAATGCTGACCACCATCGCCTGCGGTAATGCGGCAGCAAAATAGCGCCCAATTTGCGCCATACCTGCCGCAGTATCACCCACGCCATGAAACAGCAGAATTAAGCGATTCACCTCAGAGGGTTGCTGAACAACAATATAATCTTGATTCACGTTTCTCTCCTGACGTCGTGCACCGAACGCGTCATCTGCCGACAGTCGTCATAAAATACGGTTAATTCTCACTATACGCCGCACGCTGACAGGAGAAATCGGGAATTACTGAACGAGATGTTCCATTTTTTGCAATGACAGAAGGGCATCAGCTAGGCGCACCGTCAGTGCGGTTTGATAATACGGATCGTTGAGGCCGGATCGTTCACCAGACAACGTGCCGGCCGCACTGGCCGTTTGACCAATCCACCACCGCAGTTGGGGCAGACGTGGTGAAATACGGAATCCGCACAGTCTGGGCAGAATGTACATTCGTAGGAGCAGATATACGTTTCGGCATCCGGCGGTAAATCACAGTCACAGTGTTCACAGTTAGGGCGTAATTCCAGCATCGGCTTATCCTGATTCAATCAAATACGGTCGCTACAACGTAGCAGATCCCACCACCCTGCGTGAATCCATTTACCGCACAGTGCCAACATCAACGTAGTGACATCACGCCTGCGGGGAAGAAAAACGCCGCCATTCCGCTATCCGTAAAGAATCAGTAAAAAATACGTAGAAAGCACGCGAGCGCTACGCTCTCCACATAAAAAACCGCCTTCCATCGCTCCATACTGGCTGCGCATATTGGTCTGGCTTTATTGGTTTTAGCCGGATACACAGGAAAAGGTGGTACGGGTAATAACATCACCCTTTCCGGCAATTCAACCACGGCCACGACACAATGGTCGCGTTGACTGCAGGACTCAAATACAGCTACCTGTCCACCGGCGGCTTTACGGATACCAGTAGCGCATTCGGTCTGACAGGGGGTTAATCTGCGTGCTCCGCTGCAATGGAATCAGGGATGAGGCGTATCACCCGGCGAATGGACAGAAAGCCCTCATTGTCGCCAGCGCTCACAGCGTTGCACATCGAGATCGATTAGCGCACTGGCAGTTTCTTCTCGCCAGCGTTTCAAAAGCGCTTTCTTGCCCGTTAGCCCCAGCATAGTCGACATTTGCTCACCGTCACCGGGTTTCTCCGCCAGCAGGCGTAGCGCAGGCAGCGGCAATGAGGTGTGAACTAACAGACGACAGATCGCGGCGAAGCTGGCTTCCATCGGTCGATGTGCAAAGGCAAATCCCGCCAGTTCACGCCAGTCGTCATCATGTAACGTAATACTTTCGGTATCTAATGCGGTATTTTCTGTCTGCGGCAGTGCGAGGTTCAGCGGGATCATGCGCTGTAGCCAATACCAATCACGTGCTAATTGCTGACTTCCCTGCGCCATCAGCTTATGCCCCGCATCACTCAGCGGCAGTATCGCCATCGCGCTGTAGCAACCGCTGCTGGCCTCAAGATGGCTGCCGATACGCACCAATTGAAACCCACACGACTGCCAGAACGCCCACAGTTCTGGCTGATAGCCGAAACTGACTGACAGGTAATCCATCCCCTGTTTTTGTGCTTCGCGTGTCTGCTCGGCGGTTAATGCTCGCCCTATCCCCTGTCGGCGAGATGACGATGTCACCGCAATCCTACTGATGCGGCGTGAACGCAGCGTCGGTGCATTCCACAAGCCAGCATGCGCCGCCAGTGATTGGGCGACCAGATTACCGCGCGGGCGTCGTCGCCCCGCCCACACCTCATGAGCCAGTGAGGCAGACAGCCCACCTTCCTCCACCAGCCACAGTACGCCACACATCTCGCCCGCTACCTGTGCGCTGGCGATGTGCATACCCGGCGCATCCATCAGGCGGCGTAAATCCAGCGGCGAGGTACGGTAATGCGCACTGCACAATAGCGCGTAGCACCATGTCAGGCGTTCGGGATGTGTTAGCCAATCGGCGGCACGTTCAGTACGAATATCCAGTTCGACAGAGGGCAGAACCAACGAACCAACAACAGGACTCAGCGGAGAATGAAACGAGGTAGGTTCATTGAACAGCAACGCCTGATCCAACACCCGCTCCAGCGGATCGTTGACTGCCCAGCGCAGCGGATCGTCCAGCGTAAACGCCCGCCACTGCGGCAAAACAGCACAAAACTTCAGCAAAAAACCCCGCCCGGTGCCTTCATAGCCCTGCACCGTCGTGGTCATCAGAATACGGGAAAAATACGGCAGCAGCGCGGCGAGCACAGCAGACGGGATCGCTGCGGCTTCATCAATCAACAACCAATCGATATCGGGTACACCATGAAGGCGACAGTGCGCCAATAGCGAATCCGGTGCCCAAAACTGCGCATCAGCACGCGCATGCTGTTGCAGGATATCCGTCGCTACGCGGGAAGGTGCGGTGATCCAGCAGGTTCCGCGACTACGCTGCGTTAGCATACCCGCCAGCGTCGATTTTCCCCGCCCGCGCGGTGCGGTAATCACAAAAATGCCAGACTCAGCGGCACTCAGTTCATGCAGAATATGCTGCTGTCGTACAGTCGGTTCGCCATGCGCAGGCTGCCAGTCGGGCCGCTCGGCGAGAGAGCGAATCGCTAATTCCGTCCCCTGTTGCCAGAGCACCACGTCCTTATCGGCCAATAGCTGGCACTGAAAATGCTGGATAAAGTGCGGGGTGGCAATCGGCTGTTGTTGTTCGCTCCAGCGCAGGCTGTCTTCATCGGGTAAGGTCGGCCATGACGGCCACGACGGTACCAACATAATCAGCCAACTACCGGCCTGTAGCGTGCCTGACAGCATCGCCAGCGCCTCGACATCCACGCCTTTACGCGCATCAAACACCGCGTGGAGAAACTCCCGTCCTAGCAGCGTGCGCACTCGGCTGGTGGAGAGTGAAGTCACGGAACCCGGCGCGTCTTCGCTAACCCATAGCCAGTCGCCCGTGGACTGACAACTGAGCGCCAGCGCCTGTGCTTCACACCAGTTCGGTTCACCGCTCAGCACCAGCAGTCGCCGGATGCCATAGCGTTGCTGCTGGTGTTGGCAGTGGAGAAAATCACGCAGCATCATCACACGCGCCGGATCAGTCAGGTCTTGCCGATTAACAGAGAAAGCAGTCCTGCGGCGATCAATGGCCCAACGGGAACACCGCGAAACAATGCCACGCCCATGACTGTTCCCACCAGCAACCCCGCCACAACGGAGGGTTGGCTACTCATCAACGACACGCCGCGTCCGCCAAGCCAGGACACAACAACGCCAATCAGGATCGCCAGCAGGGATTTCCAGTGCAGGAAGGAATGCATCACTTCACTGGCGGTAATTTTTCCGCTGGCAATCGGTGCCATTACGCCAATCGTCAGCACCACAATACCGATACTTAAACCGTATTTTTCCACCCACGGGAAATAACTATTTAAGGGGGTGATGCGTATTGCCAGCAGAACCAGAATTGCCAGCGTGACGGTCATGTTGTGGCTGATAATGCCCAGCCCCGCCAGAACGAGCAGAATTAACAATGTTGGATCGAAGTAAGCCATGGATGCGAGTCTGTCGAAAGTAGTCAAGGTGGCGCGTTAAGCAAACCGTGATGATAGCATTAAACGGAGTGAGGGGCAGGTCAGCAAATCATTCGGGCAAAGACGAGAATAGAGAGGCGGCTTTTCGAGATAAGAATCGTTAAAACATTCAGGTCGCCAGCCTATCGCCGACTGACGGCCTGAACGTAAACGATTGCGCAGTTAGTCTAATTTTACGCCGATACGGTGCGCAACTTCTTCATACGCTTCAATCAAACCACCGAGGCTTTGACGGAAACGGTCTTTATCCATTTTGTTCAGCGTTTCTTTATCCCACAGACGGCTACCGTCTGGTGAAAACTCATCACCCAGTACGACTTCACCCTTGAACAGACCAAACTCCAGTTTGAAATCGACCAGAATCAGCCCGGCGTCGCCAAACAGTTTGCTCAGCACATCGTTCGCCTTGTAACTCAGCTCTTTCATGCGAGCCAGATTCTCTTCGCTAACCCAGCCAAACGTCTTGCAGTAAGATTCGTTCACCATTGGGTCATGCATCGCATCGTTTTTCAGGAACAAATCGAATAACGGCGGATTCAGCGCAATGCCTTCTTCAATGCCCAGACGTTTTACCAGCGACCCTGCCGCACGGTTGCGCACGACACACTCGACTGGCACCATCTCCAGCTTTTTCACCAGCACTTCATTGTCAGATAGCAGGCTCACCATTTGTGTTGGGATTCCGGCTTCTTCCAGTTTGCTCATGATGAAATGGTTGAACTTGTTATTTACCATTCCTTTACGGTCAAACTGCTCAATGCGCGCACCGTCTCCTGCTGATGTATCATTGCGGAACTCCAGCACCAGTAGATCGGGATCTTCGGTGGTGTAGACAGTTTTCGCCTTTCCACGATACAGCTCAGCTAGCTTTTGCATCTTTAATTACTCCACACAGTGAGGGTCAAAAATACGACCCGTATATTTAACGCTTCCCCGAACGGTTGCCAACAACGCCCGCCAATTCGGGTAGAGAGGTTGAATGAAGAAGGGCCGGATAATCCGACCCTTGGTTTATGTGTTATTTACCGAACGCCGCCTGGAATACGGCCACCAGCGCATCGTTCTGAGACTGGGTTAGCGTATGCCCTTTGGAATCGATAAATTGCAGACTGCTGCGGTTATCTAAATCGCCGACCTGCAATTTGTAATCGCCGTTAGGCAGTTCAGGGTTTTTCGCGCCTAAGTCATCCCAGGTTCCGCCACTTGGTGCACGATACGTGACAGAGACAGAGCCTTGCGGACGGCTGCGATCGTTCACCTTCATACCGATTTTGTCCAACGCGACAGGCAGACGATCCCACACTACCGTGTACGAGCCGCGCACAACCAGCAGTGGCAGGCCTGTGTCATCCGCGCCGCTCTGCACATCTAGAGAACCAATGGTGCGGTTTGCCAGCGCATTTTCGCGTGCGGTTGCCTGAGAGTCCAGACCATTAGCGAGAGCATTCAGCATCAGACTAGCGTAGCGCTGAGCCTGATCGCCCGCCGTCACCGGTTGGCCGTTCAACTGTAATCCCAGCAGTTTCACGATTAAAGCAACTTGATAGCCCTGCTGCTGTACGGAAATCTGATAACGCCCCTGATACGGTACGTCTTCATCTTCTCGCGGCCATGTGATCCAGTCAGTCGTCAGCGTTTGGCTGGCATCCTGACGGCTGGCGATGGTGAACGCTTTATCTTGCAGCACGCGGATAACCTGAGACCAGAGTTGGCTGTTTTGCGCGCTGTTTTCTAACAGCAGCGTTGCCGTATCCCCTGAGACCTGGGTACGCGAACCATTCAACAAAGCCAATGGCTGCACAGGAGGACGAATATCCAGTGCCTTGCCGACCGCGCCATTCAGGGTAACCGGTGGTATCTCATAAGCCCCATTCTGCAGCGGTAAAATCATCCCGGCAGGCGTATTCAGCGCGTGATGCTCAGGCGCTTTCAGATAGGATTCATCACCACTGACCTGACGCTTATAGCGCTGATCGCTGGAACAAGCCGCAAGCAACATCACGAGTGATAGGCCAACGACTTTTGCCACCATCGACTTTTGTAATGAATAACGCATTAAATCTCCCTAACGATTACAGCAAACCCGCTTGCTTAAGTGCCTGCCCCATCACCGCACGGCCGGAATCGGTCAACGGTGTCATCGGCAGGCGCAGCGTATCGGTCGCTATGAGTCCCAATTCCTTACAGGCCCACTTCACCGGAATAGGATTGGGTTCAACAAATAATTTCTGATGCAGTGGCATCAGGCGCTGATTCAAACGACGCGCTTCAGCAAAATTGCCCTGCGCCGCCAGCTTGCAAAGTTCTGCCATTTCACGCGCAGCAATGTTCGCCGTTACGGAAATCACCCCTTTACCGCCGAGTTGCATAAAGTCTAACCCGCTAGCGTCATCGCCGCTCAGCAAAATGAAATCTTCACTAACCAGCTCTTGGATCTGACTTACCCGACTTAAGTTCCCCGTCGCTTCTTTGATTGCGACAATATTTTTCACTTCAGACAAACGGGCAACCGTTTCTGGCAGCATATCGCAACCAGTACGAGAAGGTACGTTATACAGGATTTGTGGCAAATCGGTATGTTCGGCGATCGCTTTGAAGTGCTGGAATAGTCCTTCCTGCGTCGGTTTATTGTAATACGGTGTCACCGTCAGGCAGCCAACAACGCCCGTACCATGAAACCGTTTAGTCAGTGAAACGCCTTCAGCAGTCGCATTCGCGCCGGTTCCAGCGATAACGGGAATACGCCCGTCACTCAGCTCCAGCGTCAGCAACACGACATCGCCATGTTCGTCATGGCTCAGCGTGGCGGATTCGCCCGTCGTGCCGACAGAGACAATCGCCGATGTACCGCTAGCGACATGATAATCAATCAGTTTCTTCAAGCTCGCCCGATCGACAGCGCCTTTGGCGTCCATCGGCGTAACCAGCGCAACAATACTTCCCGTAAACATTGGCCATCCCCTCCACAAACAAGTGCTTCATGGTACTTTTGACCTCTATGCAAAAGCAAGCGGACAAGGGCGTTGTAGGTGCCTGACGCAGGTTTTTTTATGACGCAGTAAACGAAATTAAAAATGCTTCTAACGTTTTGGGAAAATAGACCGCGTAAATCGAGCTAAAAATGGCTCCAGGTTTTTTACGGCGGGCTATCCCTGCCAGCCACCCTTCGGGCCGCCGCGAGCGGCGTTAAAAATTGCTCCAGTTTTTTATGGCGGGCTATCCCTGCCCGCCACCCTTCGGGCCGCCGCGAGCGGCGTTAAAAATTGCTCCAGGCAATTTTTTATGTTTACCATGTGTTAATGGGAAAAAAGACAGGAAGCATGATGTTGCCAAGTTCACAAGAACACTATCTGGTTATTACCGCGCTGGGGGTTGATCGCCCCGGTATTGTCAACGCGATTACCCGCCACGTCAGTAGCTGTGGCTGCAATATCGAAGATAGCCGTCTTGCCATGCTGGGCAAAGAGTTCACGTTTATTATGCTGCTGTCCGGTAGCTGGAACGCCATAACGCTGATTGAATCTACCCTGCCGCTGAAAGGCGCGGAGATGGATTTGCTGATTGTGATGAAGCGGACAGAGTCACAGGCCAGCCAACCAACGCCTTCCACCGTTTGGGTGAAGGTTGACGTCGCCGATTCTCCTCACATCATTGAACGTTTCACTGATTTGTTCGATTCTCACCAGTTAAATATTGCTGAATTAGTTTCAAAAACGCAGCCCGCAGAGGGTGAAAAACCGCCACAGTTGTATATTCAGATTGCCGCGCACAGTTCTGCAACGCTTGATAGCTCAATTATTGAACCAGCCTTTCATCAGCTATGTACAGAATTGCACGCACAAGGCAGTATTAGCGTCGTTAACTATGCCCGATAGCATAACGCTGAAAAATTATGGGTATATCCACAGCATGAAGAGAAACAAGACGGAGAGTCGTGATGAACACACTGAAAGCCGGTGATATTGCACCGAAATTTAGCTTGCCCGACCAGGATGGCGAACAAGTAAATTTAACCGACTTCCAGGGACAGAAAGTGTTGGTGTATTTCTACCCTAAAGCGATGACGCCAGGATGCACCGTTCAGGCTTGTGGCCTGCGCGATAACATGGATGATTTGAAAAAACATGGCGTTGAAGTTCTTGGTATTAGCACGGACAAATCAGAAAAATTGTCCCGCTTCGCCGAGAAAGAAGTCTTAAATTTCACCCTGCTTTCTGATGAAGATCATCAAGTTTCAGAAGGGTTTGGCGTTTGGGGAGAAAAAACGTTCATGGGGAAAACCTATGACGGTATTCATCGCATCAGCTTCCTAATCGATGAAAACGGCAAGGTAGAGAAGGTTTTTGACGACTTCAAAACCAGCAACCACCACGACATCGTTCTCGATTATCTGAAAAGCGCCTGATTCGTCGTTTTTCAGACTTTCCACCGGCATCGTGATTGATGCCGGTTTTCCCACCGTTCTCTCTCTTCACCACGTTTTTCCCGCTGGGGCATTTCTTTGTCTGCCATCGCTGGCTAAGATAGTCGGCAGAATGATTTCACGTTAGCTGTTGATAAGGTTATCTTCCGTTATGTCTATTCGGTTAAGAAAAACGCTCATGTCCGTCCTGCTCGGAGCATTATTGGCTGGCAGCCAGCTTCCTGCTCAGGCCGACACGCTAGATCGGCTGCCGGATATCGGCACCACCGCAGGCGGTACGCTCAGTATCAATCAGGAATTGGCTATGGGCGATTTTTACGTCCGCCAACTGCGGGCGGGCGCGCCGCTTATCAACGATCCCCTGCTGTCTAATTACATTAACCAGCTCGGTAACCGATTGGTCAAACAGGCCGATTCGGTGCGCACACCGTTCCATTTTTATCTGATCCGTAATGACGATATCAACGCCTTCGCCTTCTTCGGCGGCAACGTAGTCCTGCATTCCGCCCTGTTCCGCTATGCCGATAGCGAGAGCGAGTTGGCCTCCGTACTGGCGCATGAAATCTCTCACGTCACCCAGCGCCATCTCGCACGTAGCATGGAATCTCAGCAGCGCAGCGCCCCACTCACCTGGGTCGGCGCACTCGGTTCTATCCTGCTGGCGATGGCTAATCCACAGTTAGGAATGGCAGCGCTCAGCGGCACGTTGGCAGGTGCACAACAAGGGATGATTACGTTCACCCAGTCGAATGAACAAGAGGCAGACCGCATCGGGATCCAGGTGTTGCAGCGGGCAGGTTTTGATCCGCAAGCTATGCCGAATTTCCTGCAAAAGCTGGCTGATCAATCGCGCTATGCCTCCAGGCCACCAGAAATGCTACTAACTCACCCATTGCCAGAAAGCCGCCTGTCTGACGCCCGCAACCGCGCCAACCAGATGCGCTCAACGCCGGTGCAGTCCTCTCAGGATTTCCTGTTCGCCAAAATGCGTACTTTTGGTATGTATGGTGCACCGGATCGTCCGCTGAACGACGATCTATTAGTACAGTGGGAAAAAGGTAACGTGCGGGAGCAGTTGGCTGCGAAGTATGGCCGTGCGATTCAGTTGTATCAGGCCAAGAAGTACGATGAAGCGCGTAATGTGCTGCAACCGCTGCTAAGCAGCACACCTGACAATCCGTGGTTTCTGGATATGATGACCGATATCGATCTGGGACAAAACCGCGCCACGCAGGCGATCGCCCGTTTACAAAATGTGTCCGGAATGCAGGCTAATCCAGTACTTCAGCTTAATCTGGCCAATGCTTATGTGGAAGGGAAACAGCCTGCTGCCGCTGGAAAAATACTGTATCGCTACACCTATGCGCACCCTGACGATCCGAACGGCTGGGATCTATTAGCGCAAGCCGCAGCAGCCCAAGGGCAGCGCGCAGAAGAACTGGCCGCACGCGCAGAGAGTCTGGCGCTTAATGGCCAACTCGATCAATCTATTCGGTTACTGAGCAACGCGAGTTCATTGGTCAAATTGGGCAGCCTGGAGCAGGCACGCTACGACGCCCGCATTGACCAGTTCCGCCAGTTACAACAGCGTTTCCGCCAGTACCAGAAATCCTGATAAGGAGCATGACAATGACACTGCTTTCAACCAAAGCATCCGTGACGATTTACCACAACCCGCGCTGCTCAAAAAGCCGTGAAACGCTGGCGCTACTGCAAGAGCACAAGATTGCCCCTGACGTCGTGCTCTATCTCGACACGCCGCCCGATGCCGCAACGCTGGCTCAGCTTATCCAGCAGTTGGGCTTTAGCAGCGCACGCGAGTTGATGAGAACCAACGAAGAGAGTTATCAGCAGTTGGGGCTATCGGACGCTGCGCTGACGGAAGCGCAACTTATTCAGGCGATGATCGATAACCCGAAACTCATCGAGCGTCCTATCGTCGTGGCACAGGGCCAGGCACGTATTGGCCGCCCGCCGGAGCAGGTGTTGGAAATTCTGTCGTTGTGAACAATGGTTGTGAACGATAGTCGTCGGCAATCCTCAGCGACGATCGTCAACGAGCGATCTCCCGCTACAGCCCGAGGATCTCTTTCACAAAGGGAATGGTCAGCTTGCGCTGTGCGGTGATGGAAGCGTGGTCAAGCTGATCGAGCGTCATAAATAACGTGCGCATTTCTCGATCTAAACGCTTAAGCAGAAAACGACTCACGTCTTCCGGCAATTCGAACCCGCGCAGTCTGGCACGTAACTGTAGCGCTTCCCCTTTCTCATCATCCGACAACGGTTGTAGCTTGTAGATTTGTCCCCAGTCGAGGCGAGAAGCCAGATCGGGCAGACGTAAATTCAACTGACGCGGCGGACGATCGCCGGTAATCAACAGCCGCGCACGTCCCGTTTCCTGAATGCGGTTATACAGATTAAACACCGCCATTTCCCATTCTTCATCGCCTGCAATAGATTCGATGTTGTCGATACAGACCAGCGCCAGTTGCTCCATGCCTTCCAGCACGCCCGGCACAAAGTAGGCGCGTTTATCCAGCGGCACATAGCCCACCGCGCGTTCCTGACGCGACAGTTCGGCGCAGGCAGCATGTAGCAAATGGCTGCGCCCGCCACCTTCGCGTGACCAGAAATAGATATAGCTACCATGCTCTTGATACAACGCATTGTTGACAGCGGCAAGAAGAGACGCATTTTCACCCGGATAGAAACTGGCAAATGTTTCGTCATCGGGTAAGTAGAGTGGCAATGAAAGCTGTGCCGGCGTGTTCAGAATCACCTCAAGCAAAACGGGCGGGAAATCGGATCGAGTTTACCACAGAAACCTGTCCCTGTTGAGACCGCGATATACGCAGCCTCAACAGGAGGAATAACGCGGCTATGAACGCACGTCATTCTCTTCCGGCGCATCGAGGATCTCTTCCTCTTTGCGGAACAGGCTGATGACCTTAAACACCAGACTCATACCGATGCCGACAACCGTCGCCAGCGCCATGCCTTTCAGCTCGGTCGACCCTAAGTGTACTTTCGCGCCGCTAACACCGATGATCAAAATCACGGAAGTCAGGATCAGGTTTTGCGCTTTGTTGTAATCCACTTTGGATTCAATCAGCACACGAATACCGGACGCACCGATCACGCCGTACAGCAACAGCGACACGCCGCCCATGACGGGAACCGGTACAGCCTGAATCGCCGCCGCCAGTTTACCGACGCAGGAAAGCAGAATCGCGAGGATTGCTGCACCGCCGATAACCCAGGTGCTATACACTTTGGTAATCGCTAGCACGCCGATGTTTTCGCCGTAAGTCGTATTCGGCGTAGAACCGAAGAAACCAGATAGCACGGTAGAAATGCCGTTGGCGAACATGGAACGATGCAGACCCGGCTCACGCATCAGATCTTTCTTCACGATATTCGCCGTCACAACCAGGTGGCCAACGTGTTCCGCAATCACCACCAGCGCCGCAGGCAGAATCGTCAGAATGGCAAACCATTCAAAGCGCGGCGTATAGAATGTCGGCATCGCGAACCAGTGTGCTTCACGAATCGGGGTTAAATCCACCACACCCAGCGCGAACGACAGCGCATAGCCAGCCAGTACCCCAATCAGAATCGGGATGATCGCCAGAAAACCGCGAAACAGCACCGATCCCAAAATGGTGATCGCCAGCGTCGCCAGAGAAATCGTTACCGCAGTGGAATCAACAGATGTGCCATCGGCAGGCAGCAGTCCGGCCATTCCTGCCGCAACACCCGCCAGCTCAAGGCCGATAACGGCGACAATCGCCCCCATCGCCGCAGGCGGAAACAGCACATTCAGCCAGCCAGTACCCGCTTTCTGAACAATCAGCGCCACCAGACAGAACAACACGCCGCACATAATGAAACCACCCAGCGCAACTTCATACCCCAGCGGCAATAGCAGTAAAACGGGGGAAATGAACGCAAAACTCGACCCCAAATATGCTGGGATTTTTCCCTTACAAATGAATAAATAAAGCAGCGTACCCACGCCGTTAAATAATAGTACGGTCGCCGGGTTGATCTTGAACAGAATGGGAACCAGAACGGTAGCGCCAAACATCGCGAATAGATGCTGGAAACTCAACGGGATGGTTTGTAACAAGGGGGGTCGTTCACTCACCCCGATGGCGCGACGAGTCATCTTCATATCCTCTGTAGTGTTGCTATTTATGTGTGCAGGTAGACCCACACTTATTATCACAGCCAGACTCATCCCGCCCCACCGTAGTGAAGCAGGATGATGTGACTGCTGATGTAATAAAAGAACCGCGTGTGACGTAATACAGGCTGTGGCGAACCATAGGAAATACTTAGGTTCGTACCAAAAAAAAGCCGACTATCACGTCGGCTTACCTATTATTTCGTACCAAATATTTTATCGCCCGCATCGCCCAGGCCCGGCATGATGTAACCTTGCTCGTTGAGACCTTTATCAATGGATGCGGTATAAAGCTCGATATCCGGGTGAGCTTTCTCCAATGCGGCAATCCCTTCTGGAGCCGCGACCAATACCAGTACCTTAATACTGTGGCAACCT
This sequence comes from Pectobacterium parmentieri, assembly GCF_001742145.1. Classification (NCBI taxonomy): domain Bacteria; kingdom Pseudomonadati; phylum Pseudomonadota; class Gammaproteobacteria; order Enterobacterales; family Pectobacteriaceae; genus Pectobacterium; species Pectobacterium parmentieri. The sequence goes on along the minus strand of NZ_CP015749.1, from coordinate 647,294 downwards.
GCTTTTTTCAGCAGATCGATCGTCGCAATCATTGAACCACCGGTCGCCAACATTGGGTCAACAACCAGCGCCATGCGCTCTTCGATATTGGAAACCAGCTTCTGGAAGTAAGGAACAGGTTCCAGCGTTTCTTCATTACGGTAGATGCCGACAACGCTGATACGCGCACTAGGGACATTCTCCAGTACGCCTTCCATCATCCCCAACCCTGCACGCAGAATCGGTACGACAGTAATTTTCTTGCCTTTAATCTGGTCGACTTCAACCGGACCGCACCAGCCATCAATGGTGACTTTTTCGGTAGCCAGATCGGCCGTCGCTTCGTAAGTCAACAAACTTCCCACTTCGGAAGCCAGTTCGCGAAAGCGCTTAGTGCTAATATCGTTCTCACGCATCAAACCCAGTTTGTGTTTGACAAGTGGGTGTTTCACCTCGACGATCTTCATCATTCTCTCCCCATCGGCTAGTGGACGGACAAAAACGCTAAGCGCGTTTTAAACACCGCTTGCGGCGGCCCGCAGGGCGGCGGGCACGAGAGCCCGTCGTAAAAAAAATCGCGGGATTATACCGCCTTTTTTACTTAGCGCCATATGATTAAGCCTGATCCAGATCAACCGAGGAGAGAAATTGTCGTCATCAACGAAAAATAGCCAGCCGATGACTCATCACTCGCAAACGATTGCCTACACTGTTAGAATTAGCGCGCATTATTTTTACCACAATATATTTGCTAAATACCGTGTTTTATGAATACCGTGTTTTATGAATATAATCCGTAACCTTCGTGGGGACTCAGCAGTGACCGACAAAACCTCTCTCAGCTATAAAGACGCAGGCGTGGATATCGATGCAGGTAATGCATTGGTAGACCGAATCAAAGGTGTAGTGAAACAGACCCGTCGCCCGGAAGTTATGGGTGGATTGGGTGGTTTCGGTGCCTTGTGCGCCTTACCGCAAAAATACCGCGAACCGATTCTGGTTTCCGGCACTGATGGAGTCGGCACCAAACTGCGCCTGGCAATGGACCTGAAGCGCCACGATACGATTGGTATCGATCTGGTTGCGATGTGCGTGAACGACCTGGTCGTTCAGGGTGCTGAGCCGCTGTTCTTCCTCGATTATTACGCAACGGGTAAGCTGGATGTCGACACCGCTGCCAGCGTGATTACCGGTATCGCGGAAGGCTGTAAGCAATCAGGCTGTGCGCTGGTCGGTGGTGAAACCGCCGAAATGCCGGGCATGTATCACGGTGAAGACTACGATGTTGCTGGCTTCTGCGTCGGTGTCGTAGAAAAATCAGAAATCATTGACGGTAGCAAAGTTCAGCACGGCGATGTTCTCGTTGCCCTCGCGGCAAGCGGCCCGCACTCAAACGGCTATTCTTTGGTGCGCAAAGTGCTTGAAGTCAGCAAAACCAATCCAGAGCAGTTCGAACTGGAAGGCAAACCGCTGGCCGACCACCTGCTGGCACCGACCAAAATCTATGTAAAATCCGTGCTGTCCCTAATTGAGAAAGTGGATGTCCACGCGATTTCTCACCTGACCGGCGGCGGCTTCTGGGAAAATATCCCACGCGTGCTGCCAGAAGGTATGCAGGCAACTATCGACGAATCCAGTTGGCAATGGCCTGCGGTCTTCAACTGGCTGCAACAGGCTGGTAATGTTAGCCGCCACGAAATGTATCGTACTTTCAACTGCGGTGTTGGTATGATCATCGCACTGCCAGCCGAACAGGCAGACGAGGCCGTTGCGTTACTCAACAGCAGCGGCGAAAACGCATGGAAAATCGGCGTCATTACCCAAACCGATGCCGGAGACGCAGTGGTTATTAACTGATGAAAAACATCGTTGTGCTGATTTCAGGTCATGGAAGCAACTTACAGGCGTTGATTGACGCCTGTAAAAACGGACGCCTTAAAGGGAAGATTGCCGCCGTATTCAGTAATAATGCGGAGGCTTATGGACTAGAACGTGCGCAGAATGCTGAGATCCCTACGTGCGTCCTGAATCCTGAAGATTTTGCCGACCGTGCCGCATTTGATGCCGCATTAGCAAACGAAATTGAACAGTATCAACCGGCGCTCGTGATCTTAGCAGGCTACATGCGGATTCTTAGCCCGGAATTTGTTGCAACGTTTGCAGGCAAAATGTTGAACATTCACCCTTCTCTGCTGCCCAAATATCCTGGCCTGCATACGCACCGCAAGGCGCTGGAAAATGGCGATAATGAACACGGCACGTCCGTGCATTTTGTCACCGATGAACTGGACGGCGGCCCGTTGATTCTGCAAGCGAAGGTGCCTGTATTTACTGACGATACGGAAGAAAGTCTAAGTGAACGCGTTAAGACGCACGAGCACACGATTTATCCGATGGTCATTAACTGGTTCCTGAACGGCAGGCTGGTGATGCGTGATAATGAGGCCTGGTTGGATAGCGTGCGAATTCCTCCACAGGGTTATGCCGCCTAGTAGTACTGTCAGTTCGCCATAGTCGTGAGGCTCTCCTGCGGAGCCTCACGATCCATTGAATCTTTACTCCCCTCAACTTATTTCTTTCCACGCCAACGCAAGAATTCTCACCATGTATTCTGTCGTATTAAGGCCGTATTAGGGAATACTCTGTTTTACCAAAAATATATTATTTAGAATTTAGCTTCTACGCCTAACCTAAATGTCCTACCTGGAATAGGCATGTAAATAACCGTACCTGGATCGAAAGCATAGCGATTGGTTAAGTTATCAATATTAAAATATACGTTGATATTTTTCTCTACATTATATTTCCCGAACAAATCAATGGTTGTAGAGGCGTATTGTCTTTCAACAGGTGTAGCAGCAGTGCCTTGCAACCAACTTGTCGGATACTCTTTCCCTGAGTTATAACGAATCCGAGTTCCTAATTGTAGCCGCTGGTCAAACAACTTGATCCCCACGGAAGTAGACAGATTCTTTTTCGGCGGAATCCTTGATGGTGACAAACTCCAGTTAAACCCAACTGAATTACAGGGAGACGACAGTTCGTTCAATGTCATTTCATGTCTTGAACAGAGTTCAGTTGCGTTATACAACGTGGTATCTATACGACCAAATACATATTTTGAGTCGTAACTAGCTTCTATTTCATATCCGGAAAGTTTAAAACTGTCATAGTTTTTCATAATGATATAGGACTCCGTATCAGTTTCCTTGTTAGGATTAACGCCCTGAGATAAGTAGTCCTTAATATTGTTATTGAAATAAGCCATTCGAAGAGAAGCCGAATCTTCTGTTACCAACAGATTTTTCTTTTTTATTTCCACACCTAACTCTAGTGACTTGGCATGCTCAGACTTTAGCGGGAACTTAGGACTATAGGAGAAGGTTTGTCCTGACGACGAACTTTCAAATAAACTGGGATTTCTGTAAGCGTCAGAGTATTTAGTGTAAATATCAATATTTCGTGACAGGTGATAAGTTAGCGTACCGAAAAAATCATTTTTGGCCGAATAGTTTATTTTTTTATGTTCATTAAGATCGTTTGCTTCAAAATCATGCCCCCGCCACCCTGTCAATATCGAAATGACGTCGCCGTTATACTCAGCGTTAACGAACAATGACTTACTGACCCCTTTTGAATTTCGAGCCGCAGGGAGCAGTTCCTCTCCTTGAATAATTCCCCCCGGCTGCCAGACAGGCTGATATCTCTTGCTCCTGGGAACGATCCTTTGCGTCATAAACTCTAATCCATAAGTCACGTCAATAGCTGTAGTGGGTAGCGATGATGTATTCGCGAGATTGAAGCCTGCTCTCTCGTCGCTGAATCTGTGCAAATATTGACCTGCGTTAACTGCATGTACATTATCGGAGATTCCGTTACGCTGTTCAAAACGTCCCTTTGTCCACCATACCCCCAGATCCATATCAACGAATAGGTTATCTGGTTTGTAGGTATAATTCGCCGCAGCAGTATTAACTAATGCTGAACCTAAACCCCATTGAGGCATTCTTTCCGTCTGATGACCATTCGCATCTTCTTTTTTGTATTTATACCAATATGCAGCAAGAACTTCTCCCGCTTTTTGTTCATGCCGCCGGAAATTAAACTCAACTCTATTGTAGGGATTAAGATTGAAACCCGTTTTGAGTAGGCTTGAATGACTCTCATAACTGGTGTTGACGACTTCCTGACCAGGTGAAATGGGAGATTCTTTTTTATATTTGTCAGCCCCTCCCTTACCTGCAAAATAATTTCCCTGAGCCCTATCGCTGTGGGCAAACACAAAATCAAAATCCATATCGATATAGGCTAAACCAAAGGTTGTCGACCCATTATTAAAGTGACTATTTTTTACACCATTAGACAGCGTATAGCTTAATTGCTCTCCGTCATCGGAAGAAACATTAGGTATACGATTGTTGTTAAAAGTACTCGCTTTGAAAAGGAAACCAAGATTTTCACCAGCAGGAACAATATCTTCTGCGGACAGTGTTTTCATCCTGATGGTGCCGCCTATTGCGCCACCAGAAAATTTCCCCTTAGACACTCCCTTCTCTATATCAATCGAATTTATCAGGTCAATATCGATATAAGTCCGGTCAGAACTTCCCTGATATCCTCGCCATGTATTTGTTGATTGAAGGCTACCATCAATAACAATAGGAACGCGCCCGTTTCCCTGGAGCCCACGGATACCAACATCTATCGCTCCGGCTTCATTCCTGGAATTATTAATTTGCAACGATGTTTCATTACCGAAAACATCAGCGTTATTTGTTCTTCGTATGCTGGTTATGTCTTCACGTTTTATTTTTTTTGCATCACCTCCGTCCCTGGAAGCTTTAACAATCATAGTATCCTCGTTAGTTGGTATGTCCTCTTTGGCATACGAATTCTCATATGAACAAAGCATTGGGATGCATGCGCATAAGTGATACTTGTTAAATTTAACTTTAATTACCACAGTGGTGTCCTTAAGTGTGCAAGGTTACAAGTTCGCCACCATGATAATGATTACCATTATCGTGTAAATGTAAATTTACTTAACTAACACAAAAAACAAGTCTTTTATGCTAATAATTTTCACGTATATACATTAAAATTCTGAAAAAACCAAGGAAGACCATTTAAACCCGCGTGCTGACTGATACAGAGCATCTTGCGGTTTTTCATTCCATATTGAGAGTTCAACACCCGCTTCCCCGTCTATATAATAACGTTGGCATACTCATGCCACGTGCCCCAAACAACAATGGTTCACGTTTCTCTTATCAATTAAGGATTCACTATGTCCGGTACGAGCAATTTCGTTCGGCTACGACCGCTGGAGCGAGACGATCTCACTTTTGTTCACCAATTAGATAATAACGCCAGTGTGATGCGTTATTGGTTTGAAGAGCCTTACGAGGCCTTTGTCGAACTCAGCGATCTGTACGACAAACATATTCATGACCAGAGCGAGCGACGCTTCATTATTGAACATGAGCAGACCAAGGTCGGTCTGGTTGAGCTGGTGGAGATTAACCATATCCACCGGCGTGCAGAATTTCAGATCATCATCGATCCGGCTTATCAAGGTCGCGGCTACGCCAGCGTGGCGGCCAAGCTGGCAATGGATTATGGCTTTTCGGTATTGAATCTGTACAAGCTGTATTTGATTGTGGACAAGGAAAACAACAAAGCGATCCACATCTACAGCAAGCTGGGATTTGAGGTAGAAGGCGAACTGATCCACGAGTTCTTCATCAACGGTGAATATCGCAACACGATCCGCATGTGCATTTTCCAACATCAATATCTGGCGAAGCACAAAACCGTGACAGGAACCGGCGGCGAAGCACCGGGAAGTTCTATCAGCCAGTAAGGTAAAAAGATAGATTTCCTCTGTTATCCGGCATCAAAAATTATGCAGCGGTGAGCTTGACCGCCGAGTGAGCGACAGGACGTCGCGAAAGCCAGTGCCGCGTCGGACAAAAACGTCAGAGGCGTTTTTGAACAGCACTTGTGCTGGCCCGAAGGGCGAGCCCCATTTATGGGGGCGAGTAAACGCGTCACTGGCGGCTCGGTTAGCGGTCATGAACACCGATGGAACCGCGTAGCGGCATAATTTATGCCAGAAGCTAGGGTTCGCAGGGCTGCGGCGCTTGAGCGCCCTGCGTCGGGCGCTTATAAGGTTTTGCATAAACGTGGCGGCGGTACTGCGCACGAAACTTTCTCTGTGTTTGCATAGCAATTCGTCTCAGAGAAAATGGCGTATTCTTATACGCAATTTTAACCCGAAAACTGCCGGAATAGTGCTTTACCGCGTAAGAGTCGTAGCCCCAGCCAGCCGCCGCAGAGCGACAAGAGGAACGCCGCGATTAACGGCAGCGTTATCCACATCGTGATATTCGGTTCCCAGGCGAAGTTAAAGACCTTACGCTGCAACAGCCACAGAGCCGATTCTGCGCCAATCGCCGCCGCGGTTCCCGCCACCAGACCCAGAACAGCAAATTCACACCATAGCGTGGTGCGCAGCAGACGTAACCCTGCTCCCAGCGTGCGGTATACCATCAGTTCCTGACGCCTCTGGCGCATCCCGACCTGAATCTGTGCCAGCAACAGCAATACACCGCAGAACAACACCAGAATGACCATAATTTCCAGCGCACGGCTTACCTGCTGCAAGACCTGCCCCACCTGACGTAGAATACTGCCGATATCCAGTACGCTCACCGTCGGGAACTGGCGATTTAACTGCGTCATCATCTTCTCGTCGCCATCGTAGCGGAAGCTGGTCAGCCAGGATTGCGGCTGGTTATCCAACGCCCCTACGGGGAAAATAAAGAAGAAGTTCGGACGCAGGCTTTCCCAATCCACCTGACGGAAACTGGTCACCGTGGCGCTAAACGGCTGCGTATCACCGGTAAAGGTCAACGTATCGCCAATCTTGATACCCATCTCTTTGGCTTCTTTCGCTTCCATCGAGACTTCACCTACCTTGGGTGCTTCCCCTTCCACCAGTACATTGTGTTGCGGGATCCCGTTCATCCAGGTTAGGTTCAGTTCACGGTTCACCGTGTTGCCGCCCGGATCGTCCTCATGGATCACTTCCGTCGCAATCTGTTGATTAATCTCCGTCAGCCGCGCACGAATAATCGGGAAGAACTGCTCTGGCATCACGTTATTCTGAGAGAGGAATCCCCTCACCTGCGGCACCTGTTCCGCTGTGATATTCAGCAGGAAATAGTTCGGACTGCCCGGTGGCAACTGCTGCTGCCAGCGCTCCAACAAATCACCGCGCATCACCAACAGCAGCGCCAATAGCATGAAGGAAAGTGAAAACGCGGCCAGTTGACTGAGCGTTGACCACGGTTGACGCAGCAGGCGATTAATCGCCAGACGCAACGCCAGTCGTTTCACCGTCAAACGCCGTAACAGCAGCAGACCTCCCCAACCAATGACACCCAGCAGTAGTGACAGCACCGCCACACCGCCGAGCAGCGACCACAGCAGTCCACCGCCGCCGGACAACACCGCTAGCAGGCCGACGACAATAAGTAGAACAATCGGCAGGTAATAGCGCAGCGGCCACACGTTCGCCACCACATCCTGACGCAATACGCGCAGTGGTTGTGTCGCCAGCAGCAGTCGATACGGTCGCAGCCCAACCAGTAGCGAAATCAACACCAACGAGCCCAGCGCCCATACCCACGGCCACAGCCCGGATGCCGGTAATGCAGCGGGCAGCACCGGCGCCAGCATTTTCATTAACAGCGCCTCAAATCCCAGCCCAAGCGCACTGCCACACACCGCCGCCAGCCCAAGCACGGAAAGCCATTGGCCGATGATTAAGCGCCTCAGCGCTTGTTTGCCTGCGCCCAGCGTTTTCAGGATAGCGACCAAGTCATAACGGCTGCGGCAGTAATGCCCCATCGCCACCGCAACAGCAGCGATAGACAACAGCAGCGTCAACAGAGCCGACAGCAACAGGAACTGCTGCGACCGCTTTAACGACTGGCTCAGCGCACCTTCAGAATCCTCCATGCCATACCAGCGCTGATCGGGCTTGAGCTGCGGCTTGATGAAGTTACTGAACTCACTAATTTGTTTTTCATTGCCGGAAAACATGTAGCGCCAGGTAATGCGGCCACCCGGCTGAATCGCCCCTGTTTTCTCGACATCGTCCAGATTCATCAGAATACGCGGCGCGGTTTCGAACGGGTTAAAACCGGAATCCGGTTCCTGAATCAGCTCACCGCTGATGCGTAGCGAGGTATCGCCGACGTCCAGCATGTCACCGACTTTCAGCCCGAGTAGCGCCAACAGGCGCGGCGCGACCAGCACCGTTCCCGCTTCGGCATGCAGCCCTTCAGGACGCGTCTGCAAATCGCCATACAGCGGATAGCGCTGGTCGGTAGCCTTAACCTGCGCCAGTTGTGGCGTATCGCCCGCAAACGTCATGGTCATGAAAGAAATCTGCCGACTGAGCGTCAACCCGCGCTGCTGCGCCTCCAAAAGCCAGGTCTCTGCGACAGGCCGCGATGCACGCAGAACGCGGTCTCCCGCCAGAAAATCACGGCTCTGCTGGCTAAGCCCTTTTTCCATGCGGTCGCTGATTGTCCCCAGCGCCAGCACGCAGGCCACCGCCAGCGTTAACGCCAACCAGACAATCAGTAAGGAAGGAGAGCGCCATTCGCGCCAGAACCACCGCCAGATCATGCGTCCTCCCGCAATTTGCCATCAACTAACCGCAAACGTCGCTCACAGCGTGCCGCCAGTTGCTCATCGTGCGTCACCAAAATCAACGTGGTGGCATAATCGCGATTGAGAGAAAACAGTAAATCAACGATGCGTTCACCAGTTTTACGATCCAGATTTCCAGTTGGCTCATCGGCAAACAACACGTTAGGGCGGCCGCTAAACGCGCGCGCCAACGCTACACGCTGCTGTTCACCGCCGGAAAGTTGGGCGGGAAGATGGTGTAAGCGCTCACCCAACCCAAGCTGTTGCAGAAGTTGCTCAGCCTGCCCACGGCTGTGGCTATCGCTTTCGCCGCGCAACAGCGCGGGTAATTGCACGTTCTCCAGCGCATTCAGCGTCGGCACCAGCATGAAAGACTGAAAAACAAAACCGACATGCTGGGCACGCAGCGCGGCACGACCTTCTTCGTCCAGAGTATTGAGCGATTTGCCCATCAGGCTAACATCGCCTTCGGTGCCATCATCCAGCCCGGCCAGGATCCCCAGCAACGTTGATTTCCCCGAACCCGATTCACCAATCAGGGCAATTGTCTGCGCAGGTTTGACAATAAGCTCAACTCCGGTAAGGATGGAAAGCCGATTCTCTCCTTGACCAACGTGCTTACTAAGATGATGAACTTCAAGAATGTTTTCTACGTGCGCAGTTTTGCTTGGCGTAGCACTCGCTGGGCTGGTCTTCGCAAACATGTTTTCGTCCTTTTGCTTCTGGGATTATGCAGCGCACGCGCTTTCGCCGCTGACACATTATTAATTCTGGGCGATAGCCTCAGTGCGGGCTATCAGATGCCGGCCGCTAACGCCTGGCCAACGCTGCTGAACACACAGTGGCAAACGCAAAAAAAGGGTATCGCCGTGGTTAACGCCAGCATTAGTGGTGACACCACCGCACAGGGGCTGGTGCGACTTCCTAACCTGCTGAAACAGCATCAGCCACGCTGGGTGTTGATTGAGCTAGGCGGCAATGACGGACTTCGGGGATTTCCGGCACAAAATATCGAGCAGGATCTGGCGAAAATCATCACGCTGGTCAAACAGGCTAACGCTCAACCGCTGCTGATGCAGGTTCGTTTGCCGACCAACTATGGCCGCCGCTACACCGAGTCATTCAGCAATATCTACCCCAAACTGGCAGAGCAGTTTACGCTTCCTCTTCTGCCTTTCTTTATGGAGCAAGTGTATCTTAAACCGGAGTGGATGATGGAAGATGGCATCCATCCAACCCGTGATGCCCAACCGTTTATCGCAGAATGGATGGCGAAGCAGTTGGAGCCCTTAGTTAACCATGAGTCTTGATAAATAGGCTTTTGAATTAGGTAAAGTTATGCAAAAAACGGTCTTCATTACCGGTTGCTCCAGCGGCATTGGCCTGATTGCCGCTCAGGATCTGCAAAAACGTGGCTATCGCGTGATTGCGGCTTGCCGCCGTGCGGAAGATGTTGCTCGTCTGACTGCACTCGGTCTGGAGGTTATTACGCTGGATCTGGATGACAGCGCCAGCGTTGAACAGGCCGCTGCGGACGTGATCAGATTGACCAATAACCGTCTGTATGGCTTGTTTAATAACGCTGGATACGGCCTCTACGGGCCGCTGAACACCATTTCACGCCAGCAGCTTGAACAACAGTTTTCCAGCAACCTGTTCGGTACACATCAGCTCACACAACTGCTATTGCCCGCCATGCTGTCGCACGGTGAAGGCCGCATCATCCAGACCAGTTCCGTGCTGGGACTGGTGTCCACCCCCGGGCGTGGCGCGTATGCCGCCAGCAAACATGCACTGGAAGCGTGGTCAGATGCGTTGCGTATGGAACTCCACGGCAGTGGCCTGCACGTCAGCCTGATCGAGCCTGGGCCGATTAGCACACGCTTTACCAACAACGTTGCACAGACGCAGACGGATAAACCCGTCACCAACCCCGGTATCGCTAAACGCTTCACGCTGCCGCCGGAAGCGATATTGCCGAAACTCCACCATGCGCTGGAAAGTTCACGGCCAAAATTACGCTATCCCGTGACGCTGGTGGCTCATGCCCTAACCTGGCTGCGCCGCCTGTTACCGGGGTGTTTGCTGGATAAAGTATTACGAGGATAAGGCAGCAGAAAGTGATGTATTGCGCACTCACTGCGGTACGAGGCTTGTAAGTGACACCGACAAGCCCCATCTAAAGGTCAAATGAATTCAAGAAGTAAGAGAGACTACTCATGTTAGAACAACAAGCGACTATCGTTGACGTTAACGAATCTAACCTGCATCAGGTTTTAGAACAATCCGCGACACTGCCCGTCCTGTTTTACTTTTGGTCGGGGCGTAGCCAGCACTGTCTGGAACTGGAGCCGGTGTTGGACAAACTGGCACAGGAATACGCAGGGCAGTTTGTTCTGGCCAAGGTGGACTGTGATGCCGAGCAGCGCGTCGCCGCCCAGTTTGGCCTACGTTCAATCCCAACCGTTTATCTGTTTAAGGACGGGCAGCCGCTGGATGGTTTTCAAGGGCCACAGCCGGAAGAAGCGGTTCGCGAACTGCTGAAACGCGCACTGCCGAAAGAAGAGGAGCTGAAAGTCGCTCAGGCACAGCAACTGATTCAGGAAGACAAACTGCCAGAAGCAATGCAGTTGCTGAAAGATGCCTGGCAACTCAGCCAACAGCGCAGCGACATTGGCCTGATGCTGGCAGAAGTGCAAATCCAAATTAAACGCAGTGAAGATGCCGAAGCCGTGCTGGCTACTATCCCTTTGCAAGATCAAGACACGCGCTATCACAGCCTCGTCGCTCAGATTGAATTGCTGAAACAGGCAGCAGATACGCCAGAAATTCAGCATTTACAACAGCAGTTGGACGCTGACCCGAAAAATGCGGATCTGGCAGTGCAATTATCTCTGCAACTGCATCAGGTTGGTCGTAATGAAGAAGCGCTTGAGTTGCTGATGGGATTCCTGAAAAAAGATCTGGCCGTCGCTAACGGCAACGCACGTAAAACGTTGATGGACATCATGGCCGCCCTCGGCACCGGCGACGCCCTCGCCGCCCGCTACCGTCGGCAGCTTTATTCGTTATTATACTGATTCTCTTGTGAAAAAGGCCAGAACGTTGATTCTGGCCTTTTTATTTCAAGCATTCATCATCGTCTATATTGTATTGATACGATGATTTCGGGTGTGGTAACTCGGCGTAAAAAATTATGCTGAGGAGATAGCAGGCTTAGGATGAGCCGCATGGACGCGGCTCAAGCTTGCGCCACGCAGGGAGCGTGTCGCAAGCGGTCCGTTAAGCCTGATACCGACGAAGGAACCGCGTTAGCGGCATAATTTCCGCCGAAAAGCCTGGGGTCAAGGGGCGAGCGGCGTTTGAGCCGTCCCTTGTCGGGCGCGCGCTACGAGGTAGCATGAAAATAACGGTATCATCGCGCACGAAACTAACCCCGAAAGCCGAATAGAAGTGTGGCTAAGGCAGGTTAAGGATAAGATCCTCGGTAATTCCCCGCTGACTACAGCGTCTTCAACACCGAGATCCAACCGTGCCCGCCGTAGACTGACCAGCCGTTTAACCAGCGGCGCAGCATGTTCATCGCCAGCATCGCAACCACTTCCTGATGGGTTTTCAGGCTGTAGCGCTGTACGTTGAACTGTATCGTTTGGGCGAAAGATCCTTCAGGTGTATGCAGCGCTAATGACAATTCGGCATCATTCCTACTGCCGACCACCAACGCTAACGATGCCCCCTGACGCTCTGCCAGATGGCGGGCATAATCCGCTAACCCAGACAGGCTGGCGTCTTGAACGCTTGCTAGCAGTTCTCCGCCCGCCAGAGGAACATTTGCCGATTGGAGCTGCCAGTTGAGCAATCCCGCCGTGAAGTGTTCACTCACCGCCAGCGTCATATCACGTTCGGCGAGGCGTCGCGCCAACTGTGCGGGTAACCCTTCCGTGCCTTCAAAGATCGTATTCTCACCTGCTACAGTGCGCACCGTTTCCCACAACTGTTCCATTTTTTCTTTCTGCGCAGCCGGGCCAGTTAACTTCAGTTCAATAATCGGCATAGAAGATCGGTAGCCCAGCACCACGCCCGGCGGTAATGCCATACCATCTAACTGGCTTGCCAGATCGCTCTCGGAGCGGCCAAAGGTGGTCAAACGCAAACACAGCGGGGCTTCCGCCACCGCAAAGCGTTCACGCAGGCGCGGCATAATCTGTTGATCGACCATGACCTTAAATTCAGACGGTACGCCCGGTGTGAAAAACATCAGGCACTTGTTCAATCGCAGCGCAAAACCACAGGCTGTACCTACTGGATTATCCACCATTTCGGCGCTGGCAGGGATTTGCGCCTGTTTACGATTGCTGGGAGCCATGACTCTGCCGCGTTCGGCAAAAAAAGCCTCCATACGCGCCAGCCATTCAGCGTGCTCAACCAACCCTTCTCCTGCTGCGGTGGCGGCCGCCAATGCGCTGAGATCGTCGCTGGTCGGCCCCAGCCCACCGTTCACAATCAAGATATCGGCTATCTGGCTGCGCTGCGCGATCGCGGTCACCAACGCATCGAGATCATCACCCACCGTCATCCGGCTGGTCATCGGTAATCCCTGTACAAACAGATAATCCGCCAGCCAGGCCGCATTGGTGTCAATAATCTGACCATGCAGCACTTCATCGCCGGTACATAACATCTCAACCCTAAGCATTTTTTCACTCCTGATGATAATCCTGAATCCACTTTAGAAAGTCAGATGAACAAACACAATCTTTCTTTCAGGCTGCCCGATAATGCGCCACGCCGACGCATCGCGCTCAAGTGTAAATATAAAATTACACTCGTCGTAACGGCGTTTTGACAGAAATCACTGAATACTCTACCCTGCTGCCAAAAATATCTGGATATACCCGTAATACTTCAAGTTGCATGTGCGTTGGCAGCGTTCAAATCTGCTCCCGGCAGATTTGTCACCCGAATCACTTACCTGAGTAAGCTCATCGGTATGTCTTCTCTTGCCGCCTGCCTGAAACTCGAATTATTTGGAATATAACCACGCTATATATAGAGGAATAGGTGAAAAATCGTACTCTTGGCAGTATTTTTATCGTTGCTGGTACCACCATTGGAGCAGGAATGCTGGCGATGCCGTTGGCAACGGCTGGCGTCGGGTTTGGCACGACATTGATGATATTGATCGGCCTGTGGGCTCTGATGTGCTATAGCGCCTTGTTGCTGGTTGAAGTGTATCAACATCAGCCGTCGCACACCGGGTTAGGCACGTTGGCAAAAATCTACCTTGGCCGTTGGGGGCAGTGGATTACCGGTTTCAGCATGCTATTTCTGATGTATGCACTAACGGCAGCCTATATCAGCGGCGCGGGCGAACTGCTCGCCAGCAGCATCAGCCAATGGAGTGGCTACTCACTTCCGCTGTCCGCAGGGATTCTACTCTTCACGCTGGTTGCTGGCGGGGTCGTCTGCATCGGCACGTCCTCAGTCGACTTGTTTAACCGTATCCTGTTTAGCGGCAAAGTGCTGATGCTCGTCATCATGCTCGCCGTCATGGTTCCACATATTCAACGCGTCAATCTCTTAACGCTACCGCTGCAACAGGGTCTGACACTCTCGGCATTGCCCGTCATTCTGACCTCATTCGGCTTTCACGGTAGCATCCCCAGCATTGTGCACTACATGGGGGGCGACAGCCGTAAGCTGCGCCGTATATTTCTTATCGGTAGCGTGATACCGCTGATTGCCTATATTTTCTGGCAGATCGTGATGTTGGGCAGCCTCAGCTCTTCAACATTCAATGCTATTTTGGCCGATCAGGCCGGATTGAACGGGTTGATGCAGGCAATTCGCACGCTGGTTGCTTCACCGCACGTTGAGCTTGCCGTCCACCTGTTTGCCGATCTGGCACTGGCGACCTCTTTCCTCGGCGTGGCGCTAGGATTATTCGATTATTTAGCCGATCTATTTAAGCGTAAAAATAGCATCACAGGGCGTGCACAGACGGGGTTACTGACCTTTATCCCACCACTGGTATTCGCACTCTTTTACCCGCAAGGCTTTGTTATGGCCTTGGGCTATGCAGCAATTGCACTGGCCGTACTGGCGTTACTCATTCCCGCCTTGCTGAGCTGGCAGGTGCGCAAGCAGCGTCCTGAAATACGCGCGACTCGCGGTGGTGCGCCCGTCTTGGTGCTGATCTTCACCAGCGGCGTCGGCATTATTCTGATCCAGTTGGCGATGGTTGCGGGTTGGCTGCCGTCAATCAATTAACGTCACGAGCGGTTAACCCAAGGATAAAAAACGCAGGGCGCGTTTTTTAACGTCGCGAGCAGGAAACTCACCATAAAAAAGAGCGTGAACTCAACATTCACGCTCTTTTGTCTTTCTGGTCACGACATCAAGCCAGCACACCGGCGACTTGATGTATGACGCTATATTAGAAGTTCAGACCGACGCCGATATAGGCAGAATCAGCCAACTTGTTATCTGGGCCGTTTTCACGCGCCATATTGATGTAGCGGTAACCGACATCGACGCTCAGCGGTGCAAACACCTGCCAACGAACGCCCGCTTTCCCTTCAACATAATGGTCAACGTGGCTAGAGAAAGCATCCGGCGCATAATAACCTTCACCATACAGTGAGAACTGACGGCTCAGCGGCCACTGCACGCCACCGCCCAGTGCAACACCATAGCCATCATCGCCGTGATCCTGATTCAGGTACAACGCTTTACCGCCCAGAGTCAGCTTCAGTGGGCCAACAGGGATGGTGTATCCCAGACCAAAGCCATATACATCATTGCTGTTGTCGCCGTGGGAATAACTCACATTACCTGCAAGCCCTGGAATACCCAAACCGAAGCCCGCACTAGCACCAGCGTAATCACGGCCTGCTTCCCCGGAAAGGCTAATGGCATGCACAGAAGCACTAGCAAGTAACAGGCTTCCCGCACAGGCAATCACAAACTTTTTCATTTTCAATATCCTTAAAACCGTCGTTAAACGCGCGTGTAAAGATGTTATCGTTGCCGATTCTACCCGAAACGCTCCCTCACTCCAGCATGAAATAGTGTAAAATCAAGTCGTACTACGGTTTGAACTGATGGTGTATTGCCTTGACCCAGCTTTTCACCTGCTGGCGAGAAAGCTTAATTCCACCATTTTTCAGTTCGGCTGGCAGCATATAATACGCAACCGGACGCTGAAATCCGGCAAGCTGCGGCAGTAGCCAATCGCGTATCGCATCAAGCGTCGTGGGGTGAGCCACTTCTAATACCGCAACGGGGCGGTGGCCGAACTCCACATCGTCAACGGGCACCACACATGCCTGTTGAACGTCGGGGTGCGTCAATAACACAGCCTCAACATTCTCCGGCTGAACGCCTTCCCCACCGCTGAAAAATTGATTATCTAGCCGCCCCAGAATGTGCCACTCACCCTCGGCAAATAGTCCGCGATCTCGCGTGTGGAACCAACCGTCATCATCGACCAGCGGAATCAGTTTTCCGTCACGCCAATAGCCTTCCGCTAACGTACTGCCGCGCAGTAGAATTTCCTCACTGACCAGTTGGATCTCTCGTCCTTGCAGCGGCGTTCCGACGCCTGAACGACCATCGGCACGTTTAGCGCAGACCGTGGATGCCAGTTCCGTCAGACCATAACCACACCAGCAGCTTACGCCTCGAACTTCTGCTTGCTGCGTCAACGTCTGCGGGATCGTCGCCCCGCCGAGCAACACGGCTTTCAGTGCTGTAGGCAATGCCTCCTCCGACAGCAGTCGCCACAGTTGAGTCGGCACCAGAGAAGCATGGGTACAATCGCGCAGTGCGCTTTCCAGCGGCTGATGCGCACGGACAACAACCGTAGCACCCGTGGCAAGCCAGCGCCAGACAATGCCTTGCCCGGATACATGAAAGAGCGGAAGTGACAACAGCCAACTGTCGCTGGCGGAAAATGCCATCATTTGAACCACACCTTCCGCGCTGGAGAGATGAGCAGAGAACGTATGCACCACCGCTTTCGGCATTCCGCTAGAACCGGATGTCAGCGTTAGCGTCGCTAGCCGATCGGCCTGCCAGCGTAATCGATTGGTGTAGTTGATTACTTCGCTAGCATCTGATGACGAGGAATCTGATGGTAAATAAAGTGAGCGTACAGCATTCGGCCACGGTTTATCAGTCAGACACAAACCATACGCCACATCCAGCGCGGGCAACAGCGCCTCGGTTAGCGTATCGGGCAACTGTGGATTCAGCGGCAGTACGCGCACGCCGCACTGTAACAGAGCCAGATAGCTGAACAGCATCTGTGCGCTATTTTTCCCACGTAGTGCTACCGTGCTTTCAGCGGTGACACCCTGCTGTGTGAAATGTTCTGCCAGACGATCCACCCGCTGGGCGAGCGCCTGCCAGCCCCAACGGATGTCGTCTTCAATCAATGCAACAGACAGGGGCGTCTGGCTAGCCCAGTATCGCCAAGGCCAGTCGGTCAGGATTGCCATACCACGTCCAGTTGCTCGGCAGCCAGAAGCGGCAACATACTATCCGGCCAACGTTGGATCACCTGTGCCTGCATTAGATCTAACGTATCCAATCCAGGAACCGTGTCCGGTGTCAACCAATGTGCCAAGCGCGCTAGCTGAGTTAGGCCCAGACTGGATTCAATGCTGGAGCTGATCACCGCCGTTAATCCAGCCAGATGGGTTTCCTGCACCAGTTGCTGACAGCGTGCCAGACTACCGACCAGCGTCGGCTTGATCACAATCGCACTCACGCCCGGTTCGGCTTCCACCCGAAAATCCGCCTCGCGCACGCTTTCATCCCAGGCAATGTTGATACCGGTTTCCCGCGCAAACTCACGGGATTCGTCACGGGTTTTGCAGGGCTCTTCGAGAAAGGCAATGCGTGAACGCAATGATGGCGCGACATAGCGGGCAAAGCCGTCCGCTTTGGCTCGCGTCCAACTGCGGTTGGCATCCAGACGAAGTTTCAAATCCGGCAACGCTTCCAGCAGGACGTTAACGATCATACCGTCACGCACGGCTTCGTACAGGCCGACTTTTATCTTTGCCACTTTCTCGCCCGGCATCGCCTGAAGCATCTCGAACAGCTCATCAGGATCGCCATTACACAGCGGCGCTTTGCGATAGTCCGCAGCCTGCGGCAGGCGCTGATCCAACTCGGCCTGCGCACAACTCAAACCAAAGGCAACGGACGGCTGAAGATCGTCAGGAAATGCTCGCCCTGTTGCCCACGATTGCAGTTGTTCAAGCGCGGCTGATTCCGCATCTGCCAGCGTTTCTACGCTGAACTCCGGTAACGGCGCAATTTCGCCCCAGCCCAACCGTTCACCTTCTTGCAGGCGAACGATAAGACCATCGCGGGTTTTCAGGCGCTGATTACGCAGCACCACCCCGGCTTCCATCGGCACGCTGTAACGATAGAGAGTGACCCGACGCATTACGGATTCCGTTTGAATTTGCTGAAGTCAGGCTGGCGTTTTTCATTGAACGCGTTGCGGCCTTCCTGCCCTTCATCGGTCATATAGAACAACATGGTGGCGTTGCCCGCCAGTTCCTGCAAACCAGCCTGACCGTCACAGTCCGCGTTCAGTGCCGCTTTCAGGCAGCGCAGCGCCATCGGGCTATTTTGCAGCATTTCGCGGCACCAGCGCACGGTTTCTTTTTCCAGATCGGCCAACGGAACCACGGTATTCACCAGCCCCATATCCAACGCTTGCGCCGCGTCATACTGGCGACACAGGAACCAGATTTCACGCGCTTTCTTCTGACCCACGATGCGAGCCATGTAAGAAGCACCCCAGCCGCCGTCAAAGGAACCGACGCGCGGGCCAGTTTGACCGAAGATGGCATTTTCTGCCGCGATGGTCAGATCGCACATCATGTGCAGAACGTGTCCACCACCGATGGAATAGCCTGCTACCATCGCGACAACCGGCTTTGGACAGGTACGGATCTGGCGCTGGAAATCCAGCACGTTCAGGTGATGCACACCGCTGTCATCCTGATAACCGCCGTAGTCGCCGCGTACTTTCTGATCGCCGCCGGAGCAGAATGCTTTATCGCCAGCACCAGTCAGGATAATCGTCCCGATACCGTCGTCATGACGCGCATTATCGAGTGCCTGAATCATCTCTTTTACCGTTTGCGGACGAAACGCATTACGTACCTGAGGACGGTTAATGGTGATTTTGGCAATCCCATCAATAGATTTATGGTAGAGAATATCGGCGAAGTCGCCGCTGCAATCGTGCCATTCAATCGGTGCGTAAAGCAGTTCTTCACTCGGATAAAGCATAGTTATCAGTCCTTAACGGGATGCGAAAGAAAAGAGCGAACCCGCTCGGCATAGGCCGTTGGGTTCGCCTGATGAGCATTATGACCCGCCTGAGCCACGCTCAGTAACGGCAGGCCGTATTGCGCCGCCAGCGTCTGAAATTTCACGTCGCTGGCACCGCATAAGTAAACAAAAGGTATCGACAGATGCCGCAGGCATTCCGCCAAAAAAGGCTGTCGCCCCAACGAGGTCGCTTCCAGCATCGCGGCAACGGACACGCCATGATTACCGCTGCGACGAACTATCAGTTGTTCACGCTGCACTGAATCAATATCGGCAAAAACAGCCTGCTGATACCAATCCTGCAAGACCTCTGGCAGTGGCTCCTGACGAAAACGCTGCACCCAGCGTGCATCATGATGAATACGTTCCGCACACAGATCTGGCGTTGCCAAACCGGGGTGTCCCCCTTCAACCAGCAACCCCTGTATGCCGTCATGGTGTCCGTCGCAGGCGTGATACATCGCAATGCGACCACCAAGCGAATAGCCCAGCAGCCAATAACGTTCGATGCCCTGTGCCAACAGCGTTGCGGTTAGCTGGCGGCTGATATCGGCAAAATCGGCTGTAGCAATGGCTTGCGACGCACCGTGTCCGGGTAAATCCACCAGCAGCACAGGCCAGTCACGAAAAAATGGGAGGATCGGCCGCCAATCCTCACCGCTTCCTAATAAGCCATGCAGGCACACCAGCCACGGTTGCATCGGAGCAACCGCGCCATGCGTCACTTTCCGGCAGCCTAGCCCCTGAGGATCTAGTGGACCCACGCCGCCACCTGCGCAACCAGTTCATTGAGCGTTTCCGCGCCGTCTTTCGGTTCAACCACTACTTCAAGCAGCGTAACGCCGCCTTGTGTCCAGCAATGGGACACCGTATCCGCGAGTTGTTCCCAGTTCTCAGCGCGCGCGTAATTCAGGCCAAACATCGCCGCAGCATGTCCGAACTCCACATTTTGCGGCATGCAATAAAATGCTTCGCGCTGGTCAACCGGTGTCGGCAACAGGGAAAAGATCTGGCCACCGTTATTGTTCACCACGATCAACACCAGCGGTGCGGGAGACTGGCGCAACAGCGCCAGCGCATTCAAATCGTATAATGCAGAGAGATCGCCAACGATGCCCAGCGTCGCTTTCGCCGTGGCACGCTGTACACCAGCCAGCGTGGAAATCAGACCATCAATGCCGCTGGCTCCGCGATTGCCATATACAGGATAACCTTGTGGGAGCTGCGCCAGCGCATCGATCAGGCGCACCACGAGACTATTACCGACAAACAGTTGCCCATCCGGCGGCAACAGCGCCGGTATGCGCTGCGCCAACTGAGCTTCACCAAAACGGGAGGCCAGATGCGTATCGATCTGCCGCTGCGTTCTGTCGGCAATATCCGCCAGTAAATCCGCCCACGATGCCTGTTTTTCTGCTGGATGCGCCGACAGCCAGTCGCCAACGTCCGCAACCAAACGACGCCCGCGATGGTGAGCCGGGTCCAGTCGTCCCGGCAGATCGTCAATTAACCAAAATTCTTGCGGCTGACACTGGTCTTGCCAGTGCAGCAGGCGTTTACCGGTCAGGCTACCGCCGAACTGTAGGACGATGTCTGCCTGTCGTAAAAGATTTGCGGCTTCAGGATGCGCCAGCCAAATATCCGCGCAGGGCAAAGGTTGCCCGCTTTGCGACAACACATCACCAATCAATGGCCAGCCCAATTCGCTCGCCCACGCGGCAAGACGCGCTCCGTGTTCGGGACTCACGCGCCCGGCGAGGACGACGCCACGCTTCTGCCGCCACTGCGACCAGTCCGACTGCACCACCAGCGCACTCTGGCGCATTTCACGCAGCCAAGGTTCGCGGCTGTTCCACCAGTCACCCAGCGTCATCAGCCAATCCTGATAAGCCGTGCCATCATCGGCACCATAAAGCGGTTCAGCAAAGGGGCAGTTAATGTGCAGCGCGCCGTGCGTAAGCCGCGCCATAGCACTATCCACGGAGGAAACCAGCCAGTTAGCCGGAATATCGGGCGTAGGGCGCGGTAAATCCAGCGCCAACGTAGGGTGTGACGCATACAGTGCATGCTGGCGAATCGCCTGATTCGCACCGCAGTCAATTAGCTCCGGTGGACGATCGGCCGTCAAAACCACCAGCCGTTCACCAGTCAGCCCGGCTTCAATAATTGCCGGATAAAGGTTGGCGGCAGCAGTGCCTGACGTCACGATAATCGCAACCGGTTCACGCGAGGCTTTTGCCAGCCCGAGCGCAAGATGCCCCAGCCCCCGTTCGTCGAAATGGGTATGGCAAATCAGTTCACGATTATCTGCCGCAGACAGCGTCAGCGGGGTAGAGCGAGAACCAGGCGCGATGCAAATATGCCGGACGCCATGGCGGGTCAGCGATTCCAGCAGCAATGTAGCCCAGCGGCGATTAAATACACTTGTTGACATGATGTACTCAACAACTCAGGTTGCAGGTTATTCCCGTCATACTTCAAGCTGCATGTACGTTGGCTTCTCTTACTCACCCCAGTCACTTACTGATGTAAGCTCCTGGGGAATCGTGCGCTCGCCGCCTGCCTGCAACTCGAATTATTTAGGGTATAGCAAATAATAATGATCCAACTGTTGGTGGCCTGGTTGCCCTTCAACGACTATCGCGATCAGCCTTATTATATTTTTTTTTACCATGCTGACTTTGATATAAACCAGTACCTGGCACAACAACCATAAAACAAAACTATGACATATCACCGTCTAACAGCGATCTCAGCCCTGCGGCTTTGTTTTCCAACTCCTGCCATTCTTGTTCTGGATCAGATCCTGCCACAATCCCGGCACCAGCATAGAGCGTCAAAACATGATCCCGCACTTCAGCCGAACGCAGTGCCACACTGAATTCAGACTGCTGACGCGACAAGTAACCCGCAGAACCCGCATACCAACCGCGCTCGAACGGCTCATACGCCGCAATAAAACGGCGCGCTTCCTGCCTTGGCAGACCGGCTACTGCCGCCGTGGGCTGTAATGTATTCAGGCACGCGCTATCGGACGCCGTTCTCAACGTGGCATGAATGGTACGACGCAGATGCTGCACCTTACGCAGACGCACAATTTCTGGCGGCATGACATCCAGCGACAGCGCGGATTGCTGTAGTCGTTGGCAAATATCATCCACCACCAGCATGTTCTCGCACTGATTCTTGGTGTCCTTCATCAGCCAATCAGCCAATTCAGCAGCTTTGAGTGCATCGCGATCGCTTGCCACCGTTCCCGCCAAGGCTTCCGTTTCTAATTCGCTCCCCCGCCGGCGATAAAGCCGCTCAGGACTGGAGCCGAGAAACGCATGACGCGCATCGTGCGCCAGCATGAAATGGAAACAGTGATGATTCGCCGCACGGCTGGCGGCCATAAAGGTGGTTGCTTGTAACGATTGAGTCAGCGTTAGCGTGGTTGCTCGCGCCAACACGACCTTTTCCATTAATCCAGTGTTGATGTCATGTAGCGCCCGCTGGAGCAAATCAATCCACCCCTGACGCTCCGGTTGATGCGCGACAGACTGCACCTCCGCGTGCAAAAGAGGCTGTGATGCTGGCGGAAGAAGCAAGTTAATAAACGCCGAGGCTTCGACAGCATCCTGCTGCAATGACGTCTCACTGAACAGATTAATGCTCAGGCTAAGCGTATCATCCTGACGTCGCAGTTCCGCGCGGGGCAAGAACAGGTAGCCAGGTGACGAAGCGCCCTCTTCTTTCGACTGGTTAAACGCATTCAGCCCCCAGATGCGCACATCGGGATCGCACTGTTGCTGAACGAGAAATGCCTCCGCATCTTGAATATGACGAAACCCGCACACCTTGCCACAAACGGCAACCTCTTCACGATCCTGACGGTGCTGCCAATAGAACTGGGGATACACAGGCTGAGTCGCCAACCACGGCAATAGTTCAGACGCCTCACTGAGGCTTAAGGAACGCGTTATTTGTCTGAAACCTACGCGTTCAGGCTGTGGCTCGCGCAAATCTTGCTGCATATGGCGCAGCAAGTCGGAAAGTAGTTTCACCGTCACCCCGGAGACCTAACACAAAGTAGGGGATTATACGGGAAAAAAACACGTCGTGGGTGAGAGGTTATACAAGACGCACAAGCCACCTCCGGCAGAGTGCGCCTAAGTACATTTTTATGACGAGCCATCCCTGGCCGTCACCCTTACGGGCCGTTGCTTGCGCAACGTTAAAAATTTCTCCTGGAAATTTTTTACCCCCTAAGGGTTATCGGCATGACCACAACGGCGGGCACAGGCTGAAATCGCACCAAACGGCAAAACGGGGCATATGTATCGAACTAGAATTGCAATTCATCATCATTATTACTTCAATTTATCTTAATCTATTCTTTTATTTACTTTTTGCCGATTATTTAATCGGCATTTTTGTTTTACCGTGTCTCTGGTCAAGCACTTCGCCGAACGACCCCCATCTATGTTACGGCGTTCCACTGCACCCGTCTGAATTGACCAAACTAGCGCCGCTGCTCAGTTGCCCGTGCGTTGATCAAATCAAATACCTGTTCGAAACGCCCTTCACGCTCAGCCAAACGTTGCAGTTGAGCACGCTCTACAACGATCTCGTTTGGCGTCGGTTGCTTGCAAAACAATGTAATAACTTCATCAATATATGCGTTCAGAGGCATGTAGCCTTCGCGATCCGACTGCCCCGGCGTGAGCTCAGTCTGGATACCTGGTGGTACGAGCTCGATGACCTCGACCTGATCCACGAGCTGATGCCGCAATGACACAGTGTAGAAGTGAACGGCAGCCTTAGTCGCGCTATAAACCGCCGCGTCAGCGCGCGGAACAAAAGCCAGACCGGAAGACACATTGACGATCGCAGAATTCTGTTGGCTCTTCAGATGATCGATAAAGGCGTTAGTGAGGCGGATAGGCCCAAGCACATTTGTAGTAATCTGCGCCTGCGCATCGCACAGATCGCTTCTAGTACTCAGATCTTCGTAACGCATGATGC
This sequence comes from Pectobacterium parmentieri, assembly GCF_001742145.1. Classification (NCBI taxonomy): domain Bacteria; kingdom Pseudomonadati; phylum Pseudomonadota; class Gammaproteobacteria; order Enterobacterales; family Pectobacteriaceae; genus Pectobacterium; species Pectobacterium parmentieri. The sequence continues at coordinate 623,225 of NZ_CP015749.1, read as the reverse complement.
CAGCATTGTTAATCAGGACGTTGACGGATGGATATTCCGTCACGATCCGCTGTGCAAACGCATTAATAGCCTTTGGATCGTCGATATCTAATTCAAATGCGTGCATATTTTGCCGTCCATCGATCGTCTCCTGCAGGAGAGATGCTCGCCGACCCGTCACAATGACTGTGTTGCCGAGATCGTGAAAACGCAGTGCGAGCTCGCGGCCAATGCCGGAACCTCCTCCTGTAATGAGTATTGTGTTATTTGCCGTTTGCATGATTAGCTTCACCTTCTCGTTTAAATTCAGGAACTATCTTTTTTAAATTCAGGGACTATGCAGCCGCCCCTCTTCTGACAGTATTCGCGCGCAATAGGGAACAACGTCGCAGTCCGAAGAAACAGGGGATGCGCACAAATGCCAGATGCACTTTTCTACCGGAACGTGGGTAGGACTCAAAGAATAAGCACCTTACAAACTTTTGGGAAGTAGGCACCATAAAGTGCGATACTACCCAAATGGTAAGTATAGAAGATACGTGCTTTAAAGAACTCAGATGCTCGACTCCCGATACTGTCAGACGCAAACTTCGGGAAAGAAAAGCACCAGAATGATCACAATTACCCAAAAGAAAGAGAGTGCCTATGAGCATCGACTTCGCTAAACACTCAGAAGTCCAGAGAAAGCTTTCATCAGTGAAAAAGCAGGATCCTCGCGTAGAGACACTGGTTAACGAAGTGATCGGCCGAGTGGCGGACAAATGGACGATGTTTATCCTTGAGGTTCTGGCTGAAAACGGAGAATTACGCTTCACACAATTGGCAAAGAAAGTGGCAGGGATCAGCCAGAAAATGCTGACACAGACCCTGCGCGAGATGGAACGAGAAGGGTTGGTAATCCGCACCGTACATCCCGTTATCCCCCCAAAGGTGGAGTACCGCCTGACGGATCTCGGTCTTGGGCTTGGGGCTGCGTTCTGTGGCGTGTGGGTGTGGGCTGAGAAAAATCTTGAAATCATCGAACAAGCCCGTTCCGCATTCGATCTGCGATCCAAAGACAGCTAAGGCTTGGCGAAAGGTAGCAACCAGCAAAGTTTGCTGCCAATCATAGGCGTGACGAGTACCATGATTCTTTCCATTCAGACCGCTAATTATGGTAAAAATAGGCCCTTGTTACGTATACCGGATAGCCTCGTTCAGGATGAGTACGACTCTGCATTCCAACTTGTTAAGCATTAATCAGAATCTGCCGGGCAAAAAAGCACAGGCGGCCACGCGCATCGCTTTCTTTGTTGCAGGTTTTGCTATGGCTTCCTGGGCACCGCTGGTGCCCTTTGTTAAAGCGCGACTGGCTATCAGTGATGCCTCTCTTGGGATGCTGTTACTTTCTCTGGGCATTGGTTCACTGTTGGCCATGCCGCTCACCGGTTTCCTCACCAGTAAGTGGGGATGCCGCAGCGTTATTTTGCTGGCCAGCGCCCTGCTCTGTCTGATATTACCCGCTCTGACGCAGGCAGAAACATTGCCAGTGATGGCGATCGTGCTGCTCTTTTTTGGCGCGTCTATTGGTATGATCGATGTCGCCATGAATATTCAGGCCGTCATCGTAGAGCGCGCCAGCGGCCAGGCGATGATGTCCGGTTTTCATGGTTTCTTTAGCATCGGAGGAATTTCCGGTGCTGGTGGCGTCAGCGCCCTGTTGTGGCTTGGCCTGTCTCCGTTGATGGCAATACTCACTATTGTTGCGTTGATGCTGCTGTTCATGGCAACGGCACATAAACACCTGCTACGCACCACAAATCAAAATGAAGGTGGCCCGCTGTTTGTGATCCCACGCGGCTGGGTCATGTTCATTGGTTCACTGTGCTTCATCATGTTCCTAGCCGAAGGTTCGATATTGGATTGGAGCGCCCTCTTTCTGACGGTTGAGCGCAACCTGAGCGGCGCGCAGGCGGGAATGGGCTATGCGGCATTTTCCGTCGCGATGACGCTAGGCAGGCTGAATGGCGATCGCATTGTTAATGCGCTTGGGCGCTATGCGATTCTTACTGGTGGTAGCCTTTGTGCCGCACTCGGTCTGCTGTTAACGATCGGTATTGATAATGCAGTGACCGCCATTCTTGGCTTCGTGATGGTGGGTATCGGCGCATCCAATGTGGTACCGATCCTCTTCAGCGCGGCGGGGAATCAAAAAATCATGCCACCCAATCTGGCCATCGCCTCCATTACCACAGTAGGCTATGCGGGCATTCTGATCGGCCCGACCATTCTCGGCTTTATTGCACAGCTCAGCAATTTGGCTACCGCATTCGGGTTTGTCGCACTGCTGTTGCTGGCCGTCAGCGCCAGTGCGCGAGCAGTTATCCGCTAATCAGGAGCGCTAATTGATGCCAGCCATGATCTTGCGTTATTTTTCCCTCCTTACGGTGTTATCGTTCCTTATTACTGGAACGTTTGGGTATAGCTACATCAACGATTTGCTGGCGGACAAAAAACATTCGCTGACGACTATTGCCCAAGGTATACAGAAACGCATCGATACTTACCGTTTTTTCACCTATCAAATTTACGGCAGTCTGAACAGTGAACCGTCCGCTAGCGACGCCAACATTAGCGCAATTAATTTAATGCCCAATGTTTTCTATGTAGAAAAAAATGGTCAGAAAACGGATGCGTTGATTTTTGGGCAACACGATAAAGGGACGCTGACGTCGGTGCGTCGGATATCACGCTATCTCGATATTCTCTGGGGAGCAGAGAATAACGTCTATTCTATGTATTATCTGAATGGCATCGACAACAGTCTGACGATGATTTCCACACAGACGCTGAAAGATATCTCTTCGCAGTTCCGCGGCAATTATATTACGGTCATTGCCGAAGCCCGCCGGACGGAAATGCTGCAACAGGCAAATGTATTAGATGAACGCGAAAGTTTTTCCCCGCTGCGTAAATTACGCTTCTATAACGATTACTATTTCACGCTGCGCACCACATTCAATCAGCCGGGCCATCTGGCGACAATTCTGGCGTTCGATCTGCCCATTAACGACTTAATTCCAGACACAATCCCGCGTGACCATCTGATGCTGAAGCCAGATACACCTGCAGCTAGCAACATCGACGGCAGTAATAATGGTGAAAGCGCAACGGATGCACAGCTTCATGGCTCTAATATTGAAGTCTCTGCCACGCTCGTAAATGCACCGATAAAAATCGTTTTCCAGGTGCCAGTAAAGGCACTGATTATTGATGCGTTGCGTAATAACATCTGGCTTATGCTGCTGAATCTGGTTCTGCTGAGTTCGTCCATCAGTGGCTTTTATCTTTTCCGGCGAAAGTATGCCCATCCCGGTGAAGATTTATCGCATCAGTTGGAAAAGAAACTGGATATTTACCGCGAAACCACGGGGAAAATCCCGATGGGCGTGCTGGTTTATGATTTCAACAGCAACAAGATCATCATACAAAATGAGCGTGCAGAGCACCTGCTTCCACACCTGAGTCTGCAAAAAATCACCAATATGGCGGACGAGCATCAGGGTGTCATTCAGGTCACCATCAATAATGAAATGTATGAAATTCGTCAAATCCGTAGCCAATATTCGCCAGACTATTGCCTCTTCCTGGTGCGCGAACAGGATAAAGAAATTCTGGTGCAGCGGAAATTGCTGCTAGCCCAGCGTGAATACGAAAAGAATATCCATGCCAGAAAACGTTTATTCCAAAACCTGCTCAGCGAATTTAAACAGCCGCTGCTCTCACTACAACAGCATATTCACGCGATACGCCACAGCAATACGGCAGCCATGCAAGCACAAACGCTGGATCAACTAACAGCAGATACCCGCTGCGCGATTCAGCTACTGGAAAATATCGCCCTGCATGAAAAGCTTGAGGCTCAGGAATGGACGGGAGTCAACACCAGTTTTTCACCGCTGACACTTATCGACAATGTTCTCCTTGAGTTGTTGCCACGATTGAATCAAAAAGGGCTTACCCTATTCCATCATTACCATCTGGATAATAATCAAACTTATGTGGGTGATGCCGAGCTGTTGAAAAAGACGCTGGCACTGCTGCTAAATTATTCAGTGACCAATACCGATTACGGCAAAATTACGGTATCGGTTGACAGAAAAAATAATGAGTCGGATACGCTGATTATTCAGGTCAGCGATACCGGAACCCAGGTTTCAGGCAAAGAGCAGGAAAACATTCGACATCCTTTCCTGCATCCTGCGGCTTTCGATCGTTTCGGACAAAATTCAGGATTGACCTTATTTTTGTGTAATCAACTCTGTAATAAACTGGGCGGTGCGTTAGCCATCAACAGTAAATCTGGGTTAGGTACACACTATATTCTGACGTTAAAACTGGAGGCGGAAGCGCTGCCCGTTGAGGACGAAAAACTGCTGGATGGGATTACCGTTCTGCTGGATGTGACGTCTGACGAAGTACAGCATATTGTCGGCAATATGCTGACGGGCTGGGGAGCAAATTATCTGGTCAGCGATGAGCGTCAGATTACTCAGGAAGCCGATATTTTTATTACTGATGACCCGGAGAAAAAAGCAGATTATACGCTGCTATTGAGTCATGACGATGACACGCTAACGCCTTTGGGCCCGCGCCGTTTGCGGGTGAACTATAATATCAGCCACCTCCTACTGGAGGCATTGCTTAAGCTGATTGAACTGCAACTGGAAACACCACCCGATGCGACGCAGGAGGGAGAACAGAACGATGTCGAATTTTACGCCGCACAATTGGCGTCAAGCGACTATTATTCGCTGTTCGTGGAGACAGTACCGGATGATTTAAAGAGGCTGTATACTGAAGCGGAAGCAGGCGATTTTCCGTCACTTTCGCAGACGGCGCACCGGCTGAAAGGCGTGTTTGCCATGCTGAATCTGCATCCTGGCAAACAGTTGTGTGAACAGCTTGAACAGCATATTACCGCGCACGATAGTATACAGATTGAGGCCAACCTTCATGAAATTGAAAGGTTTGTCAGTGCATTACTATCCCCAAGCGAACCTAAAGGGCAGCAAGGTAGCCAACAAGATGAGTAACCAAAACGATGAGTAACCTAAACGTAATTATTGCCGACGACCATCCCATTGTCCTTTTTGGCATCAAAAAATCACTTGAGCAAATTGAATGGGTCAATGTGGTTGGCGAATTTGAAGACTCAACTGCGCTGATCAATAACCTGCCTAAGCTGGACGCTAACGTTTTAATCACCGATTTATCCATGCCGGGCGATAAATACGGCGATGGTATCACCCTCATTAAATACATTAAGCGTCATTTCCCTCATCTCTCTATTATTGTTCTCACCATGAACAATAATCCGGCGATTCTGAGTGCGGTGTTGGATCTGGACATTGAAGGCATCGTACTGAAGCAGGGCGCACCGACCGATTTACCCAAAGCGCTAGCAGCCCTGCAAAAAGGAAAGAAATTCACGCCGGATAGCGTATCCAAAGTACTGGAGAAAATCAGCGCCAGCGGCTACGGTGATAAACGCCTGTCTCCGAAAGAAAGTGAAGTGCTGCGCTTGTTTGCAGAAGGCTTTTTGGTTACCGAAATCGCCAAAAAACTGAATCGCAGTATCAAAACGATCAGTAGCCAGAAAAAATCAGCCATGACCAAGCTGGGCGTCGAGAACGATATTGCCCTGCTCAACTACCTGTCTTCCGTTAATGGCGGCGCAACACAAGTCGACTAAGTTTTTCTCCCTGCACCGGCAACCGCGCTGGTGCAGGTTACTTCTCGGATGTTCTCGCCTGACGCACCACAGTACTGTAATACGCCAACGCCTGCTGCAACGTATCCAGCGTCACCGGTTTTGACAAACAGTGATCCATCCCTGCCCCAAGGCAGCGTTCTCTTTCTTCTGCCAACGCATTCGCCGTCACGCCAATGACAGGGAAACGTAGTCCCTGCTCCCGCATACGCTGAGTAAACAAATAACCATCCATATTCGGCATATTGACATCCGTCAGAACGATATCAATGTGGTTTTTACCTAATACACCGAGTGCGTCGACCCCATCATTCGCCGTCATCGCCTGATAGCCCAAAGAACCCAACTGATCCGCCAGCAATCGACGGTTGATGGGGTGGTCGTCAACCACCAGAATCATAATGTCGCCATTCTCAACTCGCTCATAGTGAGCCAGCGGCGGTGAAATCCCTTCACGAATATTGTCTTCACTTTCTGAGCGGTAGATTTTTTCCAGCAAATCAGGCAGATGCTGAGGTGTCGATGTCCCTTGTACCCAGTGCCCCTCACTCACTTTCTGTGCGGTTCCGTTATGCGCGCCACTCATCATGATATGCGCCCGAACGGCAATGTCTTCTATTGAGGTGTAATCACTAATCATGACATCATCAGGCGACACGGTTTGATTCTGGTAACGCACCGCCTGCACGCCTTGGTTCTGCAATAATGTCAGTAGATACGCCTCCAGCCGGGCATTACGCACCCTCAACCAGCATGTTTTCCCTTGCAGGCTGGCGTTAATCGCCATAGGCGCATAGTGCGCTTTATACAACGGGATCCTGACGCCAAACAGGCTGCCTAGCCCTGGTTCCGACTCGATAGTAATATCGCCATCCATCAGATTGACCAGCTTTTCACAAATTGCCAGCCCTAACCCTGTGCCCTGAAAATGACGCTGTACCCCGCTCCCCGCCTGGAAGAACGGATCAAACAGTTTCACCGCCTCGCGCGGTTGAATGCCCACGCCAGTATCGCGCACCACAAATTCCAGATAACCATCGCGGCAGCCGACTTCAAAAACGATGCAACCCGTATCCGTAAACTTGATCGCATTACTCAACAGGTTGGACAACACCTGCTGCAAACGGACGGGATCGCCAAACAGGCTAACCGGAACATTGGGTTCGATAAAGCAGTACAGCATCAGGCGTTTTTTGACCACCAGCGGGAGATAATTACTGGTGATGTGGCTGATAACCTCATGCGGTGCAAACTCACACGGTTCGATCTTCAACTGCTCCGACTCAATCTTGGAAAAATCGAGGATATCGCTGATGATTTTCAGCAGCAGCGATGAGGAGTTGTTCATCGCCAAGACCAGACGGTTAGCGTCCTGCGGCAGCGACTTGGTTTGCAGCAAGTCGAGATTGCCGATAATGCCATAAAGCGGCGTGCGCAATTCATGGCTGACGGTGGCAAGGAACATCGATTTAGACTGGCTTGCCTGTTCGGCGGCATTCGCCATTTCCTGTAGCGACTCTTCCATTTTGACGCGCGCGCTAACGTCCAACAACACACAAATCGCCACATTTTCATTGCGATAGCGCGAATGGACAAAGCTGATTTGCAGGTGGTGGTTACGGCTGGTCATCACATCCACAAACTTGGACTGCTGCTCGCAAATAATGCGGGTAATTCGCAGCCTGTCCTCGTGGGTAAGCAAATTGAGATAGTTATGCGCCAGTTCGTTACTGAGGATATTGGTGCCGTCACTAATACGCAGAATACAGATGCCTACCGGTGCCGACGCCACGATCTTACGGTTAAATTGCTCGTTCTCTTCCAGTTGAAACGCATTCACTTCTGCAGGCAACAGCATTTTCCGCTCAAACACCAGCGCCAACACGAACAACAGAATCGCCGAGAGGATATTCAGCACCAGCATGTTGATCATCAATCCGCCGATATGGGACAGCAGCACCTTCAGCGGTAGCGAGTACACAATACTGAACGAAGTCGGCGGCAGCGCCTTCTTCAGAATGAGTTCGTCATAACCATTCACATAGCCAAAATAGTTATGTTCGGAGGGATAGCCGCCTACCGAGGAAACAGAGAGCCCTTTGTCATCGGAAAACTGTAAAACGACCTGGTTATATTGATCCAGCAGCTTGGCATTGATCGGAAATTTTCCAACAGTGACGAAGTCATCCAGACGAATAGTCTGTTCAATTCCCATGATGACTTCCAGCTTGTTATCCACATAGATCGGCGTGAGCGCATATAAATAGCCGACATCGGGGACAGATGCGGGGGTAATCCAATAGAGTGTTTCATCACGCCCGGTCTGGGTACGATTCTTCTTTTGATCCTGAAACCGATCCTGCACATTTTTAAGCAAGTTATCACGATCAAGCGACTGGTTACGAATGCCAAAATCAACCATACAACGCCGATCGCCACCAACAAAAAAGACCCGATTAAGATCGTAGACGGCAGAGAAATTATCCTGCCAGCCGTTGAAAAAATGACTCAATGAGAGCAGCGCCGCATTCCCGCCATATTGCGTAGAACAGGTTGCTCCGGGCTCAAGCGCATAAACAGAGACACCAGGCCCTCCTTCCGTTGGCGACTCTGCCTTTTCTCTCGCCAGCATCAGACGGTTTGCCGCCAGATACTGAAGTTCGCGCACAATATCCGACGCGTGTCGGATGTATCCCTGTGACTGATCAAAGCTGAGATTATATTCCTGACGCAGTTCTGACTCTTTTTCATTCAATACTTTAGTGATATAGAAAACGGATATCAGCGCGCCCAACACCCACAGCATGATCGCCAGAACCCGAAACAAATAGCGGGAAACTTTTAATGTGGTATGGAATGAGGCGAGATATTTCAAGTGAATACCGTTGAATGATGGAGGAACCAGTTGGCTGATACACTACCGAGTGTCGATAAAAAAAGCCAGCGCATCGCGCTGGCTTACTCGGCTCATTTCGGTTTAAGGAAAAGGCTTATTCGTCATCTTCAGCGATATCATCATCGCCATCAATGTCGTCGATAGCATCATCGTCTTCGGCGATTTCGCCTTCAACGCTTACCACGCCATCCAGCTCTTCATCTTCTACCGGTTCGGCCACACGCTGCAGGCCAACAACATGTTCGTCTTCCGCTGTACGAATCAGCGTCACACCCTGTGTGTTACGGCCAACGATGCTGACTTCAGACACGCGAGTACGTACCAGCGTTCCCGCATCGGTGATCATCATGATCTGGTCAGCGGCGTCAACCTGAACCGCACCAACCACTTTACCGTTACGCTCGCTGACCTTGATAGAGATAACCCCTTTCGTCGCACGTGACTTGGTTGGATACTCACTCACGGCAGTACGCTTACCAAAGCCATTTTGTGTGACGGTCAGGATATCGCCCTCACCACGAGGAATAATCAACGATACCACGCGATCTTCACCTTGCAGGTTGATACCACGGACGCCCGTTGCCGTTCGACCCATAGAGCGCACCGCCTGTTCAGAGAAGCGGACTACTTTACCTTCCGCTGAGAACAGCATCGCCTCATCACTACCATCAGTCAGGTCAACGCCAATCAGCTCGTCACCCTCGTTCAGGTTAACCGCGATGATCCCCGCGCTACGTGGGCGGCTGAATTCCGTCAGCGCCGTTTTCTTCACCGTACCGCTCGCCGTTGCCATGAAGATATGACGACCTTCTTCGTATTCACGTACTGGCAGAATCGCCGTGATACGTTCATTCGGCTCAAGCGGCAGCAGGTTAACGATCGGACGACCACGTGCGCCACGGCTGGCTTCCGGCAATTGATATACCTTCATCCAGTACAGACGGCCACGGCTGGAGAAGCACAGAATCGTGTCGTGGGTGTTAGCCACCAGCAGACGATCGATAAAGTCTTCTTCTTTAATACGGGCTGCCGATTTACCACGACCACCACGACGTTGGGCTTCGTAGTCGCTCAGCGGCTGATACTTCACATAACCCTGGTGAGACAGCGTAACCACAACATCTTCCTGATTAATCAGGTCTTCGATGTTGATGTCAGCAGTGTTCGCCGTGATTTCTGTGCGGCGCTCGTCGCTGTATTGCGTTTTGATCGCTTCCAGCTCTTCGCGGATCACTTCCATCAGACGCTCAGGGCTATTGAGGATATAAAGCAGCTCGGCGATCTCCGCCAGCAGGTCTTTATATTCATCCAGCAGCTTTTCGTGCTCCATGCCAGTCAGTTTCTGCAAACGCAGATCCAGAATCGCCTGCGCCTGCTGTTCCGTCAGGTAGTAGTGACCGTCACGAATGCCGAACTCTGGCTCCAGCCACTCCGGACGCGCGGCATCATCGCCCGCACGTTCCAACATGGTAGAAACGCTGCCCAGTTCCCACGCTTGTGCGATCAGTGAAGCTTTCGCTTCAGCAGGTGACGCCGCACGACGAATCAGTTCGATAATCGGATCGATGTTCGCCAGCGCAATGGCCAGACCTTCCAGGATATGGGCGCGGTCACGGGCTTTACGCAGTTCAAAAATGGTACGACGCGTCACCACTTCGCGGCGGTGGCGCACAAACGCAACCAGAATATCTTTCAGCGGCATGATCTTCGGTTGACCCTGATGCAGTGCCACCATGTTGATGCCGAATGACGTCTGAAGCTGCGTCTGGGAATACAGATTATTCAGAACCACTTCGCCCACGGCGTCGCGCTTAATCTCGATGACGATACGCATACCGTCTTTATCGGATTCGTCACGCAGTGCGCTAATACCTTCAATACGTTTATCTTTAACCAGTTCGGCAATTTTCTCGATCAGGCGCGCTTTGTTCACCTGATACGGAATTTCATGCACGATGATGGTTTCACGTCCGGTTTTCGCGTCCGTTTCAACTTCGCCACGCGCGCGGATGTAAATTTTACCGCGCCCGGTGCGATAGGCTTCTTCAATGCCGCGTCGGCCATTGATGATCGCCGCCGTCGGGAAATCCGGGCCTTTGATGTGCTCCATCAACCCTTCGAGGGTAATGTCTTCATCGTCGATATACGCCAAACAGCCGTTCACGACTTCAGTCAGGTTATGCGGCGGAATATTGGTTGCCATCCCGACGGCGATACCGGAAGAACCGTTAACCAGCAGGTTGGGAATACGCGTAGGCATGACGTCAGGAATCTGCTCGGTGCCGTCATAGTTCGGCACAAAATCGACCGTCTCTTTTTCGAGATCGGCCAGCAGTTCGTGAGCAATTTTCGACATGCGAATTTCGGTATATCGCATGGCCGCAGCGGAGTCGCCGTCAATCGAACCGAAGTTACCCTGACCATCAACCAGCATGTAGCGCAGTGAGAAAGGCTGCGCCATACGCACGATGGTTTCATAAACGGCAGAGTCGCCGTGCGGGTGGTATTTACCGATGACATCCCCGACGACACGGGCGGATTTTTTATACGGTTTGTTCCAGTCGTTACCCAGTACGCTCATCGCATACAGTACGCGGCGGTGTACCGGTTTCAGTCCATCTCGAACATCTGGCAATGCACGTCCGACAATAACGGACATCGCATAATCCAGATACGAGCTTTTCAGCTCTTCTTCAATGTTGACCGGTGTGATTTCTCTGGCAAGGTCGCTCATGGAGCCGCTATCCCTCTATTTAGGCATCTACCCGTGTTCAGAAAAGTGAACCGTTCAGAAAGGTGAACTGTTCAAAAGGTGAAAAATTATATCACAAACCGCCGTTTCGGGGGAAACTCCCTTCCGTTCTGAACAGACTGTTTTCCTCGTGAACGTTTATCCCGCAGAGAAAAGCGACAGCGCTGCACGTTGCGACATGAAGGGGTATACTCGCGGCAGTAGAAAATGATGAAAGGCAGTGATGACACATGAACGTAGAAAATAAAACGCCGAACGTTGACCATCAGGAAATTGCCAAATTTGAGGCTATCGCCTCACGCTGGTGGGATTTAGAAGGTGAATTCAAACCATTACACCGCATTAACCCGCTGCGTCTGGGCTATATTTCACAGCGCGCGGAAGGCCTGTTCGGCAAGAAAGTGTTAGATGTCGGCTGCGGCGGCGGCATTTTGGCTGAGAGCATGGCGCGTGAAGGCGCGGACGTCACCGGGCTGGATATGGGCGCAGAGCCGTTAGACGTTGCGCGCTTACATGCGCTGGAAAGCGGCATCACTGTCGATTACGTACAGGAAACGGTAGAAGCCCATGCACTCGCTCACCCAGGCCTTTACGATGTGGTCACCTGCATGGAGATGCTGGAGCACGTTCCCGATCCGCAATCCGTAGTGCAGGCTTGCGCTAAGTTGGTCAAGCCCGGTGGACACGTGTTTTTCTCCACGATAAACCGCAATGCAAAAGCGTGGATGATGGCCGTTATCGGTGCTGAGTATGTTTTAAAAATGGTGCCACGCGGCACGCACGATATTAAGAAATTCATTCGCCCGGCGGAGCTGATGCGCTGGGTCGATGACACCGCACTGCGCGAAAGGCATATCACCGGGCTGCACTACAATCCGCTGACGGACCACTTTAAGCTCGGTCCAAATGTGGACGTGAACTACATGCTGCATACTCTCCATGATAAATAGACCCAATTAAGAATAGTCTTAAAATTGCGCGGTTTTTCACCGCGCAATTTTCTGGGTTTATCTGAAAAACCAACAAAATGGCCGAGACTTATTTTTTTTACAGAATATTGACATCCTCTTAGCCCTTACAAAATCAGGATTTCGGGAAACCAACGCTTCGGCAACCTGAAATTAACACCAAAATCAAGCCTTGTACTCAAACGAATCCAGACTAGAATACTCACCATGTAGTAGCCATTTATCAAAAAATATCCATATCTAGTATTTATCCACAGGGTTAGTCACAGCGGAATTTCTGTGAATAAACGGGGGATATTTTTTTATTTTCATCAACAGGTAAATCCCAACATGAACCAGAGCTTGCTCGTTACCAAACGCGATGGCAGTAAAGAAAAAATCAATTTGGATAAAATCCACCGCGTCATTACCTGGGCCGCAGAAGGTTTACACAATGTCTCCGTTTCTCAGGTGGAACTGCGTTCCCACATTCAGTTTTATGACAGCATCAAAAGCTCTGATATTCATGAAACCATCATCAAGGCCGCTGCCGATCTGATCTCCCGCGAAAGCCCGGATTATCAATATCTGGCCGCGCGTCTAGCTATCTTCCATCTGCGCAAAAAAGCCTACGGTCAGTTCGAACCGCCGGCCCTGCTGACCCACGTCACCAAGATGGTGGAATTGGGCAAATACGACAAGCACCTGCTGGAAGACTATAGCCCCGAAGAATTCGCTCAGATGGACGCTTTCATCGATCACTGGCGTGACATGAATTTCTCCTATGCTGCGGTTAAACAGTTGGAAGGGAAATATCTGGTACAAAACCGCGTCACCGGTGATATCTACGAAAGCGCCCAGTTCCTGTACATTCTGGTCGCTGCCTGCTTGTTCTCTGGCTATCCGCGTGAAACCCGTTTGGATTACGTTAAACGTTTCTATGACGCGATCTCAACGTTCAAAATTTCCCTGCCGACGCCAATTATGGCCGGCGTGCGCACCCCGACGCGCCAGTTCAGCTCCTGCGTGCTGATCGAATGCGGCGACAGCCTGGATTCCATCAACGCGACGTCCAGCGCTATCGTGAAATATGTTTCCCAGCGTGCCGGTATCGGCATCAACGCCGGTCACATCCGTGCGCTCGGTAGCCCAATTCGCGGCGGTGAAGCGTTCCATACCGGCTGTATCCCGTTCTATAAACACTTCCAGACGGCGGTGAAATCCTGCTCTCAGGGCGGCGTTCGCGGTGGAGCTGCCACGCTGTTCTATCCGCTGTGGCATCTGGAAGTCGAAAGCCTACTGGTATTGAAAAACAACCGAGGCGTAGAAGGCAACCGCGTTCGTCACCTCGATTACGGCGTGCAGTTGAACAAACTGATGTACCAGCGCTTGGTAAAAGGTGAAGAGATCACACTGTTCAGCCCGTCTGACGTACCGGGGCTGTACGACGCGTTCTTCGCCAATCAGGATGAATTCGAACGCCTGTATGTGCAATATGAGCAGGATGACAGCATCCGCAAGCAGCGTATTAAAGCGGTTGAGCTGTTCTCCCTGATGATGCAGGAGCGTGCTTCAACAGGCCGTATCTATATTCAGAACGTTGACCACTGCAACACGCATAGCCCGTTCGATCCGCTGATTGCGCCAGTTCGCCAGTCCAACCTGTGTCTGGAAATCGCGTTACCGACCAAACCGTTGGACGACGTGAATGATGAAAACGGTGAAATTGCACTGTGTACGCTGTCGGCGTTTAACCTCGGTGCGATTAATAGCCTGGACGATTTGGAAGATTTAGCAACGCTCGCGGTACGCGCGCTGGATGCCCTGCTGGATTATCAGGATTACCCGATTAAAGCCGCAGAACGTGGTGCGATGGGCCGCCGCACATTGGGAATTGGCGTCATCAACTTTGCCTACTATCTGGCGAAAAATGGCGTGCGTTACTCCGATGGCAGCGCCAATGGCCTGACGCACAAAACCTTTGAAGCGATTCAATACTATTTGCTGAAGGCGTCGAATGTGCTGGCACGTGAGCAAGGTGCCTGCCCGTGGTTCAATGAAACCACCTACTCACAGGGTATTTTACCGATCGATACCTACAAGCGCGATCTGGACGCGATTTGCAACGAACCGCTGCATCTCGACTGGGAAACGCTGCGTAACGACATCAAAGAATACGGCCTGCGTAACTCCACGCTGTCTGCGCTGATGCCGTCTGAAACGTCGTCTCAGATCTCGAACGCCACCAACGGCATTGAGCCACCGCGCGGCCACATCAGCGTCAAAGCATCCAAAGACGGTATTCTGCGTCAAGTCGTGCCGGAATACGAAACGCTGAAAGATGCCTACGAACTGCTATGGGAAATGCCAAATAACGATGGATACCTGCAACTGGTGGGTGTGATGCAGAAATTTGTCGATCAGGCGATCTCCTCCAACACCAACTACGACCCATCACGCTTCCCGTCAGGCCGAGTACCGATGAAGCAGTTGCTAAAAGATCTGGTCACGGCCTACAAATTCGGCGTTAAAACGCTGTATTACCAAAATACCCGTGACGGCGCTGAAGACGTGCAAGACGATCTGTTGGCAGAGCCGCAAGACGATGGCTGCGAAGGCGGCGCGTGTAAGATTTAAGCCAATAATAAAAGGCTGCAATGCAGCCTTTTATCCTTTTAGCGCGGGCGTCCTACCCGCAGCCGCAGACGGCGTTAAAAATGCTCACGGCATTTTTTTGGAGAGACTAATGGCCTATACCACTTTTTCACAGAATAAAAATGATCAGTTGCTAGAACCCATGTTCTTCGGCCAGTCGGTTAACGTTGCACGTTTCGATCAGCAAAAATATGAAATTTTCGAAAAATTGATCGAAAAGCAATTATCCTTCTTCTGGCGCCCGGAAGAAGTTGATGTGTCCCGCGATCGCATCGACTATCAGGCACTGCCCGATCATGAAAAGCACATCTTCATCAGCAACCTGAAATACCAAACGCTGCTGGATTCGATTCAGGGACGTAGCCCGAACGTGGCACTGCTGCCGCTAATTTCTATTCCTGAGCTGGAAACCTGGGTGGAAACCTGGGCGTTCTCGGAAACCATTCACTCGCGTTCTTACACCCACATCATCCGTAATATCGTGAACGATCCATCGCTGGTGTTTGACGATATCGTCACTAACGAAGAGATTCTAAAGCGTGCCAAGGATATCTCCGGCTACTACGACTCGCTGATCGAGATGACCAGCTACTATCATTTGCTGGGTGAAGGAACACATCAGGTTAACGGTAAAACTGTAGCCGTTAACCTGCATACGCTGAAAAAGCAGTTGTATATCTGCCTGATGAGCGTGAACGCGCTGGAAGCGATTCGTTTCTATGTCAGCTTTGCCTGCTCGTTTGCTTTTGCGGAACGCGAACTGATGGAAGGCAACGCCAAAATCATCAAGCTGATCGCCCGTGACGAAGCACTACACCTGACTGGCACGCAGCACATGCTGAACCTGATGCGTTCCGGCCATGACGACCCTGAAATGGCGCAGATTGCCGAAGAGTGTCAGCAAGAGTGTTACGACCTGTTCGTACTCGCCGCCCAGCAAGAAAAAGAGTGGGCTGAATACCTGTTCCGTGACGGTTCGATGATTGGCCTGAACAAGGATATTTTG
The DNA here is from genome assembly GCF_001742145.1 of Pectobacterium parmentieri. NCBI lineage: Bacteria > Pseudomonadati > Pseudomonadota > Gammaproteobacteria > Enterobacterales > Pectobacteriaceae > Pectobacterium > Pectobacterium parmentieri. The sequence goes on along the minus strand of NZ_CP015749.1, from coordinate 607,238 downwards.
TGCCAATATGTGGAATATATCACCAACATCCGCATGCAGGCCGTTGGTTTGCCGCTGCCGTTCCAGACACGTACCAACCCCATCCCGTGGATCAACGCCTGGCTGGTGTCCGATAACGTACAGGTCGCGCCGCAGGAAGTCGAAGTCAGCTCCTATCTGGTCGGCCAGATCGATTCAGAAATCAGCGATGACGACCTGAGCGATTTCCAACTGTAATCGATGAGCAATCCAACTATTACGCTGCGCACATCCGGTGCGCAGTTTTCCTGTTCAGATGACGGCCCTTCCCTGCTGGAGGTACTGGAATCCAACCGCGTCAGCATTGAATATCAGTGCCGATCCGGCTATTGCGGTTCCTGTCGGCTGCGTCTGGTAAAAGGTCGCGTAGCGTACCGCCAAACCCCATTGGCCTGTATCCAACAGGATGAAATCCTCCCCTGCTGCTGTATGCCGCAGGGCGATATCGAACTCGACCTATAGCCCCGAATTGTCCTCCCACGCCAGTTAACTGGCCTACCGTTCTCGCTGGCGAGTGCATTTCTTGCCCGCATTTATACATAAGTGAGTTACACTATCCGCTGAGATCGTCTTTTGACCGATATATACCCTAAATAATTCGAGTTGCAGAAAGGCGGAAACCGAGCGAATCACCAGGAACTTACATCAAGTAAGTGACTGAGGTGAGTAAGGGAATCCAACGCACATGCAGCTTGAAGTATGACGGGGATAAAACAACCTGGAGGTTTTAAAACATGCTCACCGTCATTCCCATTTTGGTTTTTGTTGCACTTATCATCGTCTGGTCAGGCATCAAAGTCGTACCTCAGGGATACCAATGGACTGTAGAACGTTTTGGCCGCTACACCAAAACGCTGATGCCGGGGCTTAATCTGGTCGTACCGTTTATGGATCGTGTTGGACGTAAAATCAACATGATGGAACAGGTATTAGACATCCCCTCTCAGGAAATTATCTCACGCGATAACGCCAATGTAGCGATTGATGCCGTCTGCTTTATTCAGGTGATTGATCCGGCACGGGCGGCCTATGAAGTCAGCAATCTGGAACAGGCTATCGTCAACCTCACCATGACCAACTTCCGTACCGTACTGGGCTCCATGGAGCTGGACGAGATGTTGTCTCAGCGCGATAGCATCAACACGCGCCTACTGCACATTGTCGACGAAGCCACCAACCCGTGGGGCATTAAAATCACGCGTATTGAGATCCGCGATGTACGACCGCCTGCTGAACTGATTGCCGCGATGAATGCGCAGATGAAAGCGGAACGTAACAAACGTGCCGATATTCTGGAGGCGGAAGGGGTGCGTCAGGCGGCTATCCTGAAAGCCGAAGGGGAAAAGCAGTCACAGATTTTGAAGGCGGAAGGCTTGCGTCAGTCCGCATTTCTGGAAGCAGAAGCGCGTGAACGTGCGGCAGAAGCAGAAGCACAGGCGACCAAAATGGTCTCCGAGGCCATCGCAGCGGGTAACATTCAGGCGATTAACTACTTTGTCGCTCAGAAATATACTGATGCCTTGCAGCAGATCGGTTCTTCTAATAACAGCAAAGTGATCATGATGCCGCTGGAAGCCAGCAACTTGATGGGAGCCATTGGCGGGATCACCGAGCTGATTAAAGATAGCAAAGACAGCCGAGGTCAATAATGGGCATTGAACTGGTGATGGAAAATGCGCACTGGTTCTGGCTGTCGCTCGGCGGCCTGCTTTTAGCCGCCGAAATGCTGGGTGCCAGCGGTTATCTGCTGTGGAGCGGCGTGTCGGCCGTATTGGTTGGGTTGCTAACGTGGGTGATGCCGCTAGGCTGGCCATGGCAGGGCACGATTTTCGCCATCATGACGATCGTTACAGCGCTGCTCTGGTGGTATTGGCTGCGTAAACGAACGCTGTCACGCCCACCGTCAACGCTTAACCAGCGTGGGCAACAGTTGATTGGCCTACGCGCTACCCTGACCGAACCCGTGACTAACGGCTTTGGTCGGGTAAACATCGGCGACAGCAGTTGGCGCGTGAAATCAGAGCAGGAACTGCCTGCTGGCACGCATGTTGAAGTGATTGCCGTTGATGGCATCACACTGCATGTCCGGTCGATTGAGCACTAACAGAGCGCACGAATTGGGGAGCCTCGCTCCCCTTTCTGGCAATTTACTCTTTTGACGATTTACTCTTTTGACAACAACCCGCCAGATTATTGATTATCGGACACTCCGCGCTACCGTCCCCTGGGCACTGTTCGGCCAACGCCAGCAACTGTTCACGCATCGTTTTCAACTCTTCGATATGCATCTCGATTTCTTGTACTTTCTGCAAAGTACGAGCTTTTACATCCGCGCTGCGCCGCAGCGGATCGTTAAATAACGTGACCAGCTCCCGGCATTCATCCAGATTAAAACCCACCTGTCGCGCTTGACGCAGCAGCGTTAGCTCTTCGACATGATGCTCATCATAGCTACGATAACCATTTTCAGAACGCAGCGGTGTAGTCAGAAGCTCTTTCTCTTCATAGAAACGAATGGTTTTACTGCTAAGACCCGTTTTTTTCGCAACATCACTGATATTCATGATTTCTCCTTGCCTCTCCCCATAATGGCAGAAGGCGTATTGGCACAGCCAATGAGTATCTCAATGAGATCATATTATCTGACTCTGTAGTATCAGCCAAATTTACCACTATAAAAATTCACTTCACGTAAAAGATGACGAGAACATTTATTTGTGTAAAATCACAAGGTTTTATAATTGCTTGCGATGGAATGCTGCAAGTGAGTTATTATCAGTAAAGGAAAATATCATCATGGGATATAGCAATATACTCGGTAAGGTACTCGATAACGCACAGCGGCTCAAAGAGGTCCATTATCATATTGAACACCACCACATTCCTGTTACATCGAAAGATGACCTTTCTCAGCAGATTATTGAAATTGAACGCTATCTCGGGGACAGCAGCTACACGTCGCTGAATACCAGAAAACATCGAATCAATATATTAAGCGCTATTCTCGCTTTACCCGTCCTGCTATTTTGCTTCATTTTCGTACCGGATCGGTATCTTAAATACTTTAATATTGAATATGATATCGACGGTATGGCGCAAAGCGTATTTCTTTTTCTAATCGAACATATGTGGATGGCTATCGCGTATGGCGCTTTGTTTTTCGGTTTGATTTTTTATTTTTATTACCTGAATCACCGCGCGGAAAACGAGGCTGAGAAGGTCATTCAGGCATTCATCGCCCGGACCTCAAGCAATACTTGATGACTGACAACGTCAGACTCAACTGACCTTACCTTCACCTGAGTGTTTCATTTTGTTCGAAGAGTCTCTCTGCTATTTGGCAGAGAGACTCTTCACTTTTTCTTTCCTAGAACAAAAGCATATTAAATCCCTTGACCTTCCCCTTGCCAGAAGGTTTACCTTACCCAATAACAAGTAGAAATCAGATGGCCGGTCAACGTCTTTCACCGCCGGTTGTTAACACGGGAGAAAATTGTTATGTCACAAACCATCGTGTTGTCCTTGCAGGGACTGACCTGCGGGCACTGTGTTCAACGCGTTAAAAAAGCACTAGACGCGATCCCTACAGTCGAACACACCGACGTCACTCAACAGTACGCCAAAGTCAGCGGTGCCGTCGATTCTCAAACGTTGATCGACACTATCGAGCGGGCAGGCTACGACGCGCAACTCGCCACCACTCCGGATGTATCCCTTCAGCTTTCCGGCCTGAGCTGCAACCACTGTGTCGCCGCTACGCGTAAAGTGCTGGAAGCTATTCCCGGCGTCGTCGCGACGGATGTCACCAAAGAGCAGGCCACCGTGTATGGTAACGTTGAGACCACGGTACTGATTAGCGCTATTGAAGAAGCCGGCTATCACGCCAGCGTGCAGGAGAATGTTCACCCAAAAACTGAGCCGCTGGCACAGGTAGCGACGATGCCGGAAGCGCTGCCAGCGGCCGAGAGCATTCTTCCGGCAATAACAACACGCACCACCCGCGATGATGACAGCGTACAGATCCTGCTTCAGGGGATGAGCTGCGCCAGTTGCGTGAATCGCGTGCAGACGGCACTACAAAACGTCAGCGGCGTTACGCAGGCACGAGTGAATCTGGCTGAGCGCAGTGCGTTGGTCAACGGTCACGCCGAGCCGGAAGCGCTGATTGCCGCCGTTGAGCAAGCAGGCTATGGTGCAGAAATTATTCAGGACGAAGAAGCACGCCGTGCACGCCAGCAGCAAACCTCTCAACAGGCTATCCGCCGCTTTCAGTGGCAGGCTGCGCTAGGTTTACTGCTGGGTATACCGCTGATGCTGTGGGGTGTATTAGGTGGCAGCATGAGTCTGACGCCGGAAAGCCAAACGCCGTGGCTCGTCATCGGTATTCTGACGCTGGCAGTGATGGTATTTGCTGGCAGTCATTTTTACCGTAACGCCTGGCGTAGCCTGAGAAACGGCGCTGCAACCATGGATACGCTGGTGGCACTGGGAACGGGTGCGGCATGGCTTTACTCGATTACCGTTAACCTATGGCCGGACCTTTTCCCGATGGCGGCGCGCCATCTGTACTATGAGGCCAGCGCGATGATCATTGGTTTAATCAACCTGGGCCACGCGCTGGAGCAACGCGCTCGCCAGCGATCTTCACGCGCGCTGGAACGACTGCTGGACTTAACACCGCCTACTGCCCGTGTCGTGACTCCGGAAGGTGAAAAATCCATTCCACTGTCCGAGGTGCAATCGGGCATGACGTTACGCCTGACCACTGGCGATCGTATTCCTGTTGATGGCGAGATCTTGCAAGGCGAGCTGTGGGTGGATGAAGCCATGCTGACCGGCGAACCGATCCCACAGTCCAAAACATCTGGCGATACCGTTCACGCAGGCACATTGGTTTCCGATGGCAGCGTTCTCTTCCGTGCAGACGCGATCGGCAACCAAACCACCCTGTCGCGAATCATCCGATTGGTGAGACAGGCGCAAAGCAGCAAACCGGCTATCGGGCAGCTAGCGGATCGTATTTCTGCCGTGTTTGTTCCCGTCGTCGTTGCCATCGCACTCCTCAGCGGTGCGATCTGGTTCTTTGTCGGGCCACAGCCACAGATTGTCTATACGCTTATTATCGTTACGACCGTTTTGATCATTGCTTGCCCCTGTGCGCTTGGGCTGGCAACACCGATGTCAATTATTTCCGGCGTAGGACGTGCAGCGGAGTTTGGCGTTCTGGTACGGGATGCCGATGCCTTGCAGCAGGCCAGCAAGCTGGACGTGCTGGTGTTTGACAAAACGGGTACGCTAACCGAAGGGAAGCCGCGCGTCGTGGCGATTCACACGTTCGGCAGCGTAACAGAGGAGCAGGCGCTGACTTGGGCGGCTTCGCTGGAACAGGGATCTCATCACCCGCTAGCGAAAGCCATTATTGAACACGCAGAAAATCTTACGCTAACGCAAGTCGATCAGTTCCGCACGCTGCGCGGTCTTGGCGTCAGCGGCAAGACCATGGATGTCGACCTGCTGCTGGGAAATCCGCCACTGCTCAAACAGCATCAGATCGATCTCGCGGAAGGTGACACGCTGATCAATGAACAAGCTCAGCGCGGCATCACGCCCGTTTTACTTGCGGCCAATGGCCACCTCATCGCGGTGATCTCTATCCACGATCCGCTGCGAGCAGACAGCATCAGCGCGCTGCAGCGCCTGCATCAACAGGGCTACCAGTTAGTCATGCTCACAGGGGACAACCCGCTCACGGCGAAGAGTATCGCTAAAGAAGCCGGTATCGATCAGGTGATCGCGGGTGTGCTACCAGACGGAAAAGCCGAGGCCATCAAAAAACTACAGGCGCAAGGCAAACGCGTGGCGATGATTGGTGATGGCATCAACGATGCGCCCGCACTGGCGCAGGCCGATGTCGGCATTGCGATGGGCGGCGGCAGCGATATCGCGATTGAAACCGCCGCTATCACACTAATGCGCCACAGCCTGCACGGCGTCGCCGATGCGCTGTTGCTCTCCAATGCCACGCTGCGCAACATGAAGCAAAACCTGCTGGGTGCCTTTATCTATAACTCGCTGGGTATTCCAATTGCCGCAGGCGTGCTCTATCCACTGACCGGAACGCTTCTCAGCCCGGTCGTCGCCGGTGCCGCGATGGCACTCTCCTCCATTACGGTAGTCAGCAACGCCAACCGCTTGCTGCGTTTTAAACCTAAAGGTCAGTAATGTTAGTCCGCCATCTTAATTATTCCAAAGATGGCGGGCTCTTTTATTCTTTCGCCACATCACTTTATTACCATGCAACCATGTTTGCTCTACCTGTAGTATCCCTTGTATTGTTCCGTATCTAGCGTTTAGCATATTACTCCCACATCAGGAGACGGAAGCAATGGGGCAACTGCTGCGTAGAATCGCGACTTTTCTTGGCTTTATCCCACCGCTAGCTTATGCCTACCCAGCGATAGACGTTCAACTCGCCAACGAACGGCATCTGCATCTGGTCGGCAGTATTCATATGGGTAGCCAGGATATGGCACCGCTGCCCGATATACTGCTGCAACAACTCAGACAGGCGACCGCACTCATCGTAGAAGCCGATATCTCCGATTCTCATTCCCCCTTCGGACACAGTGACGCCGAGCCACCGCTCGCACAGCGCCTCAGCCCGGACAACTATCGCCAGTTGCAGAAAATCTGTGAATCACTCTCTTTCGATGAAAGCAATATCGACAAGCTTCCCGCCTGGCAAGCCGCGCTGGTGCTGCAAGCAAGGCAGGCTCAGCGATTAGGGTTACGCCCCGATTATGGCATCGATTATCAGTTGATTAACGCAGCGAAATTTCATGGTATTCAGATTATCGAACTGGAAGGACAGCAGACGCAGGTTGATTTGTTACAGCAACTGCCGCAGGGCGGCCTGCTGTTGCTGGAGGATACGATTAAGCACTGGCACATCAACGCTCGTCTGCTGCAAACGATGGTAGGCTGGTGGCTAGACAGCAGGCCTGGCACCTATAAACCGGATATCCCCGCGACGTTCAGCAATGAAATGACCGACCTGTTGATGGGTCAGCGTAACCGTCGCTGGCAACAGCAACTTCAGGCGCTTCCCCCTGGAAGCTACGTGGTAGCCGTCGGCGCACTGCATCTGTATGGCGATGAGAATTTATCCACGCTGCTCAACAACAGTCATTCAGCAACACCTTGAAAGAACACATTATGACGCCCAGCCGCGTCCGCAAGATAAGGCCCACAAAGGGTTTAAGGATAGTGAAATCATGACACCCGCAGTCAATCTGCTCGAAAAGAACAAGGTCGCCTTTACATTACACAGCTATCATCACGACAGCGACGAAACTAATTTTGGCGAGGAAGCGGCCAAAAAATTGGGACTGAATAAAGAGCAGGTTTATAAAACGCTACTCGTCTCCCTGAATGGTGATGCGAAAAACCTCGCCGTGGCCGTCACACCCGTCGCAGGCATGCTGGATCTCAAGAAAGTCGCTCGCGCGCTGTCCGCCAAAAAAGCCGATATGGCCGATCCGGTCATCGCTCAGCGCGTAACGGGTTACCTGGTGGGGGGAATCAGCCCGCTCGGGCAGAAGAAACTGCTGCCGACCGTGATTGATGAACCGGCACGCCAGTTTGATACCATTTTCATTTCCGGCGGTAAACGCGGATTGGACATTGAACTATCGGCAAATGATTTGGCACAGCTACTGCGTGCCACCTTTGCCGATATCGCCAAGCACGATTAATCCCTGCGATTAAACGAACAGCCTGCCAGGCGATATGCATTAAAGTGAAGCAGATAGCAGAGGACTCCACGGCCAGTGTGTCCCCTGCTACCGCTTCATATACTCGTTATATTTCAAGTTGCATGTGCGTTGGCTGCACTCACTCGAATCGATTACTGATCGACTTTCGCCCCTTTATCCAACTGCATCACTGGACCTTCTTTCACATTCAGCGTCAGTCCTTTGGTTTGCAGTTCCGCATTCCTTATGCGGATACCTTTATCCGCATCAATGCGCACGTTATCAAAGTGGAAACCACTGAGCGGGGCTTCCGGTACGCCGATAATGTACGCTGCGGCTTTGGTCTTCCCGGTCGATTCCAAATTCTCGATCGTCACGTTGCTGAAATGCGGTGTCTTGTACTGATCGAACGGCTGCTCTGGATCGGTATCCGGTGGGTAAATCTGCTCGCCCATCGTGAAGCCACCTTCGGCCAACATCTTATCTACCTCAGCCTGCACAATCGGCGCAGCTTTGTAGTACGCAGCAAAGACCAGCGGTATTTCAACATCCACCATTTTGGTATTACGGTAGGTGATGTTTTTCACTTCGCCGCCTTTACCACGTAGGGTTTTAATGCGGATACCGTACATAGAGCCTTCAAACTGGTTATTTTCAACCAGCACGTTATTCACGCCGCCGGAAGTTTCGCTACCGATGGAGATGCCGCGCCCCTGCTTCAGAATATTGTTGGCAATATAGATGTTATCCACGACGCCATTCGGGAAGCGGCTATCTGGCTTCTCGGCTTTTATCGCAATATGGTCGTCATTACAGTCGATATAATTATTGGTGATACGGATATTCTGGCTGTCGATCGGGTCGATAGCATCGGTGTTTGGTGCATGCCACGGCGACAGAATACGCGTACCGTTAACATCCACATCATGCGAGTAACGCATCACAATGTGGAAGCTAGGGGAATGGGTGAGCGTGACGCTGTCCACCAGCACGTTACTAGAACTTTTGATATAAATCAGACGGGGGCGGTCGGTTCCACCTTTCTTGCCGGTGGCTCGAATATTCTCACGCCAGCGTTCCCACCAGACGGCACCCTGCCCATCAATGGTGCCTTCGCCAGTAATCGCCACGTTTTGTGCATCAGCAATACTGATAAAGGGAAGCCAACCATTTTCCGCTTCAGCGTACTTGGTTTTTTCCGTCGCGCGATACGCTGCGACTTCAGTCGAGGCGACGATAGTTGCATCTTTTGCCAAATCCAGTCGGATGTTACTTTTCAGGAACAGCGGATCGACCAGATAGTTACCGCGAGGAACGTGTACCGTTCCGCCACCAGCCGCCGCGCAATCATCAATCGCTTTCTGAAAAGCTTCGGTATTTAGTGCGATCTGTAGGCGGTGACCTTCGGCCCCGTATTGTGTGACGTCACAGGTTTTATCTGGGAATTTCACTGAACTGGCAGCCTGTGCCGTACCAGCTTGAATACCCAGCGTGATGCAGGAAGCCATTAATGACAGAGCAAGACCACTACGCATACTTAACCTCACAAAATAATGAAATATCGTTTTAATAAAATAACACCAATATTCCACTAAAAAACGAGGGACGATCACGTTTTAGATGTATTCGTAATAATTACAATAAGGTAGGGATTTTTTCGTGCAATTGCACTACTTCCATCCTGAGAAGATGCGCTCCCCTGACAGACAGAATGTGGCGCAAACAGAACCAGGAATAGAGCGAGAATAGAATTGAAGAGAGAGTGCTGGCCTGAATGACCAGCACAAATAAGACGGAAGCGTTATGCCGTCAGACGAGCGAAAGCATTACGGATTTCCTGTTCGGGTAAATCCACACCAATAAATACCAGCACGCTCTTTCTTTCTTCATCAGTCTGCCATTCTCTGTCCCAGTCTGCGCTATACAAGCGCTGAACGCCCTGAAACAGCAGGCGACGGTTGTCACCGTTGATAGCCAGAATACCTTTATAGCGCAGTAGATTATCGGAGAATTGTAGCAGCAGGTTTTCCATAACATCGGAAACAGCCTGAAGCTCAACGGCATCATCAAGATACACAACAATCGACTGCACGTTATTCTGCGTCGGTGCAACAAAGCGAAATACCGGCGTTTTCACGTCCAGTTTGTCGCTGAGGACAAAACCGTCAATGTTAAACAGCACGCTCAGATCGATATCGCCATGTACCACAGGGTAGATCGGTGCACGTGCATTGATGCGCTGAAGACGCGGTAACAGCGTGTCGTCTTCGCTTGCCACATCCGTTTTGGTTAGCAATATGCGGTCGGCATAGCCAATCTGCGATTGTGCAATGGTGAACTGATCGAGCTGTTGTTGCGCATGTACCGCATCCACCAACGTGATAATTCCGTCCAGAACAAAGCGTTCACAGATAACTTCATGGGAGAAGAAGGTCTGCGCCACAGGCCCTGGATCGGCCATACCGGTGCATTCAATGATGACGTGATCAAAATCCAGCGTACCGTTATCCACGCCATCAATAAGATCGAGCAACGCATCAGCCAGCTCATTGGACTGCGTGCAGCAGATACAGCCGTTGCTCAACGTCGTAATCTGGCTAGCACGTTCACCGATTAATGTATTATCAATTGGGACTTCGCCGAATTCGTTTTCAATCACGGCAATTTTGTAGCCGTGATCGGCATTCAGAATATGCCGTAGTAAGGTGGTTTTTCCAGCACCAAGAAACCCGGTCAGAATAGTGACATACACGGGTTTAGCCACATCAGATGATAAAGGTTGAGTCATAACAGTTCCAAGTCGTTAACAGCAACGCATCCCGCCTTTGCCGTCTCCGCCGTAACGCGCCTGCTGGCGTTCGCGGAAAAATTCTTCATACGTCATCGCAGGTTTATCCGGGTGATTGGTCTGCATATGCTGCACATAGGTATCATAATCCGGCATACCGACCAGCATACGCGCCGCCTGGCCCAAATATTTTCCTGCTTTTCCCAGATTGCCAAACATCATTACCTCCAGACCATCGCCTGCAACAGCGGCTAGATAAAAAATACCCTGTATAACGTTATACATTATACAGGGTATCTGTACCCGTCATCTTTCACGTTCAACCTTGCTAGCGGTCTCGCAAAATCTGACGGGCGCGTATGGATTAGTGACCGGAAGAGACTTTCACGCCACCTTCAGGAACCGGAACATACGGCGTTTCCTGATCGGTACGTTCAGCCACTTTACGTGCAGCCAGTGCCGCTTTAATACCGTACGCGATAATGCTGTACACCACGATCAGGAACAGAATGCTCAGACCAGCGTTGGTATAGTTGTTGGTCACGATATGATTCATGTTCGAAATCTGCTGCGCGCTCAGATCGGCACCGCCTTCTGCAATTTTGCCCTTGAACATGTTCGCCATGTAGAAGAAGCCTTCCAGTTGCGGGTTGTCGCTGAACAGTTTCAGACCCAGCGCCCACGTGGTACAAATCAGCAACCAAACAGCCGGAACCAGCGTGACCCAAATGTACTGTGTACGTTTCATCTTAATCAGGATGACCGTACCCAGCACCAGCGCCACCGCAGCCAGCATCTGGTTAGATATACCGAACAACGGCCACAGGCTCTTCACGCCGCCCAGCGGATCGACTACACCTTGGTACAGCAGGTAGCCCCACAGACCGACGCAGCCCGCCGTACCAATCATACCAGCAATCAGCGAGTCGGTTTTCTTCAGGAAAGGAACGAAGTTACCCAACAGGTCCTGCAACATGAAACGACCAGCACGCGTACCCGCATCCAGCGCCGTCAGAATAAACAACGCTTCAAACAGAATACCGAAGTGATACCAGAAGCCCATATCGGCACCCGGAATAATCTGGTGGAACACGTGTGCGATACCGACAGCCAGCGTTGGTGCACCGCCTGCGCGATTCAGAACGGAAGGTTCACCGATGTCTTTCGCCGTTTGCAGAATTTGCTCTGGAGAAATGACGAAGCCCCAGGAGCTAACGGTCGCCGCCGCGTGTGCAGATACGTCCTGCAACTGTGCCAGAATCATCGGCGCATCCGCTGTGCCCAATCTATGCAGATCCGGCATCGTAATACCCAATGCCGCTGGCGGGGTATTCATCGCAAAGTAGAGACCTGGTTCGATGATAGACGCCGCAACCAACGCCATGATCGCTACGAAAGATTCCATCAACATCGCACCGTAACCGATGAAACGCGCATCTTTCTCGTTAGCCATCAATTTCGGTGTAGTACCAGAAGCAATCAGTGCGTGGAAGCCAGACACAGCACCACAGGCGATAGTAATAAACAGGAACGGGAACAGCGTACCTTTCCAGACCGGACCGGTGCCATCCACAAACTGCGTTACCGCTGGCATTTTCAGATCGGGATTCAGGATCACGATACCAATCGCCAGACCGACGATCACGCCGATTTTCAGGAAGGTCGCCAGATAGTCACGCGGAGCCAGAATCAACCATACTGGCAGCAGTGCCGACACGAAGGCATAGCCAATCAACGTATAAGTAATGGTCGTATCTTTGAAGGTCAGCGCTGGCCCCCAGTACGGGTCGTGTGCCACTACGCCACCAAACCAGATCGCCAGCACCAGCAGCACGATCCCGATCACCGAGATTTCACCCACTTTACCCGGACGGATAAAGCGCATGTAAACGCCCATGAACAGCGCGATTGGCACCGTAGAACAAACGGTAAAGACACCCCACGGACTTTCTGCCAGCGCTTTCACAACAATCAATGCCAGCACGGCAAGAATGATGATCATAATAAGGAAGCAGCCGAACAGTGCAATCGTACCCGGTACCGGGCCAAGTTCTTTCTTAACAATTTCGCCTAACGACGCACCGTTACGACGGGTCGAAATAAACAGCACCATGAAGTCCTGCACGGCACCCGCCAGCACCACACCACCCAGCAACCATAAGGTGCCAGGCAGGTAGCCGACCTGCGCGGCCAGTACCGGCCCGACCAACGGACCGGCGCCAGCGATAGCAGCGAAGTGGTGCCCGAACAGCACGTTACGGTTCGTCGGTACATAGTTAAGACCGTCGTTATTGACAACGGCAGGGGTTGCTCTGGTCGGGTCCAACTGCATGACTTTTTGTGCGATATACAGGCTGTAGTATCGATAGGCCACGAGATAAACGGCGACAGAAGCAACAATAATCCATAAGGCACTGACATGCTCACCGCGACGTAGTGCGACTACGCCGAGGCAGGCAGCCCCAATGATTCCAAGAATCATCCAGGGGATGTGTTTAAGAATGGAATTGCTCTTCATAAGACATCCTTCAATTAAAAATCACAATCATTTGATTTTTGTTAGCGGTAGAAAAATAAACCCTGGTAAAGCGTCGTGCGATAACGTGAGTCATCGCGTGTTTCAGATAAGGAAGAGAGTGGCGGCACAGTACGTCATCGCGTGCACGCGTGGGGCGGGTATTTGGGTAGGCGGCAGAATAGCGTGCTAAGCGGTTAGAATGACGCAGCGAGTGGCTGGAGAAAAAGGGGTGGCATCAAAAAGAAAAGGCCGCGACATTCGCGGCCAGTAAGGTGTTGAGTATCACGAGCAATTACGGAACCTGATACGCCAGTTTGTAATTACCTACTGTCGTGGTGCGGAATGTCACATTGTCGGTGCGCCAGCGAATTTCCACTTCCGCAGGTGATTGCACTTTCCAGCTAGACGCATCATTGACGTTCAGCGTCAGTCGGTCAATGGTCGCAACATCTGCCACCGGATCGGTGATATCAAGTGCAAACGCAAACGCAAGCGCGTCCGGCACACCATTATTGGATGCAAACAACTGCGTCCACTGTGCCGCCGTAATAGCGCCGAGATCGGCTGGTGTCATACCGTCTGCAATCAACGCCGTTGCGCCTGCGGTATCTGCAGACAGAGGCCCAACATTAACCCATGCCCCGCTCCGCAAAACATGCCAGTTCACCCGATCTCGCGTGACAGCGACGCGCACTTTGCCATTGCCAGTCTGTGTTGCCGTTAGCGTTGCTGAGTTGATCCTCGAATATTCTGCTAATGGCGTTTTTAATGATGGAATAACAATTTGCGAATGCGGAGTGTAGACAACATTAAACGGCACTGCCGTGTTGGAAACAATATCGATAGGGAGTAAATTAGATAGTGCTGACCCAGGAATTGCTCCGGATAGCGAAAAACCTGTGTTTTTTATATCATCAACCGATTCAGGCACAGAAACCTGAGTTAATTCTCCATTATTAGACGTATAGTAAACGTCTCCACTTTTAATTAAAAATTTAGCGATAGAGTATAGGTTAATTTGGTTGATACTAGCGTACTGCCCTGTATTTTGTGCCGTTATTAATATGCGGAATGATGAATATTGGTTGTCATTTGTAACAGTAAACGCTCTGACTGCCGACGCGCCGTCATTCGTATTATTGGCAATAGAATGCAGTGTATCCCATGTTTCTCCATTATCATTGCTCGCCTGTAATTCCCACGATCGTAGGGATCCAGTATTGGCCAGATTCCGATTTTTTAGCGAATAGCCAGAAATGGCAATTGAAAAAGGCAGATCCAACCGTATCCACTGCGGTACAGATACGGTTGGAATATTGTTAGTCATCCAAAATGTTGAATTGTTATTATCCAACGCGAAATATTCATTATTTGATCCAAATTTCCCGGATGCCGAAATAACGTATCCCACAGGGCTGGTATTTGATGTCATTGTAGGTACAATCGATTCGCCTACGCTAGAAATGGACAATGCTCGCGGTTTACCAGGAACAGACTGTGCGTAAAAATCTCCCTGAGCAGATGAAGCATATATTCCACCTGTATAGGGCTTTAATAGCCCATTAAAAATAACCTCGCTGGTCGCATGATAATTTGGTTCGCTCGATTCATTAAATTCATCAACCACATGAGTCTGATTCGCCACACCAGCAACTTCTTTCAGCGCATACGCTGCGAGGTTAAATGTATTTTGTGGACGAATACTGAACGCGTGATTTTGTCCTGCCGTTGCACCCTGACGCTCGGCAACGGTATAGCCAGAACCGCCGCTGCCGGAACCACCGCCTGTAGCGCTAATTACCGTTTTTTCACTCGCAGGGTTATAGCTCAATGCAACGCCCGCTCCCGCCTCCAGCGAGGAATGGATGAGCTGCTTCGTTTTTTGTGTGTAGTCGGCAATTTCTGCTGTGGTATGAGTATGTCCCGCAGTCGCCACGCCCATTTGCGCTGGCGTCGGTGAAACATCACCACTACCTAACAATGATTGACCAAAGACCGTGCGAATGTTGGTTCCAGAAATTAATTCAGCCTGCTTCGCATTCCAGGCCGCTTTTTCATCCGGCGTGGCAAATTTTCTGGTGCCGGTTTCGGTAATCTGATCGGCCGTATAGTCGCCTGGTTGCGCAGTGACAACACCGGTCCGTCCAAATACGGAGGAAACACCTGAAACGCCAGGTTCTTGCCCGTCTCCGTTATCCGAATGGCAGCAAGCGTGAGGATTTACCTGAATAGGAGGATAAACGGTACATGTTGATTTGCCTGTACTGTCACAAACGTTAATTTCGATGTTGATATCTTTCATGGTGCTGACGACTCCGTTGATAAAAGGCATCAGGAGTATCGTTTATTTGGCGGGGGAGTTATTTTAACGCGTTTTAAGGAATGTGGAGGAATTTTACAAATAAAATCAATTAATTAATTTCACCTCGAAAAACAAGAGGCTAATTCTATCCCCTTTATTTAGGATAGCTCAGAGAAAAAACAGCGGTTTTCGCCACCAGCACAGGGACAAAAACCGCCATAATTATTAATTACTTATAAACGATCTCGCCTTTCGGCGCGTAGGCTTCCGCATCCAGCGGAGAATGTTTCTCGATGTACTGTTTCAACACTTCCGCGTCGACAAAGCCAGTGTTCACATAGCCTGGTAGGTTATCAAGACGCGGGTAACCATCGCCCCCCATCGCATTAAAGTTCAGCGTTGCCATGCGGTAAACTTTATCGGCCTGCAACGGTTCACCTTTGATTTTCACGTTCTGCACACCTTGTCCATCGGCCGTCAGGCTGACGTTAAGGAATTGCGCATAAGCACCGGAATCCACCTTTTTATTGGCGGCGACAGCCAGATATTTCTCGACTTCACTGCCAGTCATATCTACATAAACCAGCGTATTAGCAAATGGCTGAACCTTCAGTACATCTTTATAAGTGATATCACCCGGCTCAATCGAATCACGGACGCCACCACCGCTCATAATGGCAAAATCGGCCTCTGCACGCTCAAGTTGCGCAGACAGCAGCACGTGCGCCAGATTGGTCTGACGAAAACGTACCTGGTTGCGATCGCCTTCCAGTTTACCTTTCACGCTACCGATCTTGATACCCAACTGCGCCTGCCCTTTTTCCTGGAACGGCGTCAGCATTTTCATGACGTCAGAGTCCTGCATGATTTCATGAGTATAGAAAACACGTTCGGTTTTACCGTCTTTTTCTACCTTTTTCTTCAGGTTGATCGGTATCAGTTGATAATGCTCAAGTTTCAATTCGCCATTGCGGAATGTGAAATCAGCACGACCGACATATTTGCCCCACTCGTGCGCCTGAACAATCCAGGTGCCATTCTGACGGTCGGGTGCACAAGGTGTGCCTGGCACATAATCCACCTGCTTTTTATTTTCCTGCGCCATACAGACCGGGTCCTGCGAGTGACCGCCAACAATCATATCCAGATAGCCAGCAGGCAAGCTACGCGCCATTTCCACATCACCCGGTGCATTAGAGCCGTGATTACCATCGTCATAGTGGCCCATATGCGTTGCGGCAATAATCACATCGGGCTTTTCACTCTTGCGCAATTGTTCAACAACCTGCTTCGCTTCCGTAGAAGGATTACGGAATTCGATATCGGTAAAATATTCAGGATTGCCTAATTTGGCCGTGTCATCTGTTGTCAGGCCGATAACCGCGATTTTCACACCTTGCTTGTCGAACAGGGCATAAGGCTTAAACAACCGCTGATCGGTGCTTTTTTGGTAGATATTGGCCGATAACAGCGGGAATTTTGCCCATTTCTCCTGCTGGCGCAGTACAGATAGTGGATTATCGAATTCGTGGTTGCCGAGCGCCATCGCATCATAGCCAACCATGTTCATACCACGAAAATCAGGCTCCGCATCCTGCAAGTCGGACTCAGGCACGCCAGTATTAATATCACCGCCGGAGAGCAATAATACACTGCCGCCTTTACTTGCCACTTCCTGACGAATCTGATCGACCAGCGTTTTTTGCGCCGCCAAACCATATTCACCATGATCGTTATGCCAGAAATGGCCGTGGTGGTCATTCGTATGCAAAATAGTGATGGCGTATGTTTTGTCTTTTTCCCAAGCCATTGACATAACAGGCGTTAACGCCAACGATACCGCCATCGCACATCCCAGAGCTTTTATTGAAAAGCGCATGATAAATCTCCGTTTATTTTAAAGCTGCAGTGGAACCACTGAGAAATTCATTGCACAAATTATCACAGCCAGATGAACAATGCGCCAGGCACGTTCATGCGTTCCTCAGCAATGTGTGATAGCCGACAAAACCAGATTAGGTATAGCAGCCAGAGTGATATCGCACTGACATGGCATTGTCGTCACGCCGTCACGAACTCTTGCTAATATGGATGCTTCATCGGAATAACCTGCCATCACACCGTTTATCCTCTGTTTTCTGGGATTTTATACCGATGGATAGAATCATTCTGGTGAATAGACGTAAAAGCCGTAGGCCATTGCCATCAATAACATCATGCTATCAGAATAATTACGCATGTTTATCAATGCTTATCGTCGGAAACCACACCTAAACATGTGTTACACTACCTTTATCTTGAGAAACTGATATTTTTCATAAAATACCACTTTTACCCAAGCAACATTTCACTACATGCAATAGAATTTATATATACCCAGAATAATTGGCGTTACAGTCACACAGCAAACGAACGACCCCTAATACGTTTTTCGGTACATAATTAAGAGTGATAAGGGTACGTAAACACCGCTAGCCACGCTGTAGCTTCAAGATAAGAAGGGTAAATCCGCTCAATTACGTTTCACCTACTGGCACAAGGAGTTGGGATGCATGCTGCAACACCGCTAATTTCTACTATCGCTGGGGGGCTGGTTCTTGCCTTCATCCTTGGTATTCTGGCAAACCGCCTGCGTATCTCTCCCCTTGTTGGCTACCTTGCCGCAGGCGTGCTTGTCGGCCCTTTTACCCCCGGTTTTGTTGCCGATACTTCACTAGCATCAGAACTGGCTGAACTTGGCGTAATTCTGCTGATGTTTGGCGTCGGTTTGCACTTCTCGCTGAAAGACCTCATGGCGGTAAAGTCCATCGCCATTCCCGGCGCGATAGCCCAGATTGCTGTGGCAACGCTGCTTGGAATGGGGTTATCCACCATGTTGGGCTGGAGCCTGGCGAGCGGCCTGGTTTTTGGCCTCTGTCTGTCCACCGCGAGTACCGTGGTTCTACTACGTGCACTGGAAGAACGTCAGCTTATTGATAGCCAGCGTGGTCAAATCGCTATCGGTTGGCTGATCGTAGAAGATTTGGCAATGGTGCTTACGCTGGTCCTACTGCCCGCCTTCGGTGACATGATCGGGTCTGAGCATGCCGATACCAGCAAGCTGCTGGCTGATTTAGCCTGGACCATCGGTAAAGTCATCGCGTTTATCACCCTGATGATTGTAGTAGGTCGCCGTCTGGTGCCGTGGGTGTTGGCAAAAAGTGCCAGCACTGGCTCACGCGAGCTTTTCACGCTGGCGGTGTTAGCGATGGCGCTGGGCATCGCTTTTGGCGCAGTGAAACTGTTTGATGTCTCCTTTGCTCTGGGCGCATTCTTCGCTGGCGTGGTACTGAATGAATCTGAACTCAGCCAGCGAGCGGCTCACGATACGCTGCCGCTGCGCGATGCCTTCGCCGTACTGTTCTTCGTTTCTGTCGGCATGCTGTTTGATCCGATGATCCTGCTGAACGACCCAATTTCCGTGCTTATAACTCTGGCAATCATCGTGTTCGGTAAGTCAGCCGCTGCTTTCGCGCTGGTTCGCCTCTTTGGTCACTCAAAACGGACAGCATTAACGATTTCTGCCAGTCTGGCGCAGATCGGTGAATTTGCCTTTATTTTGGCTGGACTCGGCATCGTGTTGGGGCTGTTGTCCGAAGAAGGTCGAAATCTGGTACTAGCCGGTGCCATTCTCTCTATTATGATAAACCCGCTGCTGTTTACGCTGCTTGAACGCTATCTGGCGAAGAACGAAACAATAGAAGAGCAGATCGTAGAAGAAGCCATCGAAGAAGAGAAACAGATTCCTGTTGATATGTGCAACCATGCTCTGCTGGTCGGCTATGGGCGCGTTGGTAGCCTGATTGGCGCCAAATTGCATCAGGCAGGCATTCCTGTGGTAGTGGTTGAAAATTCACGTACTCGCGTCGATGCCCTACGTGAGCAAGGCATTAAAGCCGTATTGGGCAACGCCACCAAGCCTGAAGTCATGGATATTGCGCGTCTCGATTGTGCCCGTTGGCTATTACTGACGATTCCGAACGGTTATGAAGCCGGTGAAATCGTCGCAGCGGCCCGTGAGAAGCGCGGCGATCTGGAGATCATCGCCCGTGCGCACTATGACGATGAAGTCAGCTACATTACCGAGCACGGTGCCAACGAGGTAGTAATGGGTGAACGGGAAATCGCCAACAGTATGATCACACTGTTGAAACTGGATGAAATCCCGCCTGCGCCACAGGCGTGCCCTATCTAAACGACTACACGTAGATACAAAAATGGCGGGCAAATATGCCCGCCATTTTTTATGCTGTGCAATACAGGCACAAGGCTTCAAGCGCTGCCAAACAACGGCAATCTCCCCCTACTCTGCTTTGCTCACTAATTGTTCCAGCAGATCGATATGCAGCGGATCGTCATTGAGCGCAGGAATATAGTGGAAAGCCTCTCCACCTGCGTGCAGAAATATTTCACGGTTCTGTTCCTGAATCTCTTCTAACGTTTCCAGACAGTCAGCAGCAAAGCCAGGACACATAATCTGAATGTGCTTGATTCCTTGCGCGGGTAATCCCAGCATGGTTTCATCCGTGTACGGCGTCAGCCAAGGTTCACGACCAAAACGCGACTGGAAGGTCATCATTATTTTCCCTTCCGGCAGCCCCAGCGCGGTAATCAGCGCCTCTGTGGTCGCCCGACAACGCTGCGGATAGTCATCTCCTTCGTTAGCATAACGTACAGGGATGCCGTGATAGGAGATCACCAATCTGTCCGGTTCGCCATGTTCAGCAAAAGACTGCTCAACACGGTGCTTCAACGCCGCAATATAGGCAGGATGCTCTGCGTAATCACGGATAAAACGAATAGCAGGCAACTGACGATTATCACGCAGTTGTGCAGCTAACCCATCCCACACAGCCGCGGTCGTTGAGCAGGAATATTGCGGATACATGGGCAAGACCACCAGTTGCGTTACCCCCTGAGCCAATAGCTTATCCAGCGCTGAGCGCAGGCTGGGTGAACCATAGCTCATACCCAGCTCAACCGGTGTTTCCGGCATACGTGCAGCCAGTGCCTGCTGCTGTCGGCGGCTAATCACCAACAGCGGCGATCCCCCTTCCATCCAGACCGATTGATAGAGCTTCGCCACTCGTGGTGAGCGAGTGGGTAGAATGATGCCGCGCAGCAAAGGCCACCAGAGCAAACGCGGCGTATCCACCACACGCCGATCGCTCAGGAACTCAGCCAGATAACGTCTCACCGCCTGCGGCGTCGGGGCATCGGGCGTCCCTAAGTTCACCATCAGCACGCCGTATTTCTCTTGTTTCATCGCCGTCTTCCTTTTATGGAGAAGCAAGCTTTCTTTCAGCCCGCCCGTGCGTAACATCAGATCCCTATTGTAGCGAAAAAAAGCTAAACAAATACGGGTAGATAACAGGGGTAATGTCGATGCTACTAATAGGGGAAAATAAACAAGGGAGAGTTTCAAAACGAAAAAATGCCAGACGATTATCTGGCATTCAGAGGGTGGAACTCAGTTCACTTAGAAAAATTAGCCCAGAATAGTTTCCAGTTCTGCGCGAACCTCTTCCACTTTACGCGTACCTTCTACTTTGAAGTAGCGCGTATTACCCGCATCAGCTTCTTTTTGATAATAAGAAACTAGCGGTGCAGTCTGCTGATGGTACTCAACCAGACGTTTACGCACGGTATCTTCCTGATCGTCCTTACGGATGCTCAGGTCTTCGCCTGTCACGTCGTCTTTGTCTTCAACTTTAGGCGGATTGAATTTTATATGATAGACGCGGCCGGACGCCGCATGAACGCGACGACCAATGATACGATCGATGATCAGTTCGTCAGGAACTGCAAATTCGATAACGTAATCCACATCGATGCCTGCATCTTTCATGGCATCAGCTTGCGGAATGGTGCGTGGGAAGCCATCCAGCAGAAAACCGTTACGGCAATCGTCCTGGGCGATGCGCTCTTTAACCAGAGCAATGACCAGTTCATCAGTGACGAGTTTACCTGCGTCCATGATTTCTTTAGCCTGCTTGCCCAATTCAGTACCCGCTTTTACCGCTGCACGCAGCATGTCACCGGTGGAAATCTGCGGAATACCGTATTTTTCCATGATGAATTGAGCCTGAGTACCTTTGCCTGCGCCCGGAGCGCCCAGCAGAATAATACGCATCGCGTAAATCCCCTTGCTATGTAATATTTATAAAATAAATTTGAAAAACGCTAAACCATACCATTCCAGACGCTTATGCTCAAGGAACGGGCTCGCTTCAGCAATGTGTAGGCAGATGAAAAAAAGCCAGATACCTAAAAATACGGTTTGCCGCCTGCCCAATGTTGCCATTCAGTGTAGACGAATAAACCCTCATCAGAGGAAGGATACGTAAAAATCGAGGGAGATCCCGGTTGGAACCGGGATCTGAAGGGCATCAATATCAGGCGCTTAATAGCTGATTCATACGACGAATGAACTGGTTCGGATCGTCCAGCGTGCCGCGTTCGGCCAGTAAAGCCTGATCCAGCAGCAGCTCAACCCACTCGCCAAATTCAGCGTCGTCAGAAACATCAGCGGCACGTTTAATTAGCGCGTGTTCCGGGTTCAGTTCAAAGATGTACTTCACTTCCGGTGCCTGTTGGCCCGCTGCGGCGAACAGTTTCGCCATCTGCGTGCTCATCTCGTCGGCATCTGTCACGACAATCGCAGGCGTATCGGTCAAACGGTACGTGAAACGCACGTCTTTAACGCGCTCGCCCAGCAGCGTTTTCACGCGTTCAACAAACGGCTCCAGCGCTTTTTGTGCTTCTTTCTGCGCATCGTTTTCTTCATCAGCCAGTTTATCCAACGTATCATCCGCCTTACTGACAGACTGGAAGGATTTACCGTCAAATTCGGTCAGATAGCTCATCATCCATTCGTCAATGCGCTCAGACAACAGCAATACCTCGATGCCTTTCTTGCGGAACAGCTCCAGGTGTGGGCTGCTCTTCGCCGCAGCATAGCTGTCTGCGGTGATGTAGTAGATCTTGTCCTGACCTTCCACCATACGACTAACATAATCTTCCAGCGACACCGTCTGCGCAGAACTGTCAGATTGTGAGGTGGCAAAGCGCAGCAATTTCGCGATCGCTTCGCGGTTACTGCCGTCTTCCGCCGGCCCTTCTTTCAGCACCAGACCGAACTGTTGCCAGAACGTTTGGTATTTTTCCGCATCGTCTTTCGCCAGTTTATCCAGCATTTGCAGCACACGTTTGGTCAGTGCATTACGCAAGTTCTGCGTCACACGACTGTCCTGTAAAATCTCACGGGAAACATTCAACGGCAGATCGTTGGAATCAATCAGGCCGCGAACAAAACGCAGATAGTTCGGCATGAACTGTTCGGCGTCATCCATAATAAAGACACGTTGAACATACAATTTCAGGCCGTGTTTATGATCACGGTTCCACATATCCCACGGGGCATGAGCAGGAATGTAGAGCAAACTGGTGTACTCCTGCTTGCCTTCCACACGGTTGTGGCTCCAGCTCAACGGATCGGTAAAGTCATGGGAGATGTGCTTATAAAATTCGTTGTACTCATCATCGCTGACTTCAGATTTACTGCGCGTCCACAAGGCTTGTGCCTTGTTAATTTTTTCCCAACTAACGGTGGACTCACCGCCTTCTTCTTCGCTTTCTGTCCGAGATTCAATTTCTACCGGCAGCGCGATATGGTCAGAATATTTGCTGATGACGGAACGCACACGCCAGTCATCCAGAAACTCGTCTTCACCTTCACGCAGGTGCAGAGTGATTTCCGTGCCGCGATCGTCTTTGGTGATGTCAGCAATGGTGTAATCGCCTTCACCAGCAGATTCCCAATACACGCCCTGATCGGCACTCGCACCCGCAGCGCGGGTACGCACAGTCACTTTATCCGCAACAATGAAGGCAGAGTAAAAGCCCACCCCGAACTGGCCAATCAGTTGACTATCCTTAACCTGATCGGAACCCATGGATTCCAGAAAAGCCTTGGTGCCGGACTTCGCAATTGTACCAAGATTATCAATCACTTCATCACGGCTCATGCCAATACCGTTATCAGAAATCGTCAGAGTACGCTTTTCTTTATCGGTAGACACTCGCACGCGCAAATCGCCATCGCCTGCATACAGTTCAGGGGTAGACAACGCGCGGAAGCGTAATTTGTCTGCCGCATCGGAGGAGTTGGAGATCAATTCACGCAGAAAAATTTCTTTGTTGGAATAAAGCGAATGGATCATCAAATGCAGTAGTTGCTTAACTTCGGACTGGAACCCGCGAGTTTCTTGGCCTTTCATACTCATTGTTGCTTACCTCAATCCTAATATTATTCAGGCTGATTAAACTGACGATAAGTAACAGATGGGGATAAATCAGGGCGATTTCAAGGGGTAAATTTCAGCGATTCAAGAAAATGGTGGGAGAAGAAAAGAAGACTGCAGCCGCCAGAGAGTGACACTGGCAGCCGACAGCTTAAAACCGGAAAGGTTGACGACCTGCCAGAGAATGGGAGAGCGTGGTACCATCGACCATTTCCAGCTCACCACCAACCGGAACTCCGTGTGCAATGCGACTGGCCATCACACCGTGTTGCGCGCAGAGTTCAGCGATATAGTTCGCCGTAGCATCGCCTTCTACCGTCGGGTTAGTAGCCAAAATGACTTCGTTTATCGATTCCACTTGCAGGCGCTCTTCCAACCGCCCCAAACCGATATCGTCTGGGCCAATGCCATCCAGCGGCGACAAATGCCCCATCAGCACAAAGTAGCGACCGGCAAATTGCCCCGTCTGTTCAATAGCATGAATATCAGCCGGGCTTTCTACCACGCAAATCTGCCCATTTTGCTGGCGGCGCGGGTTCGAGCAAATCGCACAAACGTCCTGCTCGGTGAATGTCCGACAATCGCTACAGTGACCGATTTCGGACATCGCCCGCGTCAACGCCTGCGCCAGACGCATACCCCCGCTGCGATTGCGTTGCAGCAGTTGAAACGCCATGCGCTGCGCCGACTTAGGCCCAACGCCCGGCAGGCAGCGCAGTGCTTCCATCAATGATTCCAGAAGCGGACTGGTCTGCATCAGAACGGCATCTTGAAGCCCGGCGGCAATTGCATACCGCTGGAAACCGATGCCATTTTTTCTTTCTGCGTTTCAGCGATGCGACGAGCGGCATCGTTGAACGCCGCAGCGATTAGATCTTCCAGCATCTCTTTGTCGTCTTCCATCAGGCTTGGATCGATCTCAACACGGCGGCAGTTATGCGCCCCGTTGATGGTGATTTTCACCAGACCCGCACCCGATTCGCCCGTGACTTCCAGATTCGCCACCTCTTCCTGCATCTGCTGCATTTTTTCCTGCATTTGCTGGGCTTGCTTCATCAGGTTGCCAATTCCACCTTTACCAAACATAGTTTTCTCTCTATCACGTCGGGCTGCGCACTCGCAGCGGTTAAACAGGGCGGATACTTTCTTCGTCCAGTTCCGCATCAAAGAAACGCCGCAGCGTTTGAATCGTCGTATCGGCCAGAATCGACTGACGCGCCTGCGCCAGCTTCTCTTCATATATCGCCTGACGCCACTCCAGCGGCGTCCGCACCGCTGAGTTGTCGTCTTCAGTAATCAGTAATTCTACAGGATGCCCATAGTGGGCCGTCAATGCATCTATCAGCGTCTTTTGCGCCGCAGGCGAATTCAGATGCCGCTGGGATGAACGCAGATGAAGATGGACTTTACCTGCTTCCTCACTCTCTTTAAACGCATTGAGTGCCAGTTGTTGTACCAGCTTTGGCAGCGTCAGGCGATGGATTTCCGCCGCCCAAGGATCCCGTTCCAGCGACTCTTCCGCCAGCCGCGCCGCCAGTTCCGGCGTTTTTTCGTGCTCTAAAGCCGAACGTAACGCCTTTGGCGTCGCCACATCGACCTTAACCTCATCAACCTTGTTTTGCGCCCGCCAACGATACGCTTCCGGCTTTTTGGGCTCGGAAGGCGAGGTTTTCGCGTTTTGCCGTTGAATGCTACGCTCAGTTACCGAAGCCAATCGCTCCAGCGCTGAAGTTGCCGGCCGCGTGTTGTCAGACGCTGCCGGTTCAGCCTTTTTTGGTGGCGTACTCCCCTGTTTTCTCAGGAGTTGGCTGCGAGCCTGTAACAACTGAGAAGTCGCATCGGGCAGTTCGTTTTCACCATGCCGATCCGCAGAACTGGCCGAAACAGTCGGTTCTCCTAACGGTGGCGCATACGCGGAAGCATCCATCGGCGGTTCGGGAGAATAAGATGATGGCAGCGCGTCGTCACGAGATTCAGCCTGTTGCTGCATTGGTGCACGAACCATCGCCGATGTTGTCGCAACGGGCTGCTGCACAGGAGGTTGAATAGAAGGCGCACGCGTAGCCTGAGCAGGCGCAGCGCTTACAGGTGCCACAGGTTCAGCGATAATCTGGCTGGGGTGAAACGCTAACGCTCTCAGTAGCGTCATTTCCACGCCCATCCGACGATCTGGCGCAAAAGGCAACTCTTTGCGGCCAATGAGTATCGTCTGGTAGTAAAGCTGCACATCCGCAGGCGGTAGCGCACGGGCCAACTCTCGCATACGCGCTTCAACGGCAGCGTAATCATCGCCCAACGCCGCAGGCAGCAGTTGAACCATCGCAATACGATGCAGCAGCGTCTGGGTTTCCACCAACAGCGATTCCCAGTCCACACCCCGTGCAGCAACTTGATCTAACAGCGACATCACCTGTGCGCCATCGCCTTTCTCCAACGCTTCAATAAGTGCCAGCGGTTGCTCGTCGTCCAATGTGCCAAGCATTTGGCTGACCGAAGCGGTCGTAACTTGCCCCTGCCCCATGGCAATAGCCTGATCGGTCAGACTCAGCGCATCACGCAAGCTCCCATCAGCAGCACGCGCCAGAAGTTGCAGCGCACGCGGTTCACTGACGAGATTTTCCGCCTGTAATACCTGTTCCAAATGCGCGCGAATCTGTTCGACATCCAGCGCTTTAAGGTGAAATTGCAGGCAGCGCGACAGAATAGTCACAGGCAATTTCTGCGGATCGGTGGTTGCCAGCAGAAATTTGACGTGTGGAGGGGGTTCTTCCAACGTTTTCAGCAGCGCATTAAAGCTGTGGCGCGATAGCATGTGTACTTCGTCAATCAGGTACACCTTGAATCGCCCACGCGCAGGGGCATACTGCACGTTATCCAACAGATCGCGCGTATCTTCTACTTTTGTGCGAGAAGCGGCGTCGATTTCAATTAAATCGACAAAACGGCCCTGTTCGATTTCTCGGCAGTTATCACACTGACCGCACGGCGTTGCCGTTACGCCCTGTTCACAATTCAGCCCTTTTGCCAGCAAACGGGCAATCGTTGTCTTCCCGACACCGCGGGTGCCAGAAAACAAATAAGCGTGATGGATTCTGCCTAGGGAAAGGCCGTTAGCCAACGCGGTCAGGACATGTTCCTGACCGACAACTTGGGTAAAGGTTTGGGGACGCCACTTACGGGCAAGAACCTGATAGCTCATCAATACCGCAACAGTCGAGTTATTGAGGCGATCATGCTAACACAGCCACGCTGCTATCGGCGAGACTGTTATGATTAATGTCCGGGGAAGTCAACCAGACTATAGCAGGTTACACCCATCTCGGTCAGGCGCTGTTCCCCCCCCAGATCGAACAAATTAATGATAAAAGCGGCATCATTCACTGTGCCACCCAGGCGGCGGATCAATTTCACTGTGGCTTCGAGCGTTCCCCCCGTTGCCAGCAGATCGTCGATCACCAGCACATTATCACCAGCGGAGATCGCATCTGCATGAATTTCCAGCGTATCTGAGCCATATTCCAGCTCATAGCTTTCACCGATCGTCGGACGCGGCAACTTGCCTGGTTTACGCACGGGAACAAAGCCCACTCCCAGCGCCAAGGCAACCGGTGCGCCAAACAGAAAACCACGTGCTTCCGTACCCACAACCTTCGTCACACCGGTGTTGCGGTAACGGTTCGCCAGCAGCTCAATACTGGCCGCATAGGCCACGGGATCTTCCAGCAGGCTGGTGACATCACGGAACAGTATGCCCGGCTTCGGATAATCGGGGATGCTTTTGATACTGTTTTTAATTAATTCTGCCTGCTGCTGGGCTGTTACGGTCGTCATAGTTGCGCCTGATAAAACGTTCTAAACATACAAATGCCGGTCGCCACAAGGCTTTCACCATCGCATGATGTGATGGATAAGCATTATGACAAAGAGGAAAATGGCGACCCGTGCACGAAAACGCTCAAATCTAGTCAAAGTGACGGACAAATGCAACTATCCGCACTCTGGGTGGGTATTTTTTGTATTCCCGTCACAAAGACCGCCGCTTGCGCTATCTTTTCGGATCCACGTCCTGAATTTGTTGTTCTGGATCAACCACGGGTAAACGAAGCATAAAGGTCAGCAAAATAGTCAAAATGACTAGCAGCAAGATCCTGACCCAAACCAGCTTAACCAGCCAGAGCGAAAGCGCGAACGTCAGCAGAATCATGGCGACAGCCTTCCATTTTGCTCCCGGCGGCAATGCCCGATGTTGTTGCCAATGGCGCAGATAGCTACCAAACCAGGAACGGTACAGTAGCCAGTCATGGAAACGCGGGGAAGAGCGAGCAAAACACCAGGCGGCCAGTAACAAGA
Organism: Pectobacterium parmentieri; assembly: GCF_001742145.1. Classification (NCBI taxonomy): domain Bacteria; kingdom Pseudomonadati; phylum Pseudomonadota; class Gammaproteobacteria; order Enterobacterales; family Pectobacteriaceae; genus Pectobacterium; species Pectobacterium parmentieri. The sequence goes on along the minus strand of NZ_CP015749.1, from coordinate 579,166 downwards.
AAGGCGTGGTCGGTAATAAAGGTAACACGACACCCAACGTTGCCAGCACAACGGAAATCCACCCCAGTATAATCAGCAACACACGATACATATTCACCTTTACGCTTTGTTCGCTACAACCAACGTCATACTTTATCATCACCTTGCTCGATGGATTAGTTAAGATATCCTCATGCAGGCCATCAGGCACCCTATAACTTACCATGCTGACATATTACGTCTGAGTAGGTTGGCTGAATCATTGACCTTAACCGTAAGGGAAAAAAGTGAACACGCATCAATTGCTGCAGGCGCTTGAGCAACAAATTACTACGCTGTCGAAAGAGCTGGAACCGCTGGCAGATAAAGCGGTGCCACAATCACGCTTTGATCGTCAACTTTTTAGCAGTTACGGCACCCGGTTACGTGATTATCGCGCCGAGGTTGAACAAAATCTGCATACAATAAAACAACTGGTCGCAGAGCAACGCACCGATCGTGTAGCATTTCTGGCTGAAAAGCTGGTCAGCCAGATAGCTGCCTTGCAGCGTGAACTGGCGACGCAGTCGCTACGCAGACAAGAGCAACGAAACACGCCACAGCCGGAAGATGTGTATCACAAGCTAGCAGAGCATCAGGATTATGAACGCCGTTTGCTTTCCATGATTCAGGATAGAGAAAGTTTGCTCATCACACAGACGCTTTTCAGTGAGCAACAGCGGCTACAAAAAGAGCTAGCGGCACTGGAAGGACGACTGGCTCGCTGCCGTCAGGCGCTGTCGCGATTAGAACGTCAGATCGAACGCCGGGAACAAGGGTTATAGCGCAGCGGTTTCGCAGAGAAAAAAGAGGAATTGATTGATGTCACTTGAAAACGCCCCACCTGAAGTCAAGCTGGCAGTCGATTTGATTATGCTGCTGGAAGAGAACCAGATCGCACCACACATTGCACTGGCCGCGCTGGCAATGGTACGTACCGATTTTGAGAAAAAGCGCTCGCAAGAAGAAAACGATGCGAAATCCTCTGCCCAAAACGAATAGTTCAGGAACTTAGCGGCAAGAATGAGTGGTAAGCCGCAACTTACACAGCAGGTTTGCGCAGCGCCGGGCTAAAATGCAGCATATCGATAAAGGCATCCACCAGCGCAGGAGCATCCTGATCGAGATCGAAACTTTCCGGCATAAACAGCCAGTTTTCCATCACGCCGGAAAAATAGGCACGCAGCGCAATCGCAGCGCGACGGGGGTAAATATCCGTCGGCAACATCCCCATACGAATGCACTTAATCAGGTTTTCTTCGATATCAACATAGCAGGAAAGATAAAGCTCTTTGCGCGCATTATAAGATTGCAACATTTCGCCGACAAATTCGCATTTATGGAAACAAATTTCCATAATGGAACGCCACTGCGTATCATTAACCGTTAAACGCAGCATATAAATCAATAATTCACGCATCACGCGGAGTGGATTGTCAGGGAATTTTGTCTGATACTCTATTTCGAACTCACTGATTTTTGATTCTGCCTGTGCCCAGATCTCATCGAAAATTTCGGCTTTATTCTTAAAATGCCAGTAAATAGCACCGCGGGTCACGCCAGCAGCTATCGCAATGTCAGACAATGAAGTCGCAGACACACCGTGCTCAGAGAAGACTCTCAACGCAGTATCCTGTATATGTTGTCGGGTTTCCTGAGCCTGTTCTTTGGTTTTTCGTGCCATATCGCTGTATTTGAAGGAAGCGTGATTTACATACATTCAAGAATGTATGTAACATAGCATGAACATAAGACTATAGCAGCAATGGGTTTTTGAGCTTGTGATCCATTGGTCAATTTCAAATCGGACACTTGAGGTTTATCTATGAACAAAAACAGAGGGCTAACGCCTCTGGCGGCAGTTCTGATGCTTTCTGGCGGCTTAATGCTCGCAGGATGTGATAGCGGCAACAATCAGCAGGACGGCGGCGCACAGCAGCAGATGCCTGAAGTGGGTATTGTTACGTTGAAAACAGAAGCACTGAATGTCATGACCGAACTGCCGGGCCGTACAAGTGCTTACCGCATTGCTGAGGTTCGCCCACAGGTTGGCGGAATTATCCTAAAACGCAACTTCGTTGAAGGATCTGACGTTAAAGCTGGCGCATCACTGTATCAGATCGATCCTGCAACCTATCAGGCGAACTACAACAGCGCCAAAGGTTCACTTGCTCAAGCTCAGGCTCAGGCAGAAATTGCACACCTGACGGTTAACCGCTATAAACCGCTGCTGGGCACCAACTACGTCAGCAAGCAAGATTACGATCAGGCTGTCGCTACTTCCCGTCAGGCTGATGCTGCTGTTTTGGCAGCCAAAGCGGCAGTAGACACCGCACAAATCAATCTGGCTTACACCAAAGTCAATTCACCAATCGAAGGCCGCGTAGGAAGATCAACGGTAACGGAAGGCGCATTGGTGGGAACCGGGCAAGCAACGGCATTAACAACCGTGCAGCAACTTGATCCGATCTATGTTGATGTCACTCAATCCAGTAACGATTTTCTGCAACTGAAAAAAGAGCTGGAAAACGGCACGCTAAAACAAAATCAAGGCAAAGCGAATGTCCGTCTGCTGTTAGAAAATGGTACTGAGTATGCAGAAGCAGGTACATTGGAATTCTCTGATGTTACGGTAGATGAAACCACAGGTTCCATCACGCTGCGCGCCATTTTCCCTAACCCACAGCACAACCTGCTGCCCGGTATGTTTGTACGTGCTCGCCTCGATTCCGGCGTTAACCCGACGGCCTTATTAGTGCCGCAGCAAGGTGTCACCCGCGATCCGCGTGGTCAGGCCACGGCGATGGTGGTTGGGGAAGGCGATAAAGTAGAGCCGCGTTCGCTTAAAACCGGTAAAGCAATTGGTGACAAATGGTTGGTTACCGAAGGCTTGAAAGCAGGTGACCGCGTTATTCTCACTGGTCTGCAAAAAATCAGACCCGGTGCGCAGGTGAAAGCTAAAGAAGTCGCTCCAGAAAATCAGCAGGCGCAGCAAGCGTCAGCAGAACCCGCGAAGTCTTAAGACGTTCTAACAGGAGCCGGTACAATTCATGGCTAAGTTTTTTATAGATCGACCCATTTTTGCATGGGTACTCGCCATCATGGTGATGCTGACGGGGTTGCTGGCAATTGTTAAATTACCTATTGCCCAGTATCCAACGATCGCCCCACCCGCGATTGACGTAACAGCAACTTATCCAGGGGCCGATGCATCAACGCTGCAAGATTCCGTCACTCAGGTTATCGAACAGAATATGAACGGTATCGATAACCTGATGTACATGTCATCAAGCAGCGACTCCTCAGGTACGGTCCAGATTACGCTGACCTTTCAGGCAGGTACCGATCCGGACATCGCACAGGTTCAGGTGCAGAACAAACTGCAACTGGCCATGCCGCTGCTGCCGCAGGAAGTACAGCAACAAGGGGTTAACGTTCAGAAATCAAGTAGCAGCTTCCTCATGGTTGCCGCCTTCATTAGTGAAGACGGTAAAATGTCACAGGAAGATATCGCTGACTACGTGGCCGCTAACGTTAAAGACCCTATCAGCCGTACATCAGGCGTAGGCGACGCGCAGCTATTTGGCTCCCAGTATGCCATGCGTATCTGGCTGGATCCGAACAAGCTAAATAACTATCAGTTAACCGCAGGTGACGTCAGCGCAGCAATTCGTGTTCAAAATAACCAGATCGCCGCAGGGCAATTGGGGGGCGCTCCACCGGTTCCCGGCCAGCAGTTGAATGCCTCGATCATTGCTCAGACCCGTCTGAATTCAGCAGAAGAATTTTCTAAAATACTGCTGAAAGTTAACGCTGATGGATCTCAGGTTCGCCTTAAAGACGTTGCACGTGTTGAGCTGGGAGCAGAAGGCTACGACGTTATTGCACGTTTCAACGGGAAACCGGCTGCCGGTATCGGTATCAAATTGGCAACAGGCGCTAACGCGCTGGATACCGCAACTGCCGTAAAAGATGCACTGACCAAAGCAGAAGAGTTCTTCCCTTCCGGCCTGAAAGTCGTTTACCCTTACGATACAACGCCTTTCGTTAAGATTTCCATCAACGAAGTAGTGAAAACACTGGTGGAAGCCATCGTACTGGTCTTCCTGGTGATGTATCTGTTCTTGCAGAACTTCCGCGCCACGCTGATCCCAACTATCGCGGTACCGGTCGTCTTGCTGGGGACGTTTGCTATCCTCTCTGCGTTTGGTTATTCCATTAACACCTTGACGATGTTCGCGATGGTTCTCGCCATCGGGCTTCTGGTGGATGACGCCATCGTCGTCGTGGAAAACGTGGAACGTGTCATGGCGGAAGAAGGTCTACCGCCTAAAGAAGCGACAAAACGCTCCATGGAGCAGATCCAAGGCGCGTTGGTCGGTATTGCACTGGTACTGTCCGCAGTATTCGTCCCGATGGCGTTTACCGGTGGCTCCACAGGGGCAATCTATCGCCAGTTCTCCATCACAATCGTTTCTGCGATGGTGCTGTCAGTTCTGGTTGCATTGATTTTGACACCAGCCCTTTGTGCAACACTGCTAAAACCGATCGCCAAAGGTGATCACAGTGAGAAAACTGGCTTCTTCGGCTGGTTCAACAAAGTGTTTGAGAAGAGCACGCATCACTACACCGACAGCGTTGCTAATATTCTGCGTAGTACTGGTCGTTATCTGGTTATCTATCTGCTGATTGTTGTGGGCCTCGCACTCTTGTTCTTACGTTTGCCGACGTCCTTCCTGCCAGACGAAGACCAAGGGGTTCTCCTGAACATTGTTCAGTTGCCTTCAGGTGCGACGCAGGAAAACACCCAAAAAATCATGGACAGAATGACGCAATATTATCTCGAAAATGAGAAAAATAACGTCAAGTCTGTGTTTACCGTGACGGGCTTCGGGTTCTCTGGTCGTGGGCAGAATGCCGGTTTAGCCTTCGCCAGCTTGAATGACTGGAGTGAGCGAAGCGGCGCAGAGAATAAAGTCCAGGCGATTGCAGCCAGAGCTAACGCAGTCTTCAGTCAGTATAAAGAAGCTATCGTGATTGCGGCCAACGTTCCTGCGATTATCGAACTGGGTACGGCAACGGGCTTCGACTTCCAGTTAATTGACCAGGCTAACCTGGGACATGCAAAACTAACGGAAGCACGTAACCAGTTGCTGGGTATGGCGGCACAACGCCCTGATACGTTGATACAAGTTCGTCCTAACGGGATGGAAGATACACCGCAGTTCCGTCTCGATATCGATCAAGAAAAAGCGCAAGCACTTGGCGTGTCATTGGCTGATATTAGCTCAACGCTGGCAACAACGTTGGGTGGATCTTATGTGAATGACTTTATCGATCGCGGTCGCGTGAAGAAAGTCTACGTTCAGGCTGATGCGCCTTTCCGTATGTTGCCGGATGACATCAAGAACTGGTACATCCGCGGTAACAACGGACAAATGGTGCCATTCTCTGCATTTACGCAGAGCCACTGGGAATACGGTTCACCACGTCTGGAGCGTTATAACGGCCAGCCATCCATGCAAATCCAGGGCGAGGCAGCTCCAGGTAAGAGTACTGGTGAAGCCATGGCATTGATGGAAGAATTCGTCACCAAATTACCGCAAGGTATTGGCTACCAATGGACGGGGATGTCCTATCAGGAACGGTTATCTGGTAATCAGGCACCTGCAATCTATGCTATTTCACTGATTGTTGTGTTCCTGTGTCTGGCAGCGCTTTATGAGAGCTGGTCAATACCGTTCTCCGTCATGCTGGTTGTTCCACTGGGGATCATCGGTGCATTGATTGCGGCGAATATGACGGGTCTTCAAAATGACGTTTACTTTAAGGTGGGCCTGCTGACAACCATAGGGCTATCCGCGAAGAACGCCATATTGATCGTCGAATTTGCTAAAGATTTGATGGATAAAGAAGGGAAAGGCCTGATAGAAGCAACGCTGGATGCAGTACGTATGCGTTTACGTCCAATCCTGATGACATCACTTGCCTTTATCCTCGGCGTAATGCCGCTGGTAATCAGTAGTGGTGCGGGTTCCGGTGCACAAAACGCCGTTGGTACTGGCGTAATGGGCGGGATGATTACAGCAACCGTGCTGGCTATCTTCTTCGTTCCCGTGTTCTTCGTTGTGGTTCGTCGTCGCTTTGGTAAGAAAATCGACGATACAACAGCCCACTAATATTTCATATCCACCGATAACCATCCTAAAAGGCCGCCTCGCGGCCTTTTTTTTACCTCCCAGCCCAACCCAACTAGTCCGAGCTAAACGGCTCACGGTGCTTTTTTGCATCTTATGCGTATCTACAGTGACGTAGAGAATGCTGCCGCCTCACCGAAACATAATGGTTGATCCTGATGATAAAAAAGCGCAACATAATGGGTATGTTATAACATAACAAAATGAGGTAACAATGAAGGCAGGAATTCATCCTGACTATCGCACAGTGGTATTTCATGATACCAGCGCGGATGTCTATTACAGAACAGGGTCAACCATTAAAACCGATCGGACAATCGAACTGGAGGGGGCCCACTACCCTTACGTCACCATCGATGTTTCTTCGGCATCGCATCCCTATTACACCGGGAAGCAAAAAGAATATTCCAAAGAAGGCAGCACAGCGCGCTTCCAGCAGCGCTTTGGGAACTTCTTCAAGTAATCAGAGAGGGCAATTAAATGCAGGTGCTTAGTTCGCTGCGCTCAGCGAAAAATCGACATAAAGATTGTATTGTGGTCCGTCGTCGCGGGCGAGTTTACGTTATATGTAAATCCAATCCGCGCTTTAAAGCCGTGCAGGGCGGAAAAAAGAAAAAAGGCTAATCTTTCTCTATCACATCCCGATACAACCTATGTTATGGCGTTAGTATGGTTGTACGGGATGATTTCCATTAAAAAACTTATTAAACAATAAGATAACAACAATCACTGTACCTTATCGACAGAACAATTCCTTCGCACTCCGTCTACCCTTTCTCATATTTTTAGATAGAAATAATTAAATAAGCCGTCATCGAGTTTATTCTACGCTCATTGTTACAAAAAATTTGAGAGTTAATCAAAATAACTAGCAGTGAAAACCTTATCTATTATCCTATCCGCGAATTTTACGAACGTTTTTGCTATAGTCATATATATACTCAAAATAATTCGCGATGCAGGACAAAATGTTATCGTTTTGAACGACGCGATATGTTGGCTGAGCAGGGTTCTTTTATGCGCTTCGTAACGCGACAGAGAGGGAACCCCAATGAACTTACTTGGTAAGTGATTTCGGTGAGTGAACGCAACCAACGTACATGCAGCTTGAAATATTAAGGGTATAGCTATACTTAAGGTTAAGTCATGCTGTGTTGGTATTTACGCCAACCCTGTTTCGCGACATAGTAATATGTGAGAGGTACGAAAATCGCTGTTGTCTCATTCAGTGCTGAACGAATTACAATGGCTCAACGCATTCTCTGTAACAACATGAATAGGAAACAATGCTAACGTCTTTATCTTGCAGGCTTCGTCAGTCTACCTGTTTACTAGGTGTTAACCGCAGTAACACTGAATAACGGCTTAACGGAGGGATTGATATGGATGAGTACACACCAAAGCATTATGATATTGCCCAACTCAGATTCTTATGTGAGAATCTGTGTGATGAGAGCATAGCAACGTTAGGCGATAGCAGTCACGGCTGGGTCAATGATCCAACTTCTGCGATCAATCTCCAATTAAATGAGCTTATTGAGCATATCGCTACGTTTATTCTCACATTTAAAATAAAATACCCTAACGAAAGTGAGCTCTCAGAGCAGGTTGAAAAATATTTGGATGATACTTACGTCTTGTTTAGCAACTATGGTATTAATGACGCTGAACTACGACGCTGGCAGAAGTCCAAAGCAAAATTATTCGGAATGTTCTCAGGGGAGAACGTCTGTACGCCTGCTAAAACTTAAGCAATAATTTATTTATATAAATTTTAACCACCAGGTACTGTTTGCATAGGCCATTATGAAAAAAATCGACTATTTGATGCGTTTGCGTAAATGCACAACGATTGACACTCTCGAACGCGTTATTGAAAAAAACAAGTATGAACTCTCCAATGATGAACTGGAGATGTTCTTTTCTGCAGCCGATCATCGCCTCGCAGAGTTGACGATGAACAAACTCTACGACAAAGTTCCTACCGCAGTATGGCGATACGTCCGTTAATCCCTAACGAGACGTGTAAAAAGCTGGCATTAATACACTGCGCCGATAATATTATCGGCCTTTGTTTTCATTCTCGTTTTAACGTATTAATTGAATAAGACTTGTAACAAATTGTATTTTTTTGACATAAGAAAAAAATGAAAAACCATTTCATCCCATTCGTTTATTGCCTTCCGTTTATCATTTATAACAATCGCATTGATAGCATCATTAATAGTATATCCCGTGATAAAAACACGAGTCGTAATAATTGGCGCAATTATTAATCGCTAAGTAAAGAAACCACTCCCCCTCCAGAAGAAACAGAGATTGGTCAACGACACCTATAAAACGCGGCGAATGGCGACTCAAAGATTACGTATGAGCGTGGGTTTATGGCTAAGAATTGGTTTTATGGGCAGAGGATGAAGATCAATTCGACGGTAGAGTATTCACACAGGAGCAGAAATGGTGGAGGCCCTGCCAGCTACATCCCGGCACACACGTCACCTGCTGCGGCTGCTTCCTTCCGGATCTGACCGAGTCCACAGGGTAGTGTTGCGGGAGAACCGACAGGGCCTCCATTGACGGCTTTATAACAGTTCTACTGTGTGTCACAAAGCGGTGAGCATTATCGGCGATGAGATAGGCAATTGCAAGCTAACCCATACTAACCGTTGTTTTCTTACTCACCTCACTATGCCACTATGGAAGTTCAATCGGTTTAGAAATAGCAGGAACATCCGCGGATGTCAGAAGAAAACGATAATTTCCGCCAACGCGTTTTTCAAATTGTCGCAGCCATTCCCTATGGAAAAATAGCGACCTATGGCGACATCGCGCAACTTGCCGACTCCCCCAGAGCATCGAGGCAAGTCGGTGGAGTGTTAAAACGCCTCCCGAAAGACAGCAAACTCCCTTGGCATCGGGTAATCAATCGTAAAGGCGAAATATCACTCGTCGGTGGAGATTACATACGTCAGAAATCAGCGCTACAGGCGGAAGGCGTGATTTTCAATCGTCAGGGTAAGATTGATCTTGCTAAATATCGCTGGCAATACGCGCCATAGCGGCGCGTATCCAGATGAATTACCAGACTGGCTGCGCAGGAACCGTAGAGGATGAAGCCGGTTGCCCCTGAAGCATATGAGGGGTTTCATTCACCGGATTGGATATCATCGATCCCTGGTTTTTCGCGGGTAACGGAACGGAAGCAACAGGTACCAATACCAAATCGGCGTTATTTATCCCGTTGCTAATAACGGGTAAGACGTTCTCCGTCACCATGACAACACGATTATCGATGGCAACCGCCGCGCTGAGTAAGATACGCGCATTGGGCTGAATATCAGCCGGGTTATACGGTAACTCGAATTGGAAAGGAGCCTGATTTCCTTCTGTACGCGTCACACTCTGAGTAATCACTTTTGAAGGCGCATCTGCCAGCGATGCATCAGACACCGTAACGGTCAAAACCGCGCTGTGAGGTAGGGCAATGCGCTGACGGATATTCACTGTCCCCGTTACCGCAGGCAGTGCGACAGCCGGACGCGGTGAAGAAACAGAGGTAACAGGTGCGCCAGTTTGAGGAGAAACGCCATAATCACTTCTCTGTGCACAAGCAACCAGAGTCATCGATAACGTGATACTGCCTAAGATATGCCATAATTTCATTCGGTCAGTCTCCTTTATTATTGTCAGACTGCCGGCATCGAAAACCGGCACTCGCAAATAGTATGATTCAATAAACACAATAATGATGGTGCAAAATTCTGATATTTTTCTAAAAGCCGTGCATTCATTATAGTAAAAACTATAAATAGAAATTTTAAGTTTTACAGAACAAATAGATAACCAGCCCCCACATCCATTGAGGCCGATACCATGAGTCAATCACTACAACACCTTCTCGACCTCTTGCATTTAGAGAAACTCGAGGAAGGGCTATTTCGCGGACAAAGCGATGATTTGGGGCTACGTCAGGTCTTTGGTGGGCAAGTCGTGGGGCAGGCGATGTCAGCCGCCAAACAGACCGTTCCTATCGAGCGCAACATTCACTCTTTCCACAGTTACTTTTTGTTACCCGGCGACAGTCAGAAGCCGATTATTTATGACGTTGAAAATCTGCGCGATGGCAACAGTTTTAGCGCCCGACGCGTTAGCGCCATTCAAAATGGTCGGCCCATTTTTTATATGACCGCTTCTTTTCAAAGCCATGAGGAAGGGTTTGAGCACCAAAATGTGATGCCAAACGTCGCACCGCCAGAAGATCTGAAATCCGAACAAGAAATCGCGCAGGATATGCAACATCTTCTACCCCCCCGCTTTCGTGATAAATTTATTCAGGCCAGCCCGATTGAGATGCGACCAGTTAAATTCCATAACCCGCTGAAGGGTGAAGTGGACGACCCCGTGAGACACGTTTGGTGCCGTGCCAGCAGTCCGTTGCCGGATGATAAGCGTATTCACCAATATCTGCTGGGCTATACCTCTGACTGCAATTTCTTACTCACTGCCTTACAGCCTCATGGCGTCGGCTTTTTGGAAGCGGGCATGCAGGTTGCCACGATTGATCACTCAATGTGGTTCCATCGGGATTTCCGGCTGGATGACTGGCTGCTTTATACCGTGGAAAGTACATCCGCATCCGGCGCTCGTGGTTTCGTGCGCGGGCAATTCTATACCCGAGAAGGCGTGCTGGTTGCATCCAGTATGCAGGAAGGCGTTATGCGTCGCCGCCAACAATAAATCTGCTGACGGGCTTATTGCATGGCTAAAACGACGCGATTTGAATAACGTTAACCGTAAAACAAAACAGGCGTGGAGTTTCCTCCACGCCTGTTCACTGTATTTGAACTGTCTTACTTATTGATTGTAAGCGCTCTCGCCATGGCTGTTGACGTCCAGACCTTCGCGCTCTTGCTCTTCAGGGACACGCAGACCGACAATCATATCCGCCACTTTGAAGGCAACGAATGCCACCACGCCAGACCACACCAGGCAAACAATCACGCTGAACAACTGTACCCAAATCTGGTGCGCCATTGTCACACCTTCGGCATAGCCTGTTCCACCCAGCGATGCCGACGTGAATACACCCGTTAAGATACAGCCAACGATACCACACACGCCATGAACACCGAACACATCACACGGGTCATCCACGCGCAGCCATCTTTTCAGTACGGTCACGCCCCACAGGCCTGCAACACCACCAGCCAGACCGATGATCAATGCGCCACCCACGCCCACCGTACCCGCCGCCGGGGTAATAGCAACCAGACCTGCAATACAGCCAGAACACGCGCCCAGCAGAGAAGGTTTACCGCGTACCAACCACTCACCGCCAACCCATGCCAGAATGGCAGCAGCAGTAGCAACAACCGTGTTCAGGAAAGCCAGAGCAGCAATACCGTTGGCAGCACCCGCAGAACCCGCATTGAAACCAAACCAGCCGATATACAGGATCGCTGTACCGATAAACACCATCGGCAGGTTATGCGGTTTGAAGGCTTCTTTGCCAAAACCGGCACGTTTACCCAGCAGGTAAGCACCAACTAACCCAGCAACCGCAGCGTTGATGTGAACGACCGTACCGCCTGCGAAATCCAGCGCGCCATCCGCAGCCAGATAACCACCGCCCCACACCATATGCGTCATTGGCAGATAAGAGAATGTCAGCCACAGCGCAACGAAAATCAGCACCGCAGAGAAACGAATACGTTCAGCAATCGCTCCAACAATCAGCGCAACGGTGATACAGGCGAAGGAAGCCTGATACGCTACGTGTACAAACTGATAGAAGGTGCCACTGATAGACTCAATCCCAATGCCTTTCAGCATAAATGTGCTGAACCCACCGAAGAAGGCGTTACCCTCGCTGAAGGCCAGGCTATATCCATAAACGACCCACAGGATACAGACCATTGCGAATGTTACGCTTACTTGCGTCATCATAGACAGAACGTTCTTTGAACGGATCAGGCCACCATAAAACAGTGCGATACCTGGTATAGTCATAAAAAGTACCAACGCGGTACAAATCATAATAAAAGCATTATCAGCTTTATCAATCGTCGGTGTCGCAGCCATTGCCCAGCTCGGGAGTAATGCCGCCACACCGAGACCTAATGAAGAGAGTCGTTTTTTCATTTTCATCCATCCCTATTTACGTATCTACGTTAGGTGTTGTTAAAGTGCGGCTTCGTCAGTTTCACCCGTACGAATACGGATAACCCTTTGCAACTCGGCGACAAAAATTTTGCCATCACCAATTTTTCCGGTGTACGCGGCTTTGCTGATGACGTCGATCACTTCGTCCAGTTGGTCGTCTGCAATCGCGATATCAATTTTTACCTTAGGTAAAAAGTTAACGCTGTATTCTGCGCCGCGGTATAGCTCTGCGTGCCCTTTCTGACGACCAAATCCTTTCACCTCAGTGACGGTGAGCCCCTGGATGCCGACAGAAGATAACGCTTCACGGACATCTTCCAGCTTGAATGGTTTTATCACCACAGTAACCAGTTTCATTTATCTTCCCCCTAGCCATTACGTTCAGGCTTTCGCCCGCCACTTGTTCGATTACGCGCTCTATGAAGTCGGTCTACGCAATGATTAAAGCAAACGGTGTGCCATAAATGATTTATCTGGCATAAATCAGGAAGGAGAACGCGATTAGAGAAAGAAAAGAGTAAAAGTAAACACGGTAGAAAATGAATAATGAAGAATTCGGGGCAATAATTGCACCAAATTAGTGCGTGAAGTGTATTTTCAGTGCAGCAGGAGTAAAAAGCAGAATGATGATGCTTACTGATGGTGCGAAGTCATGCATGGACTGTTGGTCTGCACTACTCGATGCGGTGCAGACCCTGGAATTAGAGATAATCGTGTTATACGGAGCAAGGCTCAGTACTGGGAGTAGCGAGATCCTCTCCGGCCAGTTGCAACTGATGCATTTGATAATAGCGCCCCTGCTGTTGCAGCAGTTGCTCATGCGTTCCCCGCTCAACGGTTTGTCCATGATGGAGCACCATAATCGTATCAGCCTCAACAATGGTGGAAAGCCGGTGTGCAATGATAATTAAGGTTGTCTGTTCCCTAATGATGCGCAGCGCCTTTTGCACCGCTTGCTCCGTACCTGAGTCAATATTCGCAGTCGCCTCATCGAGAATCAGGATTTTAGGCGTTTGCACCAGTACCCGCGCAATCGCCAACAGTTGCTTTTGTCCGGTAGACAGATTATTCCCCTGCTCACCAAGACGCGTATGTAATCCGTCGGGGAAACCATGAACCAACTCAGCAAGCTGCACCACTTCCAGCACGCGCCAGACGGCTTCTTCGCTAATATCGCGCCCCAGAGTCACATTCACAAACATGGACTCCGCCAGCACCACCGGATCCTGCTGTACCATTGCCACATTTTGGCGCAAGACACGATGGGAGAGCGTCGATAATGGCCGGCCATCAAGCCGAATTTCGCCCTCATCCGGGCTGTAATACCCCATAAGCAAACTGGCTAATGTACTTTTTCCACTGCCGGTATGCCCTACCAACGCGACGAACCCGCGATCGGGTATCGTCAGAGAGATATGCTGGAGCACACGTTTTTCTGTGCCATAAGAGAAAGAGACATCGTTAATATCAACACGCCCCGAGACCATAGGACGATCGTCGTTTCCGTAGCCTTGCTTTGCACCATCCATCAATTCAAAGATACGCTCGCCAGCAACAACCGCCTGCTGCAACATCGACTGCTGGGTCGTCAGCTCAATTAGCGGTTCATTCAGACGGCCAAGGTAATTGATAAAGGCGTACAAAACCCCAACACCAACCGCGCCAACCGAGCTAAAACCGAACTGGATCAACAATCCGCAGAGAACCATTGCGGCAAACAGACTCAGCAGTGGCCGTAGCAAGAATCCCTCCAGACGCAAAGCCTTCATGCGTGCCTCGTAATGCTCATGGCTGGCTGCGCCTAGTTTCTTACCAAAACGCGCCTGCTGGCGGAATTGCTGAATGACGCCCATGCCATTAATCACTTCGTTGAAGCCATCATTAATGTCTGCTAAATAGCGCCGAATCTTACGCACAATCGGCGTACTAAAACGATGGTAGAGCGCCATGACCGTCGCTACTGCAGGAAAAATCATCAACGCAACCAGCGCCATTTGCCAGCTCAGGCTGAACATCGCCACCAGCATTGCCCCGACCAGTGTCGCGCTGCGTAATACCGTTGATGCCACCATGACGTAGAGATCTTTAACCACCTCGGTGTCATTGGTGACGCGTGAAATCAACTGCCCGACAGGTTGCGTATCAAATGTACTCAGCGGCTGACGCAAAGCCGCATCCATCACATCAATACGCAGTTGCTGCACAACGCCGACGGCGACTCGGTTAAACAACAGTGTCTGGAAATAGTGCAGCGAGGCGGCCAGAATATGCAGCAAGATATAGGCCATTGCCAGACCTACCGCAATCGCCAGCGGGAATTGGCCTTTTGTCACCAGATCGTCAATGAAATAGCTTACCAACACGGGGCCTGAGACTTCCGCAATCGCGGCAACCCACAGCATCAGGACACCGAACATCAGCGTTTTCCGCCAGGGAGAGCTATAGGCCAGCAGGCGCTTAAGGGTTGGCCAAAACGGCTGAGGGCTATTCATTTGTCGTTCCTTCTGGCTGCGGCACATCATCCAGCGCGGCCTCCAACTGTTGGTAGCGGTGCATATCCCGATACCAACCGGGCTGTGCCGCCAGCGTCCGATGTGTACCACGCTGTACCGTTTGTCCTTGTTGCAACACCACGATTTCATCCGCTGCGGTTAAGGCCGACAAACGATGTGCGCTGATGATCAGCGTCCGTTTCTCACCCCATGTTTTAAGATTTTGCAAAATCTGATGCTCCGTTCGCCCATCAACCGCAGACAACGCATCGTCCAGCACCAAAATCTCAGCATCTAGCAATAATGCTCGAGCAATCGCAATACGCTGTTTTTGACCGCCAGATAGCATCACGCCGCGCTCGCCAACTTCTGTCTGGTAACCCTGAGGTAAACGCAAAATATCATCGTGTACGCTAGCAAGCCGTGCTGCTTGTTCAATCTCCTGCTGAGTGGCATCTGGTCGGCCCAGTGCAATGTTTTGTGCCACCGTATCGGAGAACAGAAAAGGCATTTGTCCCACAACGGCAAAACGACCGCGCAGTTCATCCAACCGAATGACACTCAACGGACGATCGTGATAACGAATGTCTCCCGAGCAGCTATCAAAATGACGCAAAATCAACGCCAGCAGCGTACTTTTCCCCGATCCTGTCGGCCCGCATAATCCCAACATATTGCCCGGTGCCAACGTAAATTGAATATTTTTTAAAGCATCACGGGTATTATCGGGGTAGTGAAACGCGGAGATATCCACCGCTAGCACGCCCCGCTCGGCAGGTAATGATTCCTCACCGTCTTTCACCACCGATTCTTCCGCGAGGAGTTGTCGAATGCGGCCATATGCCGCACTGCCGCGCTCAACAATATTAAACATCCAGGCCAGCGCCAGCATCGGCCATATCATCAATCCCAGATACATGACGAAACTGGTCAACAAACCTAACGTCAGCGAACCGTTGATCACCATCCAACTGCCGCCGCCAATGGCCAGCAAATTCGACAATCCGACGGCAATATAAATGGTGGGATCGAAGCGGGCATCGACCCGGGCAACGTGCATGTTTTTGGCACCAGCATCTGCGGCAACCTGCGCGAAACGCGCTGATTGATAGTTTTCCAATCCAAAGGCTTTAATCATCCGGATGCTGGTCAAGCTTTCCTGCGCCTGATCGTTAAGCGAAGAAAACGCCGCCTGTGCGGATTTAAAACGGTTATGCAGTTGGGTGCCGTAACGCTTGATGAAAAGCGCCATGATAGGCATCGGGAGCAGTGCCAGCAGGGTGAGTTCCCAACTGATCTGAGTACACATAACCACCAGCACAGCACAGCCCATCACCATCGAATCGACCAGCGTCAGCACCCCCTCTCCGGCAGCAAATACCACGCGATCGACATCGTTAGTGGCGCGCGCCATGAGATCGCCGGTACGATGACGTTGGTAAAATGCAGGATGTTGGCGGCTTAACTGGCGATAAAAATCCTCTCGTAACTCAACCGCTAGCTGGTATGACGCACCAAACAGGAACACTCGCCACACGTAGCGCAGTAAATAGACCATGACGGCGGTCAGTAACATCACGCCAATCCACTGCATCATTTCAGTTATCGACATACCATGTTGCGTCACACCATCGACAATCACGCCAACCAGTTTTGGAGGCAGCAATTGCAGAATAGCAATCGCAATGAGTAGTGCGACAGCCCCCAGATAGCGACGCCATTCGCGGCGAAAATACCAACTTAGTTGAGCAAACAATCTCACGCAGTTTTTGTTCCAATAGTCAGACGGGCCATGACAGGCTCAGAAAAATGATTATACAAAAGACGGATATACACTAAATAACTCAAGTTTCAGGACAAAACGTACTCGTTTTGAACAACGCTTCGCGTTGGCCCGCCAGGGCGATGCTCAGCAATGTGCATCATAACGCGGCAAGAGAAGGACAAATTCGTCGGGAACGAATTTGACCAGCCAACGGCTGGCCTTCGGTGAGAGACAGGAAGTCTATCATTTCATCCCGATGAGCTTACTCAAGTAAGTGACAACGCACATGCAACTTGAAGTATGGCGAGTATGGATGATGAATCACAGGGATAAAGGCAGTGCCGTGGTATGCTTGATTCGTTCCATAGCAAAGCTAGATGTTACATCGACCAGCCCGGGAATACCATTCACTAACCGCTTATAAAAGTCATCATAGCTTTTCATATCAGCAACCTGAACCTGCATCAGGTAATCATATTCACCGGCCATGCGATAGAAAGCTAACACCTCCGGCATATCTGAGACCACGCGAGTAAATGTCTGATACCAGTCACGGTTATGCTGCTGCGTCTTTAATAAGACAAACGCCGTCAATCCTAGCCCCAGACGCTCATTATCTAACAGCGCCACCCGCGCCCGGATGATCCCCTCCTCTTCCAGACGCTTCAGACGTTTCCAGCACGGTGTAGATGTCAAATTGACCGCATCGGCCAGCGTTTGTAGCGAAAGCGTACAGTCCTGTTGCAGCATATTCAGCAATGTGCGATCAATTTTATCCAACATAGCGCCACTCCATAGAAAATTTTTCCCTACTTTCCCCCATTAAGAGAGAAAAGTAATGTTCTGCCGACAAAAACCATCTTCAACATTTACGGATAACAGTAGTCAATTGGTTTTGTTGCGGAAGGAAAATATAACCAACTGTATAGTATGATATTTCATTGTTTTTCACAGAAGGTGATACGATAAACGGGCTGGTTGAATTCTACGATTTATGACGATATCAACCAACAACGTATTTTATGCCAATCAGGAGTGGCGAAACGATGACAACAGATAAAAAGAGTAAATTCAGTACGATTGGGATGGTTCTTGGCGCATTGGCACTGCTTATTTCCGTCACCTACTTTTGGACTGGGCCATCAAAGCCCGAGGTTTCCATTGAAGAGCGGGTCGCAGAGAAAATTGTTTCTATCCGAGACACCACCCTAGACAGACTGATGGGGAAAGCTCCCCAGACACAGCGCCCCGAGCCATCATTCAATGAACGACGACTCGTCATTGCCGCGACATCCGCATTAGGCTGTCTCGCTATTATTTTCGCTGTTTTCGGCTTCACTCGCCGTGAATCGGCCAGATCTTGCATTAGCTCAGCAATGCTCGGCATCGCCGTAATCGCATTCCCTTTTATCATTAGTGCTATCAATATGGCATTTACGTTAATGGCTCTCGTCGCCATAGCCGCAGCCATTGCCATGATTTTTGGATAGCCACACTCCATAGAACATTAATAGAAAATAAATCCCCAAATAAAGATAAATAGGGGAAAATAATTTCATTAAATTGGTCATGAAGAGATAAAAAGATAATTTTTTTATCCTGAAAACTCGTTAATCTATTCGCATCACTGCCTAATCGAGTTTTCATCATGACCAATACCTGGGTTAAAAATGCCATCAGCGCTATCGAAGCAGATTTTCAGCGTTCGGCTGACACACATCTTATCCGTCTGACCCTGCCGGATTATCCCGGTATTTATTTTTACCTCAAAGATGAAAGCACACATCCCAGCGGCAGCCTAAAGCATCGTCTGGCTCGCTCTTTGTTTCTCTACGGGTTGTGCAACGGTTGGGTTAAAGAAGGTACGCCAATTATCGAAGCGTCATCTGGCAGCACTGCCGTGTCAGAAGCCTATTTTGCACGCTTGCTCGGCCTACCGTTTATCGCCGTCATGCCCTCCTGCACGGCGAAAAGAAAAATCGAGCAAATCGCTTTCTATGGTGGACGCTGCCATTTTGTCGAACAGGCAGGGCAAATCTATGCAGCATCCGAACAGTTAGCGCAAGAGATGAACGGCCATTATATGGATCAGTTCACCTATGCGGAACGCGCCACTGACTGGCGTGGCAATAACAATATCGCTGACAGCATTTACCGACAAATGGCACGTGAACCGCATCCTGTACCGGACTACATCGTGATGAGCGCGGGAACTGGCGGCACGTCAGCAACGCTCGGGCGTTACATTCGCTATCAGGGGCTGGATACGCAACTGGTCGTCGTTGATCCAGAAAACTCCGTCTTCTACGACTGTTACCAGAAACGGGACCGCTCTATCACTGGCCCGTGTGGTAGTCGGATAGAAGGTATTGGTCGCCCGCGAGCAGAGCCCTCTTTTATTCCTGGCGTCATTGATAGCATGATCAAAGTGCCGGACGCCGCCAGCATCGCCACACTGTACTGGCTGGAAAGCGTGTTAGGCCGCAAGGCAGGCGCTTCGACCGGCACCAACGTCTGGGGGATGCTGCAATTGGCCAAAGAAATGGTTAGCCGTGGCCAAAAAGGCGCTATCGTGACCTTGCTGTGCGACAGCGGCGAACGCTATCTGGATACCTACTACAACAGCAATTGGGTAGAAAAAAATATCGGTGACATTACCCCTTACCTTACTGCCCTGAACTGCCGGGAGATATCTCATCTAATGCCTGAAGCCAACCTTGCGTAAGATCCGTTTATTCGGCACGCAGCCGCAGCGCTGAATACAAACCATTTTTCAGGTAAAATAACGACTTTGTACCGCAGTGCATTAAAACGTATTGCGGTTCACGTCACGTTAAGGTGAATGAAGAATGAAGCGTGCTGTTGTCGTTTTTAGCGGTGGACAAGACTCCACAACTTGCCTAATCCAAGCTCTGCAACATTATGATGATGTCCACTGCATCACCTTCGATTATGGGCAACGCCACCGTGCCGAAATTGAAGTCGCTCAGGAACTCAGCCAGAAACTGGGGGCAACGGCGCATAAGATTCTGGACGTCGGATTGCTGAATGAACTGGCCACGAGCAGTCTGACGCGTGATAGTATCCCGGTCCCTGATTATGACGCCAATGCGCAAGGTATCCCTAATACCTTCGTGCCAGGAAGAAACATTCTTTTCCTGACACTCGCTTCTATCTACGCCTATCAGGTTGGTGCAGAAGCCGTCATTACCGGCGTGTGTGAGACCGACTTTTCCGGTTACCCAGATTGCCGGGATGAATTCGTCAAGGCACTGAATCAGGCCATTGTTTTAGGTATTGCTCGTAATATCCGTTTTGAAACCCCGCTGATGTGGCTCAATAAGGCCGAAACCTGGGCGCTGGCGGATTACTACCAGCAACTCGATACCGTGCGTTACCACACGCTAACTTGCTATAACGGCATCCAGGGTGATGGATGTGGCCAATGTGCCGCCTGTCATTTACGCGCAAATGGACTCGCACAATATCAAAATGATGCCGAAATTGTGATGGCATCACTAAAGCAGAAAGTAGGGTTACGCTGAGGCGGCACCACGCAGAACCTATACGACAAAGTAAAACCAGCAGGCCGCATCGTACAGGGGTGTCCTGCTGCCTATGCTAACGACGAATCTCGTTTAAATGCTCCAGCAGTACCCCCTCCAGCGGTAGCGCTTTCTGCGTCAATAAATCAATGCAGACAAACGTCAGCGTGGCATCAACCACATCCCTTTCATCCGGCACACAAGTGATCTTCTGACTGATCACCCCACTTTTCGTATTTATCTGCAGTAGCGCACTATCAATACATAGCACGTCACCGAGAACGGCAGGCTTGCGATAGTTGATATTGATATTGACCACCACGAAAGCAATATTGTTACTCTGCATCCAGCCAAACGCGGGCAACGTTTCCAACCACTGCCAACGCGCCTCTTCCAGAAATTCCAGATAGCGCGCGTTATTAACGTGCTGATAAACATCAATGTGATAACCACGAACGGTGATGAACGTCTGCATCGTATTAATGCTCCTGTGACAGAATCAAGAACGGGTATGACTGATAATGAGCCTAGCAGAGGTTCGCAGCCCAGAGAAAGTGCTCGACTGGGCTGCGACTGATATCACAGTTTTAAAAGCATCACGGTTTTAAAAACGTTACAGTTTTAACCGCGAGAGATTACGCTCAACTAACGCGGCTCCGATTCCTGGGACCTCAGTTAATTGATCGATCTGGGTAAAAGGACCATTTTGTTCACGGTAGCTAACTATCGCCTCCGCTTTTTTAAGGCCGACACCGTTCATGATTTCAGCCAGCTCAGCCGCCCCCGCAGTATTAATGCTTACCTTATCCTCATCACCATCAGGAAGCGTTGCTTTTTCTGCTTTCTGATCTGTTGGTGCAGATTTCACCGCCGTCGCTGTACTGTCAGCGGCTTTAGGTGCCGCCTGACCCAGTAATGGCAACCCAGACAAACTCATCCCAATGATTAAGCACAGTGCTTTTATTCCTGATTTTTTCATGCTGTTTCCTCCATGTGTGTGACAGCACGGCTACCTTGCCGTACACCAATCGACATCGCAAACAGCAGAATTTAAATGTGGAAAAGGCCGCGAAAGCGGCCTTTGGTTGTTGCAACGATTTGCAAATTTTTGCGGAGCTTATTGCTGTTCCTGCGCCGCCGCATTGCCCATCTTGATTTTCGCTTCACTACGCAAGCTAGACAGCAGAGAATCAAACAGCGCCCCCAGAGAGCCTTGCTGAACCTGGCTGGCAAACTGTGTTTTCTGCTCATCATTTAGCTGATGTGGCGTTACGCTATCCAGCGCAGCCAGCACGATGTTACCGGCCTGATCCTGGGTAATCGTATAAGACGGCTTATCTTTCTCTGGATGCGGCATAGCAAAAATGGCCTCTGCCGTTGCATCGCCTTGAGAGATAGAGGACAGCGTTTTTGCCTGACCAAAGCTCAATCCTGCGGCTTTAAGTGCGTCGTCTTTACCTTGTTTTAGCTCAGCCAGAATTTTCTCAGCGTCTACACGAGCCTGCTGCTCAGCCTTCTGACGTTTCAGAGCCTCTACGATCTCGGTACGGACCTGATCCAGAGGACGAGTGCTTTCAGGCCGATGTTCGGTGATACGCAGAACAAACGCGCGGTCGCCGTCAACGTTAATCACATCGGAGTTATTGCCCGCAGCACCATTTTCTCCCAGCAGTGCGCCATTAAAGATGGATTGCGTTACCGGCTTGAAGTTCAGTGCAGCAGGAACCTGCTCACGCGTAAACCAGTCGGTCTGCGTTGCTTTAACACCCGCCGCTTCTTCTGCTGAAGCCAGGGACTCGTTGTCATTGCTAGCCGCCTCACTCACTTTTTGTTGTAGCGCGTAGAACCCATCCTGCGCTTTTTCGTGCTTCACTTTTTCAGCGATCTCAGCACGCACGTCGCTCAGCGGTTTAACCTGCTGCGGTTGAACATCATCCAGACGCACAATAAGGTAGCCAACAGAGGATTTAATTGCTGAGGAAACCTGGCCTTTCTCCGCCAGTTTTGCCTGCTTAAGCTCATCAATCGTGCTGTTTTCGTCCATCCACCCCAGATCGCCACCATTACGGCGCGAGATGATGTCGGTTGATTTCTCTTTCGCCAGCGTAGCGAAATCGCCACCTTGCTTCAACGCATCCAGAACAGACGTTGCATCTGCCTCATTCTTCACCTGAATGACGCTGAATTTTTTGCGTTCAGGTTGGGAATAGTCGTTCTTATTCTGCTCGTAGAAATCATTGATGGCCTTATCATCTATTTTCACATTGTCCATGATGCTTGCAGCATCCAGCGTGATATAGCTGACTTTGAATTCTTCTGGTGCGATGAAACGCCCTTTATTTTGATCGTAATAGCTCTGTACTTCATCATCAGCAACCGTCAGGGCTTTCGCCTTGGCAGCGACATCAATGGTTGCTACACGAACAACGCGATCTTGTGCAGCCAGCTTCACCAGATTGTCGATCTCCTGCGGCAGCAGGAATGCGGTGTTGCCAAAACCACGAATCAACTGTTGTGAAGTCAATTGCTTACGTAACATCTGAGCATACATATCCGGCGTTACGCCAAGGCGGCGAACCTGATCCAAATATTTTTCATTATCAAAATGCTTGTTTGTCTGAAACGCGGGAACGTCAAAGATCGCCTGTCTGATTTGCTCATCGCTGATGTTCAACCCCAGCTTGTTGGCATACTGATCCAGCAAGGTTTCATCAATCAGTTGGGAGAGTGCCTGCTTACGCAATTGCTGCATATAACCGTCATTACTAGCCAGGATAGAGAAATTCTCTCCCAAGGCTTCCTGCTGACGACTGCGTTCGTTCTGTACCGCTTGCTCAAGCTGTCCGCGGGTAATTTCCTGCCCGTTCACTTTTGCAGCGTAATCTCCGGAACCACCAATAAGATAATCACCAACGCCAGTTAAAACGAATGATGCGATGATCAAAGCAAGAATAATTTTGAGCACGACGTTATTCGCGGCCGTACGTAAATTGTCCATCATAATGTGACAACACTCCGCTGTAGAATGGATAAAACTCCCTGCGCTGGCCGGAGCCATGCATCCTTGCGATTGCTATAGCCCAATACAAGGCTAGGGCGCACTTAAGCTTATTGCCCACCACACAACGACAGTTGCTCTGTTTAATTTAAAAAAACAATGCTTGCTGTTTTAACGTCGCCTCAGCCACGTTCCGCCGTGTGTCGGGTATGTATAGTTCTATATAAATAAAAGGCACATCACAAAATGATGCGCCTCGTATCTTACCCTACCAATATCATTGCGTCAGGTATTGTTTGGCACCCAAAGTGGTTATCAACCAAACCTGTGACGTAATAATCAGTTAACAGCGTCTTTCAGCGTTTTACCAGCACGGAATCCTGGTACTTTTGCCGCAGGGATACTGATTTCCTTACCCGTCTGCGGGTTACGACCGGTACGGGCAGCACGTTCACGCACTGAGAAAGTACCAAAACCAACTAAGGCAACATCATCCCCTTCTTTCAGGGATTCGGTAACGGAACCAATAATTGCATCTAACACACGCCCTGCTGCCGCTTTGGAAATATCAGCATCTGCGGCAATTTTGTCGATCAATTGTGACTTGTTCACTCTGTCATCCCCTCTGGAATTCTCTTATCGCGCTTCAATGTCCCAAGACGCGACACGTATTATCAATACTGTCATGCTTAGCCAGTTACGGCTAAAACTAACAGTGCTCTAACTTAGCGGTACAAAAAAAAGCTGGCAAGCACGATTTCACTCACCAGCCCTGATTTTCTCAAGGGTTTTTGCGACAGGTCACTATTTTGCCTTGGCTTTGGTTCTGGCCTTAGGGGGCGAGACCACCTGAATGCCAGAAGGCGCATTCAGCAACGCTAACGCCAACACTTCCTCGATACGTTTCACCGGATGAATTTCCAGATCGGCAATCACGTTCTGTGGGATATCCTCCAGATCGCGCTTGTTATCATCTGGAATCAATACCGTCTTGATTCCACCGCGGTGTGCAGCAAGCAATTTCTCTTTCAGGCCGCCGATCGGCAATACCAGACCGCGCAGGGTAATCTCCCCCGTCATCGCCACATCCGCACGCACCGGATTGCCTGTCAGACAAGAAACCAGTGCAGTACACATAGCAATACCCGCGCTCGGCCCGTCTTTCGGCGTCGCTCCTTCCGGAACGTGAACGTGAATATCACGTTTCTCATAAAAATCAGCATTGATGCCTAATTTTTCCGCTCGGGCACGAACCACGGTAAGCGCAGCCTGAATCGACTCCTGCATGACCTCGCCCAATGAACCAGTGTAGGTCAGCTTCCCTTTACCCGGCACACAAGCGGTTTCAATCGTCAGCAGATCGCCACCGACTTCTGTCCAAGCAAGACCGGTCACCTGCCCTACGCGATTTTCATCATCCGCGCGGCCATAGTCAAAGCGCTGTACCCCAAGGAAATCCTTAAGGTTATCTCCCGAAACCTGGATGTGCTTAGTCGATTTATCCATCAACAGCGTTTTCACTGCTTTACGGCACAGTTTGGAGATTTCACGCTCCAGGCTACGCACGCCAGCTTCACGCGTGTAATAACGGATAATACCCACAATCGCACTGTCTTCTACCGACAATTCACCCTTTTTCAGCGCATTACGCTCGATCTGTTTCGGCACCAAGTGCTGTTTGGCGATATTCAGTTTTTCATCTTCGGTATAGCCGGAAAGACGAATGACTTCCATACGGTCAAGCAACGGTGCCGGGATGTTCATGGAGTTAGACGTGGCAACAAACATCACATCGGACAGATCGTAATCGACTTCCAGATAGTGATCGTTAAATGCAACGTTCTGCTCAGGGTCAAGCACTTCCAGCAAAGCAGAAGCCGGATCGCCACGCATGTCGGAAGACATTTTGTCGATCTCATCCAGCAGGAATAACGGGTTTTTTACACCGATTTTCGCCATTTTCTGGATCAGTTTGCCCGGCATTGAACCGATATAGGTACGGCGGTGCCCACGGATTTCCGCTTCGTCACGCACGCCACCCAGAGCCATGCGCACATACTGACGTCCGGTTGCTTTGGCAATAGACTGACCGAGCGACGTTTTACCCACGCCTGGAGGCCCAACCAAACACAGAATCGGCCCTCTGATTTTGCTGACACGGCTCTGTACTGCGAGATATTCGAGGATACGTTCTTTGACGCGATCCAGCCCATAATGGTCGGTATCCAGCATTTCCTGCGCTTTCAGCAAATCTTTCTTCACTTTACTGCGCGCATTCCATGGCACCTGCACCATCCAGTCAATATAGCTACGCACCACCGTTGCTTCCGCCGACATTGGCGACATCATTTTCAGCTTTTGTAACTCTGCTTCGGCTTTTTCACGTGCGTCTTTCGGCATCTTTGCCGCTTCGATCTTGCGCTTTAACGCTTCGATCTCATCGGGTGCGTCATCCATCTCGCCCAGCTCTTTCTGAATAGCTTTCATTTGCTCATTCAAATAGTACTCGCGCTGGCTTTTTTCCATTTGTTTCTTAACGCGGCCACGGATCCGTTTTTCTACCTGCAACAGGTCGATTTCGGATTCCATCATCGCCATCAGGTACTCCAAACGTTCAGTGATGTCGAACATTTCAAGTACAGACTGCTTATCGGACAATTTCAGCGGCATGTGCGCAGCAATGGTATCAGCTAAACGTGCGGCATCATCAATGCTGTTCAGCGACGTCAGCACTTCCGGCGGGATCTTCTTGTTCAGTTTGATGTATCCCTCAAACTGATTAATCGCCGTGCGCATGAGGACTTCCTGCTCACGCTCGTCAATCGCCGGGGAATCAAGATATTCGGCGTGTGCAGCGAAATGCTCACCGCTATCAGAGAGCGTCGTAATACGCGCACGCTGTAACCCCTCGACCAGCACTTTTACCGTGCCGTCAGGCAGTTTCAGCATTTGAAGAATTGAGGCTACCGTCCCTACCGAAAAAAGATCGTTAATACTTGGCTCATCCGTTGAAGCTTCTTTCTGTGCCACCAGCATGATCTTCTTGTCATGATCCATTGCGGCTTCAAGGCACCGAATCGATTTCTCCCGACCAACAAACAACGGAATGACCATGTGCGGATAAACCACCACATCGCGCAATGGCAATACGGGGATTTCTATGCGTTCGGAACGCTCAGGGTTCATAGAGCTCTCTCTTAGTTTCGTTTCCGCCAGGTTATGGGAATCTCGTGAAACGCGGTTTTCACAGTTTCATCAAATAGGTATTTGAGTATATGGGGATAAATATCTCACATTCAACAATCAGAATACGTGTAAAAACGAATGGGGGATAAAATCCCCCATTTTTATTTTTTGATTCAGCTTAGTTGATTAATTATTCGCCAGAAGCCTGCTGTGTCTCGGGCTTGCCATAGATCAGCAATGGCTCCGACTGCCCAGCAATCACGGATTCATCAATAACAACTTTATCCACACTTTCCAGCGATGGCAGATCGTACATCGTTTCCAGCAACGCAGCTTCAACAATGGAACGCAAACCACGCGCACCTGTTTTACGCACCATCGCTTTCTTCGCAATCGCCGTCAGCGCTTCATCACGGAATTCCAGCTCAACGCCTTCCAGATTGAACAGCGCCTGATACTGTTTGGTCAGCGCATTCTTCGGCTCACGCAGAATCTGAATCAATGCGTCTTCGCTCAATTCTCTCAGCGTTGCGACAACCGGTAGACGCCCGATGAACTCAGGAATCAAACCAAATTTGATCAAATCACCCGGCTCAACATGACTTAACAATTCGCCTTCGGTCGCTTTTTCAGCCGATCCTTTAACCGTCGCATTGAAGCCAATACCGCGTCCCGTATCGGTACGCTGCTCGATCACTTTGTCCAGCCCCGCGAACGCACCACCACAGATGAATAGGATCTTGGAGGTATCAACCTGCAAGAACTCCTGCTGCGGATGCTTACGGCCACCCTGTGGCGGAACCGCGGCAATCGTCCCTTCGATCAGCTTCAGCAGCGCCTGTTGCACGCCTTCACCAGACACATCACGGGTGATCGATGGGTTGTCTGACTTACGAGAAATCTTGTCGATTTCATCGATATAGACAATCCCACGCTGCGCTTTCTGCACATCATAATCGCACTTCTGCAGCAGTTTCTGAATGATGTTTTCAACGTCTTCACCGACGTAACCCGCTTCAGTCAGCGTGGTCGCATCCGCCATGGTGAACGGGACATCTAAGAAGCGCGCCAGCGTTTCGGCCAACAGCGTTTTACCGCTCCCTGTCGGACCGATCAGCAGGATGTTACTTTTACCCAGTTCGATCCCGTTGCTGCTGTCACCATTACGCAAGCGTTTATAGTGGTTATAGACCGCAACGGCCAATACCTTCTTGGCCTGCTCTTGACCAATGACGTAATCGTCAAGGTGGTGGCGAATTTCGTGTGGCGTCGGCAACGCACTGCGCTCACGGTGGGGCGATACTTCCTTAATTTCTTCGCGAATAATGTCGTTACACAAGTCAACACATTCATCGCAGATATACACCGACGGCCCGGCAATCAGCTTACGCACTTCATGCTGGCTTTTGCCGCAAAAAGAGCAGTACAGTAACTTTCCTGAACCGTCTTTGCGCTTATCTGTCATGAGTCAAACCTCTTTTCGTCTTTTGCCCGCAGGCCAACCACAGCGATACCGCTACAACGAACGCCGATATTTATAGCCAATACGCGTAAAATAACTTCGCACAACAGACTATCGGTCGAACACTGATCTTTAGCCATATCAGACCGCTAATATGGCGAATAATTACCCACGGTTAGTGAATACGGAGTCTACCAAACCGTATTCTACTGCCTCACTTGCAGAGAGGAAACGATCGCGCTCTGTGTCTCTCTCTATCGCTTCAAGAGGTTGTCCCGTGTGTTTCGCCATCAGCTCATTCATTTTGGCTTTCACTTTCAGTATTTCTTTGGCATGGATTTCAATATCCGTTGCCTGCCCCTGGAAACCACCCAATGGCTGGTGAATCATGACGCGTGAGTTAGGCAAGCAAATACGTTTGCCTTTGGCACCAGCCGTCAGCAGGAACGCGCCCATTGAACAAGCCTGTCCCATACAAATCGTGCTGACATCTGGTTTGATAAACTGCATGGTGTCATAAATGGACATACCTGCAGTAATCACGCCACCGGGTGAGTTAATGTACAGATAAATGTCTTTTTCTGGGTTTTCGGCTTCCAGAAACAGCATCTGTGCCACAACCAGATTCGCCATGTGATCTTCCACCTGACCAGTCAGGAAGATTATCCGTTCTTTTAGCAGACGGGAATAGATATCGTAAGAACGTTCCCCACGCGAGGTCTGTTCAACCACCATCGGCACTAATGCCATATGAGGTGCTTGTCTTTCTTGTTCGCCACTGTATGACATTCACGTCTCCTAGATAAAATGCGTCCGGCACTCTTATTGCGTTGTTCAATCATTGCATTGCTCAATTCTACTAGAGATAGGAGGGGATGACTATGGAACCCTACCCTACTCCGCCCTTGAGCCCCTGTTGAACAACCCAACAGCCGATAATCTTTACCTGCTGTGCCAACTTTTCTTCTTCAATGAGTGGGGGCACATACATTGTATTTCAAGCTTACACTATCAATCGCTCTGTATTAAAGAGCCAATTATTTTATTATTAACACGTTATCGGCACAGTAAATCTGTGGTTTAACTCTTTGCCTGACCGAATAAATTCTTCACTGAGTTAATGATAGTGCAATTTTAGGCAATCATGCCTTGCGCCTTCTCTGACGGGAATACCGGAGATAATGTAGCGTCCAGACGCTAATCATCAGTATCAAGATGGCATAAAACTATAAGCAAAAAGCCCGCGCCATAAGGCACGGGCTTTTGATAGGGAAGCACCCCAACTACACAATAAGCACTGTTGAGATCAACAAGGCTTATGCCGTAGTCGTTTGGTTCATCAGTTCGTTGAAGCTTACTGATTTCTCAACCACTTTCGCTTTAGCAAGCACAGTTTCTACCGCTTGCTCTTCCAGCGCGACGTTACGCATGTTGTTCAGCAGCTCTTTATTTTTGCTGTAGAACTCGATAACTTCCTGCGGATCTTCGTAAGCAGAGGCCATCTCTTCGATCAGTGCATTAACGCGTGCTTCATCAGCTTTCAGCTCATTGCTGCTGATCACTTCGCCCAGCAGCAGACCGATCACAACACGGCGTTTAGCTTGCTCTTCGAACAGCTCACGCGGTAATTCCAGCGCTTGCTTCTCGTTGCCACCAAAACGCTGTGCAGCCTGACGGCGCAGAACATCAATTTCGCCATCGATCAGTGCGACAGGCACTTCGATCTCGTTTGCGTTGATCAGTCCATCCAGAACTTGAGTCTTCACACGGTTACGCACCGCGCCTTTCAACTCACGCTCCATATTTTTACGGACTTCAGCACGCAGACCTTCCTGAGAACCATCAGCCACGCCGAAACGCTTGATGAATTCTTCAGTCAGTTCAGGCAGTTCACGCTCTTCAACTTTCTTCAGGACGATAGCGAACTGAGCCGCTTTTCCTTTCAGGTTTTCAGCATGGTAATCTTCTGGGAAGTTCACGTTGATCGTGAATTCTTCGCCCGCTTTATGCCCAACGATGCCATCTTCAAAGCCTGGGATCATGCGATTCTGGCCCATCGCCAGAACAAAGTCGGATGCTTCTCCGCCTTCAAAGACTTCACCGTCGATAGAGCCAGTGAAATCGATAGTGGCACGATCTTCCGCTGCCGCAGCGCGGTCAGTTTCTTTCCAGGTAGCCTGTTGCTTACGCAGCGTATCCAGCATGGTATCAACATCTGCGTCAGTCACTTCAACAACCGGTTTTTCAACTTCGATTGCATCCAGACCTTTCAGTTCGACTTCTGGGTATACATCAAACTCAACAGAGTAAGTGAAGTCGCCGCCGACAGCGTATTCGCCAGGGATATAGTTAGGCGCGCCAACCGGATTAATTTTTTCTTTGATGATAGCGTCAACAAAGTTGCGCTGCATCAGGTCACCCAATACGTCCTGACGCACAGAGGCACCATAACGCTGAGCAACAACATTCATCGGCACTTTGCCTTTACGAAAACCGTCAATACGTACTTTTTTGGCCGCGTTGACCAGCTCGCTCTTCACCGCACTCTCAATGATGTCAGCAGCAACGGTAATCGTTACGCGACGTCCCAGACCTTGAGTGGTTTCAACTGAAACTTGCATCTTGTTACCTCAAAAAATCACAGTGATCGGTCAACCCCAAAACTATTCTCGCGACGAAAAACCCTCACGACAGCAAGACTAATTTAGACGGCTGGCACCAAGGCGCACAGCTCGAATCAACCTCGCAGAACCGGGAAATTGCCAACCCCGTCCTTGTAGTCAGAAGCGTCCCGAATACATTCAGGAAAAATAGACGCAGCATTATAGCGATATAGAGAGGATGAGTCGAGAACGGCAGGCGGACTATTACAGCAACGGATTCACACTTTTTGTCAGTAACCCGCTCCGATATACCAGGAACGGGTCATATTCATGACTTAAGAAAGAATGCCAGAGCCACCACAGGGAGGTGAAGAAGGGACGGCGTTTTGCAAACTGATCCACTCTTTTGCCGTGTACGTATGGAGCGCTAACGCATGCACAGAGCCAGCAAGCTCCGTAGCCAGTACAGCATAAACTGAGCGATGTCGCCCGATCACGCGTTCGCCCGTGAATTTATCGCTAACCAGTACAACTTTAAAATGGCTTTCTGCTCCCGCAGGCACGTTGTGACGATAGCTTTCATCAATCACCTCTAAATGAACGGGTTCAAACCCCACACGCAGCTTTTCTTCTATCGTTTCACGCATCATACGGCAACCCTTTCAGCTTGGGGAAAAATTGATATCAACGCGACATAGCTATCGTTCACCGATGCCCGAATCATTATATACCCGTCATACTTCAAGCCGCATGCGCGTTGGCTGCGTTCACTCATCCGAATCACTTACTTAAGTAAGCTCATCGGGATTCCCGCCCTTGTCACCTTCATGCAACTCGAATTATTTAGTGTATAACCTTAACGTTTTTTCAAACTGTTATGCGCCAAAACGGCCTGGAAAGAGGAAAAATGTTCGCAACAGGTTGATATGCCATCGACGAGTTTGATGTGATAAAACGTTTTTTTCATGTCAAAAGCATGAAAAAGATGAGTTTCAGGATAATTTACCTACTATCTGCTCTTTTTCCTGCCAGTGGCGATGATATGATATCAACAATATTTGTCAGCTCACCACACTAATCATTATTGAGAAAATACGAATGTTAAAAAAATTATTTTTCCCTCTTCTGGCCGTCATCCTGCTTGCCGGGTGTGCAGCAAAAAGCAACACGCTGAACGTCACCCCAAAAATTAGCCTGCCTTCTCAGGATCCTACGCTGATGGGCGTGACAATTAGCATCAATGGTGCAGACCAGCGCGCCGACCAGGCTCTGGCAAAAGTGAATCGCGATGGACAACTGGTTACGCTGACACCTTCCCGCGATCTACGTTTCCTGCTGCAAGAAGCACTGGAAAAACAAATGACCACACGGGGTTATATGATCGGAACAGGCGGCCCAGTAGCCTTACAGATCGTGGTTAACCACCTGTACGCCGATGTCTCCGAAGGCAACCTGCGCTACAACATCACGACTAAAGCAGATATCTCCATTATTTCTCAAGCGGCAAATGGTAACAAACAGGTGAAAAACTACCGCTCAACCTATAACGTTCAGGGCGCGTTTACCGCCAACAATCAAAACATCACCAATGCGGTTAACACAGTGTTAAGCGATGTCATCAACGACATGGCGCAAGACACCACCGTAAGTACGTTTATCAAAGAAAACGCCCGTTAATTTCTGCACGCCGCTTCCCTTGCTCCTGACTTGTCATAGAGCAAGGGAAAGGATCCCTCATGTTTAGTCGCATCATTACTTTGTTCAGCCAACGTAATTCGCTTTTTATGCTATTGCTTGGCTTCGCTTCCGGTTTGCCCCTGGCCCTGACATCTGGCACGCTGCAAGCGTGGATGACCGTCGAAAATGTCGATCTGAAAACCATTGGTTTTTTCTCTTTGGTTGGCCAAGCCTACGTATTCAAGTTTCTGTGGTCCCCCCTGATGGACCGCTACACCCCGCCGTTTCTTGGCAGACGCCGTGGGTGGCTGGTTCTCAGTCAGCTTTTGCTTATTGCTGCCATCATTGGTATGGGGTTTATGAACCCAGCACGCGATCTCTGGTGGCTGGCTGCGCTGGCGGTTCTGGTCGCGTTCTGCTCCGCATCTCAAGATATTGTTTTTGATGCCTATAAGACGGATTTACTTCCCCCTGAAGAACGCGGCACGGGTGCAGCTACCTCGGTACTAGGCTACCGACTGGCCATGCTGGTTTCTGGCGGGTTAGCACTGTGGATGGCCGATCGTTACCTCGGCTGGCAGTCAACCTATTGGTTAATGGCTGGGTTAATGCTGATCGGCGTATTCGCCACACTGTTAGCACCCGAACCATTGAATAGCCAGCCCGCGCCGCGCACCATGGAACAAGCGATTGTTGCCCCACTGCGCGATTTCTTCGAACGCAACAACGCCTGGCTCATTCTTCTGTTGATCGTGTTATACAAACTCGGTGATGCCTTTGCGATGAGTCTAACGACTACCTTCCTGATACGTGGCGTTGGCTTCAATGCCGGTGATGTCGGGTTGGTTAACAAAACCCTTGGACTATTCGCCACCATTGTCGGCGCTATTTATGGCGGTTTGCTAATGCAACGGCTCTCCTTGTTCAGAGCGCTGATGCTGTTTGGCATCCTTCAGGCCGTTTCAAATGCAGGGTACTGGCTCTTGGCTATCACCGCCAAAAATCTGTTTACCATGGCCAGCGCTGTTTTTCTGGAAAATCTCTGCGGCGGAATGGGAACGGCAGCATTTGTCGCCCTGTTGATGACGTTATGTAATAAATCCTTCTCAGCCACGCAGTTTGCCTTGCTTTCTGCCCTTTCTGCTGTCGGACGGGTTTACGTTGGCCCGATTGCCGGCTGGTTTGTCGAATCCTATGGCTGGGCATGGTTCTATCTGTTCTCAATCTTTGCCGCATTACCGGGCCTGGCAATCTTGATGATTTGCCGCGAGACGCTGGAATTCACTCAGAAAACAGATAGATTTCAGTTACGTACACACTTCCAAAATTATTACAAAAAGGCCTTACGTGTGTTAGGGCTAGGGGTGATATTACTGGCACTGTGGCTCGTCTTGCTCATCAGCAATGCGCTGGCGTGGTCTTCATTGCCGCGGTTGGCAGAATACCTGCTCGCCGTAGGCGGTGCGCTCGCTCTACTGGGCATTTTCTTTGGTAGCCTGCTGGACTATTTGTCACTCAGGCGAGCGTCCAAGCCGTCCGTACACTAACTGATATTCGTTCAGGCAGCGCTTCTGCTGCCTGAACCTATTACCATTCCTTTATTTAATTATTTTTTTCATAATTATCTTGCTAGAGGAAATTTTATTTCCTCGTAAAATCTCTCCAGAACTAATTTCATTCGTTAGCAAAAACACAGATTGGGCAAAATCCCCACCAAACTAAAAATAGAAAATAAGCGTTACGGTAAGTTGTAATTTCTTATTATCCATCCATACTCTCATCGGGGTAGCTACTTAATTTGCTGTTTTTAAATATCATTTTTATTTTGGCTATCTTTGTGACATTAAGGGCAAAAAACAGCAACAATCGGCTGACATAACCTTAATCATGTTTACAGTGCAGTAACCTTCCCGTAAAATGCCCGCTCGCATGAAATGACAATAGAGCCCTTGTTATTGAGGTCGCTAGATGAGACTCAAGAAATACAATAAAATTTTTGGGATGCTGTCTTTATTTGCAGCCACTGCTCTGCTGAGCGGTTGCGATATGGCGCTAATGAACCCCAAAGGAGAGGTCGGGTTAGAACAACGATCGTTAATACTGACTGCCATCGGGCTGATGTTGATCGTTGTGATTCCCGTTATCGTTATGACGATAGCTTTTGCCTGGAAGTTTCGTGCTTCCAATGAAAAGGCAAAATATACCCCAAACTGGTCACACTCCAATAAGATAGAAGCAGTAGTTTGGACTGTACCAATTATCATTATCGTTATTCTTGGCACGATTACCTGGAAGACGACTCACTCGCTTGATCCGTACAAGCCACTGGTATCAGACGTCAAACCTATCAATGTCGAAGTCGTTTCGCTTGACTGGAAATGGTTGTTTGTTTACCCGGACCTTGGTATCGCTACGGTTAACGAATTGGCTTTCCCTGCCAATGTACCTGTTGCATTCAAGATCACATCCGACTCAGTGATGAACTCCTTCTTCATCCCTCGTCTTGGTGGACAGATTTACGCCATGGCTGGAATGCAGACGAAGCTCCATTTAATCGCTAATGAACCGGGCAAATATGACGGGATCTCTGGCGGTTATAGTGGTAAAGGTTTCTCTGGTATGAAGTTCACCGCGATTGCCACACCAACCCAACAGGAATTCGATCAGTGGGTTGCGAACGTTCGTGCGTCCTCCAAGACACTGAATACTATGGATGAATTCAATACGTTGGCTAAGCCAAGTGAATTCCATCCTGTCGAATACTTCTCCAGTGTCCAGCCGGATTTGTTTAATAATATTATTCGCAAATTCATAGGCAACGACATGAACATGCAACATCATGGTGAAGGCATGAAGCCCGATGAAAACATGCAACACGGTGAGGGTATGAACATGGGCGAGCATAGCTCGCACAAAGGAGCCGAGGGATAATACGATGTTCGGAAAACTTACACTCGATGCGGTTCCGTACCACGAACCCATTATTATGGTCACCGTGGCGGCGATCATCGTCGGCGGCCTTGCGCTGCTGGCGGCAATAACCTATTTCGGTAAGTGGAAGTGGCTGTGGACTGAGTGGTTCACCTCCGTCGACCACAAGAAAATCGGTATCATGTACGTCATCGTCGGTTTGGTGATGATGATTCGTGGCTTTGCCGATGCCATCATGATGCGCGGCCAACAGGTTCTTGCCTCTGCCGGGCATGAGGGCTTCCTAAACGCTCACCACTACGATCAGATTTTCACCGCGCACGGTGTCATCATGATCTTCTTCGTGGCAACTCCGTTCGTTGTTGGCTTGATGAACCTTGCGGTTCCCTTGCAGATCGGTGCGCGTGATGTTGCTTTCCCCTTCCTGAACTCCCTCAGTTTCTGGCTGTTTGTGGCTGGCGTTGTCTTGATCAACCTCTCTCTCGGGGTAGGTGAGTTCGCGCAGACTGGCTGGGTGGCCTATCCGCCACTTTCAGGAAAGGAGTACAGTCCCGGCGTTGGGGTCGATTACTGGATATGGAGTCTACAGATATCCGGTATCGGTACCACGCTGACTGGCGTTAACTTCTTCGCGACGATTCTGAAGATGCGCGCGCCAGGCATGACGCTGATGAAAATGCCGGTATTTACCTGGACAGCGCTGTGTACCAACGTGCTGATCATTGCCGCATTCCCGATATTAACCGTTACCATTGCGCTACTGACGCTTGACCGTTACCTCGGCACCCATTTCTTTACCAATGATATGGGTGGCAACATGATGATGTACATCAACCTGATATGGGCATGGGGTCATCCTGAGGTTTACATTCTGGTGCTGCCGATATTCGGTGTTTACTCCGAAGTGGTTGCCACCTTCTGTAGAAAGCGTCTGTTTGGCTACACCTCACTGGTATGGGCCACCATTGCGATTACGGTTCTGTCGTTTATCGTTTGGCTGCACCACTTCTTTACCATGGGGTCCGGCGCGAACGTCAACGCCTTCTTTGGTATAGCCACTATGATTATTTCAATCCCAACCGGGGTTAAAATCTTCAACTGGCTGTTCACCATGTACCAAGGTCGTATTCAGCCCCACTCCACGATGCTGTGGACCACAGGCTTCATCATCACCTTCACCATCGGTGGGATGACAGGCGTACTGCTGGCCGTACCGGGCGCAAACTTTGTCTTGCACAACAGCCTGTTCCTGATTGCTCACTTCCATAACGTGATCATCGGCGGCGTGGTGTTTGGTTGCTTCGCAGGTATTACTTACTGGTTCCCGAAAGCCTTTGGTTTCACTCTGAACGAAACTTGGGGTAAACGCGCGTTCTGGTTCTGGATTATCGGCTTCTTCGTTGCTTTCATGCCGCTGTATATTCTCGGCTTCATGGGCATGACGCGTCGTCTGAGCCAGCAAATCAGCCCTGAATTCCACACCTTGTTGGTTGTGGCCTCCATCGGCGCGGTATTGATCGGTATCGGTGTGCTGTGTCAGGTTATCCAGTTCTATGTCAGTATCCGTGACCGTGACCAGAACCGCGATCTAACGGGCGATCCGTGGGGTGGACGCACGCTGGAGTGGGCAACGTCTTCTCCTGCGCCGTTCTATAACTTCGCCATCGTGCCACACATCGACGAGCGTGATGCATTCTGGGAAGCAAAAGAGAAAGGTGAAGCTTACAGGCGCCCTGCCAGCTATGAAGAAATTCACATGCCGAAGAATACCGGTGCTGGTGTGATTATCTCCGCATTCAGTCTGGTATTCGGTTTTGCGATGATCTGGCATATCTGGTGGCTGGCCATCGCTGGCTTTGCAGGCATGATTGTGACCTGGATTGTGCATAGCTTTAATCAGGACGTGGATTACTACGTGCCGGTTAAAGAAATTGAGCAAATTGAGAATCAGAACTTTGATCAACTCAGTAAGGCAGGCGTGAAACATGTCAACTGAAACTCTGGCTAACCACAATACTGCCCATGCCGAGCATGGGCACCACGACACAGGAGCCAATAAGGTATTCGGCTTCTGGGTCTACCTGATGAGCGACCTGATCATTTTCGGGTCACTGTTCGCAACCTATGCAGTACTGGTTAACGGTACGGCTGGTGGCCCAAGCGGGAAGGACATTTTCCAACTGCCTTTCGTGCTGGTGGAAACGTTCGCGCTGTTGTTCAGTAGTATTACCTACGGCATGGCGATGATCGCCATGAACAAAGGCAACAAATCTCAGGTTAATACCTGGTTGGGTGTGACCTTCTTGTTCGGCCTGGTGTTTATCGGGATGGAAATCTATGAATTCCATCACCTGATCGTGGAAGGCTATGGCCCGGATCGCAGCGCGTTCCTGTCCGCCTTCTTCGCGCTGGTCGGTACTCACGGGCTCCACGTAACGGGCGGTCTGATCTGGTTGGTCATCATGATGATTCAGGTGTCCAAACGTGGCCTGACGGCAACCAACAAAACGCGTCTGATGTGTCTGAGTCTGTTCTGGCACTTCCTTGACGTGGTGTGGATTTGTGTCTTCACCGTTGTTTATCTGCTGGGGGCAATCTAATGAGTCATTCAACAACCGATCATGCAGGTGCCAGCCACGGTAGCGTTAAATCGTATGTGATAGGTTTTGTTCTGTCTGTTATTTTGACAGTCATTCCTTTCAGTATGGTCATGAGCGGCACTGCCTCGCACAACGCCATTCTTTTCACGGTGGTGGGATGTGCAGTGGTTCAAATTCTGGTGCATCTGGTGTACTTCCTGCACCTGAATACGTCCTCAGAAGAGCGCTGGAACGTGGTGGCTCTTGTGTTTGCCGTCCTGATTATCGCGATTGTTGTCGTGGGCTCCATCTGGATTATGATGAGCGCACACCACAATATGATGATCCAGTAACAGAGCCGTAAAAGATGATTAAGCAATACCTGCAAGTTACTAAACCAGGAATTATTTTCGGAAATCTGATTTCCGTTATCGGTGGGTTTCTCCTTGCGGCACAGGGCCGCATTGATTATCCCTTGTTTCTCGCCACCCTCATGGGTGTGTCGTTAGTCGTTGCGTCTGGCTGCGTGTTTAACAACGTCATTGACCGCGATATCGATAAGAAAATGGAGAGAACCAAAAATCGGGTTCTGGTAAAGGGACTGATTTCGCTGAAGGTAACACTGGTTTACGCATCGCTGTTAGGTATTGCGGGTTTTGCCCTGCTGTACATCGCGGCCAACCCGCTGGCCATGTGGCTGGCGGTGATGGGCTTCGTCGTGTATGTCGGTGTATATAGCCTGTACATGAAGCGGCATTCTGTTTATGGCACGCTGATTGGTAGCCTGTCCGGCGCGGCACCACCCGTTATCGGTTACTGTGCCGTCAGCAACCAGTTCGACGCTGGCGCGTTGATTCTACTGCTGATCTTTAGCCTGTGGCAGATGCCGCATTCCTACGCGATCGCGATTTTCCGCTTTAAGGATTATCAGGCTGCCAATATCCCGGTGCTACCTGTTGTGAAGGGTATCTCCGTTGCGAAAAACCACATTACGCTCTATATCGTCGCGTTTGCAGTAGCAACATTGATGCTATCTCTCGGCGGCTATGCTGGCTATAAATACCTGATCGTTGCCGCAGCGGTCAGTGTATGGTGGTTGGGTATGGCGTTGTCGGGCTATAAAAACGCGATAGATGACCGCGTATGGGCAAGAAAGCTGTTTGTTTTCTCCATCGTCGCGATTACCTCACTGAGCGTGATGATGTCCGTGGATTCAATGGCGCCAGCGCATGAAGTTCTGCTGACCTATCTGCGTTAACCATAAGCAGTACGTTATTCATTAAGAAAAACAGGTGGCTCGTCCGCCTGTTTTTTTATGGCATACAGGAAGCCCCCCTCCAGGCAATCGCTAGCAGCATTGAAAAATGCTCCCTACGTTTTTTTCTTTTTCACTCCCCTATTTCCCTCTCGGCCAAATCAGGTAACAAACCTATCGTTTACTGTCTGGCCAATAACACACTAAAATAGCGCCAATTGTTTTCAGAGGTAACGAATGAACGATAATAAAATGACCTCAGGCGAATTACGCGCCACATGGGGCTTGGGAGCTGTTTTTTCACTGCGCATGCTTGGCATGTTCATGGTGTTACCCGTTTTGACGACTTACGGCATGGCCTTGCAGGGAGCCAGTGAAGCGCTGATCGGGATTGCGATTGGTATTTACGGTCTGATGCAGGCTATTTTCCAGATCCCCTTTGGCTTAGTCTCCGATCGTATCGGCAGAAAGCCGCTGATCGTCGGGGGGTTGCTGATTTTTGCATTCGGCAGCATCATCGCAGCACTAAGTGATTCCATCTGGGGCATTATCCTTGGCCGGGCATTGCAGGGAGCAGGGGCCATCTCTGCGGCCGTCATGGCACTGCTTTCCGACTTAACACGCGAACAGAACCGAACCAAAGCCATGGCGTTTATCGGCGTTAGCTTCGGCGTCACCTTTGCTATCGCCATGGTTGTTGGCCCTATAATTACCCATGCTTTTGGCTTACAGGCGCTCTTCTGGGGCATCGCCCTTCTATCATTCGCTGGCATTCTCATTACTCTAACCTTGATTCCTTCCGCTCCTGCGCACGTCCTGAATCGAGAATCGGCGATGGTGCGTGGCAGCTTCCGCAAAGTACTCGGCAATAGCCGCTTGCTAAAGCTGAATATCGGCATTATGTGCCTTCATATCCTGCTGATGTCGAGCTTTGTCGCCCTCCCCCGCGCGATGGAATCCGCAGGACTGGCACCGCAGGATCACTGGAAAATCTATCTGGTTACTATGCTGCTCTCCTTTGTTGGCGTCGTACCCTTCATTATCTATGCCGAAGTGAAAAGGCGGATGAAACAGGTTTTCATCGGCTGCATCGTGGTATTAATCGCCGCAGAAGTCGTCCTGTGGGATGCGGGTAACCATCTCTGGCAAATTATCCTCGGCGTACAGCTATTCTTTCTGGCTTTCAACGTCATGGAGGCGCTGTTGCCATCGTTGATTAGCAAGGAATCGCCAGCGGGATACAAAGGCACCGCAATGGGCGTTTACTCCACCACACAGTTTATCGGTGTAGCAATTGGCGGGAGCCTAGGCGGTGGATTGTTTGAGCTTTATGGCGCATCTGTTGTGTTTATGGCTGGCGCAGCCATTGCCGCTATCTGGCTGTTCGTCAGTTTCACCATGCAGGAACCGCCCTATCTCAGCAGTCTAAGAATCTCGCTGACCGATTTAGCATTGCAGGATAGTGAGTTGGAACAGAGAATCCGCACCCAGCCTGGCGTTGCTGAAGTGGTTATCGTGCCGGATGAGTACAGCGCCTATGTGAAGATCGACAACAAAAAGACCAATCGGCAGCAGTTAGAACAAGTAGTGGGCCACGTTTAAGCCAAGCAAAAGGCCAGCGTTCTCGCTGGCCTTGTTGTTCATCGGCGTGGGACTAAAAGTATCAATCGCGGAAGTTGGTAAACTGGAACGGTTGTCCCAAATTGCCACCACGAATCAACGCCATCACACCTTGTAAATCATCACGTGATTTCCCTGTGACGCGAACCTGTTCACCCTGAATCTGCGCCTGCACTTTTAGCTTGCTGTCTTTAATCAGCTTGATAATTTGCTTCGCCAACGTAGTTTC
Organism: Pectobacterium parmentieri; assembly: GCF_001742145.1. Taxonomy (NCBI): domain Bacteria; kingdom Pseudomonadati; phylum Pseudomonadota; class Gammaproteobacteria; order Enterobacterales; family Pectobacteriaceae; genus Pectobacterium; species Pectobacterium parmentieri. Next base: position 538,447 of record NZ_CP015749.1, on the reverse strand, counting down.
AATACCTTGCTTCAGCTTCGCTTCCACACTGTACGTTTTGCCGCTGTGTTCCATCTCTTCTGGAATTTCCAGCGCACCGCCTTCAATACCGCGCTTAACCAACTTTTCACGCAGAATATCAACCAGTTGTTGTACCTGAAAATCAGACTCGCTGGCCACTTTGATACTCTGTGATTTCTCATTCAGTTCAAAGCTAGCCGGAACATTGCGAAAATCCCAGCGGGTGCTCAGATCGCGCGTCGCATTTTCCACCGCGTTACGGACTTCCTGCATATCAATTTCCGAAACAATATCGAAAGATGGCATAATTCGCTCTCCTGACAAATTTGGCTGGCGAGCATAATAACCGCTCTTCTGCGATAAGCAAGATGCCAGACACGATCCCGATTTTTACTCTGTATCAGGTAAACAGGCCGAATAACACAAAATTATGGTGTGAATGATAGCCTATGATAGGAGATCGACAGTGCCCGCATCAAATAAGGGAGACGCACATGAAAATCACCGTTCTTGGCTGTGGCGCGCTGGGGCAACTTTGGCTCGCCGCGTTGCATCAACAAGGACATGATCTCCAGGGATGGCTGCGCATTCCGCAACCGTATTGTTCGGTCAATGTCACCCTGTTGGACGGCCAGCACTGCAATCTCAACCTAACGGCTAACGATCCCGATCATCTTGCCCAGAGCGAACTGCTACTGGTCACGCTAAAAGCCTGGCAAGTTTCCGATGCCGTTACCGTACTGTTGCCCCAACTCAACCCGCATTGCACGATTTTGCTGTTACATAACGGGATGGGTACGCGGGAAGAGTTACCGCCACTACAGCAGCCGCTGGTGCTTGGTATCACCACCCACGCGGCCCGGCGCGACGCAACCAACGTCGTCCACGTTGCCGCAGGCACTACGCATATCGGTACGTTTAACGGAGACAGTAGTCAAAGCCATTTGGCAGAAATACTGCATCAGGCCTTACCGGATGTGGCTTGGCATAGCAATATCAGCGCGACCTGCTGGCTCAAACTGGCTGCTAACTGCGTCATCAATCCACTGACGGTGAAATATCACTGCGCCAATGGCGAACTTGCCGCATATCCGGAGCTAATTACTTCACTTTGTCAGGAGGTGGCCAATGTCATGGAACGGGAAGGCTTCCACACATCGCGAGACAGTCTGCAACTCTACGTTAATCAAATTATTCAGAACACCGCGGCAAATACCTCATCGATGTTGCAGGACATCATCGCTCAGCGACATACTGAAATTGACTACATTACCGGGTATTTGCTGCACCGTGCGCGTCTCCACGGTCTGACGCTCCCCGAGAATGCCCGCCTATTTGACTACATTAAGCAAAAGGAAAACGATTATGACCGCATCGGCACTGGTGTGTCTGGCGCCTGGTAGTGAAGAAATTGAAGCCGTCACGACTATCGATCTGCTTGTCCGGGCGGGTATTCAGGTAACACTTGCCAGCGTGGCAAGCGATGGCGACCTTGAAATCGTCTGTTCACGCGGGGTAAGGCTGCTGGCCGATGCGCCACTGGCTATGGTCGCCGATCGGCCTTTCGATGTGCTTGTGCTACCGGGCGGGTTAAAAGGTGCGGAGTGCTTCCGCGATAGCCCAATACTGGTGGAATGCATTCGGCAAACGCATCTGGAAGGAAAAATTGTCGCTGCCATGTGTGCCACACCGGCGCTGGTGCTTGAATATCATCAGTTGTTCCCCGTAGGAAACATGACGGGCTATCCCACATTCAAAGAGAGTATAGCGCCAGAGAAATGGATGGATAAACGCGTCGTCTACGATCCACGCGTGAATCTGTTAACCACACAAGGGCCTGGCACCAGTATGGATTTCGCTCTGAAGATCATTGATTTGCTGCTGGGGAAAGAAAAAGCCGCTGAGGTCGCCGCACAGCTCATTCTGCCGCCGGGAATTTATAACTATCACGATTAATAATCGCGCAGTTTATAACCCCCGCGATGAAAACTGATGAAAAAGGCGCTTACGCGCCTTTCTATATTACGGACGGTATACCTTCACATTGCTGAAACCTTGCTCACGCAAATATAACGCCTGCAAACGGCTCATCACGCCGCGCTCGCAGTAAAGCAAATAGGTTTTACTCTGATCCAAATCGCCAAACTGCGTACCCAGCTTGTAGAACGGTAAGGATTTAATTTCGATCTGCTCCAGTTGAAGCGGCTTATCGTCCTGTTCATCCGGCACGCGGATATCCAGCAGCACGTCAGTTGGCGCAAATGATGCGACCGTTTCGACTTCAACCACGTCTTGCTTGGTCTGCTCGGCGATCTCACGGATATCAATATTTCGCGCTTCACTCACCACGCGATCCAGAATAGCAAAGTCAAAGTGGCCTTCCTCGGCCTCAATCTTCGCTTTCACGGCCTTCACCGTCGGGCTTTTGGAGATTACACCGCAATATTCCGGCATCGTTTTGGCGAAATCTTCCGTCCCCAGTTCGCGAGCCTGTTTGATAATGTGCTCTTTATCATGAGAGATCAGCGGGCGTAAAATCAGGGTATCGGAAGCATTGTCGATCAAACGCAGGTTAGTCAGCGTCTGGCTGGAAACCTGCCCTAGCGCTTCGCCAGTCACCAACGCCTGAACGCCATAACGCTCAGCTATTTTGGAGGCCGCACGCACCATCATGCGCTTCAAGACGACGCCCATCTGCCCGTCGTCGACCTTCTCCAGAATTTCACCAACAACGGGATCGAAATCAATAGCAATAAAACGCACCCGATGTGAACTACCAAACCGGTTCCACAAATAATGCGCCACCTGTTTCACACCAATCTCGTGTGCTGCACCGCCAAGATTGAAGAAGCAGTAATGCACGCGGCATCCTCGGCGCATCAACATATAGCTGGATACACCGGAATCGAAACCACCGGAAATGAGTGACAGTACATCTTCCTGCGTACCGATCGGATAGCCGCCAATCCCTTCATAACGGCCCTTAATCAGCAACAGACGATCCTGCTCGATTTCCAGATGCACAGTGACCTGCGGAGCGGTGAGATTGACTCGCGCCGTTTCAATGTGCTGATTCAGCCCGCCACCGACATAGCGTTCCACGTCCTGTGAACTAAACTCATGCTTACCGCGGCGTTTTACTCGTACACAAAACGTCTTGCCTTCCAGACGTTCACGATACAGCACCAACGCCTGTTCAAAGATGTTATGCACGTCGGTATAGGCGTGATCTTCAACTTCCAGAATATGATGAATACCCGGAATTCTCGTCAGCGCATCACGAATCGCTCCACGCTGGCTTTCGTCTTTGGCCCGAACTTCGATATGATCCCAGTGACGGACAACCGCCAGCGTTTCATCATAGTGTTTTAATACGTTGCGAATGTTTCCGGTTAGAATCTTGATAAAGCGCAACCGCACAGATTGGCTCTTGATGGTGATTTCCGGGAACAATTTAATGATAAACTTCATGGTGGCTGTCGTTACTTGGTCAGACAGGTGTAAATAAATTTACCCTGAGCACTAAAATCACGTTATCGGTAAAATCAGCCAGAACAGAGATGATTTTACCAATAGCATCCAGGGCGCGGAGTATATCATTATATGCAGATATACTGTGCGTTTTAACCGTATAATCGTCACGCCATCCACGGATGACTAAACGCGATACCACGCTTTGCCGCCACAAGCCAACGGCGTATAACACCAGGATTCTGAAACCACTATGCCTAAGAAGACCGAGCAGCCAGTCAGCTTTGAAAGCTCACTGAACGAACTGGAAAAAATCGTTACCCGCCTCGAATCTGGCGAACTGCCACTGGATGATGCGCTAAATGAGTTCGAGCATGGCATCCAGCTCGCTCGTCAGGGACAGCAAAAGCTGCAACAGGCAGAGCAGCGCGTACAAATCCTGCTAAGCGACGATCCCGATGCGCCGTTGTCACCGTTTACGCCGGATAATGACTCGCTATGACCGATTTCAACACGCAACTGAACGCGCATTACCAACGCACTAACCGCATGTTGGGGCATTTTATCGCTGACCTCCCCTTTCAGAGTAGTCCACTAGTCAATGCAATGGAGTACGGCTCACTCTTAGGGGGCAAACGCCTGCGTCCGTTTCTGGTTTATACTACGGGCGAATTGTTTGGCATGCCGCTAGAAAGTCTGGATGCCCCTGCTGCGGCAGTAGAATGTATCCACGCCTATTCATTGATTCATGACGATCTGCCAGCGATGGACGACGACGATTTACGCCGCGGACAACCGACCTGTCACATCAAATTTGGTGAAGCCAATGCCATTCTGGCGGGTGATGCATTGCAAACGCTGGCATTCTCTATTCTGGCCGACGCACCGATGCCGCAGGTCTCCGACCGCGATCGGCTGGCAATGCTCTCAGAATTGGCTCACGCCAGTGGCGTAGCAGGTATGTGTGGTGGTCAGTCTTTCGATCTGGAAGCGGAAGGTCATCAGGTTGATCTGGTTGCATTAGAGCGGATCCATCGCCACAAAACGGGGGCATTGATCCGCGCCGCTGTCCGACTGGGCGCATTCGCCGCAGGTGACGCAGGGCGTGCAGCCTTACCTCACTTGGATCGTTATGCTAACGCGATTGGGCTCGCTTTTCAGGTTCAGGACGATATTCTCGATGTTGTTGGCGACAGTGCGACAACAGGCAAACGTCAGGGTGCAGACCAGCAGTTAGGTAAAAGCACCTACCCCAGCCTGCTGGGGTTAGATAACGCACGAAAAAAAGCACAGGAGCTTTATCAGGAGTCACTGGCATCGCTGGACGATCTCATCGCATCTAGCCCAACATCCCTGAATATTGCACCACTACAAGCGCTGGCGAATTTCATCGTTGAACGCGATAAGTAATTACTTAATGAGTCTCTATGAGTTTTGATACCGCGAAGTACCCTACATTGGCGTTAGTGGAAACACCGGATGAACTTCGATTGTTACCGAAAGAGAGCCTGCCAAAACTGTGCGATGAGCTGCGCCAATACCTGTTGGACAGCGTCAGCCGTTCAAGCGGACATTTTGCTTCAGGGTTAGGGACGGTTGAATTAACGGTTGCACTGCATTACATCTATAACACGCCTTTTGATCATCTGGTGTGGGATGTTGGTCATCAGGCTTATCCGCATAAGATCCTGACGGGCCGTCGCGATCGTATTTCAACAATCCGCCAAAAAGGCGGTTTGCACCCCTTCCCGTGGCGTGATGAAAGCGAATATGACGTATTAAGCGTCGGACATTCCTCCACCTCAATCAGTGCCGGGTTGGGTATGGCCGTCGCGGCCGAGCGTGAAGGTAGAGGTCGCCGTACCGTTTGTGTGATCGGCGACGGCGCGATTACTGCGGGTATGGCCTTTGAGGCGATGAACCACGCAGGCGACATCAAATCCGATCTGCTTGTTGTACTGAACGACAATGAAATGTCGATTTCGGAAAACGTCGGCGCATTGAACAACCATCTGGCACAACTATTATCCGGCAAGCTCTACGCCAGCCTGCGTGAAGGCGGTAAAAAAGTTTTATCCGGCCTGCCTCCCATCAAAGAGTTAGTGAAGCGCACCGAAGAACATCTTAAAGGCATGGTTGTACCGGGCACACTATTTGAAGAGCTGGGCTTTAATTATATTGGCCCAGTCGATGGTCATGACGTTCAGGCGCTGGCGCATACGCTGAAGAACATGCGTAATCTGAAAGGCCCGCAGCTTTTGCACATCATGACGAAGAAAGGCAAAGGTTACGCGCCTGCCGAGCAGGATCCAATCAGTTGGCACGCGGTGCCAAAATTTGATCCCGCCAGCGGCACATTGCCAAAAAGCAAAGAAGGTGCCCAACCCACCTATTCCAAGATCTTTGGTCAATGGTTACAGGAAACCGCCGCCAAAGACAGCAAGCTCATGGCAGTCACACCAGCGATGCGCGAAGGTTCCGGCATGGTGCAATTTTCGCGCGACTATCCGCAACAATATTTTGACGTAGCGATTGCCGAACAGCATGCTGTCACGTTTGCTGCTGGCCTGGCAGTCGGTGGTTATCATCCCGTCGTCGCGATTTACTCAACTTTCCTGCAACGTGCTTACGATCAGGTTATCCACGATGTAGCGATTCAGAATCTACCGGTTCTTTTTGCTATCGATCGCGGTGGTATTGTTGGTGCCGATGGGCAAACGCATCAAGGCGCGTTCGATCTCTCTTTCTTACGCTGTATCCCGAATATGGTCATCATGACGCCCAGCGATGAAAATGAATGTCGCCAGATGTTGCACACTGGCTATCACTACCAAAAAGGCCCTACCGCGGTACGCTACCCGCGTGGAAACGGTACGGGTACGGAACTGACGCCATTATCAGAACTGCCAATCGGCAAAGGTATGGTGCGTCGTCAGGGTGAAACAATCGCTATTCTGAATTTTGGTACGCTATTACCGGAAGCGCAGATTGCGGCTGAGAAGTTGAACGCCACACTCGTCGACATGCGTTTTGTGAAACCGCTGGATGAAGCGTTGCTTGAAGAGCTGGCACAGTCTCACAGCACATTCGTGACGCTGGAAGAGAATGCTGTCATGGGCGGTGCCGGGAGCGGTGTGAATGAATTTCTGATGGCGAAACGCCTTGCCGTCTCAGTGCTAAACATTGGGCTACCGGATATATTTATTCCGCAAGGTTCGCAGGAAGAAATCCGTGCCGATCTCGGTCTGGATGCCGCTGGCATTGAGCGCAACATCATACAGTGGATGAAATAAGAGACCTACGACAACCGGGGCAACATAGAGCCCCGGTGTAACAACATCGTAGTCGCCACCAGCGCGCTAGGGGTTACTCAGCCGTAATGCTATATCAGTGCTTCGCGGGTCAGCCTTGCTCACTAAAATGGTCATATCCCTTCCAATTCAACTCGGTCGCTTTATTATCTCTGAAAAAGCGTAATCCTTCCGATGAAGGCCCGATTTGTCCGATACAGGTATAGTCAGCACCGAGATGCCCTAAAGCAAGTTCCAATGCACCGCGGTTAATTTCTGGCACGGTAAAGCACAACTCATAATCTTCTCCACCAGATAGCGCCCAACGCAACGCCTGCTCTTCGTCAGTACAGCTTCGTAGCCAATCAGATTGCGGAATCGCATCGAGATGAATACGTGCACCGCACTCGCTGGCTTTAAGTATATGCTGGAGATCCGAGATAAGGCCGTCGGAAAGATCGATGGCCGAGCTGGCCAGATCGCGCAACGCCTGCCCTTGCAAAATTCTAGGCTGAGGGCGAAGGTGACGCTGCATCAATCCCTGACGCGTATCTTCATCATCAACACGCAGTGAGTTTTGGAGGATAGCCAGACCGGCAGCGCTATCGCCTAATGAACCGGTAACATAAATCCAGTCACCAATTCTGGCTCCGCGACGCGTCAACGCCCGACCTGCGGGCACCAGGCCGTGGATAGTTAACGTCAGGCTCAATGGACCACGCGTCGTATCGCCGCCGACCAACTGCATGCCATAATAATCAAGCAGCTCAAATAAGCTGTCGCTATAGGCGGACAGCCACTGGCTATTGCTTTTAGGTAGAGTAATGGCCAGAGAAAGCCAGGCAGGATCGGCACCCATTGCAGCCAGATCGCTTAAATTGACCGCCAGAGATTTGTAACCCAGATCGGCGGGATCGATATCTGGTAGGAAATGAACGCCAGATACGAGTGTGTCGGTACTCACCGCCAGCAGTTGCTTATCAGCCACCGTCAGTAACGCACAATCATCACCGATGCCTAACTCGACATCGCGACGTGAACTTCGAACCCGATTAAAATAGCGGGCAATAAGGTCAAACTCACCTTCAACCATAACCTTTCCAGCCAGCCTATCATTCAAAAGCGATCAGGGCCGGATATCCGGCCCTGATTCGATTCATTTTACTTCTTGCCTTTCCGTACACTCGGAGCAGCTTTGTCCAGCACGCCATTCACAAACTTATGGCTATCTTCAGCACCGAAGGTTTTAGCCAGTTCAATGGCTTCGTTAATCGCCACCTTGTAAGGAACATCTTCGCGCTTGCTCAGCTCAAACATCGCCAAACGCAGGATCGCCTTTTCAACCTGTCCCAATTCATCAATCTGGCGAGACAGGAAAGGTGCCATCAGTTGATCCAGCTTCTCAGCTTGAGTGGCAACTCCCGCCAGCAATTCACGGAAATAGGCTATGTCGACATCTTTGACATCCTGCTCGCTCAGGAATTGGTGTTCAACATCGGCAATATCATTTTTAGATAATTGCCAGGAGTAAAGCGCTTGAACCGCACATTCACGAGCGCGGCGACGAGCAGCAGGTTTCACGGAATTCCCCTTACTTAATCAGGCTTACTTAATCGCTTTCAATACATTAATCATTTCTAGCGCGGTCAAAGCGGCTTCTGCACCTTTGTTCCCCGCTTTCGTGCCAGCACGCTCAATCGCCTGCTCAATGCTTTCCGTCGTCAGAACGCCGAAAGCAACAGGAATTTGGCTGTCCATCGCAACGGAGGACAGACCAGAGCTACATTCACCAGCAACAAATTCAAAATGCGCTGTTCCACCACGGATGACCGTTCCCAGAGCAATAACGGCATCATATCCGCCATTTTTCGCACTTTTGGTCAGCGCACGAACCGTCAACGGCAGTTCGTAAGCGCCCGGCACCCAAACCACGGTGATGTTTTCGTCTTTAACCTGACCGATGCGTTTCAATGCATCAACCGCACCTTCCAGCAGGCTATCGTTAATAAAATGGTTAAAACGCGCAATCGCAATCGCCACACGGGCATCAGGAGTAGCAACAACACCTTCGATAACGTTCATAGCTTTCCTTGTATTTGGTCTTTATGGCCCGCAGGGGGGCGGATTCTATCATAATTTTTGTTGGCACGTATCCGGTTTTGTCAGGCCGACGCCACGTATTTACATATGCATCAGAATTTGGGTTTCAAGCGTAATCGCAAATCCGGGCCAATCTGGCGAACCTCTGCGATGTCAAATTCTGGTGCCTGAGACAGTTGATCTAACCCTGGTAAGAGGCACAGCGCACGGGCATTTTCACCCAGCAGTTTGGGGGCAAGATAAACGACAAGTTCATCAACGACACCCGCATTAAGCAACGCCCCGGCCAGACTTGCTCCGGCCTCAACCCAGACGGAGTTAATCTGACGCCTCCCCAGCACCATCATTAGCGCCACCAAATCAACGCCGCCATTGTGCTGCGGTAGCATGACCTGTTCAACGCCCTGCGGCCATGCCTGTTCATCGGCCTGAACACGTGCTAACCAGGTTTCACCCGGTTGGCTAACAACGCGATGTTGCGGCGTGACGCGCTGCTGACTGTCCACAATCACCCGAACGGGCTGCCTGAGATCTGCCTCTGAATAGCGTTTCTGAACATCCGCATCCAATTCTAACCACCGCACGGTGAGGGAGGGATCGTCGGCCAATACCGTCGCACTACTGCTCAGAATTGCGGCGCTCTCCGCGCGAAAACGCTGTACATCCTGCCGCGCCTGCGGCGAAGTAATCCACTGGCTTTCTCCCGATGCCATCGCAGTACGCCCATCCAAAGACGCCGCCATTTTGAGCTGCACGTAAGGAAAGCCCGTCCGCATACGTTTCAGAAAGCCGACATTCACCTTCTCTGCTTCAGCCATCATCACGCCATGACTAACGGTAATCCCTGATTGCTGTAAGCGATGTAAACCACGACCGGCAACCTGTGGATTGGGGTCCTGCATTGCGGCCACCACACGAGAAACGCCAGCAGCAATCAGCGCATCGGCACAAGGCGGCGTTCGTCCGTGGTGGCTGCACGGTTCCAGAGTGACATAGGCCGTAGCGCCACGTGCGCGTTCCCCCGCCATTCTCAGCGCATGCACCTCAGCATGAGGTTCACCCGCACGGAAATGGTAGCCTTCACCGACAATCTCGCCATCACGCACGATCACACAGCCAACATTGGGGTTAGGTGCCGTCGTAAAACGGCCACGACGCGCCAGTTCTAACGCACGCGCCATGTAGAATGCATCCTGCGGCAATTGCCCGTTTTCCTGAGCATTATTTTTCTGAGAACTGTTTTCCTGGAAAGCGCTCATTCCCGTCCCTCTTGTCTCTGTTGAATCGACACGATCTAGTCCTGTAAACGTGCGATCTCTTCGCCAAATTCACGGATATCTTCAAAACTGCGATACACCGAGGCAAACCGGATATAAGCCACTTTGTCCAGCTTTCTCAACGCTTCCATTACCAGATTGCCTACCATTTTGGTAGTCACCTCGCGTTCTCCGGTCGCACGAAGGTGAGATTTTATATGATTAATCGCCATTTCAACGTCATCCGAACTCACCGGCCTTTTTTCCAGCGCTTTCAACATACCGCTACGCAATTTGTCTTCATTAAACGGCTCGCGCACTTCATTGCTTTTGATGACTCGCGGCATCACCAGTTCAGCCACTTCAAACGTGGTGAAGCGTTCGTGACAAACCAGACACTGCCGACGACGACGGACTTGCGAACCTTCGCCGACCAGACGGGAATCAATGACTTTGGTATCAACAGCGGAACAAAATGGGCAATGCATGATGTGTCCTGACCAGTAATCCTTAACGTAGAGACAGTTTACCCTGAATTAACGGACTAACCAAAACTCCTGATTCGCGTTACGGAGGGTTTCGCCTCTCTTCCGGTAAGCGGATGAAAAAAGCTGTATCACCTATGACTTAGGCTTCATCACGACTAAACTCAACAACAGGGATCAATGAATAAGACATCGAAAGGGGAACCACAGATATGAGAATCCGATATCGCGTACTGACCTTCCTGCCAGCGCTGTTATTGCTCGCAGGATGCGCAGAACAACGCCAGATGCCTAAATTGCAAAATCAGATAGGCCAGTTAAATCACCAATTGCAAACGCTGACCGATCAGGCCACAGCATTGGAACGACAAAATGCGTTGAATTCCCAATCCGCCTCTGGTGTTTATTTACTGCCAGCGGCGCAGACGAGCATACAGTTAGAAAGCAGCATTGGCAGGCTCAGCGTATCGTTACGCAATATAGAGACAGAAGCGAACGGAACCAGCGCGTTGCTACACATTCGCACGCTTGATGCTAAAGGGTTACCCGCCTTTGGTGCACAGTTGGATTGGGGACGCCTCGACCCCGTGAGCGGGAAGCCTTTAGTAGGGGATACGCAAACGCAGTCTTTTGTTGTCTCACCCACGCTGTTACCAAAAACCGAAGCGATTGTTGAATTACGCCTGAGCGGTCTGTCGCCGGAAGAGCTTGGCTTTGTTCATTTACACCAGGTTCAGGAAGTACAGAGCCCACCGCCCGTTGCCGCAACCGAGTCCCCCTAGCAAGCGCATTTCCTAATACTACGATGCAAAAAACCCCGCAGCGCGGGGTTTTTTATATTTACAACCAGCAGATTAAGGCAGGATAGACGGTTGATCCGCGCCCTCTTTTTCCACTTTCTGAATCAGCAGGTGTTCACGCTTCATTCCCAGTTTCAGAGCCAAAGCTGAAGAAACATAGATAGAAGAGATGGTACCGATGATGACACCGATAAACATTGTCATCGAGAAACCATGCAATAACGCACCGCCAAAGAACATCAGGATTAAAATCATCGCCAGCGTGGTCGCCGACGTGATGATGGTACGGTGCAGCGTCTGTGTCAGAGAAATGTTGGTAATTTCGTAAGGTGTTCCGCGTCGGATCTTGCGGAAATTCTCACGGATACGGTCAGACACAACGATCTTATCGTTAAGCGAATAACCAATGACCGACATCAGCGAGGCGATGATCGTGAGATCAACCTCAATACTGAACAAAGACAGTAGCCCCATCGTAATGATCACGTCATGCCCTAGCGCCAACACAGCACCTAATGCCAGACGCCACTCGAAGCGGAAGCCAATGTAGATGAGGATTGCAATCAGTGCAGACAACAGCGCCAACGCGCCCGCCTGTGCTAAATCGCTTCCCACACTCGGCCCAACGAACTCGATACGTTTCACCGTCGCATGCTGCTGGAAGGTATCATTCACCACCGTCAGCACTTTGTTGCCGAGCGCTTCGTTCTCACTACCAGAAACCGGTGGCATACGCACCATCACGTCACGGCTGCTACCGAAATTTTGTACCTGCGGTTCTGAAAACCCAGAGGTCTCCAACGAACTGCGCAGAACATCGAGATCGATCGGTTTCTCAAGGTTAATCTCAATGACCGTACCACCGGTAAAATCGAGCCCCCAGTTGAAACCACGCACACCCATGATCGCGACAGCGATCATGATCAGCAGACCGGAAATCACAAACGCCAATGTGTCCCAGCGCATGAAATCATAGACTTTACGCCCATGGTTTAGTTGTTCAATGTTGTATTCCTGTGCCACAACGCACTCCTCAGATAGACAGCTTGTTGATGCGTTTACCGCCGTAAAGCAGGTTAACGATGGCACGAGTACCGACGATCGCCGTAAACATTGAGGTCGCAATCCCAATCGCAGTAGTAATAGCAAACCCTTTGATTGAACCGGTACCCACGGCATACAGGATGATGACTTTAATCAACGTTGTGACGTTCGCATCAACAATGGAACTGAATGCACCTTTGTAGCCCTCGTGGATAGCCTGCTGTATAGAGCGACCATTACTGAGTTCTTCCTTGATACGTTCGTTGATTAATACGTTAGCATCCACTGCGACCGCCAACGTCAACACGATACCGGCAATACCCGGCATGGTCAGCGTAGCGCCAGGTAACAATGACATCACACCGACAATCAATACCAGGTTAGCAACCAATGCACTGGTCGCAATCACACCAAACTTCTTGTAGAAGAAAACCATAAAGAGAATCGACGCGATCAAGCCCCACAAACAGGCTTCCAGACCCTGAGTGATGTTTTGCATCCCCAGCGTTGGCCCAATAGTACGTTCTTCCACGATCTGGATCGGAGCAATCAGCGCACCCGCACGCAGCAACAGAGAAAGCTGACGCGCTTCATTCGGGTTATCAATGCCGGTAATACGGAAGCTGTTACCCAATCGCGACTGAATCGTCGCCACGTTGATCACTTCTTCGTGTTTTTCCAGTATTGAACGACCCGTCGCATCTTTCTTGCCGCTGTCTTTGTATTCCACAAACAGCGTCGCCATCAGCTTACCAATACTGTCTTTGGTGAAATTGGACATGGTGTTGCCACCCGCGCTGTCCAGAGAAATATTCACCTGAGGACGATTGTATTCGTCATTGCTTGATGTGGAATCCGTGATGTGGTCGCCCGTCAGGATGACGCGTTTGAACAGCACAACGGGTGAACCGTCACGCATATTCTTCACTTCGGAATCGCCCGGCACACGGCCGTTTGCCGCCGCTGTCGCATCAGCATCGCTGTTGACCAGACGGAATTCCAGCGTAGCGGTTGCACCAAGAATTTCTTTCGCGCGCGCCGTGTCTTGAATACCCGGTAATTCAACGACGATGCGGTCAGAACCCTGACGTTGTACCAGCGGTTCGGCAACGCCCAGTTGGTTCACACGATTACGCAGGATATTGATGTTCTGCTGTACGGCGTATTCACGTGCTTCACGCAGACGTTCGTCCGACATCACCGCACGCATCAGGTTGCCACCGCTACTGCTGAGAACCAGGTTACGATGACGAGACGTCAGATAGCTGAGGCCATCATCACGCGTTTGAGCATCACGGAAGCGAATTTCGACGCCGTAATTATCAATCTTACGTACAGCGGCATAAGGAATGTTCTTCTCACGCAGATCGCTGCGCAAAGAGTCCATGGTTTGTTCTTGTAATTTACCCAGCGCCGTATCCATATCCACCTCCATCAGGAAGTGAACGCCGCCGCGCAGGTCAAGCCCCAATTTCATCGGTTCAGCACCTAACAACCGCAGCCAGGTTGGCGTAGCAGGAGCAAGGTTAAGTGCAACGACGAATTTTTCGCCCAGCTCATTAACGAGCGCTTCACGCGCACGGAGCTGAATATCAGGGTTAGAGAAGCGAGCCAGAATTGCACCATTTTCTAATGCAATCGACTTACTGGTAATATTTTGTTCTTTCAGGACATTCTGGACTTGGATCAGCGTCGTTTCGCTGGCGGCGGTTCCCCGCGCACCAGTAACTTGTACCGCCGGATCCTCACCATATAGGTTAGGAAGCGCATAGAGCAGGCCGACAAACAACACCACGACCAGCATCAGATACTTCCACAAAGGATAACGGTTTAACACGGCAGTTCCCTTCGGGAAAATCAGAAATTACAGGGCTTTAATCGTGCCCTTCGGCAGCACTGCAGCCACGAAATCACGTTTGATAACCACTTCATTGGTCTCGTTCAACGCAATCGCAATATAGCCCGTTTCGGACACTTTGGTCACGCGACCAACCAGGCCACCACTCGTCAAGACTTCATCACCCTTGCTGATGGAATCCATTAACTTTTTGTGTTCCTTGCCACGTTTTTGCTGAGGACGTAGGATCATAAAGTAAAAAATCAGACCAAAAACGGCCAGCATAATAACCATAGTGTACGGACTCTGAGGCGGAGTACCTGTCGCAGCTACAGCATCGGAGATGAAAAAACTCATTTAAATATCCTCTTTTTTGTCAAAAGATAAGCTATCAAAAAGATAAATTATCAACCTTACAATTATAAAAACGCTTCACAGCAAAATGCATTCATAGCGAACGAGCCATCAGTTGCTCGCAGCAACATCGTTTTCAGCAAGCGGCGGAATGGATTTGCCTATCCGTTGGTAAAAATCCACCACAAAGTGCTCTAATTTACCCTCTTCAATGGCCTGACGTAAACCCGCCATTAAACGCTGATAATAACGCAAGTTATGAATGGTATTGAGTCGTGCTCCGAGTATTTCGTTGCAACGGTCAAGATGATGCAAGTAGGCACGACTATAATTGCGACACGTGTAGCAATCACAGTGTTCATCCAACGAGCTGACGTCATCTTTATGCTTCGCATTACGGATTTTCACCACACCATCAGTCACAAACAGGTGTCCGTTACGTGCGTTACGCGTTGGCATTACGCAGTCGAACATATCGACACCGCGACGTACACCTTCCACCAAATCTTCCGGTTTTCCAACGCCCATCAAATAGCGTGGTTTATCTTCTGGAATCTGTGGGCAAACGTGCTCCAGAATACGGTGCATGTCCTCTTTCGGTTCCCCCACAGCCAAACCGCCCACAGCGTACCCATCAAAGCCAATGTCTACCAGACCTTTTACGGATACATCACGTAAATCTTCGTAAACACTGCCCTGAATAATACCGAACAGCGCATTTTTATTCTCTAGCTCATCAAAACGCTGGCGACTACGTTTCGCCCAGCGCAGTGACATCTCCATAGAACGCTTGGCGTAATCCCAATCGGCAGGGTACGGCGTACACTCATCAAAGATCATGACGATATCGGAACCGAGATCGTGCTGAATCTCCATCGATTTCTCCGGACTAAGGAAAATCGAATCCCCGTTGATCGGGTTACGGAAATGCACGCCCTGTTCGGTAATCTTGCGAATATCGCCAAGGCTGAATACCTGAAAACCGCCAGAGTCCGTCAGAATTGGGCCGTGCCACTGCATGAAATCGTGCAGATCGCCGTGCAGTTTCATGATTTCCTGACCGGGACGCAGCCACAGATGGAAGGTATTGCCGAGCAGGATCTGTGCGCCCGTCTCTTTCACTTCTTCTGGCGTCATGCCCTTGACCGTGCCGTAAGTCCCCACGGGCATAAAAGCCGGAGTTTCCACCACACCACGTTCAAAAATCAATCTGCCGCGTCGCGCACGGCCGTCTGTTGTTTGTAATTCGTACTTCACTTAACCTCCGACACCAGAAAAACAGTCTGATGATAATGATATATTAACGCCTGACAGAGCGTGGCCTGTGGCGTTCCTATTGTGTAGAAAACAAGGGTTATGCCTAATGCTGGTCACTTAAGCCCCATTTTAGGAGAAACACGGGGATGAGCTTCCCGCAGGAACGCCTCACCCGTGGTCACTCCGTGTATCTCGGTTCTTAAACGATCGGTATTAGGGTTATGCTACTTTTTCCTGTTCGGCCAGCGGATTATGCGTAATAAACATCGCATCACCGTAGCTGAAAAAACGATATTGCTCAGCCACCGCTTCACGGTAGGCAGACATCGTATTCTGATAACCGGCGAAGGCGGACACCAGCATGATTAACGTCGATTCGGGCAAATGGAAATTGGTCACCAACGCATCAATAATGCGATAGTGATAACCTGGATAGATAAAAATTTTGGTATCGTCGAAGAACGGGGCAATCGGCGCATCCTGGCTGGCCTGTGCGGCACTTTCCAGTGAGCGAACCGAAGTCGTGCCCACGGCGATCACCCGATTTCCTCGCGCTTTGCACGCCAGAACGGCATCGACGACATCCTGCGGCACTTCGGCATATTCGGCGTGCATGATGTGATCTTCGATCGTATCAACCCGCACTGGCTGGAAAGTACCCGCACCCACGTGCAGCGTGACGAACGCCATTTCAATGCCCTTCTCGCGCAGCGCAGTTAGCATTGGCTCATCAAAATGCAAGCCCGCTGTCGGCGCAGCAACAGCACCGGGGCGCTGACTATACACGGTCTGATAAAGCTCACGGTCGGCGTCTTCATCAGGCCTGTCGATATACGGTGGCAACGGCATATGGCCGATAGCATTCAGAATCGACAAAACATCGCGAGCGTCATCGAAATGCAGCTCAAATAGTGCGTCATGACGAGCCGCCATCGTGGCCTTGACGCTTTCATCATCGCCCAGCAGCAGCTCTGTGCCCGGCTTTGGCGCTTTTGACGCTCGAACGTGCGCCAGTACTCGGCGATCGTCCAGCACGCGTTCCACCAGCACTTCTAGTTTTCCGCCGCTGGCTTTACGGCCAAACAAACGTGCCGGAATCACGCGCGTGTTATTGAACACCAGCAGATCGCCTGGGTTCAGTTTTTCCAGCAAATCGGTAAATACGCCGTGCGTCAGATTTCCCGTCGGCCCATCCAGCGACAGCAAACGGCAGCCACTGCGTTCCGCCTGTGGATAGTGAGCAATTAATGATTCAGGAAGTTCAAACGAAAAATCGGCAACACGCATGGCAATTCACTTAGCTGTTAATACATTAAAAATGGGCGGCCTAGTCTAGAGCCGCAAGCGCATGGCTGCAAGAAATAAGCATCTGAGTCGCGGAATGCATTATACCCAATAGAAAGGGTATATACTGTCACGATGAATTTTCTTGCACACCTTCATCTGGCCACGCTGGCCGACAGTTCCCTGTTAGGGAACCTGATGGCGGACTTTGTTCGCGGCAACCCACAGGACAGCTACGCTGACGAAATCGTCGCGGGTATCCGCCTACATCGCCGCGTTGATTCGCTGACCGACAGCCTGCCAGAGGTCAAACAGGCGCGTCAGTATTTCAGCGATGAATTCCGCCGCGTTTCGCCAATTACATTAGATGTCCTATGGGATCACTATCTTGCACGCCACTGGCTACAGTTGGTTCCGAACACGCCTTTGCAGACCTTTATCGATGACGCGCAATCACAAATTGAACCCCATCTGGCGCAAACCCCCGAGCGCTTTCAGAACCTGAATCTCTATTTGTGGCCGGAACGTTGGATGACGCGCTATGCGGAGCTGCCGTTTATCGCCGACGTGCTGCACAGAATGTCGGTACGCCGTCCGAAGCTGGCTGCCCTGTCCGGCTCTTTTCAGGATATCGAGCAGCACTATCACCAATTTGAAATACTCTTCTGGCAATTTTATCCACGCATGATGCAGTTAGCGAAAACGCAACAGTTGTGAGATCGTAACCTTTCCGTTTTTCTGCGTAACCTATTGCCCTTTCTATCAAAAGGGCTAATGTAATTTATTGAAAGGAAATAGCGATGAGTTCAATAGACAAAAGCTATCTCATTGATTGGTCTCTTTGCCTGTATTCGCTCAGACAGAATCCCTATACTAATCGCTGTTTTTTTACATCTTCCGATCATTAACCGCTATCTACAGGAGTAATTATGGTCCTGGTAACTCGTCAAGCCCCAGACTTCACTGCCGCTGCTGTTTTAGGCAGTGGCGAAATTGTCGAAAATTTCAACCTGAAGAAACATATCAACGGTAAAGCTGCCGTGATCTTCTTCTGGCCGATGGACTTCACCTTCGTTTGTCCATCAGAGCTGATTGCTTTCGATCACCGCTATGCCGAGTTCAAGAAACGCGGCGTAGAAGTGGTTGGGGTTTCTTTCGATTCCGAGTTTGTTCACAACGCATGGCGTAAAACCCCTGTGGACAAAGGCGGCATCGGCGAAGTGCAGTATGCGATGGTTGCTGACATTAAGCGCGAAATCCAGAAGGCCTACGGCATTGAGCACCCAGAAGCGGGTGTTGCACTGCGTGGTTCTTTCCTTATCGACAAAAACGGTGTAGTTCGCCATCAGGTGGTGAACGATCTGCCACTGGGCCGTAACATCGATGAAATGCTGCGTACCGTTGACGCCCTGCAATTCCACGAAGAGCACGGCGAAGTGTGCCCGGCACAGTGGGAAAAAGGGAAATCCGGTATGGGTGCGTCACCAGACGGCGTAGCAAAATACCTGTCTGAAAACGCAGACAAGCTGTAATCCCTCATCGTTGCCCTCAATAGGTAATGTGATAATCAAGCCAGTTGCTATGCGACTGGCTTTTTTTTCGAGATGTCTCCCTCATCATTTTCCTCACGGCTCACCTTCCCTACGCGATCCCAAAAAATACAAAAGGTTGACTCGATGCGCTAAATCCTTAGCCTTAACGTCACATCGTGTTAACGCACGACAGATTGATGGAATAAAAGGAGAACGCATGCAACAAAATCTCGCACTGTGGCTGAGAGAAGCAGAGATACAACACGCCGGCATCATTGCATTACTGATTGTTCTTGGGCTGATATTGCTCATTTCTGCCGTCATCCACCTGATTCTGCATCAGATTGTGCTGAAAAGAATGGTTCTGCGTTCACTCAATAAGCCAGGAAAAACCGAGGGTCATGGGTGGAAGCAGGCGCTGACACAACACAACCTGTTTAACCGGCTGGCCTTTTTGCTGCAAGGGGTGATCCTCAATATTCAGGTCTTTGTGTGGCTTCCCGCACAAAGTGAAACCCGTGAAGCGCTCATCATCTGCTCCCAAGTGTGGATTATGATTTTTGCGCTGCTGTCTCTGTTCTCGCTACTCGATGTGCTGCTCAATGTTTCTGCTCGCACGAAAGCCGCTGCACAACTGCCGCTACGCGGTATTTTCCAAAGCCTGAAACTGATCGCCACCGTTGTCATCAGCATCATGGTCGTGTCGCTGCTCATCGGGAAATCGCCGCTGATTCTGATTAGTGGCTTGGGCGCAATGGCCGCCGTGCTGATGTTGGTGTTCAAAGATCCAATTATGGGGCTCGTCGCCGGCATCCAGCTTTCCGCCAACGACATGTTAACACTGGGAGACTGGCTCGAAATGCCGAAATACGGCGCTGACGGAGCCGTCATCGACATCGGGCTGACGACGGTAAAAGTGAAAAACTGGGACAATACCGTCACCACCATTCCCACCTATTCGCTGGTGTCCGACTCCTTCAAGAACTGGCGGTCGATGTCGGAATCAGGAGGACGCCGCATCAAGCGCAGTATCAATATCGATACCACCAGCGTGCATTTTATGACGGAAGATGAACAGGCGCGCTTGCTGCGTAGCAAGCTACTGTCAGCGTATATTCAGAACAAGAAGAGCGAGTTGGAGCAACACAACGCACAGTCCGACGCCGACCTGACATCACCGCTGAACGGCCGTCGTCTGACGAATTTGGGCACGTTCCGCGCCTACCTTCAGGTTTATTTGCGCACCCATCCGGGAATTCATAAAGGGATGACGCTGATGGTACGCCAGCTTGCGCCAACGTCAGAAGGAGTGCCATTAGAGATTTACGCGTTTACCAACACCACCGCTTGGGTCGATTACGAAAGCATTCAATCTGATATTTTCGACCATATCTTTGCGATTCTGCCTGAGTTCGATCTCCGCATTCATCAGACGCCAACCGGTCACGATATGCGAATGATGGCGCAGCAGATGACTACGCCGGAAGCGTGAAAATAGGCACAAAAAAACGCTACAATGGGAACGTTGAGGTTGCTCACAAAGCCAGTAACGCGGGAATAACGGATAGATCGTAAAGACGCTGTAAATACATCCCTGTACGCTCGGATTGCGCCATCCATGGCGCAAACGCTTTACTCTTCTATTCCGTTACTCCCGTTCTCGTTCGGAAAATAGGTTAGTCAACGTACAGTCTGAGCGCTTCTTCCAATAACAAGCAACTCGCTTAATTCTGTGCAGCCACCGCGTTCTGACGCTTTTTCTTCCAAACATAGCCCACTAAAAGCACCAAAATCCAGATAATACCGACATACAGCGATATACGGGTATCCGGGAAGTAGCCAATTAATCCGATGATAAAGAATAAGAAGACGATACCAAATACAGAGGTCGCGATCCCCCCACGCAGCGGGAATGCCAACGCCTTCACTTCATCAGCACTTAGACGGCGGCGGAAAGCGATCTGAGAGAACAAAATCATGATCCACACCCACACTGTCGCAAAGGTGGCCAATGAAGCAATCACCAGGAACACTTTGCCGGGCATAATGTAATTCAGGTACACCGCTACCAGCAGTGCCATCATCATCACGACCACCGTTACCCACGGAATACCACGTTTGGAAATGCGGCTAAACACTTTCGGTGCATGTCCCTGTTCCGCCATCCCATGCAGCATACGGCCTACGCCGAACACGTCACTGTTAATCGCCGACAGCGATGCAGTAATCACGACAAAATTCAGAATACCCGCCGCTGCCGTAATGCCCATATGCTGGAACGTCAGCACAAACGGGCTACCGTTGGTGCCTACCTGATTCCACGGGTAAATGGACATAATGACGAATAGCGTACCAACATAGAACACCAGAATACGCCACGGTACAGAGTTAATTGCGCGAGGGATGGATTTATGCGGGTCTTTGGCCTCACCGGCAGTGATTCCAATGATCTCCACCCCACCATAGGCAAACATCACCAGTTGTAACGATAGGATCATCCCCATCACACCGTTACTGAAGAACCCGCCATTGCTCCATAGATTGTGGATACCGGTGGGTTCGCCACCGTTGCCAATGCCCCAGATAATGATGCCGATCCCGGCAACGATCATGATGATAATAGTGGCAACTTTGAAGAAAGAGAGCCAAAACTCCAGTTCGCCAAAGGCCTTCACATTCATCAGGTTGATGGCACCGATGATGAGCACCACGCTCAAGACCCACACCCAGTGTGGCACCGCAGGGAACCAGACGCCCATGTAGATGCCAAACGCGGTCACATCGGCAATGGCGACAATCAGCATCTCAAAGCAGTAGGTCCAGCCAGTGATATATCCCGCTAACGGCCCGAGATAATCTTGCGCATAGCGAGAAAACGAGCTGGACTGCGGGTTATGCACCGACATTTCACCCAGTGCGCGCATGATGATATACGCCACAATCCCACCAATCAGGTAAGCCAGCAACACGCTGGGACCCGCCATTTGGATCGCACTAGCAGAACCATAAAACAGACCGGTTCCGATCGCCGAGCCAAGGGCGATAAAGCGGATATGCCGCGTGCTTAACCCACGCTTGAGCTTGGAAGATGGTTGTTCCATTGATAAGCAACCCTGTCTTATAAGAGAAAAACATTACAAAAAGAAAAACCACAGGCAAATACCTGTGGTGCAGAAACCTAACGCAGTGCTGGAGCAGTAAGATATCCCCAGCGCTATCAGGTATGAACGATATTATTGATGTACCGTAACTTCCTGACGACCACACAGTCTGTCGTAAATCACTGCAATCAGTAAAACCAGCAGCGACGGTGGCAACCAGGCCAATCCTTGCTCACTCAGTGGCAAATTGAGGCTCCACTCTGGCAACAGCGACTTGAAAGCCGATGATTTTATACCATCAATCATGCCAAATAACAGGCTGACTAACATGACGGGTGCCACAATACGTGAAGCGCTATTCCACCAACGGAGCGTAAAGCTCAGTAAAACCAGAATGATACAAGGCGGATAAATCGCTGTCAGCACTGGAATAGAAAGTTGAATCAGGTGGCTCAAGCCAAGATTGGACACCACCATCGAGAACGTTCCCAGCACAAATACCAACGTGCGATAGGACAACGGCAGATATTGCGCAAAGAATTCAGCACATGCACAGGTTAAACCCACCGCCGTCACCAGACACGCGATAAAGATTAACAACGCCAGGAAGCTGCTTCCCATGTTACCGAACGTGTGTTGCACATAAGCATGGAGAATCTCTGCCCCATTCAGTGCCTGCGGCACCAGTTCACCACTGACAGAACCAAGCTGGAACAGGCTCAAATAGACCAACGTCAGGCCGATGCCCGCGATTAACCCAGCCCATACGGTGTAACGCGTCAGCAGCACTGAGCTTGTCACCCCACGTGAGCGTGCCGCATTGACAATTACGATACCAAAGACCATCGCGCCCAGCGTATCCATCGTCAGATAGCCGTTAACAAAGCCATTGGAGAACGGCAGATGCTCATACGCTTCTGTCGCAGGGATCGGTGTCCCCGCAGGCCACAGCACTGCGGCAATACCCAATACTGCCAGAGCAATGATCTTCAACGGCGCCAGCACATGGCCGACCGTATCCAGCAGTTTGCCCGGATACAGAGAAATCGCGATGACGATAGCAAAATAAATCAGGCTATAAATCAGCAGAGGGGACGCGCCATTACCAACCAAAGGCGCCAAACCGACTTCAAACGAAACGGTTGCCGTACGCGGCGTCGCGAACAGTGGCCCAACAGCCAGGTAGCACACGGTAGCCAAGACCACACCGGCCTTTTTACCAATCGGCGAGCTTAACGCATCGACGCCGCCACCAACCCGAGCAAGCGCGATGACGGTCAGCACAGGTAGGCCAACCGCCGTCAGCAGGAAGCCGATTGCCGCAGTCCAAACGTGCTCTCCTGCCTGCAATCCCACCATAGGCGGGAAAATGATATTTCCTGCCCCCACGAATAAAGCAAAGGTCATAAAACCTAATGCCACAATATCTTTGGAAGTTAAACGATGGCTCATAGTTATGTCGTGTTGCCTGTATCAAATCGATAAAAAAAATCGTGTCGTTTATCGCCGTCAGAAGCCGTTCGCAAACGGATGGCCCGAAGCATGATGCCAACACTCCGGCGATGTGAAGTATGACGAGTATAGAGGAGTTATTTTTTGCACAGCCATATTGGGTGCTAAGTAAACCGTTTATAGCGTAAAAAGACAAGTGGAGATCTAAAAACCAGAGTATCTAGCCTACTTACACTAAAAAATAAGAATATAAATTGGTTTATCATGATTTGCATAACACATGATTTGCGCATTTATCGATATTTCATTGCAATAAAACTGATAAAAACCGACATAAAATGCGTTGTTTGATCATAAAAAAAACATATTGCACAACAACATCGCGGACGAAGAGCGGGATAACAGCCACAAAAAAGGCCGGATCGTATGATCCAGCCTCTGTATATTCCATTATAAAAATAAGGTTACTTCATCGGTGTCACCACACGCGATTAGCAATATCCACGACAAGCTTCAACTTATTCCATTGTTGCTCTTCCGTCAGGCTATTGCCCTCTTCCGTTGACGCAAAACCACACTGCGGGCTCAGGCAAATCTGGCTGAGATCGACATACTTTGCCGCCTCCGCGATACGAGCCTGCACCACTTCAGCCTCTTCCAACTCACCGTTCTTCGTGGTGATCAGACCCAACACAACCTGCTGATGGCCCGGCTTCACAAAACGCAGCGGCTCAAAGCCACCCGCACGCTCGGTATCGTATTCCAGGAAGAATGCATCGACATTCACTTCACCAAACAGAATTTCTGCAACAGGCTCATACCCGCCTTCAGAAATCCAGGTCGAGCGGAAATTACCACGACAAACGTGTAAACCGATAACCAGATCGGCTGGTTTATCAGCCAAGGCTTTGTTCAGGACATCAGCATAGGTTCGAGCCAGTTGGTCTGGATCTTCGCCACGCTCACGGATCTGACGTTTTTGATCGTCAGAGCACAGGTAGGCCCACACAGTGTCATCCAATTGCAGGAAGCGGCAGCCTGCGTCATAAAATGCGTGGATCGCATCGCGCCAGGTTTGCGCCAAATCGTCGAAGTAGTCGGCCAGATCGGGGTAAACCTTCGCATCAATCGCTTTTCGTCCACCGCGAAAATGCATCACGCTAGGGCTAGGAATCGTCATTTTAGCGACGGCATCGCCAGAAATGCTGTTCAGGTAGCGAAAATGGTCGAGCATCGGGTGCTGAGGGTTAAAACTCACTTTATCCACGACACGAATCGCATGGGATTTGGTCTGAATGCCGTTGAATTGAATACCGTGGTCGGCTTCATAGCGCTCTACGCCGTGCAAATCAGCAAAGAAGTCAAAGTGCCACCAAGAACGACGTAACTCACCATCCGTCACTATCTGCAAGCCAGCTTCACGCTGCTTTTCTACCACCCGCAGAATCTCACGATCTTCAACGTTACGCAGCGCCGCATCATCAATCTCACCCGCCTGATGCTGAAGGCGTGCTTGCTTAATCGCTGCTGGACGTAAAAAACTGCCGACGATATCGGCACGGAAAGGGGATAAAGTGTTCGCCATCTGTCGCTCCTGACATGTTGCCAGCACTCGCCTTCAGGAAAGAAGCGTACTGGCAGATAGTTTCAATGTGAAATATTTGCCCAGAGGGATAGTTACATTTAATCTTATTTAGCCATCTGGACGTCCAAATTTAACAATATCGTGTCACGTGGCGAATCGCAGGGCAATAGAAGAATTTTCACGGCACGTGAAAAAAATTCATGTTCCGTGAAAATAGCGCAAATCCATGATAAGAAGAAAAGTTATTCAGGCAGACCAATCTGCTGGCGCGCCTGACGACGCGTTGCTTCCGGCAGCGGCAGATAGCCATCTTGATTCACCAGCGATTGTCCCGTTTCGGACAGCACGCGTGCCAAAAATGCCGCCGTCAGCGCTTCCAGCGGTTGTCCGGGCGCTTTGTTGACATAGATGTAGAGATAACGAGTGTAGGGATATAAACCGCTGCGGATATTTTCAGTCGAGGGGGAAATGTAGTCGGTGCCTTGTGCGGCTAACGGCAACATCTTCACACCGCTGGTACGAAAGCCCACGCTGGCATAACCAATCGCATCCGTTGATGCTGCAACCGCCTGCACAACGGATGCCGAACCGGGTAATTCATTAACTTGAGGAAGGAAGTCACCGCGGCATAGTGCTTTTTGTTTAAAGAACCCATAGGTTCCCGAAGCAGAGTTCCGCCCATAGCGCAGTAACGTCCGTTTCTCCCAACTACCGCGTAAGCCGAGGTCACCCCACTGTTTTATCGGCTGGTGGTTACCACAGCGTTGCGTAATCGAAAAAATGGCGTCCAACTGTGACACGTTCAGCCCAGACAGAGGGTTATCCTGATTTACCAACACGACGAGCGCATCCATCGCCACCGGCACCGCCAGCGGTGGGTAACCGTAGTGCTGAACAAACGCCTCAATTTCGCTGGCCTTCATTGCCCTGCTCATCGGCCCAAGTTGCGCGGCACCCGACGCCAGAGACGTCGGCGCAGACGATGAACCGGCAGCCTGAATCTGTAAATTCACGTTCGGATAATGCTGGCTGAAATCCGCCGCCCAAAAGGCCATCAGGTTAGCCAGCGTATCCGACCCCGCGCTGGAGAGGTTACCTGCCAGCATCTGACGAGGCTGCGCGGAGCAAAACGCACTAAGCAGCAGTAAAAAAGCGCCCGCAATATGTATGGCGGATATCATAAATAACGTTTTCCGTCAGGCCGAAGGTTTCGCCATATTTTCAGCCAGAGAGGTAGGGACAATCAACCGATTTGGCAACGTAAAGACAAAACGCGATCCCAGACCGTCCTCACTCATGATCTCCAAGCGGGAATCATGATGGCTGAGCGCGTGCTTAACTATCGCCAGCCCCAGCCCGCTGCCTCCCGTCTGTCGCGAACGCGCCTTATCCACGCGATAAAAACGTTCAGTCAGGCGTGGCAAGTGCTCGGCTGCAATCCCCGGCCCGTTATCGCTGACCTGAAATTGCGCCCCCTGTGGGATCTTCTGCCAACAGACCTCGATACGCGTTCCCTCTGGCGTATGGTTGACCGCGTTATACACCAGATTGGATACCGCGCTGCGCAGTTGTTCTTCGTTACCAAACACCCGGAGGTTTTCATTCACACGAAAGACGATCTCATGACGCCCCTGGCTCAAGGTCTGCGCTTCACGCTGCAATACGCGTAGCATCAACGGAATATCGACTTTTTCATTCAAATCGATTGCCGTCGCCGCTTCAATCCGGGACAGGGTAAGCAACTGTTTGACCAACCCGTCCATGCGCCGGGTCTGTTCCTGCATGGTATTCAACGCCTTCCCGCGTAGCGCCGCATCCAGCGTTTCTTCCTGCATCATTTCCAGATAGCCCTGCAACACCGTCAACGGGGTACGCAACTCATGGCTCACATTGGCAAAAAAGTTACGTCTCGCGCCTTCGAGCTGGTGCATTTGCGTAATATCACGCACCACCATCAGCAGTTGCCCTTCGGAATACGGCATCACGCGGAATTCAACATGGTGAGAATTATTCAACTGCAACGTGAGAGGACGGCTAAAGTCTTGCCCTTTCATGTAATTAGTGAATTCAGGATAGCGCAATAAGTTGAGGATATTCTGACCGTTATCCTCCGGCCAACGGAAATTAAGCAGGTGCTGCGCCAGGTGATTACACCAGAAGATCGTTCCCTCTTCTGTGGTGATCACCACCGCATCCGGCAAGGATTCAGCACCGCTGCGAAACCGTTTGATCAGGAGCGCCAGCTCCCGGCGTCGGCGTCGATTACGCAACTGCATCTGATAGAGCCCGTAAAACAGCGGCTCCCAGCTCCAGCGACCGGGCGGTGGCGTCATGCTGCGGTCAACCCACAGCCAATAAGAAAGTTTAAGCTGGTTATAAAAATTCCAGCAGAGTAAGCCTAATACGGCGACCAGCAAAAACCAGGGCAGATAGCCAAAAATCAGCCCCAGCAATAAAGCAGGCAAACAAAAAAAAGCCAGCTCCAATGCCAGCCTTTTCCAGGATAAACGTTCTAGCACGTTAGTGTTTCTCCGGTTACGATCACCTCAGTAACGCGTTGAAAAACGGTAGCCCGTTCCCCGAACGGTTTGCACCATTTTGTCATGTCCGCTGGTTTCCAGCGCTTTACGCAGGCGACGAATATGGACGTCGACAGTACGATCCTCAACATAAACGTTAGTGCCCCACACGTGATTCAGCAACTGTTCCCGGCTATAAACACGTTCAGGATGTGTCATAAAGAAATGCAGCAGTTTAAATTCCGTCGGCCCCATATCCAGCGCGTGCTCTTCAGTTGTCACGCGATGAGAGGAAGGATCGAGACTCAGACCACGCATTTCAATCACTTCTTCCACTGCCATCGGTGAAATTCGGCGCATCACAGCTTTAATTCGCGCCACCAGCTCCTTAGGTGAAAACGGCTTGGTAATGTAATCATCCGCTCCCACTTCAAGCCCGCGCACGCGGTCTTCTTCTTCGCCACGCGCGGTCAACATCATTACCGGAATATCACGCGTCAGCGCCTCGCGCTTCATATGCTTGATGAATTGCAGGCCCGATCCTCCTGGCAGCATCCAGTCCAATAACACCAGCTCTGGGAACGGTTCCGACAATTGCGTTACCGCACTGTCATAATCTTCGGCTTCCACTGGTTGATACCCATTTTGTTCCAGTACAAAGCAAACCATTTCACGAATTGGTGCTTCATCTTCCACGACTAATATGCGTTTTGCCATTGTTAATCCTGTCGTTAATCATCGTCGCTGTTAGCAGGCGAAAAGCATTATGCGTCAGTTTTATGACAGATTTATGAAAAACAAACCGCCCTCATCGCACGATGTTACAGTGCGTACATCCGATTTTTCGAACCGCTTTCCAAACTCGCGATCCCAGCGCGACAGCCATCATCCCTGCTATATATAATCATGGCATTACGATGACAAAACACCATAGCAACGATGCACCGTGCCACATAATGGATAATGATAACGTCATCCAACGCCACGCGGCATGAAGATCGAGAGAACACGATGCGCATTATCCACACCGCCGATTGGCATTTAGGGCAATATTTTTATACCAAAAGTCGCGCCGCTGAACATCAGGCGTTTCTTCACTGGTTGATCATTCAGGTAGAGCAACATCACGTCGATGCCATTATCGTAGCTGGCGATATCTTCGATAACGGCTCGCCCCCCAGCTATGCGCGTGAAATGTATTATAGCTTTGTAGTAGAACTACAGCACACAGGCTGCCAGCTCATCATTCTTGGCGGCAACCACGACTCTGTCGCCACGCTGAACGAGTCGCGAGATTTGCTGGCCTGTCTGAACACGCGGGTGATTGCCTGCGCCAGCGACGATCCAGCCCAGCAAGTGCTTCTGCTGGAAAACCGCCAGCAGCAGCCCGGCGCCCTGCTCTGCGCCATTCCCTATTTGCGCCCACGTGATGTGCTAACCAGCAAAGCCGGACAATCCGGTGATGAAAAACAGCTAGCACTACAGGAAGCGATTACCGCGCATTATCAGCAGTGTTATCAACTGGCTTGCCAGAAGCGAGACGAGCTTGGTCTGCCGCTACCGATTATTGCAACCGGGCATCTGACGACGATTGGCGTAACCGCCTCGGAATCCGTGCGCGATATCTATATTGGCACCCTCGATGCTTTCCCTGCTCAGGCTTTCCCGCCTGCGGATTATATCGCTTTGGGGCATATTCACCGCCCGCAGCGCGTGACTAAAAGTGATCACATTCGCTATAGCGGCTCCCCAATCCCACTGAGTTTTGATGAACTCGGCAGCGAAAAATCCGTTTGTCTGGTCAGCTTTATACCCGATGCACCGCCGAAGATAGACACGCTGCCTATTCCCGTGACTCAACCGATGCAGTTGATTAAAGGCAGCCTGAGCGATATTGAACAGCAACTGGCCACCTTCCAGAACTATCAGGGCGATAAACCCGTGTGGTTGGATATCGAGCTCAACACGCAGGATTATCTGAGCGACATGCAAAAACGCATTCAGGCGATGACAGAACACCTGCACGTTGAGGTACTCCTGCTACGCCGCACGCGCGAACAGCGTTTGCAGGCTATTACCCGGCAGGACAAGGAAACGCTGAACGAATTGAGCGTACATGACGTTTTTGAACGTCGTCTGGCAACGGAAAAAGACATGGAAAACGGTCGCCAACAGCGCGTTCGCACGCTGTTTAATCAGGTTATTAATGAACTAGAAAATAGCGAACCTGCCAAATGAAAATTCTCAGTCTGCGCTTAAAGAATCTCAACGCGCTGAAAGGCGAATGGAAGATCGACTTCACAAAAGAGCCATTTTCCAGCAACGGCTTGTTTGCCATTACCGGCCCAACCGGCGCAGGAAAAACCACGCTGTTGGATGCCATCTGTCTGGCGCTGTACCATGAAACACCTCGCTTGGGTCTGCTTTCCGCCAGCCAAAATGATCTGATGACCCGCGACACGGCAGAATGTCTCGCCGAGGTAGAATTTGAGGTGAAAGGCGTGGGATACCGCGCCTTCTGGAGCCAACGTCGGGCGAGAAATGTCCCAGACGGCAATTTACAGTCCCCCAAGGCCGAGCTCGCACTCATTGAAGGCGGCAAAATCCTGTGTGAAAAGCTCAATGATAAGAAAGAGATGATCACACAACTCACCGGGTTAGACTTTGGCCGTTTCACACGTTCTATGATGCTGTCGCAGGGGCAGTTTGCCGCCTTCCTCAATGCGAAAGCCGACGACCGGGCGGAACTGCTGGAAGAGCTAACCGGCACGGACATTTACGGCCTGATTTCCGAGCACGTCTATGACAAGCACAAACAGGCAAACATCGCGTTGAGCACGCTACAGGCACGCGCATCAGGTATTCAGTTGCTGACCGATGAGCAGCGCCAGCAGGTGGAAGTCCAGCTTGCCGAACTGACCCAGCAAGAGCAACAGGGCAACATTGAGCGTGAGCAAGCACTGACTACGCTACGCTGGTTTGAGCAACTGACGCGGCAGCAAACACAGCTCACCAACACGCAGTTGCAACACGCAAGTGCCGAATCCGCCATTCAGCAGGCCAAGCCGCAGCTCGACAGGTTAGCCAACGGCGAACCAGCAGAAAAACTGAGGCCGTTACATCAGGAACGAGAACGTTATCGACAGGAATCCCTTGCGCTCACTCAGCAGATTGAACAACTGTCAGGAAAGCAGGCCTCTGAGCACACTGCGCTGACAACGTTACGCCAGCAGGAAGAGAAAGCAGAGCAGGGCGTTATTCAGCACAAACAGGTGCAGCAGCAGCAAGAGTTATTGATCAATGAACAAGTTGTACCGCTTGACCATCGTATTGCCACGCTGCAACAGCAAAAAAACCAACAGCAGGACGAACTGGCAAAAACACAGCTTCGCCTACAAGCTGACGAAAGCAAACAAACGCAGATAGCAGCGCAACAACAGCAGGCCAAACAACTGCTTGAACAGATTCAAGCTTATCGCCAGCAACACGCACATCATCAGCAGTGGGGAGAACAACTTCCCCTGTGGCGTACACAGTTTCTGCAATTGCGCCAGCTTCAGGACGAGCAGCAGAAGCTGAGCCAAAAGCAGACGCAACACACCGAACAAGCGGCAGCGCTCCAACAGGAGGCTGCAACGCTGACGGCGCAGCAGCATGAACAACAAACGGTCGTTGATGCAGCCCGTCAGCAATTCATACAACACGATGAAATGCGGAAAAATCAGGAAGCGCATCAGCCGCTTGCAGCTCTACGCCAGCGGTTTAATCAACTCATCGATCAACAAGCCACACGCCGGCAGCTCGCAACAGCCAGCGACCAGTTCCAGCGCCTTCATACGCGTAAGCAGCAGCACCTCGCCAGGCAAGACGAGATACAAGGGCATATCAGCCAATCAGAAATATTACGAAAACAGCAGCAGTCTGATCATGAGCAGCGCAGCCAGCATTTGGCCGATCTGGAAATGCTGTACCGACAGGAAGAACGTATCGTTAAACTGGAAGCCGAAAGGCAGCGGCTACAGGCCGGAGAAGCGTGCCCTCTGTGCGGCTCAACCGAGCATCCAGCGATTGAACGCTATCAGGCGTTACAACCGTCTGAAACCCAAAAGCGCCTGACGGCACGACAGCAGGACGTGAAACAGTTAACAACGGCGCTGGCGAATACGACCGCACAACTCGCCTCGCTGGGGCAGCAGCGGGAACAGTTGCAACAAGAGATCGCACAACTCGATAGCGAACATCAAATCCTGCTGCAACAGTGGCAAGATGTCAGTGAGCGCTTACAGGTTAACTACACGTTGGAACAGCAGAATGAAACCGCAGCCTGGCTTACGCAACGCGAGACCGAGGAGCAGGACATTCGACAGCACATTACCGCACACGAGCAGTTGCAAAAACAGTGGCAGGAAAGTAAGGATTCACTGACGGTTGCAGAAGCCCTACAGAGGGAACTGGATCAGAAAACTGTGCTGAATACCCAGCAACGAACTTCGCTAAACGATATGCAGGCAGATACCCTTCAGTCGCAGCAAAATACGCAGCAACGGCTCGCGCAGCACACTCAGGAAATCACGCAGACGCTGGCAAACACGAATCTGCCTCTTCCGGAAGCCACTGCACAGGATGACTGGTTGGCACAGCGCGACAGCGAGTGGCAAATATGGAAAACCAAAGAACAGGATCAATCCCGCTTAATTCCCCGGTTAGCCACGCTGGAAAGCGATCTTCAGTATCTGAGCCACAGCGTGACCGAGACAACGCAGCAATTACAGGCGCAGCAACAGCAACTGGAGCAGCGCACCGCTCTGCTCAATACGAACCAGCAGGAACGACTGACGCTTTTCGGCGACAGGCAAATCGCCGCAGTACGCGAGCAGCTACAACGAACTAGCCAGCAATATGATAATGCGCTTCGGTTAGCGCAATTAGCACGTCAGCAGGCTGAAACCACGTTGAGCCGCCTGACGGGAGAGCTAACCCGCACGCAACAGCAGTATGAGCAGAGCATGCATCAACGCGATAGTGCGACTGAACGATTCACTCAGGCTTTGCAGCAAAGTGCTTTTGCTGATGAAACCACCTTCCTGAATGCGCTGCTTGCTGAGCAGGAACGACAGACCTTGCAGGTATGGAAGGAAAAGCTGTATCAGAGTTTGCAGCAGGCAGCAGCACTTCACCAGCAGGCTGAACGGGAGCTGCTCGCCCATCAACAAAAGCGACCAACTTCTCTGCTGGAAGATGCCACACAAGAAGCAGTACAGCAGCAGTTGGCAACGCTGGATGAAACGCTGCATTTCACTGTGCGGCAGCAGGGAGAAATTCAGCGTCAACTGAACGACGATCGACAACAGCGTCAAAATCAGCAGGATTTGCTCAATGAGATCGCCCAAAGTCAGCAAAAGTATGACGACTGGAGCTGTCTTAATACGCTCATCGGCTCACAAAGTGGGCATAAATTCCGTAAGTTTGCCCAGGGGCTCACCTTGGATCATCTGGTTTATCTCGCCAATCTACAGCTCTCTCGTCTGCACGGGCGCTATATGTTGAAGCGAAAACCCGGTGACGATCTGGAACTGCTGGTGGTGGACACCTGGCAAGCAGACGCCGAACGCGATACGCGCACGCTGTCCGGCGGCGAGAGCTTTCTGGTGAGTCTATCGCTGGCGCTGGCGTTATCCGATCTGGTCAGCCATAAAGCCAGCATCGACTCTCTGTTTCTGGATGAAGGCTTCGGCACGCTAGATGCCGAGACGCTGGATATCGCGCTGGATGCGCTGGATAACCTGAACGCCTCTGGCAAAACCATCGGCGTCATTAGCCATGTCGACGCCATGAAGGAGCGTATTCCGGTACAGATCAAAGTGCAGAAGGTTAACGGTCTGGGCGTCAGCAAGCTAGCACCGCAGTATGCCGTGTAGCCATTACTTCGTCTTTGGCCAAAGCCAGGCGGCTCCGCGCACTCCGCTGGAGTCGCCGTGTATGGCCTGACGCACAGGCGTTTCGCACTCACCGCCGAAGATCCACGGTTTAATCTTTTCCGGCACGGTCTGATAAAGGCGAGAAACATTGCTCATCCCACCTCCCAGCACCACGACATCCGGGTCGAGCAAGTTGATCACATGCGCCAGCGATTTTGCCAGACGATGTTCATAGCGCTGTAATGCCAGTTCGGCGATGGGATCGCCCTGCTCCGCTAAGGCAATAATTGCCTCTCCTTTGTGCGGCTGCCCACTCAGGCTCTGATAATCCAACGCAAATCCCGTACCAGAAATAAAGGATTCAATGCAGCCGGACTTGCCGCAGTAGCAGGGAACCGTCTGCCGATAGCGTAGCTCATCGTCATCCATCCAGGGCAGCGGGTTATGTCCCCATTCACCCGCAATACCGTTGCCGCCGACGTGAGCCTGGCCGTTCAGCGCAATCCCCGAACCACAGCCAGTGCCGATGATCACCGCGAAGACGGTCTGTTTCCCTGCCCCGGCACCATCAACCGCTTCTGAAACCGCAAAACAGTTCGCATCATTGGCGACCCGCACCGGCCGATTCAGCAACGTGGCAAGATCAAGATCCAGTGCCTGACCGTTGAGCCAGGTGGAGTTAGCATTTTTTACCTTGCCGGTAAACGGTGACAGCGTACCGGGGATCCCCACGCCGACACTGCTGTGGCAACCCGTCGCTTTTTCGGCCCTCTCCACCAACGTGACGATAGTCCGCAGCGTTTCCGGATAATCATTTCTTGGCGTCGGCATACGCTGCCGAAAACGTTCATTCCCCTCGTCATCCAGCGCAATAACTTCTGTTTTCGTCCCGCCCAGATCGATACCGATTCTCATGATGTCTCCCCACGTGTGGTAAATAGGCCCGTGTAAGTTTGCTACCGACCTGAAAACGTTTTTATTTATAGATAGATACCCTAAATAATTCGAGTGGCATAGCCAACGCACATGCAGCTTGAAGTATGGCGGGTATAACCAGAGAAACCAATCGACTGCAATCCAAAACGTGATAGGTATTCCTCTGAATCCAGGTATTTTATTCCACATTACGGCTTCGAATTCGTTATCATGCGCGCAACATTACAAACCCGCGTGCAAACCTGCGCGCCCAGTCAGGGATAACACCATGTTGTGGTTTAAAAACTTAATGATTTACCGCCTAAGCCGGGACAGCGCGCTGTCCAAGGATAACGTTTTATCTGCGGATGAAATGGAAAAACGGCTCAGCGCCTTCGCATTCACCCCGTGTGGCAGTCAGGATATGATGAAAACGGGTTGGGTATCGCCAATGGGATCGCATAGCGATGCATTAACGCACGTCGTTAATGGGCAAATCGTTATCTGCGTTCGCAAAGAAGAAAAAATCCTGCCGTCTCCGGTCATCAAGCAAACCCTTCAGGCCAAAATTGAACGTCTAGAAGCAGAGCAGCACCGCAAGCTGAAAAAAACCGAAAAAGATTCACTGAAAGACGAAGTGCTGCACAGCCTGCTGCCGCGTGCATTCAGCCGTTTCAGTCAGGTCTGGCTGTGGATCGATACGGTTAACGGCCTGATTATGGTCGATGCTGCCAGCGCTAAAAAAGCAGAGGACACGCTGGCGCTGCTGCGTAAAACACTGGGTTCCCTACCCGTTGTACCATTGACGATGGAAAACCCCATCGAGCTGACGCTGACCGAGTGGGTGCGTTCCGGTGAACCGGCGGCAGGGTTCGCGTTACAAGATGAAGCAGAGCTGAAAGCTATTCTGGAAGACGGTGGAGTTATCCGCTGTAAAAAACAGGACTTGGTCTGTGATGAAATCGCCGTGCATATTGAGGCGGGCAAGCTGGTCACCAAGCTGGCGCTGGACTGGCAGGAGCGCATTCAACTGGTCTTGTCTGACGACGGCTCGGTAAAACGCTTGAAGTTCTCAGATACGCTGCGGGAACAGAATGACGATATCGATCGGGAAGATTTTGCTCAGCGGTTTGATGCCGATTTCATTTTGATGACCAGCGAACTGGCTGCATTAATTGCCAATCTGATTGAAGCGTTGGGCGGCGAAGCCCAACGTTAATTCTCGGCCATTGCCCGCTACCGTTCAGGCAGCGGGCAAGACATCCTCTGTGACTGAACCCGCTAAACCCGGAAATGTCCAACAACAGAGTTCAACTCTTCAGCCTGTGATTGCAGCGCACCCGACGCAGCGGCAGACTCCTGCACTAACGCGGCGTTTTGTTGCACCATCGAATCCAACTGTGCTACCGCTTTATTGATCTCATTAATGCCACGCATTTGCTCATCTGCCGCATGCGTGATTTCAGACATCACGGTCGTCACCGTGGACACGCCACCGACAATTTCATTCATCTTGTCACTGGCATGGCGCACCTGCACTGAGCCAGACGTCACGCTAGAGACAGTCGACTCAATCAGCGCTTTAATTTCTTTTGCGGCCTGTGCGCTACGCTGCGCCAGACTGCGAACTTCGCCAGCGACAACGGCGAAACCCCGGCCCTGTTCACCTGCCCGCGCCGCCTCAACCGCAGCATTAAGCGCCAGAATGTTAGTCTGGAATGCAATGCCATCAATCACACCGATGATGTCACCAATTTTACCGGATGCGACCACGATATCTTCCATCGTGACAATCACATCGGACACCACTTGTCCGCCCGTGCTAGCATCTTTCGACAGCAGCAGCGCTTTGGCATTAACCTGCTGCGCCGACCCAGCCGATTGCGTCACCGCCGCAGAGATTTCTTCCAGAGAGGCCGCCGTTTGCTGAATACTCGATGCCGATGCTTCGGTACGCGCGGAGAGATCGTTGTTCCCCGCAGAGATTTCATCCGCTGCCACCTGAAGCGATGCGCTGATGTCGCGAATCTGAATCATTACCTGACCGATTTTATCAATGAAGGTATTAAACGCCCGGGCAATTTGCGCCACTTCATCATGTCCTTCATCCGGCAGTCGCTGTGTCAGGTCGTTGTTACCATTGCTGATATCATCCATTGCATCACGGATTTGCAGCAGTCGCTTGAGCGTAGAGGTAATGATGAAGCCAATAACCAACGTTCCCAACAGCGCGATAACCACCAGCGTGATGACCGATGTAGAAAGCAGTGAACGCATGCCTGCGGTGGCCTCGGTTTTATCCAGCGCCACCAGCATGTACCAGTTCGTGCCAGCAATCGGTTTTGCCAGCACCAGTTTTGTCACCCCAGAAAAATCCACATCGCTAGCACTTTCTGCTGAAAGAATCTCATTCAGATTAATCGCAGGAGCAATGTCGGTGATCTTCTTCAGCGTCAGTTTTTCATCCGGGTGAGCAATGATCGTACCACTACGGTCAATCAGCACGCCGAAACTCCCCGAACTGGGGTTGATAGCCTTTACATTTTCGATCACGCTTTTCATCGTGACATCGCTGCCGACTACGCCTCTAACCGTACTGCCTTCCAACACGGGTGCGACAAAAGAAACCACCAGCGTATTGGTCACCATATCGACATACGGCGCAGTCGCTAGCGGTTTGCCCTCTTTCACCGCCTGCTGATACCAGGGCCTGATAGTAGGGTTGTAATCGGCAGGAATACCGCCAGGATCGGCAAATTTTGCGGTGCCGTTGGCGTACCCCATGTATACATTCAGGAACCCGCCGGATGCTACGATCTGTTTGAACAGTGGGATAGGATCCTCATCCTTTATAGCACGATCGTGTAGCGCAGAGATCATCAGCGTTTTAGAAGCAACCCAGTCGCTAATAGCTATGGTATGGCTGGTCGCAACCGCATCCAGCGTATTTTGGATCGAGGCCTTATTAGCATTATTGGCTATGGTGTAATTAAGAAAAGTATTAATAACAAGCGAAAGTACAACAATGGTCGAACAGGCCGCAAGAATGCGGGAACGCGTCGTTTTCAGCATAAAATACTCTTTGCGTAGAATAGTTATACTATCCATAACGGCACAGAGAAATAAAACTTGAATGCGATCACATTCTACAGAAGCCATTTATCTTAAAAACTGCTTTGAAAATTAATACGTTCAACTAATCTATTACGTAAAAAAAGTAGAGCAATGAAAAACACGCCTAAAAATCAAAGTAAATCACTACCAAAAAACAACAGTGACGAATAAATAACTTATTATTTTCCATAATAAAAAATTATTGATACGATTCATTATTTATTAAACCTTAACAATTCAGGGATAATTCCTAATAATCTCTCTATTCTTTCATGTTATTAATTAATAAAAATAATTAAATAAAATAACTCATGTATGGAATTAATGATGAGCTTTACAGAGAAGAGCGAGAGATTACGCGGCAGAGATATATGCTACAGATTAATAAGTAAGTTTTATTTTATGTGGGGGGCGCAGTGGAATTTTTCGACATAAAATCATTTATTATTGGTGAATAAACAGCCAAAAGTGAACGCTAGCATTAACACACTCCCATCAAGAGCCTGCTGTGCATTTCGTATCGCAGATGCCATCGTCTGACAATGGACTGTAGCGTTGCCATTTTAGGTATAGAGACGATAATACCAGTGGTATTATGAAATCCTACGCAGGTAGATCGGGATCAGAGAAGAATGGAACACGCGCATACTCAATTAATAGAACAGCTTACTCAGCGCTTTGCGACAGTAGACAATACTCCGCTCTACCTAAAGTTTGCCGAAACGGTCAAAAATGCCGTGCGCAGCGGTGCGCTAGAGCATGGCAACATTCTGCCGGGAGAGCGTGACCTGAGTCAGTTAGCTGGGGTGTCACGCATTACGGTACGCAAGGCGATGCAGACGCTGGAAGAAGAAGGCGTTGTTACCCGCGTGCGCGGCTACGGTACACAAATCAATAATATTTTTGAGTATTCGCTGAAAGAAGCGCGCGGATTTTCACAACAGGTCGTGCTGCGAGGCAAAAAACCCAATACGCTGTGGGTGAACAAACAAATCGTAAAAAGCAGCAAGGAAGTAGCTGAACAGTTGGCTATTGCGCCAGAGACTTCCGTTTTTCTGTTAAAACGTATCCGCTATGTGGATGAAGACGCCGTTTCCATTGAAGAGTCGTATGTTCCTGTTGATCTGATCGCTGACGCTGAGGATATCGGCGTCTCGCTTTATGACTATTTTCGCAGCCAGAACATCAATCCGCAGCGTACACGCAGTCGCGTCAGTGCACGTATGCCCGATGCCGAGTTTCAATCACATATTCAGCTTGATAATAAAGTACCGGTTCTGGTCATCAAGCAAATTGCGCTCGACCAGCAGAACCGGCCTATCGAATACAGCATCAGCTATTGCCGTAGCGATCTATACGTGTTCGTCTGCGAGGAGTAACCGAGTACGAAGTTCGGCCTGCGTGGGTGCACAATCTCCCCCCCGGTGGCTCACGACAAAAGCCGCAACAGCATTCCCCAGCGTGACGGCATCCGCCAACGACCACCCAGCGGCCAAACCTGCCAGCGTCCCTCCTGCATGGCTGTCTCCCGCACCGATGGTGTCAACCACAGTTGCGGGAAACGGGGCGACGAGGCCCTCAGAAGTCGCATCAAAATACCAGGCTCCCGCTTTGTCTTGACGGATAATCACCGATGCACAGTATTTCTCCCGCCAGGCACGCCCCAGCGTTTGCACCTCAGCCGACACGCCGAGCATTTCCGCCGCCACTTCCGCCTCCTGACGATTAAGAGATACGACGGGATGAAGCGCCATAATACGCGCCATCAGGTTTGCCGGGATATCGGCAATACGTGGGCCAAAATCGATAAATGGCGTGACGTTATGCAAGGTTTCCAGCCAGCTTACCAGACGCTCGCCACACGGTGCCGCCAGTTGATAGCCCGAAAGCGAGATAAAACTCCCCGATGCGATAGATAACGACGCTAGCCACGTGTCACTCCACTGGTTTTCAACGCCGCTGAAGGACATAAACGTCCGTTCACCGTCCGGCTCAACCAGCGCCAGACACCAGCCATTGTCTCCCGAATTGGTTTGTACCACTGTAGTAATGTTCTGTTTTTCCAGACTATTACGAATGATATCCGCCCACACGCCCTGCCCGACAGGCAAAGCGTTTTGTGCTTCCATCCCAAGACGTTTAAGCGCAATGGCAATATTCAAGGCGCAGCCACCGATATTCACACTTTGCTGCTTCAGTTCAATATCGCATCCGCGGTACGGCAACGCATAAGCATCGGCAATCACATCAATCACCGCAGCCCCAACGATGGTCAGCGGCTGACGTGTCGCTAATTCATCCAATTTTGCGGCAAGTTCGCTGGCCTTCATCACGCCTCCCGTGCTGAACGGTATTGCAGCAGCAGGCTGGCATAGCGATGAAAATCAAGCTGGTTAATGTCATCCAGTTCTTGCTTCAACGCGGCATCAAGCGCCGTTACCCCGTGCAACGCACCACATATCGCCGTCGCCATCGCCCCAATAGTATCGGTGTCCCCCCCGAGGTTGGCGCACAAAATCGCACAGCGGTTTGGGTCAGTTTGCGCCAGCTCCACCATTGCGATTGCAGTAGCAACAGATTCGATCGTGCTCGTTCCCGCACCAATCAGTTGATAAAGCTGCTCGCTGGCACTTTCCGTACCGTTTGCATTACGCACGATACTCAATGCCAACTCCAGACGCGCGGCGAGAGAAGCGCTAAACGTGGTAATTCGTTTTTCCTGTGCATGGCGCGCCACAGATGGCAACGCATCGACGATATCCTGCCAGTCTGATCCGTCAATCGCACGGGAAATAGCCCAGGCAATGACGACGGCTCCCGCAATCGCCAGGTCGGATTTATGCGTCGGGCTAGATGCCAGCGCAACCTGCTCGATGAAGGTATCAAGATCGTGCGTGGGCAGCAGACAACCGAGCGGAGACGCCCGCATCGCAGCACCGTTCGTGACGCCATTATTTTCCAGTTCGCTCACCGGCGTGCCTTGGCGGATCGCATTCAACGCAATTTTAGACGTTGGACCGAGTACGTTTTTATTAAATGCATCGAACGACTCCGCCCACTTCAGGATGTGGCGACCAATCGCATCGGCATTGATTTCTCCATCACATTCAATGATGGCATCAGCCAGACTCAGCGCCATCGAGGTATCATCCGTAAACTCGCCACGACCGAAATAGCACGCGGCATTGTTTTCCGCCGGGCCGGGTAAAAAGCGATCAATCCAGCCGAAATGCGCTTTCACGCGCGTTCGAGGCCACAGTTCCGATGGCATACCCATCGCATCCCCTAAAGCTTGGCCATATAAGGCTCCGAGAATACGTTCTTGTTTCATTTGTTTTCCTCTGTACTGAAATGCTGATTTGCACCTTCTACATCAATCGTCGAGATTGCTTTATCTGACTCACGGAACAGCAGGATAAAGATCAGCGCAATAATCGCGATCATCACCGCACCAAAAAGCCACATGCCGGTCCAGTTGAAGGTCAGGCCGTTTACCGGTTCACCGTGGGCGAAAAGTTTCTCCATCATCACGCCCCCTAAACGGTATCCCAACAGGCTGCCGAAGCCCTGACAGCAAAGCGTAATCAGGCCCTGCGCCGCTGTGCGCATGTGTACAGGCGCTTTTTTATCAACGTAGATATAGGCGGTAACATAGTAGAAATCGTAACTCACGCCGTGCAGCAGAATGCCGAGGAACAGCAGTGCATACGTGAAGTAGTGATAAGCGTCGCCGTAGACGAAGAAGACATAGCGGATAGCCGCCGTCACCAGCCCCAGCAACAATACCTTTTTAATACCAAAACGTTTGGTGAAAAACGGTAACGCCAGCATGAAGAAAATTTCCGAGAACTGGCCCAGCGTCATCCAACCCGTCGCGTTTTTCATGCCAACTTCGGTAAGGAACCCAGTGGCAAAAATGTAATAAAACGCCAGTGGCATCGCGAACAGGAAGGAGCAGACAAAAAACACCAGAAAGTTTTTGTCTTTCAGCAACACAATCGCATCCAGCCCCAGCATGACTTTAACATTCAACTTGCCAGTGCTTTTCGGCTGCGTATCTGGCAGGAAAAAGGCAAAGAAACCGAGTAACGCAGAGCTGGCGGCGGTAATCAGCAACGGAATATTAGTGGGAGAAATATCGCTAAACCCAAGCCACGTCGGCAGAAAGCCACATACGATACCGGAGGCGATCCAGCCGATCGTTCCCAATACACGGATACGTGGGAAATCCCGTTCCACGTCGCCAACGTGGGAGAAAGCGATACTGTTAGTCAACGCGATAGTGGGCATGTAAGTTAATGAATACGCCAACAACAGCGGGAAGAAATACATAAATTCAGTTTGCTGTGCAGCCAGATACATTAGTATCGCTCCGGCGAACATCAGCACCGCCAACACCTTTTGCGCAGCAAAGAAGCGGTCGGTAAGTGACCCCACCAGAATCGGCGATAAAATAGCGGCAATGGCGGTACAGGCATACGACCAGCCGATTTCACCCGCCGTGAACCCACTTTTGCTCAGATACAGCCAGAGTGGAACGAACCAGGCTCCCCAGATAAACCATTCAACGAACATCATGAACGACAGCTTTGCTGTAGTTTTCATATTTACATCCTTCATGACAAAGTAAGGTACACCTTTAAAATACCAATTAATAATACCTTTTAAATACCTTTGAGTTCATTATTTGAACTCCATAACATTTTTGCAGCAAAATTTATCATTCTAGGGAGAAAAAATGACAGAAAAGCGTGATAACAGGTGGGGTTAAAAATGGGGATAAGAAGGATAGTGCAGAATCAGTATAAAAAACGCCGCGTCATGTAGCACATAGCGCGGCGAGAATGATGTATACCCGTCATATTTCAAGTTGCATCTGCGTTGTTCAAAACGCTAACACTTTGTCCTAAAACTCGAATGACTTAGGGTATAGAATATAAATAGGTATTACAAATACTTACACAAATAAGAGGTCGGTTCGACCACCTGTAAATTGAATTCGCTTTTTCCAGGAACGAAAAACGTTTCTCCCGGTGTAAAAACCTGCCAATCCGGTGCGCCGGGCAACAGCACTTTCAATGCCCCGGTGATGACCGTCATTTCTTCCGGCTGTCCGGTTCCAAACGTGTACTCACCCGCATCCATAACACCGACACTGGCGCGGCCAATGCTGTCGCCTTCAAAACCGATTGACTTGACCTTCCCTGCAAAATACTCATTTACATTCAGCATAGCGCGGCACCTATCGTCGAAAAATTCAGGAAATTCATCTTAAAAGGAGAGTCGCGCCACTGTCACGATCTATTCATTGAAAGTTAGTGTTCAATAACACTGACTGATGATTATTTTATCGGTGCCCCGTTTATCACCCTACGCTGCCGACGAGCGCAGCGCCTTCAACACATTTGCCACAATGGCTTCCGGCGTCTGCGACGCATCAATGACGTGATGCGCAACACCGCGATAAAGCGCTTCGCGCGCGGCCAGCACGTCGGCCATTTCCTCGGCGATCGGGCGACCTGTCAGCGTAGGCCGCTGGTTATCCTGCGGGTTTTCCTCCAATCGCTGAGCCAGCAATTCGGCATTCGCATGGAGGTAAATGACAATACCTTGGTCATGCATAAAACGTCGATTGGCTTCAGCCAATACCATACCGCCGCCAGTCGCAACGATGTAACGGTTGGATGTCACCTGCTGAAGCGCTAGACTTTCACGCTGGCGAAAACCATGCCATCCTTCCTGCGCAACCACATCAGCCACCGTCATATTGGTCGTCTGCTGCATAAACAGGTCGGTATCGACAAAGTCATATCCTAACGCCTGTGCCAGTTGATGCCCTACCGTAGTCTTCCCACAGCCTCTGGCACCAACCATAAAAATGGGGTGTGTCATGTAATGACGAATCCTTCTTTTTTACTCACCCGTTCCGTCATATTTCAAGCTGTACGCACATTGACTGCACTGCAACTCAAACAATTTCGGGTATCAAAGATAAATGGGGTGATTACCTGCTTTGTCGTGGACTGAATCATACCGATAAAATCAGCAGAGAGGGAAGTGACTTCTCTATGGGAACAAAAAGCGAGATAAGCAAGAGCAAAAAACCCCGCGTTTAACGGCGGGGCTATCATACTAAAAACCGCTCAGACGCTTAATAAGCGTGGAAGTAATCCTGAATCACGGCTGGGTTCGTCGTTTTCGTCAGTGCCAGCATCAGCAAAATACGTGATTTTGCCGGGCTTAGAGAATCGGCAACCAGACCAGGTTGGCCAGCATCCGGTGGTACGATACCGCTGCCGGTACGGCTGGAGCGCACAACCACCACACCTTTGCTTTCCGCTTTACGGATGCCTGCATCGCCGCGCTTAGATACGCTACCTGCGCCCATACCCGCATACACGATGCCTTTTACACCATGCTTGATAGAGGCGTCATACATATATTCTGGATCGTCCTGATAGCCATAAATAATGTCGACGGCGGGCAGTTTATCAATGTTGGTCACGTCAAACACAGAGCGCGTAGTATGAATTTTATCCAGACGCGTCTGGTAGTACACTTTGTCACCGATAATCACACCAAGATAACCTTCTTCTGGCGCTTTAAAGGTATCCAGCGTAGAGGCGTTGGTTTTGCTGATGAAACGGGCAGAACCGATACGATCGTTCAGCACCACCAGCACCCCACGGCCACGAGAGTTTTTATCCGCAGCCACTTTTACTGCACCGTACAGGTTCATCGGGCCGTCGGCACTGATTGCCGTTGCCGGGCGCATCGCAGCGACAAAGACGACCGGTTTGTCGCTTTTCACTGTCAGGTTCAGAAAATAAGGCGATTCGTCGAGCGTATCCGTACCATGCGTAATGACCACGCCATCAACATCGCCGCGGGCCAGCAGCTCGTTCACGCGCTTGCTCAGCGTTAACAACACATCGCTGGTCATATTTTCACTGCCGATGCTGGCAACCTGCTCACCTTTAATGTTGGCAAGCGTTTTCAGTTCAGGCACTGCTTGAATCAGCGTCTCTACGCCCAGCGCCCCAGCCTTGTACCCAGTGGTTTGCGTATTGGCCGCTGCGGAACCCGCAATCGTACCGCCCGTTGCCAGAATGACAATGTTAGGTAAATTTTCTGCCGCATTCGCCAGAGACGAAAAACAAACAAAAACAACAACGAATAATGCGTTAAACATCCTTTTCATAACCTATACCAACTTATTGAGTTAAGTGGCAGATCAGATACGTCAGGTGTCTGATCTGTAAGTAAAAAACCTCCACTCTGTTGGCAGCCTGCCAACATTGGCGCTTATAATGCCGCAGAATTCAACGGATTAACATATGCCTGTCAGACTTCACGTTAACAGTGTGTCGTGACTCACAGCGCAATGCTCGGAC
Source organism: Pectobacterium parmentieri (assembly GCF_001742145.1). Lineage (NCBI taxonomy): Bacteria > Pseudomonadati > Pseudomonadota > Gammaproteobacteria > Enterobacterales > Pectobacteriaceae > Pectobacterium > Pectobacterium parmentieri. Next base: position 493,739 of record NZ_CP015749.1, on the reverse strand, counting down.
TCACCGATTTGTGCTACCGGCTAATCTGCGCGACGGCATCCTGCGAGGCCTGTTCACGCGCTGCACCCGTCAGTTCTGACAGCGTACCCTGATGCATTTCGAGTAAGCGATCGGCATGTTCAAAGTAGTGATCGTCATGGCTAATCGCCACAATCGTTTTCCCCAATGCACGCAACTGTGGTAACAGCTCAAGATAGAACACACGACGGAATTGCGGATCCTGATCGGCAGCCCATTCATCCAACAGTAGGATGTCCCGCTGTTCGGCAACGGCCAGTAGTAGTGCTACGCGCTTACGCTGTCCCTGTGAGAGCTGTAAATTCATTACCCGATGATTCTCCAGCGTCAATTTATGCCGCATATTCAAGCGATCCAGCCATTCATCAACCAACGCGGTATCCGGCTCCGTTCCCTGCGACCCCATCATCTGTCCGAACAGATGGAAATCGGTAAAAATGGCAGAAAATAGCTTTTGATAATCCCCCCGTGTTTCCGCCGTAACAGGGTGGTTATCAAGCAATAACGTACCGGAAACCGGGGTGTAAAGCCCCGTGAGCAGCATTGCCAGCGTCGATTTCCCGCTCCCGTTACCGCCAATCAGAAACACCAGTTCGCCACGCGTTATCACCAGATTGATTGGCCCAATTTCAAATTTGGAATCGTCATAGCGAAATACCACATCACGTAATTCCAGCGTGTGCCAGTCAGCAGGGGCCATCGCCGAGGAAAAAGCGTCCTGATAGCCCGCCAGATCGAGACATTTCAACTTATTAAACGCGACTTGCGCACTCAACAGCGTCGGCAGTGCGCCAACGGCCTGTAGCATCGGCGTCCGTAAAAAAAGCAGCGTGAGTGAATATGTTGCTGCAACATTGGTATCTGCCCAACCGAGATTGTTTGCCATGAAAAAAACTGCGCCAATCGCGCCCAGCATCATAATGTTCGACCAGTTCACCGCGCTAAGATGGAAAGTGTCGGCACGAATGACATTCTGTCGGTAATCCTGCGCATTGGCCTGATAAACCTCTTCATACAGTTTCTGCGCCCGTTCCCGATTGAGCGCCAGCTCCTTACGCCCGTTAATCACGGTTTCGTAATCTTTCTGGAGGCGATCTTCCGCTTCCCTAACCCGGGCAATATGACGATACACACGGGAAACCAGCATAAACCCACCCCAGAGGGTCACCATAATCCAGATGGACGTGACCACCAGCATCTTAGGAGAGAGCCACGCCAAATAAGCCGCTGAACCGAGGGTAAGCACGATGCCCTGAATCAGCTCCGGCAGCCGCACAAACGCAATCGTGATATTGCGGATATCACTGGACAGGCTGGCAAGCAGTTGCGCACTACCAATCTGCTCAATACGCGCAATATTGGTGTCCAGAATGCGCTTGATAAATTGCCCGCGCAGGCGATAAACAAAATGGTGCCCGAGCGTGGTCAACGCCAGTTGAGATACCAGCGTTACGCCCATCAAAAGCAGCAGCAACCCCAGAAATTGTGGCAATACGCTCAATGACTGATTGACCGTTTCAATCAATTGCAGATTGATAAAGGCAATCAGCCCAATCCCCAACGCGGCACTCAGTAAACTTAAAACGATAACGGCAAGAAATGGCCAACGGTATTGTTGGTAAACAATGCGGAGCAACTCCATAACAACCTAATCTCTATAATGAAAACGATTACGATTGTCCGCAGTGTAATGGGGATGACCGTGATATCAAGAATAATTCTCATATCCAGCCTCACTTCAATGTTGAACGTTCCAAAATCTACAAATGCGACCGTCAGTCAGTGTCTTAGAAAGAGTGCTTTAGAAATAATGGACTGAAAATAAAAACATTAAAAACAATAATAAATAATCACCTCTTATCATCATCACATCTTACGACAAACGTCGTTAACACTGGCAGCACACCACCAAAAACAAAAGAAACAAATTGATACAATTAACCTCATTAAAAACACAGTTACTGCGGCAAAAAAACCAGCACCCTCCCCCTGACCTGTAAAAAGAACACAGCACAAGACTATGACAAACATAATAGAGATGGTAATTCGCCATTATAATTAGCAATATAATAATTAAATAAAAAAACAAACCAGTAAAAATTGCTTATTAAGCAAGAATTTTGCTATGGATTTTTTATTTTCAAAACATTTCAAAAAAATTGGATTTTTAGTTAGGTCACACCTATAAATATCAAGAATCGGATAAATCCTATGCCGTAAAAACTCTCCATGGAAAGGGGCTGACGCACTATTTAATTTAGCCATGCTTTACTTTTTATAAACCAGGTCTGCTTTTGCGCTCCCTATTAGGTTGCGTATATACCTATACGTCCCCCGCTGCAGCACCGTTCTGCCGGAGGATGTATCCAGACAATGGTTGCAGATAAGTAAGAGGCTATTTCATGTCAGAAATGAATATTATTGCGGGAAATGCAAATATCCTGTCGCGTCATGATGGTCAGTTCATCAGTACCGTCCCTCAGGGGGCAACACATGTCGAACTGCTGGAAAGTAGCACTGTAAGGATCTCTGGCACACCAAACATGGTGGCTCGCTACGAGCGTGTCGGCGACGATCTTATCTTGCACATGAAAGACGGCACAACCACCCGCTATGAAAGCTTCTTCACCCTGGACGACGCGGGCTATCACAGTGAGTTAATTTTTGATGATGGCACTCAACTCATCCACGTGCAGTTCCCCGGTGCGGCAGGCGCAGAAGGCGCAGCGCTAGCAGGAGAGGCCATTGCCCTTACGCCAGAATACGCCACGTTGGGCGACATGGCATCGCTACTAATTGGCAGCACCACCGCCAGTACAATTTCTGCAGCAACGCTGGGCGGTATTCTGGGTGCTGTCGCCATCGGCGGAGCCGCCATCGTTGCCGCGTCGTCGAACGATGACAACAATCCCGCAGCGCCCCCTCCCCCAGCGCCTTTAACCATTAATACCTTCGCTGGGGATAATATTTTAAATCGTGGGGAGATAGGTCAATCCCACACTCTCAGTGGAAGCACAAACGGCGTCAGCGAAGGGCAGACGGTCGCGATCACCCTGAACGGGGTAATTTATACCACCACCGTTGCGGCCGATGGCAGTTGGCGCTTTACCCTGCCAGCCGATGCCTTTACCGGGCTGGAAGACAACATTTATACATTAAAAGTGAGCGTGCAGGGTACGGACGGCGTCGTTCACGAGAAAACCCTCGATCTCACCATTGATACCCTACCGCCGCATTTAACCGTTGATAAATTTACCGGTGATAATTACCTCACCGTTGGGGAGTTGGCAAACGGTCAGGTGCTCAACGGCACGGGCGAAGCGGGGGAGCGCGTCACCATCACGCTGAATGGCAAAACCTATACCACCCTTGTTAATGCAGCCGGCGACTGGACGCTAACCGTTCCTGCCGCAGATCTACGGGCGCTGACTGAAGGTGAACACGTGCTATCGTTTACGGTTAGCGATGATGCTGGCAATATCACCGTGGTCAACCGCACCATTATTGTTGACACCACGCCGCCGGAACTCTCTCTGTCACCGTTTACCGGAAACAATCTGGTTACCGCTGATGAACTGCAATCCTCACAATTCATCTCCGGTACGGCGTCGATAGCGGATGTCGGTCAGACCGTGACCGTAACATTCAACGGCGTCACCTATACCACCACCGTAGAGAGCGACGGCACATGGAACGTTTTCATCCCTTCCGGCGATATTCAGGCGCTGACTAACGGTACTTACAATCTGGTGGCATCATTAACGGATAAAGCGGGCAACACCACTACGCTACCTCCGCAAGTCATCACCGTGGATACCAACGCCGAAGCGGTCAACATTAGTATCATCTCATTTGATAATCGCCTGAATGCCGTGGAAGCAGGACAGCCGCTAACGATTGATGGCACCACTGCCAACGTTGCCGCAGGAGAAATCGTCACCGTCACACTGAATGGAAAGTCCTACACCGCAACAACAGGGGCTGACGGCAAATGGTCGGTGGACATCCCTAGCGCCGATCTGCTTGTTCTGACCGATGGCAGCAAGACCGTTACTGCTAGCGTAAAAGGGATCAGCGGGGAAACCGTCACCGTCGACCACACGCTGGATGTACACATCAATACCCTTCCTTCCATCACGCTGACACCACCTTTCACCGACGGCGTATTAAACGGAGCCGAAGCGGCGCAGGATCAGGTCATCAGTGGGGAAACCGGGATCAGCGGCCGAGGCCAGACCGTCAGCCTGACGATCGGAGGATATTACGTTACCGGAACGGTAGATACCAACGGGCATTGGACGGTCACGATACCTAAAGACGTGCTGCAAAACTTGCCATCGGATAACGTCAGTGTGCTGGAGATTGTGGTTCGCGATATCGCTGGCAACGAAACAACAGCGACACAGAATATCAGCGTGGATACAACGCCGCCGACGCTCACAGTCTCCGCCATCGCTCAGGACAACATCCTCAACGGCATGGAGCTGGTGGTCGATCAGATCGTCAGCGGAACAGCATCACTCAGCGAAGCTGGTCGCACGGTTACCGTGACGCTGAATGCCAAATCCTACACCACCACCGTCGGCAGCGACGGAAACTGGAGCATCACCCTGCCAACGGCCGATCTGGTGGCTATCGCAGATGGCAACCAGAATCTGACCGTTACGCTGACGGACGCCGCTGACAACACCACCACGGTCACGCACCCATTGACGATTGACAGTGGCGTAGCAACGCCCCCCGCGATTACCATTAATAACGTCGCGGGAGATAATATTGTTGATGGTGCAGAGGCAAAGGTTAGCCAGCAATTAAGCGGAACAACGGCCAACGTTGAAGCGGGGCAAATTGTCACCATCACGCTGAATGGCAAAACCTATCTTGCTACCGTGCAATCCGGTGGGACGTGGAGCATAGCGGTTCCCACTGCGGATATCGCCCTGCTGACGGACGGTGCGCACAGTATTAGCGTTAATGTGAGTAACAAGGTGGGCAACACAGCGACTGGAAGCCGTGATATTAGCGTCGATAAGTCTGGCGACAGCATTGCCATCAACATCATCGCCAACGATAACCTATTGAATCGGGCAGAATCACTCCAGCCGCTGGCGATCGGCGGTAATACGGCCAATGTCCCTGCGGGTCAAACGGTTACCGTTACGCTGAATGGGAAAAATTATACCACCACTATTGCCGTTGACGGCAGTTGGACGCTGCAAATCCCCAGCGCCGATCTCCAACTTCTGTCTGATGGTAATGCTACCGTCAGCGCCAGCGTCAGTGTAGCAGGTGGTGCCGCCACAGATACGCAGACGCTCGGCGTGCATATTCATACTCTGCCACAGCCGATAATTGATACCCCATTCGGCAATGGTTCACTGAACGGCGCAGAGGTGCTGGTCAGCCAGACGATTACCGGCCACACCGGCATCAGCGGCGCGGGGCAAAGCATCACCCTGTCCCTTGGCGGAAAATCTTACACGGGGACGGTTGATACGGCAGGCCACTGGAAAGTCACCGTGCCTGCGGCCGATCTCCAGCAGTTGCCAGAAGGCGACAATACGCTGTTAGTCACCGCCCAGGATGCCGCAGGCAATCAGGCAGGCCATACGTTTGTCAGCCATACCGATTTTACCGCTCCGACCCTGACTATCGGAACGATTGCAGGCGATGACACCATTAATCTGGTGGAGTCACAAATCAATCAGGCAGTCAACGGTACCGCGTCAGTGAGTGAAGCCGGTCGCACTGTCGTTATCGCTTTCGATGGACAGTTTTATACCGGTATTGTTGGCAGCAATGGCAACTGGAGCATCAATTTACCTACCGCGGCCCTGCGCGGCATGGCCGATGGCAGTTACACGCTATCCGCTTCGCTAACCGATGCGGTCGGGAATACCACTAGCGTCGAGAAGTCCATTGCGCTCAGTGCGGATCCTGCATTCCAGCCAACGATCTTCGTTAACGCGTTTGTTGATGAGAATAACGTCATCAGTGCGGCAGATCTCAAAGTCAGCCAGTGGCTAACAGGTTCTAGCTCGAATGTGGAAACGGGTCAGGTCGCAACTATCACGCTCAACAAAAAGATCTACTTCGCCACCATCCAAAGCGGCGGAAACTGGAGTGTGGAAATTCCGTCTGAACATATGGCAGAACTTAGCGAGGGGACGGTATTAATATCGGCACAGGTTACGGATATGGCGGGTAATGAAGGGAGCCATGAAACCTGGTCCGATGTGGATATTAACAATGACAGCATCTCCATCAGCATTGTCGCGCTTGATAATCAACTCAATCGCCTGGAAGCATCACAACCGCTGACCATTTCGGGTTCGACAGTCAACGTCACCACGGGAGAAAGCGTTACCGTTACGCTCAATGGCAAGACGTATATAGGTACGATTGCCGCGAACGGCAGTTGGAGCGTCACAATCGGCAGCAGTGATTTGCTTGCCTTACCGGATGGCACGGCGACCATTAGCGCCAGCGTCGCCAACCCTAACGATATTCCTGTAACAGCCAGCCGCACTATTGATGTCCATATTAATAACCTGCCGCAACCTACCATCGATCAGCCTTTCGGTGACGGAATACTCAACATCATCGAATCAGCCAGCGGGCAGAACTTGACCGGGAAAACCGGGATCAGCGGAGGAGACCAAAGCGTTACTGTAACGTTGAACGGCAAAACCTATACGGCAACGGTGGATAATCAGGGTAACTGGAGTGCAGCACTTCCCGCCGCCGATCTGCAATCTCTGCTAACCGGCGTGCAGACCATCCGCGTAGAAGCGACTGACACCGCAGGCAACAGCATAGAGAACACCCGTGATGTCACCATCGATATGGTTAGTCCTCTTCTGACGCTAAAACCCCTGACCAGCGACGGCATCATCAACGCGGCCGAAAGTTTGAACGACCAGGTGCTCTCCGGTCATGCACTACAAGCAGATGCCGGACGCACCGTCATTGTCACCGTCAACAATAAAAATTACCTGGCGCAGATTCAGATCGACGGTAGCTGGAGCACCACTATTCCCGCCACCGACCTTCAGGCTTTGGCCGATGGTAATCACCTCATTACGGCAACATTGACGGGCGTATCAGGCAATAGCACCACTAGCACAGGATCGCTAACGCTGGATGCCAGCCCTGCCAACCAGCCTCAACTCACCGTCAACGCCATCGCGCTCAATAACATCATTGATGGCGGTGAAATCAACGTCGCACAAATCATCAGCGGCAGCAGCCTGAATGTCGAAGCTGGCCAGCGCGTTACCGTGACGCTCGGCGACAATACCTACACCACAACGATTGACAGTAACGGTCAATGGCGCGTCAGTGTGCCCTCTGTCGATCTCCTTCATCTGGCGCAGGGGCCCCATACCGTCACGATTGGCGTCAACGATCTCAGCGGTAACCCGGCAACGCTCAGCCAGACGGTTACGGTGAACACCTCGCTGAGCGGTATCGCGATTGATACCATTGCGGGTGATGACAAACTGAATCAAACCGAAGCGGCACAAGACCTGATCATCAACGGCAGCAGCCAGAACGTAGCGGCAGGCACTACTGTCACGATCATGCTGAACGGGAAAAGCTACGCCGGTGTCATTCTGCCGGACGGAGCCTGGAGCATTACCGTCTCTTCGACAGATGTCCGAGTGCTGGCCGATGGTCCATCAACCTTGACAGTCACTACGGTAGACAGTGCGGGGAATGCATTGAGCGGCAGTCGCACCGTGGATGTTTTCACCCACAGCACCCCATCGCTAACGCTGAACACCCCTTTCAGCGACGGCATACTCAATGCCGCAGAAGCGGGTGTTATCCAGACGCTCAGCGGAACAACCGGTATCGCCTCACCAGGGCAAACGATCACCGCCACACTCGGCGGCGTGACTTATACAGGGATCGTCGATACAGCAGGTAACTGGGCGATTTCTCTGCCTGTGGACGGCCTGCAAAATCTGCCGAACGGCACCACGGCCTTGCAGGTTAATGTGAGCGATGCGGCGGGGAACAGCAGTACCTTAACCAGCAATGTTACCGTGGCCCTAACACCGCCTACATTGACGACAGCCAGTTTTGCTACCGACAACATTCTGAATAGCACCGAGGTACTGAGCAATCAGTTGCTAACCGGCACCGCCTCGCTATCCAGCGCGGGGCAAACCGTGACGGCAACGCTGAACGGAAAAACCTACAGCGGCACCGTCGGTAATGACGGCACCTGGAGTATGAGTATTCCGTCAGCCGATCTGAGCACCTTGTCCGATGGCAATTACAGCATCGTGACGCGTCTGACCGATGCGGCGGGTAATACAGCCACGACAACACAGACGGTTGGCGTCGATGCCAGCCCGCTCAACGCCCCTGTCATCACGATTGGTACTTTCGCCGGCAACAACATTATTGACGGAGCAGAAGCACGAATCAGTCAAGTACTCAGCGGCACCAGTAGAAATGTTGAGCAAGGCCAGACGGTGACGATTAGCCTCAATGGCAAAGCGTATACCGCGCAGGTTCTGTCGAACGGGAACTGGAGCACCACGATCTCGGATACTGATATGGCGTTGCTGGTTAATGGCAGCCAGACGATTGCCGTTAGCGTGAGTGATGTCTCCGGCAATACCGCCACATCCAGCAGTATCGTCACGATTAATACTAATGCAAGTGGGCTGTCTATTGCGCCAATCACCGGGGATAACCAGCTAAATGTGCTGGAGGCCACAAACGGTATTACGATTAACGGTAGCGCCGTCAACGTAGCTCCGGGTGCGACTATCAACGTCATCCTCAACGGGAAAACCTACCTCGCTCAGGTGCAACCAGACGGCACCTGGAGCGCAGCGATTCAGTCAGGCGACCTGCAAGCGTTAGGTGATGGTGTCATCACCGTCCATGTCACGGCAGTCGATCAGGCCGGCAACGCCCTGTCAGGTTCGCAGCAGTTGGGCGTCAGCATCAATAACCCACCAGTGGCGTCGCTGAATATACCCTTCAGCAACGGCTACCTGAACCTCAGTGATGCACAGGCAGGACAGACGCTTTCCGGCACCACGGGCCTGCACGGAGCCGGGCAAACCGTCAGCATTACCATTGGCGCCACGGTCTATTCAGGTACGGTTGACGGCAACGGTAACTGGAGCCTTCAACTGCCATCGTCTGCTCTGACTGGGCTGACAGACGGCATACTCAATATTTCCGTTACCGTCAGCGATGCGGCAGGCAATACCTCCACCGTTCAAGGCAGCGCATCCGTTGACCTGACCCCTCCGGTGCTGACTATCAACCCCATTGGCATCGACGATATCATCAACATCGCGGAAAGCCTGCTGCCGCTGGAAATCACGGGTACATCACCGGTCAACGACAGCGGTCGCCCTATCATTGTCAATGTGACCATCAACGGGCAGATCTATCAGGGACTGGCACAGGCCGATGGCACCTGGAGCGTCACCGTATCCGCAGGCGATTTGCAAAACATGCCAAACGGTATTACGGCCATCACCGCCACGTTGACCGATGCGGCGGGCAATACCGGCACCGTCAGCCATTCGATTACGCTGGATACCGATCCGGCCAAAGCACCGCTCCTGACGATAGCCACGCTATCAACCGATGATTACCTCAATCTGACCGAATCGGGCCAGCCGTTGACCATCGCTGGCAGCAGCCAGAATGTGGAACAGGGCCAACAGGTCACCATTACCTTCAACAACCAAACCTACTTTGCCACCGTGGGTGCAAACGGCAGTTGGAGCGTACAGGTTTCTGCCACGGATGTCGGTAATGTGCCTGACGGCAAGCAAACCGTGAGCGCCAGCGTGACAGACGTGAGCGGCAACCCCGGTTCAGCGACCCACTTTATCACCGTCATCACCGATGCCGCCAACCTGCCAAGCGTTGCCATTGCGACGCTGTCGGGCGGCGACATTATCAGTGCACAGAGTAGCCAATTCGATCTACTGATTTCCGGTTCCACCACTAACGTTCAGACAGGACAACGTGTCACGGTGATGTTGAATAGCAAAACCTATCTGGCTACCGTTGGTGCAGATGGCAATTGGAGCACTACCGTTCCCACCAGCGATGTGCAAAACCTGCCACAGGGCAGCCAGAATGTGACCGCGACGGTCAGTGACATCGCACAGAACCCAGCCACAACGACTCATCCCTTTACGGTCGATACCGTTCCACCGCTGCTGTCCATCGACATGCTGGTTGATACCAGCGATATCGGTCTGGCGGACGCGCTGGCCGGATTACCGCTGAGCGGCAAGGCCGAAGCTGGTCTTCAAGTCACCATAAAAGTCGGTACCGCCGTCTACAGCGCTGTTGCCGACAACAACGGTGTCTGGCAAATCGCCATTGCGGCGAACGACCTACTGGCGCTGGGTGACGGCGTAAAAACGCTGGCGGCCAGCGTGACCGATGGCGCGGGAAATGCCAGCGCCACCAGCATTGATATCACGTTGAAAACGCAGTCGCTGCCTACGCTGACGCTGAATTCGCTCTATGACAACAATGTCCTCACTACCTCGGAGCTGGCGACGGCGACGACCATCGGCGGCAGTTATACCAATCTGCCCGTCGGAACGGCGATTCAGGTCACGATAGGCGCTTACACCGTGACGGGCGTGACGCTGGCGGGCGGACTGTGGAGCGCCACCATCCCCGCCAATGCACTTAGCATACTGGCAGATGGCAACGTGCAGGTCAGCGTGACGGTCACAGACAGCGCAGGCAATACGGGTAGCGCGAGCGGCACGCTGGATGTCGTAATCCACACCAATTTCGCCATCAGTATCAACACGCCGTTTATTGACGGTGCGTTAAATCAGGCGGAAAGCACGGCCGATCAACTGCTGACGGGGAGCTCGGGGCTCACCGATCCAGGCCAAAGCGTCTCCATCTCGCTCACCAACGGCACGATAACCACCACCTACAACGCCACCGTGGCGGCAAATGGTCAATGGAGTGTGACGCTGCCAGCGGCCGATTTATCTGCTCTCGGCGATGGTACACACACTATCACCGTGACCGTGACTGACCACGCCGGCAATACGGGAATAGGCAGCAAGACGTTCACCAGCGTGATTGTGGGCGTGCCTGTCGCAACGCTGGATACTCCGTTCGGCGATGGCAAACTGAGTCTGGCTGATGCGCTGCCGGGCGGGACACTATCCGGGCAAACGGGGCTCACCAGCAACGTGGGGCAAACCGTGTCGGTCAGTATTAACGGCACCAGCACCCAGGCTACCGTGAATGCCGATGGCAGTTGGTCGCTGTCGCTAGATAGCGCCACACTGATCAACATGCCGGATGGCACAGCCACCTTCTCGGTCACCGTCACTGATGCGGTAGGCAACACCAGTTCTGCATCAGCCACGGCAGATATTCTGACAACCACGCTGCCTGCGGCAACGCTGAACCTGCCTTTTGGCGATGGCATTCTTAACGCCACCGAAATTCTGACTATCCAGAGCTTAACGGGTAAAACCGGTATTACCGGCGTGGGTCAGAATGTGATCATCACGCTAATCAATAAAACCACGCTGGCAGAAACCACCTTTACCGCCACCGCTGACGGGCTCGGCAGTTGGTCCAGAGATCTGTCCCCTGCTGATTTAGCCATCTTCACCGAAGGCAATTACAGCCTTGCCGTCACCGTCACCGACCGGGTAGGCAATACGAATACCAGCACCCCACGCGATATCAGTGCGGCATTAACTCTGCCTTCCCCGATTGTGGAGGTGCAGCCGTTTGGCATAGATAGCACCCTGAATAGCGCCGAAGCCGCATCAACGCTGTTCTTCTCCGGCCGCACGCAGGTTAGCGGCAGTGGACAAGGGGTAAAACTGGAGATCGACCTCAACGGCATTCGCTACGCCGCAGAAACGGATATCAATGGCAACTGGTCCGTTACGCTGCCACCGAATGCGTTGAACTCACTGGTTGATGGTCAGCACACCATCACGGTAACGGCCGTCGATGCCGCTGGCAACACAGGCTCCACCCCCATAACCTTTACCAGCGATTTCACTCCACCGGCCATTACACTCAATACGCCGTTTGGCGATGGTTATCTGAGTATCGCTGAAGCTGCAACGCTGGCGGGCAGAACGTTAAGTGGTAGTGCAGGTGACGCAGTGAGCGTGAACGTCACATTTGGAGGGCAACCGCTTGTCGTACAGCGGAGTGGAGAAACATGGACCGCAGAGCTGACGACAGCTCAGCTTGCCGATCTTGCCGACGGTACGCACACTATCAGCATTACGGCAACAGATAGCGTAGGCAACACTGGGACATTAAACTCTCAGGCGATCCTCGCAGTACAAACCGCCCCCACACTTACAATTAACGCATTTGCTGGACCGGATGGCCTCGACTACGCGGAAAGTCACACCACACAGACGGTCAGCGGGACATCCACTGGATTAGAAGTGGGACAAAACGTGACCATCTGGTTGAATAACGTCGATTATACGGCAAAAATTCTCGCAGACGGCACCTGGAGCGTGAACATCCCTTCTGCCGCGCTACAAGTTCTGGCGAATATGCAGTACATCATCACCGCCGATGCGACAGATAAAGCGGGCAATCCAGCAGTGCAAGCCAGTGTAGGATTCGATGTCAACTTGACGCAACCTTCAATGACGATGGTGATCGACCCCATCGCAGGTGACGATATTATCAACGCGGCTGAGATAAACGGTAATGTCACCCTATCTGGGCGAGTTACTAGTCTTCCGCCCATGACCCCAATAACCGTGTTAATTGGGGGAGTCCCGCTCTTCACCACCGCCAATGCCAGTGGCGTATGGGAAATCACCATTTCCGCCAGTACTTACTTCACAACAAACGGTGATACTAGTGTCACGGCAAGAGTGACGGCAGTCCCGACAATAACCAGCACCAAAACGGTACTGGTCGATACGGTAGCCCCTACACTGGACATCCTCACCTTTGCGTCGGACAACGTGCTCAACGCCACGGACATGAGCACGGCACAGGCGATTACCGGTACAGCATCACTGGAAGATGCCGGGCAAATTGTCTCGATTAGCCTGAATGGGGAAACCTACAGCGCACAGGTTTCCGTGACAGGAAACTGGACGGTTAATGTGCCAGCCGCCGATCTGGCACTGCTAGCCGACGGCAGCCACACCATTACGGCAACACTCACCGATAAAGCGGGAAATGCCACAACGGATACGCAGGTCGTTACCGTCGATACCGCCATTCCGCTACTCAGCGTCACGCTGTTCGATGACAATATTCTGACGCTGGCTGAGGCGCTGGCTGGCGGGGCGATTACCGGGACGGGTGAAATAGGTGCCACCGTGACGCTCACCGCAGGCCCCCTAACGGGCACAACCACCGTCGGCCCTAATGGAACCTGGACCATCCCCGTGTTGTCTGTCGATTTGCAAAGCCTGGCAGACGGGGTACAGGTCATCGGCGTAACGCTGACCGATGCCTCCGGCAACACCACACACGTTGATGCCACGCTGGACGTTGCACTCAATAAAACGCTCGGCGCCGGTATTAACGATATCTTCGGTAATGATGGCATCCTCAACCTGGCCGAATCGCTGGTGACGCAGGTCATCAGCGGTAACGCAACGGGGGACACGCTGGGCGCGAAAGTCCAGGTCACCGTGCTGGGCACCACGGTGGAAGGCACCGTGGGTGCCAACGGTGCCTGGAGCGTTTCGCTTCCTTCGACATTATTCAACGGGTTAAATAACGGGCTGTTACAGGTTAACGTCGATATCATCGATTCACACGGTAACGTGAAAAATCAACTGGTCAACGTTGACGTACTGAAATCCCTGCCGGTCATTGATTCTGTTTTGGCCTTCACGGATGGCGCATTGAATGCGGCGGACGTCACGACCAGCCAAATCATCAGCGGCGTGGTCAGCAATGTGAATATCGCGGCGGGCGCGAGTGTCACCGTGACGCTGGGTAACACGATTTATGCCGGTATTACCGTCGGCGCTGGCGGTGTCTGGAGCCTGTCTGTTCCCGCCCTTGCTTTGCAAGCCTTGCAGGATGGCACCTTAGCGCTGGGCATCGCGGTCACCGACCACGCGGGTAATACCGCCAGCCAGATCGTTAACGTGCCAACAATCATCAAAAATCTACCGAGCATTACACTCAATCCGGTCTTTGGTGATAGCGTGCTCAACCTGCCCGACCTGTTGGTCAATCAACCTCTCAGCGGCAGCGCCACCGGACTGGCGGGCAGAACCATTACGCTGAGCATTGCGGGTTCACAAATCGCTACGGCTACCGTTGGCACAGACGGTAAATGGAGCGTTGCCGTCACTCCAAGCGTACTGGGTGTGCTGCAAGGGTTGGGTAGCGGTGACTTCACCGTGACCGCGACCGCGACAGATAGCGTAGGCAATAGCGCCAATGCCGGTGCGGGTATCAAGTTCGATTTCGCACAGCCGGTGATTACGCTGAATCCGATATTTGGCGGCGATGGCTTCATCAACGCGGCAGAAGCGTTAGTGGCGCAAACGATCGGCGGTGTGGTTACCAACGCAGCCGTGGGATCGCAGGTTACCGTGACTCTTGGCAGTAAAACCTTCCTGTCTACCGTCGGGGCAGGCGGCGCGTTCAGCTTGACGCTGCAACCGTCCGATCTGAGTGCGCTGGCTGATGGCAACACCACGCTTGGCGTATCCGTCACCAATGCCTCCGGTAACATCGGCACGGTCAATAATGCCATCAATATTATTGCCAAAAACCTGCCAACGATTAGCCTGGGTTCACTGTTTGGTGGCGATGGCTTCCTCAATGCGGCGGAAGCTGCGCTGACACAAACGATTAGCGGGACTACCACCAACGCTATCGCCGGATCGTCAGTGGTAATACGCATCGGCACCCTGACATTGAACGCCACCGTTGGTAATGATGGCACCTGGAGCACCAGCGTCACGCCATTGCAACTGTCCAGCCTGGCCAACGGCAACCTCACCGTCAGTGCGACGGTGACCGATCCGGCAGGCAACAGCAACGGCATCAGCGCTGGCCTCAATGTCTCCCTCTTATCGCCAACCATCACCCTTAATCCGTTGTTCAACGGCGGCATACTGGATCTCTCCAGCCTGCTGAGCGCACAAACCCTCAGTGGGACGACAGCCAATGTAGCAGCCGGTACGGCGATCAACGTCACGCTGGGCAGCAAAAGCTACACCACGACGATTGGCGCGAACGGAAGTTGGAGCCTGCCGATCCCAAGCCTCGACCTGAAAGCCCTCACCGATGGCGCAACTAACGTTAGCGTCCGAGTGGTGGATGCAGCGGGTAACATAGGTGAGAGAACGGGCGCATTAAACGTGGCAATTAACGCTCAGCCAACGCTGACCCTCAATCCACTCTTTGGTGGTGACGGCCTACTGAATGCGATCGAGGCCGCTGCGGGTCAAGTTATCAGCGGCACCAGTACCAATGCGGTAGGTTCTACCATTCAGATCTCGTTGGGAACCAAGAGCTATTCTGCCGTGGTACAGAGTAATGGCAGTTGGTCCGTCAGCCTGCCTTCGCTCGATCTCAATAATCTGACTGACGGTACGCTCTCCCTCAGCGCGTCGTTGACCAACGCGGCAGGGAAAAGTGCCAGCGCAGGGATTTCAGTCGGCGTGGGCGTTCACGCGTTGCCAACAGTCAGCCTTGGCTCTCTGTTTGGTGGGGACGGCTACCTGAATCTGGCCGAAGCGGGCATCAACCAGATCATCAGCGGAACCACGACCAATGCGGCTGGCGGTAGCGTTACACTGACCGTAGGCGGGCTGGTGCTCAGCGCGGCTGTCGCCAGTAACGGCACCTGGAGCATCAGCGTACCGAGCGCTAATCTGCTCAACATTGCCGATGGCAATTTGACCGTGGGTGTCACCGTCACTGACCGCTATGGCAATACCAACAACGCCAACAGCAATGTGATCGTAAAAACGCACCAGTTGCCGCTATTGGGGATTGATGCGGTCGGATCGCTGATTGGCAACACCGTTGGCCTGCTGTCAAACGGTATCACCGTCAGCGGGACATCACGCTATGTGCAACAAGGTACCAAGGTGACCGTCACGCTGCTCGGCCAAACGCTACAGGGCACAGTCGGTGCGGATGGCAAATGGAATGCGCATTTCACCAGTTCCCTGCTGGGTATCAACGTTTTCAACGTGGGGGCGATTTTGACCGCGCTGTTGGGAACGGCGGTAGAAGCGTCCGTCACCGATCAAGCGGGTAATTTCACTGGGGTTTCTGCCGGTTTGACATCGGGTATCGTCCTTGGGTTGCCGCTGATGAGCATGATGGCGCTGGATACCGACGATAGCAGCCTTGCTCAGGTGGCTTCGTTGTCCAGTGAACAGCTCAATACTGGGGAAAGTACCGATATACAGCCCCTTCATGTCAGCTCGAAAATGGCAGCGGCCACGCTCAGCGAGACGCAACCCATTGATAATAACGCCAGCACCGAGATCGAGGACAGCGTGTATGCCATCGGTGGCGTTGTCATCAATCTGGCCGACGGCAGCGTGCAAACGGGGGCAGAGATCGAAGGCAGCGAGGGTGATGACCTCATTACCCTCTCGACGCTCGATTTCACCCATATCGACGGGGGTGACGGCATCGATACTCTGGTTCTCGATGGCAACGAACTCAATCTGGATCTCACCGCGCTGGGGCTGAAAATCGACAACGTGGAGATCTTCGATTTAGGCCAAAACGGCACCAACAGCATCACGCTGGATCTCGACCGCGCCCTGAATGTCACCGACCGACCAGAAGACGATCTGCTGATCGTTGGGGGCGAAGGCAGCAAGGTGAATCTGATCCCAGGCGAAGGAGCCTGGAGCACGGTAGGCCAGCGCGATATTGACGGCCAACACTTCGATGTTTACCACCATTCATCGCTGGACAGTGCCAACAATCTGGGTGATGTACTGGTGCAGCAAGGGCTGCTCGTCAATATGGTGTAACGACAGTCCTCTTATGATGAGGTTTTACTGTTACCCGGCGTAAAAATTATGCAGCGGTAGGCATGAGCACCGAGTGAGCGGCATGGATGCCGCGAAAGTCAGTGCCGCGTAGGACAAAAACGTCAGAGACGTTTTTGAACAGCACTTGTGCTGGCCCGAAGGGCGAGCCCCATTTATGGGGCGAGTAAACGCGTCACTGACGGCTCGAATCGTGCTCATGAACACCGATGGAACCGCGCCAGCGGCATAATTTCCGCCAAAAGCCTGGGGTCTCGGGGCGAGCGGCGTTTGAGCCGTCCCGAGTCGGGCGCGTGCTACGAGGTAGCATAAAAATAGCGGCATTATCGCGCACGAAACAGCCTTAACAGCAGCATAGAAATATGACGAAGAGGGAAAGTGGAAGGGGTATTAATGCATTTTGCCAGCGCGCCCTCTCCCTCTTTTAAAGGAACTAAAACAGACAGTAATGAAAACAGGGGCCATTGATGCACAAACCATTTTTTATCAGGGGGACGTTTTCTCTGCGCAATATCGCTTTTCTGACTCACACATTACGCCATCACACTCCGCGTTATGTGCTGGCGCTCGGACTCGCCTGCGGTAGCCTCGCAGCCTTCTATAGCTCACCGTTACTCGCCCAGACCGTCGCATTTGACTGGTCTGCCGCGCCGACAGAACAACAGGTCGATAGCCTGGATCTCAAGCAAGCCATTCTTCGTGCGTTCGCACGCAACCCGCAAATCGCCCAGGCTTCGGCGCAAATTCGCGTCGGTGAAGCCGATCTGCGCGTGGCGCAAAGCGCCTGGTTTCCGCAAATCGGTTTGAGCGGCAATGTCGGCCGGTCGGATCAAAGTGATACCAGCAGCACGATGAGCAACAACTCCACTGCGGGCATCACGCTGAAACAGCTCCTGTACGATTTTGGCAAGACGGGCGGCAGTATTGATGAGCAGCACAGCCTGTCAGATGCCTATCGCTACCAACTCTATGGCGTCATGACCACGGTCGGCCAGCAAACCTTGCTCACTTACCTGAAAATCAAACGCTATCAGGAACTAAATCAGGCGGCAGAACGCAATATCACGTCACTCAGTCAGGTAAAAGACATCGCTACGCTCCGCTCCGAGGCTGGTCTCAGTACGCAATCAGATATCTTGCAGGCAGAAACCCGTATTGCAGGCATGAAGGCAACGCTGGAACAATACCGGGCGCTGGAGCGTTCCTCACTAGCACAACTCAGCGTGTTGACTGGCGTCATCCCCACCGCCCTGCCCGATCTGCCCCGCGCGCTGCTGCAACAAAAGATTACGCTCAAAGCACTCCCCTACCAGCAAAGTAACGCGGTGTTAAGCGCGCAGTCCAAACAAGAGGCCTCGCGCCAGCGGATCCGTCAGGCGGAAGCCCAGCACTGGCCCACCATTGCCGTGCAGGCAGGCCGTACCCGCTATGAAACCGACCGGCGTAATTACTGGGATGACCAGTTGCAACTGGTTGTGGAAGCTCCGCTTTATCAGGGCGGGGCTGTCAGTGCACGCGTTGATGCCGCGTCAGGCACGCGTGAAGCGGCGCAGGCCGAAGTTGAAGCGGTAAAATTGGATATGAACCAGAAAGCCTCAACCGCCTATGCCGACCTTATTGGTGCGCAGCAGCGTGAAAAAGCCAGCCAGCAGCAAATCACCAGCGCGACCTACACCCGCAACGTTTATCAGGATGAGTACAAACTCAGCAAGCGCAGCCTGAACGATCTGCTCAGCGTCGAACAAGACGTGTTGCAGGCCGAAACCTCACGTATCGGTGCGTTATACGACGGCTGGGAGGCGGCGGTTAACTATGCCGCTGCCGTCGATAACCTGTTGGATATGCTGGGTATTGAGCGTTATCAAGCCAGTGGCGAGACGTTACCGTCACTGTGAGACAGGCAAGAATCGGTAGGAATGTGAATGACACAAGCAACCAAAACTGAGATCTGGATTACGGCGATGGCACGCGCCGCCGCCCACTATGGGCAAGTGGTCGATACCCAGTCGGTGCGCCAGCAGATGCGCTGGTACGAACAGCAGCCCATTGCCCGGCAGTTAGAACAAATCAGCCACCTGATGGGGGTAACCATCAGCCTGCGACACACGGAGAAAATCCGCTGGCGCAATAAGATGCTACCCGTGCTGGCGGAAACCGATGACGGTAGTGTGATCGTCATCGAATCATTAAATGACGAGGGAACCGCGACCTACTGGCTGAATGACGGCGGCGACCTTCGGCGTGAAGCCGAACTGACCGAACTCATCAAACACAGTCAGGGCATTATCGTGCTAGTCGGCATCGCAGAGCGTGGTCGCGATACCCGAATCGATGACTTTGTCAAACCGTACCGCAAGCACTGGTTCTGGCAACATTTTCGCGGCGCAAAACGACAGATCGGAGAGATCTCTCTGGCATCTATTGTGGGTAACGTGCTCGCGCTGGCAGGGATTCTGTTCTCCATGCAGGTGTATGACCGCGTGATCCCGGCACAGTCAATTCCCACGCTGTGGGTACTGTTTTTCGGCGTGCTGCTGGCTGCGGCATTAGAGTATGCCATCCGTTTGTCGCGCACCGTCGTCTCCGATTTGATGGGCAAGAGCATCGATTTGCACGTATCGGGGATGCTGTTCGCTCGCGCGCTGGCGATAAAAAATGAGGCCCGGCCTAAGTCCACTGGCTCGTTTATTTCGCAACTGCGGGAAATCGATCAGGTTCGTGAACTGCTGACCTCAACCACCGTCGGTGCCGCCGCCGATATGCCGTTCGTCTTTCTGTTTCTCGGTATCATGGCGATGATCGGCGGGCCGCTGGTGCTGATCCCTATGCTGGCGATCCCGCTGATTGTGATCCCCGGCCTGATGCTGCAATGGCCGATGGCAAAACTCGCTAAAGAAGGCATGCGCGAAAGCGCGTTGCGTAATGCGGTACTGGTCGAGTCGATTGAAGGGGTCGAAGACATCAAAGCGTTACAGGCGGAGCCTTACTTTCAACGTCAGTGGGAGCAGACGCACGAAGTTAGCGCCTCCATCGGGATGAAACAGCGCGTTTGGGGAGCACGGCTCAGCGGCTGGGCGTCAACCGTCCAGCAGTTAACCTATGCCGGCATGCTGGTGTTCGGCAGCTATCTGGTGCTGGCTGGCGACATCACCACCGGTACGCTCGTGGCCTGTAGCCTGCTCTCTTCCCGCACCATCGCCCCACTCATGCAGTTAACGATGGTCTTTTCCCGCTGGCAGCACGCGAAAACCGCCATGACCGGGCTGGATGATTTGCTGCAAAAACCGCTGGATCGGCCAGAAGATGGAAAAATGGCGCACTGCCCGATCCTTCAAGGGCACTTCCAACTCCACAACGTGCAGTACAGTTACGATCCCGAGCAGGGCGATACCGCCTTGCAGATCGGCAAACTGGAGATTAAACCGGGCGAAAAAGTGGCGCTGCTCGGTAAGGTCGGTGCGGGTAAATCCACCCTGCTCAAGCTGCTTGCCAATCAGGCTACCGCGACGCGCGGCAAGGTGATTATTGATGGCGTGGATATCAGCCAGATCGATCCAGTAGATGTCCGCCGCCAATTGGGCTTCCTGTCGCAGGAATCACGCCTGTTCTTCGGTAGCCTGCGGCAAAACCTGATGCTCGGCAACCCGCATGCCACTGAACAAGAGCTGTTGCAGGCGCTACACATTAGCGGCGCACTCAGCCTGATCCAACAGGATGCCGCCAGCCTGGATCGCATTATTCATGAAGGCGGGCGCGGTTTATCCGGCGGGCAGCGGCAAATGATCCTGCTCAGCAGAATGCTGTTACGCCATCCTCAGATTGTGCTGCTGGATGAGCCTACCGCATCCATGGACGAACAGTTGGAAGGTCACGTTATTAACCAATTAAGCAATTGGCTCACGGGCCGCACGCTGGTCCTCGTGACGCATCGGCCGGCACTGCTCAAGCTGGTTGACCGCGTGATTGTCATGGATGGCGGACGCATCGTGGCAGATGGCCCGCGTGACCAGATGTTGAAGGCCATCAACAAGCCAGCAGAGACCGCACAGAGCGTGGCGTAAGGGGAAGCATAATGAGTAGCATCACGATCCATGATGACCTGAGACGCCAGGGTCGACGCGTATCCGTCATTATCTGGCTCAGCCTGCTGGGGCTGGTCGTCTTTTTTGTCTGGGCCAAATTCGCCGTGCTGGATGAGGTATCGGTCGGGACCGGCAAGGTGACGCCCTCGACCCGCGCCCAGGTGATTGAAAGCCTGGATGGCGGGATCATCGGTCAGTTGTACGTGCAACAGGGCAATGTCGTCGAGAAAGGGCAGGTATTGGCACAGTTGGACATCAACCGCTTTCAGTCCGTCTACGGCGAAGCGTTCTCCCGCGTACAGACGCTGCGAGCGTCTGCTGAACGTCTGTACGCCGAACTCAGCGGCGAACCGCTAAAATTCAGCGCGGAAACCATGAAGGAGCCTGCACTGGCCGCACGTGAACGTCAGCTTTATGAATCACGCCTGCGCAATCGCGATGAAACGATCGCCAACCTGCAACAGTCTATGCGACTGGTCGAGCAGGAGCTACGCATGACGGAGCCGTTGGTGCAGCGCGGGGCCGCCAGCACCGTCGAAGTGATCCGGTTACGCCGCCAGATTAGCGAAATCCGCGGCAAAATCGACGAAGCCAGCAACCAGTATGCGGTGCGGGCGCGAGAAGAACAGGTTAAAAACAACGCCGATCTGGAAGCGCAGCGGGAAGTGGTCAGCGGGAAAGCCGATCAGCTCAAGCGTGCTACCATCACCTCACCGGTGCGCGGAATTGTGAAAGACATTCAGGTCACGACCGTCGGCGGCGTGCTGCAACCGGGTGGTAAACTGATGGAGATCGTACCGCTGGAAGATCAGTTGCTGATTGAAACACGCATCAACCCACGTGATATTGCCTATATTCGGCCGGGTTTGCCCGCCACGGTAAAAATCACCGCCTATGATTCTTCCATCTACGGTAATTTAACCGGCGAAGTCGAAAGCGTGTCGCCGGATACCCTTCAGGACGAAGTCAGGCGCGACCAGTTTTACTATCGGGTCTATGTGCGTACCACGCAGGCGGAACTGACCAACAAGGCCGGTGAAAAATTCCCCATCGTACCCGGCATGGTCGCCAGCGTTGAGATAAGAACGGGACAGAAAAGCGTCTTAGACTATTTGGTTAAACCGCTGAACAAGGTCAATGAAGCACTGCGAGAACGTTAAATCAGCACACTCAATGCACGCTGTCATTTTATAAATAACGGTGCTGCGACTGCTGACAAAGTGAGTCGAGCGGTGATAATGGGTAGATCGTAAAGACGCTGCAAGTACCTCCCTGTAAGCTCGAGCCGCGCCATCC
Source organism: Pectobacterium parmentieri (assembly GCF_001742145.1). Classification (NCBI taxonomy): domain Bacteria; kingdom Pseudomonadati; phylum Pseudomonadota; class Gammaproteobacteria; order Enterobacterales; family Pectobacteriaceae; genus Pectobacterium; species Pectobacterium parmentieri. The sequence goes on along the minus strand of NZ_CP015749.1, from coordinate 471,325 downwards.
CTGGCGCGGACGCTTTACTCTTCTATCCCATTACCACCGTTCTCGTTCTGTAAGTAGATTTGTCAACGCTCTGAACGTTGTCATGACAAAACAACGTAGTAATCAAACTACTTCTTAACGGTAACGTTCTTGATTTGCCATGTGCTGTCGCTGGTCAGTTTGACATTCTTCATCGTCACCTCTATCGGTTTTTTAGCATTCTCACCGTTCAGTACCACGACTCCCTTGGTTTCAGACGTCACGTCCTTAAACGTGATATCACTCCAGTCTGGGACATTACTCCCTTCCTTTTTCTCATATACCGTATCAATCACGATCGGTTTCGCGACATTCTTCATCACGACATTACTATATCGAACACCATTGACCACCCCGGCAGCCGATTTATCGCTTTTGATGCGCAAACCGTTGGTCGTGCCGTTCATCTTCAAATCATCGACCGTGACGTTATAAACGCCCATGGTTTCACTGCCGATCGACATACCATGTCCAGTACCGAAATCGTTATGGAGGATCGAGATATTGCGCGTTTCCGCCCGACCTTTATACGCTTTGATCGCGACGTTATCGTCGCCCGTTGCAATATTGCTGTAGGCAATAGTGATATTTTTTGACGACATCGGATCGATACCGTCCGTGTTTCTGGCGGTGGACGGTGTTTTAATCGTGGTTTTCCACGCGGTAAACCCATCACCGTCGCTAAAGACGACGTGGAAGTTCGGGGAATTGATTAAGGAAACGTTATACAGCGTAAAATTCTTACTCTTATTAATCTGAATCAGCCGAGGAGTATTCTGTTTTAACTTTTTCACTTTGGCATCGGCAGCCAGTTCCCACCAGCTCACCTTTTTATCCTGAAGCTTCACGCCGCCCTGCCCATCAATCGTGCCCGGCCCATAGATTCCGCTATTTGTCGTACTCACGGCAGTAATAAACGCATCACAGCCTTTACCATTTTTATCGACCACACCACAGGATGAAGGCGCATTCTCAAAAGACTTGGCGTTATTCACAGCGCGTAGGGTCACCCCTTTGTCGATTAATAGGCTAACACCTGAAGGCAGAGAGAGTGGACCGCTCAGAAAGACAGAGGTACTCCCTGCGCTCAACCTTACGGCTTTTCCTTGATCGCAATTATTCAGCGCTTTTTGAATCGTACTGGTTGCCGTGCTGCTGTCCGCTTTAAGCGTCGTACAAGAGGATGGTGTTTTCGGTTCACTCACCGTTCGTGAGTCAGAAGCCCATGCCGATGCGCTAAACAAGCCGATAAGACCCAGTGATAATGATAAAACGCGCTTGCCTGATTGATATTCCATGTCAAACCTCACCTTATAAATGTCCGTAATTTTTCGGTTACTAAAAAGGAATTACGCTTTCTTTAACTTAATAAGAAAAATAAAACGCTTTTATAGAAACTCAAAACTATCGCACATACATATGTAGATTAATAAAAGTCCATTTACATAAAAAACCTCAATACTTATTAAAAAAGCACTGGGCTTTATGCGTGATTAAATTATCACCACAAAATTAAATGAAACATCAACAGAACGTGGAAACAAACCGAATCCCGTCACGCGCGGAAGTCTACAGGTGGTAAGATTTTCATCCCTTCTCGATATCCATTTATTATTTCCATTAACAACCCTATAGATATTAATTAAAAAATAAATAATTAAACAAAACATAATTAACAACAAATAAAATTAAATTAAAAATAATAACAAGGTAAATCAAATAATATGATTAACCTCAATATTTCCCCTGAATTATTATTAATCCAAAATCCCCTGTTATATACTTCCCTCGATGCGCTAGGACTCCCTCTTTATTTAGTCTAAATAAAGAGAAAAAATATCCGTTTAATTTACAAGGAAAAACACATGTTTAAGTATTTAACACCGATATTTTTATGTACGGCTGCTTTTTCTTTTCAAGCTCAGGCTGATGACACCATGCTGATGCTGCTGAAAAAAGATAATGCCACCTATTTAAGCTGGTCTACCGATGCAGGCAATGTTGTTCGCCAGGATGTGTATCGCAGCACCAGTAATAATCAGGCTGGCAGCGAAAAAATCGCAGAACTCAATTCTACCGACAGAACCTTTACGGATTTAACCGCCAATCCGAAATCGGACTATTGGTATTGGGTGGATACGGTTAGCAGCAATAATAACGTCCAGAAGTCTAACGCAGCACAAACAGCACCAGCGCCATTACGTGCAGCGCCGCTGAAAGCAGCCAGTTCAGAGTGTAAAGCGGGCGCGGTAATTAAAGATAAAACCGTCGACTGCGGCGGTATTACTCTGGGTCTAAGTTGTACTGGTGACAGTGATAAGCAGCCTCCGGTTATCACGCTGGAAAATGCCACCATTAAGAACCTGCGTATCTCTGAAAAAGGCGGCTCTGACGGTATCCACTGTAAATCAGGCAACTGCCGTATCGAAAACGTGATCTGGGAAGACGTCTGTGAAGATGCAGCAACCAACCTGGGTAAAACCATGACCATCGTCGGCGGTGTTGCCCATAACACCACCAATGGCCCTGGCGGCAAGCCGGACAAAGTGCTGCAACAGAATGCCAAAAACAGCCACACTATCGTACAGGGCAACTTCACCCTGACTGGCCAACACGGCAAACTGTGGCGCTCTTGCGGTGACTGCACCAACAACGGTGGCCCACGTAACCTGACCATCATCAGCGCAACCGTTAACGGCACCATCGACAGCATCGCTGGCGTAAACCGTAACTTTGGAGATGTCGCTGAAATCCGCGATCTGCGTATTAAAAACTACAAAGCCGGTAACCCTAAAATCTGTGAAGAGTTTAAAGGCATCGAAAAAGGGAAAGGAAAGACTGAGAAATATGGTGAATTCTGGGATAGCAAGAACTGCAAAGTCAGCCGTTCAAACGTAAAAGCCCTGTAATTCAGCCAGTAGAACGCACTCCTCTGGAGTTCTTACGCATCAGACGCCAACAGACCGTGCTTATGCCAGCACGGTCTGTTTCATTTCATCACCCTTGCTGCAATTCGGTAAACAGCGTGCGCTTCAGCGCCAGCTCAACGCCGCGCAGTTCCGCCAGCCCTTTCAAGCGACCGATTGCCGAGTAGCCAGGATTGGTTTTCTTTTTCAGATCGTCCAGCATCTGATGCCCATGATCTGGGCGCACAGGGATAGGACGACGATCGCCCGCCTTCTGACGCCGCAACTCTTCCGCCAGGATGGCATTAATGATCGCCACCATGTCCACATCCCCCTGCAAATGCGCCCCTTCGTGGAACGAATTGGGGTTCTCTTCCCGACAGGTGGCACGCAGATGGGTGAAATGCACGCGATCGGCAAACGTTTCCAGCATGTCAACCAGATCGTTATCGGCACGCACACCGTAAGAGCCGGTACAAAAAGTAAAGCCGTTATGAAGGCTGTCAACCGTCTGTTTCAGCCAACGCATATCGTCAATGGTGGACATCACACGCGGCAACCCAAGGATTGGGCGCGGTGGATCATCAGGGTGGATAGCAAGACGGAGACCGGCCGATTCCGCGACAGGCACAATTTCACGCAGGAAGTGACCAAGGTGCTCACGCAGTTTGGCATGGTCGATACCATCATATTCAGCCAAACGACCACGGAATTGATCCAGCGTATAGCCTTCTTCAGACCCCGGCAGGCCTGCGATGATATTGCCGGTCAAGCGCGCAATATCCTCTTCGCTCATACCGCGGTAGTAGTCAGCAGCCTGTGCCTGCTCATCCGCCGTATAATCTTTTTCAGCACCGCGGCGTTGCAGGATATGCAGTTCAAAGGCAGCAAAGGCAATATGATCGAAACGCAGCGCTTTTGAGCCATCCGGCAGCACATATTCAAGATCGGTTCGCGTCCAATCCAGCACGGGCATGAAGTTATAACACACTGTATCAATGCCACACTGTGCCAGATTTCGCAGCGATTGCTGATAGTTGGCAATATGCTGTCGATAATTCCCCGTTTGGGTTTTGATCTCTTCATGAACCGGTACGCTTTCGACCACCGACCACACCAACCCTTTCGCCTTCAATTCAGCTTTACGCTTTTCAATCTCCTCAACCGACCAAATTTCGCCATTGGGGATATGGTGCAACGCCGTCACCACGCCGGTTGCTCCAGCTTGTCGAACATCATCCAGTGAGACAGGATCGTTCGGACCGTACCAACGCCAAGTTTGTTCCATACCGAGTTACCCTTTTTTGCCAAGTGAGATGGTTGTTTTCGTCACTTTTTTCATCAATAAATGAGGAAAAGCCTACCTCACCGATGCAGGCTGTCAAACGAAATGTGTAAATTGATTGACCAATTACACAAAAAATCCATTTTTTGGACTAACAACCTGCATGAATAGGCAATTAAAATGAAAAAAACGTCAGGAATAGATCATTTGGTCTGATATCTTTCTCTCCATACGCCAATATGATGTCGGAGAGAAAATCCACATAGAAAGGGAATAACGGGGAAATTAAGATTCCAGGCGGGAAGGAACGGACTCGAACAGGTAGCCGTCAAAGGTCGGATCGTCCACATTCGAGATTTCCAGCAGTTTAATTTTTACATTCTCCAGATGCTGCCACATCGCCTGACGCGCCATATTCACATCACGACGAGATACGGCCCGCAGGATCTGTTCATGATCGTCCAACCACTGGCGCTGATAGCTGAAATCATCGGTATGAGAGTGAATTCCCTGCCACATTGGACTGCGCTTACGCGCTTGCCACACCTCATACACCATGTTGGCTAAGACACTGTTTTGAGTGGATTGTGCCAACAGGCAATGGAACTGTTCATCAGCGCTTTCATCCACGCTGCCGTTCTCAAGCGACGCCCTTTCCTGTTCAATGGCCTGTCGCATTTTCACAATGTCACTTTTGGTGGCCTGCATCGCGGCAAATGCAGCAACCTCACCTTCCAGCAGTTGGCGCGCCTGCATCAGCTCGAAAGGGCCATAGCCGCTGTCGACTACGCTATCTTTCCCCTGCGCGGTCGGGAGTTGCATAACATAAACGCCCGAACCTTTGCGTACCTCAATCAGCTTTTCCAGCTCCAGCATGATCAGGGCTTCGCGTACCACGCTACGACTAACGTTGTAGGTTTCAGCAATATCACGCTCGGGAGGCAAGCGATCGCCAATCTGATAGTTTCCTTTCAGAATTTCCGCGCGAAGATTGTCACCAATCTGCTGATATAAACGCATACCGCCATCCCTTTATTCAACATCGGCCATCGTAATATTGGCCTGACCAAAAGACAGAAAAAACGCCTAATTTGTCCGAAGTATAACATGAAGCCCCACAGCGCCGCACATTGAGCGCCATGCTTGCTAAATAATTTCAGATATAGTGTTGTCGAATCGCCATATCCCATTAGCTATCAGGTTGATGTCGCCAGCAGGCAAGGAGAATAAATGACAATAAACGTATTCCGGTTCGTTTCGTGGCCAATCTGGAAACGGGTGATGGTAGGTTTGTTCGCCCTCGTGGGCGTGCTTTTTATGGTGGGGTGCAACAGCAATCCACGTGATATGACACCATTAGGGCAACCATCATTCGAGCGCTATCAGCAGGAAACGGCACGCTGGGTAGAGCAGCATCGCGCCTTCCAAACCACCGATAAACAACGGGAATTACGCTGGAATACCCCCAGTGAAACCCGCCCATCGGGTCAACCTCGTAAGGCGATTTTACTGGTGCACGGACTGGGAGACTCCCCCGGTTCGTTCATTGACATCACACCGAAATTGGTCGAACAAGGATTTCTGGTCAGAACCGTTTTGCTGCCGGGACACGGCACGCGCCCTTCCGACCTGCTGCACGTCACCGTTGATGACTGGCGCAAAGCGGTCGCCGAACAGGCAGCAATCCTCAGTAAAGAGGTGGATGAAATCTATCTGGGCGGCTTTTCCACTGGCGGCAACCTGGTGCTGGAATACGCGTCACAACACGCTGAAATCAAAGGGCTCGTGCTGTTTTCACCCGCGATTAAATCCAACGAAAAATACGATTTCATGACGCCACTGCTGTCCGTATTTACCGACTGGCTGATGCCGCCGCGCCCTGGTTATCCTGAGCAGTTAGCGACCCGCTATATGCGCGTACCGACTAACGGTTTCGCTCAATATTACTATTCCAGCAGCGGTGTTCGTTCACAACTGGCCAAAAAACCTTATGACAAGCCAGTGTTAATCGTTCTGGCGGAACATGATTCCGTCGTCGATACGACCTATATTGTCAACATGTTCGATACGCAGTTTACCAACCCGCGCAGTCGCCTAATCTGGTACGGCGATCGCCCTGCTGGGGTACATTCCTCACGAATTTTAGTGCGTACAGGTTCATTGCCTGAATGGCGTATCAGCCAGCTCTCACATATGTCGCTCCTATTTTCACCAGAAAATACGGAATACGGCAAAACCGGCTCAATCGTTATTTGCGCCAACGGACAAACCAATAACGACCTGACGGCCTGCGCGGATCGCAGCACGCTGTGGTATTCCGACTGGGGATATATAGAAAGTGGTAAAACCCATGTGCGCCTGACCTTCAACCCCTATTTCGACTGGCAAAACCAGATTATGCTCAACGTATTAGACGCACAATAACCTTACCCAAACGGATGCATTCCCTAAATAATTCGAGTTGCAGGACAAAACGTTAACGTTTTGAACAACGCAAAGCGTTGGCCCTTTCAGATATGAGCCGAGTATTGCCAACGCACCTGTGGCTTGAAGTATGACGGGAGTTGTCATCATTTGGTCATCAAGGGCAGGTATTTTGACGTAAAGATAAATTCGCCCAAAGATTAACCATGATCGCCATGCCCGTTCCTTGCGCCCGACCGCTCCTTCGCGGTACACCGGTGGCGCGAGATCTTTGCATTCCTCTGCCGGATGTTTCTCCTGACACCGACAATGCCACCGTATTGCAGTTGTTCAGTAAAAATAAAGAATGGGTCAGCCTGCCTGTCGTAGAGGATGGACGTCCTTTCGGCTTAATCAACCGCCATATTTTTCTCTCGCAAATGTCCCGGCCTTTTTATCGCGAACTGTATGACAAAAAGAGCTGCATCGCGTTTATGGATAAAAATCCGCTGATTATCGATGCGCTGGCGTCGTTAAACGACGTCGCCGATCAAACGGTGATCACCGGAGATAAATCGCTGACGGACGGCTTTATGATCACCGAAAACGGGCGTTATATCGGTATCGGACTCGGCATCGATCTGATCAAGGCCGTATCAGATATGCATCTACGCCAACATCAGCAGATCATGCAAAGTATCGAATATGCCAGCGTGATTCAGTCCGCAATGCTAACAACATCAACGCAGGCGATGTCTCGTTCTCTGGCCGATTGGTGCTTAGCCTGGGAGCCACGAGACTGTGTCGGCGGCGACTGCTATGCCTTTAAAACCTATCAAAACGGCTGGCTTGCCGCCGTCACAGACTGTACCGGGCACGGCGTGCCCGGCGCATTTATGACCTTGATCTTCGCTTCTGCGTTGGAACAAGCGCTGACCCAGCACGGCCCCATGCTACCCGCGCGGTTATTACAAGCGATCAACCGCCATATCAAAGACACGCTGGGGCAACGTGACGAAACTCGCCAGCTTTCAACCTCTAATGACGGCTGCGACGCGATGCTGGTGTTCTGCGACACAACGCGCAACACGCTGACGTTTTCCGGCGCACGGATGCCTGCATTTATGCTGCAAAATAGTACCGGGCAACTCACGCCACTCCAGTGCGATCGAATGGGTATCGGCTATACCGAGACACCTTATGACTATCAGTGGTCAAGCTACGAATTGCCGCTGCATGACAATGATATGTTTTTCACCACCACGGATGGATTGACGGATCAAATTGGCGGAGAACGCAGGATTATGTTTGGTAAACGACGGCTACGAGAGCATCTCCAACACTATCAAAGCCAACCCATGCGTGAGCTGGCTAACCAATTGCTATCCGCACACCAGATCTACCAGGGCGATCAGACCCGACGAGATGATTTAACCTTTTGGGGCTTCCGACATTGTTCGACTTTTGTTTAATCAGGTAGGCAGAATGATGCCAGACATCAAATACACCGAGTTCTTTTCACCCTCTCATCAGCATGACATCACGCTGTATTACGTGGGCTATTTTTCACAAAATATCATCAGTTCACTGGCTGAAACCATGAGGCTACAACTGGAGAAAAAGCAGCTTCCCGCCGGTATCCGTCGCAGACTGTTCTCCACATTCGTGGAAATGGTACAAAACATCACTCGCTATTCCGCCGCACAGTTAACTGCGCTTGATCACCCCGTTGAGGTACGTCATGGCTCCGTGTGCCTGGGTTACGAAAATGGGAAATATTTCCTGTTATGCGCCAACCCGGTAAGCCCCGACGATGTAGAGAAGTTACGCGGGCGTCTTGAACCACTGCGCGGGATGACGCTTGATGAAATCCGACTCGCCTACAAAGTCTCTCTGCGCGATGAAACCCCGTCATCAAGCAAAGGCGCAGATATGGGTCTGTTGACCGTCGCACGTGATGCCAGTGAGCCACTCCAGTTTACGTTTCGGGCCGACGCATCAACGGGGCTATCTACGTTTTATCTGAAGGCAATCATTTGACATGAAAAATATAACGACCCTAAGCAACCTCCATATTTCGGGGACATCCTGTACCCCGGCAGTTGATTTTCACTTTGACACACACCGTCTTTATCTTTCCGGCGAATCTTATCCTGAGAATGCTGCGGCGTTTTATCGTCCGCTGCTCACCGAGATTGAAGCCTATCTACACAAACTGACGATCTGCGCAGAAACCATGCCACCGGATGAGACTCAGCCAAGCATCGAAATACATGTTTCCCTGATTTACTTCAACAGCTCCAGCACCAAGATGCTGTTCAGTTTGTTCAACCTGCTGAATCAGGCTGCGGAACAGGCGTTATCGATTGCGCTGTATTGGTATTACGACAAAGACGACGATATTGCGGAAGAATTTGGTGAAGAACTCCATATCGACTTCCCTGCCCTGACCTTTCACAGCACGATTTTGAGTGATAACCATGAGCACAATTGACTTGTTTACACCGGAATACGACATTCTGCTCGCTGCGCGCAACATCGCTAACCAGCAGGAAAGGCCTGCTGAAGTCTATCGTGACACGCTGCTGGCATTAACCGACCATTACCAGCGACTGGTACGAGAGTCACACCGCCTGATTTCACGCAGCGATCGGGCTGAGAAGGAGTTGAATCGCCTGAACGCGCAGCTCAACCAGTTGGCGGTCGAGTTGGAATACAAAGCCAGCCACGATCCATTGACCAGCGTGTATAACCGCGGTGCGATTATTGAACGCATCAACCATGCGCTGGAACGCAACCAGGCAGCGCTCATCGTGTTAGATATCGACCACTTTAAACAGGTGAATGATACCTATGGTCATCCGACGGGCGATGCCGTGATCTGCGATCTGGTATCACGTGTGCAACACCTCCTGAGTACGACAAACAGCATTGGCCGCGTGGGCGGTGAAGAGTTCACCATTCTGCTGGAAGGGCACACACTCATGCAGGCCGTCGCCCTTGCCAGCCAACTCCATCACGATCTCAACAGGATGCCGCTCAGCGTACTGCCACAGCAGCGCGTCACCGCCAGTTTTGGTGTCAGTTGGGCACCGCAGAAGACCCGTTTCGATGCGCTATACGGCGCGGCGGACATTGCGCTTTATAAAGCCAAAGAAAAAGGAAGAAATAGGGTGGAGTTTCAATAAGTCGTAGGCTGAGCGATTGCCGTCGCTCTGGCTCACGACCATAATAGTGGGTATTGGCTCACCCGAGACACATTCCCCTATGCGATTCGATTTAACCGATCTCCGACTGTTTCTCAATATTCAGAAAGCAGGCAGCATTACCGGTGGTGCAGCGGCGTCCAGTCTGACCGTACAGGCCGCCAGCGAGCGAATCCGGGGGATGGAAGAGGAACTGGGTGTAGCGTTATTGCTGCGATCAAAGGCCGGCGTTTCGCTCACCGACGCGGGATTTTCGCTGGCACATCATGCCCACCTTATCCTGCGTCAGGTAGAACATATGCGCAGCGAATTACATCAATACGGCAAAGGGCTGCGCGGTCATATCCCCCTGTTGTGCAACTCTGCTGCACTGAACGAGTATTTGCCTGCTCTGCTGGGGCAATATCTGGTGGCCTGCCCGCAGATATCCGTATCAGTGAATGAAAAACTCAGCCGCGATATCGTCGATGCCATCCGCAACCAAACCGCCGACCTCGGCATTGTGGCCGACTCCGTTACACTCGACGGTTTAGAAACCCGACCATTCCGCCAGGATGAACTGGTCGTTGTGGTTCCTCGAACCAGCATCTGGTCAGGGACAACGCAACTTACCTTTTCCGCCATCTCTGACGCCGAATTCGTCGGGCTCAGCGAAGGTGCTGCGTTACAGGAGCACATCGATGAACATGCCAGAAAGCTGGGAAAACGTCTGAATTATCGCGTGCGTCTTGCCAGTTTCGATGCCGTCACGCAGGTGATCCACAGCGGTATCGGCATTGGCATTCTTCCGCGACATGCTGCACAGCGCATGATGGCGCGGCTAGAGATTCACACGATTCCGCTGTCAGACGAGTGGGCAACGCGCAATCTGGTTATCTGCGCTCGACAATTTTCCACTCTTCCCGGCTATGTTCAGGATTTCGTGACTTTTATTACCGCAGAACATACGGATTAGGCCAGCCCGCGTAGCGCCATGTATCCACCCAGCGCAATCAGCCCGATAAAGAAGCAGCGCCGGAAAACCTGTTCGCTAATAACGTGGCGCAAGCGCTGTCCAATTATCATGCCCAACAGAGCAGGAATTAGCACCAGCACCGACTGCCAGAGATCGACACTCTGTAGCCCGCCTCCCTGCATCAGTTGTAGCGCCAGTCCCAGAGTAGAGACGGTAAACGCCAGCCCCAGCGCCTGTACCAGATCGTTTTTATTGAGCCGCAGGCATTGTAGGTAAGGCACGGCGGGAATCACGAAGACCCCCGTTGCCGCCGTGATTGCGCCCGTGAGGTAGCCCACCAGCGGCGAGAGCCAAATTTCATGACGACCTGGCTGCGGCAAGGTGGTTGCCACGATTCCCCATAGGCCGTAGACCACCAAAATGCCGCCAAGCGCCGCGCTCGTCCATGACGATGATGACGTTAGCGCAGGTAGCCCGTTCCATAACGTCCCAATAATAATGCCGACAAATAGCGTCCAAAACCGCTTAATCAGACTGAAAAAGGCAGGGCCGCAGACAAGCTGCCAAATGTTGGTCACCAGCGAAGGCACAATCAGTAACCCTGCCGCGCTGGCTGCGGGCATCACCAGCGTTAGCAGGCCCATGGCGATCGTTGGTAATCCCAGGCCAATCACACCTTTCACCACGCCAGCCAGCAGGAATACCACCATCATCGTCGTCATTTATCGCCTCGGTTTGTTGCGTCATAGGAAGAACTCTACGCAGGAATAGTCCAATGAGGGCACTACTGGTGTCTATGCGGATTGTATTGAGGCTGATTCAGGGAAAATTTGAGATAAAGGGAGGATTGAGAGTCTTGGAGTCACATCTTTATGCATAATGCATATGCAGGCTCAGAGGCCGTTTCGTGCGCCACAATATCGTTATTTTCATGCTACCTCGTAGCACGCGCCCGACGCAGGGCGCTCAGTCGCCGCCGCCCTGCGAACCCTAGCTTCCGGCTAAATTATGTCGCTACGCGATGCCTTCGTCGGTATCAGGCTTAACGGACCGCTTGCGACACGCTCCCTGCGTGGCGCAAGCTGAGCCTGCTATCTCCTCAGCATAATTTCTTACGCCGGATAACGGCAAACCTCACTTACGTCCCTGCATTATGTAAGAGACAGCCCCTGAGAATGGGGCTGCCACACCAAGCAGATATCTTAGTCACGCTGGCCTTAGCGTGCGCGGCCTACCGCTTCACCAAGCTGCCATACGGCCATCGCGTAATGCGTGCTGTGGTTGTAGCGCGTGATGGTGTAGAAGTTCGGTAAACCGTACCAGTATTGGTAACCCGTCCCAACATCCAACCGCAGCAGGCTGGCTTCACTGTATCCCGCTAGCGAATGCTGTGGCATTAACCCTGCGGCCTGAAGTTCAGTGAGCGAGTAGCGGGTATTAAAACCGTTCGGGAGTAGCGGTGCCTGACCGTTTGCCAGCACCGCGACAGGCGCACCCTTCACCCAGCCGTGCGCTTTGAAATAATTGGCTACGCTGCCAATCGCGTCCACCGGGTCCCACAGGTTGGTATGTCCGTTGCCATCAAAATCCACGGCGTAATTCTTGAAGGATGAAGGCATAAACTGCCCGTAGCCCATCGCACCAGCGTAAGAACCACGCAGGCTGAGCGGATCGTTGCCTTCCTTACGCGCCATCAGCAGAAAGGTTTCCAGTTCGCCCGCAAAGTAATCGGCACGTCGCGGGTAATCAAACGCCAACGTTGCCAGTGCATCAATGATGCGCGTTTTCCCCATTACTCTGCCCCAGCGGGTTTCAACGCCAATAATACCGACGATGATCTCAGGAGGAACGCCGTAAATATTCTGGGCACGCTGTAGCGCATCCTGATATTGATTCCAGAACGCTACGCCGTTCTGCACGTTATCTGGCGTAATAAATTGATTACGGTAGCGGTTCCAGGCACCGTTCGGCCCTGAAGGGGGTCGAGATGTCGGGGCTTGCTTATCCATCAGACGGATCACCCAGTCCAGACTTTTCGCCTGAACCAGCACATCATGCAATTGCTGGCGATTAAAACCGTGCTCCAGCACCATTTTATCGACAAACCGTGCAGTGGCTGGGTTAGTCGCAAAATCGCCGCCTAGCGGATGGACATTGTGTGCAGGTTCAAGCAGGAAACCGCCTTTGAAAGGATTACCCGAAGGGGCTTCTGCAGGAGGGGGGGCTGGCTGAGTGCTACAGGCAGAGAGCAAAACGAGCAGAGGGAGAAAACGAACCAAATGACGCATCAGATATCCGTATAGCCAGGTAAGAAATCAATATCAGCTATGGTAAAGGATTGTCTGATGTGAAAAAACCAGCCAGAGATGAAAAAATGCTGCGCGCCAACCAGAGAGGAGACTGACGCGCGCGTCATCACACCTGAATCAGTTTTTCTTCACAAATTCAGATTTCAGCTTCATCGGACCAAAACCGTCGATTTTACAATCAATGTTGTGATCGCCTTCTACCAGGCGAATCCCTTTCACGCGGGTGCCAATTTTCAGTGGGGTCGAACTGCCTTTGACTTTCAGGTCTTTAATGACCGTCACCGTATCGCCATCCGCCAGCAGGTTGCCATTGGCATCTTTTACCACTAAAACGTCATCCTGCGCCGCCGCATCGCCTGCCGCCGACCACTCATTCCCGCATTCAGGGCAGTTAAGCATTTCGCCCTCTTGCCAGGTATATTCAGAACTGCATTTCGGACAATGAGGTAACTGTTGCATGATAAACTCCTGAAAAATTCACAATAAAAAAGCAATAAATATCATTAGGTAATCACCCTATTTCCGATATTTTACCTTTTTATACCTGTTTTTGATAGTGAAGCTGAGTTTATCGCGACTTTACAGCCCGTCTGACACCGCTCCTCGCCTTGCTGCCAGAAACACAATTAATGCTTCTTGCGTAAGCGCTTTGGAATACAGCCAGCCCTGCGCATAGGCTACACCAAGGCTTTTCAGGTAGGTTTCCTGAATCAGGGTTTCGACACCTTCGGCAACAATTTGTTGGTTAAGGCAATGTGCCATGCTGACGATATGAGACAGCACAATGTCGCCTGGTGAATGATTATTAATATTCCAGACAAAAGATTTGTCAATTTTAAGCTTATTGGCTTTGACCCGTTCAAGATACGACAGCCCGGCATATCCAGTACCAAAATCGTCAATGGCAACATCAATGCTTTTCTGTTGGTACAATTCCACCATCAATCCGGCCTTTTGTGGTTCGATCATTGATGACTCGGTTAATTCGACATTGATATTCGTCCCTTCAAGACCGTGTACGGCAATATACTCCACGAGATAATTGAAAATGGAAATATCTTCAAATTCCGCGGCCTCAAGATTGATAGAAACAAACATCTCAGGATAACTTTTCTTCAGCACGCAGGCCGTTTGTAACGCCTCATCAATGACGTATAACGTCATTGCTTTCATCAACCCCACCTGACGAATCATGGGAATAAAAGAGTCCGGCATAATTACGCGCCCGTCCGAATGACACCAGCGAATCAACGCTTCACACCCCACAACCTGGGCGGTATTCAGTTCAATAATCGGCTGATAATGCAATTCGAACTCTTTTTGCTTCAGTGCCTGATTAAGAACATAACGCGGACTCTGGATAGTCAGTGTTCGCCGAGAGATCAACGTCGAAAGCAGTAGGGAAAAGAGGAAAAAAAGGGGCAAAGAGGAGAAAAAAATTGTCAGATAACGGGTAGTACTCACGGGTTTATCTGCGCTCACCACCAGAGCAAGATTGCTATTTGATAGCGGTTTTAGAACATAATATTTACTATCAATATAAAATCTATCGGCTCGATTTTCTCCCGTTATCAGGCGAGGGAAAACGCTACCATCGATCGAATCCGACAAGATAACCTGTCCATTCTGTTTTTTTCTTTCCAGCAATGTACATCGGATATTATGGCTATGGGAGGGAATATCCAGAAATGAACGCGGATTTAACACGACAAAATGATGCGTTGCGCCAACATAAATCATTCTCTTATTACGGTTCAGCGGGCTTTCGACATTATACCAAACGCCATAGACGCTTTTATAAACAAAATCGGGTTTGGGAAGAAATAAGGTATTAATGTCGTTCAGCATTGAAGAACAGCGCGGCCGATTCCCATCGATATAGACCACGTCCTGAATATAATCATTATCGTAAGCCACCTTGCGTAGCATATTCAGATGAGGATCCTCGCAATAAGGCAAACGGTATTCTTCTAACTTATCCAGCGCGGAGGTCGCCTGCGCCATTATTTCGCCAGCGTGTTCAAGCGTGAGAGTAGAAAACGTCTCCACATCCTCTTCAAACTGTTTGAGTTTGAAAATCGAGTGGACCTCAAGTACCAGCGCAAAAAGCAAAGCTAGGATAAAAAATAGGCTGAAAAATAATAAGAAAAAACCTTTCTTAAAACAGAGCATTTGAAAACAAGCTAACAGGTTCTTTCTCATAGGGAAGGCGACGTATCATCATCACGAGAAATCCAACATAGCACATAACCCTTCCCGACAATGTATGGATATCCTAAATAATTATGATTTCAAGGCCTTGATAACAGGATTGCCAACCGCATGTTGGCTTAGCTCGTTCTGCTATTCCGCGATCCCAAGGTACTGATTACAGGATCGCCGTCTTCGCTACCGAAGGCGCTAAGGAGGAATGATAGGGGATTAACATCCTAAACTTGGCACATAGTGTTGAAATAACCATCACGGCGATGGTTATTTCAACATCACTTATTTCGTCAGCAAGGGCGTAATGCTGGGAAAGTCAAACGCCTCCTCGATATCTTTCCGCGTCATACGACAGGCTTCAGGATAATGCTCACGGTGAGTGCGCCGCAGCGGTTCAGTATCACGCCAGGTATATAAACAGCATTGGCACTGGTATACCGTCCAGATCCCTTTCACTGGCGATGTTGCCATTACTTCAATCTGCTCATCGGCACAACGTGGACAAATCATATGTCACTCCTTCGTTATCGAGTCGCCAACATGGCAGTCAGCTTTTCCACCCAGGCTTTGGCTTCAGGCAAATCTTTCACGGGCTGGCTATAGTGGCCACGGATATCCGGTGCGACTGGCGTGGTGGCATCAATGAGCAGTTTGTCGGTAATACCCGCCGGGCTTGAACTCGGATCCAGCGCCAGAACCGACATATTTGGCAGTTGAACCAGATCGCCAGCAGGATTCACTTTCGCAGACAGCGCCCACATGACCTGAGGAAGATTAAAGGGATCAACGTCTTCATCAACCATGATGACCATTTTCACATAGCCCAGGCCGTGCGGTGTCGTCATGGCGCGCAACCCTACCGCACGAGCAAACCCTCCGTATCGTTTTTTGGTGGAAATAATAGCCAGTAGTCCATGGGTGTACATCGCATTAACCGCCTGTACCTCTGGAAACTCAGCTTTTAATTGCTGATAGAGCGGTACGCAGGTTGCGGGGCCAATCAGATAATCGACCTCAGTCCAAGGCATGCCAAGGTACAGAGATTCAAAAATCAGTTTAGAGCGATAAGATACCTTATCAATTCTGACTACTGGCATATTACGGCCACCAGAATAATGCCCAGTGAACTCTCCAAACGGCCCTTCAATTTCACGCTTACGGCTTTCAATCACCCCTTCCAGAATAACTTCTGAGCCCCAGGGAACATCAAAACCGGTAAGCGGCGCAGTCGATATAGGATAAGGGCTTTCACGCAGTGCACCGGCCATTTCATATTCCGATTGATCATATTTCAGCGGCGTTGCTCCCATTAGCGTAATAATGGGGTCGTTACCGAGAGTAATCGCAATGGGTAAATCCTCGGCGCGCTCTTCTGCTTTACGAAGGTGCATGGCGATATCGTGCATCGGTACTGGTTGCAGACCCAACTTACGTTTACCCTTCACTTCCATGCGATAAATGCCGACATTTTGCTTGCCAAAATGCTCAGGATCGTCGGGATCGCGTGAAACAACGCAGGCTTTATCAAGGTAGAAGCCGCCATCAGCATCATTTAAGCGGAATAATGGCAGAAGAGAGAAAAGATTGATGTCATCCCCCTCTAATGCATTTTCTGCCCACGGTGGGTTCTCACGTCGTTCTGGTGCGACAGGAAAATTATCCCAGCGGCGAATGAACTCATCAATTTGCTGTTTTACCGGCGTATTCCCCGGTAGTCCCATCGAGATCGCATGATTCGGCCATGAACCGATTGTGTTCATCACAACGTGCGCCTCAACAAATCCTTTGATATTTGTAAAAGAAAGCGCAGGTGCACCTTCCCCGATACGTCCCGCAGCATTGGCGGCGGCGGCCAGATCGGGTTCAGCCAAAACTTCCTCATTGATGTGCAGCAGTTGACCACTTTCATCAAGTGCTTTTAAAAAGCCACGTAAATCATCAAATGCCATACTCAGATTCCTTTCTTCCGAATGTGTTGCAGAATAATTAGTCTAGTTGCTACACACGATGCTGCAAGAAACTTGCGAGTCTCCTCGCGCCTCCGATCAATAGTAGAAAAATCGGATACGCATCCTTATCTCAGTCTGGTAACGTCACTCTGGCGCAAAATAACGACCAGCAATGGTAAGATAGCGCACTCGTAGGTGATGTTTTTCATCTGTCAGTCAGTATACTTCTGGCATTCCATTTCAATGCTCAGGTGGCGAGCCATCAGCAAGGTTTACCATTAAGCCCAGTGCCATCACCTGAACGAACAAAAGCGTTAAGACTGAGTAAAATCAATATGAATGAAGCCACAGAGAAGGACTTCACCGCCCACACGCCGATGATGCAGCAGTACTTTAGGCTAAAGGCAGAGCATCCAGAAATCCTGCTGTTTTACCGCATGGGCGATTTTTACGAGCTGTTCTATGACGATGCCAAACGGGCTTCTCAACTGTTGGATATTTCGCTGACGAAACGCGGCGCTTCCGCAGGGGAACCTATCCCGATGGCGGGCGTTCCTCATCATGCTGTTGAGAACTACCTCGCCAGGCTGGTGCAAATGGGTGAATCCGTCGCGATCTGTGAACAGATCGGCGATCCGGCCACCAGCAAAGGTCCGGTAGAACGTAAAGTCGTGCGTATCGTCACGCCGGGAACCATCAGCGACGAAGCCCTGTTGCAGGAAAAGCAGGATAACCTGCTGGCAGCAATCTGGCAGGACGGTCGGGGATTCGGTTACGCCACGCTGGACATCAGCTCTGGACGCTTTCGCGTAAGTGAACCCGCCGATAGGGAAACCATGGCGGCCGAGTTACAGCGCACCAATCCAGCAGAATTACTCTACCCAGAATCCTTTGAGTCCATGGATTTGATCGAAAATCGTCATGGGCTCCGCCGTCGTCCGCTGTGGGAATTTGAACCCGATACCGCACGCCAGCAGCTTAACCTGCAATTTGGTACCCGCGATCTGACCGGTTTTGGCGTAGAGCAGGCGAAGCTCGCGCTACGGGCAGCAGGATGCCTGCTGCAATACGCGAAAGACACACAGCGTACCTCGCTGCCGCATATTCGCGGCATTACAATGGAACGCCAACAGGACGGCATTATCATGGATGCGGCCACACGCCGTAACCTTGAACTGACGCAAAACCTGTCAGGCGGCGTAGAAAATACGCTGGCTGCCGTACTGGACTGCACCGTAACGGCAATGGGCAGTCGGATGCTGAAGCGCTGGATTCACATGCCTAGCCGTGATATTGACGCGCTCAAACAACGCCAACAGGCCATCAGCGCGTTACAAGAAATCACTCCCGATCTACAGCCCTACTTGCGGCAGGTCGGCGATCTGGAACGTATTCTGGCACGCCTTGCTTTACGCACGGCACGCCCACGCGATCTCGCACGTATGCGCCATGCTTTCCAGCAGTTTCCCGCTATTCGCGAACAGCTTTCGCCATTGGAGGCCGATTCCGTTCGCCGTTTGGTCAGCCAGATTGGTCAATTTGACGAACTGCGTGATTTGCTGGAACGCGCCGTTGTCGAAGCACCGCCTGTGCTGGTACGCGACGGCGGGGTCATCGCACCGGGCTACCATGCAGAATTGGATGAGTGGCGGGCGTTAGCTGACGGTGCCAGCGATTATCTGGACCGTCTGGAAATTCGCGAACGTGAAAAACTGGGGCTTGATACGCTGAAAGTCGGCTTCAATGGTGTGCACGGCTATTACATTCAAGTTAGCCGAGGCCAGAGCCATCTGGTGCCGATCCACTACGTCCGTCGCCAGACGCTAAAAAATGCCGAACGCTATATCATTCCCGAACTAAAAGAATACGAAGACAAGGTTCTGACCTCGAAGGGTAAGGCGCTGGCGCTGGAAAAAGCACTCTACGATGAGCTTTTCGATCTGTTGCTGCCTCATCTGGCAGAGCTTCAGCAGAGTGCAACAGCGTTAGCCGAGCTGGATGTACTGGCGAACCTGGCCGAGCGTGCCGATACGTTGAATTACATCTGCCCAACGCTGAGTGATAAACCCGGCATCAAAATCACGGGCGGTCGTCACCCTGTCGTCGAACAGGTGCTGCGTGAGCCGTTTATTTCGAACCCCCTGTCGCTATCGCCACAGCGTCGTATGCTGATCATTACCGGCCCCAACATGGGAGGTAAAAGTACCTATATGCGTCAGGCTGCGCTGATTGTATTGATGGCGCATATCGGCTGCTTTGTGCCTGCGGATCTGGCAGTCATTGGCCCCGTCGATCGCATTTTCACCCGCGTAGGTGCCGCGGACGATCTGGCATCTGGCCGTTCGACGTTCATGGTAGAAATGACGGAAACGGCCAATATTCTACACAACGCCACGGAAAACAGTCTGGTGCTGATGGACGAAATCGGCCGCGGCACCTCAACCTATGACGGTTTGTCGCTAGCGTGGGCCTGCGCCGAAAATCTGGCGAACCGCATCAAAGCCATGACGTTGTTTGCAACGCACTACTTTGAGCTGACCACCCTGCCGGAAAAAATGGAAGGGGTGGTAAATGTCCATTTGGATGCGCGCGAGCACGGCGATACCATCGCCTTCATGCACAGCGTACAAGACGGTGCCGCCAGCAAAAGTTATGGCCTTGCCGTTGCCGCACTCGCGGGTGTACCGAAAGACGTGATTAAACGTGCACGTCAGAAGCTGAAGGAACTGGAAACGTTATCGAATAATGCGTCATCCAGCCATATCGATGGCGCGCAACTGGCGCTGCTGAACGCTGATGAACCGTCACCAGCGATGGAAGCACTGGAAGCCATCGATCCCGATGCGCTCACGCCACGTCAGGCGCTGGATTGGCTTTATCAGCTAAAGAAAATGCTCTAACGCGAGTCAGAATCGGGAACACCGATAGCAAAAAGGCACTGAAATAGTGCCTTTTTTTTCCAACATCACGTTAGTCTATGAATCGCAGTTTAGCTCTGCGTTCATCAAAGCTTTATTGTTACCATCAGGCACCACGGCCTTAATCATTTGCCCCTCTTCCATCGATGGAATGATGGCAAAATGAGCAGGGAGAAGAAGCAGTACCGCCTGGCCGGCTGTACTTCTTATACGAAAATATTGTCTTTCCAGCTCGGCACTATCTTCCATCACGAAGGTTTTTCCCGTCGCACAATCCGAAAACGTCGCGACATCCGCCATATAGCGGTACATCCCCTTCATCAGCATAGGCGTCTTTGGCAGCGGTTGTTCGGACACCGTTAATTGACGAGGAAGAGGCGAATTGATGGGCAGCCCCTGTTCATCCAACAGTTCCAACCCTTTAACAACCGGACGGAAGTAATGTTTTTCGCCTGAACGTTCCGTCAGCACCAGTTTATCTGCCGTGCGACGCCATTGACCATAAGAAGAGAAAACGTTCTCTCCTGGTTGGGTCGTTTTATACTGCTTAAGCAGTATAAATGTCCCATCTTTTTCCAAAAATAGTGACGTATCAACCCCTTCGCAATCAGCACAGGGTAAAACACCGCGATAACTTTGTGCCATGGGCGTAAGTGGCTCTTCCTGAACTTGTGAACGGGTATGACACCCGATCAACCCAGAAACTCCCGCAATCAACAGCACACTGATAGCCAGTTTTTTCATCATTATTCTTCTGTCCCTCTGTCCTGTTTTCCCGTTCTTACTCAATACGCTGTAACGTCCCCAACGTGTCATCATCCCTGAGTCTGAGGAATTTTCCACTCAGAAAATGCTATTTCAAGACTATTCTTATCGCCAGACAACCAGATCGTGCCGTCCTGGATCGTTGCCTGTAATGACATGGTGCGCTGAACCAGCCCGGCAAGCTGAGCCAGTTGGTTGTCATCTAAAAAACGGATCGCCAGATTTTTGTACCCGGAGACCTTATTCGATATCGCATTCCACCACACCTGTGCCGCACGCTCGCTGTAGGCATACAGCACCACGGCACGGGACTGGTTGCAGGCTTTCTTGAGCCGCTTTTCATCCGGCAGGCCTAGCTCAATCCACAGTTCCAATTCCATCGTATCATTACGTCGCCAGATTTCTGGCTCGTCATCTGCGCTAAGCCCTTTAGTAAAACGCAAATTTTCATCCGCATGACAGATCCACGCTAAAAGCCGCAACATCATGCGTTGCTCAGTTTCAGAGGGATGCTGCGCTATCGTCAGGTTCGCATCGTGGAAAAAATTCCGATCCATATCGGCAATATTGATTGCTGCTTTGTAAACCGTTGCTTTTAGTGCCATCAGTGACCTCGTTTTTATTCCCCCCTAGTTTACTTGAGTTAGCGTCATCCTCACAGTAAAGGTGATATCCGCCACGTAACCGATAGATTAGGTCTCTAAGGACTACTGATATCCTGTTAATGCCTATGCTATAGTCGGTTTGATAAATAGAGTTTATCTTCGTAGGCTTACAACATCGCGCGCACAACGAGTGATGATGCATGAATATCTACCGAGCTAAGCTTTTAAGGGAGGATATAGTGCAAGAATACTGTGAATTAGTACGTCGCTTATACGCAGAGATCGCCAGTGGCGATCTGGGCTATATACCCGATTCGCTGGGTTGTGTTTTGAAAACCCTGGATGGCATTGCTGCGAATGAGGCGCTGCCATCCTCCGTCAGGGAACAGGCCGCTTTTGCCGCCGCTAACTTATTGGTGAGTGATTATGTCAATGAGTAATGAATATCAACCCATCAACTGTGATGATTACGACAGCCTGGAAGCCACCTGTCAGCAGAGCCTGACGCTGACGCTGGAACTACGTAATGGTGAAGTTGTGACCGGTAAAGCCAGTGACATGATCTCACGTAAGCAGATCGAATATCTGGTGATTGAAGCCTCTGGCGCAACACGCGAACTGCGTCTCGACCACATCGTCAGTTTCAGCCATCCTGAAATCGGGAAAATCGTCGTCAGCGAATCCTGACAAACCTCCCCTTCCGTTTAGCGGCAAACGCTGAAGAAATGCTTCACAAACGGACAACGCAGCTTGTCCGTTTTTATTTTGAGCCCAGCCCGCATCAGTTTTTCCCCTAGGCTTATTTTTCCCACGTAATGTGCCACACAGGCTGATGTTCTCTCACCTGCCCTTCTTGCGTTACAAATCGCCCAATGGCAGCAATCAGTTGCTCGTTGTAGAACACCAGCGGCGTCCGGTCACGCCACCAGGGCGGAACATCCAGCTCCTGCCAGAGTTTCTTGATTTTCCGCCCGTGTGCTCTGCCAACAATATGCACGGTTCCACTGGTCGAGAAACGAATACTCACCACTTCACCATTTTCCGGTGCACGAACCGCTATCCCACCATCGGTCAGCAACAGCATACCCAAGTTGTCAGGGAGAGATAGCGGGCATGACGTTAGTTGCCACGGCAGAATGCGGTCTTTTAGCGACGGCATCAGCGGTAGCAGGTAAAGATGTTGGCGAAAACGACGGATCTGCATCTGATTCAACTGCAATACAGGTTCCGCATCCTGACGGCTCGTCGCAACCTCATCCCACAGCCGTTGCAACTGCTCGCGCGCAGGCATAGTCGTCCCTTGCTGCGCCAGCCAGCGCCGCAGTAGCGCAAAGCGCCGCACCGGGCTTAGCGGCAGCAGACCGTCAATACTGATCGCACCGTCCGGTTGACACAGCGCCAGCAGTGATTCTTCCAGCAACTCGTCGAGCAATTGTTCCTGTTCGGCACAAAGCTGGGCGCTACGCGCCACGGCGGAAGCGAAATGCGGCCAGCGCTGCGTCAGTCGCGGTAAGATCTGACGGCGTAGAAAATTACGGTCAAAACGCTCATCCTGATTGCTGTCGTCTTCAATCCAGTGAAGCTGATGCCGCTGCGCATAGGCTTCCAACTGGAGACGGGAAAACCCCAACAGCGGACGAATGAGGCGATAATGACCCAGCGTACTTTGCGCTGCCATTGCAGACAACCCGGCAGGCCCGCTGCCGCGTTTAAGCGCCAGTAAAAAGGTTTCGCTCTGGTCATCAAGGTGCTGCGCCGTCAACAGCGTTTCCCCTTCTTGCAGATGTGCTTGTAGCGCCCGATAACGCGCCGTTCTGGCCGCCGCTTCAATACCGCCGTTCTGCGCCTCAACCGTCACAGCCAATGAGGCAAACGGCACCTGCCAGTGTTCACACTGCTGGCGACAATGTTCAGCCCAGCTATCTGCCAGCGGATTTAAGCCGTGGTGGATGTAAGCCGCGCGAATAGCCAGCCCAGAGCGTTGACGCGCAGCCACTAGCAGATGCAGCAACACGCTGGAGTCCATACCACCACTGTAGGCCAGCAGGATCGACCCGCATCCGGCCGTTTGCGTTACGATCGTCTGGAGCAATCCATCGTCAGGTTCAGTGCAGTTCACGGCATCAGATCTCATACAGTTCTAAGGGCAAGCCGTCAGGATCGGAGAAGAACGTGAAGCGCTGCTGCGTTTCAGGATCAATCCTTACGGGTTCGCAGGCGACATCAGTCTGCATCAAAGAGGCAATGGCCTGTTCAACGTCCGCCACGGCAAAAGCCAGATGACGTAGACCACATGCCTCCGGCCGACTGACACGTTCAGGTGGATGTGGGAAAGAAAATAGCTCAATGGTGTAACGCCCATTCAGCGAGAGATCCCCTTTCCACGACTGCCGCGCTGCACGGTAGACCTCATGGTTTAGCGTGAATCCCAGCACATCACAATAAAATGCCTTGCTGCGTTCATAGTCAGAGGCAATTACCGCAATGTGGTGTACATCGAGCAATTTCAGCATTGTTTTCCCCTCATAGCAAAAAATCCGCTGTCATTGCTGACAACGGATTTTCAGAGTAACGCCAGAATAGCCTGATTGATGACACTGTAATCAATCAGACAATCACGTCATCAGCAGTAACCATAGTTCATCAGACGCTGATAACGGCGGTTCAACAGTTCTTCTTCCGTCAGACCATCGAGGTCGAGCAGATCGGCCAGCAGTTGCGTTTTCAGTGACTCGGCCATTACCGGAACGTTACGGTGCGCCGAACCCAGCGGCTCAGGGATCACGGTATCGATCAGTTTCAGCTCTTTCAGGCGCGGCGCGATAATGCCCATGGCTTCAGCCGCCAATGGTGCCTTGTCCGCACTCTTCCACAGGATGGACGCACAACCTTCCGGTGAAATAACAGAGTAGGTGCTGTACTGCAACATGTTGACCTTGTCGCCCACGCCAATAGCCAACGCACCACCGGAACCACCTTCGCCGATAACGGTACAGATGATTGGCACACGCAGCGTCGACATTTCACGCA
Source organism: Pectobacterium parmentieri (assembly GCF_001742145.1). Classification (NCBI taxonomy): domain Bacteria; kingdom Pseudomonadati; phylum Pseudomonadota; class Gammaproteobacteria; order Enterobacterales; family Pectobacteriaceae; genus Pectobacterium; species Pectobacterium parmentieri. The sequence goes on along the minus strand of NZ_CP015749.1, from coordinate 446,771 downwards.
GATTGCGCGCGATAGCTTCAGACTGACCACGTTCTTCTGCGCCCACGCCCGGATAAGCGCCCGGCGTGTCGATAAAGGTGATAATCGGCATCTTGAAGCGATCGGCCATTTCCATCAGGCGCAGCGCTTTGCGATACCCTTCCGGTGCAGGCATCCCGAAATTACGGCGAATCTTTTCTTTGGTTTCACGTCCTTTCTGATGACCAATGATCATCACCGGACGCCCATCCAAACGGGCAATCCCGCCGACAATGGCTTTGTCATCAGCATAGGCACGATCGCCCGCCAATTCATCAAAGTCGGTAAAGATGTGCTTAATATAATCAAGCGTATAAGGACGTTGCGGATGGCGCGCTAATTGCGCAACCTGCCAGGCACCCAAATCGGCGAAGATTTTGCGCGTCAGTTCAACGCTCTTCTCACGCAGACGCTGGACTTCTTCGTCCAGGTTAATATCTAATTTTTCGTCTTGACGGCTGACTGCGGTCAGCGAGTCAATTTTCGCTTCCAACTCTGCAATCGGCTGCTCAAAATCAAGAAAATTCAGACTCATAGTATTCCTATATTAGTCAAATTCCAGTTCCACCTGCTCATTACCCACTAATGTGCGCAGCTCGTTCAGTAGCGTATCGGCAGGCGTTACACGCCATGCTGCGCCGAAACGTAGTCGGGCGCGCGCATCTTCACGCTGGTAATAGAGATGCACTGGGATCGTCCCCGATCGATGGGGTTCCAACGATTGGCGGAGACGGTTTAATAGCTGGTCATCAATTTGCCTGTCAGTCAGCGAGATAGCAAGCCCGCGCGCGTATTTTTCCCGCGCTTCACTGATATCCATTAACTCTCGGACGGTCATTTTAAGCCCGCCGCTGAAGTCATCAAAGCTGACCTGTCCACTGGCGATAAGGATACGGTCTTTCTCAAGTAAATGCTGATATTTTTCCAATGCATCGGTAAACAGCATAATCTCAAGCCGACCGGAACGATCGTCCAATGTACAGACACCAATACGGTTACCCCGTTTGGTGACCATGACGCGAGCCGCCAACACCAGCCCAACGGCAGTGGTCATTTTACCCCGATCCGTCGGGTGCATATCTTTCAAACGCACACCACCGGCATAGCGTTCAATTTCCTTAATATATTGCGTGATCGGGTGACCGGTCAGATACAGCCCCAACGTCTCCCGCTCACCATCCAACACGACCTGCTCCGGCCACGGTGGCACGGTACTGTAGGATTGCTCCACCTGCTCAGGCGCATCGGCCAGCACGCCGAACATATCCACCTGACCAATGGCTTCCGCTTTAGCATGCTGATCGGCAGCCTTCAGCGCATCAGCCAATGAGTTCATCAGCGCGGCGCGATGCGGCCCAAGACGGTCAAACGCCCCAGACATAATCAGCTTTTCCAGCACACGGCGGTTCAGCTTTTTAATGTCAGTACGCGCGCAGAGGTCAAACAGCTCTCTAAAATAGCCGCCCTGATTACGCGCTTCAATAATCGCCTCAATCGGACCTTCACCGACGCCTTTAATCGCGCCAATGCCGTAAACAATCTCGCCATCGTCGTTAACGTGGAAGTGGTACAGGCCACTGTTGATGTCCGGGGGCAGGATTTTTAACCCCATCCGCCAGCATTCATCAACCAGCCCCACCACCTTATCCGTGTTGTCCATATCGGCCGTCATCACCGCCGCCATGAATTCAGCCGGATAGTGCGCTTTCAGCCACAGCGTTTGGTAAGACACCAGCGCATAAGCCGCGGAGTGTGATTTATTAAAGCCGTAACCGGCGAATTTTTCCACCAGGTCGAAAATCTTAACCGCCAATTCGCCGTTCACGCCGCGCGATTTGGCACCATCTTCAAAGCCACCTCGCTGCTTCGCCATCTCGACGGGGTTCTTTTTCCCCATCGCACGACGCAGCATATCCGCGCCGCCCAGCGTATAGCCCGCCAAAACCTGCGCGATCTGCATCACCTGTTCCTGATACAGGATGATGCCGTAGGTCGGCTCCAGTACAGGCTTGAGAGACTCGTGCTGCCATTCGATATCAGGATATGAAATCGCTTCACGCCCATGCTTACGGTCGATGAAGTTGTCCACCATACCGGATTGCAGCGGACCGGGGCGGAACAACGCCACCAGTGCGATCATATCTTCAAAACAGTCAGGCTTCAGACGCTTGATCAGGTCTTTCATGCCGCGTGATTCAAGTTGGAATACCGCCGTGGTTTCCGAGCGTTGCAGCATGTCGAAGCTTTTCTTATCGTCGAGCGGGATCGCGGCGATATCAATCGGTTCCTGACCTTGCTTCGCACGACGGGCGTTGATCATCTCCAGTGCCCAGTCGATGATGGTCAATGTACGCAGGCCAAGGAAGTCGAATTTCACCAGCCCGGCATATTCCACATCGTTTTTATCAAACTGAGTAACCGGATGGTTCCCTTCCGAATCACAATACAGCGGCGCGAAGTCAGTAATCTTGGTGGGGGATATCACCACCCCGCCAGCATGTTTACCGGCGTTACGCGTGACCCCTTCAAGTTTGCGGGCCATATCGATAAGGGCCTTAACTTCCTCATCGGCTTCATAAATTTCTGGCAACTGCGGCTCGGCTGCAAACGCCTTTTCCAGCGTCATGCCCGGATCGGGCGGCACCAGTTTTGAAATACGATCGACAAACCCATAAGGGTGTCCGAGCACGCGCCCGACGTCACGAATCACCGCTTTAGCCGCCATCGTACCAAAGGTAATAATCTGCGAGACCGCATCACGCCCGTACATTTCCGCGACGTGATCGATAACCTTGTCGCGTTTTTCCATACAGAAATCGACATCGAAGTCAGGCATGGAGACACGTTCAGGGTTGAGGAAGCGTTCGAACAGCAGGTCGAACTCCAGCGGGTCTAGATCGGTAATTTTCAGCGCGTAGGCGACCAATGAGCCCGCACCGGAACCACGTCCTGGACCAACAGGCACATCGTTATCCTTCGACCACTGGATAAACTCCATGACGATCAGGAAGTAGCCAGGAAACCCCATTTGGTTGATAACGCCCAGCTCAATATCCAGACGCTCATCATATTCCAGCCGACGAGCCGCACGCACTTCCGGGTCAGGGAACAGGAATTCGAGACGATCCTCTAACCCTTTTTTCGAGCACTGAACCAGAAAATCTGCGGTGCTCATCTCACCCGTAGGGAACTGCGGCAGAAAATATTCACCCAAGCGGATCGTTACGTTACAGCGCTTAGCAATTTCAACGCTGTTCACTAGCGCTTCGGGGATATCGGCAAACAGCTCGCACATTTCCTCTTCCGAGCGCATGTACTGCTGCGGGCTGTAATGACGTGGGCGTTTGGGATCGTCAAGCGTGTAGCCATCGTGAATGGCTACACGGATTTCGTGAGCATCAAAATCATCAGTGCTGATAAAGCACACTTCATTAGTCGCTACAACGGGTAACCCGTACTTGGTTGCCAACTCCACGGCTGAATGTATGTAGCTTTCTTCATCAGGGCGCGATGTACGGGTCAGTTCCAGATAATAACGCTGGGGGAAGTGTTCCTGATAGAACGCCACACACTGTTCAGCCTGTGCCTGATTACCACGCAGCAAAAACCGGCCAACATCACCCCGGCGGCCACCAGACAGAAGAATCAGCCCTTCCTGATGTTCAATCAGCCAATCGCGGTCAATCGTCGGCCCGGCAGCACCATAGCCACGTTGGTAAGCATGGGAAATCAGCAGCGTGAGATTCTGGTAACCTTCATTGTTCATGGCAAGCACCGTGAGATGCGCCAGTTCATCTCCTAATTCATCGCTTTCGACATAGAAGTCTGCGCCGATGATAGGTTTGACCCCCGCACCATGCGCGCCGCCATAAAATTTAACCAGACCACACAGGTTGGTAAAATCGGTAATCGCCAGCGCTGGCATACCGAGCGCCGCCGCTTTTTTTACCAGCGGACCGACTTTGGCCAGCCCATCGATCATGGAATAGTCACTGTGAACACGCAGGTGAACAAAACGTGGTTCGGCCATATCCAGATCCCAGAATTTATCGAGTAGTCAGCGTTGTGATAGTGATATCACAACACAGAGGATGAATGATGATGTTTTACGCCAGCCCTAATGCACGCTTGACTGGCGCGAAGCTCCGACGGTGAAACTCAGTGGCACCCAGTGCGGCCAGTTTCTCCAGATGAAAAGCCGTTGGGTAGCCTTTGTGTTGGGCAAAACCATAAGCGGGGAAGCGTTGATCCAACTCAACCATCTCACGATCGCGGGTGACTTTCGCCATGATCGACGCCGCACTGATCTCTGCCACACGACTGTCGCCTTTAACCACCGCCTGAGCACGCATCGGCAATGCTGGGCAACGGTTGCCGTCAATAAGAACAAAGTCCGGCACGATAGACAACCCAGCCACCGCACGCTGCATCGCTAGCATCGTAGCATGCAGGATATTCAGTTGGTCAATCTCTTCCGGTTCGGCACGACCAAGGCTCCACGCCAGCGCCTTTTCGTTGATTTCATCATAGAGCGCCAGCCGGCGTTTTTCACTCAACTTTTTGGAATCCGCCAGCCCGACAATCGGTCGGGTCGGGTCAAGGATCACCGCCGCCGTCACGACAGCACCAACCAAAGGGCCACGGCCTACTTCATCAACGCCAGCGATACAGGTCGCCTGCGGGTAAATAAATATTTCGCTCATGGTTTTATTAATATGCTTTTATTAACAAGGATTTACTAATTCCAGTACCGCCTGAGCCGCTTGCTCATCGGCGTTACAGCGGATCTGCTGATGCAAATCCACAAACGTTGTGCGTAATTCAGCCATTTTATCCGTCTCGGCAAACAGCGGCAGCAGCGCAGCCGCGAGCTTATCCGGCGTACAATCAGTCTGTAGCAACTCCGTCACCAGCTCACGCCCAGCCAGCAAATTCGGCAACGACACCCACGGTGTTTTGACCAAACGCTGTGCCAACCAGAAGGTAAAAGGCTTCATGCGGTAACCCACAACCATCGGGCATTTCGCCAGCATACACTCCAGCGCAGCCGTGCCGGATGCCAACAGTGCCGCATCGCTGGCAATCATGGCTTCACGCGCCTGCCCATCCAGCAGATGTACACGCAGGTCGGGGGCCACACTATTTTTTATCCGCTCGAACTGTTCACGCCGTTTGCTGTTCACCAACGGAACCACGATTTCCAGATCGGGAAAATTCTGGCGTAATAGCACGGCAGTATTGAGGAAATCCGCGCTAAGCATTTCAACTTCGGCACCACGACTGCCCGGCAGCAGTGCCAGACAATGCACATCGGGCGCAATACCCAGCATCGCGCGTGCTGCCAGCTTATCGGGATGCAGCGGCATTGCATCAGCCATCGTATGGCCGATAAAGCGACAAGGTACATTGAAACGATCGTAAAACGCTTTTTCAAAAGGCAAGAAGGCCAGCACCAGATTAGTCGCTTTACCTATTTTGAAAACGCGTTTTTGACGCCATGCCCACACGGACGGGCTGACATAGTGAATGGTATTGATACCACGCAGCTTGAGGTTACCCTCCAGCGTGATATTAAAATCAGGTGCATCAATGCCCACGAAGACATCAGGCTGAAGTTCGCTAAAACGTTGGGTTAAATCTCGCCGAATTTTCAGCAGACGAGGAAGGCGTCCGAGCACTTCAACAATGCCCATGACGGCCAGCTCTTCCATTTCGTACCAGGCTTCACAGCCTTCAGCCTGCATACGCGGCCCGGCTACGCCGACAAACCGCGCATTCGGTACCTTTTCTTTTAGCGCCCGGATCAGACCTGCGCCCAGGATGTCGCCGGAAGTTTCTCCGGCGACTAGCCCAATAGTCAAAGGACGTGATGACATGGATTAACGAATGATGCCGCGAGTAGAACGCGCGAAGAAATCGGTAAATGCCTGCACCGCCGGGTGTTCAGCCGCCAGCGCTTCGATTTCCGGTTTTACCTCATCCAGCGTTTTACCGCTACGATAGAGCAGCTTGTATGCATTACGGATCGCATGCAGCGTTTCTTTTTCGAATCCACGACGTTTCAAGCCTTCAATGTTCAGACCAAACGGCGTGGCATGGTTACCCTGCGCAATAACATACGGAGGCACGTCTTGCGCTACACCAGAGCACCCACCAACCATAACGTGAGCACCGATAATGCAGAACTGGTGTACCGCAGTCATTCCGCCAATAATCGCAAAATCATCGACGGAAACGTGGCCACCCAGCGTCGCATTATTCGCCAGAATACAGCGATTGCCCACTACACAGTCGTGTGCGATATGCGTGTTGATCATCAACAAGTTATCGCTACCGACTTTAGTCAACCCACCGCCCTGCGTCGTGCCACGATGAATGGTGACACTTTCACGGATACGGTTACGATCGCCAATTTCAACGCGGGTCGGTTCCCCAGCATATTTGAGATCCTGGTTCACTTCACCAATTGACGTGAACTGATAGATTTCGTTGTCGCGACCAATTTTAGTGACGCCATTGACGACGACATGCGATTTCAGCACCGTCCCTGCACCGATCTCAACTTGAGAACCGATGTAGCAGAAAGGGCCAATATGAACACCAGCGCCAATAATGGCACCGTCTTCAACAATCGAACTAGGATGAATAAAGGCGGTTTGATCAATCACGTTATCAGGACTCCCGACGACGAGCACACATCATTGACGCTTCACAGGCCACTTCGCCATCAACTTTGGCAACACCTTTAAAGCGCGCAACGCCGCGGCGCTCTTTAATGAATTCAACTTCAAGGATCATTTGATCGCCTGGCTGTACCGGGCGCTTAAAGCGCGCTTCGTCAACAGCGGCGAAGTAATACAGCTCACCCGGCTCCAGTTTACCCACGCTTTTAAACGCCAGAATACCCGTAGCCTGAGCCATGGCTTCCAGAATCAACACGCCGGGGAAAATCGGTTTACCCGGGAAATGCCCTTGGAAGAAGGGTTCGTTAAAAGAGACGTTTTTCACCGCCCGCAGAAACTTCCCTTCTTCAAAATCCAGTACCCGATCAACCAGCAAAAATGGGAAACGGTGCGGTAATAATTCTAAAATCTCTTCAATATTCAGAGTATGAGTGTCAGTAGTCAAAATACTCTTCCTGTCCATAAAAAACTGATGCCATCAACAACACGGCCTGCGCAGACCCTAAATTAGGTGTCTTCAGGCAGGCCGCAAATAAAACGCGAGTGATTAAACGTTATCGACTTTTCGTTCAACGGCTTTTAACCGTTTGCTTATCTCATCAATATTCATCACCAGCGCTGCAGTTTTGCGCCATACTTTATTGGGTTGCAAAGGAATACCCGAAGAGTATACCCCAGGTTCAGTGATTGGTCGCATGACCATCCCCATCCCCGTTACCGTCACTTTATCGCAGATCTCCATGTGCCCGTTAATCACGCTAGCACCGCCGATCATGCAATAACGGCCAATTTTCAAGCTCCCCGCCATAATGACGCCACCCGCGACCGCGGTATTGTCGCCAATCACGACGTTGTGCGCAATCTGACATTGGTTATCAATGATAACACCATTGCCAATGACCGTATCATCCAACGCACCACGATCGATAGTCGTGCTCGCACCAATCTCAACCCGATCGCCAATTCTGACCGTTCCCAACTGCGGGATCTTCACCCAGTTGCCACGATCGTTGGCATAGCCAAAGCCGTCAGAACCGATCACCGTGCCAGACTGGATCAGACACTGTTCACCAAGCTCAACGCGGTGGTAAATCGTTACATTTGCCCACAAACGGGTGCCGGCACCAATGCGGGCGTTTTTACCGACAAAACAGCCGGGGCCGATGACAACACCATCACCCAACTGAGCGCCAGATTCGATGACAGCATTTGCACCAACGGATACCTGCTGACCCAGCGTCGCATCGGGAGCAATGACGGCACTCGGGGCGATATCGGTTGCCGGTTGCGGCGTCGTATCCAGCAACTGAGCCATGCGCGCATAGGTCAGATAAGGATTTTTCACTACCAGCGCAGCAACCTGACAGTAAGGTAAATCTGCTTCCGTCAGCACGACGACAGACGCTTGTGTCTCGGCCAGTTGCTCACGGTAACGACTGTCAGAAAGAAACGTAATTTGCCCAGTTTTTGCCGAATGCATAGACGCCACACCGGTGATGACGATATCGCCATCACCGTGTAATTGTGCATCCAACTGTTGAGCTAACGCGTCCAGTCGAATCGAATACATGTATTATTTAACCTGTTTCAGCACATCAGCAGTAATATCTTTAGCATTGGCGACATACGCAACGGCGTTAGCGTCAATCACAACATCATAGCCTTCTTTAGTTGCAACAGCTTTCACAGCATCCTGAATACGGCTCAGAATTTTGTTACGTTCTTCACCCTGACGACGACGGTTGTCCTGCTCAAAAGCCTGCGCTTTCGTAGAGAACTGCTCGCGCTGTGCCATGACGTCTTTTTCCATTTTGCTGCGTTCGCTCGCTTTCATGGTAGAACCATCACGCTGCAACTTCTGCATCTTGCCTTGCAAATCGTTTTCCATCGATTGCAGCTCAGAAGCACGACCTTTGAACTCGTTTTCCAGTTGCTTGCCAACGGTTTCACGCTGTGGCAACTGTTGGAAGATGCTGGAAACGTTAACAACGGCAATCTTGTCAGCAGCCTGAACGCTGGCTGAAGCAGCCAATGCTAAACCGAGGCCTGCGGCACATAACCACTTTTTCACTATAAACTCCTCAACCTAACCTAATTTGTGTCTTAACACTTTAATGATGGGCATCGCGCCAGGGCGTCAACTGGATTTCCAGCATTCACGCCAATGAACAGCGATGCAACATTCCCTGCATACGACCTATGGACGTCACACTACCAGGTTTTGCCAATGTTAAACTGGAATTGTTCCGACTTGTCTCCATCGTACTTTTTAACCGGCTGGGCATAGGAGAAGACCAATGGCCCAAGCGGAGACATCCACTGCAATGCGATACCGCTGGAAACACGGAAATTGCTCGCCTTGCTGTAATCTGGCACGCCTGCATCAATAGTTGCTTGCGTATTTTTCCAGTTGGTATCCCATACCGTACCGCCATCCACAAAGAAGGAAGTACGCACAGAGCTCGCGTATTTGTCACTGATAAATGGCGTCGGTACGATCAGTTCCGCACTCAACACCGCCATCGCGTTACCACCAACGGCATCATCCAGATTGGTTTTATCAATACCACAACCAGAATAAGAAGGTGGGAGAGCTCCACCCGGCGTTGCTGGACGGCATTGATAATACGCTGCTTTAGGCCCAATCGTATTCGACTGGAAGCCACGTACCGTACTGGAACCACCTGCATAGAAGTTGTCGTAGAACGGCACTTCTTTGCTACCGATACCATCCGCAAAACCTGCGCGCGTACGGCCCATCACCACCCAGTTACCGCTATCGCTCAATGGGTAGTAGCTCGCCGAATCAAACGTCAGTTTGTAGTATTCGTTATCCGAACCCGGTACGGCAATCTTGGCATTCGCAGACGCACGTGTGCCTTTCGTCGGGAAGTAGCCGCGATCCAGATTGTTATACGACCATCCGGTATTCAGGAAGAAATCGTTCGCTTTGAAGTCAGCGCTGGATTTGACGTTCTCGCCAACCACGGATGGATTGACACCCACGGAATCCAGATAACGCCACATCGCCACCTGCGGTCTCATGTCCGACAGGTCGTTATGCACATAATCCAGACCGACACGCAGTGAGTTATTCTCGTTAATCGGGAAACCCAAGGTGCTGCCAACGCCATAACTCACGTTGGTGTAGTCGGACAGATCGGCGTCAGACGCTTCAAATTTGTTATAGAAGATGCGGCCACCGAGGCTAACGCCATCAACGGTAAAATACGGGTCGGTCAGTGACAGCTCAACATACGTTTGGTAGTCGTTTTTAGTCCCGCTGATACCAACAGAGTTACCTGTTCCCAGCCAGTTGTCCTGCTGAACCCCAGCCTGGAAACTCACGCCGCTTTCCGTACCGAAACCAACACCAAAGTTGAATGTACCCGTATTACGCTCTTTAACTTTATACGTCACATCAACCTGATCGGCCACACCGGGAACGCGCTGCGTTTCTACCTCAACGCTTTCAAAGTACCCCAGTCGGTTTAGACGCTCTTTGCCCTGCTCAACCAGATCGTTACCTAACCAGGCACCTTCCATCTGGCGCATTTCACGGCGCAGAACAGAATCTTTAGAAGTATCATTGCCGTCAAAGCGAACATGACGCACATAGAAGCGGTTACCTGCATCGACGTTGATGTTTAATCTCACCGTCTTGTCTGCATCATTAATGTCCGGCTGTGTGACCACTCGCGGATAGGCATAGCCATAACGACCCAGCAGTTTCTTGATGTCCTCTTCCATGCGGGTGACTTTCGTCCCGTTGTAGAGTTCACCCGATTCGATTTTCGTCAGCCCTTCGATTTCCGCAGAGTGCCCCGCCAGGTTACCTTTCACCGCAACGCCGGACAGCTTGTACTGCTCACCTTCCGTCATATTAATGGTGATATAGATGCCTTTTCTATCTGGCGTCAGGCTCACCTGAGTGGAATCGATGTTAAAACGCGCATAGCCGCGATCCAGATAGAAGCTGCGTAGGGTTTCGAGATCGCCAGACAGTTTCTGTTTCTGGTATTTACGGTCACCGACCACGTTCCACCACGGCACTTCATCACGCAGTTGAAAACGCGAGATCAATTCGTCGGAACTGAACGCTTTGTTACCGACAATATTAATCTGCTGGATTTGGGCCGACACACCTTCCGTGAAGACCAGTTTCAGGTCTACGCGATTACGTGGCAATGGCGTGACAACGGCTTTCACCGACGCACTGTACTTACCCACGCTGTAATAGAAATCCTCCAGTCCTTTTTCGATGCTGGTGAGCGCCGTGCGGTCTAACGCTTCACCAACGCGCACGCCAGAGGCTTCCAGGTTTTCTTTCAGCATGTCGTCTTTGACTGACTTATTGCCGGAAAACGTGACGCTGGCGATTGTCGGACGTTCTTTCACCTGCACAATCAGCGTTTCGCCGTCGCGCAGGACGCGAACATCTTCAAAATTTCCGGTCGCAAACAAGGCACGGATAGTGTTACCGATATCATCGTCACCGATGGTATCGCCAACGCGGACAGGCATACTGAGGAGTGCCGCCCCGACGGCAACCCTTTGCAGGCCCTCGAAATGAATGTCCTTCACTACGAACCCGTCTGCACCGTATACGGTTGCGCTGCTAAACAGCAGCGACGCTATGAGCAACTTTTTGATCGCCATCGTTGTTATGCGTTTTTCCTAACCTAATCCCGCGCCTAGAGACGCGAGAAATCATTGAAAAGTGCGAGTCCCATTAACAACATCAGCAATACTGTGCCAATACGATAGCTAATGTCCTGCACACGCTCAGAAACCGGCCTACCCTTCAGCTTTTCAACCGCAAGAAAGAGCAGGTGTCCACCATCCAATACCGGCAGAGGAAACAGATTGATGATCCCCAAATTGACGCTGATTAAGGCCAAAAACATCAGGTAATAAATCAATCCATAATCTGCTGACATTCCTGCACCCTGAGCAATCGAAATGGGACCACTCAGGTTATTCAGCTTAACATCACCCATAACCAGTTTGCCTAACATACTGACGGTCAACTTCATCAGTTGCCAGGTTTTATCTGTTGCCTGATAGACAGCGCTGAACGGCCCATACTGGCGCACAGTCCTGTATTCTTCGGGCAGCGGCGTCACGCTTGGCATAACGCCGGCCAACCCTTCAACTTTGCCATTTCCCACAGATTTGCTGTCTGGCGTTAACGTTAACGGCACTACTTCGCCATTTCGTTCCACCTCCAGCGCAATAGATTGTCCGGGGTTATCACGCACGGCGATGACAAAATCACGCCAATGTACTAAAGCCTGCCCGTCGACTTTAACGATCCTATCTCTGACTTGCAAACCTGCTTTTTCCGCTGCCGAGCCAGCCTGCACCTGATTCAGTACCGGTTCAATTTGCGGGCCGCGTGGGATAATCCCGAGCGAAGCAACCGGATCTTGCTTATCAGGTTCAAACTGCCACTCGCGTAAATCCAGGGTTTTCTGGACGACACGGTCAGAGCCTAAAGGTGCGGTTCCGATCACGACATCGCTGTCACCGATTTTACCGATCATCGCCAGACGCGCGGTATCCCAATCAGGCGTTTCGATACCATCAACGGACTTTAGTTCCATTCCTGCCGACATTTCCGCTTGCGCCGCGATGGAGTTGGGCAGTATTTCACCCACAACCGGACGCACGCCAGGAACGCCGAGAATGAACACCAGCCAGTACGCCACAATGGCAAACAGGAAATTAGCGATCGGACCGGCACTGACGATAGCCGCACGCTGCCAGACCGTTTTGCTGTTAAAGGATTGGTGACGAAATTCTGGCGCTACCGTGTCGACACGCTCATCCAGCATCTTCACGTAGCCGCCAAGCGGGATCAGCGCAATCACGAATTCTGTACCAGTACGATCGCGACGGCGCCATAGGGCGCGGCCGAAACCGACAGAGAAGCGCTCTACCTTCACACCACAACGGCGTGCCACCCAGAAATGTCCAAATTCATGGACGGTGACCAGCACACCGAGTGCAATGATAAACGCGGCAAGATTCCAGAGAAAACTCAACATAAATAGCTCTACCGCTTTATTCTAAGCTACTTTAAACAGCAGCAGCATCAGGCAAGAGAACACAGGAACCGCAGCCGTCAGGCTATCGATACGATCGAGCACGCCACCATGCCCCGGAATCAAATGGCTACTGTCTTTGATGCCCGCCTCGCGTTTGAACATACTTTCCGTCAAATCACCCAGTACCGAGGCCAGCGCGGCGACAATAGAACAAATTAACAACGTCGATGCTGCCACCGTTAATGGTGCATAAAGGCTAAACAGCAGAGAGATTAGCGCTGAGGTTGCCAGACCACCGAGAAAGCCTTCCCAGGTTTTGCCCGGCGAAACCTTTGGCGCGAGCTTACGTTTACCAAACAGTTTGCCAAACATGTAGGCTCCGCTGTCTGCACCCCAGACCAGCAGCATGACGTACAGCAGCCACCAGGCACCGGCAAAAGGATTCATCGCATAATTGTAATGACGAAGCGCGACCATACCCCAGAAAAACGGCACGATAGTCATGATACCGAACACCAGTCGCAATGTGCGTGAATGACGCCAGAATGAGGCTGAAGTCGGATAAAACAGAACCAACAGTAGTGCCACACTCCACCACACCAGTGATGACCAAAGCGCGATACTGATTTGCGGAATATGGACAGAATAATGGTAAGCCGGGAGCGATAACAGCATCAGCGCCAGTAAGAAACCACACAGGATCGCGAGCCACAGGCGTTGGCCATAGGAGGCAAACCCCGCCAGTTGACCCCATTCCCATGCCGCCAGCATACAAACAGCCAGCGTAACAAGCGTGAATCCCAAAGGAGGCAGCAAGAACAACGCTGCAATAACAATCGGGATCAAAATAAAAGCAGTAATCAGGCGATACTTCAGCAAAAGTTCCCCCTAGGATGCATCAGCATCGATAGGTGTTGTTCCCCCGAAGCGGCGCTCGCGTTGTGCAAAAGCATTCAGCGCACCTTCAAAGACTTGTTCATCGAAATCAGGCCAGAGGACATCAGTAAAGTAAAGTTCAGCATAAGCAATTTGCCACAGAAGAAAATTACTGATGCGGTGTTCCCCACCGGTTCTGATCACCAAATCAACCGGAGCCAGATCATTCAGACAGATGTACTGACATAATGACGCTTCATTAATGCTATCAGGGCGAAGAATACCTTCCTGCACCTGCTCTGCAAGTTGCCGTACTCCCTGAATAATATCCCAACGGCCGCCATAATTCGCGGCAATATTGAGTGTGAGCCCCTGATTCTTTTCTGTCAGCGTCTCTGAACGACGAATTCGCTCTTGTAAACGTGGGCTGAAACGGCCGATATCGCCAATCACCCGCAAGCGAACATTGTGCTTGTGCAGGCTTTTCACTTCGCTATCCAACGCCCGAACAAACAGTTCCATAAGTGCGGAGACTTCCTGCGCCGGACGGTTCCAGTTTTCACTGCTAAATGCATAAAGTGTCAGAGCGTCAAGCCCTTGGCTCACGGCGAAACTGACTGAACGTCGCACGGCCTTTACACCAGCCTGATGGCCAAAAATCCGCATTTTCCCCCGGTTTTTCGCCCAGCGACCATTGCCATCCATGATAATGGCAACATGCCGTGGCCCAGCGGGTGGCAGATCGTGAATATTTTTTTGATTATCGGACGGCATAACGCGTACTTATTTCCTCAAGCAAGAAATACAACAGTCCTTCCGTAACATCAGACCCCGTTAGCGCAAAAAAAGCCGTGAACGATCACGGCTTAGCGTCACAGTCAATTAAACAAATTTCGCCTAATCAACTATTGAGTGGCGCAGACTATACCACCTCAACCGCACATGAACAAATCGTGCCACGGGCCTATCCGACTATCGTGTGTAATGTGTCAGAGTCTGTGCTGCGGCCTGTCTGGCCCAGCGATCGATAAACAGAACATCGTCAACACTGGCAGGCTCTGGCAGTGTAAGTTGTTCAATGACATCCCGATTTACCGCCGCGATATCCGTAAAGCGTATCTGCGACTGCAAAAATGCCGCTACTGCAATTTCATTTGCAGCGTTCAATGCCGTGGTAGCCGATTGACCATGATGACAAGCGTCAATCGCCAACTGTAAACAAGGATAGCGTGCATAGTCCGGCGCTAAAAATGTCAGCGCACCAATCTGGCAAAAATCTAACGATTTTACGCCCGATGTCACACGTTCGGGATACGCCATCGCATGGGCAATCGGCGTGCGCATATCGGGCGAGCCCAACTGCGCCAGAACGCTACCATCACGATAACGCACCATAGAATGAATCACCGATTGCGGATGAATAATGACTTCCATCTGTTCAGCAGAGGCATTAAACAACCAACGTGCTTCAATATACTCCAGCCCCTTGTTCATCATCGTGGCTGAATCAACCGAAATTTTGCGCCCCATTGACCAGTTTGGATGCGCACATGCCTGATCCGGCGTCATATCCGCCAGCGCCGACACCGACGTTTCACGAAAAGGCCCACCAGAACCGGTCAAAATAATGCGTTCAACCCCATGTTGCGACAATGAAGCGTAACCTAATTGGCGTTGAATTTGCTCAGGTAAACTCTGAAAAATCGCATTATGTTCACTATCAATCGGTAAAAGCTGCGCACCACTTTGTGCTACGGCGTCCATAAAGAGACGTCCACAGGTAACCAGTGATTCTTTATTCGCCAACAAAACCTGTTTTCCCGCATGGATTGCAGCCAATGTCGGCAGTAGCCCAGCAGCTCCCACAATCGCGGCCATGACCTGATCGACGCCATCCAATGCAGCAAGATCACACGCTGCCTGAACGCCCGCCAGCACCTCTGTTTTACAGCCGTATTCCGCCAACTGCTGGCGCAGAACCGTTGCAGAAGCTTCATCAGCCATTGAGGCATAGGCAGGTTGGAAAGTGAGGCATTGCTCCACCATCAGTTTGACGTTATACCCAGCGGATAGCGCACGCACGGCAAATTTATCGGGGTTAGCTTTAATTACCGCCAGAGAACTAACGCCAATAGAGCCGGTGGAACCAAGAATTGTCAGTTGCTTCATTAAAAATGCTCTGAATAACCGGATTTGATGACAGGAAGGTACACGAGTCTGAGACGATTACCATGATATATCTCTGCTATCGATCACAGCCATGACGCTTGCAGGTATATACATGGCAAAAAATTGTTTACTGCCCAGAGGGGCTAGCCTTCACCCATTGATGACATAACGCGCATTATATAAAAATAAAGCGCCGCCGAAAAAAGGGGCAAACCCACAAGTTTCCTGCGACGCACTATCTAGCAGGCTGATTAGAACTCCATCAGCTCCGCTTCTTTTTCTGCCAGTGCCACGTCCACTTTCTTGATGAAGTTATCAGTCAATTTCTGCACATCATCCTGAGCACGACGCTCTTCATCTTCACTGATCGCTTTGTCTTTCAACAATGCTTTAAACTTGTCGTTAGCATCGCGGCGCACGTTGCGTACAGAGATACGCCCCTGTTCTGCTTCGCCACGAACCACTTTGATCAGATCTTTACGACGTTCTTCCGTCAGCGGTGGCAACGGAACGCGGATTACAGTACCCGCAGAAGACGGGTTCAGGCCGAGATCGGAAGCCATAATCGCTTTCTCGACCGCTGGGCCCAGTGAACGATCGAATACCGAAATGGCCAACGTGCGAGAATCTTCTACCACAACGTTAGCGAGTTGGCGCAATGGCGTTGCACTGCCATAGTATTCAACCTGAATGCCGTCAAGAATACTTGGCGATGCACGGCCAGTACGGATTCTGTTGATCTGGTTTTTAAACGCTTCAACACATTTGTCCATGCGCGTTTCAGCATCTTTTCTGATTTCATTAGTCACGTTGTGAACCCTTGAAAACTGGTTGCCTGGCAGGCCATGTCAGTACATAGCCCGGTGAATAATTAATACCAGCGCTTGGCTGGCGTATGGAGCAATACTGACAATATATTACCCCATAACTTGAGTTACTGACTGATTAACGTCCCTTCTTTTTCACCCATGACAACGCGACGCAGTGCGCCAGGTTTGTTCATGTTGAAAACGCGGATCGGCAAATTATGGTCACGAGCCAGCGTGAATGCAGCAAGATCCATCACTTTCAGTTCACGTTCTAGCACATCTTGATAAGTTAGCGTTTCGTACATTGTCGCAGAAGGATCTTGTACCGGATCGGCAGAATAGACGCCATCGACCTTGGTCGCTTTCAATACGACATCCGCTTCAATCTCGATGCCGCGCAGACAAGCTGCGGAATCCGTAGTAAAGAAAGGGTTACCGGTTCCGGCGGAGAAAATCACCACGCGATTATTACGCAGCAGGCTGATTGCTTCCGCCCAACTGTAGTTGTCACAAACGCCATTCAGGGGGATCGCAGACATCAGGCGAGCGTTCACATAGGCACGGTGCAACGCATCACGCATTGCCAGACCATTCATGACGGTCGCCAGCATCCCCATGTGGTCGCCCACAACGCGGTTCATACCCGCTTTAGCCAGACCCGCGCCACGAAACAGGTTACCACCGCCGATAACCACACCGACCTGAATGCCTAACTCAACCAGTTCTTTCACTTCCTGAGCCATGCGATCCAGAATACTCGCATCGATACCAAAACCTTCAGTTCCCTGTAAAGCTTCGCCACTGAGCTTCAGCAGGATTCGTTGATAGACGGGTTTTGCATTGGTTGCCATGGTGTTCTTATCCTACAGGCTGTCGTCGTATTGGGGGTTGTAAAAATCAACACTATTCCACCTGGCCCCTACCTGAATGCAGGAAGCCAAGCGAACTAAAACTATTGGGGCTGGATAAAAAGGAACCGCCAACTGGCGGCTCTTTTTTTACTATTAAGACTGCTTACTCATTGCTGCAACTTCAGCAGCAAAGTCAGTCTCAACTTTCTCAATGCCTTCACCCACTTCGAAACGGATGAAGTTAGTCACATCAGCGTTGTGCTCTTTCAGCAGTTGGCCAACAGACTTAGCTGGATCCATAACGAAAGGCTGGCCAGTCAGAGAAACTTCACCGGTGAATTTCTTCATACGGCCTTCAACCATTTTCTCTGCGATTTCTTTCGGTTTGCCAGACTGCATCGCGATTTCCAACTGAACCTGGTACTCTTTCTCTACCACTTCAGCAGACACGTCTTCTGGTTTAACGAATTCAGGCTTGCTTGCAGCAACGTGCATAGCCAGGTGCTTAACCAGCTCTTCATCAGCGCCTTTAGCGGCAACTAGAACACCGATGCGCGCACCGTGTTGGTAGTTACCCAGCACTTCGCCTTCCAGAGCAGAAACGCGGCGAATGTTGATGTTCTCACCGATTTTAGCAACCAGTGCAACACGCTCTTCTTCGAACTGCGCCTTCAGCACGTTGACGTCAGTGATTTTGCCTACAACCGCAGCGTCCAGCACTTTGTCAGCAAACGCCTGGAAACCACCATCTTTAGCGACGAAGTCGGTCTGGCAGTTAACTTCCAGGATCACAGCGTAGTTACCGTCGATCTTAGTCTTGATCACGCCATCAGCAGCAACGTTACCTGCTTTCTTCGCCGCTTTAATCGCGCCAGATTTACGCATGTTTTCGATTGCCAGCTCGATGTCGCCATTAGCTTCAACCAGCGCTTTCTTACATTCCATCATGCCTGCAGCGGTACGCTCACGCAGCTCTTTTACCAGGGATGCGGTAATTTCAGCCATTCTAAAATCCTCGGAAGATTTGTTCTGCCCGGCCGTCACGACCAAACAGCTTTAAAAGTGAAAAAGGGGCCATAAAAAGGCCCCTAACCAAACTAGTACTACCTGGTTAATAAGGGCTCAACGAGCCAGACTTATTATTCAGCTTCTACTAAGCCTTCTTCTGCCTGCACAGCCAGATCTTGAGAACGGCCTTCGCGGACAGCAGTAGCAACAGCGCTCAGGTACAGGCTAACTGCACGGATTGCGTCATCGTTACCAGGGATGATGTAGTCAACGCCATCCGGATCGGAGTTGGTATCAACCACAGCGAATACCGGAATACCCAGGTTGTTAGCTTCTTTGATTGCGATGTGCTCGTGATCGGCGTCGATAACGAACAGCGCGTCTGGCAGACCGCCCATATCTTTGATACCGCCCAGGCTGTTTTCCAGCTTGTCCAGTTCACGAGTGCGCATCAGCGCCTCTTTTTTGGTCAGCTTGTCGAACGTGCCGTCTTGAGATTGGGTTTCCAGATCTTTCAAACGCTTGATGGACTGACGAACGGTTTTCCAGTTAGTCAGCATACCGCCCAACCAGCGATGGTTCACGAAGAACTGATCGCAGTTGTTGGCTGCATCTTTTACCGCTTCGCTTGCTGCGCGTTTAGTACCAACGAACAGAATTTTGCCTTTGCGAGAAGCAATTTTGCTCAGTTCAGCCAAAGCATCGTTGAACATTGGTACGGTTTTTTCAAGGTTGATGATGTGAACTTTGTTACGCGCACCGAAGATGAATGGCTTCATTTTCGGGTTCCAGTAACGGGTCTGGTGACCAAAGTGTACGCCAGCCTTGAGCATATCGCGCATGGAAACAGTTGCCATGATTACCTCTATTAATTAAGTATGGGGTTATGCCTCCACATGTCCCATTGCGCCGACCCCATCCGGTGAAACACCTCAGGAGCACCCCGGCGAACGTGCCGACATGTGTGTGTTATTTACACAAAGTGAGTTTAGTCGATGATGTAGTCGAATACCGTATAACCGTTATCCAGCCGGATCATCGGCGCGCTTTATACCATAAATCCCCCCACGACACCAACATTTGTTATTCAATGGTCTACAAATCAGAATGATAATTTGGCAAGCCAGCGGCATGGCTGGTAACATAAGTTATTAGTTATCGCTCTTAATTTTCGTGCTTAGCAGGCACCTGCGGACAATTATCAATGGCAATTTCAATCAAAACCCCTGAAGACATCGAAAAAATGCGCGTAGCTGGTCGTCTGGCTGCCGAAGTCCTGGAAATCATCGAACCTCACGTCGTACCCGGCGTGAGTACCGCCGAGTTAGACCGAATCTGTCACGATCACATCACCAACAAGCAGCAGGCTATTTCTGCTTGCCTGGGCTACCACGGTTTCCCGAAATCCGTCTGCATTTCCATCAATGAAGTGGTATGTCACGGCATCCCTAGCGAAGAGCGGATCCTGAAAGACGGCGATATCGTCAACATCGACGTCACCGTGATCAAAGACGGCTTCCACGGCGATACGTCAACCATGTTTATCGCGGGCAAGCCTACCATTCTGGGTGAGCGTCTCTGCCGCATCACACAGGAAAGCCTCTATCTGGCACTGAAGATGGTTAAGCCGGGGATTCGCCTGCGCACCTTGGGCAAAGCGATCCAGCAGTTTGCGGAAGGGAACAACTTCTCTGTAGTACGTGAGTATTGTGGCCACGGCATCGGCAAGGGCTTCCACGAAGAACCGCAAGTTCTGCACTACGATGCAGATGACGGCGGCGTGGTGTTGCAGGCGGGAATGGCCTTTACGATCGAGCCCATGCTTAACGCAGGTGATTACCGCATCCGTACAATGAAAGACGGTTGGACGGTAAAAACCAAAGATCGTAGCTTGTCGGCACAGTACGAGCATACTATTGTGGTAACCGATAACGGCTGCGAAATAATGACGTTGCGAAAGGATGACACTATCCCCAACATCATCACTCATGAGCAGTAAACACTAAGCCGGCAAATGCCGGCTTTTTTATGGCGTGCAGAAAGCACGCCCCCTCCGGGCCGTCGCAAGCGACGTTGAGAAACGCGCTCTGCGTTTTTTTATGGGCTGCGCTATGACAGATAAACGCTTTTCACCAGACAAGACGCCACCTGATGCGTCCTCACCCGACAGCCCTGTAGACGCCATTGCAGCACAGCCCCCTGCTTCACCGCTGACCTACGCCGATGACATGTTGAACTGTCAGGCGTTGAAACAGCAGTTGGAGCTATTCCAGCTCTGGCTCGGTTCAGAATTTCGTTCCGGCGTCAGTGCGGAAAAGCTGATTGATGCCAGAACCTTATTCATCGATCGCCTGTTGCAGCGGCTGTGGTACTTCCACGGTTTTGAGAATATTGCACAAACCGCACTCGTTGCGGTTGGTGGGTATGGCCGCGGTGAATTGCACCCACTTTCCGATATCGACGTGCTGGTATTGAGCCAGACAGAACTTAGTGAAGAACATTCCCAGCGCGTCGGCCAATTCATTACCCTACTGTGGGATTTAAAGCTGGAAGTCGGCCATAGCGTCAGAACGTTGGAAGAGTGCTTGCAAGAAGGGCGTGCGGATATCTCTGTCGCGACCAACCTGATTGAATCCCGCATGATATGCGGCGATGTTGCCCTATTTCTCACGCTGCAAAAACACGTCTTCAGTGATGAATTTTGGCCGTCCTCCACGTTTTTCCCAGCAAAAATTATCGAACAACAGGAACGCCATCAACGCTATCACAGCACCAGCTACAACCTGGAACCCGATATCAAGAGCAGTCCAGGTGGGCTACGCGATATTCATACGCTGCTGTGGGTAGCAAGACGCCACTTCGGCGCAACGTCGCTCAACGAAATGGTGGGTTTCGGCTTTCTGACAGAGGCCGAGCGTAAAGAGCTTAACGAATGCCAGAGCTTTTTGTGGCGTATCCGCTTCGCTCTGCACCTGATCCTGCCGCGTTACGACAACCGACTGCTGTTCGACAGACAGCTTAACGTCGCGCAACTGTTGCAGTATCAGGGCGAAGGTAACACGCCAGTCGAGCGAATGATGAAAGACTTCTACCGCATGACGCGTCGCGTCAGCGAGTTGAACCAGATGCTGTTACAACTCTTTGACGAAGCGATTCTGGCGCTGGATGCGAGTGAAAAACCCCGCCCGATAGACGATGAATTCCAGCTACGCGGCAATCTGGTAGACCTGCGTGATGAAAACTTGTTTATCAAAAAGCCAGAAGCCATCATGCGTATGTTCTACCTGATGGTGCGCAACCGCGACATCAGCGGCATTTATTCCACCACATTGCGCCAGTTGCGCCATGCACGTCGCCATCTCGCCAGCCCGCTTTGTACCATCCCAGAAGCGCGCCAGTTGTTCATGAATATTCTGCGCCATCCGCATGCGGTAAGCCGTGCGCTGCTGCCGATGCACCGTCATAGCGTGCTGTGGGCCTATATGCCGCTATGGGGGAATATTGTTGGTCAGATGCAGTTCGATCTGTTTCACGCCTATACGGTGGATGAGCACACGATCCGCGTTCTGCTCAAGCTGGAAAGCTTCGCCGACGAGAATACGCGACCACTGCATCCGCTGTGCGTAGAGCTCTACCCTCGCCTGCCTCAGCCTGAATTATTACTGCTGGCCGCGCTGTTCCACGATATCGCCAAAGGCCGTGGGGGCGATCACTCTGAATTGGGTGCGCAGGACGTACTGGAATTTACCGCGCTGCACGGGCTGAACTCGCGCGAAGCCCAGTTGGTGTCCTGGCTGGTACGCTGCCACTTGCTGATGTCCGTCACCGCACAGCGCCGCGATATTCAAGATCCCACGGTTATTCAGCAATTTGCTACGGAAGTACAAAGCGAAACCCGCTTACGCTATCTGGTCAGCCTGACGGTTGCGGATATCTGCGCCACTAATGAAACGCTGTGGAACAGTTGGAAGCAGAGTCTGTTGCGGGAACTCTATTTTGCTACCGAGAAACAGCTACGCCGTGGCATGCAAAATACGCCGGATTTACGTGAACGCGTCCGGCATCATCGCTTGCAGGCGCTGGCTCTGCTGCGCATGGATAACATTGACGAAGAGGCGTTGCACCACATCTGGAGCCGCTGTCGGGCCGATTATTTCCTGCGCCACTCACCGAACCAGCTTGCCTGGCACGCGCGCCACCTGCTGGAGCATGATACCGACAAACCGCTGGTGCTAATCAGCCATCAGGCCAGTCGTGGCGGCACCGAGATTTTTATCTGGAGCCCGGACAGGCCTTATCTTTTCGCGGCCGTCGCCGGTGAATTAGACCGACGTAACCTCAGCGTGCACGACGCACAGATTTTTACCAGCCGCGACGGCATGGCGATGGATACGTTTATCGTGCTAGAACCGGATGGCAGCCCGCTGGCGCAGGATCGGCATGAAATGATACGCCAGGCGCTGGAGCAGTCGCTGACCCACCGACACTACCAGCATCCACGGGTGCGTAGGCCGTCGCCTAAACTACGTCACTTCAGCGTGCCAACCGAAGTCAACTTCCTGCCGACGCATACGGACAGACGCAGCTACATGGAGCTCAGCGCACTCGATCAACCGGGGCTGTTGGCACGAATCGGCGAGATTTTTGCCGATCTTAATCTGTCGCTGCATGGCGCACGTATTTCGACAATCGGCGAACGGGTGGAAGATCTTTTCATCCTGGCCGACAGCGACAGGCGAGCATTGAAGCCGGATTTGCGCCTTAAATTGCAAGAACGGTTGACAGAAGCCCTTAACCCAAACGATAAAGTACCATTGAGTTAATTTTTACAATCAGGAAAGAGAAATCAGGATGCACCAACAATTACAGAACATCATTGAAACGGCTTTCGAGCGCCGCGCAGAAATCACTCCGGCAAACGCAGACACCGTCACGCGTGAAGCCGTTACTCAGGCCATCAGCCTGTTAGATAGCGGCGCCCTGCGCGTTGCAGAAAAAATCGACGGCCAGTGGGTTACCCATCAGTGGCTGAAGAAAGCCGTGCTGCTCTCTTTCCGTATTAATGATAACCACCTTATCGAAGGCGGAGAAACACGCTTTTTCGACAAAGTGCCAATGAAATTTGCTGACTATGATGAAGCGCGTTTCCAGCGTGAAGGCGTGCGCGTTGCACCGCCAGCCAGCGTGCGTCGCGGTGCCTATATCGCACGTAATACCGTGCTGATGCCGTCTTACGTCAACATCGGTGCTTATGTCGACGAAGGCACTATGGTGGATACGTGGGTAACCGTTGGTTCCTGCGCCCAAATCGGTAAAAATGTTCACCTGTCCGGCGGTGTCGGTATCGGTGGCGTTTTGGAACCGTTACAGGCTAACCCAACCATCATTGAAGACAACTGCTTCATCGGTGCGCGTTCTGAAGTAGTAGAAGGCGTTGTCGTTGAAGAAGGTTCGGTCATCTCCATGGGCGTGTTCATCAGCCAAAGCACTCGTATTTACGATCGTGAAACCGGTGAAATTCACTATGGCCGAGTGCCCGCTGGCTCCGTCGTGGTTTCCGGCAACCTGCCGTCCAAAGATGGTAGCCACAGCATGTACTGTGCCATCATTGTGAAGAAAGTGGATGCGAAAACCCGCGGTAAAGTGGGCATCAATGAGTTATTACGCTCCATCGACTAAACTGAAAACGGCGGGTGATTAACCCGCCGTTTTTTTACCGAGAAGGTGACGCTATGTATGACAATCTAAAAAGCCTGGGCATTACCAATCCCGATGATATCGATCGCTATAGCCTGCGTCAGGAAGCCAATAACGACATCCTGAAGATCTATTTCCGTAAGGATAAGGGCGAGTTTTTTGCTAAAAGCGTGAAGTTCAAATATCCACGCCAGCGCAAGACCATCGTGGCCGACAACAGCGGACAGGGCTATAAAGAGATCAACGAGATCAGCCCAAACCTGCGTTATGTGATTGATGAACTAGATAAGATTTGTCAGCAGGAGCAGGTTGAAGTCGATCTGAAACGCAAAATCCTCGACGATCTGCGTCATCTGGAAAGCGTCGTTTCGCACAAAATTAGCGAAATCGAAGCCGATTTAGAGAAGTTGACTAAGAATCGCTAAACACGATCGTCTCTAAATGCCATCGTCGCTAGAACACACGGCGATAATAGGCAGCAACGAAAACGGGAGCCGTATTAGCTCCCGTTTCTTATCTCAGTACGACATCACTGGGCATCAACCAAATCGGCCCATTCTTCGACCCACGGGCATGAAATGACTTCAGGTTCAGGATTTTCGACCGCATCAATATCCAAAACATCGCCCAGGCGTTTAGCACCTATTTCCTGCAATAACGCATCGAAAAGATGACCACCCGCACAGAAATTCGGGTAGCTGCTGTCACCCAGCGCAATGACGCCATAGCGCAACGTGGGCTGATAACCGCCTTTCTCCCGCAGAGCCGCGTAAAGCGGAACAATAGAATCAGGCAGTTGGCCCTGCCCTGTCGTTGACGTGACGACTAAAACAGCATGTTCACGGTAGTCCAGCCAGGATCCCAGCGTCGCATCCTCAAAGACCTTCACCTCGTGGCCACGATCTTTGAGAATATTTTCCGCTTCTTCGGCCACCAGCAATGCATTTCCGTAGACCGTACCAACAAAAATACCAATCTGCGCCATGCTTCTGACTCCCTTTTTAATTCGAAATGTTTGATATAAAAGTAATACAAAAGTAATACAGCAGTGATAAGACAGGTATTACTCGACGAGATTCCCGCTATCCTGACCTGACTCTGCAAGAAACTCAACCCCTTCAAACTCAGGGAGAATCCCTTGCCAGCCAAACTGCCTCATCACCCCCTGCCACGGTGCATCCCAGCGTGCCTGCAACGTTAATGGCTGCCCGCTCACGGGATGATTCAACTGTAACTCGCTGGCATGCAGCATGAGCCTGCCGCAGGAGAAGTGCGTTTCCATACCACGATTGTGTCGCAGGTCGCCGTGGGCGGTATCGCCGATAATCGGATGGTGAAGATGTGACATGTGACGGCGTAGCTGATGTTTACGCCCGGTCTGCGGCTTCAGCTCCATCAAACTGTAGCGCGCCGTAGGGTAACGACCGATGGCAACCGGCATCTCAGCCTGTGCTAAAGCGCGGTAATGCGTAACGGCAGGCTGCGGTGCTTTATCAGGATTGGCAAATTTATCGGCAATCTTGTCCAACTCTTCGGTGAGCGCGTAGTCAATCACGCCGTCATCCAGCACATAGCCCCGCACAACGGCATGATACATTTTCTGCATCTGGTGCGATTCAAACTGCTGGGATAGCGCACGCGCCACTTCGCTGGACAGCGCGAGCAGCAACACACCGGATGTCGGCCTGTCGAGGCGATGAACGGTATACACATGCTGACCAATTTGATCGCGCACGGTCTGCATCACCACGACCTTTTCTTTGCGATCCAACCAACTACGATGCACCAGCCAGCCACTCGGTTTATTGACGGCAACCAGATGCTCATCCTGATAAATAATCTCAAGCATCGTGCACTGCGCCATCCTGTACATCGGGGTTGAATAACTCATCGAGCTGCTTGAGACGCAAAAAGACCGCCGCCGTCTGTTCCGGCGAACCTTCTAACGCGTCTTCAAAATAAGGCAGCAGTGCCAGCTCGGCAGGCAACGCTAAATCGCTGTCCAACAAAGCATGCATGCGCGGCAAAAAAACCCACTGCAACCATTCTTCTGGTCGCATGGTATCAAGGCTGAAAGGCTCAGTGCTGTTAAACGCCTCATCTTCCGGTGGGACAACCTGCCAGAAAGGACTTTCTCTCAATGCGCGCTCAATATCGAATAATGACTGACGAACCTGATTCTCTCTACTCATGCGGTTTCTCGCCCTTGAAGCCAACAATAATGGCGGCAAGCATAGCATTGATATCAAGCTGACCCAATCGCCAGTACGAGAAGGCTGTGCGACTACTCACTACGCCCAGGCACATTATCCATCTCTTGTTCAAACACCCTGCAAAACCCCTCTAAATTAGAGAAAAGTTGCTGCGTTTGTTCCTGACCCAAAGCCCCGAAAGCACGTTCACTTAATATCTGCGATTGCGTCAAAATCGGCTGAGTGCGTTTTTTCCCCAGTTCTGTTAGCGTCAGGATCTTTTCTCGCTTGTCGTGTTCGCTTTCAGCGATGTCAATCAGACCTTGTTCTTTGAATAACTTGCAGATGCTAAACACCGTTTGCTTAGGCAAGCTCCATCGCTCACAAATATATTTTTGCGTACATTTTCCATCTGGAGATACCGCCAAAGAATGCAGAACCGCAAAGGCATTCTGATTAAAACCTAGCTTCTTCATCCATTGTTGAAACAAGTTATCGAGGTGATTGAGCTGTCTGCCTAATTCATCTAATCGATGCATATGAAATATCCTACAAATGGGCTACTTGCTCACAATCGCCAAGGCAATGAAACCCGATCACCGCATTACATTACCTACCCAACATATTTCGGGTTACAGGTGCGTTGATATGATTATCCGGCCCATCCATAGGCTTCGTACTATTGGGGAAATGGCAGCCCCCGGGGAATTCATTCGGTTGCTGCCTTTCCACGCGGCCAAAGTATATTGGATACCATGTGCCTTAGTACACTTTTTCCCCTTTGAAATAGGTTGCCAACACCTTGGTATTTTTCAATTTTTCCAGGTCTGCGCTGCCAATATCGGTATCTACAATAATAAAGTCGGCGTTTTTCCCTTTCTCAAGACTGCCGGTGATATCACTGATACCAAGCTGTTTCGCACCGTTAATTGTGTAAGCCTGCAAGCTTTGATCTAACGTCATTGCAGCCTCAATTGGAGGAAGGTAGCCAGCATTCGGCTGACCGCGTTTGATGGCATGATACATTTGGCTGAACGGGTTCACCGCATCAAAGGTATTAGCGGGATAATCAGAACCGAAGGTTACCGCGACGCCCTCGCGTACCACTTGCCCGAGCAGATATTGATGATTGTATGCAGCACTACCAATTTTGGATTTGGTCTCATCTTTTTCATTGACCACCGTCCAGTTTGGCGTCGTTTGCAGGAATAGATTGTCCTTCATTGCGGCAAATTTCTGCACACCCTGTGGCTCAAACACTTGGTTATGGGCAATCACGCGAGCCAAATGCGGGTTAATTTTTTTGTTAGCCTCAAAGGCGTCTAAAATCGACTGCTGCGCTTTATCGCCTATCGCGTGTACATGCACCGAGAAACCCGCTTTCAACGCCGCTGCGACATTGTCGTTAATCTGTTTCTGGCTTAAAAAGGGTTCGACGACCTTGCCGTTGGGATAAGGCCGGTACATCGCCCCCGAATCCATTTCAATCGTGCCATCCATAAATAGCTTATACAGATTCATCGACAAATTGCCCTGGTGATATTTTTCACGCAGGGCTTTAAGGCTGGCAATATTTTGTTCGGTCGATTTGGCAGCATCATAAAAATAGCCGCGCTGATAATAGACCTTCAGTTTCCCCTGCTCGTTTAAGCGGGCAATGGCAGCCACTGTCGTGCTAAACGTATCGCCAACGTCGGTAATCGCCGTAAACCCCAGCGAGTGGTAGGTCTTTAAAATCGGTTGAAGTTTCTCAGCAACGTTTTCTACCGCGTTAAATTGCTGCGCATCAACAACACGGTGCATCGCACTTTCGTGCATAAAACCGGTAGGGTTGCCTTTGTTATCGCGCTCAAAATAGTGTTTACCAGGAATAGGGTCAGGCGTATTCGCATCGACGTGAGCAACCTTCAACGCTGCGCTATTCGCCCATCCCGCATGCATGCCGCTGTCATAAACCACGATCGGAACACGCGTGGATACCGTATCTAAATCAGCAGCCGTCGGCAGCCCTTCTTGTGGTAAACCAAGTGAAGCAACGTTAAATCCTTGTGCCAACAAATAGTTCGCGTTCGGGTGTGCGGTTAAATAATCTTTTAATTGGCTAAGGATCTGCGTCAGCGTTGCCGCACCGTCAACATACACAAAATCGCCCGCCTCCATCACCGCTACCGTTGCTGGATGAGCGTGGCTCTCAATAAAACCGGGAAGTACAGTTTTTCCTTCTAAATCAACCAATTCAGCAGCGGTTGTTTTAAAAGGCTTCGCACCATCACGTCCACCGACATAGATAATTTTGCCCTGATCCACGACCAGAACTGAGGCCGTTGGCTGTTGATCATTAACGGTATAAATCCGTGCATTTTCATAGACGGTGTGTGCGAAAGCATGGCTGGTAAACAAGCCAAGTGTGACTGACAGCATTTTTACATTGAATTTCATCACTGCGTTTTCCTTTGCTAAATAGTCCGATAAATTACTAAAAAATTAAAATAGTAAATTTTCAGACTAATTGCAAATTCTGGACGCAGGGTTACCTTTAGCAGTCACTCAGGTATCACGTTTTAAACATTTTTTCTTCGTAGCATGGGCACAGCATCAATGCGTTCTGGGAGGGAGAGACTTGTCTTACAGGCAAAAAATTGGGGGTACTGATTGCTCAGTACCCCCGGTTCGTTTTATAGCTATCCCGCTACACATTTGCATCCCTGCTCATCCGTGAAAACTTTTCCTTTTTGGTCATCCTGACCCACAATCCCTGCTGGCGTCCCACTTTCGTCCTGACGTTTCCATCCTGTATCTTCCGTGATTCAATCCCTTTAGGCTCCTGCCCCACCGACATTCCTAATCGGCTCTCGATCTCCTTCCTGGAGGTGTCCCTGATTTCATCCTGAAATCGTGTTTCTTCCTGAAAGCTGCGCTTCTTCCTGAAGCTACTGTTTCTTCCTAAAACAATGTCTCTTCCTAAAACAATCCGAGTGCAGTAACAGTGTTTTGTTACCAACAGTCACCGTTACACACACTGTAACCGGTTACTAACTTAAGTAATAAGATGTATTAATTGTCAGCTTTCGGCAAGGGGTAAGTGACAATGTTTCTCAATCTCTCTTAAGCAATACCACTATTTTTTATTATAATTCGCTAATTAATAATGAAAAAATAAAAATGAAACGTATTTTCAAGATTAAAGATAAGACATTTCTTACAGCAAATGTAAGAGATCTCTTACAAAGCAGAAAGTGAAATTCGATTAACCATTAGACTGCTAACGGGTTAAGGCCAGAAAGGAACGCTGCTAGCGTCGGGGCTAAGATTTGACGCTTTTTCGTGCCGAATTCTTCCAGGACAATCTCCCCAGAAACATTACATAACGACACCATTGTCATCTCAGAATCCGTCGTCGCTAAAAACAGCGTAGGCGTGAGCTTAAGGCGTTTCTGCGTTAACAAATGACCAATCAGGTTCTCCTGCATACGGGTGAAATCCTCTTCACTCCACACTTGCAGCAGTTGGCAGGATAGTGAATCAAACTGCGCCGCCATATCCCCGGCATACTGTGCGGTGTAGAAAGCGTGAACATCTGGATGCAGGCTGATTTCCAGCGCGCGCTCCACGCCATCCAATGCGGCAGAAGGAACGAAAGGCTGCGGCGACCAGTAAACTGTCTCCTCATGATTTTCAACAATACACGGGGAGGCTATGCCGTAAAGTGCTTCACTGGCAGGTAAATGCCCCTTTTCCTGTTGCCAACAAGCAACATAGCGCTGGGTAAACGCCGCTAGCGCCGAAACAACTTCATGCTCCATAATTTTTCTCATCACTCTTTTAGTCAGGTTACACTATTCGCCATCACGCTTATTACATCAAGGTAACAGCATGTCCGTTTATGACAAGCACCAGGCCCTAAGCGGGCTAACACTGGGCAAAGCCACGCCCTATCACGACCGCTATGATGCGGCACTTCTGCAACCCGTGCCACGTAGCCTGAACCGCGATCCACTCGGTATTTATCCTGACAACCTGCCCTTTCATGGTACAGATATCTGGACGCTCTACGAGCTTTCCTGGCTGAATCATCGTGGCGTCCCTCAGGTGGCCGTTGGTGAAATGCACCTTAATGCAGAAAGCCTGAATCTGATTGAATCAAAAAGTTTTAAGCTGTATCTGAACAGCTTTAATCAGACGACATTCGATGATTGGGAAGGTGTTCGCGCAACGCTAGCCAAGGATCTGGCGCAGTGCGCACAGGGGGACGTCAACGTCACGCTTTTCAAACTCAGTGAGCTTGAAGGCCAACCGTTAGCCGGGTTTACTGGTGAATGCATCGACGATCAAGACATTCAGATCGACAGTTACGACTTCAACGCAGACTATCTGGCGACAAACGAGCAAGATGCCCCTGTCGTTGAAGAAACGTTGGTCAGCCACCTACTGAAATCCAACTGCTTGATCACCCATCAGCCCGACTGGGGTTCAGTACAAATTCACTATTGCGGCAAACGCATTAATCGTGAAGCGCTGCTGCGCTACATTGTTTCGTTTCGCCATCATAACGAATTTCACGAACAGTGTGTGGAACGAATTTTTAACGACATCATGCGCTATTACCAGCCGGAAAAACTCAGCGTTTACGCACGCTATACCCGGCGCGGCGGGCTGGATATCAACCCGTGGCGCAGTAACTACCCGTTTAACGCGCCAACTGGCCGCCTGCCACGCCAGTAATCGGCCGATAAGTTACGGGTTTGCACGGTAAGATACCCTAAATAATTCGAGTTTCAGGGCAAAAACGGCAAAGCGTTTTTGAACAGCGCTTGCACTGGCCCCGAAGGGACGAGTATTTGAATGAAGGCAACGCACATGCAACTTGAAGAATGACGGGTATATGCGTAGCGTCACGCAAGTTAGGCGAGAGACTGCCGTCAGCATTGGAAAAAATGATGGCAGCGCGTTAAGGTGGTATGCCAGACAACAAAAGATCCATAACGTCTGAACGGTGCTCAAGTAGGTTTCATTTAGGTTCGCTGCATTTAACTTATTCGCATAGCGGCTTAAATGAATGACATTCGTGCCATGGTGCTGAAACGTCGAGCGTGCAACAACGGATCGAGCTCTCGGCAGCCAGCATGGCATCGCGATTATATTGCGTTTCAAGGAGCAAAATTGATTACACATATCAGCCCATTGGGATCGATGGATTTGTTATCTCAGTTGGAAGTCGACATGCTGAAAAGCACGGCCAGCAGCGACCTCTACCGTTTGTTTCGCAACTGTTCCCTCGCCGTACTGAATTCCGGTAGCCAGACAGATAACAGCAAAGAACTGCTGTCTCGTTATGAAGACTTTGATATCAACGTGCTGCGCCGTGAACGTGGCGTCAAACTGGAACTGGTGAATCCACCGGAAGACGCTTTTGTTGATGGCAACATCATTCGAGCGTTGCAAGCTAACCTGTTCGCCGTATTGCGCGACATTCTGTTCGTCAACGGCCAAATCGCCAGCGCAGGGCGCTATCAGAATCTGAATCTGGAAAATTCTGCCCATATCACTAATTTGGTGTTTTCTATCCTGCGTAATGCCAAGGCGCTCCACGTCGGCGAAGAGCCGAACATGGTGGTCTGCTGGGGCGGCCACTCGATTAATGAGATCGAATATCTGTATGCGCGCAAGGTGGGTAGCCAACTCGGCCTGCGTGAACTGAATATCTGCACGGGCTGCGGTCCGGGCGCGATGGAAGCACCAATGAAAGGTGCCGCGGTCGGCCATGCACAGCAGCGCTACAAAGAAGGACGCTTCATCGGCATGACCGAACCGTCTATCATTGCTGCCGAACCACCAAATCCGCTGGTCAATGAACTGATCATCATGCCGGATATCGAAAAGCGTCTGGAAGCGTTTGTCCGTATCGGGCATGGCATCATTATTTTCCCTGGCGGCGTTGGAACAGCGGAAGAGTTCCTCTATTTGCTGGGCATCATGATGAACCCGGAAAACAGCGAGCAGGTGCTGCCAATAATCCTGACCGGACCAGAAGAAAGTGCCAACTATTTCCACGTGCTGGATGAATTCATTGTTGGCACGCTAGGACGTCAGGCGCGTCGCTACTACTCGATCATCATTAATGACGCCGCAGAAGTTGCCCGTCAGATGAAGAAAGCAATGCCACTGGTGAAAGAGAGCCGCCGTCACACGGGCGACGCTTACAGTTTTAACTGGTCACTGCGGATTGCACCCGATCTGCAACTGCCTTTTGAACCGAGCCACGAAAACATGGCCAATCTCAACCTGCATCCGAATCAGCCGGCTGAAGAGCTTGCTGCCGCGCTGCGTCGGGCGTTCTCAGGTATTGTGGCAGGGAATGTTAAAGAAGTCGGTATTCAGGCGATTGAGCAACGTGGGCCGTACAAAATTCATGGCGACCCGCAGATGATGAAAAGCATGGATACGCTGTTACAGGGCTTTGTCGCACAGCAGCGCATGAAGCTGCCCGGCAGTGCCTATATCCCCTGCTACGAAATCTGCGCCTAACGGTTCACCGATAGCACCAACGTGGGGAAGCGTAGCTTCCCCCCTTTTTCAGGAATGATGCGATGCCCGTCCATTTGCTGATTGTCGACGCGCTCAATCTGATCCGCCGCATTCATGCGGTACAAGGTTCGCCCTGTATCACAGCATGCCAACATGCGCTGCATCAACTCATACAAAATAGCCAGCCTACGCACGCGGTGGCCGTCTTTGATGATGACGATCGCGATACCAGTTGGCGTCACCACCTTTTGCCTGACTACAAGGCAGGCCGCACGCCAATGCCGGATAATCTGCAACAGGAACTCCCGCAGATTAAAGCGGCATTTTCCACCATTGGTGTAGCGAGCTGGCATAGCCCCGGTAATGAAGCCGACGATCTCGCTGCTACGCTGGCCGTCAAGCTGTCATCCGCGGGTCATCAGGCAACGATTGTGTCGACCGATAAAGGCTACTGCCAGCTACTGGCACCACATATTCAGATCAGAGATTACTTTCAAAAACGCTGGCTGGATCTGCCGTTTATCGAACAGGAATTTGGTGTTTCACCGCGGCAGTTGACAGACTACTGGGGGCTGGCAGGCATTAGCAGCAGCAAAATCCCGGGCGTTGCGGGTATCGGCCCTAAAAGTGCCGCACAGCTCTTACAACAGGCAGGAAGTCTGGAGTCGCTTTATCAGCAGTTAGATGCGGTGCCAGAAAAGTGGCGTAAGAAGTTGGAACAGCATAAAGAAATGGCGCTAATCAGTCGTCAAATTGCCACACTGCGTACCGATTTAACGCTTAATGGCAATCTGCAACAGTTGAGATTACCCGTGCAGAGTAGCACCCAGCCGAATTCTTACTCACGGCAGAATTAATACGGATGCGTACCTGAATGACTCCAGATACGCATCAACACAATACTATCGCTCGTCGCGACGGCCGGGCACCGCGCTCCAGAAACGACGTACATGCACCGTGACTTCTTCACGGTCATGGTACAAATGCTTGGCATGCACTTCGGCATGAATACCATTTTCACTGAGGCGTTCACGCAGCAACGCCAGATTCTGCGACACTTCTTCGTAGCGCTTCTTCATTGGCAATTTCAGGTTGAATATCGCTTCACGACACCAGCCTTTAATTAACCAATCACTCATCAGGCTCGTGACTTTAGCGGGTTTTTCCACCATGTCGCACACCAGCCAATACACATTATTGCGCGGTGGTTCAAAACGGAACCCATCCGCCTGATGGTGCATCACCTGCCCGGTATCCATCAGGCTCGGTGCCATTGGTCCGTTGTCTACCGCATAAACCATCATGCTGCGTTTGACCAACTGATAAGTCCAACCGCCGGGGCACGCCCCCAAATCCACCGCATACATGCCGCTGCCCAGACGCTCATCCCACTCATCCGCAGGAATAAAGACATGAAAAGCTTCTTCCAGCTTCAGCGTCGAACGGCTTGGTGCATCAGAAGGGAACTTAAGACGTGGAATGCCCATATAAAACGGTGAATGGTTATTGCTATAAGAGTAACCGACATAACAGCAGCCTGGTGCAATAAACAGCACATGCAGCACGGGTCGATCTGCTTTTTCATAGCCCAGCAAAATGTTGTGTTCGCGCAACGCGGCACGCAACGGCACGGTGAATTTGCGGCAGAACTTCATCAGTTCTTTGCTTTCATTGGTGTCAGGGACTTCAACACGCAGCTCCCCTGCGCGTTCAATTGCACCGGTCAACATCCCCACGATCGGCGTAATACGGTCTTCCGGCGGCAGGTCTCGCAGCAAGTCACCGCTGACGAACATCTGACGGACAAAAATCAGCTCATGGAACGGCAGCGTTTTCACCAGACGGTCGGCATCTTCATGCTGATAGCATTCAAATACGACGTAACCGCTGTTTTCTTTTACCCGCGCAAATCCGAACGCATTGTGCTGCGTGGCTTTTTCGGTGATCTCTGCCGCACACTCTTTCTCAAACCCAGGACGGCAATACAAAATGACTTTATTCATGGCGTTCAGCCTTTCTCTTCAGACGCAGTGCGCCAATCAACATTAATATCCATCCCACCAGAAAGCAGGCTCCGCCAATCGGCGTCACATAAACCCATAGTTTCAGGTGAGAAAGCGCCAGACAGTACAAACTTCCACTGAAGAGTACCGTTCCCAACGCCAGAAACACGCTGCTCCAGTAAAACCACAGATTGGTTCGCTGTTGCATCGCAACCGCCAGCGCCAGAATCGCTAACGTGTGAAATGCTTGATACTCCAGGCCGGTTTTCAACCACCCTAGCTCCGTAGCACCCAGCGTTTTGCTGAGCACATGGGAACCAAACGCGCCTAGCGCAACAAAAATAAACCCGCTGATAGCGGCAAACATCAGCATGAAGCGACTATTCATCGTTATTACCTGTACGTTAATACCTATAAACAAGGTGGCTGATAAAAGCCGTTGAGCGGTAGTAACGGATAGATCGTAAAGACGCTGCAAGTACATCCATGTAAGCTCGGATTGCGCCATCCCTGGCGCAAACGCTTTACTCTTCTATTCCGTTACTCCCGTTTTCGTTCGGCAAATAGGCCTATCATCAGCCTGATACGTAGTGACCTGCGTAAATTATTCGGTCCATCGATCTTCGAGAGTCAACGATGCGACCTCAGCGGGTACCGCTGTCATAGCGGAAGCGAAATTTTTCCTGCTCGCTAGCCGCCCGCGCCAGAATCCAGTGGCGAAAGGCGGCTATTTTACCCAGTTCTGCCTGACTGTCATGACATACCAGATAAAAAGCATTCCGGCTCACCAACACATCGTTAAACGGACACACCAGTCGCCCGGCTTCGAGTTCCGTCTGCGCCATCACATTATTCGCCAGCGCCACGCCCTGCCCGTGGATCGCCGCCTGCAACACCATCGCGCTATGGCTGAAAATTGGCCCTTGCTGCACATTAATCTGCACCCCAAGCTGACGCGTATAGGACAGCCAGTCACGGCGCGATGCATCGTGCAGCAGAGTGTGTGCCACCAGGTCATCCGGTGTCTTCAGTGGATGATTCCCCGTCAGCAATACCGGTGAGCAAACCGGCAAGAGATACTCAGCGTAGAGTTTTTCCACCCGCAATCCCGGCCAGTTTCCTCGACCATAAAAAATCGCGACATCCACATCATCCGCCAGACGATCTTCATCACGATCTACCGCCTGAATACGAACATCAATCCCCGGATAGTCGGAGTTAAAGCTCGAAAGACGCGGAACCAGCCAATGAATAGCAAAACTGGGTAGCAGGCTGACCGTTAATGCGCCTTTCGCGCTGCGGGATTGCAGCTTACGCGTCGCGTCATTCAACGATGAGAAGATCTCTTTGATATCAAGGTAGTAACTTTGCCCTTCTTCCGTCAGTAGCAGGGAACGATTACGACGGCGGAATAATTTAAGCCCTAGGAAATCTTCCAGAGATTTAATTTGGTGGCTGACGGCAGCCTGCGTAACAAACAATTCTTCTGCCGCTTTGGTAAAACTTAAATGGCGAGCCGCCGCATCAAAAACGCGCAATGCGTTGAGCGGAGGTAGACGTTTTGACATGAATGAAATCTTTTTGTTTACGCTAGATCAGCGATTTATCAGGCACATTCGTACCCATTAA
This sequence comes from Pectobacterium parmentieri, assembly GCF_001742145.1. NCBI lineage: Bacteria > Pseudomonadati > Pseudomonadota > Gammaproteobacteria > Enterobacterales > Pectobacteriaceae > Pectobacterium > Pectobacterium parmentieri. Next base: position 410,261 of record NZ_CP015749.1, on the reverse strand, counting down.
ATCTTAAGATGCAGAAAGGCGACAGCGGGAAAGATCGCCAGCCAATTAGCTGGCTAAGCGATTAATGCCACCAGCAACAGCCAGACTTTCTGCAACGAAAAGATGACGGGTACATCAATACCCTAAATAATTCGAGTTGCATGAAGGAGGCAACCGCACGAGTCCCCAGGAGCTTACATGAGTAAGTGACTGGGGTGAGTAAGGGAAGCCAACACACATGCAGCTTGAAGTATGACGGGTATATTAGTTTTTGTAATCCGAGACATTATAATTTGTCCATTGAGGATGTACCAGCAAATACCTATATTAGCGCAACTTCCTGAGCCGGAACGAAAAGTGCGGATGGGTGACCTGAGGTGCTTTTGGCTTGTGGTTGTGATGTTGTGTTTGCTATTTGTTTGTCTGCCTTTTGCAGATGTGGTAGCGAGTCTACCCTATTCACTTCCTGTACATTTACCCTGTCTGTCCAAAGTGATTTTTTGTGTAGCACCGCAAATTGCGGTGCTTTTTTTTGCTTACGATTTCACGCCTGAACGCCATGACAGTCTTACGTAATTCTGGCGCAGATTAACAGGCAGTGTGTGATAACAGGCAAACGGCGCTATTTTCCTTTCGCCATTTCTTTCACATTATCACGATTAATTTGCTGCTGCTGACCGTAAGCATCGGTATAGCTGATCATACCCGTCTCATCATCAACCTTCGGTTTCCCCTCAGCCACGATGGTACGTCCATCATTAGTATGCATGACGTAATTACTCGAACAGGCTGCCAGAGAAAACGCCATCACGATGGCGGCAAAAATAGAAATTTTATTCTTCATAGTTAACCCTCGATGAATTTAAATGTCTTATAGTTAACCTTATACATCAGGAAATCCTGAAAATTAACACTTTAAAGCGTAGCAATAATTGCTTTTTTTTCCATAAAATCGCATTAGGCATAGTCCTAAACTTGTCTCTCTCGACAAAATGGGACAGGATCTATCCTCTATAAGAGGATGCTCATGACACCGTTTAACCCTGCTACTTTTCGCCAACAGTTCCCCGCACTCCAACATTCGACGGTGTATATTGATAGCGCCGCGACCGCGCTGAAACCGCAGGCCGTCATTGATGCGGTGCAGCAGTTCTATTGCAGCGAGAGTGGTACGGTGCATCGCAGCCAGCATCACGGCGCGCAGGCGCTGACCCAGCGTTTTGAAGGCGCTCGTGAGCAAGTTGCGGCCTTGCTCCATGCAGGCGATCCGCGTTCGATTGTCTGGACCAGAGGTACAACGGAAGCGATCAATCTGGTCGCACAGAGCTATGCCCGCCCTCGCCTTCAGCCGGGCGACGAGATCATCGTTAGCGAAGCGGAGCATCACGCTAACCTTATCCCATGGCTCATGGTGGCACAGCAAACCGGCGCGAACGTGGTGAAGTTACCGATTGGCACGGACTTATTACCGGATATTGAACAGCTAACTACGCTGATCACGCCAAAAACCCGCCTGTTGGCGCTGGGCCAGATGTCAAACGTAACGGGTGGTCAGCCCGATCTGGTTCGCGCAATTACGTTGGCTCATCGCTATGGCACGGTCGTAGTGGTTGACGGTGCACAGGGTGTCGTCCACTCTCCACCCAACGTGCAGGAACTGGATATTGATTTCTACGCGTTTTCCGGGCACAAGCTTTATGCCCCCACTGGAATCGGCGTGCTGTACGGCAAAACCTCCTTGCTGGAAAGCATGATGCCGTGGCAAGGCGGCGGGAAGATGATGACGCAAGTGTCCTTTGACGGCTTCCTGCCACAGGCGATTCCGCAGCGATTTGAAGCGGGAACGCCGCACATTGCTGGCGTGCTCGGTCTGTCTGCGGCCTTAGACTGGCTAACCACGCTGGATTGGCGCGCCGCAGAGCAGCACAGTCAGCAGTTGGCAGAGCTTGCCGAAACGCATCTGGCGCAGTTTCCCGGCTTTCGCAGTTTCCGTAACCCGCATTCCAGCGTGTTGTCCTTTGACATAGCCGATGTACACCACAGCGATCTGGTGACACTACTCGCCGAAAGCGGCATCGCACTGCGTGCCGGACACCACTGCGCACAGCCGCTCATGGACGCGCTCGGCGTCAGCGGCACGCTCCGCGCTTCGTTTGCCCCGTATAATAACCAACAAGATGTTGCTGCGCTTATCGCTGCGGTGGGCAACGCCCTTGAATTATTGATCGACTAAGTGATACCACAAACCATGACTGCACCAACCGACACCACACATCCTTTTGGCCACCACATCTCCGCTGCCGAGCTGCTCATGCGCTTCGATACCTGCCGCTCATGGGAAGATCGCTATCGACAGCTCATTTTGCTGGCAAAAGCGCTGCCAGCGCTGCCCGATGCACTAAAAACCGAGGGTATTTCGTTATCCGGTTGTGAAAATCGCGTCTGGCTGGGTTATCAACGCCAAGAGGACGGCAGGCTACATTTTTACGGCGACAGCGACGGGCGCATTGTGCGGGGATTACTGGCAGTATTGTTAACCGCCGCTGAGGGAAAAACGCCAGAAACGCTATTACAACACGATCCGCTGACGCTGTTTGATATGTTGGGGTTACGTGCTCAGCTCAGCGCTTCGCGTTCAAGCGGGCTAGCGGCGCTGGCCGCCAGAATCAAGGACATTGCCGAACGAGAAGCGGCGAGCAAGTAGCAGATTACGCGATGCTATTTCTGCGCCGCAGACGATCTTCCCCTTTTCGCTATCATCTTCTTCAGCGCATGAGATACCGCAACAAACCCAAAGGTTGCGGTGACCATCGTCGCCGCGCCAAAGCCTGACGCACAGTCCATGCGCATTGCACCATCTGCCGTACTGCGAGACGCACAGACGGAACCGTCGGGCTGCGGATAAACCAGCGGTTCACTGGAAAACACACAATCGATACCCAGCTTTCCTTTGCTGTTTTTCACCACGTTAAAATCGTGCTTTAGCCGTTCACGCAGCTTGGCCGCTAACGGGTCCTGAATCGTTTTGGCTAGATCGACAACCTCAATCCGGGTCGGATCGATCTGCCCCCCCGCACCGCCGGTTGTCACGACCGGGATCTTATAGCGACGACAGTAGGAGAGCAGCGCAGCCTTCGGGCGCACACTATCAATGGCGTCAATCACATAGCTAAAATTTTGGTCGAGCAGTTCCGCCACGTTTTCCGCACTAATGAAATCATCCACGCAGATGACGTGGCATTCCGGGTTGATCGCCAGAATGCGTTCCGCCATCACTTCCGTCTTCGACTGTCCGGTATGTTGACGCAATGCATGAATCTGGCGGTTGGTATTACTGACGCACACATCATCCATGTCAATCAGCGTAATCGCACCGATGCCGGTACGCGCCAGCGCCTCAGCCGCCCAGGAACCAACGCCACCAATACCAATCACACAAACGTGAGCTTGAGAAAACAGCGCCAGCGCCTGTTGACCATATAGCCGGGCGGTGCCGCCGAAGCGTTGCAAATAGGCTTCGGATAATTGCGTATTCATTCAACCAACCTTACGAAAACAAAATCACAGGAAAATAACACGGCGAAAAAGCGGCTCAGGATAGCGCTAAACCCGCACCACATCCACCAGGCAGCTCATAGCGTTCGGCCCCTGCGTCAGCGGCGACGTGCCAATATCCAGCGTTAATACATTCGCATTTCCTGATTGTTCAACCGGATGCCACGTTTTCTGGCCGAAACCGGGCTCAAACCAGGCACCAGTGGACATAACCACCACGCCCGGCCTCACGCCGTCGGTAATCTGTACGCCAGCCAAAATACGACCACGCGCGTTTCTGACTTCGACCTGTGAACGGTCAACGATATCTCGAACAACAGCGTCCTGCGGGTGCATGTACAGCGTCTCTTTTCCTGCGGTCTTATTCGCAGCAACCTGCGGTGTAGCGGCCAGTTGGCTGTGCAAACGGTCAGATGGCTGAATAGAAATAAAGTGCAGCGGCCATTCTTCCGTGCTTTTGGCTCCCAGCCATTCAACGGGAGGCTGCCACTCAGGATGCGGCGCAAAATCGGCATAGCCATAGCTGGCAATCGCTGAGCTGAACAGTTCGATCTTACCGCTTGGGGTACTCAAGGCATGCTGCTGCGGATCGCGGCGGAAATCCTCAAAGAACACAAACGGCTTTTCGTCCATCGGGATTTCTACATGTCCCTTCTGCCAGAAATCCTCAAATGATGGCCAACTGTCAGCCACATCCCGCTGCTTTGAGCGACATTCGTCATAAAGATGTTCCAGCCACTGCTGCTCACTGCGGTTTTGCGTAAACACGTCTCCATACCCTAATCGCTCCGCCAGCTCGCTAAAGATATCCACGTCATTACGCGCCTGATGCTGCGGCGCAATCGCCTGATGCATGGCAAAGACAAAGCGATCGCGGGACGATCCGCCGATATCATTACGCTCCAGCGTGGTAGTGACGGGCAGCACGATGTCAGCCATCTGCGCCGCGGGTGTCCAGACGATATCCTGCACAATCACCGTATCGGGCTTACGCCAGCCGTCCACCAGGCGGTTCAACTGCTGGTGATGATGGAACGGGTTGCCGCCCGCCCAGTGAATCAGGTGAACATCGGGATAAGTGTGGGTTTCCCCCTGAAAGGTATAAGGCGTGCCCGGTTGCAATAGCATATCGGCGATACGCGCTACAGGGATCGCCCGCCCGGCGTTCGGAGTGGAAGGCGAAGCCGGTGCAGGCGTTGAAATCCGCTCGTTACCGACGCTATTCATCGAACCGTGGCCGAAGGAGAAGCCGCCGCCCGGTAGCCCCACCTGTCCCAGCATGGAAGACAGCGCGATCATCATCCAGTACGGCTGTTCACCACGGTGTGCGCGCTGCACAGAGTAAGAGCAGGTAATAAAGCTACGCACGCCAATCAGTTGCTGTGCCAGATGCCGGATACGATCGGCGGGAATGCCCGTAATGTCGCTGGCCCATTCGGGGGTTTTCACCACGCCGTCACCGCGACCGTGCAAATAGTCACTCAGTTGTTCATAACCGACGCAGTAGCGTTGCAGGAAATCCTTATCGTCAGCGCCCAGACGCAGAATCTCATAGCCCAGAGCCAACATGAGGGCAACATCGGTATTCGGGCGGATGGGGATCCACTCAGCATTCACAAACTCAGGGCAATCGTCACGCATCGGGCTGACGTTAATAACGGGGATCCCTTTCGCCACCAGCGCTTCCAGTGCGGGCTTCAGCGTATGGTGCCCAGCACCGCCGGAGGCTATCTGCGAATTTCTTAACGCCAACCCACCAAACGCGAGGAAAATATCACAGTGTTCGGCGACGCTGCGCCATTCGGTCACCTTGCCCGTCAGCGGATGGAAGGTGCCAATCACGTAAGGCAGGAAGAACTGCGCGGCTCCCCAACTGTAATTTCCCTGTTGGTCGACCGCGCCACCACCGGAAAAATAGAAGCGGCGTACCTGAGAACGCGCATGGTGATAACGTCCAGCCGACGACCAACCGTAGGAACCGGCAAAAAGGCCGTCCGCACCATAGCGATCGCGAATACGGCGATTTTCCTGCGCGACCAGATCGAGCGCCACGTCCCAATCCACCTCAACAAAATCCTCCCGACCGCGCAGCGTTTTATCGCTGTTTTCCCGCTTCTGGAGCCAGGAACGGCGCACCGAAGGCCGACGGATACGTCGGTCGGAATACACCAGCGGTACGATGGAGTCGAGCATGGCGGAAGGGGCTGGATCGCCCGCAAACGGCTCGCATCGAATCAGCCTGCCGTCTTCAACCACAGCGGTAAACGCGCCCCAATGCGCAAGATGTGGATAACGTTTAATCGCCATGACAACCTCAGGAAAGCATCAATTTTTGTTAATGATTAACCAGCAACGATCCTGAGCCATTGGTATTCATTGTCGGTGTATTCTGTGCGTTGCTGAATAACGGCTGGCTGCTTTGCCCGTTCTTGAGCACCCAGACCCGACCATAGTGGTTATAAAAACCCGCCGAGTGCCCCGCGTCCGGCCCAATACCCTGATACATATCGAAGTGCTGGCCTTTAATCGCGCCACCAACATCCAGCGCAATCATCAGACGCATTTCATACTTGCCGGTAAATTTGCCGACGTTATCCAGCAATGGCACTTCCATTAACAGAGCCGTGCCTGCCGGGATCAGTGAACGGTCAGAAGCCACGGAAGCCTTCGCCACCAGCGGCACAGCACTCGCCCCTTTCACAGGCGCAGACATCATCGGTTTAAAGAAGACAAAAGAAGGGTTCTGTTCAAACAGTTCACGCACGTCATACTCGGAATGCTGCTCCGCCCATTTGCGGATGGCCTGCATAGACATCTCTTCACGCGGGACTTCACCACGATCGATCAGCACCTTACCAATACTGCGATAGGCATGGCCATTTTTGCCCGCGTAGCCGAAGAACGTCAGCGGGCGTCCATCGCCAAAATCAATATAGGCGCTGCCCTGCACTTCCATCATGAAGTTATCAACCAGAGAATTGGTCCAGGCGAGAACCAATCGCTCATCCAGCGCGCCTGAATAAATTCCGGCACGATCCGGCAGGCGACGGTTATTTTTACCCTTTGACGGCATAGCATATAAAGGATGGCGGAATTCTCCCTGACGGGTATGGCGCGCCTGCAATACTGGCGTGTAATAGCCGGTGAACTGCACGTTACCAAAGTTATCAACGCCTTCCATCTGCCAGGCGTTCAGACCAAATTTACTCAGCTCGCGAGTATCCGCTCCTGACATCATCCAGTTTTCGATCGCCTGAAAGACTGTGTTATTGCGCATATAAAGGTTCGGTGACGCCGACCGAATTTCCGCAACCTGGGTGATGAAATCCCGCGCGTTGACGGGTTTTCCTTTGGCATTGGGTTCATTCACCAATTCCAAAGGCTGGTTGAGGTGACCATCCTTATATTGCTGCCCGCGATCGGTTGGCCTGGATTGGCACCCCGCCAGAATGGCGATGACCACTGCGGTCAGCACATATTTTCCCCACCGTCCCTTCATCTTTTGCGCTCGCTTTTTACATCAAAAATTTACCGTCGAACGATAACAAACGCCTATCCAGAAAGGAATGGGATAGCGCATAAATCAATGAGGTAAGGAAAAACGGTTCGGCGCACGGCATCGCAGGAAGCTATTTTCTGTAAATCGCCCCATTACGTTCACAAAACAACCCATCAGATGGTAAATCAATCACCTAACAGCCAAATGCGGCGCTTTTTACAGAAATAGGTTGCATCAATGTTCATGGAGAGTATAGTGCGCATCCACGGACGCGGGGTGGAGCAGCCTGGTAGCTCGTCGGGCTCATAACCCGAAGGTCGTCGGTTCAAATCCGGCCCCCGCAACCAATTGATGTGAGTCGTCCATCAAAAGCAGTAAAGATTAGTTATTACGGACGCGGGGTGGAGCAGCCTGGTAGCTCGTCGGGCTCATAACCCGAAGGTCGTCGGTTCAAATCCGGCCCCCGCAACCAATTGATGTGAGTCGTCCATCAAAAGCAGTGAAGATTAGTTATTACGGACGCGGGGTGGAGCAGCCTGGTAGCTCGTCGGGCTCATAACCCGAAGGTCGTCGGTTCAAATCCGGCCCCCGCAACCAACTAAAACTATGTCTTCTTAAGAACCAAGCGACAAAGCACCTTAACGGGTGCTTTTTTGTTTTTGGCGTTACATGTTTTCTACGCATACCCTACTTCTACGCTCGTCTACGACACATTATCTCTGAACCGCGCCGACAAGACGCGGTCACTGCGTAATAGTAACGATCCCCCACTATCGCTCAGCCTGACTGGCGAAGTAGGCTTTAATACCCGCAAAAATAGATTCGGCAATCTGCTGCTGAAACTGGCTGGTGCGCAGCTTACGCTCTTCTTCCAGATTACTGATAAATGCCGTCTCGACCAGAACAGAAGGGATATCCGGGGCTTTCAGTACCGCAAATCCAGCCTGATCGACGCTATTTTTATGCAGGCGATTCACCTTGCCCAGTCGAGTCAGGATCTCGTTACCAAACTTCAGACTATCGCCAATCGTCACGGTCTGCACCAGATCGAACATGGTGTGATCCAGATAGCGATCGCCACTCATGCTCACTCCACCGATCAAATCTGATTCGTTCTGGGTCTCAGCTAAAAATTTAGCGGCGGTGCTGGTTGCCCCTTTTTTCGAGAGTGCAAAAACCGACGATCCCCTGGCTGAGCGGTTGGTAAAGGCATCTGCATGGATCGAAATGAACAGGTCGGCCCGCTGCTTGCGCGCTTTTGCCACCCGCACACGCAGCGGAATGAACACATCTTCATTACGCGTCATATACGCTTTCATGTTGGATTCATTATCGATCAACTTGCGCAGGCGACGGGCAATTTGTAGCACAATGTCTTTCTCACGCGTTTTATTCTTGCCAATCGCGCCGGGATCTTCACCGCCGTGACCGGGGTCGAGCATAATAATCAGCGGACGATCGCGACCCGCTTTCCCGGCTTTCGGCGCTTCTGCCGGCAGCGTGCGCTCCAGTTCGCCTTTGTTGTAATCCTCCAACAGCGCCAGCAGTGGATCTTCTTCGTTATCGTAGCGCCCTGCTGCAGGATACAAATCCAATACCAGCCGGTGCTTAAATTCGGCCACCGGTCCCAGCGTAAAGACTTTAGTCGTTGCCTGCTGCTTGAGTTCTAGTACCAAACGTACCGTACTTTTATCAAACTGCCCGATGCGCGCCTCTTTAATCAGCGGATCGTTATCCTGCTGAAACTGGCTGGCAATCTCCTTCAGTACGCTGTTCAGGTGAACATTTTCGATATCCACCACGATGCGTTCAGGATTACTCAAACTAAACTGTTTATATTTCAGCGGGTGGTTAGATTCTAACGCAACGCGGGTATAGGCGGAGGATGGCCAGACGCGCACGGCGATAACCTGTGTGGTCGCTGCCATTCCTACACCGCTTACGCTTAATAGCCAGGTTGCTGCTGCGCTTTGTAATAGACGCCGCCGAGTCAGATGATGATTCGAATGAGACATGCCACTCCGATCTTATTGCTGTGCGCTACCCTGCATTGTCGTGGTGCCACAGTGCTGGATATGCCATCAAAAAATGAATAAAGGTAAAAATTGTCAAAAACTTTAACGAATCAGCTTCGCTCTGTCATGCAAAAATCATGTGCAGGCCTTATAACAGGCGGATATCATAAATTTGAAGTATTAACCGTGCTTTTCTGGTTAATACTTCCTCTTGCGTTTTATGTCATAAAGAATAAAAATACAGAAATTACGAATAAAAATGCAAAGAGGGCTCACAGTGAAGGAACGTAGTACAGAGCTGGTTCAGGGCTTCCGCCATTCAGTTCCCTATATCAATGCCCACCGTGGCAAAACGTTTGTCATCATGTTAGGTGGCGAGGCCATTGAACATGCCAACTTCTCTAGCATCGTAAATGATATTGGGTTGTTACACAGTTTGGGGATCAAGTTGGTGGTGGTTTATGGTGCCCGCCCCCAGATCGATGCCAACCTGACAACACACCACTACGAGCCCCACTACCATAAAAATACCCGTATCACCGACAGCGCCACGCTGGAACTGGTCAAACAGGCGGCGGGCATGCTGCAACTGGACATCACCGCTCGGCTGTCTATGAGCCTGAACAACACACCACTGCAAGGTGCCCACATTAATGTCGTCAGCGGTAATTTTATTATCGCCCAGCCGCTTGGCGTTGATGACGGCGTGGACTACTGCCACAGCGGTCGTATTCGTCGCATTGATGAAGAAGCGGTTCATCGCCAGTTAAATAGTGGCGCAATTGTGCTGCTCGGCCCAGTTGCGGTTTCCGTGACGGGTGAAAGTTTCAACTTAACCTCGGAAGAGGTCGCAACCCAGCTCGCCATTAAGCTGAAAGCAGAGAAGATGATCGGCTTCTGCTCCTCACAGGGTGTGACCAATGAGGAAGGACGCATCATTTCCGAGTTGTTCCCAGACGATGCGCAGCAGCGTATTGATGTACTGGAACAGGCCGGCGATTACCACTCTGGTACGGTCAGATTTCTGCGCGGCGCAGTCAAAGCCTGTCGTAGCGGTGTGCGTCGCAGCCACTTGATCAGCTATCAGGACGACGGTGCCTTGTTGCAGGAACTGTTCTCACGCGACGGCATCGGCACGCAGATTGTGATGGAAAGCGCCGAGCAGGTTCGCCGTGCAACCATTAATGACATCGGCGGCATTCTGGAGTTGATTCGCCCGCTGGAAGAACAAGGCATTCTGGTCAGGCGCTCACGTGAGCAGTTGGAAATGGAGATCGACAAATTCACCGTTGTCGCACGCGATAACCTGACCATCGCCTGTGCCGCGCTTTACCCGTTCCCGGAAGAGAGCATCGGTGAAATGGCCTGCGTTGCGGTTCACCCGGATTACCGTAGTTCATCGCGTGGCGATATGCTATTACAGCGCGTTGCCGCTCAGGCACGCCAGCAGGGTCTGCAAAAGCTGTTTGTGCTGACGACGCACAGCATCCACTGGTTCCAGGAACGTGGCTTTTTACCCGCCGAGGTGGAGATGCTGCCGAAGAAGAAACAGGAGTTGTACAACTACCAGCGGCGATCAAAGATTCTGGTACTAGACCTCTGAATTATTTCATTCAATAACGCTTCTCGTGGCCGATCGTAACATCGGCCACAGCGCGTTAATCCGCTTATGGCTGCTTGCCAAACTCACAGCTCAGCGTCGTCCACTTCCTTGCTTGTTCACTCAGCGTAAACCCAAGCCCCAGACGATCGGATACCCACATGCGCCCATCGCGTAACTCGAGTTGTTCGTTGAAGAGCGGATTCAGCCACTCGAAGTGCTCCAACCAGGGCTCAATCGGATAAGCGGCGGCCAGATGTAAATGCACTTCCATCGCAAAATGCGGTGCCAGCTTACGACCGTGCTTCGCTGCCAAATCCATGATTCTCAGGAAAGGAGAAATCCCACCTACGCGCGGTGCATCCGGCTGCACGAAGTCACTGGCGTTACCGAGAATCAACTGTTCATGCTCGCGGAAACTGGTCAACATCTCACCCGTGGCAATCGGCGTATCCAGCGCAGCCGTCAGCGCCGCATGACCTTCCACATCGTAGGCATCCAGCGGCTCTTCAATCCAGACCAGATTAAAGGCTTCCATCTTTCTGCCCATCCGAATCGCTGTTTCGCGATCCCACTGCTGATTGGCATCCACCATCAGCGGGAAATCGTCTCCCAACGCTTCTCGCACCGCCGTGAGACGACGGATATCCTCCGCAGTATTCGGCTGCCCCACTTTTAGTTTGATTCCGCCGATACCGCTTTCGCGAGAAATCACGACATTTTTTAATACCTGATCCAACGGCGTATGCAGGAAGCCACCGGAGGTGTTGTAGCACTGAACGGAATCACGATGTGAACCCAACAACTTCGACAGAGGCAAACTTGCACGCTTGGCTTTCATGTCCCACAGTGCGATGTCGAGCGGAGAAATGGCCTGCACTGCCATTCCGCTGCGGCCAACCGATGCGCCGGCCCACAGCAATTTGGTATAGATCTTATCGATATCATTCGGATCTTCGCCTAACAGGTTATCCGCAATTTCTTTCGCGTGAGCATAGATACCTTGCCCACCCGCCCGCTTGGAGTAGCTGAACCCCACTCCTTCAAACCCATCACGACTGCGAATTTCCGCAAAAATAATAGCGACTTCGGTCAGCGGTTTTTGCCTTCCGGTCAGCACTTTTGCATCGCTGACTGGCGTTGCCAACGGCAAAAACGCCAGAGAGAGTTTTACCCATTCGATCCGATCGCCCGATTCGGCAGCCGTTCTGACATTCGTGGCTTTTGCATAACTAACCGCCGCTGAATTTGCACTGATGGTCATGTCTCACCCCTTAAAATGATTGCGCTAACATTTACAAACAGAAAGGAAGATAGCGACAAATGAAGAAAAAACATGCAACTTAGATCACAAAATAATCATTAAAATACCAAAAACACATCCTAAGCAACCAAATAATGATTGCGCAATCACCACAAAAAATAAGAGGATAAAACCAAAATACGAAGCGGAAAATTTAGGTGTCAGCCCGAAAAAACGAGAAAATTCAGGCTGGTTGCTAAAAATACAGGTGACTGGAAAACCGATGTACCATCAACGATAATCTCGCAACACGTGAATGTGCGCGCAACCTCAAAAGAGAACCGGTGATTGAAACACGATAAGAACGCCAGCAGCACCCCGCCTCGCGCGCCCACGCTTGAAGATGTGGCACGCGCCGCGGGTATTTCGCCCATGACCGTCAGCCGTGCACTGAACAACCCGAAAATTGTTCGTGCGGAAACCGTGAACAAGGTGATGGAAGCTGTCCAAGCCACAGGCTACATCCCCAATATGTTAGCGGGTGGGCTGGCTTCCCGGCGCAGCAAACTCATTGCCGTCGTGGTGCCGCAAATCAACAACAACATGTTTGTTGATACTGTTCAGGCAATTAGCGATGAGCTGGCCGCGCGCGGTTACCACATGCTGCTGTGCGTCTCTGGCTATACCAATGAATCCGAGGCGGAGATTGTCACCACTCTGCTTTCTCGCCGCCCTGATGGTATTGTTCTCACCGGTATTCACCATACGCCCGAACTCAAACGCCTTCTGCTCAACGCCGCAATCCCCGTCGTCGAAATCTGGGATCTGACTCCAACACCGCTCGATATGCTGGTCGGTTTTTCCCATGAAAGTATCGGGAATACCATCGGGCAGTATTTGATCGGTAAGGGACATTTGCGCTTCGGCCTTGTCTGGACGGAAGATGCACGCGCCGGACTGCGTAAGAAAGGCATTTACGACATCATACAAAAACAACCGGGAAGCTATGTGCATGAAGCCATCGCCCCGTGGCCCGCAACGCTGGCATTAGGTCGGCAGGGGCTGAGCGAACTTCTCGCCGATGGCGAGGCTTTTGATGTCATCATTTGCAGTTCCGATACGCTAGCGCAAGGTGTGATTATCGAGGCCGCCGCCAGAGGATTAGCGGTGCCGAAGCAACTGGCAGTCATGGGATTTGGCGATCTTGATTTCGCGGCACACAACACGCCAACCATTACCACAGTCAGAATCGATCGCTGGAGAATCGGTACCGATGCCGCAGCAATACTGGCAGAAAAGATTGAGGGGAAAGACGTGCCATCCCCCGTCATGGATATTGGTTTTTCGCTGATTGAGCGCGAGTCCGCCTGACTTTAGCGCTCGTTCAAAAGCAGAACCCTATTCAATGTCCCATTAGTGCGCTAATCCTCTCTTCCAAGCCGCTATAGCGCTGTGTTGGCGTTTTCACCGCCCGACAGAGTATGCGAACATCGGTATAGAGCGACAAACGCTGGCGCGCACGCGTGATGGCGGTATACACCAACTCTCGGGTCAGCACGGGTAAGTAATGGTTCGGCAGTACTAGCGCAGTATGATCGAACTCCGATCCCTGCGATTTATGCACCGTCATCGCATAAGCCGTTTCATGCGGCGGCAGACGGCTTGGCGTAACATCTTTGGTTTCGCCATTCGGCAAGGGGAAAAATACGCGCAGCTCCCTGTTTTCTCCCATCATTGCAATACCGATATCACCATTAAACAGACCCAACGCGGCATCATTACGCTCAATCATCACCGGTCGGCCGGGATACCAGCGGTTAAGCGGATTGCGGCTGCGCTGAATCAGCCCAGACTGATGCAAAGCCTGCTCGATACGCTGATTGAGACCGGCTACGCCAAACGGCCCTTCACGCAACGCACACAGTTGACGATAACGCTGGAAGGCAAGTAACACTGCATCCGGCGGCGCTCCCACAGTGATAAGCTGTAGATAATCACGATACCCCTCGACACACTGCGCCAACATCACCTGATACTCTTCAGCTTCGGCTAACGGACTACAGGTGATATCGGCAAACTCGCCGTTCAGCACCGCACGCACGCGAGCCTCATCGCCACCGTTCACCGCCAGCGCCAGTTGCCCAATACCGGAATGCGGATCGAAGCGGTAGCTGCGGCGTAACAGGCAGATACTGTCACCCACCGTCGTCTGCCCTTCAGGACCGCTTCCATCCAGCATACAGCCCGTCAGGCGCTGCAATTGCTGCGTTCGTCCACGGCTATAGCCAGCCTCGGCAAAACGGCAGATGTCACCTAACACCGCCCCCGCCTCGACGGACGCTAGCTGATCGCGGTCACCCAGAAAGATAATTCGGGCCTGTGCCGGAAGCGCGGCGATCACATTCGCCATCATCGGCAGATCGACCATCGACGCCTCATCCACAATCAGCACATCCAGATGCAGTGGATTTTCCTGATGGTGACGCAGCCGCTGGCTATCCGTCACCGCGCCTAAAAGCCGATGCAGTGTTGTCGCTTCCTGTGGAAACGCCTCTCGCTGCGTCTGATCCACCGCCAGACGGTGCAATGCCAGCCCCAATGATTCCGTTAGCCGTGCGGCCGCCTTTCCAGTAGGCGCAGCCAATTGAATACGTAACGCCTCTCCCGTATTCAACTCAATCAGCGCCGCCAACAGCTTGGCAACCGTCGTGGTTTTCCCCGTTCCCGGACCACCAGAAATAATCGCAATACGGCGCGTCAAGGCAACGGCGGCGGCCACTTTTTGCCAGTCAATCTCTTCGCCCGCGTCAGGAAACAGCCGATCCAGCACTGCCCGGATCGCCGGTTCATCAGCCGATACCGTATCGCGTTCACTGGCAATGAACTGCGCCACGCGGCCCTCACTCTGCCAGCTACGCTGTAAATAAAGCTTTTCACCTTGCAGCACCAGCGGCGTCGGTTTGCTACCGTCGCTAACGGCATCGGACGTCAGCAAACGCTGTTGCCAGGCGGCAGCCGTGTTTAGCCCAACTCCCGCGAGCAACTGCTGTGCCAGTTCAGGATCGCGGCCATCAAACAGCGTCTGTGCTTGCAAATTTCCCAGAGGTAAACACACGTGTCCCGCTCCCGAATGTGCACTCAGGCAGGCCGCCGCCAGCAGCAGATCGGGCTGCGTCTCATCTGCCAGCATTCTGGCAAACTGTATATCCAGCGGGCGCAGCAACCGCCGCGCCTGCGCCATTTCAAGCAAGACAATCATGATGAAATTCCTGTGTCAGCATCATCAGGTACCTTTTCCTTAAACGCATCACCTTTGAACAACGCATCAAGCCCGAAAACAAATTCAGCAGAGGGGCGAAAAGCAAAAATGCCATTACCGGGATGAGATTCCTCAACGCCGCGTAAAAACAGATAAAACACCCCACCAAAATGGCGCTCATAGTCATAATCTGCAATCCGGTGACGTAGATAACGGTGCAAGGCCAGCGTGTAGAGTTGGTATTGCAAATCATAACGGTGCTCAGCCATCGACTGCGCCATGGCAGTTTGGGTATAAGCGCTGGCATCGGGGCCGAGCCAGTTGGATTTATAGTCGAGCAGGTAATAGCGCCCTTCCCAACGAAAGACCAGATCGATAAACCCTTTCAGCATGCCTTTAACCTGTTGAAACGACAGCACGGGACACTGTGCAGATAACGGGTCGTAGCACTTTGCCAATCGATCGAGTTGCGCCGCCTGCATCGGAGCTTCAATCGGTATATAGAACTGTAATTCAGCCTGCTTATCCTGATTCTCCAGTGCCGATAGCGTAATTCCTTGCTCGTCAAGCGGCGTAGTCAAAAGCGTGTCCATCCACACCTTCAACACCGGATGCCAGTGTGCTTCAAATCCCTGTAGCTGCAACTGCTCGGCCAGCCAGTCATCATCAACCGGTTGGGTAAAGTCCAACGTTTCAAACAGGCTATGCAAAAACGTCCCTGGACTCGCACCACGCGGGAACGTATGCGGCGTCAATTGGGTTTCCCCCACTTCCTGACGTTCACCTATCGCTTCAATATCCAGACGTGGCACCAGATCCTGCGTGTTTGTGCTGCCGTGTTGCTGAAGCCCTGAATAACTGGTTACTCGCCAATTATCACGCAGCGGGCGTTCAATATGTCGAGCCCGCAACGCAGTCAATTCCGGGATATCCGGTTGCCAACGCGGTGCTTCCGTCGTCTGTAGCCGCGTCAATGCAACACCGTCGCCCACCATTCCCTCAAGCTCGCTGACCAAGGTGGCGACATCCGCCTCTTGACCCCGCTGGAGCAAATAGCCCAACGCGCTGTGATGCATATCGCTGCTACCATCTTTCTTACGCGACCGCTGAACGGGCGCGACGCCAACGCTACAGTGGTAGATAGAACGGGTTAATGCGACATACAACAGACGTAAATCTTCCGCCAGCCGTTCTTCTTCCGCTAGCGCCTGACTTTCTTCATTATTTTGCAGATCCAACACGGCCTGATAGCTATCACGATCGTGATAAATCCCCTGGTCCTGCACGCGGAAATTACTGATGAAAGGCAGCCACACCAGCGGATATTCCAGCCCTTTCGATTTATGGATCGTCACGATCTGCACCAAATGGCGATCGCTTTCCAGACGTAACTGCTGACTCTCTGCCTGCGGATTAGGTTGGACAATCTGTTGCGATAGCCAGCGCACCAGCGCATGCTCGCTATCAAGCGTTGCCGAGGCATCCTGCAATAATTCGCCAATATGCAGAATATCGGTAATACGGCGTTCACCCTCTGTACTTGCCAGCAAATTCTCAGACAACTGATGTTGGCTCATCAACGCTCGCAGCATTGGTAAAACACCCCGCTGACGCCACAGCGCACGGTAGCCAGCAAACTCATCTACCAGCGCATCCCACGCTGATTCACTTTGCCCCAGTGCATCGACCTGTGCAGCATCCAGCCCCATTAACGCCGTCGCCATTGCGCTACGTAACGTGCGCTCCTGCTCCGGTGCCAACACCGCCTGTAACACCCACAAGATATCGCTGGCTTCCGGCGTACTGAACACGCTATCGCGATTAGACAGGTAGACCGAGGGGATGGATAAACGGCTCAGCGCATCGCGAATCAGAGACGCTTCACGCCGACTGCGCACCAGCACGCTCATGTCAGAGGCTTTGACCAAACGCTGAGAATCATCGGTTATCAACCAGGCTTCATTACGCTGGCTGGCCGCCAGCCAGTCACGAATTTGCGCCGCACACTGACGCGCCATCTGTTGTTGATAATCTCCCACGCCAATCGGTTCCGCCCCCGTTAGCCAGAATTGCAGCGCGGGCTGAGGCTGTCCGGCGACGTCAAACACCAAACTGCGCTTAGATTCAGCAGGGTTAACCGGCAGAAAAGGGATATTGTGAAAAATAAAAGGGTGTTCGAGACGTTCAAACAGGCGATTTACGCCACCTACCATCTGATGAGACGAACGCCAGTTCGTACCCAGCGTATAATGAGCAGCGACTTCTCCACGCGCGTGCATGTAGGTAAAAATATCTGCGCCGCGAAATGCATAAATAGCCTGCTTAGGGTCACCGATCAGCAATAGCCCGCACTGCGGTTGCCCGACATAAAGCGTGCGAAAAATACGGTATTGTTGAGGATCAGTATCCTGAAACTCATCGATCATCGCCACCGGATAACGTTCACGAATGGCGTCAGCGAGCCTTTCTCCTGCCGGCTGTTGTAATGCATCATCCAAACGGCTCAGCAAATCGTCAAACCCCAGTTCCGCACGCTGCCGTTTTTCTTCACGCACAGAATCCCGAATTGCCGACAGTGCACGTACAATGACCAAATCACGCAGTGACAGCGGTGCTACAAGCAGTTGCTCCGTCGCCTCAAACACAGGATGAACCGGTGGAGCGCCTTTCTTCGTTTTCTCGATTAACGTTTGCTGGGAAAATCTCACCAAATCTTTCGGCAGTTGATAATCCAGCGTGAGCTGCTCCGCCCACAGCGTGACTTTCTGCAGCCAATTGGGGAGATGCTTACTGCTATAGCTGCGTTTATCCACACCCGACGCCACGATTAGCGCTTCCAGCTCCGATGCTGATGCCAACCAACGTTGTTTGTAAGCGTCGATCGTCGCCACGATTTTCTCATGTCGACTCAGCAACGTTTCGCTCTCTTCTGGCGGCAAGCGAAATGCAGGTGCTTCGCCGTGCAGATACGGAGCCAGATCGGCTAGCAAATTCTCCGGCCCTTTCCACTCCAGACCGACAATACGCGCAACCTCTACCGGCAGCGGATAGCAATAGCGACGCCAGAAATCGGCGCAGGCCTGACGGCGCAACGGTTGCTCATCTTCTATCAGCATCTGTTCAAACAGCACACCGGATTCAAATGCATTGGTACTGAGCATGCGTTGGCAGAAACCGTGGATCGTGTAAATCGCCGCCTCGTCCATTTGTCGTTCGGCTGCCAACAATACATCGGCAGCCTCTCGATGATCCGCAATCTCCTCCAACAGTTGTGCTAGCGACGTATCCTTATGCTTCCCCGCATTTTCACCCTGAGCGCTTTTACGCAGGCAGGCGATGCGCAACGCGTGGATTCTTGCACGAATACGCTCACGCAGCTCTTCAGTCGCGGCCTCAGTAAAGGTCACAACCAGAATCTCCTCGACCAGTAACGGGCGTGGATACGCGGCTTGCTTACCTAGCCCCAGCAACAGGCGCAGGTAAAGCGCCGCCAGCGTATAGGTTTTACCCGTTCCGGCCGATGCCTCAATCAACCGCTCCCCCAGAAGCGGCAACGTCATGACGTCTAATGATTGCGGCGCGGTGTTCTTCATTCTGCAGAAACCTTACCGACAGCTTCCGACGCGGCTGGTGCAGGGATCATCGCAGGGGCTTTCTCACGTGGTAACGTTTTCTGCAATGACGATGCATCCGCGTAGGTATGCCACCCTTTCGGAGCAGCATAATCGGCTTTACCATGATGGCTACCGGAAACCTGCGACAGCACCGCCAGACCTTCAGGTTTCAGCGCCTGCTGGAAGAAATCCGCCAGTTGCTTCACCGTCAGCGGCTTGATTTGTTCGAGCAGTTTCTCACGCGAATCAAAAGCAAAGTTCTCCCGATCCAGATCGCGGCGCAGTCGGCTGGCCTCTTCGTCCAATGTTTGCGGACGCTGGCTCAGTTCATTCATCACACCTTGCTTATACTGTGCAAACTCTTCTTCACTCATTTCACGCAGTCGTTTTTGCGCTTTCAGGAAGAAGTCTTCATAACGCTGATACAAATAAGCAGGTTGTTTGCTATTGCTTTGCAGCAGGAAGCCGATGCCCATCTGTCGGCCAATGGTCGTCGGGAAGGCAAA
Source organism: Pectobacterium parmentieri (assembly GCF_001742145.1). Taxonomy (NCBI): domain Bacteria; kingdom Pseudomonadati; phylum Pseudomonadota; class Gammaproteobacteria; order Enterobacterales; family Pectobacteriaceae; genus Pectobacterium; species Pectobacterium parmentieri. Next base: position 390,991 of record NZ_CP015749.1, on the reverse strand, counting down.
CACCGCATAGCCCAATTGCTCCTCCGTTCTGAGTTGGCTATAGAACCAAGGCTGGACGATCTGCCCCAGTACGGAGCCATAGGCCATGCTTTCTGTTTCCGAATACCCCGTCGGTACATACACTGCCGCTAGCGCAGAATCCGTGCTGCTGCCTGGGCGCTGTAGATTGGCAAGCTGCGGCTTACTGACCTTAACATCATCACTGCGCGACAGATTCTCTCCACCCGCCTTCAGATGCGCTTTCAGCGTACTCGCCAGTTCGGTTACCCGCTCTGGTGCCAGATTGCCGACAACCAGCATTTCCGGCGTGGCTTTTTGCAGCAGATCGTTGCGGTAGTTAACCACGTCCTGTAAGCGGATGTCCTTCAGTAACTTACGGCGTTCACCGCGCTCGAAGTAAGGCAGTTGTGATACTGCCTGAATCGGCTGTAGCGCCTGTTCAAAGGCTTTTGATTTCTCTACGGCATCCAATTGCTGTAAGTACCAGGATTTAGCCTGCTCTAACTGCGCTTCCGTTGAGGTAAAGGAGGCATAGCCATCCGCCAACGTCAGTAGCAACCGTGGCAAATGCTGGGTATAGCCATCTGCACTAATCACTAGACCATCATTGCTGCGGGTGGAGAAACTGATGCCACCAATCGATGCCTGATAACTCAGCTCATCCAGCGCCAGACCCGCCAGATAATCATTTAACGCAAACAACACCTGATTACGTGCGGTACTACGTGCTTCCTGATTACGCAAAAACAGCGTGATTTCTGCTTTCGGCTCATCAGCGAAATAGTGACTTGGCATGTACAACACGCGCAACCCCGGCTGATTCAGCAGGAGCGTCGGTTTAGTCATCGCCTTATTCGCGTTGATCAGGGAAAAATCATCCGGAATATAAGGGTTGATCGTTGGCAAAGACAGGGACATTTTCTGCCCCAGCGTTTTCCATTTGGCAAAAGTCGTAGACGGGATTTTATCCATCTCGTAAGGCGCATCGACAAAATAGGCCACTTTATTATGCGGCTCATTCGGGCTGATGACCCAAACGCGCGCATTCTGCGGCGTCATCTCGTCCAGTCGTGCAGCGATAGCCTTCGGATCGTAGCGATCCGCCACATACTGTGCATCCAACGTATGCTCAACTGGCACGCGCAGCATGGTATCAACCAACCATTCGATGTAATCCATATCCCGGCTGATGGACGGATAGCGGAAATCCAGATCCAGAACATGCGCGATCTCATCAAAATAACGCTGTTGAATCCCCTCAGTACGGATTTGTTGCAGGTAACGGAATATAGCCGCAATCACCTCGTCACGCTGCGCCAGACCTTTATCAGTCAGCGAGGCCGAAATCGCAAACATACCGCCGTTACGGTCGATAATTGGGGAGGAACCTGCACCGATAGACTCAACCAGCCCTTCCTTTTGCAGCCAGTCGGAAAGCGTATTCTGGCTGCGGTTACCAAGCAGATAGCTGATATAAGTATCTGTCTTGCTACGGAATTCCTGACTAATATCACTGACGCGAAACTCAATACGCAGTTGTTTTCTCGGCTGGGCCGGAACGTAATGAATCATCACGCCACGCTGCTTTTCTGTCGTCACAGGAACGGTAACCACAGGAACGCTAGCATTGTGATTGGCAATGCGCCCGAATGTGTCGGCCGCCAGTTTCGCCAATTCAGGCAGAGGCTGATTGCTGTAAATCACCCCCTTCATCAGGTTAGCTGAGTAGTATTGCTGGTAGAACTTCACCAACTCATCATGCAGTTTACTGTCGGGTTTATCGCTCAGGGTTTCAAGATTGCCCCCCGAGAAACGTGCACTCGGGTGCGCCGGATTCAACGTTTCCGCCCCTACCTGCGCCATGCGGTGACCATCACGCGAACGCGCCATCGTTAATTCCGCATTGACAGCATTACGCTCGCGATCGGCATTCACCGGATCGAGCAGCGGTTCCGCAATCGCATCGGCCATCCTATCTACAGCAGGCCGCAGCGCATCGTTTTCCACTTCCAGATAAAATGCCGTGCGATAAGACGCCGTACTGGCATTGTGGCTGCCGCCGTGCTTTTTCAAAAACTCGGACAGCGCCTCAGGCTCTGGATAACGTTTCGATCCCATCAGTACCATGTGTTCAAGGTAGTGCGCTAAACCCAGTTGGTTATTGGGATCGTCCAATGAGCCAATAGGCAGCGCCAGTGATGCCAAAGATTTGGGTGCTTGCGGATCGGAAACCAGCAGAACGGTCATTCCGTTATCCAGTTTGATCGCCTGATATTGCCGCGGATCTTTTTCGCTTTTTCGAATGGTCTGAGCCAGCGGCTGCCAACCCATTTCAGCCCAACTCGCCGGAAGCCAGAATGTGAATAAAAGAAACCACCCGGTAATCCAGACCCACTGTTTACGCATGCAATTCTCCAACCTCATATCCATCACTTTTCACGTTGCAGTGCGTTATCTTCTCGCACCTCGAAATCTCTTCAAAACCAGCTTATCAAGCCAGATTAGAGCGGAACGGTGGCAGTAGCCAGATTTGTGCCGCTTCAACCACTTCATTCATTCGTTTTTCATCCAATTCACGAACAATACGTTGCAGGTAATAATCTTCGCCTTCGCCCCGCATTCCCATATTACCCTGCCAGGCTTGCAGCAAGCGGGCACGCGCTTTGTTCTGTGCTTCCTCATCCGATCGCAGGCTATCGCTTTCACGATCATAACATTCAGCTAACCACGCACTCCCTGCTTTATTGAGCAGTAATAGCGGCTTACTCATTCCCTGACGATATCCATCCAGCATGACGCTCAGGTGTTCTCTGGCCTGCGCTTCCGACAAGGCAGCAAAGCGCCACGCAGTATCTTCGCGTCCATACAGCCGACTTTCGCCCTGCCCACCCGCGGCACAGTACGCCAGATGTTCCAACCACAGCGTAATACCATCTTTCATGGAAAGCGTACCTGGACGCCAGCGCAGCAAACCATCCGGCTGTACCTGATTCAACCAACCGCTGACGCGCACACCGTCAAGGATAATGTCCACTTCCCGACTCACCGACAGCGTTGGCGTTAACTCATCGCGCACACGCGAAGCCAGTTGCGCCATATCCTGATGTTGTTCCTGCCAGTAAATTTCACCGAATGCCCCATAGGGCAGCTCGCCCGCGGCTCTGGCACGACGATACAGTTTTTCCGTATCACCTTCATTAATCAAGGTGTTAAGCAGTTCACTATTCAATTGATAGCGGTTAAGGCTATCAACCACAAAGGGTTCTTCATCCAACAGTTCGTCACTGTGCAGCATAAAACTCACGCCAAGCCGCAGTTGAAAGAAGGCTCGAACAGGGTGACGATAGAAACGCTTCAAATCGTCCAAACTGACACTGCGATCGCTCGTTTTTTCGGAGAGCACTTCACGATCAAAATCAGGCTGGGCTTCCCCTTTTCGGTTTGCCGCCGCTAACCATTCTGCCGCAAAGCTCAACGGCAGTGGCACCGGCAAGAAATTATTCGCATCAAAAGGCATCCGGCTATGCTCACGGCAGAGGTGCTTCATAACACGCCCCGCGCTGCTATCGATATCCAGCACTTCATCACCCGGCAAGACGTAACTCTGTGCGATATACTCCGTCAGTTCGCTGACCAATACTGAAGGATAGCGGCGCGTATTATCCTGGATCGAGCGCCCGATATAGCTGATATAAAGCTTGTGCTGCGCCGACAAGAGCGCCTCAAGAAATAGGTAGCGATCATCGTCACGTCGGCTACGGTCACCGCGTTTGATTTTTCTCCCCATCAGATCGAACCCAAGCGGCGGTAGTGTTCGTGGGTAAACACCATCATTCATGCCCAGTAAACACACGACCTTAAACGGGATGGAGCGCATAGGCATCAGCGTACAGAAATTGATAGAGCCGGCCAAAAAGCGCTGGCTAAGTCGTTCTTGATCGAGGCGCCGCGACAGCTCATCACGCAGTCGAGAGATCGACACCAGATGCGGATAACGCGCCATCGTGCCCATGCCAATTACGTATTGCCACTGCTTTTCAACCAATGCCAGCGCGGCTTCGGTCTCGCTGTCAGCATCAAAGAAGGTGTCGATCAGCTCTCGACAGAGCGGTAGCCAATCGGCAAGCACACGCGGTTGAGACAGACGCTGACGCCATTGATGGATCTGCATCAGCAGTTCAGCCAGTTGACCGGCCAACTCTGCAATCAAACCGCTGGATTCATCGTAAGGCAGTACCCCCTGCCAATCGCCAACCTGGCTGTCCATCGCATAGCCCAGCAGCATTCTCGTCAAGCCGAAACGCCACGTATGCTGACCCGTTGGTGGCAGCATAAGATCGCGCACGTTGTCATCATCCAATCCCCAACGTACACCCGACTCCACCACCCACAGGCGCAAGCGCCGTAGCCCTTCTTCCTGAATACCGAAACGGGCAGCCAGTGCAGGTACTTCAAGCAATGCTAGAACCTGTTCCGCCGTAAAACGGCTGGTAGGTAAATCCAGCAGGCTAATCACCGCTTGCAATGCGGGATGTGCATGTCGCGCACGCTGGTCAGAGATGGCAAAAGGCAGGTAGCGGTTATCCGGCGCGTTGCCAAATACCGCCTGAATAAACGGCGTATAGCTATCGATATCCGCCATCATCACAATGACATCACGCGGCATCAGTTCAGGATCGTCCGCCATCATAGCCAACAGTCGATCGTGAAGCACTTCAACCTCACGCTGCGGGCTATGGCAAGCATGAAAATCAACCGAGCGATCGTCGAGTGCCAGCAGGCGTTTTTGCGTGCTGGTGTTCTGCGTCTCGTGGCTAACAGCAACCACAGCACAATCTTCCAGCTCAAGAATATCGCGCTGCAAGGTTTGCAGTAGGTTTTCGCCATCCGACTCAACAAAAGCATCGATTTCCTGCACGTTATCCAGCTCAGCCAGCAGATAAAGGTTATCGCGTCCCAGTTTGCCCCACGATGCCAACAACGGATTATTAATCGACTGTTTACCATCGTCATTGAACAGCGTTTCTGCCAGTGAGAGATCGCGAAATAACGGACGAACGTCATCAGTCTGCTCGCCGTCAAAGCGATGTAAGCGCCGATTGCGGGCTTTTAGCTTCGCCAGAAATTTGTAATCCTGAATATCGCTCCAATAATGGCGGCAGGGATTAGTAAACAATAGGTGCACATCAATGTGCTGTGCCAGCGCGTTCAACGCCTGTAAATAGATAGGGGGTAGCGCTGAAATACCGCAGATAAAAACGCGTGGTGGCAGGCCTTTCGGACACTCTTTTGCCTGACCTAACGTGTTGATGAAGCGTTGGTACAGAATCGCATGGTGCCATTCAGGCTGCGCCAATTCGCGGGTGTAATCGACCAACGCACGCCACAGCGCCGACTGCCACAGTTGATTACCACCGAGATCGTCAACCTGTTTTCCCTCTTGCCATGCTTTAATCCACTCAGGGCGATAAATCAGGTATTGATCGAAAAGGTCCGCCACGCGCCCGGCCAACTGATGCAGCTTGTGCTGGTTATCATCATCCTGTAAATAGTGGTTAAGCGCCGAAAAATCAGGCTGTTCCAGCAAATCAGGCAGCAAATGCATGAGCTTCCACGTCATCGCATCCTTGCTGAAGGCGCTTTCTTTTGGAATATCTGACAGCACATGGCGACACATATTCCACAAAAAAACGCCGGGCAACGGGAATTGGATGTTGGCAGCAATACCAAAATCCCCAGCCAGTTCAATTTGCAGCCACTGCGCCATCCCTGGGCTTTGCACCAAAATCACTTCCTGCTGGAAGGGGTCCGCAAGCGGCTGACGTTTTATCAGCTCAACCATCAGTTCTTTCAAGATATCCAACTGATTGGAGTGATAGATTCTAAACATTCTGGCTCCTGCTCGCCGCGGCTTACGATTTATAATTCATAGTTTACCCACACTCGCCGACTAGACAGGCGATAACGGGCAAAACCAACGGTTCAGTGTAGCCTGATAGCGACGTGGCGTCATGACCCTAACAGTTACCTGACGGCATTCGTTGCGCTGTAACTGCTCTGACAGACTAAACTGCCAGTTTTTACTCAAGAAAGACGCAGTATTATCAGGAGCGGACGGATGATACGGCACGCCTGCTTCATAAGCCTCCAACTGCTGCATCGCAAACCGCCAGGCCTGACGCTGCTGCCACTGGTGCTGAAATGACTGCTGTAAGATCTGGTGATATTGCAACAATCCCATCAGCGAGACGGCAAACAGCAGCGCCGCCACCAGCGTTTCCGGTAGGCTAAAACCGGATTGATGACTCACGAATCTGTTGTTCACTGCGCTATTCCGTTGCATCACAGCGTGCCACGTCCTTATCAGGGCAAAAATCCAGCCAGCCGTTACCTAATGGCCGAATCGCGATCTGACCCGACGACAGCGCAGACAATGACACCCGTTGATACAGCTTCAGCGGTCGTGTCGGAGTGGGGAGTGTCCCTTCACCACGCAATAACCCTTGTGTCCCATCAGAGGCCATACGCAAGCACACCACGAGCTGCTCTGCCGGCAATTGCTGACACTGCCAGCTTTCAGTTATCGTGTTCCACTGCTGCCCTCTTGCCCAATTTAGTGAAGACAATGCCTGATTGAAGGCACGCAGATAATGCCGCTCATCGTTCCCCACCTGAATGGCAGTATCAAGCTGGCGCTGCAAACCGGACATCAACAGCAGGCCGATAATGGCAATCAGCAGTACCATCGCCAGTGTACCGCTTCCCTTTTGCGATCCTTTCTTCACTGGTTACGCCTCAATATCAGGCGGGTAATATATTGCCGAACAGCAGGACGCTTGGCCCAATAACCGGCTAGTTGCAGTTCATACAACGCCACATCATTTTGCGCAGACAGGCGCTGTAGCCGGAACACCGTCAGCACCACCTCCTGCGGATCAAACAGCTTCTCCCACCTGTCGCCCTGACAGTTATGTGCGCCACTCTGAATCTCCAGTGACCGACCACGCAGGCGATAGCCAAAAGATTCCGCATCTTGTTGTTCCCCTCCATCCCAAGTCCCATTCCGGTTCAGATCGTAAGAGACATTCAGGCAACTGTTTTCCACTTCCCCCGGGTAATTCCCTATGCTGATCGCCTTTCCCTGACACGTGCCTGCACAAAACCCCGCCCGCCGGATATCTTTCTCAATCCCCATCGCCACCTGACTGAATAGCTGTTCCAGTCGGAAACGCTGTGCACTGTCCTGACTTTGGCTGCGTAACAGCGGGTACAACTGTGCCGCCGATAGCATAATCAGGCTGCCTAAGCTCAGTGCGAGTAAGATTTCGGGCAACGTGAAACCGCGTTGTTCACCCCCTGCCCCTGCTTGCCTCAACGCTGTTTTCCTCAATACGTTTGGCTTCAACACGATCTGTTTCAACATAAGGGAATCGCCAAGACAACTTGCGACTCACTGCACAGACGCATACGCCCCCTCACTGAGATAACAAGACGCAGTTTCCCCGCAGCATTAGACAGCGAGATGTGCCCAGCCTGTGCGGCGTTACGCAAGCCAAAGAACGTAAAAACATTACTTGTAAACGTTGCCAGCACCACATCCTGAGAACGGCGAACAAACTGCCTAGGGTGGTTCTCACGGCACACATCCTCGACCTGTTTTTCACTCTGACCAATCACTATGCACCACAGCGCTCCCTGCTGTTGAAGCTTCACCGTCTGGGTTTCGTTATGCCAATAGGCATTCGCCTGAACCCGACTCAAGAAGTCCAACAGTTGCTGTGCACTCTGTTCCAGACGAATTGCCTGCTGATACTGAACCCAGCCATGCAGGCCACCGCCCGCCATCAGCGCGACAATCGTCAGCACCACCAATAATTCGAGCAAGGTAAACCCCCGCTGTTGCCGATTCCCTATTTTCATGGCGTCAGGATAGTGAGTCCTCTCAATAAAAACAGCGGGTTAATAGCGTTATTCGTGGCGATTCGCAATATTTTACTGCAATGATGTAACAATAGAAAAAGCGTGCGGGGAGGTAGGAAATAAAGAGGAAATCACAAAAAAGGCCGCATATGCGGCCCTGAGAAACAGTGAAAGAATTTAGATCGCAACCGGTGCTTTGATGGCGGGATGCGGATCGTATCCCTCGATTTCAAAGTCTTCGAAGCGATAGTCGAACAGCGTATCCGGGCGGCGCTTAATCACCAGTTTAGGTAGCGCGCGCGGTTCACGGCTCAACTGTAAATGCGTCTGTTCCATATGGTTGTTGTACAGATGCGTGTCGCCGCCAGTCCAGACGAAATCGCCGACCTCCAGATCGCACTGCTGCGCCACCATATGTACCAGCAACGCATAGCTGGCGATGTTGAACGGCAAGCCGAGGAAGATATCGCATGAACGCTGATAAAGTTGGCAAGAGAGTTTGCCATCTGCCACGTAGAACTGGAAAAACGCGTGGCATGGTGCCAACGCCATTTTGTCCAGTTCACCCACGTTCCAGGCAGAAACGATGATACGGCGAGAATCTGGATCTTGTCTCAACTGGGTCAGAACATTCTTCAGTTGGTCGATCTGACGACCGTCAGCCGCTCCCCACGAACGCCACTGCTTGCCGTAAACCGGTCCCAAATCGCCGTTCTCATCTGCCCATTCGTCCCAAATACTGACTTTATTTTCATTCAGATAAGCAACATTGGTATCCCCATTCAGGAACCAGAGCAATTCATGGATAATCGAACGCAGGTGGCATTTTTTGGTGGTAACCAGCGGAAATCCGTCCTGCAAGTTGAAACGCATCTGATGGCCGAAAATAGAACGCGTTCCCGTACCAGTACGGTCGGCCTTCGGCGTACCCTCTTCAAGCACTTTGTTCATCAGATCCAGATACTGTTTCATACTACCTCACCACAAATATTAAAGAAGGACGGCGGATTATTGCTGTGCAGGCTGACGGCGATAAGCCCAAACCATCATCAGAACACCAGCGATCACCATTGGCAGCGACAGGATTTGTCCCATGCTGAACAGGTCACCGAATAGACCCAACTGCGCATCCGGCTGGCGGAAGAATTCGGTAATAATCCTGAACATGCCGTAGCAGATAAGGAAAAGCCCCGACACACTGCCCATTGGCCGAGATTTACGAATAAAGAGGTTCAGAATGATAAACAGAGCCACACCTTCCAGCATCATTTGATACAGTTGGGAAGGATGACGCGGTAGCATACCGTACTGATTGAAAATCGTCTGCCATTGCGGGTTGCTAACGGCCAGCATCATATCTTCGCTGCGCGAACCCGGAAACAGCATGGCCCACGGGGTATCCGTCGTGACACGCCCCCACAGTTCGCCGTTGATAAAGTTGCCCAATCGGCCTGCACCGAGTCCGAAAGGAATCAGGGGCGCAATAAAATCAGCGACCTGGAAGAAATGGCGTTTGGTCCGGTGAGCAAACCACAGCATGACGCAGATAACGCCCATTAAGCCGCCGTGGAACGACATGCCGCCATCCCAGACTTTGAAAAGATAGAGCGGATTTTCAAGAAATGACGGGAAGGCATAAAACAGAACATAGCCCAGACGCCCGCCGACGAAGACCCCAAGGAACCCCATATACAGCAGATTTTCGACTTCATCCTTGGTCCAACCGCTACCCGGTTTATTTGCCCGACGCACCGCCAACCACATGGCAAATACAAAACCCACCAGATACATCAGCCCATACCAGTGCAGCGCCAGCGGGCCAATTGAGAAAATCACTGGATCAAACTGAGGAAATGCCAGATAGCTTGTCGTCATCATTCACCACATATTTTATTGTGTTATCCCTGCTTTCGGGATCGTCATTGATAGGCAAAAGGCAGGAAAATGGATCAGTTCCTGCAAACCGCGGTGGCGAATCATAGCATACGCCCCCGCGCTCGTTGCTCGCATCGGGGAAAAGTTCTGTAAAACATTGAGCCGTCATTAAACATTTATTCGCAATTAAATAGTGATACCAGTAAAAATCGCATCGCTACAAATTAGCGCCCGCCACGAATCAAGCCGCCCAACCCACGCTCTTCCATGAAAATCGCCGCCCACTGTCGGACTTCCATCGCACTCTGTGCGTTCAGTAATTGCTGCACCAACGTCTGCGACTCAGCCAGCGTAATTTGGCGCAGCAGGTATTTAATTCGCGCCACGCTGCGTCCGTTCATACTCAGCGAACGATAACCCAGTCCGGTCAATAACAGTGCGCCAAGCGCTTCCCCGGCCATTTCACCGCACACGGAAAGCGGAATATTATGCCGTTCGCACTCGGCAGCGATCATCCTCAATGCCTGCAACATCGAAGGATGAAGGCTGTCATAGAGCGATGCGACATGGGCGTTGTTACGATCCACCGCCAGCAGATATTGCGTCAGATCGTTGGTGCCAACCGAAACAAAATCGATACGGGAAGCCAGATGAGGGAGCAGAAACAGCATCGACGGAACCTCAATCATGATCCCAATCCGCGGCTTGGGCTGCGGGAAGCCCAATAATTCCTCTACCTCACCTGCCGCTTGATCAATCAGGCGGCGCGCTTCACTGATTTCATCCAGACTGCTGATCATCGGCAGCAGGATATTGAGATTGCCGATATGCGCATTAGCACGCAGCATGGCACGTGCCTGAATCAGAAAGATTTCGGGCTGATCGAGCGTAATACGAATGCCGCGCCAGCCAAGACACGGGTTCTCCTCGCTGATAGGCAGATAAGGTAACGGCTTATCTGCACCAATATCCAGCGTGCGTAGCATCACAGGGCGCGTAGGATAAAGCTGCAACATACTTTGATATTGCGCCATTTGCTCATCTTCGGACGGAAACCCGCTCTGCAGCATAAAAGGGATTTCCGTGCGGTACAGCCCGACACCATCAACCTGATTGATAAAGCGTTTTTCATGTTCGGCACTTAAGCCCGCATTCAGCATAACCTGAATGCGTTCACCGCTTTTCAGCACGGCGGGCTGTTCCATCTCGCCTTCGGCCAGACGAGTTAGCTCATTTTCTTCCGTCAGCAGACGCTGGTATTCCTGCACCAGCACAGGCTCTGGATCGACCAACAGTTCACCGCGATAACCGTCAATGATCAACTGGCGCTGATGCAGTAAATCAGGCTGAATCTCCGCGCCAACCAGCGTCGGAATGCCCATGGCCCGCACCAAGATCGCCGCATGCGAATTGGCGGCACCGTCATAGACAACGACGCCCGCTAACCGCTCCGGCGGCAACTCTGCCAACAGCGTGGCTGTTAATTCGTCCGCCACGAGGATAAAGCGTTCAGGCCACTGCCCCATGATTTGCGCATTATCGTCGAGGTGAAACAGCAGTCGTTGCCCTAACGCACGCAGATCGCCGGCACGCTCACGTAAGTAAGTATCCTGCAAATGGGTGAACTGCGCGGCAAAGCGTTCGATCACCAGTTTGACGGCCCACTCAGCAGCATTGCCTGCATCGACTTCCTGAAATAATTCACGTTTGAGCCGCGCGTCGTTCAGCAAGTGCGAGTACAAATCGAAAATCGCCGCGCTCTCTTTTTGCGCACTGGCACTGAAGCGTTTACTAAAGCGACGGAATTCCGCCGTTGCTTCTTCTAACGCCAGTGTTAAGCGGGAGCGCTCACGCTCGCTGTCCAAACTCGATGCGGGAAAAACCTGTTCCAGAGAAGGCTGGGTACAATCCTGCCAGCCAGGGGCAATCGCCACGCCTGGGGCAGCCACCAGCGCCTTGACGCGCGTCTGGCGGTATTGGCCGAAAAGCGTTTTTATCTGCGAAAGGGAAAGGATCGCGGCCATCTGCGTGGCCAGCGTCACCATGAACGACTCTTCGTTTTTATCGAACTGACGATGTTCGCGCTGTTGAACCACCAGCACGCCCAACAGGTGACGACGGTAAATAATGGGGACACCAAGAAAGGAGCGGAAATGTTGCTCTTTCACAGCGGGGATGAATTTAAAGCTGGGATGCGCACGAGCGTCAGCCAGGTTGATAGGCTCGGCACGTTGCCCGACCAACCCGACAATACCTTGCCCAAATGCCAGCGTAACCGTGCGCCCGCGCGGTTTTTTCAACCCGCGCGTCGCCATCAGGTAATAACATTGCCGATCGTGATCGGCCAGATAAATGGAGCAGACTTCCGTGTCCATAGCCTGACAGGTCTCATTGACCAGAATGTCCAGCGCATCACTAAGGCGGGCCGTTGCCGCAACATTTTCGACAATTTCTCGCAAGCGCGTGAGCATAATGTGCCTGAATTACCCTCTTTTCCGCCGGGGACCGGGTGGAGGGGGCGCCATCCGAACCGCAACACTCTCCTGAAGCAGGATCACCGGGTTGATAAATTCCTTCATCACGCGACGATACACATCCCGCTTAAAAGAGACGACCTGACGTACCGGATACCAGTAACTCACCCAGCGCCAGCCATCAAATTCCGGCGTGCCGCTGCTCTGCATATTAATATCCGACTCATTACACATCAACTGTAGCAAAAACCATTTCTGCTTTTGGCCGATACAGACCGGTTTTGTATCCCAACGCACCAAACGCTTTGGTAATTTATAGCGTAACCAGTTACGGGTAGATGCCAACACGCGCACATCCTTTTTTCTTAACCCGACTTCCTCAAACAGTTCGCGGAACATCGCTTGCTCGGGACTTTCACCGGGGTTAATTCCCCCCTGCGGAAATTGCCATGAGTGCTGGCCATAGCGCCGGGCCCACATCACCTGCCCCTGCCGATTACAAATTACAATACCAACGTTTGGGCGGTAGCCATCATCATCGATCACCGGACTACCTCAATAAACATCAATGCAAAGATAACCCGATTGTTTCACACTCCCGTCAGGCGGTAAACCACTGCTTAGAAAGCATGTGACACGAATAAAACTAAGATAACCCACAGATAAGATCAAAGTTATAAACATGTGAAGACCAGAACCCGCAGTTTATTCACTTTTTCTGTGGACATCTTTGTGCAGAACCCATGAAGAAGTGAGTGAAACTCATTTTTCATGAAGAAAAAATATTACTGAAAATTAAAAAATAGTGCTTTTCATTCATTAAATTACAATCAATTCCAACCGAAATAACGCCCCCTTAATTTTTGCTCAAATGGCATCCAATGCAAGATTGGCGAAAGATCGCACTATGCCGATTTTATCCACAGGGAATGTCTCAAACTCAGGCAATAAATAGGCAAACACAGCAAAAAGGCCGGGAGTCAAGGCTGTAAATGGAACCAGTAATTCATGTTTATGTGGGTTATCCAAGATATCTGTGGATAACCTAGTGTAAAATCCTGTTTATTGTCGGTGGCTATACGTGCACAGTTTGCAAAACCGCATTCAGTGATCGCCATCACATTGAAAAAAAACGCTATGAATCATGCTATTATTGTTTCTCTCCACAACCTTGCAGGCTATGTATTTGTCTTTTGCATTTATTGTATTTTTTTTGAGCGGAAAACATCGAGCTACCCCCTATGAATTCACCCTCGGTTCACGCCACAGCACCACAAAATGAACAAGCCTTGCTGGAACGTGCGCAATCTCTCGCAAGTTATAATCTCGCGGAATTAGCGGACATCGCCCGCCTCCCCCTCCCCGCCAACCTGAAACGCGATAAAGGCTGGATTGGCATGTTGCTGGAACGTTTTCTGGGCGCAAGCGCAGGCAGTAAGCCTGAGCAGGATTTTCCTGACATTGGCATTGAGCTAAAAACTATCCCTATTGATGAACAGGGCAAACCGCTGGAAACCACCTTCGTCTGTGTCGCACCGTTGACAGGCAACAGCGGCGTGACGTGGGAAAGCAGTCACGTGCGGCATAAGCTCGCTCGGGTACTGTGGATTCCGGTGGAAGGCTCGCGTCACATCCCGCTGGGGGAACGCCGTATTGGTACACCACTGATGTGGAGCCCCAATGAAGAAGAAGAAGAGCAACTACGCTGTGATTGGGAAGAGCTGATGGATCTGATCGTACTTGGCAAGGTAGAAAGCATCACCGCCCGACATGGTGAAGTGCTGCAATTACGCCCCAAGGCAGCAAATAGCCGGGCATTAACAGAGGCGATTGGCGAATTTGGTCAACCGATTTTGACCCTACCACGCGGGTTCTATTTGAAGAAAACCTTTACTGCGCCACTGCTGGCCCGCCACTTTATGCAAGTCGAGTGATACATAATTAAGCCTTCCAAACGCATTTTTTCCATTATTCCTACGTTATCCCACACGACCATTTGCTAGACTCACCTTAAGCGTTAGATTTCTTTATGGGTTAATACAATGAAAATACGGCTGAAAATGGCAATAACACTGGCACTATTATTTACCCTTGCGGGCTGCTCCAGTGACTACGTGATGGCGACAAAAGAGGGGCAAATGCTCCTGACACAGGGGAAACCCGTGTTAGATAAAGATACCGGGCTGCTCAGCTACACCGATGAGCAAGGTAATCAGAAACAAATCAACAGCGACCAGATTTCCCAGATCGTACAGCGCTAAGATCGCTGTCAGCCCGAAACGCTCTACCTCGGACTGCATCATCAAGAATAATCCGAAAAGGATAACAGAAGAGACTTCCCCACCCGCCACGGCTTCGTTTATAGTCGAATTCAGGTGTGTCTTCCCAAACTCATTGGAATCGCAGCAAATCATGCGGAGATGACGGGAAATACGCCTGCTATTTTCAGACATAAGGAAGCTGGCAATGCAATATCACCGTATTCCCCATAGTTCTTTAGAAGTGAGCGTGCTGGGTCTTGGTACGATGACCTTTGGCGAACAGAACAGCGAAGCAGACGCTCATGCCCAGTTAGATCACGCCATTGCCGCAGGTGTTAACCTGATTGACACAGCAGAAATGTACGCCGTTCCTCCACGCCCAGAAACGCAAGGGTTAACCGAGAGCTATATCGGGTCCTGGCTAAAATCTCGTGGCGGACGCGAGAAATTAATTGTGGCGAGTAAAGTCTCAGGCCCTGTGCGCGGCAACGATCACAGCATTCGCCCACAGCAGGCGTTGGACAGAAAAAACATCCGTGCCGCGCTGGATGCCAGCCTGCAACGCCTGAATACTGACTATATCGATCTCTACCAGTTGCATTGGCCACAGCGCCAGACCAACTGCTTTGGCAAGCTGAACTATCAATATACCGATGACAAACCGCAATATACCGACGACAAACCGGTAGTAACACTGTTGGAAACGCTAGAAGCGCTGAATGAACAGGTACGCGCCGGTAAGATCCGCTATATCGGCGTGTCCAACGAAACCCCATGGGGCGTGATGCGCTACCTGAATTTGGCGGAAAAACACGATCTGCCACGTATCGTATCGATCCAAAACCCCTATAGTCTGCTGAACCGCAGTTTTGAAGTTGGTCTGGCAGAAATCAGCCAGCATGAAGGCGTGGAACTTCTCGCCTATTCATCGCTGGCGTTCGGTACGCTGACGGGCAAGTATCTGAATGGCGCGAAACCCGTTGACGCACGTAACACGCTATTCAGCCGCTTCACACGTTATACTGGCCCACAGGCTCAGGCAGCAGTTGCCGAGTACGTGGCTCTGGCACAAAAACACGGTTTGAACCCGGCGCAAATGGCATTGGCGTTTGTGCGTCAACAGCCTTTCGTTGCCAGTACGCTGCTGGGTGCGACCACACTGGAGCAGTTGCAAATCAACCTCGACAGCCAGAACCTGATGCTGGACGGCGAGATCCTTGACGAACTGGAAGCCATCCATCGTCGTTTCACATTCCCAGCACCGTAAACGCAAAAAACCGGGCATTGCCCGGTTTTCTTTAATGCATGCACAAGAACGCTGAACAATTACTTCAGCGACTGCAACAGGCCCTTGCGCTGGTTTTCCAACGACGTGACGCGGCTACACACATCATCACCAAAGCGCTGGAATTCAAGTTCCTGATTGTTCCACTCAGCCTGAATCGCTTTCTGTAAACCACCTAGGTTGCCCATCATCGCCTGTAGCGGGTTGCCGCCGCTGGACATTTGTTTTACGCCCATTTCATTCAGGCTGTCCTGCAAGACGCCGCCCATGCTTTGCTGCACGATTTGCTTGCCATCTTGCTCAACCTGCTTGATCGCCTGATGGTGGAACGTCAGGCCATCGCTGCGGTGTTCGATAATACGGTTCATCTGCTGTTTAAGCTGTTTATCCAGCGTGGTCAGACGATTGCGCACATTGCTGTCGCTGCCAAGCTCCTGCACGATGACTTTATCCAGCGCGACCCGCGCTTTTTCCAGATGCTGCTGCGCCCCTTGGTCGATCCACGGCAGTTGCTGGCGTAAATCCGCCTGATAGGCTTTGGATTTCTGGCGCTGTTCGGCGTTCAGGGTCAATGGCGTCCCGTTACGGACGATATCGCCCTGCGGGGAAAGTTGTAAATTGCCGCTGGCACCCACGATCTGTACCTGCTGCGGACTGATAATGATGTCGTCCTGCGGATTCACGTTGCACTGGTAAGCCGCCTGCGCGTGCCAGGACAGCAACATCAACAAACCCAAGGTCATTTTACGCGACATATTTTCTCCTGAAGAAAACAACGGCAGTGGCGGGAAAATAGCAATATGCCAGTGATGAGGCGAATAACGCCTGAGCCAAAATCAGCTCAGGCATTCCTTGATAAGACCAAGGATTACAGCAGGTGTTCTGGCAGATCCCACCAGATATCGAACAGGTTGCTGACTTTCACGTCCGTCAGCTTTTGCTCTTCCAACCAGCGGCTAACCAGTTGACGATGCTCTTCGGTGCAGTGACCGATTTTTTGCAGGCAGACCAAACCTTCCCAGAGCAAATAACCACTGCCTTCAAATGCCAGGCCTTGTGGTTCAATGACGTCGTCGACGAACTTATCCATCAGCTTATCGATGTCTTCCACGCCAGTGCCTTCTGGAAAGCGAAAGCTGACTGAAAAACCTAATTCCTGAAACTCATCAATGTGCAGTTTTTTACGCAAACGACGGCTACGAGCTTGTGCCATTTTATTTTATCCTCTCAAACATCAGATCCCACACGCCATGCCCCAAACGCTGGCCGCGTGCTTCAAATTTCGTCAGCGGACGGGATTCCGGCCGCACAACGTACTCATTATTATCGGAAAGATTACGGTACCCAGCGACAGACGTCATCACTTCGAGCATGTGTTGCGCATAAGGTTCCCAGTCGGTTGCCATATGGAACACACCGCCAACTTTCAACTTACTCTGCACCAGTTCGACGAACGGCACCTGCACGATACGACGTTTATTATGACGGGCTTTGTGCCACGGGTCAGGGAAAAAGAGTTGAACCATGGATAGTGAGCCATCGGGGATCATCTTCATCAGTACTTCAAGCGCATCATGACACATCACGCGCAGATTGCTGATCCCCGCTTCCTGTGCGGAAGCAAGGCACGCCCCCACGCCCGGCAGGTGAACTTCAATACCGAGGAAGTTTTGTTCGGGATGCTGCGCCGCCATCGTCACCAGCGATGCTCCCATCCCAAAACCAATTTCCAGCACCACTGGCGCGTCACGACCAAATAGCGCGTTAAAATCTACCTGTTCGGTCTGATATTCCACACCCATCACCGGCCAGTAGTTATCCAGCGCCAACTGTTGCCCGTTGGTCAAGCGCCCCTGACGGCGGACAAAACTGCGAATACGACGCATCGGGCGCCCGTTTTCATCAAATTCCGGTGAAATGACGTTGTTAATCATAAAGAGTGCTTACTTGCTGTCCGATTACATTAAGGAAACGCGCATTATGCAAGGATACCGCGGTTTAGCAAGCCCACTGCCTCGGAAAGTTCCGGTTTACAGCACATTCACTCTGTGCTGGAATCGCAGTCAAACTTTTTACCTGTCGGATAGTGACCCCATTTTATGATGCAAGCGCAACAGTTCGCCCATCAGGTGCTGGACTGGTATCAACGCTATGGCCGCAAAACCCTGCCATGGCAGCTTGAGAAAACGCCCTATAAAGTATGGCTATCCGAAGTGATGCTGCAACAAACGCAGGTCACCACGGTTATTCCTTATTTCCAACGCTTTATGGCTCGCTTTCCCAACGTGAACGCACTGGCGGCAGCACCGCTGGATGAAGTGCTCCACTTATGGACTGGGCTGGGCTACTACGCCCGTGCGCGTAATCTACACAAAGCCGCGCAGACCATTGTGTCGCGCCACGGCGGTGATTTCCCCACCACCTTTGATGAAGTCGCGGCGTTACCGGGCGTCGGGCGCTCTACCGCAGGCGCGGTGTTGTCGCTCTCTCTCGGCCAGCATTTCCCGATCCTTGACGGCAACGTGAAGCGCGTGCTGGCACGCTGCTACGCCGTTGACGGCTGGCCGGGCAAGAAAGAAGTCGAAAAGAAACTGTGGGCGCGCAGTGAGGATGTGACACCCGCCGAAGGCGTCAGCCAGTTTAATCAGGCGATGATGGACCTCGGTGCGATGGTTTGCACCCGCAGTCGCCCCAAGTGCGAACTGTGCCCTCTGAACACCGGCTGCATTGCTTACGCTAACCACAGTTGGGCGCAATATCCCGGTAAGAAACCGAAGCAGACACTGCCGGAAAAAACGGGCTGGTTCCTGCTGATGCAACAGGACTCTCAGGTCTGGCTGCAACAGCGCCCTACCGTGGGCCTGTGGGGTGGGCTATTTTGCTTCCCACAGTTCAGTGAACGTCAGGAATTGGAACTCTGGCTGCAACAACGCGGTCTGAATCCTGATGGATTGCAACAGCTTGTCGCGTTCCGCCACACATTCAGCCATTTTCATCTGGATATTGTTCCGCTCTGGCTGAACGTATCGCAGGACGATCGTTCACAAAACAGGTCCTGCATGGATGACGGTGCGGGTCTCTGGTATAACTTAGCGCAGCCGCCGTCTGTCGGACTGGCCGCCCCGGTAGAACGCCTACTGAGGGAACTGGCTCACCCACAGTCAACACGTTTAAATGCCTGCGCAATTGATGAGGAAGAAGCATGAGCAGAACGATTTTTTGTACTTTTTTACAACGCGACGCCGAAGGGCAGGACTTCCAGCTCTATCCCGGCGATCTGGGCAAGCGCATCTATAACGACATTTCTAAAGAAGCCTGGGCGCAGTGGCAAACCAAGCAAACCATGCTGATCAACGAGAAGAAACTCAGCATGATGAATGTTGACGACCGTAAGCTACTGGAACAGGAGATGATCAAGTTTCTGTTTGAAGGGAAGGACGTTCACATCGAAGGCTACACGCCTCCGAGCCACTGAGATGGCGGGCTTTCGGGCCCGCTTACGTCCCTATTCCGACACGGCTTGTTATATGAAGAAAATATTAGCTCTGCTGGTGATTGCTCCGTTGCTGGTTTCCTGTTCGGGAAACAAAGGGAATACCAACGACGAAGAATTTCTCAAGGATACCAATGCTTTCGATATTTTGATGGGGCAATTTGCCAACAACATCGAAAATATCTGGGGGATGAATGAAGTTCTGATCGCCGGTCCGAAAGACTACGTTAAATACACCGATCAATATCAGACGCGTAGCCACATCAACTTTGATGCCGGTACGATCACGATCGAAACCCTTTCAGCGACCAACTCCGTCGCCAGCCTGCGTCAGGCGATTATCACCACCCTGCTGATGGGCGATGACGCCAGTAACACCGACCTGTATTCCGACGCTAACGATATCCAAATCAGCCGCGAACCGCTGCTGTACGGTCAGGTGCTGGATAACACCGGACAAGCGATCCGCTGGGAAGGCCGTGCTGCCAGCTTCGCGGATTATCTACTCCAGAACCGTCTGCAAAAACGGACCTCTGGCCTGCACGTTATCTGGTC
Organism: Pectobacterium parmentieri; assembly: GCF_001742145.1. NCBI lineage: Bacteria > Pseudomonadati > Pseudomonadota > Gammaproteobacteria > Enterobacterales > Pectobacteriaceae > Pectobacterium > Pectobacterium parmentieri. The sequence goes on along the minus strand of NZ_CP015749.1, from coordinate 371,128 downwards.
GGTCACGATGCAGCTTGTCCCTAACCATCTGGATAAGCGTGCGCACAAATACCTGCCGCTGGTGCGTAAAGCCTCCGAGCGTTACGGTATTGAAGAGTCGCTGATTCTGGCGATTATGCAGACAGAATCCAGCTTCAACCCTTACGCCGTCAGCCGTTCCGATGCATTAGGTCTGATGCAGGTGGTGCAGCACAGCGCAGGACGTGACGTCTTCAAAATGAAAGGGAAATGGGGACAGCCGAGTCGCAGCTATTTGTTCGATCCAGAACAAAATATCGATGCAGGTACCGCCTATTTGTCGATTCTGAAGAACAGCTATCTGGCCGGTATTGAGAACCCGACATCGAAACGCTACGCCGTCATCACCGCGTATAACGGTGGCGCAGGCAGCGTGTTGCGCGTCTTCTCCAGCGACCGCGATCGCGCTGTGGGCATTATCAACAATATGTCTCCGGGCGATGTCTACCAAACGCTGACGACGAAGCACCCGTCTGGTGAATCACGTCGCTACCTGTACAAAGTGAATACGGCACAGAAAAATTATCGCCGCTAATTCACGTGATCCACAGAACGCCGCGCTACCGGGGTTATTCCGGCGGCGCGGCCTCATCAGACCCACAATATGACCACGATTCCCTTACCATTTATCACCGCACTTCTGCTGGTTATTTTGTTCCTTCGCATCCAGCTTCTGCATATTCAAAATAAAGAGACTGAAAGGCGTAATACCAAAGCAGAGGCGATATTCATCGGTGTGAGCTGTATTGCACTGGCGCTGGTGGCATTACGGTGGGGCAGCCATTTTGCCTTCCCCCTGTTTATCCAACCCGCTATTGCTGCATCGATTCCGTCATTGCTATGGCTCTGCCTTTTCTCCCCTGGAGAGAAAGCCCCCAATGCCTTAATGCGCAGACGGCAGTTGCCTTTCTTTCACCTGCTACCGTCCTTGTTCACCCTTGGTGCAGGCTTGATTCAGAGTAGAACGACCATTCCGCTCATCGATATAGCGCTGGTGAGTATTTACTTCGGTTATGGGGCTACGCTGATTTACCGCGCTCGCCATCTTCAAACACCATCGCCGATGTGGAAACGCGCACCGTTTATCGCAGGATTGTATGTCCTGGTTTCCGGCGCGATTGACACGGTGATTGCACTAGATATCGCTTTCTACCGCGGTAATAGCGCGGCGACCATCATCACCGCATTCCATATTGTCATGCTGGCGATATTGACCCTGCTTATCATCACGCATCGCACATCACCGCAAGCAGGACTTGCCGCGCCACCTGACCAGAAACCTGAAACGCCCCCCGCTACCGACGATGAGCACCAACTGGCGAAAGTGTTAGATGATTTCATCCGCACTCATACGCTATACACCGATCCGAGTATGACGCTTCAGCGCCTAAGCCGACGTATGGGAATACCGCTCAGACGCCTGTCCGAAACCATCAATCGCGTTCACGGGCGTAATTTCTCGCAGGTGATAAATGAATACCGCATCGAGGAGGCTAAGCGCCTCCTCAGCCAAACGGATGCGCGCATCACAGATATCATGCTGGAGAGTGGGTTTCAGACTAAATCAAACTTCAACCGCGAGTTTTTGCGGTTAACTGGCGTGAGTCCCAGCGTCTGGCGTAGTCAGTACCCACTTCAGGAACAAGCTACGGCTTCAGCCACGCCGTCTGAAGAAAGCCACTGATATCTTTTGCCACTTCCTGATGAATCTGCTCACGCGAGCGTTCACCGCCATCGAGGCAAATCATGCCGTCTCCTGGGTTTTCGGCGTTGATGATCTCAACGGCACCCGGTTTACAAAGCTGCATGAAGCTAAAATGCGTCGCGTCAGCAATTTCCTTATACGCTGAATGCGCTGGCGACATTTTCTGCACCAGATAGTGAGATTCCAGTTCGGCAGGTAGTTCTTCATTGGGATACCCCGCTGCCATAATCAAGACAGGAATATTTATTGCGGCCAGACTCTCCGTGGTAAACCCTCTTGCCAGCCCCATATCCAGCGAGACCACCGCGCCGATGCGTCGATCGGCTAATGATGTATCAAGCTGCGCGCGCGATGGGGCACTTTTTGCGACCTGCATCTTTTCATAAACATTGCAGGAAGCCAGCCCAACGTGTGTCAGACAGTCCCGTTCAAATTGATCTGTGCTGAAACGTCCACCCGCAAGCTCAAGCACCGTCCACCCTCCCAGCGAATGACCCACAGCGGCAATGCGCTTCGCATCAACCTGTCCCGTTTTTTCCGGCGTAGCAAGTAATGCCGTAATGACGCGGCTGATGTCCTTAGGCCGTTGCCACAATTCTTGAGCGTTCTCCATCCGCATATCTTTAGTCGTCGTTCCTGGGTGATTAGGCGCGGCAACAATATAACCTTGCTTGACTAAGGCTTGCGCCAGCCAGAGCTGATTAAACCAACTCCCACCATAACCGTGTGAAACCACAATCAAAGGATGTTCACCGGATTCAGGCACAGCACTTTTGCTCACTGCGATACCGGGAAAAACAACATTCTCACCAATTATCGTAGCCTGTTGTGATGACGAGGCAGGATAAAATACGGCGACATCCAACGACCTATTATTAACCCCATCAGCCAGGGTTATTTGTTGAAACCCGACCCCCGTATCTGCCATAACGGTAAAACTGAGTAGTAAGTTTGTTATTAATCCTATCGTGATACGCCATGTCATCGCTATTTCTCCGAAGTTCCTGCACTGTGAAAAATAGCATTTATAACAGTGGATTTCTTACCGGCGCGACCTAAAACGCTATTCAGTACTTCTTTTTTCCTGAGCATAAACAGAGTTTCTGAGCGATAGAGGAATCAAGAGTCGATAATAAACGCTCGATTAACGCCAATAAACACCGCTATTTCTTGCTATTACATGAAGAAATCGAGCAGAGGCAGGTGTTAATCGCAATATTAAATTTTACTTATATCAATCAATTATTCTGCATTAATTAAAATAATAAGAATAATTAATTATGAAAATAAATTTCCCGCGACGAGTAAATTTAGCCTCACCGTTGATTAACCCTACTACCGATGTGATTAACGCGGTCATAATAGCTAAAAATTAGCACGCTACTAATAACCACACTCAATTACCACAGTGAGGTACAAAAAAAGTATTAACGGAAAGTAATACAAAAAAACTTCATAGTGGCGATAAGGAAACCCAGCCAGTAAAATCGCTACCGAAATTATTTACAGCAATATTATTCACGATACAAAATAAGGGATCTGTTATGGAAAACACCGTAGAGAAGCAATACTCAAAAAAATGGCAAACCCGCATCTCGTTTTATAATGAGTTTGGCGCACCCAATACGCCAGCCCATAAGAATGCATTAAAAAACCTCAGTTTTTTCGAAAAAATACGGATTAACTTCAACTTTATAGCTTTCTTTTTTGGCCTAATTTACTTCTTTGTACTTGGATTATGGCGAAAAAATCTGACGCTATTTGCTATTACTATTGCTATTGGCATTATTGTCAATTTTATTCAAATCATCTTTGACGTCACGATCCCCGAAAATATGGACACGCCTATTGGCCTTGCTCTCAGTGTTATGTGGGGATCAACCGCCAACTACGCCTACTACCTGAAAGAAACCCGGAACAGCAAAAGCTGGAACCCGTTTGAAGGTATGTTCTAACCTTCGTTCACATAAAATGTCGGCCAGCCTACGCTGGCCGTATCCCTGATATTGGCGCAAAATTTACCCGCCTTCACTCCTGCTTTAGGACATCAGCGGGTATAGAGCCAAAAAGTGTGTTAACGCTTAATTTTTTTGAATTGCTGTGTCGTAGCCGTTAACGCTATTTCTGTCGGTAGCCGCTCCATGGAGCTGGCACCGTAAAAACCATCACACTGTGGACAGTGATCCATAATGAACTGTGCATCCTGCGGCGTTGAAATCGGCCCACCGTGACACAGCACAATCACATCCTTACGCACTGCTTTTGCTGCATCCGCCCAGTGGTTAATCAACGGAATGCAATCCGCCAGATTAAGCGAAGTTTCTGCCCCAATGTTGCCACCAGTCGTTAATCCCATGTGTGGCACAATGATATCCGCCCCCGCTTTCGTCATCGCAACCGCATCTTCTGCACTGAACACATAAGGTGTAGTCAGCATGTCTTTTTCATGCGCCAGACGAATCATGTCCACTTCCAGCGCATACCCCATGCCAGTTTCTTCCAGATTGGCGCGGAAATTACCGTCAATCAGCCCCACGGTTGGGAAGTTTTGCACGCCAGAGAACCCCAGCGCTTTCAGGTCATCCAGAAACTTATCAAACTGGCAAAAAGGATCGGTGCCGTTAACACCCGCCAGCACCGGCGTGTGCTTTACAACCGGTAGCACTTCTTTCGCCATATCCACGACGATTTCATTCGCGTTGCCGTAGGCCAACAGGCCAGCCAGCGACCCTCTCCCCGCCATACGATAGCGCCCAGAGTTGTAGATCACGATCAGATCGATGCCGCCCGCTTCTTCACATTTTGCGGAAAGCCCGGTTCCCGCACCACCACCGATAATCGGTTCACGGCGGGCGATCATTGCGCGGAATCTTGTCAGCAGTTCCTGACGATTTATGCCTGACATAATGCCTTCTCCCTTTTACTTCAGTAACGCCCTGAACGCATCAACAGTCGCGTGGGCAAATAAAGGATCGTTAATATGGAAAGGCAGACGAATGATCTGTCGTCTTGCCGTTTGCTGGACGACGTTTTCCAGCGTGTTGATAAACGCGGCACGTGCTTCGGGGTGCCAGAATGCCTGATCCGGCGCATCCAATGCGGAGAAGCCGCCTTCCGGGATCAGAAAACGTACCTCGCCCTCACAGCGGTTAAGCTTCTCCCCAATCCAGCGTGCCATCGCGATGTTTTCGTCTATCGTGGTACGCATCAGAGTGACCTGTGCGTTGTGGTTGTAAAACAGACGATGTGCGTATTTCTCCGGCACGCTGGCAGGAGAGCCAAAATTCACCATGTCCAGCGCACCGCAGGACGCCACGTAAGGCACTCGCGTATTGGCGATCGCATCAAATCGTTCCGGCCCGCAGGCCAGCACGCCATCAAACAGTAAATCACACACTTCGGTCGTGGTGAGGTCAAGCACGCCAGTGAGCAAATGGCTATCCACCAGCTTTTCCATCGCTTTCCCGCCGCTACCCGTCGCGTGGAAGACCAGACAGTCAAACTCCGCTTCCAGCAATTTGCTGGCTTCCTGAATACAGGGCGTCGTGACACCAAACATGGTCAGGCCAATCGCGGGCTTATCTTCATGATGTTCCTGAATATGAAACTTCACGGCTCCAGCAATCTGGTGCGCAGCGTTGCCAAGAACCTGACGGGAAATGCGGTTCAGACCTGCGACATCGGTGACGGAATACATCATGCTGATATCGCTAGCGCCGATGTAACCGGAGATATCTCCGGAGGCCATCGTTGAGACCATCAGCTTCGGCATCCCAATTGGTAACGCCTGCATAGCGGGCGTGATCAGCGCCGTACCGCCGGAACCACCAAGCCCAAGCACACCAGCAATATCATCACGGGACAGCATGAAGTGCTCGAATGCAACGGCCATGGCGCTAATAGCCTGCCCTCGGTCATGGCAAAATACCGCCGATACGCCTTGCGGGTGGTAAGATGCCACCGTTTCTGCGCTGATATCTGTTGCATCCGACATCCGCGAATGCGTTGACAGATCGACCGTGACAGTTTTCAAGCCCGTTGCGGCAATCAGCTCGCGGACATAAACCTGTTCTTTTCCTTTAGTATCCGTTGTACTTGCAATATAAACGCTGCCAACTTCACTTCCCACTTGGTATCCCTCCCATCGCCAGATAAAAAATTAACAGATTGATATAAATAACAATTACAAGAAAACAAAAATAGAAAAGATTAATTTATCGCCATATTGAGACTTGAGTATCAGAAAGGCAAATCATTAAATAAACAAATGAGATAAAAGTCTCAAAATGTTATGTATGACTACACACTACCAGTAAGAAAGCTTGACGTGGCACAAGAATCGCTCAATTTGCTATAGTTCAGGCGATAACGCCGTGCTGCCTGATAGCTTCCGGCCCGAAAATTCAATGAGGTCTATGTGATTGAACAGGATGAAAAACTGACATCAACACGGGCGAAAACCCGTCGTTTACTGATCGATACCGCCATGAATATGTTCGATCAAGGTATATTCCCTTCCATTACTGATGTTGCCGCTGCGGCCCAGCTTTCACGCGCGACGGCATACCGCTATTTTCCGACGCAAAGTGCGTTAGTATCGGCCGTTGTGGGCGAAAGCCTTGGTCCCATCCTTGCATGGCACCCGACACAACCGGATGCCAGCGAACGCGTTGCCGAATTGCTGCGTTTTGCTTACCCAAGGATGCTGGAGCATGAAGGTGCGCTGCGTGCAGCGCTGCACCTTTCGCTTCAACAGTGGGCCGACCGCCGTTCTAACCGACTGCATTCCGATACGCTGACGCGCGGCAATCGTAAACGCCTGCTCAAGATCGCCACCGAACCGCTGGAAGGAAAGATCACACCGGAAGCACAACAGCGGGTGATTTACGCCTTATCGCTCATTTATGGCTCCGAAGTTTTCTTGGTACTGAAAGATATCTGGAATCTGGAAGAAGATAACATTCAGGATGTCACGCAATGGGTCGCCAAAGCCATTTTACGACAGGCAGAAGAAGACGCCGCACAGGCCGATTCGCCGAAAATATAACGAACGCATTGATGCAGCATCTCGCCACGTTGTCGGATGCATAGGGACAGAAGAATAGGCGTTGGGGGAACATATGATGCTGAAAGGTAAACGCGCGATTGTCACTGGCGGTGGCCGCGACTTTGGACAAGCGGTATCCGTCTGGCTAGCTCGCGAAGGGGTGAAAGTCGATCTTTGCGCCCGCAAACAGGCCGATGCACAGGCCAGCGTGGACATCATTCATCGGGAAGGTGGCACAGCTCGCGCCTATCAGTGCGATATTGCCCATCCTGATTCAGTCAGAGATTTTTCCGCACAGTTGCTGGAAGACCACACGCCCGTCGATGTTCTCGTGCTAAGTGCCGCACAATGGCTGGAAGGCGCATTAGGGGAAGCGATGCGTTTTGTGCTTACGCAACCGCGCAGTTGCCATATCAACGCAATACATTTTCAAGGGCCAACGCGCGCGGACGTCGGCGCATAATTCGTCACTTTTTTGCTGTTCATCCCACCCCGGATATCCATCATGTACCCGGGGCAGTTGAGTTTGTTTCCCGTCTAACGCACTGCAATCCCACACGCCATCATGCTCTGACACACTTTCCTTCTCTCCATTTTTTGCCACAGAACACAGGAAAAGGTAGCATCGCTGCCGTTATTCTCGGCCATGCGACTTACCGCGCTCAGCGCACAAATAAAAAAACGCCGGGAGCGTTTTTCAACGTTGCGTAGCAACGGCCCGAAGGGTGGCGTACAGGGATGTACGACATAAAAAAACGCCGCAGGTAAAAAATAACCATTTGATTCTTAAATAATCATAGCGAACACGTCACCACAGGATGCGTGACAGACAGGAAAACATCAATATCAATGACACAACATTCTTCCCCCCATAGTGAACATCAAACCACTCAGCAGCGTCTCCACGAAAAGGGTTATCACCAAAGTCTGGGCAACCGCCACGTACAGATGATCGCGATTGGCGGCTCCATCGGCACCGGGCTGTTTCTTGGCGCGGGTGCGCGTTTGCAAATGGCAGGGCCAGCACTAGCGCTGGTCTATCTGGTTTGCGGCATTTTCTCTTTTTTCATCCTGCGTGCGCTGGGCGAGCTGATCGTTCATCGCCCCACCAGCGGCAGCTTCGTTTCGTATTCGCGCGAGTTTCTCGGTGAAAAAGCCTCCTACGTGGCAGGCTGGATGTACTTCCTCAACTGGGCGATGACCGGGATTGTCGACATCACTGCCGTCGCACTCTATATGCACTACTGGGGCACCTTTGCCGATGTACCACAGTGGCTATTCGCGCTAAGTGCGCTATCCATTGTCACGCTGATGAATCTGATTGGCGTGAAGTGGTTTGCCGAAATGGAATTCTGGTTCGCGTTGATTAAGGTCGCGGCCATCGCCATTTTTCTGGTGGTCGGCACGGTCTATCTTGGCACCGGCAGCCCGCTAGACGGCAACACGCCCGGCCTGCATCTGATTACCGATAACGGTGGCCTGTTCCCACACGGCATTCTGCCCGCACTGGTGTTGGTTCAGGGGGTGATATTTGCCTTTGCCGGTATCGAAATCATCGGAACCACGGCGGGCGAATGTAAAAATCCGGAACAGATACTGCCGAAAGCGGTCAACAGCGTTATCTGGCGTATCGGTCTGTTCTACGTCGGTTCTGTTGCGCTATTGGTCTGTCTACTGCCGTGGAACGCGTATCAGGCCGGACAAAGCCCGTTCGTAACCTTCTTCAGCAAACTGGGCGTTCCTTATATCGGCACGATTATGAATATCGTGGTGCTGTCTGCCGCGCTGTCCAGCCTGAACTCCGGTCTCTATTCGACGGGTCGCATTCTGCGCTCGCTGTCGCTGGGTGGCTCAGCGCCCGCCTTCCTGTCGAAAATGAGCAACCAGTCCGTACCCTATACCGGTATTTTGGTGACGGTCTGCATCCACATTATCGGTGTGGTGCTTAACTACGTAGTGCCGTCACAGGTGTTTGAGATCGTCCTGAACATCGCCTCGCTCGGTATTATCTGCTCCTGGGCATTCATCATTCTGTGCCAGATGCAGTTGCGTAAAGCAATTCGTCAGGGGAAAGCCAAGCCAGTTGCGTTCAGAATGCCCGGTGCGCCCGTAACATCATGGCTGACGCTGGCTTTTTTAGTCAGTGTGTTAGGGCTAATGGCGTTTGATTACCCGAACGGCACCTGGACAATTGCAACGATTCCAGTGCTGACAATCATGTTGATCATCGGCTGGCGCGGGCTGAAAAAGCAGCGTGAAGCGGTGAAATTTGCCAATCAGCAGGGATCCAGCCTGCGTTAGCGATCCTGCGGTAAGAAATCATCTTGCTTTAAGAAAGAAAAAATTCAGGCTCGTTTCCGAGCCTGAATTCCTGATTTGAAGAGAGATATCGTTATTTTTCTACTACGTAGCCGTACAGCCGTTTGCTGCCATCTTCTTCCGCAACGCTGTAAACCCCCTGCAATTCCGGTGAAAAACCGGGCAGCAGGTTAATCCCATCTTCCAACGCCAGAAAATAACGCTGTACCGCCCCGCCCCAGCTTTCCCCAGGCACCACACACAGTACGCCCGGTGGATACGGCAATGCCCCTTCTGCCGCGATACGTCCTTCCGCTTCATCGATAGGAATAAGCTCAATATTCCCGCGTACAAATTCCCTGTTGGCATCCTGTGGCAACATCACCACGGACGGAAACTCGGTTTTGCGGAACATCGCTTTTTGCAGATCTTTCACATTGTGCTGGGCGTAAAAATCATGCATTTCCTGGCACAACCGACGCAGTCGGTAACCACGGTAACGCTCTTTGTATTTCTGATACAGGCTGGGCAGCACTTCACTCAGCGGCGCATCACGGGCAATCAGCGTTTCAAAATGCACCAGCGCATTCACCAGTTCCTGCATTTTTACAGCGTCTTCCGCTGGCGTTAGCAGGAACAGAATCGAGTTCATATCGCATTTTTCAGGGATAATTCCATGCTCACGCAGATAGTTGGCAAGGATCGTCGCCGGAATACCAAATTCGGTGTAATCGCCGCTAGTCGCATCAATACCCGGCGTAGTCAGCAACAATTTGCAGGGATCGATAAAATACTGATCCTCTGCGTATCCTTCAAACGCGTGCCATTTCTCGCCCGGCTCAAAATTGAAGAAACGCACGTCCTGCGCGATCGTTTCCGTATCGTGATCCTGCCAGAGCGCACCGCCCACCGTTACGGGTACGAACGGTTTGATGAGCGAACAGCGCGTCAACAGTTGCTTACGCGCTTCAATGCCCAGCTTCACGCAATCCATCCACATACGACGCCCGCTGGCCCCTTCGTGCATTTTGGCATTGACATCCAACGCGGCGAACAGCGGGTAAAACGGGCTGGTCGACGCATGCAGCATAAAGGCGTTATTCAGTTGCTTATGGTTACAGAAACGACGCTGCCCTTTGATATGCGTATCTTTTTTGTGGATCTGCGAAGTTTGGGAGAAGCCCGCCTGCTGCTTATGCACCGACTGGGTGACGAAGATACCCGGATCGTTTTCGTTCAGATCCAGCAACAGCGGCGAGCACTGTTCCATCATCGGGATAAATTGCTCGTAACCAACCCAGGCCGAGTCAAACAGGATGTAGTCACACAGGTGCCCGATGCTATCGACCACCTGACGCGCGTTATAAATCGTGCCGTCATAGGTGCCGAGTTGGATCACCGCGAGACGGAACGGACGTTGCTCGTTGGCACGTTCCGGCGCCACTTCCGCAATCAGCTTACGCAGATAGGCTTCATCAAAGCAGTGCGCATCCACACCGCCGATAAAGCCGAACGGATTGCGCACAGTTTCCAGATAGACCGGCGTCGCCCCTGCCTGAATCAGCGCACCGTGATGGCTGGATTTATGGTTGTTACGGTCAAACAGCACCAGATCGCCACGCGCCAGCAGCGCGTTCGTCACCACTTTGTTCGCAGAGGAGGTGCCGTTCAACACAAAATAGGTTTTATCAGCGTTAAATACCCGCGCAGCGTGCTTCTGTGCCTTCTTCGCCGCCCCTTCATGAATCAGCAAATCACCCAGTTTGACGTCAGCGTTACAGATATCCGAACGGAAAACGTTCTCACCGTAAAACTCAAAAAACTGGCGCCCTGCCGGATGCTTACGAAAGAACTGACCGCCCTGATGTCCGGGGCAGGCAAACGTCGTATTTTTCATTTTGACGTACTTGGTCAGCGTATCGAAAAACGGCGGCAGCAGCGCATCCTGATAGGCTTTCGCCGCACGTTCCAGCACGCTGGCATGCTCACCTTCATCATCGAGAATCAGCCATTCGCTGCCCGCAGGCAGAACATCTGACTCTTTATCTTCATCAGGCTCTTCGACAAACGCCGGAATGCTAAAACCGGTGTGCTGCAATATCGATAAAATACCGCTACGGGCTTCTTCAATAGAGACGACAACTGCCGCCACATCGGTGAAGTCAGTCTGACTCAACGCGACAATCTCGCGCGTTGTGATTAAACGGGTGGCAACCGCTGCATTTGCCGCAATTTTTAACTGTTTCATGTAACCAAACCCAAACGGTTAAGGGTAAGTGGACGTGCCTGGAAGACACCGTGCAGGGATAACAATCCCGACCAATCACAATGCCAATCAATAACGACAAGCGTATGATCCCTACAGGTAAACTGTAGGCTAAGAATGGAAAAACTGGAGCCAGCACCATCCGATAGACATCAGTAAAAGCAGAGCAGCACTCTATTTTTACTCATGCCTAACAGCGAGCGAACGAACGCCTCACCGCATGGTGAAGGGGGATAATCGACAGGAAGAAAAGTAAACCGCGCAGTGGTGATAAGAAGAAACACGCAGCGACGTCATCAACGAGCTGGCGCGGGCGTTCTGCACCATTAGCAATGAATCTGACATATCGGCGATCCTCTTTTAGCTATACGCTAACTACGCTTAAAGGGGCGTTCAGGTGAACGAGACGTTAAAAAACCGCGCAATAGTGGCATTATTCTTCACCAAATTCAACAATGCAGCCTGCGCTCAACGCGGTAAAAAGTGCAACGAAACATACCGCGCGTATCAGAAAGAAACATTACCACACTAAGTGTGCTGAAAGGATCGTCAGAAATCGGCTAGCAAATAATACAATTGCCTGAAAATAGCGCAGACGCTCCGCTTTGTGACAGAAACCCGTTGACGCCACGCAGCCAATACGGTTTAATGCGCCCCGTTGCCCGGATAGCTCAGTCGGTAGAGCAGAGGATTGAAAATCCTCGTGTCCTTGGTTCGATTCCGAGTCCGGGCACCACCTTTCCTTTTTTATGCTTCCTTATCAATCCCTATATTGTTGCGATTCAATAAGTTGGCGTAAAAATCTTTTCCGATGCGTTTTGATTTATCCCTTCGTATCGGGGAATTTGTGGGTCAGATTGCGGGTCATTCAGTTCGATGAACGGGAGTGACCCTCATATGTTAACTGACAGCAAAGTCCGATCTGCGAAACCTCTCGCAAAATCTTATAAGCTCACTGATTCGCAAGGCCTGTACCTCACGGTATCTACCAGCGGCGCTAAGTTATGGTATTTCCGCTATCGCTTCGGCGGTAAGGAAAACCGTCTGGCCTTCGGCCCCTATCCTCAAATCACACTGGCAGAAGCCCGCGAAAAGCGCGATGCAGCACGTAAGTTGCTGGCGTCTGGACTCAGCCCTTCTCAGCTTCGTAAATCGAACAACCCCGCCGTTGAGGAATCCCGCACCTTTCAGTCTGTCGCGATGGCGTGGCACACCAGCAGCCTTAAACTCTGGTCGGACGCGCACGCCGATAAAATCCTCACCTGTCTGAAACGCTACGTTTTCCCCATGATTGGCGCGATGGATATTGCTCAGGTTGAAACCCGCCATCTTGCGCAGTTGGTTAAGGCGATTGACGATAAAGGCGTGCATGACGTCGCCGGACGAGTGCGCCAGCATCTGACTAAAATTATGCGCCACGCCGTGCAGCAGGGCGTCATCAAATATAATCCGGCTTACGATTTGGACGGTGTCGTGACCCCGGTCGTGACCCAACATCACCCCGCCCTGCCGCTGAAACGCCTGCCTGAACTGCTGGCGAAGATGGAGAACTACAAAGGCCGGATGCTGACCTGTCTGGCGCTGGAGCTGAATCTGCACGTTTTTCTGCGCTCCAGTGAACTCCGTTTTGCCCGCTGGGATGAATTCAATCTGAAAGCGCATATCTGGAGCGTGCCCGCCCAACGTGAAGCGGTAAACGGCGTGCGATTCTCAGAGCGTGGCGCAAAAATGAAGGATGAACATCTGGTGCCGCTGTCACGGCAGGCGGTCGCCCTGCTGAAACAGATTCAGGTGATTTCCGGCGAATCGGTCTTCGTTTTTCCCGGCGCACATACACTGAACAAGCCGATGAGTGAAAACACCATCAACAAGGCGCTGCGCGTGATTGGCTACGACACCAAAACCGAAGTCTGCGGGCATGGTTTCAGAACCATGGCCTGTAGCGCCCTGAACGAGTCCGGACGCTGGTCAAAGGATGCCATTGAGCGGCAGATGAGTCACAAAGAACGCAACGGCGTGCGGGCTGCCTACGTGCACAAAGCGGAGCATCTGGAAGCCAGAATCGAAATGATGCAGTGGTGGTCGGACTATCTGGACATCAACCGTGAAGGATATGTCGCGCCGTATATTTATGCACGAAGTTATACGGCTGGCTAACGCGCTGCGCTTGTTGGCTCCTGAAGGGCTTTCTATGTGATAGAAAACCCGTCAGGAGCGTTGCCGTAAAATCATTCGGGCATTCTGCTAAACATTTCTTATACGTCAGGATTTCACAGGCTTGTCGCGTTTTGGCGCTGCCAACTTTCTGTTACAAGCATCCAGAACCCAGGCTGAAAAATTAGCATCGGGATCTTCCGCTTTCTCCTGCGCAACGCTGGCATTGATTTCTTCGATAAGCTCATGCGGGAAGCGAATTCCCTTTGTGGTCGAGCGCTTGTTTTTAGAACCTGTAGGCATGCCGTTTTCCTTTCTCGCTGAACGCACACTATACAAGGAAAAATATTTTTAAACACGTTGACGTGTATGTGCACCTAGCGCTAAGGTGTATGAACACCAAGAGCGAATTCATGGTGAAAAACGAAACCCGGCAGTGCGCCAACACTAACCGGGCTTCTGACCACAACATTATGAGGACTAATGCTATGGCTGACACCGATAGTAACACGGGCGCGTCTTATCAATCACTGCCGGATTATGAGAACCATTACTCCGCCATGAGTGCCGCGCTGGCCCGTCTGGACTTTTCAAACATGGACACTGACGAACTCTCGCAGGTCACTGAGTATTGCGCCGAAACACAGGCCGGGCTTTGCCATTGCCTGAATTTCATTGGTGATGCGCTGATTACCTTTGCCGATAATGACGTGTGCGAATCGACGCCTGAAAGCTTGTGCCAGTTGGGACATGGGTTAACCGCAATCAGTTTACTCATCCCAGCCCTTACCACGATGCACAAACGCGCACATTCACTCACCGTCAGATAACCATCTAAATATGTTCTGCCTGATTAAAGCTCTGCCGTTAGGTCAGAGCTTTTTTTCTTTCGTGGCTCAATAACCATAATTCTCCCTATCCGATATTGAATTGTTTGCAGGCATCTTCCCTCTTTCCCGATAGCCTTCCCTACTGGCTGATTCCAGTGGGGAGAAGACATGCCTGAACGTTTTATTTTCGCAACATTTACAGCGCTCAATATGCCATTCAGGCACGACGCAGGACGCGACGGGGTTAGGCGGGTGAATGCCTGCGCTTCGCGGGCATTCATCCGTGGTGTGAGGCGAGAAAATGGCCTTTCGCAGAAAGGGCTCATTTGCGTCGCACGAACCCACCGGCGAGCGTTTCCTCCAAGGGAAACCGAGCAGGCCGGGGGGAGCCGAATAAATTTTGCCGCCCCAGCGAGCAAAAAGACGCGCCCACGCGTCGGTTTATTTGGGGGGCGACAGCCCCGCACACCGTCGCGGCTAAGTCTCCGGTCACAAGCCGGTAGCGAGGCGCGACTACCCGCTTTGAAGGCGTTTTCCCATTTTTTCGCTGGCCGGAACGGGCAAAAGAAAAAGTGGGCTAAAAACGGCGTCTCAAAGGGGGTAGTCGCGCGTAGCGGGCGACGGTGTGCCGCTGTTGACGTTGGGGGTTTTGGCGTGGCGTCCAGCCGCGACATTACCCCCATGCGACAGGCAATAAGGGCGTCCAGCCCGCATGAACTGGCGCACGCCGTTTTGTGCCGGGAAAGGTATTTTCCGGCGCATGGCTGCAAAGCAGACACCTCTTTATCCCCACAAGATCGCCTCATGACGTCGACTCATGCCAGTACCCCAAGGTATGCGCCCATGTAATGAGGCGATAAAGCCGAAAGAGCGAACACCCCAGTAAAATGCGAAGGAGGAACCATGCTGATTTCTGATTACCGTGAACGCCGGGCGCGTAGTCACGAAAAAATGCGACTTCTGCTCACCTTTCTGAAAGAAGAAACCTACAGCGACTTTAAAACGCTGATGCTGCTTTTTAATTATAAAAATCACAAGCCGCTGTATCTGTTGCTGGAAAAAGCCATCGATATGGGATTCATTCAAAAACAGACGTTTTGCACAAGAATGGAAAAAATCTCACTATGGGGGATCACCAACGACGGATTATCCGTTGTCGTTACACCGCATGAGGATGGCTTTCCTGCACGGTTTGAGCCCTCAAAAGTCACTGGCTGGACGCTGATACAGCGCCTTGATCGTCAGCTCGCACGGCTCCTTCTTGAGAAGAAAGGCGCTTATGGGTGGATCAGCGGCGCTGATTCAACATTCCGCAGCCGCTATGAGGTATATCATCGCCCGGCCGGGGTGATAACGTTACCAGACGGAACCGTCATCGCCATTGAGACTGAACGCCATCTGAAAACCAAGGCCCGGTATCAGACTATTATCACCCAGCATTTGATAACTCGTACTCAAAAACTTTGGATGTACGTCTTCTATATCGTGCCAGATCCACAGAAAAAACGGGCTATCGAACTGCTGTTCAATAGCGTGAAATACGTCATCGTGGATCATCAACATATCCCGCTGGAAACGAAGCACCGCCATGTTTTCCGGGTTTATACGTTTGAGGAGTTGAAGGGGTTGGATTTGAATCTTGGCTAATTGCTGAACAATCATATGAAGTATATACTCAAAGTATGCACAAGAGAGGAGCACTATCATGAAACACCGCGTCAGCGTTACCGTGGACAAAGACAATTACCAGGTTCTGAGTGCTGCCGGAGTCAATATTTCCGGGCTAGTGAATGACGCCATTGGCAAAGAAGCCCGCCGCATCAAGGCTGAGGAGTGGAAGAAGGAAAACCGCGAAGGGATGGAAGAAGTCGCCCGATTTATCGCGCAGAATGGCTCGTTTGCGGATGAAAACAGGAACTGGTGATCATGCAATTCATTGTTTATCAATACAGACGCGCCAGCCGCTACAAAATGTTTGTCGATGTGCAAAGCGATATTGTCGAGACACCCAAGCGGCGCATGGTCATCCCGCTTATCGAAGCACATAACCTGTCTGAGAAAGTGAATAATACGCTGTTTCCTCTGATCCGCATCGACGGCGAAGATTATCGGCTGATGACGACTGAACTATCGAGCGTACCTGTTGAAGTCATGGGTGAAGTGATTGCGGATCTTGGCGACTACGCGGATGAGATCAAAGATGCTATTAATCTTATGTTTTGGGGGATTTGAAAGAAATTCAATGCATTCACATTGGGCTTGGCCCACAGCACCATGCACAGCATGAGTAGCTGAAAATATCTAAACGTGAATGGCCCTGCCTGATGGCATACTTACAACATTACCGGGGTATTATCTGCATTGGGGGATAACCTTAGTGAGTTCCTTAAGCATATAAACATTAAGAAAAGAACTGGCATCTCCATTCACTCTACAACTTATTTCTACGGTTGTAAGAGATAGAGACTATTTTAAAATAACTGCTGGCGGTCTGAAAACATTGATTACGATTAGTTACATGAAATCAAGACTTAGGCATTCACTTTACAATAACATTAACCATCCTAGAATTTTATTATTGGATACGGTAGGTAAATATTTGGGAAAGAGCACTAAGCAACAGTATCTCTCGGGTACAGATGTAAAAGAGGATGTAATTGAGGGTACATCTGCTCCTAAAAAATATGAATTGGTATTCAGCACTCTCATCGATCTTTATAACTTTTCTGAAAACAGAAAGATCCCGTGTCAAATAATCGTTGTTGATAATAATATGCCTGCAGAGTTAGCTGATTGGCCCAAGGAAAGAACAGTTGTACAGTACAGTTCTACTGGAGAGAACGGTTTGCGTAAAGGCTTAATTGATGATATATAAATCATCCCCCTAATTTAAAGGGGGGGTATTTTAGAATGTTCCCATCCCAATATCGGTGCCAGCTTGAATCAGATATCCAGAGGAATTCACAATGATGCTAATTTTTTTTCTCGAATTTAATTACACCTGCAGTATTTTCACCATTCTGCCAACAACGATTAGTCCAAAACACCCCTTTCATACTCATTGTTTTTATATCAGTTACTCGTAATCTAGCCGCTCCTTCATAAAAACTCTCATCTGTCACTGAAGGAGTATCATTAAATACCTTAAACATGTAGTGTAGTTCAAAGCAATCGTCCTCTGTTCTGAAAATTTTGCAATAATTTGAGTAAGTCCTTCCAATTGTTGTAGTCCCTTTCATTTTTATTGAAAAAAAACTCGCTTCTATTTCAATTGGAAATTCGATTTTAGTATTTCCGTTGTAATTCGATTCTATACTTCCTATCCATTGGCCATTGAAATCCGGACAGAAATTATTCTTTAAATAATCAATGTAAAAATACTTCCATAGATACTTACCTGAAATCCAGGCTAATACAGTAATTGTGGTAATAGTATATGAAATTGAGCGAAAAAATGGTTGACTCAAATACTCACTAAAAAACGAATAAACCACAATAGATATTGCCGCAGGGGTTCCATATTTTATTTTTAATGGCAAAAGATCCCACATGTCATTTCCTCCATATCTTATTTATTTTTCTTCTCACAGTACGGGCAGGCTTAACCATTACATGTATTGTTTTAAATCCTATTAAGGACCCGTTATAATTAATCATACATTCCATTGTATGGGCACCTGTGTAGGAAGTATCTCTTTTATGGCTTTCATTGGTTTTACTTACAACAGTATGTCCAATATCATTAGCGTCTGTTGCTTGAACACCGACATTCCTTACTGTCCATTGTGCATTTGAATAGATATTGAATTCATTATGGTTGCAAATGGTAAAGGTTAGTGAGTCGCCTTTGTTTACAGTTAATGTATCTGTAGTTATTGTTTCAACATGATTACCATTTTTATCATATCTACAAATTGAAATTTCTGGAACAGTTACCACTGCAGGTAAACCAACAATTTCGCTCCCAGCATCTAAATACACTTGAGGGAAGTAATGTTGAAAAATATTAGAAAATAGGATTCCTCTTTGAAAATCATCGGCATCAAGACATTTAAGACAAAATTGCTTTAATTCATCTAATTTCTGATGAGCAAAGGTTTCAGAGTCAAATGGCATAGAAACTATATTACTACTGTTCAATGGGTTACTGACGATAAACGTAGATTCAAGCTCCTCACAAATACTTAATGCTGTATATACAAAGCATTCATCCTCGCGAGAATACTTTTTCATATGTTGAGCTACGAGTACGTTCATAGCCAGTGATGGTAATTTCTTGAACTTAGTCCCTTGCCACTTTACATTTATCCAAGCTTTAAAATATCGAACAATTCGTTTCATTAAAGCTCTATCAGACTTGTCGTCATAATAATCCGTAAGCCATTCTTGTATGGCTTTAGGATCACTATCACTCCACCCACTATCTGTAGCTAATTTTAACCCATCTGCTGTCTTATAATAAATTGGCGTATCAACAGTAAGAAACGTTGAAAATTTCAGACCCTCGCAAGCATTTTTTGACTTTTGAAGTTCTGCTTCATTATTAATTTCACAGTATGAAGAAAGGGCATCCCTTAATATATCTTTAACGTCCTTAGAGTCGACACCTTCCTCTTCAGCATCAAAGAATAAGTATATTCCAATATCGATATCATATGATGAGAACTTATCAACAGGTTTTATTAGAGTGTGACTTTTATAAGAGCCTTGCAACCAAAACTTAACTTCGCAATCGAATGATTCTTTTAGCTCTTCACGTAAGAACTCTATTAACTCATCTTTCTTTGCTATGCCTTTTGACAAAACCACATCAGATATTTTTGTTCTCTGATGAAGAGTATTTTCTGGATTGTCTGTTAAATAAAAAAGGTCGCTGCAATTCATGACATCTTCCTTGTGGTTAATATTAATTGAAAATAGAAATACATTTTGACTACTGTGGAAATTGCGAACGCTGTAACCATAAAAAAACAGCTAGTGATGGTCACATAGTCTTTTATTTTAAAAAAATTTTCCCATGAAATTAAAATCATAAATCCCAAGAAGGGAAATAACGTTATGATTATTTAACTCAAAAGCAACCATATGACTACAAGTTCATCTTAGAAGCAAAAGCTCTACTTAAGAGCTTCCATACAGACACTACGCTACACCTACGATAATTTCAATTAGGCATACGAATTTCCTGTGTAAATTTTAGTACATACTCTATACTCCCTTAAGGTCTAAGTGTAAGTTTGACTTAAATACGTTTTTGCTTTAGGTAACAAAAGTATCTCGGCAAACTCAGCGATTCATTATAGATATCTGATGACATAAGGATTATATACCATCAGGGAGATCGCTGTGCACAAGGCTTGGATAATATCGCATAAGGTATGAACAACCCCAGAGGATGCTGCACTACATTTTAATTACCAACCCAAATACGGGTCAACCCACGGGTCTTGACAACAGCCACGGTTAAAATTTATGCTACATTTCAACTTAATAGAAAGCTGAATGATCCCGAGTCCGGCACCACTAATTTAAAGAAACCAGCCTAACGGCTGGTTTTTTGCTTTTGGGGTTGGGACTCTCCATCGAACTACGTTCGATTATTTGCCGCCAGCGGCTCACCCTTTCAGGGCCAGCGCGACAAGCGCGATGTTCAACGCCTTCGGCGTGTGTCCGAGTCCAGCACCACCTTTCCTTTTTATGCCTCCTTATCAATCCTTATTTTGTTGAGATTCAATATAATTGGCGTAAAAATCTTTTCCGATACGTTTTGATTTATCCCTTCGTATCGGGGAATTTGTGGGTCAGATTGCGGGTCATTCAGTTCGATGAACGGGAGTGACCCTCATATGTTAACAACTGACAGAAAAGTCCGATCCGCGAAACCTCTCGCAAAATCTTATAAACTCACCGACTCG
Source organism: Pectobacterium parmentieri (assembly GCF_001742145.1). Classification (NCBI taxonomy): domain Bacteria; kingdom Pseudomonadati; phylum Pseudomonadota; class Gammaproteobacteria; order Enterobacterales; family Pectobacteriaceae; genus Pectobacterium; species Pectobacterium parmentieri. The sequence goes on along the minus strand of NZ_CP015749.1, from coordinate 350,895 downwards.
CAAGGCCTGTAGCGCCCTGAACGAGTCCGGACGCTGGTCAAAGGATGACATTGAGCGGCAGATGAGCCACAAAGAACGCAACGGCGTGCGGGCTGCCTACGTGCATAAAGCGGAGCATCTCGAAGCAAGAATCGAAATAATGCAGTGGTGGTCGGATTATCTGGACGTAAACCGAGAGGGCTACGTCGCACCGTATATTTATGCGCGAAATTACACGGCTGGCTAACGCGCTGCGCTTGTTGGCTCCTGAAGGGCTTTCTATATGATAGAAACCCCTTCAGGAGCGTTGTCTTAAAACCATCCGGGCATTCTGCCAAACGTTTCTTACACGTTAGGATCTCACTGCTTATCCACATCGATTAAACGTTCCCTGCACCACATTGTCGCCTTTCTCAAGGCTTACCATGTAGTCGGCATACCATTGCAGCATCTCGCGTCTGCCATCGAGATATTGCGCATGGTTGTAGGTGCCACGGATAGCATTCTTATCAACATGCGCCAGTTGGGTTTCAATCCAAGCGGTGTTGTAGCCCTGTTCATGAAGAACGGTGCTCATGGTATGACGGAAGCCGTGACCCGTAACCCGGCCTGTATAGCCAATTCGCTTAAATACCTGATTGATACTGGCTTCGCTCATGGTCTTACTTGGATCATTGCGCCCCGGAAACAGTAAAGGAAATTGCCCCGTCATTGCTCTGATTTGTTCGATAATGGCTAGTGCTTGGGTAGATAGCGGGATGATATGAGGACGGCGCATTTTCATGCGTTCAGCAGAAATTTCCCATAGCGCTTTATCAGTATCGATTTCCGACCATAACGCACCGCGCAATTCACCTGTTCTCAGGCCAGTAATGATCAACAATCTTGCTGCCAGCACCATCAATTCACTACCAGAGTAGCCAGCAAGGGCTTTAAAGAAGGCGGGAAGCTCTTCGGTGGTCAGGAACGGGTAATGTGTTGATTCATGCCCTTGCATGGCACTGGTGAGATCTGGCGCGGGGTTATACTCAGCTCGGCCTGTCACGATGGCGTAGCGAAACACTTCACCACAGCGTTGACGCACTTTCTTAGCTTTCTCGGTCGCGCCTCGGTCTTCCATCTTTTTAAGCACGTTCAGCAATTCCAACGGCTTAATGTCTGCAATAGGGCGTTGACCAATGAACGGGAAGACATCTTTGTTGAACGCTTCAAGAACGTCAGAGGCATACCCCGCAGACCATTTCTTCACTTTCATGCTGTGCCATTCGAGCGCAATTTCTTGAAAGGTGTTTTTGACTTCTTCGATGTGGGCTTGTTTGCTTTCTTGCTTAAACGCACTCGGATCAACGCCATTAACCAGCAGCTTTTTAGCATCATCTCTTTTGCTTCTGGCATCGGCTAAAGTAATGGTCGGATAGACACCAAACACCACACGTTTTTCTTTACCTGCGATCCGGTATTTCATGCGCCAGCTTTTGGTGCCGTTGGGGAACACCTCCAGATACATGCCCCCACCATCCGCTAACTTGTAGGGTTTATCTTTGGGCTTGGCAGTCTCTACCTGTCTGGCATTGAGCTTCATGGGGGCATATCCTCTAGACCGAACACGACATGCCCCCACCAATGCCCCCAACTCACCGTAGATTTCTGTGAACGTGAGTAGACGAGCAGAGACAATAAGGGCCGTGAAACCGCGTATTATAAGGGTTTAAAGGGTGTTTGAGTAGACTTAGGGAGACGTTAAAATAGGCAGACTGGTGCCGATAATAGGAATCGAACCTACGACCTTCGCATTACGAATGCGCTGCTCTACCAACTGAGCTATATCGGCTTTGAGAATCGTCGCGGCGAGAGCCTGACGTGAACTACGGGGTGACAAACTAGTGAAATCAGCACATCAAGTCAAGTGATTGGCGCTCGTCTGCTGGTTTTATCGTCGCTTGATGAAAAATGAAGATTTTCTAATAATTAACCAAACTAATAACAAAATATTTTATAACTTTCAGGCTTAACACACGAGGATTGCGTTACACAGGCTCACCTATCAACATCGCGAGATCGCGATCGTTTTCAGGCCCGAAAACCCACATATTGGGGATTATTGGGTACATCGCAGGAAACAATTAGCGAGAACATAAATAAAAAAACAAATAATTATAAAAAATAAACATCCAAAATCATTTATCACATTAAGTTATTTTTTAAAAATTTACTTTGTTTTTATGTTTACTATCTTAATGTTTTTAACTTTACTTAAATAATTACGCCATAAATAGCAAGGGGTATTATCGTTTAAAAAAACCATGAATCATCTTATATACTCTAGGTGAAGATCGTTAATTAAACAATGAAAACAAAAAGATAAAAAACAAACCACCTTATCATAGCAAGTCAATTAAATTACATATGCCCGTTATACTTCAAGCTGCATATGCGTTGGCTTTCCTGCAACTCGAATTATTTAGGGTATAACACTAAAATATTTAGGCATGGAGAATATATGGTGCATAAAAAATCACTTCTCAGCGCAACGGCTTTACTATTCAGTTTTTATTTCCCCCACACCGGGGCGCAAGAGGTAGAAAATGAACAGCAAGCGAACACGTTCATAAATCCCCCCGTACTGACAGAGTCTTCATTAATGCCGTCAGGTACGCTTTACCAAAGGGAAATCAACGAATCAGCGCCACCTCATGTAGGCCGAGAGCGAACGTTAGATCTGAAAGTGCAATATACCGAGGGACTCATTCGTAACCCAGCACAAGGCCATCCGGATAAAGTTCGCTTACGCAGTTATAGTGGCACCAATGTCGATCCCTATCATCCTTTTATAGCCCCAACCATTGAAGCCACGCCGGGTGATACCGTCAGAATAAGGCTCGATAATCAGCTTCCCGTTGAACCTGAATGTGCCACAAAATCGGAAGATATTAATGTCCCACACTGCTTTAACCGTACCAATCTACATAGCCATGGGCTTTGGATAAGCCCAACGGGAAATAGCGATAATGTTTTGTTATCGATTAACCCGGGTATGAAATTCGAGTATGAATATAATATCCCCAGCGATCACCCAGCCGGAACATTTTGGTATCACCCACACAACCATGGTTCAACGGCAATTCAGGTTGGCAGCGGTATGGCCGGGGCGCTTGTTATTCGGGGCGATCGCATACCCACCGAAACCTCAAACGGCGATATCGATACGTTGCTGAAAACTGCGGACGGCAAGCCCTTCCCTGAACGCCTATTAGTCTTTGAACAAGTTCCCTATGCCTGCCTCAAAGATGGCAAGCTGAAGAAAAAATCAGATGATTCAATTGACTGGTCATGCGCCCCTGGAGAAGTTGGTGAGGTCGTTTCTTACGAACAATTCAAACCTGGATCGTGGGATGACTCAGGGCGTTTTACTACGGTCAACGGCCGGGTAAGGCCTGTTTTTGCCAATGCTAAGGCAGGTCAGATTGAACGCTGGCGCTTGGTTCATGCCGGGGTGCGTGAGACGATAAAAGTCGAGTTCCGCAAGCTCGATACCCGTGATTTTCGCTCTCGGGAGAAAACACTTGGTACAGAAAATCAGGATCGATTTGTACGCGAACTCTGCACAGGCTCACCAGTTCCTTATGCTGTCATCGCAGCCGACGGGCTGACGATGCCTCAAGGGCAGGTACAAACGAACACTACTCTACAACCTGGCTATCGTAATGATCTACTGGTCAATTTCCCCGAAGACGGCCTCTATTGTATTGTCAATCCGCCAGTAAAAGCGGCGGATAACGTCTCACGTGAAGACAAGGCACGTTCGGTTTTAGGTTTTGTCAGAGTTAAAGGCGGGCAGTCTATAGCAGACCCCATCGCATCAACCACTCAGCAATTAATCACGCAAGCGCAAAAAACCTATCAGCCAGCCAAACTGGCTAAAGAAATCGTCAGTAGTTTGGAAGATGGGCTCAAACTGACCAAATTCATTCCCCATCCGCCTATTACGGATAAAGAAGTCAGCCATGTTCCACCGCAGGAGTTGGTGTTTTACATTGATGTCACGAAAAAGCCCCCAACGTTTGAGGTGGGTAACTCATTTTCTGTAGTAAAAAATAGCGATGGCTCCTATAGCCCTGAGGGCGCTCGGCCTTATGATCCGAAACATATCGATCGCCAACTAGTGCTCGGAACTGCTCAAGAATGGCAATTGCAATCCTATTTTGTCAGTCATCCTTTCCATATCCATGTGAATCCCTTCGAAATTATTCAGGTCCTCGATCCGGATGGTAATGACGTAAGCTTGCCAGGCGCAAAGGAAGCGGATGGCAGTATCTCACAATATGCCGGTCTGAAAGGCGTGTGGAAGGACACACTATGGATAAAAAGCAATATAAATGGCGCGTTGGAATCCACAGAGGCGCCAAAGGGCACGTACAAGATCTCTATTCGGACACGTTATGAACGCTATATCGGCGAGTTTGTACTGCACTGCCATATCCTGGATCATGAAGATCAGGGCATGATGCAAAATGTGGCAATTGGGCTTCCAGATGGCACAGGAGGGGTTGCACAAGGCCACCATTAATAAGCAGCCTTAGCATTTTTAATCAATAAACTACGGTAAACAAGGGCTCGCGGTTTGTCTTCCTGACTTATCGCGAGCCTCCTTTGACTAAATCAGCTTCATGGCTGAAAAATCAACATTACGCACGAATCAAATCGTCGCCATAACCAATCCATTTATAGGTGGTCAGCGCTTCCAGCCCCATCGGGCCACGCGCGTGCAGCTTCTGGGTACTGACCGCCACTTCCGCGCCCAAACCAAACTGGCCGCCGTCGGTGAAGCGTGTACTGGCGTTGACATACACCGCCGAGGAATCCACTTCTCGCACGAAGCGTTCCGCGTTGCTCAAGGAGCGAGTCAGAATGGCATCGGAGTGCTGCGTACCATGCTCACGAATATGCGCAACCGCTGCATCCAGATCGTCCACCAGCGTAACGTTCAGGTCGTTAGAGAGCCATTCGTCATTGTAGTTGGCCTCTTCCACTGCGACTACACTCGCTGGGCCACAGGTCAGGTATGGCATTGCTGAAGGGCTGGCGTGTAACGTGACGCCCGACGCTGCCATTTTCTTGCTCAGTTCTGGCAGGAAACGGTCGGCAATACCTCGATTGACCAGCAGCGTTTCCAGGCTGTTACAGGCACTAGGGCGTTGCACTTTAGCACTTTCAATCACCTTCAGCGCCTTGTCGAAATCGATGCTGTCATCGGCATAGATGTGACACACGCCGATACCACCAGTGATGACAGGGATCGTCGATTGTTCACGACACAGTTTATGCAAGCCTGCACCACCACGCGGAATCAGCATATCCACGTAGCGATCCAATTTCAGCAGTTGATTAACCCATTCGCGATCCGGGCTTTCAATCGCCTGCACCGCAGCGGCAGGCAGGCCGCACAGTGATAGCGCCTGCTGAATGACTTCTACCGTCGCCGCATTGGTGCGGTACGTCTCTTTGCCACCGCGCAGAATCACTGCATTACCGGTTTTCAGGCACAGGGAAGCCACATCGATAGTGACGTTCGGGCGTGCTTCATAAATCACGCCAACTACGCCCAGCGGCACGCGGCGACGCTCCAGCTTAAGCCCGTTATCCAACATGTTACCGTCAATCACCTGCCCCACCGGATCGGTCAGGCGACATACTTGACGCACATCACTGGCGATCGCATTCAGCCTTTCCTGCGTTAAGAGCAGACGATCCAGTAACGCTTCACTCATGCCATTTTGGCGCGCATCGGCTAAATCCAGTGCGTTAGCCGCCAGAATCGCCGCACTCTCAGCTTCCAGCAAATCTGCAATCGTCAGCAGCGCACGATCTTTCTGCGCGGTACTCAAAACTGCCAACTGATAAGAGGCCGCTTTTGCCGCTTTACCCATTTGTTCAAGCATCGCGAACTCCTTAATTGATAATCATGTCGTCGCGGTGGATCGCTACCGGACCATATTCGTAGCCAAGAATATCGGCAATCTGTTGAGAATGATGCCCGGCAATCATACGCAGCGCATCGCTGTTATAGCGCGTCACGGCATGTGCCACGTCACGACCCGCCAGGCTGCGCACGCGGATCACTTCGCCGCGAGAGAAATTGCCTTCCACCGTGCGAATGCCTTTCGGCAACAGCGAGCTGCCGCGTTCGAGGATCGCAGAGATCGCGCCGTCGTCAACGGTGATTTCTCCCGCAGGTGGCGCACCAAAAATCCAATGTTTACGGCTTTCCAGCGGCGCATCGAGTGCATGAAAACGCGTTCCAACGGAAATATCGGCAATCACATCACCGATCACGCCGGGCTTGCTGCCTGCGGCAATCACTACGTCGATACCCGCGCGACAGGCCACATCGGCAGCCTGCAATTTGGTCGACATCCCACCCGTTCCGAGGCCAGACACGCTATCCCCTGCGATGCTGCGCAGTGCATCATTGATGCCAGTCACTTCACGGATCAGCTCAGCATCAGGATTATTACGCGGATCGGCGGTAAACAGCCCGGCCTGATCGGTCAGCAGCAGCAGCTTATCCGCATCGGCCAAAATCGCCGCCAGCGCGGACAGGTTGTCATTGTCACCAACCTTGATCTCAGCGGTAGCAACCGCGTCGTTTTCATTAATCACTGGAACAATGTTGTTATCCAGTAGCGCCCGCATGGTATCGCGCGCATTGAGGAAACGTTCACGATCTTCCATATCGGCACGCGTCAGCAGCATTTGCCCAACATGAATGCCGTAAATGGAAAATAGCTGTTCCCACAGTTGAATCAGGCGGCTTTGACCCACGGCGGCCAGCAGTTGTTTGGTCGCAATCGTGGCCGGGAGTTCGGGGTAACCCAAATGTTCGCGCCCGGCGGCAATCGCCCCCGAAGTAACGATAACAATCCGATGCCCTGCCGCATGTTGCTGCGCACACTGGCGCACCAGTTCAACAATATGGGCACGATTAAGACGGCGCGAACCGCCGGTTAGCACGCTGGTGCCCAGTTTCACAACCAAAGTCTGGCTGCCGCTCATAATTTTTCTGCCGTTAGATGTCAAAAAATAAGAATAAGGAAAACGTTGTAGCAGGACAGACGCGTTATGCCAACAGGCACAACGCGAAAACCGGCGAATAAATCGGGGATCGTCAAGGAAGCATCACGGTCGTACAGTAAGAGTACAGGCGGGTTCCAGCGAGTGCAGCAGTTTCTCCAGTCGGACATGAAAAGCCTGTTTGGCATTTTCCACCTGTTCCATCGCGGCTTTGTCTTTAATTTTTTCCTCACGCCAGTTGCCCTGTTTGTCAAACAGGCCGTAGTGATACTTATAGGCAAAAGCTTTACCGGTATCTTCCAGGTTCAGCCACCAGCCCCAAAACTCACGCTCTTCCGGTGCAGGTTTGGTGTTGACGCAGACAGCCAAACAATCAAAGAAGAACGCGGTATCCTCGCACTGCGCTTCACGTATATAAGGCCCCAACGCTGTAAAATTTTTCATCAGTCGGCTTTTGGCGTGTCCACTCGGTAACATCATCTGCGATCTCCTTTGGTTGAACCTTCTTTTTAGCAGAGAATGGTAATTTATCAACCACCTGGCATGAAGTTACTACCAGCATCTGACTTTTCTGCCTCTCCCCTAACGGGCCCCAGTGCCGCGGGTTTACGCGGTATGGAAAAATATGAAAGCCCCGCTTCAGCGTGTGGTGCAGGTAATGCCAACAACGTTTGCAGGCGCTCAGCAAAATAAGCGAGAACCGGACGTTTGCCGTCCAGCAAGCATCTCAGTTGTTCCTCGGTAAACGACGTCAGCCTGAGCAACGCTTCAAAGATCTCTTTCCGATCGTCCTGCACGCTAAGCGACAGCGGCGTTATTCCGTCGTCATTCCCTTGGCTGAGATTCGCACCATAGGCATGCAGTATCGCCAGCATACGGGCGGACACTGACTCAGGGCGAGGCGGGAAATCAATAGAGTGTCGGCTCATTATCGCAAACAGCGCGGGCGTCATTCCGCCTGCGGCACGTGCATTCGGGTTCGCACCATATTGTAGTAACACCTCAAGGCAATGCTGCGCGCCCTGTTTCGCCGCCAGCATCAACGGCGTCATCGCGTGTTCGCCCCACACGATGTCTTTATCTATCCCGTGTTGCAGCAGTACCTCAAGCGTTGCTTTACGTCTTTCGGACGTTACGCCCACATTATAAATAACGCGATACGGCGGCGGAGAAAGGTGGCTAGCGGTTTCCGTATTGAGGCTAACTCCTTGTTGAATCAGCCAATTCAGCACCAGTGGACGGCATCCAGCAGCGGCAGCATAGACCATATTCATCCCGTCTGGTGCCAAACTATGCAGGTTCATTCCGCAGGCATGCAGATGCTGGAAGATATTCAACAGTGCGCTTTCATGCGGGCTTGATTGTGAATACAGGAGCAGCGCCATACCCAGCGGAAGCGCTCCACTTTCTTGCAGTACATGTTGCTGATTGAAATCGACGCCGTGTGCCATTAACAGATCGATCAGATCGGTATGATATTGTCCGGTGGCGATCATCGCCTCACAGAGCGTATAAAGCGCAGGCCACGTCGTCGGTGTGTCGTCGCAATCCTCCCAAATCGTATAGCCGATATTAGGGGAAGCACCTGATTCCAATAGATGCTGGAGGGTGGAAGAAAACACGCGATAAACGCGACTATCAGTCACCGCTGCCTTTGCACTCAGCACGAGATATTGCGCCAGTACGGTGCCCTGGCTGGCATAATGCTCATGCTCTGCGTAATACTCATCCCCCTCATAGTCAGGTTCGTTTTGATCAAAACGCAGCGGGTAGCGGCGATCAAGGTCAGCAGTCCGTTCCGCAATACGCCGAATCAGTGCCGGAGGATACGACTTTTCCAGCGCATCCAGCAGGACGCTGTGCGAAGGCACGTCGCAGCGCATATCCGGGAATGTTTCCAATAAGAACGCACAGAATGGTGCAGGCATGCCACAACGCAGCGCCATCTCCAGCCAGGTGAACGTGCTTTTCTGTGTCTGATTTTTCAGAGCTTGATCAAACGACAGCATAAAACCCGATTCCCGCATCCCTTCCCGCTCGGCCTGCGCAACAATCAACTGAAAGACTTCCAGCGTCATCCATGATCCGGCGTGCCGAAATACCGTTTCCAGTATCGACGTCCCCGTTAGGCGTACCCGGCTATCCGCCTGAAACAGACGCATTAACAAGAAGCGATCCTGCTTTTCCAGCAAAATCTCGACCGGATGGTGTTTCTCCGCTTTAGGGTGAAACAGGACGGGCTGGTTGATATCCAGCCCATTTTCCAGCAACCGCTCCAGCATCGTAGCGCGTTGAGCATGGGTATAGACCGCGCTTTCTGGCAGATCAAAAAAGCAGTTTAGCCAACCGCGCCTCTGGTTATCATAAAAATCCAGTTGGGCACCACGCTGTAAAAGCAGCGTAGTAAGCTCAGGAGAGTAAGACGTGATGGCAGCAAAGAGTGCACTTTCGCCTTCAGGCGTTTCGACACTCGCCCCTTTCTCCAGTAAGTAGCGGACAAGGTCGATTTCCGAGTCTCGATCCTGGCTCAATTTATATAGGACGGTTTGCCCGTCGCTCAGCGCGTTGATATCGCCATTCGCTGCCAGATAGCGATCGATCCGCTTCCGTTTCTTGCTAACGGATTCATCAGAGAAGCAAATCGTATCTAAAGAGTCCGTTTTGGAAGATGAACCAAACATATACTATGTCCTTATAGCGGCAACGAATAATGAGAAGATGGCGAGGATTTTCCCGAGCTTAGTCGCGCAACCTGCCGACGTAGCTGATCGGAGAAATAGCAGTAGCGGTTGCCCCGCGCCAGCCAGTCCAGCAGCCGGTGCATGTCATCCAGATCAGGAGAAAGTATCTCCAATAGCGCTTTAAACATGAGTTCGTGTTTATTACGAATACAACTGACCAGTAGATCGTTCCCCTCTTCGTCCACTCGCTCAATCGTCACCCCATACTGGTGAAGCAGGGTCAAAATTCGCACCGCTGCCGCATCGGCACGGTGTAGCGCACAGCGCAGTGGCGTCATGCCGTTGGCACTGCGGGCGAGCGGATTCGCCCCCCGAGCCAGCAACACTTCTGCACACTTCGCTTCGCCATAGTAAGCCGCACACATCAATGGCGTGAATTGTTCATCAATCGAGAACTCATCAATATTCGCGCCATTATCCAGCAGTACCGCAACGGTTTCTGCGCGTCGTTCCTGCGTCAGTGCTTCATCGCTATAAAGGCTGATGGTTTTATGCAAAATGGGGGAATTGTCGAACCCACTCAGGATATGAATATCCGCACCACGGTCGATGAGCCATTGCATGATCCGTGGTCGAGAACCGATACCTGCGGCAGCAACCATATTGATCAGATAAGCATTAGTCGCCTGCAAATCCATACCGTGTTCGTAGAGGTAGGTCATTACCTGAAACAGCACGCCTTCATTCGTTGAATTGAAGCCACGCTGAAGCAACGTAATGCCAAGCGGTTCATTCACTACACTTTTCTTAAGGTTGAAATCCGCGCCGTGAGCAACAAATAAATCCAGCAAGTCGGGACAAAAACGATTTTCCACAACCATATCGATGCATACAGAATTCAGCATTGACCAATTGCGCATCTCATAATGGCGACCGCCATTCATTTTATCCACGTTTGGCGATGCACCATATTTCAGCAGCAGAGTCACGCAGTCGTAGAAATAGTGGTAATACTCTGGCTCCCGCAACGCACGAATACACCGGTGATAAACAAACTGCATCATGGCTGTGCTGCCGACATCTGGGTAGGCATCTTCCTCCCACCCCGGTTTCTTTTTATTGCCAGCAGGAATGAACAGCGAATAAGGACGGTCGATATCCGCCGTTTTTTGCATAATCCGCTCAACCAGTGCGGGCGAATACAGATTAAGCAAAGCATCTAAAACAAAGCTATAGCTGTTCACATCACAGCGAATATCAGGACAGGTATCGAGCAAACAGGCACAAAGTCGCTCGTCCGCACCGTAAAAAATAGCCATTTCCAATAGCGATCCATCGGTACGGATTTTTTTGTCTTCGGAAAGTATCACGCCGGACTCACGATAAGCCGATCCACCCGCCCGTTTCACGATCTGCTGAAAGAGCGGCAATGGAAGCCACTCGCTTTTATAGGTAAAGATACGTTCAAAAATGCCGGTTTCGGCGAAATGAATAGGAATATCGAGCTGAAAAATGTGCTCCAGAAGACTCACATCTTTTTCACTCACAATGACGTCAATCGGAAAGCTGATTTCCAGCGATGTCCAGAAAATGGTTTCACGATTGAGATCCAACCCGTAGCGTAACAACAGATCCAGCATTTGCTTACGCTGTTCATCGGTGTAGATATACCGTTCCTGAGGACAATACAGATAATTCAGCCACGAATTGCTGAAGTAATTGAGGTAATGCACATCAGCACCATGCTGAAGATAGAGCTCGGCAAGTTCCAGATGGAAAAACTCGATCGCATTATGCAATGAGCTAAATCCCCCCGGTTGTTCAATGAAGGCCCCTTTATCCAGCAGGTAACGAACCAACGCCGTATCCGGCGCTTCCGTACTTACCGTTAGTAAACCGAGTACATTAGCACTATTGGGCTGCCTTTCATTAATACTGCCCCCTTGTGCCAGAAAGCGGTCGATTTGTCGCTTTTTCTTTTCCAGCGGTAATTCAGAACAACAGATGTCATGCAGACTTTGCCGCTGACGAGACCCCATTCCCCACATCATTGCATCCCTCAACGATCGCCCAAACGAGTAAAAAATTGGCAGGTTCTACGCCTGCCATTGATAAATCATGCTCAACACACTTTATCCTGCAACCATCCGCTGATTTGCCGTAATGCACGATCGAAGTTCTGGTATACCGGCGAGAAATTAACTGGCAGCAATTTTCCTTGCGCGGATGAATTCACAATCAGGCTGGCTTCTTCTTTCGGGCATAGCAGATCGTTATCCCAGTAACCTGCGAGCATCGGCGTCGGGCAGCGGCGTCCTAGCAACCCCTGCGTTTTCAGCGAATAGCGCCCCAGTTCGGTTTTCAGCGACGCATCCGTCGAGTACGGCATACCTAACCGGCTCGCCAGCACATCCATAAACATATCCGGCACCTGCTGCTGGCGAGTCGGATCGCTTAACAGATGGTGCACCACCGGGCCGAGACAGGCCACACCACGTAAGCGCTGTGGTTCCAGATAAGCCAGCCGAACGGCAATATTGGCACCAAAGCGGAAGCCAAACGCACCGACGCAACAGTGATCAACCCACGGGATATCCGGCAGTGCGCGCAAGACCTGCTGATGCAGGAAACTGGAGTCCTGAGTCAACTTCCAGCGGGAAGAAAATCCAACGGAGGGAACATCAATCGTTAACATCGCCATACCCGCGGGTGCAAAATAGTTCTGAAACAGGCGATGATAATCGCTTTGCAACATTTCCAGGCTGCCGCACATCAAAACAGTAGGGAAAGGCGCTTTCCCTTGTGATGGCATATGTAAAAAGCCGGTCAGCGTGCCGCCGCCCGTAATTGGGAAAGCCAGCGCTTTGAGTTCATAAGGCAGATATTTGGCCGCTTCTTCATAGGCGCGATTGGCCAACGTTTGCGCCTGTTCCGCCAGCTCATCGCCTTTAATATGCGGATAGGCAGCGATGCTGTAGAGGTTGGCAGCATTCAGCCAGAACTGCCCGGTTTGTGCGTCGCTCTCACTCTCGATCGCCCGCTGCTGCCAGTCTGCGCCCTGCTTCGCCCATTCATAAATCCAGTTACCACCGCGGTAGCCGATCACCGTATCGAGCAACTGCTCGTTGCTTCTGTCAGCCTTACTGGCGGCAATACGTGACAGCACGTCTTCGATTTCCCACGGATCGACACCACGCCAAATCCACATCAGCCGGTTAATCATCCGATACCAACTGCGGGTTTTTTCTCCTTCCAGCGTAGAATGCAGCCCCTGCACGTCCTGACTATTCCGCGTGCGTCTGACTAACGTCGAGGTTTCTGGATGTTTGAAAGAGGGTTTGAATAGCGTTTCAGACAGGTTAGCTTGCGCCACAGCAGCCTCCATTAATGTAAACCGCTGTTAGCGGACATCAGACGACATCTTCGTCATCCGCTAAAGTGTAACGAACTCAAGCCAGGGAAGACAAATGCCAACGGCAGAAACACACGATCGGATCAAAGCCTACGCTAAAAATAACGGGAGAGTAGAAACAACAATGCCCGGCTAAACCGGGCATTGTTGGGAATCGATATTCGTTCTGGCGATTAACGGCCAGACAAAGGCGGAACAAACACCACGCCCATATCCCACGGCTGTTCAATCCAAGTATCCTGCGGGATATCAATTACGTAGTCATCGACCAGCGGTTGACCAGCAGGTTTGGCGAAAATGGTTACAAAATGCGCCTTCGGATACATATCACGAATCGCTTTTGCCGTACCACCGGTATCAACCAGATCGTCAACCACGATAAATCCTTCGCCATCTCCCTCGGCACGCTTGATCACTTTCATTTCGCGCTGGTTGTCATGGTCATAACTGGAGATGCAAACGGTATCAACGTGACGAATGCCAAGCTCACGCGCCAGCAGCGCGCCAGGAACCAGACCACCACGACTGACGGCAATGATGCCTTTCCATTGATCGGCTGGCAGTAAACGCTGTGCCAGTTTGCGGGCATGAATTTGCAACATATCCCAGGTTACGACGTACTTTTCGCTCATAAAATATATCCCAGCCGAATAAAAACCGGCTTAAGTTGAGTCTGAGGGGGGAAAAAGGTTGCGCGAGATTATAGATAGCCAACAACATAAAAACCAGTTTTTCTCAACGAGAGAACCGAGTTTTTCCTGATAACCTGCGCCCTGCCAAACCTGCGGATTCATATTTCAGCGGGGAAAATAAGCGGGGACGACGGCAATTTCCCCTGCTTTGATGGAAAATGATATTCTGTTGCAACACGCCATGTTAAATGGCTAACCACGATTAACTTTTAACCTATAGCCCTGCCCGCCAGAACGCGAAGGCTGGCCGCTAAAAAGGAGACTGCAATAGTGTCTGAATTGTCTCAACTTTCCCCCCAGCCTCTGTGGGATATTTTCGCTAAAATCTGTTCTATCCCGCACCCTTCTTATCATGAGGAAGCGCTGGCCGCGCATATTCTGGAATGGGCTAAAGAGAAAGGCATCTATGCCGAGCGCGATCAGGTTGGCAATATTCTGCTGCGCAAAGCGGCAACCGCAGGCATGGAAAACCGTAAACCTGTCGTGTTGCAGGCGCATCTGGACATGGTGCCGCAGAAAAACAACGATACCGTACACGATTTTACGACCGATCCTATCCAGCCTTATGTTGACGGTGAATGGCTCAAAGCACGCGGCACCACGTTAGGCGCAGATAACGGTATTGGTATGGCTTCCGCACTAGCGGTGCTGGCCGCTCCAAACGTCGAGCACGGCCCACTGGAAGTGCTGCTGACGATGACCGAAGAAGCAGGCATGGATGGCGCGTTTGGCCTGCAACCTAACTGGCTTCAAGGCGAAATTCTGATCAATACCGATTCAGAAGAAGAAGGCGAAATCTACATGGGTTGCGCGGGCGGTATTGATTTCATTACCCGTCTGCCGCTGGTGCGCGAAATGCCGCCTGTTGGTTATCAAACGTTGAAACTGACGATTAAAGGGCTGAAAGGCGGCCATTCTGGCTGCGATATCCATCTGGGGTTGGGCAACGCCAACAAGCTGCTGGCACGCTTCCTGTTCGAGCAGGCGAAAGCATTGGATCTCCGCATTCTCGATCTGAACGGCGGTACACTGCGTAACGCGATTCCACGTGAAGCCTTCGCCACGCTGTCACTGCCTGCCGCTAACGTCGAACAGTTGAAGACGCTGAGCCAGGAGTATCTGGCCGTGTTGAAAAATGAGCTGTCTGCCGTTGAGAAAAACCTGACTGTGCTGGTGGAAGCCAACGACAGCAATGAGCACCCGCTGACGCAGGACTGCCGCGACCGTCTACTGGCGCTGCTCAACGCGACGCCAAACGGCGTGATCCGCATGAGCGACGATGTCAAAGGCGTGGTGGAAACCTCACTGAACCTCGGCGTTGTCACCATGGAAGACGACCACGCAGAAATTATCTGCCTGATTCGTTCACTGATCGACAGCGGTAAAGACGCCGTAGTTGGTACGTTGACAGCGTTGGGTGAATTGGCTGGCGCAAAAACATCGCCGAAAGGCGGCTATCCAGGCTGGCAGCCGGATGCACATTCGCCGGTCATGGCGCTGGTGCGCGAAACCTATCAGAAGCTGTTCAATAAGACGCCGAACATCATGGTGATCCACGCAGGTCTGGAATGTGGCCTGTTCAAGAAGCCGTATCCAGACATGGATATGGTTTCCATTGGGCCGACCATCACCGGACCGCACTCGCCGGATGAGCAAGTTCACATCGGCAGCGTGGATCTGTACTGGAAATTGCTGACAGAATTGCTGAAAGCGATTCCGCCACGCGCCTAAGCGTATTGTTGTAAAAACCGAGGCGACGGATATCTGTCGCCTTTTTACTCCCAGCCAGCCCCTGCTATCCCCAATCAAATACTAGCTGTCGCTCAATTTGCGGGTCGAGCAGCGTCACATGCAGCCCAACCAGTCGGACGCCTCGAGATTTACGTCGCTCCTGCCAGGTTTGTTGCGCCAGCTTCAACAAATCCTGTTTATTCAACATCGGCCACACATGTTCCTGCGTCGTTTGCTGAAAATCATCAAACTTGAGTTTGACGCCCTGACGCGCAATATGCAGATCGGGTTTCACCCGTTGCAAACGGACTTCCAGCTCCTGATAAAGCTGTTCAATCAGGTTTTCACACTGATCCCAGTCATGGATATCCTGCGCCAGCGTCTTCTCCACCCCGACCGATTTCCTCAGCCGATCCGGTGAAATCTGCCTATCGTCGATCCCCTGACATCGCTCCCACAGCACGCGGCCAAACTTGCCGAATTCTTTCAGCAGATCCGCCAGCGCATACCCCCGCACATCGGTACAGGTATACAGCCCACGCTCTTCCAGCCGTTTCGCCGTCACTTTCCCTACGCCAGGGATCTTCTCCAGCGGCAGCGCCAGCAGGAAATCATCCACCTGCTCCGGTGTAATCACATATTGTCCATTCGGCTTATTTAACTCGGACGCGATCTTCGCCAGAAACTTGATCGGCGCAATGCCTGCCGAAGCTGTCAGATTCAATTCATTCGCAATGGTTCTACGGATTTCTTCGGCAATGCGCGTCGCCGAACCGTTACAGTGCGGGCTATCGGTGACATCCAGATAGGCTTCATCCAGAGAAAGGGGTTCAATCAGTGCGGTGTAGCGGGAAAATATCTCGCGGATTTGGCGCGAAGTGGACTTATACACCTCCATACGCCCCGGTAACAACGTGAGCTGTGGACACAAGCGCAAGGCGGTTGCCGTTGCCATCGCGCTGCGGACACCGTAACGTCGGGCAGGATAGTTAGCGGTACTGATGACACCACGTCGATCGGCGCTTCCACCAATCGCCAGAGGGATATCGCGCAGGCGCGGGTTATCACGCATCTCAATTGCTGCGTAGAAGCAGTCCATATCAACATGAATGATTTTGCGCATACAGGCCCTCTGATAACACTGTATGAATATACAGATCAAAGTCAGTGTAGACAAGTTGCGTGATGCTGACGCGTTTACTGCATGATGAGCATCACCAGTTTAACGTCCCCATGTCCGACAGGATGGAAAGTCTGTTGATGGTAGGCTACATCGCCAAGTAGAGGATGGTGAAAACGTCGCTCGCCGCCTTCACGGGCGGTAACGGCCTGCTGCGACCACCAAAGGTTGAACTCGTGACTGTCTTCACACAGCCTCATCACGATTTTCCGAACGGATTCCGTAGACGCGTAATGACTTGATTCCGCACGAAACTCCGCCACCACACGCCTGGCGCGTTCCGGCCAGTCCACCACCAGCGATCGTGCCAATGGATTAAGAAACATGAAGCGCAGTAGATTCGGCTCTGGATCGTTTTCCAGCCATCCGGCAAATAGCTGCTCCGACGGTGCATTCCACGCCAGCATATTCCAGCAACCATCCAGAAGATATGCCGGGCAGGCAATATGGTGCAGGCTGGCGGCGACCTGTGCATCCAGCGGCGTGGATCTATTCTGCTTCTGAGGGTCCTTCACGCCAGCAAGGCTAAAAAGGTAATCACGCTCGGCGGGTTCAAGTTTTAACGCCTGCGATAAACGAGTCAACGCAGATGCCGAAGCAGACACATCACGTCCCTGTTCAAGCCAGGTATACCAGGTGGTACTGATTCGGGCGATTTGCGCCAATTCTTCGCGGCGTAATCCGCTGGTGCGCCGCCGCCCAGAGGCAGGCAGACCGACCATTTCCGGCGTAGTTCGCTCACGCAACGCCCGTAAGAAAGCCCCCAGCGCTTTTGGGCCACTCAGAGAATTGGCAGACATAAACGTATTTGCAGACATCAGTCAGGCGTCCTTTTCATCCCGTTCGTATAGGCAGCTTACGGTGACAGCAGCATCAGTAAAAACCGTGTTAATCAAACAGGGAGTATTTTATACCCGTATAAATGCTCATATTGTACCCGTATTTTTCCCTCATTATAGTGTTCTCAGACTAAGGTCTTCTTTATTGGCAGGCGCGCCGCCGTTTAACCATTGAGATAAAGCGAGAGCAATATGAAAGATCAACAGGATCATAATCGTCGTGTCGAAGACCAGTTCGGCTCACAGGCACAGAACTACCTGACCAGCGCGGTACATGCGCAGGGTAAAGACTTAACCCGTCTGGCTGCTTTATTAGCCCCTTTCCCACAGACGCAGGTGATCGATATCGGCTGCGGCGCGGGACATGCCAGCTTCGTCGCCGCGCAGGCCGTCGCAGAAGTTGTCGCCTATGACCTGTCATCTCAAATGTTGGATGTGGTGAGCCAGACCGCTGTGCAAAAAGGGCTGAATAATATCCGCGTTCAGCAAGGCGTAGCCGAATCTTTACCGTTCGATAACGGCAGTGCAGACATCATCATCAGCCGTTATTCGGCCCACCACTGGCATGATGTCGGGCAGGCGTTACGTGAAATGCGGCGCGTTCTGAAACCGGGTGGGCACGTAATCATGATGGATGTCGTGTCGCCCGGCCATCCGCTGCTGGACAGCTATTTGCAGACGGTAGAGAAACTGCGCGATACCTCACACGTGCGTAATTACGCGCCGGGCGAATGGCTGAGTCTGTTTACCGAAGCAGGGTTTATCGTGCGTAACGTCACCAGCGACAGGTTGACGCTGGAATTCAGCAGTTGGATCGCCCGTATGCGCACGCCAGAACACTTCGCTATCGCCATCCGTGAGTTGCAAAAAACGCTGGCGGACGAGGTGGTGCAACATTTTGAGGTACAGGCCGACGGTTCCTTTGTCACCGACATTATGATGATCGAAGCCACCCGCGCCTGACGCATTCACCCCCCACAATTAACGACCTCAAACTGAGCGGTCCGCATTCTTTCGGGCCGTTTTTTGTAAATGTTATTTCCTAGCGCTTTTCAACGCTTGATTAATATGAAACCAATGATAATGTGATTTCGCTTTCGTCGTTATCTATTCAGCGACGAAGAAATAGATACCGATAACGGCTGTCCCAACGCTTTCGCTAAAACACCAGTAGCGCGACGCGGATGCCGCGTGTAGCACAGCAATTTTATTATCAGGAACCATAATGCAAAAAATCGCGCTGTCGTTTGCGATGTTGTTTTTTTTGCCTTCTCTTGTTGTTACCAGCGCCGCCAGCGAGACGTCTCCGCCGCTTGCGCCGATAGCAAAAGAATTAAAACAGCAATTATTAGGCTCTCCGATCTATATTCAGATCTTTAAAGAAGAGCGAATATTCGAACTTTATGCGAAAGTCGGCAACGAATATCGTTTATTGGAACAATATCCAATTTGTAAATATTCGGGCGGATTAGGGCCAAAACGCGTTGAAGGCGATTTAAAAAGCCCGGAAGGCTTCTATCAGGTCGATCTGCGTCAGCTCAAGCCGGACAGCCACTATTACCGTGCGATCAATATCGGTTTCCCTAACGACTATGATAAATCACAAGGATATTCCGGCCGCTATTTAATGATCCACGGTGAATGTGTATCGGTTGGCTGCTATGCCATGACCAACAATTACATGGATGTGATTTATCGCTATGCTGAAGCGGCGCTACGCAACGGGCAGGCGAAAATTGATATCGCCATCTATCCGTTCCGCATGACGGAGCAGAACATGCAGCGCCACCGTAATTCCACTTACGCCAGCTTCTGGAAACAGCTTCAGCCGGGGTACGCTTACTTTAATCAGCACAATCAGCCACCGGCCATCACGGTTTTTAACGGACAATACGTCGTTAATCCACCTCTGATGACCAGTCAGCCGACCTTAAAGTATGCGCTCGCCGAAACAAAATAGAACGAATTCACCTGGCATGATCTGATGCCAGGTTTCGTTACCCGTTAGCGGCTGCGTCGCCAGCACGGTGACAACATCATTGGGTGTTGTCTGCTGTTGGAAATCAATCTCTACATCCTGATCCAACAGCGTCGCTTTACCAAACGGCGCGCGGCGGGTGATCCAATAGAGTTTGGTTGAGCAATACCCCATCACAAAACGCCCGTCCGACAGCAGCATGTTAAACACGCCTTTCTCCCGCAAGACATCCGCTTGTTTAGCGATATAGCGGAATACTGCAGGCCAGTTGCCCGGCGTGCGCGGATAGCGCTCAGACAGTTGGGACAACAGCCAGCAGAAAGCAAATTCGCTGTCCGTCTGGCCGACAGGGCGAAACATCCCCGTTTTCAGGGTGTTGTAGCCTTTCAGTTGCCCGTTGTGGGCATACGTCCAGTTTCGTCCCCACAGCTCACGGGTAAAGGGATGGGTATTTTCCAACGACACCGCGCCGCGATTCGCCTGTCGAATATGTGAAATCACCGCGCACGATTTGATCGGATAATCCTGCACCAGCCGGGCAATCGGCGAGTTATAGCTTGGCAGCGGATCTTTGAACGTGCGACAACCATTCCCTTCATAAAAGGTAATCCCCCAGCCATCCCGGTGCGGCCCGGTGTTCCCACCGCGTTGTATCAGCCCGGTAAAACTAAAGCAGATATCCGTCGGTACATTCGCGCTCATCCCCAGCAGTTCACACATCTGACTTCCTACCCTTCCCTTCTCGTCATATTTCACGTTGCCTATGCGTTAGCGACCTGAAACTCGAACTATTTAGAACCTATTATTAAGCGGCTTACTGATCTGCCATCTCTTTTTCAATCAGTTGAATCAGGATGTGAATCGCTTTGATATGGATTTCCTGAATGCGGTCAGCATAGCCGAAGTGCGGAACACGGATTTCTACATCGGCCGATCCTGCCATTTTACCGCCGTCTTTCCCCGTTAGCGTAATGACCTTCATGCCTTTCGCTTTTGCCGCCGCAATCGCTTTAATAATATTGCCAGAATTACCGGAAGTGGAAATCCCCAACAGCACATCGCCTTCACGTCCCAGTGATTCAACGTAACGGGAGAAGACAAAATCGTAGCCAAAATCATTGCTGACACAGGACAGGTGGCTTGGATCGGAAATCGCAATAGCCGGGTAGCCAGGACGATTTTCACGGTAGCGACCCGTCAGTTCTTCAGCAAAGTGCATCGCATCACAGTGTGAGCCACCGTTACCGCAGGAGATCACTTTACCACCCGCTTTAAAAGCGTTAGCCAACAATACCGCAGCGTTTTGAATCGACTGAATATTCGCATCATCACTCAAGAAATTATTCAGTGTTTCTGCCGCTTCTTTCAGCTCACTACGGATTAAATCCTGATACATGGAACCCTCTCATTTTGTCTGGTGACAGCATTCTATTCTGTGTTGCAGTGTAGCGGATCGTACCAACAGCGAGAAGCGTGTAATCACGGGATCGAGAGGATCGCTGATGCCTGTCAGAAAACTCACGGCAGCCACTTGGTTTGTGAAGTGAGTTGTAATTATGATGTAAACAAATTGATAAAAATAAGCAGATAAACTACAACAAATATAAGCAACAGGTCAGACCTCTTACAATATTGTCCTATTACGCCTTATTTCACTGATGAATATAGTCCCCGCTTTCCACTGTCGTAAACACGCGGTGGCGGGGTAAAAATCTCAATTCGATCACTATGCTGGAGACTCGTTATGGTTGCTATCAGTACCCTCCTCCTACTGATTATTATCGGGGCGATGTTTTACCATCGGCTCAGCCTACTGCTCGGCAGTGCCATCCTACTGGCGTACTTTGCAGCGATGTCCGCCATGTTGCTGTGGCCCATCTGGTTGATGATTCCACTTGTGATTTTACTGGTTCCGATCACGGTTCCCGCCCTGCGTCAAAAACTGGTTTCCGCTTCCGCGCTGCGCATGTTCCAGAAGGTCATGCCGCCGATGTCGAACACGGAGAAAGAAGCGATCGATGCAGGAACGACCTGGTGGGAAGGCGATCTATTTCGCGGCGCGCCGGACTGGAAAAAGCTGCATCACTACCCGCGTCCGCAATTGACCGCTGAAGAGCAGGCATTTATCGACGGGCCAGTTGAAGAAGCCTGCCGGATGGCCAACGACTTTGAAATCACCCACGAACGCGCTGATATTCCACCGGAACTATGGGCGTTTTTAAAAGAACATCGCTTCTTCGCCATGATCATCAAAAAACAATATGGTGGGCTGGAATTCTCCGCCTATGCACAAGCACAGGTGCTGCAAAAACTGGCAGGCGTATCCAGTATTGTGGCGATCACCGTCGGTGTGCCCAACTCACTCGGCCCCGGCGAACTGCTACAACACTACGGGACGGAGGCGCAAAAAGATCACTACCTGCCACGTCTGGCACGCGGTCAGGAAGTTCCCTGCTTTGCGCTAACCAGCCCGGAGGCCGGTTCAGATGCCGGCTCGATTCCCGATACCGGCATTGTCTGCTATGGCAACTGGCACGGGGAACAGGTCGTGGGCATGCGTCTGACCTGGAACAAACGCTATATCACACTCGCGCCAGTCGCCACCGTGCTTGGGCTGGCCTTTAAGCTATACGATCCTGACCACCTGCTAGGTGATGAGGATGACGTAGGCATTACCTGTGCATTAATTCCGACGGATACCGATGGCGTTAAAATCGGCCGCCGCCATTTCCCGCTGAACGTTCCGTTCCAGAACGGGCCGACGCAGGGTGAGAACATTTTTGTTCCGCTGGATTACATCATCGGTGGTGCGAAGATGGCCGGTCAGGGCTGGCGCATGCTGATGGAATGCCTGTCAGTCGGGCGCGGTATTACGCTACCGTCCAATTCCACTGGCGGCCTGAAGTCGATAGCCCTCGGTATTGGTGCTTATGCCCACATCCGCCGCCAGTTCAAAATCTCTATCGGCAAGATGGAAGGCATCGAAGAGCCGCTGGCACGCATCGCGGGCAATGCTTATGTGATGGATGCCGCTGCGACGTTGATTACCAGCGGCATCATGCAGGGGGAAAAACCAGCGGTGCTCTCCGCTATCGTCAAATATCACTGTACCCACCGCGGTCAGCGCAGCGTGCTGGATGCGATGGATATCGCCGGCGGTAAAGGTATCTGTCTCGGTCCATCCAACTTTCTGGCACGCAGCTATCAGGGCGCACCGATTGCCATCACCGTGGAAGGGGCCAATATCCTGACGCGCAGTATGATCATCTTCGGGCAAGGCGCAATCCGCTGTCATCCTTATGTTTTGGATGAAATGGCAGCCGCACAGGACAACGATGTGCCACGCTTTGACCGGGCGCTGGTTGGACACGTCGGGCACGTCGCCAGCAACAAAGTGCGCAGCTTCTGGCTTGGCCTGACCAACGGCCTTCTAAGCCGCGCACCAGTGAACGACAAAACGCGTCGCTACTATCAACAGCTCAACCGACTCAGCGCAAACCTGGCACTGTTGGCGGATGTGTCGATGGCGGTACTCGGCGGTAGCCTGAAGCGTCGTGAGCGTATCTCAGCCCGTCTGGGGGATATTCTCAGCCAGCTCTATCTGGCTTCTGCGACACTGAAACGCTATGAGGATGAAGGTCGTCAGAAAGCGGATCTCCCGCTGGTGCACTGGGGCGTGCAGGACAGTCTACATCAGGCAGAACAGGCGCTGGACGATCTGCTGCGTAACTTCCCGAATCGTGTCGTCGCAGGGTTATTGACCTTCATTATCTTCCCGCTGGGACGACGTTACGCTGCACCGTCTGACCACCTCGATCATGAGGTTGCGAAGATTCTGCAAACGCCATCGGAAACGCGCAATCGTCTGGGACGCGGCCAATATCTGGTTGCCAGCGAACATAACCCCGTTGGGCTGATGGAAGAAGCCTTGCTGGATATCATCGCCGCCGAGCCTATTTACCAACGCCTGTCGAAAGCCAGCGATAAACCGCTGTCATTCATGCGATTGGATCAGTTGGCAGAACAGGCACTGGTAGAAGGTCAAATTACTGTGGAAGAAGCGGATATTCTGACTAAAGCCGAAGCCAGCCGCTTGCGTTCTATCAACGTGGACGACTTTGCGTTCGATGCACTGGCCGCCAACAAACCTAAATCGGTATCACAGCCGGAAAGAAAAACCGAAGTGGCATAAATAGAATCAGGCCGTCAATATGACGGCCTGTTCTTTCCTTTACACGTTCATCAGTTGTAAAATCGACGTCATCTTTCCTTCTGAATGAAACCTGACACATGGCTTACATCCCCAAGAACTACGCCAGACTTGAAAGCGGCTACCGCGAAAAAGCGCTCAAACTTTTCCCGTGGGTATGTGGTCGTTGTTCACGCGAATTCGTCTATTCCAACCTGCGTGAATTAACCGTTCACCACGTCGATCACGATCACAGCAATAACCCGGAAGACGGCAGTAACTGGGAAATGCTGTGTCTCTATTGCCATGACCACGAGCATTCGAAATATACCGATGCGGATATGTACGGTTCGACCGTCGTTGCCGGTGAGGATGCGCAGAAAGATGTTGGCGTTGCTACGCATAATCCTTTTGCGGATTTACAGGCCATGATGAATAAAGGGAAAAAATAGAGATAAGAAATCATCGAATTGCCGCTCCCATCCGGTTCGTTGACGGGAGCGGATCTTGAAATTGTGTGACTAATATTGAGTGGCTAATTAAGCACCGCTCTGCCGCACTCGAGCCAGTAGCGCATCCACATCAGCAATGTGCGGGGCGGCCAGCACTAACGTCCTGCCCAGCGAAATCGTATGGCGCTGACATGCCAGACGCGCTTCCGTCTCCTGAATGCTGTCCAGATCGGCAACGTGCGCCAGCCCAACCGTGCGGCGAATCAATTCAGTTCCACAGTAGCCAATAGCATCCAGCCAGACCTGCTGCAAAAATAGCGCGGCATAGCCCGATTCTGCCAGTGACGGATCGCGGCCGTCATTTTCGCTCAGAGCCAGAAAACGGGCGGAAAAGGTCTGCCATAGCGTGCGGATATCTTCCAGACGCCGTTCACGCCCTGCAGCCGCCTCACGCGGAGCCAGCAGCCCCGGTAAGCCACAATAATTCAGCAGCAGGTTGCCCACAGCGGTGCCAACGTCAAACCCCATCGGCCCATAAAAACCGAATTCGGCGTCAATCGCCTTCAGGCGCCCTTCCGCCACAAAGATCGACCCACTGTGGATGTCACCATGCAGCAGCGCCTCGGTTTTGCTCAGGAAACGGTGCTTCAACCCAGCGACCGCCAGCTTCAGCGCGCGATCGTCACGCAATGCCTGCACATCCGGCGTAAGCGCTGCGTCAAACTGATTTCTTTCGTGATCGATATAGGGGTCGGTAAAAAACAGATCTTCGGTAATCTGGCACAATTCAGGGTTGGTAAACTGGCTTACTGCCGCTTTCTTCTCATGCGGGTGCTGATAGAAATCAGACGTATGGAATAACGTTTGTGCCAGATATTCCCCTAACTGCGCTGCCGCCTGAGGATAATCCGCACCGTTCACCAACTCGCTGCGCCAGATACGATGATCGGAGAGATCTTCCTGCACCATCACCGCCAGTTCGGGATCGTGGTATAGCACGGTCACGGTATGTTGCGGACAAAAACGCGCGTGCGTCAGTAACGTCTCGGCTTCAATACGGGCACGGTCGAGCGTCAACGGCCAGGATTCCCCGACGCAGCGCACATAGGGCAGCGCCTGTTTGACAATCACCCGACTGATACCTGTTTCATCTTTAATTTTAAACACCAGATTCAGATTACCATCGCCGATCTCTTCTGCGGCGACCAGCGTTTGCGGTTGACTGACACCACCGTACTGGCGGGCATATTCCACTGCATCATCCGCCGTAAAAGTGCGGTAAAGTGACATTCCAACTCCTCGCTATTCTGTAATCAAAACCATTCTGAAATTAAAATTTTTTTGCAATAAAAAACACGGACATAAAAACGTTCGGACGTCTATACATCTATCAGGCATCTTGGCAGAATACGAATATCGATGCAACATGGATTTAACGACCTATGCAGACACTTAACACAACCAGCCTGAAAATCGTTGATAACCAACTGTGGATCCTCGACCAGCAGGCGCTGCCGCAAGAGAAACGCTGGTGCCCGTGCCCGGATGTCGCTTCACTGGTTGAACATATCCAGACACTACGAGTACGCGGCGCGCCGCTAATTGGCCTGTCTGCCAGCCTGCTGCTCGCGCTGCTGGCGGAAAAAGGCTTATCACAGGATGAGCTGGCGCAGGCGCTGGAGACGCTGCGGGCATCGCGCCCTACCGCCGTCAACCTGATGAACAATTTGGATCGCATGAAGCTGGCGCTGGCACAGCCGCAGTTCGTCGCGGCGCTGGTTCAGGAAGCCCTACGGTTGGTAGAAGAAGATCGCGCATTGTGCGAACACATCGCCGATCGTGGTGCAGCACTGGTGAAACCAAATAGCCGCTTGCTAACCCACTGCAACACTGGCGGGCTGGCAACCGCAGGCATCGGCACCGCGATCGGCGTACTGCTGCGTGCGCACCAACAGGGGAAAATTACGCAGGTGTGGGTCGATGAAACCCGCCCGCTCTTACAAGGTGGACGCCTTACGGCCTGGGAGCTAGGCGAGTTGGGCATTCCCTATCAGCTAATCTGTGACTCGATGGCCGCCAGCCTGATGGCGCAGGGTCAGGTCGATGCAATTTGGGTCGGCGCAGACCGCATTGCCGCCAACGGCGATGTCGCCAATAAGATCGGCACTTACAGCCTCGCGGTGCTCGCACACTATCACCAGATTCCGTTTTACGTCGCCGCACCGCACACCACGCACGATCCGGCGTGTCAGGACGGCAGAGCCATTCCTATCGAACAACGCGCCGCTACTGAAGTCACCGGCGTTTCCGGCAGCTTCGGCCACTGCCAGTGGGCACCGCAGAATGCTGCCGTCTACAACCCGGCGTTTGACATCACCCCCGCCGCATTAATCAGCGGCTGGGTACTCGACACCGGAGTGGTCACACCGCAAGACGTCAAAGAGGGGATATTTCAGACAGCGTTGAAGTGACGACAAACCAGATGTTTCAAAGAACATCAGAATACGCCGCACGGACGCGGCGAAACCGTCATCCAATGTTTACCGTTCCTCCGCCCATCACCACGCCGCCGCAGCTCACCCTGTAAGTATCCCAGCTTTAGTTCCACGCACTTTTTGAGAGTTCCGGTTTTTCAGCCATCAGCCGGTACTCTTCCGGGGTCAGGTTGTTCAGGGATTCATGAGGCCGTTCGCTGTTGTATTCCGTCAGCCAGCGCTCCGTGATTTCCCGTGCTTCGTTCAGCGTTCTGAACAGGTAAAAATCCAGGATTTCTGTTCGGTACGTCCGGTTAAAACGTTCAATAAAGGCATTCTGTGTTGGCTTGCCCGGTTTAATAAATTCCAGTGCTACACCATGCTCTTCCGCCCATTGCGCCAGCGTCAGCGAGACCAGCTCTGGACCGTTATCCATCCGCATCTTTAGCGGATATCCTCGGCTTGCCACTATCCTGTCCAACACCCGAACAACGCGTTGTGCCGGGATATTCAGGTCAATTTCTATCGCCAGCACTTCACGATTAAAATCATCCACCACGTTGAACGTGCGAAAACGCCTGCCACACACCAGTGCATCATGCATAAAATCCACTGACCAGCTCTGATTCTGGTGTTCCGGGGTCACCAGTGGTGCGGGATTACGCACAGGCAAACGCTGCTTTCCCTTACGACGAAAATTTAGTTTCAGTAAGCAATAAATACGATGAACGCGTTTATGATTCCATGCGTGACCCTGCCTGCGTAGCTTCTGGAACAACTTCTTGAAGCCGTATCGCGGATAGCGTTCAGCCATGTCGGTCAGCGCCTGAACGACCGGCTCATCACGCCGGGTGTCGGGCTGGTACAAATACACCGTCCTGCTCAGCGATAACGTCCTGCATGCCTGGCGGATGCTCATCGTAAATTGCGCGGTCAGGTAATTGACGAGCTCACGCTTTATCGCTGGTTTTAAAGCTTTTTTTCAATAACATCTTTGAGTGCACGGCACTCCAGACTCAGATCGGCAAACATCTGTTTCAGCCGCCGGTTTTCGTCCTCCAGATCTTTCATCTTTTTGATATCAGACGCTTCCATACCACCAAATTTGGCTTTCCAGTTGTAGTACGAGGCCTCGGATATCCCCGCTTCGCGACAAACGTCTTTGACGGTACGTCCGGCTTCAACAGACTTCAACACGGCGATGATCTGGTGCTCGGTAAATCGGGCTTTGCGCATAGCGATCTCCTCAATGGAACATAATCAGTATGTCGGAAGATCTCTAAAAGTGAATGGTTCGGTTTACCGGGATACTTACAACCCCATCGCCGGTGCGCGCAGCCGGCTTGCCATCAACGAACACACTGGATGAACCGCCGCTGATGTGCCGGCTGTGGCCGTGAGGAACCAGAGGCTCGCCCTGCCGAGCCAATGGCAGACCATCAACTTTAACCGTTGATGAGCCAGCAGAAACCGGAGTCGGTGGATGACTACCGTGCCCGGTGTCACTATCGCCTAATTTAACTGCGTTACCCATTATCAGTCCTTTTTTAATCCATCCATTACACTACCGAAGTAAGCAAATGAGCGACTCGGTATTAATCCCACGTTACCTCACCAGCGTCACCTTGCCATCTATTATCGAGAAATAAGGGTTATAAGTAAAAACAACATCGCCGTTAGAATTTTTGAATTTCAGTGGTGAATTCTGGAAGAATCCAATAGCAAGGCGAAAAAGTCGCCCATTGCGGTATCTAATGATCTTGTATTTATCCCATTCAATAGGAACCGGTGTAAGCTGTTTATCAATCACATGCTGCGGGAAATCGGTAGAAATAAACATCATTCCCGTATTGGATCCTTCCGCGAAGGCCATCTCCTGATTCGAGATCTGTGTGACTTTTTTCAGGCCTTCAATATCACGATCTTTCATCATCATCCAGATATCCGTATAGGCCACCTTGATTTTTTGCAGGTCATCTTCTGTCACCGGGGTGGCATTGAACCACGACCAGCGAGGCAAACCAGCGGCCTTCAGACGACCTCTGACTTTATAGAAGCCATAGTCTTTTTCATTTTTGGTATAGCCTTCAAACACTGTCGAACTATTGGTTGTCGTGGCAGAATCACTCGCTGTAATTTCACCTTTTTCATTCACGCTTAATTTAAAGTTGGCGATTTCGGTACTGGTTGTCTCCGTATCCTTAGTAACAATCACCTGGCAGGATGAGTCAGGAAACAGCGTTTTGGGATCCTCATAATCCTGCGGCCCCATCAACAGTTCAATATCATTGTTTCCATTTTCTAAAAATGCCGTCAGGTTAAATCCCGCCGACATAGTTTTAGAAGGAATAGTTGTATTGTCACCAGCCGGAAGATCGTTGATCCTTAGAAGGCAAGTGCTTTTATAGGTTTTAAAGGAAATCAGATATTTTTCTTTTATCCCTTCTTCAGCCTTAGCCGGAAAAACTAACACTAACAGCAAAAACGTTGCCATCTTCAATAAAAATAGAGGTAGATTATAAGATGCTCTACTAAAAATCACGGTAAGTCTCCCTGTTAATCAATCCATTAATAAATAATAAAAATCAGTTTATGTTTTTATTTCATCTAATAGCACTCCCATTCTTTCATAAGGTGTATTAACACGTTGGAGTAAATGTTTTACTCCAACATAATTAATCTAAATTACCTTACCAAAGTCACTTTACCATCTATTATTGAGAAATAAGGCCTGTAAGCAAAAGCAATCTTCCCTTCCTCATTTATAAATCTTAATGGCGAGTTTTGGAAAAAACCCACGCCTAAACGAAATAATCGCCCATCACGATACTTGATTATTTTATATTTACTCCAATCAATTGGAAGAGGGGTAAGTTTTTTATCAATCACATGCTGCGGGAAATCGGTAGAAATAAACATCACCCCTGTATTAGATCCTTCCGCGAAGGCCATCTCCTGATTCGAGATCTGTGTAACTTTTTTCAGGCCTTCAATATCACGATCTTTCATCATCATCCAGATATCGGTATAGGCTATTTTAATTTTTTGCAGGTCGTTTTCTGTCACCGGGGTGGCATTGACCCACGACCAACGGGGCAAACTAGCGGCCTTAAAACGACCTCTGACTTTATAAAATCCATAGTCTTTTTCATTTTTGGTATAGCCTTCAAACACTGTCGAACTATTGTCTGTCGTGGCAGAGTCACTCGCCGTAATTTCACCTTTTTCATTTACGCTTAATTTAAATTTGGCAATTTCGGTACTGGTTGTCTCCGTATCCTTAGTGACTATCACCTGACAGGATGAGTCTGGAAACAAAGTTTTAGGATCGTCATGGTACTGAGGAGCCATCAACAACTCGATATCATTGTTTCCATTCTCCAAAAATGCCGTCAGGTTAAATCCTGCCGATATGGTACCAGAATCAATTTTTGTATTATCAATCGCAGGCAGATCGTTGACCCGTAAAATACAGGTGCTTTTATAGGTTTTAAAAGAATAAATATATTTATCACTACTCATCTCATCAGCCTTGGCTGGAAAAACTAATGCTAACAGCAAAAACGTTGCCATCTTCAATAAAAATAGAGGTAGATTATAAGACGCTCTACTAAAAATCACGGTAAGTCTCCCTGTTAATCAACCCATTAACACATAATTAAAATTAGTTTATTTTTATTATTTCATCTAATACACCCCATTTTTTATGGGGTGTATTAACACGTTGGAGTAAATGTTTTTTACTCCAACATAGTTACCCTATATTACCTCACCAGCGTCACCTTACCATCTATTATCGAAAAGTAAGGATTGTAAGTGAATACACCATCACCATTAGAGTTTTGAAACTTCAGGGGTGAATTCTGAAAAAATCCGAATCCAAGGCGAAAAAGTCGCCCATCGCGGTATCTAATAATTTTGTATTTACCCCATTCAATCGGGGCAGGTGTAAATTGTTTATCAATCACATGCTGCGGGAAATCGGTAGAAATAAACATCATCCCTGTATTAGAGCGTTCCGCAAAGGCCATCTCCTGATTCGAGAGCTGTGTGACTTTTTTCAGGCCTTCAATATCACGATCTTTCATCATCATCCAGATATCCGTATAGGCCACCTTGATTTTTTGCAGGTCATTTTCTGTCACCGGGGTGGCATTGACCCACGACCAGCGAGGCAAACCAGCGGCCTTCAGACGACCTCTGACTTTATAGAAGCCATAGTCTTTTTCATTTTTGGTATAGCCTTCAAACACTGTCGAACTATTGGTTGTCGTGGCAGAATTACTCGCTGTAATCTCACCTTTTTCATTCACACTTAATTTAAAGTTGGCGATTTCGGTACTGGTTGTCTCCGTATCCTTAGTGACTATCACCTGACAAGATGAATCAGGAAACAGCGTTTTGGGATCTTTATGATTCAGCGGCCCCATCAGCAGTTCGATATCATTGTTTCCATTTTCTAAAAATGCCGTCAGATTAAATCCCGCCGACATAGTTTTAGAAGGAATAGTTGTATTGTCACCAGCCGGAAGATCGTTGATCCTTAGAAGGCAAGTGCTTTTATAGGTTTTAAAGGAAATCAGATATTTTTCTTTTATCTCTTCTTCAGCCTTAGCCGGAAAAACTAACACTAACAGTAAAAACGTTGCCATCTTCAATAAAAATAGAGATAGATTATAAGATGCTCTACTAAAAATCACGGTAAGTCCCTCTGTTAATCAATCCATTAACACATAATTAAAATTAGTTTATGTTTTTATTTCATCTAATAGCATTAACATTCTTTCATGAGGTGTATTAACACGTTGGAGTAAATCTTTTTACTCCAATATACCTAACCTATATTATCTCACCAGCGTCACCTTGCCATCTATTATTGAGAAATAAGGATTGTAACTGAAGACGGCTTCCCCATGAAAATCATTGAATTGTAATGGGGATATTTGAAAAAATCCTACCCCCAATCGGAAAAGACGTCCACCTCGATATGTTCTCAATTTATAATCATTCCACTCAATCGGAGCGGGGGTGAATTGTTTATCGATGACGTGCTGTGGAAAATCGGTAGAAATAAACATCATCCCCGTATTGGATCCTTCCGCAAAAGCCATTTCCTGATTCGATATCTGTGTGATTTTCTTCAGGCCTTCAATATCACGATCTTTCATCATCATCCAGATATCGGTATAGGCTACTTTAATTTTTTGCAGGTCATTTTCTGTCACCGGGGTGGCATTGACCCACGACCAACGTGGTAAACCAGCAGCCTTCAGACTCCCTCTGACTTTATAGAAGCCATAGTCTTTTTCATTTTTGGTATAGCCTTCAAACACTGTCGAACTATTGGCTGCCGTGGCAGAATCACTCGCTGTAATTTCACCTTTTTCATTCACAGTTAATTTAAAGTTGGCGATTTCGGTACTGGTTGTCTCCGTATCTTTAGTAACAATCACCTGGCAGGATGAGTCTGGATACAGGGTTTTGGGATCTTTATGATTCTGTGGCCCCATCAGAAGCTCAATATCATTGTTTCCATTTTCTAAAAACGCCGTCAAATTAAACCCCGCCGACATTGTTTTGGAATAAACCAAGGCATTATCAGCCGCGGGAAGATCGTTGACCCGTAAAATACAGTTGCTTTTATAGGTTTTAAAAGAAAACAGATATTTTTCTTTTATCTCTTCTTCAGCCTTGGCCGGAAAAACTAACACTAACAGTAAAAACGCTGCCATCTTCAATAAGAATAGAGGTAGATTATAAGACGCTCTACTAAAAATCACGGTAAGTCCCCCTGTTAATTAACCCATTAACACATAATGAAAATTAGTTTATTTTTATTATTTCATCTAATAGCATCCCATTTTTTATGGGCTGTATTAACACGTTGGAGTAAATGTTTTTTACTCCAACATAATTACCCTATATTACCTCACCAGCGTCACCTTACCATCTATTATTGAGAAATAAGGGTTATAAGTAAAAACAACATCACCGTTAGAATTTTTGAATTTCAGTGGTGAATTCTGGAAGAATCCAATTGCAAGGCGAAAAAGTCGCCCATCGCGGTATCTAATGATCTTGTATTTATCCCATTCAATAGGAACCGGTGTAAGCTGCTTATCAATCACATGCTGCGGAAAATCGGTAGAAATAAACATCATCCCCGTATTAGAGCCTTCCGCAAAGGCCATCTCCTGATTCGAGATCTGTGTGACTTTTTTCAGGCCTTCAATATCACGATCTTTCATCATCATCCAGATGTCCGTATAGGCCACCTTGATCTTTTGCAAATCATTTTCCGTAACCGGAGTGGCATTGACCCACGACCAGCGAGGCAAACCAGTGGCTTTCAGACGACCTCTGACTTTATAAAATCCATAGTCTTTTTCATTTTTGGTATAGCCTTCGAATATCTTTGAACTATTAGCTGTCGTGGCAGAATCACTCGCTGTAATTTCACCTTTTTCATTCACAGTTAATTTAAAGTTGGCGACTTCAGTACTGGTTGTCTCCGTATCCTTAGTAACAATCACCTGACAGGATGAGTCTGGATACAGAGTTTCAGGATCTTCATGGTACTGTGGAGCCATCAACAACTCGATATCATTTTTTCCATTTTCTAAAAATGCCGTCAGGTTAAACCCTGCAGATATGGTACCAGAGTCAATTGTTGTATTATCAACTGCTGGTAGATCGTTGACCCGTAAAATACAGGTACTTTTATAGGTTTTAAAAGAAAAAAGATACTTTTCACTACTCATTTCGTCAGCCTTGGCTGGAAAAACTAATGCTAACAGCAAAAACGTTGCCATCTTCAATAAAAATAGAGGTAGATTATAAGACGCTCTACTAAAAATCACGGTAAGTCTCCCTGTTAATCAATCCATTAACACATAATTAAAATTAGTTTATGTTTTTATTTCATCTAATAGCATTAACATTCTTTCATGAGGTGTATTAACACGTTGGAGTAAATGTTTTACTCCAACATAATTAATCTAAATTACCTTACCAAAGTCACTTTACCATCTATTATTGAGAAATAAGGCCTGTAAGCAAAAACAATCTTCCCTTCCTCATTTATAAATCTTAATGGCGAGTTTTGGAAAAAACCCACGCCTAAACGAAATAATCGCCCATCACGATACTTGATTATTTTATATTTACTCCAATCAATTGGAAGAGGAGTAAGTTTTTTATCAATCACATGCTGCGGGAAATCGGTAGAAATAAACATCATCCCTGTATTAGATCCTTCCGCGAAGGCCATCTCCTGATTCGAGATCTGTGTAACTTTTTTCAGGCCTTCAATATCACGATCTTTCATCATCATCCAGATATCAGTATAGGCTATTTTAATTTTTTTCAGGTCGTTTTCTGTCACCGGAGTGGCATTGACCCACGACCAACGGGGCAAACTAGCGGCCTTCAGACGGCCTCTGACTTTATAGAAGCCATAGTCTTTTTCATTTTTGGTATAGCCTTCAAACACTGTCGAACTATTGGCTGCCGTGGCAGAATTATTCGCTGTAATTTCACCTTTTTCATTCACGCTTAATTTAAAGTTGGCGATTTCGGTACTGGTTGTCTCCGTATCCTTAGTAACAATCACCTGACAGGATGAATCAGGATACAGAGTCTTAGAATCTTTATGATCCAGTGGCCCCATTAGTAATTCAATATCATTATTTCCATTTTCTAAAAATGCCGTCAGGTTAAATCCTGCCGATATAGCTACAGAATCCATTTCTGTATTATCAATAGCAGGGAAATCATTTACCCGAAGAAGGCAAGTGCTTTTATAAGTTTTAAAAGAGAAAATATATTTTTCACTACTCATTTCATCAGCCCTAACTGGATATGTCACTAATAGGCAAAAGAAAAAACACACATTAAATAATATTAAACCGATGTTTAGATTCATATTTTTCCAATTTATCATGAATTACCCACTCCTTTTCAGCCTGTTTATTTTGGCCAGAGGTTTTATTAGTTGAATTTCTATCCGACATATCAGCACCATCATTCCCCGCCCCCTTCGAGCTAGAAGAAACCCCCACTGTATAATTCACATAAACCTTCGCCGTGATGCCTTCGTGGTAAAGCACCAAATCCAGTTGATCTTTTGTCGGCGCATATAGCCCCAGGCATCCTTTTGCGATGGCTTTCCCGCCAATTTCCAGTGCTCCCTCGGCAATATAAAAACGCACACCGGCACGGATATTGGCTTCCATGGTCAGTGTTAGTGTGGCTTCTACCGATTCGTCTTTCTGCCATTCCCACTCATTTTTGGCGTCTGATTTAAATACCAGTGAGAAGTTGAGATCCCCATCCGCAACGAGCCAAAATTTGGTCCAGAAATACGCAGCGTTACCACCTTCCTCGTAGGCCTGTTGCTGAGACAGCAGTTTTTCACGAACGGCCGCTAATAACACATCCGCCCGATACCAGGCAGCAAATACCTGAAGCAGATCCAGTGTCATTGTTATCCCGATCAGCGGGGCTAACCGGAGCGACAATTCTCTTTCAATATATACAGCGCCCGATTGACTATCTTCTTTTAATTCACCCTTGGCGCTAATCTCTACTGCCGGATAGGTGATGTCTGTTTCCAGCAACCTGATTTTGTCATTCTCGCCTTCGGCCGTAGACAGCGCCTTGCTAATAAAATCGATTGCTTTTACTGATTTATTCAAAAAGGAAAGCGTATTGCCTTTTTTCTTAAAATCTTTTTTCATTGAAGATTGATATTTCTTCTCTGGCTCACCGCTGCCTAACGTGTATGAAAACGTTCCGCCAATGTCAAGAGAGTGGCTTATTTCATAGTTAGGGCGCCTCGTCCATCCTCGAGCGCCACGCTGCGGACTCCCATTGGCAATATTTTCCTCTTGAGCCTATTTCCTTTTCTGTCGCTCAGTAAACTCGGTAGCCTTCCCATCAGTGCCAATAGCAACATCGATATTCCAACTAAACGCCGGATAAATCACAATTTCTGAACGAAGCACGTCTCTGGAAGGCAGGCTAAATACCTGTGATATACCATTAAGAAAATATAGTGACTCACTGATAAAAGGCTCATCGTTACACTGCCCTAATCCCGGCTTCTTCCAGCAGGGTGCCGATAATCGCGTCTGGTTTCTGCGCCTGAAAGATGCGGGCGTTGGTGCGTAAGCCCAGCCGCCACAGCGCCGGACGCACTTCCGCTCGATAGCGGGTGCGGCGAAAACCGGTGTCTCCCTGCGTGAAGCCACTGATAATCCCGCTGACCCGACGCTTTAGTTCACCCTCATACCAAATCATCAGCTCGCACGGCTGATCCAGTACCGCGCCAAAATCCACATCAGGTAACGCGCTCGCCAAGCTCAGCGACAGGCTGAAAGGCTGGTTAAGCGCCTCGCCGAGCTGAAAATCCACCACCGCAAAGGTGCCGGCCGCCAATGCGCCGACCTTTACGGTGAACTGTAATCCTGTACTGTTGGCCACCTATCCTCTCCTTCTCTTTCACGGTAGCCATGGCTACCGCACGCCCCGGAACTCCCCAGAGCGGCATGTTGTAATCCTAATTAACATCAAATACTTGAGTTGTGGTCTGCGTCTACCCACACCACAATCCACTTTGATAACGACACCACATTGATAAAAACGCCACGCAGGAGAGAAGCGCAGAAAATTTAGGTTGAGCAGAGACTCGGCGTGTTCACACGGTAGAAAGCAAGTTGGTCGCGGGGCTGAGACAGCAGGCAGAATAATGAAAACGTTCCCTGTGACATCCTTGGCGATATTCCTTTTGAGAAAGAAAGTACGGGTAAAGGATAGCAAAACGATCAGAAGGGCAATAGAACAAAAAAAGGCCTAAAAACAAGCAAACGCATTGATTAACAATAAAATAATTTCAATTTAAATCAATTAGACAGCAAATTAAAAAACAACCTCATCATCTGGGGACAGTGTATCTCCTGTCCCCACCATACTTCATATTGCTGGTGCGTTCGCAAGGGTCAAACGCCCACGTATTAGCGCTCCAACTTCGGATACACATCGGCGATCTTGTCGCCGGTAAAATGGGCGATCCAGCCTTCCGGGTTATCGAACAGGCGGATTGCGGTAAAGTGCGGCTCCGGTCCCATATCAAACCAGTGCGCCGTGCCTGCGGGTACAGATAGCAGATCATTCTTCTCACACAGGATCTGGTAAACCCTGCCGTTCAGATGCAGGCAAAACAACCCTGCGCCTTCCACAAAAAAGCGCACTTCATCTTCGTGGTGGACATGCTCGGATAAAAATTTGGTCCGCAGTTCCGCACGCTGCGGATTGTCCGAACGCATGCTGATCACATCCCAGCTTTGATAGCCTTTTTCTGCCACCAGCTTATCGATTTCATGCTGATACACCGCCAACACTTCCTCGGACGATGGCGCATCACTCAGCTTCTGGCTGGCTTCCCAACGCTCAAAACGTACACCGATATCATTCAGTTGTTTCTTAACCGCGTCGGCATCCTGACTTTGCCAAATCGGCTGGCTTGCATCGCTGTCGCTAAAAATGGTTAATCCACTCATTTGGCATACTCCGGTAAGTCGATCTGGTCAAAACGTGCCACCTGACGGTGACGGCTTACACTATCCGCATCATCGCGAATAAGCTGGCAGGTGTGCCAACCGGCTTCCTGCGCAGCATCCAACTCCTGACGAATATCCGATAGGAACAACAGTTGCTCAGCAGGCAGTCCGATGGCGTGCGCAATGGTGCGATAAGAATCCGTCTCTCGCTTCGCACCGACGCGAGTATCAAAATAGTCGCTAAACAGCGGTCGCAAGTCACCCGCATTGCTGTAACCGAACAGCAGTTGCTGCGCTTCCACCGAGCCTGATGAGTAAACATACAGGCGAAGACCTTGCTGCTGCCATGCCGCAAGCTGTTCTGCCACTTCAGGGTACAGATGCCCCTGAAAATCACCATTAAGATAGCCCGCGCGCCAGATAATGCCTTGTAGCTGCTTCAGCGCCGTAGATTTACGATCTTCATCCATAAACTGATTCAGGGCGGTAATCAACGTCTCGCTATCCGCATCAGGCTGAGCCAATTCCTGACGTAAGGCGTTCAGCGCCTGCGCGATCTCAGAATAGTTACCATGCTGTCGCACCGTGTCAGCCAGCCGCGCACGGGCATAGGGAAACAGCACGCGGTGAACAAAACGGATGTCGCTGGTGGTGCCTTCAATATCTGTCACAATTGCGTTAATCATGCTTTCGCCTCCAGCAGTCGGCGCTGCAATTCGCACTGAAACAGGAACTCTAACCCTTCCAGATGACGGCGCGCTTCTTTCACTGTTGCGCCCCAGCAGTAAAGACCGTGGCCGCGTACCAGAAAGCCGTAGCGCAGCGGCGTGTGGCTGGCGTATTCGGTTACCCGCTGCGCCAGCGCCGGAATATCCTGATCGTTATCGAAAATCGGGATCGCCACACGATCCAAATGCGTGGTTTGCCCCGCCAGCGATTTTTGCATTTCGTAGCCGTGCAGCACCAGTTCAGCGCCCTTCTCTACCCGAGACAGCACCGTCGCATTCACCGAGTGGGTATGCAGCACCGCACCAATGGTTAGCTCACGACGGTACAGCAGCGTATGCAGCCCCGTTTCCGCCGATGGCGTGCGGCCGCTCGGCACATGGTTTGTAGCAATCTCCACCAGCAGGAAATCCTCTGCCTGAAGGCTGCCTTTATCTTTACCCGATTCGGTAATCAGGCACTGCGCGTCATCAAGCCGCACGGACATATTGCCACCCGTCGCGGGACACCAGCCCTTCTCACCTATCCAGTGGCAGGCCGCAAGCAGCGCCGTCAATTGTTGATTTTCAGTCATGAGGCTTCCCGTTTTGGTTTTTCTGTTTCAAAGCATGCAGTTGCAACGTTTAGATTTTTTCTCTATGTCTTAGTACGCAAAGGAATTTAGCCGTTTAAACGTCCAAGCGTCTTGATTGCCAAATACTAACAGCATGTTATATTACCAAGCAATACAGGCTTGCAGGAGTCCTATCGCTATGAGCGCCGCTCTGATCCCCGACAGTAAACTGCCTTCGCTGGGCACCACCATTTTTACCCAGATGAGCGCACTGGCCCAACAGCATCAGGCCATCAATCTATCACAAGGTTTCCCTGATTTTGACGGCCCGGCGTATTTACAACAGCGGCTGGCGTATCACGTCAGTCAGGGCGCAAACCAATACGCACCGATGACCGGCGTTGCACCGTTGCGTCAGGCAATTGCCGAAAAAACGGAAGAACTGTACGGCTGGCGACCGGATGCCGATAGCGAAGTGACCGTCACCGCAGGGGCAACTGAAGCGCTGTTTGCCGCTATTGCCGCACTGGTTCGCCCCGGTGACGAAGTGATTTGTTTCGATCCCAGCTATGACAGCTATGCGCCGGCTGTCACATTGGCTGGTGGCGTACTCAAACGCATCGCCTTGCAGCCGCCGGCGTTTCGCGTGGACTGGTCACATTTTGCCGACTTGCTGAGCGCTCGCACACGGCTGGTCATCCTGAATACGCCGCACAACCCGTCCGCCACCGTGTGGCAGAAAAACGATTTTGAGCAGTTGTGGCAGGCGATTGCCGCACGTGACATTTTCGTGCTGAGTGATGAAGTCTACGAGCACATCTGTTTCGACAGCGGCGGGCACGCCAGCGTGCTGGCCCATCCCTCACTGCGCCAACGCGCAATTGCCGTTTCCTCGTTCGGTAAAACGTTCCACATGACCGGCTGGAAAGTCGGTTATTGCGTCGCACCAGCCGCCTTAAGCGCGGAAGTCCGTAAGGTTCACCAATATCTGACGTTCTCCGTGAACACGCCCGCGCAGTTCGCGATTGCCGATATGCTGCGTGAACAACCGCAACACTGGCGCGAACTGCCCGATTTTTACCGCGCACGTCGCGATCGCTTCATCAATGCGCTTGCAGGCAGCCGTTTTGAAATTCTGCCCTGCGAGGGCACCTACTTCCTGCTGGCGGACTATCGGGCGATTTCAGCTCTGGACGATGTCAGCTTCTGCCGCTGGCTGACCGAGCACGTTGGCGTCGCGGCCATTCCGCTGTCAGTCTTTTGCGCCGATCCGTTCCCACATACGTTGATTCGGCTATGCTTTGCTAAACAGGAAGCAACGTTGGATGCCGCTGCGGAGCGTTTATGTCAACTTTAAAGATTTCATTGCTGCAACAGCCATTAGTCTGGCGCAATGGAGAAGCCAACCTGCGCCACTTCGATGCCTTATTGGAGGAGATGAGCGGGCGTGATGTCATTGTGCTACCGGAAATGTTCACCACCGGTTTTGCGATGGAAGCCGCCAGAGGCAGTCTGGAGCAATCAGTCGTCGAGGCGTGGCTGCGCCAATGGGCGAAAAAGACCAATGCGCTGATCGGTGGCAGCGTGGCGGTAAATACGTCGAAAGGTGCGGTGAACCGGTTCCTGCTGGTCGATCCGCATGGCGTGGTGCATCACTACGATAAACGCCATCTGTTCCGCATGGCGGATGAACACCAGCACTATCAGGCGGGTACGGAGCGGCTCACCCTTGAGTGGCGCGGCTGGCGCATCTGCCCGATGATCTGCTACGACCTGCGTTTCCCAGTATGGTCGCGCAACCGGCAAGACTACGATCTGGCACTATATGTTGCCAACTGGCCCGCTCCACGCGCGGCACACTGGCAGACGCTGCTGGCGGCACGTGCCATTGAGAATCAGGCCTATGTTGCAGGTTGCAACCGTATCGGCACTGACGGCAACGGCCACAGCTACCGTGGCGATAGCCTGATTATTAACGCTCAAGGGGAAATTCTGGCCTCTGCCGCCCCCAATCAGCCCGCCCGTCTGGACGCCGAACTGTCGCTGGAAGCGCTGCAAAGCTACCGGGAATCCTTTCCTGCGTGGCGCGATGCCGATCGGTTTACGCTGTAAGCTTTTTCCTGACGATCGCCGCTAACGCGGCGATATTCGGCGACACCATCATGCCATTGGCGCACCATAACGCTCACCACAGCGAGTTTTGGCTTGCTGAATAATATCGGCACCCACCTCATCACAAAGCAGTTGTTCCGCTGGTAAATAGTCTCGCCCCAGCAGGCGATATTTGTCTCGGCCTAAACGGTGATACGGCAAAATTTCGTAGCTAACTTGTGACAGTGGCAGAATGAAATCAATAATCGCTTGGATATCATGCCAGTTAGCATTAAATCTTGGGATCAACGGTGTGCGAACATGAATAGGTAAGTGAGGAAACGCTTGCCGCAACTGTAATAAATTGTTCAGGATGCGGTGATTGCCACGTCGGGTAAACCGACGATGCTGCACGTCATTCATACTCTTCACGTCGAAATAAATGGCGTCAGTGTAATTGGCAATCTGGCATAAATCAGACCAGTGTCCATCACCACAGGTTTCCAATAGCGTGCCGATATGCCTTCTTTTGGCTTCCTGCAATAGTGCCAGCGCAAACATCCCCTGCATCAACGGTTCTCCACCGCTCAGCGTTAATCCCCCACCAGAACGCCGATAAAAAATACTATCAGACTCGACGATATCCAGAACCTGGCGCACCGTCATCGGCTCGCCAAAACCATGCAAAGCCTGCGTTGGGCAGTGGGTCGTGCACGTCAAACAGTTGGAACAGAGGTGGCGATCGAGGCATATCTCTCCGGTTGGCGTATAGCTAAGCGCCGCTGTCTGGCACTGGGACTCACACAAACCACAGATCGTACCGCCCAGACATTTGCGAACATCAACAGCGATTTCTGGCTTGCCGCTCTGGGATTCTGGATTGCTGCACCACTCACAACGTAGCGGGCAGCCTTTCAGAAACACCACCGTACGGATACCCACACCGTCATGCAGAGAATAACGCTGGGTATTAAATACCCAGCCCGTCAGTATTTCGGAATGAAGTAGCGATTTATTCATCGCACTTAATTCAGCAGCACCGCAGTTATTTTCCCTCAACATTCACCGCCTAAAACATTTCATGCCCGGTTCGGGCGATCAGATCATCCTGTAAATCCGGTGACAGATCGGTGAAATAAGCGCTGTAACCCGCGATACGCACAATCAACCCACGATAACGTTCGGGGTCGGCTTTTGCAGCCAGCAGCGTTTCTCGGTTAATCACGTTAAACTGCACATGCCATAATTTCAGGTCGCACCAGGAACGGATTAAATCGCACAGTTTACGAGTTCCCTCCTCGCCAGCAACAATCGATGGCGTGAACTTGATATTCAGCAAACGAGCCGCTCGTTCGCTAAACTGATAATTCTTGGTCTGATAATTAGACAGCAGCACCGCCGTCGGCCCTTTTGCATCACATCCCTGCGAGGCAGAGGATCCATCGGACAGCGGCATCCAGGCTTTACGACCATTTGGTGTGGCGTGCACCACTTTGCCAAACGGCACATGGGAAGTGAAAGGCACCAATCTGAGGTCAAGGTGTACACCAAGCGTTTTTGAATATTTGCGGGTAAAATCCAGGCAGACTTTATCCAGGGTCTTACCAATCGCATCGGCATAAGGGTCGTTATTACCATATTTGGGCGCACTAGCCAGCAGCGCGCGCAACACCTGATGATGCGTAAAATTATCTTCCAGCGCCTCTAACAACTGAGACATGGTGATTCGCTGATCTTCGTAAACCAATTTTTTAATGGCTACCAGCGAATCAATGACCGTTCCATAGCCCATAAACTCGAAATAGCCTAAATCAATCCCGCCTTCAATCACTGGCTGGTGAATATCTTTACAGGCAGCCATAGACAAATCATGTAATGCCGATCCCAGCGGCCAGGCGAAATGTTTAGCACGCAAATCAATAATGATCTTTTGCTGGATAAAAGCATGACGAAGAAAATTATTATGCTGTTTGATATATGCCTGCCAGAAATCCTCCCATGAGGAGAAATCGCGTGGATCGCCCGTTTCCAAGCCAAGCAATTCCGTGCCGTGACGCTGCATCCTACCGTTATAAAGCGTCATTTCTAACGCCGCAGGAAAATTGATGTAAGCGCAAGGGCTGGTATAGGTGTCGCGGTTTGGCATCCTGCACTCGGCGCAACCTGAAACCGCATAATCATAGGCCTGAGAAAAATCGGCCCCCTTGGACAACAACAAGGGAACGACTTCTTCATCATTAATCAATTTTGGAAAGCCTGTGCCTTCCTTAATCGTCTCCGCAATATCGTGGAGAAAATGTGCGGGAGTTCGATTATGAATACGTGCTGCCAGATCGGGATAATGCAAAGGGAACTCGCGCTTGGAGCGTAGAAACAGATGGGATAAAGCATTGGTGGCATCCATCCCTTCCGACGTCTGCCCACCGATTGTCACCGCTTCCCAGTGTGCGTAGCCCTCATTAAAAGCACCGCCAGTGGGTGAGATATACAAGTCAACAAACTGCGCCATCGCAACCCACATGC
The DNA here is from genome assembly GCF_001742145.1 of Pectobacterium parmentieri. Taxonomy (NCBI): domain Bacteria; kingdom Pseudomonadati; phylum Pseudomonadota; class Gammaproteobacteria; order Enterobacterales; family Pectobacteriaceae; genus Pectobacterium; species Pectobacterium parmentieri. Next base: position 307,765 of record NZ_CP015749.1, on the reverse strand, counting down.
AGGACAACCACTCCAATGCCTGTTCATCGTCCAGCACGCCCCGTTTAATATCCCGCTGATAGTAAGGAAAGAGATATTGATCCATGCGACCATTAGAAATAATTGTACCGGTCTTCTGCTCCAGACGAGAAAAAAGTTGGGTAAACCACTGCGATTGCAGCGCATCGCGGAAATCCCGCGCTGGGTTTTCCGGCACCCATTCACAACGCTCGGCAATATCCAACAACTCCAACTGCCGCTGGGGATCTCGCTCTTTTTCCGCTAATTCCTTGGCTAGCTGTGCATGGCGTTTAGCCCACAGTACGATCGCGTCGGCGGCGATAACGATCGCCTGTAAAAATGGCGCTTTCTCCATGCTTTCAACAGGATTAAACGGATCAAGTTCTGCCAGACGTTGCTCTGCGTCCTGCCGAATCCCTTTAAAGCCTCGCTGTAAGACCTTTTCATAATCATGCACCCATTGTATGGATGAACGAAAGGAAGAGGTTTCATTGACGATAAATCGCGAAGTCTGGCGATCTGCTGGATCGTAGGTCAGGCGTAACGTTTCTTCCGGCAATGCCTGCGATAAATGTTCATGGTAAGTTTTCCCCTGCCAATAGGGGGAAATCTCATCGTGGATTACGGCGCAGTCCCTTTCATCAATAGTAAACGGGGATTCCTGACGCAGGGGAAGCTGGCTGATAGCAGCATCAAGAAAATCGCCATCCAACTCAGGATACAAAATACCGTAACGTCCCTGCTTCCCTGCTCGCCCGACGATCAGTTGTTCATCATCGATATAGACCGTAATGTTCTCGGCAATATGATACATCGCCTTAGCCCAGCGTAGGATCAGCATTTGCCCTTCAGTCACGCGCATCGACTCGGTGAAATAGCGAGCACGATCTACGTCAATACTGGGGCTTCCCTGCTGAATGTGTTCCAATATCGTATCGGTTCTACTCAGCTTTTTATTCCGCGGTACATCACCGTTTTGCAGAAGACGAGACTCCTGCGGACTCAACACCGTTGCGCTCTGGCTCATTCGTGTACCCCATAATATTTATTTCAAGATCAGTATCTTGATTAACACGCACCTCGTGCCGATAAAAAAATCGGTAATGCCTTCCCTTGCCATAAGATGATCATCCGTGCCAAAGCCGACCGTAATCGCGTCTATAGAGAGCCATGAGTCATTGAGGTGGAGTCCATACCGCTTGCTTGATATCCAGCTTTTTCGGAATCAATTTCAGGCCAACAAAGGTATCGGCGATACGCTGCTGGCTGGCAATCGCTTCAGGCGAAATAAACTGTGCATCATAGCCCTGCCTCTCAACGGCAAGCTGGGCGATATTTGCAGGAAGCCCTAACAAGGGGGCGATCTGACGGGCAACCTCTTCCGGAGAGTCGACGGCTTTCTTGCCAATCAGACGAACCTCTTCGATTAGCGCGGTGATGATATGTGGATGTTTGTCGGCAAAATCGCGCCTTGCCAGATAAAACTGGTAATTATCAACAATCCCGCGCCCATCGCGCAGCACCCGAGCATGGATCTGTTTTTCTGCCGCAGCACTGAAAGGATCCCAGATAACCCAGGCATCGACACTGCCATTTTCAAATGCCGCACGCGCGTCTGCGGGGGGTAAATAAACGGGTGTGATATCGCTATATTGCAGGCCAGCTTCGAACAACGCCCGTACTAATAAGTAATGAACGTTAGAGCCTTTATTTAAGGCAACCTTTTTCCCTTTTAGCTGTGCCACTGAGCTCAGCGGCGAATCCTTAAGAACCAGGATCGCTTCCGCCGTCGGGGAAGCAGGTTCATTGGCGACATAAACCAAATTAGCATTTGCCGCCTGAGCGAATACTGGCGGTGTTTCTCCCGTAAAACCAAAATCAATCGCTCCAATATTCAGCCCTTCCAGCAGTTGAGGTCCACCGGGAAACTGTGTCCACTCCACTTTAACGCCTTGTGAACGTAACCTATTTTCCAGAGAACCTTCTTCTTTTAGCAAAACTAACGTTGTCGCCGACTTTTGATATCCGATCCGTACTACATCGGCAGAATAGGCCATCGCAGGAAGTACCAGCGACGCAATGAAAATGAAGCTGTAACGGAAAAAACCGATCATAAACACACCATAGAGTCAGAAGGAATAATGCATCCTAGCCTTTATCTAACGGTGTTATGAAATATCAGATATTGATAAAAATATCGATTATTTGTCTAACGCACTACACAGCAACAATTATTAATGAGACGTTAAATAAAACGCAAAAACAAGTTAATAAAAAGAAATTAAATATAATAGAAAAAATAAAATATATAGTATTCATCCTAAATAACTCATGCTGAAATATTTTATATTCCACCATATTAAAAATCAGCAATAAAAAAGAAAAAAATCATCTTTTACATTAGCAATAACTTTATGAAACATACTCTCATCAGGAAACACTCAGTGTATTAATCCGAAAAAATGCCCCACCGTAAGTCCTGCGAAAAAACTAAATATTCAAACATTATCAGGTAACTCGCCATGACCAAACAACGGAAAGATCTCCGTAATATCATTAATGACAACTTCTGGCTTCCCTTTACACCAAACGGGGATTTCCGCCAGGACCCGAAATTATTTACTCAAGCTGAAGGGTTTTATTATCAGGACAACGCAGGGAATCACATACTGGACGGCGTCTCCGGTTTGTTTACTTCTGCTTTAGGTCATCGTCGCCAGGAAATTGCCGATGCGGTTTATCAGCAATTTATGACACTGGACTACAGTCCCAGCTTTTATCGCAGCCATCCTCTGGCATTTGAAACCGCGAACGAGTTGGCAAAAATTCTTCCCCCACAGCTTGATCGCCTATTTTTTGTAAATTCCGGTTCAGAAGCGATCGACAGCGCCCTGAAAGTCGCACTTGCCTACCAACGGGCCCGTAAACAGAGTTCACGTAAGTTGTTTATATCCCGTGAACGCGCTTATCACGGCGTCAACTTTGGTGGTGTAGCATTGAGCGGGCTGACCAACAACCGTCGACAGTTTGCAGGTAGCTGGCCGCAGGTTGTTCACCTACGCCATACCTGGCTGGAGGAGAACCGTTATCAGCGGGGGCAACCTGAACACGGCGACTATCTGGCAGACGATCTGCAACGCCTGATTGAATTACATGGCGCTGAAAATATTGCGGCCTGCGTGATCGAACCTATCGCGGGCTCTACTGGCGTATTGGTTCCGCCCAAAGGCTATCTTGAACGTATCCGGCTACTGTGCGATCGCTATGACATTCTGCTGATTATGGATGAAGTGATTTGCGGATTCGGGCGAACCGGCAAGGCATTCGCCAGCCAAACATTTTCTATCCGCCCAGACATTATTACCCTTGCCAAGGCACTGACCAACGGCACACAGCCTATGGCCGCTGTTGCCGTCGATCGTCGTATTTACGATCAAATTATTAACGCCGCGGGCGAACAGGAAATTGAATTTTTTCACGGTTACACCTGGAGTGCCCACCCGGCAGCCTGCGCGGCAGCACTCACCACTTTACGTCTGTATCAAGAAGAGAACGTTTTTGCCAACGGAGAAAAACTAAGCCCTTATTTTCTTGATAAGTTATTTGAACTACAAGGGCTGCCGATAATTAGCGATATTCGTGGATTTGGTCTATTAGGCGGTATCGATCTACACCCTACAGAGAAGGCAGGACAGCGCGGTTATCGGTTACAAAAAAAACTCTTCGAACGCCGGCTACACCTGAAATCCACTGGTGATACCTTAATTATCGCCCCAATACTGGTTTCGAACCCTACCTATATTGACGATCTTTTCTCTATTCTCCGCGAGGTGCTCAGCGAAGAACATTAAATAGTATCCTTTCCCACTGCTATCGCAACAAGCGATAGCAATCGTCAGGCTCGCCAGAATTACGACGTCGGGGCATAACTAAATGTATTATCTGGCGGGTTCACAGCTAAAGTGGATCGATAATATGCAAGGTTATTTAGTGAAAACATTAGTAAATAATATTACGCCTCACCTGGTGAAATAACGAAAAGGCATCGAATGCCACAAACCGCATTCAAAATACAGATTGGCTTATTTCGATGAGAAAGATGAAACTAAATCACTGTTATCGTTATACGCTAATATCATATTTCCCAGCGCACTTAATGCCAGTGCCACATCTGCCGTGATAACGGATTCGTCGGGATGGTGGCTGATGCCGCTGCGACAGCGGACAAAGAGCATCGCCACTGGCCAGCATTCGGCGATGGCGATAGCGTCATGCCCTGCGCCGCTCGGTAGCATCAGCGTTTTCCCCTGCACCTGCATCACCGCCTCATTTAATGCCGACTGTAACGTAGGATCGCAGCGGGTTGCCGCAATACGATAATACTCTTCGGCGCTGAACTGGCAGCCGCGCTGGTACGCGATATCCTGTGCCAGCGTCAGGAGTTTTTGCAGCAACGCATCCAGCGTCGCATCCTCCGGTCCGCGAATATCCAGCGTCATCTTCACTTCACCGGGGATGACATTCGCCGCGCCCGGTAAGCATTGCAACGTACCAAACGTAGCGACCAGATGAGGATCGCTTTCCCGCGTCATCCGTTCTGCCTGTGCCATCCAGTCGGCCGCCGCGGCCAGAGCATCCTGCCGCTGCGTCATCGGCACCGTTCCTGCATGCCCCGCCAGACCGAGAAACGTGCAGTTGAGCCGCCGCGCCCCGTTGATTGCCGTCACCACGCCCAGCGCCAGATCCTGCTGTTCCAGACACGGCCCCTGCTCGATGTGCAATTCCAGATAAGCGACGATGTCACTGACCGGACGTGCCGCCTGCGCCACCTCAAGCGGGTCCAGCCCTGCAATGGTCAACGCCTGCGCCACGCTGGTGCCTTCTGCATCCTCACACGCCAGCCAGTTTTCCGGCCAGGTGCCCGTCAAACCTCGGCTTCCCAGCAGAGTAATGCCAAAACGCGTACCCTCCTCATCGCCGAAGCCGATAATTTCCAGCGCCACGGGCAATCGAATTCCCTGCTGCTGAAATGCGCGCACTACCTCAATCGCCGTTAATACGCCTAGCATCCCGTCATAGCGACCGGCATTGCGTACCGTATCCAGATGCGAGCCGAGCAGTAACGCGGGTGCATCCGGTGTTAATCCTTCATAGCGACCACAAATGTTGCCAACGCTATCCTGCCAAACGTTCATCCCGGCTTCGCGCATCCACTCCCCCACCAGCCTATTGGCACGCAGGTGTTCCAGCGACAGGTAAACACGGGTCAGTTGACCGGGCGTTTCGCTAATTTCAGCCAGTGCATCGCAGCGCGACATAATCTGTTCGGCGGCAGCCTGTGCAGCAGCGGGCAACATCAGAATTTCACTCATGCACGCTCCTCGCTCACCGCATAGCTGTTCCAGGCGGCCTGCATGGCCTCGCCCTGCACGGTGTGGAAGCCAAGACGATTCAGTACCGCCTCTAGCGCCGTCAGCGTTTGCATCACGCAGTCTTTACGTGCGTTGTAACCCATGGTGCCAATACGCCAGATTTTGCCCTGAAGCGGGCCAAATGAAGTGCCGATCTCAATCGCAAAGTCTTCCAACAGCAGCTTACGCACCTGTTCGCCGTGAACACCGTCGGGAATCTCCACGCCCAGTACGTTATTCATTTTGTGGCTGAGATCGCCAAAGGTTTCCAGCCCCATTCCCTGAATCCCTGCCACCAGCGCATTACCGTGTAGCGCATGGCGGACAATGCTGCGATCCAGCCCTTCTTCGAGGATCACCCGCGCACACTCGCGTGCGGCAAACAACATGCTTGTTGCTTCGGTGTGGTGATTCAGGCGCTCCGGCCCCCAGTAATCCATCACCATGCCCAGATCGAAATAGTTGGAATAGATCATCTCGTCGTCGCCGTCCTGATGCGCGTCGGTTCTGATCCCCTGCTCGATGCATTTACGGCGGCGGATCACCGCTTCCATCTGCGGGCTGAGCGTAATGGGTGAGCTGCCAGACGGCCCGCCCAGACACTTCTGTAATCCGGCAGAGACCGCATCCAGTCCCCACTTATCGGTTTCCAGAGGATTCCCGCCAAAAGACGCGGTGGCATCGGTGTAGAACAGCACGCCGTGGCGACGGCAAATCTCACCCAGTTCCGCCAGCGGTTGCAACATGGTGGTCGATGTGTCGCCCTGCACCGTCAGCAACAGACGTGGACGCACCGCTTTGATCGCTTCTTCGATCTGGTCAGGCGAGAACACCTCACCCCACGGCACTTCGATGGTATGGACCTCGGCACGGCAGCGGCGGGCAATCTCACACAGCAAATGACCAAAACGACCAAATACTGGTACCAGTACCTTGTCACCGGGGCGGATCGCCGACAGCAGGATCGCTTCGATACCCGCACGCGAGGTGCCGTCCACCAGCATCGTCCAGCGGTTTTCCGTACGAAAAAGTTGACGATAGAGCGCCATAACCTGATTCATATAATGGGTCATCGCGGGGTCATATTGACCAACCAATTGGCTGGACATTGCCCGTAATACGCGCGGATCGGCGTTGATCGGCCCCGGCCCCATCAGTAAACGATGAGGGGGATTAATTTGCGCGAACAGTTCGCTGCTCATGGTTATTGCTCCAGACTTTTATTTCGGCTTACACACTCGAAAAGCGTCATTACGCTTCCGATAATCCTCGTACCGAGGCGATAAACTGTTTCAACTCGCGGGTCTGCGGGTTAGCGAACAGCGTTTTACTGTCGCCCTGCTCCCAGACGGTGCCCTGATGCATAAACACCACGCGGTCGCCCACTTCGCGGGCAAAATTCATTTCATGCGTGACCAGAATCAGCGTCATGCCTTCTGCGGCAAGCTGTTCCAACACCTTCAACACTTCGCCGACGAGTTCAGGATCGAGTGCCGAGGTAATTTCGTCACACAGCAGGACTTTTGGATTCATCGCCAATGCGCGGGCAATAGCGACGCGCTGCTGCTGACCACCCGACAGGTTGCCGGGATAATAATGAAGGCGTTCACCCAGCCCAACCTTGTTAAGCATCTGTTCGCCTAACGCCTGACACTCCGCCGCGCTTTTACCCAGCACGCGGCGCGGCGCCAGCATCACGTTTTCCAGCGCCGTCATGTGCGGAAACAGATTGAAGTTCTGGAACACCATCCCGACCGAGCGGCTGATCTCGCGCGCCTGCGAATCCCTGTCGGTGACCGTCACCCCGCCCAGCTTGATACTGCCGTCCTGATAGCCTTCCAGACCGTTCATGCAACGCAGTAATGTGCTCTTACCCGAACCGCTGCGCCCGATGATCGAAATAACCTCACCCATTTCGATATCCAGATCCACCCCTTTCAGGACATGGTTCTGGCCGTAATATTTTTGAACCTGATTAATGGTGATGAGCGGCATTGAATTTCTTCTCCAGATAGCGGCTGTAGTAAGAGAGCGGATAGCACATCAGGAAATAGCCCAGCGCCACCAATCCGAACACTTTAAACGGCTGATAGGTCACGTTATTCAACATGGTTCCCGCTTTGGTCAGTTCGATAAACCCGATGATCGACGCCAGCGCGGTGCCTTTGATCACCTGCACGGAGAACCCAACGGTAGGTGCGATGGCAATACGCATCGCCTGCGGCGCAATCACCCGATAGAGCGTCTGACCGAAATCCAGCCCGAGACAGCGCGACGCTTCCCACTGCCCTTTCGGTAACGCTTCCACGCTGCCGCACCAGATATCCACCAGAAAGGCGCTGGTAAACAGCGTCAGCGCCAGTGCGGCCGCCGTCCACGGGCTGACATCAATACCGAACAGCGCCAGACCGAAGAACGCGAGAAACAACTGCATCAGCAGCGGCGTGCCCTGAAATAACTCGGAATACAGATGGACAAAGCGCGTCGCCCATTTGCGTTTGGTCAGCCGCAACAGCATAAGCGGAAACGTCACCAGCGCCCCGCCGATGAAGGCCGTCAGCGACAATAGCAGCGTCCAACGCGCCGCCAGCAGCAGGTTGCGCACAATATCCCAGTCGGTAAATGTCATGATTGCTGACTCCCTAAGAAACGCCGACCTGCCAGCAGTAAAAGTTGCCGCATCAGAACAGACAACACGAGATAACACAGCGTGGTCGCCAGATACACTTCAAAGCTCAGAAAAGTACGGGACTGAATCAGGTTAGCGGCAAAGGTCAGTTCCTCGTAGGAAACCTGTGACACCACCGACGATCCCAGCATGACAATAATGCATTGACTGACCAGCGCCGGATAAATCCGCTGGAGCGCAGGCGGCAAAATCACGCGCAGAAAAGTCTGCATCCGCGTCAGCCCCAGCACGCGAGCGGCTTCCCACTGGCCTTTCGGCGTCACCTGAATGCCCGCACGAATAATCTCGGTGCTGTACGCGCCAAGATTAATCAACATCGCTAACAGCGCAGCCTCCCCGGCCGTCAGCTTCCAACCCAGACTCGGCAAGCCGAAGACGATAAAGAACAACTGAACCACAAACGGCGTATTGCGGATCAGCTCGACGTAGATCCCCCACAGCCGACTCAGCAGGGTGGGCTTGCCGCTACGCAAGGCCGCCCCGCAGATACCAATGGCGATACCGCCGAAGGTTGCCATGACTGTCAGCTCAATGGTGACCCACAGCCCCGCCAGCAGCTCAGGCCAGAACGGCAACAGTGCGGAAAAATTAAGCTGATAGGTCATGGCCCGCTCCCGTTACGCTTTGATGCTGGCTGGCAACGGCGCTTTCAGCCATTTTTCCGACAGGCTATTGAGCGTCTCGTCTTTCAATGCCTGTTCGATCAGCGCATCGACTTTCGCTTTCAGCGCAGGCTCATCTTTCTTCATCCCGATGTAGCACGGCGAATCTTTCAGCATAAACTTCGCGACAGGCGCTTTCGTTGGGTTCTGCTCGGCGATAGCGGCGACAACCAAATTGCCCGTGGCAACAAACTCCACCTGCCCTGACAGATACGCCGACAGCGTGGTGTTGTTATCTTCGTAGCGCTTAATCTGTGCGGCCTTCGGTGCCGTTTCCGTCAGGACCATATCCTCTACCGCACCGCGTGTGACGCCAATGCTCTTCCCTTCCAGCGCTTCTGACGAGGCTAACGCGCTGTCTTTCGGTCCGAATACACCCAGAAAGAACGGCGCATAGGCGCGACTGAAATCGATCACTTTTTCACGCTCGGCATTTTTTCCCAAGCTGGAGATCACCAGATCAACCTTGTTGGTTTGCAGATACGGCACGCGGTTGGCGCTGGTTACCGGAACCAGTTGCAACGTTAGTTTCATCTCTTTCGCCAGATAGCGGGCGATATCGATGTCATAGCCCTGCGGTTGCAGATCGGTGCCGACCGACCCAAACGGTGGGAAATCCTGCGGTACGGCAACACGCAGCACACCGCGTTTCTCGATATCCTGCAACTGATCGGCCATCGCGCTACCGGCCTGAACCAGTAACATTGCCGCGCCCATCACCGCCAGTAACCCTTTTTTGATGCCCAGTTTATTGATCAACATCGTCTCTGCCCCCGGTTAGTGTAATTGAAACGAAAGATTCTTTAAAAATAAATACTGAAACTATCGTTACAAACACTAAGCAAGGAGCATGCCAGATTAAATTCGTACTCTTGGCGATGAGGAACAGCGTAGAAGGTCAGGGAATCATGGCATCGCTGTGGATATGGATATGCGATATCAGTGAACAGTTTCGGGCGTGATTGAAGAGAGATCATTTATGCAACTCATGCACCACGCCCGACGTAGGGCTGCTCATTCGGGATGCCCCACGTTTCTCATCATAATTTTTTACGCCTATGAACAGATAACAACGAGAAACAATCCACAGCGCTACGTCACAAAAATAATCCAGAGCTATCACGCCCGAAACGATCTGCATGGCTATATAATAACCAGTCAAAACGCACTATTAAAGTGCAAAAGCACCATCCCAACGCACCATTAGCGTTGCTCAAGCTCCTCCAGTTCACCATAAAGATCCGCGATCTGGTGGATGCGCTGGCGTCCATCACGCAGCATTTCATGCAATAGCGCATTACTGATCACATTCACCAGACTCATGGCAGACGAATAGCTATCAAACGCCGATACGCTATCCAGCGGAACGCACAGCGACCAGGTTGCCAACGGCATCAGCGCACTCACCTGAGGTTCGCAGAGCAGCAGCACAGGCACGCCACGTTTTTGCAGTTGCACCAGCAGCGGCTGGATTAACCGTGAGCGGCGGCGAAAGGCCACCACAATCACAACATCCTGCGCCGTGAGATCGACCAGCTCTTCGGATAGCGTCTGCCCCGGCTGCGTCAGCAGCGTGACCTGTTGGCGAATCTGAAGCAACTGTTGGCGCAGATGCAGCGCGACTGGATAGCTGTTGCGTAGCCCAATCAGACACAGGCGCTGCGCCTGCATCAGCGCCTGAATCACGGCACCAAACTGTACGGAGTCAATCTGGTTTATCCACTGCGTCAGGTTCGCCATTTCCTGTTTGTAATGCCGTGCCAGCAGCGTATTCCCCTGCACCGTATCGCGGTTATCCGCCAGCGGCATCCCACTCTGGCGCAACGTTCTCAGTTCATCGCGCATGTCGCGGTAGCTGGGGTAGCCCAATCGTTTGAACAAGCGGCTGACGGTCGCTTTGGAAGCGCCACTCAGCCGTGCCAGCTCGGCGCTGTTGTAGCTGATCAGATCGTCAAAGTGATCGAAGATGAAATCCGCAACGCGCTGTTCCTGCGGTGCAAGCTCGCTGTAGCGATCCCGTAATCGTTCATCTATTTGCATCATCATCTCTCGTCCATTGCGCTTGCTGTAACGTTTGTTTCATTACGCAGAACATAGCACAGGATTGTCAGGATGATATAGCCACGCCTTACGGCACACATATGGACTTCCCATCGCACCGAAAAACTGGAACGCCGTTTGCTTATAGCTAGGGTTAATAGAGCAACTCACACTACCCTACATAAAAAGGAATATCGAAATGATGCAAAGTAATACCGCCCCGCTGGGCATGGCGGTGGCACCTCATCATTTAGCCAGCGCCAGCGCATTGGCTATTCTGCGTGAAGGTGGAAACGCCATTGAAGCCATGGTCGCGGCGGCAGCAACCATGGCCGTGGTGTATCCACATATGAACGGGATCGGCGGTGACGGTTTCTGGCTGATTGTGCCGCCACGCGGCGAACCTGTCGCCATTGATGCCAGCGGCGCGGCGGGGTCATTGGCCTGCCGTGAGTGGTATCGGGGTGAGAGCCGTATTCCGCATCGCGGCCCGAAAGCGGCGTTGACGGTCGCGGGCACCGTCGGCGGCTGGCAGGAAGCGTTAGCATTCTCTCAAGAAATGGGAGGAGAACCGCTACCGCTCGCTCGTTTACTGTCTGACGCGATTCGCTATGCAGCGGACGGCATTCCCGTCACGCAATCGCAGGAAGATGCGCTCACCCAGCGCTATCATGAACTGAGCGATTTTCCGGCCTTTAGCCAACTCTTTATGCCACAGGGAAATATCCCGCGTGCGGGCAGCCGTTTCACGCAGTCTGACTTAGCCGATACCTTAACGACGCTGAGCATTGAGGGGCTGGACAGCTTTTATCGCGGCTCCGTCGCCGCTCGGCTGTCAGCACAGATGACGCGGCTCGGGATGCCACTAACGGCTGACGATCTGGCAAACTACCGCGCCAAGCGAACAACGCCGCTGGTGCTGAAACACAGTAAAGGCGATATCTACAACCTCGCGCCGCCGACGCAGGGTCTGGTGTCTCTCGCGATCCTCGGCCTGACCGATCATTTAGAAATGGAAGATCTGAGCGATAGCCAGACGATCCATCGTATTGTCGAATCGACCAAGCTGGCGTTTGGCCTACGTGACCGCTTCATTACCGATCCCAAGTTGATGACGCAAAATGTTCAGGCGCTACTGGAAAACGATGCGCTTGGTGTACTGGCGCGACAGATCGATACGCGAAAAGCCGCATCGTGGGGAGAAGGTAAAGGCCCCGGCGACACCGTCTGGATGGGCGTATGTGACAGCAGCGGCCTATGCGTCTCTTTCATTCAGAGTATTTATCACGAATTTGGCAGCGGTGTTGTGCTGCCGGGAACTGGCGTGCTCTGGCAGAACCGCGGTGCCTCATTCAGCCTCGATCCGGCACATCTGCTGGCGTTAGAACCCGGTAAGCAACCTTTTCATACCTTAAACCCTGCCGCCGCACGTTTATCCGACGGACGTACGATGGTCTACGGCTCGATGGGTGGAGACGGACAGCCACAGACACAGGCAGCCATCTTTATTCGTCACGTCCAGCAAGGGCTACCGCTACAACAGGCGATTACCGCTCCACGCTGGCTGCTGGGTCGCACCTGGGGGCAATCCTCTGACACCCTGAAGATCGAAGATCGCTTTAAACCCGCCACCGTGGATGCATTGCGCCAGCTAGGGCATGACGTCGAGCTGTTGGGCAGTTTTAGCGAAACCGTCGGTCACGCAGGAGCCATCGTGCGCCACACCAACGGCATGCTGGAAGGCGCTTTCGATCCACGCAGCAACGGCAGCGCGGCAGGCTTTTAGTCCTACTTAACTGGGAGAAAACAGAATGACGATGATCGAACAAGACGCGCTGGCGGCGTATCTGCAACAGATGGAAACACTATTATCCCTGCAACTCAGCCAGGAACGGCGTCAGGAACTGTTAGTGCAATTCAGCCGTATCCACGCCATGGCACAGCCGTTGATGGCATTTCCCCTCGATGAGCATCAGGAAATTGCCGGGGTTTATACGCTAGGAGCTTATACGCTATGAGTTTATACGCCAAGCGCGCGTCCTCACCGTTATCCATCCGGCAGATTCAGCAAGGCCTGCAGGCGGGAACGTTCTCCGCCAAAGAGCTTGCACAGCAGGCACTAGCCGCGATTGAGCAAACCAATCCTACAATTAATGCTTATACCCATGTCACCGGTGAACGCATGTTGGCAGAAGCTGAGCATATTGATGCATGCCGTCAATGCGGGGAAACCTTACCCGCGCTGGCCGGTGTACCTTATGCCGTAAAGAACCTGTTTGATGTCAGCGGCGAAACCACGCTGGCAGGTGCCGAACTTCTCAGTAAACGCCCCCCCGCCGCACAGGATGCTTTTGCCATCCGCCAGCTTGCCAGTCAGGGCGCGCTGCTGTCCGGCATGTTAAATATGGATGCCTATGCCTACGGCTTTACCACTGAGAACAGCCATTACGGCCCCACGCGTAACCCGCTCGACACACAGCGTATTGCAGGAGGATCTTCTGGCGGATCGGCGGCCGCCGTCGCCGCAGGGCTGGTTAACTTTACACTGGGCAGCGACACCAATGGCTCGATCCGCGTGCCGTCGTCGCTCTGCGGCATTTTCGGGCTTAAGCCGACGTTTGGCCGTTTATCACGTCACGGTAGCCACCCGTTTGTCGCCAGCCTCGACCACATCGGCCCATTCGCACGTAGCGTGGACGATCTGGCATTGGTGTTCGATGCACTACAAGGCCGCGACAAGCACGATCGCTTTCAGGCCGAGCGGGAAACGCAACATACCGCCGAACAGTTGGAGACAGGCAGCGACGGACTACGCTATGCGGTACTCGATGGCTACTTTTCCACATGGGGTAGCGAGGAGGCAAAAACCGCCGTCTGCCAAATCGCACAGGCGCTGGACGTGCAGGACAGCCTGACGTTAACCGACGCCGCATTGGCACGCAGCGCCGCTTTTATTCTGTCGGCCAGCGAAGGCGGGAATCAGTATTTGCCCGATTTACGTACTCAACCTGAACGCTTCGAGCCACTGTCACGCGAGCGGTTGCTGGCTGGCGCGATGATCCCAGCCGCCTGGTATGTACAGGCCCAGCGCTTCCGTAACTATTTTCGTCAACAGACGTTGGCGTTATTTGAACACACCGACCTGCTGATTGCCCCCGCGACACCCTGCTCCGCCACGTTGATTGGTCAGGAAATCATGCATATTAATGATACCGACCTACCCGTTCGCGCCAGCATGGGCATGCTGACACAGCCGATCTCTTTCGTCGGGCTGCCCGTCGTGACAGTACCGGTAGCAACCGCCAGCGGCCTGCCGATAGGTATTCAGATTATTGCCGCACCGTGGCGCGAGGATCTTTGCCTGCGGACGGCGTGGGCGCTTGAGCAACAAGGAATAACCTATACCTTATGAGGAAAGAAAATATGTTGCCTGACGATATCAACCAACCGGATGTGCTGGCCGATGTGACTGCCGCCTTTTATCGCTACGAAAAAGCCTTAACGGGTAATGATATTGCGGTGCTGGATGAGTTGTTCTGGCACGATGAAAAAACGGTGCGCTACGGTGCGGGAGAAAATCTGTACGGGATCGAGGAAATCCGCGCCTTTCGCCTCACTCGTCCTTCTGCTGGTCTGGACAGATCCCTGGGTAATACGGTCATCACCACTTACGGTCATGATATGGCCGTCGCCAGCACCGAGTTTACCCGCACAGGCAGCACGACGATTGGCCGCCAAATGCAAACCTGGGCCAAAATGCCCGAAGGCTGGCGCATTGTCGCCGCCCACGTCAGCCTGATGAGCGAGTGATAAAGGGGAATTCCCCCCTATCACCATGTCGACAGAATCCGACGTTCAAGGCTGGCGGTGATACACCGCTTCAATATTGTATCCATCCGGGTCGCGCACGAATGCGGCGTAATAATCCCGATGATAATTCGGACGCAGCCCCGGTGGCCCATTATCTATGCCCCCCACCGCCATAGCGGCAGCAAAAAAAGCCTCCACACGCTCTCGCGAGGCGGCACTGAAAGCAAAGTGCACCGCAGGACAAGGCTCGCCCTTTGACTGATAAATCCAGAATTCGCCACCGGGATCGCTCGACTCGCCATATCCTTCCGTCACCGCAAAACTGACGGCAAACGACATGTCCTTAATCAGTGTGTAACCCAGTGGTTCAAGCGCAGCCGCATAAAATTGTCGGCTACGGGTAATATCCCGAACCGGTATGCTCAGGTGATCTAACACGATGGCCTCTTTCGATAGTCGTCATGGATGATATTTAACCATCATAACCCTATATTTTATCTGGATAACGCGATCGCGATCGGCAAAATACACATGCACGATAGCGCACGAAGCATCTCACCAAATTGGTACCGCATCTCGACTTTATTACGCTGCAAAAATGAAGAATATATTATTCAGAACACTCTCATTTATTGGTGGGAATTAACACAATCATTTCACCCATTATATCTTTGCTATACTGTATAAAATACCGACAGATAGCATAAGTAAAAAATGTACCTGCGTCGGCCTATTTGAGTGTCTACAAGTCAAAAATTGTGATTTATTTACCCTATTATTCGATTAGTGAAATTCACTATAAATAGCGGTTTATTCACAATCAGAAAAGGTTATATCAGCCACCAATCTAATACGCAAAACCTAACAGGTAACGCACTGTTATAAAAAGAATTACCTTTCAAATCAAAAACCATAAAGATCACGTAAATCATGAAGATAACGCAGCAATAATCACGTTACCGCTATCGCTAATATTAGCCTGACAAGAGATTGCATTGAGGCAATAAAGGGTTGTCTCAGAATCTGAGTATGTTAGGGTAGATTATGTTTAATCATTATCAGGGTTAAGTTATAGAATTATATACGACACAGGAAAACAATAATTTCATGGCAATTAAACTTGAAGTAAAGAATCTTTATAAGATATTTGGCGAGCACCCAGACAGAGCATTTAAACTGATTGATAAAGGCCTGAGCAAAGATCAGGTATTTGAAAAAACAGGGCTTACTGTCGGGGTAAAAGATGCCAGTCTGGCCATTGAAGAAGGCGAGATATTTGTCATCATGGGATTATCCGGTTCCGGCAAATCAACCATGGTACGCCTTCTCAATCGTCTGATCGAACCCACCCGTGGTCAGGTACTGATCGACGGCGAAGATATCTCCAGGATATCCGATACCGCGCTGCGCGACGTGCGTCGTAAGAAGATCAGTATGGTGTTCCAATCCTTTGCGCTCATGCCGCATCTGAATATCCTCAACAATACCGCGTTTGGTATGGAACTGGCTGGCGTGCCGAAAGCGGAACGCGAGCAAAAAGCGCTGGATGCATTACAGCAGGTCGGCCTTGAAGCCTACGCGGCATCTTACCCGGATGAACTATCCGGCGGGATGCGGCAGCGTGTCGGTCTGGCGCGAGCGTTAGCGAATGACCCCGATATCCTGTTGATGGATGAGGCATTCTCCGCGCTTGATCCGCTGATCCGTACTGAAATGCAGGATGAGTTAGTCAAACTTCAGTCCCGTCATCAACGCACTATCGTCTTTATCTCGCACGATTTGGATGAAGCGATGCGCATCGGTGACCGGATTGCCATCATGCACGGCGGCGAAGTGATTCAGGTCGGTACGCCCGATGAGATCCTGAATAACCCAGCCAATGACTATGTGCGCACCTTTTTCCGCGGTGTCGATATCAGCCACGTGTTTAGCGCCAAAGATATCGCCCGTCGTCGCCCAGTCACCTTAATCCGTAAAACTCCCGGCGTGGGGCCACGTTCCGCGCTAAAAATCCTTCAGGACGAAGACCGTGATTATGGCTACGTGCTGGAAGGAGGGAAACGCTTCATTGGCATCGTGTCTATTGATTCACTGAAACAAGCGCTGAAAGAACAGTTGCCGCTGGAACAGGCGTTACTGCCCGAACCTGCTCCCGTGCCCGCAGATATGTCACTCAACGAGCTGATTTCTCAGGTCGCACAGGCTCCCTGTGCCGTCCCTGTCGTCGGCGAAAACCATGAGTACATTGGCATCATTTCCAAAGGAATGCTGCTACAGGCACTGGATAAGGAAGGAGTGACCAATGAGTAAATCAACCTCAAATCCGTGGGACACCACCACGACACAAAATCAGCCAGCCGATCACACGGCTGATAGTGCGACACCAGCACAGCACGGTTCGACGCCAGATAGCGCACCACAGAGCGATCCCTGGTCTACCGGCGCACCTACTCAAGATGCACCGGCTAACAGCAGCGATGCCTGGAGCAGCGCACCGGCTCCCGATGGTTCTACCGATGCCGCCCATCAGGCTGCGCAATCCGGCAGTGACTGGCTAAACAGCGCCGCCCCCTCGACGCCTGAGCATTTTAATCTGCTCGACCCGTTTAAGGACACGCTGATCCCGCTGGACAGTTGGGTCACCCACGGTATCGACTGGGTTGTCCTGCACTTCAGACCTATCTTCCAGGGCATTCGCGTGCCGGTCGATTTTATTCTGGGCGGCTTTCAACAATTCCTGCTGGGGATGCCTGCGCCGATTGCCATTCTGGTGTTTTCGCTGATTGCCTGGCAGATGTCCAGCCTCGGTATGGGCGTGGCAACCCTACTGTCTCTGATTGCGATTGGCGCGATTGGTGCCTGGTCACAGGCCATGATCACGTTAGCGCTGGTGCTGACCGCACTGTTCTTCTGCGTACTTATCGGACTCCCCATGGGGATCTGGCTGGCACGTAGCGAACGAGCCGCCAAGATTATTCGTCCACTGCTCGATGCCATGCAGACTACGCCCGCGTTCGTCTATCTGGTGCCTATCGTCATGCTGTTCGGTATCGGTAACGTGCCGGGTGTGGTGGTGACCATTATCTTTGCCCTGCCGCCGATTATTCGCTTAACGATTCTGGGTATTCGCCAGGTTCCCGCCGATCTGATTGAGGCCGCGGAGTCATTCGGTGCCAGCCCACGCCAGATGCTGTTTAAGGTTCAACTGCCGCTGGCCATGCCGACCATCATGGCTGGTGTTAATCAGACGCTGATGCTGGCACTGTCGATGGTGGTTATCGCCTCGATGATCGCCGTGGGTGGTTTAGGCCAGATGGTACTGCGCGGGATTGGCCGTCTGGATATGGGTCTGGCTGCCGTCGGCGGTGTTGGGATTGTTATTCTGGCCATTATTCTTGACCGCCTTACCCAGTCTCTGGGGCGCGATCGTCGCAGCAAGGGCAATAAAAGCTGGTACGCCAGCGGCCCAATTGGCCTGCTGACACGTCCTTTCATCAAGCAGTAATGCTCGTCCCGCTTGTCTGGCATACGTCAGACAAGCGGCGACATTCACTGTTCGTTTTATCCGCAATATTCATTTTATTAGCCACACTCACGAATCAACGCACGATAAAAAAACAGAGGGAATCATGATGCCAAACACCAAACTTTGGGCCGCCGCCCTGACTACCGCACTGTTGAGTACGCAGGTTTACGCCGCTGACACCGCGCAACCGGGGAAAGGTATTTCCGTTATTCCAGTGCAAAGTACCATCTCCGAGGAAACGTTCCAGACGCTGCTGGTCAGCCGCGCGTTGGAAAAACTGGGCTATGACGTGCAATCTCCCCGTGAAGTGGACTACAACGTCGCCTACACCTCAATTGCCTCTGGCGATGCAACGTTTATCGCGGTGAACTGGGATCCGCTACACGCCGACCAATATAAAGCGGCTGGCGGGGACGCGAAGTTCTACCGTCAGGGCGAATATGTCTCCGGTGCCGCTCAGGGCTATCTGATCGACAAGAAAACCGCTGAAAAATACAAGATCACCAATATTGCGCAGCTAAAAGATCCAAAAATTGCCAAGCTGTTTGATACCAACGGCGACGGCAAAGCCGATCTGACAGGCTGTACGCCGGGTTGGGGATGCGAAGCCGCCATCAACCACCATCTTCCCGCCTATGGCTTAACCAACACGGTCGAGCATAATCAGGGCAACTATGCGGCGATGATCGCCGATACCATCACCCGTTACAAAGAAGGCAAGCCGATTCTGTACTACACTTGGACGCCGTACTGGGTGAGTGATGTGCTGGTTCCGGGCCGTGACGTAGTCTGGTTGCAGGTGCCTTTCTCTTCTCAACCGGGTGAAATGAAGGATGTCAGCACTAAGCTGCCAAACGGTGCCGACTATGGCTTCCCGGTTAACACCATGAAGATTGCCGCGAATAAAGTATGGGCCGAGAAAAACCCCGCAGCGGCGAAGCTGTTCGCCATCATGAAGCTGCCGATTGCCGATGTGAATGCGCAGAATCTGCGTATGCATGAAGGTCAGGGTTCACAGAAGGATATCGAACGTCATGTGGATGGCTGGATCAAAGCCCACCAGCAGTTGTTTGACGGCTGGGTGAAAACCGCCGCCGATGCCGCAAAATAATCACCTGTAGACGCTCGCCCCTTTCCAGCGAAAGGGGCGAGCGTTTTCTACGTTCCCACAACAACACTTCCCCCCTGACGCCTCATCAAACCCAATCAGAAAATCATTTTATATTGTCGTCCAGGAATGTGTGGATGACAGGGATGATGTCATTTGCATGCGTTTCTAAAGCAAAATGCCCGGTATCGTAGAAACGGATATCCGCATGGGGAATATCTCGTTTCCACGCTTCCGCACCGGCAGGCAAAAAGTAAGGATCGTGGCGACCCCAGACAGCAAGCAGCGGTGGTTGTTGCTCACGGAAGTAAGTCTGGAATTCAGGATAGCGCTGAACATTGGAGGCGTAATCCAGTAGCAGATCCAGTTGAATATCAGCATTGCCTGAGCGAGACACATGCTGCCCTTCAAGGGTGTATCCATCAGGGGAGACAAGACTGGTATCACAGACGCCTTCTAAATATTGCCATTTCACGGAGGCGGCGGTCGGAAAATCATGAAGAGCAGCACGATTCTCTGCCGTCGGTGAGTGCCAATATCGTCTGATCGCATCCCATCCTTGCGCCAAACCTTCTTCATAAGCATTACCGTTCTGCGAAATAATTGCCGTAATACGATCGGGATGAGCCGTAGCGAGGCGCCATCCAACCGGTGCGCCATAGTCATGAACCATGATCGCATAGCGCTGGAGCTTCAACTGTTCAGTAAACCGATCTATCGTCTTTGCCAAATTATCAAACGTATAGTCATACTCATCGCTTCCCGGCGATTCCGTGAAACCGAAGGACGGCAGATCGGGAGCAATCACGTGATAATTATCAGCAAGTGCCGGAATCAGTTCTCTAAACATGTACGAAGATGCAGCGAATCCATGCAGTAGCAAAATGCTGGGTGATGAGGGCTTTCCTGCTTCACGATAGAAAATATTTACGTTACCCACCAGCTCATAGCGATAGTGGACTTGGCTCTCGGATGTCGTTGCTATATCAGTATTCACAGTTCCTTTCCTTTGTAACCTTTAAAGTTGTTATTTGAAGGTTACAGACATTTAATGTAACCTGTCAATATCATTTTAAGGGTTACCATCAATGCACACATCACCGATAACTCAGCCTCACTTTCTCGCGAATAATCTCGCGTTGGACCTCATTAACAGTGCATTTGGCACAGGAAGCGAATACCACGACTGTTTGACGGATGACGCAAGTGTCATCGCATGGCTTAAAGCAGCTAAACAACTACCTGAAAATTTTACAGACACGCCGACCGGCCTGATTAATGAAGCTCTGGCATTGCGTCAGGCAATGGTTCAGACAATAGATGCCGTCCGATCGGGTAAGGAATATGACCCTGAACGAATAAACCATATTCTTGATAGTGGACGGTCGGTAAGAATGCTGGAATGGAATAGTCAGCAAACCGGTTTTAGCGTTGTTGAACGCAGGAGGGATAATAGCTGCGCCAGCTTACTCGAACCGGTAGCAATGGCGTTCGCTGCTCTGATTTCCGGGTCTGAGGTAAAATATATTCGCCAGTGTGAGGCGCACGACTGTACCCTGTTCTTTCTGGATACCACCAAATCACATCGTCGGCGATGGTGCAGCATGGCGCTCTGTGGCAACAGGATGAAAGTCGCAGCCTTCCGCTCGCGTAAGCAGGAAGCAGACTGACAAGGGGAAAATGAACGTTCACGCTGACATGAGAAAACGTCAAAAGTACGCGTTATACATCCGGTAGAGCCATTTTTCCTTCTTTCTACTACGCCCCTTTCCAACGAAAGAGGCGTTTTTTTATTGATGGGAGACCATTACGGCAGTTTAACGATTTCGACCCAGTTCGCGCCTTTTCCGGTCGGATATTGCCCTACTCGCACTAAATCCCCGTTGTCCTGATTGATGCGGTACACAGATAGTGACGTCGATTTTTCACCGCTGGCGATCAGGAATTTCCCGCTTGGATCGATCTGAATACCGCGCGGCTGCGTTTCCGTTGGATAGCGCGTAATGTATTTCAACTGACCCGTTTTCGGCTCGACCCGCAGCAGCGTAATCGTGCTTTTGGTGCGTTCCGATACGTACAGGAATTTTCCATTTGGCGTCAGACGTAAATCGGCGCTCCAGATCTGCGGTCGGCTATCGGCGTTATTTTTATCAGGTGTGATCGTTCCCGCTCTCATCCCTGCCTCGGCCGGAACGGTGTCGGTGTAATCCAACAGCGTAAGCTGACCCGTCTTTTCATCCAGCGCCAGACGCGCAACTTTGCCAGACAATTCGTTACTCACGTAAAGCGTTTTATTATCTGGTGAGAACACCAGATGGCGCGGCCCGTTCCCTCCGGGTAGTTTAATTTCGGCTAGCTCATTCGGCGTCAGCGTGCCCGTTTTCGCATCAAACCGGAACTGTACAATTTGGTCGCTGCCGAGATTGCTGGCAAAGACGAACTTATTTTTGCGATCGGCAATGATGCTGTGCGCTTTCTCGCCTGTCGGCACCACCGTGACCGCACTCGCGTTCACCTTACCGTCTTTATCAATGCCATTAACCGCGATTTTATTGCCGCCATACGAGGCGCTGAACAGCCATTTTCCCGTGAGATCCGCCGAGATGTAAGCCATGCTGTCCGGTAATTCCGCTTTGCCTAACGGGCTCAGTACACCGCTCTTGGCGTCGATTTTATAGCTGACCGCCGAGTAGGGGATGCCGCGCGTGGCAGCATAGAGGAACGATTTATCTGGGCTAACGGCCAGCGGCATCACCTTCGCCCCAGCGGCCGCTTTCCCGATAGCGGTCAATTCGCCGCTTTGCGTATTGAGTGTGTAAACATCGATCGCGCCGTCAGTGGCAGCAGAGACGTAAACCGCCGTGACTGCCTGCGCCCCCATCGACCACAGTGCCGCTGCTGGCAGCAGTGCACATCCCATTAGCATTGCAATGCTGTTTTTCTTAAACACCTGATAATGCTTAAACATACTGTCCCCTGTCGATAGTGTTATGATGCTGGCAATAAGCTAAATCAATCTCATTAAAAACAAAACAAACTTAATCAGCACAAAGATATTCTGGCATCTCAGTAGGCTCTGCCGGATACTATCGCTTCTGCTTTTAACATCATATTAACGTTCAAACACTATGCCTCTTCAGCAACAATCTACATCCTCTACACAACAACCAGGGCTTAGCCTGTCTTTGACCCTAATTATGTCTATCGCGACCGGCCTTGCCGTCGCCAGTAATTACTATGCCCAGCCGCTGCTGGAGACAATTGCCAGAGTCTTTGCGCTTTCCGTTAACCAGGCGGGATTCATTGTCACCGCCGCACAGTTGGGTTATGCCGTTGGCCTGCTGTTTTTGGTGCCGCTGGGGGATATGTTTGAACGCCGGACGCTGATTGTCGGCATGACGCTACTCGCCGCAGGCGGGATGCTGATCACCGCTTCTGCACCCACGCTCTGGATAATGATTGCTGGCACAGCGTTGACCGGCTTGTTCTCCGTTGTCGCGCAGTTGCTGGTTCCTCTTGCCGCAACGCTGGCAACGCCAGAAACGCGCGGTAAAGTCGTCGGCACAATAATGAGCGGCCTGCTGCTGGGAATTTTGCTGGCACGCACCGTGGCGGGCGCGCTGGCTTCACTCGGTGACTGGCGCACCGTGTACTGGGTTGCCAGTACGCTGATGGTCATCATGGCGCTGATTTTGTGGCGGGCATTGCCGCGCATTCCTCAGCAAAACACGCTGAACTACCCGCAGTTACTGGTCTCCATATTCAGCCTGTTCTCTGCAAATCCGCTGCTGCGCACGCGCGCGATCCTTGGTTGCCTGTCCTTTGCCAACTTCAGCATCCTGTGGACGTCGATGGCATTCCTGCTGGCCTCGCCACCCTACAGCTATTCCGAAGGCGTTATCGGTCTGTTCGGGTTGGTTGGCGCAGCGGGCGCATTAGCGGCTTCACGCGCCGGGCGACTGGTCGATCAGGGCAAAGCCAAGCCGACCACCAGCGTTGGGATTATCCTGCTTTTGCTGTCGTGGGGCTTTATTGCGCTCGGTATTCATTCCGTGGCGGCGCTGCTCATGGGGATCATCGTACTGGATCTGGCGGTTCAGGGCGTACACGTCACCAACCAGAGCGTGATCTACCGGATGATGCCCGAAGCGCGTAATCGGCTAACGGCAGGCTATATGACCAGCTATTTCATCGGCGGCGCACTGGGCTCGCTGCTTTCCGCCTCGGCCTATCAGCAGTGGGGTTGGCTGGGCGTGTGTGCTGCTGGCGGCATTATCAGCCTGTTGAACCTGCTGGTGTGGTGGCGCAGCCATCATCACGAAACACAGGAAGCGATGGCGGCGCTATAAACCTTCATATTTGCAACACGTTCGCGTGAGACTGTCTTATTTGAGACAGTTTCTCGCGAGAAAATTACGCCCGATACCATTGCATCAAAAACCATCACGCCTGTTCCGCAATAACGTGAAATTCCGGTAACGCTTTGCTAGTGTTACCGGTTAATTTCCTTTCAGTACAAAAAACATTAGGCCAGTGAATACATTAACTACCGCTACACCCAAAAAACCGGCGTCTTTTAGTGAAGGCGTATTTGATAGTGTGCCAATTGTTATCGGCTATATGCCTGTAGCATTTGCGTTTGGCATGAATGCCGTCAAACTAGGCTTTACTCCGCTGGAAGGCATTTTTCTTTCATGCATCATTTACGCGGGTGCCAGCCAGTTCGTCATCACCGCGTTGCTCAGCGCAGGCATGTCCATCTGGGTAGCGGCGCTGACCGTCATGGCGATGGATGTCCGCCATGTGCTGTATGGACCTGCACTGCGGCATCGCATTACACAGCGACTGCCGACCCGGAAAACGGCACTGTGGGCTTTCGGCTTGACGGACGAAGTATTTGCGGCAGCAGCCACTCGATTGGCGAAAGATAACCGACGTTGGTCAGAAGAGTGGATGATGGGCGTATCGCTTTTAGCCTGGCTCTCATGGGTGCTCGGCACGGTGATTGGCGCCGTGTTCGGTAACGGCCCATTGGATGACTACCCTGCCGTCGAAGCCGCGTTGTCCTTCATGCTTCCCGCGCTTTTCCTGAGCTTTTTGCTCGCCTCTTTCAAGCGAAAACAGAGTCTGGTTGTAGCCTGCGCACTAGGCGGCGCGCTGCTTGGATTGCTACTCTCTTCCATCCCGGCCGCAATACTACTCGGTATTCTCAGCGGCTGTCTGGCATCGCTGGTTAACCCCGACACACCGCAGGTGAACACATGAGTACAGAAGTCATTCTTATCGGGCTGATTGTGGGGTTAGTGAACTATCTCTTTCGTTATTTACCTCTGAGACTCAGCACCTCACGCGCTTCCGGTTCGCTGCAACGCGGTAAAAAGGCCTTGTTGCTGGATAGCATCGGCATTGCTTCGATCTGTGCGCTGCTGATCGTTTCCAGCGTGCCGGATATTCTCGCACATCACGAAAAGCTACTGCCAACGCTGACGGGTTTTATTATGCTGACCGCCTGTTTTTATAAAACCCGTAGTATCGTTTTATCGACGCTACTAGGGGCGCTGTGCTACGGCATTGCGTTTAAACTGCTCTGAATACGCAGCGGAAATTATCAATTAAGATTTTGATTTAGATAAAGTAAGTGACGAATAACCCTTACCTCTGGCTATTATCCGCTTACTTTCTGTCACATAAATAAGCACAATTTCCCACCCGAATGCCGTTTACCCATTTAGTAACATTAGTTACTATGCATGCCGTGATTAATGAGGTTTATATAAAAAATGGACAGTTCATTCACTCCTATAGAACAAATGCTCGATCTGCGTGCTTCACGCAAACCCGGTTTCCCACGTCAGGAAGTCTTGCTACTGCGTCTATTCATGCATGTTCAAGGCAAAATACTGGAAAATAGAAACAGAATGCTGAAAGATCAGGGCATCAATGAAACCCTTTTCATGGCATTACTGACGCTGGAATCTCAAGAGTCTTACAGTATTCAGCCGTCCGAACTCAGTGCCGCACTGGGGTCGTCACGCACCAATGCAACACGCATCGCTGACGATCTGGAGAAAAGAGGCTGGATAGAACGGCGCGAAAGCAGCAGTGACAGGCGCTGCCTGCATCTGCATCTAACAGAAGAAGGCAAAGCCTTTCTTGGTCAATTGATTCCACCACAGCACAACAGTCTCCATGTTCTTTGTTCAGCACTTGAATCCGGCGAGAAAAAACAGCTTGAAACGCTGATGAGAAAGCTCTTGGTTCGGCTGGATGAAATGGACGATTTCGACAACGTATAGCAGAAAAACAACAACAAAAATCATAACCAGCGCCTTTTTCTTTCACCCGGAACGCCCCGATGCTGATGTATCGGGCAGGTGAGTTTTGCTGCGAAAAATACGCATGATCTTTCCGCAGCAGCGGCGTGCGACTTAGCGCAACGGCAATCTCACGCTCCGGTGAGTTCCCCCGAGCTACACAGCAATATGAATTCATTGCGACTATCGCCAGGCGGCTCTGTCTGGCGCACTGGCCGATACAAAGAAAATAAAAAGAGAGAATAGCATGAGTGAAAGTGTGGAAAATCAGGTGCCGCAGACGCCGCAAAGAAACAAGAAACAGCAGCGGAAACGCGTGTTATCGCTGCTGACATTTATTTTCGTCGTGCTGGGCTGTGCTTGGCTAGTTTACTGGTTCCTGGTTCTCAGACATCACCAAAGCACTGACGATGCCTACGTCGCAGGCAACCAGATTCAGATCATGGCACAGGTTACAGGCAGCGTCACCCATGTGAACGTCGACAATACTGACTTTGTTAAGCAGGGACAGGTGTTAGTGGAGTTGGATCCTACCGATGCCCAGCAGGCATTCGAGCGCGCGAAAACCGCATTGGCTAACAGCGTGCGCCAAACGCATCAGTTGATTATCAACAGCAAACAATATCAGGCCAACATCGAACTGCGTCAGACAGAACTGAACAAGGCGCAAAGCGACTTAAGCCGCCGTGAAGCACTGGGCAGCGCGAATGCTATCGGGCGTGAAGAAGTACAGCATGCTCGCGATGCCGTCGCGACCGCCAAAGCAGCGTTGGAAGTGGCCAGACAACAATATCAGGCGAATCAGGCGATGATTCTGGATACACCGCTTGAGAAACAACCCGCCATACAGCAAGCCTCTGTAGAAATGCGCGATGCCTGGTTAGCGCTACAGCGCACCAAAATTGTCAGCCCGATTGACGGCTACATCTCACGCCGCAGCGTGCAGATTGGCGCTCGCATCTCCTCAACCTCAGCGCTGATGGCTGTCGTTCCCGCCAATCACCTGTGGGTTGATGCTAACTTCAAAGAGACGCAGCTAGCCAATATGCGCATCGGCCAACCCGCCACCGTGATCGCGGATATCTACGGCGATGACGTCGTGTATCAGGGAAAAGTGGTCGGCCTCGATATGGGAACCGGTAGCGCGTTTTCTCTGCTGCCAGCCCAGAACGCGACCGGAAACTGGATTAAAGTGGTTCAGCGCCTGCCAGTGCGTATTGAGATCGATCCGAAGCAGGTTGCCGAACATCCGTTGCGCATCGGCCTGTCTGCATTGGTCAATGTCGATACCGCCAATACCGAAGGCAGCGCGTTAGCAGAAACATCGCGCACCACGCCAGCCTAC
This sequence comes from Pectobacterium parmentieri, assembly GCF_001742145.1. NCBI lineage: Bacteria > Pseudomonadati > Pseudomonadota > Gammaproteobacteria > Enterobacterales > Pectobacteriaceae > Pectobacterium > Pectobacterium parmentieri. The sequence goes on along the minus strand of NZ_CP015749.1, from coordinate 280,860 downwards.
CAAAGTGATGCGCTGACGTTGGATCTCACCCCCGTTAACCAAGACATTAGCACCATTATTCAAGCCAATGCCGGTTAATCGACCAGGAGAGAAACGTGCAGAGAAAACCGCTTAAAGGCGCGAGTCTGGCCTGGATGACCGTTGCGCTGTCGCTGGCAACGTTCATGCAGGTGCTGGACTCCACCATCGCCAACGTCGCTATTCCGACCATCGCCGGTAATCTGGGTGCGTCCAACTCACAGGGAACATGGGTCATTACCTCATTCGGGGTCGCTAATGCTATCTCTATTCCTATCACCGGCTGGCTAGCCAAACGGTTCGGTGAAGTCCGCCTTTTTCTATGGTCAACGGCACTCTTCGCCCTGACGTCCTGGCTATGTGGTATGTCCACCAGCCTGGAAATGCTGATTTTCGCCCGCGTCTTGCAGGGGATCGTCGCCGGGCCGCTAATCCCGCTGTCACAGAGCCTGTTGTTAAGCAATTATCCCCCCGCTAAACGCAGCATCGCTCTGGCGCTGTGGTCAATGACCGTGGTGGTCGCACCGATCTGTGGCCCGATTTTGGGCGGCTGGATTAGCGATAACTATCACTGGGGCTGGATATTCTTCATCAACGTTCCACTCGGTATCGCCGTGGTGTTTATTGCGTTGCAAACGCTGCGTGGGCGAGAAACCAAAACGGAAATCAAGCCCATCGATACTATCGGGCTGGCGTTGTTGGTCGTTGGCATCGGCAGCCTTCAGATGATGCTCGACCGGGGCAAAGAGCTGGACTGGTTTAACTCGACGGAAATCATCACCCTCGCAGTGGTGGCGGTAATTGCGATAACGTTCCTGATTGTCTGGGAACTGACGGACGACCATCCGGTGGTGGATTTATCCCTATTTAAGTCGAGAAACTTCACCATTGGCTGTCTGTGTATCAGCCTCGCCTATATGTTTTACTTCGGGGCAATTGTGCTCTTGCCGCAGCTATTGCAGGAGGTGTATGGCTATACCGCCACCTGGGCAGGGTTGGCATCCGCCCCCGTTGGGCTGATGCCGGTGGTGCTGTCACCAATCATCGGTCGATTCGCGCCGCGTCTGGATATGCGCAAGCTGGTAACGTTCAGCTTTATCATGTATGCGGTCTGCTTTTACTGGCGTGCGTACACCTTCGAGCCAGGCATGGATTTCGGCGCGTCGGCCTGGCCGCAATTCGTACAGGGATTTGCCGTCGCCTGCTTCTTCATGCCACTGACGACGATTACGCTGTCGGGTCTTCCGCCTGAACGTTTGGCGGCAGCATCAAGTCTGTCGAACTTTGCCCGAACGCTGGCGGGATCGATCGGGACATCACTAACCACCACGCTCTGGACGCAGCGAGAGTCGCTGCACCATGCACACCTGACGGAATCTATCACGCCATATAATCCGATAGCACAGGAAACGTACCAGCAGCTTCAGGCTATGGGGATGAGTCAAACACAGGCCTCGGCTTACATCGCAGAGCAGATTACGGCACAGGGGCTGATTATTTCCGCCAATGAAATCTTCTGGGCCGCCGCAGGTGTATTTCTGGTATTGCTGGTGCTGGTCTGGTTTGCTAAACCGCCCTTTACCACTGGCGGTGGAGGCGGTGGCGCGCACTAACTGCCGAAATTGTCCTCCCTTCGGCCAGCCCATTGGCTGAAGGGGATCCTCTCGCTACCTTCCCTGATTAATCGACTGTTTCCCCAATTTTTATAGTGCGGTAGCATTATGGCAACCAAGCTGGTGGCCAATGAATTCGTTGCCATGATCGAATTGAAGAAGATCGCGGCAGAAATGTCGCCACGCGGTTTGAGGGTTTTATCTGTCTTCCTGATTTCCTTTGCCAACTTTACGTCAATCGACATTATCGCAAGTGCAATCGAAGGCGGAATGAAGCACAGGGCAACGTGGTATCGCGCTTCGGTCTGAAGCTGGTTTACGGCTCTACGCTGGTGAGTTTGCTGTCTGCGGCAGTAGCGGGAGTGGTGCTGTAGTCTTTTATTATAAATACATAGGTTAAAAACCATAACACTAATGACAGAGCCGCATATTAGGGGAAACACGGGGATGAGGTTCCCGCAGGGATGCCTCACCTCATGGTAGCCCCGAGTATCTCGATCTCATCACGATGATTTTCGACACTATCATCGGCCCCTTTTCAGGGGCTGATGAAAAAATCAGAAAGCGACGCAGACGGGAGCATCAATCCGCATGACGGATTCCTGTGCGAAACGTGATTTGTAGACGGTACGCAGCGCTTCAATATCACGCTCTTTATCAGCGCCGTGAATCAACATCAGCGCTTTGCTGTTCTCGCGGGCAACCTGTCCATTGTTCCCCAGCCATTGTCCTTTGGCATCAAACACCGTCAGCCCTTCTTTAAAGCGTGGCGTCACCTCACCGTCCAAAAATGCTTTCCACTCAGCATCAGTGATCACCGGGCCAGCAGGACGATTCAAACCAAAATATAGCGTGGTCTGTACCTGCTTGTCGCCAATCTGGCACACATCAGCGCTTGATGCAGCAGCAACCGCTGCGGATGAGCGCGGCAGCGAACTACAACCGCTTGCCAGCAATGCGCTCAACAGTAGCGATACCGCGATAACGTTTTGCTTTTTCTGCTTCATCAATCGTTCTCCCATCCGTGGCGATGTCTTCTCAGAGGGAAAATCCCCCTGAGAATCGACACGTGATATCAGGCCTGATTCTGTCGCCACCATTCGGACAGCAAAATGCCCGTTGCGACTGAAATGTTCAGGCTTTCAACCTTACCCGTACCGCCGATAGAGACTTTCACGTCCCCTTGTTGCCAGGCGCTATCCGACAGGCCATCACCTTCCTGACCTAGCACAATCACGGTTTTCGCCGGAAGTGTCGCTTGCGACAATGCCGTACCTTTATGGCTGGAGGTGGTCACGATGGTGTAGCCTGCGTGACGGAACTCCGCCAGCACAGACAGGAAATCGTCAGCGTTAATCGCTTTAACGTGTTCCGCTCCGCCTTCTGCCGTGCGTACCGCCGCACCGGACTCCAGCAACGCTGCATCCTGAACCAGCACGCCTTTCACGCCGAAATGCGCACAGCTACGCATAATGCCGCCGAGGTTATGCGGGTTGCCCACATCTTCCAGCGCCAGTACACAGTCATTCTCACCAGCCGTTTTCAGGTACTCACGCACATCCATTCCCTGACGCTTTTTAATCAGGAAGCAGACGCCGCCGTGGTGTTCAGTACCGGAAGCCTTAATCAACTCTTCCTCTTCCACAACGTGGTAAGCCTTGCGGTTCGCCGCCATCCAGCGCAGTGCATCGCGGAAACGCGGCGTCACTTCTTGCAGGAACCAGGCACGAACAATCACCTCAGAACGGTTTTTAAACAACGCCTGACAGGCATTTTCACCATAGACACGTGTTTCTTCCTGACGCTGGCGACGCAGTTGTTCAGGATCGATCTGACTCTTGCCAGTAATACCGCCGTGATCCGGCGTGTCGCTCTCGCTTGGCGCACGAGACACGGTTTTCCACGGTGATTCATAACCACCAGTGTCTTCACCACGTGGGCGACGAGGCTTGTCGCTGCTGCGTTCGTTACGATCTTTATTGCCCCACGGCGTTTTCGCACTGCTATCGCCGTCACGGGACGGATTTTCCCGAGCATAACGCGGGTTAACATCACGCGGATGTTTCGGCTTTTCACGCTGATCGCGAGAGCCACCACCATCACGCCGATCGCCACGACGATCTTTGTCAGCAGGGCGCTTGTTTTTATTCTCTTTCTCGCCCTCATCATCACTGCGGACGTACATCACACGGACTTTGCCGCTTTTACTATTGAATGAATCGCTCATTGTTCTCTCCACCTACGCGCTGGGCGCGAAGATTACCTTATGTACACCCGCTTAGCCACACGCTTGTGGTAAAAGAGCGCTAACAGTCAGAAGCTATTGTAGCTATTGGGCAAACCACGTTGTTGCCATAATCTCTCCCCACCATAATTTATTCACTCTTAAGCAACATGCCGTTGACGTTCCAATGCCGTATTGCGTGCATTTTATCAGCGACATCTTTATTTTAGTCCTTTTATCTGAGGCCCTGTTATGAATACGGTATGTGGATCTTGCCAAACAACCAATCGCCTGCCTGAAGCGCGTATTGATGACCATGCAAAATGTGGTCGTTGCGGAGAAGCCTTATTCAGCGGTGACATCATCAATGCCACAGAAACAACGCTCGACAAGCTGTTACAGGACGATCTTCCCATCGTGGTCGATTTCTGGGCCCCCTGGTGCGGCCCCTGCGTCAACTTTGCCCCGGTGTTTGAAAACGTCGCACAGGAGCGGAGCGGGAAAATCCGCTTTATTAAGGTCAATACCGAAGCCGAACCGGCACTCAGCGCCCGTTTTCGCATCCGCAGTATTCCAACCCTCATGATCTTTAAACAGGGCCAGATGGTCGACATCCTCAACGGCGCACTGCCAAAAGCCCAGTTTGAGGAATGGTTGGATGAATCACTGTAGAAAACTCTGGGGCATTATTGCCCCACCTCTTTTGGTCAACCCGTCTGTCGATTAGAATGTCGTCTTTCTGAACCGGCTTCCCAATAATTAAAATGAAGCAGGTTCGTTGCAGAATCTCATGGCGTCATCTATTTCATGCTCAACCGCCCTTTTGTGAACAACAATGCCGTACTCCGCCTGCGTCAGCAACGTCTTGAGCAGTCAACCAAACCATTTCGCGCCCGCGGCTGCCGCGTAGTACGCTGCCAGCAGTGTTTATTACCCGCGACCAACTGCCTGTGCCACACCATTCAGGCGCAGCAATCCCGCAGCCGCGTCTGCCTGGTGATGTTTGATACCGAACCGTTAAAACCAAGCAATACCGGACGTCTCATCGCCGATATTCTGCCCGATACACAGGCGTTTCGCTGGTCACGCACCGAGCCCGATCCCAAGTTGCTTGCCACTCTGCAAGACCCAGATATTCAGCCCTATCTTGTCTTCCTTGCCGATGCGGCAGAGGAAGGACGTCAGGTGTTTCAACAGCTTCCACCAACGGAAAAACCCGCCCTGTTTGTCTTACTCGACGGCACCTGGCCGGAAGCGCGTAAAATGTTCCGCAAAAGCCCCTATTTGGACAATCTGCCGATCCTGTCGCTGAATGTAGAGGCGCTGTCCCGCTACCAACTACGTGAAGCCAGCAGTGCAGGACAGCACTGCACCGCCGAGATTGCCATCGCCCTGCTGGCACAGGCAGGGGATGTCGTCGCGGCTGATGCGCTATCACAGCATTTTGATCGTTTCCGCCGACACTATCTGGCGGGGAAATCACACCACAGTTTGCGGGAAAGTTTACCCATCGTCACAGCACAATCGGCAGAAAGCGTTTAGTATCAAAGGGGATTGATGTGAAGGAGTGACGCATGAGCCAGCGCGGATTGGAAGCACTGTTACGCCCTAAGTCTATTGCCGTTCTCGGCGCATCAGAAAAACCGGGACGGGCCGGTTTTTTGATGATGAAAAACCTGCTGGACGGCCATTTCAGCGGCCCCGTGCTACCTGTTACGCCAAAATATCGTGCCGTTTGCGGCGTGCTGGCCTATCCCACTGTCGCCAGCCTGCCCACGACGCCCGACCTTGCCGTGATTTGTACCAACGCCAGCCGTAACCTAACGCTGTTAGAGGAACTGGGGCAGAAAGGCTGTAAAACCGTCATCATCCTCTCCGCACCGCCGACCCAGTTCAGCGAATTAAAGGCCTGTGCCGTGCGCTACCACATGCGTCTGCTTGGCCCCAACAGCCTCGGGCTACTCGCGCCTTGGCAAGGTCTGAATGCCAGTTTCTCTCCCGTTCCCATAATGAAAGGAAAGCTGGCATTTATTTCGCAGTCAGCCGCCGTTTCCAACACGATACTGGACTGGGCGCAGCAGCGCGGTATTGGCTTTTCCTATTTCATCGCTTTGGGCGACAGCCTGGATATTGATGTCGACGATCTGTTAGATTTTTTGGCTCGCGATGGCAAAACCAGCGCCATTTTGCTGCATCTGGAACATATCAGCGATGCGCGCCGCTTTCTTTCCGCTTCCCGCAGCGCCTCCCGAAATAAGCCGATACTGGTGATAAAAAGCGGTCGTAGCCAGCAGGCACAGCAGTTACTGAATGACCAGCGCCACGGATTGGATGCCGCCTATGACGCCGCCATTCAACGTGCTGGTTTACTGCGGGTACGGGATACCCATGAGCTTTTTTCCGCAGTGGAAACGTTAAGCCACCTGCGGCCGCTGCGCGGTGAACGCTTGATGTTAGTCAGCAACGGCGCATCCCCAGCCGCACAGGCGCTGGATCAGCTTCTCAGTCGGCAAGGCAAACTCGCACAGCTCAGTGATGTGACACGACAAGCGCTACAGGAAGCATTGCCGCACTCCATCACTATCGGCAATCCGCTCGATCTACGCGATGATGCGACAGCGGCTCGCTATCTGTCAGCAGTGTCGGTATTGCTGGACAGCAATGACGTCGATGCACTCTTAATTATTCATGCACCCAGCGCCGCCGCTCCCGGCACCGATAGCGCCGCACAGTTGATTACACTCTTCCAACAACATCCGCGTGGAAAAAGGATCACGCTGCTAACCAACTGGTGTGGTGAATTTTCTTCACAGGAAGCGCGACGCTTGTTTAATGACGCGGGTATTCCTACCTATCGCACACCAGAAGGCGCGGTAACGGCATTTATGCATATCGTCGAGTATCGGCGCAATCAGAAACAGCTAAAGGAAACACCAGCACTGCCGCTGAATTTGGGTATCAACGCCAGCCAGGCACACGCGCTGATTCAGCAGGCACTGTCAGATGGCGTCACTCAGTTGGATACGCATGAAGTTCAACCGATCCTGCAAGCCTATGGTTTGAATACGTTACCCACCTGGATTGCTGGGGACAGTGTAGAAGCCGTCCATATCGCCGAGCAAATTGGCTACCCGGTCGCGATTAAGCTGAGATCGCCAGATATTCCGCATAAATCGGAAGTACAGGGCGTCATGCTATATCTGCAAACCGCCAGAGAAGTCCAACAGGCAGCAGATGCAATTCTTGACCGGGTGAAACGCACCTATCCACAGGCGCGCATTTACGGCCTGTTGGTACAGAGCATGGCAAACCGAGCAGGCGCACAGGAACTCAGGATTGCCGTCGAACAGGATCCCGTTTTCGGCCCGTTGATTATGTTAGGAGAAGGCGGCGTTGAGTGGCGAGAAAAACAGGCCGCCGTCGCACTGCCCCCGCTGAATATGACGCTGGCCCGTTATTTGGTACTACAGGCAGTGAAAGGCGGCAAGATTCGGGAATACAGCGCGTTACGTCCGCTGGATATTCCCGCGCTCAGCCGCTTACTGGTTCAAGTTTCCAATTTGATTCTCGACTGCCCTGAAATTTCACGGCTAGATATTCATCCTCTGCTGGCATCCGGGGACACCTTTACGCTGCTGGATGTCACACTGCATCTGACGCCGTTCAGCGGCGATCCGCAGTCGAGGCTGGCGATCCGTCCCTATCCACACGAACTGGAAGAAACGGTCATCCTCAAAAACAGTGATATTTGCCTGTTCCGACCCATCTTGCCGGAAGACGAACCGCTGCTCAGCGCGTTCATTGCCAGAGTGACGAAGGAGGATCTGTATTACCGTTATTTCAGCGAAATTAATGAATTTACTCACGAAGACTTAGCCAATATGACGCAAATTGACTACGATCGTGAGATGGCATTCGTTGCTGTGCGCCAGATCGGAGAAGAGAATGAGATTATTGGTGTAACGCGCGCAATTTCCGATCCAGATAATACAGATGCAGAATTTGCCGTGCTGGTGCGATCCGATCTAAAAGGACTCGGCCTTGGCAGACGGCTGTTGGAAAAGCTGATTGATTACGCCCGAGCGCATGGTCTCTCCCGCTTGACCGGCATTACCATGCCGCATAACCAAGGTATGGTTCAGCTTTCCAAAAAGCTCGGTTTTCACATCAACGTACAATTAGAAGAGGGTATTGTGACACTGGAATTGCCGCTGAAAGACTGATCGCAAGAGGTAGTATGGCGAACGGTGATTCCGGCCAACGGCAAAACAGACTCACTACTGCCGGAAAGTAATGGTATTATCGCCCATTCGGCTACTCCTTAACTTTTGATAATGACCAGAAGGTCATATACCCTAATGCAGCTTGAAGTATGGTGGGTATAAACTGATGAGAGAAGAAACGCACTGTGATGCTGTCAAATTTTAAACGCAATAAATACCAACAGCACCTTGCACAACTGCCCAGAATTCCTCAGAACGCAGATGATGTTCAGACGTTGCATTCACCTGAACTTTTCCGCACAACACTGATTAACGCCATTTTGAGTGCGAAAAAGCGCGTCTATATCGTGGCATTATATCTTGAGCGTGATGATGGCGGTATCGGCGTTCTATCCGCAATTTATGAAGCCAAACGGCAGTGCCCCGAACTGGACGTCCGCGTTCTGGTAGACTGGCATCGTGCTCAGCGTGGCAGGATCGGCGCGGTGGCGGAAAATACCAATGCCGATTGGTATTGCGACATGGCGAAAAAACACCCAGATACGCATTTCCCTATCTACGGCATTCCTGTCAACACACGCGAAGCGTTAGGCGTGCTGCACCTGAAAGGGTTTATTGTCGATGACACCGTCATCTACAGCGGCGCTAGCCTGAATGATGTTTACCTGCATCAGCATCAAAAATACCGTTATGACCGCTATCAGTTAATTCATAACCCAGTATTGGCTGAGACGATGGTGCAATATATCCAGACAATGCTGTCGGCCCCGGCAGTGCAGCGGTTAGATCATACCGATCGCCCGAAGAGTCTGGAAATCAAAAATGATATCAAACAATTCCGTCAAGCATTACGTACCGCCAATTATCTGGCTCCGGAACATCGCGCAGATGCAAGCGAGTTAACCGTCACACCATTGGTCGGGCTAGGAAAGCAAAGTCCACTGAATAAGACCATACATCACCTGATGTACTGCACTGATGAAAATTTGGTCATCTGTACTCCGTATTTCAACCTGCCTGCGCTGCTGGTCAGAAATATCATCCGACTCTTGCGGGACGGCAAAAAAGTAGAAATTATTATCGGCGATAAAACCGCTAACGATTTCTATATTCCAGAAGACCAGCCTTTCAAAATCATCGGTGCATTACCGTATCTCTACGAGATTAACCTTCGCCGTTTCCTGAGTCGTCTGGAGCGCTACATTGAGAATCAGCAGCTTGTTGTGCGGCTATGGAAAGACGGAGATAACAGCTTCCACCTGAAAGGTATGTGGGTGGACGATAAGTGGCAGTTACTGACGGGGAACAACCTTAACCCCCGCGCATGGCGCTTGGATCTGGAAAATGCCATCTTGATTCACGATCCTCAGCAGGTTCTATTGCAGCAACGTCTGGATGAGCTGGACACGATAAGAACGCACACTCACGTTGTAAAAAGCTATCTGGAGCTGGAAAGCATCGCGCAATATCCAGTGAAAGTCCGCAAACTAATACGGCGTCTACGCCGTATTCGGATAGACCGGCTCATTAGTCGTATTCTCTAAAACCCGCGCTATACTTTGAAAAACCTCGGCTTCCGAGGTTTTTTATTATTATGGGGAAAGCCATGCGCCTACTGTGTATTGCCGCAATGATTTGCTGCTCTGGATGTAGCCATATCGCGCAAGATCGTTGGACCGGACAAGATAAAGCCCAACACTTTCTCGCGTCAGCCGCCATCAGCGCCGCCGGGTATGAATATGGTACTCATCAGCGCTGGAGTGCAAACCGTAGCGGAGGATTCGGTATTATGCTGGCAATCAGCGTGGGCATGGCAAAAGAGCTTTATGATAGTCGGGAAGGCGGGACAGGATGGAGCTGGCAAGATCTTGTTTGGGATATAGCCGGTGCAACCACCGGCTATGCACTATGGCAATTATCTGAACACTAAAGCTTCATTCCTTTGCCTTTACGATGCAGCGTTAATGACACAATAAACGCAACCGCCCCCATCACTGATACATACCAGAAAAACGTCGTTTCCATGCCAAAGGATTTCAGTGAAAGTGCAACATACTCCGCCGAACCACCAAACAATGCATTAGCCACAGCGTAAGACAAGCCAACGCCTAACGCCCGGACTTCGGGTGGGAACATTTCTGCTTTTAAAATGCCGCTGATCGACGTGTAGAAGCTGACAATAATCAGTGAAAGCATCACCAACGAGAAAGCAAGGATAGGACTCGTTACACTCTGTAGAACCGTTAGAATGGGAACCGTCAGCAGCGCCGCAAGCCCGCCGAAGCAAAGCATTGAACTACGACGGCCAATTTTATCCGACATTGCACCAAAGAAGGGTTGCAGCAGCATAAAGATAAATAATGCAAGGGTCATTAGCCCGCTCGCCGTTTTCGCATGCATCCCTGCCGTATTCACCAGATACTTTTGCATATAAGTGGTGAACGTATAAAAAGCTAAAGAACCACCGGCTGTAAACCCTAGAACAGTAATAAAAGCACGGCGATGTTTCCACAAACCTGCCAGCGAACCAGCATCTTTATGCGCGCGAGTCGTTTTATCTGATGTTTCATTCAGCGAACGGCGTAAATAAAGCGCCACGATCGCCAAAACAGCGCCGAGAGCAAAAGGAATACGCCATCCCCACGCACGCAAATCTTCATCGCTCAGAATCTGCTGCAATATTACAACCACTAACAGCGCCAACAATTGACCGCCAATCAGCGTGACATACTGGAAAGAAGCATAGAATCCTTTTCTTCCCTCAACAGCGACTTCACTCATATACGTTGCGCTGGTGCCATATTCCCCACCGACAGAAAGCCCCTGAAATAAACGGGCTAATAACAGTAAAAACGGAGCCCAGGTGCCAATACTTTCATACCCCGGTAGGCAGGCAATAACCAGAGATCCAAAGCACATCATGCAAACCGAAATTAGCATTGAATTTTTACGACCATGCTTGTCAGCAATATAACCGAAAAGCCAACCGCCTATCGGTCTCATTAAAAAGCCTGCTGCAAAAACCCCTGCGGTTTGTAGTAATTGAGTTGTGGTATTTCCCGAAGGGAAAAAGATATGGGCAAAATAGATTGAGCAAAAGGAATAAACATAAAAATCAAACCACTCAACTAAATTACCCGATGAAGCGCCAACGATAGCTCGGATGCGCTGGCGCGTATCTTTCGCATTTTCTGTTAGATCAGTCATCTTATTTTATTCTCCTATTTTTCCGGGCATAAAACGATGCCCGCTATAGTAAAGCAGTACTTAAACCCTGAGGCAAAAAGTTCCTGATTGTAATAATTTATTAATGTAGTGACGTAACTCAATAGCTTTATTGTATTTAGCTGGAATATAGATAAACGAATCGTTAATAAACAAGACGTTAATTATTAATTGAACAGCAAAGAAGATAAATAGATGTTTTATACTCTAAATAATTCTAGTTTCAGGCAGGCGGCAAGAGAAAGACAAATTCGTTGGGAGCAGGTTTGAACGCAGCCAACGCACATGCAACTTGAAGTATGGCGAGTATATTTAGGTAAAAAAAGATCTAATATGCTGAAATAGAAAAAAGGCCATCCTTAATAGGATGGCCTTTTTCTTAATTGAAACCTGGCAGTTCCCTACTCTCACATGGGGAAGCCCCACACTACCATCGGCGCTACGGCGTTTCACTTCTGAGTTCGGCATGGGGTCAGGTGGGACCACCGCGCTATCGCCGCCAGGTAAATTCTTTATAAGCCGAACATTAACCCAAAACACTGGTGCTGATACCCAGAGTCGAACTGGGGACCTCACCCTTACCAAGGGTGCGCTCTACCAACTGAGCCATATCAGCGCACCTGTATAATTTGATGCCTGGCAGTTCCCTACTCTCACATGGGGAAGCCCCACACTACCATCGGCGCTACGGCGTTTCACTTCTGAGTTCGGCATGGGGTCAGGTGGGACCACCGCGCTATCGCCGCCAGGCAAATTCTGTTTCATTCCAACCGTTACTTAACATGACTTTTTTCTTTGTCATCTCCGTAACCATCAGAACCAATCTCTGAACAAGCTGAACATCAAAATCTATGAGTCTTTCATCACCCACAAAACACCTTCGGTGTTGTAAGGTTAAGCCTCTCGGGTCATTAGTACTGGTTAGCTCAACGTATCGCTACGCTTACACACCCAGCCTATCTACGTCGTCGTCTTCAACGGCCCTTCAGGGGCATCTGGTGCCCAGGGAAGACTCATCTCGAGGCAAGTTTCCCGCTTAGATGCTTTCAGCGGTTATCTCTTCCGCACTTAGCTACCGGGCAATGCAATTGGCATCACAACCCGTACACCAGTGGTGCGTTCACTCCGGTCCTCTCGTACTAGGAGCAACCCCTCTCAATCTTCCAACGCCCACGGCAGATAGGGACCGAACTGTCTCACGACGTTCTAAACCCAGCTCGCGTACCACTTTAAATGGCGAACAGCCATACCCTTGGGACCTACTTCAGCCCCAGGATGTGATGAGCCGACATCGAGGTGCCAAACACCGCCGTCGATATGAACTCTTGGGCGGTATCAGCCTGTTATCCCCGGAGTACCTTTTATCCGTTGAGCGATGGCCCTTCCATTCAGAACCACCGGATCACTAAGACCTGCTTTCGCACCTGCTCGAGCTGTCACTCTCGCAGTCAAGCTAGCTTATGCCTTTGCACTAACCTCCTGATGTCCGACCAGGATTAGCTAACCTTCGTGCTCCTCCGTTACGCTTTGGGAGGAGACCGCCCCAGTCAAACTACCCACCAGACACTGTCCGCAACCCGGATTACGGGCCTACGTTAGAACATCAAACATTAAAGGGTGGTATTTCAAGGTTGGCTCCATGCAGACTGGCGTCCACACTTCAAAGCCTCCCACCTATCCTACACATCAAGGCTCAAGGTTCAGTGTCAAGCTATAGTAAAGGTTCACGGGGTCTTTCCGTCTTGCCGCGGGTACACTGCATCTTCACAGCGAGTTCAATTTCACTGAGTCTCGGGTGGAGACAGCCTGGCCATCATTACGCCATTCGTGCAGGTCGGAACTTACCCGACAAGGAATTTCGCTACCTTAGGACCGTTATAGTTACGGCCGCCGTTTACCGGGGCTTCGATCAAGAGCTTCGCCTTGCGGCTGACCCCATCAATTAACCTTCCGGCACCGGGCAGGCGTCACACCGTATACGTCCACTTTCGTGTTTGCACAGTGCTGTGTTTTTATTAAACAGTTGCAGCCAGCTGGTATCTGCGACTGGCTTCAGCTCCGTCCGCAAGGGACTTCACCTACGCGCCAGCGTGCCTTCTCCCGAAGTTACGGCACCATTTTGCCTAGTTCCTTCACCCGAGTTCTCTCAAGCGCCTGAGTATTCTCTACCTGACCACCTGTGTCGGTTTGGGGTACGATTTGATGTTACCTGGAGCTTAGAGGCTTTTCCTGGAAGCGTAGCATTGGTTACTTCATCACCGTAGTGACTCGTCATCACGCCTCAGTGTTAACGATGACCCGGATTTACCTAAGTCACCCACCTTCACGCTTAAACCGGGACAACCGTCGCCCGGATAACCTAGCTTTCTCCGTCCCCCCTTCGCAGTAACACCGAGTACAGGAATATTAACCTGTTTCCCATCGACTACGCTTTTCAGCCTCGCCTTAGGGGTCGACTCACCCTGCCCCGATTAACGTTGGACAGGAACCCTTGGTCTTCCGGCGTGCGGGTTTTTCACCCGCATTATCGTTACTTATGTCAGCATTCGCACTTCTGATACCTCCAGCAACCCTCACAGGCCACCTTCAACGGCTTACAGAACGCTCCCCTACCCAACAACGCCTAAGCGTCGCTGCCGCAGCTTCGGTGCATGGTTTAGCCCCGTTACATCTTCCGCGCAGGCCGACTCGACCAGTGAGCTATTACGCTTTCTTTAAATGATGGCTGCTTCTAAGCCAACATCCTGGCTGTCTGTGCCTTCCCACATCGTTTCCCACTTAACCATGACTTTGGGACCTTAGCTGGCGGTCTGGGTTGTTTCCCTCTTCACGACGAACGTTAGCACCCGCCGTGTGTCTCCCGTGATAACATTCTTCGGTATTCGTAGTTTGCATCGGGTTGGTAAGTCGGGATGACCCCCTAGCCGAAACAGTGCTCTACCCCCGAAGATGAATTCACGAGGCGCTACCTAAATAGCTTTCGGGGAGAACCAGCTATCTCCCGGTTTGATTGGCCTTTCACCCCCAGCCACAAGTCATCCGCTAATTTTTCAACATTAGTCGGTTCGGTCCTCCAGTTAGTGTTACCCAACCTTCAACCTGCCCATGGCTAGATCACCGGGTTTCGGGTCTATACCCTGCAACTTAACGCCCAGTTAAGACTCGGTTTCCCTGCGGCTCCCCTATTCGGTTAACCTTGCTACAGAATATAAGTCGCTGACCCATTATACAAAAGGTACGCAGTCACCTAACAAGTAGGCTCCCACTGCTTGTACGTACACGGTTTCAGGTTCTATTTCACTCCCCTCGCCGGGGTTCTTTTCGCCTTTCCCTCACGGTACTGGTTCACTATCGGTCAGTCAGGAGTATTTAGCCTTGGAGGATGGTCCCCCCATATTCAGACAGGATGTCACGTGTCCCGCCCTACTCATCGAACTCACAACTTGTGCATTTTTGTGTACGGGACTATCACCCTTTACTGTGCGACTTTCCAAACGCTTCCACTAACACACAAACTGATTCAGGTTCTGGGCTCCTCCCCGTTCGCTCGCCGCTACTAGGGGAATCTCGGTTGATTTCTTTTCCTCGGGGTACTGAGATGTTTCAGTTCCCCCGGTTCGCCTCATTACGCTATGTATTCACGTAATGATAGTGTGTCGAAACACACTGGGTTTCCCCATTCGGGTATCGTCGGGTATAACGCTTCATATCAGCTTACCGACGCTTATCGCAGATTAGCACGCCCTTCATCGCCTCTGACTGCCTAGGCATCCACCGTGTACGCTTAGTCGCTTAACCTCACAACCCGAAGGTGTCTTGAATAAATCAAGGTCACGTTCGCGCTGCGATTATTTGAGAGACTCATTGACAGACTGATGCATCACGATGCACTCGAAGGTCATCGTGTTTTGTCAGCCGTCATGTTTCAATTTTCAGCTTGTTCCAGATTGTTAAAGAGCAATATCGTAAACATGACTCCGAGGAATCATCTTTAAGATATTCGGTGATAATGTCTTTCACTCATTATCGGATTGGCGTCCCCAAGGGGATTCGAACCCCTGTTACAGCCGTGAAAGGGCAGTGTCCTAGGCCTCTAGACGATGGGGACACGAAAAATCCGTACCGAATCAGAAATTCGGCACTATCGCGTCAGCATGAGTCTACACTCATGACATCAACAGGTGCGCTTGCTCAGTATTTTCATCAGACAATCTGTGTGAGCACTTCACGTAACACACATCTTTTTTGGTAAGGAGGTGATCCAACCGCAGGTTCCCCTACGGTTACCTTGTTACGACTTCACCCCAGTCATGAATCACAAAGTGGTAAGCGCCCTCCCGAAGGTTAAGCTACCTACTTCTTTTGCAACCCACTCCCATGGTGTGACGGGCGGTGTGTACAAGGCCCGGGAACGTATTCACCGTAGCATTCTGATCTACGATTACTAGCGATTCCGACTTCATGGAGTCGAGTTGCAGACTCCAATCCGGACTACGACGTACTTTATGAGGTCCGCTTGCTCTCGCGAGTTCGCTTCTCTTTGTATACGCCATTGTAGCACGTGTGTAGCCCTACTCGTAAGGGCCATGATGACTTGACGTCATCCCCACCTTCCTCCGGTTTATCACCGGCAGTCTCCTTTGAGTTCCCGACATTACTCGCTGGCAACAAAGGATAAGGGTTGCGCTCGTTGCGGGACTTAACCCAACATTTCACAACACGAGCTGACGACAGCCATGCAGCACCTGTCTCACAGTTCCCGAAGGCACTAAGGTATCTCTACCGAATTCTGTGGATGTCAAGAGTAGGTAAGGTTCTTCGCGTTGCATCGAATTAAACCACATGCTCCACCGCTTGTGCGGGCCCCCGTCAATTCATTTGAGTTTTAACCTTGCGGCCGTACTCCCCAGGCGGTCGACTTAACGCGTTAGCTCCGGAAGCCACGCCTCAAGGGCACAACCTCCAAGTCGACATCGTTTACAGCGTGGACTACCAGGGTATCTAATCCTGTTTGCTCCCCACGCTTTCGCACCTGAGCGTCAGTCTTTGTCCAGGGGGCCGCCTTCGCCACCGGTATTCCTCCAGATCTCTACGCATTTCACCGCTACACCTGGAATTCTACCCCCCTCTACAAGACTCTAGCCTGTCAGTTTTGAATGCAGTTCCCAGGTTAAGCCCGGGGATTTCACATCCAACTTAACAGACCGCCTGCGTGCGCTTTACGCCCAGTCATTCCGATTAACGCTTGCACCCTCCGTATTACCGCGGCTGCTGGCACGGAGTTAGCCGGTGCTTCTTCTGCGGGTAACGTCAATCGACAAGGTTATTAACCTTATCGCCTTCCTCCCCGCTGAAAGTGCTTTACAACCCGAAGGCCTTCTTCACACACGCGGCATGGCTGCATCAGGCTTGCGCCCATTGTGCAATATTCCCCACTGCTGCCTCCCGTAGGAGTCTGGACCGTGTCTCAGTTCCAGTGTGGCTGGTCATCCTCTCAGACCAGCTAGGGATCGTCGCCTAGGTGAGCCATTACCTCACCTACTAGCTAATCCCATCTGGGCACATCCGATGGCAAGAGGCCCGAAGGTCCCCCTCTTTGGTCCGAAGACGTTATGCGGTATTAGCTACCGTTTCCAGTAGTTATCCCCCTCCATCAGGCAGTTTCCCAGACATTACTCACCCGTCCGCCGCTCGTCACCCGAAGAGCAAGCTCTTCTGTGCTACCGCTCGACTTGCATGTGTTAGGCCTGCCGCCAGCGTTCAATCTGAGCCATGATCAAACTCTTCAATTTAAGATTTGTTTGATTTGCTGAACTCGTCAGCGATGCTCAAAGAATTAGTAACTGTTTATTCGTAATGAATTTCACTGTTGTTCACTCTTCAAGACTTTTTATATCGTTAAGATACGGTCTTGTGAGTGCCCACACAGATTGTCTGATTATATTGTTAAAGAGCAGTGCGTTGCGGTCTTATCCGCTTCGCGAGGTGGCGTATGTTACGCTTATCACCTTTAGAGTCAACGTTTATTTTAAAGCGTTTTCTCTTTCTTTATCGACCCGGTTGTGAGTCACAGCGCCGTGTCGATGGAGGCGCATTATAGGGAGCCGATTCAGAAGCGCAAGCAAATCTAGTAAACTTTTTTCTGTTTGCGCATCTTTCATTCGTTCCGCCTGTTAACTGCGCGTTTTTATCCATTTCGGCAGATCTGCGAGGCTTTCCAGCACGCCATCAGCCAGTGATTCGCCTTGCTCGGTAACAGGTTTACCGGTGCGAACCAGCAATTTATTTCCCACACCTGCGCCAATTGCTGCCTGCATATCCTCTACCTTATCTCCCACCATATAAGATGCAGCCATATCAATGTGCAGCTCGCTCTGTGCGGAAAGCAGCATACCAGGCTCAGGCTTACGGCAATCACAGACCTGCCGATACTCATCTTCGCCAGCGTCAGGGTGATGCGGACAAAAGTAGATGCCATCCAGATCAACACCACGGTCTGCCAGCGACCAGTCCATCCATTCCGTCAGTTGCATAAACTGATCTTCTGTAAATTTACCGCGGGCGATACCGGACTGGTTCGTCACAACAACCAGCGCGAACCCCATGCTCTTCAACTCGCGCATGGCGTCGATAACACCATCTATAAATTGAAAATCGTCAATCTCATGGACATAACCGTGATCGACATTGATCGTACCGTCACGATCAAGAAAAATTGCTGGAACGCTTTGTGCCACTGACTTTGCTCCTGAATGGCGGAAATTACGCAGTAGTATCGCATGTTTTCTCCTATAGAGAGAGTATAGGGCCATGACAATCCCGATTGACTTAGACGTCTAGACGCCCTAACATCCGTTTCATATTCTGTTAATACAGAAACTAATTTATCCAGCCATAGGCACTTACGATAAAAATATATGATTGAACTTTCTAATATTACTAAGGTTTTCCAGCAGAATGGGCGGGCTATTACCGCACTTTCTGATGTCAGCCTCCACGTTCCCACCGGGCAAATCTATGGCGTTATCGGTGCATCGGGCGCAGGTAAAAGTACACTGATCCGCTGCGTCAATTTATTAGAACGCCCAACAGAAGGGAAAGTGCTGGTTGATGGGCAAGAACTGACCCAGCTATCAGATAGCCAGTTGACGCGTGCTCGCCGCCAGATCGGCATGATTTTTCAACATTTCAACCTGCTCGCCTCACGTACCGTTTTTGGCAACATTTCGCTACCGCTGGAACTGGATAACACACCAAAAGCGGATATTGCCAAGCGCGTTAATGAATTATTGGAGCTGGTTGGGTTAGCGGATAAACACGACGTGTACCCAGCCAACTTGTCCGGCGGACAAAAGCAGCGTGTCGCTATTGCCCGTGCACTGGCTAGCAACCCCAAGGTTCTGCTGTGTGACGAAGCAACCAGCGCATTAGATCCTGCAACGACGCGTTCGATTCTTGAATTACTGAAAGACATCAATCGCCGTCTTGGCCTAACCATTCTTCTTATTACACATGAAATGGATGTGGTGAAACGCATTTGCGATCAGGTTGCGGTTATCAGCGACGGACGACTCATCGAGCAGGACACCGTAAGCGAAGTCTTCTCACATCCGAAAACGCCGTTGGCGCAGAAATTCATTCAGTCAACGTTACATCTGGATATCCCGGACGATTACCTCGCTCGTCTGTCACCAGACTATCGCCCAGAGACTACGCCGTTATTACGGATGGAATTTACCGGCAAATCAGTGGACGCCCCACTTCTGTCCGAAGTTGCTCGGCGCTTTAACATTAATAACAACATTATCAGTGCTCAGATGGATTATGCCGGTGGCGTCAAGTTCGGCATCATGCTGACAGAAATGCACGGCAACGATGCAGATATCAAAGCCGCAATCCAATTCCTGCAGGAAAGTCACGTTACAGTTGAGGTTCTGGGTTATGTCTGAAGCAATGATGTGGTTAATGGCTAAGGGAGTATGGGAAACCGTCGCTATGACGTTCGTTTCTGGTTTCTTTGGCTTTGTACTTGGTTTACCCGTGGGCGTTTTATTGTATACCACGCGTCCGGGGCAAATCATCGCCAATCCAAAACTCTACCGGACCCTTTCTGCACTGGTAAACATTTTCCGCTCGATTCCGTTCATTATTTTGCTGGTCTGGATGATTCCTTTTACCCGCATCATTGTCGGAACCTCTATTGGTCTGCAAGCGGCGATCGTTCCTCTCACTGTAGGTGCAGCCCCGTTTATTGCCCGCATGGTGGAAAATGCGCTACTTGAAATTCCAACTGGCCTGATCGAAGCCGCCCGTGCAATGGGTGCGACACCGATGCAAATCATCAGAAAGATATTGCTGCCAGAAGCGTTACCAGGGCTAATTAATGCCGCAACCATCACGTTAATTACGCTCGTAGGCTATTCTGCTATGGGTGGTGCCGTCGGCGCAGGCGGCTTAGGTCAAATTGGTTATCAGTATGGTTATATTGGTTATAACGCGACGGTCATGAATACGGTATTAATATTACTGGTTGTTTTGGTTTACCTGATTCAATTCTGCGGCGACAGGGCAGTAAAAGCTGTCACACATAAGTAGTCATCACAATACGCATTTGCCTAAGGGTATCTGCCAAGAAAATAGTTAATTAGGGGTAAGGATATGGCGATTAAACTGAAATCTATTGCGACCATTGGCGCACTGATTGGTGCGCTGGCGCTAGCGGGATGTGGTCAGGAAGAGAAGGATCCTAATCATATTAAAGTCGGCGTTATTGTTGGAGCAGAACAACAGGTTGCGGAAATCGCGCAAAAAGTGGCGAAAGACAAATACGGCCTGGACGTTGAGTTAGTCACATTTAACGACTACGTGTTGCCAAATGAAGCTCTGAGCAAAGGTGACATCGATCTGAATGCCTTCCAGCATAAACCTTATCTGGATCAGCAGATAAAAGATCGTGGTTATAAACTGGTTTCTGTCGGCAACAGCTTTGTCTACCCAATTGCCGGTTACTCCAAAAAAATCAAATCGCTGAATGAGCTGCAAGATGGTGCGCAAATTGCGCTGCCAAATGACCCAACCAATCTGGGCCGCTCCCTGCTGCTGCTGCAAAAAGTTGGCTTGATTAAACTGAAAGACAACGTTGGCCTGCTGCCAACGGTATTGGATGTGACTGAAAACCCGAAAAACATCAAACTGGTTGAACTGGAAGCGCCACAGTTGCCACGTTCTTTAGATGATGCGCAAATTGCGCTGGCTGTCATCAACACTACTTACGCTAGCCAGATTAACCTGACACCAACTAAAGATGGCCTGTTTGTTGAAGAAAAAGACTCTCCGTATGTAAACCTGCTGGTTTCACGCGAAGACAACAAAGACGCTGAAAACGTGAAGAAATTCGTTCAGGCTTACCAGTCTGATGAAGTGAACGATGCAGCAAATAAAATCTTTAATGGCGGCGCAGTGAAAGGCTGGTAATCCTGCCCTAATGAGTTTAATTAAAAGATATCTGCAAGACGGGCTACGGCCCGTCTTGTTATTTGTGCAATTGCTTGCTTCAATACTCGCTCTTTGAGAAAAAGCAGAGGAATCCTTAATGCGTGCTGTTCCCTTTATATTGTTAGCTATGTCGCTGACAGGCTGTTCTTTATTTCAGAAGCCACAGGCACCCGTTCCTCAACCTGTTGTTGAAGCCAAAACCGTAGAACCGGCACCGAAACCGAAGCCTCCCGTTCGCCCTGCTCCAGCCGTGCTGTATAAAAGCGCCGAAGAATTAGTGGGTAAGCCTTTCCGTGATATGGGTGAAGTGTCTGGCTCGTCGTGTCAGGTCAGCGCTCAGGACGCTCCGCCCAACGCGGCAAATGCGCGTAAAAGAATGCAAAGCCGCGCAACCGCAATGAAGGCCAATGCGGTTTTACTACATGAATGCCAAACCGTCAGTGGCGTAGCCGGTTGCTATAGCCAAGTCGTTTGCCAAGGCACCGCGCTAAAAGTCTCTGCACAATGAGTCAATTTGTTTTCAATCAGATCGGGATTATCCGTTCACCGTATAAAGAAAAATTTGCCATTCCGCGGCAACCGGGTCTGATTGAAGATGGAGGCGGAGAACTTCAGCTATTACCGCCGTATAACCAAGCTGACTGTGTGCGGGGACTAGAAGACTTCAGCCACATTTGGCTACTGTTCATCTTTCATCAAACGATGGAAGGCGGCTGGCGTCCAACGGTTCGACCACCGCGTCTGGGGGGAAATGCTCGAACAGGCGTTTTCGCTACCCGTTCCACCTTTCGCCCCAACCCTGTCGGTATGTCGCTGGTTGAATTAAAAGGAATACGAGCCAAAGGCGATGCGATTACGCTCGAACTAGGCAGCCTTGATCTGGTCGATGGCACACCGGTCATCGATATCAAGCCTTACCTACCCTTTGCAGAAAGCCACCCTCAGGCGCGAGCGGGTTTTGCCCAAATGGCCCCCGAGGCCACGATGCCGGTATTTTTTTCGCCACTTGCGGAAAACCAAATCGCAGGGCACCAAAATAAATATCCCCAGTTGAAACGCTTTATCTCGCAGGTATTGGCACAAGATCCGCGCCCGGCCTACCGCAAAGGGGAAAGCACCACGCGGGAATACGCCGTTTTACTGTTGGAATTCAATGTGCGCTGGCGCGTCTGTGGAGAACAAACCGAAGTGTTAAGCCTCGACCCCGCGCACACGTGCTAATGCACAAGCCCAGCAATATATTCTAAAATTGTTCCTGCTCTCTTTTGACACGCCGCCCACGCTGGTAAACTAAACCACTTTTTATGTGCCTTCGGCTGCGCGGCAGCCCTATGCTATTTGTTGTTCTAACGGAACTAAAACCCCATGCGTACTAGCCAATACATGCTCTCCACTCTCAAGGAGACGCCAGCCGATGCGGAAGTCATCAGCCATCAGTTGATGCTCCGTGCAGGAATGATTCGTAAACTGGCCTCCGGCCTTTACACCTGGTTACCGACCGGTTTACGTGTTTTGAGAAAAGTTGAAAACATCGTGCGCGAAGAGATGAACAACGCGGGCGCTATTGAAGTGTCTATGCCGGTTGTTCAGCCTGCCGATTTATGGGTTGAAAGTGGACGTTGGGATCAGTATGGCCCAGAGTTGCTGCGCTTTGTCGATCGTGGTGAACGCCCATTTGTACTCGGCCCTACACACGAAGAAGTTATTACTGACCTGATTCGTAATGAAGTCAGCTCTTATAAGCAGCTACCACTGAATTTTTTCCAGATTCAAACCAAATTCCGCGATGAAGTTCGCCCACGTTTTGGCGTAATGCGCTCACGTGAGTTCCTGATGAAAGATGCCTACTCTTTCCACACCTCACAGGAATCGTTGCAGACCACCTACGACGCCATGTACGCCGCTTACAGCAAGATTTTCAACCGTATGGATCTGGATTTCAGAGCCGTCCAGGCAGATACCGGTTCTATCGGTGGTAATGCGTCCCATGAATTCCAGGTACTGGCAACCAGCGGTGAAGACGATATCGTTTTCTCAACGGAATCCGACTACGCGGCAAACATTGAACTGGCAGAAGCTGTCGCGCCGAAATTAGGCCGCGCAGAAGCGACGGAAGAACTGCGTGTGGTGGATACACCAAACGCCAAGACCATCGCTGAACTGGTTGAACAGTTTACGCTGCCAGTAGAGAAAACCGTGAAAACGCTGCTGGTGAAAGCAACGGAAGAAAGCGGCCATAAACTGATTGCACTGCTGGTTCGTGGCGATCACGAACTGAATGAAATCAAGGCTGAGAAAATTGCTCAGGTCGCGAGTCCGCTGACGTTTGCAACGGAAGATGAGATCCGCGCAATCATCGGAGCAGGTCCTGGCTCATTAGGCCCGGTCAAACTGTCGATTCCCGTCGTTGTTGACCGCACCGTTGCAGCCATGAGCGACTTCAGCGCTGGCGCTAACATTGATGGCAAACACTATTTTGGCATCAACTGGGAGCGTGATGTTGCACTGCCGCAGGTTGCAGATATCCGCAACGTGGTTGAAGGCGACATCAGTCCAGATGGTAAAGGCACACTGCAAATTAAACGCGGTATCGAAGTCGGCCATATCTTCCAACTGGGCAGCAAGTATTCTGAAGCGTTGAAAGCAACCGTTCAGGGCGAAGACGGACGTAACCAGACGCTGACGATGGGCTGTTACGGTATTGGTGTAACACGCGTTGTCGCAGCAGCGATTGAGCAAAACCATGACGAACGCGGTATTATCTGGCCAGACGCGATTGCGCCTTTCCACGTTGCCATTCTGCCAATGAACATGCACAAATCTTTCCGCGTAAAAGAAGTCGCTGAAGACATCTATCAGCAGTTGCGCGCTAAAGGTATTGAAGTTCTGCTCGACGATCGTAAAGAGCGTCCGGGTGTGATGTTCGCCGATATGGAGTTGATTGGTGTACCGCACACTATCGTGATTGGCGATCGCAATCTGGATAGCGAAGAGATTGAATATAAAAATCGCCGGATCGGTGAAAAGCAAATGATTAAAACCGGCGAAATCATCGATTTCCTGCTGGCGAACATCGTGCGCTAATCGCCATCGTGGCCCCGCCCTTTCACACGAAAGGGCGAACGACAGACATAAAAAATGGTGGGTTTCCCACCATTTTTACTTCAAGACATCAGTAACCCGTCACAAATTATTCACGAAACAGTTCTTCAATGCTCAACCCCTGAACCTGCAAAATTTCCCGCAGGCGGCGTAAGCCTTCAACCTGAATCTGACGAACACGTTCACGCGTTAAGCCGATTTCACGACCCACATCTTCCAACGTAGCCGCTTCATATCCTAGCAGACCGAAACGACGCGCCAACACCTCACGCTGTTTGGCATTAAGCTCAAACAACCATTTAACGATATTCTGCTTCATATCGTTATCCTGAGTGGTATCTTCAGGCCCGTTGTCTTTTTCGTCTGCCAGAATATCCAGCAGCGCTTTCTCCGAATCCCCACCCAACGGGGTGTCGACGGAAGTAATACGCTCATTCAAACGCAGCATGCGGTTGACGTCATCGACTGGCTTATCAAGCTGCTCGGCAATTTCTTCCGCACTCGGCTCGTGATCCAGTTTATGAGACAATTCGCGCGCGGTGCGCAGATAAACGTTGAGCTCTTTGACAATGTGAATAGGTAAACGGATGGTGCGGGTTTGATTCATGATCGCCCGCTCTATCGTCTGCCGAATCCACCACGTCGCGTAGGTTGAAAAACGGAATCCTCTTTCAGGATCGAATTTCTCCACCGCACGGATCAGGCCGAGATTCCCCTCTTCAATCAGGTCCAGCAGCGCCAGACCACGATTGTTGTAACGGCGGGCAATTTTCACTACCAGCCGCAGGTTACTCTCTATCATTCGGCGGCGTGATGGGATATCACCACGCAGCGCGCGTCGGGCAAAATAAACTTCTTCTTCTGCGGTTAAAAGCGGCGAATAGCCGATCTCTCCCAAATAGAGTTGTGTTGCGTCTAAAACACGCTGTGGGACCCCTTGCGATAACAGCTCGTCTTCCGCCGAGTCACTATCATTGGTATCTTCCTCTGCCAGCGCTTTATCGTCAAAAACGTCAAGTCCATTTTCGTCGAAATCGGTCTCTTCATGTAACTCGTTAACTTTCAGCGTACTTTGGCTCATAAGTGGCTCCTACCCGTGATCCCTTGGCAGAATACCGAAATAGTCTGCCCGATTTATCGCTGCGGCAGAAAACGCAGCGGGTTTACGGATTTCCCCTTGTAACGAATTTCAAAGTGCAAGCGAACTGAGCTGGTGCCTGTACTGCCCATCGTAGCGATTTTTTGTCCTGCCGTGACATCTTGTTGCTCACGGACGAGCATCGTATCGTTATGGGCATAGGCACTGAGGTAGTCATCATTATGCTTGATGATTATCAGATTTCCGTAACCACGTAGCGCATTGCCCGCATACACCACGCGCCCATTGGCGGTTGCGGTGATCGGTTGCCCACGTGAGCCGGCGATATCAATCCCTTTATTTCCCCCTTCAGAATCGGAGAAACTATCTATGACTTTCCCATCGGTAGGCCAACGCCAACTGCTTACAGCAGCCGTATTGCTGCTGGCAACAGCCGCTGGAGCGGAAACAGGAGCGGTTGTTGTTGCCCCTGCCGTAGGTAACATCTTACCTACATTCTGTTTACCCTGATTAGCAGAATACGCATTAGTTGACTGAGAATCAACCGATGTAGTTTGTATTTGAGCACTTGATGGCGGCGTTGGTACGCCACCTCGGGTGGCGTCGGTTGTTGCCAACATGCCGCCGCTGCTCGTCAGGCCACCACTGCCCGACGTATTATTGCCGGTTCCATTACCTAAACTCAGCGATTGCCCCACATTCAGGCTGTATGGCTCTGGAATATTATTGCGCTGTGCCAGATCCCGGTAGTCATTGCCGGTAATCCAGGCGATATAAAACAGGGTATCTCCCCGCTTAACGGTATAGGCATTGCCGCCGCTGTAGCTGCCTTTCGGGATATTACCGTAGCTACGGTTATAAACAATCCGGCCATCGGACGCTGTTGCCACATTTTCACCTGCCGTTGAAATGCGCGGTGGTGGCGAAGATAACATTCCCCCTCGGCTGCCCGTGTTTCCGTCAACGCTGCTAATCGGTGCGGATTTGGAATTATTGTTGGAGCATCCAGCTACCCCTAAGACAACCACCATACACGCAGCAATCTGACGAAAATTCATCATTCGGCTTCCCATGCGCCTAACTCCCCTATAACTATAGCGTTCAAAAAAGTAACTATATCCATCATACTTCAAGTTGCATGTACGTTGGCAATACCCGCCTCATCTCTGAGCTTCGCCTTGGCAGGCCAACGCTCTGCGTTGTTCAAAGCCCCATATGTTGTCCTGCAACTCGAATTACTTAGGGTATATAACGTTCACAAAAACAGTAATACTCGGAATTCAATTTGGACATGTCTGCTTCGCATCTGCTGTTGCTTCACTAACCGTAGCGTAAATGATTGTAGCGTAACCGATATTTTATTCATTAGTTGGAATGAGAAAGATCGCTAGTTCACCATCGCTGGCGCATAAGCAAAACAGGAGAGGCACCACGATGATTGGATGCTAACCATATCAACCAGTTCGCACCATAAAACCGTTGTATTGAAATGTTAAAGACTTAGCAACACATGCATACCACCGCCACGGTATCAGGC
Organism: Pectobacterium parmentieri; assembly: GCF_001742145.1. Classification (NCBI taxonomy): domain Bacteria; kingdom Pseudomonadati; phylum Pseudomonadota; class Gammaproteobacteria; order Enterobacterales; family Pectobacteriaceae; genus Pectobacterium; species Pectobacterium parmentieri. The sequence continues at coordinate 254,324 of NZ_CP015749.1, read as the reverse complement.
TAATTCGCCTTTGACTAGCGGAACAAACCTAACGGCTTCAACCGTTTGAATAATAAATTCGCCAGCATGGCGCTGAACAACTTGCAGTATTTGCGACTGTTCTCCGACAGGCAACACCATCACACCGCCTTCATCAAGTTGTTCCAACAGCGCCCGAGGAATTTCCGGCGGTGCCGCCGTAACGATAATCGCATCAAACGGCCCACGCGACGCCCATCCCTGCCACCCATCGCCATGACGGGTAGAAACATTGTGTAAATCAAGCTGCTTTAAACGACGTTTAGCCTGCCATTGCAGCCCTTTGATACGTTCAACCGAACAAACGTGCCGAACTAAATGCGCTAAAATCGCCGTTTGATAACCTGAACCGGTGCCAATCTCAAGCACGCGGGATACCGGCGTCAGGTTGAGCAGTTCCGTCATCTTCGCAACCATATAAGGTTGCGAGATCGTCTGGCCGGAGCCGATAGGTAGAGCGGTGTTCTCATACGCTTTATGTTCGAAAGCCTCGTCAACGAAGCGTTCTCTGGGTACGGCCTCTATTGCCGTCAGCAGACGCTCGTCCTGAATGCCTTGCTGACGCAATTGTGCCAGCAACGTTTCTATACGTTTGTTTACCATTCCCCGCCGACCTCAGCTCTGGTTAACCTCGTCACCAATACAGCAATTTTCCCGCACAGGGGTAAGCCAGCTATCACGCAGTGGCCAGCATTGATTCTTTTCAACTATTTTTTGCAAAAAAAGCGTCACTGCGCATCAGGCACCAATATCGGTATCCTGCTGTGAATGCAGTAATTCACGCACCACACTGGTCGCAAAGCTTCCCGCAGGTAGCCAGAATTTCACTTCTACGGTTGCGTCATCCTGCCATTCCCACTGCATTTGCTGCGGATATAGCAGCACAGCACGCCGGGCTGGTTCAACCCGCTCACGTTTGACCAAAGACCATAATGTTTCCTGTCCGGTCAAGGCCAGATCTTCAAATAGCCGCGCGTCATCCTGCGTGCCCAGTTCACCATCGCCGGGCAGCGGTGCAGTAATCTGGAGTTCGCCGGCGTCAAGACGCACCTGTAAGGCATCCAGTTCGTCAGGTTTGGCAACAAACCAACTGCCGCGCCCCGTTAGCTGCAATGCATCACCACACAAAACGGTTTTCGCTTGCTGCTGCGCCAGTCGCGTACTGGCAACCTGATTAAACATCGCACTGCGGCTGGCAGAAAGATAAAAGCTACGTTTACTGCGTTCTTTTACCCGAATTTCGTTATTGGCCCAAAGACGCGCCTGTTCAAGATTATTCCCGTTGCGCCCAAAACGCTGGCTACCGAAATAATTAGGGACACCGCTAGTCGCAATCAGCGCCAAACGCGCGTCCACCTCGTGTCGATCGCTCACCTGACGCAACACTAAGGTAAAATGGTTACCCCGTAGCGCACCGATGCGCAATTTGCGGCGGTGGCGGGTCACCTCAAGAACGTCACAGCCTTCCAACTCCAGCGGGGAGAAATCGGGCGTCTCCTTTCCCGGCATGTGCAGGCAAAACCACTGCTCGGTGACGGCATGGCGATCTTTCAGGCCAGCGTAGCTGACAGCACGCAGCGGCAGGCGAGTAAATTTTGCCAGCATCTCAGCCACAAATTGCGTATTGCAGCCGCGCTTGCGTACACGCACCAAGACCTGCTCACCATCACCATCGGGCAGAAACCCCAGATCTTCCACCACCAGAAAATCTTCCGCAGTGGATTTCAATGAGCCAGTAGCCTGTGGTTCACCGTGCAGCCAGACGAGTTGTTCGCTATTTTCCATCGTTATCCCACAAGGTACATAACCGGATAATGCACAGTCATGACATTGTTTCTTATACTGTTAATTTTCTATTATTGACAAGGCATTGTTGATGAAAAACGGCTTACCACGCGACAATTTCGCCCGTTTCTTTTTTCACCAATAAGGCAACGGCTTCGCAGGCAATGCCTTCGCCACGGCCGGTAAAACCCAACTGTTCTGTCGTGGTCGCTTTCACATTGACGTCATCCATATGACACTGTAAATCTTCCGCCAGATTCACGCGCATTTGCGGGATATGCGGAGCCATTTTCGGCGCTTGCGCAATAATTGTGACGTCCAGATTACCTAGCTGATAGCCCTTTTCATTGATACGACGCCAGGCTTCACGCAGCAGGCCACGGCTGTCTGCACCTTTAAAAGCCGGATCGGTATCAGGGAACAGTTTACCAATATCGCCCAGCGCGGCGGCCCCCAACAGAGCATCAGTCACCGCGTGCAACACCACATCCCCATCGGAATGTGCCAGCAGGCCTTGAGTATAAGGAATTCGCACGCCGCCGATCACCAGCGGACCTTCTCCACCGAACTTATGAACATCAAAACCGTGACCGATACGCATCGCGCGTTCTCCTTATGTATTTAGCAAATAAATTTAGCGAATAAAATGAGGTTACTGCAAACGGGTTAAATAGAATTCAGCTAATGCCAAATCCTCTGGACGCGTGACTTTGATATTATCCGAACGCCCGCTGATAATTTGCGGACGATAGCCACAATATTCCAGCGCAGAGGCTTCGTCCGTGACGGTAATGCCATCCTGAAGCGCGCGTTGCAAACACGGTTTCAGCAGCGCCACCGGAAAAAGTTGCGGCGTCAGCGCATGCCACAAATCGTTACGTTCTACCGTGCGGTCGATAAACCCATCCGTGCCGCGTTTCATGGTATCACGAACCGGTGCGGCCAAAATTCCGCCGACGTCACTCTGTCCGGCAATCGCCAATAAACGAGTAAGATCGTCCTGATGCAGGCACGGACGCGCAGCATCATGCACTAACGCCCACGCCGTATCAGCAACGACAGCCAGCCCAGCCAGTACGGAATCCGCACGCTGCTGCCCGCCCGTCACTGTACAAATACGAGGATCGTGGGCAATCGCCAGAGTATGAAAAAATGCGTCATCTGGACTGATAACGACAACGACACGCTGTACGCGTGGATGGCGTAAAAGCGCCTCGATGGTATGTTCAAGAATGGTTTTATGGCCGATCGCATCATTGCCAATCGTCAGGTACTGTTTAGGGCGATCGTTCTGCATCCGGCTGCCGTTACCCGCGGCGGGTAAAACAGCAACAATTTCAGGCGGGGAAAGGCGTGGTATTTGCATACGTCAACGTTGTGTATTATTGGATGAAGTCGTATTGGGTGACGTCGTATTCGCGCTACGATGCCCTGATTCCGGCACCAGACGATAAAAGCTTTCACCAGGCTTGATCATACCCAGTTCATTACGCGCACGCTCTTCTATCGCCTCTTGTCCGCCATTGAGGTCGTCAATTTCAGCAAACAGTTGTTCGTTGCGGTCTTTTAATTTGGCATTGTTCCCCAGTTGGACAACAACATCATCGTTCACCCGAACATAATCGTGAATGCCATTTTTACCCAGCCACAGTGAGTACTGAAGCCAGCCAAGCAATATCAATAATAACAGCGTAAGCTTTCCCATCCCGCCCCCTGAAAAACCGCCTAATCATCCCATAACTTTTGTTTCGACTCCACTGTGTCCAGCAGTAGAAGGCAAGATTCCCCTCCTTTGCGTACCCAAATAAGGATATTTCTGGCAAGCAGTAGGCTAAATCCTCTCTCGCAGGCTCCTCAAATAGCGCTGTTTTCATCTATTCACCAGCATCATTCTTTCTGCAACCTCCGCCATTTATCAGGAGGCGCAAAACGCAGGCATAGCATGGGCAAAACCGCTCATAGGAAAAACGTCAGTTGAACCATTAATGCTATCTGTGTATTTTTATGCATACAAAGTGCATAAAAAAAGAAAGTTTTACATTTAACCCAGGAGAAAACCATGTTCAAAAAATTGTTATTCGTTGGGGCGCTCTTCGCCACCGCACTATCCACTAGCGCCTTCGCCGCTGAACCCACTTATGTGGTCGGCTCTGGCGGAACCTACCGCCCCTTTGAGTTTGAAAATGCGCAGAAAGAGCTGGAAGGCTTTGATATTGATATTATTAAAGCGGTCGCCAAGGCAGAAAATTTTAATATCAAGCTGATCAATACGCCGTGGGAAGGCATCTTCGCAACCCTGAACTCCGGCGACCGCGACATTATCATCTCCGGCATCACGATTACTGACAAACGTAAGCAAATGGTCGATTTCTCCGCGCCTTATTTTCCTGCCGAGCAATCGATCGTCGTTCCTAAAGGCTCGACGATCGACTCAATCGCCGCGCTGAAAGCTCACAAAGTGGGCGTTGTGAACTCCAGTACCGCCGATATCGTGGTTTCCGACGTATTAGGCAAAAACAGTACATCGATTAAGCGCTTTGATAACACCCCGTTAATGTTACAAGAGCTGTACGAAGACGGTGTCGGTGCCGCGGTTGGCGATGTGGGCGTGGTGAAGTTTTACATTAAGACGCACCCGGAAAAACAGTTCAATCTGGTTTCCGATGCCAAATTCGAGCGCCAGTACTTTGGGATCGCCGTTGCAAAAGGCAACGATCAACTGCGTGAGAAGATTAACGCCGGACTGAAAAAAATTGTGGCTGACGGCACCTACGCCAAGATCTATCAAACCTGGTTTGATAACAACGTGCCAACCTTACCCGCAGAATAACGCCTGCAATACGCCGCGCACTTCTCCTGGTCTCCATCGCCTCGCATGAGACGTCGCATCAACCGGACAGCCAGCCTGTCCGGTTTATTTTAGAATAATCATTACGTTAGCCTATTGAAAAAAGGAAACGATCTTGACGGGATTTCGTTGGGAGATCATTCAGGAATATGCCCCTTTGTTTATGGAAGGCACCTGGATGACCATCAAATGCACCATTATTTGTGTCATTCTTGGCACCTGCTGGGGATTAACGCTCGGATTAGGCCGCTTAGCACAAGCGCCGCACGGGCCGTGGAAATATATCCTGCACTACGGCGTTCAATGGCCGGTACGAATCTACATCAGCGCCTTTCGGGGTACGCCGTTGTTTGTGCAAATCATGGTGGTGCACTTCGCACTGGTACCGCTGTTCATCAACCCGCGTGACGGGCTGCTGGTCACCAGCAATATTATGTCGGTCGATTTTGCCCGTACATTACGCTCGGATTACGGCGCGTTCCTCTCTTGCGTGGTAGCCATCACGCTGAACGCAGGTGCCTATGTCTCTGAGATATTCCGCGCCGGTATTCAGTCTATCGATCGCGGTCAAATGGAGGCGTCACGCTCTCTCGGCATGAGCTATGGCCGCACCATGCGGAAAGTGATCCTGCCACAGGCTTTCCGCCGCATGCTGCCACCGCTGGGTAATAACGCCATCGCTATAGTGAAAGATTCCTCACTGGCTTCGGCGATCGGGCTGGCGGATCTCGCCTATGCCGCTCGCACGGTGTCAGGGGCTTACGCCACGTACTGGGAACCCTATCTGGCGATCTCTATCGTCTATTGGGTTATTACTTTCCTGCTCTCGCTGCTGGTGCGGCACATGGAAATGAGGTTTGGCAAAAGTGATTCACGTTAATAACCTGCAAAAACAGTTTGGCGATACCCATGTCCTGCGTGGTATTTCCTGTGACATCGCGCCTCAGGAAGTGCTTTGCCTGATTGGCCCATCCGGTTCGGGAAAAAGTACTTTTCTGCGCTGTATCAACGCGCTGGAGACACTATCGGCGGGTGAGATTACGGTCAACGGTTTTGCCATTCACGATCAGAAAACCGATATCAACCGCATGCGTGAAAGCGTGGGGATGGTGTTTCAGCGCTTTAATTTGTTCCCCCACATGACGGTGTTGGAAAATGTGATTATGGCCCCGATGGGGGTAAAGAAATTACCCCGTGCCCAGGCCGTCGAACGCGCTAAAGCGTTGCTCAGTAAAGTTGGTTTGCTGGATAAAATCGATGCCTGGCCGAACAGCCTGTCCGGTGGCCAGCAACAGCGCGTCGCGATTGCCCGCGCGTTAGCGATGGAGCCGGCAATCATGCTGTTCGATGAGCCGACATCTGCGCTCGACCCTGAACTGGTTGGCGAAGTGCTGGCCGTCATGAAAACGCTGGCGAACGAAGGCATGACCATGGTCATCGTTACCCATGAAATGGCCTTTGCCAGAGAAGTCGCGGATAGAGTGATCTTTATCGATCAGGGAATTATTCAGGAACAGGGGACGCCAGAGGCGATCTTCACTCATCCGAGCAACCCACGCACGCAGGCTTTCTTGAGCAAGATCCTGTAAATACGTTGAACATTGTAAAATAACAGGCTGTCAGCGTCCACGCTGGCAGCCTTCTCCCTTACCACCTTTCTTTTACCACCCGGTCAGAAAAGAAAAGACCAGCCAGAACAGACAGACCACCGTCAGTCCCGTCGCAAAAAGCGTATAAAAAAGATAGCCTCTCAGCAGAAAGCTGAACCCGACACCAACCAGCACCGAAAACGGCATCAGCGCCAAAAAGAACGGCCACGTGTAGAGCATGAAGAAAAACGTGGTATTCGAGCCATATACCAGAAAGGGAATACTGAACGCCAGCCAATAAAAGGAGAACCCCGTCACCGCTCCCATAAACAGATAGGAAACGCTGTCATCCTCTTCTTGCGCTGGCCGAGTCTTACTAATCGTTAACTGCGTGGCATTTTGCATAATCTTTCCCATTCTTCCCCTGCATCACCCAACAACTCGGTGAAAAAAAGCGGGGACATCAGAGCTTGATAATAGCTCGCTTGCCGAGCAGATCTAACAATTGGCCGGTCAAAGTTGTTACGAATTGTTCACCATCCAGATGACTATCCGGCGTTTCCGGCGCTTCATACACCGAGTCGATCCCAGTGAAATTACGCAACTCCCCCGCGCGGGCTTTCTTGTACAACCCTTTAGGGTCGCGCGCTTCGCAGGTCGCTAAGGGCGTATCCACGAAAACTTCAATAAACTGTCCCTCACCGAGCAGATCCTGCACCATTTTACGCTCGGCGCGATGCGGTGAAATAAACGCAGTCAGAACGACCAGACCGGCATCGACCATCAGCTTGGCGACTTCACCCACGCGGCGGATATTCTCGCGCCGATCGTCGTCAGTAAAGCCGAGATCCCGGCATAGACCGTGCCGAACATTGTCGCCATCCAGCAGGTAGGTGCTAACGCCACGCTGGTGCAACGCCTGCTCCAGCGCCCCCGCCAGCGTGGATTTACCGGACCCAGACAGCCCGGTAAACCAGATAACGACCCCCTGATGACCATGTAGCCTCTCGCGTGACTCACGGGTGACATCGTGCGCATGCCAGACGACGTTATCGTCAGTCGGTTCATCGTGTGAAGACACGTTATTTGCCTCCCAACAAATCGCGCGCACCCCAATGCGGGAAGTGGCGACGTACCAGTGCATTCAGTTCCAGCTCAAACGCGCTATACGCGCCCGGCTCCTGATACACCTGTTCGATAGGTTCGCGTACCAGGCCTGCGCCTACCGTGACGTTGCTCAGACGATCGATAAAGATCATCCCGCCCGTCACTGCATTATGTTGGTAATTATCCAGCACCAGCGGCTCATCAAACACCAGCTCGACGGAACCGATACCGTTCAGCGGCAGGTTTTCGGCTACGCGCTGCGTCAGCGTATTGATCTCAACCTGATATTGAATATTCTCAACCCGAGCGCGCGTTTTCTTACCGCCAATCTTGATGTCGTAGCTTTGTCCCGGCACCAGCGGCTGTTCCGCCATCCAGACAACATCCACCAGCGCATGCTGCACGGCTTTCAGCGATTCGCCGCTGTCGACCAGCAGATCGCCACGGCTGATATCCACTTCATCCGCCAGTACCAGCGTAATCGCTTCACCGGCCTGTGCCTGCGGCAAATCACCGTCAAAGGTCACAATACGGCTGACGGTGGACTCTACGCCGGACGGCAATACTTTGACCCGCTGCCCGATACGGATAATGCCGGAGGCCAGCGTGCCTGCGTAGCCACGGAAATCCAGATTCGGGCGGTTGACGTATTGCACTGGGAAGCGCATTGGCTGTTCCAGCGTGCGCTGTGCCACATTGACCGTTTCCAGCACGTCCAGCAGCGTTGGCCCGGTATACCAGCCCATCGTCGTGCTTGGCGTCGCGACATTGTCGCCATCCAATGCGGAAATCGGCACAAAGGTAATATTCAGGTCGGCAGGCAGTTGCTGGGCAAAATCCAGATAATCCTGCTTAAACTGTTCAAATACCATCTGCTGATAATCCACTAAATCCATTTTGTTCACCGCCACCACCAGATCGCGAATTCCCAGCAGGGTCGCGATGAAGCTGTGACGGCGAGTTTGATCCAATACGCCTTTACGGGCGTCAATCAGCAGGATCGCCAGCTCGCAGGTTGATGCACCGGTTGCCATGTTACGGGTGTATTGCTCGTGTCCCGGCGTATCCGCGATGATAAATTTACGTTTTTCCGTCGAGAAATAGCGGTAGGCCACGTCAATCGTGATGCCCTGTTCGCGCTCGGCCTGAAGCCCATCGACCAACAACGCCAAATCCAATTTCTCGCCCTGCGTCCCGATACGCTTGCTGTCATTGTGCAGCGTGCTGAGCTGATCTTCATAAATCTGGCGCGTATCGTGCAGTAAACGGCCAATCAGCGTACTTTTTCCATCGTCAACGCTGCCACAAGTCAGAAAACGCAGTAGCGTTTTATCCTGCTGCGCGTGTAAATACGCTTCCACACCACCCTGCTCGGCGATCTGCCGTGCGATCGCGTCGTTGATCACGACGGCATCTTTCTCAGCCGCATTTTCTGCCGCTGCATCTTTTAAAGAAATTTGGCTCATTCGACGATTCCTCAGAAATACCCTTGACGCTTTTTCAGCTCCATTGAACCGGCCTGATCGCGGTCAATTACCCTTCCCTGACGCTCACTGGTGGTAGAAACCAGCATCTCTTCGATGATTTCCGGCAGCGTTTGCGCATCCGATGCCACCGCACCGGTCAGCGGCCAACAGCCCAGCGTGCGGAAGCGCACCATACGTTGCTCGATCACTTCACCCGGTTGCAGATCGATGCGATCGTCATCCACCATCAGCAACATGCCATCACGCTCGACTACCGGACGCGGGGCAGCCAGATACAGCGGAACAATATCGATATTTTCCAGATAGATATATTGCCAGATATCCAGCTCGGTCCAGTTGGATAGTGGGAAAACGCGGATGCTCTCGCCTTTGTTAATCTGACCGTTGTAGTTGTGCCACAGTTCCGGGCGCTGGTTCTTTGGATCCCAACGGTGGAAGCGGTCGCGGAAGGAATAAATACGCTCTTTGGCTCGCGATTTCTCCTCATCACGACGCGCCCCGCCAAATGCGGCATCAAAGCCGTATTTATCCAGCGCCTGCTTCAACCCTTCGGTTTTCATAATGTCGGTGTGCTTGGCGCTGCCGTGTACAAAAGGGTTAATCCCCAGCGCTTCACCCTGCGGGTTGCGGTGCACCAGCAGTTCACAGCCGTAGGCCTTTGCCGTGCGGTCACGGAATTCGTACATTTCACGAAATTTCCACCCGGTATCAACATGCAGCAGCGGGAAAGGCAGCGATCCTGGATAGAACGCCTTGCGCGCCAAATGCAGCATCACCGAAGAGTCTTTGCCGATGGAATACATCATCACCGGGTTACCGAACTCGGCCGCCACTTCGCGGATGATGTGAATGCTTTCGGCTTCAAGCTGCCGTAAATGCGTGAGTCGTTTCTCGTCCATACCCTTTCCTTAAGCCAAGTTTACTACCGCTGGGCGGCTGTCTTGCGGCACCGTCGGCGTTGTCTGACCAAACCAGGCAATCTGGTGATGCAAATCCACCACCTCGCCAATCACCAGCAGCGCCGGTGTCGGCGCTTGCCGTGCCAAATGTTCTAACTCTTGCAACGTACCAATTTGTACCTGCTGATCGTGTCGGGTGCCGCGGCCGATCACCGCGACAGGCGTCTGCGCTGAGCGTCCATGTGCGATAAGCTGCTGTGAAATCTCCGCAGCCTTCATCGTTCCCATATAAATCGCCAGCGTCTGACGCCCACGCGCCAGCGTTGACCAATCAAGCGCATCGCCGTCGGGGCGACAGTGTCCGGTAATAAAAATTACGCTCTGCGCATAGTCACGGTGCGTCAACGGAATCCCCGCATACGCAGTAACGCCTGCTGCGGCCGTCACACCAGGCACCACCTGAAAAGAGATACCCGCCTGTGCCACCGCCTGTAGTTCTTCGCCACCACGGCCAAAAATGAAGGGGTCGCCGCCTTTCAGACGCACCACCCGCTTGCCTTCCTGCGCCAGCTTCACCAGCAGTTGATTAATCCCATCCTGTGGCAAGGAATGCGCGCTGGCACGTTTTCCGACACAGATGCGTTCGGCATCGCGGCGCACCAAATCCAGCACATCGGCACTGACCAGATGGTCATACAGCACCACGTCCGCCTGCTGCATCACCTGCAATCCACGCAGCGTAAGCAATCCGGCATCGCCGGGGCCTGCGCCAACCAGTGCGACTTCACCGCGTGCCGACGCGGGCAGTTGCTGTTCATCTTGCTGGTTAACCAGTTGCTGTTGCAGCTCATCTTCGGCCTGCTCCAACTGTCCGGCAGACACCAGCGATGCAAAGCGTCCGACAAACAACCGTTCCCAAAAGCGACGGCGGTCCGACATCGAATGCAGTCGGGTTTTAATCCTGTTACGCCAGCCTCCGGCGATATCTGCCATCGTTCCCAAACTGGCAGGAAGTAATGATTCCAGTTTTTCACGCAGTAACCGCGCTAACACTGGCGCCTGTCCCCCTGAAGAAATCGCCACTACCAGCGGAGAGCGGTCGACAATCGAGGGGAAAATAAACGAGCACTTTGGCTGATCGTCCACCACGTTTACCAGCAAATGTCGCTGATTCGCCGCGTCAAATACGGCTGCATTTAGCTCAGCGTCATCCGTGGCGGCAATCACCAGAAACACGCCAGATAACAGTTCGGGCGTAAAAGCGTGCGCCAGCCATTCAACCTGTCCGGCCTGATGCTGTGCAGCCAACGGTTCCGCCAACGCCTGTGCGACAATTTTTACCTCCGCACCCGCGCGTTGCAGTAGATCGATTTTGCGCGTGGCAACCTCGCCGCCGCCAACAACCAATACCGGGCGCTGACGAAGATCGGCAAATATAGGGAGATAGTTCACAATCGCCTTAACTAAGCAAAAAAGTAGATAATGCGACTATACGGTGAGGAGAGATCACTTATGAAATGCCGAATTGGAATGACAAGTTCCGTAATGGAATAACACCACGTTTACAACTGAGATTGGGATGATAACGGCGGTAAAAATGACGGTGATAAAAAACCGAGCGATGCCTAATACTGATTAATTAATATTTATTTCATTGTTTTCAAAGAATATTACCTCCTAACTTATCCCCGATAATTTCGCTCCTGTCTCAACGGCAATATCAGAAAGCATAGATTTGGTATAAAGCCGAACAATGTTGACTGGATAAAATGTGATCATGCTCGCACTACGGCAAACCAATACTGTAAGCGCTTTCAGAAAGCGCTTACAGTATTGGTTATAAACAGTAAGTCATACGGGAACACTATGAACGAATTAAAAGAAAAATTAATAAAATACAATTGCATAAAAGTAATTGATTCAGTTGACGGCTGGGAGGAAGCCATAAAAATGGTGGCGACTCCTCTGCTTGAGAAAAAATTTATTGAGCCGCGTTATGTTGATGAAATAATCAGCGAAACAAAAAAAATTGGCGGTTATTACGTTTATGACGATGAGGCCATTGCCCTACCTCACGCCCGTCCCGAGTGCGGTGCCCTGAAAAATGGAGCTAGCCTTTTATTATTAAAAACACCGATTGCCATCAACGGCAGTACGCCAGTCAGCCTCATTCTGATGTTCTGTGCCATTGATGCCAGGGAACATATCGAGTCCGGCTTGAAAAATATTATGGAGATGCTGGAAAACGAAACAAAAATGGAAAGTATCCGTAATGCCCGTTCCGTTGAGGAACTGATCAACGTTCTCTAAGTGAGGAATCATTATGAAAATTGTACTTGCCTGTGCATTCGGGATGTCCACCAGTATCGTGGCTAAGAAAATCACCGCAGCCCTGTCATCGGCAGAAGCGGGCTGGGTTGTTCACGCAAAAAATATCGACAGTCTGGCGGACTATGTACGCGATTATGACGTTGTTCTGCTGGGACCTCAGGTCCGGATGCGGCTGAATGATGCCCGTGCGGTCTGTGAACCACTGAATATACCCGTTGATGTCATGAACGCCGTGGATTATGGCACTGGGAACGGGGAAAATATCATCAAAGCGATCCATAAAATGAAAGGCGCATGATATGTTATTCAATAATTTCAGCGCATTCCTTGAACGCTGGCTGATGCCTGTGGCAGAAGTAATCAGCCGGCAACCCCACCTGATGTCTGTAAGAAACGGGATGGTTTACTCCCTGCCGTTCACTATTGTGGGCAGTTTCTTCCTGGTGCTGGCTTCACCGCCAGTGGATCCAGACACCCTGAATCAGGGTGCCTTTTATGCGCCATTCCTGATGGCCTGGTATAACTTTTCACAAGATTACCACCAGTACCTGATTGTACCCTACACCATGACGATGAAGATTCTGTCAATTTTCGTTGTATTGGGTATCTCCTACAGCATGGCTGGCTATAAAAAGCTTCATCCGTTTACGTCGGCCATTAATGCGCTGGCAAGCTTCTTTATCGTGACCGCCGGCTTCAGTGATACAAATCTCAGTACCGAGTATTTCGGGGGACAGGGCCTTGTCACTGCCATCATGGTTGGCCTGATCAGTATCGAACTGACCGCATTTTTCATCAGAAGAAATATCACGCTGAAGCTGCCTAATGGCGTCCCAGAGGCTATTGCGGAATCTTTCAACGCCCTGATCCCGTTAACAGTCAATGTACTGCTGTGGTGGGGGCTCACCATCACTTCTGTGGTGGCATTCGACAAGAGCCTGCCAGCGCTGATTTTCTCCTTTGTCTCCCCCGCCCTGTCAGGCGTGGATAACGGCTTTTTCATGACGCTGGCTTTTGGCCTCGGACAACTGTTCTGGTTTCTGGGGATTCATGACACCGCGACAGTATGGCCAATACTGGACCCGCTGGGGCAGTCTAATATTCTGCTTAATGCGCAGAACTACGCCACCGGGCAACCGCTTACTGGCGTTCTGACCGATCAGTTCTGGGGGTCTTATATTGCTATTGGCGGCTCCGGCTCTACTCTGGTGTTTGTTTTCATGCTGGCCATGAGTAAGGCCAAACATCTGAAACAAATTGGCCGGCTTGGGCTTATTCCCAGCCTGTTTAATATCAATGAACCGGTAATATTTGGCCTGCCAATATTCCTCAACCCCATTCTGTTTGTTCCGTTTGTACTTGCCCCTATGGTCAACACCGCGCTGGCCTACACGGCAATCAACTTTGACCTTATCGGGCACAGCTTTGTGAGCATTCCCTGGTCCACTCCGTCGTTCCTTTCCGGCCCGTTGTCTACTCTGGATTATCGTGCCGGTATTCTCGTGGCGTTTCTGATGATTCTGGATGCCTTTATTTATTACCCATTCTTTAAAATTCTTGAAAAACAGCAAATTAAACAAGAATCTGCTACTGAATGATTTCATATAGGAGGAAAAATGTTCCCAAATAATTTTTTGTGGGGATCGGCGACTGCGTCTTATCAGGCTGAGGGTGCATATAATCAAGATAACCGGGGGATGACAATCTGGGATGAGTTCACGCACACTCCAGGGAAAAGCTTTGGTGATTCCAACGGTGATGTGGCGGCCGATCATTATCATCGTATCGATGAAGATATCCGGTTAATGAAAGAAACAGGTCATAATGCATACCGGTTCTCCATTGCCTGGTCCCGAATCCTCCCGCAGGGAATTGGCGACGTTAACCAATGTGGTCTGAAGTATTACAACGAACTGATTGATAAGCTGATTAAAAACAACATTGAGCCCATGGTAACGCTTTATCACTGGGATTTACCGCTGGCGTTAGGAAACAACGGTTCCTGGGAAAACCGCGACACGATTGATGCTTTTATTAAATATGCGAAGATTTGTTATAAAGCGTTTGGTGACCGGGTAAGGATCTGGACCACGTTTAACGAACCCACATATTTCATCAAGTCTGGTTATCTGATTGGTAATTATCCGCCTCAGGTTCAGGATTTCCGGCGGGCAGCTATTGTTTTTCACAACGTCATGGTGGCCAGTGCCCTGGCAATTCGTGCCTTCAGGGAAATGAATGTTCCTGGTGAAATAGGCGTTGTACATGCCTATGAAACGATATATCCGGCATCGGACAAGGCTGAAGATATTCAGGCTGCAAAGTTTGCCGATGATATCTATAACAACATTGTTTACGATGTGACCATAAACGGAATCTATCCACCGGCATTGACGGCATTGCTCAGCCAACATATGGACCTGGCATTTATTGAGCAGGACGCCGCCATACTGAAAGGCAGTACCGTTGATTATCTGGGTGTGAATTACTATTCACGTTATGTGGTAGAGCATTATTCAGGTACCCAAACCATCCTGAAAGAGAACAACAGTGGCTCAATTGAAGATAAAGGTCAGGTTTGTATCGCTGGCTTATTTCGCATCGTTGATGTTGAAGACGCAGAATATAATGACTGGGATACAGAAATTTATCCTCAGGGACTCACTGACGCGCTGTTGATCCTGAAGAAAAAATATAACATTCCCGTTTACATTACCGAGAACGGCATAGGCCTGCGGGAAACGCCTGCAACTGATGGCTCCATTAATGATGATGTACGTGTGCGCTATATCCGCGAGCATGTCAAAGCGATTGAAAAAGCTATTGAGCTTGGGGCTGATGTACGCGGTTATTTTCACTGGTCAACGATGGATTTGTACAGTTGGGTCAACGGTTATGATAAGCGCTACGGATTGTTTTATGTCGACTTCAGTAATGGCTGTCAACGCACCCTGAAACAATCAGCTTACGCTTTCAGAGATATTGCGTTGTCAAACGGTACCTGCCTCAACTGACTGTACGGGAGGGGCTAACGCCCTTCCCGTGTAAAATAGACAATCACTACGGGATACCAGATAATCCCCCGAGATTATCCGGAGAACACAAAGATGGCCACCATTCATGATGTCTGCCGCGTGGCAGGTGTATCAATCGCGACAGTTTCACGCGTTATTAACGGTGCGCGACATGTCAGACAGTCGACGCGTGAGCGTGTGGAAGAGGTGATGAAGGAGCTTGATTACAGACCCAGCTCCTTCGCCCAGACGCTGGCGACAAATAAAAGTAACAGTATCGGTCTGGTGCTTTCTGACTTTGACGGCAATTATTACGGATCTCTGCTGAAACAGGCATCAGTAAGTTGTGAAAAAATGAATAAGCAGTTGCTTATCGCTGACGGGCATAATTCTGTTGACGGAGAACTTAAGGCAGCCATGTCACTGGTTGAAAAGAAATGCGAGGTCATTATTCTTTACAGCCGTATGTGCTCGGACGATCAGCTTGCTGAATTTATGGCTTCCGTGGACGTCCCTGTGATTCACTTTGGTCGCAAGGTTCCCCGCAGGCTGGGGTGCTCTGTTTCATTTGACCAGAACGAGGCGGCGTTCACCGCCCTTTCACATCTTGTAAACCTGAAACACGAAAAAATTATTTACGTCGGCCCGCCCCAGGTGACCATTTCACGGCGTCAGCGGCATAATGGTTTTATATCTGCTGCAAAAAAACTCTCGCTTTCTGACTGGCAGATGATTGAAGCTGAGTACTCCATAACGGACGGCTACCGTGCATTTATGGATGCCTTTACTCTTTTTAAGGGAAAATATACCGCCGTAGTTGCAGCCTGTGATGAAATTGCTGTCGGTATCCAGCGCGCCTGTATGGAACTCGGTGTGAAAATACCCGATGAACTTTCATTAGTTAGCATTGACAATGAAGAGCTGAGTAGCTTTGTTACACCCAAATTAACCACTGTCAATGTACCGATTAAGGACATGACATCCTACGCCATCGATGCTGTTTATGAAAAACTGATTAATGATGACACCTTAAAAAGCAAGGTATTCAGGGGGGAACTCATTATCCGTGAGTCCACGGGGATTAATCCCCATATCAGCAGGTAATTGATAACAGTGCGCTGGTGTCAACTACCGGAACGAAATGGTGACATTGTGATGCGAAGCCAGTCCCTTTACGACAGAGGAGACTCATCGCATGAAACGAGATATGAGACATTTTGCTGACCCTATATTTCTGAGCCAGTCAGTTGCTTAACTGACTGGCATTAGGGTAATGCACAGCTCTCTTTTTTACCCTTCGTGCAACCCGCACTCGCGTTTCAGGCCGAAGAAGCGGGTTTCTTCTTCGCTCATCCCCGGTTCCCATTTGCGGGTGGTATGGGTATCGCCAACGGACAAATAGCCCTGCTCCCACAGCGGATGGTAGCTCAGGCCATTCTCTTTCAGGTATTGATACACCGTCCGATTATCCCAATCGATAATCGGCAGGAATTTGAAGACGCCGCGCTGAATCGCCAGCACTGGCAATTCCCCTCGGCTACCGGACTGCTCACGGCGCAGGCCAGCAAACCAGGTCCCTGCATTTAGCTCGCTCAACGCACGGTTCATCGGTTCGACTTTGTTCAGCAGGTTGTAGCGCTCGATGCCTTCCACGCCCTGCTCCCACAGCTTGCCGTATCGGGCCTCCTGCCAGGCAGGGGACTCGGCGGCACGATACACGTGCAGATTCAGCGTAAGCTGTTTCGTTAGTGCATCAATGAACTGATAGGTTTCAGGAAACAGATAGCCGGTATCCGTAAGGATAACCGGAATATCCGGCCGCTGTTGCGTCACCAGATGCAACGATATCGCAGCCTGAATGCCGAAACTGGACGACAACACAAAATCGCCCGGCAGATTCTCCAGCGCCCAGCCTACTCTTTCCTGCGCGGACAGTTGTTCAAGCTGACCATTCACGCCAGCCAGCGCGGCTACCTGTTCCTCTTTCGGTAACGCATTGAGCACCTCAAGGTTAAATTCGGCCATCAGGCTCTCCTGTCAGTCATAAAAATCGCGGGCGGGATCCAGCACCGGTTTAATGATGTTGGTACGAACGACGAAATCACCGAAGCCTTCATTCGGCTGGCGATCTTGCGCCCACAGCCCGACAAGTCTGTCGATTTCCGCGAGGATCTCGGTTTCATTAATGTTTTCGCGATACATACGGGGAATACGTGTCCCTTCGCGATTCCCGCCAAGGTGCAGGTTATAACGCCCCACCGCTTTGCCCACCAGACCGATTTCCGCCAGCATCGAACGGCCACAGCCGTTTGGACAGCCCGTAACGCGCAGGACAATGTGTTCATCGCCCACGCCGTGCTGCTGCATAATACCTTCCACTTTCGTGACAAACTCCGGTAGGAAACGCTCGGCTTCAGCCATCGCCAGCGGACAGGTTGGGAACGATACGCAGGCCATCGAATTCTTGCGCTGCTCGCTGACGCTGTCATCAATCAGGCCATGCTCACGTGCCAGCGCATCAATCTTCGCTTTGCTACGCGCAGGAACACCTGCCACGATCAAGTTCTGATTCGCTGTTAAGCGGAAATCTCCTTTATGGATCTTGGCGATTTCCGCCAGACCGGTTTTCAGCGGACGACCTGGATAATCCAGAACACGACCGTTTTCGATAAACAGCGTCAGATGCCATTTATTGTCGATACCTTTAACCCAGCCGATGCGATCGCCACGCCCGGTGAATTCATACGGGCGCACCGCTTCAAATTTCACACCAGCACGCGCCTCCACTTCCTGCTTGAAGTTATCGACACCCACGCGTTCCAGCGTGTATTTAGTTTTGGCATTTTTACGATTGGTACGGTTACCCCAATCGCGCTGCGTGGTCACCACCGCTTCTGCGATGGCCAGCGTATGCTCAATGGAAATATAGCCGAGTTCACTGGCGGTACGCGGATAGGTTTCTTTGTCGCCGTGCGCGATAGAGAGCCCACCGCCCACCAGCACGTTAAAGCCCACCAGACGGCCATTATCGGCAATCGCAACGAAGTTAAGATCGTTCGCATGCAGATCGATATCATTTTGCGGCGGGATAACCACCGTCGTTTTGAACTTACGCGGCAGATATGTCGAGCCCAGAATCGGCTCCTCATCCGTCGTTGCCACTTTTTCCTGATCCATCCAGATCTCAGCATAGGCGCGCGTGCGCGGCAGCAGATGTTCAGAAATCTTTTTCGCCCACTCATACGCTTGCTGATGCAGTTCGGACTCGATCGGGTTAGACGTACACAGCACGTTACGGTTCATGTCGTTCGCCGTCGCCAGCGCATCCAGACCGATGCTATTCAGCATCTGGTGTACTGGTTTCACGTTCGCTTTGAGAATGCCGTGATACTGGAACGTCTGGCGATTCGTAATACGGATACTGCCATAGAGGGTATTTTCAGTCGCAAATTTGTCGATCCGTAGCCACTGCTCTGGCGTCATCACGCCACCGGGCAGGCGGCAGCGTAACAGCATCGCATGGCGCGGCTCCAACTTCTGCTCGGCACGCTCGGCACGAATATCACGATCGTCCTGCTGATACATACCGTGGAAACGGATCAGCAGAAAGTTATCGCCCTTAAAGCCGCCAGTCAGACCATCGTTCAGGTCTTCAGCAATCGTGCCGCGCAGAAAATTACTTTCTGTCTTCATGCGCTCGGCATCAGCGAGTTTCCCTTCTACCACCAAGGGACCGGGGTGTTTTTCACTGAAAACGTATTTTTCGCTCATTAGTACACATCTCGCTGATAACGGCGCTCAAGGCGCAGATCGCTTAAAAACTCATCGGCCTGTTCACTGTCCATGCCGCCATGCTCAACTATCACATCCAGCAATGCCTGCTCGACGTCTTTCGCCATACGATTGGCATCACCGCACACGTACAGGTGCGCCCCGTCCTGGATCCAGCGCCAGACTTCCGCGCCTTTTTCCCGCAGTTTGTCCTGTACATAGACCTTGTGCGCCTGATCGCGCGACCAGGCCAGATCGATAGCCGTCAGCAGGCCATCTTTAACGTAGCGCTGCCACTCAACCTGATACAGAAAATCTTCCGTAAAGTGTGGATTACCGAAGAACAGCCAGTTCTTCCCTTCCGCCCCTTCGGCATCGCGCTGCTGCATAAACGCGCGGAACGGTGCAATGCCGGTGCCCGGCCCAATCATGATGACTGGCGCATCTGAATTAGCAGGCAGGCGGAAATTATTGTTATGTTCGATGAAAACACGGATTTCATCATCTTCACTCAGCCTATCGGCCAGATAGCTGGAGGCTCCACCGGCACGCGCACGGCCTTCGTATTCGTAGCGCACCACGCCAACGGTGATGTGTACTTCGCTTTCGACCTCTGCCTGCGAGGAGGCGATAGAGTAAAGACGCGGTGCCAGCGGGCGCAGCAGGCCAAGCAACTGCTCCGCCGTCAGTTCTGTTGGCGCTTGTCGCACCATATCCACCAGTGGCGTCCGCTGCGCAAACTGCTGAAGCGCAGACTTATCGGCCAGCAGTGACAATAGCGTCTCATTGCGCGACAGCGCGGCATATTTCTCGACGATCGGCGCGGTGTTTTGCGTCAACTCAAAGTGGCTTTTCAGCGCCTGCGATAGTGGCAGCGTCTCACCGTCAACGCTGACGGATTCATCACCTTTCAGCCACAGTAGTTCCAACAGTTCCTGCACCAGCGCAGGATCGTTATCGAACCACACGCCTAACGCATCTCCCGGCTGATAACGTAAGCCAGAATCCCCCAGATCGATCTCGATATGGCGAACATCTTTTTCGGAGTTACGTCCGGTCACTTTCTGATTCACTGCAAAGGTGGCCCGCAACGGCGAGGCTTTGCTGTACAGGCTGCTGGTAATTTCATCCAGTGCGCCCTGAGCGGCAATCTGCGCGACGGCTTCACCCTGAACCGGCACCCGTGCCTGCAAAATATCAACCAGTTGGCGCCGCCATTGCCCAGCAAGCGCCTGATAATCCACATCAGCATCAACGCGATCCAGCAGGCGCTCAGCGCCTAACTCAGCCAGACGGCTATCGAAATCCTTACCCGCCTTGCTGAAGAATTCGTAAGAAGTATCCCCCAGACCAAACACGGCAAACGCGGTGTCTTTCAGCGCCGGGGCTTTTTTGGACAGCAGGAACTTATGCAGCGCGACCGCCTCTTCTGGCGGCTCCCCTTCACCCTGGGTCGAAGCTACGATCAGCAGCAGTTTTTCCTGCCCAATTTGCTTGAACTTGTAATCACCCGCATTGACCAGATTGACGGACAGCTTGGCCGCCAGAAGGTCGTCACGCAATTGTTCCGCGACCCGACGCGCGTTGCCCGTCTGCGAGGCGGAGATCAGCGTAATGGTTTGCACTGGCACCGTAACTGCGGATGCCACCGTAGCGGTGGCCGTTATCGCACCTGGCTGCACGTTCCCAGGCTGCTGTACCAACCCCCAAAAATAGCCGGATAGCCAGGCTAGCTGCGTCGATGAGAAATCACCGGTTGCCGCCTGTAGACGCGTTAATTGCTCCGCACTCAGCGGAAGCAATGAAGTGGGGGAAACCGGAGTAGTCATGGTGATTTCTGTTTCCTTGTGCCTGTGCAGTTAGCCAACGACGCTAATACAAAAACATGCAATAAAAAGATGAATGGAGGATAAGGGTAACGATCTGCATCTTAACAATTAAAGAAATGATGGAAATATTAAATAACCAAAATGACTAAATGGTTTTTCTGATAGCCCTTATTGCCTAAAGTGTTATAGCTGATGGCATGCGCGTTGCGTGGCAATATTGGTAAGAATGCATTCGGAAAGTGGGGCTGCTGCGCAGCCCCATACAAACAAGATGTGGGCTAAATTTTCAGGACTTTCATGCCAAAATCGTCAGGATGAACGATGTTTTCGAGCTGGCCGACCTGCAACAAGTCGCCTTTAGAGACGACGCTGCTGATATTGGTGTCAGGAAAGCGCAGATTCTTGACGAGATGCACCACGATCGGTTTACCCTTTTTATCAATATCCATCACCCAGCCAAGAAAGCCTCCCGAATATTTAGCCAGACTACCTATTGGATAGAGACCGTAAATCTGCACATAATTAACCAACACGGCTTTATCGTAGGCTCCGTTCGCCTCATAGATTTTACGGTAGGCGGCCAATGGTGTGCGGGGAGAAATACCATTGCGCGTATGCCTTAGCTTATTAATCGCCTTAATCACAGAGACTAATCGAGCGAGCTCCGATAACCGATCGCCGAGTTTACCCTGTGGATAGCCGCTGCCGTCCAAACGCTCGTTAGCATTCTCAATCACATCGCGACACGTGGGGGTTATCACCCAATCTAGCTCACGTAATTTCGCGCACAGCACACCCACATGACCGCTAAGAATCACTTTCTGCGCAGGGTTCATATTCACTTTCAGCGACGGAAGGCTGGCATTCACCAACAACGGCTTTCCCATAGTGTGGAGTAACGCGCCTAGCACCGCCTCACGCACCTGAGGCGCGTGGGGATCGGAAATTAACAGCATATCGGCCAGTTTCCCCGCCACCTGAACAGCATGCCTGACCCAATCCGCTTCATCACGCAGGAACGACAGCGCATACAAAAAAGCCTTTCTCTCTTTTTTGACCATATAAAGCAAGGTGTCAACACAGTCATAGAAGATATCAATAGGCAGTTGATTGCGCGTTTTCATGTACATCAACCCAATTTGAAGCCGATGAGCAACCTCCATTACCCCGCGTTCCATCGGCGTCTGCCGGGTACGTTTCTCTCGCTCCTGACTTTCTCGCAGCAATAGACTTTTCTCCTTGGTGCCCGGAGTGAACAGCGGGGACGAATACACCATGCTGCCAGTAATGCCGGTTCGGTAGGCTGCTTCTCTTTCTGACTCATTCGTATAACGGAGCAGTGCTTCAGACTGTGATGAAGACAAATTGATAAATTGGATGCCAACAGCGGCATAGCCATGATTCCCAAAAGGCCGTATATGGCGAATTTTCCCCTCGGAATAAAAGCTTTCTCCGTTAGGGAATTCAAGCGCGATGCCGGGGATATCTTGACCAACTTCAATCGCGATACTCTCAACCAGATCGATTTCGACCATACACCCACCGGTCGATAAATTACGCAACGTTCCAGGTACGTTAAGTGTGTGAATATACACTTCAATACGAGCACGAGCCTGCATGCCAAGAATAAAAGGAATACGGATCGCGCCTCTGTTTTCCGTAACGAAAACAGACTCGGGCAAACGACATTCCAGACGATAAAATAGACTGTCCATCTTGAATAATTGTGTGGAAATATTACAAAGGCTGTAGGTTTCTCGTTCGATATTCTCCGTACCTTTGAGTGCCTCCAGATCAAAATTCAAACCACCATCTCCGAGATATCTGTCGATATCCGAGCCAGAATATTCCACTGCCAATACGATTCGGTTTTTATCCAGATTCAGTTCCATAACGTCTGCCTTCAATGCATATAGCATATCTTTGGCGTAGATAGACATCACATAGGTATGTTGCAGCAATGCGCTAATCACTTTAGCGGGAGGGGGAGAAAAGTGTTCCACAATAAGATCCACCTATTAACGCGATGGTGATATATCCAAAAATCCAAAAAAGGATTTCTCTCTTTTTAATAAAAATGAATTCTTTCGTGGGATTTAATGATTTAGAAAATGCCTATTCTACTGAGTAAAACATCACCCAGGATAAATTCCTTATTTTTTCTCATCCCGATATCATTACGAAACGACGCTCTCATCGTTGTTTATCATCCTAACAAGGATGCCCAAAAGGCACAACGCTCTCACACGCCCATAAATTAGATTAAAATTCAAACAAAAAAAATACTAAATCCAAATAAACAAAAATAAATAACATTAAAAACCATAAAAATACAAATAAAAGGCACAAAACGCCAATGTCGACATAGATTTAAACGATCATTATTTTTTAATCAATAGCTAGTAACTATTAAACAGGGATTATTGATCATTTAAAACAATTTCCAAACATTCCAAATTACTGTGTAGAATCCAGACTGGTAATGTTATGGCATTGCTATATCTATGGAGAGGGTGAGTAATCGGTAAAATGAATACAACAACATTAAATATCGATGGAAAAATTTTTAGGTTAACGGCAGAATTTCAGCCTATTATCCATCTCCCTCAAAATAAGATATTCCGCTATGAAGCCTTGGCCAGGTTTTATAACTCAGAAGGTGTCTTAGCATCGACCCAGCAGACAATAGATAAAATTGAGAAGTGTAAAGCAATCGATGAAGTGACAGATTTTATGTTTGATGTTGTCTGTCAGGTAATAAAAAATAAAAGCAGCATAACAATATCATTCAATTTGTCGCACCTTCTTTTTAATAACTCTGCCTATTTGGAAACGTTGTATCAAAAATGCATAATGCATAAGGTCAGCCCACAGAATATAGAAATAGAGATCAGTGAAAAAACGACCCGCCAACAGCTAATTGATGGAATTCCTTTTTTAAACCAAGCTAAACAATATGGCTTTATGATTTCATTAGATGATTTTGGCGCAGGAAACCTACAGGTTGATAGCCTGAGCTTGTTTAACTTTGATACAATAAAAATCGATCGTTCCATTATAGATGGCATCGGTAAAGAAGAAGCAAAATCACAAAAACTAAAAGTCTTATTGAACAAACTCATCCCTCTTGGAGTGAATATTATCTGTGAAGGTGTTGAAAAAGCCACCGATTTAAATCGATTAAATAAATACCATCCTATCGGCATTCAAGGATATATTTTCTATCGCCCATTAACGCTCAGCCAATTAAGGCTGCTGGAAGGTTTTTAGCTGATATCTTCGTCTGCTGCTGCCCAACGCCTCATTGGTCAACACATCATCATGCTGTCTATGATATCAACGCCTACGATAAATCCCCCCGCCAATAACGTCTTAGGCAATAAACATTAGCAAACAGGCTCACATTACGGTACTGGCCACTGGCATCACACGGCGCTCGTGCAGCGGGAAGAATAAATGATTCGCGCAGCACTTTCAGGTAGTATGCGACGGTTTTTTGCATACTATGTTCTGAAAGTCTCCTTTTCAGAACGAAACCGGGAACCTCACTATGGTCACTACACTATTTAAAGATTTTCAGTTTGAAGCCGCACATCATTTGCCTCACGTGCCGGAAGGCCACAAATGCGGGCGACTGCATGGGCACTCTTTCATGGTGAGACTGGAAATTACCGGTGAAGTGGATCCGTATACCGGCTGGGTGATGGATTTCTCTGAGCTTAAAGCCGCGTTCAAATCTACGTGGGAACGGTTGGATCACCACTATCTGAATGAAATCCCTGGGCTGGAAAACCCGACTAGTGAAGTGCTGGCGCACTGGATCTGGCACCAGTTGAAGCCAGCATTACCGCTGCTCAGTGCCGTGATGGTCAAAGAAACCTGCACCGCTGGCTGCGTCTATAAAGGCGAGTAACTGCAGTCTGGCGCGGAGATCCTTCTCTCGCGCCACAGATATCAGGCGATATTCAGGTATTTATGTGTCTGCATGGAAAGCCGCCAGTTGCGGGCGATACAGGTCGCGATGCACAGTTTGGTCGCATCCTCTTTCTGACTGATCGGCTGTAGCGCTACGATGCGCGGTTTATCATCATCAAGCCGCGCCAGCAGCGCATCCAGCGCCTCAATGTCACGTTCACGCGCCACCGGGTGTTTGATCTCATCCGCCCGCTGCAGCGCCTGATCAAGCACCTTCATGCCGCCACGCATGTTCACTTTCGGCGAAACCGTCACCCAGGTTTTGGGCGAACACCGCACGTCGTGCGTGCCGCTGGTTTCGATCTGGCAACTGAATCCCTGTTTTTCCAACTGTAGCGTCAGCGGTGCCAAATCATGGATACAGGGCTCGCCGCCAGTAATCACAATATGGCGTGCCGTGTAACCCTGCTGCACCATCAGCGCCAGAATATCGTCCGCACTCGCCGCGCCCCAGGCATCACTTTCTTCCGTCTTTACCAGCACCAGATCCAATGAGGTTTCCCGCTCTGCCAGTTTGTCCCAGGTATGTTTCGTATCGCACCAGCTACAGCCTACCGGGCAACCTTGCAGCCGCACAAACACCGCCGGAACACCGGTAAAATAGCCTTCGCCCTGTAACGTCTGGAACATTTCATTAATCGGGTACTGCATGTTTTTCACTGTCTCACTGACTTAAAAACGCATTATACCCTAAATTCTTCGCATTGCAGGGCGGCGGCGATACGGCGGCAACACGCCAAACCGAGGACAGTTGAGTAATTCAACGAGTGCGTCAATAATCAATCTGTTGTTACGATTTCACCTGCTTTCAGACTCTAAATAATCCAAGTTTCAGGAAGGCGGCAAGGGAAGGACAAATTCGTCGGGAATGAATTTGACCAGCCAAAGGCTGGCCTTCGGTGAGAGACAGGGTGTCTCTCATTTCATCCCGATGAGCTTACTCAGGTAAGTGAACGCCGCCAACGCACATGCAACTTGAAGTATGACGAGTTTATGACGTTTCATTATTAACAAGGACAAAAAAATGAAGTTATTGAAACTATTAGCCTTATTACTCGCGTCGTGTTCATTTGTACCTGTATTTACGCAGGCACAGGATATCGCTCAGGTTAAAACTCAGCCGGGCTATTACCGCATCATGCTAGGCCAGTTTGAAATCACCGCCCTGTCTGACGGCACCAACACCATGTCCATGGATAAACTGTTGCAGCGCACTCCACCGGAAAAAATTACCGAACTGTTAGCGGAAAAATCGCTGACGCCGCAGGTGGAAACGTCGATCAACGCCTATTTGGTCAATACCGGGAAACACCTGATTCTGATCGATACTGGCAACGGCAAGCAGAGTAATCCTACGGTAGGAAAAGTGCTGCCGAATCTGATTGCGGCAGGTTACAAACCTGAGCAGGTCGATACCGTGTTGATGACCCACCTGCACGGTGACCATTTTGGCGGTTTGGTACAGGACAATAAGCTGAACTACCCGAACGCTACCGTGTATGTCAGTCAGCCAGAAACCGATTTCTGGTTTAGCCCGGAAAACCTGAAGAATGCGCCAGAAAGCAGAAAAGCAGCGTTCCAACGCGTGCAAAACACCTTTGATACCATTAAGAAAGAGAACAAATTGAAGACCTTCCCGGCCCAGCAGGCAGCACTACTGCCCGGTATCACCGCAATTCCAAGTCCAGGGCATACGCCAGGGCACACCTCGTTTATGGTTGAGAGCGAGGGGAAAAAGTTGCTGGTATGGGGAGACATTGTTCATGCGGAAGCAGTACAGATGAGCTTACCCGCCACCACCATCAGCTTTGACTCGAATATGGATCAAGCGACAGAATCCCGTAATAAAGCGCTGGCCGACGCCGCCAGTCAGGCTTACTGGGTTGCTGGCGCTCACCTGCCCTTCCCCGGCATTGGCCACGTGGGTACGCGTCTGGAGCGCAACGGTACTACCAACGGTTACCGCTGGCTTCCGGCGAATTACAGCGTGGCTGGGTTAAAAAACTAAAGGGAAGAATGAAAGCCAAACAGGGGAAATAAACAGTGCGTCGATGTCTCTTTCCCGTGGCAATAGATTATCCCGTTTTCAGACTGTTCCTTATACAAATCTCCGACATTCTCATCGGAGATTTTATTAATCTGCATTGGAACTAAAAGAGACACGTTTATAAAAAAACCACTATCGAAAAACGTCAAATACATAATGAATTAATTATTAATTAATGAAATAAATAGCGTTATTATTTTTTATTCTTACTAATAAGCACGTTAAATTAAATAATTAACAACCATCGAAAATAAAATAAAAAACCAAAAATAACAAACAATAACAGATAAAAAACCACACAAAAAAACTAAATCAGAATAAAATATCGACTTACTCAAAATTACAAAATTCATAAATAAACCATTTCACAATGGCGTATTTAATGGACATTGAACTCATTCCTTATCCCTATTACCCTGTATTCCCCCAATAATAATATAACAATACAAATAAAACATTCAGCTAAAGCGAACCGTTAACACTGTTTCGTTTTAAATTAAGGAAAATATATGTTGAATGCAAAGAGGCCATCGGAAGGCCTTAGATTTACGTTAAATGTAGGAAATTTGCCGCCTGAAACCTTTATCGTTGTGGGATTCACGCTGAGTGAGCAGTTTTCCCTGCCTTTCGTGCTTAATCTTGAGGCAGTGAGCACTCATTCCAGCGTAGCGTTTGGCACGGTGCTGGATAGCACCGCCACACTGACCATCAGGCAAGATACCGAGGTGCTACGCACTGTCAATGGTATCGTCAGTGAGATGGAACAAGGCGATGCCGGCTTACACCAAACCCGCTACCGCATCACCATACACCCCGCACTCTGGCGAGCCGGACTGGTCAGACATTCACGTATTTTCCAGCAGCAAAGTGTTCAAGAAATACTGGAGACATTGCTCAAGAAACATCTCATCAGTGACTATGCTTTTGCTCTACGTTACCCCCGAGCAGTGCGTGAATTCTGTGTGCAATACCAGGAAAGCGATGCCGACTTTATCAATCGTCTGGCGGCAGAAGAAGGGATGTTCTATTTTTTCGAGCATCAACATGGCAAGCATACGCTCGTTTTTGCCGATGACTGTGCAGCACTGAATGCAGGACCGACGCTGCCCTACCGCCCTGAAAAACCAATCCGTTCAGATGAATGGGGTGTGACCACATTCCGTCGCCGGGAAAGCCTACGCCCTTCCGATGTATTGCTGAAAGATTACACCTTTAAAAAGCCTCGCTGGCCGGCAGAATCTCGTGAGTATGCCCGAGATACCGAACACCAATCAGGCCGCTACCTTCACTATGACTACCCCGGGCGCTATAAAGGCACCGGGCCCACCGGAGAACATTTTGCACGGTGGCGTATTCAGGCCCTCCGCAACAGCGCTCATCAAGGGGAAGGCGCAACCAATTGCCCGGCACTTCAACCGGGGATCCGTTTTACTCTGGAAGACCATCCACTGGAAACGCATAACACGCGCTGGCAAATCACACACTCCACCTACATAGGAAGGCAACCCCAAGCGCTGGAAACCGAAGCCGGGGAAGAGGGAACGACGCTGATGGGGCAATTCGCCTTTATCCCACAGGATCAAACCTGGCGTCCACTTTCACTGCCCAAACCTCGTATCGATGGGGCACAGATTGCGATTGTCACAGGCCCAGACACCGAAGAAATTTTTTGTGATGAATACGGTCGCGTCAGAGTCCGTTTTCTCTGGGATTTATCCGACAAGACAGACGACAGCAGCTCCTGCTGGGTACGAGTTTCTCACCCATGGGCGGGACAAGGCTGGGGTATGTCAGCTATTCCGCGCATCGGCCATGAGGTGATTGTTGAGTTTCTTAACGGCGACCCCGATCAGCCCGTCATTATTGGGCGCACCTACCACGTCAGCAATCTGCCCCCAGGTAACCTGCCAGGCACGAAAACCCAGATGACGCTTCGTTCACAAACGCATAAAGGTGACGGGTTCAATGAACTGCGATTTGAGGACGAACGAGACAGGGAGGAAATCTATATTCATGCCCAACAGGACATGAACACTGACGTGCTACGGGATCAAACGACAACGATCAACCGGGATATGCAACTGACGGTCGATAACAACCGAACCTCAGTGATTAAAGTGGACGATGACGAATCCGTAGGCGGATACCAAACGCTCAGCGTAACGAAAGATCAAAGCATCACGATTGAAGGGCAGCACAGCACGGTCGTCAAGAAGAGCCGTTTTCTTGAGGTGACGGACAATGATTCCCTGAAGGTTGGCAAGCACATCTCTATCCATTCCGACAGCGGCCAAATTTTGATTGGTAATGCTGGAGGGAGGATTGTCATTGATCCCATCGGCAATATCCGCATCGAAGGAGTAAGTATCACTCTGGCGGAACATTCTGCGGGTGGTATGCCACCGAGCCCACTATTCACCTATTCAGCGCGTTATACGTTATTCAACGAACATACCGGAACCCCCTTGATCAGTGCGCCTTACACCATCAAAGGGGCCAATGGTCAGATCGTTTCTGGTAAAACCGACGCGCAGGGCAGAACCCTGATGGTGCGAACGGAAAAAGAAGACAACCTGCAACTCGATATCCCGGAAACCCAAAAACCGGTTAAAACGCGCTATTACCAGGCCAGTAACAACGCACAGGTCGAGCGTGTAATGGAATTCAAGGAGTCACACCATGAGTAACCCCGGCAGCCTTTGTCCCGCCGTCACCTCCATTACCTGCACCATGGAGCGGGGGAAGTTCCCCGCCGATGCGGACCCGTGCTATCTGGCGCAAAAAGCCGAATTGGCCATACGCATGCCACAGCGTATCACCACCAAAACCGGCCAGGTACACTCTTTAAAGCAGTTGGTGATGAGCAGCCTGATCCGCATTGAAGAGTACAAGGCACACTATCTATGGGCCTACAAGGCCGAAGTGGTCTTTGCCATCGCCGACCCGGTGCCTTTACCCATGCAGGCCACCAGTGAAGCCTCGAAAAAGGCCTACGGCGATAATCTGCCACACTCCAGCAATCCCTTTGCCAGGCCGTCACCTGAAAACTGGGTAAAACACAACGTAGAAGGGATGCGCCGCCCGGATATTATTCTGGTCAATGACCCGACCTGCCGCTGGCCCGGGCTCGCTGCCACCTATTTTGATGGCAAGACCTACCGCGACAACCTCAAGATGCTGATCGAAATCAAATTTATTGATGACACCCTGTCGGAAGCGCAGCGTAGAGATTACGCGTTGATCGCAACGGACGAGCGATTTGGCGTAATGCGCATTGATGATAACCGTACTGAGAAACAAAAAGCCTATGATGAACAATACAACGCCGCCACCCGAGCGACCGCGGCTCGCTATGCATTACTGCCGCCCATCACCGCTGAACAGGATACCCTTCAACCCGTGCCTATCCCGGTGCCGCCTCCCGAGGGCGCACCGGGCACCCTGCCCCAGCCCCTCCCCCATAATCTGCCGCTGTTAAGCACCACACCCTGGACGTACCAGCCCTCGGTCGAGGACTGGGTGCGCTTCGGCGATGAGGTGTCCAGCCTGGCTGAACAAGGGTGGGAGTTCGTCCGGGACAGCACCCGCGAGGCCTTTCGCCCCTTTGGCGCCTGGGTGAGTGAAAAAGGCGACTGGCTGTGTCAGGAAGTGATTGACCCCGTTACCCGGCAGGCCCGCTACACCCTCTCCTGGTTCAGTGACAAGACCAGCGAAATCATCACCTGGACGTTTACCCAACTTCAGGCGTTATGGAAAACGGTACAGGCCGGGATGGATATCACCCTGGATTACCTCCAACAAATCGACTGGGTACAGATACTGCACGATATCGGCGACGGCACGGTACAACTGGCCATTAAAGTCGCCGAGAAGGTCGTGACCCATATCGTGACATCTGCCATAGCAGGCGCACTGGTGCTCGCGGTGGCCGCCATCGCGGCAGCAATCACCGCTGGCGGCCCTGCTCTGGCCGCCCTGCTCGGTGCCCTGGCCGCCGTAGGCGGCGGCACGCTGGCCATTGCCAATTAATCAACCGGAGCCACAATAATGCAACACCTTGATTATATCGCCCAACTGGAGCAGCATGCCCCCGAGTTTACCTTCACCGACAACAACGACGTGGTCGTCACCCGTCTGGGGCTGTCCATTACCCTGTTTTTTAAACAGGGCTACACCCTGGAAAAACGCCAGAAAATACTCGCCTGTTTCCAGCGCTTTCGTGACGAGTTCGGCACCCACTTACGCTTCCATGCTCACGAGTTCAGCGGCATGAAAAAATACACCCCGGAGAATATTGCCAGGGTGGAAGCCAGTATCCTGAATAAGGGCGTCTACGACTACAGTGGCTGGTATGTCAGCGATGCCAAAAACATGAGCGAGGCGCCCAACGTTATTATGCGCTACCTGGATTCCCGCGAAGCAGGCGGCGATAAAAAAAACTCTTATCTCAGTCTGGTTCTGCCCTGGTTTTACCTGAAAGACGCGCAGGGCATGGCGCGTTTTACCGACTGGCTGACCTACCTGTGCCAGCAACTGGAGCCCGACAGCGGGGACTGCGGTCACTGCCTAAATTTGCCGCAAGATTACGATGACTACTGTCCTGTTGAATACGAACTGGCCAGACGCTATCCTCCGCTCCAGGTCAATGCCAACGTCTTTGCTGCCTCTATTCATTACACCAATAGCACCCGCGGCGTGAACTGGATCACCGTATTAAGCTCCCGCTATATCACTCGACTAGGCGGGGAAGACTGGGTACGGCGCGTCCTTTCCCAAACCCCGGATATCAGCGTTGAGCCCTATCCCGGCGGGTTGCTGCTGCGCGCCGGGCGCTACCCGGATTTAACCCCGCTGACCGCAGGCTTATCGCCCCAGTACCTCGCCGTCAACCAGTTGCTCCGCCCGATACGCGTCCAGCCCAAAGCCGGGCATTCCCTGCATTTTTACGGCGTCAACCAGTTCGATGAGCAATCCACCCGCGAATGGTACGCCCGGTACGACCAAGGGCCGTTGTCCATTACCCCGCTCACGTCCGGCACCCCAGCGCGGGTCAGCGGTTACTGGACTACCCCGTCACAGCCCAGCACGATGCGCTTTATCGCACAGGGCGAGCTCGCCCCCGCCCTTTCTGCTACCGAAGACACCCTGTGGCATTTAGACCATCAAGCCGAGACGCTCGGCGATGCAGTGGGTTCACCGTCATGAGAACGGTGATACAGGGAAAGAAAATGATTTTGGTGGGCGACACCACCACAACGGGCGGTAAAGTGCTCAGTGGTTCCTCTTTGGCCAATCAAACTCAGTCAATAGCACGTAAAGGAGATCCCGTGTTTTGCCCAGCTTGTAAGGTAACCGGAACGATTAGCGAAGGAAGTACACTTGCTAATATTGCAGGCGTCGCCATCGCACTTGAAGGACACAAGGTTGCTTGCGGGTGCCCAGATGGTTGCACATTAGTCGTCTTGGCATAAGGCTTTTATGTAATCGATTTGCTCAAGAAAATTGCCCCTGCAAGGTAAATCGCAGGGGCGATAACCGTTACAAATAGACCCGCAGGTATTCTGCCAGACACAGGATCGCCATCGCCTGACCGTAAGGCATCGAGGTCAACGCGATATTGCGGTAGAAATCCAGATCGCTGCCCATCGCGGTGCCGAATGACACCTGCGTCAGTTCACCGTCCTTGTTGACGTGATTAATCACACCGCGAATCGCTTTCTCCGCAACCTCAGCGTAGCTTGGATCAACATAGCGCTTGCGCACCGCTTTCAAAATACCGTAGGCAAAACCGGCAGTTGCCGAGCTTTCAAGGTACGAGTTTGGATCGTCGATCAGCGTGTGCCACAGGCCGCTGTCGTCCTGATATTTTGCCAATGCTTCAATCTGGCTTTCCAACACCTGCAATAGGAAACG
This sequence comes from Pectobacterium parmentieri, assembly GCF_001742145.1. Taxonomy (NCBI): domain Bacteria; kingdom Pseudomonadati; phylum Pseudomonadota; class Gammaproteobacteria; order Enterobacterales; family Pectobacteriaceae; genus Pectobacterium; species Pectobacterium parmentieri. The sequence goes on along the minus strand of NZ_CP015749.1, from coordinate 221,711 downwards.
ACGCGTCGCGTTGTGCTCCGGCAGATCCAGCAGTTCAATAAATTCAGGAATGACGATGGTCAGCCAGCTATTACCACGAGCCCAGCGGGCTTTGGCATAGTTGTGCTGCCCTTCAAACGTCCAACCGTGGAACCACAGGCCGCTTTCACGATCCATCAGGTATTGCACATGCAGCATGAACTGATATGTCGCTTCTTCTACAAACTCCGGCCGATTTAACAGCTTGCCGATTTTCGCCAGCGGCAGCACGCTCATCATCAGCGTGTCATCCCACAACTGCTGGTGGTTTTCGTTGTTATAAACAATGTGCTGCAAACCCTGCTTGTCCGTGCGCGGCATTTCATACATCACCCACTCCGCCCAGCGCTCCAGATACGGCAGCCAGCGGGCATCGCCCGTTTCCTCATAGCGATAAGCCAGCGTCAGGAACGGGCATACGGTGTTCACGTTCTTCGTCGGTGTACCTTCCGCCAGACGCTCGGTAAACCAGTCATCAATGATGGCGCGCATCTGCTCGTCACCCGTCTGCTGGTAATACTGATAGATTCCGTACAGCCCGATGCCGTGCGTCCATTCCCACCCCGCCCAGCCTTTGGTATCAATCACCCGACCATCGTCCAGCCGTAACAAAAACTCACCGGTTTTATCCTCAATATTCACCAAATTGTCGGTGATACGGCAAATCAGCGCCTTCAGATCCTCACGAGAGATGAAGCGTTCCGGCTGACGTAAAAGCGGGCTATGTTTTACACTGAATACGGTCATAGTCATTCATCCAATTAAGTTATCAGTTAACAGTTCAATACAGTTACGACTGCGTGGCGTGCGTTATCGGCTTGTCACCTTTATGGCGGTTTAGGTAGCCGATATTGTTGTTGCCCCACAGCGATTCATACGGCATACCCGCCAGCATTTCGACCGTAGCCCGCGCCTGCGGGGTAATATTCTCTGGCACAGGACGCCCAGCCTCACGCATTTTCAGCGTTTCCTCGCGCAGCACGCTATGCGTTTGCAGGTTGAGTTTAAAGCGGAGAGAGACCAGGAAGCCCAACACCAGCACACCTACGGTGCCGAAGCTCAAAATCATCAAGATAGTGTGACTGACGCCCGGCGCTTGTACGCTTTGTCCAGACACGAAACCAGAGAGTTGCAACACAATCCCCACCAGCATCACCGCACCAGCCTGAGAGGCTTTACGGGTCAACGTCATAATCCCAGCGAAGATCCCTTCACGACGCTGAGCGGTGATTACTTCATCCACATCCGCGATATATGTGTAGGTGTTCCACGGTACATAGTTGATCCCACCGCGCCCGATGCCCGCCAGCGCAGAGATCAGCAGTAACAGAGAGAAGGTGTCATGCAGGCCGCTGTACCACAGAACGGCGTAGGAGAACGCACTCAGGCCAAACAGACACACAACCAGACGGTAAGATGGCGCTGGCCCAAAGCGAATACACAGCGGGATCATGCCGATCACGGCGATGAATTGCAGAATCGCCATCGTTCCCATCAGGTTAGACGCCATCGTTGGACTTTGCATCAGCACAAAGACCACGTAGTAAGTGAACACGGCATTGAACACATCCTGCGCGATATACCCGCCCAGATACATACCGAGGTGCTGGCGGAAAATACGAATACGCAACGTGGAAACCAGTTCAACATTAAGGCGTTTCAGGCTTTGGCCCAGCGTCAGAGACTGCCGCTCTTTCTCAGCCCGTAGCGACGCTTCCGACATCTGATCGCGTGGCCGCTCCCAGGTAAAGAAATAGACCAACGTCAGAACCAGCGCACAGATAACGGAGAACACCAGGCTCGAATAGAAGAAGGATACCGCATTGTCTTTGCCAAAGTAGCTCAGCAGGATGCCCGGCAGAAAGGCGGCTAAAATCGCGGAAAGCTGTGCCAGCGCGATACGTGCGCCGGAGAACTTGGTTTTCTGTTTGAAATCGTCGGTCATTTCCGGCACCAGCGTTTCATACGGCACCAGCACCATGGTGTACACGACATCAAACAACAGGTAGGTCAGGAGATAGTACCAATAGCTCATATCCCCCACCCACATGAAGCTGTAGCTAAACACAAAGGGAATTCCGAGCAAAATAAAGAATTTACGTCGGCCAAAGCGTTTACCTAACCAAGTTGAACCGAAGTTATCGGTCAGGAAGCCCATCAGCGGGCTGACGACGGCATCGAGCACACGCGCCATCGCAAAAATGAAAGTTGCCTCAATCGGCGTTAAGCCACAGAACGTGGTGTAAAAATAGAGTAACCAAGCGGCCGTCAGCGCGGTTGTACCCGCACCAAGAAAGTCCCCTGAACCGTAAGCTAAATAGTTAGCCAAACCGATCTTACGTGTTTTCATCGCCATCCTTCCCCGAGCATTTCTAGTTATGAAGGTGTCACGCTGTTACGTTAGCGCCCGGCGATCGTGAAAACCTTTGCGCTTTTGCCACCACGCCCCCGACGCTGGCAGCACGGGGAAGATTAGTGCGATCCGCTTCAAAGATTTTATAAAAAGCCATTTTAACTGAACAAAACTCGCAGTTCGTTTATGGCGATCACAGGATAGAAGATGGGTGTGTGTAGTAGGAAAGGCGAAAAGAAACGGGGCGTTATATTCCGCCCCGTGATGTCAAAAATCATTCACGGATAGCGCCAACATGCGCCACCCGAGTGATTCAGTGTGGTGACAAAATTGACTCAACCTGCTGCGCGGTTAAATCGATGCCGTAAAAACGCAGATAAAAATCATGCGTCTCTTTTGCCATATCGATGTGCTGCATCTGCTGTGGATACAGCGTTTTTGCCAGCCAAAGAAATTGCAACGCCTGCTCCGACGTTTCCCGACACCACCAAAACATGCCCAGCGGATTGGCATAAACCCGCCCTTCTTTTACCGCACGTAGCTGCTGCCACTGCGCATCCTGGCGAATTGTCTTCGCATCCTCAGCCCGCATCGTAATAATCACATCGGGATCGGCCTGAAAAATCTGCTCAAGCGATACAGGTGCGGTTGTCACCCCAGAACGGCTAAACCACGGCTCTGCCACGTTGATCGCGCCGCCCAGATCCATCCAGTCCTGATTCAGTGAAGGACGTCCCGATGTCGTTAACGGATCGCCAACCGCATGGTAGACCTTCACACGCTGTTGTGACGGAATGTTCTGGATCACCGCCTTCACACGCCTGACGTTATCCTGATAGTAGGCAGCAAAATCCTGCGCCCGACGTGATGCGTCCGGCCCCAGAACCTCACCAGTAATCAGCGTGCGTTCGACCATCGCCGCCAGCGAATTATAGCGGAGCGGCACAATAGCGATCCCCGCTTTATTCAGCGCCTCGGCTTCAGCAACCGGCACGCTGTCCGATACGAAAAAGACCTGAGCACGGCGAGAAATCAGCGCTTCGGTATTAATTCCCATGTTTCCGCTATGAGCGACTAGCGACGCCTGCGTAATAGACGGCACAAACTGGCGGAATAACGGCATATCGCGCACCAGCTTCGTCGTCCCGACAATACGATCGCCATAGCCCAGCATAGCCAGTATCGAATTTTGCGCATTCCACGAGGTAGCCACCCGCTCAACCGTCGCGGGCACCGTCACAGAGCGATCGCCGTAATAGTGAATCGTCCGCGTAGCGGGTTCAGGCGTTTCCGCCTGAACCCGGTGCACACCGGAGAAACTCACCGCCAGCAGCACTAACGCATTGAGCAAATACTCGCGATACCGCATGGTAAGGTTACGTTTCTGCATCACACTCACCAATCAACGGTCAGGGAAGCACGGATTTCACGCGGTTCGCCGGCAAACGCGTTGGCTCCACTATTAATGCCGTTAATGTCGCCGGGGAAAATAGAAGCCCAGTAGTGTTCATTGGTGACGTTATTGAGCGCAACACGAAACGCCGCGGGCTTATCGTACAGCTTAAAGCCGTAGCGCGTGCCCAGATCCAGCGTGAAGTAGCTACCCGCCCAAGCAGTGTTAGTGTCATTCGCCGCGCGTTTGCCGGTGTAGTGAAGATTCGCCATATAGACCAGATTGGGTGCAGACGGATGGCTGTATTCCGTCAGCAGATTGGCCTGAATCTTTGGCACCCCGACCACCCGCTGATTACGTGTTGCTGAATCTTTAGTGTCTTCTAATTTAGGATCCAGCAGCGTCATGCTGCCATAGAGATGCAAACCGGAAAGCACTTCACCATCCGCCATCAACTCCAGCCCCGTGTTAACCTGATTACCCTGCTCTTTGAACACGTTGTCTGATACGTACGCAAAAGGCCGTTCCAAACGGAAAAGAGCCGCGTTCAGATTCATCCCATCCCACTGCGATTTCACCCCCGCTTCATACTGGGTACTACGATAAGGCTTGAGCGTTTGCCCTTCATTTATCACCAGACTGCCTGAATCCTTCGCCGGCGCAGTCCCCCCCTTCTCCAGAGAATCCGCATAGGCAACATAGGTCATCACGTTAGGCACGGGCTTGTACATCAGAGACAACGTCGGGCTAGTACCTGTGGCACGTTGCACAACGCCAGTATTGAAATCGCGTGAAGTGATCCAACTTTGGCTCACTACGCCCATCGCCGACCAGCGATCGTTGAAGGTGATGGTATCGCCCGCGGTGATAGCCTGTTGACTGTCACGGCTAGATTTATAGTGACCGGAACCAACATAAAAACGTCCATCGCTGGGGTCGTTATAGCGCTGCGGCGCATTGATGGGGCTCGTCCCTAGCGTATAATTATTAGGGCCGCCGGGAGAAGAAAACTTCGTCCACTGATACCCGGTAGTACTGAATACCACATCATGCGAAGGCCCGTTTGTATCAATGTGGCCGTTCAGTTGCAGTGTATTGCTCAATACCTTAAAGCGTCCCGCAGAGTAAGGCTGGCTCAGTTTAGATGTAACCGTTCCGTCTTTTTGAATCGCGTGTCCCAACGAGCGCATACCGCGATCGGCGGTTTGATAACCCACCCCGCCCGAGGCATACCAGTTATTATTGAAATAGTGCTTAAGGCGCGTGCTTGCTGTTTTGGTAATGAGGTCAAGACCCGCAAAGCTCTGTCCGTATCCCTGCTTCGTCACATCCGGTGCACCGGGTAACTGGGTTGCATTGCCATAGGAAAAACTACCGGCATAGCCCATTTTTCTGAAGCGATACTCGCTGGCATTCACTTCCAACACCGTGTCGGGCGAGAGATTCCAGTCAAACGCGACGCTGGCGAGTTGCCGTCTCAGCGTGCTGTTGCTGATACTCCCCTCGCCTTCATCGTGCAGCAGGTTGATGCGATAACCGAACTGGTTTTCATCACCCAGATGTCCGCCCAGATCGGCATGACCCATCGCGGCACCTTTACCGGAATAGCCTACGGTAAAGCGGTTCAACGTCTGTGCGGTGGGTCTTTTTTGTGTGAAGTTAAACTGGCCAGACGGGCTGGCGGGCCCATAGAGAGCACCAGTCAGGCTGTTAATCACATCCAGTCTTTCCAGCATTTCGACTGGGAACGCCGTGGTGGAAATAATGTTTAATCCATCCAACCGACTGTTCGCCAGCACATCACCTTGCATACCACGGCTTTGCGGACGACCGACGTCAATGCCGCCCCGCGCCTGCATCTGACTGGAAGCGCTGTATTTTAGGAGATCGTTAACGTTCTTCGCCTGCTGATTGGCAATCATGGCTTCCGTCACGGTCGTGGTCGAATACGGCGTATCCAGCCTTGCGCGTTTACCTAATGGCCCGAGCTCCACATTATCGGTCGCCATACCGGCACCAGCCAGATTCGCGTTCGCCTCGCTGCGAGCGGCCTTAACAACCATCACATCAGCCGCTTTTGTCTTTTCGCTGTCCTTGATCGCTGCTGGTTCAGCGCTCAATACGGGTGGAACAACCACCATTAATACTGGCAATAACCACTGTGCTTTTTTTCTATTATTTTTTCGGGCTTTCATCCGCTATATCCCTGTTGGTCAATATTATGTCAATCATCGATATGTAATTTTTTATATACCGCCGCATACTATACAGACATGACAAGAAGAAAATAAGGAGAGTGATAGAGGGATTTATTTTATAAAACGTTGAATTTTAAACATTCAAATATAAAAACAGGGTGTACAAAAAGTACCACATTATGGGTATTCAACACCTAGCAACAGGAAATATGGCAGGCAGGAATGTGTTGTCTAAAAAGCATCGGGAACATTTTTCAACGTTGCGTAAGCAACGGCCCGAAGGGTGGCAGACAAGGATGTCCGGCATAAAAAAATCCAGAAACGCTTTCACGCTTCTGGATTTTTGTGGTTAATCACGTTGATGTATATCAGACCGTTTTCTCAGCGACCTGATGACACCAGAGACGTAATTACTGGCCCTTAACTTCTTTCAGACCGTTGAACGGCGCAGAATCGCCCAGCGTTTCTTCGATACGGATCAGTTGGTTGTACTTAGCAACACGGTCAGAACGGCTCATAGAACCGGTTTTGATCTGGCCCGCTGCTGTACCTACTGCCAGGTCAGCGATGGTGGCATCTTCAGTTTCGCCTGAACGGTGAGAGATAACAGCCGTGTAACCTGCATCTTTCGCCATTTTAATTGCAGCCAGCGTTTCGGTCAGAGAACCGATCTGGTTGAATTTGATCAGGATAGAGTTAGCGATGCCTTTATCGATACCTTCTTTCAGGATCTTGGTGTTGGTTACGAACAGATCGTCACCAACCAACTGGATTTTGTCGCCCAGAACTTTAGTCTGGTAAGCAAAGCCAGCCCAATCAGACTCGTCCAGACCGTCTTCGATAGACACGATCGGGTACTGTTTGGTCAGATCTTCCAGGAAGTGGGTGAATTCTTCAGAGGTGAACGCTTTGTTGCCTTCGCCAGCCAGAACGTATTTACCGTCTTTGTAGAATTCAGACGCTGCACAGTCCATCGCCAACGTGATGTCTTTGCCCAGCTCGTAGCCTGCTGCTTTTACCGCTTCTGCGATAACGGCCAGCGCTTCGGCGTTGGAACCCAGGTTTGGCGCATAGCCACCTTCGTCACCAACAGCAGTACCCATACCTTTAGATTTCAGAACTTTAGCCAGGGTGTGGAACACTTCAGAACCCATACGGATGGCTTCTTTCAGGGTTTTCGCGCCAACAGGCTGAATCATGAACTCTTGAATATCAACGTTGTTATCCGCGTGCTCGCCACCGTTGATGATGTTCATCATTGGCAGAGGCATAGAATATTTACCTGGGGTGCCGTTCAGTTCAGCGATGTGAGCATACAGCGGCAGGCCTTTTGACGCAGCAGCAGCTTTAGCCGCAGCCAGAGAAACAGCCAGAATGGCGTTAGCACCGAACTTGGATTTGTTCTCAGTACCGTCCAGGTCGATCATGATCTTGTCGATGTTCGCCTGATCTTTCGCGTCTTTACCCAGTACAGCCTGAGCAATTGGGCCGTTAACCGCAGCAACAGCTTTCGTTACGCCTTTGCCCAGAAAACGGGATTTGTCACCGTCACGCAGTTCCAGCGCTTCGCGAGAGCCAGTAGAAGCTCCTGATGGCGCAGCAGCCAGACCTACAAAACCACCTTCCAGATGAACTTCAGCTTCAACAGTTGGGTTTCCGCGTGAGTCGATGATTTCACGGCCGATGACTTTAACAATTTTGGACATTAGATTTTCCTCAGTACAAGTTAAACTAAAACTTTAGATAGAACTAAAACCCTAGACGAACAACGCGCGATAGCGATCGCGCGTTGCTGATATAACTCTTACTTCACCTGACGTTTCTGGTACGCGCCAGCGGCTTTGACAAAGCCGGCAAACAGGGGGTGTCCATCTCGCGGCGTTGATGTGAATTCCGGGTGGAATTGACAGGCAACGAACCAAGGATGATCGGGTAACTCAACAATCTCCACCAGTTTGCGATCGGCGGAAAGACCAGCAACCCGTAATCCCGCCGCTTCAATCTGTTTCAACAGCATGTTGTTAACTTCATAACGATGACGGTGACGTTCAATAATCGTCTGCTCACCGTACATCTGACGCACCAGACTACCTTCGGTCAGATGGCATTGCTGCCCGCCAACGCGCATAGTGCCGCCCAGATCGCTGGCTTCATCACGGACTTCAACATTGCCGTTCTCATCACGCCATTCCGTGATCAGCGCAACGACAGGGTACTTACAGTCTGGCACAAACTCCGTTGAGTTTGCCCCTTCCATCCCAACAACGTTACGGGCAAATTCCATTAATGCAACCTGCATCCCCAGGCAAATGCCCAGATAAGGGATATTGTTCTCACGGGCGTAATTCGCCGACATGATTTTCCCTTCGACGCCACGATAACCGAAGCCACCAGGGATCAGGATAGCGTCTAAATCTTTCAATACTTCGACACCACGGGTTTCAACATCCTGTGAGTCGATCAGTTTGATATTTACCGTCAGACGGTTCTTCAACCCGCCGTGCTTCAGAGCTTCAATCACGGACTTGTAGGCATCCGGCAGCGCCACATATTTGCCGACCATACCGATAGTCACTTCGCCGCCCGGATTGGCTTCTTCGTACACAACCTGTTCCCATTCTGACAGGTTTGCTTCGGGACAGTTCAAGCTGAATCGTTTACAAATATAATCGTCCAGCCCCTGCGATTTCAATAGCGACGGGATTTTATAAATTGAATCAATGTCTTTAAGGGATATTACTGCTTTTTCCGGCACATTACAGAATAAAGCAATTTTTGCACGCTCATTGGCGGGCACGGTGCGGTCAGAACGGCAAATCAGCACGTCAGGCTGGATGCCGATAGAAAGCAGTTCTTTAACGGAGTGCTGCGTTGGCTTGGTTTTCACTTCGCCTGCCGCCGCCAGATATGGCACCAGCGTCAGGTGCATAAACAGCGTGTGCTCGCGACCCACTTGCACCGCCATCTGCCGAATCGCTTCAAGGAACGGCAAAGATTCGATATCACCGACCGTACCGCCGATTTCAACCAGAACAACATCGTGGCCTTCGCCACCTTCAATGATGCGCTCTTTAATCGCGTTGGTGATATGTGGGATCACCTGAATGGTCGCGCCCAGATAGTCGCCACGACGCTCTTTGCGCAGGACATCAGAGTAGATACGACCAGTAGTGAAGTTGTTGCGGCGCGACATTTTGGTGCGGATGAAACGCTCGTAGTGACCCAAGTCCAGATCGGTTTCGGCACCGTCTTCGGTGACAAACACTTCACCGTGCTGCGTCGGGCTCATCGTGCCCGGATCCACGTTGATGTACGGGTCCAGTTTCATGATGGTAACGTTGAGGCCACGGGCTTCAAGAATAGCCGCCAGAGAGGCTGCGGCAATGCCTTTACCCAGAGAGGAAACGACCCCGCCGGTCACAAAAATATAATTAGTTGTCATGCTGAACCTGAGAGTTTAGGTTTAAAGACGATGGGAGTACCAAGACGGGAAAGTAGTATACCTGAACCTGATGAACGCCACAAATGTTCGTTTTACACAATGTGGCGATTCCAACACACTTGCAGACGAGGTGAAACCACATTCACCACAACCTACAATTATCTTTAAAAACAGACAAATAAAAACAATAAAATCGATAAAAAACGACTTTACGGTTAAAAATGGATCAATGGCTGATTTCCTGTTTTTTCACCTGCTGCCATGCAGCTTCCATTTCATCCAGCGTCGCCTGTTCCAGCGTTTTTCCCGATGCAGTAACGATTTGTTCTACCTCACGAAAACGACGAGTAAACTTGCGATTTGCAGCCTGTAACGCATTCTCAGCCTTATGCCCCAGATGACGAGAGAGATTGACTGTGGCGAACAATAAATCACCAATCTCTTCACCTAATTTTTCTTCATCGACAACGGCTTGCCGTGCCTCAAACATCACCTCATCAATCTCTTCATACACTTTGTCGAGCACCGGGCCTAAGCTGTCCCAATCGAAGCCAACAGACGAACAACGCTGCTGAATTTTTTGTGCTTTCATCAAGGCAGGTAGCGCATCAGGAATATCATCCAACGGCGAGAGACGATCTTTTTCCGCACGTTCCTGCGCTTTTGTCTGCTCCCAATTTGCCAGCACCGCATCGCTGTCCGTCAGCGTCAGTTCGCCGAAAATATGCGGATGACGGCGTTCCAACTTGTCGCTAATGGCGTTACACACGTCGGAAAACTCGAACAATCCCTTTTCCTGTGCCATTTGTGCATAAAACACCACCTGAAACAGCAAATCCCCCAACTCACCACGCAGGTCGTCAAAATCCTGACGGCTGATGGCATCCAGCACTTCGTAGGTTTCTTCCAGCGTATAAGGCGCGATGGTGTCAAAGGTCTGCTTCTTGTCCCACGGACAGCCATTTTCGGGATCGCGCAGGGTTTTCATGATGGCGAGCAGGCGCTCGACGGAGGATAGATTTGTCAAAGATACGGTCATAATATTCCTGAAAAAATGTGTATAAAAATAGCAAAGTACGACAGCTAACTTCGGCTAAAAAGCGCAAAGACATCACTATTTTCATTTCAACGGCGTAAAAAATTGTGCTGAGATGCGCATGGTCGCCGAGTGAGCCGCATGGATGCGGCGAAAACCTGTGCCGCGTAGGGAACGCGTCACAGGTGGCTCGACAGCGGACATGTACATCGAAGGAACCGCAACGCGGCACAATTCTCGCCAAAAGCCAGGGTTCTGAGGGATGCGGCACCTGAGCATCCCTCAGTCGGGCGTGGCAATGGTGCCACAAAGAACAATATTGCTAACCACGCACGAAACTTTTCACCACACTCGTACAAGGTTTTCAACTGGCTGATGGTAAAACCATCATTTACGCCCCCTGCTGGCGCCGTGCATCAATCACATCCGGCAATTGGTTGAGCTTCGCCAGAATGCGACCCAACACTTGCAGGTTGTAGATTTCGATATCCATATCAATCGTTGCCAACTGCTGTTTGGTGTCACTACGGCTGGCAACGCCCAGTACATTGACCTTCTCATTCGCCAGAATCGTGGTGATATCTCGCAGCAAGCCGCTGCGATCGTTAGCAATGACTCTCACCACCAGCGAATAGCCGCTGGAGTAGCTTTCCCCCCATACCGCATCCACAATGCGCTCCGGCGAACTGGCACGCAGTTCGTCCAACTGTTCACAGTCAGCGCGGTGAATGGAAATTCCCCGGCCACGCGTGATAAACCCGGTAATTTCGTCACCCGGAATCGGCTGGCAGCAGCGGGCAATGTGGTGCATCAGATTGCCAACGCCTTCAACGACCACGCGACCGTTATCTTTGTTATTACTGCGCGCTGGCGGCTGATGCGTTTTTTGCGTCAGTTGGCGCAGGGCTGCGCGATCCAACTCCTCCGCGCTCGGCTGTTTTAACTGCGATTGCAGGAAATTCACCATCTGGTTCAGACGCACATCACCGCCGCCAATCGCAGCCAGTAACTCATCCAGCGAATTCACGTTGTAGCGCGGCAGCAACAGCTTTTCCGCCGCTTTCAGGCTAATCCCCAAATGCGCCAGTTCGTCATCCAGAATCTGTCGACCAGCCAGAATGTTCTTGTCGCGATCTTGCTTGCGGAACCAGTTCTGGATCTTGGAGCGCCCGCGACTGGTGGTGATATAGCCCAGATTCGGATTCAGCCAGTCACGACTTGGGTTCGGCTGCTTCTGGGTGATGATTTCAATCTGATCGCCCATTTGCAGTTGGTAGGTAAACGGCACAATTCGCCCGCCAATTTTCGCGCCAATGCAGCGGTGCCCGATATCGCTATGGATGTGGTAAGCAAAATCCAACGGCGTGGAACCCGCCGGAAGATCCACCACGTCGCCTTTCGGCGTAAAGACATAGACGCGGTCATCAAACACCTGGCTGCGAACTTCATCTAGGACATCATTCGAATCAGCAACTTCTTCCTGCCAGGCAAGCAGTTTACGCAGCCAGGCAATACGACCCTCGTAGCCAGAACGCCCGCCCACGGAAGTGCCTTCTTTGTATTTCCAGTGCGCTGCGACGCCCAGTTCGGCATCTTCATGCATCTGACGCGTGCGAATCTGAATTTCGAGCGTCTTCCCACCCGGCCCTAACACCACGGTGTGAATAGATTGATAGCCGTTCGGTTTAGGGTTAGCGACGTAATCGTCGAACTCGTCCGGCAGATGGCGATAGTGCGTATGCACGATACCGAGCGCCCCATAGCAATCCTGCAAACGTTCAACGACAATGCGTACTGCGCGCACGTCGAACAGTTCATCGAACGACAGCGCTTTCTTCTGCATCTTGCGCCAGATGCTGTAGATATGTTTGGGGCGACCGTAGATCTCTGCCTGAACGCCCTCTTCTTTCATCGCATCGCGCAGCGTTTTGACAAAATCATCAATGTACTGCGCGCGATCGATACGGCGCTCGTGCAGTAATTTGGCGATTTTTTTATATTCATCAGGATGCAGGTAGCGGAAGCAGAAATCCTCCAACTCCCACTTCAACTGGCCGATACCCAAACGGTTAGCCAGCGGCGCGTAGATATTGGTACACTCTTTGGCCGCCAACACCCGTTCTTCTTCCGGGGCATCCTTCACTTCACGTAGGTGTGCGATCCGCTCGGCGAGCTTAATCACCACGCAGCGGAAATCTTCCACCATCGCCAGCAGCATACGCCGGATGTTATCGACCTGTTCGGAGGAGCCCGAATCATTCTGCGTCGCTTTGAGCTGGCGGATTGCATCCATATCGCGCACGCCATGCACCAAATCAACAATGTTTTTCCCAAACGCAGCTTCCAGCGTCGGTTCATCGACCACGTTCGCATCTGCCAGCGGAAAGAGCAGCGCCGCACGCATGCTGTCATTGTCCATGCTAAGCGTGGACAGGATCTCCACCATTTCGATGCCGCGCCACAGCAGCAACGAGGCATCGGGCTGATCTTGCGTTTGCTGCTCACAGTAACGCCAGGTTTCGGCTAAACGTTCACACGATTGCTGACTGGCAATGCCCAATGAAGCAATCCACGCGTCAGGGACAAATTCACCTGCCGTATTCAAATGCGCACTTCTTACCGCAACCATAATTTCTCCCTACGTTACCCTTCACCTTGCAAACGACGCTGTACTCTGCTTATTAAGCCTTCCGCGTGCCGGAATCGTGCAAAAACAGTGCCATCGATTCAAGGTGTCCGGTATGTGGAAACATATCCAACATTGCGACATTCGCCAGCCGGTAACCGGCTGCGAGTAATACTTTACTGTCGCGTGCTAGCGTCGTGGCGTTACAGGAAACATACACCACCCGTTTCGGTGCCAATCTGGTTATTTGCTCCATCACGCCTGCCGCACCTGCACGTGCCGGATCAAGTAATATCTTATCAAAACCTTGAGCCGCCCACGGTTGCTGTGTGACGTCATCCTCAAGATTTTGGTGAAAAAATGTGACATTGGACAACGCATTGCGCCGGGCATTTTCGCGCCCTTTCTCGACGAGTGCGGTAACCCCCTCCACACCGACAATGCTGGCGGCACGCTGTGCCAGCGGCAGCGTGAAATTACCCATACCGCAAAACAGGTCCAATATTTTATCCTGCGGTTGTACATCCAGCCACGCCAGTGCCTGCGCGACCATCTGCTGGTTAACCGCGTCATTGACCTGAATAAAATCACGTGGGCTAAATGCCAGCGTCAGCCCGGCGACGTGATAAACCGGCTCTTCGCCATGTAGGCACGTCAACGAGTCGGCATCCGGTGCCAGATAAACCGAGACACTCTGCTGCTGGGCAAAATCACGCAACGCCTGCTCATCCGATGGATGCAGTGGATCAAGATGCCTCAGCACCAGCAGCGGACCGTTCTCCGCCTGCACCAGTTCCACATGCCCAAGACGCTTCACCGCTTTTAGTCGACTCAGACATTCGCGCAGCGGTTGCAGCAGCGCTTCAAGCTCTGGTCGCAATACCGGACAGGCCTTGATATCTACCAGATCGTGAGAATTGGGCTGCCGATAGCCCATCAATAGCCGCTGCTCTTTTGCCTGAAAGTATAACGCAAGCCGCGCACGTCTCCGATAGGCATAAGGTGTGCCAGCAATCAGCGATGCGGCTGGCAGTTCAACGCCCGTTTCTCGCGTCATCAGGCGCATCAATGCTGCGGTTTTGCTGCTCTGCTGCAGAGTAATTTCCGCATGCTGCTGTTGGCAACCGCCACAGCGAGTAAAATGAGGACATTGCGGCTCAACGCGCTGCGGACTAGGCGTCAACAGGCGTTTAAGTTTGGCATGTGAAAACTGACGCTTCTCTTCCGTCAGTTGCACCTCGGCCTGCTCTCCCGGCAGCACACCTGTGACAAAAACCGTCTTGCCTTCGTGACGCGCTACGCCCTGCCCAAACGGGTCAAGTGACGCCACCGTGACAGTGAGGTTTTTCGCTGGAACTGCTTTCCGGGTCGTCACACGCCGGTTTGGAGAGTAGAATTGCGCCATAATGTACTATCGATTTTTCTCTTGAGTTGAACGGCTGTACTCGAATTATTTAAGGTATAACTAAATTAAATAATAGGGTGCCTGGCATCCTCTAATTCTCCCACATTGGAACCTCATGACCAAATACAGTCTTCGTGCACGGATGTTGATACTGATTTTGGCTCCGACGCTGATGATCGGGCTGCTGCTCAGCTCGTTCTTCGTTATCCATCGTTACAATCAGCTACAGACGCAGTTGGCCGATTCGGGCACCAGCATCATTGAACCGCTAGCAACCATCAGCGCTTACGCCATTACTCATCGCCAGATGGACACGATCCCTGCGTTAATCAATACGCTTCATCGCCGCCACTCGGCAATTATTCGTACCATTAGCGTGTTCGATGCCCGTAATCAGCTACTGGCCACCACCAATGTCCGCAACAACGTGACATTACAGCCGCTCAGTAGCGATGCGCTTTCGTACAATAAGCTGCACCTGCACCACACGAACGATGCACTGATTTTGCACATGCCGATCGTCAATGACAGTGAATTCATGCCTGGCGGAGTGCAGCCCGGCACCGCGACACCTCTCGGCTATCTGGTGATCGAGCTGGATACCAGTACCATCCGGCTTCAGCAGTATCAGGAAATCTTTATCGCCGCGCTCCTGCTGCTGTTATCGTTGGGTGCCGCCGTTATTTTTGCCTATCGTCTGATGCGGGATGTCACCACACCGATCCGTAATATGGTGGATACCGTCGATCGCATTCGCCGCGGGCAATTGGATAGCCGGGTGGAAGGCTACATGCTCGGCGAGTTGGATATGCTGAAAAACGGCATTAACTCGATGGCGATGTCGCTGACCGCCTACCACGAAGAAATGCAGCAAAACATCGATCAGGCGACCTACGATCTGCGAGAAACGTTGGAGCAGATGGAGATCCAAAACGTCGAGCTGGATCTCGCCAAAAAGCGAGCGCAGGAAGCGGCGCGCATCAAGTCCGAATTTTTGGCGAATATGTCACACGAACTGAGAACGCCGCTGAATGGTGTGATCGGTTTCACCCGCCAGACATTGAAAACCTCACTGAACACCACGCAGACCGACTATTTGCTTACCATTGAGCGATCCGCCAATAACCTGCTGAACATTATTAACGATGTGCTGGATTTCTCGAAGCTGGAGGCCGGAAAGCTAGTACTGGAGGATATTCCGTTCTCCCTGCACAGCACGCTGGACGACGTTGTGATGTTGCTGGCGCATACGGCACATGAAAAAGGGTTAGAACTGACGCTCAGTATTCAGAATGACGTTCCCGAACAATACGTCGGCGATCCGCTACGGATACAGCAAATCATCACTAACCTGCTGGGCAATGCGATTAAATTTACTGAACAGGGCAACATTGACATTCGAGTAGAAAAGCGCCGACAGGAACATCATCAGGTTCAGCTAGAGGTACAAATATGCGATACCGGCATCGGTATCGCCGAGTTGCAGCAATCGCAACTGTTTCAGGCTTTCCGTCAGGCTGACACCAGCATTTCACGCCGTCATGGCGGTACAGGGCTTGGGCTGGTCATCACCCAACGTTTGGTCAAAGAGATGGGCGGCGACATCAGCTTTCAAAGTCAGCTCAACAAAGGCTCGACCTTCTGGTTCCACATCACGCTGCCGCTCAATCCCCACACCGTACCTATTGAGCCGGTTTACACGATGCTGCAAGGTAAACATCTGGCCTACGTCGAGTACCATCCTATCGCCGCACAGGCCACGTTGGATATCCTGAGCCAGACGCCGTTGATGGTGAGCTATAGCCCGACATTTGAGCAATTGCCGGAAGGGGAATTTGATATCCTGCTGCTCGCCATTCCCGCGCAATATCGCAATACACTACTCGACTACACGCCCAGACTGCGCGATATCTGCCGCCGTGCGCCGTGTGTGATTTTGGCGCTGCCCAGTCTGGCGCAAATGGATGCCGAGCAGTTGAAGGCTTTCGGCGTGCATGCCTGCCTGAGCAAACCGCTTGCCGCATCACGCCTGTTACCACTACTACAGAACAGCACGCTCTTCCAACTCTCTTTCCTGCCGAGCGACACCACATCGCATCAGGGTACAGTACGCCATCCAGCCCGTCTGCCGCTGAGCGTGATGGCGGTAGATGACAATCCGGCTAATCTGAAACTGATCGGCACACTGCTGGAGGAACAGGTCGATACGATTATCTTGTGCGAAAGCGGGACAGAGGCGATTGCACAGGCAAAAATGCATCAAATCGACATTATCCTGATGGATATTCAGATGCCGGGTATGGATGGCATTTGCGCCAGCGAGTTGATCCGCCAGATCCCTCATCATGCCACTACGCCCATTATCGCGGTGACCGCGCAGACGATGACGGGTGAACGTGAACATCTGTTGAGCTCGGGTATGGATGACTATCTGGCTAAGCCGATAGACGAGCAGATGCTGAAAAGCGTGCTAACACGTCATGCGCGGAAAGATCCGTTGAAGCGCGATCGGGCCGACATGGTGGGTCTACTGAGCGAGCACGACGATAGCCAACTGTCACTCGACTGGGCATTAGCGCAGCAACAGGCGGCCAACAAACCGGAACTGGCGCGTGACCTGTTACAAATGCTGTTGGATTTCCTACCGGAGGTGCAGCGGAAAATAGAGAACGTGCTAAATGGTCAGACGGATGACGATATTATCGAGCTGGTCCATAAACTGCACGGCAGTTGCAGCTACAGCGGCGTTCCGCGTCTGAAACGCATCTGCCGCTATCTGGAACAACAGTTGCGTAAAGGTGTTCACGCCAACGATCTCGAACCCGAATGGCTGGAATTACTGGACGAGATTGACAACGTTAACAATGCCGCCCAGCCGCATATCAATCCCCGACTCCCATAATCAATGGCCGACATAGCCCGGTCTCTTCGCCACATTTTATGTGGCTGTGGAGACAGTTTCGTGTGCTGACAATACAGCTATTTCATGCTCCTTCGTAGCACGCGCCCGATACTGACTGCGCCAGTCGGATCGTGGCGGCGATGTTACGCGCCGTCATTCGCACATTCTCTGCCGCATTATCCAACGCTTCTTCGAGTGAGCAGATGTTGTAAAGCACGCTGAATACGGCATCCAGACCATGTTCATGCACCACGCCGACATCTGCCGTCAGGCTGCCTGCAATACCAATAACCGGTTTATTATACTGTTTGGCGACTCGCGCCACGCCAATCGGTACTTTGCCATGGATCGTCTGGCTATCGATGCGCCCTTCCCCAGTAATCACCAGCGTGGCATCCCGAACCAGTTCATCCAGCCCCAGCGCTTCCGTGACAATCTCGATTCCCTGACGAAGCTCAGCGCCGCAAAAGGCCTGTAACGCCGCGCCCATTCCCCCTGCCGCGCCGGCACCAGGAACCTGTTCCACATCCATGTCCAGATCGTGACGGATCACTGCAGCATAATGTTTCAACGCATTATCTAAC
This sequence comes from Pectobacterium parmentieri, assembly GCF_001742145.1. NCBI lineage: Bacteria > Pseudomonadati > Pseudomonadota > Gammaproteobacteria > Enterobacterales > Pectobacteriaceae > Pectobacterium > Pectobacterium parmentieri. The sequence continues at coordinate 203,754 of NZ_CP015749.1, read as the reverse complement.
TGTTCGATCATCTCCGGCGTTGCGCCTTTCTGAGGACCAAAAATCGCTGATGCGCCCTGTTTTCCCGTCAACGGGTTGGTCACATCGCAGGCCACTTCAAAACGACAGTCTTTGATACGTTCATCCAACTTACTGATATCAATGCGCGCAAGTTTGTCGAGTTCACCACCACCAAAACCAATCTGTTCGCCCTGTTTATCCAACAGTTTCGCGCCCAACGCCTGCACCATGCCCGACCCGCCGTCATTGGTTGCGCTCCCGCCAATCCCGATGATGCAATGCTGGACACCATGATCCAACGCGCAGCGAATTAACTCACCTGTGCCATAGCTGGTAGTTTTTAATGGGTTACGCTGTTGTGAAGGCACGCGCTCCAGGCCACTTGCCGCCGCCATCTCAATAAACGCCGTTTTTTCATCGCCAGACAGGCCAAAGAACGCGTCAATATTATCGCCTAACGGTCCTGTCACCTTAACATTAACAATCTTACCATCGGTCGCAGCAACCATGGCTTCAACCGTGCCTTCTCCACCATCTGCAACGGGCAATTTGACATAGCAGGCATCGGGAAATATTTCACGAAACCCCTTTTCAATCTGCGTAGCAACCTCTTGTGCAGACAAGCTTTCTTTATAAGAATCCGGTGCGATCACTATTTTCATAAACGATCCGATTTCATCAACGTTCCGATTGCATCAATAATCCGCGCGCTCATGAAATAGCGCTTATACCCATCAGCTTTCAGGGCAGAGATCCTGAAATCTCTTGGGTAGATCAGAATGCTTATCTGCCAGTCGGCTGGCATCCTGTGCCAGCCTCGTGACTATCGCTTCACGGCTTATCGCGTAACTTCTACTTTAGCCAGTTTCTCGTAGTAACACGCAAGCGCACTGTGGTCAGCCGATCCCAGATCGTCCGCTTTCAGCGCCTGCATCATTTCCATCACCGCCGCCGTTAACGGCAACTGTGCACCAACGCCGTGTGAAGTATCCAAGGCATTTGCCAGATCTTTGATATGCAAATCGATACGGAACCCTGGCTTGAAGTTACGATCCATCACCATCGGCGCTTTCGCATCCAACACGGTGCTGCCCGCCAACCCACCGCGGATCGCCTGATAAACCAGATCGGGGTTAACCCCTGCCTTCGTCGCCAGCACCAGCGCTTCAGACATAGCGGCAATATTGAGTGCCACAATGACCTGATTCGCCAGTTTGGTGACGTTGCCCGCGCCGATATCGCCGGTATGTACAACGGAACCTGCCATTGATTTAAGAATTTCAAAGCAGCGGTCAAACTGCACTTTGTCACCACCGACCATCACGGACAGCGTGCCGTCGATCGCTTTAGGCTCACCGCCGCTAACCGGGGCGTCCAGCATGGCGATCTCTTTCGCCGCCAACGCAGCCGCAATTTCACGGCTGGCAAGTGGTGCGATGGAACTCATATCCACCACAATGCTTCCGGCACGCGCGCCATCAATGACGCCGTTTTCACCCAGCACCACCTCTTTAACGTGCGGAGAGTTAGGTAGCATGGTGATGATAATGTCGCTCTGCGCCGCAACCTGTTTTGGCGTTTCAGCCGCCGTTGCACCCGCCGCTACCACTTCCGCGACCGCGTCCAGATTTCTGTCCATCACGACTAATGAGTAACCTGCTTTCAGCAGATTTTTACTCATCGGTTTTCCCATAATGCCCAGCCCAATAAAACCAATTTTCATCGCCCTAACCTCATTGTCTGATGTAGATATCACTTCAATTCACGATGGCCCCGTCTCATGACGAGCCCGATTCGCAGCGGAATGTCTGAATCACTTCTTGTATTTGTCGCTCAGCGCCTGTGTCGCGCTGCGGAACACGCCCAGATCGCTACCAACGGCCACAAAGCTTGCGCCCCATTCCAGATAGCGACGCGCATCGGCTTCAACCGGTGCCAGAATGCCGCACGGTTTGTTATGTGCCGCCGCGCGATCGAAGATGTGGCGGATCGCCTTCTGCACCTCAGGGTGGTTAGGCTGACCGAGATAGCCCAGCGCCGCAGACAGGTCGCTCGGGCCAACAAATACGCCGTCTACGCCATCGACTGCGATAATCGCATCCAGATTGTCGAGGCCGTCCTGGCTTTCGATTTGCACCACGACGGTAATGTTGTCGTTAATCTTGGCGAAATAGTCCGGTTCGGTGCCATAGCTGTTGCTACGATGCGCCACGGAAACGCCGCGAATACCGGCTGGCGGATAACGAGTGGAGGCAACCGCACGCGCGGCTTCCTCCGCCGTTTCTACAAAGGGGATCAGGAAGTTATTGAACCCAATATCCAGCAACCGTTTGATGATGATCGGTTCATTACACGGCGGACGGACGACAGGCGCGCTGTGGCTACCTTTCAGCGCCATTAGCTGGGGAATAAACGTCACGATATCGTTAGGCGCGTGCTCTCCATCCAGCACAAGCCAGTCGAATCCCGCGAGCCCCAGCACTTCGGTTGAAATCGGATTGCCTAGCGCACACCAGCAGCCAATCAACGTTTTCCCCTGCTGCAAATCTTGGCGAAAACGGTTAGGTAACAGCGGAGTCTTCATTTTTTATCCTCGGTCATTCCAGCGCCGCTTGCCTGAAGCGGCGCGCTCAAAAAACGGAAAAGCAGAACGTTAGCGAACCAGACACGGACGTTTATTATCAAACGTCCACTCAGGAATAAGGTACTGCATTCCCATTGCGTCGTTACGTGCGCCTAATCCCATGTTTTTATACAGTTCGTGTGCTTTCATTACCTGATCCATATCCAGCTCGACACCCAGACCCGGTTTCTTCGGCACTTCCACCATGCCGCCAACAATCTGCAACGGTTCTTTCGTCAGGCGTTGGTTGCCTTCCTGCCAAATCCAGTGCGTATCAATTGCCGTAATCTTACCCGGAGCCGCTGCGGCAACCTGGGTAAACATCGCCAGTGAAATATCAAAGTGGTTATTGGAGTGAGAACCCCAGGTTAAGCCCCATTCGTGGCACATCTGCGCCACGCGAACGGAACCTTGCATCGTCCAGAAGTGTGGATCGGCCAACGGAATATCGACCGACTGCAGCGAGATGGTGTGGCCCATTTGTCGCCAGTCGGTGGCGATCATGTTGGTCGCGGTAGGCAGCCCCGTCGCACGACGGAACTCGGCCATCACTTCACGACCAGAGAAACCTTGTTCTGCGCCACACGGATCTTCTGCATACGCCAGAACACCGCGCAGTTGTTTACCCAAACCGATGGCTTCATCCAGTGACCAGGCACCATTCGGGTCTAGCGTGATGCGCGCCTGCGGGAATCGTTTCGCCAGCGCAGTCACCGCTTCGGCTTCTTCACTACCGGCCAGTACGCCGCCTTTCAGTTTGAAATCATTAAAACCATATTTTTCATACGCGGCTTCGGCCAGACGCACGATGGTTTCTGGCGACAGGGCTTCTTCGTGACGCAGACGATACCAATCACACTTCTCATTCGTCTGATTCTGGTAAGGCAGATCGGTCTTATTACGATCGCCGATGTAGAACAGATAACCCAGCATTTCTACTGCATCACGCTGTTGACCATCGCCCAACAGTGAAGCCACGCTGACATTGAGGAATTGCCCCAGCAGATCGAGCATGGCAGCTTCTATCCCCGTGACGACATGGATGGTGGTACGCAGATCGAACGTCTGCAAACCGCGCCCAGAGGAATCACGATCGGCGAACTGCGCACGCACTGCCGTCATCACGTTTTTGTATTCGCCTAGCGTTTTGCCCACCACCAGCGCGGCAGCATCCTCCAGCGTCTGACGGATTTTCTCACCGCCGGGAATTTCGCCGACACCGGTATTCCCGGCGTTATCTTTCAGAATCACAATGTTACGCGTGAAATAGGGTGCATGTGCGCCACTCAGGTTGAGCAGCATACTGTCGTGACCTGCAACCGGAATAACCTGCATGTGGGTAATAACCGGCGTTGAATTTTGCAACGTCATTTTCTTATCCTTATCTCTCTAATTTTTTATGTAGGGTTAGCGGCCAAAAACCGGGCGTTTGCGATCAAACTTCCAACCTGGGATCAAGTACTGCATAGCGACGGCATCATTACGTGCCCCGCTCGGTAATTTCTTGTACAGATCGTGGGCTTTCATGACCTGTTCCATATCCAGCTCAATCCCCAGACCGGGGCGCTCTGGCACCTTAATTTTACCGTTGACGATTTGCAGCGGCTCTTTGGTCAGATGCTGGCCTTCCTGCCAGATCCAGTGCGTATCAATCGCCGTCGGGTTACCCGGAGCCGCAGCCCCCACGTGTGTAAACATCGCCAAAGAGATATCGAAATGGTTATTTGAATGGCAGCCCCACGTTAGGCCCCATTCGTCGCACATCTGAGCAACACGCACCGCGCCGTGCATCGTCCAGAAATGCGGATCGGCCAGCGGGATATCGACCGCCTGCAACATCACGGCATGGTTCATTTCGCGCCAGTTGGTGGCAATCATGTTGGTTGCTACCGGTAGCCCGGTTGCACGGCGGAATTCCGCCATCACCTCACGGCCGGAGAAGCCTTGCTCAGCACCGCACGGGTCTTCCGCATAAGTCAGAATACCCTTCATGTCTTTACACAAGTCTATCGCTTCATCCAGCAGCCAGGCACCGTTTGGATCGACGGTAATACGCGCATCCGGAAAACGCTTTTTCAGCGCTTTCACGGCATCGATTTCCTGCTCGCCGGGCAACACACCGCCTTTGAGCTTGAAATCTTTAAATCCGTAGCGGTCAGTGGTGGCTTCAGCCAAACGCACAATCGCTTCGCTGTCCATCGCCTGCTGGTGACGCAGGTGGTACCACTCATGCTTGCCTTTTTCACCGGATACTTTCTCACCTGATAAATAGGGTAAATCCGTCTTCGTGCGATCGCCGATATAGAACAGATAACCGAGCACAGTGACTTCATCACGCTGCTTACCTGGCCCCAGCAGTTCGGCAACAGGGACACCCATGAATTGCCCCAGCAGATCGAGCAGTGCCGCTTCGAGTGCCGCCACCGCATTCACACGCAGCTCAAACGTCCAGGCCCCTTTGCCGAAGGAGTCAAAATCAGAAGATTGGTTGCCGAGATGAATGTCATGAACCAGACGATTCATCCGAGCGATTTGTTCGCCTTTCACGCGGGGAATCGCTTCAACCAGCGTGTTGTAAATAACTTCACCACCGGGCGCTTCACCAACACCGGTATGCCCAGCACTGTCGGTTAAAACCACAAGGTTACGGGTGAAGTAAGCACCGTGTGCGCCACCGATATTCAGCAGCATGCTGTCATAACCCGCAACGGGGATGACTTTCATGTCGGTAATGACAGGCGTCGCTGAAAAGTTTGTCATTACAGGCTCCCGTCATGAATAGAGCGCACAGAATGTACGCGTAGATTTCCGATGTTTGCCAAAACGCAGGAGCACGTTGGGACGGGTGAACATAATTCAGTCATACAGAAATAAAAAACAGATGGTGCACCAGTAGATGATTTCATGTTGTTTTCCTACTTTATTAGCGCGACCTTGTTTTTACTCTGATTTGGAATGAACCATGCTTGTAGGGTGATCAGAATAAAAACAGGTATAACTCCCTTAATACCGAAATAACACGGTCAGGAAAGCGGTGCCATAATCCGTGCCGCCTTACCAACCTCAGTAAAAAGTATAAGTTTTCTTATTTCACAACTCATTGGGCAATAGCACAGCATTCCCTATCGAAATGCAGATTAAATATGTCATTATCACAAGCGAATGGGAGGTGTTTCACGAAAACCGAGAAACGCGAATTTCTGCCTGATAAACATCGGAATACGTACTATTGGCACCTAATTTCGAAGAGGTAAATCCCTACTTTTCATGACATAAATAAAGAACAAAACGCCGAACCATCAGTATGACGGCACAGCGTTTTGTGTTACTGCTTAGATGCAGATTAATGCAGTAGCGAATGGTTTTAATTCTTAACGAATGGCTTCAATTCGATACGTTTAATATCTTGCACGATGAACAGGTAGCTGACGATGGCAACCAGCGCATGGATCCCGACATACACCAGACCGCCATTGAAAGAACCGGTCATGCCGATGATGTAGCCAATCGCAATCGGCGTCACGATACCAGACGCATTACCAAACATGTTAAACAGCCCGCCGCTTAACCCACTGATTTCTTTCGGCGCGGTATCGGCCATTACTGCCCAGCCAAGCGCACCAATACCTTTACCGAAGAAGGCCGCAGACATCACCGCAATGACAACCCACTCGGTTTCAACGTAGTTACAAATCACCATCGACATGGAAAGCAGCATACCCAGCACGATAGGCGTTTTACGGGCAAAGGTCAGTGAATTGGTCCGACGCATCAGATAATCAGAAATGATGCCGCCCAGAACGCCTCCCACAAAACCGCAGATAGCAGGAACCGAGGCGACAAATCCCGCTTTTAGGATCGACATGCCGCGCGCTTGAACCAGATAAAGTGGGAACCAGGTGATGAAAAAGTAGGTCAGTGCGTTAATACAATATTGACCGATGTAAACACCAAGCATCATGCGAGACTGCATTAATTGCTTGATCTGATGCCATTTTTCACCCTTCACTGGCGCTTTCTTCGACCCTTTGGCGTCCATATTGATCAGTGCGCCACCCGCTTCAATATAATCCAGTTCAGCCTGATTCACGCCAGGGTGATCTTTGGGATCGTGGATCACTTTAAGCCAGACAAAGCTGAGGATGATACCCAATCCGCCCATGAACCAGAACACATGCGCCCAACCTACGGCGTGTACCAGCCAGCCCATGATAGGAGCGAAGATCACGGTCGCAAAGTACTGTGCCGAGTTGAATATCGCGACAGCCGTTCCACGCTCTTGTGCGGGGAACCAGGCAGCCACAATTCGACTATTTCCCGGGAAGGAAGGTGATTCACACAAGCCGACCATAAAGCGCAGGAGGAACAGAGAAATGACAATGCCCGCACCGCTGAAAATATCGACAAAGCCTTGTAATAAGGTAAAAATCGACCAGGTGAAGATACTGTAGAAATAGACTTTCTTTGAGCCAAAGCGATCGAGCAGCCAGCCTCCAGGTATTTGACCAATAACATATGCCCAGGAGAACGCAGAGAAGATAAATCCCATCCCTACCGCGTCCAATCCAATCTCTTTGGACATAGCAGAGCCAGCAATGGACAATGTGGCGCGGTCGCCGTAGTTAAATGACGTGACAATAAACAACATCACGACAATCCAGTAGCGGGCGTTTGTTCTCTTTTGTATCGCGCCAGCTGCTGAGCTTACTGTATTCATGATGAACTCCTGCTTCAATCGCGGTTCGCTCATTCATTCCAAATAACAGATAACGGTGTAGGGTTATCAGAATGAAGATCAGTGGATATCCCCGTCATACTTCAAGTTACATGTGCGTTGGCTGCGTTCACTCACCCGAATCATTTACCTGAGTAAGTTCATCGGGACTCTTTCTCTTGCCGCCTACCTGAAACTCAAATTATTTAGGGTATAGTAAATTCCCGTTTTTATTTTTTTGCGAATAGTCAGGCTATATAGCTTCAAAGTAATTAGCTGACATCTTCAAATCGCAGGAACATTATAATTTTTACCTGCTGGGTGCTCACTAGATAAAAGCACAACATTAAAATTGCCCGTTAGAATATGTTGGTGCACTTGCCCTATATAGTGCGAGGTGTTTCACGAAAAATGCCGTTATTCTCTTTTTACATTCATTTACCTTATTTTCATTTCCATCCTAAAAAACACACACAGACGGAATGTGATCAAACTCACCAAAAATTGTATTTTCGCCTGATAAATAAGAAGTAAAAAGCACTGGCTTAGGTCAATTGCATAATGTACGAGAAGGGATCCTCACGTATACTCGTTAGCGAGCAATGAAGTTAGTGATGTGGCAATAGTTGCCACACTATGTCGAATAAACAAATAATAAAGGCTTGCATCATGTCAGATAAATCAGAAAGTAATGCTGCACAAGAGCAGCCACTTTATATTAAGGTCCATGATTCTGATAATGTTGCCATTGTTGTTAATAATAATGGCTTACGTGCCGGAACCCGTTTTAATGATAATCTGGAATTAATTGAGCATGTTCCACAGGGACACAAAGTTGCCCTTGTTGATATCATCAAGTCAGGTGCCATCATCCGCTATGGTGAAATTATCGGGTATGCACTGCGCGATATTGCCCAAGGAAGCTGGATTGATGAATCCCTGGTCGAATTGCCTCAGGCTCCTGCGCTGGAAACCCTGCCGCTGGCGACCAAAATTCCCCCCACCCTGCCCCCGCTGGAAGGTTATACCTTTGAAGGTTACCGTAACGCCGATGGCAGCGTAGGTACGAAGAATCTGCTAGGCATTACCACCAGCGTACACTGCGTCGCGGGCGTGGTTGACTATGTGGTCAAAATTATCGAGCGAGATTTATTGCCCAAATATCCCAATGTGGATGGCGTAGTCGCGCTCAATCATCTCTATGGCTGTGGCGTGGCAATCAATGCCCCTGCCGCAGTGGTTCCCATTCGCACCATTCACAATCTGGCACTGAACCCAAATTTTGGTGGCGAAATACTGGTGGTGGGTCTGGGCTGTGAAAAATTACAGCCGGAACGCCTACTGGAAGGAACGCCAGATGTACAAGCCATCTCCCTCGATGACACCAGCATTGTCCGCTTGCAGGATGAACACCATGTTGGCTTCCGATCGATGGTGGATGACATTCTGACAATGGCCGACAAACACCTGCAACGATTGAACAAACGTCAGCGTGAGACTTGCCCAGCATCAGAGTTGGTTGTCGGCATGCAGTGTGGCGGCAGCGATGCTTTCTCTGGCGTCACCGCTAATCCAGCCGTTGGTTTTGCCTCCGACCTGCTAGTACGCTGCGGCGCAACCGTCATGTTTTCTGAAGTAACCGAAGTGCGTGACGCCATTCATCTGTTAACACCGCGCGCCATCAATGAAGAAGTTGGTAAACGTCTGCTGGAAGAAATGGCCTGGTACGATAACTATCTCGACAGCGGCCAGACCGATCGTAGCGCCAACCCATCGCCGGGCAACAAAAAAGGTGGCCTCGCGAATGTGGTGGAAAAAGCGCTCGGCTCCATCGCAAAATCCGGCACCAGCGCCATCGTCGAAGTCCTGTCCCCCGGCCAACGCCCAACCAAACGCGGGCTGATTTACGCGGCAACGCCAGCCAGCGACTTTGTGTGTGGTACTCAGCAACTTGCTTCCGGTATCACCGTACAAGTTTTCACCACCGGCCGCGGTACGCCCTATGGCCTATTGGCTGTACCCGTAATCAAAATGGCGACCCGTACCGCATTGGCAAACCGCTGGCACGATCTGATGGACATTGATGCAGGTACGATTGCGACCGGAGAGGCCACGATTGAAGACGTCGGCTGGCAGCTTTTCCATTTTATTTTGGATATCGCAAGCAACAAGAAAAAAACCTGGTCCGATCAATGGGGACTTCATAACGCCTTGGCCGTTTTCAACCCGGCACCGGTAACCTGATTATCTTTTTCCGCAGGTCGGGGGCATTCGCCGGCCTGCGGATGGCGTTATTTGATCTATAATAAATTCGGCTTCAATGAGAATGTGAAAAAACGCAGAAAAAGAATAACAAGTAGCAATGCAGAAACATTTTATTTCATTGAAGCAATAAAATAACATAAAAAAATTAACAAGTGATTTTTCTTAATCAGAAACGACGCTTATATAGAACACATCTCCAGTAAAAATTCCATGTTCTACTCACCTATTCTTCATCGTTTTTTCTCTAATTATTTATTGCCAATAAAATGAATCAATTGACAGGTAATCGTCCTCATCATAAATTTATGCGTGCTGAAAAAGCGTGCTAACACTGATGACATATTTGTTACAAACATATAGTTACAAATATATAGTTACAAAATCTCCATCACGCACAATATAGGGTTAATAGTCCGTTCATTATAAATAGTGCCTAGCATTACTTTATATAAGCGAGTAAGAACCTATTCCAGTAGGCGTTATTGGTGCAGTCAATTTGGACACGGACAGCGCGCAGACAACATGTAACGCATGTTGAACGGATGCGAATTCGGCCCAACGGGCGTTCAAACGCAATGGCGTTTGTGCGAACACTGCCTAGGTTCAAAATGGAAAATGAAATAGCCCTAATGGGGTAGGTTCTAAATCACCCAAAAAATTTCAGTATACCTATTTGAATAACTTGAATATTTACACAGCAATATGCCTGACAGATTTCACAGTATCGTCACGCGGTAGCCCTGTAACATCCCAACCTCTGGAATAGCCAGGCAGTTGGGATGAGAAAAGCAGCCGGTATGGATGAACTTGGAAACTGAGCGGGATACATACGCCGGGGTTCCTAATGAGATTAAATACACCTGTCACACAGCAGGAGTATCTGTTAGACATGGACACCATATTGATGTCCACGACAAATATTCACAGCCACATTACCTATGCCAACTCGGCCTTCATTAAGGTTAGCGGTTTTTCTGAAGAGCAGCTCATCAACCAGCCTCACAATATTGTTCGTCATCCAGACATGCCTGTTGAAGCCTATGCCGACATGTGGTCTACGTTGAAACAAGGCGATAGCTGGACCGGGTTAGTCAAAAATCGTCGCAATAACGGCGATCATTACTGGGTCCGCGCCAACGTTACGCCGGTTTACCAGCAAGAGCATCTGGCAGGCTATATCTCGGTACGTAACACCCCCAGCGCCGAAGAAATCAAAGCGGCCGAAATGTTGTACAGCGCCGTGCAGAAAAAGCAGGCGGGCAACCGTAAATTCTACAAAGGATTAGTTGTTCGCACCGGGCTTTTCTCTCCGCTGTCGCTTTTGCAGAAATTGTCAGTCCGCTGGCGTTTACGTATCGCGGTATTGGCGGTAGGGCTTATTCCCGCATTGCTTGCTTTCAGCGGCATGAATCCACTGTGGCTGTTGGGGCTGACGCTGTTACTCATCGTCATCATGGATCAGTTCCTACAGCAGCAAATTGCACAGCCAATCAAGATGATACTCAAACAAGCGCAGCATGTGGTATCAGGCCGTAAAGTAAAACATATCCACCTTAATCGGGTAGACGAAATTGGCTTACTGCTACGTTCAGTTAACCAGTTTGGCCTGAACCTGCATTCGCTTGTCGATGACGTCAGTATGCAGGTTAACGGCATCACGAATGTCAGCCGTAAATTGGCGGAAAACAATATCGACCTGAATAGTCGTACAGAAGAAACGTCAGCAAATCTGCAACAAACCGCTGCCGCTATTGAGGAAATTACCGTTGCCGTGCAGCAAAGTGCAGAAACCGCGGCACAAGCGACAACAATGGCAGAAGCCGCCAGCGGCACCGCGCTTAAAGGTGGCAATATCATGAAGGAAACCATCGGCATGATGGATTCCATTTCCAACGCCAGCGATAAAATCGTTGATATCATTGGTGTAATAGACAGTATTGCTTTCCAAACCAACATCCTCGCGCTGAATGCCGCCGTTGAAGCCGCTCGTGCTGGCGTACAAGGGCGAGGGTTTGCCGTGGTAGCCGCTGAGGTCCGCAATCTGGCACAGCACTCCGCTTCTGCGGCCAAAGAAATTAAAACCCTGATCGATGCCAACGTTGAAAGTGTGAAACAGGGCAGCACAATGGTAGAAACCGCAGGTAAACATATCAGCGACATCGTTGATGAAGTCTTCCTGGTCTCCACCATGATCAAAGAAATCAGCAATGCGACGCATGAGCAGACTTCTGCATTAGGCCTGATCAATACCTCGATTGCCCAGATAGAACAAATGACGCAGGGTAATACCGATATGGTTACGCAATCAACCGATGCCGCCGAAGGACTAAACCTTCAGGCTAAGCGACTGAATAGCGCAATTAACGTGTACGGTAGTTAACTGACGTTATTTCGTCATTATTGCTGGCAAGGGAGTCAGGAAACATGCTTGCCAGCGCCTTTCTTTTCTCCCATTTCCTGAAAAACACATTTAGTTACATTGACTGCTAAAAAAGTGAGCCTTTCATGTTTCATTACCAACAATGTCATCTGCAAGAACGTGTTTAAATTGCCGATATAAAGACCTGTACCCAAAATAATTTGGGTATATCGGCATATTTTCAGGAGGGAAAATGTCAAATACCATCAGCAGTATTGGTGTATCAACCACAACGGCAAGCAGCAGTAAAAGCAGCAGCACGTCAGAACAGCAGATTGCGCAGCTAAACAAGCAGATTCAGACACTCACCAAACAGGCAAGTAAGCTGACCAAATCGGCTTCTAGTGCAGCAAGTGATGAAGAGCGTAAGCTGATCGAACAGCAGCAACAGGCAATTCAGGCGCAGATCCAAGCGTTACAGGCGCAAATAGCCCGCTTGCAGAGTGAAAAATCAGAGCAACAGTCTGATTCCTCTTCTTCAACGCAAAGTGCTAAACAAGAAGGCGTTAACAACCCGACAGCAGACAACAAGATTAATATCTACGTATAGTCTGCGTCAGGGACAAAGTAATCAGTAAACGTAAAAGGTCGCGTCGTTGAATACTCATGGCAATCGTTTAAGAACCGAGGTACACGAGGCGAGGTATCCCAGCAGGACCTCATCTCCGAGTTTCTCCTAAAATGAAGCTTAAGCGACCCGTTTTACTTCATTGAAACGACCTTTTTCATCATGGTTACGCAGGAGAAGAATAGTCAGGAACGAGTTCGCTTTAGCGGCGTGACCAACCCTTGCAGACCCTCTATCTTGATTGCCAGCGTAATTTGCATCAATTCTCCCAAGCGACCACGAGGAAACTCATCCTTGCGGGAGAACCACAGCAGGTACTCTTCCGGTAAATCAATCAGCACACGCCCTTTGTATTTGCCAAAGGGCATCTGCATCGTGGCAATGTCTATCAGGTCTTCTTTTTCCATCCGTTTACGCCCCTAATAATCGGATCATTTCCGCCTCATCGATCACCGCAATCCCCAACTCTTGCGCCTTCGCCAATTTAGAGCCAGCGGCTTCACCGGCAATCACCATGTCGGTTTTCTTCGAGACGCTACCACTGACTTTTGCCCCTAACGCCGTTAGCCGATCTTTCGCTTCATCGCGGGACAAAATACTCAGCGATCCGGTCAATACCACCGTTTTTCCCGCAAACGGGCTGTCGATCTCTTCGGCATTGACGACCTGAACCTCAGGCCAGTGGATGTTGATGCCGGCAGGATCGGTCAGCTCGCGGATCACAGTTTGGTTGTGCTCTTCTTCAAGAAAATGGCGCACATGCGCGGCAACGATTTTACCAACATCCGGCACCGCCAGCAGCGCGTCTTCATCTGCCGCAAAAAGCGCCTCCAGCGAACCAAAATGGGCAGCCAGATTGGCGGCAGTCGATTCTCCAACGTCACGGATCCCCAACGCGTACAAAAAACGCGCCAGCGTGGTGCTTTTTGCCTTTTCCAGTGCGTTGACCACGTTCATCGCGGACTTCGGCCCCATGCGATCCAGCCCCGTCATGCTCCCGGCGCTTAGACGAAACAGATCGGCAGGCGTTTTGACGTACTCTTTTTCCACCAGTTGATCGATGATCTTATCGCCCATACCCTCAACATCTAGCGCGCGGCGGGAAACAAAATGCTTCAGTGCCTCTTTACGCTGGGCACCACAGATCAAACCACCGGTACAACGCGTGACGGCTTCCCCTTCCACACGCTCAACGTCAGATCCACACACCGGGCAAGCAACGGGGAAGACGATCGGTTGCACGGTTTCTGGCCGCTCAGATTCAACAATACCGACGATCTGCGGGATCACATCCCCCGCTCGACGCACAATGACACGATCGCCAATCTGCAAACCTAGCCGCTCAATTTCATCGGCATTATGCAATGTGGCGTTGCTGACAATCACGCCAGCCACAGCAACCGGCTCCAGACGCGCAACGGGCGTAATCGCCCCCGTCCGTCCCACCTGAAATTCGACATCGCGCACCCAGGTTAGCTGTTCCTGCGCGGGGAATTTAAAGGCCACCGCCCAGCGCGGCGCACGAGCAACAAACCCTAATCGTTCCTGCAACGCCAACGAGTCAACTTTAACGACGACACCGTCAATATCGAAACCTAACTCACTGCGGGTCTGTTCAACCTGACGATAAAAATCGAGCACCTCGGCCGGGCCGGTACAGAGCTTGATTCTGTCACTCACTGGCAATCCCCATGCCTTGAACTGCATCAGGCGCTCCCAGTGACTAGCGGGCAGTTCACCGCCTTCCAGCAGGCCGACGCCATAGCAGAAGAAGGTCAGTGGGCGTTTAGCCGTGATGCGTGGGTCGAGTTGGCGCAGCGATCCCGCGGCAGCGTTACGCGGGTTAGCAAAGACTTTGCTTCCTGTGCGGCGAGCCTCTTCATTCAACTTTTCAAAACCGCCATGCTTCATAAACACTTCACCGCGTACTTCAACACGGCGCGGAATATTCTCACCCTCAAGGCGCAATGGGATCGCTCCAACGGTACGGATGTTGCTGGTGATGTTTTCCCCAGTCGTTCCATCCCCACGCGTGGCGGCCTGTACCAGAACGCCATATTCATATAACAGGCTGACAGCCAAACCATCCAGTTTCAGTTCGCAGCAGAATGTCAGGTCGTCACCGTTCTTCAGCCTGTCACCAATTCGCTTGCTGAAGGCCAGATAGCTCTCTTCATCAAATACGTTATCCAACGATAACATCGGCACTTCATGACGGACCTGCTCAAATGCCGCTAGCGGTGCCGCGCCGACGCGCTGCGTAGGAGAATCACTCGTCACCAGCTCTGGGTGATCGGCCTCTAACGCTTTCAGTTCCTGCATGAGTTTGTCATATTCGCTATCAGGAATTTCAGGCGCATCTTCAACGTGATATTTGTATTCGTGATGGCGTAAGACCCGGCGCAACTCCGCTACCCGCAGTGCGACCGTATTCACTTCGGCTGGTTCTTTCTTCACTGGTTTCATACCTGTTTTATCTGACGTGTCGCCCTGTCGGCGTCATGATTTATATAATTCTCGCCCATAATAGGCTAGAGCGAGAATCATTAGCTTGCGGACTAAGCGGCCTCACATAATTCGAGCGCCGTCAGTTTTATGTCATTTAAGATTTAGACGTACTGGCTTTAATCGTGTTGATGATATTTGTCGTGGAGCAACCATCCTCAAAATTCAGGACCTTCACTTCACCGCCGTTGGCCCAGACCTCTTCACTCCCGGCGATTTCATGTGGCTGGTAGTCTCCGCCTTTCACCAGAATATCCGGCAGGATGCTAGCAATCAGGCGCTGTGGTGTATCTTCTTCAAACGGCACGACCCAATCGATAGCTTCCAACGCTCCTAGCACGATCATCCGCTGCGGCAGCGGGTTGACGGGCCGAGTTGGTCCCTTCAAGCGTTTGGTGGATGCATCGCTGTTTACCGCAACGATTAACCGATCGCCAAGCTTGCGGGCGTTTGCCAGATAAGACACATGTCCAGCATGCAGAATATCGAAACAGCCGTTAGTCATCACAATCTTTTCGCCACGCTGACGCGCCAGCTCAACGGCATGTTTCAACTGTTCTTCAGTCATCACGCCAAATCCGGTTTCGGCACGACCGCGGATAGCATTCTCCAACTCAATCGGCGTAACCGTGGACGTTCCCAGCTTGCCAACGACAACGCCTGCGGCGGCATTCGCCAGGAAACAGGCTTCTTCCAGCGGATTACCCGCCGCCAGCGCAGCAGCCAGAACACCAATGACGGTATCGCCAGCACCAGTCACGTCATACACTTCCTGCGCCTGCGTCGGCAAATGCAGCGGTGCTTTCCCCGGCTGTAGCAGCGTCATCCCTTGCTCGGAACGGGTGATCAGCAATGCGGACAGATCGTAATCTGCCACCACCTTCATACCGCGTTCGACCAGCTCTTCTTCCGTTTTACTGCGCCCAGCGACGGCTTCAAACTCAGACAGGTTCGGCGTTAGCAGCGTCGCACCACGGTAACGGGAAAAATCGGTGCCTTTCGGGTCGATCAGTACCGGAACGCCAGCCGATTTTGCCGTCTGAATCATGGTTTGCACATGCGCTAATACGCCTTTCGCATAGTCAGACAGCACCAACACGCCAATGTTTGGCAGAGCCTGTTGAATACGCTCGATAATAGGTTGAGGATCGATCCCCTCAAAGCCCTCTTCGAAATCCAACCGGATCAACTGCTGATTACGAGACAGTACGCGAAGCTTGGTGATCGTTGGATGCGTAGGAACAGGAACAAAGTCACACTTCACATTCACTTCACCCAGTTTGGCATTCAGCGCGCGTGCAGCATCGTCAATTCCCGTTAACCCTACCAGACGCGAACCAGCTCCCAACGCCGCGATGTTCATTGCAACGTTCGCCGCCCCACCCGGGCGCTCTTCGATCGTATCAACTTTGACCACAGGCACCGGTGCCTCTGGTGAAATTCGGCTGGTCGGGCCATACCAGTAACGGTCCAGCATGACATCACCCACCACTAACACACTCGCTTGACGGAAATCAGGCAGCGTCACTTTCATCCTCTACTCCAGGCTTATTTCGCATAATGCGCGTAATAATATCATAGGCACGTATCATACACGCCACTGCTGCGCGGCTCTAAACCGCACGGCACATTTTGTGCCATATAGAGATACCCTAAATAATTCGAGTTGCAGGACAAAACGTTAGCGTTTTGAACAACGCCCTGCGTTGACCCTTTAGGGCAAGGCCATAAGTTGGCCGAGTAACAAAGCCAACGCACATGCAGCTTGAAGTATGACGGGTGGAGGAACTTACGCTCCCACCAGCCATTTATTCCAACTCACCAGCACCTGCTCCCGCTCCGCAACAAACCGCTCCTGGCTGACACGACCAGACAGTTCCTGCAAAGCCAGATGGTGCAGCTCATTGCGCATCGTGACATAGGCCAGCTTGAGCGCATTGGCTTCGCTCTCTTCCATCACGCCATACTGCGCCATCAGTTCCAGAATTCGTACATTGTCTGACCAACGGGTCAAACGCGGCTCCTGTGCGGCGTAGCGCAGCACCAAATACTGAGCGATAAATTCGATATCTGTAATACCGCCCGCATCCGTTTTGATGTCAAAAAGCGTTTTATCTTTGTTCGCCAGATGCTGACGCATTTTTTCGCGCATTTCGCGCACTTCGGTGCGCAGAGTGTCCGCGTCACGCTCTGCACAGAGAATGCGGCGGCGAATAGACTCAAAGGTCTGCTGCACGCCGCTTTCGCCGTACACCATACGCGCGCGCACCAGCGCCTGGTGTTCCCACGTCCACGCCTCATTGCGCTGATAATCATCAAACGCTTCCACCGTGCTCACCAACATACCTGCCGCACCCGATGGTCGCAGTCGGGCATCTACTTCATACAAAATACCTGATGACGTCCGAGTACTAAACAGGTGCATTACACGCTGTGCGAGGCGAAGGTAAAACTGGCGACCATCAATACTGCGTTCCCCCTCCGTCATCACGTCCGACGGGCAATCCAGTAGGAATACCAGATCGAGATCGGAGCTATAGCCCAACTCCCAACCACCAAGCTTGCCATAGGCAATGACGGCGAACCCACGCCCTTCGCGGTGTTGCAAATGGGATGGCTGGCCGTAGCGCGCCACCATCTGTCCCCATGCCTGCTGAACCACCGCCGCGATAATCGCTTCCGCCAGATACGTTAAGTGATCGCTCACCTTCATCACCGGTAGGACACCGCCGATGTCCCCTGCGGCGATGCGCAACTGCTGCGACTGTTTAAACTGGCGAACGGCCTCCAGTTGTTGTTCTTCATCGTCCTCAGGGACACGCATCAAATACTGACGCAGTTCATCAGAGTACGCACCCGGTGCTGTCGGCTGATACAGCGTTGAGGCATCAAGCAATTCATCTAACAGGAGGGGATAACGCGCAAGTTGGCTGGCAACCATCGGCGAAGCTGCACACAGGCGAATCAACTGAGCCAGAGCAGCACGAGACTCCAACAACAGCTCAAGATAGGTGGTACGCGTGACGATGCCCAACAGTAACGGGGTCAAACGAGACAGCACCGTATCCGCCTCCTGACGAGCGCACACTTCCGCTAGTAAACACGGCATGAGTTGATCCAGCACATCCCGCCCGCGTGGCCCTATTGTGCGCTTCGCCACATCGTGACGAAATTCCACAATCGTCCGCATCAGCTTCTCACGCACGGTTTCCGTAAGATGCGGCGTTAGCGGGGCCAGTTCACCGTCATCCAGCGTGTCCTGCCATAGGCTGCTGTAACTACTATGTTCGGGGATATCGTTATTGTCTGGCGCATCGTCGCCAATCAGCTCATCAAATACGTTCCGCACCGCCTGCATATGCTGTGACAGCATCGATTGCAGTGCGTCCCAATTGTCGAAACCCATTCCCCATGCCAGCCGTTGCTGATTGAGTTCATCGCTCGGCAGCGTCTGCGTCTGCTCATCGGCAATCGCCTGCAACAGGTTCTCCAGACGACGCAGAAACAGGTAAGAACTACTGAGATCTAGCACCTGCTGCGGAGTTAATAACCCCAGAGTCCCTACATGCTGGAGCGTAGGTAGCAACGATCGTCCCTGTAACCCCGGTTCACGTCCACCGCGAATCAGTTGGAAAACCTGCGTGATAAATTCGATCTCACGAATTCCCCCCGCCCCCAGCTTGATGTTGTTGCGCAGATCCCGACGACGTACTTCACGGGCAATCATGCCCTTCATATTGCGCAGCGATTGGATCACGCTGAAATCAATATAGCGACGGAAAACGAAGGGTTTCAGCGTACTACGCAGTTCCTGGCTGTAAGCATCATCCATTCCGCCCATCAGGCGCGCTTTGACCATCGCATAACGTTCCCAGTCTCGGCCCTGCTCCTGATAATAATCTTCCATTGCTGCAAAGCTGAGTACCAGCGGCCCGCTGTCGCCAAAGGGACGTAGCCGCATATCCACACGGTAAACAAAGCCATCGACAGTCGGTTGATCCAACACCTTGATGAGCCGCTGACCCAGACGCGTGAAGAACTGCGCATTATCCAGTTCACGCCGTCCGCCTTGTGTATGACCATTTTCGGGATAGACGAAGATCAGATCGATATCCGAAGAGAAGTTGAGCTCTCCTCCACCCAATTTTCCCATGCCAAGAATCAGCAGAGGCTGAGCCACGCCCTGCGCATTGCAAGGCGTCCCCCACTCGCGACAACAGGCTTGATATAGCCAGCTTCTGGCCGCCACAATCACTACTTCGGCCAGTTCACTCAACTGACGCAGCGTGTGTTCGGTGGTGCTGGTTTGCAGCGCCTGTGACCACGCTATTCGCGTCAGAATATGGCGGCGAAACCGACGCAATGCCGCCATCAACGCATTTTCATCGTTAACGTCGGACAGAGCGTCACGCAGCCAGTCGGCGTAGTGCTGCCACTCTTCGGGCTGCGGCGGTTGCTGATGAATCCCTTGCCACCAGTCAGGATGCAGCGCAAGCGCATCGCTGACAAAATCGCTCAATGCCAAAACAGCGGTATCGCTGTCCGTTATCGGTTCATCAGGCGCAGCTTCCCGCAAACGCGATAGCGCACGCTGAGATTGTTCCGTCAGAAGCGCAGGTAAAGCAGGCAAAGGAAGTATCGACATGGGGGTTCCCTTGATGCGCCGCCTATCCTCACTGACAAGCGGCAGTTAACGGTTACTGTCCGCCGCTATGTAACCAGAACGGAGACAAAGTCAGCACGGCTTTACGCTGGGCTTCCAGATAGACAGAAGGAGCCTGCCCGGCAGCAAGCC
Source organism: Pectobacterium parmentieri (assembly GCF_001742145.1). NCBI lineage: Bacteria > Pseudomonadati > Pseudomonadota > Gammaproteobacteria > Enterobacterales > Pectobacteriaceae > Pectobacterium > Pectobacterium parmentieri. Next base: position 183,865 of record NZ_CP015749.1, on the reverse strand, counting down.
GCTCAACCTCCTGTAGTAACGCCCGCCAGTGCTCAACGTAGGCTTCTACTTGCTCTGCCGGATAAGCACCAGATAAGAGGAGAAATGCACAGAGATTACGTTGAAGACGAGGGATTTGTTGCTCGTACTGCGCCTCCGTCAAAGTAGAGGAAAAGGCGCTTTTCAGCTCTGCCGTGCTACGGCTTAGCATAATGTCGGCAAAGCGTTTGAACGATCCCTGAAGCTTAATGCGATCTTTATTATCCATATAGTCGCGCCAGCCTGATTCGACTAGCCACGAAGTCAGTACTAACTTACTTTGCAGGTAGTCGGCGCTATAACAGATTTCCGCTCCACCGGGGCCTTGTAGCCGGTTTTCCAGCGTGGCGAGTGCAGAGCGGAAAAGCGTGGTGACCTTACGTAACACCACACCCCCCACCAGTACCAGCATTTCGCGCATCAGCGCGCTGGCCTGTGGCATAGCGTCACGAGCAGAGGTATCTCCTCTTACCCACAGTTCTTCATGGTATTGCCAGTGAGCCAACGCCAATTCTAGCGCCGCGCGGATGGCCTGATCGATGTTGGTTTTTGCATCCACGACCAATGTATTGAGCGGAAGACATTCGCGCACAGGATTACCTTTAGCCAGATGGTATCCGCGTGCCGCCTTACTGAGGCTGCCCTGCCGCATACCACCAAACTCCGCGATTTCTTTTGCCAAGGCCAACAGATGTGTGGTTTGCCCTAACTTAAGTTCCATCTCCAGTTCGCACAGCGGCTCAGTCAGATCGCCGGCACGGATTTCGCCGCGGTCTAATGCAACCTCAATCACGCTTTGGTAGTAAGTAAATACCCACTTCTCACGCGTAAAATCCGTACTAAACAGTGGAGTAAGTGAAGGTTGCAGCGCCTCAATATCGCAATCTTCCGGCCAGACTTCCGCAGGAAACAGGCTGAGATCCAACTCGGCTTTCTCCAGCGCAATGTTATACTCAGGGTGTTGGTGCAACCCACCAATCACCTTACCCGCCGTTTTCGCCGTCATTTCGTAGTGTTCATTCTCGCCGCGAATACGCAGGCCAATGCCATTACGACGCAGATAGTTATCTGCAGTTTCATAGTAGACATTGCTCAGACGCTGAGCACGCATATGCTCATACTGGCTGTAATCACTCTCCCATTCAGCCAATTGCGTCAGCAGCGATTCAACGCTGTCAGGATGAACAATAAACTTCAGCTCAATTTCTTCACTCATAGCATTCACAACACCAAGATCGCGTTCATTATTATGTCAGTAAATAACATTTTACTTCACCTTACTACCCTTACCACACACACTCTTTTTCACCTGCGAACAAGCGCGCATTTCTTATGCAAACTTGCCATCAGCTACACGACTTCCCTCTATTGAAAAACAAAGTGCATTGTCTTCTAAGGCTCATGCCAGCCAAGAGTAAGACTGTTCTCATTTCGGTTTATACATTGCCTCGTCAGACTTAAGCCTCTACTATCAGACCACCATTAACGCAACATGATGATCTTATGCAGAAATTAGGCTTACTCTGTTTCACTTTGTTTTCTCTCACCCTGAGTTGGACCGCACAGGCGGAAGAAAAACGCTACATTTCCGATGAGTTATTAACGTATGTCCACAGCGGGCCGGGCAATCAATATCGTATCGTCGGTACAGTGAATGCTGGCACTGAGGTCACGCTACTCAGCGTCAATGAAAGCGCGGGTTATGCACAGATCCGTGATGATAAAAACCGTACCACCTGGATCCCTCTCGACCAGCTTAGCAATACGCCAAGCCTGCGCACACGGGTGCCGGAACTGGAAAAACAGGTAAAAGACCTGACTGACAAGCTGAATAATATCGATCAGACTTGGAACCAGCGCACCGCTGACATGCAGCAAAAAGTGGCGGCCAGCGATAATATTATCAATGGATTACGTCAGGAAAATCAGGATCTGAAAAATCAGCTTATCGTCGCACAGAAAAAAGTCAGTGCGGCGAATGTCCAGCTTGATGATAAGCAGCGCACCATCATTCTACAGTGGTTTATGTATGGCGGCGGTGTTGCGGGTATCGGCTTGCTGCTAGGCCTGTTGCTGCCGCACATCATCCCTCGCAAAAAGAAAAATGACCGTTGGATGAACTGATTGGAATACGTGCCTGCTTCTTGCAGGCATTTTTTTCTGTGGCCAACGCGACAGCATAAAGATGGTAGTATGTTGTGAAACATTAGTTATTGATTCAGGAGCCCGACGTTGAAGATTTACCTTGTCGGCGGCGCTGTTCGGGACAGCCTGCTGAGTTTACCCGTCACCGAAAAAGATTGGGTGGTGGTCGGCGCTACGCCGGAACATCTGCTTGCGCAGGGTTACCAGCAGGTTGGAAAGGATTTTCCCGTTTTCTTACATCCCGTTAGCCACGATGAATATGCCCTCGCACGAACCGAGCGCAAATCCGGCAAAGGCTATACTGGATTTGTCTGTCATGCCGCACCGGATGTCACGTTAGAGCAGGATTTACTCCGCCGCGATTTGACCATCAATGCCATTGCCCGTACAGAGCAAGGCGAGCTGATCGATCCTTATCACGGTCGTCGCGATCTCGAAAACCGCGTACTGCGCCATGTCTCTGACGCGTTTGGCGAAGATCCGTTACGCGTCCTGCGTGTCGCCCGTTTTGCCGCACGTTTTGCCCATCTCGGCTTCCAGATTGCAGAAGAAACCATGGCGCTGATGCAAAAAATGGTGCATGAGGGCGAACTGGCTTACCTGACGCCAGAACGCGTCTGGAAAGAGACGGAAAAAGCACTCTGTACGTCGTCGCCAGATGTCTATTTTCAGGTACTGCGTGACTGCGGCGCGCTAGCCGTGCTGTTCCCTGAAGTCGATAATCTTTATGGCGTACCCGCTCCTGCCAAATGGCACCCGGAAATCGATACTGGCATTCATACCATGATGACAGTAGCAATGGCCGCGCGCCTCAGCCCAGAAATTGACGTGCGTTTTGCCACACTGTGTCACGATGTGGGAAAAGGGCTAACGCCGCCTGAACTGTGGCCACGGCATCATGGGCACGGCCCTGCGGGTGTCAAACTGGTTGAAGCCCTGTGCCAGCGCCTGCGTGTGCCTAACCCCATTCGCGATCTGGCGAAGCTGGTTGCGGAATACCATGACCTGGTTCATACCGTGCAGGTACTGCAACCCAAAACCCTGCTGAAGTTATTTGATGCAATTGACGTCTGGCGCAAGCCGCAGCGTCTGGAGCAGTTAGCACTGACTAGCGAGGCCGATGCCAGAGGGCGGGCCGGTTTTGAAGAGAACCCTTATCCACAAGGCGATTACCTGCGTGAAGCCTTCCGCGTCGCCGCCTTGGTCAGCAGTGCAAGCGTCGTCGCCGATGGTTTTAAGGGAATTGGCGTGCGCAATGAACTGGCTCGCCGCCGTATTCACGCTCTAGCAGAGTGGAAAGCACAACAGCCTGATGTATCGGCAACATCCTAAAACAAAGAGGCCACGCATTAGCGCGGCCTCTCCTCTATCTAACTCTCTCAGACTTACATAAAGACCATGTAAACCACGCCCGCGACGATAAAACGGTAAATCGCGAAGGGGACAAACGAGATGCGTTTGATGATTTTCAGGAAAGTTTTAATCGCAATCAGCGCCACGACAAACGCCGTCACGAAGCCCACGGCAAACATCGGCACGTCAGCCAACGACAGGAAGTGCCAGCTTTTATACAGATCCAGAACGGTCGCCCCCATCATCATGGGAACCGCCAGAATAAAAGAGAACTCAGAAGCCGCATAACGGCTTACACCCATCAGCATCCCACCAGAAATCGTTGCCCCCGAGCGTGAAAAACCGGGCCACAGCGCCAGGCATTGAAAACAGCCAATCATAAACGCCTGACGATGCGTAATGTCATCCAGCCCGACGGCACGTGGTTTTTTAGGCTTGAGCCATTCAGCCGCTAACAGCAGGAAGCCACCGATCACCAGCGCATACATCACGTTTTGTGGATAAAATAACGATTTGATCACGTCGTGGAAAATCAGCCCAAGCACCACTGCGGGGATCATGGCCAGCAAGATGTGCGTCAGCTTCAGTCGGCCAGCCGTATGCCCCTCATGTGGCACCTTGCCGAAGTGGATCCCAATCAGGCCAAAGAGACGACGCCAGAACACGACGACAACAGCCAGAATCGAGCCAAGCTGGATGATCACTTCAAACGTCTTGGCTTTTTCATCAACAAACCCTAGCCAGTGACCAACAATAATCATATGCCCCGTAGACGATACGGGCAAAAACTCGGTCAGCCCTTCGACCACGCCAAGAATAAATGCGATTAGCAGCGAATGCAGGTCAGTCATCTAAAAATCCTTGCCTCTAATAAAAACAAAAATGCAGCCCATAAAAAAGCGGCCGCGTACTTTCGCGAGCCGCTACAAGTGGCTTATAGACTATTTGGGTTACGATTTAGTTGCACGTAAATCAGTATTTATTCGGTTAAATCAGATTTATCGCGTACCGCGTTCGATAATGACACCAACCTGACGTGCCTGCGCCACCGCGCCTGGCTTGCTGAGCTTGATGCGCAGCCAGGGGATCGAGAAGCGCTGCATCAGCATGTGTGCGACTTCTTCAGCAACACGTTCCACCAGAGCAAAACGCTGGTTCGCCACATGGCCAATCACCGCATCGCTGACATCGGCATAGCTAAGGCAGTCATTAACATCGTCACTGGCTGCTGCCTGACGGTTATCCCAGCCCATTTCGATATCGAACACCAGCTTCTGCTGGATAGTCTGTTCCCAATCGTAAACACCAATGGTAGTGATTACAGTAAGTTCTTCAATAAATACGATATCCATCACGCCGTTCTCTGTTTTTGTCGCTGTCGGATACCACTTCCGACGGAATGTGCGTATTATCCACAGATGAGAAGAGTAAAACGACCCTTATTAAACGGAATGGCGTTATGAGTGTTACCGCGCTTGGTATGATGTTAATCGCGTATCTGTGTGGCTCTGTTTCCAGTGCGATTTTGTTTTGCAGAATTGCTGGGCTGCCCGACCCGCGTCAACATGGTTCTGGCAATCCCGGGGCCACTAACGTATTGCGTATTGGCGGTAAAGCGGCCGCAGCAACCGTGTTGGTTTTTGACGTTCTGAAAGGCATGTTGCCCGTCTGGGCGGCTTACGCACTCGGCGTTGCTCCGCTGTACCTTGGGTTAACCGCCATCGCCGCCTGCCTCGGCCATATCTATCCCGTCTTTTTCCACTTTCGTGGGGGTAAAGGCGTGGCAACGGCTTTTGGTGCCATTGCCCCTATCGGTTGGGATTTGACAGGCCTGATGACCGGCACCTGGCTACTGACCGTACTGTTGAGCGGCTATTCCTCGCTCGGTGCCATCGTCAGTGCGCTCATCGCACCATTTTATGTCTGGTGGTTCAAACCCCAGTTTACTTTCCCCGTCGCAATGCTCTCTTGCCTGATATTGATGCGTCACCACGACAATATCCAACGCCTATGGCGCGGACAGGAAAGTAAAATCTGGGATAAGTTGCGCAAGAAGAAGCAACCGGAAGACGAGAATACGCCACCCGAAGAGTGAAAAGTAAGGTAAAAAAATTCCCGTTTTCACGGGAATTTTTTTATGAGGGATATCCCCTAAATAATTCGAGTTGCAGGCAGGCGGCCCTTTAGGGTGAGGCTCAGAAATGAGCCGAGTATCGCCAACGCACATGCAGCTTGAAGTATGACGGGGGTATTAGAATCGGCCGATGGCGGCAAATGCCTGCGACTGCACTTTAAACTGCGCCATGCTCTCTGCCAGCAAACGCGCCTGATCCTCTAATGAGCGCGTGGCGGCCGCGGATTCTTCAACCAGAGACGCATTTTGCTGCGCGACCTCATCCATCTGCGATACCGCCAGATTCACCTGCCCAATCCCATTGCTCTGCTCACGCGTTGCCGTTGAGATCTCACGCATCAGGGACGTCACGCGCGCGACAGCGTCAGAGACGTCATCCATCGTTTCGCCCGCCATTTTTGCCATCACGGTGCCTTCACTGACGCGGCACTGGGATTCTTCCACCAATGTTTTGATCTCTTTCGCCGATTGCGCACTGCGCTGCGCCAGATTACGGACTTCCCCCGCAACCACAGCAAACCCCCGCCCCTGCTCACCCGCCCGCGCGGCTTCAACGGCCGCATTCAGCGCCAGAATATTGGTCTGAAACGCGATACTATCAATCACCGCCAAAATATCACCAATACGTGCGGAGCTGCTGGAGATCATCTGCATTTTCTCAATCATGTTCCCCACCATATCGCTGCCTTTATTCGCAATGTCTGACACATTTTGTGCCAGCGTATGCGCTTGTTCCGCACTCTCGGCGTTGAGCGTCACCGTGGCGGTCAACTGCTCCATACTGGCGGCAGTTTCTTCCAATGACGATGCGGACTCTTCTGTGCGGGCGGCCAGATGGGTATTGCCGGAAGATAGCTCGCGCGTACCGACATCGATCTGCATACCCGCATCGCGGACACGGCCTACAGCGGTGGCTAACGAATGCTGCATTGCCTTCATCGCCTGAACCAGGCGACCAATCTCATTATTGCCACCATCGGCAATAGGCTGGGTCAAATCGCCACGGGCAATAAACTCCAACTGCTCGACCGTTTCTTCAAGCGGAGACAAAATAGAACGTTTCAGGGCAACCCAGGCAGCCACCACCAGCAGTAGAACGAATAGACAGGCAATACCGATGATCGTCAGGCGCTCGAACGCAAAGCGCTCTGCTTCTGTAAGCATGTTTTCCCCCACTTCAAGGCCGAAGTCGCGGAATTCGTTCGCAACCTTATCCATCTCAACGCTAAGCGGTGGTAGCACGTCCTGCAACAGTACGTAATAGGCATTCACATCGCCGCGTTTCAGCGCATCGACCATCGGCTGAACGCCAAGATTCATGTATTGCTCGTAGTTGCTTTTAACCTCTGCCGCCATTTTGGCACCGCGTTGCGTTACGGTGCCATAGGAAAGAAAACGCACCATTTCTTGGTGGGAAAGTGCCGTGTAGGCTTCTGCTCGCGCCACTGACGCATTCGCGAGATCGGTCAGTCCGTTTTCCATCTGACGAGCGGCCAATGCTGCCCCCGTTCTGGCACGCAGAGAGGCCGTGTAGCTCCCTGCCAGCGCCGTCACTTCTTTTCCCTGAATCTTGTCGATAGTCGTGAGTGACGTGATCCCCTGATTGATGGAAGTGATGCCAATTCCGCATACCAGTAATAAGAGCAGCACCATCATGCTCAACAAAGCAATCAAGCTCGTCTTGATTGTGATGTTTTTTAACATTTCCATTTCCCTGACATTACAAATGATAAATAAATGCGGAGAAAAGCTCCACATAACGTGATCTAGATCATATTCCTATCGGTAGCACGTTCGCTTTCTTTAAAGAAACTTTAGTAACGAAAGTATTGTTACTTAAACCGCTCGCGCCAGTACATCCCGTCCCGGCACGCTAAAAATCGGCGACATTAAACGCTTTTTGGCTATAATGACGGCCACGCTATTTCAGGTTTTAAGAGAAGGAAACTGACATGAGTCTGAACGATGTTCCGGCAGGTAAAGATCTGCCAGAAGATATCTATGTAGTGATTGAGATCCCCGCGAATGCCGATCCGATCAAATATGAAATTGATAAAGATACTGGCGCGCTGTTTGTAGACCGTTTCATGTCTACCGCCATGTTCTACCCATGCAACTATGGTTACATCAACCACACGCTGTCTCTGGATGGCGACCCGGTTGACGTGTTGGTTCCGACCCCATACCCGTTGCAGCCTGGCTCCGTGATCCGTTGCCGTCCTGTTGGCGTGTTGAAAATGAGTGACGAAGCAGGTGAAGATGCCAAGCTGGTTGCCGTTCCGCACAGCAAGCTGACCAAAGAATACGATCACATTAAAGACGTTAACGACCTGCCTGAGCTGCTGCGTGCACAGATCGGCCACTTCTTTGAACATTACAAAGATCTGGAAAAAGGCAAGTGGGTGAAAGTTGACGGTTGGGATAACGCTGCCGCGGCGAAAGCCGAAATCGTTGCTTCCTTCGAGCGCGCAAAAAACAAATAAGCGCCGCTCCATACGCCAGCAAAAGCATGACGTGCTCAAAAAATAGCACGATCAAAAACACCGCATTACGCGGTGTTTTTATTTATGTCGACCATGACTTGATGGTTACTCGATCTCAAGCCTCTTCATCACGCTTCAACCAGTCACCGCTGGCAATACGCGTCAACCCTTCAGTTGGGTGTTTATATAGGTAGATCCAGGCACTGCCCAGAGGAGTGGAAATCAGCTCACGCTGGTATTCGTGGCCGTCCCGCTTTAAGGCATCCAGCTCCGTCAGGATCGACGAACTAATGCGATAAACCTCACAATGGATTTCTCCATCGCCGGGGACGACAGCCGGATAATGGCCGAGATCGTACAGCTCGAAACCAGCGAGCTGACAATCCCCTAACCATTGCGCATTCGTCATCCAATGACTATTTCCCTGTTTGCGTCGTAAACTGCCGTAAACAATAATTCGCATCGCTAGAACTCAAACTGATAGAGCACATCTAATGCCTGGCTAATTCCAGACACCGCTTCCAAGTATAGCTTTGGCATCAGGCGGTAACGCAGCGTTAACGTTGCCAAAGAATCGAATATGCCAACTCCATATTTCACTTGCAGACCCGGAAGGACGTAACCGCTGACGACAACCTGAGAATTATCGCCAACACCCTGTGTATCCAGAGCTAAATTACTTACGCCAAAGGCCTCGCCGATTTTACCCACAACTTGACCACTTTGTGCAACCCCTAAACCTACTAACATTGAGGTCATCGCCGAGCTATCTGCTCCACCACTGTCCAAACCTTGCCCACGCAACAGATAAGAGAGCGCTTCCTGCTGTGACATCGCCGGATCGGAGAAGACTTCCAACTTCGGTGTGGCGGCCATACCGGTGACACGCACGCCGGCGATAACATCATTAGCGGTGTTGTCTGGGTTACGAATGGCTTCGATATTCAGGATCGGCTGATCCGGCGGGCCAGAGAACAAAATCAATCCTTTACGAACGATCAAATCCTGCCCATACGCTTTAAAACGGCCGGACGGAATATCGATCTGGCCGTTCAGCCCTAATCCGCGCTCATCCTGAACCATTTTCAGGTCACCCTGTAGGCGCGCGGCCAGCCCAAATGCATCCAGCGTTACATCATTACCGACGCGGATCGTCAGATTGCTGTTAATTGGAATCGCGGCACTGGCTTTCTTCAACGGCTGGCGCTGAGCATCCAGCATCACTTCATCCGATGACACCGCCACGGCACTTTCCGGCATGTCTTTAACCACAATCCGTGCCCACGGGATGCTGACTGAGCCGTTTAGCGCAAACAACTGCGGCGTAGCTTCAAAAACAATATCCGGCGAAACATCCAACCGCGCCATCGGTGGGATCGTCACCCGCAGCTTCTGGCCTTTCGCGGCAATTCGCGCACGCCAGGCATCAGGCCGCGACCAGTCGGCATTCCCACCGAGGTTAAGTTGCCCATTGTTCGTTTTCAAAAAGCCTTGCAGCGTTGACGACATCCCGCTGAAGTTCACCGCCAGCCGACCGTTAGTCAGATCGATAGGCATCCAGTTACCATCAATATCCAACCGCTCCAGCACCATTTGGCCGAATATCTGCGGGCGAGTGGCATCCCCCGCCAGACGCAAGTTTGCGTTGAGCATTCCTGCCGCCTTTTCTCCTTTGCTCAATGCAGGGTTAAGCAATGCCAGCGAAATATTATTGATCGTGACGCTGCCGCCGAGATTGCGCCTCCCCTGTGGGTCGGTCACCTGAATATCACCGCTAAAGCGTCCGTTTTCCCGGATCGCCATCAGCCAGCCAAGCTGCGCTCGTCCACGATCGAGCCCGGCATTCAGGGTAAAGGTATCAAAATCAATCGGCAGCGTATTGCCCTGCATCTGTTGACGCACACTCACGCCGTTACCCACCAGCGACACGTTCGCCTGTGGCAGACCTTGCCCCGCTTGCCAGTTGATATCCACACCGCCAGTAAACGTCCCAGCCAGCACGGTATCCTCCGTCAGGAACGGTTTTAACATAGCGAGATCGAAGCGGTTCAGTCGAATACTCGCCTGCCCGCTCGGCCCGGCCTCAATCGCTTTCGGTACACAAAGCTCGGCGTTCGGATTACGCCAGCAGTGTGTTCCGATCGTGATCTTCTGTTGTGTATTCTGGTAATCCAACGCCATATCCTGCGCCAGACGCCATTCCCCCACTGGAGTGTCGAAACGGGTATTGTTCAGCGTGCCACGCCAGCGCTGTTCCTGACGATCGAAGCTACCTGAAAGCGCCAATTGCCCCGCGACCGGTTCCCCCAGCATAGCCAGCCGAAGCTGATGCTGTTTCTCATTGCCGCTGGCATCCAGCGTCAACAGGGCAATATTCAATCCGTCCTGCTTCAGCGCTTCAAGGCGCACCGCAAGTTTGCCCTGAATCTGCTGCTCAGAACGCACATCGCCTTCCACCCTCACCTGACTAATGGTGATCGCCTGCCAACGCAGACCAGAAGCCGTGATATCCGCCAGCATCTGCGGTTCACGCAGATTGCCGCGGAGTTTGAGTGTGCCAATGGCGCGCCCCGCCAGACCGGGCAACATGCCATCCAGCGACGGTGCATTGATGTCCGCATCCAACTGCCACTTGTCACTCAGATCGCCTTTGACGTTCAGTTGATTACGGCCTAGCGCCAGATTCAGCGTTGGTATTGTCCACTGTCCTGCCGCGTTACCCCGCAGTTCACCTCTGGCGGCGAGCTTATTCGCTTTCACATTGCCATCTAGCCGCAGTTCCGGCACCTGCAACTGCCAGCTACCGCCATAGACGCTGCCGCGCGTCGTAATCTTGCCATCTACTTTCGCAGGCCATTCGGGCCACTGTTTCGCCGTATTGATTCCGTTCAACTGTAGCTCACTACGCCAACTGATCGCTTTACTCCAGTCGATAAGCGCACTCAGATCGGCATTGCCCTGCAAGGCAGCCAGCCGCAAGCGGCCCAGCGTAAACTGCTGTTCGTTGCCTTTGCCATCCAGCAACAGCGTTGCAGGGGGAATGTCTGCCCCACTCAGGTCGCCGCGCAGCGACAGCGCATAGTCGGTCGCTTTGCCATTAAAACGCAGCCTTACATTGCTCGCCTGATACTGTGTTGCCCCCGTTAGCGGCCAGCGCACACGTTCGGTTTGCAGCGTCAACGACAGCGGTAGCCCGGCTTCCGCCAGTTTGGTTTGCAACTCCAACTGCGCACGCTGTGGCCCTGAGAGGTTCAGCGCTACATTCAACTGTTCGCGCAGACCGCCATCGACTGTCAGTTTCAGCGTTTCACCCTTGAGCGGCTCGACGTTCAATACGCCGTTCGCCGCCAGCGAGACGGGCCAGTTATCACGGAGCGTCGCCTCACCACGCACATTCAATCCACCCTGCGGCGATTGCACGATCAGCTTGTCCAGACGCAAATGCTGCTGTTGGGTCGACGCCTGTACGAACAGGTTAGTAATCAAAATGTCCTGATCGCCCGTCAGCCGCAGTTGTTCACCGTGAATCTCAACGATATTCAGATCCAGCGGCAGCGTGAACTGCGGTAAATCCGCCAGCAGCGGTTTGGAGAACAGTTCGCTGAGGCGCTCGCCCAGTGGCTTCTCAGGCACCGCGGGTTTGTCCGAGGCATTATCTGTTTTCGCCGTTGGTATCGGTGTCGTCGTCGTGGCAGCCGCGACCGTGTTATTTGCTTCTAGCACTTTATCGATGTGAAGCGTTTGTGAGGTGCCTTGCTCAGCGGCTTCACGGACATTTGCTGCCGTTTCTTTGATGACAGACGCCATTTCAGCCGCCGTCACTTTGCCATCTTCCAGCACATTGACAGGCGTTTTTGGCAAGGCCACCAGCAGCGCACTGATTTTGGTCGGCAACAACGTCAATGAGCGTCCTTCCCACTGCATTCCGGTGCGGAATTCGCCCAGTGAAATCGCCGTATCATCGACGGTAACCTGAACGCCGTTGAGCACCAGTTGACGCAGAGAGATAGGGAAAGGCGCGGAGATTTCTGTGACCGGTTCTGAAGGCGTTGTAGGTTCTTCTGATGCCGGCAACGCGTTGGTATCCACCACCACGTCAATGCGATTAGCCGAGAGGTCATTGATACACAACTGGCTTTTACGCAGACAGTCCAGCGCGAGCGACAGGTGAAATTCTTCACTTTTTACCGTTACGCCCGGCATCTCGTAGCTAACGTTTTTCAGCGTTAAATCACGCCAGCCGCCGCTCACGCTGGCAATATCCAGCCCCGGCACCACGCGCGCGACGGTATTCAGCAGCAGATGCAGGCCTGGTGTGGTTCCCACCAGCAGACCCACTCCAACAACCAGCAGCAATAAGAAGGCGACGATGCCAATGCCGATGCGTTTCCACCAGCGTCCTTTTCGTGCTGGCGTCGTCGGTACATTATCCTGCGCAACCTTTTCTTCCGTCACCGCTACTGGTGCGTTGTTGTCGTTTTTATCATCCATCATAATTCAGGCCCCAGTGCGATATAGAACTGAACATCGTTCTTCTTCTCTGCATCGCCGATCGGCATAGCGACATCGAATTTCACCGGGCCAATCGGCGAGGCCCAGCGTACGCCGACACCTGTGCCGGTCTTGAAGTTACTCCGTTTGATGTCATTCACCGCTTCACCTGAATCAACAAAAACCGCGCCCCACCATTTTCCCGTCACGTTGTATTGGTATTCGAGCGAACCGGTCGCCAGCTTGGACGCACCGGTCAGTTTGCCGTCGCTGTCGCGCGGAGAAATAGATTTGTATTTATACCCACGGATGCTGCGATCGCCACCGGCAAAGAAACGCAGTGAGGGCGGAACGCGGGAGAAATTATTGGTTTCAATCCAACCCAGATTGCCACGTGCGACAAAACGGTGTTTATCCGCCAGCGTGCGAATCCAGACGTTTTGTGCCTGAACCACGGCAAAATCGATATCCGATCCCCACATAGTGTCGGAAATATCGATGGAGTAACGCTGCGTATCCCCCCATACCGGCATCAGCCCGCCGCGTTGGCGGGTTCGGTTAATGCTGACGCCCGGATAGATCAACATCGTGGTATCCGTTACGCTCGCTTGCGTAAAGTGGTCGAGGCTCCAGCGCAGATTAATCGCCCGTTGCCAACCGCTGGAGAGATCCCAGTAGCGTGCCACGTTCAGCGTGGTGCCATCGGATTGGGTATCGTTGAGATCTTCGCGCTTGAAGCCACCTTGCAACAGGTAATACTGCTCAAGTGGGTTCTTCAACAAAGGGATTTTATAGCTAAAATCAAGCGATTGCTCCGGTGCAGACACGCTCAGACTGCTTTCCAGGCTATGGCCCCGTGAATTCACCCAAGGTTTATTCCAGGTCGTTTTAACGCGGGGGCCGACATCAGTAGCATAACCTACCCCGGTTTCGATGCGGTTACGGGTGCGCGGCGTGACGACAGCTTCCAGCGGCAGCACCTTGGATTTTTTTGACTGGTCGAAATCGGGCGACACTACGACGGAATTAAACCACCCCGTCGCAGAGAGACGGCGATTTAACTCACCGAGATCTTCGCTGGTATATACATCACCGTCATGAAACGGCACCAGATTTTGCAGATAATCCTCGCGGATTTGTGAACCCTGAAAGTGTACAGCGCCAAAGCGATAGCGTTCCCCGCTATCAAAATCGATATCCCAAAAGGCTTCTTTCTCTTCGCGCATCACGCCGAGCTGACTTTGCAGGAAACGCGCGTCGAAATAGCCTTTGCGTAGCGACAAACCGTTCAGCCCACTTTTAAAACGATCGTAATCACTATGATTCAGCACCGAGCCGATGTCGGGGCGATCGTCTTTAACCAACTGTTGGTAATCTTTATCATCGTGCGCACCGCCGCGCAGCGTGATGTTCACCCCTGCAATTTTTACCGGGTCGCCGGGGGTGACAGTGGCAATCAATACCGGTCGCCCGCCATTAACGGCAGGTCGAAATTCAAAACCAATCTGCGGATCGTAATAGCCAAGCGCACGTAATCCCTGACGGATCGCTTCATCGACGCGTGAGCGGAAACGCCCGTCGGCATTCACCTCATCGCCCGCAATGGTGGATAAACGCGCCCGCACATTCTTCTGTAACGGCCCTTCCAGCCCCGTGACTTGCAGACGCACATTCGCCGCCTGGCTTTCAGGCACCAACATGAGCAACGCACACATCAGGCCAAATATCCGGTATCGCGGTACACCGCCACTGCCAGCAAGGCCGGTTTTTCTTCCCGCTATACCTTCTTTCCCGGCGGCACTTTTTTTTCCAATGAAACGGTTCTTTGAAGTGAAACGTCTTTTTGCAATGAAAATAGTCACTGAGCTCCCTGATCAATCGGTCTGTCACCCAAAATCCATATACCCGTCATACTTCAAGCTGCATGGGCGTTGGCAATACTTAGCTCATCTCTGAACTTCGCCCTGAAGGGCCGCTGCAAGCGGCGTTCAAATCGGTTAAGTCAATTTGTCCCGCAGCTCGAATTCTTTAGGGTATAGCATGGCTTCTATCACTTCGCCCGCCGCACTGACGGTCATAGAGGTTCATGTTTTCAAACAAAACATCATGTAAAGCAGAAACAGGCGAGTAACCTTGCATTAAATTAGTGATAAGTACTAATTTTTTACCTTAGTAGTAGATATTAACCTGCAATTGTCACTTTTTCGCGTTATGGACACGCATTACCTTAACAGTAAACACTTTTAAGATATAAAGACAGGTCAATACTTCTTGGTTATGCTCTCAGTGAAAGAGGGTCATTCACTAGTTCTGTTGGAGTCAACAACGTGATGAGTTCGATTGATAAGACACAGCGGATTACGCAATCCGATGCTTTACCGGGGCGTTCAACCCCAATGCCAGTGGCCAGGCTGCATGTCGTAAATGAACATTCGATGACGCATGTGCCAGATCACATGTCTGTGGCTATTTTTGCGATGGGCTGCTTCTGGGGCGCAGAGCGTTTATTCTGGCAGCAGCAGGGTATCTACAGCACGGCGGCGGGTTATATTGGCGGTTATACCCCCAATCCAACCTACCGTGAAGTATGCAGCGGCCAGACCGACCACGCTGAAGCAGTACGTGTCGTTTTCGATCCTGCGGTCATCAGCTACGGCGAGTTGCTGCAACAGTTCTGGGAAAATCACGATCCCGCGCAAGGTATGCGTCAGGGCGGCGATATCGGCAGCCAGTATCGTTCCGCTATCTATACGCTTACGCCTGAGCAGGAACAGGCCGCGCAGGAAAGCCTTCAGCGCTTTCAGCAGGCGATGAGAGAGAACGGCGATAGCCGCGCTATCAGTACAGAAATCGAGCCTGCGGGTCCGTTTTATTATGCAGAAGATGATCACCAGCAATACCTGCACAAGAATCCAAACGGCTACTGTGGATTGGGCGGTATCGGCGTCTGTCTGCCGCCACCGCGTTGACCACTGGCGGTAATTTCGCCGCTCCTGCTATAATGCGCCCGGACCGGGCCTATCCTCGCCCGGTTCGAGCCTTCAATAACGATCATAATGTGTTCACCTTTATGTGTTCACCTTTCTGAGGATCGCTGCGTCAATTTCGGCTCATGCGAAAACTTACCTAAAGTTAAAAACTATGTTAAACAGTCTATTACTGATTTTTTTCCTTATTGCCATCAGCGCATTCTTCTCGTTGTCCGAGATCTCGCTGGCGGCGTCTCGTAAAATTAAACTCAAACTGATGGCCGATGAGGGAAACCTTAACGCCGATCTGGTGCTCAAGTTTCAGGAAACGCCGGGCATCTTCTTTACTGTGATTCAAATTGGCGTCAACGCCGTCGCCATTCTGGCTGGTATCATCGGCGATGCGGCATTTTCTCCTACCTTTTCCATGCTATTTGAACGCTTTATGTCACCCGAAGCCGCCGATAAAGCCAGCTTCATCTGTTCATTCGTGCTTGTCACTAGCCTGTTCATCCTGTTTGGCGATCTCACCCCGAAACGCATCGGTATGATTGCGCCGGAAACCGTAGCGGTCCGCATAATCAACCCCATGCGCTTCTGCCTGTTCCTTTTCCGCCCGCTGGTCTGGATATTTAACGGCCTGGCTAACGTCATTTTCCGTCTGCTCAAGCTGCCGATGGTACGTAAGGATGACATCACGTCCGATGATATTTATGCCGTAGTGGAAGCGGGGGCGCTGGCCGGTGTACTGCGTAAGCAGGAACATGAGCTCATCGAGAACGTATTTGAACTGGAATCTCGCACCGTACCTTCCTCAATGACCTCGCGCGAAAGCGTGGTTTACTTCGATCTGCGCGAGCAGGAAGACAGTATTAAGGAAAAAATTGCCCAACAGCCGCATTCCAAGTTTCTGGTGTGCGATGGCACAATTGATCAGATCGTCGGCTACGTGGATTCCAAAGACCTGCTGATCCGGGTGCTGGGAAACCAAAGCCTGACGCTGAGCAGCGGCGTGCAGATTCGTCCGGCGCTGATCGTACCGGATACGCTGACGCTGTCTGAAGCATTGGAAAGCTTCAAAACGGCAGGCGAAGATTTCGCAGTCATTCTGAACGAATACGCCCTGATCGTCGGCATCATCACGCTTAATGACGTGATGACCACCCTGATGGGCGATCTCGTCGGTCAGGGCATGGAAGAGCAGATTGTGGCACGCGATGAGAACTCCTGGCTGGTCGAAGGCGGTACACCGATAGAAGACGTGATGCGGGCGCTGAATATTGATGACTTCCCGCACTCCGGTAACTACGAAACCATTGGTGGCTTCATGATGTATACGCTGCGGAAAATCCCCAAACGTACCGATGCAGTGCGCTTCTCAGGCTATAAGTTTGAAGTAGTAGATATCGATAGCTATAAGATCGATCAGCTATTGGTCACTCGTCTGGAAGACCGCCCTGTCGTCTCATCCAGCGAGCGGGCTGATAGCGCGGACTAACGGTTATAATCAGCGAGTGATATACCAGAACGGCCCGCTACGGGCCGTTTCTTTATCATTCATCCCATCTCGGCCTGAAGCCGGATGACCTGGCGATTCACTTCGGACATCACCAGAAGATGTTGCTTATCCTGTTTCTTTGGCAAAAGAATTTTGCCGTAGTCGAACTCAAAAGCACCAACCCCTTTTATATACAGCCGCCCGCGAAACAGGGTTTTCACATACTTGGCGACTTTCAAAGGATTGTAACGTTCGAAGATCCTCATCGTTTTACTCTCCCGTTTTATTTTTCTACGCTCTCCCTGTCGCCAACATGGCTGAGGTTCTGGAGCGCTAATGAGATAACGGATACTGCTAATTAGTACTGTAAAACGGCTTTTAGTTCCCCACTATTCAGTATTCTTAACTGCTTTTACAGATTTTTACAGAACAGTGTTTAAATAAACCCCTACCCATCAGTATAAACCTTCAAAAATAAGGGTTTTGTGCACTAAACCACAAACCGTTTGAGCACGAAGCAGGACAGACCGGTTTCCTGACTCTACGCTTATGCCATCGCTCGACGTTTTCCATCATTGACATCGCATCGGGCCCCCCACAGAAGGAAATACCATGATAAAAATACGTCGCCTGCTCCTCGCGCTCTTTATCACGCCCTTATTGGGATTTGTTTCACTCACAGCCTCAGCGCATACGCTGGTACTCAACCAATTGGTTCCCCCCGTCGGCATCGCAGACAAAGGAGAACTTCAGTACCAGAATAATCAGTTTAGTTATAAAAACTGGAACAGCGCACAATTGCCCGGAAAAGTACGGGTGATACAACATATCGCTGGCCGAACCGCCGCCAAAGAGATGAACGATCCGCTTATTTCCGCACTGAAGGCCGCTAACCTACCGCATGATTATTACCAAACGACGACAATCGTGAATACCGACGATGCCATTATCGGCACCAGCATGTTTGTGCGTAGTAGCCTTGAGGACAACAAAAAGGCGTTTCCGTGGTCGCAGTTTATTGTCGATAGCAATGGCAATGTGCGCAAAACCTGGCAGCTACAGCCGCAAAGTTCAGCTATCGCCGTACTGGATAAACAAGGGAAAATTCGGTTCGTGAAGGATGGTGCGTTAAGCGGGCAGGAAGTGCAGCAGGTGATGTCCCTGCTGCGTCAGTTGCTGGAAGAGAAATAACGCTAAAATAAAGAGACGCGAAAACCGGGGTTGAGGAAGGATTCACGCGGCGTGTAGGACAGCGGTTGCCCCTGCCAATCGTGAATCTGCGCCCCGGCGGCCACAGCCACCGCATGGCCCGCCGCCGTATCCCAAATGTTAGTCGGTCCAAAGCGGGGGTAAAGCTGCGCGTCGCCTTCTGCCACCAGACAAAATTTTAGCGATGACCCAATCGCCACCGTCTGGTGCTCGCCCAGTTGGTTGAGATAATCCTTTAACTCACTATCGGCATGAGAGCGGCTGACCACCACCAGCGGCGGGTGCGCGTGCTTCACCGAAATTTGCCAACGCTGACCATTTTCTTCTTTCCAGGCTTTGCCTTCCGCTGCGGAATACATCACGCCCGTAACTGGCACGTAAACCACGCCCAGCACCGCCTGACCGTTCTCGATCAGCGCAATGTTTACCGTGAATTCACCGTTGCGGCTGAGAAACTCTTTCGTACCGTCCAGCGGATCGACCAGCCAATAACGCTGCCAGTGCCGACGGGTTTCCCATTCAGGCGGATCTTCTTCTGACAGCAAAGGAATATCGGGAAACGCGGCGGCCAGCCCATCCTTAATGACCCGATGTGCCGCAAGATCGGCGGCGGTCACGGGTGAATCATCTTTCTTGTGCGCAACATCCACCGGATGTTGGCCGTCGTAAACCTGCATAATGGCAGCACCGGCGTCACGAGCCAGTTGGCAAATAGGTTCTAGCATGATCGACCTCGTCGTTATTGGTTGCGCGTAACGCAGATTTCATCTCTGTCATTCATTATACATCTGTGAGGCAATCTACGATTATTGCCATTATTGATGTCATCCTCAGAATTTAGAGACGATAATCACTTTAACTTCATCATGATATGAAAGACACCCCCCGGTCGCCTCACACATCGATAATCACTGCACAAGGAGTTACGCAATGAAGCATTCACTGGCACTCAGCCTACTTGCTACGCTGGTCGCCACGACCGTTCATGCCGCTACCGTTGATTTACGGGTATTGGAAACTACCGATCTGCACAGCAATATGATGGATTTCGATTACTACAAGGATACGCCAACCGATAAATTTGGTCTGGTGCGTACCGCCAGCCTGATTCACGCCGCGCGCGACCAGGCCACTAACAGCGTGCTGGTTGATAATGGCGACCTGATTCAGGGCAGCCCGCTAGGCGACTACATGGCGGCGAAGGGGCTGAAAGCAGGCGATGTACACCCGGTTTATCAGGCGATGAACACGCTGGATTATTCCGTCGGCAATATCGGTAACCACGAATTCAACTATGGCTTGGACTACCTGCACAAAGCGCTGTCAGGCGCGACATTTCCTTATGTGAACGCCAACGTGCTGGATGCAAAAACGGGTAAGCCGCTGTTTACGCCATATCATATTGAAAACAAATCGGTTAAAGATCGCGATGGCAAACAGCATACGCTGCGCATCGGCTATATTGGCTTCGTCCCGCCGCAGGTCATGGTGTGGGATAAAGCCAATCTGACAGGCAAAGTCACCGTAGAAGACATCACGGAAAGTGCCAAAAAATGGGTGCCAGAAATGCGTAAGCAAGGTGCCGATCTGGTGATCGTTATCCCTCATTCCGGCCTGTCTGCCGAGCCATATAAAGCCATGGCAGAAAACTCCGTTTACTACCTCAGCCAAATTCCTGGGGTTGATGCCATCATGTTTGGCCATGCTCACGCGGTTTTCCCCAGCAGTGACTTTGCCAATATCAAAGGCGCGGATATCAAACAGGGAACGCTTAACGGCGTGCCTGCCGTAATGCCGGGACAATGGGGTGACCACCTCGGCGTTGTCGATTTCACGCTGAATAACGACAGCGGCACCTGGAAGGTGGAAAAAGCAAAAGCAGAAGCCAGACCGATCTATGACAAAGCGCAGAAGAAATCACTGGCAGCGGAAGACGACAAGCTGGTGAAAGTGCTCTCCGATGCGCATAAAGATACGCGTGAGTTCGTCAGCAAACCCATCGGCAAATCCGCAGACAACATGTACAGCTATCTGTCGCTGGTTCAGGACGATCCGACCGTGCAGATCGTCAACAATGCCCAGCGCGCCTACGTAGAACACTTTATTCAGGGTGATCCCGATCTGGCCGATCTGCCGGTACTTTCCGCCGCCGCACCGTTTAAAGCCGGCGGACGTAAAAACGATCCAGCCAGCTATGTCGAAGTAGAAAAAGGCCAGCTCACCTTCCGTAACGCTGCCGACTTGTATCTCTACCCGAATACGCTGGTGGTGGTGAAAGTCAACGGACAGCAGGTGCAAGAATGGCTGGAGTGCTCTGCGGGGCAGTTCAAACAAATCGATCCGAACAAGCGTGAACCGCAATCTCTACTCAACTGGGACGGCTTTCGCACGTATAACTTCGACGTGATCGATGGCGTCAATTATCAGATTGATGTCACGCAGCCTGCCCGCTATGACAGCGAGTGCACGTTAATCAACGAGAAATCGCACCGTATCAACGCTCTGACGTTTAACGGCAAACCGCTCGATCCCAAAGCAACCTTCCTGATCGCCACCAATAACTATCGCGCTTATGGTGAGAAATTTGCCGGTACGGGTGAGAAATCTGTGGCCTTTGCATCGCCGGATGAAAACCGTTCCGTACTCGCGGCTTACATCAGTGCGGAAACGCAAAAGTCGGGAGAAGTGAAGCCACAGGCGGATAACAACTGGCGCCTGGCGCCTATCGTCAGCGATACGCCGCTGGATATCCGTTTTGAAACATCACCGTCAGAGAAGGCCGCCGCGTTTATCAAAGAGAAAGCACAGTACCCGATGACGTCCGTCGGGAATGATGAGACGGGCTTTGCGGTTTATCGTATTGATCTGCAACACGCGAAATAAGCACTGACAGCCTTGTCAGGCTCCTGCTGCGGTGGGAGCCTGAATTCCCCGTAATTCAAACCCGGTTATCTCCCATTTTCACTCCGGTATCATAATGTTACAGAGTAATGAAACAGGGATAATCTTTTCTCGGTGTAAAGTAGGTTATCTACATACCGATACAACATAGAAAAAATGGGGACAATAATGTCAAAAAACGTCGTTATTTATCATTCCGGCTATGGCCACACACAACGTCTGGCACAATCCGTAGCAGAAGGTGCGCAAGCAGCGCTGATCGCGATTGATGCAGAAGGAAATATTACCGATGCCGAGTGGGAGCAACTCACCGCTGCCGACGCGATTATTTTCGGTGCGCCGACTTACATGGGAGGCGTTCCCTGGCAGTTCAAGAAATTTGCGGATGCCAGCTCTAAAGTTTGGATGTCCCGCAGTTGGAGCAACAAAGTGTTTGGCGGCTTTACTAATAGTGCCAGCCTGAATGGGGACAAACAGGTTACGCTGATTTATCTGCAAACGTTGGCTTCACAGCACGGCGGGATTTGGGTCAGCCTGAACCAGTTGCCTTCTAATGCCAAAGCAGCAAAACGTGACGATCTGAACAACCTAGGTGGTTCCGTGGGCCTGCTGGCACAAACGCCTTCTGATGCCAGCGCAGATGAAGTGGTCGCTGGCGATCTGGCGACCGGTAAGCTGTATGGCCAGCGCATCGCTGACATCGCCGCGAAACTGGCAAACTAAACCCCCTTCGCTGACGGACACGCGCCGCCCTTTCGCGGCGCTTTTTTATTTAGCTAATCGCGGAACGACCCTCGCCCATTGCGGTAATAGCCATTTCCTCGCTCATGCCCGCGCCTGTCCCAATCACCACGACGCGGACCCCGCTCGTCAACATAGCGCGGTGGATCAAAGCGTCGATTGTCATAACCGCGTCTGTCGTGCTGGCTCTCACGCCACCAGCGGGCATCACGCCAGCGCCAACCATCCCAGTAGTAACCGTGCCGATTACGCTCACCACGGTAGTAACCCCGGTGCTCCTGCCACCAGCGCTCGCTGCGCCAATCATAGCCATCCCAGTAGTTACCACGTCTGTCACGCTCGCCGATATTCAACGTGACGCCGGGCATCAGATCGATGCTGGCCCCCTTAGCCTCTGGCGCTGGCATAACCGCAAACATTCCCACAAACAGGGCGCTGATAACGAGTGGCTTAAACATAGGGGTACTCCTTGCTCACCGCGACTGCGGCCTGGCAAAGATATACGGGGAATTCCTCTATCCCACTATCAGATAAATACGCATTTTCCTGATTTTACCCTTCTTAACGTTTCGCTCACATGATTCATC
Organism: Pectobacterium parmentieri; assembly: GCF_001742145.1. Classification (NCBI taxonomy): domain Bacteria; kingdom Pseudomonadati; phylum Pseudomonadota; class Gammaproteobacteria; order Enterobacterales; family Pectobacteriaceae; genus Pectobacterium; species Pectobacterium parmentieri. Next base: position 161,336 of record NZ_CP015749.1, on the reverse strand, counting down.
GGTGGGCTATTCATCCACTATAAATTCTGCCATTTCCGATCGGTATCCAATTTCTCTTTCTTTTGGGCTACAACAACTCACCATCGCTGAGATCCGGTCATAGGCGACGTTAATCGCGCCATGCATTTTACCGCCTACCTCGTAAGCGGTATATTCAACACATAAAGATGCATTTAAAATGCAATTTATAAACTGCATTTGTTGAGAGGCATCATCATGGCATATCGCGATCAATCCTTGGGTGAGCTGGCTATCGCTATTCCGCGCGCTACCAAACTCTTTCGTGAACTCAATCTGGACTTCTGCTGCGGCGGAAAACAAACGCTAAGCCGCGCGGCTGGCAAAAAAGATCTCAATATCGATGAGCTAGAAGCTCAGTTAAATGAGCTGGCCGCACAGCCTTCTGATGCACGAGACTGGCGTGAAGCCCCGCTGGCTGACATTATCGCGTACATCATTCCTCGCTTTCATGACCGCCACCGTGAACAACTGCCTGAGCTGATTTTGATGGCAGAAAAAGTAGAACGCGTGCATCACGATAAAGCGGACTGCCCACACGGCCTCGCCGCACAGTTGACCGCCATCTATAACGAACTGTCTCAACATATGATGAAAGAAGAGCGCATCCTATTCCCGATGATCGGTCAGGGAATGGGGGCAAATGCTGCTGCACCGATTTCAGTGATGGAGCATGAGCATGATGACGCCGGGCGTGACGTGGAAGTGGTAAAAGAGCTAACCAATGGCGTCGTACCGCCGGAAGGTGCCTGCAACACCTGGCGTGCCCTGTACTCTGGTATTAACGAGTTTATTACCGATCTAATGGAACACATCCATCTGGAAAATAATTTGCTGTTCCCACGCGCACTGCGCGGTGAGTAATGTCGCTTCAATAAAAAATAAAAAAGTCAGTAAAAACCAGAAAGGCGCTCAGTGAGCGCCTTTCTTTTGTCTGGAATTTACAGAATTTCCAGCAGTTCCACTTCAAAAATCAGTGCGCTGAACGGCGGAATGGAAGCACCCGCACCACGTTCACCATACGCCAGATTGTGCGGAATATAGAGTTCCCACTTAGAACCCACTGGCATCAGCGTCAACGCCTCAATCCAGCCGGGGATCACACCGCTTACGGGGAACTCAGCAGGTTGACCACGCTCAACGGAGCTATCGAACACGCTGCCGTCAATCAGGCGACCGGTGTAATGCACACGAACACGATCCTGACGAGCAGGAATCGCCCCTTCACCCTGTGTTAACACGCGGAATTGCAAACCAGATTCCGTGCTATCTACGCCTTCTTTTTGCGCGTTTTCCGCCAGGAATTGTTGGCCTTCTACCGCCAGCACCTGTTGGCGATCGCGGCGGACGGCGTCAGCACGCTCATGAACTTCACGCAGCGCACGATGAACCACATCCACAGGCACCGCTGGCGCATTACCTTCCAGCGCATCGCGTAGACCAGCAAGCAGAGCTTCTGGGATCAGACCTTCAAGACCTGATTCCTGTAACTGTTGACCAACCTGTAAGCCGATGCCGTAACTTGCCTGCGCTTCGACGCTATCAAAAGAAGGAGTTGTCATGGATGTTCCTTTTAATCTGTAAAAAACTGAAAGCGCAGCATAACAGCGACGAGGATTGGGGTAAAATCTTGTGTGCAGATAATCACGTTAACCGAATACCAGCTAAACCATTGCCGGAAGCTGGCCTATACTGGTAGTTCTGCTCTTTCTAACGCGTCGGTAGTCTTGATCATCAACGTGTTAACTAGTCACCTAAGGAAAATTATCGGTATACTGAACGCATTCTTATCCTGATACTGTTTTTATACTGAATGGTAGTAAGAGAGGTCACCATGGGCAGAATTGCGCCCAGGAAGCGGAAAAACACCTGGGATTATCAAACGCTAGTACGCTTCTGCCGGCGAATCATCCAGCGGCAGCCCTCAGATGCTGTAGCCGTAGAGAACGATGAGGCTAATGAAGAGCAGACGCGTCTGTCCCCCCCTTCCCTGCGCGAGCGTATGGGTGCCACACTGCAAAAAATCTGGCATCTGCCCGACAGTTACCACTGGATGGAGCCATTGCCGCTCCTCCATCGTCGCTGGATTTTAATCGCTATTGCCCTATTGCTGATGGTATTGCTCTGGCCTTACAGCCCACAACACCCACAGCCTCTCCATTCTACGCCCGTTCCTCTGACTCAGGCGGATAATCAGGCTGCGATGCAGGCCGTAATTATTGAAAACCCGCCTTCCACGTCACAGCAACAGCATGCGACGACACCGCCGCCGGATCAGCAGTCAGCGCCGTGGCGGAATTATGAAATATCATCAGGGCAAACGCTGGCCCAGCTCTTTCGCGATAACAATTTGCCCGTCAGCGATGTGTTCGCTATGGCGCAGGTGGAAGGCCGGGATAAGCCGCTCAGCAATTTACGGGCAGGTCAGGCAGTCAAATTACAGTTGAATGCACAAGGCATGGTGGCAGAGCTGGAAATCGAAACCACAGCGAACCAGACGATTCGGTTCACGCGAGGTGCGGACGGCGCATTCACCCGCACACGTTAGTGGGCCAGCCGCTCCAATAGGAAATTGCGCAGGACGATAGCATGATTGTGCTGCGCATCTTTACTGCCATAAAGCAGCGTGATGGTCTTCTTCTGCTCAAGTAACGCCAACAGCTTGTTGCGTGCCGTCCCCTGCGCCAACTCATTACGATAGTAATCCACAAACTCCGACCAGCGTTCAGGTTCAGCGTGGAACCATTTCCGCAATTCACTGCTCGGCGCAATGTCTTTAAACCACTCAACCCCTTCCAGACGCGTTTTACTGATGCCACGCGGCCACAGGCGGTCAATAAGAAAAGTGGGAGAAGAGAAAGGGGCATACGCGTCATACACGCGGGTGAGGTGAATCAAATCAGACATGTGACCGCCCTCCTTGCCAGGTATCGATAATGATAGATCATTTTCCAATCCCTAAAATGCAAAACGCTGGCACAAGGCCAGCGTTTCACATGTTAACTAAAGTGTTAATTCAGCGACGAACGCGAATTATTCTTCAGCAACAACAACGACATTCAGTTCAGCAAATACATCGCTGTGTACCTGGAAGCTTACTACGTGCTCACCTACAGTACGCAGAACGCCGTTCGGTAAACGAACTTCGCTCTTAGCAATGTCAACACCGGCAGCCGTTACCGCATCAGCGATATCGCGAGTACCGATGGAACCGAACAGTTTACCTTCGTCGCCTGCTTTAGACGCGATGGTAACGCTAGCCAGTTCTTTGATCTTGGTGGCGCGAGCTTCAGCAGCAGTCAGAACGTCAGCCAGTTTGGCTTCCAGTTCAGCACGGCGTACTTCGAAGAACTCAACGTTTTTCTTCGTTGCCGGCACAGCTTTGCCCTGCGGAACCAAGAAGTTACGAGCATAGCCCGCTTTAACGTTTACCTGATCACCCAGGCTGCCCAGGTTTGCTACTTTATCAAGCAGAATAACTTGCATTACTTTATCCTCTCAAAGTCTCGTTAATGGACAGTGGCCGATTACTGATGACGGTCAGTGTACGGCAACAAAGACAAGTAACGCGCACGCTTGATAGCGCGAGCCAGCTGACGCTGGTATTTTGCACGAGTACCGGTGATACGGCTCGGAACAATCTTGCCGCTTTCAGTGATATAGTTTTTCAGCGTAGCGATATCTTTATAATCAATCTCTACAACGCCTTCCGCGGTGAAACGGCAGAATTTGCGACGACGGAAATAACGTGCCATGTGGCTAGTCTCCAGAATCTATCAATTCAATCTGCTCGGCATGTAACACTATCTTGCTCAGACCATTGCGCCCTTGATGGCAGCTAATGAATCCGTGCACGGTAAGTTGCGTGCCGACCGTTATACTGTGGGTAACTGCTTGTGACGAAAGTCCGCTGACAATCACGGGCATACGACACCATGCTTGTCGCTTCAATCCGGCTTCCTCTTGCGTCGAGCGGTGCTCAAGCACGAACTGACAGTGAGGAATACCTGACGGGCTGACCTTACGAATGGGCGTCTTGCACACGGTGCCAGACAACACCAGACGGTTCATCGTCACCACAACAATTACTCTTCAGAATCCCCTGCATCCACATCATCGCCAGCTTCAGCGAAATCTTCACGACGCTCACGGCGTTCGTCTTTCGCTTTCACCATTGGAGATGCTTCAGTTACCGCGTGCTTAACGCGCATAACCATGCTGCGGATAACGGCATCGTTAAAGCGGAAGTTTGTTTCCAGCTCATCGATCGCTTCCTGCGGCGCTTCAACGTTCAGCAGAACGTAGTGAGCTTTGTGCAGTTTGTTGATCGGGTAAGCCAGTTGACGGCGGCCCCAGTCTTCCAGACGGTGGATCGTGCCCTGCGCACCAGTGATGGTAGCAGTGTAGCGCTCGATCATGCCCGGAACCTGTTCGCTCTGGTCAGGATGAACCATAAATACGATTTCGTAATGACGCATCGAATTGCTCCTTACGGATTATTCAGCCTCCTGTCTGGGTCAACCGCGGCCCGTGGAGGCAAGGAACGTGTATGTGTGCGGCTGAAAAAATGACGCGTAAGTATAGTGCTCGACATTAAAGAACACAAGGAAGAAACACAGGAGTTTTCTACGCTGTGATATTTGCAGAATCAATGTGGAATTACAGCGTCCGCTGGAAGAAATCAGCCCCCGCCTGCAACGCCGTCGGCGTAATGCGGTGCGCCACACCCGGCTCGGTCAAATACGTCAGATTAACCAGCTTGTCGCGCGCCTGTAATGCCTGATAGAGACGGGCGCTTTCTGCCGCTGGCACGACATCATCCGCTTCACCGTGCCACACCAGCAGCGAACGTTCGGACAGCGCGTCCAGACGTGCAGTGACATCATATTCAGCCAGTTTGCTCGCTAACGTCTGTAACACCGCCTGATTTTCCTCACTATCGGCAGGAACCGGAGGAAATAGCATTGAAGATAACGTGGAGAAATAGCCAGAGCCCATAAATGCCGCCACCGCCGTAATCCAGGGATAGCGAGCCATGCACCCCAGCGCGCTCATTCCACCAAGTGACGCGCCGCAAACGCCAACACGTTCCCCGTCGATCAGGCCACGCTGCCGATATTCCGCGACATAATCAGGAAGTTCTTCAATGTTCGATTGCAGGATATCCCAAAAATGACGCAACCGCTGCGCGTCATCCCCGTCATAGCGGGCACCGTGCATGGCAGCATCGGGGAGAATCACTCTGAATCCAGCCTGGGCCAACGCATAGCCAAAATACGAATACACCTCTTTTGACGAGCAATAACCGTGGAAGAAAAAAATCGTCGGCAACCGTTGATCTCTTCTTCCCGCAGGCACCGCGTGAATTGCTTCGATACCGCTGTCGAGCTTATCCAGTGACATTTCGACCATATTTCCCTCGCTTTCAGTTCTGTCAGCACGTTTTTATGTAGCGAAATCGTATTTAGCGGCAGAGCCACTACCTTTTACGATAAATCCGCACACAGCACTCTTCCTATTCTCAGCACCGCCATTAATTTCATGCTGATTTAATAAGCGTATTTATGTAAATAAAAAAAATGCATTGATCGGGATCAATTACTGAAATGGACATTTACACTCCGTGAGTAAATTTTTTTTATTTACTGCCGTTAACGCATATGAAGTAAGACTAAAAAATAACCTTTTTATTATAAGAGACACACATATGTTGGGACTTTCCTTTAAGCACTGGGGTTTGGGTATCAAGTTATCAATTATCGCCTCCCTAAGCGTGGCGATATTGTTCATTGCCTTCACCCTCACTCTTACCCGCTCTGCAGGCGATCAACTAAAATCGTTGACCCTCAATGACATGCAGAGCCAGGTGAATGGAGTCACCGACATGATCAACATGTACGATACCAGCCTACAAGCCGAGGTTAGCAACTATACGCGGCTGCTGGCGAGCTTTCTGCCGACGCGCTTTTCACTGGATACCGTTAACCGCACCCCGTTTGGCAGCACACCTCAGCCGACACTAAAGGCTGGCGATACGATACTGAACCTCAACACCGAGGTGCCAGATGACTTCCTGAGCCGTACTCACGCGATCTCAACGATTTTTGTCCGCGATGGAGAGGATTTTACGCGTATCGCAACTTCACTGAAGAAAGAAGATGGATCGCGTGCAATGGGCACCCAACTCGATCGTGAAAGCCCGGCCTATGCACTTGTAATGAAAGGTGAAACCTACAGTGGGTTAGCAACGCTGTTCGGCAAACAGTACATCACCCAGTATCAGCCAATACGCGATAGTGAAAACAAGGTTATCGGTATTCTGTTCGTCGGCGTCGACATCACGAAGCAATTTACCGAGATGCAACAAACTATTCTGAACAAGAAAATGGGTGAAACAGGTCATTTCTTTGTCCTTAGCACGAAAAAAGGAAAGGATGCAGGTAACTATCTTTACCACCAAAGCAGTGCCAACCAACGCCCTGACTGGTCAGAAGGTGCATTAGAGAAAGTGCTGGCAACCGGTAATGGTACGATCGAATATGACAACAACACGATGACGGGCGAAGAAAAAACCCGGATCATGGTGTACCGCAGCATTCCACAGTGGAACTGGATTGTGGCGGGTACTATCAGCAAAGAAAGCCTGATGGCGGAGATTAACCGGACCCGTAACCTGTTTTTGGGCGGTGGCATTATTCTGGTTCTGCTTTTCGCTGCATTCTTTGTCGTGCTGACGCGCAAATGGCTGAGTCAGCCGCTGGTTGAAATCGTCAAAGTGGCGGAACAATTTTCTGCCGGTAACCTGACGGCCACGCTTTCCAGCAACCGTGGTGATGAAGTGGGTCGTCTGATCGATGCGATTAACGGTATCGGACAGGGGCTAACGACTATCGTATCGCAGGTAAGAAGCTCATCTGAGGAAATCAGCGCCAGCACCGATGCGCTGGCTGCCGATAGCGAGAACATCAGTGAGCAGATTGCCCGTCAGGCCAGCAGTGTCGAAGAAACCTCTGCCAGCATGGAACAGCTCTCTGCCAGCGTGAAGCAGAATGCCGATAACGTCTCCGCCGCCAAAGATCTGGCAGAGCAGAGCGCAGCGGCGGCACGCAATGGCAGCCAGACCGTTACTGACTCGGTTTCTACGATGAGCGATATTAAAAACTCATCGCAGCGGATCGCCGATATCACGACGGTGATCGAATCCATCGCTTTCCAGACCAATATTCTGGCGCTTAATGCTGCCGTGGAAGCCGCTCGCGCGGGCGAACACGGCAGAGGCTTCGCTGTGGTTGCTGCTGAAGTGCGAGCGCTGGCACAGCGCAGTTCTACTGCGGTGAAAGAGATCGAAAGCTTAATTGATGAATCGCTGGAAAAAATCGAAGCGGGCTACCATTTCTCAGAAAAAACACAGGCGGTAATGGACGACTTACGTAACCGCATCCTGCAAGTCAGCACCATTGTAAACGATATTGATATCGCTTCACGCGAGCAGTCCGCTGGTATCAGTCAGGTGAACATCGCGATTGTACAGATTGGTCAGGCAACGCAGGAAAACGCCATTCTGGTCAATAACTCGGAAGATACCGCGCAGAGTCTGCGTCAGAAAGGCCACCATCTCAGCGAGCTGGTCAGCGTCTTCCGTATTTAAAATACCGGTAAGGTATCCGCTTTTGTGCCACCATTTTTATCCCGTGGCACAAAAGCGGAAAAAACCATAACGCCATCGTATTGCACGATGGCCGTCACTTGAGTATCATGCTGGCGATTTTCCACACTTCCCCCAACTGACAAAGGAGACGACATCATGACAACACTTACTCTGATTCTTTGCAGGACATCTCGGGACTAATTCCGCATTCTTTTCCGCTTTGCGTTATCCCCCCTTTTGTAGCCTGCCTTACCCTATTTTTAAATTGATCAGCAGGATGATCTATGGGCAATGCTATTCGCTCTATTTCGGCGCGCGTCAGTGTGATCGCGACGGAAAACACTTGGATTGAAGATAAAGCAATCCAACAGCTTCAAATTACCTCACAACTTCCCGATATGGTACGCGTGGCCGGTATGCCAGACTTGCATCCGGGCCGTGGTTACCCGATTGGTGCCGCCTTTTTTTCACAACGGCGTTTCTATCCCGCTCTGGTCGGAAACGATATCGGCTGCGGCATGGCGCTATGGCGCACTGGTCTGAACGCAAACAAAATTTCGCTGGATAAGCTGGAAAAACGGCTTGGCAGTATCGATGGGCCACTGGAAGACGATGCCGATATTCCACCCGAACTGGCAGATTTCCGCTATTCGCTGGGCACCATCGGCGGCGGTAACCACTTTGCTGAATTGCAGCAGCTTGATGAAATTTATCAGCCCGATACGCTGCACGCTCTGCACATTGATCCTAAACAGTTGTTGTTGCTTGTGCATAGCGGCTCACGCGGATTAGGGCAAACCATACTGGAAGCCCACGTGCGGGAATTCGGTCATCACGGCCTTGAAGCCAATACGCCAGCCGCAGAGTCTTATCTGGCACAGCATCAGTTTGCGCTGACGTTTGCCACCAACAATCGGCGGCTGATCGCACAGCGGATGCTGGAACGTTGGCACACGGAAGGGGATGCTGCACTGGACGTGAACCACAATTTGGTGACATCAACAACGATTGAGGGCATTTCCGGCTGGCTGCACCGAAAAGGTGCGACTCCCGCCGACTGCGGCCCGGTTATCATTCCGGGCTCACGCGGCGACTACAGCTATATCGTGCAGCCGATCCCTCACGCCGACAGCCTGTATTCGCTGGCTCATGGAGCAGGCAGAAAGTGGATGCGCACGGAGTGTAAAGATCGACTGTCTTCACGTTATAGCGTCCAGCAACTGGCGCGTACTCGCTTCGGCAGTCGTGTGATTTGCCAGGACAGGCAACTGATTTTTCAGGAAGCACCAGAAGCCTACAAACCGATAGACAGCGTGATCGGTGCGATGCAGCAGGCAGGATTAATTACGCTGATTGCTCGCCTGAAGCCAGTGCTCACCTACAAAACGCGCGGGGAGGATAAATGATATTGCTTCAACTTTCCGCCGCACAGGGACCGGACGAATGCATGCTGGCAACGGCAAAAGCGTTACAAGCTCTGATTCGCGATGCCGCACGACAAGGCATCGAATCTGAAATCATCGAAACCGAAGCTGGGAAACGTGCTGGTACGCTACGTTCCGCACTGGTTTTGTTAAACGGTGAGCAGGCAGAACCGCTGGCTGCCAGTTGGTGTGGTACGCTTCAGTGGACATGCAATAGCCCCTGGCGTAAAGGTGGCGGACGTAAGAACTGGTTTATCGGCATCGCACGCTTTCATCAGGAGCGGGCGTTTGCCGATAACGAAATTCGTTTTGAAACTACCAAATCCTCCGGTCCCGGCGGACAGCATGTGAATAAAACCGAGTCTGCCGTCCGCGCCACGCATGTCGCCAGCGGCATCACGGTGAAGGTGCAGAGCGAGCGCAGCCAGCACGCGAATAAGCGTCTGGCCTGTTATCTCATCGCTTATCGGCTGGAAGCGTTGCAGCAACAGCAGCACGCCGAACTACGGGCACAGCGGCGTCTGTTCCATCATCAGATAGAGCGCGGCAATCCGATCAAAGTCTTCAAGGGCGAAGATTTTACGTTGGTTACCTTGCGCTAACCTCAACTCACGGGCAGGCACTGATTGCCTGCTCGTCATTTTCGCCCTCACTAAAGCGCGCGCCGGTATCGTCATGCAGGGACAAATTAATACGACATACACGCCGCATTCAGAATCCCACCGCTGAGCGAAGCAGCACAGAGAAAAGCACCGGACGCAATATCGTTATTCTGGATATGTTGGCTGAGACGCGGCATATACAGGCGCACCGCGAAATAAATCAACAGTTGCACCACCAGCGCGACCACGCCCCAGGTGATGTAATCTACCAGACTCACCGAATTAATCGCCGCACTGGAAAGCGGGATCACATAGCCAATCAACGCCCCGCCAAACCCAATAGCGGCCGTACCGTTGTTTTCTTTAATCAACGCCCACTCATCATGCGGCGTAACACGGGTGTAAATAAACAAAAAGGCCAGCACCATGGCAAACCCGATAAAGAAATAAGACGCGAAAGCGAGCAGCGACGTAATAATAGGCATAGCGATATTCCTTTTAAATGAGACACGTTGGCGCGTCAGCAACAGGTAAGGGAAAGAATGGAGAATTATAGATGATTCATGCAGAGCAAAGCGCTTCTTGATAAATAATGCAGGAATCCCCCGCACGGGGCTTTACCACTCTGGCCATTGTATCCGCACGAATATCCTCACAGGGTTTGAGAAAATGAATAAGTATTGCGCCTGAAATGCCGATAACGGATAAGGTATTTTTATCAGTAATATAGGAGCCTGTTCCACTTTCATCACCTGCCCTTTTTACACAACACACAACGACAACTAATCCGTTATTGGCCTGCTATGACGGTAATAATTAATGAAAAAAAGGAAGAAGTTTATGCTGCGCTGGATGTCATTTCAAAACCTATCAGTAACACGCAAGTTGTTGGTAGGGTTTGGTTTATTGCTCATCATGGGAGTGATTCTTTCCATGGTTGGCTTTTATGGATTATACAATAGCGACCAATCGTTAAAGCGCATCAGCCGCCTCGGTGCCATTTATGACAAGACCGTTGTCGCCCGAGAAGGCAACTTTGGCTATGCGCTGGAGCGTAAAGCACAGTATCTGGAACAGCATGACAACGCTATCGGTAATATCAGCGGAGAGCTATCAGCACTGCTGAAGGAAATTGATACGGGGTACTGGCCAGCGGAAGATAAAAGCGCCATTCAGGATATCAGTGCGTCACTCAATGCCTACCTGACCCAACGCCAGCAGGTCATGAGTCCAGATGTCAGCCAACAGCGGCTCAGTGAATTGAACGATCAAATGGCGCTATTGCAGGAAAATATCAATAAGCTTTACTTCACAGAAGAGAGTCGCGCTGGCCGTAACGTCATCAGCAGCGATATCCAACTGGGCGTGATTACGCTGATTGCCATCATCCTCGGTCTGACGACGGCGATTGTTATCTCACGGCAGATCGTTCGCCCACTACATCAGGCACTACACGCCACTCGCGCGATTGCGGAAGGCGATCTCACGGTACAACTTCACAATGAACGCCGTGATGAATTAGGCCAACTGATTTCAGCGATGGGACAGATGAACAACAATCTGCACAGCATGATTGATAAAATTCGCCTCAGCGCGAATCAGATATCGTCTGCCGCTGGGGAAATTACCGCCGGTAATGCCGATCTTTCCGTCCGAACCACGCAGCAAGCCGCCGCACTGGAAGAAACCGCCGCCAGTATGGAACAACTGACGTCAACGGTAAAACAAAATGCTGATAACGCCCATCACGCCAACCGGCTGGTTATGGATGCCTCTGCTACCGCAAATCAGGGGGGAGAACAGGTTTCTAAAGCCGTGAATACCATGCACGGCATTGCACAGAGTTCCCACCGTATTGCTGAAATCACCTCAATGATCAACAGCATCGCATTTCAAACTAACATCCTGGCGCTCAATGCTGCGGTAGAGGCTGCAAGAGCAGGTGAACAAGGTCGTGGTTTTGCCGTCGTCGCCAGTGAGGTGCGCAATCTGGCACAGCGCAGCGCGCAGGCTGCCAAAGAGATCGATACGCTCATTGGCGAATCGGTTTCGCAGATTAATAACGGTGCGGCACTCGTTAACAGCGCAGGAAAAACGATGGAAGGGATTGTAGAGTCCGTGACGCAGGTTCACGCCATCATGAAAGACATTACTACCGCCTCAGACGAGCAGCATCGCGGTATTTCTCAGGTCGGCCAGACAATCATAGAAATGGATCAGAACACGCAACAAAACACCGTACTGGTCGAGCAATCCTCTTCTGCCGCTCACTCGCTGGCGCAACAGGCAATCATGCTTTCCGATGCCGTTTCCGTATTCCGGCTTTTACATCCTTCACAGCAAGACCTTCGCAGGCTGACATCTGCGGCATAATTCCAACAACAAAAAGGTGCCTATGGCACCTTTTTGCTATCAGTTATCGCTCTAATCACGCGCGCTGGCGAACGGCTTCAAACAAACACACGCCAGTGGCAACGGACACGTTCAGTGAGGAGACGCTGCCCGCCATCGGAATGCTGATCAGCTCATCGCAGTGCTCACGGGTCAAGCGACGCATGCCTTCCCCTTCCGCACCCATCACCAACGCCAACGGTCCGGTCAGTTTACTTTGGTACAGCGTATGGTCTGCTTCACCCGCCGTGCCAACGATCCAGATATTGCGCTCTTGCAACAGGCGCATCGTTCGAGCCAGATTGGTCACGCTGATAACCGGCACCGTTTCTGCCGCGCCACAGGCTACCTTCTTCACCGTCGCATTCAACTGTGCCGAACGATCGCGGGGTACAATCACCGCATGCACGCCAGCGCCATCCGCATTACGCAGACACGCGCCCAGATTATGCGGATCGGTCACGCCGTCCAATATCAACAGGAAAGGCGTTTCTATATTGTCTAACATCGCAGGCAGATCATTTTCCTGATATTTCCGCCCTTCTTTGACCTTCGCTACGATCCCCTGATGCACCGCGTCTTCAGCTTGCTTATCCAGCCATTGACGACTCGCCACTTGAATGACGATACCTTGCGCTTCCAGCTCGGCAATCACGGGCTGAAGGCGACGATCGTCGCGCCCTTTCAGAACAAAAACTTCCAGAAAACGCTGTGGGTCGCGCTCAAGCAATGCCTTAACCGCGTGGATACCGTAAATAATTTCGCTCATTAATACTCTTCAAATTAACCATAACAGGCAGAACCTGTTCATTAGAGATAGAGGTTTCCCCTACTCCTCCTCCTCTGCATCGAGAAGGAGTAGGTTAACTAACCTTACTCCGCAGACTTTTTCTTCGCGCGTTTAGCCTTGGTCGCGGCGGCAATTTTACGCGTTTTTTCTGCGTTCTTTTTCGCTTTATCGCGGTTCTTCTTCGGCTTCACTTTTGGTTTATCCGTCGTCGCGCTGCGATCGCCTTCTTTGCGGAATGCCGCATCTGGTTCAAAATTTGCGGCGGCCTTGCTTGGGCTACGACGGCGTCGACTTGGCTTCGCCTCACGAGACTCCGGTTTCTTCGTCCGATCACGGGCGGTTTTCCCTTCGCCGCGCACCTTGCGAGTACTGGAAATCAACGCGAAATCAATGTTGCGCTCGTCCATATGCACGGCTTCAACACGGATTTCTACTTCATCACCCAGCCGATAAACCTGCCCGCGCGATTCGCCGATCAGTCGCTGACCGATATTATCGTAACGGTAGTAGTCATTATCCAGCGTAGAAACGTGTACCAGCCCATCGATAAACAGATCTTTCAGGCGCACGAAGAAGCCAAAACCGGTCACGCTGGCGATAATCCCCGTAAAGACTTCGCCCACATGGTCCTGCATAAAATCGCATTTCAGCCAGTCCGCAACGTCGCGAGTGGCTTCATCCGCACGGCGCTCCGTCATCGAGCAGTGCATACCCAACTGTAGCATCTCGTTAATATCGCTATGCCAACCGCCCGTTGACGTCCAACGCTCATGACGATCGCTCAACAGATACTTAATCGCACGGTGCAACGACAGATCAGGATAACGACGAATTGGCGACGTGAAGTGGCCGTAAGACGTCAAGGCCAGCCCGAAGTGACCGCGGTTTTCCGGATCATAAATCGCCTGTTTCATTGAACGCAGCAGCATGGTTTGCAGCATTTCCCGATCGGGACGCTCCGCCACCTCGTTCATTAATTCCGCGTAGTCTTTCGGCTGTGGCTTCATTCCGCCTTTCAGCGTAAGCCCCAATTCACCCAGCACGCTGCGCAAGGCTAAGACATGGTCTTCGCTCGGCTGATCGTGTACGCGGAACAACGCAGGTTCTTCGTTTTTCTCCACAAATCTTGCAGCGGAGATGTTCGCCAGAATCATGCACTCTTCGATCAGCTTGTGCGCGTCATTACGCACCACGGCTTCCACACGATCGATACGGCGTTCGGCGTTGAAAATAAACTTCGCTTCCTCGGTTTCAAACGCGATGCCACCACGTACTTCACGCGCGTGTTCCAACGCTTTATACATGTGATGTAGCTCTTCCAGCCCGCCGACCAAAGGCTTGTAGTGCTCACGCAGTTCGGCATCGCCTTGCAGAATGTTCCAGACTTTGGTGTAGGTCAGACGCGCGTGTGAACTCATCACCGCTTCATAGAATTTGTAGGACGACAGCTTACCCTGTGCCGAGACGGTCATTTCACAGACCATACACAGGCGATCAACCTGCGGATTAAGCGAACACAGCCCGTTCGACAGCACTTCCGGCAGCATCGGTACCACCTGCGACGGGAAGTACACCGATGTGCCACGCGCCCGCGCTTCATGGTCAAGCGCCGTATTCGGCCGCACGTAGTAGCTCACGTCCGCAATCGCGACCCACAAGCGCCAGCCGCCACCGCGTTTCTGTTCACAGTATACGGCGTCATCAAAATCGCGGGCATCTTCGCCATCAATCGTGACCAGCGGCAGCTTACGCAGATCCACACGGCCTTTCTTCGCGGCTTCCGGCACCTCTTCGGAAAGATCCTTCACCTGTTCTTCGACTTTAGGCGGCCAGGTGTGCGGAATATCGTGGGTACGCAGGGCAATATCCACTGCCAGCCCGGTGCCCATGTTGTCACCGAGGATCTCAACGATCTTACCGACCGCTTTCGTGCGGCGCGTGGCGCGTTGTGTCAGCTCAACGACAACCACGAAGCCCATGCGAGCGCCGTTAATTTCTTCTTTCGGGATCAGAATATCAAAGCTCAGGCGGCTATCATCCGGTACGACAAACCCGATACCAGCATCGACAAAATAGCGGCCGACAATTTGTCCGGTACGCGGTTCTAGCACTCGTACAATACGCCCTTCGCGGCGTCCTTTACGATCGGCACCCAGCGGTTGCGCCAGCACAACATCGCCGTGAATCGCCCGTTTCATCTCTTCAGCCGACAGGTAAAGATCGTCTTTGCGGCCTTCCACACGCAGGAAACCGAAGCCATCGCGGTGACCGATGACCGTACCACGCAGTAGATCGAGCTTTTCCGGCAACGCATAGCATTGGCGGCGGGTAAAAATAAGCTGGCCATCGCGCTCCATTGCACGCAGACGGCGGCGCAGCGCTTCGAGGGCTTCTTCTCCGGTTAATTGCAGGTCGGCGGCCAATTCTTCCCGACCGATCGGGGTATCGCGCTTGGCGATGTGCGCCAAAATATATTCACGGCTAGGGATAGGGGATTCGTATTTTTCTGCTTCTCGTTCCAGGAATGGATCTTGTGACATTGCGGTTCCTCCGTTGTCATCAGCAGGAGGCTGAACAAAATTCATTCAACCAACAATAATTTATAAAGCGGCGGGTTTTCTTTGACCATATCAGCTAGCGTGTATTGATCCAGCTCATGCAGAAAATTTTGTACCGCCTGTTGGAGCACCTGTTTCAAGCGACAGGCTGGCGTAATGTGGCAAAACTCATGGCTACAGTTAACCAACGTGAGCGGCTCCAACTCGCGCACAACATCGCCAATTCGGATTGTTTCTGCCGGTTTTCCAAGACGGATACCGCCGTTTTTACCGCGCACGGCCATCACCAACCCAGCACGGCTAAGTTGATTGATAATTTTGACCATATGATTACGAGACACACCATACACTTCCGTTACCTCCGAAATGCTGGTCATTTTCCCACTCGGCAGTGACGCCATATAAATTAGCGCCCGCAAACCATAATCCGTGAAACTTGTTAACTGCACATAAACCTCGGATACCTCTGGGTATCATTGACAGACGTATGGGGTACGCCCCTGAAAAACCAATGCTATTGACAGATAATAAACCAGGCACAAACACTACAGCTAATTATTTATACCCTTTGGGTTACAAGATATTGATTGGTGGTGCTCTGCTTACCCAACCTTTTTACGTCAGCCATATCTTTTTACTTTTATCTCACTGCAACACAGATAACGTATTCTCTTTTGTTACACACCATATCTAGCGTGGACAATCACCCACGAGGGCGGCGTAAGGAAAAAAATACTATGGGGTTGAAAAATATTTCTATTCGCACCGGCTTATTAACGTTATTGCTGTTAACAACCCTGTTGCTGCTTATCGTCAGTAGTATGGGCGTGATCGCCATTAAGAAAGACAGGGAAACCCTGGCTGCACAAAATCAAATTCAGGGGATTGAGTTAGGCAACCTGATGAGCGGTTATAACCAAACGCTCAACGCCCGCGCCTCGGCAACACTCGCCGTCAGAAAAATTGAAATCGGGCTGCTGGATGATGGCGCACGGGAAACCAGCAGCGTAGAGAAACATCTCCGTCAATCCGAGGCAGACATTGAACGTGCGATCAAATCGGTCGATGCCGACCCAAAACGGCAGGCACTGGCACAGGAGGTGTTGAAAACCTATCAAGCCTATTTTCAGCAGGGTATGACCCCGATGCTGATCGCGCTGCAAAAGCAGTATACCGACGAATATTATGACGTACTGGAAAAACAGCTCGGCCCACTGAGCGAAGCCTTTGA
Organism: Pectobacterium parmentieri; assembly: GCF_001742145.1. Lineage (NCBI taxonomy): Bacteria > Pseudomonadati > Pseudomonadota > Gammaproteobacteria > Enterobacterales > Pectobacteriaceae > Pectobacterium > Pectobacterium parmentieri. Next base: position 144,674 of record NZ_CP015749.1, on the reverse strand, counting down.
TGTGTCGATCCAAAATTTCCGTCAGTATGCCCAACAGCTTTCTGAACAGGGTTTGGCGCAGTCTGAATATAATGAACGCATGATGCTGTTACTGATTGCCATTGCCAGCCTGTTATCCATCACGTTGGTCGCATTATCCTGGGTCGCGCTGCGGCACATGCTACTCAAACCGCTGGATTACGCCATTGCACAGTTGGAGCAGGTCGCCGCTGGCAACTTGACGAACCGCCTGATGCAAGGGGGAAACAACGAATTGGGTCGGCTCAACGATGCCATCGGCCGCATGCAGAGTGCGCTGCTGGAATCGGTTAGCCAGGTGCGCGATGCCAGCACGCAAATCGACTTAGGCAGCCGCGAACTGTTTGAAGAAAATTCCCAGCTTTCCCTGCGCACCGAAGAGTCCGTTGCCGCACTGGAGCAAACGGTGGCGAGCATGGAGCAGTTGAGCGCCACGGTGAAGCTCAATGCCGACCATGCCGAGCTTGCGCATCAACTCGCCAATAATGTCTCAAACACCAGCAGCCGCAGCAATGAATCGGTCTGTTATGTTATTGAAAAAATGCAGGAGATTGCCACCAGTGCCAAGCGCATCAATGACATCCTCAGCGTCATTGACGGCATCGCGTTCCAGACCAATATTCTGGCGCTGAACGCCTCCGTCGAATCCGCCCGCGCAGGCGAACAAGGCAGAGGCTTTGCCGTTGTCGCCGGAGAAGTGCGTAATCTGGCGCAGCACAGCGCGCAGGCTGCGAAAGAGATCCGTTCGCTGATTGTAGATTCACAAACTCGCGTGTCCGAAGGGCTTGAATTAGCCTCTAAAGCAGGCGAAACCATGGATGAAGTGACCGACGAAATCGTCCGTATTACGCAACTGATGCGAGACATTTCTACCGCTACGCAAGAACAACATCGCGGTATTGAGCAGGTGAATGTCGCCTTTACGCAGATCGACAAGGTTGCTCAGCACAACGCACAGCTCGTCAAAGCCTCATCCGCCACCACGCAATCGTTGGAACAACAGTCTCAACAGCTCATGCGGTCTATGTCGCTATTTCAGGTAGAACCTCGACTTTCCTAATCTACAGAGGTACACCACCAGTGGTCAGCCCCACGCTGACCACCAGCATTCTGAGAATCGGCGACGCTCTCTACTGACACCGTGCGCAGCATCGAATAATAATGAGAAGCGGCAGAAACTCTCTTCCTGCACATACTTCATATATATACTTTCAGATAATTTGAGTATTATTTTTTTGCCGCTATTCTCTGTTTTTACACATAAGCGTATAAATAGGGTTTCAGCGTAAAAACGACCAGAACAATCGCGTCAATACATTGAATAAAAAGACAATTAGAGAAACACCTTATTGGTGATAGGTGTCGTGCGTTTCAGGCCATTAATTATATTCCAATAAATATTTATTAATATAATTAATAGCGCGCTATTTTATTAATTCGACCCATTGCTTTTCGCGTAAAAAAAGGACTTCCGATAACACCGCAGACGGCATTGTGATAAACGAATGCCTCTGGCAACGGCGAATCAAGGGTAAAGACAGAAAGAACATAGGCAAATATAAACATGAATAATCAGTCAGTTGATGTTGATTTGATTACCAGGTTTGACAATGAAGCCAAACTGCACGCGCTCAATTCCGTTTATGCCATTGCCGAGTTTGATCTGGCTGGGAAACTGGTTGAAGCCAATCCTCTTTTTTGTAAAATACTGGGCTATAAAAAAGAAGATATTATTCAGAAAAATCACACATTTTTCCTGCCAGAAGGATTGCGACAAAAACACGATCATTTCTGGCACGATGTGGTTAAAGGAAATATTAATGCGGGAGAATTCCAACGAAAAAATCAAAAAGGGGACATTATTTGGCTACACGCCGCTTATACGCCCATTATGGATCATTCCGGCCGCCGTATTGGCGTAATAAAACTGGCGCTTGATATTACTCAGGAAAAGCGTCTGATGTCAGAACATCGGGCACAGTTGGATGCGATTGAAAATGCGCAAGGCGTAATCGAATTTGATAAAGACGGCTATATCACCCACGTCAATAAACACTATCTGATGCTGACAGGCTATGAAGAAAAGGAAATTCTCGGCCTGCACCACAAATCACTCTGTGAACCCCTTTATACCGAACAAGCTGACTATCAGACATTCTGGGAGACTTTGCATCGAGGCCATCCCATCAGCGGACGCTTCCACCGATTGGGTAAGGACAATCATTCATTCTGGATACAGGCAACCTACAGTCCAATCATGGATAGTGAAGGCAATGTGAGAAAAATCATTAAATATGCTCACAACATCACGCAAAACGTTGAAACCGAAAAAAAAGCCCATCAGCAAGGCATCATTCTCGATATCCTGCTGTCAGTCCATGACAGTTTTCTGCTCGACCATAATCTGCCTTCAGCCTGCGATAAAGTCTTTGAGCGACTGCTTGACGTGACCAACAGCAGCTTCGGTTTTATCGCCACATTGCAGGAAGATGAAAACGGCCAATCGCTATACCTGCCTGCGATTTCCAACCTTGCCTGGGACGAAGACACGCTGGCCTGGTACAGACACCAGCGCAGAACCCACGGCGGCCTGAGGCTTCGTAAACTTGATAATCTGTTTGGCCATGTTGTGACCCACAACACCGTGGTTTGCACCAATAACCTATTGAGGCAAAAAGCAGGCCGGGACCTTCCGCCCATCCATCCTGCGCTGTATTCCCTGCTTGGCATTCCTATCACCCACGACGGCAAAGCGATCGGAATGATCGCACTAGCTAACCGTCGGAACGGTTACGATCAAACGATGATCGAACTACTGGCTCCGTTGGTGAAAACGCTCGGTATCATTATTCACGCCCGTTCGCTGGAGGATAAGCGCGCACAGGTAGAAGCCTCTCTCCGCTTTAACGCGGGGCATGATTTTCTGACTGGCCTGCCGAATCGCAGCACCTTCTTCGAGCAGGCCAGTGCTTTTTTCCAACTCATACAGCAAAATCAGCACGCAGATAAAAGTTGCCTGGCCATTATTGATATCGATTCCTTCAAAAATATTAATGACAAATATGGCCATCTGGCTGGCGATGCCGTTCTCAAAGAACTGGCGATGTTGATGCGTATGTCATTACGTCAGGAGGATCTGGTCGCCCGTCTCGGCGGTGAGGAGTTCATCATTCTGTTAAAAGATGTCTCCTACCAAACGGCGGTGATGACGATCGAGCGTATTCGTAAAGCGATTGAGCAACATACGCTGGAATACGATCGCCAGAGCCTGCATTTTACGATCAGCGCAGGGATTGCTGCCTACCGACCTGAGTTTGCCTCCGTTGAGGACTGGATTCAGCTAGCCGATGAAAACCTTTATTCCGCTAAACGGCAAGGGCGTAACTGTGTGAAATAAGCCCATCCCGGCAACGCTGCTGGTCGCTTTGTTCGAACGTTTGCATTCCCGCAGCAACTCCGGTTTGCATCAGGCCGGGAAGCTGGTGCGTTTTCCCCTCACGAATCAAGTTGCTGACTGCCGCGGTGGCAGTCAGCACTTCATACAGCGCGATTCGGCCACCTTGTGCTGCGGGCAACAATTTTTGCGCCACCACGGCCTGCAAACAGGTGGCTAACTGGCTGCGAACATACGCTTTCTCTTCACCGGGGAAGACATCAATCAACCGATCAACAGCCTGCGGTGCACTACGTGTATGTAACGTTGACAGCACCAGATGGCCGGTTTCTGCCGCCGTTAACGCCAGCCGAATCGTCTCCGTATCGCGCAGTTCTCCCAGTAGAATAACATCGGGATCTTCCCTTAATGCCGCCCGTAGCGCCTGCGCAAAAGACGCGCTGTGTGCACCGATCTCTCGTTGTTGGATCAGGCAGCGTCGGCTGGTATGAATAAATTCGATCGGATCTTCCAACGTGATCACATGGCGATCGCTGCTGTCATTTAACGCCCCGACCATTGCCGCCAACGTCGTAGATTTACCGCTGCCCGTCGCACCAGTAATCAGGATCAGCCCATTTGGTTTCTCCAACAGCGTCGCAAGAACGGGTGGCGCATGTAATTCATCCAATGAAGGTTGAAAAAACGGGATAATACGCAGCGCGACAGACAGCCCTTCCCGCTGGTGAAACACATTGACCCGCAGCCGTTGCCCATCAGGCAACATTAACGTGCCGTCCACTTGCCCAATCTGCCGCAACTGCTCTCTCTGAACCGGTTCGAGCCAGGCATCACACCATTGTGCCACCTGTTCCGGCGTTAAACGTGGTAAGGTATTTTCAGGCTGTAGCCGCCCATCCACACGTAACACCGGAGGGTGCCCGCTACAAAGGTGCAGATCAGAGGCATTATGTTTTACACTACGCGCCACCCACTCATCCAACTCCATAGATTAACCTCCTGAATAACCATGACGACAATCCAGCAGAATCTACAGGACATCCGGCAACAAATCGCCACCGCCGCACAGCATTGCGCGCGGTCACCAGAAGACATTACGCTACTTGCAGTCAGTAAAACCAAACCTGTGAGCGCGATCGAAGAAGCCATTGCGGCAGGACAACGCGCGTTTGGCGAGAACTACGTTCAGGAAGGCGTGGAGAAGGTTCATTATTTCCAGGAAAACCACCCGGACACACCTTTAGAATGGCACTTTATCGGCCCGTTACAGTCAAACAAGAGTCGGCTAGTCGCTGAGAATTTTGACTGGTTCCACACGGTGGATCGCCTGCGCATCGCGCAGCGCCTGAGTGAACAACGCCCGACCACCTTGCCACCGCTAAATATTCTGTTGCAGATTAATATCAGCAGTGAACCGAGTAAATCCGGCATTATGGTGGCTGAACTCGCAGAGCTCGCCACCAGCGTCGCCGTATTACCTAACCTGCGTCTGCGCGGCCTGATGGCGATTCCGGCACCGGAAACCGATTATGAACAACAGCTTGCTGTTTTCAAACAAATGGCAGCGCTGCTCCAAACATTGTCAGTAAATTATCCGCATATTGATACACTCTCTATGGGGATGACGGATGACATGCGCGCAGCGATTACTGCCGGCAGCACGCTGGTGCGTATCGGTACGGCAATCTTTGGCGCACGGGACTATTCAGCAAAAAGCGCATAAATAAACAGTCAGCCAAAAGCGTATAAGCCGCAGAGGCACGTCATCTTTGACAAACAGGTGAGCAACGAGGATGCAGATGCAGCAACGTAAAATAGCGTTTATTGGTGCCGGGAACATGGCACAGGCCATTATCGCCGGATTGGTCAACGGCGGTTACCCCGCTCAACATATCAGCGTCTGCGCACCTTCGGGTAAAAACCGCGATGCGCTGGCTGCACAATATGGCGTCATCAGCAGCGCGGATAATGTGCGCTGTGCACAGGAAGCGGACGTCATTGTTCTGGCAGTCAAACCACAGATGATGGCGACCGTGTGTGAACCGCTGAGTGAGCAGGTCAATTTCACCGGTAAGCTGGTGCTCTCAATTGCGGCAGGAATCAGTATCACCCGTTTTCAGGCGCTGCTGGGTGAGCCGCTGAATATCGTGCGCATCATGCCAAATACGCCGTCTCTGGTCGGGAAAGGGATGAGCGGAATGTACGCCCCCGCCTCTGTCAACCAGGCAGATAAAGACTTCACCGCACAACTGATGCAGAGCGTCGGTAAAATTTGCTGGGTAGATAGAGAATCCGGCATTAACGGCGTGATCGCCGCGGCGGGCAGCGCACCGGCCTATTTCTTCCTGTTTATGGAAGCGATGCAGCAGGAAGTAATTCGCCAAGGGTTCGATCAAGAAACCGCTCGCCTGTTGGTGCAACAGGCTGCGTCGGGCGCTGCGGCATTGGTTGAAGCCAATCCCGATACGCCGCTGTCGACCCTGCGGGAAAATGTCACCTCCAAAGGTGGCACCACGGCAGAAGCGCTACGGGTATTTAACGAACAGCAGTTGACGCAAACCGTGGCTGAGGCCATGCAGGCGGCGATTGCTCGCGCACAAGAAATGGAAACGCTTTTTTAATTAAAAGCATGCCCCCGATTCTTTATCTTATTAAGGAAAAGACGTACTTATGCTCACCCTGACTTTTCTGATTACTCTGCTTGATATCCCCGTTATGGTGTTATTACTTCGCATCTGGATGCAGTGGTCACGCAGTGATTTCTATAACCCGCTGTCGCAGTTTGTCGTCAAGATTACTCAGCCGGCTGTCGGCCCACTACGTCGTATTCTGCCGTCGCTGGGGCCAATTGACAGCGCCTCACTGCTACTCGCCTTTATAGTGATAGCCTTTAAATTATTCATACTGGTTTATCTTGGCGCAATCCCAGTAAATTTGACGCTTATTTTAATCTCTGTATTTGCGCTAGCAAAATCTATCGGTCATCTCATTTTCTGGGTGATAATCGTTCGTTCCATTATGAGTTGGGTCAGCCAGGGCCGTAGCCCGATCGAATATCTGTTGCACCAATTGACCGAACCACTGATGGCACCGATCCGCCGGATACTCCCCGCCATGGGGGGGATTGATTTCTCAGCAATGGTCGTCATTCTGATCCTTTATTTGCTGAAAAGTCTCACTATTGATCTCTTTACCTCCCTGAATTTGGCGTTGTTTCCTGGGCTGTGGTCTTTACTGTGAGTGCCGTTACCCGCCACGGTGACGCGCTGGTGATTCGGCTGTATATTCAGCCGAAAGCCAGCCGCGATCAGATCGTGGGTTTGCATGGCGACGAATTGAAAGTCGCCATCACCGCACCGCCGGTGGATGGGCAGGCCAACGCCCATCTGACCAAATTTCTCGCCAAACAGTTTCGGGTCGCCAAGAGCCTGGTCGTGATTGAAAAAGGCGAACTCGGGCGGCATAAACAGATTAGGATTACCCATCCGCAACACATCCCGGCTGACATCGTGGACTTCATTGAATAAATACGCAGGACAAGATGATGCAAAAAGTGGTTTTGGCTACCGGAAACCCCGGTAAAGTGCGCGAGCTCGCCAGCTTGCTGGCCGATTTCGGTCTGGATATTGTGGCGCAGACCGAACTAGGCGTGGATTCCGCCGAAGAAACCGGTCTGACCTTCATCGAAAACGCCATCCTGAAAGCACGTCATGCAGCGCATATCACGGGATTACCAGCGATTGCCGATGATTCTGGTCTGGCTGTCGATGCGCTGGGCGGTGCTCCGGGCATTTACTCGGCACGCTACGCGGGCGTGGATGCCAGCGACCAGCAAAATCTGGATAAGCTACTGCTGACACTAAAAGACGTACCGGACGAACAGCGCCGCGCCAGCTTCCACTGCGTGCTGGTGTATCTGCGCCACGCGGAAGACCCGACACCAATTGTCTGCCACGGTAGCTGGCAGGGTGTGCTGACGCATGAAGCGGCGGGCAACGGTGGCTTCGGCTATGACCCGATCTTCTTCGTGCCGGAGCTGGGTAAAACGGCAGCGGAACTGACGCGTGAAGAGAAGAACGCGCAGTCTCACCGCGGTCAGGCGCTGCGCTTGTTGCTGGATGCGCTACGCAATGCTTAAGCTTCCCCCGCTCAGCCTGTACATTCATATTCCGTGGTGCGTACAGAAATGTCCGTATTGCGACTTCAACTCTCACGCGCTGAAAGGCGACGTGCCGCATCAGGAATATGTCGATCACCTGCTGGCGGATCTGGATGCCGATTTGCCGCTGGCGAGCGGTCGTGAACTGCATTCGATCTTTATCGGCGGTGGTACACCCAGCTTGCTAAGCGCAGAGGCAATGCAGGCGTTGCTCGACGGTGTGCGGGCAAGAATTCCTTTAACGCCGGACGCCGAAATTACGATGGAAGCCAACCCCGGTACGGTTGAAGCCGATCGTTTCAGCGGCTATCAGCGCGCGGGTATTAACCGTATCTCCATCGGCGTTCAGAGTTTCGATGCGCAAAAGCTGACGCGCCTCGGTCGTATTCACGGCCCCGACGAGGCCAAACGCGCGGCACAGCTAGCGACGGGTCTGGGATTACGCAGTTTTAATCTGGACTTGATGCACGGCCTGCCGGATCAGTCGCTGGACGAAGCGCTGGACGACCTGCGTCAGGCTATTGCACTCAATCCGCCGCATTTATCGTGGTATCAGTTGACCATCGAACCTAATACGCTGTTTAGCTCACGCCCGCCAACGCTACCGGACGACGATGCGCTGTGGGACATCTACGAGCAAGGTCACGCACTGCTGAGCGCGGCCGGTTACCAGCAATATGAAACCTCCGCCTACGCCAAGCCGGGCTACCAGTGCCAGCACAACCTGAACTACTGGCGTTTCGGTGACTATTTAGGGATTGGCTGCGGAGCGCACGGCAAGCTGACCTTCAGCGATGGTCGCATTCTGCGCACGGTAAAAGTTCGCCATCCGCGTGGCTATATGCAGGGCACGTATCTGGATAAGCAGCACGATGTTGCCAACGACGATCGACCTTTTGAGTTCTTCATGAACCGCTTTCGCCTGCTGGAAGCCGCCCCGCGCGCGGATTTCACGGCCTATACCGGTCTGGAAGAACACAGCATCCGCTCACAGTTGGATCAGGCGTTGGCACAAGGCTATCTGACGGAAACCACCACGCATTGGCAAATCACCGAACACGGTAAACTGTTTCTGAATTCCCTGCTGGAGCTGTTTCTGGCGGAAGAATAGCAACAATCAAGTGGGCACGTTTTCTCTGGTAAATCGGCCCACCGCTTTCCCTTCTGGTTCTCTTCTGTAACGTTTACCACGCTTACAGAGCGGCATCGAACGCAAAGGACTTGGGCAATACCTGTACTCATTTTCCGTCGTCAGACATACGCTATTTTTTCTTTCAGTCCTCCATAAGCTGCATTAGCTCAGATTTGAACTGACAGCGAAAAGCAGACACTGAGCTATTTAAAAATATTGTGGTACTTTCAGCCGATTTTGTCCGGCATCCTCTGGACTCTTGCAACCTACATGGTCAATTCAAAAATGGTGGTATAACATCATCGCTTCAACGCATTAATCTGCGAAACCGATAAACAAGAAGCAATATATGGAAATTATTTTGATGCGTCATGGAAAGCCCACTTACATTGGCAATCCGAAAGTGAATTGCGATGAAATGGCTGACTGGGTTGCACAATACAATCTTTCGGATACGGGCAGCGATATGCCTCCAGAATCAAGAAAATCAATGGCATCCAAAGCATCGCTGATCATAAGTAGCCCTCTGCCAAGAGCACTTTCCTCTTTAAGTGCGCTCGGATGTGAACCTGACATCATTGACGACGTGTTCAGGGAAGCGGACCTACCTTTAATCAGGATACATGGCGTTAAGTTACCCCCCACATACTGGGCAGTTTTTTTTCGTGTCATGTGGCTCTGTGGCATGTCAAATAGGGCTGAAAGTTTAGGAATGGCAAAAAAACGTGCTTTCAAGGCCGCAGAATTACTGGTAAATCATGCTAAAAAATCAAATCGTCCCGTGTTGCTGATGGGACACGGCGTTATGAATCGGCTTATTGCAAGAGAACTCATCTCGTTGGGTTGTATAGAAAATTGTCGCCTGGGAAGAGAGCACTGGAACGTCGGCGTTTACAAACTTCCGCAAGTAAAACCTTAAGTTCATATCACAATGTATTTTCACTGCTACCACAAAACTACCTGCCTGATTAGGTTTAACCCTGTGTAGTACCAAGCCAGGTCTGAACTAATACCCATCGGTAGCAACATAATTTCAAACGATATCAGCCGGTTCAGGCCATACAAGGATTGAATTTTCATCTGCGGTTATGACACAGTAGGAACCTATCACGCACGACTTATCACCCCTGTTTACAACCACCTGCGGGTAACGATGATGAAACGTATAACAACAATCGTAGTAGCGCTGCTGGTCACAGCAACATTGAGCGGCTGTAATACCACACGCGGTTTTGGCGAAGATGTGCAGAAGCTGGGGAGTAAAATTTCACACGCCGCCAGCTAACCTACCGTCAAATAACAAAGAACCGGCAACACGCTATGCCGGTTCTTTCTTTACGCCGCGACCTCCGATTCCTTTCGCCGCTTAGTCATATACCTCAGAACGCCGACAACATATCAATATGCGGAATGCCGTCTTCGTCATATATCTCACCGGTCGCCACAAAGCCGAATGCGCCGTAGAATGCTTGCAGATGAGCCTGCGCAGAGAGGAAAAGAGGTTTCTGCGGCCAGTGGCGTGCGCAGGCAATCAGCGCGTGCTCCATGAGCTGATGCCCCAGATGTTGCCCGCGGGCATGCGGCGCGACAATCACTCGCCCAATCGTCACCACATCGTTGTTCGGATGCGGGGCGAGCAGCCGGGCATAGGCGGCCAGCTTGCCATCACGATACGCCGCAATATGGCGATTGCCTTCTAGCAGATCGCGCCCATCAATATCCAGATAGGGGCAGATTTGCTCAACCACGAATACCTGACTGCGCAACGCCAATATGTCATGCAGCGCATACACATTCAGGTCTGTCACATCCCAGTCATGCCATATCAGACTCATTGTAACCCTTCCTATTCCGCACCGGCGGAACGTGCGCGGCGTTTAGTCAGGATCAGCCATGTACACAGCAACGCAATCGCCAGCGCGAACAAGACACCAAAGCCTACCCCGATTGCGATAACCGAAACACCCAGTTTCACCACCAGAGAATAGAGCCCCAGCATTAGCAGCATAGCGCCGTTCTCACCCAGATTCTGTACCGCGATCGCATTTCCCGCACCGACGCTGGCCTTCCCACGCTCCTGTAACAGCGCATTGAGCGGCACAATGAAGAACCCGCCAAGCGCCCCCAGCAGAATTAGTAGAGAATAGGCACTAATAAGGTTGTGCTGAAGCGTGAAAATCACCACCACTACGCCGATCAAGAACCCCGCAGGCAGGCAGCGCCGCACGTTATCGAGCGTAACCAGTCTGGCAGCACCACCAGCCCCCAGAACAATCCCAACGGCAACCATCGCATTAAGCAGCGTCGGCGTCGCGTTATCGGTAATCCCAAGCGCGTGCGGCACCCACAGTACCAGCAGAAAACGCAGCGTTACGCCCGCGCCCCAGAACATACTGGTGCCAATCAGAGAAAGCCGGGCATCGCCATCACGCCACAGAACCCGACAGGCAGAAAAGAAACTGCTCGCCATCTGCACCGGGTGCCACGGCTGCCCCGGTCGGGCGGCATTAAGATGCGGGATCAGCATATTCGCCCCCAGCGCCACGCCGTAAGCCACCGCACAAATCGACAGCGCAGCGTAAATATTCCAGTCCGCCAGCACGCCGCCTGCTACGGAGCCGGTCAGGATCGCCGCAATGGTCGACGCTTCCATCAACCCATTAGCCTTGACCAACTGATCGCCGCGTGTGATCTCACCCAGAATGCCGTATTTCGCAGGCGAATACGCAGCGGCACCAATACCGACCAGCGTGTAGCCTATAAACGGATTGCCGCCCACGCAAATCAGCAGTGCCCCCGCCAGCTTCAGGGTATTGGCAAACATCATCACCCGTCCTTTGGCGAAGCTATCCGCTATTTGCCCGACAAACGGAGCCAGAATGATGTACGCCGCCACAAACCCCATCTGCAAAAACGGCTGGCTCCAGTCGGGATACAGCAATTGTTTGATCAGTGCTAACGTGGCAAACAGCAGTGCATTATCACCAAACGCGGAGAAGAACTGCGCGATAATCACCGCGCTCATACTGCGCGACAGCAAAGGCGTCGCGGGTTCAGTCTGTTGACTCATGCACTCTACTCCGACGCTTGAGTAATGGTTTTTTCAGCACTCGACTCTTCGGCCATGTGGCGCAGTGTGACAAAGTCAGGCTTGCCGCTGCCGAGTAACGGTAACGCTTTTACATAGCGAATATCACGCGGCACTGCCAGTTCAGGAACCCCACTGCTGCGGGCCTGTGCAAGCAACGCATCACGGGTTATCTGGCTGTCCGTGGTAAACAGCACCAATGCCTCGCCTTTACTGCTGTCACTTTTTGCACTGGCGGCATGTTCCGCTTCCGGCGACACTTTCACTGCCAACTGCTCCACGCTTTCGAGCGAAACCATCTCTCCCGCCAGCTTGGCAAAACGTTTCACGCGGCCGATGATGGTGCAGAACCCTCTTTCGTCCAGTTCGACAATGTCGCCAGTGTCATACCAGCCCTGTTGTAATTCGCCTTCTGCATTTTCTGCCGCAGGTGTCTCAAGCACGCCGGGGTTTTCTACCCGCAGATAGCCCTTCATGATATTCGGCCCGCGCAGTTGCAGACGACCACCGCGCGTGATGCCCGGCACCGTAATCAAACGTGATTCGATTTCCGGCAACAGCAGACCAACGGAATGGATTTTGGTCGCCATCGGCACGTTGATCGCCACCACCGGCGCACATTCGGTCACGCCGTACCCTTCCAGAATGCGGATACCAAATTTATCCTGCCAGACCTGACGCGTCGTTTCTGACAGCTTCTCCGCACCAGCCACCACATAACGCAGACGAGCAAAATCATACGGATGGGCGAAGCGTGCATAGTTGCCTAAAAACGTAGACGTGCCAAACAGCACAGTACAGTTCTGGTCGTAAACCAACTCCGGCACGATGCGATAATGTAGCGGGCTGGGGTAGAGAAACACGCGCGCGCCCGTAATGAGCGGCGTTAACAGGCCAACCGTCAGGCCAAAGGCATGAAACAGCGGTAACGCGGACATAAAGCGGTCACGCGGCGTGAAATCCGCCACGGTACGAATCTGCTCGACGTTTGCCAGCAGGCTGTCATGGGAATGCACCACGCCTTTCGGGTTCCCCTCGGAACCGGAGGTAAACAGCACGATGGCCGCATCATCAGGTTTCTGCGGCAGCATCGCACGGGCAGGAAACAGCAGATGAAACACAATCCACAGCTTATCGGCCAGCGTCACGGTGTCTTTCAAATCTTCCAGATAGACCCAATTGGCCTCGCTGACCTGCTTCGGCAGATCCGTCAGCTTTCCCTTTTCAAGAAACTGGCGAGACGTGACGATCGTTTTTATCCCCGCGGCTTTCATCGCGCTTTGTAGCCCTTTCGCGCCCGCGGTGTAGTTCAGCATGGCAGGAATGCGGTTACGCAGCGATGCGCCCAGAATGGATGCAGCAGTAATGGTCGCGTTCGGCAACAGCATACCGACATGCTCATCGGCGCGGGTGAAGCGCTGTAAAATACGCGACACGCCCAGCGATTTTTTCAATAAGCCCTGATAGCTGTCTTCATTGAATGAGATATCCGCAATGCTGGCAGCGTTCCGTCCGTAACGGGTTCTCGCCGCCAAAAAGGCCTGATACAGTGTATGCTGCGGACGCGTGTCCATCCGTGCCTTCATCATAATCTGGTGCAAGCGTTCACCAGCCATCGCGCGACGTGCTCTGGCGCTACTGGCTTCCGGCATCGGCAACGTGGTAGGAGGCAAATAGGTGATAGTAATCTGTGGGAGGCAACGGCGTTTAAATACGCCCGCCAGTCGACCAAACGGCGTGAACTCAGCGCCATCAATACGCACAGGAATGATCGTTGCCCCAGATTTCGCCGCAACAAACGCCGCCCCGCTGTAAATCTTCATCAGCGATCCGGTGACGCTAATACGCCCTTCCGGGAAAACGACGACAGGCTGGCCGCGTTCGATCACTTTGATCAACCCCTTGATCGCCAGAGGTTTGGTAGGATCTAACGGTACAAAATCGATATAAGGCTTCAGCCAGCGCATAAACCAGCGATCGGAAATCGAGGAATACACGGCAAAGACGGGTTTTATCGGTAAGAATAACGCCAGCAGGACGCCATCAAGAAAAGAGACGTGATTGGGGGTGATGAGCAATTTGGATTGCTGAAATTGGCTACTGTCACCCTCGATCCGGATGCGGTACAGACGCTGGAACACCCAACGTAACAGGGTATGAATCATGCCTTCTCCCAATAGACAGATAAACAAGTAGCTTGCTGAGGTGCAAACCATCAAGCGATACGTCAAAATACTACATACATATCATACTTCAAGTGACGGGTACGCGACTGAACGCGAAGATTGCTGTCAGCACATCATTCACATAGCATTAATCGCGCTGGAGATAGCGAAAGCTGGGAGTTCAGACAAAAAAAAAACCTACGCATCCGCGTAGGTTGGTGTAATCAAATGATTTCAATGTACAGAGTACATTGATATATCACCAATCAATACCTCTGGGACTTGTTACTCTAAGGATCGCGACTTATCTTCACCAGCGATGAATCGAAAGAGTTATCCTATAAGTGCAACCAACTGTAAAATTTTAGCGAATCATGTAAGCCAACCGCCTTCTTTGCGCCCTTGCACCAGATAAATGCCGCTATTTGCCCCTAAAGGTTCCTTTTCACTCCGATTCCTATTTTTCGCCATTTCCCCATCAATAACCTCCCGATCACATTTCTTAGTTTTTTATGGAAAAATGACCCTTCAAACAAAGGGGTGTTAGTCCAGTTTTTCAGCAGAATCAATCAGAAAGTAAGGAGTAAAATCGCGGAGTCTGCATGGGGCAGACGCTAAATTTAACCAGGTGTGTGTAACGGATAATGAAGAACTACAAAATAGGTACCCGGCTGGCCAGCGGCTTTGGCCTGCTTATTGCGCTTTCGCTGGTCATGCTGACCAGCGGTATTTATCAACTCAACCAGGTGTCCCAGAGAACACAAGAAATGATGCAAGAGCCGCTGCGCAAAGAACGGCTGGCAGCGGACTGGCATGCCACGCTCGTCGCAGGGGTTCAGCGCAGTATGGCGGTAGCACGCAGCAATGACGATTCGCTGGTTGAGCTATTTGCCGCAGAAAACACTCGCGCCAGTAAAGAAAGCGCTAAACGGCAGGAGGATTTTGCCAGCCTGATATCAACGCCCGAAGAAAAAGCCTTATTCGATAAGGTTGGCGAATATCGTCAGTCCTACATCAAAAAGCGTGATGCGATTATCACGGAAAAAGGGGCAGGCAATTTCGATCGTGCCAGAACATTGTTCGACAATGAGTTCGTTCCCGCTTCCAATGGCTATCTGACAAGTGTGGAAGCGCTGCGCGACCACCAGCGCGCCAGCATCGACCAAATGGGACAAGACATTAACGCTGGCGCAAGCCGTGGCGATCTCATCCTTGCCGTCACTGGCGTACTGAGCGCCATCATCGGTGTTCTGATTGCCTGGGTGCTCACACGCAGTATCGTGCAACCGCTGTCGCGTGCCGTACAGGCTACGCAAGCCGTCGCGGCGGGCGATCTGACGCATAATATACAACCAGAAGGACGTGACGAAGCCGCCCAACTGCTACACGCCCTGCAAGATATGACCGTGCGCCTACGTTCCATCGTTGGCGAAGTTCGCCAAGGTTCCGAGTCCATCGCCGGGGCCTCTTCACAGCTTGCCGCAGGCAACATCGACCTTTCCAGCCGCACGGAAGAACAGGCCAGTGCTCTACAGGAAACGGCAGCCTCCATTGAGCAATTAAGCTCGACGGTCAGGCAGAATGCCGATAACGCTCGTCAGGCCAACCAACTGGCACAATCGACCACGCAGCAAGCGCAGTCGGGTGGACAATTAGTGACAGAAGTGGTGAAAACAATGGGCGCGATCGACTCTTCATCGAAGAAGATCGTCGATATCATCGGCGTCATCGACAGCATCGCCTTCCAGACCAACATTCTGGCGTTGAATGCCGCCGTAGAAGCCGCGCGAGCGGGTGAACAAGGACGTGGTTTCGCCGTGGTCGCGAGTGAAGTGCGCAGCCTGGCGCAACGCAGCGCCTCTGCGGCTAAAGAGATTAAGGAGTTGATCGATCGCTCCGTTCAGACCGTGGAAGCGGGCAACCGACTGGTGGTACAGGCCGGCGCATCGATACAGGATATCGTCAGCGGCGTGCGCAAGGTCAGCGATCTGGTTGGAGAGATCAGCTCCGCCAGCAATGAACAGACGATGGGAATCGAGCAGGTGAATGTTGCCGTGAACCAGATGGAAGTCACCACTCAGCAGAATGCGTCGCTGGTGAACGAAGCATCGGCCGCCACGCAGTCTCTACAACAGCAGGCGGCACAGTTGACCGAAACGGTCAGTCAGTTCCGCCTAGACAACAGCCATCAGATCGCCCGTACACCAGTGGCAACACCAACATTAGCCCTCCAACCTGCGCTGGCCGCACCAAGTAAAGGCAACGCTGCAACCGGTGAAGGAGACTGGACATCGTTCTGATGTCATATTCCCTTCAGCCCTCCTCTGCACAGTGCTGGAAGCACTACGACTTATAATGGGTTTTGCCGTTATCTGGCGTAAAAATTATGCATCGGTGGGCTTGGCCGCCGAGTGAGCGGCATGGACACCGCGAAAGCCAGTGCCGCGTCGGGAACGCGTCACTGGCGGCTCGGTTAGCGGTCAAGAGTACCGATGGAACCGCGTAGCGGCATAATTTAGCCGTAAGCCTGGGGTCACGGGGCGAGCGGCGCTTGAGCCGTCCCGTGTCGGGCGCGTGCTACGAGCTAGCATGAAAATAACGGTATTATCGCGCACGAAACTGCCTCTGAATTTGCATAGAAACATGACTAAGACGAAGGGACAGCCTACAGCGACTGGTGATACAACCGCACCGCTTTATCCGGGTAGTCCAACCCATCGCCGATGTAACACCAGCCGTGCTTTTCGTAATAGCCGCTAAACGTGGCATACAGGTACAGATCGTCAAAGCCTGCACGGCGACAGAACTCCAATACGTGCCGTTGCAGCGCCGCGCCCAGCCCTTTATCACGATAACTTTCTGCCACATACAGCGACGCCAGCCAAGGCGTCAGATCCTGTCGGCTAATTAAATCGCAGCGCCAGAGCCCCACCGTCCCGACGATACACTCGCCATCCAGCGCGATAAACGTCAGCGGCAGCGCCGCAGGGTTCAGGCTATTGCGCACCACGCTGGCAAAGAATTCACGGCTGTTCTGGCTACCGAATGCCTGCCATATCCAGTCGATCACCTGCTCCTGATGCTGGGGATGATCCGCCAGATAAACAATCTCCACCATAGTGATACCCAACCTGTAAAATATTTATAGAATCAAAAAAATTACCATCAAATCACTGATACCTATCGGCAGTACCTTCTCGCTCGTCTACGCATCTGTAAATACCTCGCCTGGCTAACGCCATACGTTTCCACATGTTATTCAGGAGGAAAGTGCGAAATGGCGACATCACAAAACTGACAAAAATTTGGTTAAGAAACGAACATCAACCGTTAAATCCGACAATATGCCTGTGATATCATGCCATATGAACAAGGATGGATAGGCATTTCAGCCCGTCATCATACTCAATTAAGGCACAGCTATGAAAACCATGCTTGAGGTGGCGAAACGCGCAGGGGTGTCTAAAGCCACCGTATCCAGGGTGCTAAATGGCACCGGGCAGGTCAAACAATCTACGCGCGATGCGGTATTTCAAGCCATGGATGAACTTGGCTACCGCCCTAATTTTCTCGCGCGCTCGCTGGCTCGCCGCACTTCAAACAGCATTGGGCTCGTCATCTCCAATTTTGACGGCCCCTACTTTGGCCGCCTGCTGCGCCGCGCCGCAGAAATGGCCGAAAGCAGTGGTAAACATCTGATTGTGACCGATGGACACGATACGCCGGAAGACGAAAAGCGCGCAGTGCAGTTGCTGTCTGACAGACAATGCGACGCCATTATTCTCTACACCCGTTATATGTCCGAAGCCGACCTCATGGTGCTACTCGATACGTTAACCATTCCGATGATGGTGATGAATCGCGATCTGCCACAGGCGCGGGAACGCTGTATTTTCTTCCGCCAGCAGCAGGCGGCATTTGACGTGGTGAATTACCTGATAGAACAGGGCCACCGCGAGATTGCCTGCATCACCGCACCGATGAAAACACCGACGGCACAGGCGCGGCTCGCGGGCTATCAGCAAGCCTTACTCGCTCATCAGATCGAGGTTGACCCACGTCGAGTGGCACACGGAACCAGCATGGTTGCCAGCGGTTATCAAGCCGCACGCCAGTTGCTGAATAACGGCGTTAACTTTAGCGCGTTGTTCGTCAGCAACGATGACATGGCGATTGGCGCGATGAAAGCGCTGTACGAGGCGGGGAAAAAATTACCGCAGGATGTCTCCGTTTTTGGTTTTGACGACGAACCCTGTGCGACCTACCTGCACCCTTCACTTTCCACCGTTTACATGCCGATTGAAGAGATGGCCGCCACCGCGATTACGCAGGTGCTGGATCTGATTGCGGGCAAAGACATCAAACCGCTGCAACCTTTTACTGGCGAACTGAAGCTACGTGAATCGGTACAGAAAGGGCCATACTTTACTGCGTAATACTACCGACTCGGACACTTCAGCACGTCATTACCATGATGAACATTCCCGTTTTCACGCTTTAGTCATCGTCCAACTGTACCGCGACATAAAGCAAGAAACGATCGTCAAAATTTGCCAGATTGAGTCCTGTCAGTTCAGAAATACGCCGCAGTCGGTATTCCAGCGTATTCTTATGAATATAGAGCGCATTCGCGGTGACGGCGGCCTGTAAATTATGTCTGAACCAGGTATGCAGCGTTTTTCTGAATACCCCATTGCTATCCATCGCTTTTAGACGGCGCAGTGGACGCACCAGTTCGTTGGCCTGCCATCCTCCACGTAGGCTATCGAGGAGGACAGGTAACTCCATGTCCTGATAGCAGTAGCATGGTGTTTCTGGCATGCGCTGCTTACCTGCTTTCATAGTGGTTTTTGCCGTATGGTATGAACGCTCAACGCCGCCGTCACCGGGAAAAAAGTTGCCTAATGCCAGACGCACACGCAGAGAGCTTCCTTCTTGCAGTCGATGATATAACTTCTCCATTCGCCGTTTATGTTCTTCAGGCTCCCACCGTTCTGCATGGATAAACGCGGGCTTAAGTACCACCATCTCAGTCAGAGAGACTATCGCCATCAGGTCATCTTTATCGGTTTCCATCAACAGTGACTGCAACTGCTGGAGTTCTGTCATCGCAGTGCTGACCCCCAGTTGCCCGCTGTCCAATTCAACAACCATCGCAATCCGGGGCTTTTGCAGATCGACCCCTAATCGCTGCGCCCATTCGCACTGCGTGGCTGAATAGGCAGAACTGCGCACCAGACTGAGTACCAACTCTTCTCGCAAACGGCTATTTTGTGCCAGTAGTTGGAGTAATCGTGCCTGTTCCAGCATCATTTCCGCTGTCATACAGACTAATTCACCATATTGACGCAACCCCGCTGGCGTACCCGTTAGCCCAATCACGCCGACAATATTCCCATTTAAACGTAGCGGCAGATTAACACCCGGTCTGACCCCCTGTAGCATATGCACGGATGCGTCATCAATATTAACAATACGTTCCTGCGTGAGCGCTAACAGTGCGCCTTCATGTATTTCGCCAACACGTTCCTTATCACCACTGCCGATAATCCGCCCTCGCGCATCCATGACATTCACATTGCAATCAATAATCTGCATAGTCCTTGTCACAATAGAGCGCGCCAATTTATCATCAAAATCATAGTCAGCCATAAATTATCCCCGGCGTAGGTGGCATAAAATATAACGTGAATGTTAAGCTCTCACTTAATATCTATTTATCGTCATCATGTTTCACGTTAATAAAACCACGCCAATTATTATTACAAAAAAGAAAACAGCCACTCATTGTTTCCCGACGGGAATGAAAATCAACTTTAATTAGTTAAATTAGCTGTTATCAATTATTTATTATCGTCAACATAAAAACCCAAACAAAAGCATCAATAAAAATGAATTAAAAGATGTTACGTACCTGAAATAATTTATATTTCAGGTATATAACCAATATATATCCAATTTAACGAATAAGGATATATTAGGAGACCTGCATGATGCGGCAGGTATTTGAGCTGCCAACCAGACTCATTTGATCGCCCTGCGTGAGTAACACTAAATCTCCAGAAGCCAGATAGCCCTTTTCGCGCAGTAACGTAATGGCATCGTGCGCAGCCGCAACCCCTTCAGCTTTGCTAGCAAAAAATAACGGCGTTACACCACGATAGAGTGCCGCGAGATTCAATGTCTTCTCATGACGGGACAGTGCAAAAATCGGTAAGCCCGACGTAATACGCGAGGTCATCCGTGCAGTACGCCCTGATTCGGTCATAGTGACAATTGCTTTTACACCTTTAAGGTGGTTTGCTGCATACATGGTCGACATGGCGATCGTTTCTTCAACATTATCGAATTCAACGTCAAGCCGGTGCTTAGATACGGTGACCTGAGGCTCTTTTTCTGCCCCCAAACACACGTTCGCCATAGCGATGACCGTTTCTTCCGGGTAGCTCCCCGCGGCGGTTTCTGCCGATAGCATGACGGCATCCGTACCATCCAATACGGCATTCGCGACATCCATCACTTCAGCACGCGTTGGCATCGGGCTGGCAATCATCGACTCCATCATTTGCGTCGCCGTAATCACAACGCGATTAAGACGACGAGCGCGTTGGATCAGCGCTTTTTGCACACCAACCAGCGCAGCATCACCAATCTCCACACCCAGATCGCCACGCGCGACCATCACCACATCAGATGCCAAAATGATGTCATCCATACATTCTGGTGTAGCGACCGCCTCAGCCCGTTCAACCTTGGCGACAATGGCAGCCTGGCAACCCGCCTCACGCGCCAACTGGCGAGCATAACGGAGATCGTCACCATTACGTGGGAATGATACGGCCAGAAAATCGACGTTAATCTTCGCGGCAACCAAAATATCGGTTTTGTCTTTCTCGGTCAGTGCATCAGCAGATAACCCACCGCCTAGTTTGTTAACCCCTTTATTATTGGATAAAACGCCGCCGACGGTAACGAAAGTGGTAATTTTTTCGTCTGCCACACCCATCACTTTTAACTGAACGCGACCATCATCCAACAACAAGATATCGCCGGGTACAACATCGTTTGGCAGATTTTTATAATCGATACCAACCTGATGATTATCACCTAGCCCTCTTTCCAGACAGGCATCCAGAATAAACGTATCACCAACATTCAAAAAAACCTTCCCCTCTTTGAACGTTGACACCCTGATTTTAGGCCCCTGTAAGTCCCCCAAAATCGCCACATGTTTATTAAGCTTACGTGCAATATTACGAATTTTTTCGGCACGAATAATATGATCGTCCGATGTTCCATGGGAGAAATTAAATCGAACAACATTCACGCCCGCTCTAATGATTTTTTCCAGATTATCATCACGATCGGTGGCTGGCCCCAGTGTTGCAACAATTTTGGTTCTTCTTAAAAACGCAGTCATTTTCTTTCCTGTTTTTATTCTAAAAGGCGATGCTGTGTATCCATCTATATAAAAAATGGAAAGCAATCCGCTGCAAAAATAATGACAAAAATAGGGACTAATGATGGATAGACGTCGCCTTAATTAAACGTCCAATATTTTCACAGGCACGCTCCATATTTAACGCCCCTTCTTTTAATAAACCATCAATACTTTTTGCGTGGGGAATAATACCGAAGATGGCATCAATACCTTCCTGATAGAGATCTTCAACACCGCTTCCTACACAGCCAGATACCGCAATCACCGGGACGCTATTCTCCTTCGCCGTTCTTGCCACACCGTAGGGGGTTTTACCAAATTTGGTCTGGCTATCAATGCGCCCTTCCCCCGTAAAACAAAAATCGGCTTCAGACAATTTCTCCCTTAGCCCGCTGTACTCAATCACAATATCAATGCCTTTTTGCAGCGTGCAACCAGTAAACGCCATCAAGCCTGCTCCCAATCCCCCCGCCGCTCCCGCGCCGGGCTGGCTGGCAATATCTTTACCCAACTGTGCCTTAATAAGGTTGGCATAGTGGGACAGATTGCCGTCGAGCATGCTGACCATTTCAGGCGTTGCTCCCTTTTGCGGCCCAAAAATATGGGAAGCACCATTTTCACCACACAATGGGTTAGTCACATCACACGCCACCAGAATATCGATGTCAGCAAGACGCTTATCAATACTTGAAATATCAATATGATGTAGCCTTCCTAATGCACCACCACCACGACTTAACCGTTCGCCGGCCTCATCATAGAATTTCACCCCCAGCGCTTCTGCCATCCCTGCACCACCATCGTTGGTTGCACTACCACCGATACCCAGGATAATTTTTTTGATCCCCTTATCCAGGCAGGCACGAATCAACTGGCCTGTGCCGTAAGTCGTCGTGATTAACGGGTTTTTAGTGTCCTGATTGACATGGTGAATACCACTGGCAGAAGCCATTTCAATCACGGCAATGTCGCCGTCGCCCATTACACCATAAGTTGCTTCCACCGGTTCACCCAGTGGGCCAACCACCGTTTGCTGGAAAATATGGCCCTGTGTCGCATCAATCAATGATTGCACGGTGCCTTCACCGCCATCTGCCATGGGTACGTGAATATACGTCGCTTCAGGGAATATCTTTTTCAGACCTTTTTCCATGGCAATACACACTTCTTTTGCCGTCATACTTTCCTTGAAGGAGTCCGGTGCCAAAACAAACGTTTCATTTTTCATACTCATCATCTCGCTACCTTATAAAACAAAACCGTACAAAACCGTTGAGACAATGGCCATTGTCCCCCCCACCAGCGCCTCATAAGGAATTAAGGCCATACGTTGCCGAATACTCATATTCATGCTTTGTGCTGTGACGTGGAAATAATTACCCTGCGGCAAAGAGTCAATAACGGTAGCGCCTGTATGAACCATAACGGCAGAAGAAATAGGAGGAGCGCCAACATGTGAAATAGCATCACCAAATGTTCCTGTCGCTAAAATAACGCCAGTGGATGTTGATGCCGTAGCAGCAGCCATCAAAATACCTGATATCGGTGCCAGGAAGGTGCCAGAAATACCAAGAACATTAATTAATGCGACAACCTGTATCGATAAATTTGAAGCGGAAATTAACCCAGCAATCGCGCCTGCACCAATTAAAATCAGCACGGTAGCAGTCATTTTCTCCAAACCGGATGCCGTATAAGCCAACATTTTGTGTTGCTGCCCCATCGCGACCAAACCAATAAATCCCGCCAGCGGCAATACATACATCGCATCAAGTTTAAAGGAAGAGAGCAGGTTGATATGCAAAATAGAACCAATGGGATTAAGCATCAGCAGAACAACGGCAACCAACGGTGCCACAATCGCTTTGCCAAGCGTCGGATAGGCCTTGTCACTGGTTGTCGCAGACAACGCATTCGCTTCCTGTTCGCTGACCTTGACGCCTTTGTTTTTCAGTAATGTGGCGACGATCACAGCCATTACCATGCCGCAAACCGCAGGAATAAAACCGGCAATCATCACATCACTCAAGCTCAGGTGAAACCCATTCGCGGCAGCAATAGTATTTGGATTCGGTGAAATAATATTGCCCGCTTTTCCGCCGCCAGACAGTGCCAATAACAATGCCAACTTTGACACGCCCATTTTATTCCCAACAGATAGCGCGATCGGTGCAACAATTAACACGGCAACAGGAATAAATACGCCAACGGAAGTAATAATCATCGTCGCTAACGTCAGGGCTAAAATGGCTTTTCCTTCCCCCATTTTTCTTACGATTGCCTGAGCAATCGTTTCTGCGGCCCCTGACTCCATCATCACACCCGCTAAAACACCCGCCGCCAATACACGGATAACGGTGCCCATCACGCTTTGTGTGCCGGAGGTTAATAATGAAATGGTTTGATCTAAATTGGCTCCGCCAATCACAGCGCCAATGATGGCACCAAAAAATAAAGAATAGACGGGATTAACCTTTCTTAGAATAAGAATTATAGCAACAAACAAACCTATTAAAGCCCCATACCAGCCAAGGGGTTCCATTGCATGCATAATTAAACCTCTTCTTGTTTTTTATAAAAAATAGACAGCAGGGTACGAATACAAATCTTTTCTCTGGCCGATTTGTATTAAATGATGTTTTTAATTTTATTAACACTTAATGAATAATAGCGTTCAAACCTCGCCCTATTAATATTTCACGATAGTTATTCTATGCTTTCCTAATAAATCGACCTATGTGTCCAGACACGAAAAAAATGGGCATTTGAATAAAAAAAACTGTGTCAGAGAACAAGATAGCGAGAGGTTTATCACATTGTGATTTGACTACATCAGAAACGAAGGTTGGTCAGGCAGGGGTAAAAAGGCACAAAAGACCAGCGCAAACAAAAAGGAGGCCGCGTGCTAATCCACACTCGCGGCCCCCCTTAATATTATTAGTACACGCTACGCGCCGTAAAGGTGATGTTCCGGCGCTGCGCGTTCAGTGCGTTGACAACACTAGGAGTATACGAGTTGATTAAAGCGCTTCCAGCGCCAGCAGCGCTTCCAGCGTCTGACGGCGGCGGATTAGGCGCGGTTCGCCGTTTTCAAACAACACTTCCGGCAGCAATGGACGGCTGTTGTAGTTAGAGGACATCGATGCGCCGTATGCACCGGTATCATGGAAGACCAGATAGTCGCCAACCTGTGCTTCCGGTAGCGGGAAGGTTTCTACACCACCGCCTGCTTGCTGGGTAAACACATCGCCGGATTCACACAGCGGCCCTGCAATCACACTGTCTCGCAACGTGGACTGGCTGATATCGCGGCCGTCGCCCGACAACAGAGACACATGGTGATAGCTGCCGTACATCGCAGGACGCATCAGATCGTTAAACCCGGCATCGACCAGCACAAAGTGGCGGCTGCCCATGGATTTTATCGCCCGCACTTCCGCCACCAGCACGCCAGATTCCGCGACCAGAAAGCGCCCAGGTTCAATTTCCAGCGTGACCGGATGGCCGAGATGCGTAGCAATTTTCTCCCGCGCGGCGTTCCACAGCCCGTAATAGTGTTCGGTATCAATCGCTTCTTCGCCGTGACGATAGGGAATCGACAGCCCGCCGCCCGCTGAAATCGCCTCAATATCCTGACCCAGCTCAACGACCTGCTGAACCATCGCCTCGCACACTTGTTCCAAATGGCCGTAATCCACGCCGGAACCAATGTGCATGTGGATCCCCACCAGCTTCAACTGATAGCGCTGAATGTGTTCCAGCGCCAGCGGCAAATCGCCATACCAGATGCCGTGCTTGCTGTTCTCGCCACCGGTATTGGTTTTCTGACTATGACCATGACCAAAACCCGGATTCACACGCAGCCATACCGGATGCCCCGGCGACTGTTGCCCAAGCTGTTCCAGCATATCGACCGAACCCGCGTTCACTGGGATATTCAGTTCGGCAACGCGTTGCAGCGTCGGGCGATCCAGCAGATCGGCGGTAAAGACGATCTCATGAGCATCAGTACCCGGCACAAACCCCGCCACCAGCGCACGCTCAATTTCCCCCAGCGAGACTGAATCGACTTTCACCCCATGTTCACGCATCAGGCGCAAAATATGCGTGTTGGAACACGCCTTCTGCGCGAAGCGAATCGTATCGAACTGACGAAGTTGGGCGATGCGGTTAACGATGGTTTGAGCGTCATAGGCCCACACCGGGCAACCAAAACGGGCAGGCAGTTCACGCAGGTTTTGCGCGTTCAGAGCATGAGTGAGGTCATTCAGATCGTGGGGCATAAATAATTACCAATTACGGGTTAATCGTGGTTGATAGCCACTATAAAAATTACCATTCTGGTAAACAAATATCGTTTTGAGCAGACTCTATTCATCTATGATATGGATAGGGGGGAACATAATGGCAATATCTTTACGACACATCGAGATTTTCCATGCGGTTATGACGACCGGGAATCTGACGGAAGCGGCAGCGCTACTGAATACATCGCAGCCGACCGTCAGCCGCGAGCTGGCACGCTTTGAGAAACTGATTCAGATGACGCTGTTCGAGCGACTGCGCGGCAGGCTTTACCCCACCGCACAGGGGTTACAGCTATTTGAAGAAGTGCAGCGCTCTTACTATGGACTAGAACGGATCATCAACGCCGCCCGTGATATTCGCCGTTTTCAGCAGGCTCAGCTTTCCATTGCCTGCCTGCCCGTGTTCTCACAGTCGCTACTGCCTGACGTTTGCAAGCCGCTGCTGGCCCGCTATCCGCTGCTTAATCTGCACATCATTCCGCAGGAATCGCCGCTGCTGGAAGAGTGGCTATCCGCACAGCGTCATGATTTAGGGTTAACCGAAAACAGCCTCACGCCAGCCGGTACAGATCGGCAAACGCTGATGTTATTAAATGAAGTGTGTGTGCTGCCTGCCAGACATCCACTGGCACAAAAAGCGGTGCTCACACCGCAGGATTTTTCTCATCAACCCTTTATTAGCCTGTCGAGTGCCGACAGCTATCGCCAGTTGCTAGACAACCTGTTTCAGGATCAGGGCGTGTCCCGCCGGATGGTGCTGGAAACCCACAGCGCAGCATCGGTGTGTGCGATGGTGAGGGCAGGCATCGGGCTGTCCATCGTTAACCCGCTCACTGCTTTGGATTATGCGGCCTCCGGCGTGGTCGTGCGGTCTTTCAGTATCGATGTCCCCTTTACCGTCAGCCTGATCCGCCCGCTACACCGCCCAGCGTCAGCGCTCGTCGATACCGTCATTGAACAACTCAAGCAGTACGCCGCAAGCGTGCCTTCACGTCTGGAACAAGTCTTACGGCAGTAGCGCCTAGCTCGTTACACCGCTTTCTGGGTCAGCGTCCGCCAGCGCGGATCGTGAGCAAACCAGTCCACCAGAAAATCTAACAGCGTTCGCAGCGCAGCGGGCATCTGACGGCGCGAGGTGTAAATACCGTAAATACCCATCGCCTGCGGGCGATATTCTGGCAACAGCGCGACCAACTGCCCGCTAGCGAGATAAGGCGTCACGGAATAGCGCGGTTGCAGCGCAATCCCCGCCCCTTCCAGCGCGCCTGACAGCAGCACGAGCGATTCATTACCGCTCAGGTTTCCGCTGACGGGAATCGTAAACTTTTCATCATCGCGGGAAAAATGCCACAGGCTTTTGCCAAAATAGGTATAGGTCAGGCAGTTATGCACCGAAAGATCGGTAAGCTGTCGCGGAATACCATGCTCATTCAGATAAGACGGTGACGCACACAATACCGACTCACAGCTTGCCAGCGGGCGCGCGATCAAATTGGGATCAAGTTCGTTGGTAATACGCAACGCCAGATCGATACGCTCCTCAACCAGATTCACTGACCGATTGTTCATTTGCAGATCGATAGCGAGCCGAGGATGGTGCCGCAAGAAAGTGGTGATCGCCATGCCGATCGCCCCCTGCGCCAGCGACTGCGAACAACTGAGTCGCAGCAAGCCGCTTAACATGGCATTGCCAGTATCAGCCTCGACGCGCATGTCCGCCGTCAACGCTAGCATCTCCCGACAACGCACCAGCGTTTTTTCCCCCGCATCAGTCAGGCTCAACTTGCGCGTAGTGCGATGCAATAACCGCGCGCCTGCCCACGTCTCCATCTCTGCCAGATAGCGCGTTACCATCGCCCGGGACATATCCAGCGTCTCTGCCGCTGCGATCATGCTGCCGCGATCTATAATAGTGACAAACACTTCAGCAGCCGTAATGCGATCCATAGATTAGTCCGTTTTGTGCAACAAACAATTGCCAATTTTGCGGTTTTTCGTACGATTAATGCAACATAACATGAACCCACTTTCTGTCATACCTGTGGAGTATCACCATGTCTAAATCTATCGCTTTTACCGTATCGTTACTCGCTGCATCACTGGGTCTGGCTTCTGCGGCCAACGCCGCCGAGTTAAAAATCGACGTATTTAATCCAGGCGAAGCGAGTGTGTTCCCGGTTTCTTCTGAGATTATCAGCGGCGATAAAGAAGTTGCTCTGATTGATGCACAGTTCCAGCGTAACGATGCTCAAACGCTGGTTGATCGCATCAAAGCCACTGGCAAAAAACTGACTACCGTCTATATCAGCCATTCCGACCCTGACTACTACTTCGGTCTGGATGTGATTAAAGCCGCGTTCCCAGACGCTAAAATCATTGCGACCCAAGCCACTATCGATGCCATCAACGCGAGCAAAGACGGCAAAGTGGCACACTGGGGCCCGGTTCTGAAAGAAAACGCACCGAAAGAGATCGTTGTTCCTCAACTATTGGCAGGCGATAGCTTTACCGTTGATGGTAAAAAACTGGAAGTGAAAGGACTGAAAGGGCCAACGCCGGATCGCACTTACGTCTGGATTCCTTCGCTGAAAGCCGTTGTTGGCGGTATTCCAGTGTCTGCCAACATCCACGTCTGGCTTGCCGATACCCAAACACCGGAATCTCGTGTTCACTGGCGTGAAACATTGAAATCCATTGAAGCGCTGAAACCGACCACCGTTGTACCGGGCCATTTCATCGCGCCAACAGATTACACCCTGAAAAACGTGACGTTCACGCTGCAATATTTGGAGACGGTAGAAAAAGAGCTGGCGAAAAGCAAAAATTCTGCCGAACTGATCGCCGCAATGAAGAAACACTACCCGACGCTGAAAGAAGAATCGGGTCTTGAACTGAGCGCGCAAGTTCTGAAAGGTGAGATGAAGTGGCCGCAGTAAGACTGCATTATATTTACGATCCCTTGTGCGGCTGGTGCTACGGCGCCGCCCCACTCGCGCTGGCGGCGCAGGAGATTGACGGACTGGACCTGATCCTCCACGGTGGCGGTATGATGACCGGCAGCAATAGCCGGACTATCACCCCAGAGTGGCACGATTATGTCATCCCTCACGATCGCCGTATTGCGCAGTTAACCGGGCAGACTTTCGGAGAAGCTTATTACGAAGGGCTGCTGCGCGATACCAGCGTCGTACTGGATTCTGCGCCGCCGACGGCTGCTGTACTGGCTGCGGAAGCCATGGACGACAAAGGCATGGCAATGCTGTACCAGATTGAGCAAGCACACTATGTTTCCGGTCTCAAGATCGTCGATACCGCAGTGCTGCGTCAATGTGCAGAAGCAATCGGCCTGGATGGCGATGCCTTCTGCACGGAGTTGGCGTTTGTTCGAGCAGAAACACTGTCACAGCATATCAACGCCAGCCGGGAACTTCTGGCAAAAGTGCGCGGACAAGGTTTTCCTACTTTTGCGCTAGAAGATGCCAACGGGAATTTCCAACAAATACCCGCGGCAAACTACCTCGGTCAGGTAGAAGCGTGGCGTAACATGCTCACACAGATGGTCAATCACGCAACCGCATAATCACAGCGCCCCACCTTTCTCAAGGGAGCAAGCCAATAGCCTGCTCTCTTTCCTTTTCGTTCTCGATGCAGTTTGTATCTCATCCCTGCAAACCGCTAAAGTATCTCCTTCGTGATCAATCAGCGCACTACCGCGTTTATTCATCAATCTCGTTGAGAAGGAAGCAACATGAGAGCTATGCGCCCAGCGTAATTGCTGGAAAATACGTTTACTCTGATGAATACGGCGGGCTGACACCGATTGATGAGCTATAAATGCGCAAAGTAGTCAATAACGGGAGAAAAGTTACCATGAAATTAAGCCACAACTTTAGCAGTGCATTAAGAACCTTCGCCTATTTCATGGCTAGCGGCACCCAAAATACGCTTGAAGGCATTGATTACCTTTCGCTGTACGGCAAAGAACCCAGCGCGTTTGAACAAGTCTTCGCGATCTACGCCAATGTGTTAGAGCTGGATGAAGACGGTAACGTACTGAACGCCAAATATGCCGAAAAACGGGCAACAGACTATTTACGACAATACTGTGATCCCAGTTTCACCGTTGAACCACCTTATGAAGACTGGGAAGTTGAGCTGCATTAATTTATCCACGGGGCGTCTTGATCAAAAAAGCCTCGACGAAACGGTCGAGGCGGTTACTGGAAATGAAGACGCATGTTCCCTGATATGAAACAAGATCGCTATCTGCCACGACCTATTCCCTGTGCTACAATCCCGCGCCAGCAAAGGTAACCTCAGACAACACCGCCAAAACACACGAAATGATGACTGACAAACCATGACCGACGTAAAATCAGATAAAAGCAACACGGTATCCGCCGACTCCCGCGCCTCTAGTCTTAACCGCTTCTCCGTCGCGCCGATGCTCGACTGGACCGATCGTCATTGCCGTTATTTTCTCCGCCAGTTGACTAGCCAGACGCTGTTGTATACCGAAATGGTGACAACAGGCGCGATTCTTCACGGTAAAGGCGACTATCTGGCCTACAGCGAAGACGAACATCCTCTGGCGCTGCAACTCGGTGGCAGCGATCCTGCGGCATTGGCTCAATGCGCCAAACTGGCAGAGCAGCGCGGCTATGATGAAATCAATCTGAACGTCGGTTGCCCGTCAGACCGTGTACAAAATGGCCGTTTCGGCGCCTGCCTGATGGGCGAAACCGCGCTGGTAGCAGACTGCATCAAGGCAATGAAAGACAGCACCTCAATCCCGATTACGGTGAAAACCCGCATCGGCATTGACGATCAAGACAGCTATGAATTCTTGTGCGAGTTTATCCAAACCGTTGCTGGGCGCGGCGAGTGCGATACCTTCATCATCCACGCGCGCAAAGCCTGGCTATCGGGCCTTAGCCCGAAAGAGAATCGGGAAATTCCACCGCTGGATTATCCGCGCGTTTATCAGCTCAAACGTGATTTTCCAGCACTGACTATCGCTATCAACGGCGGCGTTAAAACGCTGGAAGAAGCCAAAACGCATTTACAACATCTGGACGGCGTGATGATGGGGCGTGAGGCTTACCAAAATCCCGGTATTCTGGCGCAGGTTGACCGTGAACTGTTTGGTATTGATGCCGTTGCTCCGGATCTGGCTGGCGTCGTGCGAGCCATGTATCCCTACATCGAACGCGAACTTTCTGGCGGTGCGTCATTAGGCCACATTACACGCCATATGCTCGGCATGTTTCAAGGCATCACCGGTGCTCGTCAGTGGCGACGCTACCTCAGCGAAAACGCCCACAAGCCCGGTGCCGACGCTGCGGTAGTAGAACGTGCGTTGACGCTGGTTAATCTGGTTTAAAAAATACCAATAGTTAGTATTTTCCACCAATACATTCTCATTTCTCTTTCTGGCGTCTCTGATAGATCAACGACTTATCAGCGACGCATCTTGGCACGATTCTTGTAATTGCTTATGTAGCACGCAGACTCATTTTTCTGCGGTTTAACCGCTACAGGAGCACACCATGTTAGAAATTTTCTTCGTTATTGGCTTTTTTATCATGCTGATGTTGACGGGCGTGTCATTACTGGGCGTGATTGCGGCACTGTTTGTGGCGTCCCTTTTTATGCTGATTGGCGGGCTGTTTAGCATGGCGATAAAGGTGCTACCGTGGCTAATTTTAGCCGTTGCAGCGGTATGGCTATGGCGCAAGTTTAGCGGGCGACCTGTCTACAACTCGCACCGTTATACCTATCAAAAATACACCTATCGTCAGCGCAATGGGAATCAGTGGTAATGCCATAAAAGGGAAAAATCTGAATTACGCGCGAAAATGGCGGCCAACGCGGTGTTTAACACGAATTGATCTTCGCACCGCCTTGTTTTAAGGCCGTCTTATTTTAGTACGACCAGTTTTAGTACAATCTGTTTTAGTACAAAAGTGTGCGCCAGCAGATATTTTTTCCCTGATGTGGCTGCTAGGATGACGCCACTGTTTGACACTCGATTGTCGTTTATAGAGTGAACAAACGTCGTGGCAAACATGCCACACGATTTCATCGTCGTCAGGAAATAATAGCCGCATAGCGGCACCTTCGTGACGATCACCACGCTGTACCCTACATACAGTCTGATGAAATTTGCGTAAC
Source organism: Pectobacterium parmentieri (assembly GCF_001742145.1). Classification (NCBI taxonomy): domain Bacteria; kingdom Pseudomonadati; phylum Pseudomonadota; class Gammaproteobacteria; order Enterobacterales; family Pectobacteriaceae; genus Pectobacterium; species Pectobacterium parmentieri. Next base: position 112,796 of record NZ_CP015749.1, on the reverse strand, counting down.
GGCCACGGCCTTTCAGGCAATAATACCGGCTCTTAAGGAGTCGGTATTATTGCCAGGCTATGTCGTCCAGAAACAAGCTTTCCTGCCTTTATCGACCTTCCACTGACACACGCCATCACGCTTTTTTTATTGCGTCTGTTCGCGCTTGTGTAGCTTCACGCAAAAACCTGATGGTGTCATCGTAAAAGCAAAACTCTCGGTGACGGCCGATGCCGCCTGCTGTGCCTCTACGCGAAAGCCGCTACACAGTGCATGAAAACCCAGTTTGATCTCCATTAATGCTAAAGACCGTCCGGGGCACATACGCGGCCCACCGCCAAAGGGCTGGAGATCGGAAAAAGCCGCCTTTCCGCGCTCAAGCCACCGCTCAGGCATAAAATCATAGGGCTGCTGAAATAGCTCGTCATCAAACCCGCTCGCATTCAGCATTAGCAATAAGGGCGTGCCCTTTTTGATCAGGAAATCATCAATGACGGTGTTCTTGGTAGGCTCAAGGTACAGCAACGGCGCGACGGGCTTAAGCCGCATGGATTCATACATCACAGCGGTGAGCCAAGGCATACGCGGCAACGGCCACGGAAGGATGGCCTCAACACTATCAGTCACCTCTTTACACTCCTGAAAAACGCACGCTTCTACCGAAGGAGCCGAGCAAAGCAAAAAACTCATCCAGGTAAGCGTATTTGCCGTCGTGTCCTCCCCTGCAATAAGCAGCGTAATCGCATTCGCCACAATATCGTCGTCTTTCAGCATCCCGTCTTTTTGCTGCTCAGCGAGCATCACCTGTAGCATATTTTCAGGCGCGTCCAGTAATTGTGGATTGAGCTGGATACGTTGCCGCTGGCGATAAATGAATCCATCCACATACTCACGAATCAGGTTCAGACTCGCATCAAACTGTTTATCTCGCGCCCTCCGAATATAGCGCCATACAGGGAGTGGAGACTCGCAGCGCTCATTAATGATGGGAAATAAGTGACGTAAGCTTTGCGATAGCGGGTTATCACCTTGTTCAAGGGTATTCACGTCCTCACCAAAAGCCAGTAATGATGTGATATCAACCGTATAACGCTTAAATTCATCCACCAGGGCGATCGTTTCCCCAGTTTCAGCCAACATCGTAAAACGGTTAGATAGCCGAGAAGTGACTTTCCTGAGACTCGAATAGAAATACTTCAGATGAGCGGGCTGAAACATCGGTTCCGTCAGTTTACGCTGGTTTTCCCACCGTTCTCCTTCCGATGAGAAAACCCCGTTCAACCCGGCTTCCTGAAAAACAGATTCAATACTGCTGATGCGCCGAAACTCGCCAGGACGGGATTTCATTATGGTGCGAATCCATTCAGTATCGGCAATCACTACCGCTGGCGTAAGCCCCAGCCTTAATCGGTAAAAGCGTCCGTACTGCGCTTTCCACCGCAGCATCTGTAAATGGATGTCACTACGTTTTAAGTAATCAACATGCCCGAGAACACCTCGGGTGGGGGGCATTGGCAGGCGTTTGATGGATCTCATATTCGCATCCTTCTTTATGTATGTTCAAAAGCAGATGAATACATCACCTGTGAAAACAACAATCGAGATAGCGAAGAGGTAGAGAAATAATGTACGGCGCAGAGAACGTGCAAGGCAGAAAATTTGAATCAGCGTCTGAGTCTATGTTTTCGTCAAATCCTACCGCGAGGTGTTTAAAAAACAAACACGTTGATTTGGTTTTTTTGTTAATAAGTAATACTACGGGCAGCCGTCTTTTCTTCTACAGAAGGGCACGGCAAATAAACCGAAGCCCAGCCGAACGAGGAAAGGCAAGGTTACCGTAGCACGCTACGATAACCTTCCTAAACCATTAGCCCGGGATCAACAGGCATGAACCCTGCGTGCTGCGACTTTCTAACGCCCGATGAGCCGCTTGTGCATCCGCTAGTGCGAATTTTTGATTTTGCGGCACGTCTACCGTAATTGCCCCACTGACAATTAATGAGAACAGTTCGTTGCTAGCCTGCTCCAGTTCAGCACGGTTCGTCACATAGCCAAACAGTGAAGGACGCGTCACGTACAGCGAGCCTTTCTGGTTCAAGATCCCCAGATTGACGCCGGTCACCGGCCCAGACGCATTGCCGAAGCTCACCATCAGCCCGCGACGGCACAGGCTATCGAGCGAAGCTTCCCAGGTATCTTTCCCGACCGAGTCATACACCACCGGCACTTTCTTCCCATCGGTCAGTTCTGCGACGCGCTGCGCGATGTTCTCACTACGGTAATTAATGGTCGCCCAGGCACCCGCCTGTTTTGCGCGCTCCGCTTTCTCATCGGAACCTACCGTCCCGATCAGCTTCGCCCCCAGCGCCTTCGCCCACTGGCAGGCAATCAATCCAACGCCGCCCGCAGCCGCATGGAACAAGAAAACGTCATTCGGCTTGATGTCATACGTCTGGCGCAGCAGATAGTAAACAGTCAACCCTTTCAGGAAAGAGGCCGCAGCCTGCTCAAAGCTGATGGCGTCTGGCAGCAGCGCCACCTTCTCCGCCACCACGTTATGCACCTCACTATATGCCCCCAGCCCGGACTGCGCATACACGACGCGATCGCCGACTTTCAGCACGCTCACACCCGCGCCGACTTTCGTTACGACGCCCGCCGCTTCGGTTCCCAGCCCGGAAGGCAAATCAGGCACGGGATACAAGCCGCTACGAATATAGGTATCGATAAAATTAATGCCGATGGCGCGGTTCTCCACCTGAACCTCTCCCGCTGCGGGTTCGGCAGGCATGAAATCCCCATATTGCAACACCTCTGGGCCGCCATAAGCCCGAAACTGAACGCGTTTTGCCATGTTATCTCCTTAATCGTGACAGGTTCATCATTGCTCTATTATGGATATGGATTGTGTTATTTCGGACGTGCGGCATATACAATGCCCTCTTATCCAATGGCAAATCAACCGGTAAAGAATCCGTTTCATGGCAGAGAAAAGACCCACCAATAAATCGAATGAACCCCGTGACCGCCAAATGGAAGGTCTGAAACTTCCGCCACATTCGCTGGAAGCTGAACAATCGGTATTGGGTGGCCTGATGCTCGACAATGAACGCTGGGACAATGTCGCCGAGCGCGTTGTCGCCAACGACTTCTATAACCGCGCCCATCGCCTGATCTTCACCGAAATGCATCGTTTGCTGGAAATGAGCAGACCGATCGACCTGATTACGCTGTCCGAATCGCTCGAACTGCAAGGCTCATTAGAATCCGCCGGTGGCTTCGCCTATCTGGCCGAGCTGGCAAAAAACACCCCAAGCGCCGCCAACATTGGTGCCTACGCCGACATCGTGCGTGAGCGCGCCGTCGTGCGTGAAATGATCTCCGTCGCCAATGAGATCGCCGATGCGGGTTACGATCCACAAGGGCGTAGCAGTGAAGATCTGCTTGATTTGGCCGAATCCCGCGTCTTCCAGATCGCTGAAAACCGTGCCAGCAAGGACGAAGGTCCGAAAAGTATCGATCGCATTCTGGAAGACACCGTTTCCCGTATCGAACAGTTGTATCAGCGCCCGCACGACGGCGTAACTGGCGTCTCTACTGGCTATCAGGATCTGGACAAAAAGACTGCAGGCCTGCAGAAATCCGATCTGATCATCGTCGCGGCGCGTCCATCGATGGGTAAAACGACCTTCGCCATGAACCTGTGTGAAAACGCGGCGATGATGCAGGATAAACCCGTACTGATCTTCAGTCTGGAGATGCCCGGCGAGCAGATCATGATGCGTATGCTCGCGTCTCTGTCTCGCGTGGATCAGACCCGTATCCGTACCGGTCAGCTCGACGATGAAGACTGGGCGCGTATTTCCAGTACCATGGGGATCCTGCTGGAAAAGCGCAACATGTACATCGATGACTCTTCCGGCCTGACGCCAACCGACGTCCGTTCCCGCGCTCGCCGCGTGTTCCGTGAACATGACGGCCTCAGCCTGATCATGATCGACTACCTGCAATTGATGCGCGTGCCGTCATTGTCGGACAACCGAACGCTGGAAATTGCAGAAATATCTCGCTCACTCAAAGCGTTGGCAAAAGAATTACAGGTTCCGGTCGTCGCCCTGTCGCAGCTTAACCGTAGTCTGGAACAGCGCGCCGATAAGCGCCCGGTCAACTCGGACCTGCGTGAATCCGGCTCCATCGAGCAGGATGCCGACCTGATTATGTTTATCTATCGTGACGAGGTTTATCACGAAAATAGCGATCTGAAAGGTATCGCTGAAATCATTTTGGGGAAACAGCGTAACGGCCCGATTGGCTCCGTTCGTTTGACCTTTAACGGGCAGTGGTCGCGCTTTGATAACTATGCCGGCCCACAATATGACGATGAATAACGCAGCGCTCAGCAATGACAACACTGCACTAAGGACCAAGAATGAAAACGGCAACCGCCGTCATTAGTCGGCGTGCGTTACGCCACAACCTGCAACGTATCCGCCAGCTAGCGCCTGGCAGCCAGGTCGTTGCCGTCGTGAAAGCCAATGCCTACGGCCACGGCATGATCGAATCCGCTCATACCTTCTGCGATGCTGACTGCTACGGCGTCGCACGACTCTCCGAAGCATTGGCGCTTCGCGCAGCGGGCATTACCAAACCGATTGTCTTGCTGGAAGGCTTTTTCTCCGCTGACGATCTCCCGCTTCTGGTTGAGCACCAGCTAGAAACTGCCGTTCACAGCCCCGAACAGCTTGCCGCACTGGAGCAGGCCACGCTGTCACAACCGGTACGCGTGTGGATGAAGCTCGATACTGGCATGCACCGTCTCGGCGTTCTGCCGGAACAGGCCGACGCGTTTTGGCAACGCCTGACTGAATGCCGCAATGTCGTGCAGCCGGTCAATATTATGAGCCACTTTTGTCGTGCGGATGAACCCGAAGCCGGAACCACCGAACGCCAGTTGGCCTGCTTCGATGCCTTTACACAGGGCAAACCCGGCGCACAGTCCATCGCCGCCTCCGGTGGCATTCTGCTATGGCCGCAAGCGCACCGCGATCGCGTTCGCCCTGGCATCATTCTCTACGGCGTGTCGCCGCTGGATAACGAAGACGCCGCTCATTTTGGCTTTCAGCCTGCCATGACTTTTACCTCTCACCTGATCGCCGTGCGCGAACACAAAGCAGGGGAAGCCGTTGGCTATGGCAGCACCTGGACCAGCCCGCGCGATACGCGCCTGGGTGTCGTGGCCGTTGGCTATGGTGATGGCTACCCACGCTGCGCGCCAGCGGGTACACCTGTGCTCATCAACGGGCGCGAAGTGCCACTTTCTGGTCGCGTATCGATGGATATGATCACCGTTGATTTAGGACCAGAGGCGCAGGATAAGGTGGGTGATGAGGCTATTCTCTGGGGGCCAGCGCTATCGGTTGAGCGCATTGCCGCACACACGGGCGTCAGCGCCTATGAGCTGATTACCCGCTTAACACAGCGTGCCACGTTGGAATACACGGATAATTAATAAAAAATCATAATAATACATATACTCCAAATAATTCGAGTTTCAGGAAGGCAGCAAGAGAGGGAATCCCGATGAGCTTACACAAGTAAGTGATTCGGGTGAGTGAACGCAGCCAACGCACATGCAACTTGAAGTATTACGAGTATATGATCTATTTTGTGTAAGGATGCACCAGATGCCTCAACCGCCCCGTTTTTTCGGCCCTATCCTTTACTATGCGGCAAGCTGGCTTGCCGCATCCGCTATCCTGACGCTGTTTGCGCTCATTAATTTTTATACGCTGGAACCGACTGATGTTGGTGGCACACTGTTTGGCGGTATGTTCGGTGCGATATTCGATCTGATTTACTGGTCTTGCGCCGCGTTAGGGTTCTGCTTTCTGGCGCTCTTTCGACTCTCGGGATGGCGTGTTGCCTTGATATTAGCAGGGCTGGTGCAAATCGGTATCAGCGCACTATGGCGTATTCAATACTGGCAGGATTATGAAAATGAGGAACTGATACTTTCTCCGACGCCTGGCGAACTGCATGTTTCCATATTGGTGGGCGTAGCGATGACCACTATCGGCATCGTGAAATATCGGCACGCCCAGCACAATTCGAGACCTCATAGCCCAGTGCGGAGCAAAACCGTTACCCAAAAAACGCGCTCCACAAACACAATCACCGCCAAAACAATCGCCGCATTCGTACTGATCGCGCTTTATCTGGTACTCCCACTGCATCTCTATCTGCGTGAACCTTTACCCTACTGCGCCTTTAGCCCCAGCGGGCAGCAGCTAAGTATCTGTCTGGGAGAGGATGACGAACGGATCATTGTGGAGTGATGCAGATTGGAACAGGCCGAGACAAAGAATAAAATCTACAACGCGCTTCCTCCAAGACCCTTTTTTAACGGCTAGTCGTAATTTACTGATTTTTAATCACCTACAGCCTCGATTGTAAAAAAGGGTTTTTCCGAGAAAACAGGGTATTCGCTTTAATAATCTGGTAATTAGCATAAAACTCTTACGGTTCACTGCCGTATAGGCAGCTTAGAAACGCAGGAAGAATCTTTTATAACATAAACAGAATGTTCACTGCCGTATAGGCAGCTTAGAAATTAACTTCATCGAGCACGCCCAGCAGTTTAGCGTTCACTGCCGTATAGGCAGCTTAGAAACTAAGCACGGCTATTAATTGCCTTATTCCAATGTTCACTGCCGTATAGGCAGCTTAGAAATCTGAAACGCTAAACGGCGTAACGTGCACTAAGTTCACTGCCGTATAGGCAGCTTAGAAATTAGCGACTGCAACGCTAATTAATAATAGGATGTTCACTGCCGTATAGGCAGCTTAGAAAGTTAACAGTAAATTCACCGTCACGGTAATAGTGTTCACTGCCGTATAGGCAGCTTAGAAATTCCACGTGACCCAATATAGAACTATCAGAGTGTTCACTGCCGTATAGGCAGCTTAGAAATATGCTAACGGCGCTCGTACTCTCTTGGATTTGTTCACTGCCGTATAGGCAGCTTAGAAAAGTGCTGGATGACGTCACGCTCGACGTTATTCGTTCACTGCCGTATAGGCAGCTTAGAAAGTATATGATGACCATAAAGGCGTGTTAGAAGTGTTCACTGCCGTATAGGCAGCTTAGAAAACGGGTCGTATGCAAATTCGTTAAGTGAGTCGGTTCACTGCCGTATAGGCAGCTTAGAAAGACATGCAAACCCGTCAGCGTGAAGTTGCTGCGTTCACTGCCGTATAGGCAGCTTAGAAAACCGTTTCCCAGGCTGTTATGCAGTTAATTAAGTTCACTGCCGTATAGGCAGCTTAGAAAATAACGGCATGTGCCAGATCAACGGCATCTGAGTTCACTGCCGTATAGGCAGCTTAGAAATTGGGCAATGGGCAGTGCGCCCGTTGCTCGTCGTTCACTGCCGTATAGGCAGCTTAGAAATAGCGCCCCGCTGCCTGCACTAAAGGTTCACTGCCGTATAGGCAGCTTAGAAAGCTCATCACTGCGCCGTGTGCGTGTTTATCAAGTTCACTGCCGTATAGGCAGCTTAGAAAATCACCCTCTACCGCCGCCGCGACACGCACCAGTTCACTGCCGTATAGGCAGCTTAGAAAGTTTATCTCGACGGGCATTGTATCCTTTGTATGTTCACTGCCGTATAGGCAGCTTAGAAATCTTACGCGTGAGGCATACATTGATATCCTATGTTCACTGCCGTATAGGCAGCTTAGAAAACAGTCTAGTACTGACCTCTCCGGTTGAAATGGTTCACTGCCGTATAGGCAGCTTAGAAACTCTTTCGACCACACTGAATACGCCAGCGATGGTTCACTGCCGTATAGGCAGCTTAGAAAGGCTGCGTTCTCCGATACCAGATGACCTGAATGTTCACTGCCGTATAGGCAGCTTAGAAAAAGGTGCGAAAGCCACAGCGTCATGAAACCAAGTTCACTGCCGTATAGGCAGCTTAGAAATTTTGAGGCCAATCACATTCTGAAGCTTAAATGTTCACTGCCGTATAGGCAGCTTAGAAAAGCGCAGAACCACCCACGCTAACCCGCGAATCGTTCACTGCCGTATAGGCAGCTTAGAAAATAAATTACGCCGGTTTGAGTCCTGACAAAAAGTTCACTGCCGTATAGGCAGCTTAGAAAACGGATGACCGAGTGACCGGCGACGAATACCAGTTCACTGCCGTATAGGCAGCTTAGAAAGAGAGCGGAACGATGTGATCCACCGCCCTGTCGTTCACTGCCGTATAGGCAGCTTAGAAAAGTCGGCTCAATTGGCACCAGCGCCCAACCTTGTTCACTGCCGTATAGGCAGCTTAGAAATTGCCTACATACCATAAATTACGTCTAGCTGAGTTCACTGCCGTATAGGCAGCTTAGAAACGGTAAGCAGATAAAAATTTATGGCGGAAAGGGTTCACTGCCGTATAGGCAGCTTAGAAAGCAATGCGTGGGGCGGCATGGTATTGAAAGAAGTTCACTGCCGTATAGGCAGCTTAGAAAGGGCGCGCTGTCATGCTGCGCATCGAGCCAGCATTCACTGCCGTGCAGGCAGCTTAAAGAACAAAACGTTTCGGAAATCAGCGATAAAAAACTCATAGGCAACGCGGCTTAAAAAGCTGGTAGTCTGTTTGACTGACTATCTGACACTGTTTAGGGAACGCGATGTACAACATTGATGATTTCGATCTGAAAATTCTGACGCTGCTGCAAACCAATGGCCGCCTGACCAATCAGGAACTGAGTGAGTTGGTCGGGCTTTCCGCCTCACAGTGCTCCCGCCGCCGCATCGCGCTGGAACAGGCACAACTGATCCTCGGCTATCATGCCCGACTGTCACCGAATGCCGTTGGTCTGGAATGTCTGGGGTTAATTGAGGTGCGGCTGATCAACCACACCAGCGAATACGTTGAACGCTTTCACCAGATGCTAGGGGAAGTGGATGCGATTATCGATGCCTATAAGACGACGGGTGATGCCGATTATCTGTTAAAAGTCGCCGTCGCGGATCTGCCAGGGCTCAGCACGCTGATTAGCCAGATTCTGTCGCAGAACAAGAGTGTCGCGCATCTGAAAACCTCAGTCGTCTTGAACCGCCTCAAAGAAAACGGTTTGGTGACACCGGAACCCCCTGTGTTGCCCTAAACTGGGGCAATAGTGCCTATTTGGTGCATAGAAATGAATTATTTACGCAATAAAAGACATTTATTTGCACAAAAAAACCAATAAATATAAATTTAACGCACGAATCGCGCATTATTTTCATCTATATAATTCAATACGTTGCTCTTATTACCGCAGGTCTTTCGCGAAAACCAGCCGCTAAGCGGTATCATCTGGTGTGATTCTTGCTTGGGTAAGCACATATTTTTACGACCATCTGTTGAGTGCTCACCATGGATAACGTTATTCCCACACAAAAAATATCACATACGCGACTGGAAGATGTGCTGGCGATACTGATCGGTACGCTGATGGCATCGTTTGGTATCATCCTACTGCGTCAGGCAGGTGCTCTCACCGGTGGCACTGCTGGTATCGCTTTTCTTGTCCACTATCTGACAAACATTTCCTTTGGCGTCGCGTTTTTCCTGCTGAACCTACCTTTCTATTATCTGGCCGTGCGTCGCATGGGGTGGGAATTCACGGTGAAAACATTTAGCGCCGTCGGCTTAGTTTCTTTATTTTCCGATCTGCACCCGCTTTTCGTTCATTTTGATCGGCTCAATCCGTTTTACGCCACGCTGTTCGGCAACATCATCACGGGCATAGGCTTCATTGTGCTATTCCGCCATAAGGCCAGCCTCGGTGGCGTTAACGTCCTGGCGCTGTACCTTCAGGACAAATACGGCCTGCGAGCGGGAAAATTCCAGATGGGTGTTGACGTTGTCATTGTGCTGACTTCCCTGTTCGTGGTAAGCATATCGATGCTGATTGTTTCGATTCTGGGAGCAACCATTCTGAACTTGATTATTGCGATGAATCATCGCCCCGGCCGTTACGCGGCCTGATTGTCCCCCACCCTCGTCGGGGTTACGGTGCCCATAAAATGACACACTCAGGAGAGCCACACTGTGTTTCAAAACGTTGATACCTATGCCGGAGATCCTATCTTGTCTCTGATGGAAAAATTCAAACAGGATCCAAGAGCAGATAAGATCAATTTGAGTATCGGGCTCTACTACAACGAGCAGAATATTATCCCGCAACTGCGCGCCGTCAGCGCGGCGGAAAACAGCCTGCGCCAGCCAGTTCAGAGCGCGAATTCCTATCTGCCAATGGAAGGACTACAGCCTTACCGTAGCGCGATCCAGCATCTGCTGTTTGGTGAAAGCCACGCGGCGCTGGCAGCGGATCGCATCGCCACCATCCAGACGCTAGGCGGCTCCGGTGCGCTGAAAATCGGTGCAGATTTCCTGAAACGCTACTTCCCGGATTCAGAGGTGTGGGTCAGCGACCCTACATGGGAAAACCATATTGCGATCTTTGAGGGCGCGGGCTTTAACGTTCATACCTATCCGTATTTCGATGGCGAAAGTCTGGGCGTGAAATTTGATGCCATGCTTGCCACCCTGCAAACGTTGCCAGCACGCAGCATTGTGCTGCTGCACCCATGCTGCCATAACCCGACCGGTTCTGACCTCACCACCGAACAGTGGGATCGCGTCATTGAAGTCGTCATCGCACGTGAGTTGATTCCATTTATGGACATCGCCTATCAGGGCTTTGGCCTCGGGATCGAGCAAGATGCCTATGCAATTCGCGCCATTGCCAGCGCGGGCGTACCGGCACTGATCGCCAACTCATTCTCCAAAATTTTCTCCCTCTACAGCGAACGCGTCGGCGGCCTTTCCGTGGTGTGTGACGATACCGACAGCGCACTGCGAGTGTTGGGTCAGTTAAAAGCGACGGTACGCCGCAACTACTCTTCCCCACCAAATTTCGGCGCTCAGGTGGTTTCTAAAGTCCTGAACGACGCGCAATTGAACGCCGACTGGAAAGCGGAAGTCGAAGAGATGCGCACCCGTATTCTGAGCATGCGCCAGGAGTTGGTATCAGCCTTGAAAAATGCGCTGCCGAACCGCAATTTCGATTACCTGCTCACTCAGCGCGGTATGTTCAGCTACACCGGTTTCAGCCCGGAACAGGTTGACCGTCTGCGTGAAGAGTTCGGCGTTTACCTGATCGCCAGCGGCCGTATGTGCATGGCGGGGCTGAACCACAGCAACGTCCAGCGCGTCGCGGCGGCTTTCGCCGCCATTCAGTAAACCGTAAAATGATAAAGCCACAGGTTTAACCGACTCACCGTTGTGAATTCGCTTAACGTGTGGCTTTTATTTTCGCTTAGCCGCTGTTACGGTTAGGGATTCGTTTCTTTGTATTGTACTAATCAGAACGTTCATGACTACGTTACGCTACCTAAATGGTTATCCCCCTGCGATTGTCGCACAAGCTCAAACCCTCGTTGAGCAAGGCAAGCTCGGCCTGTGGCTGGAAAAAAGATATCCCGATCGCCATCACATCCAGAGTGATAAGTTGCTCTATCAATTTGTCGCAGAGTTAAAGCAGCGATATTTGAAGAATGCGCCTGCGATATCCAAGGTGCTTTACGACAATAAACAGAATCCGATAAAAGGGACGCTGGGCACCAATACCTTTGTGGCACGTGTACAAGGTGGAAAATTAAAGTCCAACAACGAAATTAGAATCGCGACGCTATTTCGTGACGGGCCAGAAGATTTCCTACGCATGATCGTGATACACGAACTCGCCCACCTCAAAGAAAAAGATCATAACAAGGCATTCTACCAACTCTGTTGCCATATGGACCCTGACTACCATCAGTTGGAATTTGATATGCGGATCTGGCTAAACTGGCGAGAGATGAATACGACTTCGGCATAAACCCTCCATTTATGAGAGATCGCTTTGCTTTGATGCCACATTAACCGTATTATTTCCGGGCTGACGGCCGATATATTATCAGTCAGCTTATTTATAATTATTTTCATAAGGATTTGATATGGCTAATTTGATTTATGCCAGCATTAATGGTCAAAAACAGGGTTTAATATCATCCGGTTGCTCAACGCTTGACTCAATTGGCAATCGCTACCAAACTGGTCATGAAGATCAAATACAAGTATTAGGCTTAAACCACAGTATCAGCCGCGATCAAAATGTTGCCCATCACCCAATTAATTTTGTTAAGCCAATCGACAAATCGTCCCCATTATTAGGGATGGCAATCTCTTATAATGAAAAGGTGGATGTCACATTCTATTTTTACCGCGTCAATTCCGCAGGGCAATTAGAACTTTATTATGAAGTTACATTAACGGATGCGAACATTGTCGATGTCACCTGTGTCTATCCGCACGTCATCGATAACAATGAAATCATGCCGTATGAAAAAGTCCAGCTAAAATACAAAACCATCGCATGGAACCATAAGATTGCAGGAACATCGGGTTACAGTATCTGGGAGGAAATGAGCCTCTAGGATTTATGACCTTTGATAACAAGCACATCTTATTCGTTGTGCTTGTTAGTTATCATTTATCGCAAAGAGTGATATCTTTCACATATTTATTGGGATCCATCCAGGATATTTTAGGGCAGGTTTTATACCCCTGATGACTAAGGCTGTATGATATATACGATGATGAAAACAAACTAACCACAGCACCGAAGATAAGAAACTTAACCAACCACTCGCCTAATTTATTATTGATCTTCACATGCTCATTTTTTATCGCAGAAAAAAAACAAGCATATGAAAAATAGAATGACAACGGTACTCCAAAGATAGCAACCCCAACTCTCCATGAAAAAACAATCACATCATTTGATTTAAAAAATGATAAATACTCACTTAAAGAAAACCAAGTTCCCCAGCAGGAAAGGCATAAAATAAAAACAGAAAACGCTCCAATAAATGGTCTATTTACTTTAACCACGAATAACTCCATATTTAATCATAAAATAATTATCAATCTATTCTTTACAAAGAATAATATCTCTTACATATTTACTGGGAGCTATCCATGAGTTCTTGGGACAAACTTTATAACCCTGAACATGAAGACTATAAGAGATATACATAGATAAAATCAAACTCACCACGGCACCAAAAATAGCAAAAATGACCAATGCATTTGAGATTTTATCATTCATTTTAATCGGTCTATTTTTCATCGCAGAAAAAAAGCCAAAACAAGAAAACTGGAACACGATTGGAACGAGAAAAATTATCACCCCGAGTTTCCATGAAAATGAAACAACATGACTCAGATTAAAGAAATCAATATAGCCGCGTAAAGAGAACCATCCTCCCCAGCATGAAATAATAAAAACTGAATATATGAAAAAAACGGTCTATTTATCTTAACCACGATTGATTCTTCCTTGGTAGGAAAATAAAAACTACTAGATATTTTTGTTATTTACCATTCATCACAGAGAGTAATTTTTTTCACATATTTATTGGGAGCCATCCAAGAGTTCTTAGGACATAATTCATACCCATAACTTCTAAAATTATAAGATATGTAGAAAGATGAGAACAAACTAATGATAGCACCAACTATCATTATTATAAATAACCCCCCTCCAAGTTTATTATTTATTTTCGCCACTTCATTATTTATTGCAGAATAAAAAAATAAATATGAAAAATAGAATAGCAAAGGAGAACCAAATACCATTAACCCAACTTTCCATGAAAAGACTATCGTGTCATTTAACTGTAAAAAATCCAAATATGAATTAAAAGAAAACCAACCAGTAAAACATGTCAATAGAAAAATAAAAATTGCAAATGCGCCCACTAATGGCCTGTTAACCTTAACCACGGCTGTACCTCCCCCAAGCATGAAAAAGCATATTCTCTTATCATTATTTATTCTTTACAAAGAACAATATTTTTTACATATTTATTCGGAGACATCCAGGACGTCTTAGGACAGACTTCATACCCTAGCTCATTTAGGCTATAAGAGATATAAAGAGATGAAAAAAAACTAATCACAGCCCCCAGAATAGCAAATATAACCAATACATTTGAAATTTTATTATTCATTTTAATAGGCTTGTTTTTTATCGCAGAGAAAAGGGAAAAATGAGAGAATTGCAATACTATAGGCACTAAAAAAATCATCCCCCCCAGTTTCCATGAAAATAAAACAACATCGCTTAGATTAAAAAAATCAATATATCCGCTTAAAGAAAACCATCCACCCCAACATGAAAGGATAAAAGCAAACAATGAAAATGAGAAAAATAATGGCCTATTTATTTTAACCACGACTGACTCTCCCTTGGTAGGAAAATAAAAACCACTAGATATTTTTGTTATTTACCATTCATCACAGAGAACAATGCTTTTCACATACTTATTGGGATCCATCCAAGAGTTCTTAGGACATAATTCATACCCATAACTTCTAAAATTAAAAGAAATATACATAGATGCAATAAAACTAATCACCACACCAATAAAAAACAAATAACCACATACATTTGTTAATGTTCCATACATTCCTATCGGTTTGTTTTTTATTGCCATGTAAAACCCTAAATAAGAAAAATAAAACAACATTGGCGAACCAAAAATAAGTATCCCGACCTTCCATGAAAAGATAATTATATCGCTTAGTCTAAACAAACCCCAATAACCATTAAAAGAAAACCAGATTCCCCAGCATGTAATTATAAAAACCAGCACTGAGAATGAGAAAAATAGCGGCCGATTTATTTTAAACACGAACAATCCTCCACAGGCATAAAAATAACAACCTATTAGATAATCTTTACCATTTATCACAGAAAACAATATCTTTCACATACTTATTGGGATCCATCCAGGATATTTTTGGACACATTTTATAACTTTGAATGTTAAGATCATATGATACATATATTGATAAAAACAAACTAACCACCGCGCCAAAGATAGCTATCATTGCTAATATATTTGCTAATTTATTATTCATCTTTGCAGGTTCGTTTTTTATTACAGAATAAAAAGCCAGATATGAAAAATAGAACAATAGTGGTGCAGCGAATATCAGGACACCAACTTTCCATGAGAAGATAATTACATCATTTGATTCAAAGAAAGCTAAGTATCCGCTTAAAGAGAACCAACATCCCCAACAAGAAGCAAGAAAAAGAAATAATGCAAACGAACCAATTAATGGCCTATTTACTTTAACCACGGCTGTATCTCCCCCAGGCATGGAATATCATACTTTCGTACTATTTTATTCTTTACAAAGATCAATGTTTTTTACATATTTATTTGGAGACATCCAGGATGTCTTAGGGCAGACTTCATAGCCCAACTCATTTAGGCTATAAGATATATACAGAGATGAAAACAAGCTAATTACGCCCCCAATAATCATTATTATAACCAACCCCCCTCCAAGTTTATTATTAATTCTAGCCACTTCATTATTCACTACAGAATAAAGGAATAAATATGAAAAATAGAATAGCAATGGTGAACAAAAAACCATCAACCCAACTTTCCATGAAAAAACAATTACATCAGTTAACTGTAAAAAATCCAAATATGAATTAAAAGAAAACCAACCAGTAAAACATGTCAATAGAAAAATAAAAATTGCAAATGCGCCCACTAATGGCCTGTTAACCTTAACCACGACTGTACCTCCCCCAGGTATTAAAGAACTGGTCTGGATGGTATGGGGTATATTGTGATCTATGTGATTTTAAGTTATTTATTATCGTCTCACTTATTTTATACCTATCATCTAACCAGAGTAATGAAAAGCTGACAATGACCCCTAATGCGAATACACCACAAGCAATAATAATAACACTGCCTCCTGTGGCTACCATTACCGAGGTAGCTGCCGTTTTCGCCCCCCATGCAACTCCAATCGATATCGCTAATTTTGCGGCATCCATCGTTAAATTAACAAAGAAATCGGTTAATGCGTATTCATCTTTAAACATTAACTCAATGGTTCGGTAAGCCGCTGAAAAAATAATACATAATCTTGCACCAGCCGCAATACCGCTTTCGATACCTTTCGTCCCTATCCCTATATCTACTATTTTATGACTAATATTTAAATATCTAGTGGCATTTAAATATTTCCTTACCCCAGGATACCCAGATAGTTTTATATATTTATTGCCATCTTTTCCAATATATTCAGTTGCCTTTACGCCGAATCCTTTTATCTCCATCAAAATTCGGCTCACAGACACAGCCTCTGCAATATTACCGGCAAACGATGATACAGGGTCAGTACAGCCAAATATGGCCGTTTTCCACGATTGATTAGGATTTGGCGTACACAATGTTTTTAAAAAATACGTTGCTTCCTGCGCAGTCAATATGGCATGAATATTATCATCATTTATTTCATTTAGTTGAGCACGTAATTTTTGATCGTTGATATCTGCATGCTGCTTTTTAAAATCAAGATGATCCTCTAGCCGATAATCATCATCAACAAGCGTTTTTAACACCGGATCGTATTTCACCGTGATCTCACTCCCTTGAATTTTACTTAAGCCAACGAATTATTTCCCTGTAAGAGTACCTTAACGGAAAAATGACGATTTTTAAATATTAATAACGTCAAAATTGTAATTTCTCACCCAATCAAAAAATCCAGTTACGTAAAAGCGTCACGAAAAGAGGCAACAATAATACGTTATTAAAGGGCCATAACGCATTGAGCACCAGAGCAGCACTACCTCGATAATAGCCAGACGCGGGTGCTTGAGACGATGAATAATCCATCGATGCGACAGTGAACGGTTAGGTTTTCACACTAATCGCCAGATTATTAAAGAAAATATATTTTTTTCGAAAACCCCTTTTTTATTAAGACGACCAACTGCAATTAACAATCAATAGCTTGCAGTTGGCCGCTACCAAAGGGTTAGAACCACGGAACGGTGGCTTCCGCGCTTAAACCATAGGAAGAGAAACGGCCTGTGGCAGGGGCGTTCTGTAGTGGGCCATGTTCCACAAACACAAAAAACATCTGCCCGTTGGACAAGCTCTTGATTTGCACAAACGGCAGTGTGCTACGTTTTTCCACCGCATCGGGAATTCGTGCTGCGGCTTCTGCTTCCGTTAACCAGCCTTTGTTCACCGAGCGTCGACGCAGCCGTTCGGCGCTGGTCTTGAGCTGAACGCGGCGTACAGTGCGAAATTTCACGTTGTTAGGTACGGCTTTACACTCAGAAACCTGTGTGTAATCCCGCAATCCTTTTAGCCAGGACGTTTTTTCTAACGTAGAGAGCGCGTCTGCCGTACCGTGTAGCCGCAAGCATTCCCCCAGCGTTTTACCCACTTCGGGAAAGCTAATCCCAATCTTGCCATCCGCCAGTTGCCCCAGCGCCCGGTGCAGTTTGGCAAACAGCGCGTTCAAAAGCTGCGGCGCAGTGAACTCGGGATCGGGTTGGACGCGGATATCAATGTAGTGATCCATACCGCCACCTTATTCGCCTTTTTCACCAAACACACCGCCACGAATCAGCGTAGCGATGACGTAGTGCTGCTGTTCTGGCACGGGGACGTCGCCTTTAATTACCCAGTTATCCAGCAGCGTGTAGAAATCCATTTTCTCTTTAGGCTGGCGATAGGCTTTACCGCGACTGGTTACCGAGCCGTAAGGTTCGACGGCAATCGGACCCGCTTCATCAGCCGCCGGATACCAGTCGTCGATGGTGCGCAATGCGTTACCGATTTTCTGCGAGTGGATGGCCGCGACATCGTTTACCTGATAGAGGATCTTGCTCTTGCCGTTACGCGCTTTTTCGTCGAGCACCAGTTCCTGAGATGGGAAGACTTCCTGCCCGTTGCCTAACTGCACGTAGGCTTCCACGGTAAAAAGCGCCGAGGCGTCACCCGCCAGCCCCTCCTCAATCGCCTGTGCTAATGCTGCAAGGTCACCCGTTGGCTGGCTGAACTGGCGCAGCGAATAGTCTTCACCGTTGAACTCCCAACTTTTTTCACCTTTCCTGGTGACGACGACGCGGATCGCTTCCGCCCCAACGCGGTTGCGCCACAGAAAACGACCGTTCGCGATATTCTCCGCATAGCGTGCCGCCAGTGTGCCAAAACCCTGATCCTGAGCATATCCGGTGATGATGTTACCCAGCGCGGTTTGATAATCCTGATCGTTACATACCGATGGCTGCGCCAGATTACCGAGCACCCGCAGGGTGAACACGACTTTTAGGGTATCGGCATCGAAAGGAAGAGCGGCGACGTCCACTTTTTGCAGGTTGGCTTTTTGAATTTCCGCATCCAGTTTGGTCGTGTCGCTGGTGAGGGCATTTTTCAGGCGGTTAGAGATCGTCCCACGAACCGATTTCTCCTGAATGGCAATAGCCGTCCAGTTGTCCTGCTGCGTCCAGTTTCCTGCGTACATCAATGCATCCGAGTTAGCCAATTTACGTTCAAAAGCCAGTACTGATGCGGTCTTTAACGCTGTTGTTGCTTTTGCCATGGTATCGTCCTTTTTAGTAATCGAATTCGTAGGAAGTGTCTTCTGCTGCTGAGTCGGTATCCGCTAACTGGCGGCAGTGATAATCGCCGTTCTGGTGGTCATATTCCCAGAGTATCTGGCGGATATCATTGATGCGGTGCGCGCCTTGCCATTCCCCGATGCCGTAGGCGGCTTCGGCAAAACAGAACGATGTGTGCGGATCGCGGGTTTTATCAACCTCACCGGGTGCATAAAGTGGTGAAATGGCACGGTAGCCAATCATCAACGGCGTCAGAAAACCGCCGTCGCCGGGCTTGGGAAGGTATTTCCACTGTACGGCGTTATCGCTAGGATCGCGTTCTGCCTGCATCTTCAGCGCGGCGAAATCCAGCCAGGCATCGATCATTTCTGCTTGCGGGTTGTCCTGCTGTAGAGCCTGAAAATGGCGATGCAGTAGTGAGGTGCGGTCTCTTAGCACAAAGCCCGGTAATAGGCGGCGCATGACTCCACGGTTTTCCACTTCGTCCACCGGTAACGACTGGATGGTGACCCGCTCGATATCAATAACGGTTCCTCCTGCCAGACGTTGGCATTGCGCCTGCTGTTTCAAATGTTCACATAGGGCCGTGGTATCCGCCGGGATCTGTCCGTCGCAGCGTATTAACAACGAGACGGTCATATGCATGCGGCCTTCTTCATTAAAAGCGGCAGTTTTGGCTTCTTTGGTGAGCGGGTTACGGGTCAGGGCAAAACTCCGTTCCCAACTGGAACCATAGGCGTGTAGCTGATGCTGATGGCTCACCACGCCGCAGCCGTCCAGCGTTAGCCCGTGGCTAGCCTGTAGCTTGCGCGATAGCGCATGGGTAAACCCGAGAAAGTGCGTAATGGCAGGAAAGCCGTAGGTCAGTCCAGCAATGGCGTTGGCGTTTTCGACCTGGATACGACGCAGGATAATCAACGTGCTCATGCCAGCTCCTCTTTCAGTGTGCCTTCCATTTCGCGCATACGACGTTTGAACAGGGCTGCGGTAGACCATTCCCGACGTTCTACCTCGCCGAAAATCAAGTTTTCATGCTTGAGGCGACGGTTCAGCCAGCGGCCAAAATCGTAGGCCACCGCCTGTTGCCAATCTCCCGCTTCGCGTTCACGGCGGAAAACGGTATCCGTTTCTGCGCGATAAGGATCGAGCCACAACTGCTGGGTGCGTTTCAGTTCAGACTCTGCGCTCCAACCAGCGGGCAGGTTCTGCACGCTAGCGACATAGAAGAAGAGCTGATCGATTAACTGGTCGAGGTAACGCAGGCGCTGTTGACGAATGTCGCGATTGTTTTCCACCTCTTTGACGCTGAGTAAAAAGCGCTGCATCTGCGCTAACGTCGCGCGGGTGTAATAGTCCACCTCGCCGCGTGGCCGGAAAATGGATTCATGCTGCTGCGGAGGTTTTTCAATACTATTCCACTGCGGTGGTGCACTGCTGAGCAAATAAGAACGGCCGCTGCGGCTGCTGTTTAGCGCAGAAATATTTTGTGGCTTGGTGCCACCCATATTCTGTACTGCCAGATTGGGGTAACTGATAGAGAGTTGGTCGTGCCACTGGCTTGCTTTTTGCGCCTGACGAATTGCTTTTGCCTCGTCGCCAAAACGCACGGCATTGATCCGCTGATGGAGAGCCTGTGCCAGTGAAGAGGAGTAAAGTGGGCTGAGCAGATGGTATTCACCATTTGCTAGCGGGAAATAGATCTGTTTGGCCAGCTTATGTGAGCTGGGTTGGCGATCGGTGAACACCTGCTGAAACCCTGCCAACCACTGTGCGAGCTGTTCCGGACTTTCTGCCAGTGCTTCCAATGCGCTGTGGTCGCCACGCTGTAAGGCGGCGACCAGCGAATCCCCGTCGTATTCGGTCTGTAGCAGCTTGGCGACATCTAATGCGGCTGCGTTGCCGACGGCATCAATGGCGGGTTGTGCCAGCGTTGCAGTGGAAAGCGTTTTGGCATCAGCTACAGTGTCAGCGCTAAAGATACTGCTACCTCTGGCATCGCTGTGGGTGAACTTCAGCGCGTGGGTGACCAGGCTGATTTGTCCAGCGCGGCTGGCAGCATCGGTTAACCAGTTTTGTACTTCGTGCTTTTGCTCTATCTCCCGACGCACTTGCGCCAGTTCTAGCTCTGTCACAGCCAGCGCTTCACCGCTGAGTGCTGCGCGTTTCTTCTCCGCGTCTTTATCGAAAGCATCCAGCTTGGCCTGCTTTCGCGTGCTAATGTAGGAGAGTATGAACGTTTTCAATTTCTCACCACGCATAGTTAATCCTTTATTTTTAGACTCTTACATGAACTTTCTTCTAGTTTCGATTGATTGTTATAGAAAAAATTGAGAATTGTTGTCCCTTTGCTGAGCTGTCCGCTTGGTTATTGATATACATAGTTATGGGCTTCATACAAAGGATGACAACCAAAATAGCGGCCAATAACACTGCTAATCCAATAACGTTTAATCGTTTCATATGCTGCGACCTGCTTAAAGCTTGCACTATACGAGCATGATAGCTGAAGATTTCATTCAACCTAAGAAAAGACATTTGTCTCTTTATTTTTATATTTCTTCAGTGATTGAAGCATAAGCGTATGAATGTGTATCATGCAAGCCCTATCGATACAGATAGCTTAGAAATAAGAAAAGTCATTCGTGGCTTTAATCTTACATTACTGCCGTACAGGCAGTGGCGCACTCAACTGAGTGCGCCAAACACTCCCAACAGCGGGTGCCAGTACCAGTCTTTTTCTTCACGCAGGCGAATTTCGCCGAAGCGGGCGCTCACCCAGCTCAGTTCCCACTGCTTTTCTTCTGCCAGCCGTTGGTACAAGGCGTGGTAATCCGGCTCAATCCAGGCACTGACGCCTTCTGCCATGTTCAGCGTAACGGGACGAGCAATATCGTTTGGCTTCCAGCCGCTGGGGCCATCGTCCTGCACCATGAAAACGGGTTCTTCATCGTCATCGGCGATCCACAGGGTGTACGCTTCATCTTTCGCCGATTGACGAAAAGGTGTTCGCCGTTGCAGTTCACCATTCCAATGCGGGTGTGCGCGCCACCAAAAGGCTGCGGGAGGGCGTTTCAGGTCATCGAGTTTTTTATTTTTGAGGCCAAGCAGCGTTTTTCCCAACACGGCATGCTCTAGCGCTACCAGTGAAAGCGGTTTGGTAAATGATGCTGGCTGCACGATACGCGGTGCGGCGCTAAGGTGGCGGTACTCTTTTTCCTGTAATAGCTGATGGAGATCGTGTGTATCCAGGCTGTCATCCTGCGACTCAAAGCCAGGTTTACAGTACGCAATGTCCTCTCCCCTAAGCGCTCGAATATTGTGACTGAGCAGATAGATATTCGGCGTTTTAGGTACATATCGTTCATCCTGCCGGTGACGCAATATGCGCCCGGCAAGTTGGATCAGCGAACGCATCGAGCTAGGTTCAACAATCGCCCAGTCGTAATCATGATCGCGACCCACTTCAGCGACAGAGGTTGCCAGAACAACAAAGACGTGATGCTGTTGTGGCGCTTTTTCTATCGCCTGACGAATCTCCTCTACCTGCCACAGAGCATCGGCATCGTTGCGCATCAGCGCGGCATCAAGCCGCTGTTCAATATAGGAGCGCATCGCCAACGGATGTTGGCTGTGATAAACGCAGTAATGAATACAGGTATCCGGCGGTGAAGGGATGGAAAGTAACTGTCGAGTGGCGGCAACCAGCGGATCGATGTTTGCCATTCTGACCAGCCCCAGCGAGACGGTCTTCCCACTTTCATGCTGTTGGTGATGCTGCGAATGTAAATCCAATATCCGTGGATGGATCGCCTGTGCGACGGCCAGATGAACATCGTCTGCATTTTTGCTGGGGCTGCTGACCGGTACGATAGTGGCGAAGCGTAGCGGGAGTTCATCTTTCGTCAGATTTTTCAGCCGCTGATGAACGAACGCATCGTGCTTGATCATGAAGTCTTTCACGTCGCCATATTGCGCATGCTGACAGTCAAATTCATCAAACCAGCCGCAGCACACATTCAGTGGCGCATTTGGTGTACCGTAAGCCTGTTGCCAGGCAGCGCGGCCATCAAGATAAGCATCGAACAGCGCACGAATTAACGCAGGCGGCAGTGTGGCTGACGACAACAGCACGCGTGAGCCCAACATTCCCGCCCAGTTAACCAGTCGACAAAGGGCAGGAAGATCCTCCAGACCAAAATCATCCGGTTCATCGAGTACCAGGTCGGAGGTTAATAATCGTAGCATTGGGGCAATCTGGTGACCGCCGCGTAGCCCTTCCGTTGCTGGCATTAGGTGATCGATGGTGGTGATCAGCACGGGCGCACTCAGTAATTGATGCAGAGTTGGACTGCGTTCCAGCCAGGCTTTTAGCCGACCATCATCCAGAGAGCCATCGTAGCGAACATATTGATGTTCAGAGAACAGCGGATCGGCGGATTCACTGCCGGTCTGTGGCGTATTCTGCTGGCGTTGTTGATTCTCCTTCCGCATTTCATGGAGATCTTGCACCGCCTGTGAACCAATCAGCACCGCTAAGTCGTCTTCGTCCAACTTCAAACGTTGCCGTAGCGCATCGCCCGTTTGTAACGTTAGCGTACGTAACCCCAGCGCGACGGAGAAGCGGCAGCCGATGGCTTCATCCGACAGACCATACATAATTCGTGCGTTAGCAAAGGTTTTCCCTCTGCCTGTCGATGCCATGTTGATGCCGAAGAAGCCGTGCTGTTTCGTGGTTTCACGAATGGAGCCAGCAAGGTCAAACGCACGATCTTGCCAGCGAAAGCGTGGATGCGTGCTGCGTTGACGGAACCCTTTGTGGCGGGTGATGGCGGGGAGCGTGTCACGCAGGTGCGGCAGACTTCTCCCCAGTAGTAGGGCATTTTGTCCAACACCGACGCAGTGTTCGTCCAGCCTCTGTTTGTATTCCCTTGTCTTGCGATCGGTGTTAGCCCACACCGGATAAGTGATGTCCTGCCAGCCAAGCGTCGCCGCGCCTGCCGAGTAGTGGTGATCTGCCAGCATGAGCGCAAGGCGTGCCAGATGCACGGTCAACCGCTGGTCTAACTGGCTGAAATACATGAATGCAGGCAGCTTCAGCGCACGGCCTGCAAATTTTCGAGCCTTCTCTCTCCAGACCGCGCTGCGCAGTGGTGTCCCGTTAGGGAACTGCCAGTTTTGCTCTCGCTCGGACGATGTCCAGTGAGTTTTGTAGTGATTGATGGCATTCCACTGAGCGGAGGTATGGTCGGTTAACCATGTCTCAGCGAAACTTAACTGCGGTTCACTACTATTTGGTGCAAGCTCAACAGCTTTATTAAACACTGGCAGCCGATGGTGAGACACAATCAGCCAGGCAACGGTTTGTGCCAGTGGCGGCAAGGTACGAAATGGGCTATCGCTGAACGTCGGCTTATCGTGTTGCAGCGTTGCCAACAGCGCGACCTCCGCTTCTGGGGTAATGGTGCTGAGCATGGTTAGCCAGGCTTTATCGTCCTGCTCACCGACAAAAGCCTGAAATAGTCGCAGCGATACCCATTCATGTCGATAGGGTTGGCTGTGCGGGCCTGTGCCGCTCAGTCCCGCCTGAAACAACGCATTGGCTTTGCCAACATCGTGAAATAACCCAGCAATAGCGGCCAGCAGGCTAAATACCTCAGCGCTGTGCCACGGGTTTTCATCTTTCGTGCGCAGGACATCCCGGCTGGTGGTATTGGTCGGTACGCTCCCCTGAGCATTAAAACGCCGCAGATTGCCGACGACCCACAGCAGCTCGGTATGGTTTGTACTACGAATCCAGTGACAGGCGACAGCCGTATTGCGACGTGCCGTTTTGCGCAACAGCTTGCGTAGTGTGTTCAGCCCTTCCAGCGTGATAGCGGTTTGCCAACTGCGTTCGCCCTTGCGCTCGGCAAACTGATCCAGTATTCGACGGGTTTCGACCAGCGCACGCTTATTGCATTCTGAAATCAGCAGAATATTCATCGCGCTACCTGACTCAGCTTACTGGCGACATCCTGCAAACTGCCGATCATCACATCCAGCGCTTCGGATTGTTGAAACGCGGTCAGGCAGCGCTGACGAAATTCTTGTTCATCTTCGCCCTCCATCGCAGCAATAAAAGCCTGCGGTAGCACAAGCGCATCTTTAATTAAATCGGCGACGTCGAACACCAACCCGCCACGGCGAGTCTTACCGTGCAACACAGCTAGCCCGTGCGGCAGACCCAAGACCCACGTCGAGACGGCGGCCAACCCATAAGCCAGATAGTTGCCGTGATCGAGAAAGCGGTTAGCCAAATCGGTGCCACCGCCGCGTTTGGCGCGGGTAAAGTCACCATAGCTGACAGCATTAGCGGCCAATTTGTACAAGGCTTTCGTCATCATCGCTTCCTGTACCAGCACATCATTACTGGTACGGCAGTTGGTTAGCCCTTTTTCATAACGATCCAAAAGCGCCTGAAGGTGATCGGCCTTAAAGGTAAAGCGGGATTCGCGGGACAGACGAGAGCTTAGCCAGTGCTGACGAATTTGTGTTATTCGCACCTGCTGAAAGGCGACGGCGGCGGCCAGCCTTTTCTCATCATCGAACCAAAAGCTCACCCAGTCCTGCAAATACTCGGTTGGTCGATATTCGCTCTGTGGCGATAGCCAGGATACCGCGATTTCCGCCTCGTTAGCCGCAAACAGCGGAGTACCGCCACCGCCACAGAAACCGACCATCACACCGGCTCTGGCAAACTCTCGCATGGCGGCCTGCGTGACGGAGGTGCCGGTTCCCAACATCACAACGCTGGTATTGGCGATGGGAATATTCCAGTACAGCGACTGACTTCCCTCTTCCGTGACATATTCGACACGGCCACCGTTGACGAGAATGCGACAATGCTGAAGATAATAAACATTGGCGCGTTTGGAATGCAGAATTGTTTTTAAGTCCGAAGGGCTAAAAGCGTTATCCATAATGTATTTTCTGCCGCGATCGATAATAGGTGTTGATGCCAGCGAAATTAATCGCAGACTAACTATTTAATAAATAAAAATATAATCTTCAGAAAACTAACGAAAATCAGCCTATCACAGATAGTTTGGGAAAATGATGGCTACAAAAAATATTACCCAGATGCAGACCCTTTTTATTTGGTCTATTTCACAGGATTAAAAATCAATGAGTTACAGTTAGGCTGAAAAAAAGGGTTTTTGCGGCAAAAACGGTGATTGCTGCTAATAAAACAAATCGTTAGAGTGATCGGGCTACAGGTTCACTGCCGTACAGGCAGCTTAGAAAAGCTAAACGCGGCGGTGTACTCCGCTATCGAAGTTCACTGCCGTACAGGCAGCTTAGAAACTGTATAAACATACATACCCCTAAAAGCTCCTGTTCACTGCCGTACAGGCAGCTTAGAAACACTGCAAATTATCCGCTTTCAGGTTTCGCAGGGTTCACTGCCGTACAGGCAGCTTAGAAAGCGTTTAGCTGGTGGAACAATTTAGCGTTAGCGTTCACTGCCGTACAGGCAGCTTAGAAATCATTCAACGTGCTTGACTATGCCCTGCGTGTGTTCACTGCCGTACAGGCAGCTTAGAAATAGAGGAAGATTCTAGCCTTTTAGATATCTTGGGTTCACTGCCGTACAGGCAGCTTAGAAAAGCAGAAAGCAGGGCAAGCGGCAGAAACTCGTGTTCACTGCCGTACAGGCAGCTTAGAAATTCATACGCATCATTGAAGCTGTGCAGGGCAAGTTCACTGCCGTACAGGCAGCTTAGAAATAGATAATAGGGGCTTATTCTTTGTTGAGGTTAGTTCACTGCCGTACAGGCAGCTTAGAAATAAAGTCGGGCAATCTGTTTACGTGCCTTTCGGTTCACTGCCGTACAGGCAGCTTAGAAAATAGCAAAATCTAACGCCCGCGCATCCATAAAGTTCACTGCCGTACAGGCAGCTTAGAAACTACAGTAGTATCACTGTAGCAACCATCGCCCCGTTCACTGCCGTACAGGCAGCTTAGAAAATGATGACGAGGCAATTTTTCTTGCGCAGCTCGTTCACTGCCGTACAGGCAGCTTAGAAATGGGTAATGGTCGCTGTCACGGTCGCCTCCGTGTTCACTGCCGTACAGGCAGCTTAGAAACACAATTCCAATTCATCCATGATGTGCATGATGTTCACTGCCGTACAGGCAGCTTAGAAATCATTATATAATCACTATCCGTGAATTTCATGTGTTCACTGCCGTACAGGCAGCTTAGAAAATGTAAGCGCTAACAATGTTATGGTGCGCTATGTTCACTGCCGTACAGGCAGCTTAGAAAGTTATCAATATTTATTCCGATGGCGCATTCACGTTCACTGCCGTATAGGCAGCTTAGAAACGCCGCCCGATACTGACGTTGCGCCGCTTTCGTGTTCACTGCCGTATAGGCAGCTTAGAAAGCTGATTAACGATAAGTGGATGGAATTTCTGAGTTCACTGCCGTATAGGCAGCTTAGAAAGTGGAGGGCGGGTTTTACGGGTCGCTAATTGCGTTCACTGCCGTATAGGCAGCTTAGAAAGTGCACCGAATGTGGCTGTCGTGAAACTCGGCGTTCACTGCCGTACAGGCAGCTTAGAAAGTTAAATTCCAGCGTTTGGTATTGGGCAATCAGTTCACTGCCGTACAGGCAGCTTAGAAAAGCCACCTCTGCCAGTTTTCCGTACAGCGTGAGTCCACTGCCGTACAGGCAGCTTAGAAAAGAATGGAGCCAATCACGTTTCAGTACAATATGTTCACTGCCGTACAGGCAGCTTAGAAAAGATCACAGTGAACAGGAAAACGATATTCAGCGTTCACTGCCGTGCAGGCAGTTCAGTGTTTATCGAGATAAGTCGCTGGTACGATTCGCTTCAAGGGAGCTATTCCCCATTCAGCGTAACGACCAGCGAGCGGCTGCCGCCGTGGTTGCGGTGTTCGCACAGGTAGATACCCTGCCAGGTGCCGATGTTCAGGCATCCGTCGGTGATGGGGAGCGTGAGGCTGTTTCCCAGCAGGCTGCCTTTCAGGTGCGCGGGCATGTCGTCACTGCCTTCATAAATATGGCGGTAGTACGGTTCATCCTCCGGCACTAACCGATTAAAGAAGCTCTCGAAATCCTGCCTCACCGTGGGGTCCGCATTCTCATTAATCGTTAGCGCCGCCGAGGTATGTTTGATGAACACATGCATCAGTCCGGCTTTTATCTGACGCAGTGCAGTGACCTGCGCCAGTATTTCATCCGTCACCAGATGGAAGCCTCTGGCTTTCGGCTTCAGGCGGATTTCATATTGCGCCCACATGATTTGGCCTCTCGCTATCAGGCTTCGCGTGCCAGAATCGGTCGCAGGAAGCGCGCGGTGTGAGACTGCTCGCACGCCGCTACCGTTTCCGGCGTGCCAGAAACCAGAATTTCTCCGCCGCCGCTACCGCCTTCCGGCCCTAAATCGACAATCCAGTCCGCCGTTTTAATCACATCCAGATTATGCTCAATCACCACGATAGTATTGCCCTGATCGCGCAGTTGATGCAGAACGGTAAGAAGCTGCTCAATATCAGCAAAGTGCAGGCCAGTCGTGGGTTCGTCTAGAATATACAGCGTCTGACCCGTTCCACGTTTTGACAGTTCGCGTGCCAGTTTCACACGCTGCGCTTCCCCGCCGGACAGCGTAGTTGCCGACTGCCCAAGGCGAATGTAGGACAGGCCAACATCGATCAACGTTTGCAGCTTCCGCGCCAGCGCTG
This sequence comes from Pectobacterium parmentieri, assembly GCF_001742145.1. Taxonomy (NCBI): domain Bacteria; kingdom Pseudomonadati; phylum Pseudomonadota; class Gammaproteobacteria; order Enterobacterales; family Pectobacteriaceae; genus Pectobacterium; species Pectobacterium parmentieri. Next base: position 84,522 of record NZ_CP015749.1, on the reverse strand, counting down.
GGATGGCATCAAAAAACTCGCGCGCTTCTTCGATGGTCATATCCAGCACTTCATGAATGCCTTTACCCTTGTATTTAATTTCCAGCGTTTCACGGTTATAACGTTTACCTTTGCACTGGTCACACGGCACATAGACATCCGGTAGGAAGTGCATTTCGACCTTGATTACACCGTCGCCTTGGCAGGCTTCGCAGCGTCCGCCACGCACGTTAAAGCTGAAACGTCCGGGGTTATAGCCACGGGTACGGGCTTCCGGCACGCCAGCAAATAGCTCGCGAATCGGCGTGAAAATGCCGGTGTAAGTTGCGGGATTGGAACGTGGTGTACGACCGATCGGGCTTTGGTCGATATCGATCACTTTGTCGAAATGTTCCAGTCCCTGGATCTCACGGTAAGCAGCAGGTTCTGCCAGCGTCGCACCGTTCAACTGACGCTGTGCCAGCGGGAACAAAGTATCGTTGATGAGCGTAGATTTGCCCGATCCCGACACACCGGTGATGCAGGTAAACAGGCCAACTGGCAGCGTCAACGTGACGTCTTTCAGGTTGTTGCCCTTCGCGCCGATCAGCTTCAATACTTTGGTTGGATCCGCAGGTACGCGCTGCTTCGGTATTTCAATCTTGCGCTTACCGCTGAGGAACTGCCCCGTCAGCGACCCCGGCACCGCCATAATTTCTTCCATCGTGCCCTCGGCGACAATTTGTCCGCCGTGCACACCCGCACCGGGGCCAATATCAATCACATGGTCGGCAGCACGAATTGCGTCTTCATCGTGTTCCACCACAATGACGGTATTGCCCAAGTTGCGCAGATGAACCAGCGTTTCCAGCAGGCGCTCGTTGTCTCGCTGGTGCAGGCCGATAGACGGCTCATCCAGCACGTACATCACACCAACCAGCCCGGCACCGATCTGGCTCGCCAGACGAATACGCTGCGCCTCGCCGCCGGACAGCGTTTCCGCCGAGCGGGAGAGCGACAAATAGTTCAGCCCCACATTCACCAGAAACTTCAGCCGATCGCCAATCTCTTTTAGTACTTTCTCGGCGATTTGGGCACGCTGCCCGCTAAGCTTCATATTCTGAAAAAACGTCATCGCATGGCCAATGCTCATATCGGAAATCTGCGGCAACGTGGTTTGCTCAACAAACACGTTACGCGCTTCTTCACGCAGACGCGTCCCGCCGCAACTGGCGCAGGAGCGATTGCTGATGAATTTCGCCAACTCTTCGCGCACCGCCGTGGATTCCGTCTCTTTATAGCGGCGCTCCATATTGTGCAGCACGCCTTCAAACGGATGACGACGTACCGAGGTATCACCACGATCGTTGATATATTTGAATTCAACGTTCTCTTTGCCGGAGCCGTACAGAATCACTTTCTGCACCGCTGCAGTCTGGTCTTCAAACGGGGCATCGACGTCAAATTTGTAGTGCTCCGCCAGCGAGCGCAGCATCTGGAAATAATAGAAATTGCGGCGATCCCAGCCGCGAATCGCTCCGCCCGCCAGCGACAGCTCCGCGTTTTGCACCACGCGAACCGGATCGAAGAACTGCTGTACGCCCAGACCATCACAGCTTGGGCACGCGCCCGCCGGGTTGTTGAACGAAAACATACGCGGTTCCAGCTCGTGCATGCTGTAGCCACACACTGGACAGGCAAAATTCGCCGAAAATAGCAGTTCAGGCTGCGTTGGATCGTCCATATCGGCCACGACTACGCTACCACCGGACAGATCCAGCGCAGTTTCAAACGACTCCGCCAGGCGCTGCGCCAAGTCTTCTCGCACTTTAAAGCGATCGACGACAACTTCGATGGTGTGTTTTTTCTGTAATTCCAGTTTTGGCGGATCGGACAGATCGCACACCTCGCCGTCGATACGGGCGCGGATGTAACCCTGTGACGCCAGGTTTTCCAGCGTCTTGCTGTGCTCGCCTTTGCGATCTTTCACAATCGGCGCCAGCAGCATTAGGCGTTTACCTTCCGGCTGCGCCAGCACGTTGTCCACCATTTGGCTGACCGTCTGCGCATCCAGCGGCACATCATGCTCTGGGCAGCGCGGTTCACCCACGCGGGCAAACAGCAAACGCAGGTAGTCATGAATTTCGGTAATCGTCCCGACCGTCGAACGCGGGTTGTGTGAAGTGGATTTTTGTTCGATAGAGATGGCGGGCGACAGCCCTTCTATATGATCGACATCCGGTTTTTCCATCAGCGACAAGAACTGACGGGCGTAGGCGGAGAGGGATTCCACATAGCGCCGCTGCCCTTCGGCATACAGCGTGTCGAACGCCAGCGATGACTTACCCGAACCAGACAGACCGGTGATAACGATCAGCTTGTCACGAGGGATTATCAGATTGATATTCTTGAGATTATGGGTACGAGCACCACGAACTTCGATCTTATCCATTCACACACTTCCCGGAATAAAAACGGTTTGTCATCGTCTCCCGAACGGAGAGAACCGGTACGAAACGGACAATTATGGCACAAAAAAAACTGAATGAATATCCAGTATTAAACCCGTTTATTTTGCAAACGCTGCAAATCTGACTTTCATTTCTGAAGCCATTTCGCAGGTATGACAGAGAGTTTTCCCATGTTAAGATTGATCGTTTAGACTTAAAACAAATCTATCGATTCATCAGGAGATACGAGCATGGCCAGCAGAGGCGTTAATAAAGTGATTCTTGTCGGGAATCTGGGTCAAGACCCGGAAGTCCGCTATATGCCGAATGGTGGTGCAGTTGCCAACATCACGCTGGCTACGTCGGAAAGCTGGCGTGACAAGCAAACCGGTGAGCAGAAAGAGAAGACCGAATGGCACCGTGTGGTTCTGTTCGGCAAACTGGCAGAAGTTGCAGGCGAATACCTGCGCAAAGGCTCTCAGGTTTATATCGAAGGCGCACTGCAAACCCGTAAATGGGCCGATCAGGCTGGCGTAGAGCGCTACACCACCGAAGTCGTTGTTAACGTCGGCGGCACCATGCAGATGCTAGGTGGACGACAGGGCGGCGGCGCACCAGCAGGCGGTAATGCAGGTGGCGGTCAGCAGCAAGGCGGTTGGGGTCAACCTCAGCAGCCGCAGGGTGGCAACCAGTTCAGCGGCGGTGCGCAAGCTCAGCAGCGTCCGGCACAGAACAGCGCGCCCGCACAAAGTAACGAACCGCCAATGGATTTCGACGACGACATTCCGTTCTAGCGCATACCATAGACAATTCTGTAAAGTTTAGACCTGAAACCCTCGCACTGCGGGGGTTTTTCATTTTGTGGTGTATAGAGAAACCAAACATAAACAATCAACCAGGGAAATCATCACATCATGTGCGTTTCGTGCTCAGCGGTATAATCAGAGCACAATCGGTACAGTTATTTCTCCATTGCTACTGAAAAATAGCAACGCCTTATCAATGAGGTGTAAACGTTATATATGGAGATATACGTATGGAAAAAAATAGTACACGCCGCATAGCTACCAAGAATCGATCCCAAAACACGGTCAACAACACATCCTCGACACAGGCTAAGCACGCGGTAACAGGACGCTATTCTTTCAGGCTCGCTGCGCTTGCTGTGACCGTTTCAGGTTTGTTTTTTTCCTCACCCGGGCTAATGGCGGCAGAAACGGCAGCGACTGCCGATTTAGTTTTACGCAATGGCAATATTTATACCGTTAATCAGGGTCAGCCGTGGGCGGAAGCCGTCGCAGTACGCGATGGCCGTTATGTTTTCATCGGTTCAAATGCACAGGCGGCAGAGTTTATCGGCCCGAAAACGCAGGTGGTTGACCTCAATGGCAGTATGGCAATGCCGGGGATTAATGATGTCCATGCTCACCCGTTAGACGGCGGCTATGAAGATATTTATTCCTGTAACTTCGCGCAAACAAGCTCACTGGATGGCATTCTGAATCAGGTCAGTGAATGCGCGCAAAAAGCAGGACCGGGCGAATGGGTGGTCGGGTCTGCCTGGGGTAGCCCGCATATGGCAGAGCTGTCTACCGCCGAAGCGCTGGCGAAATTGGATAAAGTCAGTAACGGGCGTCCGGTCATTCTGCGTGATGATTCTTACCATAACCGCTGGATTAATAGTGAGGCGATGCGTCTGGCAACTATCACCGCCCAGTCCGTTAGCCCAGCCGGAGGCGTCATTGTTAAAGATGCCAAAACAGGCGAGCCTACAGGCCTGTTGCAAGAATTCCCCGCATTCCAGCATGTACAAAGTCTGGTTCCGGTACCCACAGAAGAGCAACGGCTGACATCAGGTCGCAGAGCCGCAAAAACGATGGTGTCGTTGGGCATTACTGGCGTGCAGGAAGCGGTCAGTTCAGAAGTGAATCTGCGCATCTGGAGCAAGATTGACCGGGCAGAAGGCCTGCCTCTGCGTATTATCGGCTCGATCGTCTCCACGCCGCTGTTGGATGAAGGCGCTGCGGGTCTGGAGTTGGTTGCCCGACGCGATGTCTACCGCACCACCAACTTCTTCCCCGATCGTTTTAAATTTGTGTTGGATGGTGTTCCACCGGCCCATACCGCAAAGCTGATTGATCCCTATCTGCCAACCAAAACCCATGGCGATCACTATCACGGTGATACGCACTACACCACCGAGCAAGTCGTCGAGATTCTGTCCAAGCTGGATAAACAAGGCATATCAACCAAGCTTCATGCTGCGGGAGATGGTTCACTGCGTCTGGCGCTGGATGCCGTTGAGCAGGTACGTAAAATTAATGGACCAAATGGTCCGATGCATCAAATCGCGCATACGCATTTGATTTCACCGCAAGATATGCCACGCTTCGCACAGTTGCGGGTTGCCGCCGACCTCTCGCCGATGCTGTGGTTCCCGTCCGATATGACTAACGCCAGTGTTGTGACCATTGGCGAAGAACGTATGAAGGACTTTGTCCCCACGGTTAAATTGTTACGTTCTGGCGCGGTAGTCGCTGGCGGCTCTGACTGGCCAGCCGGTGGCCCCACACCATCACCTTGGATCGGTATTGAAGGACTGGTAACACGCCAGAATCCGCTGGATGATGCACCCGGTACACTGGCCCCCGAAGAAGCCGTCGATCTGCCTGAAGCGATTCGTATCTATACCATCAACAGCGCAAAAACGATGGGCATAGAGAAAGAGACAGGCTCGGTCGAGCTGGGTAAATCCGCCGATCTAATCGTATTGGATCGCCACTTGTTCAACGTACCGATCAAACAGGTGCATCGTGCCAACGTGGTCAAAACGTATTTCAAAGGCCAGCTCGTCTATTCAGCGCCAGAGAAATCCTAACGTGCGGAACCGTCAATAATATTAGGTAATTTTCAGGGGCGTCGATGCAGACGCCCCTTTAACACCGTCTTCATCTCCTTCTAATTGGTCTGCATCTCTCTCAATAAGTGGCTGGGTATATCCGTCTATTTCATTGCTATCTTATTCCTATCTTATTGCTATAAAAATCAGCCTGATTTTCAGCACCCATCCGTAACAACAAAATATCGCGACAATATGAGAGTAAAAATAATGAATTTAGATCGAGAAATTATGATTAATTCAGCCGAGCCAGAAGATTACGATCAATGGCTACCCTATTGGGAAAGTTATCAGGCGTTCTATAACGTCCAGCTTACCGATGACGTCACTAAAACAACTTGGGATCGCTTTTTTAAAGCAGAGATTCCCGTTCACTGTGCCATAGCACGGGAAGGAGCACACATTATCGGCTTCGCACATTTTGTTTTTCACGATTCCACCTGGGGCGTAAACCCTTATTGTTACTTAGAAGATCTTTTCGTTGCCCCCACCGCTCGCGGTAAATGCGTTGGCAAAAAACTGATTGAATATGTGAGAGAAAAGGCACAGGAAAAACACTGTGATCGGTTGTATTGGCACACTCAGGAAACCAATAAAACAGCCCAGCGACTTTATAATTGGGTAGCGGAAAAACCGGGCATTATCGAATATAGAATGCCGCTTTAATTATCAAACATTCGGCAGTAAAGTGACGGCGTGCGGCATACACGCCGTGTATAAATGGATTTATAAAATGAACTACCAGTCAACATCTCTTTTTATCTACACCACCAGGATCTTTTTTGCGATTTGCCTCTGTGGCGCGCTGGCAGTCGCCGGTATAAGCGCCCCGGTCTTCTACCTTCTGGCGATGAAACTGGCTTACCCCGTCATCCTCTCTCTGCGATTACACCGTCTGAGTGAAAAAGGCATCGCCTTTTTGCCAAAGGAAAAGAGTGAATGGATGGTCTATGTTCATGGCATCCCAGTGCGTGAAACCAGGACATCATTAACCAATCCGTATTTCTTTAGTGCCGAAAGCATACGGACGTTTTCCCTACGTGCCTACATAGGAAAGCTGCTGGTTCAGATCTGCGCCGTCATTTTATTGGTGCAGCAGACCATAACGGTCAACTGGCCGTGGCTTTATCTTGGCGTGGTTGTTGCCGCGCTCTGGTTTGCTTATGCCATTGCTATGACCATTATTGAACTTGTTTCAATTATGAGAGATCGCTGGTTTATCGAGAAACTCGTCTCTCCCAGTCAAAGCGAATGGTTCGGTGGATATATCGATTTCCGCGGCTATCGTGTCACGGTTCTTGAACGACTGCTGTCGCTGAAATAGCATCCCGTCTATTTCAGTCTCTGTACTGATTCTTTGACCACCGCCAGTTCGGTGCATTGGGCAATACAGTGATGACGTCATTTGCTGCGCCTGCAAAGCAGGCGCCATACCTTATTGGCGCATACCGATCGCCAAGCGATTAAAAGCACTCATCAGCGCGACGGCAAAGCTCAGATCGGCGATCTCTGCATCGCTGAAATGTACCTTCAGCGGCTCAAAATCTTCATCAGGCGCGTGGCTGTGAGCCACGTCCACAAGCGATTCAGTCCAGGCTAGCGCCACACGCTCGCGTTCATTGAACTGCGCGCTCACACGCCAACCAGCCAGGCTGTCCAGCTTCGTATCCGGCACACCATCAGCACGCAGAGCCGACGCATGCATCTCCAGGCAGAAAGCGCAGCCATTAATTTGCGACACACGCAAATAGACCAATTCGATCAACTGTTTTCCAAGGCTGCTCTTGTTCAGGGCTTTCTTGGTCATGCCGAGCCCTTGATAGGCTTCTGGCGAGAGAGTTTGGTAGGGCAAGCGAAGCGTACTCATAGAAGGTCTCCAATTAAGAAATGAAAGGACGAGAAAAAAATCAGTACATAGAGCGTCTGAGCCAATGGTTCAACCGTCGGAGTTGCACGACCTTGCCATCCGGAGTGACCACAACATCGTTGTTTCATGGCTCTTCACACCTATAGCGCTAAGCTGAAATGCAACCCTTTGGAGAGCAAGCCCTGACGAAAATAGAAGCGTTGCGCCAGTGCATTGCCCAAGGCTGTATCGAGCACCAGATGAGCACAGTCTTGCCGCTGCGCTTCCTCGCGCATTGCCTCGATCAGCAGGCCACCGAGCCCCTTATCGCGGACAGCAACGGCAACCACAAGGTCATCAACATAGAGGAATCGACCATACAACAGGTTTTCCTGAATGCGGTAACCCGCCAACCCCATGACGCGATCGCCCTGCCATGCCGCCAGCAGATGATAGCCTTGCCCAGCTTGGCGACGGGCCTGCGCAGTGAATCCGGCAGCATCAGGAAGATGAGGTCGCAGCTCCCGCATAACATCGAAGCAAGCCAGATAGTCCCGATCGCTGTCAATGAGGCTCAATCGAAAGGTACCCATGTCAATCTCCTTGTAATGAAGCCAGTATGTTAGGAAAATTATGCCCCATAATGAAGGTGCAAGAATTGAGTAAATGAATAGGACATAACGTATGGACATGCAGCATCTGAAGCCAAGCAGGGAACACGATGCGCCGCTCTATTTACAGTTGTATCGACGCTACCGCGACGCCATTACCGCCGGAAAACTTCATCCAGGCGATCGCGTACCGTCCGTGCGCAGCCTTGCCAGTGAACTGAATCTGGCACGAGGCACGGTCGAAATGGCTTATCAGATGCTAGCCGGTGAAGGCTATTTCCTGACACGTGGCCCAGCGGGTACCATCGTCTCCCCCCAGTTGGAAAAGCTGACCGAGTCGGGATATATCACCCCCTCCCGTTCTCAAATACCCTCGCGTCCGCAAACCGAGGCCGCTCAAGTACAACCTTTCCAACTCGGCTTACCTGCACTGGATGCCTTTCCCCGCAAGACCTGGGCACGCCTTGCCGGGAAAAATTTACGCACGCTGGATACGGCAGCCATGATCTATCCCGATCCGGCGGGCTATGAACCGCTTCGTCGAGCCATCGCGACCTATCTGGGGATCTCGCGCGGTATCACTTGCACATACGAGCAGGTGTTCATCACCGCAGGCTACCGGGGAGCACTGGAACTGGTGTGCCGCACGTTATTACAACCCGGCGATATTGGATGGTTCGAAGATCCCGGCTATCTCTTCGCTCGCCAGTTCTTAGAGCGAGCAGGTATGCATCTGGCACCCGTTCCGGTGGATGAGGAAGGTCTGAATGTGGACATGGGTCAACAGCGAGCCGCAGAGGCACGTTTTGCCGTGGTGACTCCCACGCACCAAAGCCCAATGGGGGTAGCGTTGTCTCTGCCCCGACGACTACAGTTGTTGGAATGGGCCAGCCACCGCCGATCCTGGATCATTGAGGACGACTACGACAGCGAGTTCCGTTACCACGGTCGACCATTACCGGCGCTGAAAAGCCTGGATCGCGACGGGCGCGTACTCTACACCGGCACCTTCAGCAAAGTCCTGTTTCCCGGCCTACGCTTAGCCTATCTGGTGGTCCCTGAACCGCAGATCGAGCGCTTCAAGGAGACGACAAATCACTTTGGCTACTCTGGTTCGATCTTGCCCCAGGCCACGGTGGCGGATTTCATGGAACAAGGTCACTTTGCCCGCCATTTGCGCAAGATGCGTTCACTGTATGCCATGCGTCGCAGCTATCTGGTCGACGAGCTTTTACAGACATTAGGTTCACACCTAACCGTCCAACCGCAGGCGGGCGGCATTCATGTGTTAGCTACGCTGGCAACCCGTGGTGACGACCAGTCTCTGGCAGCGGCGGCTCAATCTCATGGTCTTGCCATTCAGGCACTGAATGACTGGCGAATGTGTGGGCCATCACACGGCGGGCTCCTTATGGGATTCACGAATGTGGCCGAACCCGCGATGGCAAAGGTATTGGTACATCAACTGGCAGCGGCCATCGGGTTATCGTGAAAGGGTTATCCCACAGTCGGACAGCTCTGCTGCCCGTAAGCTCAATCTGTATTACTCTCAATGCGCCGTACCGATTCTCTGACGACCACCTTCCCCGCCAGTTCGGTGCGCTGGGCAATACCGAGCGCCTGTGAGGGCGTCATTTGCTGCGCCAGCAACTGTAGCGCAGCACGGGCAATCGTCTCAAACGGCAGGTGTACCGTGGTGAGCGAAACCGGCAGCATGTCGAATGGCAGAATGTCGTCCATGCCCATCACCGACATATCATCTGGCACCCGCAGTCCGTGCTGATACAGCGCGTCGATCACGCCGATGGCCTGATTGTCCGCCGCGCAGAAAATCGCGGTGACACCTAATCTATCGGGATTCGCTGTCAGCCAGCGCAATAGCGCATCGCGGGCCGTGCGCGGGTGGAAATCCGGCAGCGACAGAATCAGATCGTCATCCACCGCAATCCCCGCCTGAGCAAGCGCATCACGATAGCCACGCTCGCGCTGTTTAATCGTCATGCGCGACGTCCAGGTCAGATGTAGGATCCGCGTATGACCCTGATCGATCAGGTAACGCACCGCGGCTGCCGCTGCATAATGGTTGGCTGGCGTGACGCTACTCAGACGCATCGAGGGATCCTCACCGTTAATCAGCACCGCCGGAATACCACTTTCCGCCACGGCGTTCAGCAACGTTGGGTGATCGTCATTCACGATGAGAATACCGCTCTCTTTTCCTCCCTGAAGTTCACGCAGCAGTTGCTGTTCGTTAATGGTGTCGTGTTCCCCCAGAAATGGACGCAGTTGGATATTGCGTTGTAAACACAGCGTTTTCAGAGCATTAATCAGCGTCAGCGACACCAAATTGTACTCACTTTCCAGCATCAGGTTGCGCGGCGTCGCCAGCAAAATATGGCGCAGCGGTTCCGTCTGCGTGACGGTCGCTTTACCCACTTTATGCAGCGGATAACCCTGCTCGGTGGCGATCGCCATGATGTGCTGCCTGACTTTAGCGCTGATCGGTGCCGTCCCGTTCAGCGCGCGGGAAACCGTGCTGATGGAAACCCCCGCGCGGTCGGCAATATCCTTGAGTGTCGCCATTATTTCATCCCCGTGTTGGCAATCCCCGTCGTGATGTATTTTTGCAGGAAGACGAACACTGCCGTCACCGGCAGAAGCGAGAGCATCGTCATCGCCAGTATATAGTGCCACTGCACCGAGAACTGCCCCTGAAACGCATTCAAACCTATTTGCAGCGTAAAATTGTCCTGACTGGAGAGGACGATCAGCGGCCAGAGGAAGTCGTTCCAGCGCCAGATCACCGAGAAGATCGCCAGTACCGCCAGCGCGGGTGCGGTCAGCGGCAGGATGATCTTCCAGTAAATACGGAACTCGCTGGCGGCATCGATCCGCGCCGCCTCGATCAGCTCATCGGGGATCGTCAGCATATATTGCCGTAATAGGAATACGCCGGTCGGCGTCGCGACTGTAGGGATAATCACGCCCCATAGGTTATCGCCCATGTTCAGGCCGATCACCACCAGAAACGTTGGAACCATCACCACCGACAGCGGGATCATCATGGTCGAGAGGAACAGCGTCAGCACCGTACCACGACCGCGAAACTCGTATTTTGACAGCGCGAACGCCGCCATCGAACTGAGCAACAGGGTCAGCAGCGTCGCCATCACCGTCACGAATACGGTGTTCTTCAGGTAGGTGGCAAAGTGGAACTTCGTGATCGGCGTCGTGTAGTTTTCCGTTTCCAGATGCAACGCCTTCATCGGCACCAGATCTTTGGTCGACACACGCACCACCTCACTCGGCGCATCTGGGTTCACCAGTTGGGCGATCAGCCCAATACGCCGGACCAGCGCCATGGTTTTCGCTTCACCGTCTTCCTGTTTAACCTGCCACAGTTCCAATGGTTTGGGGTACTCCGGCAGCATGATGGTATCCGCCGCCTGCGGCAGAAAACTCGGCGGAAAGCGGTTAATCTCTGCGGGCGTTTTGAACGACGACATGGCTGCCCACATGACCGGAATCATCACCAGCAGCGTGCCGACCACCAGCCAGACCCAGCTCATGATATCCGTCATATGGATGCGCCCTGGATGACGGGTGCGGGTGAGAAAGGCGATTATTTTCATCATGGCTCCCGTTATTTTTTCCCTTCCAGCCGACGCGTCAGCAGGAACTGCAACGCCGTCAGGATCATCAGCACTACGCCCATCAGCACCGAGGCTGCCGAGGCCAGCCCGTAGAGCGATGCATTTGACGAGAAGGCGGTCTGGTAGATGTACTGCACAATAAAGCTGTTGGCCGTGCCGGGGCCGCCACCGTTGGTTAACACCCAGGCTTCATCGAAGATCTGCACGCTGTTGATGGTCAGCAGAATCACCACCACCAGAATGTTCGGTGCCAGCAGCGGTAACGTCAGCCGATAAAAACCACGCCAACGCGAGGTACCGTCCACCGCCGCCGCTTCATAGATATCACGCGGGATCGCCTGCAATCCCGCCAGCAGGATCAGAGTATAAAACCCGACGTGAAACCAGACGGAGACAAACACCACCCAGAAACGCGACAGCGTCGGGTCGAGCAGGAAGGTAATCGGCTGCCCGCCCAGCGACGACAGCACCAGATTCAGCAGGCCGTTACGGTTAAGGAACCACTGCCAGATCAGGCCAACCACCACCGGCGACAGCAGCACCGGATAGAAGAACATCGCACGGAAAAACCCCCGCGCGATAATCTTGCGGTTAAGGATCAGTGCCGTCACCAGCGCCACCAGCAGCGTGCAGAGCACGTTGAAAAAGGTGAACGACACGGTGTTGTAGACGCCAGTCCAGAACAGATCCTGTTCACAGCTCGATGGCTCGGCGTAATTGCCGCAGCTCAGCAGCGTGGAGAAGTTATCCACGCCGACGTAAGGACGTTCCCACAGCAGAATATTGGTGCCACCGGTAAAGGCGTAGCACACCGCCAGCAGAATCGGAATAAAGACAAAAACGGCGAACAGCAGCATGTTAGGCGCGATAAAAAACCACGGCATCACTTTGCGGCCACCGAATTTTTGTAGCAGATTCACCGCTTTCTCTACTGGCGTCACCAGCTTATCGATCAGCGATCCTGCGGGCAGTAAGGCAATCTTTTTCATGTCGTCCTCTCCCGTCGCGATAATTAATGCTCGCTACCACGCGGCAATGTGTCATCCGTTTTGCCGTCGAACAGATGGCAATACGTCGGCGGGAAGCGCACGAACACCGACTCACCCGCAGCGAACTCGCGGTGCTGCGCCAGATGGACGATCATCTCATCGTCAATACCGCCCATTCGCCCGTAGATAAAGGTTTCATGCCCCATCATCTCGCAGCGATCGACGCACAGCGCGATCCCCTCCCCCTCCTCCACCAGCTCACAGTGTGAAGGACGAATCCCGAGCGTGACGTTCTGCCCGACGGTGCCGATAAACGGCAGCACCAGACGATTGCCGGAAGGACACTGCACCTCGACGCCGTCGGCACCGGTGGCGACGATCTGCGCCGGGAACATATTCATGCGCGGTGAGCCGATGAAGCCCGCGACAAACTTATTTTTCGGCCGATTGAACAGCTCCAGCGGCGTGCCAACCTGCTCGATCCGACCCGCATTCAGCACCACAATGCGCTGCGCCATTGTCATCGCTTCCACCTGATCGTGAGTCACGTAAATCATGGTGGTGCGCAGTTTCTGATGCAGGCGAGACAGCTCGCCACGCGTCTGCACGCGCAGCTTGGCATCGAGATTGGAGAGCGGTTCGTCAAACAGGAACAGGTCAGGTTCACGCACAATCGCACGGCCAATGGCCACGCGCTGCTGCTGTCCACCCGACAGCGCACGCGGTCGGCGATCCAGATAGGGTTCCAGCCCCAGCATACGGGCCGCTTCATCAATACGACGGATGATTTCGTCTTTGGGGAAGTGCAAATTCTCCAGCCCGAACGCGAGGTTCTTGCGCACCGAAAGGTGCGGATAGAGCGCGTAAGACTGGAATACCATCGCAATCTTGCGCTCGGCTGGCGTGAGATCGTTCACCTTGCGGTTGTCGATCAGCAACTCGCCGCTGCTGATCTCTTCCAGCCCGGCAATCATGCGCAGCAGCGTGGATTTTCCACAGCCCGACGGGCCGACAAAGACCATGAACTCGCCGTCATGAATCGTTAAGTCCACGCCTTTGATGATGTTCACCGCACCATAATTTTTGTGGACGTTTTTCAGTTCCAGACTCGCCATTGTCAGCCCTCGCAAACAGAATCTAACTGTGCCAATAACATCAGCATCACCAGCGCCTGCCCGTAAGGCACGGCAACATTGGGAATATCGCGATAGAACTGCAAATCATGCCCCATCGCCGTGCCGTCCGAGACACCTTGCACTACACCCTGTGCGTCAATCTGCGCCACCACGGCGGCATAGCCTTTTTCCAGCACGTCCTGCGGGAAATCGTGCAGCATCCCCAGCCGCCTCGCTGTCAGGATGCCAGCGATGAATCCGGCACTGGCGGAGGTTTCCAGCGGTGAATCCGGGTCATCCAGCAGTGTGTGCCACAGGCCAGAATCGTGCTGGACACGCGCCAGCGTTGCCGTTTGCTGTTCCAGAATCGCTTCCAGCGTGCGCAATACCGGCGCGGACAGTTGATCCTCCGCCAGCACCCGCATTTCCGGCAGCACCAGCGTGATCCACGCGTTGCCGCGCCCCCAAAACGCATTGGCATAGTGATGGCGGCCGACGAACGTCCAGCCGTGATACCACAGCCCGCTGCGCACGTCGGCCAGATAGCGCGCGTGCGTGACGAGCTGATATTCCGCCTCTTCGATCAGATCACGACGGGAAAGCAGTTTCCCTGCGACCACCAGAAACAGACCGGCCATAAACAGCGTGTCGTCCCACAATTGCCCGGTATTCGGCCGTTCTTTCACCGTATGCTGGAAGCCGCCGTCTTCGGTTTTCGGCAGCGAGTGCAGCAGCCAGTCCGCCCAGTTGCTCACGGTTTCACGCCACTGCGCGGGCGCATCCGGTTTGTCCTGACACAGCAGCGCCAGCACCAGCATCGGTGCCGTCGAGTTGATCTGACGCGGCGGCAACCCAGCATCCAGCTTTTGTTGATACCAGTTCGCCAGCGTCGTCAGCATGGTGTCGTCCTGCGTCAGATGCGCCAGCTTCCAGAAACCGTACAACCCGACACCAACTTCCCAATCCCACTCTTCAAATTGAATCGTTAGCCCAGCGTCCGGTGCGTCGTCCTGCGTTACGCTATCAATCGCTTTCAGGCGGCAAAACGCCCGCGCTACCTGCGCTAACAGCGCTTCGGTTTGTTGTCGGTTAAGTGAGCCTGTCTGCATGTCATGGGTTTCCTGTGTTGAACTGCGGGACGACCGGGACATCGTCGGGAAAAACGAACGGCTGCTGGGCTACGCTGAACCCTGTTTTGTGGCTAAAGGCCAGTTCTCCGTAATCGGGATCGTCAATACACACGCCGTTGCTATCCTGAACCAAAGAGCGCCCCCGGAAGCGGGCAGCAAACGCGGCGAATCCTTCCGCACCGTCGCCGCTGTCCACAGCAACGAACCACACGTTCTGTTCGCCATACGCCCGCAGTTCACCTTCCGCCTGCTGGCCTGCGGTCGCAAATGGCTGTAATCCGGCGGGATTATGGAAAGCGGCATAGCCGTTGCCGCCGCGTACAAAGCACCAAACGTCTTCAACGATGACGTCATCCAGCGCGGTTTGTGGCAAATAGAGGTGCGTCCACGGGCGGACATCCTGTTGCAGATCGAACACCATCAGCGCGCGATTACGGTATTGCATCAGGTGTGGCAAGCGCCCGTTACCCGTCCAGTACGAAGGTCGATGCACACCGTCAGGACGATCCTCACCGGGGTGGTTTACCCACAGACGGGCGGCATAATGCGTGCCTAGCCGCACATCCAACAGATGCTGTTGGTGTCCAGGCTCGCCGGGGTGATGGTCGAAAACCGAAGAAAAGGCGACATCGCGCTGCTTCCAGGCAATAATGCGGGCACTACGGTTCAGCCCCTGCACCCAGCGGGCTTCTGCGCCGTGTGGCAGTGACCAGTGCGCAACCCGATCCGTCGTTTCCGGCGGCTGATAGTCGCTCAGGCACAGCAGCGGCAGCGCGGCACAGTGCGGAATCAGCCAGCCCTCGCCCCACATCAGCGCACACAGGCCGGACAGTTCGGTCAACATGCCGGAACGCAGCTCTTTATCGTAGGCACGTCCCATGGTGCCAACCGCGACGCCATTCTGATGCACCCACGCCGTCATCAGCATGATGCGGTCAATCACCACGCGAGATTTCTCGCGCAGATCGGCGTCCTGCGCCAGTTCGTACAGCGCCACCAGCCCAATCAGATCGATGGGGTAATAGGCCGCCGAGTTCCACTCCACCAGCCCGTGTTCCAGAATGGAATCAAACCAGCGCGTCAGGCGCTCATGAGCAATCGCCTTTTGCTCCAGACCACGGCGGCCGCTGCACGGGAAAGTGTCATCAGGGAAGTTTTGTCCGGCCAGATATTGCGCGACGTGGAAACACAGGCAGTGGTTCTCACTCCAAAACCACATGGTGTCGTTGCCCGGTTCATCAATCCAGTAGCGGAAGCCAAGAATGGCGCTGCGCACGCGCCGCCAGTCCTGCGGTGGCAGTTGTTGCCCCTGATAGCGCTGCCACAGCCAAATCAGCGGCACCAGTTGGAAATCCGCGCAGTCTTCACGGCGGCTGATTTTTTGCAGCGCGCTGTTGAGAATCGGCGTAGCGGCATCGCTGCCCTCGCCCGTCGCGACAATCGCCAACAGCCGTCCGAGGCGCTCAAAACCGTGCCGCGCAGTATGGCGCAACACCGCTTCACGCCGCGCAGCCAGCGTCGGTAACGCAGGCATCGTCTGCGATGGCAGGCGTCCAAAGCTCAGGGTGCGCGTCAGCGTAATGCCGTTACAGGTCGCGGCGCAGACCAGATCGTAGTAACCGACCAGAACGGCGGGTAAATCCACCTGCCAGCCCAGATTGCCCGCAGGCAGCGTTTGTTTCTGCTGCCATACGGGGACAGATTCGTTGACGTTGCCAATCAGACGGTGCGCCATCGTCACGGATTCCGGCAGCGGCTGCGTGCTGTTCAGCACCAGCACGGGCGGTTGGATCAGGTTATTTTCCAACGTCAGCCCGTTAACCCAGCTATCCAGTTCGGTCAGTTGTTCGCTAAGTGCCGCATCGTCATCAAGCTGCCAGAAGAGCGTGTCTTCCCCCTGATAGCACAGGCTGAATAGATAATCGGTATCACGCTCGCACAGTTCTTCGCTATGCACGACCAGCGTGTTCGCCCCCGCTTGCAGCGGCAGCATGATGTCACAGGTTTGTTCAGTATTACGGGTAAAGGGCGTAAAGCGAGTAATCGGCTCGCCGTTCAGCCACAGCGTAATACCGCCGCAGGTGCTGAGGGTAAACGGCGCCGCCTGCGCACTGTCGCTGTGGATAACACAGCGAGAAAAGCGCTGAACATGAACCGGACACGGCCAGAAATCACTGAAATTCACACTGCGGCTTTCATCGCCGCCGCTCCACATCAGCGGGAAATGAAGATCTTCAGGCAACGTCACCTCACGCTTTGCTTCTTCCTGCAAAAAACGCACGCGGCAGGGTAAAACACCAACATCGACAAAACCGTTGATAAAGCGGTAATTCACCTTATCAGCCAGCGTATCCGGCTCGGCGAAATAACGTTTTTCCGTCAGTTCGGTAATCAGAAACCGATTAATGACGCCGTTCTTCTTTAATTTCCAACCGATATTCATACGGAATCCTGTTTACGGTTTTGACGAATAAAATAACGAAAACGTATGACTAAATTTATTTGCACCTTCACTGTGCACACGCTGCCAATATTTAGGGCAACAGTTGATTCCCTGCACCATCAACTCGCAACCACAATGCAAATTTGCATTAAATTGTCTTTTGCATTCATTTATTGACATTTCGCATTAATAAATAAGATTCTCATATTTATATATGTGATTAATATCACAAAAATACTTTATTTAAACCAACATTTAAAATATCTTTAATCTGCCTCACATAAATCAGTCGGGCTTCTGTCCATGATTGCATGATGAAAATGACAGGTTAATGCAAATTTGCATTAATTAGGACAGAGAATAAATCACAGGAATAAAAATAACCTCGCAGGCAACGCCAGGGTATTTCAGCCATTAATCAAACCTATGATGTGGAGATGTTTATGATGCGTCCCAACACCGCGTTATTTTTTTCCGCTCTTACGCTGGGGTTATTCAGCAGCAGCGCGTTAGCCGCCAAAACGCAAATAACATTTTTATATAGTGACGACGATCCCGAATTAGTGCATTTCATGGAGCAGAAAGTTAAATCCTTCTCCCAAAGTAATGAACGCATCGATGTGAATTTCGTCAGCACGGGCTATAACGCGCTGCAAACACAGTTGCCGATGCAACTAGCGGCAGGCTTAGGCCCCGATATTGCCAAAACCACGCAGATGGGGCTGCTCGGCTATACGCTGGATTTGCGTCCCTACCTGAAAGATCCTGCCGCATTCGAGAAACGCTATAGCACGGGTATCGAAAAGGTCATGCGCGTTAAAGGCGTGCATAAAGCCGATGCGCTGCCGGGTTTTGTCGCGTCCTGGACCGCCGATCTCCCGTTCGTTAACGTGACGCTATTTGAACAGGCGGGCGTTCCCCTGCCGCAGCCGGGCTACACGATTGATGATTTGATGAAAGCCTCGAAGCTGGTCGCGGAAAAGACCGGCGTGCATATTCCCTTTACCATCGACCGCAGCGGTTTCCGCTTCTCCGGCCCGGCTTACTCTTACGGCGCACGTTACGATAAAGATGGGCTAATCAACTTCCCAGATGCGGCTGCACAGCAGTGGATTAAGGATCTGAAACGCTGGTCGGATGAAGGCGTGTTCCCACGCGAAATGTGGGGCGCAGCGGGCGGCGGCCAGTATAAGAGCATGGCGGACGATTTCGTGAACGGCAACATCGTGACCTACTTCTCCGGCAACTGGCTGTTGAACCAGTTCAGTAAACAGATCGGCGATGGTTTTGACTGGAAAGTGCTGCCAGCGCCTTGCAAAGAGAAGTGTATTTCGATGGGCGGAGCGACCTTCATCATGCCGTTCACCACCACCAAACACCCGCAGGAAGTGGCCGAGTTCATGGAGTGGCTGGGCAGCGAGCCGTTGCAGCGTGAGATCGCCGAGCACTTCAATATCATCGTCGGCGCGGATATTACCGATCTGCACTACCAGACTAAAGATAAGCATGTGATCGACGGCCTGAATACCGCACGCGAAGAGATCAAAAAGATCCCGTCTTACGTCTTTGACTGGGAGCGCATGGAAAGCCTGGGGGCGAACGAGCTGTACCCCATCATCCTGACGCGCTTTACGCAATATCTGAACGATCAAGTGTCGTTTGATGAGTATCTGCGCCTGACGTCAAACGATGTGAAGCGCCTCAACGAAACGATTGCGACCAATCAACAACAGCGGAAAAGCGCACCGTGAAATGGCAACTGAGGGAGATCGACATCGATGGCGATCGTCCCTTTGATCGCTCGTGGGAAAGCACATTGTGCGAACAGCGCTGGCCGGGACAAAACCGCTATCTTCTCGTCACGGGCGGTTTTACCCGGCTGCTACACTGGCATGACGGGATCCTGACCTGTCGCAGCGGCGACAGTTTCCCCATAGGTAATCCGGCCAGCCTCTCGCGGCTGGGGCTGTGGGCGGTGCAGGAAATGCTTCAGGCCGTTGAGGGCATCACCCCGCTTACGCCACTCAGTGAAGCGCTGTTTCAACACTTCGATAACCATGTTGATCGGGTGATCGACTGGTCAAAGCAGGCGCAGGCCAACGATTACGCCACGCTTGGGCATGTTGTGCTGGTACACCCGCAGGATGCACTGGCGGAGCAGTTGCTGACACGCTGCGCCAGCGAGTTAATCCTGCTGCTCAACAGCCTGCCAGCCTCAGAGGCTGAAATCGTCAGCCTCAGCGGCGATCTGGCGGTGGCCTGTCTTCCTTATCTGGATTCAGGAGCGAGCGCATCATGACGACATGGCTCTATGCGGGTGTGGATGGCGGCGGCACAGGCTGTCGGGCGCGTATTTATCAGGCAGATGGTACACCGCTCGGACAAGGACACGGCGGTCGCGCCAATCTGCTGCTCGGCGTGGAGAGCGTGCGCCAGTCGGTAGACGATGCCATCGCGCAGGCGCTGAAACACAGCGGGCTGTCACCGGATGACGTACCCAGGCTGAAAGTCGGACTGGCACTCGCGAGCGCGGAGCATCGCACCGCCTACGAGGCGTTTCTGGCATTACCTCATCCTTATGCCACTCAGGTGCTTAATACCGATGCGCTCGGTGCCTGTCTGGCCGTCAATCAGGGGAAAGACGCGGGCGTAGTCATTGCCGGAACCGGCTCCTGCGGGCTGGCGTGGCAGAGCCAGACAATTACCGCCTACGGCGGCCATGAGTTCCCGATCTCCGATCAGGGCAGCGGCGCACGCCTTGGGCTAGCAGCGCTGCAACACACCTACGATGTAATGCAAGGCTGGTGCGCGCCGTCTACGCTCAGCCAAAGCATCGACGATTTCTTTTCCGCCTGCGCAGAGCAGGCCGCGAACACGCTTGACGCGCTACGGGCATTTAGCCCGCAGGCGAAACCGGGCGACTATGCACAGTTCGCCCGTCGCGTATTTGACTGCGCTCAGCAGGGCGATGCCGTTTCCAACGCGCTGCTGACGCGGACGGCCAGCGACATCAGCCTGCTGTTGGCCGCCGTGGCGCGCCACGCCCCACCTCGCTTATCGCTCATGGGCAGTATTGGCCTGCATATCCGGCCTTGGCTGCCGGACGAGTGGCAATCCCAACTCACCGTTCCAATGGGCGATGCACTCGACGGCGCACGATTGATTGCCTGTCATGATTATGCGCTATACAGCCATCCGTTATAAATAATGCCGGAGACATCAATGACATCACTCACTCGCAGAACTTTCGTCAAGCTCGGCGCAGGCAGCGCCATTACGCTGGCTGGCGGCTTTTTTCATGCTAACGCCGACACGACCGCGCCCGCCGGGCCGCTGCGCATTGCCATTATTTCGGATGTCCACGTCCACAATATCTACGGCAACTACGATTTTGACGGCCTGCCCGATGCGCAGACCGGAAAGAAGCTGACCATTCGCACCCTGAAAGATTCGGTGAATTCGACCCGCATCTTCAACGAGCCCTACTTTGCGCTGCTGGCTGCGCTGGACGAACTGGCAAAACAGCAGGTGAAATACGTAGTGCTGTCCGGCGATTATTCTGATGACGGCCAACAACCTACCGTTGAAGGCATCGCCGCCATCCTGACGCAGTACGAACAGCGTCACGGGATGCGCTTCTTCGCCACACCGGGCAACCATGATGTCAACCGTCCACAAGGGGATGACTCGTGGGAAAGAATGCTCAACGCCGACGGCACCAGCACGCTGCTGAGCAGTAAACCCGGCGTTAAACTGGGCGGCGCACAATCGCTAATCGTTACAGCCAAGATGCAGGCACTCGGCTATGAACGCGGCCTGCCGCTGATGAAACCGTTTGGTTTCTTTAAACGCGATGACTTCCTGCACTGGGAAACGCCGTTTGGCGACAGCGACGAACTCAATAAACGTCAGTATCTCGCCCGTTCACCGGATGGTAGCAAACAGTGGAACATCGTCGA
Organism: Pectobacterium parmentieri; assembly: GCF_001742145.1. Taxonomy (NCBI): domain Bacteria; kingdom Pseudomonadati; phylum Pseudomonadota; class Gammaproteobacteria; order Enterobacterales; family Pectobacteriaceae; genus Pectobacterium; species Pectobacterium parmentieri. The sequence continues at coordinate 63,469 of NZ_CP015749.1, read as the reverse complement.
TGCCTCCTATTTGGTGGAGCCGGAAGCGGGGCTGTGGCTACTTTCCATCGATGCCAACGTGTATCAGGTCAAAGACGGCCCGGAGAAACGTGAAGGGATTGAAGGCTACTCCACCAGCAGCAACACCGGCTGGAATGCCTTGCTGATCGAGAAACCGTTCATGCTGCCGTGGGTGAAATCGGTGGTACAGCGGGCGAAAGCGCAGAATAAGAAGCTGCTGGTGTTCTCGCACTATCCGCTGGTCGATTTCCTCGACGGCACGGTAGAGGATGAAAAACAACTGTTCGGCAGCAACAGCTTCATCAAGCGTACGCCGAAGCCAGAGGTTGCCGAACAGGCACTGGCGGCAGGCATCCGTCTGCATTTCAGCGGTCATCTGCACGTCAACGACACGGGCGTGTATCGCGGTTCACAGGGGACGCTGGTGAATGTGGCGGTGCCGTCACTGGCCGCCTACCCACCTGCGATGAAGCTGGCGACGCTGCATAATGACCGAGTCGATATTGATACGCTGGTCCTACGCAACGTGCCGCAGTTCAACCATCTGTTCCCGTTTTATCAGAAAGAATTGGATCGCACCGGCGAACCGCTGGGTGACATACTGAAAAGCCGCGATTATTACGACTTCCTGCACCACCATCTGGCGCTGCTGGTACGCCAGCGTTTTCTGGTAAAAGACTGGCCGGAGGATCTATCTCCTCTCATCAACACGCTGAACTGTGCCGATCTGCTGTGGATTGCGCAGCAAAAAGAGCCGATCAGCGCCAACGCGCTGCCTGATGCCGACCAGCGTAAACCGAGCGCGGTAGCAGGCAGCGATGGGTTACAGGATATTTCTCTGCTCACGCTGGTGACCGACTGGTATTGCCTGCGCAACGGCAGCGATCTCGCCTGGCAAGATATTCCGGCAGCGCGAGTGAAACAGTATCGCGCACTGCTCGCTGCCTACACGCCAACGGCTACGCTACCACCGGAAAGCCTGCAATACCGCTTCGGCCTGATGCTAAAAATCCTCGCGGGATATATCAACGATGAGCCAGCGACTCGCTTTGTGGTTGATATGCAGGGGAATTTATCAGCGGTGTAATGTGTTCATGGAATTGGCTTTTAGTCACATGGGTTATGTAGAGCTAGAGGTGGTTTCGTGCGCTTCAAACACCGTTATCTTCATGCTACGTCGCAGCACGCGCCCGACATAGGGGGCTACGCCAGCCCCCTATGAACCCCGGCTTTTTGGCGGAAATTATGCCGTGAACAATATAAGTTAGCTGGGTTTTGTCAGCAGAATGGCGCACGAAATATTCCCCCAAACCAAACTCAATCGCCTTACATACTTTCTTACCTATACCCTCTACCATCATCGATAAAAATCGGTATGTTATAATATAACAACTTAGCCTTTTACCGATGATAATGACAAGTTTTTACTCTCTCTCCGCGCTGAAGCGCGTGTTACTGGTTTCCCTGCTGCTATCACTGTTATGGCTATTAGTCGGGTGGGCGGTGATGTTGCCATGATTGCCCTACAGGAATTGGCCTTTGGCTACCGTGGCCAACCGCCACTCGCGACGCTCAGCGGCTGTTTTCACCAAGGATCGCTGACGGCGATTATTGGCGCGAACGGCACGGGGAAATCCACACTGCTGAAAACGCTGGCAGGCCTGCTGTCGCCGCTTTACGGCACGTTCAGCCTCGGTACTGGTGGTAAAGAAAATGCTATCGGCTATCTGCCACAGCTCTCCGAATTCGATCGGCAGTTCCCTATTAACGTGCGCGATCTGGTGCTGATGGGTTCACTGCCCCATCGCGGATTGTTACGGAGTATTAACGCCAACTGGCACCGCAAAGCCATTGATGCCCTCGACGCTGTCTCGATGGCAGATTTCGCCGATCGGCATATTGGCATCCTGTCCGGCGGGCAGCTACAGCGCGTGCTCTTTGCGCGGTTGCTGTTGACACAGGCTCCGATCATTCTGCTGGATGAGCCTTTTACCGGCGTCGATAGCCACACCACGCAGGCACTCTTGCAGATTATCGAGCAACTTCACGCCGAAGGCAGAACCATCCTTACCGTGTTGCACGATTTGGAACTGGTTGGGCAGCACTTTCCAACTGTCTTGCAACTCACCCAGAGCGGCCATCGCTGGGGAGATGCCCACCCCATATTATATAGCCTGCGCAAGGCAGAAAGTGATACGCCAACGCTCAGGATCGTCACGCCATGATGCTATTTCACCTCATTACTTCTCCTTTTGCCGAATTCGGTTTTATGCGCCGTGCGCTGGTCGGCTGTCTGGTACTCACGTTAAGCGCCGCGCCGCTGGGCTGTTTCCTGCTGTTGCGGCGAATGAGCCTGATTGGCGATGCGCTGTCGCATGCGGTGTTACCCGGCGTGGCAATCGGCTACCTCATCTCAGGGATGTCACTGCTGGCGATGGGCATTGGCGGCTTTATTGCCGGGCTGTCGGTCGCCATGCTTTCTGGCTTCGTCACCCGCCACACAGAATTAAAAGAGGATGCCAGCTTTGCCGGATTTTACCTCGGTTCGCTGGCGCTTGGCGTCACGCTGGTTTCGCTGCGCGGCTCCAGCATCGATCTACTGCATGTGCTGTTCGGATCGATTCTGGCGGTGGATCGCGCTGCATTGATCGACATTGCACTGATCGGTTCCGCCTCCTTGCTGGTACTGGCGGTGATCTATCGGGCGCTGGTGATTGAATCATTTGACGTAACCTTCCTGCGCATCAGTTCAGGCCGCTATCGGGCGCTAATCCACGGCCTGTTTCTGTCACTGGTGGTGCTCAATCTGGTCGCAGGATTCCAACTGCTAGGCACGCTGATGACGGTCGGCATGATGATGCTGCCAGCCGCCAGCGCACGGTTTTGGACACAGCACCTGCCCATCATGCTCGGCATCGCAGTACTGCAAGGAATGGTTGCCAGCCTGATCGGGCTGCTGTGGTCTTACTATGCCGAGTTGCCTGCTGGCCCCGCCATCATCCTGACGATGACGCTGTTTTTCTGTTTCTCCGTCTGTGTTGGTCACCACGGTGGGCTGCTACGCCTGCGTCGTTGACCGATAAATTTCGTTACCTGTAATTTTCTGTGAGGGAAAAATGAAACGTTCACTATTAGCTATCGCATTATCCGGCCTGCTGCTTAGCCCACTGGCGATGGCAAAGAATCTTGATGTTGTTGCCAGCTTTTCCGTACTTGGCGATATGGTCAGCCACATCGGCGGCGATCGCGTTACCGTGACCGACCTGGTGAAACCGAATGGCGATCCACATGAGTTTGAACCGTCACCAAAAGACAGCAAAACGTTGGCTAGCGCCGATCTGGTTTTCGTTAACGGGCTGGGGCTGGAAGGCTGGCTCGATCGTCTGGTCACCGCATCTGGCTATCATGGCGACGTTATTACCGCCTCCAACGGGATTGAAACACGCTCAATGGTGGAAGACGGCAAAACGGAAACCGATCCACATGCCTGGAACAGCATGAGCAACGGCGTGATCTATGCGCACAACATCGTCAACGCGCTGGCAAAAGCCGATCCTGCCAATGCCGATTACTATCGCCAGCAGGGCGAAGCCTACATCACGCAGCTACAGGAGCTGGATCGTTACGCGAAGAAAACCTTTGCCGCTATTTCGCCAGAAAAACGCAAGGTGTTGACCAGCCATGACGCGTTTGGCTACTTCAGCCAGGCCTACGGCGTGAAGTTCCTGTCACCGGTAGGTTACTCTACCGAATCTGAAGCCAGCAGCAAAAAAGTGGCCTCGCTGATTAAGCAAATCAAGCAAGAGAAGGTGAAAAGCTACTTCATTGAGAACCAGACCGATGGACGTCTGGTGAAGCAAATCGCCAATGCCAGCGGCGCACAACCGGGCGGTGAACTGTACCCGGAAGCCCTGACCGATGCATCCGGCCCGGCAGCGACCTATACGACCGCGTTTAAACACAACGTTGATACCCTCGCCGCCAGCATGAAGTAACCCCCGCGCCTGCTAACGCCGGATGACCAAGATAAATAGACAAGGGCAGCGATGCCGGGAAACGTCCCGCCAGATGCTGCCCTTGATGTTATGCGCTCTGTTGGTACAGTCGGACGTTAATTGGATACCAGTTGTACCACCACGAGCCTTCCCCCCTCTTGGGTGGAAAGGACAAACTGTGCACCGTCCGTCAACGCTAGTTTATCCCCGATGGCGACCTTCTGTTTATCGGGTAACGACATCAACTCCTCAATACCTTCATTCACCAGCCACCATTGGTCATTATGAAAGACAAAATAACCCACACGTTTCTTCTGTTCTGGCGTCGTGCGCTCATTTGGGGCAATCAGGCGATTGACATGCCAGGCATACAGCGACTGGCCGTTCCAGACCATCAGCCGGTGATCGTCAGGGCGATAGCTCCCTGTTTTACGCGAAGAATACAGGTTGAGTATCGGCAGCTTGCCTTTATACGGCGTACCGCAATAAGGGCATGAGGGCTGGGTCTTACCCGAAAAGACATACCATTCCTGTTCACACGCCGAGTTCTGGCACGGCTGGATAAGATCGACCGTTTTCACCAGTGCGGTTTCCCACTCATCCGCCGTCGGACGTTGGGTTGGCTCATGCAAACCGGTAATAAATGCTTTCTCAAACAGAGGCGTAAGATAAGGTCCCAGAATGGTATAGGGGATCTTATCCGTATCTGCCCACGGCAAGGATGACGGGCTGACTTGGTTGAGCTTAACCGCATTGCTGCGGTCTGTCGGATGTTCGATAAACAGCGCCCTTTCCCCCATAGACAGCGCTTCGTCCCGCATCTCATCATCCATATCATGAATTTTACCGCCCCGTAGCGGGTGCCGGTAAAACAGATACATGTAATTCAATACGGCTAACGCATGACGATCGGTACTGATGCTAGGCAAAATCCGATTGGCATCTTCTTTCGCCAGATGAGTCGTTTTCACCACTTCGGGCGCAATAAAGTCCGGCGTACCCACGACATCCGGCGGATATTTCCCCGGCACCACCAGACCATCAATATCGATCACACAGGCATGACCCGCTTCGGGATCAACCAGCACGTTCTTATAACTGAGATCGCTGTGGCACAGACCGGCGGCGTGCATACGACGCACTGCCCGAGTCAATAGCAGGCAGACTTTTAGGTAATTCAGCAGGTTACCGCGCTCACGCGGATCGAGAAATTTGTTCTGGTTATTCGCACTGGCGAACCATTTTCCTTCTTTCTCTCGCCCTTTGATGCCAAGAAAATCATTATTCTTGGAACCATACTTAAAGAAAAAGTGGCTCTGGTAGGTTGGCACCACAATACCGATTCGCCCCTCGTGCTCAACCACACTGGTCGGCCAGCAGAACAGGTCTTGCCAATACTCACCACCCGCCTGCTCAAAAATACTTTGCCGATAGCGACCGGTGATCATCGCAATTCGCTCTTTCGCCTGCTCATTCTGTGGTTTTTTATAGAAAGCGACCACGTAGGTCTTGTCAGGAGAGAAATAGACATCCTTCATCGAGCCCGAACCGATGACTTCGTCAACGTACTGGACACGCTCGCCCTCTCGGGTGGTACAACTAATAATATTAGCCATTTATTATCACCAGCAATCCATTTCTGAGACTCACCATGCCACGACAATCGTCCGGTCATCATGGTTTCCGGGCGAGAAAAAGTTTAGCCACTCAGTCAACCGTTCTGCTGCCTGTTCGCTGTCATTCAAACAAGGGGCAATGTCGGCAATCAGTGCATCCCATTTTGCCGCGTTTTGTAGCCCGTTATCCGTTTCAAAATACGGATCGGATACCCCGTCGGTCATCAGGATCAGGTGCGAGATCTCGCTCCATTTACCAATAATAACGCGCTTACTAAACTGGGTGTCCTGTACGGCATCCTGATCCAAAAAGCGGGTTTGCCCAGCGTATTCACCACTATCCGGCATGCCTAATAGACGGACTTTCCCCGTTGGGCCATAGGCGGCGATAGCTCCGTCTCCTAACCAGAACGACGCGGCAAACACCCCATCATCCGTGCGTAACGCAACCGTCGCTAACAACGTGGTGGAGTAAGATTTGATGCTTTCATTCGTTTCCAGCGCTTCGCCGTGGATCTTATGCACCGCAAGCTGTGCAGCCTTATGAAATTGGCTGACAAAGAAGGTGCCGACCTCCCGCTGATCTTCCGGCGTCCAATCGGCGATCGCACGCTTTAACCCTGACGCCAATTCCCCCGCCAGTTGCCGCGCTAAATAGTCACCAACCACCTCCGTAACTAACCGCGACCCCTGCCGAGAATTTTTCGCGCTCCCGGCACCATCAGCAACCAACAGGACGCTCCAACCGCTGTCATTATCGTGCGCGATAAAATAGTCGTCATCACGAAACGTACCGACATGTTCGTGCGAACGTCCTCGGCGGCTGGCGGCAGCGATGTTAACACCCGGCTGCCGGATCGCCTGTTGCGCCATATTCGTTTTAAAATAACGATCGTCTGCGGGAGGATCGATGATTTTCCATAGGCTGCGCGGATCGGGATTCACGATCAAGAGTACCTTGGTGACGCCCACCGTCGCGGTTCCGCATGACCAGTGGACAGCGATGTCCCAATCACCACTCAGTGTCGGGATCCCAACCAATGCCGTGGTCTCACGGTCGAAATGCAACCCGATCGCTTCGCTAAACACCACCTCCTGCACATCAGGCCTCATTCCGTTATCAAGGCTAATCTCAATGGGTGAGTTAAAAGGTGTACCGACGCGGGCATTCGCGATATTAATTTTTACCTGTGGCAGACTCACCGCCGCTGGAGGAGCCTTATGACTCAAGCTCGGCGTGGGAACTTGCCCCGGTTTTAGCGCATTTACCGTGGCTGGGCGACCTTGTGCGGCATTCAACTCCGCAAACGACATCGCTTCCCATTGTGCTTTTTCCGCGTTCTCCTGTTCCACAGGTTCAGCACCGCTGACTGACAGTGGCGCTACTGTCTCTGGCGCAGCTATCTCAGGCTGAATAGCGTCATCCTGTCCCGATGCCGCGATCATATCCGGTAATGCCGCCACGGCATCCTGCGGCGCAACGACAGCGTCCGCTGTTGCCTCCACAGAGCCAGACCCGTTCTGTGAGTCATTATTTCCTGTAGAATCATCGTGTTCAGTAGGGCAACTACTTTCTATCGTGTCGCTACTTTCTGTCGAGTCACCGCTTTCTATAATAGGAAGAGGCGGCGCAATACCTTCCGCCTTGAGCATTACCTGTTCACGCAGTTTGTCTAACAGTTCTCTCAGCTCAGCATCATCTCCCCACGTGTTAACGTCAGCCTCGGAAAGCGTTTTTCCTGCCTGCTGCAAAATCAGCGCGAAGATCTGGAGATCCAGACGGACATCAATATCCATTAGCCTCTCCCGCGATTGACATCGAAATCATCCACGCCGCCGTTTTCACTAAAGCTAATGTTATGATTGCACCAAGGGCATATCACAGTTTCTGGCCCGTTGATGCACAGCAGTTTTCCGCAGGAACACATCGCAAAAGCACTGGCATTACCGCAGTGGGGGCAACCCGGCGCGCCGTGTAATTCGCTCGTATTGACTTGCAGCGCAGAGGCTCTGGCATCACTCCAGGCAAAATAATCTTCATCTATCGGGAAACAGCCTGCCAGATTAAATCCGTTGATATTGAGCTTAAAATTGAGGGACGATAGGTTAACGTTGGGGCGCTCATACTTCATCAGGTAGGGGCGGCGCGATTTATTGCAGCGACCAACCAGAATGACACAGTTCTCATCATACGCCCGCGCGACCTCATCCTTAGCCAACCGGACAATAGACTCATTATTCGACAACAGCGGTGGCGCATCTTCCCCGACGCTACGGCTATGGGCAGTGACAGACGCGGTGATCCATTTGATAAAGCGGGTGAAATCCCCTTCTTGCGCCTCAGTAAACAGCAATACATTTTCGGTGAGTTGGCGCAATGTATTCAGATCGGCAGAGGCTCCCAGGCCAATCGCGATCAGGTTGACCTTATTAGCGTAGTGCTGTTTCCAACGAGTGATTTCCGATGCGGTATCATCCGTCGGGCGACCATCAGTCAGCAGATAGACCACCGGTTTCCAGTCACCTTTACGCTCTTGCGTCGTCTTTCTTACCTGTTCATCGATCTGTTTAGTCAATTCCCGCAGCGCAGCGCCAAGGCTGGTGCCACCGCCTAACGGCAGACGCGGTGGATAGAACGATACCACCTCCACCAAGGGAACGATGGTTTGCGCCACACCGGCGAAAGCGATGACGGAAATCCAGGCTGTTTCGAGGGCATGAGGATCTTTTTTCAAATCACTAACGATAGCCTGTAGGCCATCATTCATTTTCTTCAGATTATCCCCGATCATCGACTCCGAGCAGTCGAGAACAAAGAAAACGGGTAGTCGTCTCATAACAGACACCTTTATTAAACGAATAACTTTCGCGACAAGCGCTTCTATGAGTTTGAATGGGATCGCTTACCGCAAAAATAAAAGGCAAGGTTCCCTGTCGGGAGCCCTGCCTTGACGTCACAGAACCAACTGTATTTCGGGAGGCGGTGGCGGTAGGTTATCCTGACCCGCCGTGACGCCGGAGCTAGTGCTACCGGATGCGACACTTGCAGAAACCCATTTAAAGAAACCGGCAAACGCTGTCGAGTCCAGCGTTTCTAACGCCACCACTTGATTGGTCAGCTTCTTAAGGTGTTCATGCTTGGCTTTCGGCCCAACCGCACAGGCAATGATCGAACCGAAGGCACGTTTTTTGACTTCGGTCACCGCTTCGTCATACGCGTAGGCGTCAGAGGGGCTACCGTCCGTCATGAGGAATACCAGAGGACGCCAGTCACCTTTCTGATCGCCATCGGAACGTTTGATATCGCGATCGACGGACTGGATCAGACACTCAAGGGCCGCCCCCGTAAAGGTGCCACCCGCACTGGGCACCACAATATCGGTAAACTGGAAATCCTCCAGCGGCGTCAACGGGATAAACTCTCGCGCGTCATTGTCGTAGGTGATGATCGAGATATGGACGCTTTCTAGTGCGTAAGGATCCTGACGCAGTGCGCTTAGCATGGCCTGAATCCCCACATTGACCGCATGGATGGACTCGCCGCGCATTGAGCCTGAAGTATCAATCAAGAGATAAACAGGTAGCCGTCTCATTTACAGGTAGCTCTTTAAATGCGTAATAAAGCTATCTGACTCGGAAGGTTCACCGATAGCGCTGAGTTTCCAACCCGTGCCTTCACGCACCAGCTCGGCAAAGACCATAGAGCATTGTTGGTTAAATGCAGGCCCGCCGGACAGATCAAAACGCGCCATTTCGACATTATTGGCATCGACAGCGCGAATAAACGCGTTCTTCACTTTACCAAAATGCTGTTGCTGTTCCTGGCCGTTATAAATTTGGACGATAAAAACTATTTTTTCGTATTTAGCATCCAGCGTATTCAGGTTAGCGATAATTTGCTCATCGTCGCCATCCCCCGCTCCAGTGCGGTTGTCGCCAGTTAACCAGATTTGACCTGAGTGGTGCCGCTGGTTATTGAAAAAGATCACATCCCCGTTATCCAAAGTGGGTCGGCCATCTTCTATCTGTCCCAAATCAACCACTTTTCCTTCGGCATTGCACAGGAAAGCGATAACATCGAGATCATATTCATCTTCCGTTTTCTTACCAAATATTCCTCCCAGGAAGCCTTTTTTCTCTTCGCTAATGTCCCAGCCCAGACCGATGGTGACGGAGGAGAGATCAAATTCATTCTTCTTGAGGCTAACACTTTGTCCTTTACGCAAACTGACTGACATACAGTCTCCTTGTTTTTGATAATAGAATTAGAGCACAACATTCACTTCTGGCGGCGGAGGGGGGAGATCGTCAAGACCGATAACCTCTTTTTTACCCGATTCCACTTTTTGACTTCCCACTGAAATACTCGCCGATACCCACTTGAAAAACGCCTTGATAGCGTTCGAATCCGCAGTATCGAGCTGTAGAACGATTTCGGTAATTTCCTGTAAAACCTTTGTTTCTGCGACTTGTCCAGCGGCACAGGCGACAACGACACCAGTACGCGCCGACGTAAAGTCAGCGACACCTTTACGCCAGTCATCCGTTGGCGCACCATCGGTCATGATGAAGACCAACGGACGCCAGTCACCCTTCGTTTCCGCCGTGGTTTTCTGGACTTCACGTTCAATGGCCTGAGCGACCAGCGACAGCGCCTCACCCAGAGCCGTCGTGCCATTCGCGACCAGATCGGGGGATTTGAAATTAATCAGGTCGGTTAGCGGCACAACCTGACGGGCAGAGGAATCAAAAGTAATAACGGAAACATAAGCGGTTTCCAGCGCGTAGGGATCTTGGCGCAGCGTCGTGATTAACGTCTGTACCCCATTCTTGACGGCTTCCATTGGCTCACCGTGCATTGAACCAGAGGTGTCCAGCAATAAATAGACAGGTAGTCTTCGCATAGCATCAATCCATTCATCTTATGCATAATATGATTGAGACATCATAATCGTTCTGGTTGTTATCTCAACAAAAAATGCGCGACATCAACCCGCAAAGTTGAAAGGATTTAATGGGATACGGTTCAGGAGGCTGGTGGGAAAGAGGGGGGAGACGTTGGCTATTTTTGCGAGGGTAAAGATGAACGAATCAGTTCATCAGCACATTTATCGATCAGCATTTCCACCGCTTCGCTACGCGTGACGTCTTTCAGGCGTGCCAATGTATCGATCTTACGCAACACCGACATTCTTAAGGACAGGGAGACGGCTTTCTTTTTTTCTTTATCCAGAAAGACCCGGCTGACCGTTCCTTCTTCTTTCAATTCGGCATGGGACGCGAGCGCCTGCGCCATATGACGTAACGTCTTTTTATCGAGCTGCCCGGGCTGGATCATCTGATAAGCGTGTAGAGACTTGCTGTACTTTATCTCAGCAGCATAGTCGCTTCTCAACTCCTTCAGTACCCGAGTCAACGTCGGTTCCGAACAACCCAGTGCAGTGATGATCTGCGTTGCGGCAACGTGCTTCCCCGTCCCCAGAATATTGGCAAGACGGAAAACGCGTACCTGACGGGTGCTTAGTTGCATAGAGAATCACACCCTATATTCCAAGACAACGATCGTATGGGCTGAAAAATAAGTGTGTTCACTGACATTTTTCTCGATGACTCTCTCATGCTAATCGCCGTCATTTCTGAGCGTGGACAGACAATGTAGGTGACAACGGATAAACGCTCTCTCCTGCATCCTTAAGTAAAATTTTAACCACTTTTTACTCTAACAGACAAATTTTCAACGTGAGATAAACCAGAGGCAATATAGAGCAACGCCCCCCAACCAGAATAGGGTGTATACCCGATTAATCATCGATCCGATCGCTTCAATGATTATGGGTCGCCGCGATAAAGCGCGCCCCCAAATTTTGCTCTGATGCGATGCCGTAGACCTTCGCGCGATCCAAAATCCCAGATGCCCAGCGCCGATGCGTGGCCGGTTCGCACATCGACCCCTGAGATTTAAAGACCGCCTGACTGGAATTCAGAATACGCAACGCATCCGCATAATCAGCCGCAGACACCATCAGCGCCTGCTCAATGATAGCGATTTGATTGGGATGAATAGCCGTTTTGCCGACCAATCCGTGCGCCATATCCAACGCCAACTCGCGTGACATGATGTGATGTTCATCAATATGCTCACAGACTGGCGCGGTTAACGCGAAATTCCGTGCAGCAAATATCGAGACCAACATTTTGATCACGTATCCCATCGGCCCATCATATAGAGTCAGGTGGCGTGACCGCCGCAGTGAGATCACATTCATCAGATCGTTTCCACCAATACGCAAGGCAATAATGCGCTCATGGCAGGGGTGAGACTGTAGCTGCGTTGCTAACTCACGCATCTGCACCACGTCGAAAACGTCTTCAGTTTCCAGTGTTGGCATCATGCAAAGCTCGCTGTTCCGCACCACTTCCCACCACTGTGGCAAAGAAGCTAGGGTAAATTTGGGTAACACCAGCCCATCCAGCGGACTCAAGTCCATCTCATGTGCCAGCCAACGCCCCATCTCAGCGTCACGCGGACGAACAAAAACCAACGGCCAGTCGGCTTTTCCATTAGCCTGTTTCGCCTGTGCTAATGTCGTCAGAAGCTCACGAAGCCGTAACAGCGCCAAAGGGACATCACTTTCGGCGACGGCATCTTCAAGGCAAATAACCAGAGAGCGCAGTCCGCTAATTTTATCGGTCAAAATAACGTCAGCGATATCGGTACGCGTCGCGGGCATATAGAGCGTCGCACCTAAATTCCAGGGAGAAAGCCTTTTATTCATCAGTGCACCTTTTTGATAATGGTCACCGCGCGGTACTGACCGATTTCATCGCCGACTTCAGTAATCGTGATTCCCTTTTCCTTCGCAAGATAAACCAACAGCGCAACATCAGGATCGTCCATCGTTTGTACCAGGACATGATCCGGCACCCGACGCAACACCGCGCGGGTCGCTTCAGCAATACCCGGTTTAATTCTATTGATGCTATCGATGCCATAGCGTTCAGCCAGCGTGCGGATCACCCTTTCACTCTGTTGTTGAAGATAATGCTGTCGTTCAGGTGTTGATTCACTGCATACCGAGAGCACGGAAGAGGAGGTACGACGCAACGCTTCAACGGTATCCGCCAGCATTTGGCTACACTCATAGCGCTTAAGGTGCTCACATATCATACAGCCGTGTAGCCCTTGCGCCGCCCACAACGATCGGGATATCAGACCCGATACAGGAGCGCCCATGATCCCAAACGGAATCAACCAGTCATCATGACTCGCTGACAACCAGGCACAGCCACAGGGGTCCGCCAGTACCACCAGACGTGGCTGTTCGGGATACCCTTCTCTTCCCTTCAGGGACTTGATCAACTCGCCCGTGATAGCGCCTTTACCGGTCCAGCCATCAACAAACACAATGCCCTCGCTGCCGTGACGCGCTTCAATCCATTCCAGCGCGGTTTTATCAATACCCCGATCGCGGATAATGCTGATGCCATAATGGTAAGACGTTTTCCCCATAGCACGCAGGGCTCGATGCAACATCACGCCCAGAGGAACACCGGCACGCACCAAACTGGTCAATACCACTGGCGTATCGGCAAAACGCTGTGCCAGCGTTTGCGCAAGCATCTGCACCTCGCGCGCCAAACGCCCGCCCTCTTGTTCAAGCGCGCGGGAGAAAAGTTCGAGGTGCCAGACCGTCGGCTCCGGCTCCTGACTCAGCATATCTGAGTAGTGCTTAGCGCCCGACTGAATCAGCCGCTCCTTTTCCTCCACAGGCGTCACGTCTATCTCGACAGGTTGAAGCAAAAAATGGATGTCGTTTGGCAAGTAGGAACCAGAAAAAGGCGTGATGTCGTCATGCATCTTGGGCGTCTCCAAAAATGCGGCGGGCGATTGCCTCGGCAAACTGGCTTTGCCGAGGCAATCCGTACCAGGTGCAGAGTGTCATAAAGCGATGATCGCTGAGACTATCGCCTAAACCAATCACGGGAAAGGTGCCTCGTTCCGCACGCAATTTGTTGAGTAAATAGGTTACTGCCCGCCCTTTTTCTACTGGTTCGGGTAGCCAGGCCACGTTGTTGCTATTGCGATGCAGATAAAAACCCTGCGTCGGATAGCGCTGCTCAATTTCATCGGCAATGGTATAAAGCTCTTCGATTTTGGTGCTGTCGCGGTGCTTCATCACCAGATAAATCGGCGTCTTGCCATATTCATAATTAATCCGCGCCCAGCCGTTAATATTGCGATCAGCCATCAGTGCGGTGATACCGTGTTGCATCGTGTGAAGCTGCTCGGCATACGGAGCCAAAGCAGTCAGTATCTGCGCTTTCCAGACAGGCTCAGGTTCACCTTCTGGGGTAAGAATGACAGCGCCATGCGTGGTAACGGCCCAGGAACGGAAAGGGATAGTCACACGGGCAATTTCCTCAGTACCGCGTGCCGTCACAGGGATCAGCTCAGCGTATTCCAACATCCAATCCACCAGCATGGCCTGTTCTTCGGTCATAAAGCTGCGCGGCGTCAGGCTGGGATCCAGCGCCCCCGTTCGATAAGGTTCAAGCGCAAGCTCATTCACCATCTTACGTCGCGTCTGAAACAGCGTATCGTCAAGATCAGAAAAAATAACGGGCTTAGTCATAGCTGATAATCTCCACGCTGGCCGCTACCGTCGCCAGCGCATCGAGTAATTGAGGATCGACACTCTCTGGCGGCGTCTCCACGCAGAGCAAAATGCGATCGAAACGTTGATGCATAACGTTGTAGACAAAATTTGCAATGCCTAGCCCGTAATTGTCATTGAATGTTATCGCCGACTGGATCGCGAACCCGGTTGCGATAGGGGATCGTGTGGTGGAGCTGAACTTAACGTCAGCCCCCTGGGCTTGCAAATGCTCCGCCAGTAAAAAAGGTTCCCAAACAAACTCACTACTGCCCAGAACCAATATTTTTTCACTCGGCGCTACACGCAAATCACGCCCTAAATCCCCCGCAGGTTCGGCCATGCCCAAGCGTCCCCAGCTCTGTTTTCCCGTGATAGCGACGTTACCGCGCGCCGTAACATTCACTGTCGGCATGATTGGAAGGGGGGCATCGGGCTTGGGCACCCATTGCCAGTCGCCCTGAACCAGAGAGAGGGACTGAAGAGGTAAAGGACAACGCTGTGCGAGCGCACTACCGCTCCAGTCGGTTAGCGTTACAGCAAACACCTGCTGTAAGTGCGTAAGCCATGTGGTTTCTCGCAGGGCGGCCAGTAAATTAATAAACGTATTGCCCGTCGTCGCTTCATCATCAATCAGTATCAGAGTACGTGCTTCACGCACGCGACGACGCAACTGTTCATCCTCTGGGAGATAGATTAAGTGATCGGTGGCGTGACTATGCGCCTCCTTAAACTCACAGAGCAGTTCAGCGTCTTGCGGGTGACGGGTGGAGGTCAAATAAACTGGCTCACTGACCCGTTGCCTCACTTCGTCAAAAACACCTGCCCCTAAACCTACCGCCGTTTCGGCCATGCCGATAAACAGCACCGGCCCCTCGATAGAGACGGGGAGTTGTTCTGCAAGCTGGCGATACACACCGCGCATCGTTGCAGGAGATACGGGAATGTGTCGTCCGAGTACCTTGCTAACAAACAGGAAAGCACGCTTAGGGTTACGACGTTCAGCAATATCAAACAAGGTATCCAGCGCCGCCACGCCGCCAGTTGGCGCCACACTCAGTGTGCCGCAGGAAAGGTGGCGGGTATAAACAGGCTGTTGTGAAATCAGTGACATTGCGGCTTACCCTTCCTGAAGTCGGTTAGACAACGTGGTCTGGTAGCGGACAACATCGGTGATGGTACGCACTGTCGCGGGCTCAAAGGCCTCTACCGCCAGTTCGATCACCTGTTGCGCACTCAGCAGTTCCAATTGGCGCAGGGCAAACAGCCCAGGCAGGTTTACGCCGCTAAAACGGGTATAGCCAATCCCCCCGGAAGGACGCATGTTAATTTCAAGCAGTTGAGGGATGCCATCATCATTGTGGCGGGTCTGCACGTTGACTAACCCATCCGCTTGCATCGACTCCGCACAGGCAATCGCAAGCTGGTAAGCTTCGCCGCTGTTTTCCAGATATTGCAGCGCACCGGCCTTACGCCGTGCCACTGCGGCCAGTACCTTTCCTTTTTCTACCAGCATATCGACAGAATATTCCGGCCCAGGCAGGTAGGGCATCAGCACCAGCGGCGCAAAGTTTCCCGCTTCGCTCTGTGCATGTAGGTAGTGCTCTGGCGCAACCACACGTCTTTCTGGATGGGTAAATACCGCCATCGGTGAGGCGCTATCATCAAAACGCCAAAAACCCATGCCATAAATGCCCGTTACGGGCTTAACACACAGGGACGCACCAGAAAAAGGTGCCGCGGCGATCTGCTGTCGGAGTTCATCAACGGAGGACACGCGAATCGAAGGCACGACGGCTAGCCCTAATTTCTCCATTTCATGAGCAAAAGAGACTTTGTCATCAGCGATTAGGAGAGACTCGACATTGACCGTGCCGGTAGTGAGTTTCACACCAAGCGATTCAATTTCATGCCGATAGTTTTCGCACCAGCGGCCATGCCGACCAGCATGAATCGCATGGATCCCCTGCGTCTTGACGGTAGTAAGAATAAATGAGAGGCGCTCTGTCTCGTCCTTTGGCTCAAGGAATGCACAATCGGCAAGCGACAGGATTTCATTACGCTCATTGCGATGAGAGGCAAAAATGGTGACGTCCGCACCGCGGATTTCAGCAAAAGATTTAATCGCCAAAATCATATCACGCTGGGAAGACAAGCCTTCCATTAGCCAAATTCTCTGTGTCATTGGTATGCATTCCCGTGCTGTGTTGCCTGATTGAGTTAAGCGCACTGAGTCTATTGACGCCACCACAATATGTCAATCATATGATGATTTACATTAGGTAAAGAAAAAACATGACAAAAAAGCTTATGCATATTAAGTAAAAACGTAAAATCACAACAAAAAACACACCTTTAATATAAAAATCATATATTTGTAAAATTTAAAACAATAAAAGACAAAAAGTCACTTGCTCACAAACTACATCATGATATGATTTTTTAAAGAATGGGATTTGGTGTAAAAAGCGTTGTTCTTTTCAATACCTTTATAAGGAATGTGGCTATGGTTTCTTTAAGTAAAAACCAGACAATTTCTCTCAGCAAACAGTCTTCTGCTATCAGTAATCTTCACTTTGGGCTCGGCTGGGACCCAGTGAAAAAGAAAGGCCTTTTAGGGGGATTATTTGGCGGTAATGCGTCAATCGATCTTGATGCCGGATGCGTCCTGCTCGACAAAGCAGGTAATGAGATCGACACCGTGTGGTTTCGTAAATTGAAATCATCCTGTGGCTCGGTGGTACACAGCGGAGACAACCTGACTGGCGAGGGAGACGGCGATGACGAAGTGATCCGCGTTGACCTGAACCGACTCCCTCAAAAGGTCGAATTTCTGGCATTTACCGTCAATAGCTTCCGTGGCCAAACGTTTAATGAAGTTGAAAATGCCTTCTGCCGCGTCGTTGATCAGGCCAATAAAGAACAGGCTCGCTATCAACTGACCGAACAAGGTTCTCATACCGGGATTGTTATCGCTTCGCTGCGCCGCAATAACGGCCAGTGGGATTTCACCGCTCATGGGCAGGCCTGCCGTGGTCGCACCATTAGTGATATGCACGCCGATATCGTTACCACGGTGGTGCGCTAATGAATCTGACCCCAGGCGGCAACGCGCCCGTCCCTAACAAAGCATTGCAAGTTCGCATCCTCTCCGGTGCCGCCGTTGATGCCAGTGCTTTCCGTCTGTTTGCAACAGGCAAGGTACAGGGCGACGCGGATATGGTGTTTTATGGTCAGCCACGCAATGATGACGGCAGCATCAGTCTGATACATGAAGGGCACAACACCATCTTCACTATCGACGTCACTCGGCTAAAGCCAGAAGTACAGAAGGTCGCCTTTACCGTTGCTTGTGAAGGTAGCCAGACCATTGCAAATCTACAGCGGCTCAACATTCAGGTTGAGGCTGATAATGAGGTTCTGGTTAACGGCAATGTCGAACTGGCTGGACGTCAGGAAGCGGCATTGATCCTGGGAGAACTTTATCGTCGTAACAATGACTGGAAGTTTCGCTTTATTGCGCAGGGATTCAACGGTGGCCTACAGCCCCTGGCCGAGCACTTCGGCGTCGACGTGGCGGCACCTGCCGCACACGCGGAACCCACGCCTCCACCGGCACCACCAGCGACAAGCCGCATCAATCTGAGCAAGGTGTCACTCACCAAAGAAAAACCAGCTATTAGTCTGGAAAAACGTGACAACTTCGGTGAGATTCGCATCAACCTAAACTGGCATCGCGAGGCCAAAGCGTCCGGCCTGCGTGGGATGTTTGGGGGCAGTAACGGCGTCGATCTCGACCTCGGTGCGTTTGTCGAAATGCAAGACGGTCACAAAACCGTGGTTCAGGCCTTGGGCAACCGCTTTGGCGATTATCAGGACGAACCCTTTGTCCTGCTCAAAGGTGACGACCGTACTGGTGATGTCTCAGAAGGCGAATGGCTGCATATCAATGGTCGCGAATGGAAGAACCTGCGTCAGGTGCTGATTTACGCCTTTATTTACGAAGGTGTGCCTAGCTGGAATAAAACCGATGGCGTGGTCACGCTGCACATCCCCGATCAACCCCCGATCGAAACCCGAATGACGGAAGGGCAAGATAGCCGCAGCATGTGTGCGGTTGCACGTCTGGTCAATGAAGGTGGGAGCATCAAGGTCGAGCGTATCAATCAGTTCTTCCGTGACCACGGCGAGATGGATAACGCACTTGGCTGGGGGTTCCGCTGGAAAGCGGGCTCAAAATAGTTTCATTTTACGAGGATTTCAGAATGAGCTTTCTTAATAAAGTTAAAGGCGCTTTTAATGCCAGCCGAGAAGAGTTGACCAAACAGGTCGGACGCTTCAAGAACAAGAAGTTTCTGCAAGGCACTGTCGCCGTCTGTGTTCGCATCGCGGTATCCAGCGGCGGCGTGAGTACGGAAGAAAAACAGAAGATGATCGGTTTTCTCAAATCATCAGAAGAGTTGAAAGTATTTGATACTGCTGAAGTTATTGAATTCTTTAACAAACTGGTTGCCAGTTTCGATTTCGATGAAGAAGTTGGAAAAGGTGAAACCATGAAATATATCCTGGTGCTCAAAGATCAGCCTGAAGCCGCACAGCTAGCTCTGCGAGTGGGGATTGCCGTTGCCAAAAGCGACGGTGATTTCGATGCAGCAGAACAACACGCCGTGCGAGAGATCGCAACGGCGCTAGGGTTTCAACCAGCCGACTTCGGCCTTTGATGTCAATATCCTCTAAGGGTTATCTATGGTATCCACTCATATCGGCTTCCCGACAGAAACCGTCATTGTTTTTATAGCACTGGCCGTCGGGGCCATTTTTATCGACCTGTTCATGCACCGCCATGACAAGCCGATTTCGTTGAAAAGCGCAGCGCTGTGGTCTGTGTTCTGGGTCATTGTGGCAATGGCTTTTGCCGGTTTCCTCTATATTCATCACGGTACTGAGGTCGCCAGCCTGTTCATTACCGGTTATGCGCTGGAAAAAGTGCTATCGGTGGATAACCTGTTCGTGATGATGGCGATTTTCTCCTGGTTCGCCGTTCCCGATCGTTACCGTCACCGCGTACTCTACTGGGGGATCATCGGGGCCATCGTGTTCCGTGGTATTTTCGTCGCGATCGGTACAGGGCTGCTCAGCCTGGGGCCGTATGTCGAAATCGTCTTTGCGTTGATTGTTGCCTGGACCGCCGTCATGATGCTGAGAAGCGGTGACGATGACGAAGAGATCGAAGATTACTCGCAGCACCTCGCTTACCGTTTAGTGAAACGCGTCTTCCCTATTTGGCCAAAATTAAAGGGCCACGCGTTCCTGTTAAACCAGAAAGAAGTAGACGAAGAACTGGCCAAGCCGGAAAACAAAGACGTCACGATTGGTCGTGGCACCAAAGCCGCCTTCTACGCCACGCCACTGATGCTCTGCGTCGCGGTAGTCGAACTTTCTGACGTGATGTTCGCCTTTGACTCAGTTCCCGCTATTATTGCCGTGAGCCGTGAGCCGCTGATTGTTTACAGTGCGATGATGTTTGCCATCCTTGGCTTGCGTACACTCTACTTTGTACTGGAAGCACTGAAACAATATCTGGTTCATCTGGAAAAAGCCGTTATTGTGTTGCTGTTCTTTATTGCTGCCAAGCTTGGCCTGAATGCAACCGATCACATATGGCACCACGGCTACAGCATCTCGGCAACCACCAGCCTGCTTGTTGTTCTGGGCGTACTGGCGCTGGGCATTATCATCAGCATAATGTTCCCGGCCAAACCCGATGCTGAGGAGAACAAGGAGAGTTAATCTTCTGCTCCTAACACTACATTCTGAAATATCAACTTAAGAGGTTAATTTAATGAGCGTTTCTCTTTCTAAAGGCGGTAATGTCTCACTGAGCAAAGCAGCACCGACGATGAAAAATGTCTTAGTCGGTCTTGGCTGGGATGCACGCGCGACGGATGGTCAGGACTTTGACCTGGATGCGTCAGCATTCCTGCTCAATGCGAATGGCAAAGTCCGTGGTGATACCGACTTCATTTTCTACAATAACTTGAAGTCTGCTGATGGCTCAGTGGCCCACACCGGCGATAACCGTACAGGCGCGGGTGATGGAGATGACGAATCATTGAAAATTAAGCTGGATCTGATTCCGGCTGAGGTCGACAAAATCGTTTTCGTTGTCACTATCCATGATGCACAGGTCCGTAACCAGAGCTTTGGTCAGGTATCCGGCGCGTTCATTCGCCTGGTAAACGATGACACCCAAGCCGAGATCGCACGCTACGACCTGACTGAAGATGCTTCCACTGAAACCGCCATGCTGTTCGGTGAACTGTATCGTCATAATACGGAGTGGAAATTCCGTGCCGTCGGTCAGGGCTATGCAGGTGGTTTGGCATCGGTCTGCTCACAATACGGTATCAACGCATCCTGATAGACCTCACCTTGTCTTTTCCTTTGGGCAGTCTCGAACTGCCCAGTAATCCACGCTAAAGCAGGAGCTATAAAATGGCAGTTTCTCTGGTAAAAGGCGGCAATGTATCCCTAACGAAAGAAGCACCAACCATGAATGTTGCCATGGTCGGCTTGGGATGGGATGCGCGCGTCACCGATGGGCAGGCATTCGATCTGGATGCATCAGTATTTATGGTGGGGGAAGATGGCAAGGTCCTGTCTGACGCTAATTTTATTTTCTTCAATAACAAACTGAGCCCTTGTGCCTCCGTTGAGCACCAAGGCGACAACCGCACCGGTGAAGGTGACGGCGATGATGAGCAAGTAAAAATTCATCTGGCGAAGGTGCCGGCTGAAGTGAAAAAGCTGGTGTTTTCCGTGACGATTTATGATGCCGAAGGCCGTAAACAAAACTTCGGTATGGTCAGCAACAGTTTCATGCGCGTCTATAACAACGACACCAGCGCTGAAATTGCGCGTTTCGATCTGTCTGAGGATGCGTCCACCGAAACCGCCATGATTTTTGGCGAACTGTACCGTAATGGCACCGAGTGGAAATTCAAAGCAGTAGGTCAAGGCTTTGCGGGCGGATTGTCAGCCCTTGCCGCTCAACACGGCGTCAACGTGTGATTGATACTGTCTCCCCGACGTAGGTCGGGGAGCTTCTTGATGTTTAAGGATGAACTTTAATCACGCCCGATAGAAGTAACCGTTCCGAAAGCGGTTTGCGCCGCAGCCAGCGTGGATGAAAATGACGCCAGTGCGCATCATGGGCAGACGCCAACAGCTCGTAGTCGCCACGGGTATCGCCCCACGCACGTATATGGTACTGGTTTAGCGGGCCATACACGCTTTCCAAACGCTGCACCTTATAACTACATCGACAGTTATGCCCGTTAATCTTTCCAGTCAGTATTCCGTTTTCTACCTCAAGTTGCGTCCCAATCAGTTTCACCCCGAGCCGCTCGGCAAAAGGACGTAACACGATCTCAGGCGATGCTGAACAGAGCGTCACTTCAGCCCCGGAATGCAATTCCGCAGCGACGCCAAGCACCCCAGACTTACGCATTAACGTATTCCACTTACGTTGACAAAACGCTTCTGCTTTTTCCTGTATCCAGGATGCCTCGATGCCAGAAAGAAACGTGGCGATGAGGTATTCTTTTAGCTCGTCGCGTGTCAATTTACGCTGCACACAACGTGCAGAGGGTAATACCAGATGCATCATGCGTCGGGCGAAAACACGCTTGCCAAAGGCAAAACGTAAAAAAGGAATAAAGCTATCGTGGTAGGTCAACGTTCCGTCAAAATCGAAAACCGACAGAACCTGACGAGTCCCATTGAACTCAGTATTCATTACCAAACTCTCCTGTCAGCCGCCAACCAACGTAAGATTAAATGTTTTACCTTTCAGTTGCGCCTGTACGTCGGGCGCTAACGCGCTGTCGGTGATGATATCGGTCAGATCTGACAGCGGCGTCACGCAGAACAGGGAATACGCCCCATATTTACTGCTATCGGCCAGCAACACCCGACGGCTGGCATTTGCACCGAGATCTTGCTTCACACCGGCTTTTTCTTCCGTCGGTGTGGTCACCCCTTTATCCAGACTCCACGAGTTGCAGCTAATAAATGCAATATCGGGATAAATGTTGCGTAGCAGGCGACGCCCATGCTCACCGATACAGGATTGGCTGCTGTCATCAATACGCCCGCCAATAATCGTCACTTCAATCTGCTTGAATTCAGACAGAAATAACGCAATTTGCAAATCGGCGGTAATCACGCGCAGCGGCAGATGCGTTAAGTTACGCGCCAATTCCAGCATCGTCGTTCCCGCATCCAGCACTACCGCGCTACCCGGCGTAACCAATGTGGCGGCATAACGCGCAATCGCCTGCTTTTCCTGAAGATTGCGATGCTGTTTCTCGTTCGTAGTCGGCTGAGAAGGAATAAAGCGATTCAACGTCACGCCACCATGACTACGGCTAATCACGCCCTGTTCATCCAGCTTGATTAAATCACGACGGATCGTCGCCGGAGAAGCGTCGATCACAGACACCAGTTCCTCTACCGTCACCAGATTATGGCTTTTCAGATAATCCATGATCTGATCAAGGCGACTTTGTCCTTTTACTTTATCCCCGCTCATGCGGAAAGCATCGGTTAATGTAGGATCCACGGCGATATCCATCTTACTGTTGTTAAGCTATGCCTTAAATAATTCGCGTCGCAAGCAGGCGGAAAGAGAATGCACCTGCTGCTTGAAATATGACGGCTATTTATATTCTTGGCTGCAGGATACCAGAAACCGCCCCAAACACGGGAAAGAAGATATCCTGCAATGCGTGCTGTATCGCGTTTTATTCCCGCCATACCGCAAATTATCTGGGTGTTAGCGACATAACGTATTTGGGAAAGGCTGATGAGGTTACAGCCTGACTCTATTGTCGGAAATATGCAGCGTATGGAATAACTTCTGAGGTAAATGAACGCGATAATGTCGTTATCAGTCCCGAACCACCCGATGCGGAAAATTGATTTACCCTGACTGACGTAGTACCATCTGGCACTCTCCTTATTCGTCATAACCATTTGGTTTTCCTATGCCAATCATCCAATCGGTGGAACGTGCGTTACGTATTCTGGATCTCTTCGATGAGTATAATGTTGAGATCAAGATTACTGATATCAGCACGCAAATAGGGTTACACAAAAGTACCCTGCATTCCCTGTTGAAAACGCTTCAGGTTGCTGGCTATATCGACCAAAACAAAGAGAACGGTAAATACCGACTGGGTATGAAACTGGTTGAGCGCGGCAATTTAGTGGTGAACTCCATTGATATTCGTGACAAAGCCCGTAGCTATCTGCTCGATCTGGCGTCACAAACCGGCCAAACCACGCATTTGGCGATCCTTGATGGCAAAGAAGCCGTGTACATCGATAAAGTGGAAGGGAAACTGGCGGTCATTACGTTTTCCCGCATCGGTCGCCGTTTGCCGATTCACGCGACGGCAATAGGCAAAGTACTGATGGCCTTCACTCCAGAAGAAGAGGTCAATACGCTCTTGCAGGGTTATGATTTTACTCGACAAACCCCGAATACCCTTGTCGATCGGGAAACATTCCTGAAAGAGCTGGAGTTTGTGCGTCAACATGGCTATGCCCTGGATAATCAGGAAAATGAGCAAGGCGTTCGCTGTATTTCTGTCCCTATCTGGAACCACGCTCGCCGTATCATCGCCGCCATCAGTATGTCCACGTTGACCAATCGCGTATCAGACAACGACATCAACGAGTACATTTTGTTGCTGAAAGATGCCTCAAAAGCCCTATCGCAACGGCTCGGCTACGAAGGCTGAAGTGAAGCGTGCGCTCTGGTAACGCTATCGTACATACCAGAGCGCAACAACGTCAGAGCATCATATTAAGTAAAAGAATAAAGATAAGACCAAAGATAGAAACTAGCGTAGAGAGTAAAGTCCAGGTCGCAAACGTCTCTTTCATTGTTAAGCCGAAATACTCTTTAATCATCCAGAAGCCAGCATCGTTAACATGCGAAGCAATGGCGCTTCCCGCCCCTGTTGCCAATGTCACTAACGCCAAATTAGCGTCACTTTGTGCTAACGTCGGAATCACCAGCCCTGCTGTGGAGATAGCCGCCACGGTCGCCGATCCCAACGAAATTCGTAGAATCGCCGCAACGCACCAGGCCAGAAGAATAGGCGATGCCGATGTGCCAGCAAATAACTCGGCGACATAGGTTCCGACCCCACCGTCGATCAACACCTGTTTGAATGCCCCACCCCCGCCGATGATTAATAGCATCATCCCAATTGCAGCCGCGGCGGAGCTACAGGATGCCATCAACGTTTTCACCTCGATATTCCGTTGCAGCCCCATGGAGTACATGGCAAATAACAAAGAGATCACCATCGCAACCGAGGCATCACCGAGCAGTTTAATAATATCAATCAGCATGTTACCTGGCACGCCAAGCGCCTGCTGTACCATGGATACCAGCGTTGCAATTGACATCAGAATAACCGGGAGCATGGCAGTAAATAAGCTGATACCGAATCCTGGTGTTTCCTCTAATAAAAAGGTTTTCTGCATACCTAGTGATTCAATATTACCAACCTTATTAAATCCTTCCGGCACGATGATTTTGGCTACTTTATTAAATAAGGGTCCACAAAGAACAACCGTCGGCGCACCGACAATAATGCCATAGAACAATACCGTTCCTATATCAGCACCATATTCGCCTGCGATCATCGTTGGGCCTGGGTGAGGAGGAAGAAAGCCATGAGTCACCAATAATGCGGAAATCATGGGGATCCCAAGATGAAGGATCGATACATTCAATTGCCGTGACATGGTAAATAAAATGGGAATCAATAAAACCAGTCCCACTTCGAAAAATAAGGCAATCCCGACAATAAATGAAGCAATAACCACTGCCCACTCAATACGGCGTGCACCAAAACGGTTAATCAGCGTCACCGCGATACGATGCGCACCACCGGCATCTGCAATCAGTCGTCCCAGCATTGCCCCTACACCAAAGATCAATGCAATATGACCGAGTGTCCCACCCAGTCCTTTCTCAATTGATTTCACTACGCCATTGAGAGGGATACCGAGTGCCAACGCAACACCAAAAGCAACAATGAGTAAGGATACAAAGGTATTTAATTTTAACTTCATGATAAATATCAGAAGGAAAAAAATACCGATACAGACAATAAATAAAGGCATCTTCGTAACTCCGGGTTTTTATATTTTACGGTAAGATTTATTTTTATTCATTCTCATTAAAAAGAAATAAAACAGAAAAAGCCCAACTCCTCGACAGTACAGAAAAACCGTAATTAGGCCTGCCAATTTCACAGCATAAAAGAGAATGAATGTATTTATAATTTCCCTGGTGATGGCTTTTTAATTAACGCTTAACTCCTTTTCATTACGAACGTGTAAAAAAACCTCTGCGGCATATTACTGGCTGAAAGATAAACCAGGACAGTAATATGCAACATGACATTATCTCTGCAACAGAATTTATCGATATAGAATAAAAGGCATTAATAATTTAAAACTTTCATACCTGCACGTAATGCATCGATAATTTTATCGGTATCATAAATACAGCCTTTCCAAGTGCCACCGCTTGCCGCCTGCAACGCTGCCCACAGGCGTGTATCATCGGGTAGCTCAGCGTGAGCGCTCAAATCAGGATGGGCCTGACGTGTCGCCAACAGTTCAGCGCCTTCTTCCGGCGTCAGTCGCTGTTCGGTGGTGCCGATAAAGTTAATAGAGCCCGACAACTGCTGCCTATCGACAATAATCTCAATAATATCGCCATCGCGCAGCTTGCCTATCGGACCGCCGACTAACGCTTCCGGACCGACATGACCAATGCAGGCTCCCGTTGATACACCAGAGAAACGGGCATCCGTGATAAGAGACACGTGTTTGCCGTAGGGTAAATGCTTCAGCGCCGAGGTGACCTGATATGTTTCTTCCATACCGGTGCCTGATGGCCCTCCGCCGATAATGACCATAATATCGCCGTGATGAATCTGACCGTGTTTAATGGCGTGGATCGCCAACGCTTCGGAGGTAAAGACGCAGGCCTTGCCGGTATGACGATAGACACCATCTTCACCCACCACGGAGGCATCGATCGCCGTGGATTTAATCACCGATCCTTCCGGTGCAATATTGCCCATCGGGAAGGTAATCGTTGACGTCAATCCTCTTTCGCGTGCTTGCACGGGACTCATGATGACCTCATCGGGGCGGATACCATCCAATTCCCACAGGCGCTCACGGAATATCCTCCGCCGTTCGGAGGTCTCCCACCACGCAAGATTGTCACCCACACATTCTCCCGTCACGGTCAGCGCATCCTCATGCAGTAACCCCAGATCGCGCAGGTGCAACATGACTTCCGGCACCCCGCCAGCCAAAAACGCACGCACGGTAGGATGATAAACCGGGCCATTAGGCAAAACACTCACCAGACGCGGCACGCGACGATTGATCGCAGTCCAATCATCAACACTCGGGATCCGGCAGCCAGCAGCATGTGCAATCGCGGGAATATGCAGCAGCAAATTGGTTGACCCACCAAACGCCGCATGAACCGCCATCGCATTCTCGATAGCCTTATCAGTCAGGATATCTCTGGTGCTTAACCCCTTACGCTCTAGCGTCAATACCGCACGCGCCGATTGCCGGGCAATTTCCAGCCAGACCTCCTGACCAGAAGGTGCCAGTGCCGAATGGGGTAATGCCAGCCCCAGCGCCTCTGCCACCACCTGGGAAGTCCCTGCCGTGCCAAGAAATTGGCATCCGCCGCCCGGCGAAGCGCACGCTCGACAGCCAAGCATCGCGGCTTCTTCCAGCGTGATATCGTGGTTGGCAAAACGAGCGCCAATGGTCTGAACTTTCCCGGCATCTTCACCCTGTGTTGGCGGCAATGTAGCCCCGCCGGGAACAATAATCGTCGGCAGAGTATGCATAGAGGACAGCGCAATCATCATCGCCGGCAGCCCTTTGTCACAGGTGGCGACACCGATAACCGCTTTGCGGGTGGGGAGCGATCGAATCAGACGACGAAAGACCACCGCAGCATCATTCCGATACGGCAATGAATCAAACATGCCGGTGGTTCCCTGAGAACGACCATCGCAAGGATCGCTGATATAACCGGCAAACGGCACGCCACGATGCAGCGCAACTTCTTCAGCCGCCGCGCGCATCTGCAAGCCAATCTCCCAATGTCCCGTGTGATAACCTAATGCCACAGGCTTACCATCGGCATCGCGGATCCCGCCCTGCGTACCTAAAATTAATACCTCGCTACCCAGTAATTTATTCGGATCCCATCCCATACCAGCATTAAGCGTCAGGCCGAAAATATGGCCGCTCGGCGAGTCAATCAGCATTTCCGGTGTCAGCGGTAATGCTCCCTGAGGACCTTCCGCATGCGTCTGAATGTCATAAATCTGCGCATTGTCCTGATGAAAAATTGTATTTATAGACATGGCTTATTCACTTATTTTTTGGGAATAAAACGTACTGTTTTCTTTTAGATAACAGCATGCACGACATCACTACTCACTGAATTCCGGTTTCAGGCCACATGCACGGCACCAGCGTCCCGTAACCGGATAAATCTTTTCGTTATTTTTCTGATAACACGCCCGCATCAACGAGCGTTTGCCGAACCTGTGCTTTCTGCTCGTTATTTAATGGCTGTGTCGGCGCTAAACAGGCCGTGGAAATATCCAGCCCCATTAGCGTCATTGCTTCTTTCACGACATTCACAAATGGACTGTCAATTTGATAGAGACGCGGCAATTGCAAAATCGTTTTATGCATGTCCATCGCCTCAGCGAATTCCCCATTACGCAGCGCCTGATAGATACCGACCGACAGTTCAGGTACAAAATTGGCACTGGCGGAGATTGCCCCGTCTCCCCCCATCAACACCGTATTCAATAAGTGATCGTCAAAACCACAGAACACCGCGAAATCAGGATGGGCGGCCTTCACCGTGGTGATCATATCGCGCAAATGCGCCACAGAATCGATGGTGTCTTTGATACCGACAATGTTGTGATGTGCATCGGCCAGACGTTTCACGAGAGCGGGATAGAGATCCTGACCGGTGAGCTTGGGGAAATTGTACAAAATCACCGGGAGCGAGACAGCGGTGGCGATGGCGCCGTAATAGCCCATCAAGTTCTCTTCGGTAATTTGCCAGTAATAGGGGTTAATAGCGACAACCGCATCTGCACCAGCGGTCTCAGCATGTTGACTCAGCGCGACGGCTTCACGCGTGTTTGTACTGCCTACGCCAATCAATACCGGAACACGGCGATCCACCATACGAATCACAGCCTCGGTCAATGCCATACGCTCTGTCGCAGACATTTGCGAAAATTCCCCTCCTGTACCGAGGAAAAATAGCCCATTCACGCCTGCGGCGATCAGGCTGTCAATCACGCGTTGCATTCCTGCTTCATCCAGAAGGCCGTCACTCGTAAAGATTGACGACACTGGCGGAATGATCCCGGCGAACTTGGTGATAAATCCCATTTAACTTCTCCTTACAGCATCAGATAGCAAAAAAGAAACGAACATTCTGCCAATACATTTGGTCAGTGATGATGTTTTTGTTTTACATTATAGAACACAGTTCTACATTACATAACCGAAATGCTAGCACCACAGTTTGTGGCGAGTAAATAACCGACAGAGCGAAACATTGAGAAATGGTCACTGGATCACAAAATAAAGACACGGAAGGAAACGGAGAAGCGGTAATCAGTCAGCCGTGCTGCACCAGGAAAACAGGTGCCACAAGGAATGATCCGGTGTTGGAAAAACACGCTAGAGAAGGAAAGAGGCGCTACGCAGAACAGGGGATGGGAAGGAATAAAACGATATATTCTTGGTTGCAGGATACCAGAACCCTTCCCAAAGGAGGGAAGGCGATATCCTGCAATGTGTACTGTCGCTTAAAACACCGTGCTGACAGCGGCGGTAGCCGCTGTCAATCAGGCCAGTTGCATCGCGAGCTGAATCGAGATCGCCATGCTTTCAGGCTTCGCTTTACCCGTCCAGGCAATGTCAAATGCCGTACCGTGGTCAGCCGAGGTGCGAATAAACGGCAACCCAGCGGTGATGTTCACTCCGTCATAGAAGCCCAACAGCTTGAGCGGGATGTGCCCCTGATCGTGATACATCGCCACCACCATATCGTACTGGCCTTCATACGCCTGCAAATAGACGGTATCCGGCGGGCACGGACCATACACATCAATGCCTTTGGCCTTCATGGCTTCAACCGATGGCGAGACAATTTTAATCTCTTCGTCACCAAACAAGCCATTCTCACCCGCATGCGGGTTAACCCCGGCAACGGCGATACGTGGGTGGGTAAAACCGACGCGTTTAAGGAAGACGTCTGCCATGTCGATCACCGTTTCCACGCGATCGCGGTTCAGGGTATCGAGGAATTTTCGCAGCGCAATGTGCGTTGAAACATGGATAACCTTCAGCTTATCGGTATACAGCACCATCGCATAGTCGCGGCTGTTGGTCAGCTTCGCCAGCAGTTCGGTGTGACCCGGATAAAGGTGGCCCGCCGAGTGCAGCGCTTCTTTATTCAGCGGCGCGGTCGCGATCGCATGCACCTCACCCGCCATTGCCAGTTCGGTGGCCTTCTTGATGCAGCGGTAAGCTAAATCGCCCGCTTGTGCCTGAACGACACCCGGCTTCAGCGCCTGTGGATCTTCCAGCGGTTCATCAATGATGTTGATGACGCCCGGTGCGAATACGGCGTCAGCCGGTTTATCAATGATTTTCAACTCTACGGCAGGCACCACATTCAGCGCCAGAACACGTCGCATCGTCTGTACGCAGCCCACCACCACAGCAGATGCGCCGGAAAGCTCACCTTCGGCCAGAGATTTGATAATAATTTCTGGTCCAATCCCTGCCGGATCACCCATCGTTACTGCAATAATTTTACTCACTGACCTTCTCCTCAATAAAACGTAAAACGTCGAGCAAAGTAGTTTCGTTGCCAAAACCCCCCGCTTTAGTCATCACAGGGGTCATGCCGACAACGCTGTTCAGCAGGTATCCCCAAGGCACACAGGATGCGATTTGCCCCTTAATCTGAAAACCGGTCGCGCCCAGTGCGGTTGCCACGGCAATCGCAATATCACCACCCGATAAATACAGTCCCCCCGGCAAGCGTCGGCTAGTGTCGTCTGCTGCCAGGCTATCTAGAGCCTGAACAATGCTGCGCGTAAGTTCCCCTAGATAATGGCTGATCGTTTCGCCAAGCTGCTGGCGGGTAAGCCCAAGTTGCTGACACCGCGCGTCGATCTCGAAGCGCTGGTTCTCGTTGTGACAGGTACGAATAATGCAGTGTTGGCCGTTCATCAGTGCGCTCACCGCGTCCTGACACTGGGACGCCATGACGGTGGATGAATGGGATGAAAAGAGCGCGCTGATGTCGATCTCAACCAGCGTGACATCGCGGTGCTGGCGAGCGATTGCAATCTGTTTTTGAGCAATATCACTCATTGATCCCACGACGGCCAGCAGCGGTTTCTCGGCTTTGTGTGTAAAATCCAGCGCATTGGCCAGCGCTTCGCTCAGGCCTGCCGAGCCGACCAACAAGGGACGAAACGGCAGCGCCTTGGCGGCATCAACAATATGCGCCAGGTCGTCTTGCACGTCCGTATCAAGAATAATC
Source organism: Pectobacterium parmentieri (assembly GCF_001742145.1). Classification (NCBI taxonomy): domain Bacteria; kingdom Pseudomonadati; phylum Pseudomonadota; class Gammaproteobacteria; order Enterobacterales; family Pectobacteriaceae; genus Pectobacterium; species Pectobacterium parmentieri. The sequence continues at coordinate 32,478 of NZ_CP015749.1, read as the reverse complement.
AGACGCGCCCCCTCGTCAGCCAACTGCTGTAAACGCAGGGCTAAATTAGTCTGACGAACCTCATCAAGATGGACTTCTGCCACTGGCAACGCGGTCTGTTCCGCCAGACGAGCGGCAATAGAAGCCGAGGCCACCGGGGTTTTCGGATCGCTGGCAAATTCGGTATCGGTAAGCAAACGACCATTAACCCAGACTTCACCTTTTCGGGTAATACGTCCCAGCGTCGGCGATGCCGCAGCAATCAGTGCAACAGGCACCTCTGCCGCAGACAGCGCCGCGGCAACTTCCGCGCCCAGATTCCCGCGTAACGTCGAGTCAATCTTCTTAATAATCCAGCCTTGCCCGCCCGCTGCCTGCCAGGCGGCTACCGCGTCTGCGGTACGTTGAGACGCCACATCGCTATGCGCCGCCCGGCTATCGGTGTTGATGACTACCGCATCACCCAGTAAATCCGCATGCAGTTTATTAACGTCAAATACGACGCTAACCCGCGCACCATGCTGCGCCAGTCCGACGCCCGCATCATTGGCACCCGTAAAATCATCAGCGACAACGACGACCAACTCTGCTGATTGCTGCATGTTTGGCATACCTCATTTCCGGTTCATGATTATCTGACAATGATTATATTGAATCACATTTGATTATATGTGAGCAATATCAAATTATTTAAAAGGAATTTCACCTATAAATTATCACCACGATGTGGCAAATGGCGTTCAGTTGTGATGAAAACCACGCCACTTGACTGAAAATAATCACCATCGCAACCATTATCATCACGATAACGCTCTGGCGAAGAAGAGAAAAGGCAAGGTAATAAGCATGAACATCAATAGCACTATCCTCAGCGGCTACCGGGTACTTCAGGACATCAGTCACCTGTTAGCAGGGAAACAGCACGTTTTATTTGTCACCGACAAAAATATTGTCGGGCTGCCTGATGTTAAGGCGCTGATCGCACAAGTTAAGCAAGCCGTTCCGCAGGTTTTGCTGGTTGATAATGTGCCTGCCGAGCCAAGCCAGCACGACGTTGCCCAGATACTGAGTCAGCTCACACAAATCCAGACCGATCTGGTCATCGGCGTAGGCGGCGGCAGCGTGCTGGATGTTGCCAAACTGCTTTCCGTACTGTGTGCAGGTGATGAAACCGTGACACTGGATAGCCTGCTGGCAGGGGAAAAACCCACTCGCCGCACGACATCCCTGCTTATCCCAACCACGGCGGGAACCGGCTCAGAAGCTACGCCAAATGCCATTCTGGCGATCCCAGAGAAAGAGACCAAAGTCGGCATTATTACGCCAGTGATGTTGCCGGACTACGTTGCACTGGTGCCGGAGCTGACCATCAGCATGCCATCGCATATCGCCGCTTCAACCGGTATTGATGCGCTCTGCCACCTGATTGAGTGCTTCACCTCAACGATTGCCAACCCGGTCAGCGACAACTACGCACTGATTGGCCTGAAAAAGCTGTTTGCCAACCTCGAAACCTCCGTGCGCGAGCCGGGCAATATGGAAGCCAAGCTGAACATGCTGTGGGCGTCCTACTACGGTGGTGCCGCCATTGCTCACTCCGGTACGCATCTGGTTCACGCGATGTCTTACCCGCTGGGCGGCAAGTACCACATTCCACACGGCGTGGCGAACGCCATCCTGCTCGCACCTTGCATGCGTTTCGTACAGGACGCCGCACAGGACAAATTTGCCCAAGCGTATGACCTGCTGCCGGATGCCGATCTGACGCTCGGTACGGCAGAAAAAGCGCAGGCGCTGGTGGCCTATTTCAGCGAGTTGGTCAAACGGCTCAACCTGCCCAACACCCTGCAGCAGCTCGGTGTGGAAAAAGATCACCTGCCCTACCTGGTCGATGCCGCATTACAGGTTCAGCGCCTGATGAAAAATGTACCGACGCAAGTTAGTGCTGACGATGTACGTGAAGTTTATCTGACCCTGTTTTAATCGCGCGGCTCTAAATCGCTCATGTTGATTGTTTAAGCATCGAGATATACGGGGCGACCACAGGGGTGAGGCGTCCCTGCGGGAACCTCCCCCGGAGTTTCCCCTAAAGACAGGCTTGAGGCTTTAAAGAACACCGTTTTAAGTAGAACAGTTTTAGGTTTTCACTTTTTGATTACGTGTCACGAGGAAAAACAATGAGTAAGAACATTACTGGCGTCCTGACCGCCATCGTCACGCCATTTGATAACCAGGGCGAATTTAATCCCGCAGCCATGCGTCTTCAGGTTCAACGCCAGATGCGCTATGGCAACGGTATTTTCTGTAACGGCACCAACGGTGAGTTTTTCGTTCTGCACACCGATGAGAAAGTCGCCGTCACGGAAACCTGCGTGGATGAAGTTGCCGGAAAAGTGCCCGTTGTCGGCCACATCGGTGAAATCTCCACGCGGGAAACCATCAAGCTCGGCAAGCGCATCGCCGCGCTGGGTGTCGACGCCGTTTCGGTCATCACCCCGTATTTCATTCCACTAAAACAGGAAGAACTGATCGCCCACTACACCGCCGTCGCCGATGCGCTGACCGTGCCGGTGTTTCTCTACAACATTCCTGCACGCACGGGGAACACGCTGGCACCGGAAACCGTCCGCACGCTGGCGGATCACCCGAACATCATCGGCATCAAAGACAGCGCAGGCAGCTATGAAAGCCTGAGCAGCTATGTGCAAGCGGTGAAAGGCGTACAGGGTTTTAACGTATTGAATGGCCCAGACTCGCTCATTCACCAGGGCTTTGTTGACGGCTGCTCCGCCTGTATTTCCGGGCTGGCTAACGTGGCACCGGAACCGATCAGCCAGATTTGGCACCGTTTCCATGCCGGTGACATCGAAGGCTCTCGTCAGGCACAGGAACAGGTTGCCGAATTGCGTAAGACACTGTACGCCATCGCGTTCTCACCGGCTGTGGTGAAGAAAGCGCTAGCGATCATGGGTGAAGATGTCGGCGTCAGCCGCTATCCGATCCAGTTTTCCGCACAGGATGAAGACAACATCCGCAACATACTTAAACCATTCTCGCAGTAACAGAGAAATTTCAATTTCCACTTATAGGCCGAGAAGATATGAACCATTTTAACTTAACTGACACCCTCATAATCGTTGGGATGATTGTGTTTTATATCGCATTCACCTCATGGTTAACCTACAAGCTCCGCAGTAAATCGAACACCGAGTTCATGGAAGGCTCGCGCGCGCTACCGGCGTTTATCGTCGGTATCCTGCTGATGACTGAGTTTATCGGTGCCAAATCCACCATCGGTACGGCACAGTCCGCCTTTGAGAACGGCTTTGCCGCATCATGGTCGGTGATTGGCGCCGCTATCGGCTTCCCGCTGTTTGGTATGATTCTGGTGAAAAAGATTTATAACACCGGGAAAATCACCATCTCCGGCGCGATTGCCGAGAAATACGGTACCAGCACCAAAAATATTATCTCGATCATCATGATCTACGCACTGTTGCTGGTTAACGTGGGCAACTACGTCAGCGGCGCGGCAGCCATCGCCACCGTGTTGAAAGTCTCCCTACCGGTCGCCGCCGTGATCACTGCTATCGTCAGTACCTTCTACTACTACTTCGGTGGCCTGAAAGGGACAGCCTACATCACGTTGATCCATAGCGCCGTGAAATACGTGGGCGTGATGATCATTCTGTTTGTGGCGTTAAAAATGACCGGTGGCTTCAAACCGATGATCGAACAAATGCCGGATTACTACTGGACGTGGGATGGAAAACTCGGTGCCAGCACTATCTTCGCTTGGCTGATCGGTACCATCGGTTCTATCTTCTGTACGCAGTTCGTGATTCAGGCCATTTCGTCAACCAAAGATGCTACCAGTGCCAAACGCGCGACCTGGGTTGCCTTCTTCTTCTGTATGCCGATTGCACTGGCTATCGCGGTCATCGGCGTCGCAGCGAAGTTTGCCCACCCTGAAATCAGCAGCCTGTACGCTATGCCAGTCTTCCTGCAAGACATGAACCCATGGCTCGCTGGTCTGGTCACGACATCGCTGGTTGCATCTATCTTCATCAGCGTGAGTATGGTGGCACTAGCTATCGTTTCCCTGCTGATTAAAGACTTCTACGTCCCTTACTGGAAACCGACGCCAGAAAAAGAAATGAAAATGACCCGGATCCTCTCGCTTGTCGTAGGTTTCGCGCCACTCATCTTCGTTCTGTTCGTCCCTGAAATTCTGAAACTGTCGTTCTTTACCCGTGCCATTCGCCTATCGATTTCCGTGGTTGCCGTGATCGCGTTCTATCTGCCGTTCTTCGGCAGCGCCCGCGGTGCAAACGCCAGCCTGATATCAGCCTGCGTGGTCACCTCTGTTTGGTATATTCTCGGCAACCCATACGGCATCGATAACATGTATGTCGCGCTGGTTACCCCGGCTGTCGTCATACTGATCGACCGCATGATCCCGAACAAAGCGAACAAAATCAAAATTTCTCAAACTGAAAATAAATCAGGAGCCTGAGTCATGAGTAGCGAAACCATTACTGTGGAACGTAGCGGAAAAGTTCATCACGCAGAAGGCGATGCCGTGCGTCTGGATGCCTACATTCCGTCGGAATGCCCGCAAAATCATGCGGCCAACCTGCTCCATCTGCCGAATGGCGATGTACTGTGCGTCTGGTTCGGTGGTACACAAGAAGGGATTGCGGATATCTCTATCTACATGTCCCGCCTTGTGAAAGGCAGCGATAGCTGGAGTAAAGCCGTTAAGCTGTCTGAGGATGCGACGCGTTCTGAACAGAACCCAGTACTGTTCCTCGCGCCGGATAACGTGCTGTGGCTGCTGTATACCGCGCAGAAATCCGGTAATCAGGACACCGCGATTGTGCGCTACCGCCAGTCCACCGATTTGGGTGCCACCTGGGGCGAAATCGGCACGCTGCTCGATCAGCCGGGCACCTTTATCCGCCAGCCCATCACCGTATTGGAAAACGGCGACTGGCTGCTGCCGGTGTTCTACTGCCGCGTTCAGCCAGGTGAGAAATGGGTCGGCAATAATGATGACAGCGCCGTGAAGATTTCCAGCGATCGGGGTAAAACCTGGCGGGAATATTCGGTACCGAACAGCACGGGCTGCGTACACATGAACATCACCCCGTTGCAGGACGGCACGCTGCTGGCGCTGTACCGCAGTCGCTGGGCCGATTTTATCTACCAAAGCCGTTCAACGGATGGCGGTAAAACCTGGTCAGATCCGGTAGCAACCGATTTGCCGAACAACAACTCGTCCATTCAGGTGACTACGCTGCAAAACGGTCATCTGGCACTGGTGTTCAACCACATGAGCGCCGCCGATGCCACCGATCGCCGCCTGTCGCTGTACGATGAAATCGAGGACGAAGAAGACAAGGCCAGCGGTGCAAAAATGCCAGAAGTGCAAGCCGGCGATCGTAGCGCCTTCTGGGGCGCACCGCGCGCACCGATGACGCTCGCCATTTCGGAAGACGGCGGTAAGAGCTGGCCGTGGCAGCGCAATGTTGAAGTGGGTGACGGTTACTGCATGACCAATAACTCAACGGAGAAGCTGAACCGCGAGTTCTCTTACCCCAGCGTCAAGCAAGCACCGGACGGTAAGCTGCATCTTGCGTTCACCTACTTCCGTCAAGCGATCAAGCATGTTGTGGTGAGTGAGGAGTGGGTCAAGGCGAACTAAACCACGCTGCTTTTTCTCTTTTCCAGCGGGGGCTCTCCCCCGCTATCTTCCTTCAGGACACGATAATGATTGCAGGAAACCTAAACGCCCTAAAACTCGCCACACTGCCCGACGTGCTGTGGACTATTCTGTCCGCATCAGGCATGTCGTTAGCTGAACTGAATGCGTTGCCAGAAGGCCGCTATCAGCCAGAAGGTGCCGAGTGGTTTTACAACATCGGCACGACGAATACCGCACCGCGCGCCACCCGACATACCGAATTTCACAGCAACTATCTCGATATTCAACTGATTCTGGAAGGCGAAGAGATTATCGGTTACGGTCTGAATGATGTGCATGGTCAGCCCGCGACGGAACGTAAACCCGATCTCTATATTCTGGATAACCCACAGGTGCCGCATCAGATCCATCTGCGAGCAGGCGATTTCGTCACGTTCTATCCGGGAGAAGCCCATCAGGCGCTGTGTGCCATTAACGACAATCCAGCACCGGTTAAAAAAGCCGTGTTTAAAATCCCCGTCACGTTGTTGTAATTAAGAATGGTGCATCAAAGCCGTTAAGTTTGATTAAGGAGACACATGTCAGCTACAGCCCCTAAACACGCCCTGATTACCGGCAGCAGCTCAGGGATCGGTGCCGCCATCACACAAAAATTACTGGCGGAAGGCTGGCGGGTAACCGGCCTGTCACGCAAGCCGGGTGACTATTCACATCCACACTTTACCCACCGCGCGGTGGATATCATGGATACGCCCACGCTGATTGCCATTCTGGACGAAATTGTGCAGGTTGATGCCGTCATCCATGCCGCTGGCATAATGAAGGCTGCCCCGCTCGGCCAGCTTTCGCTGGAGGACGGTGAAACGCTGTGGCGATTGCATATCAATGCTGCACAGGTGCTTGCCGATCGACTGGTCGATAAACTGCTGCAAGGGGGCAGGATCGTGCTACTGGGTAGCCGTACCTCTAGCGGTTCCGCAGGGCGCAGCCAGTACGTGACCACAAAATCCGCGATGATTGGTATGGCGAGAAGCTGGGCAGCGGAACTGGCGCCACGCGGTATTACGGTGAACATTGTCGCCCCGGGCGCTACCGAAACCCCAATGCTGACGATGCCGGGTCGCCAGAGCTCTCCGCCGAAGCTACCGCCGATTGGGCGTTTCATTCAGCCGCAGGAAGTGGCCGATTTGGTCGGTTATCTGCTCTCCCCTTCTGCGGCAGCCATTACTGGCCAGCAGTTGGTGATATGCGGTGGTGCCTCGCTGTAGCGCACGTATCCCATTATTACAGGCCAATTTTCTTAAGCGTAAATTGGCCTGAATTATCACCCTTATCTTTGCCGCCCTCCTGCAATTAAAATCATGTAGAATATATTATCCCCTTTCCATTTATTTATAATCCATCCACTCAGAATAATTAACAAGGAAATAATACAAAACAACCAATTTAATAAAACAAAATGAATTGATCTTGGTCAATTTATTAACAAGATAACGCTTCATCATCGTTAAAATAATGACTACACTATTTTGAATGCATAAAAATAAGAAATATATAAAAACAATCCAAATTAATTCATGAGAAAAGCAATCAATATGAACTGCACTTCCATCAGTTAATTAACGTAGATAGCAACACAAACCATTTCAATACCCCACAACACTTAAAGCGTCGTGTGCATTGATTTTTATCAACGCGAATCACTTGGGGAATTGAATATAAAAACCGATCTTATTTTTATAAAAACAACGTTATTAAATAGCGACAACTCAAAAAAAACAACAATAGATTGGTACAGTAATATATATAAATCAATGTTCAGGCGGATATATTTCCTGCCTGCGCGGGGATTCAGAGATTGCTCACTGCACTTACCTTTCCACCCTTTATTGAGTCAGAAAAAATAACAGCAGGAGATTTTCGTATGGATAATGACACGTTAGCACCAGACACGGCCCCTTTCTCACTCGGTAACAGCATAGTGAATAGCGGAAAAATAGCCAGACAGCATGGCAGCAAAAAATCTTCCGCCGATGAAGCCGTTGCAGAGCAAGAAGCCCTTACGCCACGGATGCAGCGTCTACGCGCACACTATTTAGAGGCACGTCCCAGTGTCTCTATTTATCGCGCAGTAGCCTTTACCGAGGTTGCGAAACACAATCCTGGGCTGCCCCCCATTCTGCTACGTGCAAAATCCTTTCGTCGCGCCTGTGAAACCGCCCCTATTCTGATTCAGGATGAAGAACTGATCGTAGGCCACCCCTGCGGTAAACCGCGTGCCGGCGCGTTCTCTCCTGATATCGCCTGGCGCTGGGTGCAGGACGAACTGGACACCATGAGCACGCGCCCTCAGGACCCGTTTCAGATCTCAGAAGAAGATAAAAAAACCATCCGCGAAGAAATCGCACCCTTTTGGCAAGGTCGTTCGCTGGATGAAGTATGTGAAGCACAATATCGTGAAGCGGGTCTTTGGGCATTCAGCGGAGAAACGTTTGTCAGCGATCTGTCTTACCACCAGATCAACGGCGGCGGCGATACCTGCCCAGGTTATGACGTGTTGCTCTTCACGAAAGGGATGAAGGGCATCAAAGCCGATGCGCAGGCAAAGCTTGCCGAACTGGGTATGGAAGATCCCGCTCATATCGATCGCATCTATTTCTATAAAGCGGCAATTGAAACCTGCGACGGCGTCATGGCCTATGCCAGCCGCATTGCAGCACAGGCGCGAGTGCTGGCAGCACAGGAAACCGACGCCTCACGGCGTGCAGAACTCCTGATGATTGCCGACGTCAACGAGAACGTGCCTGCCAATCCCCCTAAAACGTTGCAGGAAGCCCTGCAAAGTATCTGGACGCTGGAGTCTTTGTTCGAAATTGAAGAAAACCAGACTGGCATTTCGCTAGGGCGCGTCGATCAATACTGCTACCCGATGTATGAAGCCGACATTCAATCCGGCCGCCTGACGCGCGAACAGGCACTGGAACTGCTACAGATGTTCATTCTGAAATGTGCGGAACTCATGTGGATGTCCAGCGAAAGCGGCGCGAAATATTTCGCGGGCTATCAGCCGTTTATTAACCTGACGGTGGGTGGGCAGAAACGCAGTGGCGGCGATGCCTGTAACGATCTCACCTACCTGATTATGGATGCGGTGCGTTTTGTGAAAGTGTATCAGCCTTCGCTCGCCTGCCGAATTCATAACCAATCACCGCACGAGTACATGGAAAAAATTGTCGATGTGGTCAAATCCGGCATGGGTTTCCCGGCATGTCACTTCGATGATTCTCATATCAAAATGATGCTGCGCAAAGGCTTCGATTTTGACGATGCGCGCGACTACTGCCTGATGGGCTGCGTAGAACCACAGAAATCAGGCCGTATTTATCAGTGGACGTCAACGGGCTATACCCAGTGGCCCATCGCCATTGAGTTCGTGTTAAACCGTGGTCGCATGATCCTCTTTGATCGCGTTCAAGGGCTGGACACCGGCGACTTGAGCACGCTAGACACGTTCGAGGCTTTTGACCGCGCGGTGAAAGCCCAGATTGCACACATCATCCGCCTGTCGGCAATTGGCACCGTGATCAGCCAGCGTGTACATCGTGATGTCGCCCCCAAACCCCTGATGTCTCTGCTGGTGGAAGGTTGCATGGAAACCGGTCGGGATGTCACCGCAGGGGGCGCAGTAATCAATCATGGGCCTGGGCTCATCTTCTCTGGGTTAGCCACCTACGTTGATTCCATGATGGCCATTCGGAAACTCGTCTATGAAGATCGTCAGTACACGCTGGAACAGATGCGTGACGCGCTGTTAGCTAACTTTTCAGGCTACGACGCACTGCACAGGGATTGCCTGAATGCCCCGAAATACGGCAATGACGACAACGCCGTTGACCCGCTCGCGCTCGATATCACGGAATGGACAGAACGCGAGTGCCGCCAATACAAGATGCTCTATTCCACCTTTAGCCACGGCACCTTGTCTATCTCTAACAATACGCCTATCGGCGCATTAACTGCGGCCAGCGCAAACGGACGTCTGGCATGGACACCGCTCTCCGACGGGATCAGCCCAACGCAAGGGGCAGACAAAAAAGGGCCGACGGCAAGCATCAAGTCTGTCAGTAAAATGAATGTGGAAAGCATGAACATAGGGATGGTGCATAACTTCAAATTCCTTAAAGGCATGCTGGATACGCCAGAAGGTCGCAACGGGCTGATCACTCTGCTGAGAACGTCCTCCATTTTGGGCAATGGTCAGATGCAATTCAGCTACGTTGACGATGAGGTGTTGCGGAAAGCCCAGCAGGAACCAGAAAAATACCGTGATTTAATCGTTCGCGTGGCGGGCTACAGCGCGTACTTCGTTGAGCTTTGTAAAGAAGTTCAGGATGAAATCATTAGCCGCACCATGATTGAGAAATTCTGACCCCTCAACACGTGCAGATAAGTAAGACACACGCCGTGAACAAGGATGTTTATCTTGCCTCAGGCAGAGTGAGATGTGGGGAGTGAAATGGAATCAGCACAAGACATCACCGGCCGAATATTTAATATTCAGAAATACTCTCTCCATGATGGAGAAGGCGTTCGCACGCTGATTTTTCTGAAAGGCTGCAATATTCTCTGCCCTTGGTGCGCCAATCCAGAGGGGATACGTCGTGCCTATCAAATCATGTTTTCGCCGGATAAATGCCAGCACTGCGGCAAATGTGACGAAGTCTGTCCCCACCACATCCACACCCTGCTCGCTGATGCTCGTGGACAGCGATTTCATCATATCGATCGCGCTATTCAATGCACAGGGTGCCGAAAATGTGAGGCGATATGCCCTTCTCATGCGCTTGATATCATAGGGCAAGATATGACGGTCGCGGAATTGATGGCCGTCATCATGCAAGACTATAGCTTTTATCAGTCTTCGGGCGGCGGTGTGACGCTCAGCGGCGGAGAGGTGAGCCTGCAAACAGATTTTGCCGTTGCGCTCCTTCAGGCATGCAAACAAAAGATGATCAATACCGCCGTGGAAACACAGGGGACGACATCACTATCACATTACGAGCGACTGGCAGCGGTAACGGATATGTTCCTCTTTGATATCAAACATATCGACACGAGCCAGCATAAGGCGCTGTTTGGTATAGGAAATGAGAACATACGACGTAATCTGGAGCATCTGGTCGAATTGGGTGCCGATATCGTTATTCGCATGCCGCTCGTTCGCGGATACAACGATTCGTATGACGCCGTCACGGGTGCGATTCACTACGTACAAACGCTCGCAAAACGTGGCAACGTGCGGCGTATCGATATCCTGCCCTACCACCAACTAGGCCGCAAAAAGTACGAAAGGCTAGGCACCCTTTATCCAATACAAACCGATCCCAGCTACAGCGAGGAAGAGCTAAACCATTTGGACGCTTTCTTTGACGAATTTGATTTCGACATTCGGCTGGTTCGTCATTAAAGAGAAAACTAGATCACGTATTCTTAACAGCACATCAACCAGGAGCAATACTATGTCACCCAGAAAGCAGTCATGGCTGTGGATGTTATTCGTCATCTTGTCAGAAACGTCCGCCACGTCCACGTTAAAAATGTTTGATAATAGTCAGGGGTCGACAAAAATAGCGTTATTAGCCGTTATTATTCTGCTGTACTGCATTTGTTATTATTCACTATCAAAAGCCGTAAAACATCTTCCCGTAGGTCTGGCCTATGCCACCTGGTCTGGCACCGGTATTTTATTAGTTTCGACGCTCAGTATTATTTTTTACGGCCAACACCCCGATATTCCTGCCATCATTGGGATGGTTGTGATTGCTACTGGCATAGCCATCATGAATCTCTTTTCTAAAATGGGCGCAGATGAACAGCCCGAGGCGATAACAAGCGGCGATCAGAATCAGCCATTAGATACAAAAATCATTCATTAACAATAAGGATATCCATCATGTTAAACGGATTCTTATGGTTGGCGCTTTCCATTGGTTCAGAAATTACCGGCACCTCGATGATCAAAAAAACCGATGGATTTAAAAGACGCACGCCTTCCGTTATCGTTATTCTCGCTTACTGCCTCTGCTATTTTTCATTAACCCGCGCAATGGGCTATTTACCCGTGGGCGTGGCCTACTCGCTCTGGTGCGGGTTTGGCATCGTCGGCGTAACATTTATTTCGATGCTACTTTATAAACAAAAACCAGATTTACCTGCGGTATTTTCAATGGTTCTGATTATCAGCGGGGGCATTATCATGAACCTCTATTCAAATATGTAACGTGTCCGGTTCGCTTCTTTTTGCCGCATTCCCAACGCGCTAACGAACGTTCCCCGTATCGTGCAGCAGCTTCGCGTGCTGCTGCATCCGTTCAAGCGCTTCCTCATAGCGCGGCATCGCATGCGCAGCACCTTCGCGCTCAACGCAAAGTGAGGCATAGGCAGAGGAAAAGAGCGCCGCCTGTTCCAGGGAGTCGCCCGCTGCCAGCCTCGCGGCCAGCGCGCCATTAAACGCATCGCCCGCGCCCGTGGTGTCCTTGGGTTGCGCAGGAAACGCAGGGATATGGGACTGAGTATCACCGGTGGATAATAACGCCCCCTGCATGCCGAGCGTGATCACCAACTGCCGCACCCCTTTTTGATGCAGCACCGCGGCGGCACGCTGGGCGCTGTCGATATCGGTGACGGAGATACCCGTCAACAGCGTGGCTTCGGTGCTATTTGGCGTCAGCAGATCGATCTTACTGAGCAAAGCGTCACTCACTTTCTGCCAGGGAGCGGGATTCATAATGACGAAGGTATTCGCCGCCTGCGCGCTATCCACGATACGCTGAATCGCGCTAAGATTATTTTCTAGCTGAATCAATAAAATATCCGCCGCGGCTACCGTCGGCTGGCAGCGCGCGATCTCCGCCGCCGTCACCATCAAATTGGCACCGGGATAAACGGAAATCATGTTTTCCGCATCATTACCGGCCACATAGATCAGCGCATTCCCCGTCGGTTTTTCCTTACAGGTAAAGAGCGTGATAGCATCAAAGCCGGTCTTTTCGAGATGACGCCGAGCAAACAGGCCAAAGTCGTCATTACCAATTTTACCGATGTAGTGTACGCGCGCCCCCGCACGCAACGCCGCCGTCGCCTGATTCGCCCCTTTTCCGCCCGGCCCCATCATGCTGCGGTGAGCAATCAGCGACTCTCCCGGCTGTGGAAAGCGGGACATCCCCGCCACAATATCCAGATTGAACGAACCAAATACGCAAACCTTGCCTTTCATGCCTTCCTCCCGAATTGACGCTCCGCTGCCAGACAGGCTCCGCGACAGCCGGTATAGTCCGTCGCCTCACTGAATACCATGTTTAGCTTCTCTCGCGTCATTGGTGGGCGTAAATGCCGCCAAATCCCGTCGCGTAGCGCCGTATGGGGAAAATCATCCATCGACAACACGCCGCCACCAAGAACCAGGTAGTCAGGATCGAAAATATTCATTTCCATCGCAACGACCTTCGCCAGTCGATCGATAAACGCCTGTAAATCTGGGTGCGTTCCCCAGCGTGTAAACAGTGACGACATAGCCGAGTCTCCCTGCTGTGTTGCCCAGTTTTTCAACCAGTGCCCCGACGTCAGGGTTTCCACACAGCCAAGGTTACCACAGGGGCAAGGCTGTTGATTATCCGGCCAGGGTATATGCCCCAACTCACCCGCACCGCCGTGCTCGCCGTGATAAAAACGACCATTGAGCCACAGACTGTTACCAATCCCTGTACCGAGGTAAATACCCACTGCCGTGTCCGGTAACGTTTTTAGCTGCATTAAATCCCACAGCATCAAATGGTTGACGTCTTTATCCATCGCCACGGGGATACCCAGACATTCACTAATCGTCTGGGCAACCGGCTGTCCATCCAACGCAGGGATAAACGGCAGCGACAGCACGGATTGGCGGTCGCGACTCAAAATACCCGGTAACCCCAGCATCACGCCGTTCACCGTCTGCTGTTCCAGCGTCTGCGCGATCACCTCAGTCAAGGCGGCCAACGCATCAGGATGCTGCGCCCAGCTCTCCGTTGCTATCTTGCGAAACCCCGACCACTGGTGCTGTGCATCCATCAGCATTAACCGTGTACTGGTACCGCCAATATCGATCCCCAGCCAGCATTCGGTCATGCCGACTCCTGTATCAGGCGCTGCGCCTGCGCGATGTGTCCCGTCATGGTTTCCCACGATGTTGCCAGATCGTCATGCAAGTTGAAGAGGCCCGATGTCCCCACAATCAGGACTTCCGCCCCCGCATCCAGCAGCATACCGTAGGTTTTCTGATTACAAGATCCATCAATTTCAATCAGATAGGAATAGCCATGCTGCTGCTTTAATGCCTTCAACTGCGCGATCTTTTGCAGCATTTCAGGGATAAAAGGTTGCCCCGCGTAGCCCGGATCCACCGTCATGATCGTAATCTTGTCCAGCAGATGAATATAGTGATGAATAAATTCGATCGGCGTCGCTGGGTTCAGTACCACCCCCACTTTTTTGCCTAGTGCGCGGATCTGATTAATCACTCGAAACGCATCCCGGTTGATGGTCTCAGCGTGAGGGCAAATGTAGTCCGCTCCCGCCTTCGCAATCGCATCAATAAAATCAGTGGGCGTTTCCACCATCAGATGTACATCTATCACCAGCGGCGTATGCGGGCGAATCTGTTCAATGAAGAACGGCGATAGCGTGATATTTTTCACGTAATGTCCGTCCATGATATCGACATGTAAAAAATCCGCACGCGAGTTTAAAACCGCCAACTGTTGCTTGATCTCCATTAGATTCATGCACATTAACGAGGGAGAAATTTTAGTACGCATCAGACTTCCTTTTTTTCAGTTAAATGATCGGTGCGGGCGCGTAAGGCACTAAGGCGCACCGCACGGTAATCGGAGTAGCGAGCTTTAAAGAATTTCAGCGCGAGGACGACAATCAGCACCGCTCCCCACATCGCCAGGCTGAAGTGCTGGCTGATATTCATCAGGTTGAAGCCGGTGGAGAGGATCTGGAGCACGATGAGCGACAGCACCACGCCGGTCACCCGACCAAATCCACCGTTCGGATCGGTGCCGCCAAGAATGATCGCCAGCACGGTGAGCAGCAGGTAGGAATCGCCGTATCCCATGCGAGCCGAGTTAAAACGCGCCATCATCACCAACCCGGCCAACACGCACATCAGGCTGGAAATGACATACACCAGCATCAGCATGCGATGCGTATTGATGCCGCTGAACCAGGTGGCATTAATGTTGCTGCCGCCCATATAAATGCACTTTCCTGCCCGCGTCTTGCCGAGGAACAAGGCCAGTGCGCCAGCGGCAGCCATAAACAACCAGAGCGGCAATGGAATGCCAAGCCACGTGCCGGAACCCAACGTGCGCAAGACATCCGGCATTCCGCTAACGGCCGCACCTTTGGTTAACCAGATGCCGATCCCGTTAACCGTCATCATGCTCGCCAGCGTCACCAGAATGGGGTGCGCCCCCACTTTCGTGACCATAAAGCCTGTTAATGCACCAATCACCACGGCAATAACCGATGCGCCCAGCAGGCCAATCCCCAGCCACAGCAGTTGCATCGTCGTCCCCGCCCCTTCAGGCAGAAAGTGCAGCAGCACCCAGGCGATGAACAGGCTGGTCAGATTCGCCGTCGCAATAATGCACAGGTTGAGTCCACCGCTGAGAATGGCGATAAACATACCCAGCGTCAGCAGCCCCAGTTCGGGAAGCTGAAATGCCATGCTCATAAACGTCGAGCTAGTAAAAAAACGGCCTGGCAGCATCACGCTAAACAGCGCGCAACACAGTGCGATGAGGAACAATAGCCCTACGTCAGCGCCGCTCGGTTTGAAGATGTATCGTTTCATCAGGATCCTCCGGTCGGTCACACAAAGCTGACGTCGGTTTCTTTGCGTTTTTTGTAATGTGTGACGGCGATGGCCAGCATAATCACCACGCCGATAACGATATTCATGAAGTAGCTGGACACACCGATCAGATTCAGACCGTTTTTCAGGATGGCAATGAGGAAGACCCCCATCAGCGTCCCCAGAACCGTCCCTTTACCGCCCATCAGGCTGGCACCGCCGAGTACGGTAGCGGCCAGTACGTCGAGTTCGCCGCCCACGAGCGCATTCGGCACCACCTCACCCATGCGATAGGTCTGCACCAACCCCCCTATCGCGGCCATCGCCCCTAAATAGCCATAGGCGAAGAGATGAATCAGCCCCACCCGAATGCCAATTCGGCGAGCGGATTCCTGATCGCCACCGACCGCATAGAGCTGACGCCCCAGATGGGTTTTATTCAGGAGGATCCAGGTCAGCCCAGTAATCACCAGCAGCGTGACCAGCGGTAGTCCTACCTGAAAAGGCAGGCCGCCCAGCGTAAACGGCAAGACTTGCCGCAGCGTGACCCACCATTCAGGCAACGTGTAAAGGCTGCGGCCGTCGGTCAACCACATCAGGAGACCGAACAGCAGCGACTGCATACTGATCGTGATGATGATCGAGACGATCCTCAGCGAATAGATCAGTACCGCGTTGACCATGCCAAACACGATGCCGCAGGCAATCGCCAACACAATGCTGAGTGCAGCGTTATCAAACTGGAACTGAATGAACAGCGTGGCAATCAGGTACTGCACGACCGATGCCACCGCAGCAAATGAAATATCGATCCCCCCCGTCACCAGCACCACGAACAACCCCAGCGCGAAGATCCCCGTCACCGCGTAGCTTTCCGCCAGATCGAGCAGGTTTTGCATCGACAAAAATTGGTCGCTGGTCAGTGAGAAAAATACGATAGCGACAAGCAGTACCCAGGCCAGCCATCCCTGGCTACTTTTGGGTTTGAAAAAGGAGAAATCAGGCATTGATCACCTCGGCAAGTTGCTGTTGTTCCAGCTTTTCTGGCTGATACTCCGCATGAATAGCGCCATTGCGAAAGTGTAAAATCCGGTCGCAGTTGTAATAAACTTCTGGCACCTCATCGGAGATCAGGATGATGGCGAGCCCTTCCTGCGCAAGTTGGTGGATCAACGCGTAAATACTGGCTTTCGCCCCCACATCGACACCGACTGTGGGCGAATCCAGAATGAGAATTTTCGGTTGGGTCAGCACCCATTTCGCCAGCACGATTTTCTGTTGATTGCCCCCAGACAGGGTAGAAATCGCCTGCTGCGGATCGGCCAGGCGTACCCCTAGCTGCCCGATCCAATTCATGATCAGTTTATTTTTACGATACTCATCAATCAGGTGGAATCGGTTGCGAAGCTGATCGAGGATGGTCAACACCATATTGTCCGCAACCGACTGCTGCTGCACCAACCCCAGCGTCAGACGATCCTCAGAAACGTAGCCAATTCCCGCCTTAATCGCGTCTTCGTGGCTACGGAAGGTCACCGGCTTACTGTCCAACCAGATTTTCCCACTGTCTGGACGCGTCATACCGAATAAAGACAGCGCCAGCTCTGTTCGCCCAGAGCCCAACAGCCCACACAGCCCCAGCACTTCCCCTTCGCGCAGCGTAAAATTGATATCGTGGTACTGGCCTGCACGGGTCAGGCCAGCCACCTCCAGTAGCGTGCGGTCTGGATTCAGCGTTGGCGTTTTACGCTGATAATCCAGCGTTAACCCCGTCATCAGTTCAGTCAGACGATGGCCATCCATTTCACTGGCAGGCCAGGTTCCAATTTTCCGCCCATCACGGATCACGGTGACGCGATCGGAGATCTCCAGCACCTCATCCAGACGATGGCTGACAAACACCACACAGATGCGCTTCTCTTTCAGGTAACGCACGGTGCGTAGCAGTTGGTTCACTTCAGTCCGCGTCAACGATGCCGTCGGTTCATCCATGATCACCAGTCGGGCATCCGCCACTAGTGCGCGGCAGATGGCAACCTGCTGGCGCTGGGCGATGGATAGCGCCGACACCTTTTCGTCCAGATCCAGATCAAAATTCAGTTCACCAATGACCCGCAGCGCCGTTTCTCGCAGCGTTCCTGCGCGATACCAGCCAAGCAACCCTTTCAGGTTGTGTTCAAATGCGATGTTTTCCGCCACGCTGAGATTGGGAAACAGCGACAAATCCTGATAGATCACCTGAATCCCAAATTCTCGCGCCTGTTTGGGCGTCAGGCGGGGAAATTGCACTTCCTCCACCGTTTCACCGTTAAAGAGCGAAATCTGGCTACCAGCATCCGGCGCGTACACGCCGGAAACCACCTTTATCAAGGTACTTTTTCCGCAGCCATTGGTACCTGCAAGGCAGTGAACCTCCCCGACAGCCAATGACAGATCGACTTCGTGCAACGCGCGATTGCCGCCAAACGTCTTGGAGACAGAGTCGAGCGCAATCAATGTCTGTGGTTCGGTCAGCGTCGTCATTGGTCTACAGCCCCATTTCGATCAGTTTTGGCAGATTGGCTTTATCAAGGCTTTCGGTGTTGTTGCCAAGAATGGTACGTGCCTGCGCATCCACATTGACCTTACCTAATCCTTCAATCGTCATACCGTCCGTAATCGGCTGGTTCTTCTGCATCATGTCGGCCAGCCGAACAAACACCTCACCCGCCGTTTTCGGATTCCAGATATAGCCGCCTTTGATAGCGCCCCGGTTTACCAGCGTGGCACCCTGCCCTGGGCTAAACGCCCCAATCACACAGATCTGATCGGTTTTATTACGGTTCATCACCGCACGCCCCGCCCCAATCGGCCCTTGTGAACCAAAGGCCATGATGCCTTTAAGGTCAGGGTATTTAGACATCAGTTCGTTACTGGTACGGATAGACCCATCCAGCGATTCCCCCACGCCAAACTTATCGGTTACCAACTGCATTTTTGGGTAGTGCGTTTTTTGATATTCCAGCGCGGCATCGGTCCATTCCTGATGTAGAGGCACCGTCAGGCTCCCCACATACATGGCGTATTTGCCTTCCTCTTTCATGCATGCCGCCAGGGCTTTCATATGGTTAATACCGTGGGTCGGCGCATCCACCAGCTCAAAGTCCCAGTCTGCATATTTCTGGCCGGGGGATTCATGCACCAGGACTTTAATACCCGCTTCTTGCGCACGTTTGAGCACTGGCTCCAGCACTTTCGGGTCATTCGGCACAACGCCAATGATGTCCACTTTCTGTGCGATCAAGTCTTCAATCGCGCGAACCTGTAGAGCAGGGTCTGCCGCAGTAGGGCCAACCTGCCAGGCATCAATACCGAGTTTGGCCGCTTCGCTTTTGATGCCTGCTTCCATGGCGTTAAACCAGGGAATACCACCAATTTTGACGACGACGCCCATACGCAATTTCTCGGCAGCATCGGCGTGAGCGGAACTTAATAAGGCAAGGAGGGTACAGGCGAGGAATGTTCTTTTCATAATCTCTCCAGGGTGATGATCTCGTTAGTTATTAATTAACTGCATGGACTGGGGACGTTGCGAACAATCAATAATATTGACGCCGTTCCAGGCCAATTCCTGTGTTAGATCTTTGTCTTCCAACTTGTCGGTAATAAGAAAATCCACATCGCGGTAATGGCAAATACGTGCAAAGGAAGGATGCAAAAACTTACTCGCATCCATCAGCAAATATTTCCTTTCTGAAGCTAATAACATCTGCTGTTTCAGGTGTGCTTTATTTTCATTCCCTTCACGTAAATAACCGTCATTACCCAAACTGCTACAGGAAAAGAAAATTTTATTAATCAAAAACTCTTTTAACGGCTGTTCTGCCACTACACCATTAAAATCCTCATCACGATCGGAATATTCCCCTCCCAGACAGATCGTGCGAATATGCCCTTTCGGTGCCAATGTCTGTACCGTTCGTAGTGAATTGGTTATTACCGTTAATTCTATATCGGGTAATTGTCGAGCGAGAAACCAGCATGTGGTACTGCTGTCGAGTAATAAACAGTCCCCCACGCTAATAAAATCCAGCGCACGTTTGGCTATCTGCATTTTTTGCGAAATATTTTCATTCGTGCGCTGGTGAAAAGTTAATTCATACTCATTATTTTTATTTATATTATTTATTATTTTCCCTTGGTGCTTTTGCGCTAATACCGCACCACCGTGACTCCGCAGTAACATGCCTTTTTTTTCCAAACTGGATAAATCACGGCGAATGGTTTCCTGAGAAACTTGTAATAAACTGACTAATTCCGCCACCAGCACTCGGCTATTTAGGGTTAATATTTCCATTATTCGCCGCTGGCGTTCAATCGGTAGCATGATGACCTCCGGTGTTAATAAAGTAATGGATAGAGAGAGTGAAAAATGTGCACTGCGCGAGAGTACCAAGGGGTAAAATTGGCAGTTTTAATTAAGTGACAACAATCAAATAAAAAATGAAATAACAAAAAAACATCATTATTTATTGTGATAGACATCCCATTTAAAGTCGTTATGCGTCATCCTTTTACCGCTATCAAAAAAAATAAAAAAATAGTGACGGCCCATTAGAATGACCGAAGATGACCGAATGTGTGTATTTGACCGTTTTATCTTGTTGCAGTTCGTTAACAAAAAACATCGTCTCACCTCATCCCTCTCACCAGAGAAACAGGAAAGGATAAAACGATAGACGTAAGGGGGTGGGAAGGGGGAAAGGGCTTTATACCGCACGGGCTAATTGATGGGAAACACCACGCGTCTGACGGGTGGTGTTGCCAAAATACGGGTGTGACAACACGATCGTATGCCTGCCACGATCAGTGCAGGACGAACTCGCGGTACTTTTCCACCAATGTTAAAAAGTCGTCAAGACCGCATAAAGACAGGCTCTCTTCATCGTAATAACTCATGCCTTCTTCCAGTTCATCCGTGGTGAAAGACAATTGATTTGCCTGAACCATTACTTCTTCTTCATCCAGCAATAGCGTGTATTCGTGACCCACGCGCCGCCACTGCCGTTCACTGCCAGCAACGGAACGCGCGGCCTCTTCGACGTCAGTCAGTACCGTCAGTTGGCCTTTCACTTCCTCATTGAACCAGTGCCCAATCGCTTCATGTCCCATCGACATACGAACGATGACCTGGCCCGTCACATCCCGCAAAAATTCATAGTCCATGATGTCATCCTCACTGTGATGTTTCTTATATTCAGTCTAGTGCTCCAATTGCTCTCTCACCGTGACCACTGGCAAAACGCGAGATTATTTTTACAC
Organism: Pectobacterium parmentieri; assembly: GCF_001742145.1. Taxonomy (NCBI): domain Bacteria; kingdom Pseudomonadati; phylum Pseudomonadota; class Gammaproteobacteria; order Enterobacterales; family Pectobacteriaceae; genus Pectobacterium; species Pectobacterium parmentieri. Next base: position 11,590 of record NZ_CP015749.1, on the reverse strand, counting down.
AGGAACCGCGACGTATGGCGAGATATGATAACGTGATTGCCCGTAACACGACCAGATGCCGACTCATTTCTTACGCTTCAGGAAAACAGACTGCGATGCACAAAACCATTCAACGGCGTATTTATGCCATCCTGGCGATTGTTTTCAGCATTTTTCTCAGCGGCTGTGACAGCGAGGAAAAAACCGAGCGCATGCCAGCCTCCCCCGCTCATCATGAAGGCTGGCCTCGGACGTTCCAGACGCTCAAAGGACCTTTAACGTTGCAACAGCCACCACTGCGCATCGTCTCAACCAGCGTGACGATCAGCGGTACGCTGCTGGCGATTAATGCGCCGCTGATTGCTTCCGGTGCCACCAGCCCACGCAGCGCCGTTGCCGATAGCAAAGGCTTTTTTTCTCAGTGGAGTCAGTTAGCTGAGGAGCGAGGCGTTAAGCCGCTGTATATTACCGAGCCTAACGCGGAGGCCATCGCTGCTGCCGCCCCCGACCTGATTGTGATTGCCGCAACAGGGGGAGATTCAGCGCTGAAGCTCTATGAACAACTGTCAGTGATTGCGCCAACGTTGGTGATTGATTACGGCGATAAAAGCTGGCAGGAACTTGCGCAACAACTCAGTCAGGTTACGGGGCACGAAGCCGATGCACTCGCGGTTATCACCCGTTTTGAACAACGGGTAAACGCAGTCAAAAACGCGATCCAGCTACCTCCTCAGCCGGTGTCCGCACTGGTTTATTATGAGGATGGGCGCGGTGTTAACCTCTGGACAGATGCCTCCGCACAGGGGCAATTGCTACATGAACTGGGCTTTCAACTTGCAACGCCGCCAGCCTGGCTTAAAACGGAAACGTCTCAGGGCAAGCGGCAGGATATCGTGCAAGTTTCCGGTGAAAATATGGCAGATAGCCTAACCGGTCGCTCATTACTGCTATTTTCGGCTGATGAAAACGTGGTTAAAAAGATGCTTGCCAACCCCTTCCTCCGCTATCTGGAACCGGTCATGCAACAGCAGGCATGGGCGATGGGGCCTGATACGTTCCGTCTGGATTATTACAGCGCAAGCAATATGCTTGATAATATCGAACGACATTTCCGTAAACCGTAACCGCGTTCAGTTAGCGGCCAACAGCGGTTGGCCGCAGCGACACACCGTTCGTGTATCACGCTGAGGTGGCGGGTTTATCCTCTGTCTCATCGGACTGAGTGACAGCATCTGGCTCACCAAAGGTGCATTGCCGCAGTGGCCGCACGAGCAGAGCCAGTAGAATCACGAGTCCCGCAATCCCCCCAAACATCAGAATGCTCATTGCTGGGGCGAATATCCTTCCCATAAGACCAAGCCCCAATGCTCCCACCGAATCCCCCGTCACATCCTGCGCCGTCACCAGACTATTCACCCGCCCAAGGAGAGGATCCGGCGTGTGAGTCTGAATTAAGGTAAATTGCAATAGCCCGGTAATCGCCTGTAAATAGCCATAACATACCAACGCCAACAGTGCGGGGACGAGATGCCCCACCAGCCCTAGCGACGCCACCGATAAGAACGCTCCGCAGGCACACAGCAGTAGGATCAAACCAGGGCGCGCCACACCAGATACCCATCCGCTGGTAAACGCCCCAAGCATCGCGCCCAGCGGCACGGCGGAAAACATCAGCCCGACCGCCGACGGCCCCGCATGGTAAACGTCATTCGCTAACGTAGGGAAAAGGATGCGCATCGCACCGATAACGCTGACTAACATGCCGATCAGCACCACCCACCCGACAACATGATGCGAACATACAAACCTTACCCCACCGATTAAGGCACGCAGCGGCGGTTCCGGCTCACTCGTTGCAGGGCGTAACGACGGCAAACGCATCAACGGGATCAGGGTAGCCAGCGTTCCAATAGCAGCAATAGCAAAATTCCAACCGACGCCGCCCGCGACGATGATCACTCCGCCCAGTGCGGGTGAGAGGATCGCGCCCAAACGGACGGTTAACATGCTCAATGCACCCGCTGCGGGCAAATGTTCTCGCCCGACCAAAATCGGAATAACCGCCATTAACGCCGTCATCCCCAGCGCACCAAAAAAACCATCCCATGCCGCAAGCACATAGAGCGCAAGCAACGACGGCGTATCAGAAAAACCGTTAATGCTGAGTGCGACAAACCCCAGACCACAGGTGCCACGCGCAAATAGAATCAGTTTACGGCGATCGAAACGGTCAGCCAGTACACCGCCCAGGATCAGACCAATAAACATCCCAACACCGTCAAGCGCCACGGCCATCCCCACCTGAAAGGTCGAGCCTGTCATTGCCTGTACCTGAATCGGTACACCAACGGACAGCATACCCAGTGCGAAAACAGACAGCATTCGAGCAATAAAAATCGCGCGAAAATTCGCGTTGGTTTTCAACAGACTGAAGTCAAGAAAAACGGAGGATTTGGCCATAGATTTCCCGCATGAAAGCCATTCCAGCGTGAATGAAACCGCCCCTCATCCAGCGACAAGTTCACGGTTACTCCGCTGTAGGTCAATGTATTTACAAGGAAGGACATGCTACCATAGTAAAAAGACAATGCTAATGATAGTCATTATCACACTCATTTACTCAGAAGGGAGTCGCATTGAGGATGCCCGTTTATCCTTCCAGCGTAGCGAATCGCACATCATACGATCCTCGCAGGGTTGATATTCGACGCTGGCGTGGTGTCACACTATGTTTACTGCTCATCACGCTCGGTGCCATTGCCAGCCTAATGCTGGGTGCAAAATCCATTGCACCGGAAGCCGTGTGGATGAGCCTGACAGGCCAACTCCACAACGCAGACAGTATTATTATTCTCGACGCCCGTTTACCGCGCACGCTGGCAGGCATCATTGCCGGGATCGCGCTTGGCGGTTCCGGTGCGCTCATACAAGCGCTGACCCGTAATCCCCTCGCCGACCCAGGTATTCTTGGCGTCAACGCGGGTGCCAGTTTCGCCATTGTTATGGGCATCATTTGGTTCGGCATCACCGACATGGCTTCCTGGCTTGGATTTGCCTGGCTCGGCGTTTTGGTGACCAGCGTGGTGGTATGGGTTATCGGCTCGCTCAGCGGTGGGCGCGTTAATCCCATTCGCTTAACGTTGACCGGTGTCGCCCTCAGCGCCGTTCTCACTGGCATAACGTCTTCAGTTTCGCTACTGAATCCCGATGCATTTGACCAAATGCGCATGTGGGAGGCGGGTACGCTGGATATTCGTTCCCTGCATAACATTACACTGGTCGCCCCCATTGTGTTGCTGGGAGGCGGATTAGCGTTAATCATCGCCCGTGCGCTCAATGCATTAAGCATGGGTGACGACATCGCTACCGCACTCGGCACCCGCACCATATTGATCCGTTCCGTCGCCGTGATCGCCATCATGCTGATGTGCGGTTCGGCAACCGCGCTGGTGGGGCCTATCGGTTTTGTTGGCTTGATGATCCCGCATATCGCCCGCTGGTGGGCAGGACCAGACCAGCGCTGGATCGTACTTTATTCGATGCTGCTCGCTCCAGTGCTGTTATTGTGCGCCGATATTCTCGCCCGTCTACTGGCACCGAGTGAACTGCGCGTTTCGATCATAACCGCATTTATCGGCGCACCCGTACTGATTTGGCTGGTTCGCCGCCACAACATAGTAGGAAACGAGCGATGAGCCATTACGCACGTCATCGCCGGGCCGTCTACAGCCAACTCCCACGCCACATCGTTCTCATTAACAGCCTGCTGCTGCTGTTATGCCTGCTGTTGTTCGCACTGGCTGTCAGTCTCGGCGCACTCCAACTCCCACCGCTTGATATATGGCGCATATTTATGGGTTCTCCGTCTGTCGGCGCTACCGTCATCACCGAATGGCGCGCGCCGCGTGCGCTCTCCGCGCTGCTGTTGGGCGCAGGATTGGGCGTCAGCGGTGCAATATTTCAGTCTATCAGCCGTAACCCGTTAGGTAGCCCGGATATCATCGGCTTCAATACCGGTGCCTACACCGGCGCACTCATCGTGATCATCTTATTACAAGGTAATGGGTATGAAATCGCGAGCGGTGCGATGTTGGGCGGCATTGCCACCGCAGCCCTGGTTTATCTGCTCATCTGGCGCAAAGGGATCACCGGGTTCCGCTTAATCCTTATCGGGATCGCCATCAGTGCCATGCTATCGGCCTTCAATACCTGGCTTATTGTCACAGGTTCACTGGAAAATGCGATGACGGCCGCGCTCTGGGGAACCGGCTCATTGAACGGCGTGACATGGATGAAAGTACAACCGGCCATCATCCTGATCCCCCTGACTATTATCGGTACACTGTTGCTACGCACGCGCCTGAAACTGTTAGAAATGGGGGATGACAGTGCCAGATCGCTGGGTGTTAACGCCGAAGCCAGCCGATTATGGCTGATGCTATTCGGTATTCTGCTCACAGCGGTGGTCACTGCCGTCGCCGGCCCGATTTCTTTTATCGCCTTAGCCGCCCCACAGATCGCCCGACGACTCACTCGTGCCAGCGCAACACCACTCTTTTCCGCTGGCACGATCGGGGCCGTGTTGCTGCTATCAGCCGATATCATCGCCCAGCATGCCTTTGCTACTATCCAACTTCCGGTAGGAGCCGTAACCGTGAGTATCGGCGGGATTTACCTGATTTGGCTGCTTATCCGTGAAGCGCGGCGTTAACCGCCATATATGAAAGAGTAAAACGCCTATGACACACCTCTTACATGCTAACCACCTAACCCTCGCCTATGACAAAAAAATCATTGCGGAACATCTGAGTCTGTCAATTCCAGATAACCAATTCAGCGTGATCGTCGGGCCCAACGCGTGTGGAAAATCGACGCTGCTGCGCGCGCTGTGCCGATTACTGAAACCGTCAGCAGGGGAAGTGATTTTAGACGGCAATAATATCCATCATCTGCCCACTAAAGCGTTAGCCAGACAAATTGGCTTACTACCGCAGCATGCCGTCGTTCCGGACAACATCACGGTGGCCGAACTGGTATCGCGCGGGCGCTATCCGCATCAGCGCCTGTTACACACCTGGAACCAGACCGATCAAAAAGTTCTGGAAGAGGCGATGGCGGCGACGAATATTAGCGAGTTGGCAGAACGCCACGTTGACGAGCTCTCTGGTGGACAGCGCCAGCGGGTCTGGATCGCGATGGTTTTGGCGCAACAAACCCCGCTTCTTCTGCTGGATGAACCGACAACCTGGCTGGACATCGCGCATCAGATAGACCTGCTCGATCTGTTCTATACACTGCGGCATCAGCATGGGCGCACGCTGGTGGCCGTGCTGCACGATCTGAATCAGGCCTGCCGCTATGCCGACCATTTGATTGTGATGCAGGCCGGACGCATCATGGCAGAAGGAAAGCCTGCCGATATCGTCAATGCCGACCTGATCGAACAGGTATTCGGCATGACGAGCCTGATTATCGACGATCCGGTTTCACACACGCCACTCATCGTGCCCTGCGGTCGTCACCACCGCATAGCAGAAGTGACGACCGCCAGACCACCGTCAATCGAGTGACGTCAGCAACCGTTGCAGTAGTGGCCCCAGCGTTTCCAGCGAAGCAGGCGAAATAATATCCGCATGTTCGTAAGGCAACGGATGCACGTTGAGTGAACGGACGTAAGGTGCCCAAACAGCCTGTACGTCCATCCCCTCTGGCAGCGTGCGCGTTGCCACAAACAGTGTCGCTTCGCCATGATAAGAACACGTCTGCGCCGCAGACAACAAACGCACTGCATCACGGTAGTTGGCGACGATATCGTTAAACATCGCAGCCTTCTCCGCGCGCACCTGCGGATCGGTTTCGTCTTCCGCTGCGCTCATAAACGACGCCTGTTCACGCGCGACTTCCTGTCGCGCCTCTTCCTCACTGGGCCCCGTCCAGTCCTGCCCTTCAGGCGGATAGGTATCCAGTAATCCGAGAAACTCCACACATTCGCCCGCCGCCTGCAACCGGGCAGCGATCCCCTGCGCGATCGTTCCACCCAATGAATACCCCAGCAGGTAGTACGGCCCCTGCGGTTGCAAACAGCGAATCGATACCAGATGCCGTTCGCACATATCATCCAGCGTGGCACAACTGGCGATCGTCCCCTGAGGACGCGGCGACTGCAACCCGACAATCGGATAATCACCTTTCAGATAGCGCAGCAGCCCCGTGTATTGCCAGGCAAACCCAGATGCCGGATGCAGGCAAAACAGGGCGGGACCACGGCCACTGCGCAGCGGCAGTATCTCTCCCGTACCACTGCCGATCTCGCGGTCAATTTCGCCCGAGCCATCCAGCAGCGCGGCCATTTTCTCTACGCTGCGAGACGCCATAATTTGCCCGACCGTCAGCGCAGGCTGCCGATGTTGACGAATATCTGCTGCCAGACGCATCGCCAGTAGCGAATGCCCCCCCAACGCGAAAAAGTCATCATCCGCATAAACGGTGTCCCGTCCCAACAGGGCAGAGAAACACGCGGCCAATAACCGCTCCGTTTCGGATTCGGGTAAGCGCCCTTGTTGATCCCTGACGGGGGCAGGTAAGGCTTTTCTGTCCAGCTTACCGTTAGCACTCAGCGGGAAACGTGTCATGAACACATAGCTGACCGGTAACATATGAGCAGGTAAGCACTGAGCCAGCGCCTGATGCAAAATGTCAGATTCCTGTGCTACGCCATCCTCTACGATGACCCATGCCACCAGTTGTCGGGCATCGGCACCTCGCGGCGTGCCGCTGCCGCTCGTCCCCAAATCACGCGCACACACCACCGCTTGGGCAACACCGGGCAGGCCGGATAATGCCTGTTCAATCTCACCAAGTTCGATCCGCTGCCCACGGATCTTCAATTGATCGTCACTGCGTCCCAGATATTCGACCATTCCCTCTTCCTGCCATCGGGCAATATCCCCGGTGTGATACATCCGCTCGCCGTGCGCGAACGGATCGGCGACAAAACGGCTGGCCGTCAAGTCAGGGCGGCGTAAATATCCTTCGGCCAGTTGTACCCCGCATAGATAGAGATCACCGGCAACACCAACCGGTACAGGACGGAGATAGCTATCAAGAATACGCAACTGGGTATTCCATACCGGCAGACCGATAGGCACGCCTGCGGTCCGACAGTTCGCAAGCGCCGCCCCCGAGGCGGGCTGATAAGTGACATCCACCGCCGCCTCCGTTGGGCCGTACAGGTTATGTAATGGTGCGGGCAGCAAAGCCTGATAGCTCAGTGCCAAATCGCGCGACAGCGCTTCACCGCTACAAAACACCCGTCGCAGGCTGGTACAGCCGATATGCTCTCGTGGTCGATTCTCCAACGCGTTCACCCAGGCAGCCAGCATGGAAGGCACAAAATGCAGCGTGGTGACGGAATAATCGTTAATCAATTGTACCAGCGCATCGGGATCGCGATGCGATTCCGGCGGAGCCATCACCAGACAGGCACCTGTCATCAGCGGCCAGAAGAATTCCCATACTGACACATCAAAACTGCACGGCGTTTTCTGTAGCACCACATCGTCGCAGGACAGCATATAACTCGCCTGCATCCACCACAGACGATTCACAATCGCCTGATGGCTCACCACCACGCCCTTCGGTCTACCGGTGGAACCCGAGGTATAAATGACATAGGCCGCCTGCTGAGGGGAAACCTCAATGAGCTCAGTCAGCAGCGGTTGATGCTCATCGATCAGCGAATCCAACAGTAAAACGTCGGCCAGAGGCGCAAAGCGCGATTGCAGTACGGAGGCGGTGATGATCAGGCGCGGTGCGGCATCGTCCACCATCAATGCCAACCGGTCGTCTGGATACCCTGTGTCCAACGGTAACCACGCCGCGCCCACTTCCAAAATAGCCATCAGCGCCAGGCTGAGGCGCACCGAGCGTGGCAACGCTACGGCGACAATATCACCGGGCCGCACTCCGGCCGCGACCAACTGCGCCGCCAGCAGGCGCGTTTGGCTCCTGACCTGACGGTAGGTAAGACGATGCATATCATCCACCAGCGCCACACTTTCCGGCGTGCGTCGTGCCTGCGCGTCAACGGCTTCATGCAACGTGCCAGAGGGAACCGGATGGTCGGTCTGATTGATGCGCGTCAGTAACGCCTGCTCTTGCGGGGTTTGGAGTGTCCAGGCACAAAGCGGAGCCTCCGGTAATGTCACCAACTGTTCCAGCAGTAACATCAGCCGTTGCACCAGGCATTGTGGCTGCGGCACGCCTTCACGATACTCCAGCAACAGACGCAAACATTCGCCGGGCAACACCAGCAGCGTCAAGGGATAGTGGGTATAACCACGGTTACTGATACGCTCACAGCGGAGCGCGTCAGTCGCCTCACTCAGCGCATGACTATCAGGATAATTTTCTACCACCAGCAGCGTATCAAACAGGGTGCCGATGCCCGCAAGCTGCTGAATCTCCCCTAACCCCAGATCGTCATGTTCAATAAGCAGGATCTGCTGCGCCTGCAATTGTATGAGCTGGGTTAACAGCGGCTGGGCAGGATCAAACTTAATCCGTACCGGCAGTGTGTTACTGAAGAGGCCGACATGCCTGTCGATATCATTGAGCTGTCCGAAACGTCCAGACACTGGCGATCCGAATACCACGTCGTCAAACCCGCTATAAGCACTCAGCAACACGCCCCAGATACCTTGCATCACCGTATTGAGCGTTATCCCGTGTTGACGGCACAAACGCATGATGCCTTGCTCAAGTTCGGGCGGGACCCGTATATCGCACTCATGCACCGCTCCGTGTTGTGATGTTTCATCAAACAGTACCGTTGGACGCACACCGTCCAGAACGTGCTGCCACCGCTGACGGGAAAGTGTGGCATCACGTCGCACCAGTTGACGCACAATATCCACATAGCGAGAACGCAGGGGCACCAACGCCGCAGGCCCGCCATGTAACACGGTGAACAGGTCGCGTAGCAGCACCGGGGTAGACCAGCCGTCCACGATCAGGTGATGGGCGTTAAGAAACAGCGTACAGCGCGATGCATCGTCATGCCGCACCAGTACAGCATGCAGCATGGAAGCCGGTTGATGGAAAAGATCGCGCGCCAACTCATCATGCTCCAACGCCAGCAGCGCATCCATCGTCTGTGATTCCGACAGCGCTGGCAGCGTATGCACGTCCAAGGGCCAATAGATCGTGTTGTCGTCAAGCTGAGGCACGATCTGTAACGGCAAGGGCGCGTGACGCGTATCGAACCGGGCAGCCAACTGAGGGTGCTGACGGACGACGCATTCAAGGGCTTGGCTAAGCTGCGCCACATCAAGCGAACCGCGTAACGAAAGGCGCGTCAGTGAATTGTAGCTCCCCCGGTTTGACGCCAGTTCCGCATGAAACAGTAGTCCCTGCTGGAGCGGCAACAGCGGCAGAATATCTGCCAGTGCGCCATAATGCTGGCTAAGTTGCGCCAGCGTGTCATCGCTCACGCCCTCAAGCCCGACATCCGCCGCGACCAATGTCTCTTCCGCACGCTGCGGTTCGAGAGCGGCAAACGCCATCAGGTCGTCCACTGCCTGAACGAATCCCTGATGCAACGCGGTGATGGCCTGCGCGTCAAAAATCCCGTCGGCCCATCCCCAGTTGATCGCCAATCGCGGGGCTGACGCCTGTTCATCGCAAAAAATGTTGATCTCAAGCGCATGGCAAAGCGGCATATCATCATCCAGCGCGACAGCAAACGCATCACGGAAACGGTGTGAAGTGCGCATCAATGCCCATTCGTCATCTCCCGCCGTAAAACGCCCCAGATAGTTAAACAAGATCTCAGGCGCATGTTGTTGTTCCAACGCGGCCAGTTCGAGGCGGCTATCGGCATCCAGATAGCGCAATATGCCATAGCCAATCCCACGGTCGGGAACGCTGCGCAACACCTGTTTCACCGCGCGGACGGCCTGTAGAACAGCGGGGGTCGCATCAGGTATCCAGCCAATGTTCACCGGATACTCCGCCGTCAACCAGCCGACAGTACGCGTCAGATCGCTACCATCGTTCAGATCGGCACGGCCATGTGACTCCAGAGATAAACGCCATTGCGTGACGTCATAACACCGCGAACCAGCAAGCATTAACGCACTCAGCAATATTTCTTCCGTCTCGGCGCGATAACGCTGCGGTAATCTGGCAATCAGTGCATCAGTTTGACGGGCGTCGAGCAGGAGGCGCATTTCACGCCGTTGATGCTGACGATCGCTGGCGGGGTTCAACACCCTTGCCCCCAAACGAGGAACCGGGGATTGCAGCATACGCTGCCAAAATGGCCGTTCCGCCCGCCGCGCCGCACACTGCGCCAGTAACGTGTCCGACCACGCATGCAGCGTATACTCTTCTGCTGCCAACTGAGGAATATCACCCTTTATCAACGCGTCGGCGACAGACTGGAATTCTGCCAGCAGCACACGCCATGAAACACCATCAACCACCAGATGATGTAACGCCAAAACCAGCCCTACAGCATGGCGCTGCGGGTGGCGCAGCAGCGTAGCACGCACCATTCTGCCCGCAGAAGGATCCAGATGCGCCACCGCCGCATCAAACGCCTGCTCTGCGCGATGTTCGACGCTATCGTTCTCACCCAGCAAACAGTCGTCACAGTAGGCTTCCGTGGCATGGGGCAACGGTTCACCGACGACTAACTGTCGATCGCGGGTAAATGCCGCCAGTGCCGGATGAGCCTTGACCAACAGAGACAACGCCTGCTCCACCTGCTCCACACGCAGGGCCGGCGGCACACGTAACAAGACACCATGTGCGAAACGTCGATTGATCCCGTGGGTGTGAGCGAACCAGTGTAGGATGGGCACGCCATCAATCGGCCCCTGTCGATCCTGCCGATGCCGCGACGGCGCAGAGAGTGTCATCGGCTGCATCGCCAGCGCCATATTGGCTGGCGTTCGCTGAGAGAAAATTTCACGCGGTCGCAGCAGCCAACCGTGTTGGCGCATTCGCGTACCCAGCCCCATCGCTGAAATACTGTCGCCACCCAGCACAAAGAAATCATCGTCTGCCCAGACCTGCTCCACTCTCAATAATGCGGCTATCGACTGACAAATCTGTTTCTCTTGCTCACTTTCCGGTTCACGACCCATTCGCATGACACCGCACTGGGGATCTGGCAGCGCCTGACGGTCAATTTTCCCATTGACCGTCAACGGTAACTCCGCCATGACCACCAACAGAGCAGGCACCATATAATCCGGCAGTTGCGCTGCCAACGAAGTCAATAAACGCGTCGAAATATCTGGGCTTTCACGTAGCGACCCATCCGGTACTGAGCAGTAGCCAATCAGCCGGTTCGTCGCGCCTAAAGGTTCAGCAATCACCACCGCAGTACTGACCTCAGGCAACGCAACCAGCGCATTTTCTATTTCGCCCAACTCGACACGGAATCCCCGTACCTTAATCTGATGATCCACCCGTCCAATAAAGGTGAGCAGACCATCGCTACGCCAACGCATGACATCCCCGCTGCGGTAGATGACATCGCCGGAGCCAAACGGATCGGCTACAAAGCGGGTGGCCGTAAGCGAAGGCCGGCGTAAATATCCTC